>CAXXCU010000001.1:0-2275767 GCA_963667615.2 Thermodesulfobacteriota bacterium
TCCCCTCCGCACCTGGACCGCAACCGTTCCGACTTATTCAACTCCCCGCCATGCATGCGTGTTATACTTGGTAGCGTGATGAAGGCAATGGTCCTGAGAGGCGCGTGCGACCTTTCTGAAAACGACGCTCCTCTTGAACTGCTCGAAATTCCCGCGCCGGAACCCGCCGAGGGAGAAGTCCTGGTACGCGTTCTGGCCTGCGGGGTCTGCCGCACCGACATGGACGAGGCGGAAGGAAGGGTGATTCCCCCGTCTCTTCCGGTTGTCCCGGGACACCAGGCCGTGGGGGTGGTCAGTGAAAGCGGCCCGGGCGCGGAAAATTTCGACGCGGGCGACATGGTCGGAGTCGCGTGGATAGGAGGAGCCTGCGGAAAATGCTCCCTCTGCGCCGGCGGACGGGAGAACCTCTGCCATGACTTCATCGCCACCGGCAGGGACAGGGACGGGGGGTTCGCCGAATTCATGGTCGCCGACGCGGACTTCGTTCACCACATACCGGAGGGAATGGACCCGGTGAAGACGGCCCCTTTTCTGTGCGCAGGAGCTATAGGCTACCGGTGCGTCAGGCTCTGCGGAATAACGGACGGCGACCCTGTGGGGCTCATGGGATTCGGGGCTTCGGCGCATCTCGTCATACAGCTTCTCCGTCACTCATATCCCCTGAGCGAGGTGTTCGTATTCGCGAGAGGAGAGAGGGAAAGGATGTTCGCCATGGAGCTTGAGGCATCCTGGTCGGGCGGAATTGAAGAGCGCTCTCCCAGGCGGCTTTCAGCCATCATCGACACCACTCCGGCGTGGAAACCCGTTCTGCGCTCGCTTGAGAACCTTGCCGCCGGGGGGAAACTGGTCGTAAACGCCATAAGCAAGGAGAACTCCGACATCGACTCCCTGCTGAGTCTCGACTACCAGTCGCACCTCTGGTTCGAAAAAGAGATAAAGAGCGCGGCGAACGTCACGAGGGAGGATGTCGCCGGCTTTCTTTCGGTCGCGTCCGCCCTGGGAATAGAGGCTGAAGTCACCGAGTACGGGCTCGAAGAGGCAAACGCGGCGCTTTCGGAAATGAAAAGGGGAACAGGAAGGGGAGCCAGGGTCCTGAGGATAGCGGAGCGGTAGATCCTCCGTGACCCGGTCCCGAGGGGAGAACCGGAATCAGTCCGCATCCCTAAGCCATCTCGAAAGCGCCTTGTCCGGGTCGGCTATCTCCTCCACCGAACCGTACAGGTAAGCTTCCCAGCCCTTCTCGGGCATGCCGGCAAACAGCATCAGGTTCAGCGGATAGACCTCGCTGTCGGTGCATCTGCGGAAGTCGTCCCGGAAGAGGAACACCGGCTTCTCCCAGGCGATCGCCATTCCCAGCTCCACCATGACCCCTTCGTCCGGCGGACATCCGTTTACGACCGCGAACAGTCCGTCGGCCTCGCGCACGTCCCCGAGGTCCGCCTGCCCGACCCTGTAGGCCCAGCCGGCGGTGGCCTTGTCAACCTGATTGTTCCGGGAAAACGGCTCCCATACCTCGGCTCCCATTGATTCCAGCACCTCGACAAGGACCGCCAGGGGGCCCCGGCGCTGCTGCGCGGAAAAGCCGTAGGGATTGGCCAGGTACAGGGTTTTTCGTTTCGTCATCTTAAAAATGCGGCTCCGCGCTGAGAGCCGGAACAATCAAGGTCTCTTCCCGCGGTCGCCCGGAAACGCTTCGGGCGCAGGCCGCTACTCTCTGCCCGTTCCGGACCCGCGGCGCCCTATCTCTTCAAGTTTCCCACGAAGCCCCGTGCTGTCAAGCGAGTCGAATGGAAGGACCAGAAACTCGGCGATACGCTCCTTCAGCAGCTCGTAGGTTTTCTCGAAAGCTTCGCGCTACCCGGTTTCAGTTCCCCCGGCGCCTGCGGGGTCCGCAAGACCCCAGTGAGCCGTCACCGGGCTGCCCGGCCACACGGGACAGGGTTCGTTAGCCGCGTTGTCGCACACCGTAAAGACAAAATCCATGGAAGGAGCATCCGCCTCCTCGAACTCATCCCAGGACTTTGAACGCAGGTTTTCAATGTCGTGCCCCCGACTGAGCAGAAGCTCAAGAGCGTGAGGATGCACTTCTCCCCGGGGACCGCTGCCTGCGCTGTAGCCGACAAACCGTCCGTCGCCGCCGTAATTCAAGAGGGATTCGGCAATGATCGAACGGGCCGAGTTTCCCGTGCAGAGAAACAGCACCCTGAGTATCTGTTCATGCGACGGCTTGGTTTCTTTCATAACCCCCTCCCCCGGCAAGTATACACGCAAACCGCTGCACGGGCACCGCCGGGAGTCAGGAAAACACCGGTTGCCTCAATTGAAACGGCTGTGAACGGCCGCCGCAGAAACCCGCAGGGCGCGTAGATCTGTCCCAACGTCTCGTCCTTGGGGGAATAAGCAAAGAAGTCCAATCTTGTAACAGAAATTGATAAACTTTGCTATCGCATTAGTTTTATTGTACGGGTACAGACTGATGAATGTTTCGCTGACACCTAAGCTGGAAGAATTCATCCGGGAAAAAGTTTCATCTGGACTTTACAACAACGCAAGCGAAGTGGTGCGCGAAGCGCTGCGACTGATGGTAAAACGGGACAGTGCGTCAACCGGTACGCATTCCGCGAAACCCCTGACAAAAGCGGATATCCATAAACAGGTTCTGTCTCTGGAAAAACTGTTGCGCGACATGGGAGTGAAATCCATTTCTCTCTTTGGTTCGGCTGTTCGAGACCAAAATACTTCGTCAAGCGGCATAGATGTTTTTATAGATGTTGAACCCGGATTCCGCTTCAGTCTGTTGGATCTGGTTGGAGTAAAGCATTTCCTTGAAGACAACTTGGGGCGCAAAGTGGATGTAGCGACGCGAGAAGGACTTAATCCGCGCATCAAGGAAAACATAATCAATGAATCTGAGCGGATTTTCTGAAATAATATAGTTGCGCCGACATTAAAAAACAACCCGGAGATCTTGTGGAAAATATGTCTCAAAGACTTTAAGAAACCTCCTGAGTGCAGTTGGGCGCATGCGCAAAATATTCGAGCAAACCGCTAATTCTACATAAATTAAGCACGCTAAAATCCCGTCTCCCACTTCCCTCTTAGACACCAAGCCTCAGTAATATATAATTTCGCCATGGCCGGATACAAAGAAATTCTCGTGAAGACCGAGGGTGCGATCTGCACTCTTACGATCAATCGCCCCGGGAAAAGAAACTCCCTTACCCCGGAAATCCTGAGACTCCTAACCGGGGAATTTTCAAGGCTGGGAAAAACCGCCGAAACCAGATGCGTCGTCATAAGGGGAAGCGGCGACAGGGCTTTCTGCTCAGGATACGACATAACCGCAATATCCGAGGAAGAAACCGCGATAGAAAACGGCCATCCCCTGACCGAAGCCATGCGGGCGGTCAAGTCCTGCCCCCTCCCGGTGATAGCGATGATAAACGGCCATGCCTTCGGGGCGGGCCTCGAGCTTGCGGCGACCTGCGACCTGAGAGTATGCGCCGACGACGTGAAACTGGCGATCCCGCCCGCAAAGCTGGGAGTCGCCTATCATTACGGCGGAATAAGACAGTTCCTGAACCTGGTGGGTCCCGGGTTCACGAGGGAACTGTTTTTCACCGGAAATCCAGTCGGCGCCCGAAGAGCGCTTGAAAAAGGCCTCGTCGACCATGTCGTGGGAAGAGACCGGCTTGAGGAGTTCACCTACGCCCTTGCCCGGGGGATAAGCGAAAACGCCCCCCTTTCCGTGATGTCGATGAAGAAGATGATAAACATCTGGGAAGAGGAAAACCCGCTTTCGAAAAAAAGCGAAGAGATCGTAAAGTCCCTTCTTGCCGAGGTAAGGGAAAGCAGCGACTCCAGGGAAGGGAAAAAAGCCTTTCTTGAAAAAAGAAAGCCCGTTTTCGAGGGAAAGTAGGAATTTCTCCGTTCAGCTTTCCCCAACCGAGTTCCTTCCGGCTCCCGACTCGCATATGATGTCGGCATCTGCCAGGCAGCTCATAACCCGGCCGCGCGCGGCCGCGAGGGGTTGCGGTTAAAGTCGGCATCGTCGCCGACAGCGGGAATGGCAAGCAGGTGCTCAATGAACGACTCGGCGACTGTTTTCTCAACCAGCCTGGTTCCCTTCTCGGACAGCTCCCAGGTTCCACGAGGCGAATCGTCCCGCAGGCAGCCTTCCTTGACCAACTCGAAGCGTTCCCGGCGGATGGCGTTTCGCCATCTCTTATCCCCGGAGGAGAAATTCTTCTGGTCTCCGGGCAACGAAACCGCCGTCATGAGTTTCTCCATGGCCGGATACAGGTCTTCTGTCCGCGCCGACCCTCCCATTTCATAGACCGCCCGCGACAAAAGCTTTCGAAACTCCCTTCGCGACAATCCGCCGACGGACCCGGAACCGTGACGCTTGCCGGAAGTCCGGATTTTCGCAGTATCCGCCTCCGCCGGGGTTCCGGCTGAGGCGCGGCGCATCCTCTCCGCCGCGTCAAGAGCCTTGCTGAGCGCCGATTCCGCAGTGTCTTCCAAGGGTTCGGCCCAGGTTTTGAGACGCCGCATGGTCCCGTCGGATATTCTGATTACCGGCACAGATCACCTCCCGGCTGGTTACGCGGTAACGTTGTAACTCAAGAAAAAGCAATGTCAACGCAAAAACGGCCGCACCGGAAACTCCCGGCACGGCAGACCGGAATGACGGGAAGTCCGCATTCCCGATTCGGCAGGCGGAGATTTTCCGGGTCAGTCCCCGTAACCGAATTCCCTTATCAGAAAATCGTTCTGCGTCCAGTTCTCCCTTACTTTCACGTAGAGGTCAAGAAACAGCCTGACTCCCAGCACCCTCTCTATCTCGGCCCTCGCCTCGGAACCGACGCGCTTGAGCATGCCGCCGCCCTTCCCTATCAGGATCCCCTTGTGGCTTTTTCTCTCGACGTAGATCTCGGCGTTTACCCTCAGCAGGTTCCGCTCCTCATCCTCGCTCCACCCGCATACCGCCACCGCCACCTTGTAGGGAATCTCCCTTCTCGTGAGGTTGAATATCCTCTCCCTTATAAGCTCGCTTACGTAGAAAACCTCGGGCTGGTCGGTGAAAACGTCGTCCGGGAAGTATTTCGGACCCTCGGGCAGGTATTTCTTGAGAAGCTCCGTGAGCCGACCGACCCCGTCGTCCTCAAGAGCCGAGACGGGAACGACTTCCAGGAACTTCCCGGAGAACCTTTCGGCGGCGGAGAGGATCGAGAGAAGCTTCGACTTCCTTACCGTGTCGATCTTGTTCACCACGAAGACGCAGGGCTTGGAGAGAGTTTTCAGTATGGATTCGTCGGCCGCCCCGAAAGGCTTTTCGACGTCAGTCACGAAAGCCACCAGGTCGGCGTCCGAAAGCGCCCCGCTTACCGCCCGGGCCATGGATTTTCCGAGCCTGCTTTTTTCCCTGTAAACGCCCGGGGTGTCGAGAAACACAAGCTGGGAATCCTCGAATGTCCTTACTCCCAGTATCCTGTTCCTGGTGGTGCTGGGCTTGTCCGAGACCGCGGAAACCTTCTCCCCGACGATGGAGTTAACCAAGGTCGACTTGCCGACGTTGGGCCGTCCGACCACGGAAATGAACCCCGACCTGAAATTCTCTTCTGAACGCTCGCCTGACATGGAAAACCACCTCTGTTGCGCAAACAATTTCTGCTCTTCCCAGTATAATTTACCGCGAACCTTAACACAAAAACCCGCGCGCCGACAAAGACGGCGACGGATTCGGGACGGACAAAAACATGACACGGGACAAGGAAACCTCGCGTCCGATTATCCACTGGTTCAGAAAAGACCTGAGGCTCACGGACAACCCGGCGCTCTCGGCCGCGGCGGAATCCGGCCGGCCCGTAGTGCCGCTCTACATACTTGAAGACACAGATTCAGACCCCTGGGCGCCCGGCGGCGCCAGCAGGTGGTGGCTTCACCACAGCCTGGAAGCGCTCGGCGAATCCCTAGAGGCGCTCTTGGAACCAGGCTTATCCTGCGCCGCGGCCGACCGCGGGAGGTTCTGCGGGAGCTTGTGGCCGAGACCGGCGCCGCGGCGGTATGCTGCACCCGGCTTGCCGAACCGCACGCGATCAGGGTCGATTCCGACCTTGAGGATATCCTCAACGAGCTCGGGGCCGGGTTCCAAGCATTGACGGGAACCTGCTTTTCCCGCCCGGATCCGTAACGACGAAAAGCGGCGGACCCTACAAGGTGTTCACGCCCTTTTACAATGCCTGCCTCGGGAAATTTCCGCTTCCCTCTCCCCTGCCCGCGCCCGGGAAACTTCCTCCTCCTGAAAAACCCGCCGGCAGCGACCTGCTTGACGAATGGAAGCTTCTGCCGACGAAACCGGACTGGAGTACAGGCTGGCTTGACATCTGGACGCCGGGCGAAGCGGGGGCTCTCTCGCGCCTGGACTCGTTTCTGGAACACCAGGCGGCGGCATACGGAACGCAACGCGACCGGCCCGGTATCGCGGGGACTTCCAAGCTCTCGCCCCATCTTCATCTCGGCGAGATATCCCCTCTTGCGTGCTGGCACCGCGCGTTATCCGACGCAGACCCCGAAGCGGAAGACGGCCTGAAATCCTTTTTACGCCAGATTATATGGAGGGAATTCTCTCACCACCTGTTCTACCAGTGGCCGACATTCCCCGAAGAGCCGTTCCGCCCGGAATTTGAACGCTTTCCGTGGGCAAGGGATGAAGAAATGCTTCTCAGGTGGCAGCGCGGGCTCACAGGCTACCCGATAGTCGACGCGGGGATGCGCGAACTGTGGGCCACGGGCTGGATGCACAACAGGGTACGCATGATAGCCGCATCTTTTCTGGTGAAGCACCTGCTCATCCCGTGGCAGGACGGCGCAGCGTGGTTCTGGGATACCCTGGTGGACGCGGACCTTGCCAATAACTCGGTGAGCTGGCAGTGGGTCGCGGGCTGCGGGGTCGACGCGGCCCCGTTTTTCCGCATTTTCAATCCGATTCTTCAAGGCCGGAAATTCGACCCCGAAGGCACTTACGTTCGGCGCTGGGTTCCGGAGCTTTCGCGACTGCCGGATATCTATATTCACGAACCGTGGAAAGCGCCGGAACGGGCGCTCAAACGCGCGGAAATCTCTTTAGGAAAAACTTATCCTCGCCCAGTTATCAGCCACGCATTCGCCCGGGAACGTGCCTTGGAAGCATTCGGGAAGTTAAGGAAGCAGGACTGAATCCGAAGCGCGGGAACCGATACCCGCGGAACATCATAAGGAAAACGCTTCCGTTCTTTGAGGGAAAGTTGCCGCTGGAATCACAAAAAACCCTTGTGTCCCGCCTTGCGGGAAATGCGGACCGGTTTCAGTTACATTGAACATACGCCGGATAAGCTTCTGGGTTCCTGTGGAGAAGTCAGATTTCGAGAGAATAGAAGAGGGACTAAAATGGCAGCGGGAAGTAAAATGAGTTCGAATCTAACGATCCCAAGGGAATCAATCGCCGAATTCTGTCGACTCAACCGGATATCCAGACTAGCAATTTTCGGATCCGCTTTACGGGAAGACTTCAAACCGGACAGCGATATTGACATACTTGTCCGTTTCGAGCCGCACGCCAGACATACTCTGTTCGATATGTATGATATGAAAACCGAACTGGAAGAAATTTTCGGACGGAAAGTCGATCTTGTCAGTCAGCGGGGTGTCGAAAACAGCCGCAACCACCTGCGCCGCAAAATCATCTTGGAATCGGCAGAATCAATTTATGAAGCGTGAAGAAGTAAGTCTTTTCGATATTCCCAATTCCGCTCAATTAGTAATGACTCATGTTGAAGGCATGACACGAGAGGGGTTCTTTCGGAATGTGGTACTGCAGGATTTCGTAATTCGACGCATTGAGATTATGGGAGAAGCTGTAAGTCGAGCTACGCCCTCCTTCCGTTTCAGGCCCCATCCCCAGAGTGCCATCTTGATTGTCGCGCTAGTGCAAAATTGATTGACGCGGTAGAATTTTTCTCCCCTGTTCTTGCCAAAAGGCGAAAACCAGACCGATACTCACGGAGTATTCCTGCGTCCTAGTTTCCCCGAACCAACCAGCGACCCCCTTGCTCGCAACACCCGGTTGCGGATATCTGTCATCCAAGCCGAATACATCGGCCGGGCCTTCGGTCCCGATTCGCCGTCTTTCTGACCTAAACGTCTTATATAATAGACAGAATAAATTGTTCCGGTTATAACATAAGGCAATTATGAGATCACAGGCACCGCATACACTTCCTCGGGCGGCGCGGCGGGCCCTGACGAAACTCGGGAAGGACATAGCCGTCGCACGCAGGAAGCGCCGCATATCGACGGTTTCGATGTCGGAGCGCGCGTTTATCAGCCGCGCGACGCTCCACAAGGTCGAAAAGGGGGACCCGACGGTCTCGATGGGCATCTATGCGGCGGTTCTCGCCATTCTCGGGCTGTCAGAAGGCCTCGGCCAGATCGCAGACCGTGTGAACGACTCCCTAGGCCTGGATCTTGACGAGGAGCGCCTGCCCAAGAAAATCATGCCCGCAGGCCGGAGAAGGAAACGACAGTGAACGACACGATTGAAGTGCATATCGACTGCGGAAACGGCACCCGCATGGTGGGCCGATGCCGCTATTTCAGCAGGGGCCAAAAACAGAGCTCGGTGTTCGAGTACACAGACGAATGGCTTGACGACCCGGATTCTTTTGCGATTGATCCCGAGAATCTGCCGCTACGGGACGGGAGTTTTTATTTTTCTTCGAATAAATCGGCGCTCCCGGGAGCGTTGCGTGACAACGCACCCGACCGGTGGGGACGGCAGCTCATCAGGCGCGCGTTCGAAAAGGCCGGAACCCGGCGCTCCCTGTCGGAAATCGATTACCTGCTCGGCGTCGCGGATCACACGCGCATAGGCGCACTTCGCTACAGAAGAAAAGGAGATGATTCCTTTGAGCGCGCAACCGGAAACTTCCGCGTGCCGCCGCTGATTCAGCTGCCCGCGTTAATTAACGCGGCTGACGCCGTTCACGCCAACACGGAGACGGGAGAAGATCTTAGACTGCTGCTCAACGAGGGTTCCCCCCTGGGGGGAGCACGCCCGAAATCCGCCGTGGAGAACAAGGACGGGACACTGTCAATAGCCAAGTTCCCGAAACCCGACGACGACAGAAGCATTCCGCACGGAGAGGTGCTGGCAATGGTTCTTGCGCGCAGGGCGGGGCTGCGAGCGGCCGATTGCAGCCTGCAGGATGTCGCCGGTCGGCCGGTAGCGCTCATACGGCGCTTTGACCGGATGGGCGGAAGACGCATTCCGTTTCTTTCCGCCATGAGCTTTCTCGGGCTTAACGACGGAGACACAGCAACATATACCGACATTGCGGAGATTATACGCATGCATTCGAGCGCGCCTACGGAAGACCTGCACGAGCTCTGGAGACGGGTTGTCTTCAACGTGCTTGTCGGCAACCTCGACGACCACCTGCGCAACCACGGCTTTCTCCACGACCGGGGCGGAAGATGGCGACTGTCACCCGCCTATGACCTTAACCCGGTACCGCTTGCGGAAAAAACTAGGGAACTCGCGACATGGATTTCAGAACAGGGGCCTGAAGCCGACCTTGACCTAGCGCGCGAAGCAGCGCCGTTTTTCGCTCTTAAGAAAGAGCAGGCCGATACGATAATTGAGGAAGTACTTGCCACCTTAACAGACTGGCAAAGCATCGCGAGGCGGATTGGGATGAGCAAAAAGGATATTGCAATATACGCTACAGCGATTAAGAAGGGTTAAGTTAAATTCCTCCATGCGTGGTAAAACTTCCAAGGAAATATAGATCCTGCTTTTCTGTACAAAAAAAAGGCCCCGATGCGAGGCCTTAGGTTCTCCTTAGAGATTGCCTACGAAGCATTTGCTTCTTGTTATGAATAGCAAATTCGTGGCGTATTCAGTCAGTTATAAACTTTCTGTGATATATTATACCGTTCAGACCGAAGAGAGCAAATAAAAATTCCAGAGGTTAAATCATGAAGACTAAGGAATCCGAACTGGCAGGATACGTTATAGGATTGGACGTAGGAACAAATTCAATTGGCTGGAGCGTAATAAAAGAAAGCGAACCTATGGAGTTTATCGACTGCGGGAGCCGTATATTTATCCGTTCGGTCGAAGATAAATCCCCCACTCCGAAAAACAGAAAACGAAGGGAATCAAGACTTCAAAGAAGGCAGATACAGCGTCGCAGCAGACGAAAAAGTCGCCTCAGGAATTATCTGATTCTAAAAGGCTTTCTGCCTGAAACGCTGAAAAATAATCCTGCTCCTGAAGAAGAACTCAACAGACTTGGAAACCCGTACATTCTGAGGGCCAAAGCTCTGGATGAAGAACTGACTCCTTATGAATTCGGGCGCGCCATACTTCATCTGGGAACTCGAAGAGGTTTTCTTAGCAACAGGAAAACTTCGTTCGGTGACCTAGTTAACGATACAGACGCCCGCGAAATACTTGAAAAAGAAGACGAAAAAGCCGAGGCAAAAGATAAAGAAGAAGGGAAACTGAAGGAAGAAATCAGGAAGCTCAGAGATAACATATATAAAGACGGGTCCCGAACTTTAGGAGAATACCTCGCCGGGCTTTCGCGCAAGCGAAACAGAGGATCCTTCCATGACCGCCATACAGACCGCGGTATGTACAGCGAAGAATTTTTCGAGATATGGAAAAAGCAATCAAGATTGAACTCCAGACTGTACAACGAGGAAACAAGAAAAGAACTTGAAAAAATTATATTCTTTCAGAGACCGCTCAAATTAAAAATGGACCGCGTGGGACGCTGCTCGCTCGAACCCAACCTGCAGAGGACGAGACAGGGGCGTCTTGAATACCAGCGGTTTCGCTACTGGCAGGATATAAACAACCTCTCTTACTATGACCCTGAAACCGGTGAAACGGAAATAGAATTATCCCAAGAACAAAGAAAAACACTCGCCGACGCTCTCGAGAAGACAAAAGATCTTACGTGGGCAAAACTCAGGACTCTTCTGGGGTTGCATAAGAAAACAACTTTCAATCTTCAGGATATACCAGGCAAGAAAAAAGCTCTGAAAGGAAACCGCACCGCCTGCGATATAAGAGAAGTTATTGGAGACAGGTGGGATTCTTTAGACGATCTGGGGCAGTATCTGCTCGTTGAAGATATCATCTCCTACAATTCAAAAAAGGGACTGAAGAAACGTCTCGTCAGCAAATGGAATTTTTCCGAAGAGGAAGCAACCAGACTCGCAGTGGTAGAACTGGAAGAGGATCACGCCAGTCTCTCCCTAAAAGCCATAAAGAAAATCCTCCCTCACATGCAGAAAGGGAAAAAGTATAGTTACAAGCCGGATGATCCAGAGCAAGCAACAGGAGCAATACAGGCCGCAGGGTACGAGGTCACAACACATGAGAGCGGCAATCTTGATATCCTTCCACTCCCTCCCTGGATTCCTAATCCGATAGTTCAGAAAGCTCTGCACGAAATCCGCCGTGTTATTAACTCAATTATAAGAAAGTACGGAAAACCTTCGGCGATACGCATAGAAATGGCGCGCGACCTGGAAATGAATACGAAAAGATACAAGCAGTTTCTCGCAAGACAAAGCGAAAACACTAAAGCAAACAAAGAGGCAGAAGAACAATACGGCATAATCCGGGAGAAGAACCCCCACCTGAAGCTTCGCGGCAATATAAGCTACCAAGACAGGCTCAAATATCGGCTATGGAAGGAAAGCGGAAAGAGATGTGCCTACAGCGGAAAGAGCATATGCATGACCAAACTTTTTACGCACGCGGCAGAGGTTGACCACATACTCCCTTACAAAAGAACTCTTGATAATTCATACATGAACAAAGTAGTTTGCCTTTCAGAAGAAAACAGAGAGAAGAGAAACAAGACTCCTTGGGAAGCATTCGGCGACACGCCGAGATGGGATGAAATTCTGACGATATCAAAAGATTTTCCTTTGCCGAAAAGAAAAAGGATTCTAGCCAAAGAACTTCCTGATGATTTCATAAGCAACCAGTTAAACGACACGCGTTATATATCAACAGAAACGAGAAAATACCTGAGGAAACTGGGGTGCGATATAACCTTCACAAAAGGCGGCGCAACAAGCTGGCTACGTCACCAGTGGGGACTTAACGGTCTCTTGGGAAGTAATGAAAAAAAGAGCAGAGATGACCACAGACATCATGCGATCGACGCGACGGTAATTGCCCTGACAGACCGCAGTCTTTATGGAAGAATAGTTCATTTAGCCTCAGAATCCGAAGATGATTCCATATCGCCGGAATATGGGATAGAAATACCTCCACAGATTCCGGGACTTCGTAACCACCTGTCCGAACGCTTGGACAACCTGATAGTATCGCACTCCACCAACAGAAAGCTCACCGGAGCATTTCACGAGGAAACAGCTTACGGAACCAGAAAAGAAAATAACGGGAAACTTGGCGTTGTTGTCCGTAAAAATCTTGCGGATATGACCGACAGAGATAAAGAGAATATCGTCTGTCCGATAATAAAAGAAGCAGTTGAACTATACGTATGGGAACGAGGCGGAAAAACGAAAGAGGCGATGAAGCGGTTACACGAAGAACCTTTATTGCATCCGAGAACGGGAGATAAAGTCCGGCGAGTACGGGTATGGGTATCTGAAACGCTGAACAGAGACTCATACTGGGAACATTTAGCTCCATGGGATAAGAATAAAACCTTGCGTATCTTGCCGTACGGAAACAACCACCATGTGGAAATAATCAGAAATCGTGAAAACGGAAAATACGAATCCAGATTCGTGACCACGATGGAAGCTGCGAAAAGGGCAAGAAGGCTAAGACAGCCAATTATACAGACAGACCACGGGAAGACTGGGAATACATGGTCTATCTCTGCATTAACGACACGGTAAGTATAGAAGAAAATGGCAAGAGAGAATTCTACCGAATTCAAAAACTTGATCCGAGCAACAATAGAATAGTTTTAAGGCTTCACAATGCCGCAACCTTGAAAAACAAAAGTGAGGAAAAAACAAAATCTATCTCTGTGCTCATGAGAGATCTGAAAATGAGAAAAGAATCGGTAGATGTGCTTGGATATTTATCTACTTTTAACAAAAACTGAATTAATGATCAAACGTATTATTGACGTCAGCAATCCGTCTTACCTTCACATGAGGAACTACCAGATGATCGTTGAACAGAAAAAAAACGAAGTCGAAAGAGTTCCCATTGAAGATATGGGAGTTTTGATACTATCAAATCCCGCTATAACGGTTTCCTCAAGTCTTATTTCATCCTGTCAGCAGAACAACTGCATCATTGTTTTCTGTGACAGCAGGCACCTCCCGGTATCAGTCCTCCTGCCGCTGTCTGGCAACTCCATACATAGTAAGATTCTGAATATTCAAACGAGTGTAAAAAAGCCGACAAAGAAACGCCTGTGGCAAAAAATAGTAGTTGCAAAGATAGAGTCTCAGGCAAAAGCATTGCTCTCTTGCGGCAAAAATTCTTCCGCAGTTGAATCAATGAAATCACGCGTAAAAAGCGGTGATCCGGATAATGTTGAGTCTCAGGCCTCAAGAGTCTACTGGCCTCTTATGTTTGGAAAAGATTTCAGACGAGACCAGAAAGCTGAAGGCACTAACTCATTGTTAAATTACGGTTACGCTTTGCTGAGAGCGTCTGTCGCCCGTGCTATCTGCGGAACGGGACTACATCCGGCTTTAGGAATTCACCACCATAATCAGTACAACCCGATGTGTTTGGCGGACGACCTCATGGAACCGTTTAGACCTGTTGTTGACAGAAGAGTCTACAGGCTCTGGGAAGAAGAGATATTTGACATCAGCAAAAAAACAAAATCGTTTCTGCTATCTTTTCTGTCCGAGCCTTTGGTGTTTAGAGGCAAAAAACTTCCGTTTATGGTGGCTCTTCAACACACTGCCACTAGCCTGAAAAAAGCCTTGGCGGAAGGACCGGAATATTTGGAAATACCGAGCCTTGTAATTAGAAAACAACAGGAGATGCTTTTGATATAAAGATGATTTTTGGGGGATACAAAACCTTGTGGGTTATAGTGATGTTTGATCTGCCCACAGATACGAAGGCAGACAGACGCTCCTATGCATTATTTCGCAAGTCTCTTATTCAGGACGGATTCTCTATGCTCCAGTTCTCCGTCTACATAAGGCATTGTGCTAGTGACGAAAACGCTTACGTGCATTCAGGAAGAGTTCGTAATGCCCTACCCCCCAAAGGAGAAGTCAGAATTATCAATGTCACGGACAAGCAGTTTGAGAGGATGCAGGTTTTTTATGGAAAAAAACGAAAAAAAACAGAAAAGGCTCCCAAGCAAATATCTCTTTTTTAATATGCTTGGGAGCCTAAATCGCCCGCCAATAAAGCAGTTTAGCGTGACGGATTTTAACTGACTGAAAACGGCCCGCTATTCACAACCCCTGGCTCCTTGTGCTGCTGCTTCCTTGCATTTTAACTGACTGAAAACGGCCCGCTATTCACAACGACGATAAGTGGGAAGAGTACCTCGCAAGATTTTAACTGACTGAAAACGGCCCGCTATTCACAACGACTGCTTTTGCCACGCCACGAAATAATAATTTTAACTGACTGAAAACGGCCCGCTATTCACAACGAATTCTACGCCGACAAAAACAGGAGTAAATTTTAACTGACTGAAAACGGCCCGCTATTCACAACGTACATCTCGGTCAGAGTCCTTCTCGCTTCATTTTAACTGACTGAAAACGGCCCGCTATTCACAACAGGCATTTCTTTACCTGTCTGTGCTCGAAAATTTTAACTGACTGAAAACGGCCCGCTATTCACAACTACGGACCGGCAAACCATGCCGACAGAGGTATTTTAACTGACTGAAAACGGCCCGCTATTCACAACCCCCTGACGTCGGGCGCTTGCTGGTCGCTAATTTTAACTGACTGAAAACGGCCCGCTATTCACAACAAAAAAAACAAGGTGTATTTATGCTGTCAGATTTTAACTGACTGAAAACGGCCCGCTATTCACAACAGCTGAAAGGCGGAAGTGCCGAAGGGATTAATTTTAACTGACTGAAAACGGCCCGCTATTCACAACGGGCGCTTGTCCGCAGCCTGGACGCCAGGTATTTTAACTGACTGAAAACGGCCCGCTATTCACAACATTGAGCTGCCCTGCCCCCATTTTTACACATTTTAACTGACTGAAAACGGCCCGCTATTCACAACCCGTGGGGATCGCAGGGAGGATCGCGGAAAATTTTAACTGACTGAAAACGGCCCGCTATTCACAACTCCCACGCTTCGACAAAGTGTTCAATAGTGATTTTAACTGACTGAAAACGGCCCGCTATTCACAACACTTGAGGGGCGGGTGACCGCGAGCGCGGAATTTTAACTGACTGAAAACGGCCCGCTATTCACAACCGCGGCGTCGAACTGACCGTTCACGTTGATATTTTAACTGACTGAAAACGGCCCGCTATTCACAACCCCAGTGGAAGATGAAAACACGGTTTTTCGATTTTAACTGACTGAAAACGGCCCGCTATTCACAACCAGAAGCAGAAGGCCCTCGCCGCCCTCCAGATTTTAACTGACTGAAAACGGCCCGCTATTCACAACTGTCAGGCGGTGCTTGCAACGGCCGTTCAATTTTAACTGACTGAAAACGGCCCGCTATTCACAACTTGGTTGCCCATACCAATCCCCTTAACCGATTTTAACTGACTGAAAACGGCCCGCTATTCACAACACGGGCGGCAGCATTGCGGGAATCCCTACGATTTTAACTGACTGAAAACGGCCCGCTATTCACAACAATAAGTCATGGTGAGAGGGGAAACCGGCAATTTTAACTGACTGAAAACGGCCCGCTATTCACAACGAAAACACCCGCGGATCAAATCGTTCCTCAATTTTAACTGACTGAAAACGGCCCGCTATTCACAACTTCCGGCTAGGCATTGTGTATATAAGTCCCATTTTAACTGACTGAAAACGGCCCGCTATTCACAACCTTCAATGAGGCCGAGGCGACCTGTGGTTTTAACTGACTGAAAACAAAGTGCTATCCACAATAGTATATACTCGTAGATATACTAGAAACTATTCTAACTGATCGAGACCCATTTAAAAGAGTGTTTTTCTGTTCTCTTATTGTATAAACACATTCAACAATCATAGGTGTTGTTTTTAACAAGCAAACTCTTGTCACCAGAAGCTGTGTATTTTTTCATCAAAGGATGAGAACTCCCTCCGTCTGCGTTATTTTCATAGCATCCATGAACAAGACGAAATCTTTGCGTTGCAAATTCATTGTTGTTGTCAAAACGATAGGCATGTATTCTCGCCATAAAATCGTTAAATAACATACATGCCGCCTGCATATTAAGTGACATAACCGCTGGCTGCTCCTCGCCTACCGCAGCCAGATAACCAGATGCACGTTGCTTGCTGTAATATTCTGGATCTTTTCTTTGCCAGTCTTCCGCTTTTACCTGATCCACAGTGTATGCCCCTCGCGACAAAAGGCTTTCCCCTTCAGGATGAACATAATGCGAAACCGCATCAGCAGCAGTAATACCTCCCTTGCCGTCGGCCTCAAGGTTAACTCCCACGTCAAAATACGGTATCAAGTAGGCATTAGTTATACAATCAAGATGATATCTGCCAAAGGCAGAGTCAACACAACCGAATATCACGTCACAATCTACCAAAGCTTTAACCACCTTTTTGGAATCTGTTAACCCTTGGTAAGCCTCGACTTTTGTTTCCATCCCGATTTTTTCAATCGCCTGTTTAATTACGAATACTTTTGGCTGTCTATTACGTGCAGAATCAATAGTACTGTTGATCACGCGATTCAGATTTTTTTCTTCCAGAACATCATTGTCCACTATGACCAATTCACCCACGCAATTACGTACCAGAAGTTCAACAATGATACTGCCCGTGCCGGAACAACCAACAACTCCAATACGCATGCCGTGCAGTAGATCCAATGTTCCGCTACCAAAGGTTTGCGACAGCTTGTTTTGATATGGTGTCCGTTTCCTTGGTTTTTGCGATTTCCATATGTGTATATCATTGCCGACAACGAAAACTGCTTTCATGTCAGAAAAATTGCCGTATGGGTCAACAGTACGCGCTATTATACTTCCATCTTGAAGCATTACGGCGGAACCGTTCTGACGCTGGTCGTCAAACCAATTGCAAACGGAAGGAAACAATTCCCGATCGTTCCGATTGTCAATTTCAGAAAACCCTTTAAATCCAGAGGGATGTGAATGAATAGTTACGATAGATTGTCCACGTCTGTCTATATCGGTAATTTTTTCCGGCGGCAAAAGCTCAGCAAACGGCCAAGAGAGGAAGTCCTTCTTTCTTTCGCATAAATGATGCGGGAGATAGAGAACCTCCGCTACAATAAGCCTGTGATAATACTTACCGGTGCCTTGATTACATAACAAGATTGCAGCCGATTCTAAATTGTCTCCAGGAAAAAGATATTTAAAAACCTCATGGTGTATACGCTGGGTCATCGCCAGCAATGCAGACTTCATCAATTGACCTCTTGTTGCAACTCATTTATCACATATTCGATATGTTTTACCAGAAAATCTTCTCCAGGATTCCATTGGTAATGACGTGACCATCTTTGCCACTGTCGTGTAAAGTGATTTTCAGTTGCTAAACCACCTATTCCACGACCATCCGATCTATCCAGTGGTGGATCAAAATAAAACATATCCAGCCCTGAGCCTGGATAGCCGCTTGGAACAAGCAACATCAGTGTAGATTTTTCCGCAGTGTATCCATCCGGAAGAAAGAAATCCTCAATGATCAATCCATACTTTCCATTGCCTCCCGATATTTTCTTCCATCGGGATGGATAATGTGCGTTAAGATATTCCATATCTTCTTCCAGTAACTCATAAACAGCATCTCCTTGCTGAGCTTGTCGGCGGACAGTCTCAAAACGCTCAACACCCGGGCGGGTCAGATCAACTTCTTCGCCAGCTTCGATCTTCTCTCTCCTACCACCGCAAAATTTCTGATTGAGCGACCATTCTTGGAAATTCTTCCCAACCAGTTCAAGGATAGCGGCTCCAGTGATTTTCGCTGAATCCACGCAATATTTTTCACGGTCTACTCGAATTTTGTAGCTTCTCCCCTTCGGTGGGCGACGTTCGTGCTTGCCACATTCCTCAATATCTATTAAATCCAGATCTTCAGAATCGGACGGGGGGATGACGAAATATGAGTCTCCATCTTGAAGAACCACGGTCATATCATCCAAAATTTCTACGTCAACACCACCCTCTATATCAACAAAAAGGCGTCCATCAGAAATCTCTTTGTCGTGCTTTTTCAGGGCTTCACCAGTTATTTTTGGTTTGCCAAGAGCAAAATCAGATCCATTAAAACTAAAATTGACCCCCTTGCGTAATGGCGGATTATTTTCTACACTGCCTTTCCCGACTACAAATTCTTCTCCACCATGAATAACTAAATGTTCCTCAGGCAAAAGAGGGACATCTATGTCGTCTTCAAGACTGAGGAACATCTGCTTCTCTTCACATTCAGCAGTTTCATAGAGAAAATTAACGGAAAGAATTCCAATCGGGATAGACTTTTCCTCGCCATTAATTGTGACACTTGCTTGCATTTTTCAGCACCTCCTAAAAAGTATTTGTATTTAGTATATACTCATTGATTAAAATAATGTCAAGAGGTGAAATTAAAAGACAAAACTATTGCTGTAGTATTGCAACAATCCCTAATTTTAGGACCTTCCGGTGCTGTAGTATTGCAACAATCCCTAATTTTAGGACCTTCCGGTGCTGTAGTATTGCAACAATCCCTAATTTTAGGACCTTCCGGATAACTATGAATTTAAAGTGCAATAGTCAAGTAAGACAGGAGATTGTGTGGCGAGAGTTATCCGGGTCTTTGCAGAAGATTGCTTGACCAGCAACGCGAGCATCTCCATAGCGTACGGATGCAACCCGAGTTCGGGTTCGTCCATGAAAACAACATCAGGGCGACATTGCTCCAATTACAGGAGCAGCGTAGCCAAAGCGATAAACCGCAGCAACCCGTCTGAGAGGGCCGAAACATCAAATAAGCATCCGAACCAAAATGTCGCCATTCAAAGCGAATTTTGTCTTTTTTCAGAATCCGCGGTTCGAGTTGAAAATCATCGAAAAGCGCACCACGCACTTTACAGTGCACCTTATCATATTATAGGTTAGACCCGTCAGGCAGTCAGTTTCGTCAGCAGCGAGAATAACTCTGTATAACTCCTCAGCTTGCCACTTCTTACGGCATTTAAGAAAGAAAAAACCTCAATAAAGTTTGGCTTGCCGGGTCCATTTGACCCACCAGAAAGTTGATCGGACGAATTTCAAATCGCTCGACATGCCATGTGCGTTTAAAACCTATTCTCAGCCCCTGCTGCACGAGAAAGCCAAAAACTTCATCTGCAAAAACGGCAAGATCAGAAAACCCCTGTGTGCCGCTTTTAGCAGTAACTGGGCCTGCTCAGGATTTTTCATAAAGCATATATCCTTCACGTAACGCACGCGCCAAGACATGGTTGAGGGAATCGTGCCAATATTCCACCTCATCACTGCTGTAGACCAGCAAATCAGTTGGAGTGTCGAAAAATGCCAAGGCGCGGTAAAGACGCGCAGTTTCGGTACGGCGGTCCCTGCCCTCTCCAAATGGCTCAGCTTCCACAACCACCAGATCTATATCGGAACCCATGGTCGCATCACCTCTAGCGCAAGAACCAAAAAGAATGATCTGCTCAGGGTCAGCCTCATCCACAATGACCTTCACGACCCTGTCAAGAAGTGTATCAAGCGTCTCTGCCATATTCGCTATTAACCACCTTAATTCTGGATTCCACCTTGCTTCCCATTCCACGTGAACAAAAAGTCGAGGCATCGTTTTGCCGCTGGATTATCATCTATCTCGTTTCTCTTCCATAGCTGACCCGGAGAAATCAATAAGTCAGACAAGCTAGCAGCTTCATCACGCTTCATAAAAAACCTCGGCGGATTTTAAAACGGCTTCGCGACGTATGTAATTTCGGGGTCCACTTCTCAACATCGGGTCGAAAGACCAAGTCCACTTCTCTTCCCAGAATGCCGCCCAATTCTTTTTCCATATCTAATATGACGGAAATATCGTGCTCAGCCCCAGAACGAATATCTACAAGCACATCTATATCGCTTTCCGCTCCGAAATCGTCTCGCAGAACAGACCCGAAAAACGCAAGCTTCACAATGTTATATCGCTCGCAGAAAGCAACAACTTCTTCTCTCGGCACCTTTATCTGCAAACTCATAACCTCACCTCAAAACTTAGTCTTGTCAGCGTAAGGCAATGTCAGAAAATCCCACCTATAGACTTCACAAGGCCCGCCTGAAGATGCATCTTCGCCTCCTCAAAATCCAGATTAGCCTTGTTGGCTACACTCACCACCCTTGTTCTGTATATCTTCCATTTCACGTCGCTTACGCTTGAAGTCTGGCTTATCCGCGTTGAAGAACCCTGCGAGGCATCCGTATCCTGAGTCTCATACACCGTCTCCCCTTCCTTGGCCCGTTCCCTTATCTGAACATCAGTGATCATCGTGAACAGGCCGTCTGTTACGAGCGCGTCAAAGAGAAAACCCGCAACTCCTCCGGCAATGCCTCCGATGACTGTGCCCTTGTTGACCTCGTCAACGTCCCCTCCGATGGCTCCGCCTATCACTCCGCCGATAACCACACCTTCAATTACGCCCTGAAAACCCTCCCCGAGCATGGCGTTCGCCTCTTCAAGATCGGATTTTCCGACCTGGAGAACGTTAGCCTGGAGAATGAAAGTCGCCTCGGCCGGGTCTTCCGTTATCCTGAAGCCGCTTGACGCTATCCTGCCCTTGATTCCGTACTCGACCCCGGACAGTTCCTTGTCGGTCGTGTTCTTTATGTCGACATACACAACTCTCTTCTCGGGCGACACGGGCTCAAGAAAAATCGTCTCCGACATCTTGGTCTCAACGGTAAGTTTTCTTTTCTCGATAAGGGTCCTGGTCGCCGCGCAGCCGTTTACGATGAAAACCAGGCAGACCGCGACCGCGAAAAACAGATTCCTTTTGCAGAGCATATCTTTTCTCATTTGCAGAAACTCCTTTGATCTTAGTGTCGGAGGAACAATCCCCGCCTTGTGAATTAAAATCGTATGTAAAAACGGGAAAAAAACAACACGGAAGACGGAACGCGCGGAAAACTCCCGGCGCCCGGATCTTTTTCCCGGAAACGCGGCACGGGCAGCCGCCCCCCGCCATCTCCCCCGAAAACCGTTCCGTAAGCTTGCCAATGCCAATCAATCTAGTATGATTAGCCAATCCTTACCGCCGGGAGAATCCTGACCGAATGCTTGAACCCATGGGAGAGTGGAAAAGATCCGATTTCTGCGGAGAGATCGGAAAAAAGCACGTCGACCGCTCAGTCACCCTCATGGGCTGGGTCCAGTCAAGAAGAGACCACGGCGGGGTGATCTTCGTTGACCTCCGCGACAGGGAGGGTCTCTGCCAGATCGTTTTCAACCCGCAGCGCGACCCGGAAATCCACAGGACCGCCGAGGGTCTCCGCGACGAATGGGTGATCGCCGTCAGGGGAACCGTGACCCCGAGAACCGCGGAAACCGTGAACCCCAGCCTGAAAACCGGCGAGATAGAGGTAATGGCGGAGCGGGTAAGGATTCTCAACACCTCGAAAGTAATACCGTTCCTGATAGAAAACGAGGTAAACGCCGACGAGCTGCTGAGGCTCAGGTACCGCTATCTCGACCTGCGAAGACCGCCGATGCGGGACAGCATAATCTTCCGCCACAAGGTCGCCGCCGCGGTGCGAAGCTACCTTAACGAAAACGGGTTTCTCGAGATCGAAACCCCCTATTTCACGAAATCGACGCCTGAAGGCGCGAGGGACTTCCTGGTTCCGAGCCGGCTTAACGAGGGCCAGTTCTACGCCCTTCCCCAGTCGCCGCAGATACTGAAACAGACCCTCATGATCTCGGGCTTCGACAGGTACTACCAGATAGTGAAGTGCTTTCGGGACGAGGACCTGAGGGCTGACCGCCAGCCCGAGTTCACCCAGATAGACATGGAGATGTCATTTGTCTCTGAAGACGACGTGATCTCCACGGTCGAAGGCATGATAAAGACGGTCCTCCGGGAGACCAGGGGAATTGACGTAAGCGTTCCTTTTCCGAGAATGCCTTACCAGAAAGCCATGGAGAGGTACGGAACCGACTGCCCCGACACCAGGTTCGGTCTTGAACTCAAGGACATCTCCTCCATATTCCGCGATTCGCAGTTCAAGGTGTTTCGCGGTGCCATTGAGAAAGGCGGAGCGGTAAAGGCGCTTAACCTCAAGGGAGGAGCCGGAAGGCTTACCAGGAAGGAAATAGACGATCTTACCGAATACGCGGTCTCTCTCGGAGCGAAAGGGCTTGCGTGGATAAGGGTCGGCGAGGACGGGTGGAACTCCCCCATAGTCAAGTTCCTGAGCGAGGGGGAACGCGGGCTTCTGGCCGAGGCCCTCTCGATGGAGACGGGAGACATAGTGTTTTTCGGCGCCGACTCGGTCGACATGGTAAACCAGGTGATGTCAAACGTGAGGCTCAGCCTCGGCAGGACTCTTTCGCTCGTTGACGAGGAAAAACTCGAGTTTCTCTGGGTAGTGGATTTTCCGCTTCTTCAGTACAGCCCCAGGGACAAGAGATACGTAGCCGTCCACCACCCTTTTACCGCGCCCAGGGATGAGGATGTGGAAAAAATCGGGGATTCCCCGGGCGACGCGGCCTCGAAATCCTACGACATAGTCTTAAACGGAGTGGAGATAGGCGGGGGAAGCATAAGAATCCACAGAAAGGACATACAGCAGAAGGTGTTTGACGCCATAGGAATCGGAGAGGAGGAGGCAAGGGAAAAATTCGGTTTTCTCCTGGAGGCTCTTGAATTCGGAGCCCCTCCGCACGGAGGGATAGCGCTCGGTCTTGACAGGCTACTGATGCTTCTTTCGGGCGGAGAATCGATAAGAGACGTGATAGCTTTTCCGAAAACCCAGAAGGGGTCCTGTCCCCTGACGGCAGCTCCCTCGGAGGTCTCCCCGGAACAGCTCCTCGAAGTCGGAATAAGCGCCATGGCGAAAAAGCCGGAAGACTGACTTTCCTGCGGCCTCCGCGCAGCAGCCTAACCCGCCGGGAGCGCGGACCCGTTTCGCGCGCCACCTGGCCGTTACTTCATTTTGAAGAAGCCGGAAAATCCCTGTTTGCTTTATATTTTTTTATGCTATGATTGTATCGGTTTACGTTTCAGTGGAGCAGGCGGAGTTGTGAATAGCGGGGGTCAGATCTTCGGTAAGTCGGAACCCTCATGTTGCGCAGTTCCGAGGAAGGTGCATGGACATCTGGAAAAACTTTCACGGGCTCAATTCAGGCTACGTAATGGATCTCTACGAACGTTACACAAGAGATTCCTCTTCAGTCGACCCCGCCACGAAAGCCATCTTCAGGGGATGGAAACCCGACAGCAAATACTCGTCCCTCAGGGTTGAGATCGAACCCGAGATCGAGAAAAACGGTTTCAAGCAGTCATCCGTAAGGGACGTGAACAAGGCCGTCGCGATCGCCAACATGTCCCAGGCGATAAGACGGCACGGCCACCTGGCAAGCAGGATAGATCCCCTGGGAGGCCCCGTTCACGGAGACCTCACCCTGCACGCCGAGACGTTCGGACTTGACGAGGAGGAGCTCAGGGACTTTCCCTCGACCCTCGTGGGATGGCCTCTCGCGGAGAACTCCTTTGACGCGCTCGACGGAATAAAGAAACTGAGAAAAATCTACTCGTCCACCATCGGATACAACTACGACCACATCTACGAGGCCGACGAGAGAAGGTGGATGAGGGGCGCCATAGAGTCGGGTGTCTACCGCCCTCCCCTGAATCCCGTGGACGAAGTGGAGCTTCTCGAAACTCTCACCAAGGTGGAAGTGTTCGAAAACTTCCTCCACAGGATCTTCCCCGGAAAATTCAGGTTCTCGATAGAGGGCGTCGACATGCTGGTGCCGATGCTGAACGAGCTCATACATCTCGCCGTCGAGTCCGACATACACCGGATAATCCTCGGGATGGCCCACCGCGGAAGGCTGAACGTCATGCATCACGTGATGGAGAAGGAGTACAGGTACACCCTGCTCAAGTTCAAGGACCCGGTCCTGGTAAGGGACTTCGCGGACGACATGGGGTGGACCGGGGACGTGAAGTACCACGAGGCCGTAAGCCGCGACATCCCCAGGGGGGAGATGCTTGACCGCGACATGAGGATAACCATGGCCCCGAACCCTAGCCACCTGGAATCGGTAAATCCCGTGGTGCAGGGAATGTCTAGGGCGTTCGGGACAAGCGACGACGCGCCGGGTTCTCCGCGGTTTGACCCCTCGGCGGTAATCCCGGTACAGATTCACGGGGATTCGGCATTCATGGGGCAGGGAATAAACGCGGAAACGCTTAACCTCTCCGCCCTTCCGGGCTACCGGGCCGGCGGAACGATACACATAATCACCAACAACCAGCTCGGCTACACCACGCTTCCCTCCGACAGCAGAAGCACGCTTTACGCGAGCGATCTCGCCAAGGGATTCGAGATACCGATCGTCCACGTGAACGCGGACGACCCGGTCGCCTGCATAGAGTCGATACGCCTGGCCTTCGGCTACACGTCAAAATTCGAAAAACATTTCCTGATAGACCTGGTCGGCTACAGGAGGTACGGACACAACGAGGCGGACGAGCCGGGATTCACCCAGCCCATGATATACAAGAACATAGACGCCCATCCCCGGGTGATGAGCATCTGGGCGAATAAACTTGTAGAAAAAGGCGTCGTCTCGGAAAAACAGGTAGAGGAACTCCGGGAAAAGCATATCGGGAAAATAACCGAGGAATTCGAATCGATCTCCCCCGAGGACTCCCCCGAGGAATCGACGGCGCCTTCCCCGGAGCGGGGAATAGCGAAAAAGACGGTCACCAGGGTTCCGGGCGAAACCCTGCGCGAACTGAACGATTCCCTGCTTTCGGTTCCCGAAGGATTCACGGTAAATCCGAAAATAGCCAGGATACGCGACAGGAGAAAAGACATTCTCGGCGACCCGAAAGAAAGGACAATCGACTGGGCAATGGCCGAAGAGCTCGCCTACGCGTCCATAGTCGCGCAGGGCACTCCCATCAGGATAACCGGACAGGACTGCGAGAGAGGGACTTTCAGCCACCGCCACGCGGTGCTCCACGACTCTGAGAGCGGCGCGGTGCATATTCCCCTGCAGGAAATCCCCCAGGCGAAAGCGGCGTTCGAGATAAAGAACAGCCCGCTCAGCGAAAACGCCTGCCTGGGTTTTGAGTACGGATACTCAATCGAGAGAACGAACTGCCTCGTGATATGGGAAGCCCAGTACGGGGACTTCATAAACGGGGGGCAGACCATAGTGGATGAATACCTCGTATCGGCGAGGGCGAAATGGGGGCAGACCCCGTCCCTGGTTCTCCTGCTCCCCCACGCCTACGAGGGGCAGGGACCCGACCACTCGAGCGGGAGGCTTGAGAGGTTTTTGATGTCGGCCGCCGAGTACAACATAAGGATAGTGAACTGCACCACGTCGGCGCAGTTCTTCCACGTGCTCCGCCGCCAGGCCCTGCTGCTCGAGAAAGATCCCCTTCCCCTGATCGTCATGACGCCCAAGGGACTGCTTCGGAACCCGGCGATAAACTCGTCCCTAAGGGATCTCTCCGGGGGGAAATGGCTCCCGGTAATCGACGACCCGATGAGCGCGAGGCAGGCGAAAAAGGCGAGGAGGCTCATATTCTGCAGCGGCAAGATATACGTCGACCTCGTCTCAAGCGAACTGAGAGCCAAGTCGCCCGACGTCGCGATAGCCAGAATCGAGCAGCTCTACCCGAGACCCAAGGACGAGGTAAGCGCCGTCTTGGAGAGGTATGGTAAACTTGAGGAGGTGGTCTGGGTGCAGGAAGAGCCCCAGAACGCCGGAGCCTGGAAATACATGCTGCCCTTTTTCAGAAGAAAGATCATCAAGAAGCGGCTTCCTCTAAGCTACATAGGAAGAAAGCGCTACTCGAGCCCTTCCGAAGGGCTTTCCTCCATGCACAAATACAACCAGGACCTGCTCGTAAAACAGGCGTTCAGCATAGACAAGGTAGTGGAAGGGAATGAGGAAAGCGGCATAACCTGGCACAGGGATATCTGAAACAAACGCGCAAGCGAGGGAGAAAATGGCCAAGAACATCGTCGTTCCCCATCTTGGGGATTCCGTAATAGAAGCAACGATAATCAAGTGGACCAAGCAGCAGGGAGACGCGGTAAGGCTCGGGGAGACCGTGGTTGAGCTCGAGACCGAGAAAGCCAACTTCGAAGTCGCCGCCGAAGCGACCGGCATCCTGGCGTCAATAGCTAAAGAAGCGGACGAGGACGTCGAGGTGGGAGACATACTGGGAAGCATCGAGGTGTCCGCGGGCAGAGAGGACGCGAAAGACGCCGCGGAAGAAGCCCCCGCCGCGCCCCGGCCGCAGGCTGAAGAGGTTCCGCGGCAAAAGCAGCCCGAAGAGGAACCCGCAACCCGCGCGACTCCCGTCGCGAGAAATATCGCCGAGCAGAACGAGGTAGACCTCTCCCGGGTAGCGCCCTCGGGAAACAGGATCACGAAGGACGACGTGGAGAGGCATATCGAGTCGCGGAGAACCGGGGAGGAAATCCCGCGGGAAGCTCCCCCGGAGGAGGAAATCTCCGAAACCCGGGTGTCGCCCGAGATATTCCCCTCCCTCTCGCAGCTCACCACCAACAGGGAAAGAAGGATGAAGATGTCGAGGCGCCGCAGGACCATAGCGAGACGTCTCGTGGAGGCTCAGCAGACGGCCGCCATACTTTCCACTTTCAACGAGATCGACATGTCGAACGTGATGGAGCTTCGGTCGAGGAAAAAAGACGCTTTCCGGGAGAAGTACGGAGTGGGTCTCGGGTTTTCCTCCTTTTTCATAAAAGCCTCCATCGGAGCGCTCCGGCTGTTTCCGGAGATAAACGCCGAGATCCAGGACGACGAGATAGTCTACAAGGACTACTACGACATCGGGATAGCCGTGGGGGCCGAGGGAGGACTCGTCGTTCCCGTGGTGCGGGAAGCCGACAGGAAAACCTTCGCGCAGATAGAAAAGGAAGTCAGGGAACTCGCCGAGAAGGCGAACTCGAACACGCTTTCGCTCGATGAGATTTTCGGCGGCACTTTCACGATAACAAACGGGGGAGTGTACGGTTCGCTGATGAGCACCCCGATACTGAACCCCCCGCAGGTCGCCATACTGGGGCTTCACAAGATAGAGGAGAGACCCGTGGCGGTTAACGGGGACATAGTTATAAGACCGATGATGTACACGGCTCTAAGCTACGACCACAGGATAGTTGACGGAAGGGAGGCGGTCCAGTTCCTCGTGAAGGTAAAGGAACTTATCGAAGACCCCGAGACCCTCCTTATCGAAGGATAGAACCGCGGGCGGCCGCGCAGGAAAGAACGGGCCGGGCCGGATTCAGAATACCGGGGGATGACAGTCCCGTTTGCGACAAGGCGGGATTATGCCCAAGGAGGCGCTTTTCATGCTAACGGACATCAGACTGCCGGGCGGTCTCGCCCGGTTCGGGTTGGCGGTTTTTCTCGTGTTCTGCGTCGCGGGCCAGGAATCGGACGCGATGGAGGGATTTTACGTAGGAGGAGCGGTCGGAGGAGAATATGCCGACGTGGATTTCAGGAAATCGGTGGGTCGCGTTTTTCCCGACACCCCCGTCGCTTTCGCCTCGGCGGGAGATGACGCCCGGGGCTGGACAGGCTCGTTCAAGGCCGTTTTAGGACATCGCTGGAACCTGCCCGGGAGAATGTATTTTTCAGGGGAAGCTGACGTCGCGCTCAGGCTGAACAATGACGTGACGGGTTATCTTGAGGGCATCACAGACTCTCCTGACGGCAACGTGTTCCCGGGAGACTGGTACCTTGACAAGAACCACAGCGTGGGTTTTAACGCCAAGCTCGGGTATTCGCCCGAGGGAATCAGTTTCTGGGGCGGGGGAGGTTCCGTCTATGCGATCGTCGGAATACAGCGGCTTGACGTGACCGCAAGGAGCGCGCACGAAGGCATACTGCCCAACGGCGAAGCGCTGGAAGGCGAATACGGCGGAAATTTCTGCGTGACACCGTGGCTTGCCGGAGTCGGCATGGAAATCGGAGGCGAACGAAGCCGTCTCGACCTAAGGGCAGTCCACATCAGGTATGACGTTGATTTCACGGTGGAGGAGTTCACCCCGCCAGACCTCCGCTTCGATCTTCCATACGAATACAATGTGAGAGAATGGGGAATCTATCTTGGTTACACCTGGTCCCTCGGATTCGGTCTGGGCACGTGAGTCAAGAAGCCACGCCAGCTTAACTTTGAGGATGAATAAACTATGACTCGTAGCCCTATACACCCAGGTGAAACCCTGCGTGAAGATCTGGAAGCCCTTGATATGAGCGCAGCCGAGTTGGCCCGCCAAATTGACGTCCCGGCAACGCGCATCACGGAAATTCTAAGTGGCCGGGGGAAAATTGCAGGCGCCTCACGGAGAACCGGATCCGTCAGAACTGCCGGGCCGCGCCGCGGAAAACGACCAAAGGCTCCCATATTGACCGTTTAAAAAATTCTACGAACTCGTATCGAGTTCTAGCATGCTGCCCCATTTTGCCTTTACATGTCCGAAAAGCTTCTCGTATTTTCCGAGATCCCTCTCTTTGCCCATTAATTCGCGAGCCGAGTCCCTTGATTCGCTCAGGAGCGCCGAATCCCTGACCAGATTCGCGAAACTGAAACCGGGAACGCCTGACTGTTTAGTTCCCATGAATTCCCCGGGGCCCCTGTTGGCAAGGTCCGACTCCGAAATCCTGAATCCGTCGGAGGTCTCGCCCATTATCCTGAGCCTTTCCCCCGAATCCTCTCCCGCCATGAATGAATACACTACGTAACAGGTCGACTCATGCTCTCCCCTGCCCACCCTCCCCCTCATCTGGTGAAGCTGCGAGAGCCCGAAGCGTTCCGCGTTTTCTATGACGATGACGGTAGCGTTGGGAACGTCGACTCCGACCTCTATCAACGTTGTGGACACCAGAATATCGCACCGCTTGGCAAGAAAATCTTCCATGATCGCGTCCCTCTCGTCGCTTTTTATCCTGCCGTGGATAAACGAGACGCGGAACTCGGAGAACTCCCCGCGCAGTTCCTCGACCATTCCGGTTACGTGCCTTACGCGCTTGAAATCCTCGTTTTCGGATTCCTCTATAAACGGATAGACGAAATACGCCTGGCGCCCCTCGCCAAGCTCCTTTCTTATCTGGCCGTAAAACCAGGCCCGGTTCTTCTGCGTATCGCTGAGGACAAAAGTCCTTATTCTCTTTCTTGAAGGAGGAAGCTCATCAATCACGGAGAGTTCAAGGTCCCCATACACCGTGATTGCGAGGCTTCTCGGAATGGGAGTAGCCGTCATCACCAGCACGTCGGGCGCCGTCGCCTTGCGCACCAGCCCGGCCCTCTGAAGAACTCCGAAGCGGTGCTGCTCGTCTATCACCACGAACCCTAGGGCCTTGAAATCCACCGCTTCTGAGATCAGGGCGTGGGTCCCCACCACGATATCGGCATCCCCGGTCCTTATCTCTTCATAGACGCGGGACTTGTCCGCTTTCGAAAGCGCGCTTTTAAGAAGAACTACGCTTGTTCCCGTGTTCTCGGTCATCTGCCTAATATTTCGAAAATGCTGCTCGGCCAGTATCTCCGTCGGAACCATAAGCGCGGCCTGATAGCCGGACTCAACCGCCCGGAGCATGGAAACAAGAGCTACAAGGGTCTTTCCGCTTCCCACGTCACCCTGGAGAAGCCGGTTCATCGGGCTTGGGGACACCATGTCGGCCGTGATTTCCGAAATCGCTTTTTCCTGCGCCCGCGTGAGGCTGAAAGGAAGGGAGCGGAGAAGCCTGTCCACCGCGGGGCAGCTGGAGTCAAACGACACGCCCCGGCTTTTCTCAACATTCCGTTTTTTCAGGAGAAGCCCCAGCTGAAGAACGAAAAACTCGAAAAAGATAACGGTCCTGTGAGCCCGCGAATCCGCGACCGACCCGGGGTCCTCAAAATCAACCAGAGGAAGGTCGCCGTCGGGGAAATGCACCTGCTCAAGAGCCTCGGGCAGGGGCATGAGGCTGTGTCTTTCCTGAATGTCCCCGGGGAGCAGCCCCTCGAAGTTCCGCGCGGAACCGTCAATGGCGTTTCTTACCGACTCTCTCAGTTTTTTCTGCGTAAGGCCTTCGGTAAGCGGGTAGACGGGGACTATTCTTCCGAACTGAAGAGGGTTCCCGATATCTTCCTCGTGCTCTATTATCTCGATGTCCTGGGGAAGCGGATGAATTATCTGAAGGGTCCTGCCTCTGCCGGAAGCCTGCGACACCTTGCCGTGGATTATAAAATTTCTTCCTTTCTGAAAAAGTCCCCTCAGGTAGCGGGGGTTGTAGTTAAACCAGGTGAGACCGAGCGTCTGCGTTCCGTCACGAATCCTGACCTGGAAAAAGCTTCTTCGCCCCCTTCGTATATCCCCCGCGGAAACGACGCGGCCGCGGACCGTATAGCTCCCTTCGGGAAGCAGTTCGCAGATATCGGTTATGTTTCTTCTGTCGTCGTATTTTCTCGGGCGGTAGAACAGGAGGTCGTAGACGGCGCGGACGGATCTCTTTTCCAGAAGGCCCGCGGCCCTCGCTCCGACGCCCGGGATGTCGGAAACACTCGCGAAGATGCCCGCGCCCCCGTTTTTCGGGGAGGGTTTTTTCGCGGGGCGCGCCCGTCCCGAAACCTCCGGTCCGGACATCCCGGCCAGGATGCCCCTTATTCCGCGAATGACTGCAAGGGCGGAATTTATCCTCTTGATTTTCTCCGGGCGGGCGAGTCTCCCGAAACCCGAAAAAGAATCCCGAAGCCCTTTTATCCGGGTTTCTATTTCCTCCGGAAGATCGGATGTAAGGACTTTCGTGGAAAGGGTCCTCACATTCCCTTCCAGGTCGGCCATCCTGTCAAGATTCGAAAAATTATTCTTCGAGGCAAAATCAAGGGGGTTTTCCAAAGAAAGCAGGTTTCTTTCCAGTTCGCCCCGCATAATGGATCAGGCTTTTTCCGCCCTGGCGGCTTTCCTGACTACGTTGCCGTCCTTGTCGAGATTAAGGGTGCTTCTGCACTTGGGATAGCCCGAACAGCCGAGAAAGGGACCGCGGCGGCTCCGGCGGACCACCATGGGTTTGCCGCATTTCTCGCATTTTACGTCTTCGCGGACCACGGGAGCTTCCTTCTGCTTTATGACGATCCTGCCGTCCTGCCTCGTGAATTCCTTGGGGTTCTTGCAGTCGGGATACCTCGAGCAGGAAAGGAACTGCCCGTAGCGCCCCTCTTTTATAACCATGGGGGCCCCGCACTTGTCGCATTCTATATCGTCGCAGACCTCGGGGTCGGCTTTCCTGCCCACGACTATACTGCCGTCCTCCGCCCTTTCGAAGTCCTGGGCGTTTCTGCATTCGGGATACCCCGAGCAGGAAAGGAACTGCCCGTAGCGCCCTTCCCTTATGACCATCGGGGCCCCGCACTTGTCGCATTCTATATCGGTCGGAATCTCGAGCTTGCGCCCCTCGATTTCCTCCTCGGCCCTGGTCACGCTCTTTGAAAACCCGTCGTAAAAGCCCCGCAGCAGCTCGACCCAGTGGACTTCGCCTTCTTCCACCCTGTCAAGATCGCTTTCCATCTGCGCCGTGAACTCCTCGTTCATTATCCCCGGGAAGCCCTCGACGAGAAAATCGTTCACGGAAAAACCCAGGGAAGTCGGGACGAACCTTCCCTTCTGCCGCTCCGCGTATCCCCTGTCCTGTATGGTCGAGAGGATGGAAGCGTAGGTAGAAGGCCTTCCGATGCCCTTTTCCTCAAGCTCCTTTACAAGCGAGCTTTCCGAGTACCTGGGCGGCGGCTGGGTGAAATGCTGCTTGGGGTCAAGCTTCAGAAGGGAAAGAACATCTTTTTCGGAAAGCTCGGGAAGCCGCCTGTTCTCGTCTTTTTTCGAGTCCCTGTCCGCATCGCCGGTTTCCGCCCTTTCGGCGGCCTCCTCGTAGGCGGCCGTGAAGCCCGGGAACTTCATCACGTTGCCCGTGGCCCTGAAAACGGCTTCGCCCGCCGTGATGTCGACGCGCGTCTGATCGTATACGGCCGGGGTCATCTGCGAGGCGATGAATCTTTTCCATATAAGGGAGTAAAGCTTGTACTGGTCTTCGCTGAGAAACCTCCTCAGGTCTTCGGGCCGCCTTGAGGGAAAAGTGGGCCTTATGCATTCGTGGGCGTCCTGCGCGGATTTCTTCACCTTGAAGGAGTTCGGCCGCTTCGGCACGTAATCCCCGCCGTAATTCTCGGATATGAACCCCCTCGCTTCAGCCACGGCGTTACCGGACGCCCTCACCGAATCGGTTCTCATGTAGGTTATAAGTCCTACGGGCCCCTCGCTCCCGAGCTCAACCCCCTCGTAGAGTCCCTGTGCGACCAGCATCGTTTTCTTGACGGAGAAGCGGTGTTTTTTCGAGGAATCCTGCTGAAGGGTGCTTGTTATGAAAGGGGGAAGCGGCCTTCTTCTGCGTTCTTTCTTCTCGATTGTCCCCACGACAAAATCCTTTCCCGAGATCGCGGAGACTATCTCCCCTGACTGCTGCTCGTTTTCGATCTTCGCTTTTTTCCCCCGGAACGCGTGGAGCGAAGCCGTGAAGGCATCCGCATCGGGATCCGCGGCCCTCTTCAGAAGCGCGTCGAGGGTCCAGTATTCCCGCGGCTTGAAGGCCTGAATCTCCCTTTCCCTGTCAACGACGAACCTGAGGGCGACGCTCTGCACCCTCCCGGCGCTAAGCCCCTTTCTCACCTTCTTCCAGAGAACGGGACTCACCTTGTAGCCGACTATCCTGTCGAGAATTCTTCTCGCCTGCTGGGATTCGAAGCGATCCGTGTTAATGGCAAGGGGCCTGCTCATCGACTCCCTGACTCCCGCTTCCGTTATCTCGTGTATGAGAACCCTGTGGACCTTGTCCCAGAGATCAAGGCTGTTGGCGATGTGCCAGGCGATCGCTTCCCCTTCCCTGTCGGGGTCTGAGGCGAGATAGACTTTTTCCGCGCCCCGCGACGCTTTCCTCAGATTCTCAAGATACTTGGCTTTGCCCTTTATGACGGTATATTCGGGCTTGAAACCGTCCTGGATATCCACCCCGAGACTTCTGCTCGGAAGATCCACGAGATGCCCCGAAGAGGCTTCCACGCGGAAATCCCGGCCGAGATATTTCCTTATCGTTCTCGCCTTTGAAGGAGATTCGACTATGACAAGAGATTTGGCCATGAAAACAGTTGCTCCGCAAAATCTGTCTAAATCTTATAAAAAGCCGACGGGATCTGTCAATACCGGCGCAAATTATTTCCCGGGGCCGCCGAGGCGCATCAGACCTCTATGCTCCGCACAAGAGCCTCGTTCGCGTCATACCATTCAAGCGAGTTTTCAATGCCGCTCCCGATATCGAAGCGGGGCTCCCAGCCCAGGATTCTCCTCGCCTTGTCTATGTTCGCCAGCGTAACCCTGATATCGGAGGGATGCGGGGGGCCGCAGGCGACCTTAGCCTTTTTGCCGGTACCACGTTCTATTACGTTTATGATTTCATTCAGGGAAACGGAGGCGGCGCTTCCGAGGTTTATTGTCTCAAAGCCCAGGTTCCTCATCGCAGAGACCGTACCCGCCGCGATATCGTCAACGTAGGTGAAGTCCCTCCTCTGTTCCCCGTCACCGAGTATTGCTATCTCATCCCCTTCGTTTATCCACTTTATGAACCGGAAAACGCTCATGTCGGGCCTCCCGGCGGGACCGTAGACCGTAAAGTAGCGAAGCACCGAGACGTCTATTCCGTAAAGAGAGTTGTAGACCGAGCAGAGGCCTTCGGCCGATTTCTTCGAGGACGCGTACTGGGAGAGCTGGTAATCGGTCTTCATATCCTCAACGAAGGGAATCTCGTTCTCCCCGTAAACGCTCGAAGTGGAGGCGAGCACGAACTTGCCCACGGCTTCCGAGCGGCAGAACTCAAGCAGGTTGAGAGTCCCGGTCACGTTTGTGGAGTAATATATCCAGGGATTCTCGATGCTCTGGCGGACCCCGGCGCGGGCCGCGAGGTTGATAACGCAGTCAATCCGGCCTGCCCCGCAGAAAGCCTTTATTTCCCCGCACGCAGAAAGAAGCCCGGGATTGTCCGATATGTCGCACTCGAAAAAACTGAACCCCCCGAGCCTGCGAAGGGCTCCCAGCCTGTAGCGCTTCAGCCTCACGTCGTAAGCGTCGGACATGTTGTCGAGCCCGAAAACGGAATCTCCGCGCTCAAGGAGAAACTCGCACACCCTGGCCCCTATGAATCCCGCGCAACCCGAAACAATTACATTCATGATAGCAAGGACCGCTCCCGGCCCGTTCTCGTCACCTGCCGACCCGGAAATAGCTGAAACCCAGCGCCTCGAGTTTCATGTAGTCGTAAATATTTCTTCCGTCAAACACCACGGGGGCCTTCATCAGCTCCTTCACCATCTCGAAATTCGGCTGTCTGTACTGGCTCCACTCGGTGTGAATCACAAGGGCGTCCGCGCCGCCGCAGACGTCATAGTAGGACTCGAAGTAGGCCAGGCTGTCTCCGAAGACGGCCCTGGCGTTTCCCATTGCGGCCGGGTCGTGCACGGCGACCGAACATCCCGCCTCAAGGAGTCTTTCTATCACGTAAACCGAAGGGGCTTCCCTGATGTCGTCCGTGTTGGGCTTGAACGAGATTCCCCAGACGGCAATTCTCTTTCCCCCGAGGTCGTCATCGAAGAACCGGGCTATCTTGCTGAAGAATCTTTCCTTCTGAGAGGCGTTCACGCGGTCAACCGCGGCGACTACCCTGGGTTCGTAGCCGACGTCGCGCGCCATTTTCTCAAGAGCTTTCACGTCCTTCGGAAAACATGACCCTCCGTATCCGATTCCCGGGTAGAGGTAGTACCTGCCTATCCTGGAGTCGGAACCCACGACCGAGCGCACCTCGGATACGTTCGCGCCCAGAAGCTCGCACAGGTTGGCTATCTCGTTCATAAACGATATCCTGGTGGCGAGCATGGCGTTTGAGGCGTACTTCGACATTTCTGAGGACCGTATGGAAATCACGATCGTCCTGTCGGATGACATCATGAAAGGGGCGTAAAGTTCCCTCATGACCGAGCCTACCGATTCCTCCTCCACTCCTATGACGACCCTGTCGGGCTTGAGGAAATCGTCAATCGCCGCGCCTTCCTTCAGAAATTCCGGGTTTGACGCCACGCCGAATCTCTGATCGGTAAGGGACTTTATGGTGTCGCGCACTTTCTCGGTAGTCCCCACGGGAACCGTGCTCTTGGTTATGACTATCTTGTAGCCGTCAAGATTCTCTCCTACTGACCGCGCCACCTCGAGAACAGAGGAGACATCGGCTTCGCCGTTCTCCGTTTGAGGAGTTCCGACCGCGATGAATACGAGAAGCGACTCCCTTACGGCCGAAGCTATGTCGGTGGTGAAAGAAAGCCTTCCCTCGTCTATGTTGCTTCGCACCATGTCATCGAGACCCGGCTCGAAAAACGGAACCTGTCCGCGCTGAAGTCTCCTGACCTTGTCCTCGTCTATATCAACGCATATTACATCGTTCCCGCTTCCGGCAAAACAAGTTCCAGTCACAAGACCCACGTAACCCGTTCCTATAACGGCTATTTTCATCTGCTAAATCTCCTCGGAAAAGCCCGCGAACCAGGCCCGCGCACGCATTCTCGACAACTGAAAAGACAACATAGGGTACAACAAATCCCCGAAAAATAAACACAGCCGGGGAAAACCCTCGGCAGACAAAGTATAGTTACGGGAAAAAACAAGGAGGCGCATCTTGAAATCTCACACCGAGTATCTTTGGTTCAGCACGGACAAAAAAAGGGAGTTCGTTCACATTACTCCCACGGTAAGGCAGATCGTGGAGCGAAGCGGCATAAACGAGGGTTTTGTCCTCGTGTCCGCGATGCACATAACGGCTTCCGTATTCGTAAACGACCTCGAGCAGGGTCTTTTCGAGGACATATGGGAGTGGCTTGAAGGCGTCTCCCCCTTCAGGGAAGATTACAAACATCACCGCACTGGGGAGGATAACGGCGACGCTCACCTGAAAAATCTCCTCATGCACCACCAGGTGATGGTTCCCGTGACTGAAGGAGACCTCGACCTCGGCCCCTGGCAGGAAATCTTCTACGGGGAGTTTGACGGAAGGAGAAGAAAAAGGGTGGTCGTCAAGGCCATAGGGATATGAAAAGCAGCCGAGAGAGCAAAAAGCCCGGGATATTCATAGACAGCCGCGGCAGGTGGTTTCACGACGGGGTGAGGATAACCCACAGGTGGACGTACCTCGAGAACAACAGGAATCTCGACGTGGACGAGGACGGAAGATTCTTTGTTGAAGAATCGGGGAGCAGGGTTTACGTCGAGTGCGAGGACACACCCTTTGTCGTCACCATGGTCGCCAGAACGGAAGATGGTTTTTCGGTAAGGCTAAACGACGAATCCCGGGAAAAACTGGATTTCACCACTCTCACCATAGCCGAGCAGAACATACCTTACATAAGGGTAAAGAACGGGAAATTCGAGGCCAGGCTGCTTCGCGCGGCCTACTACGAACTGATGAGACACGCGGGAAAGGACGAAAAAGGCTTTTACCTGGAACTCGGAGGGGACAGACACTACCTGCGCACAACCCGGGAACCGTAAAAAGCCACGAGCAGGCTTATTGAGGGAATACAGTCAAGGCTTGCAGACTTCAAGGACTCTTTTTTGAACCACATAAAAAAACTCCAGAACAGGCTTGAGGAAGTCTCCGACGAGAAGACAAGAAAATGGTTTGAGAACTACCTGAAAAACGTCATCCCATGCAGAGGAGTAAAGACCCCTGCGGTTGCCAGGATTGTCAGTCAATGGAGAGCTGACGAGGCCATTGACAGACTGCCTCTGGGAAAACAGACGGAGATAGCATGCGATCTGCTCAGAGAGAAAAAAGCCGAAGACAAGCTTGCCGGGATCCTGTATATACAGAAATATCTCTCGGGCAGGGTCGAGGCCGGTATTCTGCTTCGGAACTTCAATGTCCTTTACAGTCAGGAAGCTTTCTGTAACTGGTCAACCACCGACTGGTTCTGCGTCCGGGTTCTCGACCCTCTCATAATGAGGTCGGAGGATACGGTCGCACGGGAAATAGGTTCCTGGTACAAAAGCGGAAACCTCTGGCAGAGAAGGTCTTCAGTAGTTTCGTTCAGAGGCTCGGCCAAGGGAAACAGGCACCTGGCAATCATAAAAAGAAACATAGCCTCCCTGGTAAAAGAGGATGAAAGATTCATCCAGACAGCTATCGGCTGGCTGATCTCGGACTTATCCCGCCATTACCCCGGCAAAGCAAGTGATATAGTGTCAAGGCATTTCCCGGACCTTTCATACGAAGTGATTAACCGGCATACCAAGTACTTGCCGGGCCATAAGGAACTAAAGAAGAGGAAAAGAGAGTCGTCACGGTAGCTGAAAATTCCGTTCAGAACAGGGGAGAAAAAGAGAAACAGCACCAGATTCAAGAACCGTCCAATCAGAACTGTTTGAAACCTGCCGGGGCATGGATTAGACTGTCTCTGCAGATTATCGGCTCCATCCGCTCAGAAAACAGATTCCGGGGTGCAGGCCATAAAACCGTTTACGCTAATGATATACGCACTTGCGAAAACCCGTACGGGAATGCGTCATGGAGGACCGGGTTGAACTGCTGGGGTTATACCGGGGCCGAAGGTCCCGATAACTGGGGCTCGCTCTCGCCGGATTACGCGGCCTGCGCTGTCGGACGCATGCAGTCGCCGATTGACATCACCCGTGCCTTTCCCGTCAAGGGACCGGCGCTGAAATTTGATTACAGGCCCTCTCCTCTTAAGATTCTAAACAGCGTACACACCCTCCAGGTAAATTACGCGCCCGGCAGCACGCTGACCGCGGCGGGTGAAGTCTACGAGCTGCTGCAGTTTCATTTTCACGTTCCTAGCGAACACGCCTTTGACGGTCTGCGCGCGGCGATGGAGGCGCATTTCGTACACAAAAACCCGGCAGGCGTACTGGCAGTGGTTGGCGTCATGATGAAAGCAGGCGCGCAAAACCACGCTCTGGCCGCGGTGTTCGAGAACGTACCGACCGAGGCGGGAACGGAGGTTGACGTTGCGGGCGCGACAGTGGACGCATCCGCGATACTGCCGACGGCGACCACCGGCTACTTCCATTACAAGGGGTCGCTCACCACCCCTCCCTGCAGCGAGGGAGTGCACTGGTTCATGCTTCCGGACGCAATTGAGGTGAGCGCGGAACAGGTCGCAAGCTTTGAGCGGATGTTCGGACACAACGCGCGTCCGCTGCAAGAGCGCAACGACCGTCTGCTGATCGTATCCTCGTAGCGTCCCGGCGCGGAAGCCGGAAACGACAAAGACGGCCGGTTCCCGCGCGCCGAGTCACCGACCCGATATGAGAACCACGTGATCTCTCTCTATTTCCCTGTGGAAGTTTTCGGGGAGACTCATCCAGTCGCGGGCTTCCACCAGAAACGGTATGTTCGATTCCCGAAGCGCTTGCGAGAGCGCTTTCATCCTGCCGGCGTCAATCCGCCGCAGCCCGGGCGCGCGCAGCACCAGGTCCAGGTCGCTTGCCTCGTGACTTCGGCCGTTTACGCGGCTTCCGTAAGCCCAGACCTCCGTTCCCGGCACGAGGCGACGAAAAAGTGTTTCCAGCATCTCGCGATGCCTGGGCAGAAGATGCAGCCTTTCAGTCATCGCCAATCCCCCTTATTGTGTCGGCCAGGGCCCTGGCGTCGGCGATAAAACCCGGCAGCAGCTCAAGCGTGGCTTCGGCAAAACCTTTTCCGCAGCTGTGCGCGGTGTCGTCGCGGTTGTCGCGGTACGAAAGCCAGCGCTCGCAGGCATTCAGGTCAATCAGGCCGCGCTTTGCGGCGTGGCGGAACAGGTCCTTGAAAACCAGGCGGTCCGCCTGGCTGCTGTCGGCGAAATAGGCGCCCAGAGCCTTCCTGAGCAGGACGCCGCTTTGCTCCAGAACTATCTCGAATTCTTTCACGCAGGCCGCGCGGTAGGGGTCGTAATCGAGTTCATCAGGGTCGGTCTGCCCCAGTTTCCGCAGGCAGTGTTCCAGGGTTTCGAGGCAGCGGTCAAGAAATTCCGTGTCGATGTTCATAATCTCCAGTACTGAAACCCGGGCGCTTCCGCGCTCCCGTCCGTTTCAGCAAGTCCTGTCGCCTGGAAAACTACCCCAAAGGATAATGATTGCGAAATCATGCCTCTTCTCTCCTCCGTCAGTGAAAAGCCCCGCACACCCTGGCCACGAGATCATCGGTAAACATCCTTCCCCTGGCGGTGAGCCTGATGCGGCCGCGGTCGGTGAGAATAAAGCCGTCGGATTCAAGGTGTTCGAAGCCAGAGGTATCAAGTTCGCAGCCAAAGCGTTTCTTTACGTCTTCAATTCCTACACCATCTTTCAGCCGAAGCCCCATAAGAAGAGTATCTTCAAGGGCCGTCGTCCGCGAGAGATCATAAGAGGCGCACGCGGCGCTTCCGTCGCCCGCGACCCGTTTCATGTAGAGTTCCGGGTTCCTTACGTTTGACCATCTTCTTCCCCACCCCTCTTCTCCGCCGCCGCGGACGTGGGAATGGGCACCGGCCCCCACGCCCAGGTAATCATGGCAGTTCCAGTAGATAAGGTTGTGCCTGCACTCGTAGCCGGGACGGGCGAAATTCGATATTTCGTAATTGCCGTACCCCTCTCCCTCGAGAATTTCCCGCGCGCCGCGCATGAACCCGGCCAGAACCGAGTCATCGGGAAGAGAGAGTTTCCCCCTGCGGCGAAGCGTCGCGAACTCGGTGCCGGGCTCGATCGTAAGGCAGTAGGCGGATATATGGGTCGGGGAGAAGCCAAGGGCGGTGCGGATATCGCTCTCAAACTCTTCCCGGGTCTCCTGTGAGCTTCCGTATATAAGATCGAGATTATAGTTGCGAAAACCGGCGTCGCGCACATCGGCAAGCGCGCGGACGCAGTCGTCGGGAGTCGTGAATCTCCCGTAGAAATCAAGTTTTCTCCGCGAAAAAGACTGCACGCCGACGCTTATCCTGTTCACCCCGACGCGCATCAGGGAAACGAGCTTTTCCCTGTCGGCGGTTCTCGGGTTTGCCTCAAGGCTCACTTCCGCCGCGGGCGAAAGGGACGCGAGCGAGGCGAGTTTCTCCATTACCGCCCCCACGCTTGCGGGCCTCAGAAGCGACGGGGTCCCTCCCCCGAAAAACACCGTGCTTATCTCCCTGCCTTCAATTATGCCCCGGGAGCTTTCAATTTCCCGCTCCAGGGCGCAGACGTAATCATCCTCCGGAAAGTTGCCATTAGTCCCATAAGAGTTAAAATCACAGTAAGGACACTTGGTAAGACAATACGGAATATGGACATATACCCCTAGGGGCGTTTGGTGTTTATCGATATTCTCTTTCCTCCGCACTCAAGCGACGCGCCGCGGCTGCCACATGATGAGTATACCGAAAAAATTCCTCCTTCTTCTCGGTTCGCTGCTGCTGCTTTCCCAGACCGCGCGGGCGCAGGAAGTAATCCCGGTTGAACGGGCAGTCGAGATAGCGCTGCTCAACAGCCCGGAACTCAGGATTTCCCGTTCCGAGGTCGACATCTCGAAATCAGTGCTCAGGCAGGCAAAGTCCCCCCTTTACCCCCAGCTCAGCGGAAAGCTCGTAGTGCCGTTTGTCGGAAGGGAATCCGGCTTCTACGTCGACCAGATGATATGGGACTTCGGAAAGACAAAAGCCAGGATAAGGGCAAAAGAGCATTACCTGGAGTCCGCAAGACACCTGCTTTCGGGCTCGGAAACGATGCTCGTGCGCGACACGCACATCGCCTACTACCAGGCGCTTTCCGAGAAAAACCGGCTTGAGGGAGCGGCCACGGAAACCAGGCGCAGGGAATGGCTCCTTGAGAAGACGCAGGAGCTTTTCGCCGTCGGGAAAAAGTCCGCCCGGCAGCTGAGCCAGGCGGAAATCGACCTGCAGCAGGCAAGACTCGAGATGGTCTCAAGAGAAAACTCCTACGAACTCGCCATGCTCAGCCTGAGACACCTGATGAACGATCCCTCGCTCGGGCAATTCGATGTCCGCGAGGATCTCGCCTACGAGAAGGTGCACGAAACCAGAGAAGCTCTTGTCAGCTCCGCCCTTTCCGAAAACGCGGAGATAAAGAGCCTCCTGGCGGACCGCGGCGGAATAACCGCCTCGATCGCGGAGAGCCGGGGGAAATTTCTCCCGTCGGTATTCGGCAGGGCGGCGTACAGGTTTGAAGGAGAAGGCGCCCAGACGCCGGCTTTCATCGCCGGGCTCGGCGTCAGGGTCCCCATCTTCGAGGGATTCTCAAGGTTCGGCCGGATGGCGCAGTCAAAGGCCGAACTCGCGAGAAACGAGGCGCAGACCGAGCTGCTAAGAAACAGAATCGTTCTTTCGGTCGGGGAGCTCTACCTCGAACTCAGGCACCTTGAGAAAAAAATAAGAATACTCGGGGATTCGGAGTCGATATCGGAGAGAAACCTGCTTGCGGTCAGGGAAAGATACGAGTCGCGAAGCGCTTCGAAAATAGAATTCGCGGAGGCGCAGGCGCTTCACCAAGAGGCGGTGGCGGACTACAAAAACTCCATATATGACTATAAAATAGTAAGGCTTAGGCTGCTCAGCCTCTGCGGAAAGAAGATGCAATGAAAAACCTGCCCCGCTCAAAGATCCTCTACGCCGTCGCCGCCCTGGTCATTATCGCCGGATACTTCATCTTCTTCGGAGGAGGGCAAGGCGAGATAAAGTACGTGACGCAGAAAGTCGAGAGAGGAGACATAACTTCCCTGGTAAGAGCCTCGGGAACCCTGAAACCGACCAAGGAAGCGAGGATATATTCGCAGATAAACGGAACGATAAGGGAAATCCGCTCCGGGGTGAACGACGAGGTAAAAAGGGGCGAGGTGCTCGCGCTCATGGAAGAGCCGGAGGGGCTCTCGGGAGACGTCGAGTATTTCAGGGAAATACTGAAAAAAGCCGCTACCGACCTTGAGATTTCGAACAACTCGCACGAGGCGAGCAGGAGGCTCTACGAAAAAGAGCTTATTTCCCGGGAGGAATTCAACCGGTCTCTCTCGGAGCGCAGCGCGGCGGTCGCGGCGCGAGAGAAAGCCCGGGCCGACCTGGAAACGGCGCAGAGAAAACTTGACGCGACGCGAATCACTTCCATGCTCGACGGCATGGTGCTTGAAAAGAACATCATAATCGGCGAACAGATACATCCGAACAAACCCGACCCCCTTTACGTACTCGCGGAAAACCCCCGGACTCTTCACCTGGTTTCAAACGTAAGCGAAGCCGACATAGGAAAGATAAGGAAGGGACAGGACGCCCTTTTCAGGGTCGACGCCTTCCCCGGGAAGAATTTCAGCGCGAAGGTGAAGCAGGTGGCGAACTCCCCGAGCGTAAAAAACGACGTCGTCACCTACGACGTGACGTGCCTTGTGGAGAACCCGGAACTCGAGCTAAAACCCGGGATGACCGCCGAAGTCAAGATAGTCATATCGACCAAAAAAGACGTGCTTAAAGTTCCCACCGCCGCGCTTCGCTTCATTCCTCCGAAATCTTCCGCCGCGGCCGGGGCGGGCGAGAACGTCTGGGTGCTGAGGCAGGGGAAGCTTTCCCCCGCGGGAATAGAGACCGGGATAAGCGACGATTTTCACACGGAGATCGTAAGCGGCCCGCTCTCAGAAGGAGACCCGATAGTGGTTGAGTACACCGTCTCCGGCGGAAGCAGCAAGGGGCCCGGCTTCGCGCTCCCCCAGCCGAAAAGATTCTGATGACACCGACTGTAATCAAGCTCAGGAACATCGGCAAAACCTACTCGAACGGAAAAGTCGAGGTAAACGCCCTTCGCTCGATAGACCTTGAGATCGCCCAGGGAGAATTCGTCGCCATCATGGGGTCCTCGGGCTCCGGCAAAAGCACCCTCATGAACATACTCGGCTGCCTCGACACCCAGAGCCGGGGAAGCTACATGCTCGACGGCACAGACATAATGGAACTTGAGACGGATGCGAAGGCGGAGATAAGGAGCACGAAAATCGGCTTTGTCTTCCAGAGCTTCAATCTGCTGCCGCGGACGACGGCGCTTGAGAACGTGGAACTGCCACTTGTCTATTCCGGGATGCCGGGAGCCCGGAGAAAAAAGCTTGCCTCGGCCGCGCTTTCCCTAGTGGGACTCGCGGAAAGGGCGGACCACCTTCCCAACCAGCTCTCGGGGGGACAGCAGCAGAGGGTGGCGATAGCCAGGGCGGTCGTAAACGACCCCAGGATGATACTCGCCGACGAACCGACCGGGAACCTGGACACGGCTACGAGTTACGAGATAATGAAGATATTCAGGGATCTCAACGAACAGGGAAAAACAATAGTGATGATAACGCACGAAGAAGACATAGCCTCTCACTCGAAAAGAATAATAAACCTGAAGGACGGGGAGATCATCGAGGACAGACCGAACAGCCCGACTTGACCCTGTCGACCCTCGCAAGCTGCGGCGCCGCACGCGGGTGAAAAAAGCATCGTTAACGGCGCATGGATGCAAACTTGCAGGCAGATGCCTGAATTTCCGACGTCAAAGCGTAATTCTTGCGCGCCAATTCCCTTATTTCTTCCGGAAGAGCTTTCAAGCAGGACCAGAGACTCTATGTCGCTCCGTGCATCTAAAGTTTACTGAGTCGTCCTTGATTTTTTTCCGCAGCCGCCTCTTCCGTCAAAAAATCGAGCTTGCCAGATGCCGAGTCCCTTTCGATTTCCTTATCCCACTGCTCCCAGTCCTTCCCGGAGAACCATTCGCGCAGACGGATATAATCCTCTTCGGACAGAACCGAAATGGCGGACTTTATTTCTTCTACTGTTGACATAACAAAACGAGTTTGATCCAGGTCTCTCCGCCACACATGGTTCTTGCCGCATTCGCAAAACCGCAGCTCGGGGCATCTCAACTGAGAACACAACAGGGTTGCAGCCTGCGGTCCTGGCCGGAGGGTCGCCCCGACGCCTTGTTCAGTCCTCTTCCGGCATCATCACGAATTCCGGATAGGCTTCCATGCCCAGTTCGCCCACGTCCTGGCCGATGGCCTCGACACTCTCTGAGACCCGCAGCCCCATGGTCCGGTCGATGAGAAACCAAAGCAGCATCGAAAGCCCGAACACAAACGCGCCGATGGCCAGAATGCCGATGACCTGAGCATAGAGGCTTCCGCCGGCGGCAATGCAGACCGCAAGCGTCCCCCAGATGCCGGTGCAGAGATGGACGGGGACGGCACCCACGACGTCGTCGATCTTTATCATTTCCAAAGACTTCATGGACAGCAGGCAGACCATGCCCCCGATCGCTCCGATCACCACCGCCCAGAGATGCTGGACGATATCAGGCGCCGCCGTGATCGCGACGAGACCGGCCAGAGCGCCGTTAAGTCCGGCGAACAGGTCGACACGGCCGAGCACGGGCCGGGAGAGGCTCAGGGCCGCCAGGACCCCGGCCGCCGCGGCCAGGTTGGTGTTGGAGAAGATGTTGCTCACCGCCACGGCGTCAAGCGCGCCGCTCAGGGCCAGCTGCGAACCTCCATTGAAGCCGAACCAGCCAAGCCACAGGATGAAGACGCCCAGAGTGACGACCGGAACATTGGACGGAGGGGTAGCCTTGACGCTGCCGTCAGCCCGGAACTTGCCCGAGCGCGGCCCGACCATGATAGCCCCCGCAAGCGCCGCCCAGCCTCCCGTGGAGTGTACCACGGTGGAACCGGCGAAGTCCTTGAATCCCAGTTCAGCCAGCCAGCCCCCGGCCCAGGTCCAGGCGCCGACGACCGGGTAGATAACCGAGGTCAACACGGCAATGAAGACGAAGAAAGACCACAGTCTCACGCGCTCGGCCAGAGCGCCCGAGACAATTGAAGCCGTGGTCGCCACGAACACCATCTGGAAGAACCAGTACGACATCGCCGAGTAGCCGCTCTCGACGACGGGCGCGACGGCCGTTTCCTCGCCGCCCAGCAGCGCCACTTCGTCGGCGGTCGTGCCGTACAGGAATTCGAGCGAACCAAACCAGCCGCCCGGCTCGACGCCGACATACATGATGTTGAAGCCGACCAGGTAGTAGGCCAGCCCGGCAATGGAGTAGAGACCGATGTTCTTCAGGCAGATTACCGAAGCGTTCTTCGTCCGTACCGAACCTGCCTCAAGCATTGTGAAGCCCGCCGCCATCCACATCACGAGGGCACCCCACACAAGGAACCCGAACGTATTGAAGACGAACTGCGCCTCGCCCTCGACGGCGGCTTGGGCGGACGTGGGCAAAAGGATAAAGACCAGCAGCATCGCGACAATGCCGAATCTGGTCAGAATCCAGGCGCCGGCACCCCGACAGCCCTTAAATAACCGAAAGTCCTGAGTGATCATAGCTGCTTTCTACCTCCTTCAATGATGGACGGCGGCCGCGCAACGAGCGACAGGACCAAGACGCGGCCTAAGAGAACACAGCGCTTTCCGGTGTTCGCGTTGAGAGCAGGCCCGAAATGATGCCGGATCGCCCGATTGCCGAAAAGATATTTCTCTATTCTTCTGCAATATGTTACCCGCTTTAAGCAACACCTCAATACAAAACGGCGCCTCCGGCGGTTTCACCATGGAACCCGGATGCCTGCAGCTTCCGGACATGACGGGAAGTCCCCGTTCCGCGCCTGAGACTGTATCCTTTGCGCCGCCGATTTTACGGCATGTTTGAAAAATACTTCTGATTCCGTACAATCAAACCCGAATCAGGGTGCTGCGCTTCACAGTCAAACAGCCGACCCGAGAGGAAATCAGGATGCCAGAGATAAGCAGAGTAAGAGCGAGGGAAATACTTGATTCAAGGGGAAATCCCACGATAGAGGTGGAAGTGCGTTGCGCGGACGGAGCGTCCGGGCGGGCGATGGTTCCCTCGGGGGCCTCGACCGGAGAACACGAAGCTCTTGAGCTTCGGGACGGAAACAAAGACAGGTACATGGGCAAAGGGGTTTTGAGAGCGGTGGAAAACGTCCACGACATAATAGCCCCGCGCCTTGCGGGTCTTGACGCGTCCGACCAGTCCCTTGTAGACCGGACCATGACAGAACTTGACGGAACGGAAACAAAATCCCGCCTGGGAGCGAACTCTATCCTGGGCGTGTCGCTCGCCTCGGCGAGGGCGGCTGCGAACTCTGAGGGAAAGCCTTTTTTCAGCCATCTCGGGGGCGAGGATGCCGACACCCTTCCCGTACCGCTCATGAACATAATAAACGGCGGCGCCCACGCGGACAACAACCTCGACTTTCAGGAATTCATGATAGTTCCCCACGGTTTCTCCACCTTCCGGGAAGCCCTCCGGGCGGGAGTGGAGACCTTCCACGCGCTCAAATCCATACTGGGCGCAAGGGGCCTCTCGACCGCGGTCGGAGACGAAGGGGGGTTCGCGCCCTCCCTGGGATCAAACGAAGAGGCGCTTGAATGCGTGATGGAGGCCATACACAAAGCCGGGTACAGCCCGGCGGAGCAGATATCAATAGCCCTTGACGTGGCATCAAGCGAGTTCTTCCGCGAGGGAAGCTACCGCGTGGAGCGAAAGACCGTGCCGGCCGCCGGTTTAACGGAGATGTACGAGGAGTGGATAAGGAAATATCCCATCGTTTCCATAGAAGACCCCCTGGATGAAAACGACTGGGAAGGATGGAAGGCGCTCACGGAGAAAATAGGTTCCGCCGTGCAGCTAGTCGGAGACGATCTTTTCGTGACGAACACGAAGAGGCTTTCAGACGGAATAGACTCGGGCGCGGCGAACTCCATACTCATAAAGGTAAACCAGATAGGAACGCTTACCGAAACCCTCGAGGCTATTGAGATGGCAAGGCGGGCAGGTTATAGTTACATAATATCCCATCGCTCGGGAGAAACGGAAGACTCGACGATAGCGGATATTGCGGTTGCCACAAACGCCGGTCAGATAAAAACCGGGTCGGCGTCCCGAAGCGACAGAACAGCGAAGTACAACCAGCTTCTCCGCATAGAGGAGGAGCTTGGGAAACGGGCGCGCTTCGGGAATGAAAAGACGGCGCTCTGGAGCAGGTAACGATGGCGGGAAAAACTCTTTTTGACAAAATCTGGGAATCGCACCTAGTGCACGAAGAAGAAGGCAGGCCGTCCCTTCTCTACATAGATCTTCACCTCGTTCACGAAGTCACCTCCCCGCAGGCGTTCGAGGGCCTGAGAATCGCGGGACGGGAGGCGAGAAGGCCCGACCTCACTTTCGCCACGATGGATCATAACGTGCCGACCACCGACCGCGGCGTACCCATTTCGGATCCCGTATCCGCAAAGCAGATAGAAGCCCTGCGGCGGAACTGCAAGGATTTCGGAATAACGCTCTTCGGAATAAGAATAAACAGCCACTCCCAGGGAATAGTGCACGTCATCGGCCCCGAGCTCGGCCTCACGAAACCCGGGATGACCATAGTGTGCGGAGACAGCCACACTTCCACCCACGGGGCGTTCGGAGCACTCGCCTTCGGCATAGGAACAAGCGAAGTGGAGCATGTCCTGGCGACGCAGTGCCTGAGACAGAACCGCCCGAGGGTGTTTGAAATAAGGGTCGAGGGCGAACGCCAGTACGGGGTTACCGCGAAGGATATAATCCTGGGAATAATCGGACACATAGGAACCGCGGGGGCCACCGGAACCGTGGTCGAATACCGCGGAGAAGCGATAGAGGCGCTTTCCATGGAAGAGAGAATGACGGTGTGCAACATGTCGATAGAGGGAGGGGCCAGGGCCGGAATGATAGCGCCCGACCGGAAGACCTTCGAGTACGTAAGGGGCCGCCGGTACGCTCCGAAAGACGGCAATTACGAAAAAGCCCTCCGCCACTGGCAGGCTCTCCGCACGGACCCCGACGCCGTTTTCGACAAATCAGTCACCCTTGACGCCCGCAGGATAGCCCCGCAGGTGAGCTGGGGGACCAACCCGGGAATGATGACGGACGTTACTTCAAAAGTTCCCGACCCCGGCCAGTGCGAGGACGCGAGCCGCAGAAAATCCATGGAGCAGGCCCTCGAATACATGGGTCTTCGGGCGAACACCCCGATAACCGACATACGCGTCGACAGGGTGTTCATAGGTTCCTGCACGAACTCGAGGATGGAGGATCTCGTGGCCGTGGCGAAGCTGGTAAAGGGCAGGAAAGTCGCCGACGGGGTAAACGCGATGGTGGTTCCGGGATCGCAGGCGGTGAAAAGGGAGGCCGAGGAGATGGAGCTTCACAAGATATTCGCCGAGGCCGGGTTCGAGTGGCGGGAATCGGGATGCAGCATGTGCCTCGGAATGAACCCGGACATACTCGCCCCCGGGGAAAGATGCGCGAGCACGTCCAACAGAAACTTCGAGGGACGCCAGGGAAAGGGGGGCAGAACCCACCTGGTAAGCCCGATAATGGCGGCGGCGGCGGCAATCGAGGGACATTTCGTCGACGTGCGCGAGTGGGAGATCGAAAGGAGCCTCTGAGAAAATGGAAAAGCTGATCAGGGTATCGGGAAAAGTGGCCGCGCTCGACAGGATGAACGTCGACACCGACCAGATAATCCCCAAGCAGTTCCTAAAGCGCATAGAGAGAACGGGGTTCGGGGAATTCCTGTTTTTCGACTGGAGGTACAACGACGACGGAACTCCGAACGAGAACTTCGAGCTCAACCTTCCCAGGTACGAGGGATCCAGCATACTGCTTACAAGGGAGAATTTCGGAAGCGGAAGCTCAAGGGAACACGCCCCGTGGGCCATAAGGGAATTCGGCTTCAGGGTGATTCTCGCTCCGTCCTTCGCCGACATCTTCTACAACAACTGTTTTAAGAACTCGATACTTCCCGTAGTCATTTCCAGGGACAGAACGGAGGAACTCTTCCGCCTCGTACGGGAAAACGAGGGTTACTCCCTTGAGGTTGACCTGGCCGGAAGATCGATAGCGGGGGAAGGAATAAGCTTTTCATTCGAGATAGACGATTTCAAGAGAAAGGTGCTCCTTGAAGGGCTTGACGACATATCGCAGACCCTCGAGCTTGAAGAAAGCATAGAAAAATACGAAGGGCTTTTCGCCGGCGAGAGAAGCTGGGTCCTTCCCGACGACCGCGAAAGCCTCTGACCTCGCGGAGACCGCGACGGCGTCTTCCCGCTATTTCCTGAAGAAAAGCTTTCCGAGAAGCGTAAGCAGTACGCTCAGGACGATACAGGTCGCTATCGGGAAGTAGAAGCTGAAGTTCTCCCGCCTGATTCTTATGTCTCCGGGAAGTTTTCCGAAGAAATCAAGCTTCGCCGCGTAAGGCAGCGCAAGCCCGAGAGCCACGAGAGCTATGCCGAGAACGGTCATGATCTTCGCCGTTTCGTTTACGTTCACGGGGAAAACGATAACATTCGCAGCGTTTCAGTCAAAACGGGAAAACTCCGCTGATTCTCCATTTAAAAATTGCTGGAGGATAGATTCTTTGAGGTTTTTGAGATTGGCAAGTTTTTGTCCGGTCAGAGATATTGTTGCGCTGTATTTTTCATTAAAGGCATCAAAACTGCACACGATTTCTTTTTGAATATCCAGCTGAGGAAGCGGGATTAGAATTCCCTGTATCCCTTTCTTGCTTATTGAGGGAAAAGCCGCTCCGGCGCTGCCTGATATTTCAGACATCCTGTTTTTCAGGACGAAAAACAAGTATCTCTGGTTTACCTTGTTTGAATCTCCACGAATCGCGGCCAGCCCTCTTCCTATACATATTCTCTGCGTAGCGAAGTTGACCTCCCCTACAGGTGCTCTGACCGACATAAGGATGTCATCCTTTTCAGCAAATCTGGTTGCTTGAGAAGCCCATTTTCTCGGTTCGCCGATATACTCTTCCCTGAATTCGGCTTTCCCCTGGTAAAAAGGGACCCCTTCGCCGTCTGAATTACGATATTTCTCCTCAGGGGCCTGCCCGGGAACTACTTCACAGACTCTCCCCAACTCCACCACAGGCCACTTCCCCGATATAAAACTCTGGAGATAGGAATCAAGAATTTCTTGATAGTTCTTCAGGTTTTGCCCCGTGTTTTGAATCGCTTTGTCAATAACCTGAAATGCGTTGTTCAACATAACAACGATTTCTTTCTGAATATCCGGATGAGGAAGTGGGATTAAAATTCTCTCTATCCCTTTCTTGCTTATTGAGGGAAAAGCCGCTCCGGCGCTGCCTGATATTTCAGACCTCTTGTTTTTCAGAACGAAAAACAAGTATCTCTGGTTTACCTTGTTTGAATCCCCACGAATCGCGGCCAGCCCTCTTCCTATACATATTCTCTGCGTAGCGAAGTTGACCGCCCCTACAGGTGCTCTGACCGACATAAGGATGTCATCCTTTTCAGCAAATCTGGTTGCTTGAGAAGCCCATTTTCTCGGTTCGCCGATATACTCTTCCCTGAATTCGGCTTTCCCCTGGTAAAAAGGGATCCCTTCGCCGTCTGAATTACGATATTTCCCCTCAGGGGTCTGCCCGGGAACTACTTCACAGACTCTCCCCAACTCCACCACAGGCCACTTTCCTGAATCTGCTACTTGATAAAAAGTTTTCCCCACCCGCAGAACATGCTCAATCAAATCCAAATCTCGCAACTTGTTAAAAATGGAAATATCAAAGGTGTAAGGGGTGTTGAGGTCGCCTAACCTGCTCATCAGCGGATCTACGCTGTTGCCAAGCGTTAAATCCTTCCCGATGAGAGTCAGGTCAATATCCGACCCGACCTTATAATTTCCCTTGGCGCGGGAACCGTAAATTAAGACCTTCTCAATACAAGGAAACCCGGCTATGACTCTTCTTATATTGCGACGGGTGTCGACATCCAAGCCGAACATGATCTACAGACCTCTTTCGTCTTTCTCCTTCAGCAGAGCTTCTCTCAGCTGTTCAAAGGCATCATAATACTCTTCCACAATTTCATGAAAGATTTCCTCAGCCACTTCCTGGTTATACATATGGACGGTGTTGTTCCTGCTCTCCACGGTCCTAAGCAACGTTCCATTCTCATCGGACACAAGATTCATTTCAAAGGCAAGACTGAAAGCGTCCTTGCTTCCAAGTATCCTCACTTCGCCAATAGATTCAAAGAAATCCTTGATTACCTTCCATGCAAGTTCCCGTACAATTTCAAAACTTTTGATTATTCCTTTTTTCTCCAACAGGGATAACTCGCTGTAAGAGGCCATTTCGACTTCGTTTTTCAGATCATCGAGCGCCTTGCAGTAGCTTTTAAGTCGCTGAACCCATCTCACGTCATTTCTGCTCATATTAACTCCTCTATTGATTCCAGTAATTCTTTCGTCTCTTCATCCAGCAGTTTTATGCTCGCCAATATCTCCTGCGGATGTCTGACAGACGGCTCTTCCGGAACATGGGGATTCCTTACGGCCAGATCGAAATTCTCCCTGTTTACGTTCTTTACATCTACAGTCCACGATTGAGCGGATTCCCCGAAGTTCTTCTGCAACCTCGCAAACTCTCCCAGGTCATTCTCATTCAGGGGATTGGTTTTTCCAAGATTGCGGCCGGGATCAAGCTGGTAGTACCAAATCTTTTCAGTGGGAACCCCCTTATCAAAGAATAACACAACTGTCCTGACTCCGGTTCCCGCGAAAACTCCTTTGGGAAGGTCGAGCACGGTATGAAGATCGCAGTTTTCAAGCAGTTCCCTACGCAGACCGATTGAAGCATTGTCAGTGTTTGAAAGAAAGGTGTTTTTAATGACCACACCGGCCCGGCCGCCCGGTTTGAGCATCTTAATGAAATGCTGCAGAAACAGATATGCGGTTTCCCCTGTTTTGATGGGGAAGTTCTGCTGAACCTCCCTGCGTTCCTTTCCTCCAAACGGAGGATTGGCAAGGATGACATGATAGCGGTCTTCTTCCCGAATATCAGCCAAGTTTTCTGTCAGGGCATTGGTATGGATAATATCGGTGGCGTCCACTCCGTGAAGAATCATGTTCATCGTTCCGATTATATAGGCCAGTGACTTTTTTTCTTTACCGTAGAAAGTCCCTTTCTGCAGGGTTTCTATATCTTCGGCAGTAAGTTCCTTGCTCTCTTTCAGATAATTGAAGGCTTCGCACAGGAAACCCGCTGACCCCGCCGCTCCATCATATATTTTATCGCCGATCTCTGGAGCAACGACTTTGACAATGGTTTTAATCAATGGGCGCGGGGTGTAGTATTCTCCGCCGTTGCGCCCGGCATTTCCCATGTTTCTGATTTTCGCTTCGTACAGGTGAGACAACTCATGCTTTTCTTTGTGGGAACGGAAGCGAAGAGCGTCTATTTCGTTTATCACCTCTCTCAGGTTATATCCGCTTTGAAGCTTGTTTTTCAGTTCGCTGAAAATTTCTCCGATCTTGTATTCTATTGTATCGGAAGCCGTCGCCTTCAGTTTAAACCCTTTGAGATAAGGGAAGAGTTTTTCATTGACAAATTCCCTAAGATCATCACCGTTTAAGGCCTTATTTCGGTCAACTTCTCCACTTTCGGTTCTGGGCACCGCCCAGGCATCCCAACAAAACTCCTCGTCAATAACGGGTCTGTATATCTTTCCCTACAGTCCGGCAATGATCTTTCTGTCTTCCTCGAAATCATTGAGGTACTTTAGAAACAGTATCCAGGATGTCTGTTCAATATAATCCAATTCACTTCCGCATCCTGAGTCCTTCCAAAGTATGTCATCAATATTTTTAAAGACCTGTTCAAACAATTTATTGCTCCCACGACAGATTGAAAACCAGAATTCTAAAACAATTTTCTCGTTCCCTTGAACATATTTGCGCAGTCTCAAAACCTTTCCAGAGAATACGCAAAGAAATCTGTTATCCATATGGAATTCAGACTTTGCAATTATAACATCATTTACCCCTTTTTTACTTCAGCACGCCGCGCGTCTCGCACCGACAGGACAAAAAGTTTCTCAAACTCCCGCAAGTAATCCACAAACTTCCTGCGGATTCAAAAAAGATGAGTCTCAGGGAAAACGCCTTGCGAACAAACTCTGTTCACCGATGCTCGCTCCGGCTCTCTCCGAACGGTTTTTCTCTTGATTCCCACACTCCCTGACCGGCGCGGGAACACGACATTGCGCCCGGCCTGCTTGTCGGGGAAAATATGGAAGAAGTTGAGTCGGCAATGCGGCCGGTTCCCGGAAGATTCTCAGGAATGGAAGCGCTCAGAAATGCCCGGCGCGGAAGATGTCTTCAGAAAAGGAGGAATTCACATGAAACGCGGAAAAACTGTTTTGAGACTGTTTACTCTGGCGGTCGCGGCCTTGTTCGCGGCATCCTGCCACGGCGACGCCGATAAGCCCCTGACCATTCTCTACTGGCAGGCCCCCACCATCGCCAACCCCTATCTCTCCTCGGGAAACAAGGATACGGATGCCGCCTCCCTGGTTCTTGAGCCCCTGGCAAGCTACGACGAAAACGGAAACCTGGTTCCGCGCCTGGCCGACATAATTCCGACTCTTGAAAACGAAGGCATCGAGAAAGACCTTACCCAGGTCACATGGAGACTAAGAGAAGGAGTCCGCTGGTCAGACGGCACGCCTTTTACCAAAGAGGACGTCGTCTTCACCTACGAGTACTTCTGCTCCCTGCCCGATGCGAGACCCGTCTGCGACACCATCGAGAAAGTGGAACCCGCAACCGACGTCCCGCTCGTCAGAATCACTTTCACCACCCCAACTCCCTACCCTTACACGCTTTTCGTCGGAGCGGGAGCGCCCGTTCTGCAGAAAGCGCAGTTTGAAAACTGCCTCGGCGGGGAAGCTGAAAAATGTCAGGAGGAAAACCTCGCTCCCGTAGGCACGGGACCTTACAGGATCACCGATTTCGCGGTAAGCGAGTCCGAGGACTCCTCGGTCATCTCCTATGAAGCCAACGAGCATTTCCGGGCGCCCGAGCGGCTTTTCTCCAAGGTGGTAATCAGGGGCGGCGGGGACGCGGTCTCCACGGCCCGGGCAGTGCTTGAAACGGGCGAAGCCGATTACGCCTCGAACCTGCAAGTGGACCCGCAGACACTGAAACCCCTGCAGGAAGCCGGAAGGGGAACCGTCGAAACCGCCTTCTCCAACAACGTCGAATCCCTGTGGGTCAATTTCACCAATCCCGACCCGGACCTGGGAACGCTGCGCTCAGAATGGGAAAACGGCTCCAACCCCCATCCCTTCCTGGAAGACCCCGCCGTGCGCCGGGCGCTGTCCATGGCCATTGACCGCGGACGGATCGCCGAGCAGCTCTACGGTCCCGGCGGAAGCCCGACCTGCAACATCATCGCGGCGCCGAAGCACTACGCCACATCCGAGAACGACAGCTGCCTGAAGCAGGATATCGCGGGGGCGAAAACCCTGCTTGACGAAGCCGGCTGGCTTCCCGGCAGCGACGACATCCGCCAGAAAGACGGGATCCGCCTGAAGATTCTTTACCAGACATCCACCAACTCGGTACGCCAGGAGACCCAGAAACTGATTCAGCAATGGTGGCGGGAAATAGGGGTGGAAACCGAATTGAAGCAGATTAACCCGGGCATATTCTTCGGCGGCGACCCCGATAATCCCGGCACCCTCGGAAGATTCTACGCCGACATTCAGATGTTCACCCGCGGGTCCCCGCCCGAACCGCAGCAATACCTGTCAAGCTGGCAGACGAGCGAAATCACCGGCGCCGAAAACAACTTTCGCGGCGGAAACATCAGCCGATGGTCAGACGCCGAGTACGACAGCGCCTATGAAGAACTGAAAGAAACCCGTCTGGGCCCGGAACGCAACAAGCTGGTCATAAGGCTTAACAATCTGCTGGTGCAGAAACATGTCGCGATTCCCCTTGTCCACCGCGCGTCCGTGTCCGCCGTAAGCAGCACCCTGAAGGGAGTCAGGGTAAACGCATGGGACTCTGAACTGTGGAATATCCACGAGTGGCACAGGGAATAATCAAGCCGGGTGCCGCCCGGCGTGCCCGAACCGGCGGCTGAGGCTTACGGCATCCCCCAGGAACAGATAAACCGGACTGTCCCCCCTTTTCAGGCCGACAGATGCAAACCCGCGCATCCTCCTCCCCGCGTCGCGTTCCATTGCTTCAAGGGACGCGCCCGCCACGGGCGGCCGCAGACCGTGGTTCCCCGACGGGGCGAGCCGGGAACGGGACCCGGACCGCCCGTTCACAAAGCGGTTTTCCCGATGCCCGTCCCATGCCTCAAGTGAATCCGCCGGACCCCGGACAATTAAAATAAGGCCGAAATGGTGTTATAATTCAGAGAGGTTGGTTTCAAAGGATCCGGGAACCGGAAAAAGGAGAAAGATGACCTAAATGAGCGGATTCGGTCTTGCGCAGACCACTAACGCGGCACAGAAGCAGAAGCTCGTACTCACCCAGCATCTCAGGCTTTTTCTAAGCCTGGTGCAGATGAACACGGTTGAGCTAAGGGAGTACCTTGAGGAACAGCTCATAGAAAACCCCGCCCTGGAGGAAGATCCGGATTCACCCCTAGAGACGGAAAAAGAAGATCCGGGAGAATCCCTTCTGAACGAACTCGGCCCGACGGAAACCGATTATCCGGCGCCCGAAGAGTTCTCCGCGGAAACAGGCGAGGAGACCACCTGGGAGGACCTGATTCCAAACCAGGATTCCCTGTTCGAGCACCTTCACTGGCAGCTCTCAATGACCGATTTCAGCGAACTGCAGAAACAGATAGCTTCGCTTATCATCGGCAACATAAACGAGGACGGATACCTCGAGATCGGACTTGAGGAAATAGCAGGACTGCTCGAAGCGGAAGGCTCATCCGAGGCGGACGGCGACCGCATGGCGGAGATAACGCGGGTAGCCGAGAAGATACGCACCACGTTTGATCCCATCGGAACCGGTTCCCGCTCACTCTCAGAGTGTCTAGCAGCGCAGGCCTTGGATCTCGGTTACGAAAGGGAGAGTCCTCTTGTGCGGGCGGTAGAGAGTTATATCGACGATCTCGGCAGAAAAGACTACGATAATATCTGTGCCGGACTTGACGTAAGCAGGGAAGAGATGCTGGAAATTGAAGCCGTGATAACTTCCCTTGAGCCGAAACCCGGGCGGCCTTACTACACCAAGGACGCGACCAGAAACATCGTTCCCGACTTCTACGTGTACAAGGTGGGAGATGAGTTGCAGATGCAGTCAAACAGGAGCTTTCCGAAACTCAGGATAAGTTCCTACTGCAGAAAGATTCTCGCCGACCGCGCGAACCTGACGGGAGAAACCACTGACTATCTGCGGGAAAGAATCGAGGTGGCCCAGAGAATCGTCCGCTGCATTGAAGAGCGGGAGACCACGATACGCAGGGTTATGGAGAAAATCGTTGACGAGCAGAGGGAGTTTTTCGATCACGGAAGCGCCCACATAAAACCCCTGAGGCTAAAGGACGTGGCCGATACGGTGGGCATTCACGAATCAACCGTGAGCCGCATAACGAGCAGAAAATACATACAATGCCCCCAGGGAATCGTGGAGCTTAAGAAGCTTTTCTCAAGAGCGGTCCGCTCATCCAACGGACAGAAGGTTTCGCTCGAGAAGATAAAATCAATGATCAGGGAAATAGTTGATGAAGAACCGGCCCGGTGCGCGTTCTCGGACGAAGATATATCCAGGATACTTTCCATGAAAAACGTAAAAGTCGCGAGAAGAACGGTCGCGAAATACAGGAAAATACTCGGCATACCCAGTTCATCGAAAAGACTCTCAAAGGAGGTTTGAACCATGAAGACAGATATCATCACGAAGAACATTCCCGACAGAAGAAGGTCGGAACATTTCAAGCGCTACGCAATGAAGAAGATGCCGAAGCTCCAGAGGTACATAGACCCGGAGAGAAACCCCTCGGAAGCGAAGATAATTCTTTCGGCGGAAAAACTGAGGAACAACGCGGAGATAACAATCAGCTCGGGCCCCCTGAAGGCGGCCGCTTCGGTGGAAACGGACGAAATGCACTCGGCCATAGACAAGCTTTTCGACACGATCATAAAGCAGCTGCGAAGAAGGACGGACAAGCAGCTGACCCTTAGAAGAAGAAACGTATCGAAAACCCCTTCCGCGGCGCGCGCGCAGAGGGCCGAGGCGGAGAACAACCTGAGAGTGGACCGCCAGCACCTGAGCCCCAAGCCCATGAGCGTAGCGGAGGCGCTGCTGCAGCTCGACGCGTCCGAAGAGAGCTTCGTGGCTTTCAGAAACAGCGAGACGCTTGAGATGAACGTCGTTTACAAAAAAACCGATTCGAAAAAGGTAGGGCTTCTTACCCCCTGAGCGCGGAAAAAAAGTGAGAATCTCTGAATGCCTGGAGAAAAATTCCGTATTTCCCCGACTCGTTTCGACGACAAAGCCGGACGTGCTGCGGGAGCTTTCGGAAAAAGTCGCGGAAGCCGTGCCAGGGCTTAACGTGCAGAGGCTCAACGAAACCCTGGTCGAACGGGAGGGGCTATGCAGCACGGCGGTCGATTCCGGGGTGGCGATTCCGCACGTGAAACTCCTCGATATTCCGGATATAACCATGGCTTTTGCCAGGAGCGAAGCGGGGGTTGACTTCGGTTCGCTGGACGGAGAGAAAACCCGCCTTTTCGCCGTTCTGATAACCCCCGAGAACTGTCCCGCGGAAACCCGGATAACCCTGCTCGCGCGGATATCCAGAATACTCGGACAAAACGACGTAAGGTCAAAACTTGTTGCGTCGAAGGAGGCTTCCGATATTTACAGCCTGCTGATTGAAGAAGATGAAGAACTCTGAGAACAGCCACTCCCTGTCGGTCGGGGACTTTTACGGAAAGTTCGGAGAAAAGCTCGGTCTTGAATCCATTTCCGGGGAAAACGGGCTTGAGCGGCGCATTGTTTCGCCGAGCGCCAAGAAGCCGGGGCTTAGGATGATAGAAAAGAAAATAGAGCTTGAGAACGGGAACATACAGGTGCTCGGCAGAACCGAGATCTCCTACATAAACGGCTTTCCCGAAAGAACCCGGAAAAAGATAATATCAAGTCTCCTGTCAAACGACATTCCCTGCTTCATACTCTCAAAGGGAGCTTGTCCGGGAAAATCCTTTGCCGGGCATTTTGAAAAAAAAGGGGTGCCGCTTTTCTCGACAACCCTGGGCACGGGGAAATTCATAACCATTCTCAATGAACTGCTAGCCGAGGAATTCGCAACCTGCATAACGGTTCACGGAGTGCTTCTCGACGTGCATCACACGGGAGTCCTGATTCTCGGCAAAAGCGGAATCGGGAAAAGCGAATGCGCGATCGACCTCATAATACAGGGATCCAAGCTTATAGCGGACGACGTGGTCGAGATAAGGAAGATAGGCTCCCAGACGCTCGTCGGAGTGGGCCCCGAGAACATAAGGTACCTTGTGGAAGTGAGGGGAATAGGCATAGTGAACATAAAGGACCTTTTCGGAACCACATGCGTCATGGAGAAAAGAGAAATCGACATGGTCGTGGAGCTTCACCAGTGGGACGCCGAAACGGAGTACGACCGCCTGGGTCTGGACACGAAAACGTACTCCATACTCGACATAGAACTGCCGTACATAGTGCTGCCCGTGAGTCCGGGAAGAAACATGGCGTCCGTAATAGACGTGGCGGTGCGGAACCAGATACTCAAGGAAACCGGCAGGAAAATCGAGATTCCGTCGGGCACCCGGGAATGATGGAACGTATAATAATACTGAGCGGACTTTCCGGTTCGGGAAAAAGCACGGCGGCAAAAGCGCTTGAGGACCTGGGGTTTTTCTGCGTCGACAACCTGCCTCCCGAGCTTCTCTTCTCCTTTATCGACCTCTGCGGGAAATCTCTTACGCAGATAAAAAAAGCGGTCGCGGTCATAGACATACGGATACCTGTAAAAGACGTGCTTTATGATTTCGAAAAAGTGCTTGAGAAGATAAAGAAATCGGCCGAGGAAGTCGACGTTGTGTTTCTTGAGTGCTCGGACGACACAATTGTCAAAAGGTACAAGGAGACGAGGAGAATTCACCCGCTCGGAAGCGGGAAGACGCTTGCCGAGGGAATATCGGAGGAAAGGCGGATCCTGGCGGACATACGGGAGCTAGCGGACAAGCGCGTAGACACAAGTGCCCTAAGCGTTCACGACCTGAGAGCGATCATGGCAAAGATTGCCGGGGCGGCCGACAAGCAGACCCCTCTTATCACCCTCCTCTCCTTCGGCTACAAGTACGGGGTTCCAGAAGACGCGGACCTGGTTTTCGACGTCCGGTTTCTGAAAAATCCCCATTTTACGGAATCCCTGAGGAGTCTTGACGGAACCAGCGGCGAAGTCGCGGACTTTGTTATGTCGGATAAGTCTTCGCCTGAGTTTCTTGAGAAGCTGTGCTCTTTTCTGCGCTTTCTGATCCCCAGGTATTCCGAGGAAGGAAAATCGTATCTTACCGTGGGGATAGGCTGCACCGGAGGGAAGCACCGCTCGGTGGTCATGGCCTGCGCTCTCGGCGAAAGCCTTTCCGAATATTCCGCGATTATTAGACACAGGGATATAAATAAGCTATAAAAGTCCTATGTTTTCCATAGTGGTGGTCACGCACGGAGAGCTTGCAAAGGAGCTTGTATCGGCTGTAAACTTCATTCTGCCCGAGAAGCCCAGGGTCAAGATGACCGCGGTCTCAATAGATGCCTCGAAGGACTCCAAGGATTTTGAAAAAAAGGTAAGGACTTCTGTCGATACCGTTGACGAGGGAGACGGGATACTGCTTGTGACGGACATGTTCGGAGGAACCCCCTCCAACATAAGTCTGATGTTTCTTGAAAGCGGCGAGATGGAGGTGATTTCGGGGGTGAACCTGCCGATGCTCCTGAAACTCGGCACCGTCGAGGAAAAAACCACCCTGAAGGAAGCGGTGCAGCTCGCGGCCAAGGCGGGAAGAGACAACATAATAGTGGCAAGTGAACTTCTTGGCAAAAACGGCTAGGACCTGTATATAACAGTGTTCTAACACCTTGAGTTCTCCGGCAAAATCGGGTAGTTTTTATTCATCCGAAAATCCAAAAAAGGGGTGAACACCTGAAATAGTTTTCCGTAGCCGACTATGATATGATCATGAGCGGGAGAATTGTGTCAGAGATAAAACGCTATGTCAGAATTATTAGAACAACAAGTAGGACAGATTGAGCAGAAAGTAGGGAACATTGAGAAGGACGTTTCGGAAATCAAGTCCACAATGGGGCAGCTTTCTACGACTGTCGAGAGAATAGAAACCAAGCTTGATGAAAGAGAAAAAAGATTTGAGGACCAGGTAAAAAGAGTTGACAGACCAGGTTTCCGCTTCTGGGTATTCATCGGCATAATGATTACCGGATTGCTTTCCCTTACTCATAAAGCCTATTCTTAAGGAAATCCTGAAGCAGAATGCGGAACACAAGACTTGGGAGAGGGCACAACAGCCAAACACAAGACCGGGCGCCAGCAACCAATGAGAGCTTCGCCACTATTGTATATGGTTAGAATATGCCGGAGAGGACGCTTAAATGGACGTACACACGCTTGACGCCGTAATCGAGATGTACACGAATCATCTCCTTCAGGGCGAACTTGAGGGGTTCCAGATCGAGATAGCCCCCGAGATAAAGAATGAGATTGCGGCAATAGCCCTTTACCTTGATTCAAAGACCGTCAGGGCTTCCGGAGAAATAGAGGAGTTTTACGAAGGGTACAAAAGGGCCGCGTTTGACGTGCTTTCCTTCATGGGAGTCGAGTTTTTTGAAGACAGGGAAAACAAGCTGATCAGGATAATGAAGTCAGACTACGACACCCAGCTTCAGGAAGAACTTAAAAAGAATATCTGGGGATAGAGCGGCCTCCCCGGTAAAACTCCCGGCCCCCGTTATGGATTTTCAGAATTCGTTTGATCATTTCGTCTTTGACCTGGACGGGGTCATATATTCCGGCGAAAAGCCCATCGGCAACTCTCCCGAGGTGCTGGAGGCATTAAGAAAGAATAAAAAGGAGATACGCTTCATAACCAACAACCCTTCCCGGTCTCCTTCCGACTACGCCGGGAAGCTGAGAGGACTCGGAATCCGCTCGCGCAAAAGCGAATTCATAACCTCCCCCATGGCAACCGCTTCCCTTATAAGGGAAAGCCTTTCCTCCGTGAAATGGAAAACGGTCTTCATAGCCGGAAGCGATTACCTGAAAAACGAGGTCAGGAAAACGGGACTGGTCGAGGTTTCAGGGGATGATTCTCCCGGCGCGGATCTCGTGGTGATAGGAAGCCACCCGGGATTTAACCTTGAAGAAATAAAAACCGCTTCCATAGCGATCGGAAACGGGGCAGGCTTCATCGGCACAAACGGGGACTACTTCTACCCCTGCGAACGCGGCCGGGCCCCCGCGACGGGAGCCCTCCTCGCATCCGTGGAAGCCGCGACGGGAAAGAAGGCGGTCACGGCCGGGAAGCCCGGAAAACACATGTTCGATCTTCTTGAGAAAAGCGGAGTGGCGCCGACGAAAAAAACCCTTCTGGTCGGGGACAGCCTCCGAACCGACATCGCCGGAGGGGAAAAAGCGGGGTACAGCACGGCACTCGTAATGACAGGAGTCACCAGGAAAGCCGATCTTGAGGGAAGCGCGGTAAAACCCGATTTCATCCTTGAGAACGTCTCTTTTCTCTTAAAACCGCTGTAATGGAAAGGTCATGAATGGGAGCAGTTGCATCACTTAACCGGGACTTAGTCCCGGGATGTTGACTTTTGATGACCGGGGTGTAGGTTTTGGTTGAAAATTTTTTCCCGCCGGAGGCAGTAATGCTCAAATTTATCAAAAAAGACGATGAAGATTCTCACTACCCGTTGGACATCTCCGACATGTTCGACGAAGATGACGAGTTTGAGGATGAATTTGCGGATGAGTTCGATGAGCTTTTCGAAGAAGTGCACTACCTTTACTACGATGACGATTCCGAGGATACCGCAAAGGAAGAGAGGGGAAAAAGGGTACTTCACTGAGTAAAGGCCTTAAGCGGAAAAGATACCCGAACCGGGTTCTTGAACTCTAATTCACTAAAAACTACACCCCGCCCTTGTCCAAGATTTCACGTGCCATTTCCAAAACGCCTATGGCTTCTGCGTCCTGTGAAACCGGGTAACGCTCTTCACCAGCATGGACAACGAAGCATTTGTTCGGCAGTATCACCGCCGGAAACAATGCAAGCCGGTCCAGAACTGTCTTGTATATTCTTCTTGGAATCAGACAACCTTGCCTATCCACTATTCACCAGAAACGCATGCGCGTAACCACGCCGAAGCTACGGGGCTGCCCCACTCTGCAGGCAAGCCGGGCTGGGTTATGCGGTCGCCCACGTACTGCCAGAGCACCGAGACGTAGCTTTCGCCGGAACCGAAAATCCCGGGCAGAGTATAAGCGCCGGATGCGGAGAACTGCCAGCCGGGAACCAACGCCAGCCGATTGCCGTCCTTCATGAAGAAGTTCGGGCTGAATACCGGGTGCGCGGGTGCCATTACGTGAGGTCCGTGGCTCTTTCGAACAGGTATTCGCAGATCGCCAGCCCGCAGGTGACTCGCCGACTGACCGCTGACCGGACCTACCTCGCCGCTGGTAACGATATTGAGCGTGGTGGTTCCCAGCATTTCGACGACGGCATCCCTGAACGCGTCCACGTAACGGGAAGACAGGGCAAGGGGGCCGGCGATCACCACGTTCTGCGGCGCGACGAGATGAAGGAACTGGGCGATTCTCCACCCAAGCGCGTAGCCGGTCTCGGTCATAGGCGCGGCCATTGCCGGGTCGCCGTCCCGGTCCCGTTCTACCGCGTCAATAAGCGCGTCGGTCTGCTCGCTGAAGGACATGCCTGAAAGAGCCTCGTCGCCATAGATGCGCCGGAGAACGCCGTACCCGCTGGCAAGACGATTCAGCGTCTCGATTCTGCCGTTCTCCCCGGTCACCATCATGTTGCCGATCCCGCCGGTTTCGAGGTAGTATCCCTCGATCAGGCGTCCGTCCAAAAGCAGGCTGGCCCCGATCTGCAGAGAGCAGACGATCGCCAGCACGTTGTTCTGTCCCCGCACCGCGCCAAAGCGCGTTTCCGCAAGCGCGAACGCGGTCGTCATGGACTCGACTCTCATCGGCAAGTCAAGGATGTCGACGAGCTTTGAGCGCAACGGAACGTCTCTCCATCCAAGAGAGTGCGAGTAGCGCACGCTCCCAAGCGCCCGGTCCACCGAACCGGCGATCATGAGAAAGCCGCCGAGGAGATGGCTGCGGTCCTTGACGTTAAGGTCGATCAGCCGCCGGCTCTCATCGGCCACGCGCCTGATGACCATATCCGGGTCGTCCAGTCTTTCGAGCTTAAGTTCGGTCCCCGAGAGCGAACGATTCTTGAGGTCGGCAAGGATGAGAGTCTGGAAGGTCGGACCTATTCGGATCCCGAGCACGGTCCCTCCCCCCGGATCGACATCCAGATACACGTGCCGACGGCCGGGTCCGGCGCCTGACGCGTCGTCCGCTTCCTCTTCCACCACCCGCACCAAGCCCGCATTGAGCAACGGGGAGACGATACGCGACACCGACGCCACGCTCAGGTCGAGCTTGCGGGCGATCTCGGTCCGCGACACCGGCCCGCGCAGCACGATTTCCTCCATCACCGCCCGCTGGCTCCGGCGACTCAGGATGCCGTGAGTCCTGTCCCATCTCATCTAATCCACCTCCTAGTATACCGTTTCATTTATCTATTTACATGTATAACTGCTCTGGTTACACTTGTGATATACTAAATCTCACAGGAAGGTGTAACCATGTCAACAAGAAGCAAGAGACCGGAACTTGTTTTGAGTGAACAGGAAAAACAGAAGCTTCTTACAATAAGCCGTTCAAAGAAGCTTCCGCAGCGGGAAGTGCAGAGAGCCTCGATACTGTTATCCTACTGCGAAGGGAACACGATAGTTTCCATACATCGCAAGCTCAATGTTTCAAGACCCACAATATACAAGTGCGTGAATAAAGCTTTGGCCAAGGGGATAGAGGCAGGGCTCAGGGACGCTTATCACGGCACGGAACCTGTAATAAGCGATGACGCCAAGGCATGGGTGATCAACGTGGCGTGCACGAAGCCCACCGAGCATGGTCTTGCTTCGGAGGTCTGGTCGTACAGCGCGCTTGCCAAATACATCAGGGGTGCAGCGGTTGAGAAGGGATACGAATCTTTATCAAGAGCATCGAAGGCCACTGTATGGAGGATATTGAATCAGGCGAAGATAAAGCCTCACAAGATACGTTATTATCTTGAGCGCAGAGACGAGGAGTTTGAGAAGAAGATGGAAGAGGTTCTAATGGTATATCAGGAGGTTAACATCCAGAATGAGCAGTCGGGAGACACGGGGCAAAGACCTGATGTGATAACCGTGTCGGTTGACGAGAAGCCGGGGATACAGGCTATAGCAAACGTTGCGCCTGACTTGCCTCCGAAGCCGGGCAGGCATGGAGAAATGGGAAGAGACTATGAGTACAAAAGATTGGGTACGGTGTCGTTGCTTGCGGCGCTGGATCTGCACGACGGAAGGATAATAGCGAAGGTGAGGGATCGTCATCGCAGCAGGGAGTTTATAGAGCTTCTCAAGGAGCTTGACGAGTATTATCCCAAGAAAAACACGATTCGGGTGGTGCTGGACAATCATTCTTCTCATGTATCGAAAGAGACGATGAGGTATCTTGGCAGCAGGCCCGGGAGGTTCATATACGTGCATACTCCAAAGCATGGGTCGTGGTTGAATCTTGTGGAGACGGCATTCTCGAAGATGACCCGCAGTTTTTTACGGCATATTCGAGTGTCGAGCAAGGCTGAGTTAAAAGAGCGTATACTCAGGGGTATTGAAGAAATTAATGCGGACCCTGTTGTGCACAGGTGGAACAAGTTTGATCTTGAGGTAGCTTAATGCTGTAACCATAACAGCGAAACGCTGTACTAGTCATGAAAAGTCGGCATATATGCTTCCCAACATACCGTATAATGTCAGTGCCCGTCGGCACAAAAACACGGCAGGCGAAAACCCCCTGACAGGAAAGAGACGTCAGCCAAGACGAGAGACTGGTCTGAGATACGTGACGGCATGCACCGTTTAAAACAGGAAAGGTAAGCCTGAGATCACCTTGCTCGCTGTTCCGTCAGAAATGCATGCGTGTAACCGCGCCGAAGGTACGGGGCTGACCCACTCTGTAGGCAAGCCGGGCCCGTCCTCCACGCTCACGGTCAAATGAGAGCTTCACGTTTTCGTCCGTCACGTTCTTGGCGTAAAGAACGAATTCCCATCGGTCGTAAACGAGTCCTAAGCTGAGGTCGAGCAGGTGGTAGGGATCAAGTACCAAGTCCATATTGGTAACTTCATCGCCTGACATGCCGGCAAATTCGAACCCGTGACTGAAGACACCCGCGCCGGGCTGCTGGTCGCCGGGCTGGGTTATACGGTCGCCCACATACTGCCAGAGCGCCGAGATGTAGCTTTCGCCGGAACCGAAAATCCCGGGCAGAGTATAAGTGCCGGATGCGGAGAACTGCCAGTCGGGAACCGACGCCAGCCGATTGCCGTCCTTAACGCCTCCGACGACATTGCCCTCGCCGTCTGTCACGGTACTGTCAAACTGCGCCTTGACGTAGCTTCCCGCAAAGGTCACCAGCAAGTTGTCGGTAGGAAAGGCGCGGATCTCAAGCTCGCTGCCTACAGCATGGGCCTCAGGCACGTTGAATGAAATACGTGATGAGCAGGTGCCGGCATCCAGAGTGACCTGAAGATCCTTGATGTCCGAGTAGAAAACTGCCATGTTCACGGCTGCCTTCTCAAAAAACGACTTGAAGCCGAATTCGTAGTTCCAGAGCGTCTCGTCATTGTAGGACTGAAAACCTCCGAAAGTCTCTATGTCCGATCCCGTGCAAAGAGATTTGTTGAGCGGATCGTTCACCCCGCCGAGACGAAACCCTCGGGAAGCCTGTGCGTTCACGGTAACCTGGTCGGTAAGCGCCCAGCTGGCCAGGAATCGGGGCGTGAAACCGTTTGACTCGGTTTTGTCCTTATATCTGTCGCTGTTTGAAAAAAATCCGCCTGAGATAAAGGAACGTTCTTCCTCCCAGTCATACCAGCGAAGACCTGCCGTCATGGTCAGGCCATCTGAGAGCTCAAGCGTCGATTCTCCGAACAGGGCAACCTGCCTGATGTCGTACGGAAGGTAAGATATGTAGGGAGAATCCTTCTCCGGGAAGCCGTTGCGCGCGCCGTCTGACGTCCCCTCTCCCCTGGCGGCATCCAGAAACCTGTCATACCCTGGAGTCGGCAGGGTCTGCTTGTAGTCGCGCTTGGTGCTCTGGTAGAACACGCCCGTTAACCACTGAAGCCTGCCGCCGTCATTGGAACTCAGGCGCAGTTCATGGGACCACTGCTCAAGATCCGTTGTGTCTAGCAGGTTTGACGGCACCGCTGCGGGCGCAAGTTTCAGATCCAGACTTATGCTGCCCGTAAGCGCGCTTCCGTCGCGGCCGACCAGGATGTCACGATTCAGGTAGCCGACCGCGTAGCTTACGGTGAAGATGTCTTCAATATCCCACTTGACCACGGTATCAAGTATCAGTGTTTCCTCTTCAAACACCTCGTCAAGCAGGAGGAACTGCTCTCTTTCTCCAAGCGGAGTCGGAGGGACGGTGTAAGGGTTAGCAAAAAGGTTAAATATCTCGTCCCGGTTAAAACCTCCGAGGTCAATGTTCTGGTACACGACCCGCGGGGTAATGGACAGGTTTTCGGTCGGTTTCCATAAAAGAGCAATGCGCCCGCCCTGGCGGGTGCCGTCGTTCACGTCCTCATCCACCTTCCCTCCCTCCTTGCGCGCGTCAATGAACCCGCCGTATTTAGTACCGTAAGCGACCAGACGAACGGCCGCGTCTTCGCCAAGGGGGACGTTAAGGGCCGTTTTCAGATGGCCCCCGAGAGAACCTTCGTCAAGATAGTTTCCGTCAATCTCGACTTTAGACTCGTTTACTCCCAGCATGGGCTGGTTAGTTATATAGCGGACGGTGCCGCCTATGGAACCTGACCCAAAGAGCGTGCCCTGCGGTCCTCTCAGGGTTTCCACGCGGTTGAGATCGAAAAGATCAATGTCGGGAGTAAAAAGCGACAACGATATGGGGGTTTCGTCAAGATAAACTCCAACCTGTTCCTTTACGCCAGGTTGGTCCCGCACAATCTGTCCGGAAGAAACGCCGCGGACCGTGACTACGCTCTGGCCCGGCCCGAGGTTCTGTATGGAGAACCCGGCAACGTTGCGGGAAAGGTCCTCAAGGTCGGTGGTGTTAAGGCGTTTTATGTCCTCTTCGGACTGAACATTCAGGGAGAAAGGCACGTTCTGGGCAAGCTGAACGCGCTTGGTGGCGGTCACAAGCATTTTCCGAAGAGTGTAACCGCTTTCTTCCACCGCGCTGGGACTTTCTTCCTGTTCATCCTGAACGCTGGATTCGGAATCCTGCCCTTCCTGCGCAACGGCGTTCAGCGAAAAAACCAGCGCAAACGAGAAAACAAGTGCAAAAACAGCTGCACTAAACTGAGTTCTAAAATCCATCTCCGAAACCTCCTTGGAATCAGTCCTTTGTACCAATCAGTCCTATTTATCACATAATATTTCGCATTTTAACACATTTGTCCCGGAATTTGCCAGAAAAAAAATGCCCAGGGCCGGACTCGAACCGGCACGGGAGATACTCCCGAGGGATTTTAAGTCCCTTGCGTCTACCAATTCCGCCACCCGGGCATTACGCTGAACGGAGTTCAGAACTGGAGGCGGCGCCCGGAATCGAACCGGGGTATGACGGTTTTGCAGACCGTTGCCTTACCTCTTGGCTACGCCGCCTCTGTAACGTGGGAGTTTAAATTCTACCGAAAAAAAAAGTTTTGTGAATTCCGCCAAGCGCGCCGCGTCCGGGTTTTCTCACGGCGCAGGGCTGACTTCGAAGCTTCCGGCGACAGCGGCCTTTCCCGACAGCAGAACCCTTTTCCCGAGAAGTTCCGCATGAACGATCCCCCCTCTTTGCGACGCCTGGTAGCCCGTGAGCTCTTTTTTCCCGAGCCTGCGGCTCCAGAAAGGACAGAGGCAGCAGTGAGCGGACCCCGTAACCGGATCCTCGTCTATCCCGGCGCCGGGCGCGAAAAACCGCGACACGAAATCGTAGCGCCGAGAACTTGAGACGCTTGTTATTATAAGCCCTCTCGAATCGAGTTTTCTGACGCGGGCGAGTTCCGGGACGGCGCTTCTCACCGTCTCCTCGCTCTCGTAAACGGCGATGTAATCAAGGCGGTTTCTGCCCACGTAAAGAGGCGCGGAGGGAATCGCCATGAGCAGGTCCTCCGGCGCCTTAACTTCCCAGGGATCCTCCGAGGGGAAATCCATCTCTATTAGGTCGCTTTTTCTCCTCGCGGTAAGAACCCCGCTTTTCGTGGAGAACACGGCGTCTTCCGTCTCGGGGAGGATTCCGAGAGTAAAAAGAACGTGGGCGCTTGCGAGGGTGGCGTGCCCGCAGAGGTCGACTTCCGTCTCGGGAGTAAACCACCTGAGTCCGAAAAGGCCTTTTCTCCCGAGCAGAAAAGCCGTCTCCGGGAGATTTACCCGGGAAGCGATCTCCTGTTTTGTCCGGTCCGGTATTTCCTTCTCAAGAATGCACACGGCGGCCGGATTCCCGGAACCAGGCCCGTCGGTGAAGGCATCGACGGTGTACACCCTCATCACGCCGGAAGTCCCGACGCGCCGCGGTGGCCGGGGCGGCGCTTGAGAGCCGAGATAGCGTCCTTTATTCCCGAGAGCGTAAGGGGAAACATGCTGCCTTCGCAGAAATCGTTCAGCATGCCCACGCTTTCGGTCCACTTCCACTCATCCTGCGGCACGGGGTTAAGCCACACCGTAAAAGGATATTTCGCCTTTATCCTGCTGAGCCACAGAAGGCCCGGCTCGTCGTTATTGTGCTCGACGCTTCCGTTCGGATACACAAGTTCCCACGGGGACATGGAGGCGTCACCGACTATAACGCACTTGTAATCGCCGTTGTACTTGTTGAGCACCGAGAAGGTGGAAATCCGCTCGCTGAAGCGCCTCGCGTTGTCTTTCCACACGGCTTCGTATATGCAGTTGTGAAAGTAGTAGAACTCAAGGTGCTTGAACTCATGCCTGGCGGCGGAGAAAAGCCTCGAGCAGAGCTCGACATGATCCTCCATTGAACCCCCGACGTCAAAGAACATGAGAACCTTGACGTTGTTCTTGCGTGAGGGAACAAACTCAAGGTCGAGCAGCCCCGCGTTTTTTGAAGTCCTGTCGATCGTTCTCTCGATGTCAAGCTCCTCCCCCACCCCTTCTCTCGTGAGAACCCTGAGCTTCCTGAGGGCCATCTTCATGTTCCTCACGTTCAGTTCCACCGAATCGTCAAGATCGCGGAACTCCCTTTTGTCCCACACCTTGACGGCCCGCCTCTGCCTGCCCCCGTCCTGCCCTATCCGGACGCCGGCGGGATTGTAACCGTACGCTCCGTAGGGAGAAGTGCCTCCCGTGCCTATCCACCTGTTCCCGCCCTGGTGGCGTTTTTTCTGCTTCTCGAAAATCTCCCTCAGCCGCTCCATCAGCTCTTCAAGCCCGCCCATGGAACGGATCATCCGCCTGTCCTCATCCGAGAGGACGTTCTCGAAATTCTTGCGTAGCCACTCAAGGGGAATCTGCATGAACTGCTCGGTATCGGCAAGCTGGGCCCCCCTGAAGTAAGCGGAAAAAAGCCTGTCGAACCTGTCTAGGTGCCGCTCGTCCTTAACCATCACGCAGCGGCTGAGGTAATAGAAATCGGTCGTGTCGTAACCGATCACGTCGCGGTCAAGCGCTTCGAGAAAGGTAAGATACTCCTTCAGGGTTACGGGAAATCCGTCGTTTTTAAGCAGCAGGAAAAAATCAAGAAACATGAGCCTGTCCCCCTACCTCCTGAATCTTCGCCTCATCGCCTCGAGCATCCCGTAGTCCGCCTCGTTCTTGATAAGCGCGCCCGAGTAAGGAGGAAGGCTCTCCTCAAGATCCACCCCCGGAAGTTCCCCCGCGGCCGCGCGGTCGGCCGCAAGCAGTTTTATCCAGTCTATGAGTTCGCTCGTGGAGGGTTTTTTCTTGAGACCGTCGATTTCCCTCACGGAGTAAAAGAGGGTGAGAGCGCTGTCCATGAGCTTCCGCTCAAGATCCGGGTAATGCACCCTGACTATTTTCTCGAGAGTCCCGCGGTCGGGAAAAGCTATGTAGTGAAAAAAGCACCTTCTCAGAAAAGCGTCCGGAAGCTCTTTTTCATTGTTCGAGGTGATTATCACTATGACTCTTTTGACCGCCCTTACGGTTTTTCTGAGTTCGTAGCAGTAAAACTCCATCCTGTCGAGCTCCAGAAGAAGATCGTTCGGGAACTCTATGTCCGCCTTGTCTATCTCGTCAATCAGCAGCACCGCCTGCTCGGGGCTCTCGAAAGCCTCCCAGAGCTTTCCCTTCTTTATGTAGTTCGAGATGTCGTTCACCCTTTCGTCCCCGAGCTGGGAGTCGCGGAGCCTGGCGACGGCGTCATACTCGTAGAGGCCCTGCTGGGCGGTCGTGGTGGACTTTACGTGCCATGTTATAAGCTGCTTTCCGAGCGCCTTCGCGACCTCGAACGCAAGCATGGTCTTGCCCGTTCCCGGTTCGCCCTTGACAAGAAGAGGGCGCTCAAGCGTAACGGCCGCGTTAACGGCCACGGCCAGGTCCTTTGTCGCTATGTAATCGTCTGTGCCTCTGAACTTCATTTTTCACCCGCCCGCGGGGAATCGCGAAACCTCCCCTATTTATTGAATACGATTGTCCTGTTTTTGTAAATCAGAATCTCCCGGTTTATATGGGACCAGATCGCGTTTGAAAGAACCAGCTTCTCAAGATCCTGCCCCTTTCTTATGAGGTCGTCTATCGAATCGTCATAGTTAACCTTTATGACATCCTGCTCTATTATGGGTCCCGAATCAAGTTCCTCGGTTACGTAATGACAGGTCGCTCCGACCACCTTGACCCCTCTTTCATACGCGGAGTGATAGGGGCGCGCGCCGGGAAAGGCCGGAAGAAACGAATGATGGATGTTGATTATCCTGTTGGGGTAGCGCGACACGAAATCCGCGGTGAAAATCTGCATGTATCTCGCAAGCACTATGAAATCCACGTCGTAACGGCGAAGAAGCTCAAGCTGCTCCGCCTCCACCTCTTCCTTGTTGTCCCTTACGTTCTCGAACACGTGGAAATCCGCCCCGTGAAGGCCCGCCACGTCCCTGAGATCCGGATGATTGCTTATCACGAGGGGCATCTCGACGTTCCATTCCCTGGCGCGGAGCCTGTAGATTATGTCCGAGAGGCAGTGGGGAAGCCTGGAGACGAAAACCGCCATGCGCGGCACGTCCCCCGTGAAGAAAACCTCGAATTTCATGTCGAATTTCCGGGCCACCTTCTCACGGAATATCTCCTCCGTCTCCTCCCGGCAGAGAGTAAAGCCGTCCATCCCCCACTTGGCCCGGATAAAGGTCACCAGGTCGGCCGTATCGACGCAGTGCTGCAGAGCGTGGATATTGCCTCCGTACTTGAATATAAAGTCGGTGACCGCGCGCACGAGACCCGGACGGTCCGGCGAGTGCACCAGCAGAACCGCTTCTTCCTGTTTTTCCGGCGTTTTCATTCAGAATCCGTTCCCCGGTTTTTCATGGCTTCCGCCTGAGTGGCTATGACCAGGGCTCCTTGTAGTAGTAGGTAAAGTTAGCGACCTTCGGCCGTTCCGTCCACCCTTTTTTTCTGTAAAAGCCCCGCAGGTAGGACGGCTTGTCCCTGCCGTTGGTCACCATCAGACGGTAAACGTCCCTTTTTCTGCCCTCTTCCATGACCGCCTCGATAAGGCGGCTCCCCGCCCCCATTCCGCTCGCCGAAGGACTCACGAACATGTCCGAGACATAGCCCTCGTGGCTCCCGAGCATAACGAACGGCACCCAGTGAACGGCAGTGAACCCCAAAACCCTCCCCCCGGAATCACAGGCCACGTACATGGTGTGTCCTTCCGGATCTCCGTCGGCCCGAAGTATGAGATCCCGGATCGGAGACGATACTTCCTCAACCGCAAGGGAGTTGCGTCTCTCAGACCAGCCGATCTCCCGGAGTATCAGGGCCATCGCTTCCGCATCGCCGCCCGCGGCTTTTCTTACGGTGATTTTCTTCAAAATTCCTCCCGCGGTATTGTCACCGTTTCTTTTTCCCCAGAGTTTCAACCAGAGCCCCGAGGCTCTCCAGGACCCCCGGGCCGCGCAGAACCCTCGGAAGTTCCCTGTCAGCCTCGGCGCAGACTCCTTCCATGTTCGCCACGACCTCGCGGCGAAGAGCCTTCTTGGAGAAGGAGTAACCGGGAATAAGCGACGGGCCGTACTGCCCCGCAAACTCAACGCAGTGAGAAAGAAGCCCGTCCGCGTTGCGGCTTTCATCGAAAAAGCCGAGCCTGACGGCGTCGCGGGACTCGTAAAGAAAGCCTGTCGTCATGACCTGCTGCGCGATTGCCGTACCCAGCGCGTAAAGCACGATCTGGGCTATCGCCGAAGGAACGGGAAAACCTATGGTGATTTCATTAAGACCGAATCTCGCCCCCGAATCAACGCATACCCTGTAGTCGCAGCAGAGCGCCAGTATGAGTCCGCCCGCTATCGCGTGACCGTTTGCCGCCGCCACAACGGGTCTTTCATAGGTAAAGACCCGAAGCAGGGCCCCGCGGAAACGCTCGTACCACCGCCAGATTTCCTCTTCGTCCCCGGCGGTAAAAAGCGAAAGATGGTACTTAAGATCAAGGCCCGCGGAAAAAGCCCTCTGAGAGGAGGTAAGAACCACGGGGCTTTCCGCGTGATCGCTCTCAAGCGTAGAGAAAGCCTCTTCAAGGTCGCTGAAGAAACCCTCATTCATGACGTTCATCGGGTTTGAGTTCATGCGCACGACCGCGACGCCGCCCGTTTTTTCAATTTCCCAGCTCATAATGTTTCCCAATCCGTGCCGTTGAGCACCAGTACTGGATCAGACAAAGATCACGGCAGACCCGAATTTAAGATGGACGTATTAACTTATCATGCAGAACGATAAAACTCTATTTTCTGCAGGCCTTGACCGGGAAAGACGATTCCACCAGGTACGGTCGAGGGTGAGCCTGTACCGGCGTTGGTTCATATCGCATTCCGCATTGGTATGAATGGAATGGCGTAACTGCACCCCGGGGAAAGGGTAACATCAACGTCTGACCACCTTAAAATATAAAGATGATTATGCCGCTTCAGTCAGCATCAGCCACGGGCCGGCCGTTGCGGCAGAACCCTGCGCCCCCGGAATTTCTTCAGCGTCCCTCCGCCCTTCTCCCGTGTCTTCCCGTAAAAGCGGGGAGCAGGACAAAAGCGGCCAGAAGCAGTCCTGACGCTGCCGCTCCGGGCCGTTCCTCTCCCGTCCCGGAAACCAGGGCGCATCCTCCTCCCGCTTCAATGTTCCCCGGATCAGCCGCGGGAAGCTCGGGGTCAGGAACCGGACTCTGTACGTCCTCCGGTTCACCTTCCCCTTGCCCCGCCCCGCCTCCTTCATCCGGCGACTGCGATACCGGAGGCGAAGAACCCTGGTTGCTCACCGGCGCCTGACAGGCTTGAGCCCCGGAACATGTGCCATCGGTGAAAGTGACGTCGGCGCCGTTTTTCCAAGTCGTAAATGACTGATCGCTCGGAACCGTAATCCCCGTCGAGCATATGTTCACGGTCGCCAGCGGTTCGATATCCTTCAGCCCCAGGGGAAGCTCTCCGCTCAGACTGCTGTTGCACGAAAGATCAAGCCCCTCAAGACTGTCCAGAACCGCAATGCCTCCGTTTATCTTGCCGCTCAGGTTGTTCTCCGAAAGATCAATCCCCGTGACGTTGCCGCTGCTGTCCGTCGTTATCCCGTACCCCTGACTGAAGTTGCTCCCGACAGGCCAGCCCCTGCTGTTGGTCCACCCGGAACCCCCGGTGCTGTCGTATAATATCCATAACGCGGCCTTCTCCAGACTCAAGTCCAGTCCCGTTATCCTAGTCAGGTCCAACCCCGGGTTGCCCCAGAGACTGATCTCCGAAAGATTGCTGAGACTGCTGAGGTCAATTGTAGTGCTGTTGCTCAACTGGTTTTTGTGCAGATACAGATAGCTCACTCCATTGTCGAAATCATCAGCGTTAATCGTCCCGCTTATGCTGTTGCCGTTTAGCCACACCTGTCTGCCGACGGAACTCAGGTCGGGAATCGTCCCCGAAAACTGGTTGTTCTGAAGATAAAGATATGTAAGCTTCGTCATACGGGTGCTCAGGTCGGGAATGGCGCCGCTTAACTCGTTGTCGCTCAGATCAAGTATGTTCAATCCCACGGGGAAAAGAACCGCGGTTATAGAACCGTTTAAGCTGTTGTTGCTCAAATCGATGGCGTAAAGATTATTAAGGGAACTCAGGTCGGGAATCGCCCCGCTCAGGTTGTTGTTGCTGAGATTGAGCTTGCCCGCCGGCAACCGGCCTTGGAAATTCCGCATTTCTTCCGGGAAATGTGTCGCGGCCGGAATCGTTCCGCTCAGGTTGTTGTTGCTGAGGTCAAGATCGTAGTCGTCGACATCGCTCAGGTCTGGAATGGTACCGCTTAATTGATTGTCGTGAAGATACAGCTCCCGCAAATCCATATCGTTGAGCCATGTTGGGATTTCCCCGCTTATATTGTTGTTGTTAAGCTGCAGGACGCGGACATTGGTATTGCTGAGGTCTGGAATGGTGCCGCTGAGGCTGTTGCCGTCAAGCAGCAGGTATCTCAGGCTGGTAAGAGCGCTCAGGTCTGGAATGGTGCCGCTGAGGCTGTTGGTTGCTCCCGTACCTCTCGGGTCGTCGTTTCCGAGGTCCAGATAGGTCAGGCCGGTAAGAGCGCTCAGGTCGGAAATGGTGCCGGTGAGGCCGTTGTCGTAAAGCTCTATTTCGTAAACCCTGCCGTCGTTGTTCACCTTGACGCCGTGCCATGTGTCAAGAGAGTTCGCCGTCTTCCAGTTCGTCTTGTTCGACCAGTTAGCCCCGCCCGCGCTGTCGTAGAGAGTTTCAAGAACCAGACAGTCGGCTTTCAGTTCCTCGGTGGCCTGAGAGTTACACGGGGCAACCGTGTTCTTAAGAGTAATGGTCGCTTCCCCCGCGTCTCCGTCGTTTGTAGACTCGCCCCTGACCGTTATCGTCTCGTCACCCTCGCTAAGGCTGTCCTCCGCCGGAGTGAGCGTGAACGTGGCGGTAGCCTGAGCGTTGGCCGTGCCCGACGGCATTGTCACCGTGAAACTCCCCGCCGTGTAGTCCGTGCCTTTCGTGGCGGTGTCTCCAGTTTTCCCCACGCTCCCGGTGTAAGTGACGCTGTTGCTTAGTGTGCGTGTTCCCTGGAGGTTAAGCGCCGCCGTCACCGTCACCGTCGTCGCCCCAGCATCTTCATTTAACTCCGTAGGAGAAACGCTCAGGTTCGCCTTGGGGTCCGAATCGTTCAGCGTAAGGTTTGCGGAACCATACGAATTGATGAGATCATATTTACAACTCTGATCGCTTGCTTTCCACGAATGTACCCGGATAGTCTCCCCGCCGTCGCTTACCGAATCGTCGGTCGCAGTAACGTCAAAAGTGGTGCTGGCGGTGCTTGAACCAGAGAAGCTTACTAATTTGCGTGCTACGGCAACGTAATCAGTTCCCTCGGTGGCGGTCTGCTGACTTGCGGTGTGGGCGCCTACGTCAAGATAAAAGCAGAAGTTAGCACCTGTGACGCTGCTCACGGTCGCACTGACAGTGATCTTCTGCGCCCCGTCTTCTTCCGTGATGCTGGAAGGATTCAGGCTCAGGCTGACTGACTGGGCGGACGCGGGTTCGGGGAAAAGCAGACCCCACAGCCCGCACCCGGCAAGAACCGCAACGGCCAGAAACGGAAAGACGCGGGAGAATATCCCCCCCCCCCGCCTGCCTCCGCGTTCGGGGAAATCCCGGAAACCGGTTTCAGAAAATTCTAAGTGGTTCATATTCGTGCAACCTCCTTTAATCTCTTGCCGGATGCGAAGGATATCAGCCAAGTTACCATGGAGACGACTGTCGTCTCCACCTGGTTTTTCCTGTCTCGCACCGAAGAATACTTTGTACCTACAAATACAATCGTTCGGACTGATAGTCAATAGATATAACCGTTCGGTTTTAACGCAACTGTCTCAAATTATTTGTTGTTTTTTTTAGGCCGCCTGCTGAGCTGATGACTCTAAAGGGAGCTGTTCGCGGAAAACGTGACAAGCGGGAGGACCTGGTTTTTTTGGATGGTTTGATGGTAACGAGGGCGGCGCCGACGCGGATTCAGCACATATCTTAGGCGTTCTCGGACAATCTGTTACCAAGGTTCCGTGAATACTTTCACAGCCTCAAGTAAAGAGGAAAGTCGCGCGAAAGCGGGAATCAGGCCCTTTTTCCTCCCGAGAGGCGGCTCCATGAATCCCTGAGGGAAACCGTCCTGTTGAAAACTGGCGCGCCGGGAGCCGAATCCGCGGAATCAAGTATGAAATACCCTTTCCTCTCAAACTGGTAGTTAGTCTCCCCCGGACAGTCCCCGAGAGCCGGTTCGGCCGCGCAGTTCTCAAGCGTCCTGAGGGAATCGGGATTCAGAAATTCGGTGAATTCCCTCCGCTTGTCAGCCATCGGGTTCGGAACGGTGAAAAGCCTGTCGTAGAGCCTCACGGTCACCCTCGAGGCGTTTTTCGCGCACACCCAGTGTATGGTGCCCCTTACCTTCCTTCCGTCGGGCGCGCTTCCGCCTCTCGTGCGAGGGTCGTATTCGCAGCGAACCTCGGTCACCTCCCCGCTCTCCGGGTCGCGCTCAAAACCCACGCACCTCACTATGTAAGCGTAGCGCAGGCGCACTTCGGAGCCCGGGTAGAGCCTGTAGAACTTCTTCGGCGGGTCCTCCATGAAATCGTCCCTTTCAATGAAAAGCTCTTTTGAAAAAGGGATTTTTCTTTTTCCCATGGAGGGATCTTCCGGGTTGTTTACCGCTTCGAGTTCCTCTTCCGTATCTTCGGGATAATTGGTTATCACCACTTTCAGCGGGTCGAGCACCGCCATGACCCTCCGCGCCCTCTTGTTGAGATCCTCCCTTACGCTGTGCTCGAGAAGCTCCATGTCTATAACGCTGTCCTGTTTCGTGATACCTATTTTCCGGCAGAAATCCCTTATCGACTCAGGCGTGTACCCTCTTCTGCGCAGTCCCGAGATCGTGGGCATCCTGGGATCGTCCCACCCGCTTACGTATCCCTCGGAAACCAGCTTCATGAGATTTCTCTTGCTGAGAACCGTGTAGCTGAGGTTGAGCCTGGCGAACTCGATCTGCCGGGAATGGTATATGCCGAGCTGGGCGATAAACCAATCATAGAGAGGCCGGTGATCCTCGAACTCAAGGGTGCAGAGCGAATGAGTGACGCCCTCGATGGAGTCGCTCTGTCCGTGGGCCCAGTCATACATAGGATAGACGGACCAGCAGTCCCCGGTACGGGCGTGAGGCTTTTTCATTATCCGGTACATGACCGGGTCGCGCATGTTCATATTGCCCGAGGCCATGTCTATTTTCGCCCGAAGCACGTACCGTCCGTCGTCGAAATCCCCGTCTCTCATCGCCCGGAAAAGCTTCAGGTTCTCCTCAACGGATCTCTCCCTAGAAGGGCTCTCCCTTCCGGGTTCCGAAAGCGTTCCCCGGTATTCCCTTATCTCCTCGGCGCTCAGGTCGTCCACGTAGGCCTTCCCCTCGCTTATGAGCCCCAGGGCGTATTCATAGAGCCGCCCGAAATAATCAGAGGCGTAGCAGACCCTGTCTTCCCAGTCAAACCCGAGCCACCTGACGTCCTCCTTGATGGCCTCTTCATACCTGACGTCCTCCTTTGAGGGGTTGGTGTCGTCAAAGCGCAGGTTGCATGTTCCGCCGAATTCCTCGGCTATACCGAAATTAAGACATATGGATTTCGCGTGGCCTATATGGAGATAGCCGTTGGGCTCGGGCGGAAAACGGGTAACGGGCTTTGCGATACCGGACTGAAGATCCGTTCTTACCCTGGCCCTTATGAAATCCTCGGATTCCGGGGGTCCGTCCTTGTCCGTCTTCGGTTTCATGGTTAAGCGCGACAGCGCCCGCGAAACAGGGGGATGAAATTCCGGGTTTCTGACCCGGGGCGGTCCTTTTTTTCCTTCCAGGCGGTTCCGCTCGGCAGGGAAAACCGCACTATTTCCATTTTATGTTGCACCCGATGCTCGGAACCTGCTCCCATTCAATTGTCCGGCCCTCTATAATGGAATCGAGCGCCTTACGCATATCCTTTCCGGTAACCGGCTTTCCGTTTCCGGGTCTCGAGTCGTCGAACTGGCCCCTGTAAACGCATTTCAGGTCCCGGTCATAAACGAAAAAGTCGGGGGTGCAGGCGGCGTCATAGATCCTTGCGACTTCCTGCGTCTCATCGAACAGGTAGGGAAACGAGTATCCCTTCTCCTCCGCGACTTCCTTCATTCTCTCGGGAGAATCGTCAGGGTAGTTATCAACATCGTTTGAATTTATCGCTATGAAGGAGACTCCCCTCGGAATGTACTCATCGGCAACCTTCACCAGCCCGTCCTGCAGGTGCTTCACGTAAGGACAGTGGTTGCACATGAACATAAGCACCGTGGCGACATCCGACCTGAGGTCGCCAAGCGACAGCTCGCTGCCGCTTACGACATCCGGCAGCCGGAAGTCGGGAGCCTCGCTCCCCAAGGGAATCATCGTCGACAGAGTCTTAACCATTTTTCGTTTTCTCCTGGTTCTTTAGTTTATTTGTCGGTGAAACCGGCCCGCTTGTGCGACCCGTCGCAAAACGGCTTGTTTTCAGAAGCCCCGCAGCGGCAAAGATAGTAAGGGTCATCCCCCGAGAGCCCCGAATCATCCTCAACGCAGAGTTCAATATCTCCGCAAACCTCGTAGGGGCCGTTTCTAAGCGACCTTATAACCGCGTCCCCCTCCTTGGAGGCGACGGAAGATTCGCCGGGCGCAATACTGCTCTCAAACCCCGCCCCCCTGTGCGACCCGTCGCAAAACGGCTTGTTCCCCGAAGCCCCGCAGCGGCAAAGAGCGGTTTTCTTCTTTATCGCAAGTTCCCGCCCCTCCCCGTCTTCAAGCGACCGGAGGCCGCTTGCAATCAGGGGACCGTCATCCATGATCTCTATTCTTGTTTTTCCGCTCATACCGGGCTATCGGTTGAGGCGACCCGCCCGCTAAGACAGCCGCCGTCTACGCCTGAAGTCTACATTTTTTCGACAATCATTGCTATACCCATGCCGCCTCCCATGCACAGGGAAACCATTCCGTAGCCGCCGGGACGGACGTTTTCAAATTCATGAAGAAGCTTCACGAGCAGCACCGCTCCCGTGGCCCCCACGGGGTGCCCGAGCGCTATGGCTCCGCCGTTTACGTTCAGTTTCTCCTCCGCTACGGGAAAATCGCTCAGCACCGCGAGGGACTGCGCCGCGAAGGCTTCGTTCAGTTCTACCAGATCGATATCGTCGATTCCGAGCCCGGCCCTGTCAAGAGCCGCGCGCATCGCGGGAACCGGACCGATTCCCATGATCGCGGGGTCAACGCCGGAGACCGCGTAGGACCTGATCGACGCGAGCGGATTCAGGCCCAGTTTTTCCGCCCTGCCCTCGGACGTGACGATCAGGGCGGCGGCCCCGTCGTTAATGCCCGAGGAGTTCGCCGCGGTCACCGTGCCGTCTCTCTTGAAGACCGGTCTCAGCTTCGAGATGTTCTCAAGCGTGACGTCCGGCCTCGGGTGCTCGTCAGTGTCGAACTGAACGGAAGCGCCCCTTCGCCCGGGAACGGACACCGGAACTATCTGGGAGGTGAATTTTCCGTTCTCCATCGCGGCTTTGGCCTTCATCTGGCTTGAGCAAGCAAACTCGTCCTGGCGCTCCCTTGATATTTCATATCTCTCCGCGAGGTTCTCCGCCGTAACGCCCATGTGGTAGTCGTTAAACGCGTCCATGAGCCCGTCGCACAGAATTCCGTCCACAAGCTCATCGGAAGGCGTCGACATCTTGTATCCCCACCTGGCCTTGCGAAGATAGAAGGGAGCCGCGCTCATGCTCTCCATCCCTCCCGCCACGACGCATTCGCAGTCGCCGGACTTTATGGCCTGAGCGGCGCTTACGACGGACTGAAGGCCCGAACCGCAGACCCTGTTAACGGTAATCGCGGGGGTCCCGGCTTTTAATCCGGAATTAATCGATACCTGCCTCGCCGGGTTCTGCCCCTGTCCCGCTCCCAGTATGTTGCCCATTATGCAGTCGTCTATCTGTTCGGGCGGCAGCGACGTCCTGTTTACAATCTCCCTGACGACCGCCGTCCCGAGATCGACCGCGGAGACATCCCTGAGCGCTCCTCCGAACGTCCCTATCGCGGTTCTTAGGGGCTCTGAAAGCACGACTCTTTCCATTGCTACTCTCCTTTGAACTCGGCCGTTCTCTTCTCGACAAACGCGCTCATCCCCTCAACCCTGTCATAGGAATCAAAACACTGAAACCCCGTTTCCATCTCGTAGGCGAGTCCTTCGGAAAGCCCCGTCTCCGATCCCCGGTTTATCGCCTTTTTGGCGTAACTGACGGCAAGCGGACTGTTTTTCGCGATCTGCCCGGCTATCTTCATGACCTCATCCATAAGTTCTTCCTGCTCCGTTACCTTATCCACAAGCCCGAGGGCAAGCGCCTCGGCGGCGGTGACCATCTCCCCGGTAAAAATCAGCTTCTTGGTTCTTCCGGGCCCTATAAGTCTGGTTGATCTCTGGGTTCCTCCCCAGCAGGGGAAAAGACCGAGCTTGGTTTCGGGAAAGCCCACGCGGGCATTGCCGGAGGCGACCCTTATATCGCACGCGAGCGCAAGTTCAAGTCCTCCTCCCAGGGCGTATCCGTTTATCGCGGCTATAACCGCGAAAGACGCCTGCTCCAGGTAGTCAAAAGCGCCTCTTCCCAAGGCGCAGTAATCCTTGAATTCGTCCGTCGTCATCTGGCTCATCTGCCTTACGTCGGCCCCGGCGACAAAAGCCTTTTTCCCGGCTCCGGTCAGAACCAGCACCTTGAGATTTTCGGCGGGCAGCTTTTCGGTCACGAAGTCCCTGAGCTGTCTTATGGTCTCCCCGTTCAGGACATTCATGGACCTCTCCTTGTTAATCGTCAGCACTCCCACGCCGTCATCAGCGCTTTCAAACAAAAGATCCTTGTACATTTATGCCTCCTTTATTTTCTGCCGTATTCAAAAAAGCCTTTTCCCGTCTTTCTGCCCAGATTTCCCGCCCTAACCATTTCCCTGAGCAGCGGAGCGGGTCTGAACTTCGGGTCCCCGTACTCCGCGTAGAGAACGTCAAGCACGCTAAGGGTGACGTCAAGCCCTATGAGGTCCGCAAGCGCGAGCGGCCCTATGGGATGATTCGCCCCGAGTTTCATGGCGTTATCGATCTCCGCCGCCGCCGCAACGCCTTCATCGAGGGTGAAAATCGCTTCGTTGATCATCGGCAGCAGAATCCTGTTCACGACGAACCCGGCTCTGTCCTTTGCCATAATCGGATATTTATCGAGACTCCGCGCGAATTCCATCGTCCGCTCAAGGGTCTCGGGGGACGTTCTGGCGGTATTGATCACTTCAACCAGCTTCATTACCGGCGCGGGATTGAAAAAGTGCATTCCGACGACTTTCTCGGGCCTGGAAGTGTTCATGGCAAGCTCCGTGACCGACAGGGTCGACGTGTTGGTGGCGATAATGGCGTCTTCTGGGGCGTTCTCCTCGATCCTGGTGAAAACCGCCTTTTTGAGGTCCATATGCTCGCTTGCGGCTTCAATCACGATATCCGCGCCGCGGAAATCTCCGTAGTCTTCGGTCGGGTGAATCCTTGAGACGATCAGCGCGACCTGCTCCTCGTCGATTTTGCCCCTTCGCGCCAGCCTGCCGAGACTTTTTTCCGTTTTCGCGACGGCGCGCTCCGCGATATCTTTTTCAATGTCAAGAAGAACGACGCTTTTCCCCGCCGAGGCGACGAGCTCGGCTATGCCCGAACCCATGGTTCCGGCCCCCGCGATACCTACAGTTTTTATGTCTGACTCGGACATGCTTTTCCCCCGGTTCATAACTGATGATTAACTCTGAATTATAACACCTCAGAGCGACTCGGAAAGAACCTGCCTGGCGATAACGATTCTCTGTATCTCAGAGGTTCCTTCATATATCTCCGTTATCTTGGCGTCGCGGAAATGCCGTTCCACCGGATAATCGGTCGTATAGCCGTTTCCTCCGTGCACCTGAATGCCCTTGGTCGCCACCCACATCGCGGTCTCAGAAGCGTAGAGCTTGGCCATGGAGGAGTGCTTGGCGTATTTCTCCCCGCGGTCCTTCATCAGGGCCGCCTTGCAGGCAAGGAGCCTCGAGGCCTCGACCCTGGTCGCCATGTCGGCAAGCATGAACTGTATCCCCTGGAAATCCGAGATCTTCCTGCCGAAAGCCTCCCTTTCCCGGGAATACCGAGTCGAGGAGTCGAGAACCGCCTGGGCTATCCCCACCGCCTGGGCCGCCACCCCTATTCTTCCCGCGTCAAGCGTTTTCATGGCTACCTTGAAACCCTCTCCCTCCCCGCCGAGAACCCGGCTCGCCGGCACCTCGCAGTTCTCAAAGACGATCTGCGATGTGCTCGTCCCCCTTATGCCGAGCTTGCTCTCCGATTTCCCGATGGAGATTCCGGGAGCGTCGAGGTCAACGATAAACGCCGTGATACCCCCGCTTCTCTTCGTTCTGTCGGTCCTAGCGAAAACCACGGCGACCTCCGCCTCGCGGCCGTTCGTAACCCAGCTTTTCGTTCCGTTGAGGATGTAGGCCCCGCCTTCCCTCGCGGCGCTTGTCCTCATGCCCGCCGCGTCCGAACCCGACCCTGGTTCGCTGAGGGCGAAGCACCCCACGGCGCCCCGGCACATCCGCGGCAGGTACTCTTCCTTCTGCTCCCCGGTGCCGAAATCGATAATCGGAGCGCACGCGAGGGAATTATGGGCCATAACTATCGTTCCGGTTGACGCGCAGGCCCGGGATATCTCCTCAATGGCGATCACGTACGACAGACAGTCAAGGCCGCTTCCGCCGTAGCGTTCCTCAATGAAATGGCCCATGAAACCCAGGCCGAACAGTTTTTCCACGATTTCGGAGGGAAAAGCGCAGTCCCTGTCAATCTCGGAGGCAACCGGTCTGATTTCTTTTTCGGCAAACTCCGAGACGAGATTTTTAACTAAACGCTGCTCTTGCGTAAGAGCCGAAGCAAGCATGACTTAAAATCCCCTTTTTAGGATTCGGGTACGCAGAAATTCTAATTCACCCCCATGTAAAAGGCAAAAGCGTCTGACTGATTTCATTGTTCCGCGCTCGAACCGGGCTTGAAAGGATTCCGGGCTTCACGGAACAAGCCAGGTCAATTGCGGACATCATCAGTAATTCGTCTCCCATATGAGGAAATTCAAGGTCTACAATGATGCTTGACATTGTTATAGATTCGTCTCCCAATTCAAGGTCTACAATGATGCTTGACATTGTTATAGACAATTGTACAATTACAGTCCCGAGGGGCGGTAATATTGGATATCGTGATTGACACGTCGGCAATTATTGCGGTGATAATAGGAGAACCCGAGAGAGACCCGATCATCTCCGCGACGTCTGGGCAAGAACTTATCGGCCCCGGTTCCATACCATGGGAAGTTGGAAATGCTTTTACCGCAATGATGAAACAGTACCGGATTGAAGTTGAGGAAGCCCGGAAAGGCCTGCAGATTTTCGAACATATCCCGTTGCGATACGTTCACATCAATATGGAAAACGTCATGTCCATTGCGGCTAAATTTAACACATATGCATACGACGCGTATTTTCTGGATTGCGCCGTGCGGCATCGTGCGCCCTTGCTGACGCTGGATATCGCGATGAGAAACACGGCAGACCAACTCGGCATTAATCTCTTAGATGTGGAGGAATAAGATGGAAATCTACTCATACTCGGAAGCCAGACAGAAGCTGTCCAGCATTCTGGATAAAGCAGAGTCAACCGGAAAAGTATTGATACGTCGAAGAGACGGCAGGACATACGCGCTGGTGCCGGAACATGCGCCCACTTCTCCTCTGGATGTCCCTTCCGTAAAAGCGAATATGTCTACCAGGGAAGTCATCTCGCTCATAAGGAGCGAGCGAGGCAGAACCAGAGGGTAACAGCCTCTCAAGAATCCAGAGAAGGCGGGGTGCCGTCAGCATTCAAGTCGAACTTCATGAGAAGCGGCGGCAGGAGAAGGAAGTCGGCCATCAGGGCCAAGGTGATTACAAGCGCCGTGAGCTTCCCCATTCCCGAATTGAGCTCGAAACTGGAAAAACTCACCACGACAAAGCCCGCCACCAGCACAAGCGAGGTCGTGAGCAGAGCCTGACCCACGGTCCGGAAGGCGACCAGCACCGCGTCGGCAGAGGCGCAGCCCAGTTCGCGCCGGGTCCGCTGGTACCTGCTGAGAAAATGGACAGTATCATCGACCACGATACCCAGAGTCATGGCCGTTACCATCGAAAGCGATACGCCCACTTCTCCGACCGTCAGACCCCATATGCCGAAGCCCAGTGCCCCGGGAATCAGGTTCGGGACCATGCTCGTGATTCCGAGCCGCCATGATCGCAGCGCGAAGATGAGGATGCAGGAAATTCCAACGAGGGCAAGCGTGGTTCCGACGAACATGGCGATGATGTTTCGCTGGCCGAGATGGGCGAACATCAACGTGGTGCCGGCACTCACCGGACCGGCAATACCGGGCGCGTGGTCCGCGAGCCACTGCAGCGCGCGGCGATCAAGCGCGATCGCTTCGTTTGACGAGAGCGTCTGCGTTGACACTGTCATCCGCGTGGCTGACCTGTCGGCGGCGATCTGGTTGTTCAGGTCAAGACCATGGGGCAGAGAGAACTCGTAGAGAAGCAGGTACTGCGCGGCCAGCTCCCGGCTTGCGGGCAGCCGGTAATAGGCCGGATCGTCCCCGTTCATGCTCCTGTTGAGCCGCCGGAAGGTATCGGTGATGACGTTTACGTGTATCGTTTCGGGCTGCTCCCTGTACCACCCGGCAAACGCTTCGACATCGGAGAGATACGCCGGGTCGCTTACCCCGCCCGGGGAGCGCGACGGAAGAGAGTATTCAATCGCGTACAGGCCGGTGAGGTTATTCACTATGAAATCTGAGTCTCTGCGGAATTCGACGCTCTCGTCAAAGTAGTGGAGGAAGACGTCGTTTATCTCGTTCTGGAAAATCGATGCCACGAGCACTGCCACGACCAGCACGGAACCCCAGAGCAACTGCCTGCTTCGGCGCACGACGAACCTGCCGAACATGGTTATCGCGGAATTCTCCCGGGGCAGGGATCCGCGTACCCGAACCGGCAGCAGCGAGAGCAGCGCCGGCAGAAAAGTCACGGAGAGCACGAACGCCGCGCCGACCCCGAACGCGACGAAGCTGCCCAGATGGCGGAAAGGAGGCGACTCGGAGAAGTGCAGGCTCAGAAAGCCGAGCGTCGTGGTCAGGCTCGACAGGAAGACCGGCTGAAAGTTCACCCGGATCGACTCGACAATCGCGTCCCGCCTGGCACTGCCGCCGCGGTCCTCGGACATGCGGGACTGCGCATCGTGCATGTAACTGACGAAGGCTGAATAGATGTGGACGCAGTTGGCGATAGCTACGGTAAGTACGACGACCGGGGCGACCGCCGAAGGCGACGTCATCGGAAGCCCTGCCCAGCCCCCGATGCCCACGGCGGTCATTACCGACATCGTCACGACGAGTATTATCGCGAACGTCCCTGAGAATCCCCGCGTCAGCAGCAGGAGCATGAACGTCATTGCCAGGAAACTCGCCGGGATGAACGTGCTCAGGTCGCTCAGCGACACCTCCATGAGGGCCTGGTTGAAAGTCACCATCCCGGCCAGCAGCACGTCAACGCCGGGGAAACGCTCCCGAAAGTCCTCCGCGAGGCCGCGCGCGTACTCGGTAACCTCCGCACCTTCGCGCAATTCGTCCTCGCCCGGCAGCTGCAACGTGACGTTGATTCCCGAAACGCCGCCGTCGCGCGCCAGCAGTCGCCCCGCGAGAACCGGTTCCCCCAGGGCGATTGCGCGGATCCGTGACCGCTCGTCGGCGTCACCGTAGGCGCTCTCGTCCACCAGTTCACGCACCAGTATCTCGTCGCCGTCGGCCGTGGTATGCTGAAAGTTGGTGACGGAGTCGACGCGGCTCGCGAACGGAACCCGCCAGGCCTGTTCGGTAAGCCACTCAGCGGCTTCAAGGGCCAGAGCCGACGTGGCGTTCCGGTCCTCGGGCACGATGGCGAAAAAGACGTTCTCGCTCTTGCCGTACATGTCCTCCATCGCCTGGTACGCGAGGAGCTGAGGGTTGTTCTTGGAAAAGTAGACGCGGTGGTCGGTCGAGAACTCAAGCAGCAACGCGCCGCTTGCCGCAATCCCGGTCAGCAGGACGGCGGCAACGATGATCGGCCACCGCAGCGTGATGACCCAGTTGCCCAGCCGTGACTCTATCTCGCTCAGCAGTTTCATTATCGCCGGAACAGGAAATTTGACCTGCGCTCAGGACCAGGGGTCACGCCCCCGGTTCCCGGGTCATGGGTCGCAGGAACCATCGGTGTTCCGCCGTTTTTCATGGGCCTGATCAATCCAACCTGCGGAAACTCTCCGCTTGTCGCGCAGTACATTCACCCGGTTTCAGATCCGGCCGCTCCCGCGGGCGGCAGACCGGACGGGACAGTCCGCAAAACCTCTCTACCGTACCCGCTTAAGCGCCGTCCGGGTAAAGTCCTTGGTGTCAAGGTCGGTCCCGAACTTGTAGTCTGACCACAGCAGCACGGTACTTTTGCCCGTCAGCAGGTTTGTCATCGTTAACCTGCTGCTCCTCCAGAATCGATCAAGATATTTCGCGTAGCCCTCCACGACCATCGTCTTGAGGTGCTCATCCCTTCGGTCAAAGTAGTGGATCTGAATTGTCCGGAGTTCCTCCCGGTCAAGCCAGATCAGCTGGCGGGAATACCCGGAATCCTTGCTTTTCGGGGTACGCTCCAGAACCAGACACTTGAGATCGCCGCAGGGCTCTTCGCGAACCAGCCGGTGAGTGAACTTCTCGACCTCAACCGCTCCCATGTCCTCGTAGGAGAATTCGCTGCCCATGAAGGAACCGGATTGTTTTGCCGCGCTGATGCTTTTCACCCGCTTCAGGGCGGGAAGATAGAGCCACTGCTGGTCCGACGCCTCCTTGTGGGAGTGGACGAGAAAGGCGGTTCCCTTGACGTCCTGCGGGCGGTCAAACACAAACAGGGTCCGGTCGCCGTCCTCCTGGACTTCAATGACCTTGAGGCGGAGCGAGCGCTGGGTTTCCTTTCCCTGCTTGTTGCGTAGCGTCATAGTCAGGCTCGCGGTGAAATTGCCGAAACCCTTCTGACGCTCACGGGATTCGGTCGCAATTCTGAGACCCGCCTCCTCGGGGGTGCCGCTCAGGAGATCGGAATACGACTCAAGCGGCCAGAAACAAACCGCTAGGAAGCCCCCGAGCATCGCAAGTATCATGCGTGGGATTGAAAACGGAATCATTGGTTCCTCCTGCTAATGGATATAAACAAAACCGGAGATATAGTCAAGGTCTATGGGGATGGGAACTGATCAGGCAGCGGCCCGGTCGCGTGATTTCACCTCGATTCCGCAACAGACCTGTGAGGTGCCGCTCGATATCAATTGGCACGCGGTGGAGAAGGGGTAGTGCCGCAGCCAGGCGAGTCGGACCGCGGCTGGCGCTTGCCGGCACGGTCACCGCCTCCGCGTCGTGCTTGCGTCCGGACCCGATTACCTTAGGGTCAACCCGGTTTGCGCGCCTCGTGGTAGTACATGGGCGTAAAAATCCCCAAGCGCCCCGCGGCCACGAGGCTGTCGGCCGCGATATTGAGAATCTTCTGTACCTCGGACGATCCCCTGGGTACGGCGCGCAGGCCTTCCAGAATGCGCAGGGTCGCCGAGGTGATTTTGCGTCCAAGGGCCGTTCTCGGCAAACTCCTCAACTTCAGGCTGTTGCCTTCCAGCGGTCGATACCACGGCGTCTGAGGGTCGGCGTCATGGGCGCGGTCGCGCGCCTCGACAAATTCGAAACCGACTGCCCGCAGACCGTCGGTTACCTCCGTGAATGAAGTGAATTCCGCAGCGGCGTTGCTGTATTCGATTGCTTCCTTGTATTCCCGGTGTTCGGGGTTCCCGCTGTCGTACAGAGGAGTCATGCACCAGTCGTAGCCGACGAAGACCGCACCGGGCCGCAGTACACGGAATATCTCGGCATAGACGGCGATTTTATCCGGCGCATGAGGCAGGGCCTCGATATGGTAAGCCGCATCAAAGCTTCCGTCTTCCGCCGGTATATTCAGGAAATCGCCGTGCAGGACGCTGCAGAGATGGTCCAGGCCAGCTTTGCTGTTATACGCAGAGCACTTCCCGACCTGATATTCGCTGATGTTGAGACCCACAATCGAAGCGCCGAACTTTCTTGCGAGGGCGCGCTGGGGTCCGCCCACGCCGCATCCGAGATCCAGCGCCTTCATACCCGGCTTCAATCCAGCGGCTTCGCCCAGAAAATACTCATAGTTGGCAATGGATTCCTCGAAAGACTCCCCCACCTTCATCGGCGCGAAGTGAAAAGACTGCCCCCATCCATACTCGTAAAGATCGGTAACGAGGTCGTAAAATGCCGTTACCGTGGGGGCATACTCTTCCTTGCCCCCCTCCCAGTTTTTATGGTACTTCGACAGCGTCTCCGCCGTGTCCTCCGGCCGAACCGCCTTCGAAATTGGATTATGCAAGTCAGTTGCCACTCACTTCTCCCTCAGTCAGATCATTGGCCTGATAGTCCGGATAAAATTGCCGACACCACTCACGCATAATAGAACCTCTCGGTTCTATGGTAATACATTTCCCGCTGCCGTCAACGAAACAATCCCTGTACATATCTTGTGTAATCAGGTATATGATTTTCCAATTTGATAATCAAGGTAGCTTCTCAATGGACGACAATAAAGTCCGGATTCTGGTTGTTGACGACGAAACAGATCTGGAACAGCTTGTGCGACAGAGAATGCGGCGTGAAGTTGACGGCGGCCGTTACGAATTCGAATTTGTGCGCAACGGCGCGGAAGCTCTCGAACGTCTGCAGAAAGACAACCGGTTCAACATTATACTGTCTGATATCAACATGCCCGTCATGGACGGATTGACGTTGCTCGCGCAGATATCGGACGTAAAACCTGATGCCCGCACCATAATGGTCTCCGCATACGGCGATATGGAAAACATACGGACCGCCATGAATCACGGGGCGTTCGACTTCATTACCAAGCCGATAGACTTCACGGACCTGAAGGCCACAATCGAGCGCTCCATTGAAAACCCTGTTATCCGAGGCAGGATACAAATTTCGCGCAAGCTGATCGTTCCCGACCGGATGGAAGAAATCCGAACGGTTCAAATGGCGCTGGAGGAATTTTCCGAACAGCAGAATCTTCCCCCCGAAGCATTGTTTCAGACGCAGCTCTCCTTAGAGGAACTCTTCACTAACATAGTCAGTTATGCGCATAATGACGATCAGCAGCATGAAGTCGAAATTACATTTTCGATAGAAGATAAAACCTTAACTGTTGAGATAGTGGATGATGGATACCCTTTCAACCCTCTGGAAGACGCGCCGGAGCTTGACGTCGAAAGTTCACTTGAAGACCGCCGTATCGGTGGAGCAGGAATAAAGCTGGCGAAGCAACTGATGACGGAGTTGAACTATCAACGCGACAGTGATCGTAATCGTCTGATTATGACCAAGAAAATCTAGCAAAGCGATTTCCTTCTTCCGCCACTTCTGATGCTGTCTGAGTAGGCAAACCAAACCGGCGGGGAGATCAGGGAGCGGCTGGAAACCCCCACCTCAATACGCGTCCCAAGAACTCCGACAGGGCAAGCATCAAAAAGTCATTGATCCCCGCTGCTCTCGGGTTCTGTACCGATTCAGAAACTGTAGGCGAGATTGACCCTTATGAAACTGTCGCGCCGCACGTAGTATATGAAGTCGTCCTCGTCGATATCCAGAAAAGCCGAGGTCTCAATATGCAGGAGCCAGTTGTCCGAAGAAAGGCGACGCTTGAACTCGCCCACGACGACGCGACTGCTGTTGTCCAAGGAACCCAGAACGCTGACGACAAACTCGGTGCTCTGCGTATCGTTCAATCCGAGACGCGCGGCAAGGAACACGTCGTTCTCAAGCGCGTGCGTCGCCCACCGCCCCCTCCCGTCCCGAACCCATTCGGCAAACAGAACCAGATCAGAGTTCGAACCCAGTATGGAGTAGAACGTGTACTCGCTGCCCAGAATGAAAGCCGCGTAGTCCTCTTCCTCGAAATCATTGAGGGGCTGTATGAACCTGGCGTTCCTCGCGCCCGCGCGGTAGATGGCTTCCAGCTTGAGCAGCAGGGAGCCCCTGGTAAGCTGGGCATCCACGCCGAACTGGCGAATCTTCTCGTAATGCGGAGCCAGAACCAGTCCGGAGTCGACAAATCTCGGCATGAGGCTCGGCTCCCGGTTCGTACCCCTGAACAGGCTGAGACCAATATCGAGCGGCCCTAAAAGACCGCTGTACCGCCCGGCAAGATCAATATTCCACTTCTTAGCGCCGGATTCGTATGAAACCATGTCCCGGTCCACCAGGAACTCATACCGCTGGCGCCCTCGCCGGCCCGGATAGGTGCGCGCGCGGTGCCATGTCATCGCGAACAATTCCAGCGCCCCCCAGCCACCCGACCAGGTGAAATGGGCCATCGGCTGACCCATCTTCGTCTTTTCGTTCGGATGTTCCGCGACATCGGCCTGATTGATGATATCCACCAGGGAACGCAACTCCGTGACGCCCCAGAACACCCGGTCGATGCCCAGACGCAATTCCCACTCTCCGTCGCCCGCATCGCCGTACATCAGCAGATAGGCCTCGCGCAAATCAGCGTACGTGCGCTCCGGGTCCCCGGCATCGTACCGCAAAAAGGGTGTCAGCGTTATGCTCGTGCCCTCCTCGTTCTCGGCATAGACCGTCGTCTCAAGCGCGAGGCCGCCCGCATACGAACGCTGGCCGGGATACGCGGCGCTCTGGGGATACAGCCACGTCTCCGTCGAGAGGCGCCCTGAGAAATCAATCCCGTCGGCGAACCCGGCCGGGTATGCCGCGGTCGGAAGCACAGAGACAAGCGCCCCCAGCACCGCCGCGAAAATCAGCGGCAGGGACGAGGCCGGAACGCTCCCGCCGCTCTCAACGGGCGCGGTGAACGGACTTCCGATAATCCGGCGCCGGGTCTTTTCAGGCGACATGATGATGGTGCGCAAGCCATATTTCATTTCAGAATATTGTAACCTATAAATTCTCACATTCCGGGTCCTGAACCAGAACCATATTCAAATCGCGTACGAAGGTTCCGAAGAAAAAACAGCGTATCCGGTCGATTTGAATTCACCAGACAAGCAACGGGAGGGTACGCCACTATGGGCAGAAATATAAAGATTCCGAACCCCAAGGGCAAAAAGAAAAATGCTTATTAAAACCCTCGGACACCGCAGTATCGACCGCCTGAAGGCAGCAGCCTGAAGCCGAGAAGTCTTCCGAGAACAGCCCTTGGCCGCAGGACGTCCTAGGATTTTTACGCCCCTGTACCGCCGCAAGGTGCGCAAACCGGGCTGACCCGCGCGGCAACCGGGTTCCGGCCGCAAGCGCAATGCGGGCCCGCAGCGGCCGTGGTCACCCTCCATGGACTCCGCAGGGAATCCTCTCAATAAACGCCGGGAAAAATCCGGTATTTCACCCGTGCCTCATACTCCGCCCACTTTTCGGCGCCGTATTTCTCGGCACAGTACGCGTCGTCAAAACGCTGACGGAAGGTGAACAGCGTGACGATGAAGACAAAATAGGTCCACGCCCAGGGATTAGTGAAGTGGCCGAATACCAGGGCAATTGAAAGGGCAAGGAAGCCTTCGCCCAGATAGTTCAAGTGGCGAGCGGCGCCCCACAGGCCGCTGCAGAGTATCTTGCGGTCGCCGGCCTGGATGTACTCGGGCTCGATGAGCCCGAGAAACTTGCGGTCGGGCCATCTCTTGAATTCGTATTTCTGAAGGTTGGCGCCGCGCGAGATGCCCCACCCGAACAGAAACAGCGCAGCCGTTCCGATGAGCCAGAAATACGTCCACCCCGACGAGAATCCGGGGTCCGGGTAAGCGGCCATGCCCCACAGCGGGAGGATGAAAAGCCACCCGTAGACCATGAGGCCGCCCCAGAACATCTTGAAGCCGAGACGTTCATGGATCAGATCGTAGGTATACAGCTGGACGCGCTCGAAGATGAAATAGTCCAGTATGTAGAACGTGAAGAACGCCGCATACAGGAAAACGCCCGGATTGGAGTTATCGCCAAACAGTTCGTAGTGATAAGCGGCCCCGGACAAGGCGTTAAGCACCAGCATCGTCCCGCCGACGACATAGAAATACATCTTTACATCGAGGCGGTCGCCAAAGAACGACAGCTCCTGGACCCGCCCGTCCCACAGCGCCAGGAGCGGGTTCTTTATCCTGCCCTGCGGCTGACTGAAGACCGCTATGATTGCAAAGACCGTGGTGAAAGCTGTTCCGCCGACCACGGCATAGACCGTGGACCGGTAGAACCAGTCGCGCGGCATCCCAGTGAGTTCGAGAGCCCACACGACCAACGCGACTGCAAACACTACAATACCGTTTAGCCGATAATTGCGGGGCTTGCCGGTCTCAGGGTTAATAACGTAGCCGGGAACCCACTTTCCAGGCAGTATGAGCTGCGCCAGGAAAAACGCTACGAAAACCGCCAGCGGGGTGAAAAAACCCGCAATCGCTTCCGTCCTGGAAAGCTCGAAAAGGTGGCCAATACCAAGCCATTCAATCATAATCGAATCCTCCTTCCCCAGTGACGCAGTCGCTTATGAATATGAACACAGGGAAGATCAATAGCACACGACACTGGAATTCACTTAATATTTACAGTACATCATTACTATCCCGATGTTTAGTGGGATAATTTCAGTTAGTTACGATATATAGGATTGGGAGAAAAATCCAGCGTGCAGACCGTTTTTCTCTATCGAACCCGAAATCGTCATCATGGTACTTAGGGAGCTCCGGCTTCACGGATGAAGCTTTGCGCGAAATCCACGCAGATGCCCCAGTCACGAGTCTTTATTCGCATTAGACAGGGTGTTACGTGATATGCCGCTGGTGATTCCCATGCGGTAAAGTCTTTTGGCTTGGGGGTGAACACACTCTTGAGTGCCTCTCCAGGAAAACTACTTGCGGGCGCGGGAATCATTAGGCACAATATTTATTGAGATAACCGTTCGGTACTAATTGCTGCCAAAACGCCTCTGGCAATATCTCCATTGGAATTGTTTTGGACTGACCGGGCTGCGCGGGCGCTCTGGAGTCCGAACCGTGTCACAGATTCAGATTGAAGGAGGCAAGCATTGATAAATGGTTCTGTTGAGAGCCCGCCACTGGGTTTGCTCGACGAGTTCATACTGGCGCTCCTCAACGAGGAGAGCGGCTACTTTCACCAAATCCCTGGATGGAGAATGAACTGCGCCGTCATCGGCGCAACGCTCGCGGAACTTTCCCTCCTCTCGCGTATCGACACGGACATAGAGTCACTTGTCCTTCTGGACCCGACAGAAACGGGCAATCCCGCCCTAGACCTGATTCTCAAGGAAATCGTTGATGAACCGGTTCGGCACAACGCCCAATACTGGATTGAAAAGCTCTTCAACCATGCGGAATCAATCACCGACCTGACTTTGGATAACCTGGTTAATAAGGGAATCCTGGAATATCACGACGGCGATTTCTGGACACTGGCACCCGGCAAACTATACGTGAGCGCAGACGACGACTCCGAGGATGAAACTGTAACTGAGTTCATCAGGACCAGAATCGGCAAAACCATCTTTTCAGACAACATTCCGGATCCGCGGGACATCATCATTATCTGCCTGATCGAGACATGCGACATCTTTCATTTCATATTCAAGCTGGACAAAAAGGCGCAAGAACGGATCGAGCTTATCTGCCGTATGGACCTCATCGGCCGCTCAATAGCGGATGCGGTCAGACAGAACATCGATAATCCGCTGTTTGCAAGATCCGTTACGAGCAAAAGAATCCCGCGCGTTCCACTTCATCGGCTGCTCCTCAACCCGCATGCCCGCAGCGGGAACGTTCCGGCGCTTTTTGCGGAATTGACGGAAAAGTATGGTCCGGTCTTCAATATCCATGTTCCTTTCTCAAAGCCGAATATCGTTATTGCCGGGACGGAGGCAAACCGCTGGGTACGCAGACACGGACGCAGTCACCTGACGTCCAAGAGCTACTTCACCTCGCTTGAGAGAGCCTATGGAGCGGTAGGAACATTACCTTCGCTGGATGGCGCGGACCATTTCCGGTATCGCAGAACCATGTCTCAAGCCTATTCACGCGGGAGACTGGAAGGTCAGCTGGACCTGGCCTGCCGCAAGGCGCGCGAATACATGGCAGGCTGGGAAATAGGCAAGATCTATCCCGCAAGCATCATGTGCCGGGAATTGATTAACGCCCAGATGTCACCTCTTTTCATCAGCGTTGATTCGCAGGACGTCATGAATGACATAATAGCCCTCAAACAAATGGCGCTCAACACGCATCTCCTGCAAGTCCTGCCGAAATTCATGATGAAAACACCGGGAATGAAACGCCGCGCCAAGGCGATAGACGCGCTGGTGGAGCGGGTGCAGAGTGTCCATACATCGGCCCAGCGGGCCGGGTGTCCGCGAGACCTTATGGATGATCTGCTGGACTTCCACACAAGCGACCCGCTACTGGTGCCCGAGGCAAACATGCGTTTCAATATATCGGCAGTGATCCTTGCCAGCATGTACCTGGGTGACCAGTTGGGCCTCGCTCTTTACGCCATGGCGTCGCAACCCGCGCTTTACGACAGAATCAGAAGTGAAGCCGATTCGCTGTTTTCAAATGGCGACCCGGCCGCCGAAGACTTCACTCCCGCCAACATTGACGTCACCACCCGCTTCATCAGTGAAAGCCTCAGGATGTATCCGATTAACCCGATGTCTCTGCGTGACGTCGTGAATACGTTCATGTTCGAGGGTTACGAAATGCCGGTGGGATCCAGAATAACCATTGCGCAGACCGCCCCGCACTACATGGAAGAAGTCTTCCCGGATCCCTTTTCATTTGATATAGACCGCTACCTGCCGCCCCGCAATGAGCATAAAAATCCCGGATACGCGCCGTACGGACTGGGCACTCACACATGCCTCGGTGCCGGATGGCTGAACCTGCATATTGCAGTCAACCTGCTGATCATAGCGCATTACTTCACTCTTCGCGTACACCCCGAAAACCGGGAAATCCAGATCAGCCCGTTTCCCTCAATGAGCCTGGGCAAGAAGGCTAAATTCCGTATAGCCGAACAGAAACGCGAACTGCCCGTCTGACGTGCCGTAGTCTCTGAATGCCTGCCGCACCCTTCACCTCTTGTGGAAACCACAGGTCAAGCACGTAATGCAAATAGATATTCGCCAGCGATATTGCGGTCAAACCGCGGGAACCCCTGTACGATTTCAGGGCAAAGCGAAGCTCACCCGAGTCCAGATGCTGGACGTATCTACGTGCCTGAACTCCCCTGACACCGTGGAGTCGCGCCGTTTCTCACCTTTTCAGCCCGGCAGGTTCCGTCTTCAACCTTGCGCAGAGTCCGGACATTTCAGACTTCAGGCTTTCCGTGCCCAATCGTTCCGCCCATACATTCCGCCGTCGGCGCTTCGCCCATACCCTCACGATTACGCGCGCACGGCTCGCGGGAAGGTGTGGTGGTTAACCTTTCACCTCCGCCAGACTTCCACCGGCTGCCTAGTCATCAGTTAGCTCGCCGCACGCGCAAACGCCTTCCTGAGATATGTGCCATTGCCAGGCGTATGCTATACCGGATCTTTGATGTGCAGATTCCATTTCCTTGTTAGTACCAACCGTTACAACCTACTGAAACCATTTATTAAATTCTTGACAACAGCCTGAGAATCCTGTTGAATCTAAGATGGGATTTAAAGATATTAAGAGTATTCGCAAGAAACAATTTCTTCTGCCGAATTCAGAACATTAGGAGATGTTGAGAACGTAGTTATCAGGGCAGCATTTACGAAAGCCACGGGCACCGGGTCGGACGTGCTGGTAGCGTTTTCTGTGTATTTAGTTTGACTGATCGGCCAACTCAGGTGTTCTGGAGTCCGAACTGCATCATGGATTCAGATTTAAGGAGGCGCCGGTAGATGAATGATTCTATTGAGAACCAGCCACTGAGTCTTCTCGACGAGTTCATATTGATGCTCCTCAACGAGGAAAGCGGCTACTTTTACCAAATACCCACCCAGAGAATGAATTGTGCTGTCATCGGTGCGGCACTTGCGGAACTCTCCATCATTTCGCGTATCGACACAGACATGGAGTCTCTCCTCGTTCTGGACCCGAAAGAAACGGGCAGCCCCAGCTTGGATCTGATTTTGAAGGAAATCGTCGACGAGCCAGTTGAGCACAACGCCCGATACTGGATCGAGAAGCTCATCCACCATGCGGAAACAATCATTGATTTGACTTTAGAGAACTTGACTAATCTGGGAATTCTGGAATATCACGAGGGTGATTTCTGGACACTGGCACCTGGCAAACTATACGCGAGCGCAGACGCCGACTCCGATGATGAAACTATAGGTCAGTTCATCAGAACCAGAATAGGTAAAGCCATCTTTTCAGAGGATATTCCAGACCCGCGGGATATAATCATCATTTGCCTGATCGAAACATGCGATATCTTTCCTTTCATGTTCAAGCTCGACAAAAAGGCGCAAGAACGGATCAAGCTTATCTGCAGGATGGATCTCATCGGTCGCTCAATAGCAGATGCGGTTGAACAGAAAATGGATGATGTGCTGTTCGTAAGCTTTCATCTGAGCAAAAAAATTCCCCGCGTCCCACTTCATCGGTTGCTGCTAAACCCGTATGCCCGTACCGGAAATCTTCCAGCACTTTTTGCAGATTTGGCGAAGCAGTATGGTCCGGTCTTTCAGATCAGTCCTCCTTTTTCAAAGCCGCATATCTTTCTTGCCGGACCAGAAGTAAACCGCTGGGTACGTCGACACGGACGCAAGCACCTGACATCAAGGGGCTACTTTGGCGAATTTGAGAAAGTATACGGGGCAGTAGGCGCATTACCTTCCCTAGATGGCGCGGATCATTTCCGGTATCGCAAAGCCATGGCCCCAGCCTATACCAGCGAGAGGCTGGCAGAGCAGCTGGATATGGTTTACCGCAAAGCTCGCGAATACATGGCAAACTGGAAAGTGGGCGAAAGCTATCCCGGAAGGGAGATGTGCCGAAAAATGATTAACGCTCAGATGTCACATGTATTCATCAGTGTTGATTCGCAGGATATCATGGATGATATAATTGCCTTCAAGGAGCGGGCACTCAACACCCATCTCTTAAACATCCTGCCAAAATTCATGCTGAAAACACCGGGAATGAAACGCAAGGCCAAGGCAATGGACACTTTGCTTGAACGGGTACAAAATGTCCAGACATCAGCCCAGCGGGCCGGTTGTCCGCGAAACCTGACGGATGACCTGCTAAGTCTCCGTGCGAACGACCCGCTATTGATGCCCGAGGCGAATATACGTTTCGCTCTATCGGCAGTGCTGCTTGCCAGCACATACATGGGTGACGGCTTCGGCTTCGGCCTTTATGCCATGGCATCACAACCCGCGCTTTACGACAAAATCAGAAGTGAAGCCGATTCGCTGTTCTCAAATGGCGACCCAGCCGGCGGAGACTTCACTCCTGCCAATATGGAAGTCACCGACCGCTTCATAAACGAATGCCTTCGGATGTACCCTATTGTTCCGATGTCTATGCGTGACGTTGTGAATACGTTCACGATCGAGGGCTACGAAATACCGCAGGGATCAAGAATAAATATTGCGCAGACCGTCACGCACTATATGGAAGATTTCTTCCCAGACCCCTTTTCATTTGATATCGACCGCTACCTGCCGCCCCGCAATGAGCACAGGAGCCTCGGATACGCACCATACGGACTGGGCCCGCACACATGCCTCGGCGCTCGATGGATGACACTGCACATGGCTGTCAACCTGATGATCATAGCGCATTACTTCACTCTTCGCGTACACCCTGAAGACCGGGGGATTCAGATCAGCCCGTTTCCGTCAATGAGCCTAGGCAAGAAGATTAAATTCCGTATCGCCGAACAGAAACGCGAACTGCCCATCCGACGTGCCATGGTCTCTGAACACATTGGCGCAGAGGGGGGGGGGGAGAACAGATAACTTTCATGGTACAAACCATGATCGTCAGCCTTGCAATTTCCCGAAATCATTTTCGACTGATCAGGCTGCGCGGATGCTCTGGAGTCCGAACCGTGTCACGGATTAAGGTTGAAGGAGACGACGACTGATGAATGATTCTATTGAGAACCAGCCACTGGGTTTACTCGATGAGTTCTTACTAGTACTCCTAAACGAAGAGAGCGGCTACTTTTACCAAGTTCCCGGCTTGAAAATGAACTGCGCCGTCATCGGTGCGGTGCTCGCGGAACTTTCCCTCCTCTCGCGTATCGACACGGACATAGAGTCGCTCCTCATTCTGGATCCGACAGAAACGGGCAACCCCGCCCTGGACCTGATTCTCAAGGAAATAGTTGACGAGCCGGTTCAGCACAACGCCCAATACTGGATTGAAAAGCTCATCAACCATGCGGAATCAATCACCGACCTGACTCTGGATAACCTGGTCAAGAAGGGAATCCTGGAACATCACGACGGCGATTTCTGGACACTGGCACCCGGCAAACTATACGCGAGCGCAGACGGCGACTCCCATGATGAAACGGCAACTGAGTTCATCAGAACCAGAATCGGCAAAACCATCTTTTCAGACAACATTCCAGATCCGCGGGACATCATCATCATCTGCCTGATCGAAACATGCGATGTCTTTCGTTTCATATTCAAGCCGGACAAAGTGGCCCAAGAACGGATCGAGCTTATCTGCAGGATGGATCTCATCGGCCGTTCAATAGCGGATGCGGTCAGACAGAACATCGACAATCCGCTGTTTGAAAAGTCCCGCCTGAGCAAAAAAATCCCGCGCGTTCCATTGCATCGGTTACTGCTCAACCCGCATGCCCGTAGCGGGAACGTTCCGGCGCTTTTTGCGGAATTGACGGAAAAGTATGGTCCGGTCTTTAATATCCACGTTCCTTTCTCAAAGCCGAATATCGTTATTGCCGGGCCGGAGGCAAACCGCTGGGTACGTAGACACGGACGGAAGCACCTGACGTCCAAGAGCTACTTTACCTCGCTTGAGAGAGCCTATGGAGCGGTTGGAACATTACCTTCTCTGGATGGCGCGGACCATTTCCGGTATCGCAGAACCATGTCTCCAGCCTATTCACGAGGGAGACTGGAAAGCCAGCTGGACGTGGCTTTCCGCAAGGCACGCGAACTCATGGCAGGCTGGGAAGTAGGCAAAATCTATCCCGCAAATAACATGTGCCGGGAATTGATTAACGCCCAGATGTCACCTCTTTTCATCAGCGTTGATTCGCAGGACGTCATGAATGACATAATAACCCTAAAGGAAATGGCGCTCACCACGCATCTCTTGCAAATCCTGCCGAAATTCATGATGAAAACACCGGGAATGAAGCGCCGTGCCAAGGCAGTAGACAAGCTGGTGGAGCGGGTACAGAGTGTCCACACAGCGGCCCAGCGGGCCGGCTGTCCGAGAGACTTCATGGATGATGTGCTGGACTTCCACGCAAGCGACCCGCTGCTGGTGCCCGAGGCGAATATACGTTTCACCGTATCGGCAGTGGTGCTTGCCAGCATGTACCTGGGCGACCAGGTGGGATTCGCCCTTTACGCCATGGCGTCGCGACCCGAGCTTTACGACAGAATCAGAAGCGAAGCCGATTCGCTGTTTTCAAACGGCGACCCGGCCGCCGAAGACTTCACTCCCGCCAGCATTGACGTCACCAGCCGCTTCATCAGCGAATGCCTCAGGATGTATCCGATTAACCCGATGTCCCTGCGTGACGTTGTGAATACGTTCACGTTCGAGGGCTACGAAATACCGACAGGATCCAGGATAACCGTTGCGCAGACCGCCCCGCACTACATGGAAGAAGTCTTCCCGGATCCCCTTTCATTTGATATCGACCGCTACCTGCCGCCCCGCAATGAGCATAAAAACCCCGGATACGCGCCGTACGGACTGGGCACTCACACGTGCCTCGGCACCGGATGGCTGAACCTGCATATAGCTGTCAACCTGCTGATCATAGCGCATTACTTTACTCTTCGCATATATCCCGAAGACCGGGGAATCCAGATCAGTTCGTTTCCGTCAATGAGCCTGGGCAAGAAGGTAAAATTCCGTATCGCCGAACAGAAACGCGAACTGCCCGTCTGACGTGCCATGGCCTCTGAACACGTTGGGGGGAGGGAAGAATCTCAGCTTCCCGGGATAATGCCTGTCAAGATGATGCCCGGCAAATCTTTTTTCGTTCAATCCGCTGAACGGCCTCGGCCTTGCCCTGCGGAAGATTGATTCATTTCGCCCTTGTGTCGCAGCGCCTGACCGGGTGTTATAATGGGGAAGCGGCATCAAGAGGCCACTGTACCAGCTATGAATGAAACGGGAAAAACGAGAAAGGTTGCCATCATCGGCGGCGGAGTATCCGGGCTGGGGGCGGCCTGGGCTCTGCACCAACACCCTGACCTGTTCGAGTTCCGGATTTTTGAAGCCCAGTCCCAGCTCGGCGGCAACGCCATAACGGTCGACATGCCGCAAAAGGACGGAACCTCGATCCCGTTCGATATCTCCGTTACCGCGTGCATTCCGTCGGTATACCACCACATGATGCTGTTCCTGCGGCAGCACGGCATCGACCTGCTGGACACCAAGTTCAACTACAGCGTAAAGTACCGCGGCGGAATCTACGCTCACGATTTCGACTCGGACATCAGGAGGCAGCTGCAGCCGGAAATCGCCAGGTTCCAGAAACTGCTAAAACGCCTCAAGTGGTTCGGTCAGCTCAATCACTCCAGATCCCGGCTGCTAAACGCTCTCAATCCGTTCAACTACCTCAGCATGGGTGCGGTTCTCAACCTGGGCAGGTTCTCTGGAGACTTCAGGTACAAGGTTCTCAAGCCGATGTTCGTCAATTTCCTGATGGCGACAAACGTGTTCGACATGCCCGCGTCCCTGTTCGCCCGGTATCTTGAGTTCTTCGACATAGAAACCGCGACGCCGATGCAGACATGGGACATGGGCACGCGGCGCATATACGAGGAAATGTCCGCCGGATTCCGGGACAGGATATACCTTAACAGGCCCGTGAGGAAAGTGTACCGGCGCGCGAGCGGCGTGACCGTTGAAGACGAAAACGGAACCAGGGAGACATTTGACGACGTGGTTTTCGCGTGCAACGCGAACCAGACGCTGATGATTCTGGACAGCCCGACCTTCCTTGAGAGCTTTCTCCTTTCTTCGGTTCGTTACGAGAGCGAACTGCACAACCATACGGTCGTCCATTCGGATGCATCGGTCCTCCCGGACAACGCCGTCAAGCCCCTTGAGACCCGGAGCAACCACATCGAACAGTACGGCGTGAGACCCGACAACTACGAAATCACCTATATCATGCACAACCAGCAGCCATGGGCGAAGAAATCGGACAGGCCGTGCCTGGTGACCTACAACCCGATCAGCAGTATCGACGAAGGAAAGATCGTAAAGAAATGGTGGTTTCAGCATATCGTGCACGACGTGTTTCACGTAGCCTTTCTGGTCAGCCTGTTCCGTTTCGTTCAGGGCAAAAGAAGGACCTGGCACTGCGGCGCCCATACCCTGATCAACAGCCAGGAGACATGTTTCGTTTCCGGCCTCGTTACGGCGAGACAGATCGGAGCGGACTACCCGTTTCGGGATTCTGAAGCGAGGAAGTGGTTTAACTTTTACGGCCGCATGATGTACGGCTGGCGGTTCAAGAAGGCGTAGGACAGACCCGGCATCCCGGTTCCGGGAGGCGCCGCGGCAAGCCGTCAGTAGTCGTCATCGTCATCCTCGTCACCGGACTCATCGAGACTGTTTAGAAGCGCGACCGCTTCTGCGTGCAGTATCCGTTCGTAAGCGTCATTGGACGGCAGGCTGATGGCGCGCTCAAGCAGTTTCCGCGCCTTCTCCCGGTATTGGAAATCGTCGAGCGCAAGCAGTCCGAGCGCGTATTCCAGGGGCACGTATTTCGCGTTGGGAGCAAGGGCAAGAGCCTTTTCGAAGGAGGCGATGCCATCCTTTTTCCGCGCATCGTAAGTGACGCGGGCCACTAACGAACCCATCGCGCCGACCAGTTCCGAATGCCATCTCCCCAGGCTGAGATGCGCCGCCGCCAGTTCGGGATCAATTCGAAGCGCGTTTTCCGCGTATTCGCGTATTTTCTGCGCCTCGCCCGCCGCTTCGAGCATGCCGACAGTCTGCGCGCGCCGTCCGACAGCGCTTGCCATCTGCAGATGGGCATCCGCATTGCCGGGGCCGGAGAGAACCGCCTTTTCCGCCATCGCTACGGCGCGCTCAAGCAGCTTCTTCTTCTCGCCTGTTTTGGCGATGTAGTGGGCGTGAACCGACAGCGACCTTGCGGACAGCGCGAACCCCTCTGAAGTCCCGAGGCTTTCGCCGATCCGTGCCGCCTCGGTGAACCGCCCCTGCGCGTAGGCCGCCCTTGCCTCGCCGATGGTCTGCGCGTGGACGGCGCCGACCAGGAGCGGGACGCACGCAAAAGCCAGGCAGCAGGAAAAAAGCAGGCGCGACGCATTAACTGGATGATGTTTATTCCAACTGCTCATTGGACGGTTCCGGAGCGTTTGGCGTTTGCCGGAAAACCGGACGTCCGCACACCGGTTCGGGGTCATTTCTGATAGTGTACCGACCACGTGAGCTATATTCAAACCTGATTGTACGGATCAACTCTCTATACATAATTTGCGTGATCAGGTATATAACTTCCAACTTAATTAAGGAAATTCCTAAATGGACGACGGCAAAGTCCGAATTCTGGTTGTTGATGACGAAACAGATCTGGAGCAGCTCATGCTGCAGAGAATGCGGCGCGAGATTCGCCGGGGTCGTTACGAATTCGAATTCGCGCACAACGGCGTGGAAGCCCTTGAATGCCTGCGCAAAAACGATCCGTTCGATATTGTGCTGTCTGATATCAACATGCCCGTCATGGACGGACTGACGCTGCTCGAGAAGATACCGGACGTAAACCCCGATATCCGCGCCGTAATGGTCTCCGCATACGGCGACATGGAAAACATACGGATCGCCATGAATCGCGGGGCATTCGACTTCGTTACCAAGCCGATAGACTTCACGGACCTGAAAGTCACGATCGAACGTGCGATCGAAGACCTTGCCGCCTGGCGTAAAGCGATGAGTACGCGCGACAAGCTAGTAGCCCTCCAGAACGAGCTTGACGTGGCAACAAGGATACAGCAGGACATTCTTCCAAAATTTCTTCCGCATCTCCATCCGACCTCCAGCGTATTTGATCTGTACGCAACCATGGTTCCGGCCCGTTCCGTAGGCGGCGATTTTTTCGACGTTTATGAATTTGGCGACGGCCGGGTTGGCGTCGCAATAGCTGACGTGTCGGACAAAGGAGTGCCCGCGGCAATGTTCATGATGGCCAGCCGTACGCTGCTCAAGGCCTACGCGACGAACCTGGATTCCCCGGCCACCGTCCTGAAACGGGTAAACGAGATGCTGTCGGATGACAACGACAGCATGACATTCGTAACCATGCTGTACGGCATTTTCGATCCCGGAACGAACAAACTCGTGTACGCAAACGGCGGACATAATCTGCCGATAATCGTCAAACCGGATATGACAACCGAACTGCTGGAGTCAACGGACGGAGTCGCCCTGGGCGTGATGCAGGATATCGAATATCAGGAAAAGACTGTCACCCTTGAGCCGGGTTCCATGATTGTGTTATACACTGACGGGGTAGTGGATGCGGAAAAAGAAGACAGGGAACTGTTCGAAATGGACAGATTCCGTGAAATTTTCCAGGACGCCAATTTCAGCGACGCCAAGCAGGTTACGAACAAGATATTTGAGACGCTCAGAAATTTCGTTGGTGAAAATCCGCAATCTGACGACATAACCTGTCTTGTTCTGCGAGTCCCCTCGGAGGAAGACGGCGGCAGTCTGGTTTCACGCACGGTGGTCATTCCCAACCGGATGGAGGGAATCCGGATGATTGAAAGGACGCTGAAGCAGTTCTGGGAACAGCAGAAGCTTCCCTCCGAAGCACTGTTCCAGATGGATCTCTCCCTGGAGGAGTTCTTCACCAACGTGGTCAGCCATGCGCATGACGATGACCAGGAGCACGAAGTCGAAATCAGATTCTCCAGAGGGGACGGAACCATAACCGTTGAGCTGCTGGATGACGGAGGTCTCTTCAATCCCCTGGAGGACGCGCCGGAGTATGATGTCGAAAGTCCGCTTGAAGACCGCGATATCGGCGGAGTGGGAATAAAGCTGGCGAAGCAGCTGATGACGGATCTGCACTATCAGCGCGACGGCACCCGCAACCATCTGACCATGACCAAGAAAATCTAGCCAAAATGCGGGTGCTGAACGGACTATCTCTCAAAAAAGCGTTTGTCGCTTCAGTAATTGCGCTGCTGGCGGGCGCGGCGTCAGGTGAAGCCGGAGAAGAAAAGCGCGCCGTGCCGGGCGTATACGGCGACCGTATCGTATTCGGACAGTCCGCCGCCTTCAGCGGCCCGGCCAGCAAGCTCGGTAAAGGCATGCAGGCCGGCATTCTTTCCGCGTTTAAAGAGGTTAACGACCGGGGCGGCGTTAACGGACGCCTTCTGGAACTGCGGTCAATGGATGACGCGTACGAACCGGAAGCGGCCATCTTGAATACGAACCGGCTGATCGGCGAGGGGGTTTTCGCGCTCATCGGCGCGGTCGGCACTCCCACATCCAAGGCCGCCGTGCCTGTCGCGGAAGCGCACGACGTACCTTACATAGCTCCCATGACGGGCGCGGAATTCCTGCGTGACAGCGCGCGCCGGACAGTCATCAATCTCCGGGGTTCGTATTACCAGGAAACCGAGGAGATGATAGAACGGCTGACGACTGATCTCGGAATTAACCGCGTTGCCGTTCTCTACCAGGATGATTCATTCGGTCGCGCCGGCCTGCGGGGGGTCCTTCTCGCCCTTGAGCGCCGCAAGCTTTCCGCTACCGGAACGGGAATATTTCCCCGCAATACCGTCGCGGTAAAGACGGCGCTTCTTGATCTGCGCGCCACCGGGCCGGAAGCCGTGATTATTATCGGTCCCTACAAGCCGACCGCGACTTTCATCAAGTGGGCGCGCCACATCGGCATGAACCCCGTTTTCATGACGCTTTCCTTCGTAGGCAGCAATGCCCTGGCAAACGAACTGGGTGACCAGGGGGCCGGAGTTCTGGTTACGCAGGTGGTTCCTTTTCCGACCGGGAACACGGTGCCTGCTTCCGCTTCCTACCGCGCCGCACTCAAGGCGTATGATCCGGCGGCGAAACCGGGATTTATATCTTTTGAAGGATATCTGGCGGGACGCCTGGCCATCTATGTCGTAGACCGTTGCGGCGAGCGGGTTGACCGCGGCTGTATCGATACGGCGCTGCGGACCGGCGACAACATCAGTCTGGATGGCTTTGCCCTGCGATACAGCAAGAATGACAATCAGGGTTCAGACAGCGTGTTCCTGACGATTATCGGTCCTGACGGCCGGTATGCGCCAATCGCGTCTCTGACCTCCACGACGATACTGACTGACGTTTTGCATAGGCAAAGGTGAGATAGACGGAATGCTCTCAAAGCTTTGGAACCGAATTTCTGCGCAAATTTCCACGCAGCTCTATATAAGCTTCGGAGGTGCCGTATTAATCATCATCGGCATCAGTCTGCTCGCCCTGTTCTTTCTCAGCCACATCGGCAGAGTTCAGCAGAACATTAACAAAAAGAACATACCCGAGATGACATCGGCATTCGCGGTCGCCCAGCAGACAGCCAAGCTCGTCGCCGCCGCTCCCCGACTCACCGCGAGCACGTCTGAGCAGTTCAGGACCGTAGCCGGGACGATCGACCTGCAGATGGATGAATTTGAAGCGCAGCTCTCGGTAATGACGGAAAATCAGGGAGAAAACGAACAGGCGCGGCAGATTCAGTCTGACGGGACCGCCATAATCAAGAACATCGAGCGAATCAAACTGCTCGTCAGGGAACGTTTTGACCTCCGCGAGAGCAGTCTAAATCTCAGAGACGAGCTTCAGGGCATCCAGAGTGAAATAACGCCGATTATGATTAACGAAATCGACGACCAGATGTTCTACGTAATGACCGGCCACCGGTCCCTCGACGGAGTGAAGTCACCCCGCCTAGTTCATTTCTCCGAACCGGAATTCCTGATCTATCGCCGCCTGTTTGAGCTCCGGGAAGCGGCCGCAGTTGCCGCGCAGCTGCTTGCAACCACATTTATAGTGACCGACGCGGCCATGCTGCAGCCATTGCGGGAACGGTTTGAAGCCGCAGCCGGCAGTATCAGCCGGTCGCTTGACGCGCTTGAGAAGCACAAACAGGAGGGAGACCGCGCTCACGACAGCCCGGACGGCGCCGGCCAATCGACTGACCCGTCTGAAAACGGCCTCCTTCACGACCGGCTGTCCCCGGTTTTCGAGGACCTGGTCTCATTCGGCAGAAGAGAGAACAACGGATTCGACCTGCGGAGCCGGGAACTCGCGGTTGACGAAGAATTGTCCGCCCTGCTTCTCGAGAATCAGACTCTGGGGATTGACATCGTGGCGCGGGTGGAAAGCGTCGTAAATGACTCAAGCTCGGCTACAGGGGAGATGACGAGCAAAGCGGCCGCGGTGACCGCTACCAGCACGAAGCTGCTGGTGGCTGTCAATATCGTCAGCATATGCGGCGCAGTCCTTCTGGGGTGGCTGCTTGTACAACGTCGCCTGATCCGGCGTCTGGAGCGGCTATCGAACCAGATGCAGCAGATGGCCGACGGCAACCTGGAAATAGCCGTCGATACCAGGGGCAACGACGAAATCGCGCGGCTGGCCAAGGCGCTTGAGGTGTTCCGGAATAACGCGCTGGAAGTACAGCGCCTCAATCTCGTGGAAACGCTTGCCAACCAGCTGCAGGAAAAAAACGAGGAGCTGGAAGATGCCAATGAACAGCTCAAACAGGCGCAGGATCAGATCGTGATGCGGGAAAAACTTGCCGCGCTTGGCCAGCTGACGGCGGGAGTCGCGCACGAAATCAAAAATCCGATGAACTTCATCATGAACTTCTCGGAGGTTTCGCAGGAACTGCTGGAAGAGCTGCTGGAGGAGGTAGCCAAGATCGGGACCGGCGGGGACACCGAAGAGGAATACGATCCGGAGTTAGTCGAGGAAGTAGTCGAGGATCTGACGGGAAACATGAAGCGCATCCACGAGCACGGAAGCCGCGCGAACCGAATTATAACGGACATGCTCAAGATGGGCCGCGGCGGCGGGGAATGGCAGCCGACCGACCTCAACGTACTGCTTAACGACCACGCGCTGCTCGCGTTTCACAGCGCGCGGGCAACCGACCCCGACTTCCAGCTGGAAATTCAGGAAGACTACGCGACGGACATAGGCGAGATCATGGTACAGCCCCAGGACATCGGCCGGGTTTTCCTGAACCTGGTTACTAACGCCTGCTACGCGACGGACGAAAAACGAAAAATGCTGGCGGCCGACGATGCCTCGAAGAAGGATTATCAGCCGACGCTCAAGCTGAGCACGCGGCTCACTGACGGCCGCATCGAGGTGCATGTCCGCGACAACGGAACCGGCATTCCCGAATCCGCGCTGGAGCGTATCTTCAATCCGTTCTATACGACGAAGCCCACCGACCAGGGGACGGGCCTGGGGTTATCGCTGTCAAGCGACATCATACGGCAGCACGGCGGTGAAATCCGCGTAGAAACGGAGGAAGGTGAATATACGGATATGATTGTCGTTCTGCCGCCCGACCCCGCGGCTTACCAGGCAGTTGATTCTTCAGAAGAGGCGGAGGAGGGCGAGGGTCAGCAACCGCTTCCCTCCGAGGGGTCTTAACCCGTTATTGCGCCTATGGCATCGGAACGCGATTGGAGCACGTCGATGATCTTGTCGAAACCCGCTATCTCGAAGATTTCTTTTATGGGAGCGGACAGGGAACACAGCATGAACTTCGTATTTCTGCCCTTGAGCGTTTTCGCGGTAAGCAGAATTGAACGCAGTCCCGCGCTGCTGATGTAGGACAGCTTTTCGAGATCCAGAACCACAGGATCGCCGGAACCGCCAATTTCCTTGTCCAGGTTATCGTAGAATTCCTGCGCGTTGAGACCATCAATACGACCGTCTACGCTTATTACCAAGACTCCTTCGACCTGATCGGCCTGCAATTCAAGCTGATTGTTTTGAGCCACCATTCTTCACCGGGGTAAATAGTACCTGACTATGGTACGACAATCAAAGACGGGACTTTCCTGCCCCCATCGTCAAGCATAATACCGGGTATTTCATGGAATGCAACCCCGGGAATGCGGGGGTTTGCCCACGCACCCGGATTTCCCGCCCCTTTGAGACTGTTTCCGGCCGTCAGACAGCCGTCCTGTGGCATGCTAACACTGCTCCAAAACAATATTCTCGTTTCACCTGTAAAAAATACTTTCAATAGTAAAAAATATGGCTACCGTATACCCCAAAGCGGATAATCCTCCATAGAGCATTTTTGTATAATGAGCATATTCCGGAATCAGATTCGGGATAAGATCAAAGACCACTGTACTGTTTATGACGGTAAGCAGAACAGCTAAAAAAAACGATATTGCGATAATCCACATTACAGAACTCAAAACCGTCGCGCCATCTCGTGCAGATGAACGCGGCTATCATTAAAAGAATTTCAGATAATCCCTTAACATGCGAATCATTATATTACCTGATATATATTCTGAAGTTGTCGAAGTTTTTGAAGACCGGGAGCTGTATGACGGTAAAATCACAATCTTCCCGCGCTCAGGGAATAAAATGAAGTCATAATCCGCGATCATGACGAAGGACATAAACTCAAAACATGCCAACAATACTGAATTCTTCATCGTGGTCATTTGCCCCTCCGGCCCCTGCATAATTCCCGGGGTTGCGCACACTGAAATATCCCGGTATTGTCTCTTCTGCCGCGGAACTGAAGTCCCGTGTCGTTTGCCGCCCCGTAATTATCCCGCGTCCATCGGATATCGCGCCGCCAAGGCGGACAGGGTCGGCGCGGAAGGCGAAGAGGCAATGCCGGATCTGGAACTTACGCATATCGCACAATTCGGAATGACCGCATGAACCACGTGGAATCCTTCATCGCAACGATCGTCGCCCGCCCCCGGCTGACCATCCTGCTATCCCTGCTTGTCGTGATCGCCCTCGCCGCGGGGAGCACGCGCCTTACCACGGTGGAAGTGGAATTCCGCAACCATTTCAGTGAATCCGACCCACACATTGTCGCGCTGGACCAGCTTGAAGAAAGGTACGCGCTGTCCGATGTCGTGCTGGTTGCCGTGGCGCCGCGTGAAGGCACCGTTTTTACGCGGGAAACGCTCGTCGCCGTCGAGGAGCTGACCGAGCAGCTCTGGCGCGCCCCGTACGCCACCCGCGTCGACTCCATTTCAAACTATACGCACAGCCAGGGGTTTGAAGACGAGCTGATTGTCGAGTCGCTTATCGACGACGCCGCATCCCTGGACGATACCGATATAGAACGAATCACGGATATCGCGCTCGGCACTCAGGAAATTGCCGGGCGATTCGTTTCCCGCGACGGACGGGTCGCCGGTCTGGTTGTCAGTATTGCGCTTCCCGAGAACCGGGAATCGGCCAAGCGGGAGGTTACCGACTACCTGTATGAAACTGTTGCCGACGCCCGGGAAAAGCATGCATCCATCGACTACCACCTTATAGGCGGGATCGTCCTCAATCGCGTCATTGGCGACGCGATTGACGATGAAACGGCCTTCCTCGGACCCATTGCTCTCGGAACCATGCTGCTTGTCGCCCTGGTTCTGATACGCTCGATATGGGGAACGCTTGCGATTGTGCTGATGATCGCCTCCGTCATCCCGTCCTCGCTGGGCTTTGCCGGGTGGGTCGGCCTGAGGCTGTTCGGTGAAAGCAGCGCCGCTCTGTTCGTGCTGATGGCCGTGGCCGTGGCTCATTCCGTGCACATTATCGAGGGAATGGGCGGGGGGCTGCGTCAGGGAATGACGAGAACGGAGGCGGTGGCTTATACCCTGCGAGTGAACATGTGGCCTGTTTTCCTTACCTCGTTCACAACCGCGGTCGGATTTCTGAGCCTGAATTTCGTGGATATGCCGCCGTTTCGGGTCATGGGCAACATCGTGGCGTTCGGCTCCATGTGCGCCTTCGCCTTTTCGGTGACCCTGCTTCCCGCACTGCTGTCGGTATTTCCCATCCGCGCCCGGAAGGTGCGCGAAAGCAGGCTGGACGTTTTCGATCGTCTCAGCCGTTTCGTCGTCTCCTATCGCATGACCCTTCTTTACTCCTTCGGCCTTCTGACTGTCCTGCTGGTCGCCGGCATCTTCAAGCTCGAGCTCAAGGAGAACTGGCTTGAGGTCGTCGATGAGAGCTACGAGTTCCGGCAATCCGCGGATTTCCTGAACGAGAACTTCCCCGGCGTGGAGACCTATGAGTACTCTCTTGACTCAGGCCGCGAAGGCGGCGTCACGGATACGGAGTACCTGGAAAAGGTCGACGCGTTTGCGGAGTGGTACCGTGCGCAACCGGAATTTGTCCATATCTTCTCGATTGCCGACATCATGAAGCGTCTGAACCGGAACCTCCATGGCGATGACCCGGATTACTACGTGACTCCCGACAATACCGAACTTGCCGCCCAGTATCTTCTGCTTTACGAATTCTCTCTTCCGGTGGGCCGCGACCTGAACAACCTGATCGACCATGACCGGAGAGCGACGCGCGCAACGGTCTCGCTGAAAAGCATGTCAAGCCGGGAAAAGATCGATCTCGACAACCGCGCGCGCGAATGGCTGCGGGAGAACGCCCCCGGCATGGAAACCTCCGCCACGGGAATTCCGATTGTGGGAGCCTATTCGGTTCAGAGGAACATTGAAAGCATGCTGATGGGCACTTTCGTGGCGATGGGCATCGTTTCCCTGCTGCTGTTCGCCGTATTCAGAAGCATCCGCCTGGGGCTGCTCAGCCTGATCCCCAATTTCCTCCCGGCCGCCATGGCGATGGGACTGTGGGGCTATCTGGTGGGAGAGGTAGGAGTTCCGGCATCGGTCGTCACCGCCATAGCATTCGGCATCATCGTGGACGACACGATCCATTTCATGACAAAATATACGGAAAACAGAAAAGCGGGGAAATTCCCGTCGGAGTCCGTCCAGATGGCCTTTCGCTCGGTGGGCAGGGCGTTGCTTACAACTACCCTGGTATTCGGGCTGGGATTCATGGTGTTCGGAGCATCCGGGGTAGTCGGAAATCAGGTGCTCGGCCTGCTGGTGGGAATAACGGTAATTATCGCCCTGGTGGCGGATTTTCTCTTTCTCCCGCCCCTGCTTATGCTGCTTGACGAAACCAAGGAAACCAGCGAGGAGATCAGGGAGCGGTTGAGAGGATCCCCGGCCGGATAGACTGACGCGGTCGATTCACCGCGGTCCGGCGGACTGTATATCAGGAAAGCCCCTGCCTTAATGAATCCCGCGAAACGCGACATTAACGAGGCGGGGAGAAACATAGAAATCATAAGCGGAAGCTCCTCTCAGGCGGGAGCGGAAGCGGACGAGGCGAGCCTGCCCGAACCCTGGCGGACCCGGGGATCGCGGCACAAAAGAAGGAGGAACACACCATGCTAACCAAGCTGCCCGAGCGCTTGTGGAACGCATACCGAGGCTGGAACGTGGTCAAGCGCGTCGAGTCCCTCAACCGTTCGCTGGAGCGGGACGGCGGGGCGCCGCAAGGCGCCGATGAGGACGACTACGATCACACCCAGACGGTGAACGAGTACTACAACCTGTGTACGGAGCTGATGGCGTACGGATGGAGCGAGTCTCTGCACTTCGCGCCGATGAAGGGAGGGGAGCGTCTGGACGACGCGATCATACGGCATCAGCGGCTGATGATCGACAAGCTCGAGCTCCGTGACGGCATGAGGATCATCGACGTCGGCTGCGGACTGGGCGGGCCGATGCGCCGCGTCGCCCTCGAGACCGGCGTCAAGGTCGTCTGCCTCAACAACAACGAACACCAGCTGGAGCGGGCCAGAAAAAAGAACATCGAAGCCAATGTAGATCACTTGGCCGAATACGTGAAGTGCAACTTCATGGACATGGGGAGCATCGAAGCCGGTTCGTTCGACGCCGGCTACGCGATCGAGTCGACCTGCCACGCGCCGGACAAGGTAGGCGCGTTCCGGGAGATTTTTCGCGTCCTGAAACCCGGTGCGCTGTTCTGGGGCCAGGAGATGTGCATGACGGACCGGTTCAATCCCGATTCCCCTCGTCACCGGGCCGTCAAGGATGAGCTCAAGCGCGGAATCGCGCTTGCCGACATCGCGTCCTTCGGCGAAGTGAATCGCGCTCTCGAAGAGGCCGGGTTCGAAATCGTCGAAGCGATGGACCGGGAAGTCAAGGATGGACCGACGACCCCCTGGTATCGGCCACTGGAGCGAAGGAGCGGGATAGCGAGCAACGCCCTTACCAGAACGTCGGCAGGAAGGAAGACGCTCATTGCCCTGATGTCGCTTGCGGAGCGGCTGGGATTCATCCCCAAAGGCACGCACGCCGTGGCCAGACTGATGGACCGCACGGCCGAAGCCTATATCGCCGGCGGCCGGGAGGGCGTCTTTACGCCGCTTTACTGCTTCCTGGCCCGCAAACCGGTTTAGATCCCGCTCGGCTGCCGACCTTTCCCCGCCACCTTGCAACAAGGTCAGCAACCTGCCGGACGCCGCTCAAGCGGTATGAAAACAAAGACTGAGTGTCATGCCGATTCCGGCATAGACACCCGTATATCTCTCTACGGGGTATAGTACTGACCGTCCGGATAGAACTGCTTGCAATAGCGCCGATACTTCCCGATAGGGCCGTCGCCGCTGCATAGTTTCGGACGTGACCGATGTTTCTGATTGCTCCAGATGACAACGTCCTGCATGACATCATGCACCTGGCCGGAAATGATGACCCTGTTCATGAGGCGGGTCCTGAGTCCCAGGGGAAGGAGCCGCAGCCCTAAGCCCAGTCCCTTCAGATTACGAAGCTGCCGCACCTGGCTCACCATGGTGAGTTCAATAAATTCGCCGTCAACCGGCACAGCAAGCACCCACAGACGGCTTTCCATGCCGATCGAATATTCCTGAACCTCGACGAATGAATAGCCTAGCCCATGTATACTGGCGACCGCGGAAACATCGTACTCTAAAAACTTGATGCCGGCGACGGTGAGACTGCGCTTGAAGTTGAAACTGCTTGTGAGCAGTGTGCCGTCAACCGATACCGAACCGACCTCCTGCACGCCGTAGTAATGGTGCACGTAGTTCAGGTGTGCGGGATCCACGGAGTTCTCGGTAGTTTCCTGGGGGTGCCCCGTGAAACGGATGCTCCAGAATTCCAGCCCGCTCCATTCTGCACCCGCCGGAGGCGCCTCGGGCAGGTGCCATTGAGGCGGCCGACCGCCGCTTCCCCACCACGCAAAGACGAGATCCTGGATTTCACGTGTCTCGAACAGCTTAAGCTTGGCGGTCCTCGGCGCAGGGGCGTAGGGCGTCGCCACGCACTGACCGCTTACGTCAAACTCGAAACCGTGAAAAGGGCATACGAGGCAGCCGTTGCGCACCTGTCCCCCTGACTCGGGCCCGAGATCGGCTCCGAGATGCGGACAGACCGCCTCGGCGACGCAAATGTTCCCTTCGTCGTCGCACCAGACAACAATCTCTTCTCCAAGCCAGGTTTTCTTCAGGAGTCCCTGTTTTTCAATAGTCCTGCGGCTGGCGACGAAATACCAGCCTTCCGGAAACGGGTAAAGCAAGTCTTCGTCCTTGCGCATGTTCGGGTTTGGATTCATTTGCTGCTATCTCCGCTTATACAGCGTCAGGCACCACAAATGCATTGGCTTCGGAAATTATATATTCCAGGCGGGATATGGTCAAATCCGGCATACGGGGAAATGGTCAGGCGCGGCCTCCGGGGAACCGGGGGCCGGCACATCGCCGACGATAATCCGGGGATCGGAAGAGAAACGACCGGCGGGACATCCGGGGTCGCGGGCAGGACGGCACACCCCTTCCCCCTTTTCATCCAAAGCCGGAACCGGACGCCTGCCGACGTAACTAACTGACTGCCTGTATAGTCCGAAGGGACGTGAACACCGGTTCCGAGGGGAAATACATCTTGCAATTCTGAATCCGGTATGATTTGATAGGAACGTTAAGTGACTGCGACTGTATTCTATCAGAAATCAAGCCTGGACGGGGGACGGGGGATTAGATCGCGCGTATTTCAGGATCAGTTTATCGCCCCGCCGCAGCACCTGGACAGATATCAGGAGGAAAATCATGAAAAAACTGGTTCTTTTCTGCGTTATGCTGGGATGCGGGGCAATCCTGGTCTTTTCCGGTGCGAGCCCCTGCCTGGCGCACGGTTTTCACGGCGACTCCGGAACAACGGTTAAAGATGTGACTGCTGCTAACGACGAAACAGCCATAAGAGATCTGCTGGAGCACGTGAGAAAACCGCATGCCGACGGTTCCATTAGCGTTGATCAGGGTGTCGCCTCCACGCTTGAGTTCTACAAGGACTACAAGGATGGGGGACATTGGAAGTCCGGTTCCTTGTACGTCATAGTGACTGACATGGAAGGCTACGCTTTTTTCCACGCGAACTACCCGGTGATAGGCAAAAACGGCGGGAACCTGAGTGGCGTTAAGGACGACAACGGCAAGTCCGTAGTGCAGGAACTTCTCACGAAAGCGGAGGACACGGAGCTCAACATGACCGTATGCGTCGACTATGTTTATAACGGTGAACCCAGGGTAAGCTGCGCATACCGGTACGAAGATAATGTTCTGGGAGCGTCTACGCAAAGGCTGCTTATCTTCGGTTTTGATCACGCCGACGAGGACGACGCATCGATAGCGTATGCACCGTGCCCCGACTTCACGCCTTCCGTCACCGCCGGGCAGGTCATGGACGACGAAACCCTGCAGAAGTTCGTGAAAGAGGGTCTCAGATACGTATTCTCATCCTTGGCTCCGCATATTAAATTCGACTTTAGCAAACTGCCCAACTATCGCCACTGCATGAGAGAAGAGCCCTGGAAATCCGGCGCCATATACATGTTCGTCATGACTTCAACTACGACCGTGATATTTAACGGCAACGATCCGCTTCTTGAGGACACGAACCTTAAAGTCGTGGATGAAGACGGGATCAATGTCGGGGGCGAGATCATCAAGACTGCCTCGGGGACAGGGGTAGGAGGTTTTGTTGACTATAAATGGGACCACCCGCTTATAGACGGCGATGAAGTCAGGGAAGACGGAAAAAGCCCCGGCACAACGCCCAAGAGGAGCTATGTTGAAGGATTCGAGATCCCAATCCCAGGCCAAAGTGTGGTTTTCATCATAGGGTCCGGTATTTATCCGGGGGACTATGAGGATGACGGCGGCGGATGCGCGGTCGCCGGGTCCGCAGACGCGTCCCGAAGCGCCGCGGCCAACCTGCTGCTGATCGTGTCGGCGCTGTTTCTGGCGACCTCGCTCAGAAGGCGCGCATCAGGGAAACGGACATGATATTCCGCTAAGGCCGGAGAGCGGTTCCCGAAACCGCCTCCGGCCTTTTCTTCAGCGCTCCGGGCATGAATCCCGCGCCGGAGCGAATTCCGCCAATCCCGGAAGCGGGAAGCCCGCTTAAGAACACGTTTGATCGCCGATCGCGGTTCTACGCGTACAGGGCATCAGTGAATCCTAGGAAGCCGCGCGCCTCGCAATTTCCCCGAGCATCCGCCTGAAAATAATCCAGTGGACGGGGTAAAGACCGTACCAGTAAAGCAGGCCGCCCAGGCCGAGGGGCTGAAAAACGGCCGTCTGCGTTATCCGGCTGCCCTTCTCAGCGGGTTCGACTTCGAACTGAAGCCACGCCTGACCGGGCAATTTCATCTCCGCTCTCAGGCTCAGCAGGCGATTCTCCTCGTACGCCTCAACGCGCCAGAAGTCCAGAGGGTCGCCCGGGCGCAGGTCGGTCGGGTGCCGCCTGCCCCTCCGCATGCCCACTCCGCCCGCCAGCAGATCAGCCAAGCCGCGCAGATACCATATCCAGGTGGCAAAATACCAGCCCCGGTCCCCGCCGATGCGCCGTATGGGCGCAAAGGCCCGGGCGGGTTCCGCGTCGACGACGGCCTGCTGGCGGTCGATAAGCCTCGAACCGAAACGCTTTCCTCCCCAGGACGGGCGATTGCCGCCCGAAGACACGGCATCGCTCCAGCGTGTCCGGGCAATCTCCATGTTTTCCCGTTTAAGAGCCCGCTCTATCGCCTGGCGCACTCCCAGGGGACGCACCGGGAAACGCTTCAGGGCCGCTTTATCGCGGACTATGGTCTCGTTGCGCAGACCGTCAACGAGTTTCCTGCCCACCCGGGCATAAAGGGGAGTCACAAGCCCAAGCCAGAGACTCGAGAGATTGGGACTCAGGACGGGCACCGGGATCATGAGACGCCGCACGCCGATCTGGCGGGCGTATTCACGCATCAGCTCGCCGTAGGTGACCTGGTCGGGTCCGGCGATTTCGAAAACCGCGCTGCCTTGCAGTTCCAGGTCCAGGCCGTGAACAAGATAGGCTATTACGTCTTCAATGGAGATGGGCTGGGTCAGGGTTCTCACCCAGCTCGGGGTGACCATAACCGGCAGCCTGTCGACCAGGCTTCGCAGCAGCTCGAAGGAAAGCGACCCCGAGCCGATTATGATCGAGGCGCGAAATTCCAGTGTCAGCGGACCTTCGGAGGCCAGAATGGCCCCCACTTCCCTGCGGCTCGCCAGGTGAGAGGAAAGTTCGCCGTCCCCGAACAGGCCTCCCAGATAAATGATTCGACGCACCCCGCGTCGACGGGCGACCCGGGCGAAGTTACGCGCCCCGGTACGGTCCTGCTCCTCGAAGCTGCCCCCGGAGCCCATGGAATGGACCATGTAGTAAGCCGTGTCCACGCCTTCAAGCGCGATCTCGAGAGAACCGGGGTCAAGCACGTCGCCGGCGACAATCCGGGTATCGGGAGAGAAACGACCGGCGAGATACCCGGGATTGCGGGCAAGGCAGCGCACCCGTTCTCCCTTTTCCTCCAAAGCCGGAACCAGCCGCCCGCCGACGTAGCCGCTTGCCCCCGTCACCAGCACGATCCGGTCTTTTTTCTTATCCTCGGACATCAGGAACGAACCCAAACGCTATAAAAAGCCTTTTGTTTTTTTGACGAAAAGGCGGGTAGAGGATTTTCCCGCCCGCTTCGTCCCGGACACAGGGAAACTAGGAAAGCAGCTTCCGGATTCTCTTTATCTTCTCTTCTTCCGTTTCCTCTTCCTCCGGGCTAGGAGGAATCCCCTTTCCTTTTATCACGGCGGGTCTTTCGCCCACCGCGGCGCGCCACCTGCTGAGATTCGGAAAATCTTCAAGGTCCATTCTGACCCAGTCGTAGGCGTTTATCCAGGGCCACGTGGCTATGTCGGCAATCGAATACTCCCCGGCAATATACTCCACCCTTGATAGCCTTTCGTCGAGCACCGAGTAAATTCTCTTCGTTTCCTCGGTGTACCTCCTTATGGCGTAGGGGATTTTTTCAGGGGCGTATTTCAAAAAGACGTTCAGCTGTCCCTGCATGGGCCCTACCGCCGACATCTGGAACATGAGCCACTGGACACACGTTGTTCTGCGCCTGTCCCCAAACGGCGGAAGAAAGCTTCCGAACTTGTCGGCAAGGTATATCAGTATGGCTCCTGACTCAAAAACCGCCGTGCCGTCGTCATTGTCGACTATGGCGGGTATTTTCCCGTTCGGGTTTATCTCGAGAAACCACGGCTCCTTGTGTTCAAACTCAGAGAGGTTAAGAGCGTGAACCTTGTAGGGGGCTCCCAACTCTTCAAGCATTATTGAAACCTTCTTGCCGTTCGGCGTGGCCGCCGTGTACAGATCGATCATTCTTTACCTTGGTTTATAAATAGCTTTCGGGCGTTTAGTTAGTTGACAATCCGAACCAAGAGCGTGAGTTCCATGTAAAATTTTCAGGTTCCTCAGGCTCTTTGCTTCTTGAACCGAGTTCCCTTTTTCCAGAGAACCTCATGAAAGATCTCTGCTGGAAACCTGTGGAACTCCAGAGGTTATTTGAGATAAAATAATACCATCAAAATTGAAGAGTAACGACAACGGCGAAACAAGCAAGGAGGTTAAGAACGAAATGGTAAAGGAAACTTTCCGGTCATCCGTGCATGCCGCGCCACGGTGTTTTAATCAGTCGACAACCCGTTTGCACCGGCTTGCCGCGGCTTTAATCCTGGCAGCCTTCTGCTTCGCGTCGCAGCCCCAGACCGCAAATGCCGAGGGCATGGGAGGTTTTTACGTTGGGGCGGCGCTCGGAGGAGAATACGCCGACGTGGATTACAAGAAAACGGTAATTCACAACTTTCCCGACATGGAACCCATGTCGACCTACGAAAGCGATAAAGGCAAAGGCGAAATCGGCTCCATAAAGGCCATCCTGGGACATCGGTGGAACCTCCCCGGCCAAACCTATTTTTCAGGCGAACTTGACTTCGCTTTTAACCTGAACAAAAAAGTAGACGGACGACTTAAAGGAGTTGATAACACTTCTTCGCCGGACGCTCCCGACGTGTTTCCCGGAGATTGGGATCTGGAAAAGAACTACAGTGCGGGATTTAACGCGAAGCTGGGGTTATCGCCCCGGGAAGACATTCTGGGGAGCGGCGGTTCGATTTACCTGATCGGAGGCGTCAAGTGGGCGGACTTCACGTTTGACGGCGCTTATGACGGCATGGTCGTTCTTCCCGATGGCACTACCGAGCGGATTGCGGGCGTGGACCGCAAGGAACTTCGCGCGTGGCCATGGCTTGTGGGAGCCGGAGTAGAATTCGGAAGCGAACAAAACCGTCTTGATCTGAGGGTTACCTACTCCAGGTATGAATTCGACTCCAGCTCGGGAGACGGACTGACCTCCTCGACGGCGAAGGTTGATTATGATTTTGAAATCAGCGAATGGGGAGTCTACGTCGGTTACACCTTCGCTACCGGGTTCGGTCTGGGCATCTGAGTTCCCGAACAACTTTCGACGGACGCGGGATCCGGCGAAAAAGCGAGGTGCCGTACGTGCCTGGCCGATCCTGCAAGCCGGTATGCCAAGTGTTCGCATCAAGCTCAGGCATTTCCCCTCTGAATCTCGTCCGTTTTCTCAAGATATTTCGCGTATTCGAGAATTTCCGGGAAAAACCGGTTGAAATGCCCGTTGATCTCGTCGTAGTGCGCGACAAGCTCCCGCTCGGAGCCGGAAAGAGGATTTTTTCTCCTTACCCTTCTTGACATCCCCTCGAATACGACGCCGAGCCCCGAAACGCTCCGGTACTTATCTATCCAGCCGTCCTCGATAATGGCGTTTATCCTTGCCGCCGCGCTCTCGGGGAAGATATCCGCCGCCCCGAGGATTATATCATAAGCCCTTTCAAGGAAGTCCCCGAGACTCTCTTCAGAATACATCTCCCAGTTAACGGCAAGCAGGTGGTCGTAGAAGATATCGAGAATAACCCTGCCCCAGCGCCTGCGCCCGGGACTTATAAGCCTGACGCACTCCCTCGTTATTTCATGAGAATCCGTCCAGGCGTCAATCCTGCGGTGCATCACCATCCCGCGCCTTACGCCCGGGGCGTAGCGGTCCTTGGGCAGCCTGCCCTTCACGAAATCGCCCAGGAAATTTCCTATCAGGCATTCCGGGTCATTGCCGGCAAGCCGCATGTGGGCAAGGTAGTTCATCCGCGGGCATCATCCTGAACTCAGCCGCTCAAGCAGCCCGTTTATCCTTCCGACCATGCTTCCGGGATTCTCCATGTACCCGGCGGCCAGAAGCGCGTTATCAAAAAGCTGCTCAGCTATGATCGCGGCAAGTTCCCCGTCTTTTTCCCTCATGGAAGCGAGGTTCTTTATAAGCGCGTGCCTGCCGTTTATCTCAAGGCGGACGACGGAACGCATGTCGGCGCCCGCGCTTATGTTCCTCATGATCCTTTTCATCCCCTGGGTCATGGCGGAATCGGAGTTAAACGCGGCCGCGGGACTCTCGACAAGCCTCCGGCTCATGCGCACGTCCCCGACCCTCTCGCCAAGCACTTCCTTCATCCATCCGCAAAGCGATTTTTCCTCCTCGGAAGGATCCCCGGAAGAACTCTCCGCATCCTTGCCCGCAACTCCTACGTCGACGCTGTCGGCGGAGACAATCTTTTTCTCCTTGTGCTCTCCGAGAGTAGACATCACGAATTCGTCAATCGGTTCGTATATGAAAAGAACCTCGATATCCTCCGAGCGGAAAAACTCCATGTGGGGCCCGTTCTCAAGCGTGTCTCTTGCGGAGCCGAACAGGTAATAGATCTCCTCCTGGCCTTCGCGCATCCCCGAGAGATAATCCTCGAAGGAAACCAGCTCCCCCTCCCCCTTGCGCGAGGATTCAAAGCGCAGCAGCCCCCGAAGCTGCTCTCTGTGATCAAAGTCAGAAGCCACTCCCTCCTTTATGAAAAAACCGAACTTGCCGTAGAAGTCGCCGTAACTCTTCGGGTCGTCGGCGGAGCCTTGCTCAAGGAACTTTATGAACCTTTTCGTAATGGCGGAATTAAGCTTCCTCACAAGGGAGCTGTCCTGCATGGTCTCTCTCGATATGTTGAGAGGAATGTCGGCGCTGTCCACCACGCCCTTAAGAAACCTCGCCCACTCGGGAAGAAGATTCTTGGGGGAGGCGTCTATAAGAACCCTTCTCGAGTAAAGACTCACTCCCGGGTCCATTCTCCCGAATCCCAGGCGCTCCATGTTGTCCTCCGGCACGAACAGAAGCACGTTCATGTCAATAGGGGCCTCCGATGAGAAATGAAGCCTGTATCTGGGTTCGTCAAAGGAGTTTGTCTGAAACCTGTAGAAGCCGCCGTACTCCTGATCCGTAATCTCGCTTCTGTTTCGGAGCCAGACGGCTTCGGTGGTATTTATCTGCTCGCCGTTCAGTTTAAGCGGGAAGGGAACAAACGCGGAGTATTTTCTCAGTATGTCCCTTATCACGTCCGGGTCGGAGTACTCCTTCGCATCCTCCCTGAGAGACACGACGATCTTTGTGCCCCTTCTGTGCCCCTTTCCCTTTGTTATCTCGAACACCCCGTCCCCGCTGCTTCGCCAGACAAGATGCTCCGAGTTCTTCCTGTAGCCGCGGGTGACTACCTCAACCGAGTCGGCGACCATAAAGGAACTGTAGAAGCCCACTCCGAACTGCCCGATCAGGTCTCCCCCTTCGGTCCCGCTTTTCTCCATCGCCTCAAGAAAGCTCCTTGAGCCCGAGCGGGCTATCGTCCCCAGGTTCTCGACGAGTTCCTTTCTGCTCATTCCGACGCCGTAGTCGGTGAAGGTGATCGTGTTGTCCTCGCCCGAGGTGGATATCTCGATCTCAAGCGGGAGAGCCTCGTCGTATATCTCTTTGTCGGTAAGCTGGACGTACCTCAGTTTCTCAAGCGCGTCAGAAGCGTTTGAAACCAGTTCCCTGATGAATATCTCCTTGTCGGTATACAGGGAATTGATCACGATATCCATCAGCCTCCGCACTTCGGCCTGAAACTCGTGCTTTTCAGTTTTCTCCTTGGTCATCTGAAACCTCCGTTAAGTAGGCGGCAAATTCCACCTGGAAAAACCGCTTTCTCTTACTTAAAGATAAGACTGATTGCTTTGTTGACAAGTACGCGCGACTCTGGAATCGCATTTTTTTATACGGCAGATTCCCGAGAAAGCGGGCTATTATGGAAAGCTCTGAAGAAAGATGTGGGGTCAGGTCTTGGGCAAGATCCAGAAAACAATCCTATTTGCGCCCCGTCGCCTCCCCCCAGGCAAAGGCCGCCAGCGCTCCGGGGGTGTCTTTCCACCGATCAAGCGTCCGGCGCCAGCCATCGAACTGCTCCCGGGCAGCGATCCCGTATTTCACGGCCGCTTCAACGGTAGCCGGAGAGAGAAACCAGCCAAGAATGAAATCGTGAAGAAAATCAATGTCCTCGTCCGTGCAGAAGGGTTCAAACGAAACGCTCGCGCTTATATCCGAGAAACCGGCCTCGATAAACAGCCGCTTGAGTTCCCTGCCGGCCTGAGGGTGGCCCCCGTTAGCCTCGACAAGCTTCGCGAACGTTTCCCATGCGTCTTTCATCGCAGGCTCAAGAAACGAGGAGTCAACAAACATCTCCCGGCTTGAGATGATGCCGCCGGGCTTAAGAACCCGGCGCGCTTCCGCCAGAACATTCATCGTGTCCGGGGCGTGCATGAGCACAGCGTGGCAGTGCGCGACGTCAAACGAGTCATCCTCAAAAGGCAGGTCCGTCACGTCGGCGGTCAGAAACGCCGCGTTTCGGTGTCCGCCGGCCTCCGCCGCGGCCCGCGCGATCCCGATCTGCGAGGCCTCCATATCGACGCCGAAAAGCTCTCCGGGCTCAACCGCCTTTGCCAGCCCCACCGAAATCGTTCCCGGGCCGCACCCGAAATCAAGAACGCGCATGCCCGGCTCAAGCTGCGGGAGCAGATGCGCGGCACTGGTCTCCGCGTTGCGGCGCTTGAGCAGTTTCTGAAAATCGTCGCTGTATCCCATGGTGTAGGAAGCGGAAGCATCTTGGGTCTTGTCGCTGTTCATGGATTTCTCCCCGGTATTTCTTGCAGATCATTATAGACGCAGGGTGGCGCAATTAAAAGTGCCGGGAATATTCATCCTTTGTTGACTATTCCCCCGGGCCTTTTATTATTTTCCGGGGGTTTCGCGCCGGGTATAGACGCCTTTCCTCCCAGGTCTGTAGAATCAGGACCGCAGAAGCCATGAGCACCGGAAGAAAACCTAAGATAAAAACGCCGGAGAGAGACATACCGTCTCTTGACCTGTCCGCAAGGCCGAGAAGAAACCGCAAGTCCCCTTCCGTAAGAAACCTGGTGCGGGAAACTACGCTTCTGGCGGGAGACCTCGTGTACCCGCTTTTTATCCACGACAAAAACGGCGATGAAGAAATAGAATCGATGCCCGGATGCAAGAGGTGGGGCATCCAGGGTCTTGTGGAGGAAGTGAGGCAGTCCCGCAATCTGGGCGTCGGGGCGGTAATGATTTTCCCGGCAATCGAAGACGGACTCAAATCTCCCTTCGCCGAGGAGTGCTATAACCCGAGGGGTCTTGTGCCAAGGGCCGTAGCCGCCATTAAAAAAGAGGTTCCGGAAGTCGCCGTCATAACGGATATCGCGCTTGATCCATACTCAAGCGACGGGCACGACGGCGTGGTGTCTCCGTCCGGGGAAATACTCAACGACTTAACGGTCGAGGTGCTCTGCAAGCAGGCTCTCTGCCACGCCGCCGCGGGAGTCGACGTAGTCGCCCCGAGCGACATGATGGACGGGAGGGTCGGGGCGATAAGGGAGATTCTCGACGAGGAGGGCCATACGAACGTTTCGATAATGTCGTACACGGCAAAGTACGCCTCTTCTTTTTACGGACCGTTTCGCGGAGCGCTTGACTCAGCGCCCAGGGGCGGGGACAAGATGACCTACCAGATGGACCCCGCCAACTCGAAAGAAGCCCTGAGGGAGCTTATCCTAGACGAAGAGGAAGGCGCTGACATGGTGATGGTGAAGCCCGCGGGATACTACCTTGATCTCGTATCCCTGTTTCAGGAAAACACCGATCTTCCCGTGGCGGCTTACCAGGTAAGCGGAGAGTACCTCATGATAAAGGCGGCCTGCGGGTCGGGGTGGCTTGACGAGGAAAAGATCATCCTCGAGAGCCTGCTCAGCGTAAAGAGAGCCGGGGCGGACATCGTAATCACCTATTTCGCAAAAAAAGCCGCCGAGATACTGAGCCGGTCTCGGCAACAGGGAAAAACCGGCACCGCGGCGTCTTGAACCAGACGGGGTCTCTCCATCAGTTCCGGAAGGAAACCAGAAGCCGTATCCTTTTCGACCGGAAATTCCTCATGTCCGCCGTAAAATTTCCGGCTGCCCCGATATGTCCCGAGGCTTGGCGGAGGCCGGATCTTGTTCCGGGAGCGACGCCATGCCCGATTTCGGCCGACTGCCTGCCAGGTGACCCGGGATATCCCATACAACCGGGGACGAGAGAGAGTTCATGAACCATTCATTTCCCGCGCTGAAGCTCCCCCTGATTGACCAAGCCGCGCAAAGTCGCTAGGGTTTAATGAAACCATGCATCCTGAACCTCGTAATTTCACATCTTCCGCGCGGGACAAGCTCCCCCGCCGGATCTTCGGCAGATGTCCTCTCGGGATACTGGTCGTCTGCGCTTTCGCGCTGGCCGCGGTCGTCCCGGGTTCCCCCGCAAGCGCCGGGGAGACCCACGAAGCGCTCTGGGGCTACGAGGGGAAAGGCGCTCCGGGGAACTGGGGGAAACTCAAGCCCGAATTCAGCTTGTGCTCCCAGGGGAAATTCCAGTCTCCCGTCGACATCCTGCCCACTTTTTCGGCGGACCTGCCCGAACTTGAGTTTGACTACAGGCATTCTCCCCTTGAGATTCTCAATAACGGCCACACGGTGCAGGTGAATTTTCCCGAGGGAAACACTCTCAAAGTTGACGGCGTCGTGTATCATCTTCTGCAGCTTCATTTCCACACACCCAGCGAAAATGCCGTAAGCGGCAGATACTATCCCATGGAAATCCACCTGGTGCATAAAACGGAGAGCGGACAACTGGGGGTCGTCGGCGTGATGGTTGAAGAAGGGAGCGGCGCGGCAGCTGAAAAAATCTGGAGGCACCTTCCCTTGCGGAAAACTCGGGCGGTCACTTACGAAGACGTCAGGGTGAGCGCGTCCGAGCTTCTGCCCGGCGACCTGCGCTACTACCGCTTCATGGGGTCGCTCACAACCCCTCCATGTACGGAAGGGGTGAACTGGTACGTGCTTCACGAACCGGTCTCTCTCTCCAAGGCGCAGATTCAGAAATTCAAGCGGGCCTTCCCCGTGAACGCGCGTCCCGCCCAGCCCCTGAACTCGCGGATGATTGTTTCCGGGCGGGCAGGATTCTCCAAATGACCGGGCGACGCACTTTACAAAATTTTATAGTAGTATAGAATTTCGTTTCCCGCGAAGGATGCCGGACAGATAAAATGAAAAAAGACATTCATCCAGATTATAACTACGTGGTTTTCAAGGATTCGTTCACGGGGCATATGTTCCTTACGCGATCGACCAGAACATCCGAGGAGACTACAAAATGGGAAGACGGAAACGAGTATCCGCTCATAAGCGTGGAGATCTCAAGCGACTCTCACCCTTTCTACACCGGAAAGGAAAAACATTATAAGAAAGAAGGCAGGGTCGAGAAATTCCGCCGCAAGTACCAGAAAAAGTCCGCCAAGGAAGAGACCGCGGAAACCGGACCACAGTAAAAAGGTTTCGGAATCCCTCCGTTTTTGCCGCAGCCGAGTGACGGTTTGATCAAGCTGCAAAGATGGTTTCACCATTTTCCCTTATGGTCAAGGTATCTTTCAAACTATAGATAAAGTTCCTTAATACGACTTTTATCCTCCAGCTCTTTGCTGCCTTTATAGTAGATTTCTATAAGTTCAATTCTGTTTTTATCTTCAAAATAAGCATAAACAACTCTGATTCCTGACTGAACTCCTTTTCCTTTTAGAGATTTAGATGCGAACTTTCTGACTTTATATATTTCGGGTTCCACAATCCCTAAATTGCTGATCTGTCTTATACCCAGATTGTCCTGATCCAAAAGATGAAATGGCTTTAACTGGTACTTAATGAAAGTTTCCAAGTCTTCTTCAAGTGTTCTGAATTTTTTCAGCAGCTTTTTAAAGTCCTTTTCAAAACACGGCAACCGTTCAATACTGATCTTCTTCAATGTACTGTCTCACTGAATAGGGGGAAGTTCTGTAAAAAACAGCTTCGTAATTGATTTTTTCCTTATCGCTCGTAGCAAGCCAGGGTATGTCGTTGTGCGAATATTCCGCAATCTGTCTTGCGTTCATATCGGATAATTTTTCAAGAACCTTATTAATTGTGTTCAGTTCATTCGCGTTCAGATCTGAAAGGTCCGCTTTGCGTAAGGGCAGATACTTGGTCTGCTCATGATAATGTCTGGACTTAACCTTGTCTAAATCTTCATCGTCAATCATTTCATCGACAACTTTTTTAAACTCAATTGGTGCCGGGCCGTATTTACTTTTTATGTAAGTTGCCCCGATTAGCTGCTCTTCGTGTTCTTCATAGTAATCAAAGTCAATGAAGTAGAGCATCTTTTGCAGAACGGACTCGCCCACGTTCGGTTTTGCTCCCACTTCATTCAGAATGTATAAAAATACTTCCTTGAATTTACTTAAATTCTTCTGAGGCACATTTATTCTCAAAGTCTCTTTTTCTGGCTTAGCCTTCCTGCTTTTTTCAATAATGATTTCCACACTTTCCTCGTCGCTTATCAAATCATCAATGGAGCAGTGAAAAAAACTGGCCAGCTTGCTTATTTCACCTAATTTCGGCATCCTCGCGCCGGTTTCCATGTTTGATACAACTTCCCTGCTCGTGCCAGTAACTTTTGCTAATTCCGCCTGAGAAAGTTTCCTGTCTTCTCTCAACCGCCTTATCCTTTTTCCCAGTTCCTTAGGTTTAATCATTATGATATTATTATAATATTGTAATGTTTTATTGCAAGACTCGTAATGTTTTATCGCATGAGATGTTTTTGATTTGGTATTAACTGTAGAAGATTCAAGCCCGCCCCGCCTTCAGACCAGTGCAACGATGAACAAACGGGGGAAGGGATAAAGCGTACGATTCCCCGAACCCCCGGGATAAGCATCCCGAAGCCGGCACTTGTATGCCTTTAAAAACCGGTTTCGTTCAGTATCGGACAGACCATTCAGGATCGGGCGCAGGCCGCTGCCCATAACCCATTCAAAAACAGGATCTTCGCCCTCCAGCACATGGAGATACCGCGTCTCCCAGATATCAAGGCGCCGCGTACAGGGAGAAAGTATATCGTAGTAGAACCCTGAATCCTCGACCCACCTGTTTGACAAGGCGGCAAGAAGCGAGGCGTCGCCGGCAGGCCTCCCGCCGGGACCGCGATTTGCCAGCGTATCCCTCATCAGGCGGTGAGACGGAAGATCCCAGCTAAGCGGCATCTGGACCGCGAGGCAACCTCCCGGCTTAAGGTAGCTCACCAAGCGCGCAAACAGCTCGGAGTGGCCGTCAACCCAGTGCAAAGACGCATTGGAATAGATAAGGTCGGGGTTTTCCTGGGGCACCCAGCTTCGGATATCGGCATCCGCCCAGCGCACGGTCGAAGGCTCCGCGGCCGCCTCGGCCAGCATCTGCGGCGAGTTATCAATGCCGCAGACCCTGGATGAAGACCAGCGCTTCGCCAGAAGACGGGTCACGTGGCCCGAACCGCAACCCAGATCATAGACCACATCGGGCGCCTCAAGGGGTATACGGTCCAGCAGCTCAAGGGCCGGTCGCAGGCGCTGCCGGGAGAATTTCAGGTACTGACCGGGAACCCAGCGCGTTCCGGCAACCTCGCCCTGGTGCGCTTTTTGCGACATGCGGTTTCCTCGCTCCACCCCCGGATATGTCCGCGCAGTCTTTGCGCGGAGCCGTCCGCGACGCCGTCTTTTTAACTTCAGGAACTGCGATCAGCCGCCGCTCAGGTAACTTACGACGTCATCCTGAATGGACTCGTCCACGAGTTCCCTCCACTCCTCATTGCCGCTTGCTATCGACTCGCGTATTTTGGTAGCCGATATGAACCCTATGTTCTCAGGCGGAAAAAACTCGTTCATCTCGTAACCGACTCCCCTGCCCCAGTTCACCGACTCAATGTCCGGAATTACCATCACGACCACGTCATCGCCCTTGCTCTCGTGATATTTTCTTATCATTCCGACAGTCTGTTCCGTGGTGAAGGGGTTTTTCGGGTCGGGAGGAATGTCCCTTACCATTATCAGGCACGGAACTCCCTTGTCGAGCTTCTGCCTGACAAGGCTTATGTGCCCGGCGTGGTACGGCTGATACCTGCCGATGAATATGGCTCTTCTGGAAGAAGAAGGCTTTATGTCCGGATGGCCGTGATTTTTACATTCCCAGTTGCTCATTATTTACCTCGTCGAGTGGATTAAAAGAAGATTCTCAGTAACTGAAAGACGCACGGATTATACACACGCCCGGTTTTTTTTCAACAGCGACCAGCAAGGAAGATGCCGGACGGTCAGCATAACCTGAAATTTTCTGGCTTAAACGGATGCGGAGAAGAAGTCCTCTTAAATGCTCTTGGCAGCATATGCGGTTTAAAGCATACTCATGTCTCGGTGAAAAACATTTTTATGGGCAGCTGATCAGGGAAGCGGATAAAGGGCTTGACGCTCATCTTGACCGGCTGAAACAGTTATAAGGATGTGTATCGTAATGTCGACCCTGGAGGAGAAGATTAGAAGACTCCCCGCGACGCGTCGCAAGAAAGTAGAGGACCGGGCAAAAAAGCTTATTGCCGAAGAGATGTCCCTTCGTGATTTGCGCAAGGCTCGCAAATGAACCCAGGTGCGCGTTGCGGAAAAATCGGAATCAAGCAAGAAAACGTATCCCGGATAGAGAAGCGGAGCGACCTCCTGATATCCACGCTAAGCGACTACGTAACGGCAATGGGAGGGAAACTGAACCTGGTGGCCGAGTTCCCCGACCGACCGACCGTCACTCTTACCGGCATTGCGGACCTGGATAATGACAACCTTTCAGGGAAGTCATCCGAAAGAGACTGAACTCCGGCCTGAATGTAAAGCGATTGTTTCAGATACGTGCCGCAATAGCGACAGGCCGCCGACAGGGAGTATCAGACGGAAGGCATATGCGCCTTTTTCTCCGAGGCGCCCCCGAGCAGATCGATAAAACCCCGGAAAGTCCGGCTGCTGAGATCGGAAAGGGCATCTATGTGTTTCGGCGTCTCGGACCTTATAACACCGGGACTTATCCTGCCGCCGAGGTCTTCAATTTCCTTTTTGTTCACCGGAGTGACGAGCCAGCGCTCTATCATGGGCGCGTCTACCTCAAGGTGGAACTGGAACCCGTACACCTTGTCCCCGTACCGAAACGCCTGGTTCGCACACGCGGCGGAGGCAACCAGGTGCACGGCACCCGGCGGAATGTCAAAAGTATCCCCGTGCCACTGAAAGACTTTTTCGGTCGCGCCGAATGCGCCTACGAGACGATCCTTCCTCCCCTCCTCGGTAGTGGAAACGTCATACCAGCCGATCTCCTTCTCCGGGTTTTTTCGAACCCGGGCTCCGAGGGCCTTGGCAATCAGCTGCGAACCGAGACATATGCCGAGCACCGGAGCGTCCATGTCGATAAACTCCCTTATGGACTCGGTCTCCGGCACTAGGTAAGGATACTCGTCGGTCTCGTCCACGTTCATCGGGCCCCCCAGAACGACAAGACCGTCGTAGTTGCGGAGTCTGGGGATCTTGTAGTTCGAACGGCCGAAGTTCACGTAACGTATCCTGAAACCGGCGCCTTTTAGCATCGGGTCAAGCGTTCCCAGTATCTCGTGAGGTACGTGCTGAAAAACAAGTAGTTTCGGCATGAGGCAGGATTTTAACCACTGGAAATTATATGCTCGATTACCCGCAGGATAACCTCGCATCAATTTCACGGTTCGCAGGGACTGTGCTGATACCACAATCCTTCAGTACTTTTCTAAAAGTCTGAATCATAATTAATTTCACGGGTTGCCTGACCGAGAGCAGCGTAAACACTCCCGCGCCAAAGAGTGCCTCTGAGCACCAGTACTAGATCAGACAAAAATCACGGAAAACCCGAATCCTATATGGAGGTATTAATTTACATGAAGAATCGTAAATCTCTATGTGATTCTGCGATGGTTTTTGCTATTGTGATTCGGAAACGTGATGCTTCAGAAGCCCGGTATCAAGACCGTATGAGGTGTTTGGCATCGACATAACGACCGTTTGAAAGTCGTGAGGAAATGGCTCGGCAATGATACCTTAGTCTGCGGAACAAAGTGCGAGGATTTAACGAAAACATAGCCTTGCGGGAAACCGGATGCGGGAGAACCGTGAACCGGGCCTAATCCAGGGTGCCTTGATGGTATTCAACTCTATATTATCATGGAATGAAGCTACTTGATCACCGGTCTGTAGTCTTTCGGGTCTATACATTCGTCGTACGTCTTTTTATCTATCTTTATCCAGTCGGTGTCATTAATGCCCCGAGTGTCGTAGGATTCCGGATTGAAAGGAAAAGCGCTTGCGATCTTTATCCATCGTTCTTCCCTTTTTGCAATGGACTTTACGTCTTTTGCAACTTCGGAGAAATCCTGATCCTGACTGAAGATAACTGCGATGTTGCAGATATCTTCGGAAATCTCCCTGATGACGTCAAGAGCAAGTCGTACGTCAATACCCTTTTCCCGACCGATGAACTCCTGCTGTGAGGAACCTGAGTAGACAAGGAAGCGGGAGAATACCGACACGCCGTGGTTTTTCATCTCATCCAGTTTGCGTCGCCAGAAGCCGTTCCATTGAGGAGACTTGTTCTTTTTAGGCACTCCGGTGTAGAAATGAATGGAGACGGGTTCCCCCCATCCCTGTTTCTGACACACGCAACGGGATAACTTCTTTACGTCGTAATTGGGGTATCGGTAGCCAAAAGCCTCTTTGACGCCATGGAAAAGATTTTGACCGTCAATAAAAAAAGAGACCCGCTTGTCGGAAGGTTCAATCATACGAACTTCCTCATCGGGTAAAAAATAACCCCGCCGGGCCCTTCCTCACTAAAAGGAAACACGCGACGGGGGGGATATTCAGAAACCAAAAAATCTTGTTCAGACCCTCCCAAAATCCTTGCCTGAACTATGATTGTCATCATAACTCTCATTTTTGTTTTTTTCAATGTTTTTTATGAGAATGTAATTCGGGAGCAAATAAAAAGGCTAAAGCTGCCAACAACTAGGCACTGCAACTGCTCACTCTAGGCATGACAGAAGAGATGTCATATAATCTACTCTCATCCATTGGAAAAATCAAAAGAAAGAAGAGAATATGGACTCCGTGCAGTTGCGCCATTCCCAGTATATAATTCCAAATAGTGGGAATTCAGATCTCCCACCTGCCGCGCAGGGTCTTTTTCCCAAGAGAGGATTCAAGCGCAAGCAGAAACTCCTTTCTGCCGATTTCTCTTCCTCCGAGAGTCCTCATATGGTCCGTCGGAATCTGTGAATCTATGAAATCAAAACCGGACTCCCAGCATTTCCGCGCCAGGTGGAAAAGGGCCACCTTGGAAGCGTCGGTTTCGAGGTGAAACATCGATTCTCCGAAAAACGCGCCGCCGAGAGACACTCCGTAAAGGCCGCCGACAAGCTCTCCCTCCCGGTAGGTCTCAAAAGAATGGGCGTAACCCAGTTCATGCAGCTTCCCGTAGGCTGCCTTCATCTCCCCGGTTATCCACGTACCGCTCTGCCCCTTCCTCTGGACCCGCGCGCAGTTCTCGACGACCGCGGCGAAGTCCGTATCGGCCCTTACCGAAAATTTTCCCGAAGACACCGTCTTTAAGAGGGTTTTTGAGAACCTGAAGTCCCCGGGAAGAAAGACCATTCTCGGGTCGGGAGAAAACCATAAAATGGGGTCTCCCTCGGAATACCAGGGGAAAATGCCGTTTTCGTAGGCAAGAAGAAGCCTCTCGGGAGAAAGATCCCCTCCGACCGCCAGAAGCCCTTCCGGCTCCGCCTCGGACGGGTCGGGAAATCTTATTCGGGAGTCGAGAAAGTAAACGGTCATCGGTTCCGGATAAAATCTTTTCAGCGTGACGGCCGCTTACTCGGGGACATCCCCCGGGTCTGCCGGTTCACTGAAGACCCTGCTTCCCCCAGGTTCTTTCGATAAAGCCCGCCCTCCCCGAACCTATCTTGTAATTGCCGTAGTGAATCGGGTTTTTCTCGTAGTACTTCTGGTGGTACTCCTCCGCCCTGTAGAAGGAAACGAACTTTTCTACCGAGGTGACTATCGGCTTTTTGAATTTTCCCGACTCCTCGAGTCTCTTTTTCGAGATAAGGGCCTTCTCCTTCTGCGAATCGTCATGGTAGAAGATGGCGGTTCTGTAGTGCCTTCCCCTGTCGGCGAACTGCCCGTCCACCTGGGTCGGATCAATGTTTATCCAGAAGGTCTCAAGAAGCGTTTCGTAGTCTGTCTTCGCGGGATCGTAAACAACCTTTATCGCTTCCGCGTGGCCCGTTTTTCCCTGCCAGACCTGCTCGTAGGTAGGGTTTTTCTCCTTTCCCCCCGAGTAGCCCACCACCGTTTCGACGACCCCGGTAAGACTGTCAAAAGGAGGCTGCATGCACCAGAAGCACCCCCCGGCGAAAGTCGCTTCCATGTAACCGCTGTTTTTCCCGCTTTCCATGTCTTTAACCTCCCCTGCACTTTCGTTGTACACGGAAAAGAGTACGCACGCAAACAGAAGAAAAATCCAAGATCTGAAGTTGTATGTCATGTATTGATCAATCTGCAGGGCTGTGAGAGTGCCGGCAGAGTTCAGGCATCTGAAAGTAAAACACTCGCGTTCGGCATTGCTTCCGCAACGGATTTACCGGTCAGTTCCATATAGAGAGCATCCGGACAGAGCTCAATATCCTCTCCCCAGACTATCGCTCCGTATGAGGTCACGCGTACAGCCTCAAAGAATCCGCGGTCTTTCCATGCCTTGAATACGCCGCATCCAGCCAGATGAGACAGGTCCACTTCCCCGGCCGCACCGTCCGAGTAACAAAGCCAGATATGCCACCCGTCTCTCGGTTCCACTCTGATCGGCTTAATCATCATCCTTAACTCCAAGTCCCGACTGCCATGTCTGATTCTCTTGCCGAATTCAACCGCCGCCCCGCATGGATACGCGCAACTTCCCTGCGGTCAGCGATATTCGGTACAGCACAGGTAAAATACGACCTCGCACGCTCGGACAACTGATTCACCGACATCCATAATCAGTTGTACACCCTTATTTCGTTATAGAGCGCGTCCCTCTCGACGGGAACGTACCCCGAATCCCGGATCATCTTTATCATGAAATCCCTGCTGTGACCCACTTCCGAGGGGGCCCCCGCGTCGTGGATGATCTTCTCCCTCATTATCGTTCCGTCCGCGTCGCTCGCGCCGTAATGCAGGGCCACCTGGGCCGTCTTTTCCCCAAGTGTGATCCAGTAGGACTTTATGTGAGGGAAATTGTCGAGGTAGAGCCTCGCAAGCGCGTGAACCTTCATGTCGTACGAGGCGGGAAAGGGCTTTATGTCCTTAAGGCCCGTGTTCTCAGGCTGGAAAAGAACGGGGATGAACGCGAAGAACCCGGGGGACTCGTCCTCTATTCTCCTCAGCCTCTCCATGTGATCAACGACGTGGAAGGGTTTTTCAAGATGGCCGTAGAGTATCGTGGCGTTCGTCGGGATGCCGAGAGTGTGAGCCAGGCGGTGGATTTCCTCCCACCTCGTCGCGACCGTCTTCGGGGCGCAGATCTTCCTTCTCACCTCTTCGTGAAGTATCTCCGCTCCCCCGCCCGTGAGGGCGTCGACGCCCGCGTCCCGAAGCGTGAGGAGCACGTCCTCAAGCGAAAGACCGCTTATCTCGGAGAACCAGTCGATCTCGACCGCGGTGAAAGCCTTTACGTGAATGCCCGGGAAGCGGCGCTTTATCATCTTCACTATGTCAAGGTAATGATCGAACTCCCAGTCGGGGTGAAGGCCCCCGACTATGTGGACCTCCCTCATCTCCTCGCTCAGCATGGAAAGCATCTGCTCGTCCGAGAGCTCGTATGCATTCGGGGACTTCTTCGTGGTCCCGAAAGCGCAGAACCGGCACGATATGGCGCAGATGTTCGAAGGGTTTATGTGGCGGTTAACGACAAAGTAGACCTTCTCTCCGGATTTCTTCCTCTTTACGTAGTCCGCCATCATGCCGACCGTGTTAAGATCGGGGGAATCAAGTATCGAAAGCCCGTCTTCAAAGGAAAGCCTCTGGCCCCCGGCGACCTTCTCCATTATGGGGAGCAGGTTCGGGTCGGTGCAGAAGCTCTCGGTCAGTTCCAGTATTCGCTCCATCTCGTCTCGACCTTGTCCTTCATATCCTCTGACATCTCTATTACCGGGGGATACCACTGCTTCACGGTGGCGTCAATTCCCATCCTGCCTTCGTAAACGACCGCCGAACCCCGGAGTTCCGTATGTTCGAACAGAACATCCAGGTAGGGATCGAACCTCGTAAAGATACCCCAGATAAGCTCCGTGTCATCATCTAAGTCTATATCCTGGCTTACGAGGGCGATTATGCGCACCCCCTCAAGACCCGGGGTATCGAACAGCCTGCGTATCATCTCCTTGGGAGCGGTCCGGGACTCGTCTATGCGGACGACGCAGAAACCTCCCGGAAGAAGCCGGAATCCCGTTATCTCCGGGTGTTTCTCCCTGGGGTCGGGAACATCCCTCGCGTAGGTTTTCCTCTCGGGGGAGTTCTTCCTCACGGCGTTTATTCCCATCTTGCTCCCCACGTTGAACTTGTTGCTCGTGAAGTCGAGGGTGTCAAGCGGAGCCCACTGTATCATGAGGAAATCCTCCCTGGGATCAAAGTTCTCCCCGATCTCGTGAAGCACCGCCGAGAAATCCCTCGGGTCGACTTCGCTTGAAACGCATACCATGCACTTCGTGAGAAGCAGCTGCCCGGTCCCCCAGAGAGCCAGCATCGCCTTTATCCCGCCCTTGGGATAGCGCTCGTCGACGGAAACGGCCAGAAGGTTGTGAAATCCCGCCTCGGGGTACGCCCACATGTCCTTCACCTCTGGCTGTATTATCCTTATGAGCGGGGAGAACATCTCGCCGGCGGCGATCCCGAGGTAGACATCCTCCTTCGGGGGCTTGCCGACCACGATGGAAGGGTACACGGGATTTTTCCTGCGGGTTATTTCGCTCAGGTTGAAAACCGGGAAATCGGCCTCCATCGAGTAGTGGCCGAAATGATCCCCGAAGGGCCCCTCCTGTCTCAGCACGTCCCTCGGAACTGAGCCTTCCAGTATGAACTCCGCCTCGGCCGGGACGTGAAGCGAGATGCTCTTTCCCCTTACCATCGGCATCGGGCTTCCGCGAAGGTAGCTCGCGAACGCAAGCTCGTCCATGCCGTCGGGAAGCGGAGCGACCGCGGAGAAGATCATCCTGGGGTCTCCCCCGAGGACCACCGCAGCCTCGAGATCCCTTCCCAGCTTTTTCGCCTCGTGGTAGTGCGCGGCTCCTCCCTTGTGCGCGTGCCAGTGCATCCCGGTGGTCCTCCGGTCAAACACCTGGAGCCTGTAGATCCCGAGGTTTCTCGACCCCGTGGCGGGGTCCCTCGTTAGCACAAGGCCGAACGTGACGAACTTCCCCCCGTCGCGGGGCCAGCATTTCATCACGGGAAGCCTCGAGAGGTCGGGCTCGGTCTCGACCTGCTGAACGTCGCCGCGCCCCACCGTCCTGGTTCTCATGGAAAGAAGGCCGGCAGCTTTCGGAAGCACGGAGAAAATCCCCCCTATCGTCGGAGGATTCACCTTGCGGAATATCTCGACCAGCTCCTCGCCGACCGAGGCGGGTTTTCTGCCGAGGGCAAGCTCCACCCTCCGCTCCGTGCCGAAGAGATTTATCACAAGCGGAAAATCCGATCCCTCGACGTTTTCGAACAGAAGCGCGGGGCCGCCTTCCTTTATGGTCCGCGACGCTATCTCCGTTATCTCGAGATCGGGAGAGACCTCGGCTTTTATTCTCCTCAGGTCGCCCGTGTCTTCAAGATGGCTTATGAAGCTCTGCAGATTGGAAAAACCTTTTCGGGACATGGGAAAAGACTACTCCAGCTCTTCCCTTTTCCATCCCCTGCCGGTGTCGACGCCGACAAGGCCCAGAAGCTTGTCCACGTAGCCGCTCACCACGTCCGAGACCGATTCGGCCCCCATGTAGTCAGTAGGAGAGATGGGGGCGATCACCACTCCCTCGCGTGAGAGTTTCAGAGCATTCTCAAGGGCGATAGTGCCAAGCGGCGTCTCGCGCAGGGCTATCACGAGCCTTCTTTTTTCCTTGAGCGCCACGGCGGCTATTCTCGTTATCAGGGTATCGGCTATGCCGTTTGCGATTTTCGCCAGGGTGGAAACCGAGCAGGGCACTATGACCATGGAGTCGAAATGGTTGCTTCCAGAAGAGAACGGGGACGCGAGGTCCGAATCGCTGTAGATATCGGTTACCCAGGGACGCATTTCCTCAACCTTGAGTCCGAGCTCCTCGTGAAGGACCCTCTTTCCCCACTTGCTCGCCACCAGGTATTTCTCGTCGGGGCACCTTCTTAGGAAATCGACCCCGTAAGCTACTCCGGAAGCCCCCGTAATTCCGACTATCGTTCTCATGATCAGGGTAAGTATATACCCGCGAGGGTGAAAAACAAAACCGCGAACCCTATCAGGATGTTGGTCCTGAAAAAAGCGGAGTCAACCCGCCCGAAGCTTCCGTGCTCAAGGTAGAGCAGGTAGCCGCAGAGCAGAAGCGGCAAGAGCGCGGATATTGTCCGGAACGAGAGAATATAGAGAAACACCAGGCAGGCAAACGAAAGCATGTGAGAGATCCTTGAGACAAGCAGCGCTCTCCGCCTGCCGAAACGGGCGACAAGGGAGCAGATTCCGCGGCGGCGGTCAAACTCCTCGTCGGCCGTGGCGTATATTATGTCGAAGCCCGAAATCCAGAGGAAAGTGAAAACCGAGAGCGCGACCGCCGGAATCATTTCCTCAAGAGAGCACCTCACGGCAAGCCATCCCCCGAGCGGGCCGAGCGCGAGGGAGAGTCCCACGCCGAAATGACAGAGGCTAGTGAACCTCTTCATGAGCGGATAGACGGCAAACGCCGCAAGCGGAAGCGGGGAGAGAAGGAAAACGAGCGGACATATAAGATAGGCGGAGACAAAGTAAAGCAGTGCCCCCGCCGCCGCCACGGCCGCGGCCTCGCCCATGCTCATCCTGCCCGAGGGAAGCTCTCTCCGGGCGGTTCTCGGGTTCTCCCGGTCTATTTCCCGGTCAAAAATCCTGTTAAGGGCAAGCGCGACGGTCCTCGCCCCCGTGCCCGCAAGCACGATCAGCACGAAAAGCCGCACACTGAAAATCCCGCCGGCGGCCAGAAAAGCTCCCGCGAAGATAACCGGAAGGGAGAAGAACGTGTGCTCTATCCTGAGAAATCCCGAGAGGTTCTTTAAAAATGTCATATCGGGTAAGGAATTTTACTGGATGTTCTCGACAAACACAGCAAACAGGTTCTCCTCAAAAACCGCTTGCGCGCAACGCCTGCGTCAATCACCAGATTCATCGGCTGCCACGGTCCCACCGCAGAATCGACACGCTGTCCTCAAGAGGACCGACGCTCATGGCGCGGACCCGGTCGGCTTCGGCAATCAGTTCCCTTCGTTGCGGACGCGCGGCATTCGTCAGTATGTTTTTCAGTTCCCGCTGCCCGGAGGACATCAAAGTGCGGGAATCGCCCCGCCGACCCAACAGGTATCGCGCTTCAGAGGATCGTATTTTCTCAATATTTCCAACTCCATAAAGGAAATTATAATAGCATAAAGATGTCATATTCTCCCTTTTCATGCCCGTCAAGCTCCACGGTCATTATATCGGCAATACAGGTGCGGGAACGCGGCTTTTATCCGCCCGGCAAGCAGTTTCAATTTGGAGGAAAGGGGGTATTATGAGAAGATCATAACTGTTTGAGCGGTACCGGGAACAGCAGTGATTGACGGTACAGGGGGCAGCCATCAAGCACCGCTCCAGGACACACGCCTCCATTTCTATGCCATGGAAACGCATGAAGCGCTGATCTTGAAAAAATCAAGTTACGGGGAAGCCGATCTCCTGCTGACCCTTTTTTCGAGGGAACTCGGAAAATTCAGGGCGCTCGCCAAAAACGCGAAGAAAAGCCAGAAGCGCTTCGGGGGGCGCCTCGATTTCTTTAACCGCCTTGCGATCGAAGTAACCCTTAACAAAGGAAGATTCAACCTCATAGGGGACGTCGCGCTAAAGGAAAGCTACAGGGAAATAACGGAATCGGTTGACTCTTTCGTCGCGGCGACCCGGGTTCTCGAGCTGCTCGATTTCCTCGTCCCCGAACAGGAACCCGCGGGCGAACTGTTCGACCTCGCGGCGGACACCCTGGGGTTTCTCTCGGGAAAACGGGAACCGCACTCCGTTTTTCTCGTCTTCCTCCTCCGCGCGCTTACTCTCTGCGGCTACAGGCCCGACCTGCGCTTTGACAGGGAAAAAGACATCGCGGGGTTTGACGTAGAGAACGGGAAACTCGCAGATCCCGAGAAAACACGCGGGAAAAGAAACGTCTACCCCTTCCACATGGACATAATGAGACATCCGGAAATCATGGACGCGAACCCGGAAAAGGTAAAAAACAACATAAGGGTTCTCACGAGATACGCCGAATGCCGTACCGGAAAGCGTCTCGGCGCGGCGGTCTGACCTTTCAATTTGCTTCCCCGGCGGATATCGTTTAGGCGATGGCTGTCGGCAGGAGAAAAAAAAGAAAAAAGGGGCGCGCCAAGGCGGCGGAACCGGTTTCCCCAACGCGGGAAACCGAATCCGCGGGGGAGCAGGACCGGCCCGCCGCGCGGCCGCCCGCCCCGCCCGACGCCCAAAGCCGAAGACGCGGCTGGGCGCCCCTCCTGGCGCTCGGACTGCTTACCGCCGTTGTCTACTTTCCCGCCGTGCGGGCCGGTTTCATCTGGGATGACATCCTGGTAAAGACGATGATAAAGTCCGCCTCGGACCTTTCGGGACTCTGGCAGATATGGTTTGACCCCTCGAACCCCAACCTCCAGGAAGGCACCCTGGGCGAGGCCCACTACTGGCCGATTCTCTATACCACGTTCTGGATCGAGCACAGGATCTGGGGATTCGCCCCGGCCGGGTACCATGTCGTGAACATCCTGCTTCACTTCGCGAACGCCGTGCTGCTCTGGCGCCTGCTCGTCCGCCTGGCCGTCCCCGGGGCTTGGCTCGCCGCCGCGGTGTTCGCCGTGCATCCCGTGCACGCCGAATCCGTCGCGTGGATCATCGCCCGCAAGGACCTGCTTTCGGGGCTGTTCTATCTCTGGGCGGCCCTAGCGTGGTTCCGCTTCGCCGAAAGACCGGGTCTGCGCCGCTACCTGGCCGTGGCCGCGCTTTTCGTCGCCGGCGCGCTCTGCAAGTCGGTGGTGGTCACCCTTCCGGCCGCGCTGCTCGTCTTCCACTGGTGGGAACAGGGCCGGGTGGCCCGGGGCGACCTGCTGAGGCTCGCGCCGCTTTTCTGCGTCGCCCTCGTCCTCGCGGCCGCCGACATGTCGTTTTACCAGTCAAGAGAACCCCTCTCCCTCGACTATTCCTTCACAGAGAGAGTGCTCATAGCCGGCCGGGCCCTGTGGTTCTACGCGGGCAAGCTGCTCTGGCCGGCGGGGCTGGCGGTGGTCTATCCGCTCTGGGAAATAAGCGTTTCAGACCCCCGGGCCTGGGCGTACCCGGCCGCGGCCGCCGCGCTGCCTCTTTCGCTCTGGTTCCTGCGCCGCGGGACGGGCCGCGGGCCGCTCGCGGGCATCCTCTTTTTCGGAGTCACGCTGTCCCCGGCTCTTGGATTCTTCGACTACGGCTACATGCAGTTCTCGTTCGTCGCCGACCGCTACCAGTACCTGGCCTGCGCGGGAGTGATTGCGGTTCTCGCGGGCGCCGCGGCGCGCGGCTGGGGCAGACTCCCCGGCGCGGCGCGAAAAGCGGTTCCCGGAATTGCCGCCGCCCTGCTTATAGCTCTCGGGACGGCGACATGGAAGCAGTCCGGCATCTACCGCGACAACCTCACTTTCTACAGCCACATACTGTCCCTTAACCCCCAGGCGCGGGGCATCAACTCCAACCTCGTCTCGGCCCTGCTGAAGGAGAAGCGCTACGAGGAAGCCCTCTCCGCCGCCCGGACCGCCATAGAGCGGAACCAGGGCTCTCACGAGCTGTTCTACAACGCGGGCCTTTCCCTCTCGAAGCTAGGAGGCCCCAAAAAAGAAGTGGAGAAATACTACCGCAAATCCCTCGAAATCAACCCGGATTACGGAAAATCCCTCGTGAACCTGGCGGATGTCCTCCGGCAGCGGAAAAAATACCGGGAATCCCTCGAGCTTTACCGCAGGGCCCTCGGCAACGATCCCGACTACGCTGTAGCCCACGCGGGCATGGGCAACCTCCTTTTCGAGATGAAACGCTACAGGGAAGCGGCGCGGAGCCTCGAGCGGGCATTCTCCCTGAGAACCGATTTCTCGAACACCTCCCACCTGCGCCTGATCATGCTTCAGTCCCAGGAGAAATCCGGCGGAGGCGGAGGCGCGAAGATGAGCGAGCACTACGAAACCCTGGCCAGGCAGTGGGAAAAAGCGCTGCGGGACAATCCGAACTCACCCGAGTCCCTGAGGCGCCTCGGGGAGGTGCGCTTCTCCCAGAAACGCTTCGGGGAGGCGGCGGAGCTGTTCGGGAAACTCGCGGAGATAGAGCCCGCAAACGCATCCGCCCACTCAAACCTGGGGGCATCCCTGCACTCCATGGGAAGAATCGAGGAAGCGCTCAGAAGCTACGAACGCGCGCTGGCAATCGACCCCGAAATGAAGGACGCCCTCAACAACGCCAGAATCGCCCGCCAGAAGCTTAAGGAAAAAGACAGGTAAAAACCGGTTCGCGGCCGGGCGCGCCGACCGCAGCGGTTTCCCGGACTGCGTCCCGGGAATCATCTGCATTGGCGCCGCATGGCCCCCCATGTCATAGTTTTTCCGCGCGGAAGCCGCAAGGCGTTGAGACTACCATCTCATGCTGCTCCGAAGCATAAGTCCGTGCTCGAAAACGCCGTCCCCCCTGCCTTCCCGCCGACCCTCCAGACTGACTTCGAACTTCTGTCCGACCTCAAGGCGGCTCCCGACCCCGTAGCTGTCCCCCTCCCCCTCGTCCCACGGAATGAAGATCCCGTAGGGAGTGAGAAGACCGCTGCCGCCCAGAGTGGGTATTCCGTAGCCGACTTCCGTCTCAAGCCGCAGGGAACCCCGCGAACCCCCTGCGCCCGGACCCGTCCTCCGGTCATCCCAGAGCATCTTCACTCCGCTTGCCGCATCCCCGTAGGAAGGAAGCGCGCTGAACATGAGCCCCCGCCTGTCGGCACCGTGATCATACCGTATCAGGCCCCCCACTCCCCACTCCCCCCGACCATCCCGGCCGAACAGGAGACTCCGACCGTTCGCCTCCACCGTAATCCCCCTGGCGGCGGACACGTATGTCAATCCGCCCCCGACCTCGGAGTCGAGACTGTTGTACCCGTCCCCGCCGTCGCGGCGAAGCCCGAGTTCGACGGAAGGCGTAAGCGTCCCGGAACCCAGGGACAGCGAGCGGGAACCGCTGAGGGCCACCTTGACGCGGTTGGTGCGCACCTCGACGCCGCGGATAAGGTCTTCGTTATCCTCTACCTTAAGATTGGAAAGCCACGCCTCTGCCTTAAGAGCAAGCGCGGAGGACCCCCGGGTAAGCAGCCGCAGGGTTCCTCCCGCTGCTACCGTCCAGAGCTTCGCGTCGCTTGAGGACTTGCGGCCTATGTTCTCGTCGTCAATCTCTATCTCCCCGGAACCGTAGCCCGCGGTGATCCAAGTCCCGGTTCCCTCCCGGGAAGACGACCACCCCAGGTACGGATGAACGCTGTTAATCCGGCTCGTGTACCTGCCGCCGACATTGTGGCTTCCGCCCCCAGTATCCGTATAATCAAACGCCCCCTCCGACCGGGAGACCATCGCTCCCACAAGCACTTTGTCCCACAGCCTCACGTCAGCGCCCAGGTGCCCGGACAGCATCCTGCCGTCCCAGTCAATCTGCCTGCGCTCCGGGCCGGAAACCTGCATGTAATCCCCCGCCACCCATACTCCCAGGCGCCCGGGACCCGACGGGGGCTCCACGGGCGCGGCAATCCGAGGCTCCACAGGTGCGGGGGCCGGCGTTTTTCTGAGTACCTCCCGATCAATGCCTCCGGCGAGAGAAAACATGAACGACTCGCCCAGGGTCTCCCGCCACGAACGCGGGTCCTCGTACAGGTGTTCGTCAACTCCGAATTCATCATGGTAGAACCCGCGGTCCCGGGCAAAAGCTATGTTCCGGCGCGGAGCGCTCACCGGGAACCCGAAAACATTCCGCACGTTTCTGGAAACGGAGTGCCCCACGCGGCTCACCACCGCACTGACGGTGCTCGTGGCCATGGCGCGCGAAATCTCCGGCAGAACCGACTCGTTCACCTCCTTGAGGCGTTCGGCGAATTTCTCCTTGTCGTCATCCTCGATAGTGACCAGCGCGGACGCGTCTGTAAGCGAAACATTGGACTCCCCGCCAAGCCTCACGGTGAAACTTTCCTCGGATTCAACCTCCATATCGTCCATCACCCGTACGGAAATCGTCTTCTCCGTCTCGCCGGGCGCAAAGGTCAGGCTTCCCGAAATCGCTTCGTAGTCGCTTCCCGCAACCGCCGTGCCGTCAGAGGTCGCGTAGTCGACGGACACCGTTTTCCCGCTCGGCCCGCTCAGCGACGCCGTGAGTTCGGCCGCTCCGGCATCCTCCGCCACGGTAACGTCGGCCATCGAGAGACCCGGCGCTTCATCGTCATCGACTATCAGGGCCGTGGCAACAGCGACTTCCAGGGTTGCGTTGACCGGGTCGCTGAGCGTGACCGTGAAGGTCTCGTCCTCTTCGTCCAGGCTGTCGTCCACAACGGCAAAGGAAATCGTCTTCCCCGTATCCCCGGGAGCAAACGTCAGGCTTCCGCTCCGGCCCGTGTAGTCCGTGCCGTCCGTCGCCGTGCCGTCAGAGGTCGCGTAGTTCACAGTCACGGTACTCGCGCTCTCCGCGCTGAGACTCACTGTGAATTCAGCCCGCCGCGAGCCCTCGCTCGTCTGGACATCCGAAATCGCGACAGATCTTTGCTGCTGTCTTTGCGCCTCCTCAGAAAGATCGTCGCTGACGAGCGTGATGGTCGCTCTTATATTCGCAACACCGGGAACGGTACCCGTTACGCTGATGGTCTCGTCAGGTTCGTACTCGCTGTCATTTTCCGGAGTCAGAACGAATGTCCCCTCCACGCTCGAACTCCTAGCCGAAAGCGTTATCGTGAAGTCCGCCACGGCAGAGTAATCGGTTCCCTCCGTCGCGCTGTCGGAACTGTCCCCCACGGCTATAGTTATCACCTTGTCCGCCGCGAACAGCTTGCTGCCTCCGAGCGCCGCAGTCACCGTTACAGTCGTGGCCGAAGCCGACTCCGCCACCGAACTCTCACTAAGCGCGAGACCTATCGCCGCGTTGTCGTCGTCCGTTATCTTGAAAGCCGTGCCCGTAACGTCGTGACTGTCGCTAGTACTCCCAGTAACGCTCACGCTCTCTTCACTCCCCTCATCAAGATTATCCTGCGTTGGAGTCACGCTGAACGTCCCCGTAGCGCTTGAACTCCCCGCACTCAGGGTTATCGTGAAGTCCGCCACGGCAGAGTAGTCGGTCCCCTCCGTCGCGGTATCGGTGTCCGCCCCCACTGCCACCGTTATCGCCTTGTCCGCCGCAAACAGCTTGCTGTTCTTCCCAAGCGCCGCAGTCACCGTTACAGTCGTGGCCGAAGCCGACTCCGCCACCGCGCTGGAACTCAGCGTAAGACCTATCGCCCCTGGTGCGTCGTCGTCGTCGGTAAGCGCTATCGTGTCGCTGTTAACCGTGAGGGACGTCCCCGAGGGGAACTCCGCGCTCCCGGATACCGTCACCGTCTCGTCAGTCTCGTCCACATCGTCATCCGTAGGAGTCAGAACGAACGTGCCAGTGGCGCTCGTACTGCCCGCGCTCAAAGTGATCGTGAAGTCCGCCACGGTGGAGTAGTCGGTCCCCTCCGTCGCGGTATCGGTGTCCGCCCCCACTGTCACGGTTATCGGAACGTCCGCTGAGAACGTCACCGCATCGTTGCCCGAGGGTATCGCCGCCGTCACCGTCACCGTGGGAGCCGAAGCCACATCCTCCGCCACGCTCGTCTCGCTCGCCGTAAGCGTCACGGAGGGAGAACCGTCGTCGTCGGTAAGCGCTATCGTGTCGCTGTTAACCGTGAGGGACGTCCCCGAGGGGAACTCCGCGCTCCCCGATACCGTCACCGTCTCGTCAGTCTCGTCCACGTCGTCGTCCGTGGGAGTCAGAACGAACGTGCCAGTGGCGCTCGTACTGCCCGCGCTCAAAGTGATCGTGAAGTCCGCCACGGTGGAGTAGTCGGTCCCCTCCGTCGCGGTATCGGTGTCCGCCCCCACTGTCACGGTTATCGGGACGTCCGCCGAGAACGTCACCGAATTGCTCTCCGAGGGTATCGCCGCCGTCACCGTCACCGTGGGCGCCGAAGCCACATCCTCCGCCACGCTCGTCTCGCTCGCCGTAAGCGTCACGGAGGGAGAACCGTCGTCGTCGGTAAGCGTTATCGTGTCGCTGTTAACCGTGAGAGACGTCCCCGAAGGAAACTCCGCGCTCCCCGATACCGTCACCGTCTCGTCAGTCTCGTCCACGTCGTCGTCCGTGGGAGTCAGAACGAACGTGCCAGTGGCGCTCGTACTACCCGCGCTCAAAGTGATCGTGAAGTCGCTCACCGCCGCGAAGTCCACAGCCGAGGCCGTGCCGCTGCCGGCCACAGTTACCGTTATCGGTACGTCCGCCGAGAACGTCACCGCGTTGCCGCCCGAAGGTATCGAGACTGTCACAGTCACCGTGGGAGCCGACGCCACGTCCTCCGCCACGCTCGTCTCGCTCGCGGTAAGGGTCACGGAGGGAGAATCGTCGTCGTCAGTAAGCGCTATCGTGTCGCTGTTCACAACGAGGGAAGTGCCGGACGGGGAAGTGCCGCTGCCCGACACGGTCACCGTCTCGTCTGTCTCGTCCACATCGTCATCCGTGGGAGTCAGAACGAACGTGCCCGTCGCGCTCGTGCTCCCCGCGCTTAAAGTTATAGTGAAGTCGCTCACCGCCGCGAAGTCCACAGCCGAGGCCGTGCCGCTCCCCGCGACAGTCACCGTTATCGAAACGTCCGCGGAGAACGTTACCGCGTTGCCGCCCGAAGGTATCGACGCCGTTACCGTCACCGTGGGAGCCGATGCCACGTCCTCCGCCACCGTCGTCAAACTTCCCGTGGAAAGCGTTATCGCGGGCGAACTGTCGTCGTCCGTAAGCGCTATCGTGTCGCTGTTAACCGTGAGGGAAGTGCCGGACGGGGAAGTGCCGCTGCCCGATACGGTCACCGTCTCGTCAGTCTCGTCCTCCTCGTCATCCGTGGGAGTCAGAACGAACGTGCCCGTCGCGCTCGTGCTCCCCGCGCTTAAAGTTATAGTGAAGTTGCTCACCGCCGCGAAGTCCACAGCCGAGGCCGTGCCGCTGCCGGCCACAGTTACCGTTATCGGAACGTCCGCGGAGAACGTTACCGCGTTGCCGCCCGAAGGTATCGACGCCGTCACCGTCACCGTGGGTGCGGACGACACGTCCTCCGCCACGCTCGTCTCGCTCGCGGTAAGCGTCACGGAGGGAGAACCGTCGTCGTCCGTAAGAGTTATCGTGTCGCTGTTCACGGCGAGGGAAGTGCCGGACGGGGAAGTGCCGCTCCCCGATACGGTCACCGTCTCGTCAGTCTCGTCCTCCTCGTCATCCGTGGGAGTCAGAACGAACGTGCCCGTCGCGCTCGTACTCCCCGCGCTCAAAGTTATAGTGAAGTCGCTCACCGCCGCGAAGTCCACAGCCGATGCCGTGCCGCTGCCGGCCACAGTTACCGTTATCGGAACGTCCGCCGAGAACGTTACCGCGTTGCCGCCCGAAGGTATCGACGCCGTCACCGTCACCGTGGGGGCGGACGACACGTCCTCCGCCACCGTGGTCACGCTCCCCGTATCGAGCGTTATGGTAGGGGAACCGTCGTCGTCCGTAAGCGCTATCGTGTCGCTGTTCACGGCGAGGGAAGTGCCGGACGGGGAAGTGCCGCTGCCCGACACGGTCACCGTCTCGTCCGTCTCGTCCACATCGTCATCCGTGGGAGTCAGAACGAACGTTCCAGTCGCGCTCGTGCTCCCCGCGCTCAAAGTTATAGTGAAGTCGCTCACCGCCGCGAAGTCCACAGCCGATGCCGTGCCGCTCCCCGCGACAGTCACCGTTATCGGAACGTCCGCCGAGAACGTTACCGCGTTGCCGCCCGAAGGTATCGACGCCGTCACCGTCACCGTGGGGGCGGACGACACGTCCTCCGCCACGCTGGTCTCGCTCGCCGCAAGGGTCACGGAGGGAGAATCGTCGTCGTCCGTAAGCGCTATCGTGTCGCTGTTAACAGCGAGGGAAGTGCCGGACGGGGAAGTGCCGCTGCCCGACACGGTCACCGTCTCGTCCGTCTCGTCCACATCGTCATCCGTGGGAGTCAGAACGAACGTTCCAGTCGCGCTCGTGCTCCCCGCGGAAAGCGTTATCGTGAAGTTGCTAACCGCCGCGAAGTCCACCGCAGAAGCCGTATTGCTCCCAGCCACAGTCACCGTTATAGGAACGTCCGCCGAGAACGTCACCGAGTTGCTCTCAGAAGGTATAGACGCCGTTACCGTCACCGTGGGAGCGGACGACACGTCCTCGGCCACGCTCGTCTCGCTCGCCGTAAGCGTCACGGAGGGAGAACCGTCGTCGTCCGTAAGCGTTATCGTGTCGCTGTTCACCGTGAGGGACGTCCCCGAAGGGAACTCCGCGCTCCCCGACACGGTCACCGTCTCGTCCGTCTCGTCCTCCTCATCGTCCGTGGGAGTCAGAACGAACGTGCCGGTCGCGCTCGTGCTCCCGGCACTGAGCGTTATAGTGAAGTCGCTCACCGCCGCGAAGTCCACCGCCGATGCCGTGCCGCTCCCCGCAACCGACACGGTTATGGAAACGTCCCCTGCAAAGGTGACCGCGTTGTCCCCCGAAGGTATCGATGCCGTTACCGTCACCGTGGGCGCAGTCGACACATCCTCCGCCACCGTCGTCAAACTTCCCGTGGAAAGCGTTATGGTCGGGGAATCGTCGTCGTCCGTCAGCGCTATCGTGTCGCTGTTAACAGCGAGGGAAGTACCGGACGGGGAAGTGCCGCTCCCCGACACGGTCACCGTCTCGTCCGTCTCGTCCTCCTCATCGTCCGTGGGAGTCAGGACGAACGTTCCGGTCGCGCTCGTGCTCCCCGCACTCAAAGTTATCGTGAAGTTGTTAACCGCCGCGAAGTCCACCGCCGATGCCGTATTGCTCCCAGCCACAGTCACCGTTACCGGTACGTCCGCCGAGAACGTCACCGCGTTGCCGCCCGAAGGTATTGACGCCGTTACCGTCACCGTGGGAGCAGACGCCACGTCCTCCGCCACCGTAGTCAAACTTCCCGTGGAAAGCGTTATCGCGGGCGAACTGTCGTCGTCCGTAAGCGCTATCGTGTCGCTGTTCACAGTGAGAGACGTCCCCGAGGGGAACTCCGCGCTCCCGGATACCGTCACCGTCTCGTCAGTCTCGTCCACATCGTCATCCGTGGGAGTCAGAACGAATGTTCCGGTCGCGCTCGTGCTGCCGGCGCTCAGAGTTATCGTGAAGTTGCTAACCGCCGCGAAGTCCACGGCCGACGCCGTATTGCTCCCCGAGACAGTTACCGTTACCGGTACGTCCGCCGAGAACGTCACCGCGTCGTTCCCCGAAGGTATCGAGGCAGTCACCGTCACCGTGGGAGCCGACGCCACGTCCTCCGCCACCGTAGTCAAACTTCCCGTGGAAAGCGTTATCGCGGGCGAACTGTCGTCGTCCGTAAGAGCTATCGTGTCGCTGTTCACAGTGAGAGACGTCCCGGAGGGGAACTCCGCGCTCCCAGACACCGTCACCGTCTCGTCAGTCTCGTCATGCTCGTCGTCCGTAGGGGTAAGGACGAACGTGCCCGTGGCGCTCGTACTCCCCGCGGAAAGAGTAATCGTGAAGTTGCTCACCGCCGCAAAGTCCACAGCCGAAGCCGTATTGCTCCCAGCCACAGTCACCGTTACCGGGACGTCCGCCGAGAACGTCACCGCGTTGCCGCCCGAAGGTATTGACGCCGTTACCGTCACCGTGGGAGCCGACGCCACATCCTCGGCCACCGTAGTCAAACTTCCCGTGGAAAGCGTTATCGCGGGGGAGCCGTCGTCGTCCGTCAGCGCTATCGTGTCGCTGTTCACAGTGAGGGACGTCCCGGAGGGAAACTCCGCGCTCCCCGACACCGTAACCGTCTCGTCCGTCTCGTCATGCTCGTCGTCCGTAGGGGTAAGGACGAACGTTCCCGTAGCGCTCGTGCTCCCCGCGGAAAGAGTTATCGTGAAGTTGCTCACCGCCGCGAAGTCCACCGCCGAAGCCGTATTGCTCCCAGCCACAGTCACCGTTACCGGGACGTCCGCCGAGAACGTCACCGCGTTGCCGCCCGAAGGTATTGACGCCGTTACCGTCACCGTGGGAGCGGACGCAACGTCCTCCGCCACCGTGGTCAAACTTCCCGTGGAAAGCGTTATCGCGGGCGAACTGTCGTCGTCCGTAAGAGCTATCGTGTCGCTGTTCACAGTGAGAGACGTCCCCGAGGGGAACTCCGCGCTGCCCGATACTGTCACCGTCTCGTCAGTCTCGTCCACCTCGTCATCCGTGGGAGTCAGAACGAACGTGCCCGTCGCGCTCGTACTCCCCGCGGAAAGAGTTATCGTGAAGTTGCTAACCGCCGCGAAGTCCACCGCCGATGCCGTATTGCTCCCCGAGACAGTCACCGTTACCGGTACGTCCGCCGAGAACGTCACCGCGTCGTTCCCCGAAGGTATCGAGGCAGTCACCGTCACCGTGGGAGCCGACGCCACGTCCTCCGCCACCGTGGTCAAACTTCCCGTGGAAAGCGTTATCGCGGGCGAACTGTCGTCGTCCGTCAGCGCTATCGTGTCGCTGTTCACAGTGAGAGACGTCCCGGAGGGGAACTCCGCGCTCCCAGACACCGTCACCGTCTCGTCAGTCTCGTCATGCTCGTCGTCCGTAGGGGTAAGGACGAACGTGCCCGTGGCGCTCGTACTCCCCGCGGAAAGAGTTATCGTGAAGTTGCTCACCGCCGCGAAGTCCACGGCCGACGCCGTATTGCTCCCCGCGACAGTCACCGTTACCGGTACGTCCGCCGAGAACGTCACCGCGTCGTTCCCCGAAGGTATTGACGCCGTTACCGTCACCGTGGGAGCCGATGCCACATCCTCGGCCACCGTAGTCAAACTTCCCGTGGAAAGCGTTATCGCGGGGGAGCCGTCGTCGTCCGTCAGCGCTATCGTGTCGCTGTTAACAGTGAGGGACGTCCCGGAGGGAAACTCCGCGCTCCCCGACACCGTAACCGTCTCGTCCGTCTCGTCATGCTCGTCGTCCGTAGGGGTAAGGACGAACGTTCCCGTAGCGCTCGTGCTCCCCGCGGAAAGAGTTATCGTGAAGTTGCTCACCGCCGCGAAGTCCACCGCCGAAGCCGTATTGCTCCCAGCCACAGTCACCGTTACCGGGACGTCCGCCGAGAACGTCACCGCGTTGCCGCCCGAAGGTATTGACGCCGTTACCGTCACCGTGGGAGCGGACGCAACGTCCTCCGCCACCGTGGTCAAACTTCCCGTGGAAAGCGTTATCGCGGGGGAGCCGTCGTCGTCCGTCAGCGCTATCGTGTCGCTGTTCACAGTGAGGGACGTCCCCGAAGGGAACTCCGCGCTGCCCGATACTGTCACCGTCTCGTCAGTCTCGTCCACCTCGTCATCCGTGGGAGTCAGAACGAACGTTCCCGTAGCGCTCGTGCTCCCCGCGGAAAGCGTTATCGTGAAGTTGCTAACCGCCGCGAAGTCCACCGCAGAAGCCGTATTGCTCCCAGCCACAGTCACCGTTACAGGTACGTCCGCCGAGAACGTCACCGAGTTGCTCTCCGAAGGTATCGACGCCGTTACCGTCACCGTGGGAGCCGACGACACATCCTCCGCCACGCTCGTCTCGCTGGCGGTAAGCGTTATCGTCGGAGCGCTGTCGTCGTCCGTGAGCGTTATGCTACTCCCGGTAACATCCACGGTCTCCCCCGATGGTGGTTCAGTAGCGCTTCCCGATACCGTCACGGTTTCGTCCGCCTCGTCCACGCTGTCGTCCGTGGGAGTCAGAACGAACGTGCCCGTCGTGCTCGTGCTCCCAGCAGAAAGCGTTATCGTGAAATCCGCCACGGTGGAGTAGTCGGCGCCCTCGGTCGAGCTGTCCCCGCTTGCCCCTACCGTCACCGTAATCTTCCTCGCGTCAGGGAAAGTAATCGTTTTGTTGCCTGGTTTCGTCAAACCAGCCGTCACGGTTATTGTCGTCGCGGAATCATCCTCCCCGACGCTTGAAGTGCTCAGACTCAGGTCAATATCCGGCGTATCATCGTTATCCACAATCGTCAGAGTCGCTTTGGCTATCACTAAAGGACCTCCTCCGATCGGAGTCAACCCTGGAGGAATCAGTCCCGGAGGCAAGTCGAAGACAGACTGAGCGGACGCTGACGCGTCCTCCAATGTCCCTGTTACCGTTGCTGTCTCGTCGGCCTCGTCCACGCTGTCGTCGGTAGGAGTAAAAACAAACGTCCCGGTCGCGCTCGTGCTGCCCGCGGATAGTGTTACGGTGAACTTGCTCACCGCTCCGTAATCTCCTGAACCAGCCGTATCGTTGGTTTCGTCTCCAACCGTTACCGTCACTTCCCTGGAATTCGGAAAAGTGATCGTACTGCCCCCGGGCTTCGTCAGAGCCGCCGTCACGGTCACCGTCGTAGCCGACGCACCCTCCGATATCGAAGTCTTGCTTAAAGTCAGGCCGATTCCGGGACTGGTGTCGTCGTCGGTAAGCGTTATCGTGTCACTGTTCACAGTGAGGGACGTCCCCGAAGGGAACTCCGCGCTCCCAGACACCGTCACCGTCTCGTCAGTCTCGTCCACATCGTCATCCGTGGGAGTCAGAACGAATGTTCCGGTCGCGCTCGTGCTGCCGGCGCTCAGAGTTATCGTGAAGTTGCTGACCGCCGCGAAGTCCACGGCCGAAGCCGTATTGCTCCCCGCAACCGTCACCGTTACAGGTACGTCCGCCGAGAACGTCACCGAATTGCTCCCCGAAGGTATAGACGCCGTTACCGTCACCGTCGGAGCGGACGCCACGTCCTCCGCCACCGTGGTCACGCTCCCCGTGGAAAGCGTTATGGCCGGGGAATCGTCGTCGTCCGTCAGCGCTATCGTGTCGCTGTTAACCGTGAGGGACGTCCCCGAGGGAAACTCCGCGCTCCCCGATACCGTAACCGTCTCGTCCGTCTCGTCATGCTCGTCGTCCGTAGGGGTAAGGACGAATGTTCCCGTCGCGCTCGTGCTGCCGGCGCTCAGAGTTATCGTGAAGTTGCTGACCGCCGCGAAGTCCACAGCCGAAGCCGTATTGCTCCCCGCAACCGTCACCGTTACCGGGACGTCCGCCGAGAACGTCACCGAATTGCTCCCCGAAGGTATTGACGCCGTTACCGTTACCGTCGGAGCCGAAGCCACGTCCTCCGCCACCGTGGTCACGCTCCCCGTATCGAGCGTTATGGCCGGGGAGCCGTCGTCGTCCGTAAGAGCTATCGTGTCGCTGTTCACAGTGAGGGACGTCCCCGAGGGGAACTCCGCGCTCCCAGACACCGTCACCGTCTCGTCCGTCTCGTCATGCTCGTCGTCAGTGGGAGTCAGGACGAACGTGCCCGTGGCGCTCGTGCTGCCGGCGCTCAGAGTTATCGTGAAGTTGCTGACCGCCGCGAAGTCCACGGCCGAAGCCGTATTGCTCCCCGCAACCGTCACCGTTACAGGTACGTCCGCCGAGAACGTCACAGAGTTGCTCTCAGAAGGTATCGAGGCAGTCACCGTCACCGTCGGAGCGGACGCCACGTCCTCCGCTACCGTGGTCACGCTCCCCGTATCGAGCGTTATCGCGGGGGAGCCGTCGTCGTCCGTCAGCGCTATCGTGTCGCTGTTAACCGTGAGGGACGTCCCCGAGGGGAACTCCGCGCTCCCCGATACCGTAACCGTCTCGTCCGTCTCGTCATGCTCGTCGTCCGTAGGGGTAAGGACGAATGTTCCCGTCGCGCTCGTGCTGCCGGCGCTCAGAGTTATCGTGAAGTTGCTGACCGCCGCGAAGTCCACAGCCGAAGCCGTATTGCTCCCCGCAGACAGTCACCGTTACCGGGACGTCCGCCGAGAACGTCACCGAATTGCTCCCCGAAGGTATTGACGCCGTTACCGTTACCGTCGGAGCCGAAGCCACGTCCTCCGCCACCGTGGTCACGCTCCCCGTATAGTCAAACTTCCCGTGGAAAGCGTTATCGCGGGCGAACGGCTTCGGCCGTGGACTTCGCGGCGGTCAGCAACTTCACGATAACGCTGAGCGCGGGCAGTACGAGCGCGACCGGAACATTCGTTCTGACTCCCACGGATGACGATGTGGACGAAACGGACGAGACGGTGACGGTATCGGGGAGCGCGGAGTTCCCCTCGGGGACGTCCCTCACGGTTCAGAACAGCGACACGATAGCTCTACGGACGACGACGATTCCCCGGCCATAACGCTCGATACGGGGAGCGTGACCACGGTGGCGGAGGACGTGGCTTCGGCCCCGACGGTGACGGTAACGGCGTCAATACCTTCTGAGAGCAACTCTGTGACGTTCTCGGCGGACGTCGGCGGACCTGTAACGGTGACTGTCTCGGGGAGCAATACGGCTTCGGCTGTGGACTTCGCGGCGGTCAGCAACTTCACGATAACTCTGAGCGCCGGCAGCACGAGCGCGACGGGAACATTCGTCCTTACCCCTACGGACGACGAGCATGACGAGACGGACGAGACGGTTACGGTATCGGGGAGCGCGGAGTTTCCCTCGGGGACGTCCCTCACGGTTAACAGCGACACGATAGCGCTGACGGACGACGACGATTCCCCGGCCATAACGCTCGATACGGGGAGCGTGACCACGGTAGCGGAGGACGTGGCGTCCGCTCCGACGGTGACGGTGACTGCCTCGATACCTTCTGAGAGCAACTCTGTGACGTTCTCGGCGGACGTACCTGTAACGGTGACGGTTGCGGGGAGCAATACGGCTTCGGCCGTGGACTTCGCGGCGGTCAGCAACTTCACGATAACTCTGAGCGCCGGCAGCACGAGCGCGACCGGAACATTCGTTCTGACTCCCACGGATGACGATGTGGACGAGACTGACGAGACGGTGACGGTATCGGGGAGCGCGGAGTTCCCCTCGGGGACGTCCCTCACTGTGAACAGCGACACGATAGCTCTTACGGACGACGACGGCTCCCCGGCCATAACGCTTTCCACGGGGAGCGTGACCACGGTGGCGGAGGACGTGGCTTCGGCTCCGACGGTAACGGTAACGGCGTCAATACCTTCGGGGAGCAATTCGGTGACGTTCTCGGCGGACGTCCCGGTAACGGTGACGGTTGCGGGGAGCAATACGGCTTCGGCTGTGGACTTCGCGGCGGTCAGCAACTTCACGATAACTCTGAGCGCCGGCAGCACGAGCGCGACGGGAACATTCGTCCTTACCCCTACGGACGACGAGCATGACGAGACGGACGAGACGGTTACGGTATCGGGGAGCGCGGAGTTCCCCTCGGGGACGTCCCTCACGGTTAACAGCGACACGATAGCGCTGACGGACGACGACGATTCCCCCGCGATAACGCTCGATACGGGGAGCGTGACCACGGTAGCGGAGGACGTGGCGTCCGCCCCGACGGTGACGGTAACGGCGTCAATACCTTCTGAGAGCAACTCTGTGACGTTCTCGGCGGACGTACCTGTAACGGTGACTGTCTCGGGGAGCAATACGGCTTCGGCTGTGGACTTCGCGGCGGTCAGCAACTTCACGACTCTGAGCGCCGGCAGCACGAGCGCGACGTCCTTACCCCTACGGACGACGAGCATCGAGACGGTTACGGTATCGGGGAGCGCGGAGTTTCCCTCGGGGACGTCCCTCACGGTTAACAGCGACACGATAGCGCTGACGGACGACGACGATTCCCCGGCCATAACGCTCGATACGGGGAGCGTGACCACGGTAGCGGAGGACGTGGCGTCCGCTCCGACGGTGACGGTGACTGCCTCGATACCTTCTGAGAGCAACTCTGTGACGTTCTCGGCGGACGTACCTGTAACGGTGACGGTTGCGGGGAGCAATACGGCTTCGGCCGTGGACTTCGCGGCGGTCAGCAACTTCACGATAACTCTGAGCGCCGGCAGCACGAGCGCGACGGGAACGTTCGTCCTGACTCCCACTGACGACGAGCATGACGAGACTGACGAGACGGTGACGGTATCGGGGAGCGCGGAGTTCCCCTCGGGGACGTCCCTCACTGTGAACAGCGACACGATAGCTCTTACGGACGACGACGGCTCCCCGGCCATAACGCTCGATACGGGGAGCGTGACCACGGTAGCGGAGGACGTGGCTTCGGCTCCGACGGTAACGGTAACGGCGTCAATACCTTCGGGGAGCAATTCGGTGACGTTCTCGGCGGACGTCCCGGTAACGGTGACGGTTGCGGGGAGCAATACGGCTTCGGCTGTGGACTTCGCGGCGGTCAGCAACTTCACGATAACTCTGAGCGCCGGCAGCACGAGCGCGACGGGAACATTCGTCCTTACCCCTACGGACGACGAGCATGACGAGACGGACGAGACGGTTACGGTATCGGGGAGCGCGGAGTTTCCCTCGGGGACGTCCCTCACGGTTAACAGCGACACGATAGCGCTGACGGACGACGACGATTCCCCGGCCATAACGCTCGATACGGGGAGCGTGACCACGGTGGCGGAGGACGTGGCGTCCGCTCCGACGGTGACGGTGACTGCGTCGATACCTTCTGAGAGCAACTCTGTGACGTTCTCGGCGGACGTACCTGTAACGGTGACGGTTGCGGGGAGCAATACGGCTTCGGCCGTGGACTTCGCGGCGGTCAGCAACTTCACGATAACTCTGAGCGCCGGCAGCACGAGCGCGACCGGAACATTCGTCCTGACTCCCACGGACGACGATGCATGGACGAGACGGACGAGACGGTGACGGTATCGGGGAGCGCGGAGTTCCCCTCGGGGACGTCCCTCACTGTGAACAGCGACACGATAGCTCTTACGGACGACGACGGCTCCCCGGCCATAACGCTCGATACGGGGAGCGTGACCACGGTGGCGGAGGACGTGGCTTCGGCTCCGACGGTAACGGTAACGGCGTCAATACCTTCGGGGAGCAATTCGGTGACGTTCTCGGCGGACGTCCCGGTAACGGTGACGGTTGCGGGGAGCAATACGGCTTCGGCTGTGGACTTCGCGGCGGTCAGCAACTTCACGATAACTCTGAGCGCCGGCAGCACGAGCGCGACGGGAACATTCGTCCTTACCCCTACGGACGACGAGCATGACGAGACGGACGAGACGGTTACGGTATCGGGGAGCGCGGAGTTTCCCTCGGGGACGTCCCTCACGGTTAACAGCGACACGATAGCGCTGACGGACGACGACGATTCCCCGGCCATAACGCTCGATACGGGGAGCGTGACCACGGTAGCGGAGGACGTGGCGTCCGCTCCGACGGTGACGGTGACTGCCTCGATACCTTCTGAGAGCAACTCTGTGACGTTCTCGGCGGACGTACCTGTAACGGTGACGGTTGCGGGGAGCAATACGGCTTCGGCCGTGGACTTCGCGGCGGTCAGCAACTTCACGATAACTCTGAGCGCCGGCAGCACGAGCGCCACGGGCACGTTCGTCCTGACTCCCACTGACGACGAGCATGACGAGACGGACGAGACGGTGACGGTATCGGGGAGCGCGGAGTTCCCCTCGGGGACGTCCCTCACTGTGAACAGCGACACGATAGCTCTTACGGACGACGACGGCTCCCCGGCCATAACGCTCGATACGGGGAGCGTGACCACGGTGGCGGAGGACGTGGCTTCGGCTCCGACGGTAACGGTAACGGCGTCAATACCTTCGGGGAGCAATTCGGTGACGTTCTCGGCGGACGTCCCGGTAACGGTGACGGTTGCGGGGAGCAATACGGCTTCGGCTGTGGACTTCGCGGCGGTCAGCAACTTCACGATAACTCTGAGCGCCGGCAGCACGAGCGCGACGGGAACATTCGTCCTTACCCCTACGGACGACGAGCATGACGAGACGGACGAGACGGTTACGGTATCGGGGAGCGCGGAGTTCCCCTCGGGGAGTCCCTCACGGTTGATAGCGCTGACGGACGACGACGATAACGCTCGATACGGGGAGCGTGACCACGGTAGCGGAGGACGTGGCGTCCGCTCCGACGGTGACGGTGACTGCCTCGATACCTTCTGAGAGCAACTCTGTGACGTTCTCGGCGGACGTACCTGTAACGGTGACGGTTGCGGGGAGCAATACGGCTTCGGCCGTGGACTTCGCGGCGGTCGATAACTCTGAGCGCCGGCAGCACGAGCGCCACGGGCACGTTCGTCCTGACTCCCACTGACGACGCATACGGTGACGGTGTCTGGGAGCGCGGAGTTCCCCTCGGGGACGTCCCTCACTGTGAACAGCGACACGATAGCTCTTACGGACGACGACGGCTCCCCGGCCATAACGCTCGATACGGGGAGCGTGACCACGGTGGCGGAGGACGTGGCTTCGGCTCCGACGGTAACGGTAACGGCGTCAATACCTTCGGGGAGCAATTCGGTGACGTTCTCGGCGGACGTCCCGGTAACGGTGACGGTTGCGGGGAGCAATACGGCTTCGGCTGTGGACTTCGCGGCGGTCAGCAACTTCACGATAACTCTGAGCGCCGGCAGCACGAGCGCGACGGGAACATTCGTCCTTACCCCTACGGACGACGAGCATGACGAGACGGACGAGACGGTTACGGTATCGGGGAGCGCGGAGTTCCCCTCGGGGACGTCCCTCACGGTTAACAGCGACACGATAGCGCTGACGGACGACGACGGCTCCCCCGCGATAACGCTCGATACGGGGAGCGTGACCACGGTAGCGGAGGACGTGGCGTCCGCTCCGACGGTGACGGTGACTGCCTCGATACCTTCTGAGAGCAACTCTGTGACGTTCTCGGCGGACGTACCTGTAACGGTGACGGTTGCGGGGAGCAATACGGCTTCGGCCGTGGACTTCGCGGCGGTCAGCAACTTCACGATAACTCTGAGCGCCGGCAGCACGAGCGCCACGGGCACGTTCGTCCTGACTCCCACTGACGACGAGCATGACGAGACGGACGAGACGGTGACGGTGTCTGGGAGCGCGGAGTTCCCCTCGGGGACGTCCCTCACTGTGAACAGCGACACGATAGCTCTTACGGACGACGACGGCTCCCCGGCCATAACGCTCGATACGGGGAGCGTGACCACGGTGGCGGAGGACGTGGCTTCGGCTCCGACGGTAACGGTAACGGCGTCAATACCTTCGGGGAGCAATTCGGTGACGTTCTCGGCGGACGTCCCGGTAACGGTGACGGTTGCGGGGAGCAATACGGCTTCGGCTGTGGACTTCGCGGCGGTCAGCAACTTCACGATAACTCTGAGCGCCGGCAGCACGAGCGCGACCGGAACATTCGTCCTTACCCCTACGGACGACGAGCATGACGAGACGGACGAGACGGTTACGGTATCGGGGAGCGCGGAGTTTCCCTCGGGGACGTCCCTCACGGTTAACAGCGACACGATAGCGCTGACGGACGACGACGATTCCCCCCCGTATCGAGCGTTATGGTAGGGGAATCGTCATCGTCCGTTATCGTCCCCGTCGCCGTCGCGGTGCCTATGCTAGCGTTCGACGCGTTGCTCAATGTCACCGTGAACGTCTCGTCAGCCTCGTCCGTATTGTCGTCAGTTACGCTCACATTGACGGTCTTCGACGTATCTCCCGCGTCGAACGTCAAGGTGCCGCTCGCCGAAGTGTAATCGCTCCCGGCCGTAGCGGTCCCGTTAGACGTCGCGTACCGCACCGTAACATCCCTGCCGCTTGCCGCGCCGAGAGTTACGGTGAACTTCGCCTCGCCCCCGGTAACGTTCTCCGCCACGCTCACGTTCCCTATCGAAAGACTCGGCTCCGGGTCGTCGTCCGTTATCGTCCCCGTCGCCGTCGCGGTGCCTATGTTAGCGTTCGACGCGTTGCTGAGCGTCACCGTGAACGTCTCGTCGTTCTCGTCCGTATTGTCGTCAGTTACGCTCACATTGACGGTCTTCGACGTATCTCCCGCGTCGAACGTCAAGGTGCCGCTCGCCGAAGTGTAGTCGCTCCCGGCCGTAGCGGTCCCGTTAGACGTCGCGTACCGCACCGTAACATCCCTGCCGCTTGCCGCGCCGAGAGTTACGGTGAACTTCGCCTCGCCCCCGGTAACGTTCTCCGCCACGCTCACGTTCCCTATCGAAAGACTCGGCTCCGGGTCGTCGTCCGTTATACTGAACGAGTCGGAATTAATATATGCACCCCCGCCCGAAGCGTTTACCGATACCGTCTCGTTATACTCGTCAAGACTGTCCTGCGTGGGATCCACGTCGAACGTTCCACTGGCTTCCGTAGAACCACCAGACAGCGTTATGATAAAATCCGCCACGGTGGCGTAGTCGGTCCCTTCCGTAGCGCTGTCGGTGCTTGCCCCGACTTGTACTGTGAGATCCACGTCAGAAATAAATGTGTGTTGGCCGCTTACCAGCATCTCCACCGTTATCGTCGTCGCGGAGGCGCTTTCACTCACGGATGAGGCACTGAGCCACATTGAAATACGGACCTGCGCCGAAGAGGGAACCGCAGCGGACAGAACCAGCAGAAACGCAATGAAGGCAAACAGGAATCCTGCGGCTTTCGGGATTGGTGCTGATGAAGGAACGCGGCGGCAAAGCGGTTTTCGAGAGGAACCGCCTCTTCCCCCGGGATTCCCGCCTGAACCCGCGTCGCGGAAGGTTCGCGCTACGGCTGAAGAATTCAGTCTGCTTCTGATTCTACCCCCCCCCTGGAGCAAGAAAGCTACTTTCTTAACAGCGTCTTAACTCTCATTTCATGATATTCTTCATTAATTAGTAATGAGCAGTCCTAACAATTGTAACAACCGTTCGGTATAAAACAAGTGGTACGAAGGCATTTGCGGTTATTTTCGGGATTCCCACTTCCGCAAAGAGGGGGTGCAGAAGCGGCGTCATTGCGGCAATCCGACGGCAATTTGATCTGATTCAGACGGAATACAGCGCTGATTCCCACAGAATCACCAGTCCGGACCAGACTGCGGACACAGCAATGCCTTCTGGTTTATTCACGGATCAGACTGTCTTGATTGAATCAGCAGGAAAAACCCGCCCCGCTCTGGCGCAGCACCAGGAAACAAGCGATCTCATCTTCCCGGGCCGTCTGGCTTACAGGGGATTATTCGCTCTGCCGACGCATGATCTCCACCACCATGTCATGGTTTTCCCGGGCCGATTTCATGCCGGGATCAAGGGAAAGCGCCCGCTTGAAGCTGGCAAGAGACTCCTCCAGCCTTCCCACGTTGACCAGCGCGGCTCCCAGGTTGGCATGAATTTCCGCGTTCGTTTCGTCAAGCTCAAGGGCCCGGCCAAGCACTTCCACCGCTTCCTCGGACCTGCCCATGTTTACCAGCGCGGCCCCCATGCCGGAGTGGGCCGCCACGTTTTCGGGTTCGGTCCTGAGCAGGTCTTCGTAGAGTTCAACCGTCTCCTCGTAGCGCTTCTGCGAGAAGTAAAGCGCCGCCAGGGCGTCGAAGGCCTCCCGGAAAAAGCCCGGGGCGGCATCAAGCGCGCTTCTGTAGCGCTTTTCAGCTTCCCCGGCAAGGCCCAGCTCCTCGGACGCCTTGCCTATCAGGTAATGGAGAACCTCGGGCGACTTGATGTCCGGCTGGATTTCGAGCGCGCGCTTCATGCTCGAGACGGCCTCCTCGTAGCGCTCAAGCCTGAAAAGTGCATCTCCCATGGCGGCGTACGACTGCGCGGCTCCGGGGTTCGCCTTTATGGCGTCGCGATAACTTCGCAGCGACTCCTCGTAGCGCCCCCGCTCCCTCAGGGATTCGCCCTCGCCGTGAAAAGTGTCTGCGGAGCCCGGGTTGATCTCCGCGGCGCGGCGGTAATATTCTTCCGATTCGTCCCGCCTGCCCAGTTCGCCGAGCGCCCTTGCGATGAGCACGTTAACGCTGAAAGCCTCCGGATGGTCAGGGTCAAGCTCAAGTACGCGCTTCATGCTCGAGGCGGCCTCCCCGTAGCGCCCAAGCTTGAAAAGAACGTCTCCCATTCCGGCGTAGGCGTTTGAGTAGCCGGGATCCAGGCCGATCACTGTCCGGTACCATTCAAGCGATTCCTCGTGGCGGTCCTGCATCCTAAGAGCCTCGGCCAGATTCTGGGAGACGTTCCTGTTGCCCGGGTCGAGTTCCAGGGCGCGCAGCAGGTGTTTCTCCGCCTCTTCGAACTGGTCGTTCCTGTAAAGCGCGAGCCCCAGATTGCCGTGGATTGAACGCGCCTGCGGATTGCGGGAAAGAATATGGCCGAACAGGGTGACTTCATCTTTGAAAACGCCCGAATGGTTCCAGGTGAGAGCGCCCAAAACGACCAGCAGGACAAGGGCCGCCCCCAGGGCGGCCCGCCCGGCGCCTCTGGGCAGTTTCCCGGCCACCCGAGCCCCGGCCGCGGCGAAAAGCACCATGAGCCCCGCCCCCGCGAGGTACTGGTAGCGGTCGGCGACGAAGGAGAACTGCATGTAGCCGTAGTCTATGAAGCCCAGCACCGGCGACAGGGTGACCGCGAAAAACAGCACGCAAGCAAGCGGCCCCCTTCCGACCCTCCGGCGAAGGAACCAGAGCGCGGCAACCGTCCCGGCCGCGGCCGCCGCGCACGCCCAGGCGACAGGGCTGCCCGCGGAGACGTCCCAGTGCGGATAGACCACCGCCAGGCCGGCGGGCCAGGCGAGCTTGCCCGCGTAGAAGCAGAGAGCCCGCGCGGCGATGAGCGCCCGCTCAAGCGCCGAATAGCCGAGGGAAACGGCCTCAATATCCTTGTAGTAAAGGGTGTCGCCGACCGCGAAGGCGAATCCTACGGCGAAAAACGGAAGCAGCCGCAGCACATCCCCGCGGGTCACGCGGCCCTCTCTCCACCACTGCAGTATCAGGAGCGCGGCGGGCAGGGTCACCACCACGGTCTTGCAGAGCATGCCGGCCGCGAACAGCAAAAGCGCCGACGCGTAGCGCCCCGGACCCGGCGATTCAAGAAAGCGCACCCAGGCCGTAAACGCCAGCAGGTAGAAAAGCCCCGAAAGCACATCCTTGCGGGCTATTATCCACGCGACGGATTCGGCGTGCACGGGATGCGCGGCGAAAAGAGCGGCGGCGAACCACGCGCCGGGAACCCCGAGGCGCGCGAGCAGGCGCCAGAGCAGAACGGTGTTCGCCAGGTGAAGCAGGACGTTCACCGCCTGATAGCCCGCCGGGGCGAACCCCCAGAGCTTGTGCTCAAGCCAGAAAGTCGAGTACAGAAGCGGCCAGTAATGCCCTTCCCCGGTTTCCCCGTGAATGAAGGCGCCCCTGGGGTCAAACCATATCTTCCATATCCCGCCCCAGTCGCGGACGGAATCAAGCGTCGTTATTATTGAGTCGTCCCAGACGAAACCGCCCCGGAGGGCCGGAATGTAGCTTGCGGCCGCGAGCAGGACCAGGACCAGAACGGCCGCCGCGTCCGCGCGCGGGAATCCCGAAGGAACCATGCCCCCTCCGCCCGTACGACGTTCCGGCGCGTCCGCGCGCGGCAATCCCGAAACCGAACCCTCTTCCGCCTCTGCCTGCTCTACGGAAGGCGCTGACGCGGCCGGTTTCGCGTCTCTGCGTCTTCTGGTTCTTTTCCTTTTCCTGATTCCCATTTTTACGCGCGGCGTACTCAAGAATCCGGGTTTGTGCGAAAAACCACCGTCGGCGTATGGCCGGACACGACCTTCTGCCGAAGGATTCCCGCATGTCCGGTTCGGCTTTTTAGTCTATACGAGCTAAAGACTCAGGGCAATTCAGCCTTTCCCTTACGCTTCATATAGCGGCGGCGAACATGAGCGCAAGTCCGAAGCCCGAAAATCAGCTTCCCCTGTCGCAGAGCGCGAAAACAACCGGGACACCGCCGCACCGCCCGTGACGGGCAGGCAGCGCGATACTTTCCATCCGGCAAACCGGAAGCGGACAGATAAGCAGCATGAATTTTTTTGAATAAGCATCAACGAAGTGCCCGAATATCCTGAGAAGCAGTCGCTTCAGCGGAACTCTCAAAATATTCGATCGGCATTCGATTCCACTTGTAAAATGCTCCGACGGCGCGACGAAATACCTCGAGGTCAATTTCACCGTCAATACGAAATATCTTGGCTTTGCGGTAGTTTCCGCCGCAATCCTTGAGGTTCCGGCCGCATATCCGGTTCTCGTAGTCGGACTTGGCATATGTGCGCATAGCTCCGTCAAGGTGAGTGAAAATTTCTTTTTCCGGGTCGAATATTGCGTGAACGAACCTGGTAAATACCGTTTCATCCGCCTGTTCCAGGTTCCCTTCAGCATTATGGGGCAGTTCCTCCATGCTGAACTGTATCACCCCGTCTTTTTTCGAAGACCAGAGGAACTGGGTGCGGTGTCCGTCCAGGGAAGAATTGTCGGGACCATGTTCCGCCGCATGTTCGCCCCGCAGTTCCCCGACCCACTTCAGGCTGAACGGCCGGCCGTGCCAGCGCGCAAGCTCAAAACGCGGGATGGTCTCTGAAACCGGCTGCTTTCTGAAGCAATCAGGCCTTACCTTAAGTTTTATCTTCGGGTTCCTGACCAGAAAAAGCAGGCTCTCAGAAAGTTCAAGAGTCCCGTTGGAAGCGCTCGGCAATGATCTTGAAATAAAGAACGCGTTCCCCCTGGACTCAAGCCACTGAGCGAACGGAGAACCTCTTTCTGGAAGAAATTCCTCCGTAACGCTCAGAAGTCCCCGGTCGCCGCCGGTTTTTTCCACTTCATCGGTCAATTCGGGGAAATTGTCGTTAAAATTTTCAATGAACCGGTCAAATTCGAGAAAGGATTCCGCGTATTTCTTCTCTACGGTTTTTCTGACAGTTTCAATGATGAACCACAGTTCCGGCTGACTCGGGAGATAGGCATATCTCTCGACGTCAAACCTGCCCCCTGATTCCCTTATTTCATCGATCAGGGAATTTTTCACTTCATCCAGTTCCTGAGGAAGCCTGAACAGACCAAAAAAGGGATCCGTTCCCGTAACCAGACAGTGGGATGCAATTTTACCAAGACTATTGGGATTCATTTTCAGCTTATATGCAAACCTGTCCGCAACGCCAACTCATTCCGAAACGCCGCGCGGGAAGGAATCCGGTTGTTCGGACAGGCACTTGCTCGCCAGATGCCTCCCGGCAGGGCTCAGACCGCATTTATAGTAAATCCGTCCCGGAGCGTCTCTGTCAAGCCCTTGAAAACGCCGAAGATTCCCGGTTTCCCGCCTTGTACGCGCAACCCCGCGAATCGGAAAACGGGTTATTGCCAGAGGGCGGAGAGCGGAACTGCCGTAAGTTTTTCGCCGAAGGAAACCGCGTTCTCTCCGGCGTACAGAACAATGCCGCAAGCAAAATCTTCCTTCACAAGGTCACGGAGTACCTTTAAGCCTCTGAAGTCAGCTGAATCGACGTGGTCTGATGATTTGACCTCAATACCCGCAAGCGAACCGTCCGGACGTTCCAGAACAAAATCCACCTCCTCGCCGCTGACTGCGCGAAAGTGAAACAGTTCAGCGCGGATACCGGAGAAGGACAGCAGCTTGAGCAGTTCGGAAGCCACGAAATTCTCAACAACATGACCGTAGAGCACAGGCCTGCGCTCGCGCATGCCCGCCAGATCCCGTCCAAGCAGATGACAAAGCAGAAGAGTGTCCACGACATAGCTTTTGGGAGCCCTGACCAGCCGTCCGCGGACGTCGCGACGCCAAGGTGAAACATCATGGGTCAAAAACATCGCTTTCAGCATATCCCGATATTTTCTGCCCGTGGCGAGTTTAAGCTCCATGTCGCGGGCTATCCTCTCATCGTTAACGAGGTCTCCAGGGCGCGCCGCCAGAATTCCGAGCAACCGCGGCAAGGGATCGATTCTTTCAGTCTCGCCTATTATGCGCCCCTCGCGCTGAATGATAGTCAGCAGGTAGTCCCTGAACCACTCGCTGCGTTCGTCCTCGGGTTTTTCCGATACTTCAGGAAACGTAGCCGATTGAATTACATCATTCACCGGCAAGCTGTCTTTGATGTCGGCGAAATCAAGCGAAAACAATCTCTCGACAAAATCGCCCTTTCCTTCGAAAATCTCGCAAGCGGCAAACGGATAAAGAGTTCTAACGCTCATGCGCCCGACCAGGGAATCCGAAAGTTCCGGCAGAACCGTAATATTCGCCGAACCCGTCAGCAGGAACCTTCCGTTGCTTCGCTCCTTGTCCCTGAAACGAACCTCGTCAACAGCAAGCTTGAGGGCGCGGAACAGGCTCGGCACCATCTGAACTTCATCAATAACCGCGGAACCTTCCAGCTGGCTTAAGAATTTTTCCGGAGAAACGCTGGCGGAAGCCCTTTGCGATTCATCATCAAAAGACAGGTACCCGGCCGGATAATCATCGCCAATCAGCATCCGCGCAAGGGTGCTTTTACCTGACTGACGCGGTCCGTTGAGAAAAACGACGGGATTGTTTTTCAGGGAAAACAGAACTTTGTCGGACAATCTGCGCGTCACGTATCGCATGCTCTTCTCTCAAGACATATAAACACTGGATTACCCAGCGCCAGGACCAAAAGGAACATCCTTGCTGATAATCAGATTTATATCTAAATGCTACCCGTTCCGACTGAAAATGAGGGATGATTACTTAAGAAAATTCCAAGTCTTCACACTTCTCCAGCACCGCAGCCGACTGTCGAGTCAAGAGTCGGCAGTTGAAAGTCATCCGATGCGGACATGTTCTGCATTCTTGAAGTTAATCGGAGCGAGGGCGGGCCCGAGCGAAGAAAAGCGTTTTCCAGTCAAGTAAAAACCGCACGGTCGCCGCCAGGACCGCGCGGGCGGAACGGAAAAGCTGGTATAATTTCCCCGTGCGGTACTGAAGGATGACGACCGAGAAAGGGGCGAAAAGAAAAAAACGCGGAAAAAGGGCTTCCGGACCCGGGCCGAGGCGCGGCGCAGGCGCGCCCGCGAAGGATTCCCGGGACCGCGAAGCCGCCCGGGGAACTGTCATGCCGATCCCCGAACCGGTCCGCTGGACGGGGCGGCGGGACGCGGCCGCCGCGCTCACCCTCGGGCTTCTGGTCGCGGCAAGCTACTTCCCGGCATTCCAGGGCGGTTTCATCTGGGATGACGGCATAATAGAGAAACTCATGGTCACAGGCGGCGACCTCTCCGGGCTCGCCCGGCTGTGGTTCGCCCCCGCAGGCGCCTTCGCCGGCCTGCAGAGCACCATGCAGGAAGCGCATTACTGGCCGCTTCTGTACACTACCTTCTGGATCGAGCACAAGCTGTGGGGGCTCTCCCCCGCCGGTTATCACGCGGTGAACATACTGCTCCATTTCGCAAACAGCGTGCTGCTCTGGCGCCTCATGCTCCGCCTGGCCGTTCCCGGCGCGTGGGCCGTCGCCGCGGTGTTCGCCGTGCATCCCCTGCATGTGGAATCCGTGGCGTGGGTGATAGCCCGCAAGGACCTGCTTTCGGGACTTTTCTACCTGCTGGCCGCGCTTGCCTGGCTGCGCTTTGCCGAAAGACCGGGCCTCAGACGCTACATGGCGGTGGCGGCGCTTTTCCTGGCCGGCATGCTCTGCAAGTCGATCGTGGTCACCCTGCCCGCCGCGCTTCTGCTCTGGCAGTGGTGGAAAAGCGGGAGCGTGACCCGGAAAGACATCGGGAGGCTGCTTCCGCTTTTCGCGGTCGCCGCGGCCGTCGCGCTCGCCGACATGGCGTTTTCCCGCTCGGTGGAATCCGTATCCCTCGGCTACTCCTTCGCCGACAGAACGCTCATCGCCGCGCGGGCGCTCTGGTTCTACGCGGGCAAGCTCTTCTGGCCCGCCGACTTGGCGGTGGTCTACCCGCACTGGGACGTCGACGCCGCGGACCCCGCGGCCTGGGCGTACGTCGCGGCGGCACTCGCCCTGCCCGCCTGTCTCTGGTTCCTGCGCCGAAGAACCGGGCGCGGGCCCCTCGCCGGGACGCTGTTTTTCGGCGTGACCCTGTTTCCCGTGCTGGGCTTCATAGACTACGGCTACATGCAGTTCTCCTTCGTCGCGGACCGCTACCAGTACCTGGCCGGCATCGGGGTGATAGCCGTCGCGGTCGGAGCCGCGGCCGGCGGCGCCGGACGCCTCCCCGGCGCGGCGCGAAAGGCGGCTCCCGCAATCCTTCTCGCGGCGCTCGCAGGGCTCGGGGCGGCGACATGGAAGCAGTGCCTCGTATACGAAAACGAGATCTCCTACTACAGCCACATCATTTCCCGCAATCCCGGGGCGCGCCACGCCCACAACAACCTCTCCCTCGCCCTGAGAAAGGAAGGAAGGTGGGAGGAAGCGCTCGCCGCATCCGTAACCGCGGTGCGCCAGGACCCTGACTCCCGCATGGTACTCAGCAACGCCGGGCTCGCGTTCGCCGAACTCGGGCGGTTCGGGGAGGCCGAGGAGCACTACCGCCGGGCCCTCAGTCTCGACCCCCGCCACAAGGTGACGCTGCAGAATTTCGGCGAGCTGCTGAGAAAGCAGAAGCGGTGCGGAGAGGCGATTGAATACTACCGAAGGGCCGTCAGGTCCGACCCGGGTTTCGCCCTCGCCCACGGCGCAATGGGGGACTGCCTTTTCAGGATGAACCGTTACGGGGAGGCCGCCGAAAGCATCAGGCGGGCGCTTTCCCTCCAGAAAAACTCGCCGCAGGAACCCTACCTACGCTCGCTGCTCAAACAGATCAGGGAAAAAACGGGCCGGCGGGAAAACATGTAGGAAACTGCCGGACGCGGGGAAAGATTTTCCCGGTTCTTTGATATTGCCCCGGCAGGCATTAGTATTTTACGGACGGACGCGGGACGGAACGAAATTTCCGCGGTACGGTCCCGCAGCTGAGGTTGGTCATCGCCATGGCGGTCGGCAGCAGAACAAGAAGAAAAAGACGCTCGAGGAAGATCAGGGAACCGGATCAAACCCTATCCGAAATTTCCCCCGGAAAACAGACCGGAGAGAAACGCCCGCCGGGAGGCGGGAGGCGGGATGAAACGGATGCGAGCCCGTGGCGGCGCCACGCGCCGTTTGCGGTTCTAGCGCTGCTCGTGGCCGCAAGCTACGTACCGGCTCTTCGGGCCGGTTTCGTCTGGGACGACACCATAGTCACGACCCTCGACAGCGTCAGGAAATGGGGAGGCCTGGCGGAACTCTGGTTTTCTCCCAGCTCCGCCTATCTTCAGGAAAGAGTTCTCGAAGCCCACTACTGGCCGATTGTCTACTCGACCTTCTGGCTTGAGCACAAGCTCTGGGGGTTCGCCCCCGCGGGCTACCATGCGGTGAACATACTGCTTCACTTCGTGAACACCGCGCTGCTCTGGCGCCTGCTCGCGCGTCTCGGGATTCCCGGCGCGTGGTTCGCCGCCGCGCTTTTCGCCACGCATCCCGTGCACACGGAATCCGTGGCGTGGGTGATCGCCCGCAAGGACCTGCTCTCGGGGATGTTCTATCTTCTGGCGTTTGCGGCGTGGGTCCGCTTCCTGGAATCGCCGGGGCCGCGGCGATACGCGGCGGCGCTTTTGCTGTTCGCCGCGGGCATGCTCTGCAAGACCGTGGTGGTAACCCTGCCCGCCGCCCTCCTGATACTGCAGTGGTGGAGGGCAGGCCGCGTAACCCGCGGGGACGTGCTGCGGCTGCTTCCGTTTTTCGCCGCGGGATTCGCTTTCGCGGTCGGCGACACGCTTTACTACAGGGACATCGAATCCCTTTCCCTCGGCTACTCGGCGGTAGAGCGGGCGCTCATCGCCGCGCGGGCGCTGTGCTTCTACGCGGGCAAGCTCGCCTGGCCCGCCGGCCTGGCGGTGGTCTATCCGCACTGGGATGTCTCGGCGGGCAGCCCGGTCGCCTGGGCGTGCGTCGTGGCCGCGGCCGGGACGGTCGCGGCGCTCTGGTTCTTTCGCCGGAGGGTCGGAAGGGGGCCGCTTGCGTGCGTGCTGTTTTTCGCGGTGACACTCTCGCCGGTGCTTGGCTTCATAGACTACGGCTACATGCAGTTCTCCTTCGTCGCCGACCGCTACCAGTATCTCGCGGGGGCGGGGCTTATGGCGCTTTTCGCGGCGGCCGGGGCGCGGGGGATCGGGAAGCTGCCCGACGCCGCCCGGCGGGCCGCGTTGGGGGCTGGCATTGTCCTGCTGGTCTTCCTGGGCGCCCTCACCTGGAACCATTCAAAGATATACCGCGACGACATCTCCTTCTACAGTCACGTCCTCTCCTTCAATCCGTCGGCCCGGGGGATGCGGGCCAACCTCGCGGTGGCGTTTTACAAGCTCGACCGGTTCGAGGAAGCGGAGAAACACTCGCGCCTCGCCCTGGAAACCGATCCCGCGAACGCGGGAGCGCTCAGGAGCCTGGCGGACTCCCTCGGCAAGCAGGGGCGGCACGAAGAAGCCCTTGAGCATTACCTCTCCGCAATCGAACTTGATCCCGCAAACGCCGACATTCCCCAGAACGTGGCCGAGTCCTTCAGGAAGCGCGGAATGTACGGAGAGGCGCTCAAGTGGTACCGCTCCGCGATCGCGAAGAACCCCGACAACCCGCTCGCCTACGCGGGCATGGGACACACTCTCTACGGCATGAAAAGATACAAAGAGGCGGCATCGAGCATCAAGCGGGCCCTCGCGCTGAAGCCTGACCTGCCGCAGGCCCCCCTTCTTCATTTTCTCCTGGGGCGCATGGCCGAGGAGAGGAACCGGCGGGACGAGGCGGGGAAACACTACGAGAACTCCCTGCGGATAAACCCCGGCTTCAGGGACGCCGCGGATTACCTGGCGGCCCTGCGCTTCAACCAGGGACGTTACGAGGAGGCGCTTTCCCTCTACCGGGCGGCCGCCGAGGCCGATCCCGCGGGGGCGGTCAACTACTCCAACATAGGCGCCGTGCTGTTCAAGATGGGCAGGACGCAGGAGGCGCTTTCGAACATTGAACGGGCGCTCTCCCTGGATCCCGGACTGAAAACGGCGCTTGAGAACCGCAGACGGATTCTTGACGGCGGACGGCAGGGAAACCCGTAGAGCGTCCCGGCTCTTCCCGTCTGCCTGCGACGACTTTCGCCGGAATCGGCGTATGCTGTCACAACCGGCTATATACTGACGCGCCGCCTCCGCCCACTGGTTTCGGCGTTCCCGAGGCATCCGTCCCGTAGAGTTCCGGTCACTCGCAATAAGTTGTCGCTAAGACCGGAATGCCGGGCACGTCGTCACGTACAACTACAGGGAACTCTCGGAATCCGGATCGGGCGGGGGCGAAGAAGCAGCGGCAGACTGGGACCGTTTTTGCCGGATCCCTCCGCTTGCCGGCTCAAGACCGGGAATGCCTGTCCGAAGACATGCCGAAACCGGAAACCTTCACCCTACCATCTCAAGCTGCCCCTAAGCATGAGTCCATGCTCGAAAACGCCGTCCCCCCTGCCTTCTCGCCGCCCCTCCAGACTGACTTCTAACTTCTGTCCGACCTCAAGGCGGCTCCCGACCCTGTAGCTGTCGCCGTTGCCCTCGTTCCACGGAACAAAGGTCCCGTAGGGAGTGATAAGACCGGTGCCCCCCAAGGTGGGTATCCCGTAGCCGATTTCCGTCTCAAGCCGCAGGGAACCCCGCGACCCCCCCCCCGGACCCGTCCTCCGGTCATCCCAGAGCATCTCCACCCCGCTTGCCGTATCCCCGTAGGAAGGAAGCGCGCTGAACATGAGCCCCCGTCTGTCGGAACCGTGATCGTACCGTATCAGGCCCCCCACTCCCCACTCCCCAAGACCCTCCCGGCTGAACAGGAGCCTCCGACCGTTCGCCTCCACCGTAATCCCCCTGGCTGCTGACACGTATCTCAATCCGGCCCCGACCTCGGAGTCGAGGCTGTTGTATCCGTCCCCGCCGTCGCGGCGAAGCCCGAGCTCAACAGAAGGCGTAAGCGTCCCTGAACCCAGGGACAGCGAGCGGGAACCGCTCAGGGCCACCTTGACGCGGTTGGTGCGCACTTCCACACCGCGGATAAGATCTTCGTTATCCTCCACCTTGAGATTCGAAAGCCACGCCTCCGCCTTCAGGGCAAGCGCGGAAGACCCCCGGGTAAGCAGCCGCAGGGTTCCTCCCGCGGCTACCGTCCAGAGCTTCGCGTCGCTTGACGACTTCCGGCCTATGTTCCTGTCGTCAATCTCTATCTCGCCGGAACCGTAGCCCGCCGTGACCCACGTTCCGCTCCCCTCACGGGAAGACGACCACCCCAGATACGGATGAACGCTGTTCATCCGGCTCGTGTACCTGCCGCCCACATTGTGGCTCCCGCCACCAGTATCCGTATAATCAAACGTTCCCTCCGACCGGGAGACCGCAGCGCCCGCAATCATGCTCCCAATCTTCACGTCAGCACCCAGGTGCCCGGACAGCATCCTGCCGTCCCAGTCAATCTGCCTGCGCTCCGGGCCGGAAACCCGCATGTAATCCCCGGCCACCCATACTCCCAGGCGCATGGGACCCGACGGAGGCTCCACGGGTGCGGCAACCCAAGGCTCCACAGGTGCGGGGACCGGTGTTTTTTTCAGCACCCCCCGATCAAGGCCTCCGGCGAGAGAGAACATGAACGACTCGCCCAGAGTCTCCCTCCACGAACGCGGATCCTCATACAGGCGCTCGTCAATTCCGAACTCATCATGGTAGAACTCCCGATCCCGGGCAAAAGCGAAGTTCCGGCGCGGAGCACCCACCGGAACCCCGAAAACATTCTGCACGCTCCTGGAAACCGAGTGTCCAACGCGGCTCACCACCGCGCTGACGGTGCTCGTGGCCATGGCGCGCGAAATCTCCGGCAGAACTGCTTTGTTGACCTCCTTGATGCGCTCGGCGAATTTCTCCGTATCGTCATCCTCTATAGTGACCAGCGCGGACGCGTCGGCAAGCAAAACGTTGGACTCCCCGCCAAGCCTGACGGTGAAACTCTCCTCGGATTCAATCTCCGCGTCGTCCACAATACTTATGGAGATCGTCTTCTCCGTCTCGCCCGGCGCGAAGACCAGGCTTCCCGAAACCGCTTCGTAGTCGCTTCCCGAAACCGCCGTGCCGTCGGAGGTCGCGTAGTCCACCGACACCGTCTTTCCGCTCGGCCCGCTGAGCGACGCCGTGAGTTCGACCGTTCCGATGTCCTCGGCCACGGTGACGTCTGCCATCGAGAGACCCGGCGCATCGTCGTCATCGACTATCAGCGCCGTGGCAACCGAGACTTCCAGGGTTGCGTTGACCGGATCGCTGAGCGTGAGCGTGAATATCTCGTCATCTTCGTCCAGACTGTCGTCCAGAATGCCAAACGAAACCGTCTTCTCGGTATCCCCCGGCGCGAAGGTCAGGCTTCCGCTCCCGCCAGTATAGTCGGCGCCGTTTGTCGCGGTGCCGTCAGAGGTCGCGTAGTCAACAGTTACGGTCTTCGAGCTTTCCCCGCTGAGGTTCACGGTGAAGACAGCCTGCCGCGCGCTCTCGTCCGTTACCACGTCAGCGACCGAAAGAGCTTTCGGGGTTTCAAACTCCGGGTCGTCGCTTTCAAGAGTAATGGTTGCCGAACTGACGGTTACCCCGGCAGCCGTCCCCGTTACTCTGACTGTTTCGTTAGGCTCGTAATCCTGGTCATCCTTCGGGGTAAAATCAAAAGTGCCCGTAACGCTTGTGCTTCCCGCCGAAAGCGTTACGGTAAAATCAGGAACCGCTTCGTAGTCCGTCCCCTCCGTAGCGCCGTCCCCGCTTGCCCCAACTGCTACCGTTATTTCCTTGTCATCCGGATACGTGGAACCGTTTTGATCAAGCGCCGCAGTTACCGTCACATTCACGGCCGGTTCATTCTCCCTTACGGTGTCGGTGCTGAGTTCCAGATTAATCGGGGACTGGGTATCGTCCTCTTTTAGGGTCAGAGTGACCGAACTTACCGTAAGACTGTCCGATGTCCCGCTGACACTTACGGTTTCGTCGCCCTCGTACACATTGTCGTCATCAGGCGCAAATGAGAACGTCCCCGTGACGCTCCCACTTCCAGCGCTCAAAGTTATCGTGAAATCGTCCACAGTAGAGTAGTCCGTGCCCTCCGTAGCGTCGTCCCCGCTTGCCCCCACCGCTACCGTTATCGCCTTGTCGGTTGAGTAAGTAGTGCCCCCCTGGGTTCTCGCCGTCACCATCACTGTCGTCGCCGACGCGGACTCCTGAACGCTGTTCGGGCTCAAGGCCAGCGCCAGCCCGGTAGGCGCGTTGTCATCGTCGGTTATCTTAAGGGTAGCCGGGTTGACCGTCAGACTGCCTGAACTCCCCGACACCGTCACGCTCTCATCCGCGCCCTCGTCTATCACGTCCTGCGTCGGGTCTATGCTGAACGTCCCCGTCGCGCTCGAACTGCCCGCGCTCAGGGTTATAGTAAAGTCATTTACAGTGGAGTAGTCCGTACCCTCCGTCGCAGTGTCCGTATCCGCCCCCACCGCCACCGTTATAGCCTTGTCCTCAGCGAACAGCTTGCTGTTGCTCCCAAGCGCCGCAGTCACCGTTATCGTGGTGGCAGAGGCGTCCTCCTCAACCGAAGTCTTGCTCAGCGTAAGACTTATGGCCCCGGGAGCGTCGTCGTCGTCCGTTATCGTCAGGGTCGCGCCGTTCACGGTGTCGCTCTCGCTCGTGCTTCCGCTCACGCTCACGCTCTCCCCGTCCCCCTCGTCAAGATCGTCCTGCGTAGGATCTATGCTGAACGTGCCAGTTACGCTCCCGCTTCCAGCTGAAAGCGTTATCGTGAAATCGGCCACGGTGGAGTAGTCGGTCCCCTCCGTCGCCCCGTCCCCGCTTGCCCCCACCGCCACGGTTATCGCCTTGTCCGCCGCGAACCTGGTGTTGCCGCCGAGCGCGGCCGTCACCGTTATCGTGGTGGCAGAGGCGTCCTCCTCAACCGAAGTACTGCTCAGCGCAAGACTTATGGCCCCCGGAGCAGCGTCGTCGTCAGTTATCGTTATCGTGTCGCCGTTCACCGTAAGTGCCGTACCCGAAGGAGCGGTCCCGCTCCCCGACACCGTCACCGTCTCGTCGCTCTCGTCCTCGCTGTCGTCGGTGGGAGTCAGAACGAACGTGCCGGTGGCACTCGTACTCCCCGCCGAAAGGGTTATCGTGAAATCGCTCACGGCCGCGAAGTCCACCGCCGAAGCCGTGCCGCTCCCCGACACCGACACCGTCACCGCAGTGTCCGCCCCGAACTTCACCTTGTCGTTCCCAGTAGGTACGGACGCGGTCACGGTCACCGTGGGAGCCGACGCCACGTCCTCCGCCACCGTGGTCTCGCTCGCCGTAAGCGTCACCGCCGGGGGCGTGTCGTTGTCCGTTATATTGAACGACGCGCCCGTCACGGTGTGAGAGTCGCTCGTGCTCCCCCTGACGCTCACGCTCTCGGCCGCCTCGTCAAGAACGTCCTCCGTCGGATCTATCCTGAACGTCCCCGTAACGCTAGCGCTCCCCGCGCTCAGGGTTATCGTGAAATCGCTTACCGTGTCGTAGTCCGTCCCCTCCGTAGCGCCGTCCCCGCTCGCCCCCACGGCTACCGTTATCGCCTTGTCCGCCGGGAACCTCGTGCTGCCCCCGAGAGCCGCCGTCACCGTTATTGTCGTTGCCGAAGAGCTCTCCGACACCGCGCTGGAACTCAGCGTAAGGGTTATGTCCCCCGGTGCAGCGTCGTCGTCCGTTATCGTCAGGGTCGCGCCGTTCACGGTGTCGTTCGCGCTCGTGCTCCCCGCTTACGCTCACGCTCTCCCCTGTCCCCTCGTCAAGCGCGTCCTGCGTAGGATTTATGCTGAACGTCCCCGTTGCGCTCCCGCTTCCAGCGCTTAAAGTTATCGTGAAATCCGCAACCGTGGCGTAGTCGGTCCCCTCCGTCGCCCCGTCCCCGCTCGCCCCCACCGCTACCGTTATCGCCTTGTCCGCGGTGAATCTCGCTGCTGCCGCCGAGCGCCGCCGTCACCGTTATCGTCGTTAGCAGAAGCGACTCGGCAACACCGCGCTGGAACTCAGCGTAAGACCTATAGCCCCCGGAGCCGCGTCGTCGTCCGTTATCGTCAGGGTCGTGCCGTTCACGGTGTCGTCTGTCGCTCGTGCTCCCCGCTCACGCTCACGCTCTCCCCTGTTCCCTCGTCAAGCACGTCCTGCGTAGGATTTATGCTGAACGTCCCCGTAACGCTCCCGCTCCCAGCCGAAAGCGTTATCGTGAAATCCGCAACCGTGGCGTAGTCGGTCCCCTCCGTAGCCCCGTCTCCGCTCGCCCCCACCGCTACCGTTATCGCCTTGTCCGCCGTGAACCTGCGTGTTGCCCCCGAGAGCCGCAGTCACCGTTATCGTGGTAGCCGACGCGCTCTCCAGACACCGCGCTGGAACTCAGCGTAAGACCTATGTCCCCCGGAGTCGCGTCGTCGTCCGTTATCGTCAGGGTCGCGCCGTTCACGGTGTCGTTCGCGCTCGTGCTCCCGCTTACGCTCACGCTCTCCCCTGTCCCCTCGTCAAGTGCGTCCTGCGTAGGATCTATGCTGAACGTACCCGTTACGCTCCCGCTTCCAGCGCTCAGAGTTATCGTGAAATCGCTTACCGTACCGTAGTCCGTCCCCTCGTAGCCGCTGTCCCCGCTTGCCCCCACGGCTACCGTTATCGCCTTGTCCGTGGTAAATCTCGTGCTGCCCCCGAGTGCCGCCGTCACCGTTATCGTCGTAGCAGAAGCAGACTCGGCCACCGCGCTTGAACTCAGCGTAAGACCTATGTCCCCCGGAGCGACGTCGTCGTCCGTTATCGTCAGGGTAGCGCCGTTCACGGTGTCGTTCGCGCTCGTGCTCCCCGACACGCTCACGCTCTCCCCAGTTCCTTCGTCAAGCACGTCCTGCGTAGGATCTATGCTGAACGTCCCCGTCGACGCTCCCGCTTCCAGCGCTCAGAGTTATCGTGAAATCGCTTACCGTACCGTAGTCCGTCCCCTCCGTCGCCCCGTCCCCGCTTGCCCCCACGGCTACCGTTATCGCCTTGTCCGTGGTAAATCTCGTGCTGCCCCCGAGTGCCGCCGTCACCGTTATCGTGGTAGCCGACGCGACTCGGACACCGCGCTTGAACTCAGCGTAAGACCTATGTCCCCCGGAGCGACGTCGTCGTCCGTTATCGTCAGGGTAGCGCCGTTCACGGTGTCGTTCGCGCTCGTGCTCCCCGTAACGCTCACGCTCTCCCCTGTCCCCTCGTCAAGCACGTCCTGCGTCGGATCCATGCTGAACGTGCCCTCGACGCTCCCGCTTCCAGCGCTCAGAGTTATCGTGAAATCGCTTACCGTGTCGTAGTCCGTCCCCTCCGTCGCCCCGTCCCCGCTTGCCCCCACCGCTACCGTTATCGCCTTGTCCGTGGTAAATCTCGTGCTGCCCCCGAGTGCCGCCGTCACCGTTATCGTCGTAGCAGAAGCAGACTCGGCCACCGCGCTTGAACTCAGCGTAAGACCTATGTCCCAGAGCGACGTCGTCGTCCGTTATCGTCAGGGTCCCGTCCGGAGTCGTTCGCGCTCGTGCTCCCCGACACGTTATCGTCAGGGTCGCTGAACCGTTCACGGTGTCGTTCGCGCTCGTGCTCCCCGACACGCTCACGCTCTCCCCTGTCCCCTCGTCAACCGCTACCGTCGCCTGCGTAGGGTAAATCTATGCTGAACGTGCCGCCGTCAACGTTATCGTGGTAGCCGACGCGCTCTCCAGACGCCGCGCTTGTTATCGTCAGCGTAAGACGCTATGTCCCCCGGAGCGACGTCGTCGTCCGTTATCGTCAGGGTCCCCACGGTGTCGTTCGCGCTCGTGCCCCGCTAACGCTCTCTCCTGTCCCCTCGTCAAGCACGTCCTGCGTCGGATCCATGCTGAACGTGCGTTATCGCGCTTCCAGCGTCAGAGTTATCGTGAAATCGCTTACCGTGTCGTAGTCCGTCCCCTCCGTCGCCCCGTCCCCGCTTGCCCCCACCGCTACCGTTAGCCTTGTCCGCCGTGAACCTTGTTGCCCCCGAGTGCGCCTCTCCGTTATCGTCCACGCAGAAGCGACTGGAACTCAGCGTAAGGGTTATGTCCCCCGGAGCAGCGTCGTCGTCCGTTATCGTCAGGGTCGCTCCGTTCACGGTGTCGTTCGCGCTCGTGCTCCCTCGGTGTCGCTCGTGCTCCCCGACACGCTCACGCTCTCCCCAGTTCCCTCGTCGAGAACGTCCTGCGTAGGATCAACGCTGAACGTCCCCGTAACGCTCGCACTTCCCCGCTCGAAAGCGTTATCGTGAAATCGCTTACCGTGTCGTAGTCGGTCCCCTCCGTGGCCCCGTCCCCGCTTGCCCCCACCGCTTATCGCCTTGTCCGCCACCGCTGCCCCCGAGAGCCGCCGTTACCGTTATTGTCGCCGAAGCGCTCTGTCCTGGAACTCCGTAAGGGTTATGTCCCCCGGTGCAGCGTCGTCGTCCGTTATCGTCAGGGTCGCTCCGTTCACGGTGTCGTTCGCGATAACTCGAGCTCCCCGTTACACGTTCACGCTCTCAGTTCCCTCGCCGAGAACGTCCTGCGTAGGATCAACGCGCTGTAACTCCGAAAGCGTTATCGTAATCGCTTACCGTGTCGTAGTCGGTCCCCTCCGTGGCAGCGTGCCCCCACCGCTCCGTTATCGTCAGGGTCGCGCCGGGAACCTCGTGTGCCCCCGAGAGCCGCCGTTACCGTTATTGTCGTTCGCGCTCGTCCGCCACTCCCCGAACTCAGCGTAAGGGTTCACGCTCTCCCCCGGTCGTCGAGAACGTCCGTTATCGTCAGGATCAACGCTGAACGTTCCCCGTGTCGCTCGCGCTCCCCGCCGACACGCTCACGCTCTCCCCAGTTCCCTCGTCGAGAACGTCCTGCGTAGGATCAACGCTGAACGTCCCCGTAACGCTCGCGCTCCCCGCCGAAAGCGTTATCGTGAAATCCGAGTCCGCAGAGTAGTCGGTCCCCTCCGTCGCCCCGTCCCCGCTTGCCCCCACCTCCACGGTTATCGCCTTGTCCGCCGGGAATCTCGTGCTGCCCCCGAGAGCCGCCGTTACCGTTATTGTCGTCGCAGAAGCCGACTCGGCCACCGCGCTGGAACTCAGCGTAAGGGTTATGTCCCCCGGTGCAGCATCGTCGTCCGTTATCGTGAAAGTCGTACCCGTCACGTCTACCGTCTCCCCGGACGGCGGTTCCGTAGCGCTCCCCGTCACGCTTACGCTCTCCCCCGTTCCCTCGTCAAGCACGTCCTGCGTAGGATCAACGCTGAACGTCCCCGTAACGCTCGAACTCCCCGCCGAAAGCGTTATCGTGAAATCCGAGACCGTGGAGTAGTCGGTTCCCTCCGCCGCCCCGTCGGTGTCCGCTCCCACCGATACCGTAACCTCCCTGGCATCCGGGAAGGTGATCGTCTTGCCGCCGGGCTTGGTCAGCGTCGCGGTCACCGTTACCGTCGTCACAGAAGCCGACTCAGACACAGAACTTGCGCTCAGGCTCAGGTCAATATCCGGCGTCTCGTCATTATCCAGAATCGTCAGGGTCGTTTCGGCTATCACCAAAGGACCGCCCCCTATGGGAGTCAGTCCCGGAGGAATCAGCCCCGGAGGCAGGTTGAAGGACGACTGGGCGGATGCCGACGCGGCCTCCAGCGTCCCCGTCACCGTTACGGTCTCGTCGGCCTCGTCCACGCTGTCATCCGTGGGAGTAAAAACGAAGGTTCCGGTCGCGCTCGTGCTCCCCGCGGATATGGTTACGGTGAACGCTCCAGGCGACGCTCCGTAATCTCCCGAACCGGCCGTGTCCTCATTACTGTCTCCGACGGACACCGAAACCTCCCTCGCGTCGGGGAAGGTGATCGTGCTGCCCCCGGGCTTGGTCAACTCAGCGGTCACCGTCACGGTCGTAGCCGACGCGCCCTCCGATATCGAAGCGCTGCTCAAAGTCAGGCTGATTCCGGGACTTGTGTCGTCGTCGGTTATCTTGAACTTGGGGCTCACCTCGTTCACCGTAAGTCCAGAGGACGTGCCCGTAACGCTAACGGTCTCGTCACCTTCGTACACGCTGTCCTGCGTAGGGTCTATGCTGAATGTCCCGGTCGCGCTTGTGCTTCCCGCGGACAGTGTTATTGTGAAGTTCGCAACCGTACCATAGTCTGTACCTTCCGTCGCCCCGTCTCCGCTTGAGCCCACGGACACCTCTATCTCCCTTGCGTCGGGGAAGGTGATCGTGCTGCCCCCGGGCTTGGTCAACGCCGCCGTCACCGTTATCGTGGTAGCCGAGGCCGACTCGGACACAGAACTGCTGCTCAGACTCAGATTGACCCCCGGTGTAGCGTCATCATCCGTTATGGTGAACGAGGTCGCCGTAACGGTGTCGTTCGCGCTGGTGCTCCCCGTAACGCTCACGCTCTCCCCAGCCCCCTCGTCGAGCGCGTCCTGGGTGGGGTCTATGCTGAACGTGCCCTCGACGCTAGCGCTCCCCGCGCTAAGGGTTATCGCGAAATCGCTTACCGTGCCGTAGTCCGTCCCCTCCGTCGCCCCGTCCCCGCTTGCCCCCACAACTACGGTTATCGCCTTGTCCGCCGGGAACCTCGTGCTGCCCCCGAGTGCCGCCGTCACCGTTATCGTGGTAGCCGAAGCGCTCTCCGCCACGGAACTTGAGCTCAGCGTAAGACCTATGGTCCCCGGAGCCGCGTCGTCGTCTGTTATAGTTATCGTGTCGCTGTTCACCGTAAGCGCCGTGCCCGAAGGCGCGGTCCCGCTTCCTGACACCGTCACCGTCTCGTCGCTCTCGTCCTCGCTGTCGTCGGTAGGAGTCAGCACGAACGTGCCCGTGGCGCTTGAGCTGCCGGCCGAAAGCGTTATGGTGAATTTGCTCACCGCCGTGAAGTCCACCGCCGAAGCCGTGCCGCTTCCCGCCACCGTCACGGTTACCGGAACGTCCGCGGCGAAAGTCACCGCGTTGTTCCCCGTCGGTACCGCCGCAGTCACGGTCACGGTGGGAGCCGACGCTATGTCCTCCGCCACCGTGGTCAGGCTCCCCGTGGAAAGCGTTATCGCGGGGGACGTGTCGTCGTCCGTTATGGTTATCGTGTCGCTGTTCACCGTAAGCGATGTGCCTGACGGGAACTCCGCGATCCCCGACACGGTCACGGTCTCGTCCGTCTCGTCCACATCGTCGTCGGTGGGAGTCAGAACGAACGTACCCGTGGCGCTTGTGCTCCCCGCGCTGAGCGTTATGGTGAAGTTGCTCACCGGAGTGAAGTCCACCGCCGAAGCCGTGCCGCTCCCCGCCACCGACACGGTTACCGGAACGTCCGCGGCGAAAGTCACCGCGTTGTTCCCCGTCGGTATCGCCGCGGTCACGGTCACCGTGGGAGCCGACGCTATGTCCTCCGCCACCGTGGTCAGGCTCCCCGTGGAAAGCGTTATCGCCGGAGACGTGTCGTCGTCTGTTATAGTTATCGTGTCGCTGTTCACCGTAAGCGCCGTGCCCGAAGGCGCGGTCCCGCTCCCCGACACGGTCACGGTCTCGTCCGTTTCGTCCTCGCTGTCGTCGGTAGGAGTCAGCACGAACGTGCCCGTGGCGCTTGAGCTGCCGGCCGAAAGCGTTATGGTGAATTTGCTCACCGCCGTGAAGTCCACCGCCGAAGCCGTGCCGCTTCCCGCCACCGTCACGGTTACCGGAACGTCCGCGGCGAAAGTCACCGCGTTGTTCCCCGTCGGTATCGCCGCGGTCACGGTCACCGTGGGAGCCGAAGCCACATCCTCCGCCACCGTGGTCTCGCTCGCCGTAAGGATCACCGTTGGGGAACCGTCGTCGTCCGTTATGGTCATCGTGTCGCTGTTCACGGTAAGCGATGTGCCTGACGGGAACTCCGCGCTCCCCGACACGGTAACCGTCTCGTCGCTCTCGTCCTCGCTGTCGTCGGTAGGAGTCAGCACGAACGTACCCGTGGCGCTTGAGCTGCCGGCCGAAAGCGTTATGGTAAAGTTGCTCACCGGCGTGAAGTCCACCGCCGAAGCCGTACCGCTTCCCGCCACCGTCACGGTTACCGGAACGTCCGCGGCGAAAGTCACCGCGTTGCTCCCCGTCGGTATCGCCGCGGTCACGGTCACCGTGGGAGCCGAAGCCACGTCCTCCGCCACCGTGGTCACGCTGGTGGAAAGAGTCACCGCCGGGGAACTGTCGTCGTCCGTTATAGTTATCGTGTCGCTGTTCACCGTAAGCGCCGTACCCGAAGGAGCGGTCCCGCTCCCCGACACGGTCACGGTCTCGTCCGTTTCGTCCTCGTCGTCGTCGGTGGGAGTCAGCACGAACGTACCCGTGGCGCTTGAGCTGCCGGCCGAAAGCGTTATGGTGAAGCTGCTCACCGGCGTGAAGTCCACCGCCGAAGCCGTGCCGCTCCCCGCCACCGTCACGGTTACCGGAACGTCCGCGGCGAAAGTCACCGCGTTGCCCCCCGTCGGTATCGCCGCGGTCACGGTCACCGTGGGAGCCGACGCTATGTCCTCCGCCACCGTGGTCAGGCTCCCCGTGGAAAGCGTTATCGCCGGAGACGTGTCGTCGTCCGTGAGAGTTATCGTGTCGCTGTTGACGGTAAGAGCGGTCCCCGAAGGCGAATTGGCGCTCCCCGACACGGTCACGGTCTCGTCCGTTTCGTCCTCGTCGTCGTCGGTGGGAGTCAGCACGAACGTGCCCGTGGCGCTTGAGCTGCCGGCCGAAAGCGTTATGGTGAAGTTGCTCACCGGCGTGAAGTCCACCGCCGAAGCCGTGCCGCTCCCCGCCACCGTCACGGTTACCGGAACGTCCGCGGCGAAAGTCACCGCGTTGCCCCCCGTCGGTATCGCCGCGGTCACGGTCACCGTGGGAGCCGACGCTATGTCCTCCGCCACCGTGGTCAGGCTCCCCGTGGAAAGCGTTATCGCGGGGGACGTGTCGTCGTCCGTTATGGTTATCGTGTCGCTGTTCACCGTAAGCGATGTGCCTGACGGGAACTCCGCGCTCCCCGACACGGTCACCGTCTCGTCGCTCTCGTCCTCGTCGTCGTCGGTGGGAGTCAGCACGAACGTGCCCGTGGCGCTTGAGCTGCCGGCCGAAAGCGTTATGGTGAAGCTGCTCACCGGCGTGAAGTCCACCGCCGAAGCCGTGCCGCTCCCCGCCACCGTCACGGTTACCGGAACGTCCGCGGCGAAAGTCACCGCGTTGCCCCCCGTCGGTATCGCCGCGGTCACGGTCACCGTGGGAGCCGACGCTATGTCCTCCGCCACCGTGGTCAGGCTCCCCGTGGAAAGCGTTATCGCGGGGGACGTGTCGTCGTCCGTTATGGTTATCGTGTCGCTGTTCACGGTAAGAGTCGTTCCCGAAGGCGAATTGGCGCTCCCCGACACGGTCACCGTCTCGTCGCTCTCGTCCTCGTCGTCGTCGGTGGGAGTCAGCACGAACGTGCCCGTGGCGCTTGAGCTGCCGGCCGAAAGCGTTATGGTGAAGCTGCTCACCGGCGTGAAGTCCACTGCCGAAGCCGTGCCGCTCCCCGACACCGTCACGGTTACCGGAACGTCCGCGGCGAAAGTCACCGCGTTGCCCCCCGTCGGTATCGCCGCGGTCACGGTCACCGTGGGAGCCGACGCTATGTCCTCCGCCACCATGGTCAGGCTCCCCGTGGAAAGCGTTATCGCGGGGGACGTGTCGTCGTCCGTTATGGTTATCGTGTCGCTGTTCACCGTAAGCGATGTGCCTGACGGGAACTCCGCGCTCCCCGACACGGTCACCGTCTCGTCGCTCTCGTCCTCGTCGTCGTCGGTGGGAGTCAGAACGAACGTGCCCGTGGCGCTTGAGCTGCCGGCCGAAAGCGTTATGGTGAAGCTGCTCACCGGCGTGAAGTCCACCGCCGAAGCCGTGCCGCTCCCCGCCACCGTCACGGTTACCGGAACGTCCGCGGCGAAAGTCACCGCGTTGCCCCCCGTCGGTATCGCCGCGGTCACGGTCACCGTGGGAGCCGACGCTATGTCCTCCGCCACCGTGGTCAGGCTCCCCGTGGAAAGCGTTATCGCCGGAGACGTGTCGTCGTCCGTAAGCGTTATGGTATCGCTGTTCACGGTAAGAGTCGTTCCCGAAGGCGAATTGGCGCTCCCCGACACGGTCACCGTCTCGTCGCTCTCGTCCTCGCTGTCGTCGGTGGGAGTCAGCACGAATGTTCCCGTGGCGCTCGTGCTCCCCGCGCTCAGAGTTATCGTGAAATTGCTCACCGCCGCGAAATCCACAGCCGATGCCGTCCCGCTCCCCGACACCGTCACGGTTACCGGAACGTCCGCCCCGAACTTCACCTTGTCGTTCCCCGAAGGTACGGACGCGGTCACGGTCACCGTGGGAGCCGACGCCACATCCTCCGCCACAGTAGTCTCGCTCGCCGTAAGGGTCACCGCAGGAGGCGTGTCGTTGTCAGTTATGGTGAAAGTCGCGCCGTTCACGGTGTCGTTCGCGCTCGTGCTCCCGCTCACGCTCACGCTCTCGGCCGCCTCGTCAAGAACATCCTCCGTCGGATCAACGCTGAACGTGCCCGTGACGCTCGCGCTCCCCGCCGAAAGGGTTATAGTGAAATCCGCAACCGTGGAGTAGTCCGTCCCCTCCGTCGCGCTGTCGGAGCTGTCCCCCACCGCTACCGTTATCGTCTTGTCCGCCGCGAACCTCGTGCTGCCCCCGAGAGCCGCCGTCACCGTTATCGTAGTCGCCGAAGCGCTCTCAGCCACCGCGCTGGAACTGAGCGTAAGACCTATGGCCCCCGGAGCCGCGTCGTCGTCAGTAACAGTTATCGTATCGCTGTTCACCGAAAGCGCGGTACCCGAAGGCGCGGTCCCGCTCCCTGACACCGTCACCGTCTCGTCGCTCTCGTCCTCGCTGTCGTCGGTGGGAGTCAGCACGAACGTCCCCGTCGCGCTCGTGCTCCCCGCGCTCAGCGTTATGGTGAAATCGCTCACCGCCGCGAAATCCACCGCCGATGCCGTGCCGCTCCCCGACACCGTTACCGTCACCGCGGTGTCCGTCGTGAACGTCACCGCGTTGCTTCCCGAAGGTATTGACGCGGTCACTGTCACCGTGGGAGCCGACGCCACGTCCTCCGCCACCGTTGTCTCGCTAGCCGTAAGAGTCACCGCCGGAGAACTGTCGTCGTCAGTAAGCGCTATCGTGGCGTGGCGCTGTTCACCGTAAGCGCCGTACCCGAAGGAGCGGTTCCGCTCCCCGACACCGTCACCGTCTCGTCGCTCTCGTCCTCGCTGTCGTCGGTGGGAGTCAGCACGAACGTCCCCGTCGCGCTCGTGCTCCCCGCGCTCAGAGTTATCGTGAAATTGCTCACCGCCGCGAAATCCACAGCCGATGCCGTCCCGCTCCCCGACACCGTCACGGTTACCGGAACGTCCGCCCCGAACTTCACCTTGTCGTTCCCCGAAGGTACGGACGCGGTCACGGTCACAGTGGGAGCCGACGCCACGTCCTCCGCCACAGTAGTCTCGCTCGCGCGTAAGGGTCACCGCAGGAGGCGTGTCGTTGTCAGTTATGGTGAAAGTCGCGCCGTTCACGGTGTCGTTCGCGCTCGTGCTCCCGCTCACGCTCACGCTCTCGGCCGCCTCGTCAAGAACGTCCTCCGTCGGGTCCACGCTGAACGTACCCGTGACGCTCGCGCTCCCCGCCGAAAGGGTTATAGTGAAATCCGCAACCGTGGAGTAGTCCGTCCCCTCCGTCGCGCTGTCGGAGCTGTCCCCCACCGCTACCGTTATCGTCTTGTCCGCCGCGAACCTCGTGCTGCCCCCGAGAGCCGCCGTCACCGTTATCGTAGTCGCCGAAGCGCTCTCAGCCACCGCGCTGGAACTGAGCGTAAGACCTATGGCCCCCGGAGCCGCGTCGTCGTCAGTAACAGTTATCGTGGCGCTGTTCACCGTAAGCGCCGTACCCGAAGGAGCGGTCCCGCTTCCCGACACCGTCACCGTCTCGTCGCTCTCGTCCTCGCTGTCGTCGGTGGGAGTCAGCACGAACGTCCCCGTCGCGCTCGTGCTCCCCGCGCTCAGAGTTATCGTGAAATTGCTCACCGCCGCGAAATCCACAGCCGATGCCGTGCCGCTCCCCGACACCGTTACCGTTACCGGAACGTCCGCCCCGAACTTCACCTTGTCGTTCCCCGAAGGTACGGACGCGGTCACGGTCACCGTGGGAGCCGACGCCACAGTCCTCCGCCACAGTAGTCTCGCTCGCCGTCGGAGGGTCACCGCAGGAGGCGTGTCGTTGTCAGTTATGGTGAAAGTCGCGCCGTTCACGGTCGTTCGAAGCGTCGCTTCGCCGCTCGTCAAGTAACTCCTCCGCTCACGCGTGCCCGTGACGCTCGCGCTCGCCGCCGCCTCGTCAACCGTGGAACGTCGTCCTCCGTCGCGCTGTCGTGTCTCCCCACCGCGGTTATCACCGCCGCGAAACGATGCTGAGCCGCCGTCACCGTTATCGGTACGTCCGCCCCCGTCCTCGAAGCCACGGACGCGTCACGGTCACAGTGGGAGCCGACGCCACGTCCTCCGCCACAGTAGTCTCGCTCGCCGTGAGGGTCACCGCAGGAGGCGTGTCGTTGTCAGTTATGGTGAAAGTCGCGCCGTTCACGGTGTCGTTCGCGCTCGTGCTCCCGCTCACGCTCACGCTCTCGGCCGCCTCGTCAAGAACGTCCTCCGTCGGATCCACGCTGAACGTACCCGTGGCGCTCGCGCTCCCCGCCGAAAGGGTTATAGTGAAATCGCTCACCGCGGAGTAGTCGGTCCCCTCAGTCGCCCCGTCCCCGCTTGCCCCCACTGCTACCGTTATCGTCTTGTCCGCCGCGAACCTCGTGCTGCCCCCGAGAGCCGCCGTCACCGTTATCGTAGTCGCCGAAGCGCTCTCAGCCACCGCGCTGGAACTGAGCGTAAGACCTATGGCCCCCGGAGCCGCGTCGTCGTCAGTAACAGTTATCGTGGCGCTGTTCACCGTAAGCGCGGTACCCGAAGGCGCGGTCCCGCTCCCCAACACCGTCACCGTCTCGTCGCTCTCGTCCTCGCTGTCGTCGGTGGGAGTCAGCACGAACGTCCCCGTCGCGCTCGTGCTCCCCGCGCTCAGAGTTATCGTGAAGTTGCTCACCGCCGCGAAATCCACAGCCGATGCCGTCCCGCTCCCCGACACCGTCACGATTACCGGAACGTCCGCCCCGAACTTCACCTTGTCGTTCCCCGAAGGTACGGACGCGGTCACAGTCACAGTGGGAGCCGACGCCACATCCTCCGCCACAGTAGTCTCGCTCGCCGTGAGGGTCACCGCCGGAGGCGTGTCGTTGTCAGTTATGGTGAAAGTCGCCCCGTTCACGGTGTCGTTCGCGCTCGTGCTCCCGCTCACGCTCACGCTCTCGGCCGCCTCGTCAAGAACATCCTCCGTCGGATCAACGCTGAACGTACCCGTGACGCTCGCGCTCCCCGCGCTCAGAGTTATCGTGAAATCGCTTACCGCGGAGTAGTCGGTCCCCTCAGTCGCCCCGTCCCCGCTTGCCCCCACCTCCAAGGTTATCGCCTTGTCCGCGGCAAATTTCGTGCTGCTCTGCCCGAGAGCGGCAGTCACCGTTATCGTAGTCGCCGATGCGCTCTCGGCCACCGCGCTTGAGCTGAGCGTAAGACCTATGGCCCCCGGAGCCGCGTCGTCGTCAGTAACAGTTATCGTGGCGCTGTTCACCGTAAGCGCCGTACCCGAAGGAGCGGTCCCGCTTCCCGACACCGTCACCGTCTCGTCGCTCTCGTCCTCGCTGTCGTCGGTGGGAGTCAGCACGAACGTCCCCGTCGCGCTCGTGCTCCCCGCGCTCAGAGTTATCGTGAAACTGCTCACCGCCGCGAAATCCACTGCCGATGCCGTGCCGCTCCCCGACACCGTTACCGTTACCGGAACGTCCGCCCCGAACTTCACCTTGTCGTTCCCCGAAGGTACGGACGCGGTCACGGTCACAGTGGGAGCCGACGCCACGTCCTCCGCCACAGTAGTCTCGCTCGCCGTGAGGGTCACCGCAGGAGGCGTGTCGTTGTCAGTTATGGTGAAAGTCGCGCCGTTCACGGTGTCGTTCGCGCTCGTGCTCCCGCTCACGCTCACGCTCTCGGCCGCCTCGTCAAGAACGTCCTCCGTCGGATCCACGCTGAACGTACCCGTGGCGCTCGCGCTCCCCGCCGAAAGGGTTATAGTGAAATCGCTCACCGCGGAGTAGTCGGTCCCCTCAGTCGCCCCGTCCCCGCTTGCCCCCACTGCTACCGTTATCGTCTTGTCCGCCGCGAACCTCGTGCTGCCCCCGAGAGCCGCCGTCACCGTTATCGTAGTCGCCGAAGCGCTCTCAGCCACCGCGCTGGAACTGAGCGTAAGACCTATGGCCCCCGGAGCCGCGTCGTCGTCAGTAACAGTTATCGTGGCGCTGTTCACCGTAAGCGCGGTACCCGAAGGCGCGGTCCCGCTCCCCAACACCGTCACCGTCTCGTCGCTCTCGTCCTCGCTGTCGTCGGTGGGAGTCAGCACGAACGTCCCCGTCGCGCTCGTGCTCCCCGCGCTCAGAGTTATCGTGAAGTTGCTCACCGCCGCGAAATCCACAGCCGATGCCGTCCCGCTCCCCGACACCGTCACGATTACCGGAACGTCCGCCCCGAACTTCACCTTGTCGTTCCCCGAAGGTACGGACGCGGTCACAGTCACAGTGGGAGCCGACGCCACGTCCTCCGCCACAGTAGTCTCGCTCGCCGTGAGGGTCACCGCCGGAGGCGTGTCGTTGTCAGTTATGGTGAAAGTCGCCCCGTTCACGGTGTCGTTCGCGCTCGTGCTCCCGCTTACGCTCACGCTCTCGGCCGCCTCGTCAAGAACGTCCTCCGTCGGGTCCACGCTGAACGTACCCGTGACGCTCGCGCTCCCCGCCGAAAGGGTTATAGTGAAATCGCTTACCGCGGAGTAGTCGGTCCCCTCAGTCGCCCCGTCCCCGCTTGCCCCCACCTCCACGGTTATCGCCTTGTCCGCGGCAAATTTCGTGCTGCTCTGCCCGAGAGCGGCAGTCACCGTTATCGTAGTCGCCGATGCGCTCTCGGCCACCGCGCTTGAGCTGAGCGTAAGACCTATGGCCCCCGGAGCCGCGTCGTCGTCAGTAACAGTTATCGTGGCGCTGTTCACCGTAAGCGCCGTACCCGAAGGAGCGGTCCCGCTTCCCGACACCGTCACCGTCTCGTCGCTCTCGTCCTCGCTGTCGTCGGTGGGAGTCAGCACGAACGTCCCCGTCGCGCTCGTGCTCCCCGCGCTCAGAGTTATCGTGAAACTGCTCACCGCCGCGAAATCCACTGCCGATGCCGTCCCGCTCCCCGCCACCGTTACCGTCACCGGAGTGTCCGTCGTGAACGTCACCGCGTTGCTTCCCGAAGGTATTGACGCGGTCACTGTCACCGTGGGAGCCGACGCCACGTCCTCCGCCACCGTCGTCTCGCTAGCCGTAAGGGTCACCGCCGGAGAACTGTCGTCGTCAGTAACAGTTATCGTGGCACTGTTCACCGTAAGCGCCGTACCCGAAGGAGCGGTTCCGCTCCCCGACACCGTCACCGTCTCGTCGCTCTCGTCCTCGCTGTCGTCGGTGGGAGTCAGCACGAACGTCCCCGTCGCGCTCGTGCTCCCCGCGCTCAGAGTTATCGTGAAACTGCTCACCGCCGCGAAATCCACCGCCGATGCCGTCCCGCTCCCCGACACCGCTACCGTTACCGGAACGTCCGCCCCGAACTTCACCTTGTCGTTCCCCGAAGGTACGGACGCGGTCACAGTCACAGTGGGAGCCGACGCCACGTCCTCCGCCACCGTCGTCTCGCTCGCCGTAAGGGTCACTACCGGAGGCGTGTCGTTGTCCGTTATATTGAACGACGCGCCCGTAACGCTGTGAGAGTCGCTGGTGCTCCCCGTAACGCTCACGCTCTCGGCCGCCTCGTCAAGAACGTCCTCCGTCGGATCCATGCTGAACGTACCCGTGGCGCTCGCGCTCCCCGCCGAAAGGGTTATCGTGAAATCGCTTACCGCGGAGTAGTCGGTGCCCTCCGTCGCCCCGTCCCCGCTTGCCCCCACCTCCACGGTTATCGCCTTGTCCGCAGCAAACCTCGTGCTGTTATTTGCAAGCGAGGCAGTCACCGTTATGTCTGTGGCCGAAGCCGACTCGGACACCGCGCTGGAACTGAGCGTAAGACCTATGGCCCCGGGAGCCGCGTCGTCGTCAGTTATGGTGAAAGTCGCGCCATTCACGGTGTCGTTCGCGCTCGTGCTCCCGCTTACGCTCACGCTCTCCCCCGTTCCCTCGTCAAGCACGTCCTGCGTCGGATCAACGCTGAACGTTTCCGTAACGCTCGCGCTCCCCGCCGGAAGCGTCATCGTGAAATTCGCCACGGTGGAGTAGTCGGTCCCCTCCGTCGCAGTGTCGGTGCTGTTCCCCACCGCCACGGTTATGGCCTTGTCCGCGGCGAACCTCGTGCTGCCCCCGAGAGCCGCAGTCACTGTCACCGTCGTCGCCGAAGCGGACTCGGCCACCGCGCTTGAGCTAAGCGTAAGACCTATGGCCCCCGGAGCGGCGTCGTCGTCCGTTATCGTCAGGGTCGCTCCGTTCACGGTGTCGTTCGCGCTCGTTTCTCCGCTTACGCTCACGCTCTCCCCCGTTCCCTCGTCAAGCACGTCCTGAGTGGGGTCTATGCTGAACGTACCCTCAACGCTTGAACTCCCAGCGCTTAAAGTTATCGTGAAATCACTTACCGCGGAGTAATCGGTACCCTTCGTGGCCCCGTCCCCGCTTGCCCCCACCTTCACGGTTATCGCCTTGTCCGCCGCGAATCTCGTGCTGCCCCCGAGAGCAGCCGTTACCGTCACCGCAGTCGCCGAAGCGCTCTCGGCCACCGCGCTTGAGCTGAGCGTAAGACCTATCGCTCCCGGAGCCGCGTCGTCGTCCGTTATGGTGAACTTGGGACTCGCCTCGTTCACCGTCAGTCCCGTAGACGTACCCGTCACGCTCACGCTCTCCCCCGTACCCTCGTCAAGCACGTCCTGATTGGGGTCTATGCTGAACGTGCCCGTCGCGCTCGTACTCCCGGCACTTAACGTTATAGTGAAATCCGCCACCGTCCCGTAATCCGTACCCTCGGTAGCCCCGTCACCGCTCTTTCCCACCGATACCGTTACTTTCTTCGCGTCGGGAAAAGTGATCGTCTTGTTGTTCGGCTTACTCAGAGCCGCCGTCACCGTTATCGTCGTGGCTCCCGCCGACTCCGACACAGAACTGCTGCTCAAACTCAGGTCTATCTCGGGAGTGGCGTCGTTATCGGTAATAGAAATATCCGCCGTCTGTACCTGATAACCGGTCGCCGTACCCGATACCGTCAGAGTCTCATCTTCCTCGTCAAGAGAGTCATCCGTCGGGTTTATGCTGAACGTGCCCGTCGCGCTAGAGCTCCCCGCGCTCAAAGTCATGGTGAAATCCCCCACCGCAGCGTAGTCGGTTCCCTCGACAGCGCTGTCCCCGCTCTTGCCCACAGACACCGTCATCGCGCGGTCCTGGCTGAATGAGCCTCCCTGGGAAAGAGTCGCGGTTACCGTTACCGCTGTCGCCGCAGCGCCCTCCGAAACCTCGGTGATGCTGGGCGAAAGTATGACCCCCTCGGGGTCGTCGTCAGTCAGGGTGTAGGAAACCGAGCTGCTGTGAGTGCCCATTGTCGCGGAGAAAGTGACGGTCTGCGTTACGTTAGGGGTAGTATTGCTGACCGGGGTCAGGCTGAATTTAAGTTCGTAATCAGTGACGAAGGTGCTATGATCAAGAGTCAGCGTAGTGGTGGTAGTGTACGAGGGAGACATCGTGTAATCCACCCCGCCGGAGGCGACGCTGTCAGTTACGGTTATCTGGACTTCTATACTGGAACTGCCGCAGCCAACTGCTAAAATGTCGATCTCGATATCTTTCTTGCCGGCGCTTTCGCTTATCGTCGTCGGACCGGAACCGTGCTGAAACCGCCAAAGCGTGCAGGTTTGCGCCGAAGCCTGCCCCGGGAAGGTGAGCGCCGCCGCTGCCAGAACCAGCAGAAACGCTAAGAGCCAGACGGGTTTTGCGGCTTTAGGGAGATCGAGAACCGGGGCGGCACAGCTTTTTTTGGATGGACCGTTCCTTTCTAACAGATGCCCGCTTGCGACCGCCTTTAATTTCCGTGAACAAAAACATTCCCTATTCCCCCTCTTCAACACTCTCCCAGTACTGCGCCACAACTCTTCACATTTTCTTCAATACTGCAACCGGGGAGGAGTGCGGGAAAAATTTCGGGAACCCAAGAAACAATCAATCTTTCGGCAACGGGCTTCAACCCAGGATTGATCCGGGGGTCCGGGGCGGCACGGCAGCTTTAACAGGGGTGGCGCATCTCCCTGTTTTGCCGACGTCCGCCGCGCGAAACCGCAAGCAGCGCAAAAGCGGCCAGAATCAGTCCTGACGCTGCCGCTCCGGGCCGCTCCTCTCCCGTCCCGGAAACCAGGGCGCAGCCTCCTCCCGCTTCAATGTTCCCCGGATCAGCCGCGGGAAGCTCGGGGTCAGGAACCGGACTCTGTACGTCCTCCGGTTCACCTTCCCCTTGCCCCGCCCCGCCTCCTTCATCCGGCGACTGCGATACCGGGGGCGAAGAACCCTGGTTGCTCACCGGCGCCTGACAGGCTTGAGCCCCGGAACATGTGCCATCGGTGAAAATGATCCCGTCTTTCCAGGTCGTAAATGACTGATCGCTCGGAACCGTCATCCCCGTCGAGCATATGGTCACGGTCGCCAGCGTGCTGATATCCTTCAGCCCCAGGGGAAGCTCTCCGCTCAGGCTGCTGTTGCACGAAAGATCAAGCCCCTCAAGACTGTCCAGAACCGCAATGCCTCCGTTTATCTTGCCGCTCAGGTTGTTCTCCGAAAGATCAATCCCCGTGACGTTGCCGCTGCTGTCCGTCGTTATCCCGTACCCCTGACTGAAGTTGCTCCCGACAGGCCAGCCGCTGCTGTTGGTCCACCCGGAACCCCCCGTGCTGTCGTATAATATCCATAACGCGGCCTTCTCCAGACTCAAGTCCAGTCCCGTTATCTTAGTCAGGTCCAACCCCGGGTTGCCCCAGAGACTGATCTCTGAAAGATTGCTGAGACTGCTGAGGTCAATTGTAGTGCTGTTGCTCAACTGGTTTTTGTGCAGATACAGATAGCTCACTCCATTGTCGAAATCATCAGCGTTAATCGTCCCGCTTATGCTGTTGCCGTTCAGCCACACCTGTCTGCCGACGGAACTCAGGTCGGGAATCGTCCCCGAAAACTGGTTGTTCTGAAGATAAAGATATGTAAGCTTCGTCATACGGGTGCTCAGGTCGGGAATGGCGCCGCTTAACTCGTTGTCGCTCAGATCAAGTATGTTCAATCCCACGGGGAAAAGAGCCGCGGTTATAGAACCGTTTAAGCTGTTGTTGCTCAAATCGATGGCGTAAAGATTATTAAGGGAACTCAGGTCGGGAATCGCCCCGTTCAGGTTGTTGTTGCTGAGATTGAGCTTGCCCGCCGGCAACCGGCCTTGGAAATTCCGCATTTCTTCCGGGAAATGTGTCGCGGCCGGAATCGTTCCGCTCAGGTTGTTGTTGCTGAGGTCAAGATCGTAGTCGTCGACATCGCTCAGGTCTGGAATGGTACCGCTTAATTGATTGTCGTGAAGATACAGCTCCCGCAAATCCATGTCGTTGAGCCATGTCGGGATTTCCCCGCTTATATTGTTGTTGTTAAGCTGCAGGACGCGGACATTGGTATTGCGGAGGTCGGGAATGGTTCCGCTGAGGCTGTTGCCGTCAAGCAGCAGGTATCTCAGGCTGGTAAGAGCGCTCAGGTCTGGAATGGTGCCGCTGAGGCTGTTGGTTGCTCCCGTACCTCTCGGGTCGTCGTTTCCGAGGTCCAGATAGGTCAGGCCGGTAAGAGCGCTCAGGTCGGAAATGGTTCCGGTGAGGCCGTTGTCGTAAAGCTCTATTTCGTAAACCCTGCCGTCACGCACCTTGACGCCGTGCCATGTGGCAAGTGAGTTCGCCGTCTTCCAGTTCGTCTTGTTCGACCAGTTCGCCCCGCCCGCGCTGTCGTAGAGATTTTCAAGCACGGCGCAGTCGGCTTGCAGGTCCGTACCGGACTGCGAGGAGCACCAGCTCAGGGGACCGGTGGATATGTAGCCGCTCCAGCTGGAGTTGAAATAAATCCCGCCGTTTCTAAATCCTAAGATCTTGAAACGAACTTCGGCGTCTGCCGAAAGATTTAGTCCGGATATTTGAACGTCATGGGTGTTCTCCCCTGCTACCCCCAGCGGAAAATCTAGGCTAGTATTTGTGTTAGTGCCCTTTTTATTGTAATTGAAGCTGTTAGCAACGGGAACTTCACTGTAGGTCCATGTAATGGTTATCGTATCGTTGTCTTTCCTGGTGGCCGTCAAGTTGCTGACAATGGCTGCGGCATCCTGCGCAAAGACCGTCAGGAGTGAAAGACAAAGCGCCGCCGAGGCAAGGAACGGAAAGACGCGGCAGAATATCACTTGCCCCCCCCCCGCCTGCCTCCGCGTTCGGGGAAATCCCGGAAACCGGTTTCAGGAAATTCTCCATGGTTCATTTTCATACGACCTCCTTTCATCTTTTTGCCGAACGCGATGGATATCAATCCGATTACCACAGAAACGACTGTCAATCTCCACTTGATTTTTCCTGTCTCGCACCGAGAATGTTTTCTGTCTAAATACAACCGTTCGGTCTGGTTGTCAATGGATACAACCGTTCGGTCTTAATTTAATCGCCTCAAATTATTTGTTATTTTTTTCAGACCGCCTGTTGAGCAATATGCCGTTTTGCTAAGTGAAATTCGGATTGGACGGTTTTCAGGGGCTTTCGCTGAAATACAGGGTAAAAACTTTTTTCGCCCCCTGACAAAACCCTTGACCTGTACAGGCATTCTCAACTTCGCAGGCGCCTGATTAACAGAATCCCGAGAGAATCGGGGGGGGGGATGAGACTGGTACATGAAGGGAGAAATCTCTCCGCTGAAATCGGCCCGGCCTTAAGTCCTGTAGTCGGAATTGACCGAGACGTACTCGTGGCTGAGGTCGCTTGTCAGAAGCGAGTAAGCCGCTTTTCCTTCTCCCAGGCTGAGGGTCACCGTGAAAGACGGTTTTTTGAACACTCGGGCGAATCTTGATTCCGGCAGGGACCTCACTCCGTCTGCGAACACTTCCGTTCCATCGAAATAAAGCTTTATTTTTTCCGGATCGAACTTCACGCCGGCCCTCCCGGCGGCCGCCACTATCCTTCCCCAGTTCGCGTCTTCTCCGTAAAATGCGGTCTTGACGAGCTGGGAAGTGGCTATCGTCCTCGCGATCTTCTCGGCGTCCCTCCCGGTCCTGGCTTCCGTAACGCTGATCCTTACGACCTTCGTAGCCCCCTCGCCGTCGCTTACTATCATTTCGGCGATCTCTCCGCACAGGGACGAAAGCACGTCCGCGAACTTTCCGTAATCCCCGCCTTTCTCCGTGACTTCCCTGTTTCCCAGAACCCCGTTCGCGAGTATGAAAACGGAGTCGTTAGGAGAAGTGTCCCCGTCAACGGTAATGGCGTTGAAAGAACCCCTTGCCGCCGCGCCAAGAGCTTTCGAAAGAGCTTTCCGCTGAATATTAAGGTCGGTCATTATGAAACAGAGCATGGTCGCCATGTCAGGGCATATCATCCCCGCCCCCTTGGCGACAGCCGAGACGGTGGCGGTCTTCTCTCCCACGGCAAGCTGCCTTGACGCGTACTTGGGAAAGGAATCGGTCGTCATGATCGCTTCGGCCGCCTCGCGGATGTTGTCTTCTCCAAGACCCCTTATGAGCCTGGGAATGGACTTTTTGATTTTCCCGACGCGAAGCCGTTCCCCCGTAACCCCGGTTGAGGAGGGGATCACGAGCGATTCGTCTATTCCGAGCCGCCCGGAGAGCGTGTTTGCGACTTCAAGCGAGTCTTCATAGCCCCTCTGGCCCGTAAAAGCGTTAGCGTTTACGCTGTTTATTATCAGCGCCTGGCAGAACCCGCCGCTGATTCTCTTCTCCGCGACAAGTATGGGGGCGCCTTTTATCAGGTTTTTCGTGAATATGGCGGACGCGCGGGCAGGAACCGTTGAGAATATAAGCGCCAGATCCCTCTTTCCGTCTTTCTTAAGCCCGGCGGATACGCCGCTCAGCAGAAATCCCGGTACGTTTTTCATAGGGGGAATTATATACAAACTATGCTGCCTTCGGAATAAAAGCCAGGAAAACTCGGACAATTCCGATACCGAGGGTTTTCTTAACCAATCCCCGGGAAACCTCTCCGTCCCGCGCCGTATTTTCCCCTGACGAAGCCGCCGTCAGCCGTTATTGACGGCTGTCACGCCCGAAGCCCCTAAACGGATCACGGCCCTTGCGACATGGTCTACAGCCTCGATTCAGTTTGTGTTCCGGTTCCCGATCCGCTTCCCGCAGACAAAGATATAACAGTTTGTGTTCCGGTTCCCGACACTGGCTCGGGAGCAAGGAAGAAAGGACGTTACAGTCTTTCGGAATTCAGCTATGACGACAAAGGGGACCGTTGCTGGTGTCCGAGGGGGAAGCGGTTGACTCCCTGCCGGAAAGCGGTATGACGAAGCGCCAAGAGATGCATTCTGTATACGAGCAGGAGTGCGGACCGCAAGGGGATGTCCGGCGCGCAGCCGCTGTATGGGGGAGAAGGCGTCGGTCGGGACGATACGGCGCCGGGAGTACCGGGAAGTGATAGACAGGCGCAAATGAGAGAATGAAGCAGGGAGCGGAGAGGGTGAAGGGGCGTGGAAGAATTGTTGAGCATCCGTTTGGGACGTTAAAAAGCAGATGTGGAGTTCACCAGTTTCTGATGCGTGGGGTGGAGAAATGTCGGGGGGAGTTCAGCCTGGTGACGATGGCCTGCAACTTCACCCGGGCGCTTGACATGCCGGGAGCGCGGAAACTCGGGGATATTGCGCCGCGCGGAGGGTTTATGGCCCGCAAACGGCCTGAAGCATGGAGAGAAAGCCTGCTGATTTGACATTATGACACCGGATCGGGGGTCGAGAATCGAATCCTGGGGATCTTTAACTTCCTCCATCAGAACACGCGTGTTTTTGATAGTCAGTCCTTATTTCCATAACTCATCTCTCAATATCTTCACAGTCTCGGTTGTCCGGTTTTGTTTCTTTCAGATCATATCGGTTCAACGGGCGGTCTAAAATAATAGTCAAGCAATTTCAGGTAATTAAGTTAAGACCGAACGGTTATATCCATTGACAATCGGATTTCTGACCTTGATTTTAGAGACTATCGGACGGTCATATCCAGCATTACGGCGGATGGATAGCGTGAGGCGGTTCGGGCGCGTCAGGGGGTAGATAGAAAAGGAGGTCCGAATGAACAGAGAAGAAAATAAAAGCGGGATATCAGCGATCGGGGGGGGGGCAAAATTGAGGTTACTGGTCGCGGCCCTCGCCGCCCTGACGGTTCTCTCGGCGTTTCTCGCTTTTCCGCGGGAGGCCGGGGCGCAGTCGAGGACGCTGAACGCATCCAATATAAAGTACAATTCCGCGGAGCTGGAGGTCGGAGGCTATACTGGCAGTTGGTGGTACCAGGAGTTTGGCAAATCTGATTGCCGGGGCCCGCATTCCCACAGCCAGAAGGCAACAGTTTCAAACCTGCAGCAGAGCACGTACTATACCTTCACCGCGTACAGCGCGAGCGCGATCAGCTGCAGTCCTAGTAATTCAATAGCTTCAACCAGCTTCACAACGCTTACCGTCGGGCTGACCGGGGCCGCTCAAAGCTCCCGGTCCGCGAAGCTGACCATCAGCAACTATGATGGTTCCAAGTGGTGGTACAAGGGCACTCAGAGCGGCGCTCAATGCAGGGAGGTTGCGGCCGGAACAACCTCCGCCACCATTGCCGAAACACTGGAGCGGGGCACATCCTACACTTACAATGCGTACAACGCGAGCGGCTGCGCGAGCGGGAACAGGCTCGTCTCCGACACCTTCTCCACGTCCGACCTGAGCGCGGGCAGCATCACGGGAACCGGGGCAAAGCTGACGATCTCGCAATGGAGCGGCGCCTGGTGGTACCAGAGAGATGGGGCCGCTCAATGCACGGCCGTTACGGCCGGAACAACCTCCGCCACCCTTACCGGGCTGGTCAGAGGGGTCAGCTATACGTACTACGCATACAAAACAAGCGCCTGCAGTAACACCCCGTTCACCAACCAATTAGGCAACGTATCTTTTCAGACCACGGTCCCGACGGAATCGCCTCCGAAGATTTCGAATTTCTCTCTCTCTCCGGGGCCGGGTCTCACCGACTTAAGTCTCAGCTGGGACAGTCCGCCGAGCGGGTGGAACATCACAGGCTACGAAATCAGATACAAGAAATCCTCGGAAGGCACTTACACGAATTTTAAATCAACAGGCAGTAACTCTACTTCCTACAGGCTCACTTTTTTGGAACCGGGTGCTGAATATGATGTGGGAATAAGATATTACATACGGCCGGATGATAAAAGTAACGAAACAAAAGCCTCCCCTGTAGTATACGGTAAAGAACGGTCGAGAGGCTATGTGCCGAAGAAGGTGGAGGGAGTCACGGTGACTCCAGGTCTCAGGAGTCTCGCCGTATCGTGGAATGATGCTTCAGAAACCGAAATCACCATCAGCAAATACCGTATAGAATGGGTATCCGGACTTAACTTCGGGGCTTGCGGCAGCCCGAGGCAATGCACTTTCAACTCTGCAGTAGGCTGCAAGGAAGTCAGCAATAGATCTTACAACCATACCGGTCTAACCGTCGGAAAAGAATACAGGTTCAGGGTAAGGGCCAAAAGCACGCAGAATGAATGGGGGACATGTTCAGATGTAAAGTCGGGGATCGCGTTAGGCCCCGCGCCGGGAAAAGTGACGGGAGTTTCGGTGACGCGCGGGATTCAAAATCTCGCCGTGTCGTGGAGCGCGGTTTCGGGAGCCACGGGCTACGAGGTGCAGTGGAAATCCGCCGGACAGAACTGGGATCCAGATAACAGGCAGAATACGGTAAGCAGCGGCACCACTACCACTTCCAGCATCACGGGACTCATCGAAGGAACCGAGTACACGGTCCGGGTGGCTGCCACCAAGACAAACGCTCTTGACGGATCGCCGTCGGATGAGGTCACGGGGACTCCTTACGCCCCGACGCCCGGGCAGGTGACGGGAGTTTCGGCGAGTGCGCCTTCGCGGGGAGCCGCGGGGGTCGGCAAGCTCAACGTGTCATGGAACGCGATCCTGGGAGCCACCGGTTTTGATATTCAGTATAAGAAATCCAGCGGTTCGTGGTCGACAAAGTCCATAAGCGTCGGAAGCGCTACGGCCGACACGATAACCGGGCTTGAAAACGGCACCACGTACACGGTGCAGGTGAGGGCCACCAACCAGTTCGCGGCCGACACTACGGGGGAGTGGTCCGATGAGAAGGAGGCGGAAACGAACGCGGGTCCGCCCGCAAGGGTGACAGGAGTTTCGGTGGATCCGGGAGTCAAGAAGCTCACGGTGTCATGGATTTCCATGAACGACGTCACGGGCTACAAGGTGCAGTGGAAATCCGGAAACCAGAACTGGTCCTCAACCAGGGAGAACGACGAAACCGGGACGTCCAGCACCATCGATGGGTTAAGGGGCGGCGTAGAGCACACGGTGCGGGTATGGGCGCACAACGCGGACGGCGACGGACAGGCTTCCCAGAGCACGACGGCAGTTCCGAAACATCAAAAACCCGCGAAGGTGACGGGAGTTTCGGTGACGGAGCAGGTTCAGCAGCTGCAGGTTTCCTGGAGCACCCTGCGCTACGCCACGGGCTACGATGTGCGGTGGAAATCCGCCGCGCAGAGCGACTGGTCGCAGAAAACCGTAAGCGGCGGAAGTTCCGGCCAGACGATCATCTCATCTCTCACGGCGGGAACACCGTACAGCGTTCAGGTAAGGGGAACCAGGACGCACGCCGACGACGGGAACTGGTCGGACATCGCGAATGGCACTCCCGATGCCCCGCTGCCAGGCCAGGTGACGGGGGTCAGCGTGACGAACGCGAGCGGACTCTCCGGCGGCAGCTGGGTCGCTGAGCTTACCGTGAGGTGGAGCGCAGTAACCGATGCCTCGGGCTACAAGGTGCAGTGGAAATCCGGAAACCAGAGCTGGCCCTCAACCAGCGAGAACGACGAAACCGGAACGTCCAGCACCATCACTGGGTTAACGGGCGGAACCGAGTACACCGTGCGGGTACAGGCGAAAAAGGACCACATCACCGGCGACCCACCCTGGTCCTCCCCGGCGACCGGGAGACCTAACAAACAGCCGCCGTCCCCGGTAACCGCATTCACGCTTACGGCGGGGGTAGAGCAGCTCGAGGCGTCGTGGACCGCGCCCGCCGACGCGCCCGCGCCCGAGAACTACATGGTGCAGTGGAAATCCGACGCGCAGGGGTATACCGAGGACCCGAACGAGAAAAGGCATGCGATAGTGGAGGCGGCCGAAACCTCCTATACCATCAGCGGGCTCGTCGGGGGCAGGGATTACGCCGTGCAGGTGATGGCCACCATAGAGTACGCAGACAACTCACCTGCCATGGAAGCGAATGCAACGCCCCTCAACCCGCCCCCGCCAGATGCCGAACCCGGAACGCAGCCCGGGCAGCAGGGACCGGGAGGGGCGGGGGGCGGACCTGACGGTTCCGGCGGCGGAGGTGACGACGTAAGCTGTCCCGACTACGCTCCCACCGAAACGGCGGGGGACGTCGAGACGGAAAGGGATCCCGACACTCTGGCGGAATTCGTGCGGGAAGCGAGCATCGGGGTCAAGTCGATTCTCGGAGAGGAGACGGAAGAAAGCGAGGCAATCGACAGGCTGGTTAGCTGTTTCGGGGTGGACGGAGACTGGAAGGAGGGTTCCGTCTATCTTTTCGCAATCACGGACGAAAGGAAGTACTTGCTCGCCCCGAGCGGATGGGAGCTCGCGGGGACGTATCTCAACCTTGTGGACGATAACAGGTGCGACGTGGCGGCGGAACTTATCAGGGCAGCCAGGGAAGAGGCGCTTGAGTGCGACGACGACCTGGATCTTCTGCCGGATGGAGACGCTACGGGCTTCGTCCAGTATCTCTGGGACAATCCCGCGGATCCGGGCGACGACAACCCCGGGTACGAGGACAGGGGAGAGGCTCCGGGCAACTCGCCCAAGCTGAGCTACGTCGAGCGGATAACGGACGAGGACATTCTGCCGGGCAGGATCATCGTACTGGGTTCGGGCTACTACCCGGACTGGGAGCCGCCGGGTTCCGGGCCTCAACCTCCTTCCTCGGGAGGAGGAGAAAGCGGCGGGGGATGCGCGGTTGCCGGGACCGGAGGCACGCTGAAGTCCGGGGCGGCGAACCTGCTTCCGGCGTTACTTGCGCTGGTTTTTGCGGCTTTGCTGGGGAAAAGATATTCCGAAGCTGAATCCCGTACGCAGCGCCGGCCATGAATACTCAGCCGGGGAAAAGGAGTAACCGGGACTGATACGGCTGCGGCATTACGACCGCAAGACGAAGGCTGAGGCGGTCCGGGTGGCAGAGGAGATGAAAAAGTTCCGGATGAAGGCCCTCGCGCCGCGGGAAAGGCGGAGGAGCGTTCGGGACTGCCCACACAGTATTGCCCAATTGCGGCGGCAATGGATCCGAAAGCGGAAAGACCGCTCAGTTCCCCGCGCCAACGTCGTTTTACCGACCTGAAGCGATCCGGGAAGCGCGGCCGCCGGGAAATGTTCTACCGCTTTTTCGAGCTTCGCCGCGGTTCACCTTTCCAGAATGCATGTATTCCGAGACAGACTCCGAAATTACAACGTGTTTCGCCGCCGATAAAGCAAGACGCGGCCGCCGCGCCAGCGAGTGACGCCGCCGAACCCGCAGGCCGTGCTGTCGGGCGCGGGAACGGAGCGGCCCTGGGCGCGTCTGTTCAGTCCGCGTTATGGTCCGAACCGGTGATTTCGCCCAGGCTCCCGACCCCGTTCTCATCCATGAACTTCAAAAGACCCCTGTTTATGGAGTTCGCGACCGACAGCCCCTCTCCGCGAAGACCCGTGACTATCTGAAGAGCCTTTGCCCCCGCGCGCAGTTTTTCAAGCGCGGAAGCCGTGTCGCGCACGCCTCCCACTCCGATTATCTCGACCTGTCCGCCCGTGGCGCGATAGATGTGAGAAATAACCGACGTGGAAAGCGACCTGTACTCGAAATCGTTTCCGCTTATTCCTCCCGGAACATCTTTCCACTTCGCCCCGTACTTTCCCTTGACGGAACTGCTGTCGGTAGTGTTGGTGGCGATTATGCCCGAAATCCCGGAGTCGGTCACGACCCGTATGACGTCGTCTATCGCCGCGGCCGCGAGGTCGGGAGAGATTTTCACGAACAGGGGCCTGGCCCCGGAAAGATCCCCGAGAGATTCCCTCACGGCCCGGATTATGGCCTCAAGCCGCCCCCTGTCCTGAAGCTTCCTCAGCCCCGGGGTGTTGGGAGAGCTCACGTTGAGCACGAAGTAGGCCGCAACGTCGCGGAACTTCGCGGAGACCGCGGCGTACGCCCTCGGGGCGTCCCCGTGGCTCACGTCGGAGTTAATGCCGAGGTTCACTCCCACGGGCATGTCCAGACGCCCGTACCACGCGAGGTTGCGGAAGACGGCGTCCATCCCCGGGCTGTTAAGTCCGAGAGAATTGAGGCACACCTCCGGGGTCACCATGAACTGCCTGGGCTTCGGATTCCCCCTCTGGGGTCTTTCGACGACCGAACCCACCTCGACTCCCCCGAAACCGACCGAGTGCAGGGCCCTGACCGCTCTGGCGGTCTTGTCCCACCCGGCACCCACGATAAGCGGGTTCTCAAAGCGCACGCCGGCGACCGTAACGCCGAGCTTCGCGTCCCGGACCCTGCTCCCGCCGCTGGCGGCGAACTCGAGAAGTCTGAGCGCAGGACCCGAGAACTCGCAGAGGTGCATAAGCTCCTTTACGTTAAGGTGCCACGTTTCGGAATCAAGGCGGTCAAGAACCGGCCTCAGGAAAGTTTTATAGATCATCGCGCTGAGAAAATTCTACCGCAAATCAGGAAAGAAAATCTCCTTGATCGAACTAGGCATGTGCATCGCGCATAACCGAACACAGCCATGAAGCATATCACGGAATCAGAACAGACTGAAACAATTCGGATTATACCGCTTAACGTAATGGACCCTTCATCCTGAAACTACCCCCGACTCTATCGGAAACTCCGTGTTCGCCGGAGACAGCCTTACCGATCTAATCAAGGTTCACGGTAAAGCCAAAGGAGAAAACGGAACGACCGAAGATGCTGCCTGTTCTTGCTAGTCAGGGCTGATTGTCTACGTCAATCAGTTCATAAAGCAAAAAACAAAATGAGAGATCAGAAAGTTTGAATGGAGCGGTCTTCCTGACAGGAGAGACCCGCTCTTTTATGCGCAGAGGACGGCCTGCACCATGCAGGTTCGAGTCTTCCATCTGCCTCTATCCGCCCCGTGAGAGAGAAAAAGGGCTTTCCCCACACCCGGGCCAGTTTTTTTCGTTTCCGCTCGCTGTCTTTTTTTCACCGTCTCGTCCCACAGCACGCAGATGCAACTCTCCCCCGCCAAGGACAAAATAATGGTCATCGAGAAAAATCACGATGCCCGACATCAACGTCGCCCGGGAGGAATATAAAAGCGTAAACAAGCAATTCCAGCAGTTTTTCTATTCAAGTCGTCCTCGTCCCAGCAGTTCGTGACTTGCTTTTCTTCTTATCCTGTCCAAAATACCCTGATACCAAAACTCAAGCGCTGAATCCCCAGATTCTTGAACTATTTGTCGTGCGTCTTCCATTCCACACTTGAATTCAGCAGGAATTATCGAATGCTTGGGAGCATCCACGAGCAGAGATCCATCCTCCAATTGGTAATGAGTAGAATATCCTCGCTTGACGAGATTTATTAACTTTCCGTTTGGATATCTTATATAATAGAACATTGTGGTCTTATGGATACAGCCATATGGGGTTACTTGTCAAGCTTATGGTATAGTTTTTTCGAAATATGCCACACTGTGGAAGAAACAAGGAACCAGTTATGTGTGAAGGGGAAAGAGGAAGTAAAGCTTGTCGTGAAACAGGGAAAATTTCTCGAAACACAGTACAAAAAAGGAAAAAACCGTTTCGTAAGTAAAAACAGTCCAAGTTTAGATTATAGAGATGTCCAAAACTAGCGTGAGACCGGTCTAGTATCTTTTTCCGCTTATAATGTAATGCCTTTTGGACACTGTGAGTACAACTCAAAGAAAAAGCGGCGAATTCCTCCGTTCTGGCGAGTTTCCGCCGCTGCAGAATGAGAACTGGCCATGGCGTTGAAAAAATCCCAGATATATTCATCCCTCTGGAAAAGCTGCGACGAACTTCGCGGCGGCATGGATGCCTCCCAGTACAAAAACTACATCCTGACACTACTGTTCATGAAGTATGTCTCGGACAAGTGTGCTGACAACCCCAATTCGCCCATCGAGGTGCGTGATGGCAGGAGCTTTGCGGATATGGTGAAACTGAAGGGCGACAAAGAAATCGGTGATAAGATCAACAAAATCATCGGTCAGTTTGCCGATGACAATGAACTCAGAGGAGTAGTCGATCAGGCCGACTTCAATGACGAAAGTAGTCTAGGTGCTGGCAAAGAGATGCAGGATCGGCTCTCCAAACTAGTGTCCATCTTCGATAGTCTAGACTTTCGTGCCAACAGCGCCGGGGGAGATGACTTGCTTGGCGATGCCTATGAGTATCTTATGAGGCACTTCGCAACGGAGTCTGGCAAAAGTAAGGGTCAGTTCTACACTCCGGCCGAGGTCTCCCGCGTCATAGCCAAAGTGGTGGGTATCGGTCCCGAAACACGTCAGGACCAGACGATCTACGATCCTACCTGCGGTTCCGGTTCGCTACTCCTCAAGGCCGCCGACGAGTCGCCACGCGGCATTACCATCTACGGCCAAGAGATGGACAACTCCACTTGGGCGCTGGCGCGGATGAACATGATTCTGCACGGACACCCGACCGCCGAGTTATGGCGTGGGAATACTCTGGCCGCTCCGTATTTTAAGAATAAGGACAACGGTCTAAGGACCTTCGATTTCGCCGTCGCTAATCCTCCCTTCTCCGCCAAATCGTGGTCCAACGGCCTAGACCCGGCCAACGATGAATACGGACGCTTTGAGTATGGCATCCCCCCTGCCAGAAACGGCGACTATGCATTTCTCCTTCACCTCATCTCATCGCTCAAAAGTAATGGAAAAGGCGCTATCATAGTTCCACACGGCGTGCTGTTCCGCGGAAACAGGGAAGCGGACATTCGCAGGAACTTGATTCGTCGCGGTTTCATAAAAGGCATAATAGGACTGCCTGCCAATCTCTTCTACGGAACTGGTATTCCCGCTTGCATACTGGTAATTGACAAGGAAAACGCCCACGTACGCACCGGCATATTCATGATTGACGCAAGCAGAGGTTTTCTCAAAGACGGGAACAAGAACCGCCTGCGCTCTCAGGACATCCACCGGGTCGTAGACGTGTTTAATAAGCAGACCGAATTACCTAATTACTCCCGCATGGTTCCGGTGACCGAGATCTCAAGCCCCGCTAATGACTACAACCTCAACATTCCGCGCTACATTGACTCAAGCGAGCCGGAGGACCTGCACGATCTTGACGCGCATCTTAACGGCGGAATTCCTGACCGGGATATTGATGCACTGGGGGACTACTGGAAAGTTTTCCCACAGTTGCGCCAAGCACTGTTTAAGGAGAACAGCCGTACAGGCTACAACGAGGTTCGGGTCGAAACGCAACAGGTAAAGGCCATCATCCTAAATCATGCCGAATTTGAGTCTTACGAGCAACGAATAATAGCTGTTTTTGACTCCTGGAGCAAGACGCATAAGCAGCTTCTTCTGAGTCTTGAACTGAATCCTCTTCCGAAGACTGTTATTCATACCTTGTCGGAGGATCTGCTGGAGCGGTTCGCCGACCTGCCGTTGTTTGACCCATACAATGTTTACCAGGGGTTGATGGACTACTGGGATGAGGTGATGCAGGACGATGTTTACCTGATTGCAACTGACGGATGGCAAGTCGGCCGTACCATTCGGTTAGCCTATGACAAGGAAATGCCGGATTTCACGGTCAAAAAGGGTAGAGCGATCTTGAAATACGTTGCTGAACTGATTCCGATATCTCTGGTAGTCAAGAGGTTTTTCAGCAAAGAACAGGAAGAGCAGGAGCGGCTTGAGGCGAAAATCGCTGAACTGGCGCAACGCAAAGAGGAATTTGAAGAAGAACATGCCTCCAATGGCAGTGCACTGAGCAGTCTTGAAGGGAAAAATGGTATTACCAAGGATAATGTGTGGCGACGCGTTATGGAAATTAAGAAAACTGTTCTGGAGGCATATTCCGATGAAGCACCCGAGTACAATCAGGCAAAAAAAATCAAAAAAACAACCTTTGGTTCTGGAAGCTGGACAAAGAACATCCGAGATGAGGATGGTCTATTTGAAGAACTGGACATTCTTTATGACTATCTCCAGATCGTAAATGGTTATACCAATCGGAAAAAAATGCAAAAGGAAACGTTAAATACACTGCACAATTCGGTGGCCTCTAAGTATGAAGTACTCACCGAGGCGGAGATGAAGTCTCTGGTGATAGAAGACAAGTGGTTTGCGAGCATCCAAACAGCTATCAAAAGCGAGGTGCAACAGTTGCTCCAACAACTAGCTGTCCGCGTCAAGGAACTGAAAGAACGCTACGCCCATACATTGCCGGAATTGGAACGGAAGAGGTGTTTGGCGGAAGTGAAGGTTGAAGGGCATTTGAAAAGGATGGGAATGGAGTGGGGATGAGCTTGCTTGCGACATGTTTTTTCTGCTCCACATAAGACATGAGAATTTATATGCCGTTATGACCAACTCAAAGCGATTCGAAGAAGAATGGGAAATGAAGCGATTGGACGATTTCACCGATTGTACGGCAGGCGGAACTCCAAGCACGCTCAATAAAGAGTACTGGGGTGGAACCATTCGGTGGATGAGCTCGGGTGAACTGAACAACAAGATTGTTCAAGACGTTGAGAGAAGGATAACAGAGCGGGGCCTGCGTGAATCGAGTGCCAAAATCGTTCCGCCTAAATGTGTACTGATAGGTTTAGCAGGGCAAGGAAAAACAAGGGGGACAGTGGCCATAAATCTGGTCGAGATTTGTACAAATCAATCAATTGCGGCAATCTACCCAAATGAGTCCTTTGTTCCAGAATATCTCTATTACAACCTTGATTCCCGCTATCACGAATTACGTGGAATGTCTACAGGAGATGGCGGCCGCGGAGGATTGAATCTTCGTATCATCCGATCTATTTCTATACCTTTTCCAAAGATTTCTGAACAACATGCTATTGCTGAGACATTGTCGGATGTAGATAGATTGCTTGTTGCATTGGATACTTTGATCAAAAAAAAGCGAGACATCAAACTGGCCGTAATGCAACAACTACTAACTGGTAAGACCCGCCTACCGGGGTTCAGTGGGAAGTGGAATACAATAAGCATGGGAGATATTGGTTCAATCTATGGTGGGTTGTCAGCTAAGAACAAAGTTGACTTTGAATCTGGTAATGCCCGCTATGTGACTTTTCTGAGCGTTATTAACAATATTATAATCAGTATTAACCACGTGGAGAATGTTCACGTGGCGTCTGACGAAACACAGAATTTGGTTCTGAAGGGAGATTTGTTGTTTAATGGTACATCCGAGACGCCCGATGAACTTGCAATGGGTGCAGTAATGGGTGAACACATAGACAATCTCTATTTGAATAGCTTTTGCTTTGGCTTTCGCTTTCATAATGAGAAAAAATACGTCCCGTTATTTTTTGCATACTTCTTTAGGGGATACCCGGGACGAGCTTGCATGAATGCCCTGTCACAAGGAGCAACTCGATATAATTTGTCAAAGCACCAATTTGCTTCCCTATTACTAACCATTCCTGAATTTGCTGAACAACAAGCTATCGCTACAGTTCTATGCGATATGGATGAAGAGATTGCCTCTTTAGAACGACGCAGTGACAAGATCCGCTCCATAAAAAGAGGAGTGATGCAGGCGTTACTTACTGGGAGAATTCGGCTAATGAAACAGGAAGTGGCCTCCGAAATAGGAGCAGAAATAGCTGTGTTTGACTAAAGATGTGAACGAACTAGAAATGAAACCTCTCCGTATTTTTATAAGCAGCGTACAGGGTGAATTCGCCGAAGAAAGAGCGGCGTTGCGGGACTATGTGCATGGCGACGTGCTGATGAGGCGGTTTTTCGAAGTGTTCCTGTTTGAGGATGTTCCGGCATCGGACCGGCGACCCGACGATCTTTATCTGGAAGAAGTCGAGCGGTCTGATATCTACGTGGGGCTGTTCGGCAGCGACTATGGAACCGAAGACAAAGACGGCGTGTCTCCGACGGAGAGGGAATTTGACCACGCGACCACGACTGGTACCCACCGTCTGATTTTTCTGAAAGAAATGAATGGAAAAGACCGCAATCCCAAAATGCTCGCGTTGATCCACAGGGCCCAGGCTGGCCTGATCCGGAAGCGTTTTAACACTTCCGAAGAGCTGATATCCGGATTCTACGCCGCTTTGGTTGAATACTTAGGGACAAAAGAACTGATACGCTCAAATCCGTTTGATGCTACCCATTGCGCAAAGGCGACTATGGACGATCTGGATTTCAAGAGAATGGTTCCATTTATCCGTACGGCCCGCAGGGTCAGGCAGTTTCCACTGACTGAAGATGTTCCTCCGAAGGAATTGCTGGAGCATCTGAATTTGTTAAACGACGGGCGACTGACAAATGCCGCTGTTTTGCTGTTCGGGAAGTCGCCACAGCGGTTTCTGATCTGTTCCGAGGTCAGGTGCGCACACTTTCATGGGACCGAGGTTGCCAAGCCGATTCCGTCCTACCATGTTTACAAGGGCACAGCCTTTGATCTGGTCGACCAGGCGGTGGACTTCGTTCTCAGCAAGATCAATCGCTCGATCGGCACCCGTGCACAAGACGTCAGGGCTCCCACAACCTATGAAATTCCAAAAGAGGTCGTGAGCGAAGCCCTAGTGAACGCGGTGGTTCACCGGGATTATACGGACAACGCCAGCATTCAGGTCATGCTATTTGCCGACCGCTTGGAGATTCGCAATCCCGGCAGGCTTCCGCCGTCGCTTACCCTTGGAAAACTGCGAACTGCCCACAGTTCAGTACCTGGCAACCCTTTGCTTGCGGAGTCTTTGTACCTAGCTGAATATATTGAGCGCATGGGGACGGGTACGCTTGACATGATTCGGCGATGCGTGGAGGCGGGTCTGCCAGAACCTGAGTTTGCCGTTGCCGACGGGTTTGTCGTGACGATTCGGCGCACCGCACTTGCAACACAAGTAGCGGGGCCCCGAGAGTCACAGCCAGAGTCACAGCCAGAGTCACAGCCAGAGTCACAGCCAGAGTCACTGGAAACGAAAGTCCTCAACCTGCTGGTCGCCGGAGCAATGTCAAAGGTTGAACTGTCCAAGAGCCTGGGGCAGAAGAAAATCTCGGGCCAGCTCAACAAGGTCATCCGGTTTCTTATGCGTGAGCGGAGCATTGAGTATACTCTGCCCGACAAGCCCCGAAGCCGTTTCCAGAAGTACAGGCTGACGGGCAAGGGCCGGGCCGCCGCATCGGGTCCGGGATCGGGGAGCACGGAAACATGAGCACCGTAGGTGAGCAGGAAATCCTGACGCAACGGCGCGTGGTAGAATTCTTTCGGGAAGCCCTGGGCTACTCATATCTCGGCAACTGGAAAGGCCGTCCCGGCAACCGCAACATCGAGAAGGACCTGCTCGCCGCATGGCTGAAACGGCGTGGCTTCAGTAGCAAGATTGTCAAAAAGGCGCTTGACCGTCTAGACAAGGCGACGGTGGGCGGCAGCAAGACTCTCTACGATGCCAACCGAGAGATGTACGGACTGCTCCGCTACGGGGTTAAGGTACAGCCCGTTGCGGGAGAGCAAAACGTAACGGTCGGGCTAATTGACTGGAAAGACCCTTTCAAAAATGACTTTGCAGTTGCCGAAGAGGTGACAGTAACCGGAGAGAACAGCAAACGGCCGGATGTCGTTCTCTACGTAAACGGAATTGCGTTCGGAGTGCTGGAGCTTAAGCGTTCCACTGTGTCAGTAACAGAGGGAATACGCCAGAACCTTGACAGCCAGAAAAAGGAATTTATCAGGCCTTTCTTTGCCACCGTCCAGATTCTGATGTCCGGTAACGAAACCGAGGGACTTCGTTACGGCGTGATCGAGACACCGGAAAAGTACTGGCTGAGCTGGAAGGAGTCCGAAACCCTGACCGCCGCTGGCAATAACCAACTGCTTCGGGACCTAGGTCAGATCTGTGCCAAGGAACGACTGCTCGAGATCGTGCACGACTTCATCGTTTTTGATGCGGGAGTTAAGAAGATCTGCCGTCATAACCAGTATTTCGGCGTACGGGCCGCCCAAAAGCACGTGAAGAGCCGCCGAGACGGCATCATCTGGCATACTCAGGGCAGCGGCAAGAGTCTGACGATGGTGTGGCTAGCGAAGTGGATCCGCGAGCATGAACTGGACGGTCGCGTGCTGATAATCACGGACCGCACCGAGCTTGACGAGCAGATCGAAAAGGTTTTCAAAGGTGTAAGCGAAGATATCTACCGCACGGACAGCGGCGCCGACTTGGTTCAGGTGCTGAATGCCAGCAGCGAGTGGCTCATTTGCTCGCTTATCCACAAGTTCGGCCCTTCCGGGGAGGCAAGCGACAAGGACATGGATAGCTATCTCGAGGAGATAAGAAAAAATCTTCCGGAAAACTTCCGCGCAAAGGGCACCATGTTCGTTTTCGTGGACGAATGCCACCGCACCCAGTCCGGCAAGCTTCACGACGCCATGAAAGATGTGCTACCGGATGCGACGCTGATCGGCTTCACGGGGACGCCGCTGCTAAGAGACGACAAGAAACGCAGCGTCGAGACGTTCGGACCGTACATCCACACTTACAAGTACGACGAGGCGGTGCGCGATGGCGTGGTGCTGGATTTAGCCTACGAGGCGCGGGATATCGACCAGAACATCTCTTCTCAGGACAAGATTGATCAATGGTTCGAAACTAAAACCCGCGGCCTGAACGATATTGCCAGGGCGCGGCTGAAGCGGCGCTGGGGCACCATGCAGAATGTCATGAGTTCAATCGGCCGACTACAAAAGATAGTCGCCGACATCCTGCTTGACATGGCTACCCGCGACCGTCTGCAAAGCGGCCGCGGCAACGCAATGCTCATAGCCGACAGCATCTACTCGGCTTTCCGGTTCTTTGAGATGTTTCAGCGTACCGAACTGGCGGGCAAGTGCGCCGTCGTTACTTCCTACAGGCCAACTCAGGAGGACGTAAAAGGCGAAGAGACCGGCGAAGGGCTTACCGAAAAACAGTTTCAGTACGAGAGCTACCGCAGGATGCTGGCAGCGCACTTCAACGAACCCGAGAGAACCGCAATGCATAAAACCGAGCGGTTCGAGAGTGAGGTGAAAAAGCGTTTTGTCGATGAACCGGGGCAAATGAAGCTCCTCATCGTCGTGGACAAGCTGCTGACCGGTTTTAACGCCCCGCCGGCAACATATCTCTACATTGACAAGTCGATGCGGGATCACGGACTGTTCCAAGCGATCTGTCGAGTCAACCGCCTCGACGGCGAGGACAAGCAGTACGGATATATCGTTGATTACAAGGATCTGTTCCGGTCGCTTGAGCGGTCTATTGAGGATTACACAGGCGAGGCATTCGACAAATATGACGATGCAGACGTGAAAGAACTTCTCAAGAACAGGCTGGCAAAGGGCAGGGAGAAACTTGAAGAGGCACGCGAGGCGTTCAAGGTACTTTGCGAACCTGTTGAACCGCCGCGTGATACTGCGGCCCATCTTCGGTTTTTCTGCGCGTCCAAAAGCGGTGATGCGGGAGAACTAAAGGACAATGAACCGAAACGTGTCCTCCTCTACAAGCTTGCCGTAGCATTGATTCGGGCCTACGCCAATTTGGCGAACGAGATGAAGCAGTCTGGTTACTCGGACGCTGAAACTCGGGAGATTATGGCAGAAGTGGACCACTGCGCGAAGGTGCGCGAGGAGGTCAGGCTCGCAAGCGGGGATTACGTTGACATGAAGATATACGAACCGCCCATGCGTCACCTGTTTGATACCTACATTAGGGCGGAGGAAAGCGAAAAGCTCTCGGCGTTCGAGGATATGACTTTAGTGCAGCTTGTCGTCAATCGCGGCGAAGCTGCGGTTGAAGCACTGCCCAATGACATCCGCGAGAATCCAGAAGCAGTTGCCGAGACGATTGAAAACAACATCCGTCGGCTGATCGTCGACAAAACGGCGGTAAACCCCAGATACTACGAGAAGATGTCGGAACTGCTGGACAATCTGATTCTTCAGCGAAAGCGAGAGGCCGCCGATTACAAGGCGCACTTGGCGGGAATTATTGAACTGGCGAAAAAGGTCAGTGACCCGGACGCACAGTCGTCCTCCTATCCTTCGAACATCCGCGGTACGGCTCTGCGGTCGCTTTACGATAACTTGGAGAAAGCGCAGGTTCTGGCGGTGCGGGAACAGTCCGTGCAGGGTGATGCCGAACTGGGCAAAGATGTCAGGGAGCTGGCAGCACTCGCTGTTGACCGCGCTGTCCGCAGAGTAAAAAAAGCTGATTGGCGCGGAAATACTATCAAGGAGCGTGAGATCCGAAATGCTATCAAGTCTGAACTCGGATGGAATGAGGAACTGGCGGATAAGATATTCGGAATCGTGAAGGCGCAAAGTGACTACTAAGATTAGAAGCCACCGTATAGAAGTCAAAGGGATAGCGGTGGAGGTTGTCCGCAAGGACATCAAAAACCTCCACGTGGGGGTGTACCCGCCGAACGGGCGCGTACGGGTAGCTGTTCCGCTTTGCCTAGATGATGACGCCGTGCGACTAGCCGTCATTTCACGCCTAGCATGGATTCGTCGTCGCCAGACCGGATTCGATGATCAGGACCGCCAGTCTCTGCGAGAGTTCGTAACCGGTGAAAGCCATTACTTTGAGGGCAGGCGTTACCGGCTGAATGTGATCGAGCGCAATGGACCGCCTACGTTCCGTCTTCTCAACAATACGACGATGGAATTAGGAATTCGCCCGAACGCAGACAGGAATGCCAAGGAGGCGGTGCTTTATCGCTGGTACCGCGACCGGCTCCGCGACCGCGTGCCACCTTTGGTTGCCGAATGGGAACCGAAACTGGGTGTAACCGTCGGAGAGGTTAGGATCAGGAAAATGAAGACTCGATGGGGTTCATGCAATCCCGAATCCAAACGTCTCTGGCTGAATACTGAACTTGCAAAGAAATCGGTTTCGTGCTTGGCATACGTTCTCGTGCACGAAATGATTCACCTGATTGAGTCCAGTCACAACGATCGGTTTTGGGGTCTGATGGACAGGTTCATGCCTAAGTGGAGACTGCACAGAGATGAACTCAACTGCGCACCGCTTGCTCACGAAGACTGGAGCTATTGAGTGGAAAGTGATTCTAAAATCTTTTAGAAATTTGAGTCTGCGAAAATCAGCTGGCAGGCACTTGCTTGCCAGAGTGTTATCTGACGGAACGTTCGGATAGAATCTTGCACAAATGACCTTAATATTCAATAATGTCGAGGAGGATACGAAAATGGGAAAGTATGGGGAGTCAACAATTGAGGCGACAAAAATGATTCGTGACTCCGGTATTAACCCGTGCGAAGCATGGGAAGAGTCCTGCGGAAAACAATTTTTGGATCCGAGAAAATGTGCGCGCGGGGCATACTTGGGATTGTGCGAGGAAGGAATGATCAGAGAAGTGCCTCTAGGCAGATATACCAACTCTGAATACAACAAGAGGTACGCTGTTGAGGCTGTAAAGCTCCTTCGCTCAAGTCCGTCTCTTGCTCAGTCAAAGAAGAGAGAGCTGTGGAGAAAAGTCCTGAAAAATTCCCGTGTAGAGGCGCAAATAAGTGAAAACAGTCAACTGGATGTTGTGTTAACTCTATGGAATAATGGATTTATCGAAAAAATTAGCTTGGTTGACAAGCCAATCGCTACGAATTCAGAAAAAGATTTCAGTGATGTGATATTTTGATATGATCTTGCTGCTTGATGAGGAGGATATCAGGTTTCCACAGAGTCATGTGACTATTGCGAGAACCCTGTTGCGCTGAACTCTCCGCAAATTGTTGACAGTCTGAGATCAAGTTTCTTTGTGATACAGCGACACTAACTCTGCCTGTTCAATCCGTATCAACTCCTGTCGGCCAGAGATCTCCTGAAAATCCTCTGATTGCCGACGTAATGAAAGACTACGGTTACGTCAACGTGCGGGGAACGGGTGTCAGAACGAAAATCGTACCCCTGATGAAAGCCCACGCGGGCCGGGAACCGGCGTTTGAGGCCACGGACGACTACCTGAAAACGGTGCTGTTCAGGTAATCAGACGTTGAACCTGAAAAACATGACGTCCCCGTCGCAGACCTCGTAGTCCTTTCCCTCAAGCCTCATCTTCCCGGCTTCCCTCGCCATCTGCTCGGAACCCTCTCTCACGTAATCCTCGTAGGATATGGTCTCGGCCCTTATGAAGCCCCTTTCGAAATCAGTGTGGATAACCCCGGCCGCCTGGGGCGCCCTGGTTCCGCGTCTCACCGTCCAGGCCCTGACCTCCTTCGGCCCCGTGGTGAAATAGGTAAGAAGCCCGAGATTCGAGTACGCGCGGTTAACGAGCCTGTCAAGGCCGGAAGCCCGAAGGCCGAGTTCCTCCAGAAAAGCCGCTTTCTCCCCGCCTTCAAGTTCGGCTATCTCAGCCTCTATCCTGGCCGAAACGACTATGACGTCGTCTCCGGAACGCTCCGCGCGCTCCCTTACCTTACGGACCTCAACGTTTTCTCCGGCTCCCGGGATCTCCTCCTCGGAGACGTTGCAGACGTAGACAACCGGCTTTTCGCTCAAAAGAAAAAGCTCCCGCACGGTGTCCCCGGTTCCTTCCGGGCGCGGGAAATCCCTCGCGCGCCGCCCGGTCTCGAGAAACTCCCGAAGCGACTTCACCGTTTCAAGCTCCCTTACCACGTCCTTGTCTCCGCTTTTGGCCTGGTTCGCGAGTTTTTCCTCCCTTTTCTCCACAGTCTCGAGATCCTTGAGGATAAGCTCGTCCTCTATAGTGCGGATATCGCGGACGGCGTCGATTCCCTCCTCGACGTGGATAACGTTTTCATCCTCAAAGCATCTCACGACGTGAAGTACAAGGTCGACTTCCCTTATGTGGGACAGAAAGGCGTTCCCCCTCCCCTTTCCCTCGGAAGCCCCCTTCACGAGGCCCGCGATGTCCACAATCTCCAGGCTCGTGGGGGTGGTTTTCCGGGGTTTTACGATATCGGACAGGGCGTAAAGCCTGGGGTCCGGCACCCCGACCACTCCCACGTTCGGGTCTATTGTGCAGAAAGGAAAGTTAGAGGCCGCCGCCCCCGCGTTCGTGAGCGCGTTGAAAAGAGTCGATTTCCCGACATTGGGAAGTCCCACTATTCCGCATTGAAGTCCCATACGTTGTTCCGCCTTCCGGGAAAAGGGGTGGATGACCGGATCTGAACCGGCGGCCTCCCGGGCCGCGACCAGGCGCTCTGACCGGACTGAGCCACACCCACCGCTTAAACCTTAAAATTGTCCTGTGAAGCAAAAACCGGATTCGCTAGTGTACCGGCAACCTCGCCGGCAGACAAATCTCCCGCCAGGACAAGCCGATATCGCCGCGGACGGGGGTAGAACTCCTTGGGGGCGGACGTCAGCCGGAGCCGCAGCTTGCTATTATGCATTTCGAATGCATAATAGCAGGGTAAGGGTACGGACATGGAACCGCATTACATAAGAAGATCGCTTGAAGGCGTGCTCGCGAGAGCCGTACGTGAATTTCCCGCGGTGGTTCTCACCGGACCGCGCCAGTCGGGCAAGACCACCCTGCTGCGCAATCTTTTCGGCGCCCGCTGCCGTTACGTTTCCCTCGAGCCGCCGGATACCCGCGCGGCGGCGCAGGAGGACCCCCGCACTTTTCTTGAAACCTATCCGTCTCCCGTGATTTTTGACGAGATTCAGTATGCGCCCGACCTGCTTTTTTACATCAAGGAAAAAATCGACGCCGACCGGCAGAGAAGCGGTCAGTTTCTTCTTACGGGTTCGCAGAACCTCCTGCTGGGGGAGAAGGTGACCGAGTCGCTTGCCGGCCGCGCCGCCGTGCTCAGTCTTCTCCCGCTCTCCATGCGGGAAGCGAGGGCGGCGCCCGGGCGGCCCCTGCCCTGGGAATACGGAGGCGCGGCGCCTTCGGAAGACTCCGCGGCTTTCGGGGGATTATGGGAGAGACTGCTGAGAGGCGGGTACCCGGAAATTGTCGCACGGCCGCAAAGAGACGGATTTCTCTGGCATGGAAGCTACATACGTACCTACCTTGAACGCGACCTGCGCTCGCTGCGCCAAGTCGGGGACCTCAACCTGTATCAGAACTTCCTGCGGATCATCGCGGCCGGAAGCGCGCAGCTGCTGAACCTGACTGACGTCGCCCGTGACCTGGGGATTGCGGTTAACACCGTCAAGGCATGGCTTTCCGTGCTTGAAGCGACGTACCAGGTGATCGTGCTTCGGCCGTACTTCGGCAATGTCGGAAAGCGGCTCGTGAAAACTCCCAAGGTGTATTTCACCGATACGGGAACCCTCTGCTACCTCGCGGGCCTCAAGGATCCCCGGCACGCGGCATCGGGTCCCATGGGCGGCGCCATAATGGAAACCGCGGTGCTCTCCGAGATAGTGAAGGCACTGGTCGGCCGCGGGGAAGACCCGAGGGTCTTTTTCTGGAGAACGACGACGGGGAGCGAAGTGGATTTCGTGGTCGAGACCGGAGGAAAGCTCGTGCCGGTCGAGGTAAAGCTGTCCGCGACGCCGCGCCCGGCGATGGCAAGATCCATAAACGCATTCCGGCGGGAGCATGGAGAAGCCGCCATGGCGGGGTACGTGGTGCATTCGGGAGACGTGAGGCTTCCTCTCGGCGGCGGTACGATAGCCCTGCCTTTCAGGGACCTGTGATTTTCCGGGGAGAAAAGCCGAGGCGTTCTTCCGGTTTGTTTCCCGGCGCATATCGGTCTGCAGGTTCCGAGGGCGGCGCCAGGGCAGGAGAACCGCAAAGTGGTCTCTGTCACCACCCCGCTAATCGCCAGTAGGTAAGCGACCGCCATGTCCACTCTATAGGACCGTACTGCAGGCGTCTCAGCAACGGCGGCGACCACCAAAGCTGGGCAGCCCAGATGACCGCGACGACGGCAAGCAGTTGCCATCGGTCGGCTTTTCCGAAAAGCCCGAGCCCGTGTCCGTAGAAAAGAGTTGTGCAAATCAGTGTCTGTGCGATGTAGTTTGTAAACGCCATGCGTCCGGCGGCCGCAAGCCGCGTCTGCATTCCGCAGAACCATCCGCGGCGGATCGCGGACATCACGAGGCCAACGTATCCGAGCGCCATGGCAGGACTTGCCCAGTAGTTAAACTGCGAACCCGCAAACATTGAACTCTCCCAGGCCCAGCCGTTTTCGAAATTCCACCAGATGCCGACGGCGACGATCGGGGTGCCGACTCCGAAACCCGCAAATGCGAGGCGGCGGTAAAACCCGTCGCTTCGGGCCGCGCCGAGGACTTGCCACCGGTAAAGAGCCATCCCGATCAGCATCATTGCGCAGGACTGCCAGAAGGTCTCGGCCGGCAGGACTTCCGTGTGCATCCAGAGCGTTGCGGGAATGCGGTGAACCTGCTGCGCAAGCCATCCGCCGCGGTACGCAAGCAGTTCCGCGTCGATTTCGGCCTGAGTCGGCATCCACACGGCCGCAAATTCTGCCGCGGCGTCGGCGGACAGGGTCTCCGGCATCAAGACCGTGGCTAACGAAACAGCGCTTGCGACCGAATAGACGGTTACGCCTGCAATCGCAAGCGTAAGCGGCGAGCGATTTCTCGCGACAAAGACCGCGGAACCGCAGACCGCGTATGCGGCAAGTATGTCGCCCGACCAGAGCAGGTAGCCGTGCGCGAGGCCGAAAAGAAGCAACCAGAACATGCGCCTGTAGTGAAGACCCGCACAGCGGCCGCTTCTGGCCTCCGCGCGGTCGGCGAACATGCAGACTCCGGCTCCGAAAAGAAGCGAAAACAGCGCCAGGAACTTCTGGTCGACCAGCAGATGACCGGCAAGCCACGCGACGAGGTTCGGCCCGGAGAGGTCGCCGTAGGATGTCGGATTTATGTACGCGGCGCCGGGCATTGCGAACGACTGGATGTTCATGATCAGTATCCCGAGCACGGCGAAGCCGCGCAGCACATCCAGGCTTACGACGCGTTCTGTCGCTCTGAGCGGGCTTGGGATCTGCGCCGTCATTTACCGAGTCATATTGGAAAATGGGGTGGATGACCGGATTTGAACCGGCGACCTCTTGGGCCACAACCAAGTGCTCTAACCGGACTGAGCTACACCCACCGTCGAAACTTTCATTGCCTGTGAAGTAAAAACCGGATTCGCTAGTATACCGGCAACCCCATTAACAGACAAAGCCGCCGGGAGAAAGTCCCCCAAAGTCCCGGGTCCGCTTTCGGCGCCGCGGGGGCAGGCCACGACCGGATCGGTAAGCCGCCGGACAGACGGCGGGATCGTTTCCGGTTGCAGCTTAAACACATGATTTTCAAAATCTGACCATGTTTAGTATAGTATCGGCATGTCCGCCGATACCTCCGCTCTGGAATCAGGCGTTCGCTACGAACCCAGCGACAAGCCGCCGACGCTTCTGGTAGCCGGGCTGGGCCTGCAGCTGGCCATTCTCACCATATCCGGGATCATCCTCACGCCGGTCATCGTGATCAAGGCGGCCGGCGGATCCGAGACTTACATGCTGTGGGCGGTATTCGCATCAGTCGTGATCAGCGGGGTCAGCACGATACTGCAGGCCGTCAGAATCGGCCGGATCGGCGCGGGATATGTTCTCCTGATGGGCACCTCCGGCGCGTTCATCGCAATCTGCATTACCGCAATCGCGCAGGGCGGACCCGCCATGCTGGCGACGCTCGTAATTATCTCGTCTTTGTTCCAGTTCGCCCTGGCTAGACGTCTTTCCCTGTTTCGCCGGATCATCACCCCCACGGTCGCGGGCACGGTAATCATGCTGATTTCCGTCACCGTGATGCCGATAATCTTCGATCTCCTGGACAACGTTCAGGACGCCGCGCATCCCCATGCCGCTCCGCTCAGCGCGCTTGCGACCGTGCTTGTCATTACCGCCATCGCCATCAAGGGCGCCGGAGTATTCCGGCTCTGGGCGCCCGTGGCGGGCATCATCGCGGGATGCATTGTCGGCGGCTTTTTCGGAATCTACGACACGGCGCGCATTTCCGAATCCGCCTGGGTCGGGGTTCCGCGGGGAGGCTGGCCCGGGTTCGATCTGAGCTTCGGACCGACGTTCTGGACGCTTCTGCCCGGGTTCATCTTCGTCACCGTGATCGGCGCAATCGAAACAATCGGCGACTCCGTGGCGATTCAGCGCATTTCGTGGCGGCGGCCGCGAGCCGTGGACTTCCGTTCCGTCCAGGGAGCCGTGGCCGCCGACGGGGTGGGCAACCTGCTGTCCGGGTGCGCCGGCACGGTTCCAAACACGACGTACTCCTCCAGCGTATCGGTAACGGAACTTACCGGAGTGGGAGCCCGGGGAGTCGGGATTGCCGCGGGCACCCTCTTTATCATTCTGGCGTTTTTCCCCAAGGCGCTTAACGTAATTCTCGCGATTCCGAGTCCGGTGGCCGCGGGGTACCTGGCCATCCTGGTGGCCATGCTGTTTGTGGTTGGAATGAAGGTTGTCGTCCAGGACGGAATTGACTACCGAAAAGGCATGATCGCGGGGGTTTCGTTCTGGATAGGCGTCGGCTTTCAGAACGGCGTGATCTTCCCCGGGTATTTCGCGGAATTCGCAGGCGGCCTGCTGCAGAACGGCATGACGGCGGGCGGTCTCACCGCTCTGCTCCTGACGCTCTTTGTCGAAGTCACCGAACCCCGGCGAAGACGCATAGAGCTTCCGTTCCACATCACGACACTGCCGGAAATCCGGGAGTTTCTGCGATCGTTCGCTTCCCGAAGCGGCTGGGGGGAGGCGATGGCCGACCGCCTTGACGCCGCCAGCGAAGAAACCCTGCTCACGCTGCTTGAGCAGAAGACGACATCAGGCGAGGAAAAACCTGCGCGGCGGCTGCACATTATTGCGCACAGGGAAGGCAACGAGGCCGTGCTTGAATTCATCGCATCAGCCACCGAGGAAAATCTCCAGGACCGGATCGCGCTGCTGGGCGAGCGGGCGACGGAAGTCCCGACCGAACAGGAAGTGTCCCTTCGGCTGCTACAGCACATCGCCTCGTCGGTACAGCATCAGCAGTATCACGACACGGACATCCTCACGGTCCGCGTGAAGGCGCCGGCCTAGAAGACCCCTCTCCGCCCGCCCGCACGATCCCGCCGAAAGCCGGAAAACCGCCGTTTTCCCCCAGTCCTACGGGTTGCGGCGGGAAATTTGATTTAATCGAGAACTTGTTTATACTAGCCAGTTTTCATTCAATCATAACAGGCATCCGAGGAGCGAAGAACCAATGGCCACCACACTGCACATAAGAGACAACATCGAGCAATCCTACGGGGACGTGTACACGCCGGAGGCGCTTGAGGCCCTTGAATTCATGGCCCGCTATAACGGCGAGCAGAAGGCCCTCATGGAAAAAAGGACCCGGAGAAGAAAAAGGCGCCACGAGTCCAGGGAAAGAATAACCTTTCTTGATCCCGATTCCCTCATTCCGCGCACCGGTATCAGGGTCCAGGACGCAAGGGACGGAAAATTCGAGGGGCCGGAGATTCCCCACGACCTAAGAACGCAGTGGATACAGGGAACCGGACCCGCGGCGAAACCGAACTCTCCGGTTGAAAAAAGCATAAGAAACGTCGCCTACGCCCTTCTCTCGGGCGCGGACGGGTGGATGTTCGACGGCGAGGACGCCCTCGGGCAGATCTCCACCATGTCCCTTGACAACCAGCGGAACCTGAAGCTCGCGATCGCGAGGGACGAAGTGTTCATGAAAACCGCCGAAGGAGTGGCCGGGGAGATGAACAGGTGGGGACAGAGCTTCTTCGGACACGACATAATAGAGGACTGGGAAAAGCAGCTTGACTTCACCACCGTTATTTTCCGGGCGAGGGGACTTCATCTCGACGACCGCCACATACGCGGCGCCGACGGCGCGGCGCTTTCGGCCTCCGTGGTCGACATGACGCTTTTTGTCGTCAACAACTACAGGGAGCTTGCCGGGAGAAACTCGTCCGTAGTCCTTTACCTGCCGAAGATCCAGACCGCGGAGGAAGCCGCACTCTGGAACGAGATGCTGAGCGCCCTTGAGGACCACCTCGGGCTTCCCGAAGGCACGATAAAGGTATACGTGCTCATAGAGCAGCTTGAGGAGACGTTCCAGCTCATGGAGATAAGGGCCGTTTTGGGAAAGCATTTCGTGGGATTCAACACCGGCAGGTGGGATTACATAAACAGCGTCTCAGACGCCATGGCGTGGGACGAGGATTTCGTCAACCCGAACATAGAGTCAATCACCATGACTTACGGATACATGAGAAACTACGAGGACCGCGTGAGAAGGGCCGTGAACACCCCGGATGTAAACGGGAACTTCGCGCTCTGGCAGGGAGGCATGGAGCCGAACATACCCGTGGGGTCGAAGGAAGGGGTCGAGAGCAGCATGGAGAAAGCCTACGCCGGTGCGGTAAGGGAGCAGCGGGAAGGAGCGAGCGGCAAATGGGTCGCCCACTGGAAGATGGTCCACATAATAAGACCAGTCTGGGAGAAGGCCGGCGAGGAGAACCAACTCGGAAGGGAGTTTCCCGCCCTTACCTACACCCAAGAAGACTCAGACGGCCTCATACTTCTTGAGCCCGCACCGAGAACCGTAAGGGGGGCGCGCAATCTTCTCAGCGTCGGACTCCAGTACGGAAACGCCTTCGGCCAGGGATTCCAGGCCGCGGCGCTAAAGCCCGCCGACTTCTTCGGAAACGACGACATTCTCTACCTGATGGAGGACGCCGCGACCGGGGAGATAAGGCTCAGCATACTCTGGGAGTGGATCCACAAGGGAGCGGAGCTCACCGAGGACGATCCCGAGACCGGGCTTGAGGCCGGGGACACGTTCACCGTCGAGGTTTTCGAGAGGCTTCTCGAGGAAGAGTACGCGAAGCTCCAGGCGGCAGGCGACAGGGACGTCCACGACATCTCGAAGCCCACCACCCTTCCGATAGCGAAGCAGATAGTGAGGGCCTACGTGCTTGACGACGTAAAGGTGCCGTGGTACATAGACCTGCTCAACATAAACCTAAACAACCACGACCACGACGTGGCCTCCCGGAGAATCGAGCTCTACATGACGGAGTTCGCGGGCAATGACAGAAGAATCACCGAGAACCTCGATTTCGTAATCCAGGTTCCCTAGGAAACAACAACCATCTTTATTTTCAGGAGAGCATATCTATGAGCCAGTTAGAAGCCGAGATAAGGAAGACCAAGAGGTATTTCTCAAGCGCGCGCTTCCGGGAAATAACCCGTCTTTACTCGCCCCGCCAGGTGGTGGAGCAGAGAGGAACCATAAGAAGGGACTATTCGATCGCGAAAAACGCCGCGGAGGCGTTCTACGGGAGACTCCGCGAGCTTTTCGCCGAGCGAAAGCAGATAACGTCCTTCGGCCCCTATTCGCCGGGCCAGGCGGTCATGATGAAAAGAAAGGGAATAGAGGGCATATATCTCGGCGGATGGGCAACGTCGGCGAAGGGATCGATCGGCGAGGACCAGGGAGCGGACCTCGCGAGCTATCCGCTTAGCCAGGTGCCTGACGAGGCGGCCCCCATAGTGAGGGCTCTTCTCGCCGCGGACAAGAACCAGAGATACAACCGCGCGAGGATGACCGACAAGGAAAGGAAGCAGACGCCCGAGATCGACTACAGCCCGTTCATAATCGCGGACGCCGACACGGGACACGGGGGCGACGCCCACGTGAGAAACCTCATCAGAAGGTTCGTCGAGGCCGGCGTCACCGGCTATCACATAGAGGACCAGAAGCCCGGAACCAAGAAATGCGGACACCAGGGCGGAAAGGTTCTCGTGCCTTCCGACGAGCAGATAAAGAGGCTAAACGCCGCCCGGTTCCAGCTCGATATCATGGAAGTGCCCGGAATAATAGTCTCGAGGACCGACGCCGAGGCCGCCACCCTTCTTGACGGAGACGGGGACGAGCGCGACCAGCCGTTTATCCTGGGAGCGACAAAGCTCAACATCCCGAGCTACAAGAACGCCTACCTCGCGATCCTCAGAAGAATCCACGAAAAGGGCGTAAAGGAGATAAACGGCCACAAGCTCTACAAGATAAGCAAGGAGACCTACGCGGAAACGGACAAGTGGCTTGAGGAAATGGGCATAGTATCGGTCATAGACAAAAATATCGAAAAAATGAAAGGGGACACCCAGGAACTCGAGACCGCTCTCGATTCCGTGGTCACCAGGTTCGTCGAGATATGGGAAGAGGAATCAGGGCTCAGCACCTTCGGCGAAACGATAGAGACGCTCATGCAGTTCAACATCGAGCAGGGCGTCGAGTTCGACATGACCATTGAGCAGTGGAGGGAGTTTGCCGGGACCGCGTCGACAAAGGACGCGATGGCGAAGGCCGACTCCATGGGAATCGACTACATATGGGACCCCGAGATATCGAGAACCCCCGAGGGATACCATCAGGTAAAGGGGGGAATAGAGTACGCAATCGCAAAGTCGCTTGCCGCGGCACCTTTCGCCGACCTGCTCTGGATGGAGACCAAGACGGCCGACCTTGAGGAAGCGAGGCATTTCGCGGACGCCATTCACGAGGTTTTTCCGAACAAGATGCTCGCCTACAACCTCTCGCCCTCATTTAACTGGGACACGACGGGAATGACGGACGAGGAGATGAAAAAATTCCCCGAGGAGATAGGAAAGCTCGGCTTCGTGTTCGATTTCATAACCTACGGAGGCCACCAGATCGACGGCATGGCCGCCGAAGAGTTCGCGACCGCGCTTATGGAAGACGGCATGCTCGCCCTGGCGCGCGTGCAGAGAAGGCTGAGGCTCATAGATTCGCCCTACAAGACTCCGCAGACCCACGTCGGGGGACCCCGCATGGACGGGGCGCTCGTGGCAAGCTCAGGAAGAACCGCGACCACGAAGGCCATGGGCAAGGGGTCAACCCAGTTCCAGCATCTGGTTCAGACGGAGGTTTCCATCAAGCTTCTCGAAGAGTGGCTTGAGTCTTGGACGAGGCACAACAAGATCAAGGACACTTTCACCGCCGAGCTCAAGCCCCACACCGTGGGAACTTTCGTACTCGAGCTTAACATCATGAACAGAAAGGGCGACAAGGTGGCCGACGTCATATTCGAGATACTGCAGGACAGGAAGGGAGAGAAGATACTGACCGTGAGGGACGAGAACAACTTCGACACGTCCCTTCGCCAGAAACGCCTCGCGACCCTGCTTCACCTGTTCCTGATTCACCGCTACAGGACAGATTTCGTGCACTACGTGAGCCCCACGGAAGACAACCTCATGCAGACCAAGGGTATGACGAGGCTCGGAATCTACGAATCGGTCAACACCGAAGTCGGTCACATAATAGTGACCAGGGTGAATGTCGACTACGTGAAGGAGCTGACCAGTGACCAGGGTGAATGTCGACTACGTGAAGGAGCTGCTCAGCCCCGACCGCAGGGAACTGAAGAAGCTGATCGCCAAGAAAACCAAGTCCCGCAGAAAGAAGTAACCGGGCGGCGGACTGAAAAAATCCTGTTTCCGGGAGCGGCCAGGGGGAGAAGCGTCGCTTTTCGCTCTGGCCGGGGCGCCCTTTCCGGGAATCGCCTGGCGGCTGAAATCGGATTGCCGCTTTATCAGTACCTTGTCGGCCCGCCGCTTAAAAGCGATTACAGCTTCACAATCGGCTGGCAGCTTTCGATCTGATCAGTTCCATCCACGCGAATTTGAATCAGTTACGGTAAAAGTTACAATTATTTTCGTCAGATGAATTCTATTTTCACCCACGCTTTACGGGGTCCGGAGACACCCGGAACCAGCGTGGGAACTGTCTGGCTGAGCTACGGATTCTGACTAACATTTTTCAGTTTATACCGTAAGATTAACGAAGGGTATCCGAGAGACCAATGAGAATTGGTGTCCGAAAACGGCAAGATAACCGCTGCCCAGAGATACGATCTGATGATAATGGATGACCGTTACGGGGAGAACTCCACAGCTTCCGGTGAGCAATTCCGAACGGACAGAACCGAGGCTGCGCGCACACCGCAATCCGGTCGTGAAAAGAAAAGGAGGTAACCGATGCCAAAGATAGAAGGGATCCGGATAAAAAACTTCGGAACACTGAAAGATGTAACGCTCGGCCGTTTATGGAATAAACAGGGATCCAAACCTCTTACGCCTATGACGGTAGTAATAGGCAAAAACGGGGTCGGCAAGAGCACATTGTTTGACGCATTCGGTTTCTTGGCCGATTGCCTCAGCTCGGGAGTCGAGGAGGCCTGTGACGCCAGAGGACGAGGTGGTTTTGAGAAGATACTGTCCCAGGGACAGAGAGGACCTATAGAATTTAACATCTACTACAAAGAAGACGGCAACGCACGTCCGATTACCTACGAATTATCTATTGATCTTGATCCCTCGGGTCGACCCTTTGTTCTGAAAGAACGTCTCAGGCAACGACGCAAAGGTCAAAGACACGGGTGGCCGTTCTCCTTTCTGATTGTCAATGACGGCAGGGGCGTTGTATGGAAGGGGGAAAAAGAAGGTCGTCAAATTGATGAAGAAAGAGAACAGTTGGACCTGTTTGCCCTGGTGGAATCCATCGAACGGGGTGGAGATAAAGAAGAGACCAGAGAAACCGAAGTCGTGGAGTTCGACGACATGCGCAAGCTTGGTATCGCCACATTGGGATCGTTGAAACAGCATCCCAGAATCTCCGCGTTCCGAAGGTTTATTCCGGGCTGGTACCTGAGCTACTTCACCCCGGATGCCGCCCGCAGCCTGCCGCTTGTCGGCCCGCAGAAACACCTGAATGTCCATGGCGACAATCTCGGCAATGTCGTGCAATTCATGGAACGCGAGCACCCGAATCGCTTCCAGACAATTCTTAATGAAATCGCCGCGAGAATCCCCGGAATAGACAAAATCGATACGGAAAAGACAAACGACGGACGCTTGCTGCTCAGATTCAACGATAAGGGGTTCAGCGATCCTTTTTACGCCCAGCAGATGTCTGACGGCACTCTCAAGGTGTTCGCTTATCTGCTTCTGCTTGAAGATCCTAATCCGCCGCCCTTTCTGTGCATAGAGGAACCGGAAAACGGATTGTATCACAAGCTTCTCGAATCCCTGGCCGAAGAATTCCGCAAGCACGCTACAGGTCGTAAAGGCGGATCCCAGGTTTTCATCACCACGCACCAGCCATATCTGGTTGACGCGCTCGACCCCAGCGAAGTATGGATTCTGGAAAAGGAACCTGACGGTTTTTCGACTATCCGCCGAGCAAGTGATAATCCCATTGTGGAAAACATGGTGGCCGAGGGATTGCCGCTGGGCGGGCTCTGGTACAGCGATTACCTGGACGCAGGGAAGTCCAATGCATTTTGAGGTACTTGTTGAAGACCAGTCGGGGAAAAAAGCTCTTGAAATCATAATCCCGAAAATAATCGGAACCGGAAACTCTTTGCAGTCCGTCTTGGGGCGGCGAACTCTTTTTCGAATTTGCGGAAGCTTCCGGGACCTTCCTATGCGGGATGTCTATAAACGATGAACAGATTCAACAAAGTTTTTCTGGCCTGTTTCGTCGTTGCCAGCAGCCTTATTCCGGGATGCGGCAGTGGCGGAAGCGGAGTATCCGACCAGGAAGGGGGCGGCTGTGACGAGGAAGCACGATACATCCGGTCCGACTGCTTCTCGGCCCCGGACATAGTCAGAAAATATGATATTCAGTATACCGCCTCGACACGTCATGACGGGGAAAGCGAAAACCTCCACTTTAACATCGCATATCCGTCACCTGAAAAGGACACCCTTGGTTACCGGCCGCTCGTCATTCTTATTCATGGCGGCGGTTTCAGCGAATCCAGACTAACAAGAAAGGAACTGTTTGACGATGTTATAGTTGCGCTTGCGCAACGGGGATTCGTCGCGGCAACCATTGACTACAGGCTCGGGCGGGACGAGTCGGAGGCGCTGGACTGCGAGGATAATCTGTATAACACGCCGAGTGCGGTTTACCGGGCGAGTCAGGATGCTTTGTCCGCGGTGGCTTACTTAAAGGAAAACGCCGTCCGGTATGGCATAGACGAGGAGTCGGTGTTCATCGGCGGAGAGAGCGCCGGAGCGATAACCGCCCTGCATGCCGCAATGGCGGAGCAGTCGGAGGTTGACGCGGTTGCGCCTTACTTGCGCGAGGGATTGGGGTTGTTGCACGATGACCGGGGAGATTACACGGTCAAAGGCGTGGTATCCATGTGGGGCGCTGTTTTTGGTTTGCAAATCATACGGGCTGACATTCCCGTCATTGCGTTCCATGGCACCGAAGATGACGCGGTCCCGTATGACAGAAAGGAAACAGGTTGTGACAATGTTCCGTATCAATACGGCTCACTTCCTATTCACAGCGAGTTGAGGAAAAACAGCGTGTGCACCCAGCTGTACGCCAAAGTGGGCGGCGGACACGGTGTTTTCTTCCAGAATCAGTTTGAGTTTCTTATCGAAAGAACCGCAAATTTCCTAAAATCCGTTCTGAACGGCACTTGTTTCACCGATTTCCAGGAGGAATGAGGAGGTGAAGCAGGGGGCGCTTCGCTTCACAGATTCAGCCAACGGTACGAGACGTATGACACTGTCGCCTGGACTCGAAAACCGCTTTGAGTGGTTGAACGAGCATCTCCCCGGCAAGAGGAACTGCGGGAAGGCCGGAACAAGGCAAAGCGGATGGAACACCTGATAAAACCGCTTCTTTGGAATAACCGTGCAAAGCGGTACATCGCCAAAACAGCAGTTCCGCAAACGTCTGTCTCTCTACGGAAAGCCGGGAAACAGGCTGCCGATTCTATTCCGGGCCCGGAAAAGCCTCAGCAATAAAAAACCGCAGAATACATTTTTGTAGTAATCGATACCGAAAACTGTATTCTAATCTGTTCAGAAAAGGGGCAGCGTCTCAACACGCCTCCTGAAAAAAACACGAAACCGAGAGTAATTGCGATGCCGGTTAACGTCAGAAAAACGGTAAGGAAGATAGACAGGGCCGTCAAGAAGGGGAACTGGGATGCCGTGAGAAGCATAACCCAGTCCATGCACCCCTCAGAGATAGCGTCCCTTATACAGGCCTCCCGGCAGGAAGAAAAGCATCTGATCCTCGAGGCTCTTGGCGTGGAAGTGGCATCCGAGGTCTATTTCCAGCTCAACCCCGAGGAACGCGTGAGCATACTCAAGCTCATGCCGGAGACTTTCCTCACCGCGATGGCCGAAGAAATGGAATCGGACGACGCCGCCGACTTCCTGGGAGAACTGCCGGAGGATGTGGCGAAGAAGGTTCTCGAAACCATGGATCCGGAAGAACGCGAGGAGGTGACGCCGCTTCTGAAATATCCGCAGGATTCCGCGGGCGGAATCATGCAGACCGAGGTTCTTAAAAGTGCTCACGACGCCACCTCGAGGGAAACCGTTGAACTCATAAGAAAAATCGAGGAGGAAGACGAAGACGACGTAGAGGACCTGCACATGGTCTACGTGGTGAACGAAACGGGGAGGCTCGTCGGAAGGGTGTTCCCTCTTAAGCTCTCGACGGCGGCTCCCGGTTCTCCCCTCTGGACCATAATGGACCCGGTCGAGATCACGGTCACTCCAGACATGGACCAGGAGGAAGTGGCTAAGATCTTCAGGAAATACGATGAGGTGTCGCTCCCCGTGGTAGACGATTCCGGGGTGCTGCTCGGCAGGATAACCGCCGACGACATACTCGACGTCATATCCGAAGAGGCGGGGGAAGACATATACAAGCTCGGCGGCATAACCGGCGACGGGCTGCACCCGGTACACACGTCCATATACGACAACGTGAGGCTGAGAGCCCCCTGGATAATGCTCGCTCTAGCGGGCGAGCTCCTGGTGGCGTTCATAATAATGCAGAAGTTTCAGACCACGCTTGAGAACTTCATAATACTCGCCGCGCTGCTTCCCCTGGTCATGGCCACGGGCGGAAACGTGGGAGTTCAGACAAACACCATCACCGTCAGGGTTCTGGCCACCGGTGATTTCGTGAAAGACCAGATAAAAGATCTCCTTCTTGCGGAACTCAAGGTGGGACTGGCGCTCGGGATAATAAGCGGCCTTCTGGGCTCCCTTATCGGACTTCTGCTGAATACGGCGGATACCGACTTCGTAAGGCTGTTCCTTGTAATATTCGCGGGGATCGTCGGGGCCACGCTAACGACTTCGTTTCTCGGCGTCGCGGGCCCGCTGGTCCTTAACAGGCTGAAGATGGACCCGGCGGTATCCTCGGGGCCGTTTCTGGTTACGTTCAACGATATATTCGGCACGGCCTTTTACCTTTTTCTGGGCGCCGCGCTTCTCTGATATCTTGGACTTGGGAAAATTAAAGACCTAATCTACGCTTTCAAGCGAAAGAATGTAGGAAAGATTATTACTCATTCCAATTAGTTTTAAAATCCAATTCTCTGATGAGCTGAAAACTGTTGATGCAACGTATATCAAACTTTTCACAAACATCGGGTATTTTTGCTCCAGCACCTTTTATCGATCTCTTCGAAATCTCCGTTGTTACTACACAACGATTTTCAAGGTCTCCGAGTGCATAAGACAATAAAAAGGGATCGTTGCCCATTTTCTTTATTTCGTCATCCGTGGGATTTGGCAAATAACCTCCGTAAGTGATTCTTGAAACCAAGTCCTGTTCGGCACTTTCCTTAAGTAACAAAGCTTTCTTTACCTCTGCGCGTTTCGACCAAATAACTAATTCATCTTCTCTCCCCATTTTGTCCGTAGAACTCTCTATAAATCTCAATCGGAATTTTGATGTTGCCTCTTTGACCATGAAAAATAAGCCAGTCCCAGAACTCTGGAACGCGTTCTATTGGGTAATAGTAGTCTTTGGCATCGATAAGTGTGTTAGCATCTAATAAATACAACACTATACGGTCCTTTACGCGGTATTAGCCATTGTCAAATAGCTGATGAACTTTGAGAGGGTGCACATCCAATAACATAGCGGCTTTCGCAGTGGTCAGGATTTGGGAATATGCCAGCCGTTTTACCAAAGGAACCAAGGCACCAAGTCTGTATCTGTTCACAACTTGGGGGGCTATTTTGATATCTTTGCTGTTGTTTTTTTCTTTCCTGCGGCGCTCGTTTTCAAGCCATTGTCCCCTGTAGAAATTCCTTAGACGAATCCACGAACTTCTTTTTATATCACCTCGCAGATATAGACGATACGCAACATGAGTGCTACTGATTTTTCTCGAAAAGGCATAGTCCGCTATATCATTTTCAATTCGTCCAGATTCGGAATTAGAGAATTTAAAGGCTTCTAACTCCTCCTCAGGAAGCAAAAATCTGCTTGCTACGTCATTGCAAAATTTTTCCGTTCTTTCCACGTCTCCGGCATATGAACCACTAATACCCGTCTGTCCCAGTACCAGGTGGGTGATTTCATGCAATAGGGTAAAAGTCCATGCAGCATGATTGTCCTTATCATTGATTACTATGAAAGGGGCTATTTCATCAGATAAGGTAAACCCTCTGAAGACATTTAAGCCAATATCGGTATGGTAAGATCCGAGGTTGCCTTTAAGTAAAACAAAGATTCCTGAATCTTCCGCTCGCTGACGCAAGAACTTAAAGGCTTGTTTATGATCTGCCTGTCCCCGGTATTCGTCAAGATCAATATCTATAACCTCTTGGACTGTTTCCAATACCCTTGCTATACCACGGGCTACGGTATTTTTACCTATAAAAGCAAGGGGGATTGTTTCATCTTCTTCCATCAAGGATTCCTTTAATATGCTTTGTCTTGCTTTTATTTCTTGAATAAGCACATCTACATAGAAATTCTCCTCAGTCACAAGTTCAATATCGCTTAGGGTACGAAAATCTTGCCCGCGGTCTCCTTTCCTCGGTGGCCTTTCCAGGTAGAACGTCAGAAGTGGTCGACGATAAACCTTGGACATTCTGAATAACATGCTTTCGGAAGGATCTTTCGTACCATTTTCATAAGCTAGAAGCTTATCGGCGGCCCTGGCAGTCTTACCATCCTTGACCGCAAGTTTCCGCGCCGCGGTTTCAACAGACAATCCAGCGTTTTTCCTGGCCCAAGATAATATTTCGTGGTTAATTTTCGGCATTTTGTACTGACTCCAGCAACCTGATTGTTACACAAAAACCGAAGTACAAAAAAGTTTATTGCAAAAACTCAGAGGCTTGCAACCATGGAAAGCACCCCTAAGACCCTGAATGATTTTCGGCTAAAACTAACCGAAATGCGCGCCCGAGAGGATTCGAACCTCTGACCTACGGATTAGAAGTCCGTTGCTCTATCCTGGCTGAGCTACGGGCGCCAAAAAAGCAAACTCGTATGAAATCACGAAAAATGGTCGGGGTGAGAGGGCTCGAACCTCCGACCTCAGCATCCCAAATGCTGCGCGCTCCCAGCTGCGCCACACCCCGATTCAAAAATGAACAATTATAACGACAGTGCCCGAAGAAAACAAAACCGTTGCCCCGGCGGAAAGACTCAGGAATCAGAAAGCTTGTATCTCTTCCAGTACCTTATGAGTCCGCCGGCGTTCATGTGGTAGGGAGCCATGAGTTCGTACTTGCGGTAGACCTCCTCGCTTGTGCCTTCGCGCTCGAATATCCCTTTGAAGTAGGCGCCGAACTCTTCGGTTATCTCCTCATCGCTCTTGCCGGCCGACACCCTCTCGCCGATCCACTCCGACCACTCTCCGAGCTTTTCGGCGGCGGCGTCAAGCATGGGTCCCACGTCCGTGTATCCGCCGAAATGGGTCAGGTAAAGAATGTCCGGGGATATCTCCCTCATTTTCTCAATGGAGGCTTCCCACTTCCCAATGTGTATCTCGGGAGGAGGAGTCGCGGGGATCATGGGGCCGCCCGCCATCAGGCACCCCGCCGTATCTCCGGCAAAAAGGGCGTTCTCAATCAGGTAGCAGTGATGGTGCCCGGCATGTCCGGCCGTCTCGACAGCCTTTACCCGAACGCCTCCTATGTTGAGGACCTGGCCGTCCTCGATGGCGACCACGCTGTCCTGGTCCATTCCCCTTACCTCGCCCCAGAGCTCATCCATTCTGTCCCCGTATATCCTCGCGGCGGATTTCATGAGCTTCCCGGGGTCAACGAGGTGAGGAGCTCCCACCGGGTGAACGTATATGGTGGACCCCGCCTCGGCGAAATGCCAGGCGGCACCCGAGTGGTCAAGGTGAATGTGGGTTACGAACACGTGTTTTACGTCAGAGGGCGCGTAGCCGAGATCCGAAAGACCGCCTTTGAGATTCTCAAACGACGTGTCGGGACCGGTCTCTATCAGCATCGGCCCCTCGCCGGTCTCGATAAGGTAAGACGCTACCGCCTCCGTTGTAAAGAAATTGACGTCAATTATTTTCAGGTCCATTCAGTTATGTCCTCCTGCGTTTGTTCCATTTTCAGAATCCGAAACGTAAACCCGCGCGAATCGCAGGATTGTTGTTTTCAACCGCGCGCGCCGGCGTCGGCACAGCAGCTGTTAAACCCGTTATCAGAACCAGAGTGATTTTATACATTTCATCGCCTCCTTTCAATCGGAAACCCGCATTTTTCGCCTGACGGCTGATCAGTTACGGCAAATTTCTCTTCTTTTCCGGCAATTCCGCAGAAACAATCTGCGCCGCCGCCCCTCACGCGCCGGCCTTCACCCGGCCCGAGTCAACGAGAAACGAGTGGAGTTCCCCCCGGCGGGGTATCTCGTTCCTGTCGGTCGAGGTAACGAACACCTGACCGGTGAATTCCGAGAGAGTCCTGAAAAGAAAACTCCTGCGTTTCATGTCAAGCTCGCTCGTTATGTCATCGAGAAGAAGTATGGGATTGGTTCCCGTGTGTTCCCTAAAGAGCCTTATCTCCGAGGCCTTGAGCGCCAGAACCAGGTTTTTCGACTGTCCCTGCGAGGCAAAGCGCGAAGCCTCCTGGCCGTTAAGCAGGAAACCGACCCGGTCCCTGTGGGGACCCACGGTCGTGTGACCCCTTTTCCTGTCGGAAGGGAAGTTCCTGGAAAGCGCCTCCCTTATCGCCTCCGCCATATCCGCCCCGCGTTCAAAGGAAAACCCGTAGCTTATGCGCGCGGACACATCCGATTCCCCGTGCTCCCCGTAAACTTCTGCCAGTCTGCGGTTAAGGCTTTTTATCATCTCGATGCGCCTGCCCACGATTTCGGCCCCGATTCCGGCTATCTGCCCGTCCCAGGGCTCAACGGAAAGCGGGGACACTTTCTCCTTTAATCCGAGCATGTGATTTCTCTGGCTGAGGGCCCTCTGGTAGTCGCGAAGCCGCTTTATGTGAGACGGGTGGACGGCGCTTATGACGGAATCAAGGTAGTTCCTCCTCGCCTGAAGACCGCCCTTGACTATCTCTATGTCGGAGGGAAGGAACAAAACGACCTTGAAGCGGCCGAAGTGCTGGCTTATGCTCCGCACGGTCTTTGAATTAAGCCGCGTGTGGCGGCCCTCTTTCTTTATGGTTATGTGCACCTCGTTAAGGCCGTTTGCGGAAAGAATCTCCCCCTTGACGAGCGAGGCCTCGCAGCCGAAGCGGACGAGCTCGGAGTTCTTGACGCCCGCAAAAGGCCGCAGGCCGCAGGCAAGGTAGATGGCCTCGAGAAGGTTGGTCTTCCCCTGGGCGTTCCGCCCGTGTATGACGTTCAGCCCCGTATGGAACGGAAGGGAGAGGTTCTCGTAATTCCTGTAGTTCCTGAGGCTCAGATGTTTAAGCTGCACTTGATTCGCCGACCGTTTTTCTCCGGGGAAAACCGCTTCCGCCCTTCCCGCGGGCGCTTTCTTGACCATAAAATTTTAAGCGTTAATATCTTTTTTGAAAGGTACGGGCTAATGATATCGCTTAAAATTTCGGAAATCCACTCAAGGGACTCGGGAAAGGGCTACGCCAGGATAAGCCCCGTGGACATGCGGGAGCTGGGCCTCACGTCCTGGGACCTGATACAGATAGACGGAAGGAAGAAAACCGTCGTGAGAGCCCTGCCGCTTGAAGCCGAGGAATGCGAAACGGATTCCGTAATAGAAATAGACACCGTAACCAGGGAGAACGCGGGAGTCGAGCTTGACGACATAGTAATCGTGACGAAAGCCGACCTTGAGAAGGCGAGCAGGATAACCCTGTGTCCCAGAAACAAGGCGTTTCTCTACGACCCGGCCAAAAGCAGGCGCCTCTGCGACAGACTCGAAGGGCTCGCCGTAACGGTCGGCGACAAGGTGTCCGTGAGAGTGTCCGCCGCCAGGACCGAAGACTTCGACGTGCTCACCACGATGCCCGAGCACTCGGTTGTCATAAGCCAGAAAACCCGCATGGACGTGATACAGAGGCCGAGAACCAGGGTGGATGCGGAGAGGGTTTCGTACGCTGACATAGGGGGACTTTCAGGCCAGATAAAAAGAATAAAGGAGATTCTCGAACTTCCGATACGCTTCCCCTCGCTTTTCGAGAAGCTCGGGGTTCAGCCCCCCAGGGGAATCCTTCTCACGGGTCCCCCGGGAAGCGGGAAAACCCTGCTCGCAAAGGCCATAGCGTTTGAGACGGATTCAAATTTCCAGGTGATAAACGGGCCCGAGGTAATTCACAGGTTCTACGGAGAGAGCGAGGCCAAGCTGCGCCAGATATTCGAGAACGCGACCAAGAACCAGCCGTCCATAATATTCCTGGACGAACTGGACGCGATAGCCCCCCGCCGGGACAAGGTTACGGGGGACGTTGAAAAAAGGGTGGTGGCCCAGCTCCTCTCTCTCATGGACGGACTCACGCACAGGGGGAACGTCACCGTTATCGGAGCGACCAACCTTCCGGACATGATTGACCCCGCGCTTCGCCGCCCGGGCAGGTTCGACAGGGAAATCTACCTCCCGGTTCCCGACACGGAGGCCCGCTTCGAGATATTCCAGGTTCATTCAAGGAGCATGCCGCTTTCAGGCGACGTGGACCTCCAGAGGCTTTCCGAACTCTCAAGCGGCTACGTGGGGGCCGACATAGAGAATCTCTGCAGGGAGGCGGCCATAAATTCCCTTACCAACATTCTGCCGGACATGGAACAGGACTTCGTCTCCGACGCCGCGCACGGCTTCCTTGTCGAAGTCGGCATGGAAGACTTCCTTGAGGCGCTTCGGAATATCCATCCCTCCGCGATAAGGGAGATAGTGGCCGAGGTGCCGAAAACCTCCTGGGATGACGTCGGGGGGCTTGAGAACGTAAAGGACGACCTGATTGAATCCGTCATATGGCCCATGAAGCACAGGAACTTCTACGAGGCCCTGGACGTAAAGTCGCCCAGGGGGATACTGCTTCACGGACCCCCGGGAACGGGAAAGACCCTTCTCGCGAAAGCGCTCGCCAACAGAACGGAAATAAACTTCATTTCCATAAAGGGAGCGGAGCTTCTCTCCAAGTACGTCGGAGAGTCGGAGCGCGCCGTAAGGGAAGTTTTCAAGAAGTCAAAGCAGGTTTCTCCCTGCATAGTGTTTTTCGACGAGCTTGACGCCCTCTGCCCGAGACGCTCCGAATCCAACTCGACCCGCGTGAGCGAAAGGGTCGTAAGCCAGCTGCTCGCCGAGATTGACGGGGTAGAGGAACTGCCGGATGTTCTGGTGCTTGCCGCGACGAACAGGATCGACATGATCGAACCGGCGCTTCTTAGACCGGGAAGATTCGACCTGGTGGTCGAGATTCCGGTTCCGTCAAAACCGGAAATTCTCGAGATCCTGAAAATCCACACCCGGAAAAAGCCTCTCGGAACGGACGTGAGACTCACGGCGCTTGCGGGACAGCTTGAGGGCGGGACCGGGGCGGACGTAAGGCTCGTATGCAACAGGGCTTCTCTTCACGCGATAAAGGAGCACCTGGGGAAAAACAGGAAAGTCATCAAGCTCTGCAAAAGACACTTTGACCTGGCGCTTTCGGAACTGCGGAAAAGAAACGCCTGACGAAACCCCGACCGGCACAGGAATCGCCTTGGAAAACTCTTCTCTCTTCTCTCACAGCATCGTTCCCGAGATATGGTTCTTCATTCTGGGAGCGGCGCTCGGAAGCTTCGCGAACGTCTGCATAAGGAGAATTCCGGCCGGGGTCTCCGTAGTCTCTCCCCGTTCCCGCTGCGAGAGCTGCGAAACCCCCGTAAGGGCCCGTCACAACATTCCGATCCTGGGCTGGCTTCTGCTCGGAGGCAGGTGCGCCCGCTGCAGGGAGCGGATACCGGCCGAGTATCCGCTCGTGGAACTTCTCTGCGCGGCGCTGGCGCTCCTTCTCTACAGGGAGTTCGGAGCGTCGCCCGAGCTGCTTTTCTACCTGGCCCTCTGCACCGGGCTTGTGGCCGTAACCCTGATAGACATAAGACACCTGATCATTCCCGACGTGATAACGCTTCCCGGAATAGCGGCCGGGGTCGCGCTGAACGCGGTCAGAACCGACTGGGGAGCTGCGGCCGAGGCGGTTTTCTCCTCCGGCCTCGGGGACTTTCTGCCCGCGACGGCCGGGGTCGCCATTTTCAATTCGATAGGGGGAGCGCTGCTCGGGGGAGGAGCTTTCCTGCTGATCGCGACGGCATATAGGAATCTTAGAAAAAAAGAGGGAATGGGAATGGGCGACGTGAAGCTCGTGGCGATGCTGGGAGCTTTTTTCGGGATGTGGGGGGTGCTTGTCGTGATATTCCTGAGTTCCGTCCTGGGAACCCTGGTCGGACTCTCGGTTATAATACTGGGCAGGAAAGATCCGGGACACGCCATAGCCTACGGCCCCTTTCTTTCCCTCTCGGCCATTCTGTACCTGCTCGGAGACGATCTTTTTCTCCTTGCCGGAATAAACATCGGGCCGCCCGGATAGAGCAATGAAAAGGATAGTAAAAAGTCTCTTTCTTCTGGTCGTAATAGCTGTCGCGGCCAAGTTCCTGCTCACGGTCTTCGGAAAGGACCTCTCGACCGCGCACCCGGAGAGGGTGGTTCTCGGGGACTGGACGCAGCAGGAGATAGAAACCCTCATGGAACAGGCCGCCTCAAGGGACGGTCCCGCCGCCAAGATAGAGTTTCTCTCGGAGAAATTTCTCGGAACTCCCTACGCGGGAAACACTCTCGGGGGGTCAAGCGGCGAGACGGAGCGGCTCACGGTGGACCTCTCGGGGGTCGACTGCTTCACGTACATCGACTACGTGGAGTCGCTCAGGCTTTCAGGGAGCTTCGGGGAATTCAAACGGAAGCTCGCGGAAACAAGGTACAGGGACGGCGCCGTGCGGTGGGAGAACAGGAGGCATTTTTTCTCCGACTGGGTGAGCGAAGACGACCGTAACGCGCGGGACGTGACCCGGGAGGTCGGGGGCGACGCCGCGGCGACGGTGACCAAAGAACTCAACAGAAAAAAAGACGGCTCTCCCTGGCTTCCCGGGCTTGCGGCGGCAAGAAGGGAGGTAAGCTACGTTCCCTCTGAAAAATTAAGCCCTCCTGTCCTCCAGGAGATAAAAACGGGGGACTACCTCGGGGTCTACTCCGATAAGGACGGCCTTGACGTCTCTCACACGGGAATAGCCATAAGAAAGGACGGAGCGGTCTACCTGCGTCACGCCTCGACGGTGCACGGGAAGGTGCTTGACGAGGAGCTTGCGGCCTACATGAAAAACAGGCCCGGACTTCTTGTATACAGGGTAAAGTGACCGATTATGTGGTAGAATCACAACTGCCCCCCGACGGGGCATCATGATCCCAACCTAAGGAGGCGGGCTGATGTCTTTGAATCTGAACGTAAAGGAACTCACTGGATGTCTCAAGGAAGTCAAGAAGGCGCAGGACTCTCTTGACAATATTCTTGACTTCGTGGACCTCATGAAAAACGTAAAGGAATCCTTTCCGGGAGACGTCGCGACCCCGGCTGAGAAAATCAAGGAGATTTCAAGCGCCGCGGCGCCCTACATAAAGGAGATAAAGGCCATTTTCGACGGGGAGCTCAACAAGCTTCCGGTAAACGACGAAGAGGTTGCCGACGCCGCGAAGAAACTGGTGCTCTACCACGGGGACCACATGCAGGTTCTCATCTGGGCCGAACAGCAGAAGGCGAACCACGAACCGGATTCCTACTGGTGGAGATACTGGGAAGGCGTAACGGGAAACGTAAAAAAGGACATAGCGGAGCACCAGAAACAGCTCTAGGGCTCCGCCCCGCAGGGGGCCGTTCCGAAAACCGCCCGGCCGTCCGCGGGACCGAAGTCCCCGCGGGATGATTCGCGCCCGCCCAGACCGAGATGCAGTTCATAGACGAGGCGAAGATAACCGTCATATCAGGTAACGGCGGCGACGGATGCGTAAGTTTCAGAAGGGAGAAATTCGTCCCCAAGGGAGGCCCCAACGGCGGCGACGGCGGCAGGGGGGGAGACGTGGTGGCGGTCGCGGACGCGAACATGTCCTCGCTTCTTGACTACAGGTACAAAAAAGAATACAGGGCCCGGAACGGCCAGCCCGGAAGGGGCAGGGACCAGCACGGAAAATCGGGTTCCGATCTCGTTATCCCCGTTCCCGCGGGGACCGTGATAACGTCGTCCGAGGACGGGGAGACTCTGGCCGACCTAGTCGAGGACGGCGAGCGCTTTATCCTGGCCGGGGGAGGAGCGGGAGGCAGGGGAAACTCAAGGTTCGCGTCGCCGACCAACCGGGCGCCGAGACAGGCGGAGAGCGGCCGGCCGGGAGCGCGAAGGGAAGTAAGGCTCGAGCTCAAGATACTTGCCGACGTCGGCATCCTCGGGTTTCCGAACGCGGGAAAATCGACCCTCATATCCAGGATCTCGGCCGCGAGACCCAAAATCTCTGGCTATCCGTTCACCACCCTGGTTCCCAATCTCGGGGTGGTGAGCTACGGGGACCACCAGTCCTTCGTCATCGCGGACATCCCCGGGATCATCGAGGGCGCCCACAGGGGGCTCGGGCTTGGCATCCGGTTTCTGAAGCACGTGGAGAGAACCCGCCTTCTGGTTCACATGCTTGACCTTGACCCGGTTTCGGGAAGGGACCCCGTGGAGGATTTCGACAGGATCAACTCGGAGCTCAGGGAGTACTCGGCGAACCTCGCCGAAAAGCCCCAGCTGGTCGTGCTCAACAAGACAGACATCCCGGAAGCCGGGGAGAGAGGAGCGGAGGCGGCAGGGCGGCTTGGGGAAAGAGGCATCGAGACCCTGAGCATATCCGCCGTCACGGGAGAAGGCTCCCGGCAGCTGGTCTACCTGATCGGGGAGAGACTCAGGCTCCTTACTGAAGATTCTCGTAATCAATCTCCTTGCGCGGAATAGGCATCAGGGAAGCGTGGTGAAGCGCCATTTTCCACTCTCCTTCCGCAAGCTCGAATATGTTGGTCGCCTGGGCCAGCACCACGACCCTGCGGTCGTCTATCGAGTAAGTAGCCCTTTCGACGCAGTTAAGCCAGGCCGAATTCCCCCTCACCTCGACAAAGAAATCCGAAACATCGACGCGGTCGAATCCGCCCGTCTCGAAAATGGTTTTCCAGCTCTCCCTTACCGCTTCCCATCCGAGAATTATCGGCCAGCCCGCGTGAACGCACTTGGCCCGGCCGTCGGTAAGCCAGACCTGCTCTATGAGTTCAACGTCGTAGCGGTTGCGCGCGTCGTAGAATTTTCTGTTCGCCTTTATTATTTCGTCTTTTTCATGACTCATGAGAAACAAACCTCAGTTTCGCGGGGAACCAAGGGCATGGTGAATCTCTTCCAGCACTTCCCCGTCGGTCTCGGTCCCAAGCAGGCGCCGAAGCTCCTCCCGGCAGTTCTCTCCCCCGAGTTTCCAGAGCGCCCAGACCGCGTGAGCCCTTATGATCGGCTCATCGTCCCCGAGAAGACTCCTTGCGTATTTTATATACTCCTTATTTCCCGAATTTCCAACAGCCACGAGCACATTTCTCATGAAACCCCCGCGCTTGGCCCTCTTTACCGGACTCTTTCTGAAAACCTCCCGGAAACCGTCCCCGTCAAGCTCGAGCAGCCACCTGAAATCGGGGCTCAGCAGTTTTTCGCGCGGCCTGAAGCTCTTCCTGAGAGTGAAAAGAGCGTCGCGGTTCCACGGACACACGTCCTGGCACACGTCGCACCCGAAAACATTGTTTTCCACCCCTTCCCTCAGTTCGAGCGGCATTTTCCCCTTGAGCTCTATGGTGAGGTAGGAGATGCACTTCCTGGCGTCAAGCACGTAAGGCTCCACTATGGCGTCGGTGGGACAGGCGTCTATGCATCTGGTGCAGGTGCCGCAGCGGTCCTCGGCCGCCGAGTCGTAGTCAAGCTCTATATCGGTTATCACCTCCCCGAGGAAAAGCCAGGAACCGACCCTCTGGTTTATAAGACAGGTGTTCTTGCCCACCCACCCTATTCCCGAGCGGCCCGCGTGCACTTTCTCAAGAACCGGCCCCGTGTCCACGTAAGCCCTGACGCCGGCTTCCCCGGGGAAAAGACCCTTTATGTAGTCGGTCAGCCCGCCGAGCATTTCTCCCATCACGTCGTGGTAATCGTCCCCCCAGGCGTACCTAGATATCCAGCCGCCGCCCGAAGCTTCGGTAGAGCGCGGATTCTCCGTATTGTAGTTCAGGGCGCAGGAAACGACCGACCTGGCCCCGGGGAGAACCCTCCGCACTTCCTTTCTCTTAAGAAGCCCTCTCTCAAGATAGTCCATCTCCCCCGCGTAGCCCCGGCCGAGCCAGCGCTCAAAAAGGTCAGCTTCTGTGTAACGGCTCTCGGCCGGGCTTATCCCCACGAGGTCAAATCCCAGGGCAAGCGCATGATTCCTTATAAGCATCGAGAGCCGCGTGGTTTCTTTCATGTAAACCTACTCCCGGTCTCCCCTTTTTGAGTTGACGATCAGGTTTCCAAGCTCCGTGAAAGCCGCTTCCCCGTCGAAGTTCGACACGTAGCCTGAAACCGTCTTCAGGTCAAGCGGAGCGGAGGCAGTCGCCGCGGAAAAAACCCCGGAGAGAAAAAAATCAATGTCGGAGAGCTCGCAGCCCAGCAGCACGCAGTCATTTCTCCCCGCCCTGTCCATTACGTAAGCGCGGTCGGCGGTCACGCGGTGACCGTTTTCCTCGATCAGGCCCCCGAACCCGCTTTCAGAGGCGAAGTCCCCGCCACAGGAACCGTAAAAGACAATCTGCACTTCGAGGGAACGAAGTTCCCGGAGAAGCTCGGGCGCAGACAGGTTCTCAGGAATCCCGAGATCGCCTCCTGACGCGGAGTCGAACAACCCGACGTTTACCAGAAGGCAGGCGGCCTCGCGGAACCTCTTTTCCATGTCCGTCCTTATTCTTGTCAGAACATCCGTGCGGCGCTTTCGCAATTTACCCTAACTCCCGGAACTGCCTCAAGTATAATTCTCACGATAATGATACCGATTAGAAGCACAATAAAAACCGAAATCGTCCCCTGTGTGAATTACGCGCTCCTCGCCGTAAACGCGCTGGTTTTCGCTTACACCCTTTTTCTCGCGGGGGATGCGCTTGAGATATTCTACCGGACGCACGGCATCGTTCCCGAGAAGGTAACCGCCCTTGAGACCTACGGATTCCTCGAGAGAACGGCAAAATACTTCAGTTCCATGTTCATCCATGAAAACTGGCTTCACCTGGGCGGGAACCTGGTCTTTCTCTACATATTCGGAAACGCGATCGAGGACCTGCTGGGCCACGCGAGATACCTGCTTTTCTATCTGGTGTGCGGACTGGCGGCGGCATTCATCCAGGTGGCCCTTAACTCCCACTCCGCGGTTCCGGTAATAGGAGCGAGCGGGGCGATTTCCGGAGTCCTGGGCGCTTACATGCTCTTTTTCCCGAGATCAGGGATTCTCACGCTTCTCCTGCTCCTGGTGTTCGTCTACTTCGTGCGCATAAGGGCTTATCTTTTCATAATTTTCTGGTTCGCCGTTCAGTTTCTCACCGGAATCGGCTATATTGGTGACGCGGGAACCGAGGGTCTGTGGGCGCACATGTCGGGATTCGCCTGCGGAGCCATAGCCGGAGGGGGGTTTCTCTACACGCGGGGATACCGAAGCAAGAAACACAAATCCGGTTACGGAACCGGGTGGTACGGAGAAAATGACTAGCGGAAAAATGGATAATCTGGGAATAATAGCGTCCGGAGGACCCGCCCCCGGGATAAACGGCGTGATAAGCTCGGCCACTATCGAGGCCAGAAACAGGGGAAAGGAAGTAATAGGAATTCTCGACGGGTTCAAGTGGATCTCCAGGGGAGACGCCTCGAAAGTCCTGCATCTCGATATCGGGAACACTTCGAGGATCCATACCACCGGCGGTTCGATTATCGGGGTATCGAGACAGAACCCCCTCGCGACCGAGCAGACCTTCAGAAACACGGTTTCCTCGATTGAGAAACTCGGCATAGGCTACCTGATAACCATAGGCGGCGACGGAACGATGTTTCTCGCGAAAACGCTTTACGAGCACTTCGGGGGAAGACTGAAAATAGCGCACCTGCCCAAGACCATAGACAACAACATCCCGCTTCCCGACTATATATCCACCTTCGGGTTCGAGACTGCGAGGGACGTCGGGGCGAAGATAATGAACCACATAATGGAAGAGGCGAGAACCACGTGCAGGTGGTTCCTGATCATAACCATGGGCAGGAGGACGGGCAACCTGGCCCTTGGAATCGGGCAGTCCGCGGGGGCCACGATAACGATAATCCCCGAGGATTTCAAGGAGGAGAAAGTGCCGCTTGAGGATGTCGTGGCCATTCTCGAGGGATCCATAATAAAAAGAATGAGCATGGGGAGAGAATACGGAGTGGCCATACTCGCAGAAGGGATGCTCGACATGATAGACCCCGTTGACCTTGGACTCATGGACAAGGACGGCATGGGAAGAATAAGATACGTCGACGTCAACTTCGGCCAGCTTCTCAAGAGCACCCTCGCAGAAAAGCTCTCCGAAAAGGGAGTGGAGGTGGAACTTGTGCACAAGAGACTCGGCTATGAACTGCGCTCGGCCAATCCGATTCCGTTTGACGTCGACTACACGCGAAAGCTCGGATACTGCGCCGTCAAGTACCTGCTGGACGGAGGGGGAGAAGGAGCTCTCGTATACGTGAGAACGGGAAAAATGCGGGCGATCCCGTTCCGGGAGCTGATAGACGAAAAAACAAACCGCATCAAGGTAAGATACGTCGACAAGAACACGGAAGCCTACGAGGTTTCCCAGAAATACATGATCAAGCTGAGACCCGAGGACCTCGAAACGCCAGAAACCCTCAGGAAGCTCTCGGAGCAGACCACTCTCAGCAGCGGCGAATTCAGGGAGTACTTCGCGAGAATCTTCAGCTGACGCCGCACGCTACGCCCGTTTCCGGCGCGCGCGGCTTCCAAGCGAAACCGCCGGGAAAACGGCGGAAACTATCAGTAGCAGATTAAGCGCGGCGCTTCCGGAAGCCCCGGCCGTCCCCGCCGCGACCGCGCATCCCTTCTCGACCCTCTCCACTTTCGGATAGATGCCGGAACCGAAAATGATGACCCGGTCACCCTCGGGCGGATCCATGGCCTTCACGTAGCCCAGCTTGGGCGAAATGCCAGGGGCGCCGCCCGGGTCGTGGACGTCGTCCTCCTTCGTTCTCGGGTCGTCCCAGAGATACAGAAAAAAGCCGTCCTCTCCGGGATCTTTCGCCTCTTTGATGATCGTGGGACCCAGGTGGACCCCGTTGGCGTCGGTAACCAGCAGGCTCGCGTCCTCAAAGGCTTTGTTGCCTCCGTTGAAAATCACCCTTTCGCTCTCGTCATACATCATGAAGAGGTAGACGGCGGTCCGGTCGGATTTCCAGGGCCCTTCCGTCGACCTCATAACCGGACGGTAAAGCGAAGTCTTCGAAAGATCGCAGGTCGCCGGGTCGGAGGAATCGGCGCAGTGCCTCGCGCCGAAGACCCTGTAGGCCTTAATCGCCTCCTCCACAAATTTCTTCAGGGTCTCGCGGTCACGCACCTCGCCGGCCGTTATCGAAGGCCTGTAGTCAGAACCCGGAAGCTGCGCGAAAGTCCGGGCGGGCAGCTTGCCGTGATGATAGCCCGCGACCAGAAGAAGCCGCTTGCCGGAGTCAAGAGCGGAGAAATACGTGACCGCGCAGCTCCTTCTCCGCGCGCCGGAATCGTCATACTTCAGGCAGACTTCCCGCCCCGCCGCCGCGACCGCAGCGGCGCTGAGGCGCTTAAGACCCGCGATGTCGATTCCCTCGGTGCCGGACGGAAGGCTGAACAGCCTCCTTTCTTCCGCTTCCCTGTCGTTTCCGTGAATGAAGACCTGGCCGTCTTCGGGGTCCATGACGATGAGATAGACGGAACCGGATCTCCAGAGCCCTTCCCGCCTCATTTCCCGGCGGAATCTTGACGCCGTAACGAAGTCGAGGCTCTCGATATGATCTTTTGCGTGCAGCAGAAATTTCTTCAGGGCCGTCTCCCTCATTTCACCCTTCGCGGCCGCCACGTCGCCGGCCGTCTTGCTGCGGACGTTCGAATCCTCGTAGTGCGCGCCGGCGGGACGCGGGCCGGAAAAAAGACCGGCCGACATCAGCACGCACGAAAAAAGACCTGCCAATACCGCGGTTTTCATGACACCCTCCTTTTATTCCGCTCCAGTGCGCATCAGTCCCTCATGTGATGTTTTTCGTGAACCGGTTTTATCAGAACGTTGCTTATCAGGGCGATTATCAGTAACGCCGCCATCACGTACATGGTCGAGTTGTACAGGGAAGCCGTCGGGTCTGCCGTCCCCTCGGGCGCGATATCCATGAGTTTCGCGAGCGTTACGGTTTTATTACGCACGAGTATCTCGAGGTCGCTGACTCCGGACCCGAAAGTCCTGACGAATTCATATGGCGATACCCTTTCCGCGAGGCGGTTGATTTCAACCATGAGGGAACGATCCCTGAGCGAGGTGATCGCCAGGGGACCGAGCACGCCGGCGACGCTCCAGGCGGTCAGCAGACGTCCGTAGATGCCGCCGACGTAGCGGGTGCCGAACAGGTCGGCAAGATATGCCGGAACGGTAGCGAAGACACCTCCGTAGAAAGTAAAAATTATCATCGTCGCCGCGTAAAACATCAGCAGCCAGAAGACCGAGGGATCAAGACTCACCTGATGGGCGGCTACGGGAATGGACAGATACAGCAGAAGACCGGCCACACAGAATATCGAACACGTATTGCGCCGCCCGAGCTTATCGGAGGCGCTCGCCCACATAATGCGCCCCAGCATGTTGAACACGCCGATCATAAAGACGTAAGTGGCGGCGAAGGTGACGTCGACAATACCCGGAAGCGCGTCGCTGAATATCTCGGTCATCATTGTCTTGGCGACGCAGATAATCCCGATGCCGGCCGTAACGTTAAGGCACAGCACGGCCCACACCTGGTAGAACTGGGGTGTTTTTAACGCCTGATCTGTATGCACATCTTTCCGGCTGATCATCCGCTTGCCGGAGTCCTCGGCGGTCGGCGGTTCCCATCCCCGCGGCCTGTACCCCGCAACCGGGACACGATATAAAAACGCCGAGACCATTATCACGAGAAAATAAACCACTCCGAAGAGAAGAAAGGTCTGGGCGACTCCCGCGGAACCGGTGCCTACCAGGTACACCCCGGCCGCTTCGGTTCCGGGCGCCAGCGCATGCGCCGCCTCGGCAGTCCCCGAGACGACAACCTCCTTGAGCCGGCCGCCGACTTCCGCAAAGCGTCGGCCCGAATGAGTGATCATATCGACGGCGTCGACCGTCCCCAGATATTGAGGCGCCTCGTAGAAGTACCGGAGAAAAAACTCCTTAAGCGGCACCGCGATCATCGCCCCGCCGCCGAAGCCCATGATCGCCATCCCGGCGGCCAGGCCGCGCCGGTCGGGAAACCAGCGAATCAGATTGCTGACCGGAGAAACGTAACCGAGACCCAGGCCGATGCCGCCGATCACGCCGTAACCCAGATAAACCAGCCACAGCTGATGCAGGGCAACCCCGAGACTGCTGAGCATGTAGCCGCCGCCCCAGAAACACGCCGCCGTCACGCCGACCATGCGCAGTCCCGCCTTCTCAGCCCATTTGCCGGCAAACGCCGCCGTAAGCCCGGTGAACGCGATCGCGACGCTGAATATCCACACTACCTGACGCAGGGTCCAGTCGTCCGCCGAGCTGGTGGTGACGCCAAGAACCTCGATTAACGCGGGATTATATATGCTCCAGGCGTAAACGGAGCCAATGCACAGGTGAACGGCAATAGACGGAGGCACAACCAGCCAGCGGTTGAATTCCGAACCTCTGACGATACGTTCCTTTGATAAAAGACTCGCCATTGGCTGTATCACGCAGTTAGTCGCCCAGGTGGAACTGAAACTACATGCAGCCGACGAGGGGATTCGAACCCCTGACCTGCTCATTACGAGTGAGCTGCTCTACCACTGAGCTACATCGGCGGCAATAATCCGGTTAATTATGACACAGGAAAAAAATTTGTGAATATGAGAACAGGGAATCCGCTTCCTGCTTGCCGCGGCGGAACAATAATTAAGACGGACAAAACACAGCACAGACTCAATGGTTCCTTGGCGATGCCGTATCCAAGCGGAAGAGGCTGTTAATATACAACAAAACGGTTGACAACAATTTCGTTGTAAAGTATTGTCGGGATTTCCTGACCAGCAAGAAGAACTTGCGTTGCCACCCAGCGCAAAACTCTTGGGCAACTGGAATATAATCCCCGAGAACATGCTCCTCCCCGTTTCCGTCCCTTCGCGGCTCAACGAGTCATATCCGCGTAAACTTTCCTGGCGGCGAGGTCTCCCGAGCGCACGCAGTCCGGAATTCCTACTCCAAGGTAAGCCGATCCGCAAAGAGCAAGCCCCGAGTGATGCGAAAGCCTGTGCATGGCCCCCGAAATCTCTTCTCTGTGTCCCAGCGCAAAGCGGGGCATGGACATAGGATACCTCTTGATGTAAATCTCCGCCGGATGGTTATCGAATCCGAATATCATCAGAAGTTCTTCCTTCAGCACGGACTTTATCCTCTCCTCATCCCAGAGCTCCGCGTCAGGGTTAAGCTCTCCTCCGAGAAAACACCTTACCACCACTTTTCCGCTCCCGGATTTTTCGGGAAACTTGCGGCTGTAAAGCGAACACGCAACGAGGTTCATTTTCTCCGCAGAAGGAATTATGATCCCCAGCCCGTCGGGAAGACCGCGGAAGTCCCTCTCGTCAAAAACAAGAGCCGCAACGACGGAAGAAACATAGCGCACGCCCGAGAGTCTGGTCCCAAGCTGCGGGTCAATATCGGAAAGCAGCAGGCCGGCCGTACCAGCCCCGACGGACAGAATGACGGCGTCAAATTCCTCTTCCCCACGCTCAGAACCGATAAGCCAGCACTTTTCTGATTTTTCAAGGGAGAGGACTGGAGTTTCAAAATCCTGCCTAGCAAATCCGGCGCTCGCGCAGAGCCTTTCGACGATAACGGACATGCCCTCGGCCGGAGCAAGAAAAAGGCCGTACCTGGCGCCGCTTTCCCCGCGGGAAGTCGGAGGATTGCGAAGAAGGTCCCGGAGAACGCTTCCGCTACGCTTCTCCATCTCTAGGAACTGGGGCATCGTGGCCGAAAGGCTGAGTTTGTCCGGGTCGGCCATGTAGATTCCGCCCAGAAGAGGCTGCGCGGCCTTCTCGAAGATTTCCCTTCCGAATCTCCTTTCCACAAAAGAGCGGACGCTTTCGTCCCCTCCCCCTCCGCGCGGAACCAGAAGCTCGAGAAGAACCCTCAGCTTGGCCCCGGCGCTGAACAGCCCGCTGCGCAGAAACGGCATAAGCTTCGAGGGGGCCATCAGGAAAAAACCCTCGGGAAGCGCCCGAAGCCTTCCCGCCTGATAGACGAACGTGTCTTTCCGCTGGCCGTATCCCACCCCGAGGAGCGAATCCTCAAGCCCGAGCTCTCTCGCGAGGTCAAGCCCCCAGGGCTTTGAGGTTATGAAGGAGTCTGGCCCGAGTTCAAGAACCATGCCCCCCGTTTTTACGGTATCGAAAACCCCGCCCGGGCGCGCCGAGGACTCGAAAAGAACAAGTTCGAGAGGAACATCCTCTTCCCGGCAGAGCTTTCTCAGGTAGTGGGCCGAGGAAAGACCCGATATCCCCGCGCCGACAATCGCAACTTTCATAACGGATTATCTTACTTATTGCCGGGAGTTTTCTGAATCGATGAGCCTCAGCACCCCGTCACCCAAGGCCTTTATGTAGCGGTCATCGTCGTTCACGGTCTCGGCCCTGTAGAGGTTAACCCCGCACTCGCGCGCGGCCTCGGCCGCCTCGACCCCTATATCGAAAAGCACCTCGATATGATCGCAGACAAACCCTATCGGCTGAATCACGATATCCGTGAAACCCCGGCCGGCAAGGTTCACTATCACGTCGCATACGTCGGGTTCAAGCCATTTTTCGTTCGGAGAGCCGCTCCTGCTCTGGTAGGCGATCATCCATTTCTTGTGCCCGACCCTGTCCGCCACCAGCATTGAGGAAGTTTCAAACTGCAGGGCATAGGGGGATGAATCCGACATCCTCTCGGGAATGCTGTGCGCCGTGAAGACCAGCATGGTGGTATCGAGCCTGCCCTCGGGAATGTCGCGCATCCGTTCCGTCACCTTGGCGGCCGAGCCTTCTATGAAGAGAGGATGGTTAAAAAGAGGGGGAACGTATTCCACGTGAAGCTCCATCCCGAGGGTTTCGCAGGCCTCGCCCACATCTCTCATGTACCTCTCCCAGCTCGCATCGGAGCGGTAAACGGCCATTATGAGACCCACAAGGTTCTTCACCCCGTTTTCCCTCATCCGCTCAAGGGAATCCCTGATGAACGGATGCCAGTTTCTCATCCCGACGTAAACCGGAAGATCGTATCCCCACCCGGAAAGGAGTTTCTCAAGTTTCCGGGCCTGCCTGTAGGTGAACTCGTTTAGCGGAGACCTGCCGTCGAAGATTTCGTAGTGATGGGCGACTTCCCGCAGCCTGTCTTCGGGTATCGGTCTCCCGCCGGCCACGTTTCTTAGAAACGGCATTATGTCCTCTTTTTTCTCGGGAGCCCCGTATCCGATCATCATTACGGCGTCAAAATTGTTTCGCATGGAATTTTTCTCTAGACCTCCCTCCGCGCGGAATACTCGTGAACCTCGTCAACCAGTCTCAGGACGTTGTCAACCGGCGTCTGCGGCAGCACCCCGTGACCCAGATTGAATATGTGCCCGGGCCTTCCCGCCACCCTGTCAAGTATCTTCCTCGCCTCCTTAACGACGTGAGACGGGGTTGAGAGCATCGAAACCGGATCAAGGTTCCCCTGGACCGCGAGAGAGTTTCCGGCCCTCCGCCAGCCGTCAAGAATGTCGACCCTCCAGTCAAGACCGATAACCCCCGCTCCGGTTTTTCCCATGAGTTCCAGCAGGGAGCCGGTTCCGGTTCCGAACAGTATTACCGGAACTTCCGGCGGAAGCGACGAGACAAGCTTCTTCACGTGCGGAAAGACGAATCTTTCGTAGTCCGCCGGGGAAAGACAGCCTACCCAGCTGTCGAAAATCTGCACGGCATCGGCCCCGGCATCCACCTGGGCGCGGAGGTAATCCGAAATGCTTCCGGTCAGAATCTCCATCAGCCTCTCCCAAAGCGAAGGGTCTCCGTACATGAGTTTTTTAGTGTTCACGTAGTTTTTGGAACCGCTTCCCTCAACCGCGTAGGAAGCCACCGTAAACGGAGCGCCGCTGAAGCCGATGAGCGAAACCTCTGGGGCAAGCGCCCTCCTCGTGGTGCGCAGGGCCTCGTAGACAAAATCCATGGCTTCGGGATCAAAGTCCCTGAGGGCATCTATGCGCCTTCGGCTCCTGAGAGGCCCGGATATCACGGGGCCGTCAACGCTTGAATACTCAAGGGAGAGCCCAAGGGGTTCCAGTATGAGCAGTATGTCCGAAAAGATGATGGCCGCGTCCACGCCGAAGCGGTCAACCACCATGAGCGTAACTTCAGAAGCCATATCGGGGGTCCTGCAGAGCTCCTTGAAAGAAACGCGGGAGCGGATATCCCTGTATTCCCGGAGGAACCTGCCCGCCTGGCGCATGAGCCAGACGGGAGTATGATCGGCTTTTTCAAGGCGGCACGCCTTCATGAACGCTCCCTCAGAGGTGATCTCCTTTCTTCGACCCTGCGCGCCGTCCCCGGACCAGACCATCTGCGCGCGGTTCCAGCTGCGGGTATCGACCCCGTTTTCAAAAGCGGTTCTTTTCTTCGCCAGAAGGGAGGCTGACCTCCTGGCGACCTCTCTCACCAGGTTTCCCATTTTCGGGCTGTCGGGCTCATAGTCAACGGATATTCCGTTTTCCCTTAGCGTCTCCGTGGTGGTCGGCCCGATCGAACATACAAGCGCCTTTTTCATTCCCTCTATGAAATCGCCGGCACGCCCTTCCCCGGCCGCCACCTCAAGAAGGTTGGACACCTGCCGGGAGCTTGTGAACAGGAGACAGTCCTCCGCCCCCTCGGATACGGACCTTACGGCATCGCGCAGGGGACCCAGATCCTCCGGAAGCGCCCACCTGTAAATGGGAACCCTTCTTACGTCAGCCCCTCTTTTCTCAAGAGAAGCGAGAAACTCCTCGTTGGAAACGCCGTATTCCTGAACGTACACGACCAGGCTCTCAAGCGACATCTCCATCCGGTCGAAAGTGGAGAGGATGTCCCTCCACGTGTTCGGTTCCGAGACGGTGATGTCCGGCTTTATCCCGAGTTTGCGAAGGGCCGCGACGGGCTTGGGGCCTCTCGCGAGAATCGTCGTTGCGCGCAGGGCGTCGACATATCTTTTCTCCCCCGACTCCGCGATTACGATGTCCGAGAGTATCCGCGTGCCGACCCCCGTCATGAGAACAAGAAGGTCGATTCCGCCCGAGAAAAGATCATCGGCGAACCCGGCGACGTAAGGACTTTTGAGATCCGGGACTTCCCTCATCGAGGGCGCCACCCTCGGCACGCCGCCGTGATAGGAGATCAGCTTTTCCATCTCCTCGCGGCGGCGGCTTTCAAAAGACGTTACCTTAAGCCCGTTAAAACCCTGTTTCATGAGTTAACTACCAGGCGTCGTTTCGACACTAGAGAAATTCCGCGATGCTCTCGGCTTTCAGCAGGTCCTCGAGAGTCTCCCTGGCCCTTATCTCGCCGTACCTCTCGCCGCTTACCAGAACCTCCGCGGCCCGGGGTCTCGTATTGTAATTGGACGACATCACGAAACCGTAAGCCCCCGCGCTGAAAACCGCGAGCAGCTCTCCCGCGGAAACTCCGGGAAAACTCCTGTCCCTGGCCAGAAAATCGCCCGATTCGCATATCGGGCCGACTATATCCACCGCCTCGCGGTATCCGGAACTCCCCGCGCGCACCGGCTCTATCCGGTGAAACGAATCGTAGAACGCGGGCCTCACAAGGTCGTTCATCGCGGCGTCGACTATCAGGAATTTCTTCGAGGTTCCTTCCTTTACGTAAAGCACGCGGGTGGCCATTATTCCCGCGTTGCCCACCATCGATCTTCCGGGCTCAAGCACCAGTTCGTAACCGGTATCGCGAAGATGCTCCTCGAAAACCCGCGCGTACTCGGATTTCGCCGGGGGCTCCTCCCCGCTCTCGTAGCTTATCGCCAGACCCCCTCCTATATCTATGTGGGAAACCTCAATCCCGTCGCTCCCCAGGGTGTCGGCCAGGTAGACAAGCTTCGACATGGACTCGGAAAAGGAGGAAAGATCAAATATCTGGGAGCCTATATGGGCATCAATTCCCCTTATCTCGATTCCCCCCATCCGCGAGGCGCTTCTGTAGACGTCCGCCGCTTTCGCGATCCCGATTCCGAACTTGCTTTTCTCGAAACCCGTCGATATGTACGGATGGGTGTCGGGGTCAACATCGGGATTAACCCTTATCGCGACCGGGGCCCTCTCTCCGAGCGAGAGAGCCACGTCGTTTATTTTCTGAAGCTCCGCTTCTGATTCCACGTTGAAAAAAAGTATCCGGGAGCGGATCGCGGCCCCTATCTCCTCTTCGGTCTTTCCGACTCCCGAGAACACCACTTTCGAGGTGTCTCCCCCGGCGGCGACAACCCTCCGCAGCTCCCCCGAGGAGACTATATCGAAACCGGAGTCCATGGAAGAGAAAATCCTGAGTACTGATATATTGGAGTTCGCCTTCACGGAATAGCAGATCAGGGGATCTATCTCGGAAAACGCCTCCCTGTACTCAAGGAAACTTGAGCGGATGGAATTGTGGCTGTAGATATAGACCGGAGTTCCGAAGTCCTCGCATATCTTCCTCACGGGAACTTTCTCGACGTAAAGCTCGCCGTCTGTATATTCAAAATCGGAAGTCATCATGTAGATCCCCGCAGGCTTGAAGCTAGAAAACTTACCCGAAAAAAACGGCGGAAAACAACCACGGAACCCGGAGCCGGGGAATGGAGCGCAGGCCCGGGGCGCCGGCCATTGCCAGGAGAATAAGGCGATTCGCCAAATTTCGCTTGGACAAACCCCGGATTTGTTTTATAATGGTTTCGTTGTATCGAAAACCCAGATTTCGGAGCAAAAACCTCTTCTATAAAGGATAAACCCTCATGGACGCGATTATCGATCTGTTTACCAAGGGCGGAATATATATTTTCCCCCTGATTTTATGTTCCATATTCGGACTTGCTATTTTTCTTCAGAAGATTCATACCCTTCAGAGGAAAAAACTTCTCCCCGAAGAGTTTCTTTCAAGCCTGTACGAGACTGTCGAGACAAAGGGGCTTGAAGAGGCGAAATCGCTTTCGGCGTCAGACGATTCCGCCGTGGCCAAGATGGCTCTCGCGGCCGCGCAGAACTCGGGCAAATCGAAGGAGGAGATGCACGAAGCCATCGAAGCTGTCGGAAAGGCCGAGGCGCAGGGTCTTGAAAAATATATCGAGACTCTGCTCACCATAAGCAGCATAAGCACCCTTATCGGGCTTCTCGGAACGATATCCGGCATGATAAAGGTGTTCGCCGTCATATCGGAGAAGGACATAGTGGATCCGCCTTCCCTCGCGGGAGGCATCTCCGAAGCCCTCTACACGACGGCCCTCGGGCTCACGATAGCGATCCCGGCGCTCATAGCCTACAAGTACAGCGACGGGAAATTCAGAGAACTGGTCTCCGAGCTTGAGGACGAAGGCAAGAAAATACTTGAAGCTTTTTCCGCAAAGGCATCCCTATGAGATTCACGCAGAAAAAAGGTTCGGGCCGCTCCGGCATAGATCTCGCCCCCATAGTGGACGTGGTCTTCAACCTGCTTATCTTCTTCGCCCTTACGCTCAACTTCGCCATATCGAGCGGCATAAAGGTCAACCTCCCGAAAGCGACCGGCGAAATCGTCGAGATAAAAGACGTGAACATACACATCGCCAAAGACGGAAAAGTTTACTTCAACGACGTGCTTATGCGCTCCGCCAGATCCCTCAAGCGGGAGTTCGAAAAGATACCCAACAAGGACACCCTTGTAATAATCAGGGCGGATTCCGAGGCCATGCACGGCCCGGTGGTGAGCACCATGGACCTTGCGAAAACCCAGGGGTTCTCGAAAATAGCGATCGGAGTTGAGCCGAAGCGGTAAAACTCCCCCGCAACCGCTTCCCCGGCGGCGCTGACGGCAACAGAAAAAATTGAACTTAACGAAAAGCGCCTTAACTTCGCTTGCGGACCTCGTAACAAGGTTCTTCATCCTCTGGATAATTCTGTTCTCGGCCGCAGCGTACTTTTTTCCCTCCGTTTTCCGGAACCTCGGATTCCTCATAGTGCCCATGCTCGCGGTGATAATGTTCGCCATGGGAATAACGCTCAGAACGGACGACTTCAGGAGGGTCTTCTCGAGGCCGCTTGAGATCCTGACAGGCGTCTTCGCTCAATACGCCGTGATGCCTCTTCTGGGTTTCCTCCTTGTCTTCGCCTTCGGTGCAGACCCCCTGGTCGCCGCGGGGGTCGTTCTCGTGGGTTCATGCCCCGGGGGAACGGCGTCAAACGTGATCACCTATCTGGCAAGGGGCGATCTCGCGCTTTCCGTAACGCTGACCTCGGTCTCAACGCTTCTTTGCCCGTTCGTGCTGCCCGCGCTGATGTACGTTTACGCGGGAAGGTGGATAGATGTTCCGGTCGCCGGTCTTTTTATCTCCGCGCTTCAGATAGTGCTGCTGCCGGTGATTCTCGGGGTGGTACTGAGGAAGCTGCTCGGGAGAAAATCAGAGGCCGTCCTGCCCTTTCTGCCCCCGGTATCGTCTCTTGTCATAGCTGTCGTGGTGGCGATAATAGTGGCTTTGAACGCGGAATCCATAAAAACCGTCGGCGCGGCGGTTTTCCTCATAGTGATAATCCATAACGCTCTCGGTCTCACGTGCGGTTATCTCATAGCGAAGGCGATGGGTTTCGGAGAAAGCAGCGCCAGGGCGATATCCGTTGAGGTGGGAATGCAGAACTCGGGGCTCGCGGCGGCCCTTTCCCAGATGCACTTCGGCTATCTCTCCGCCCTTCCCGCCGCGCTTTTCAGCATCTGGCATAATATCTCGGGCGCGGCGATAGCCTGGTTATGGAGAAGCAGGAAAACCTATGAACAGAACCGGTAAGAAAGAAAGACTTCCCATAAAAGGCTATCTCTTTCTGGTAGCCACCGCTTTTTTCACGGCGCTTTCCTACGCGATAGGAAAGGCGCTTGAGCGAAGCGACCTTCACCCCGAGACCACCACTTTTTTCTGGTTTTTCGGGGCTTTCGTGGTCGCCTTAATCCTATTCCCCTTTCTTCGCTCGCAGAGAAAGGAACTCGGGAGAATCCGCGAGTACCGCGCCATTTTCATCTGGAGCTCCGTTATAACTTCGGCAGGGGCCGCCCTGTGGATGGTCGCGCTCTGGACGATCGGGCCGGCCCTTACCTCCTTCCTGATGAAGGCCCAGACGCTTTTTGCGCTTCTGCTCGGAATAATCTTTCTCGGCGAAAGGCTCAACAAGGGTGAAAGTTTAGGAATAGCCATGACGGTGGCCGGCGGAGCGGTGGTGGCCTACCAGAGAGAGGATTATCTCATCTTCGGAACCGCCATGGCCCTCGGGGCCGCGTTTCTGTATTCCTTTCTCTCCTTCATGGTAAAGAAAATAGCGCAGGACCTTAACATGCTCATGGTCGCGACGCTCAGAACCCTGGGGGTCTCCATAGTCCTTTTCATCTACCTCATACTCACCGGGACTTTTGAGCCTCCAAGCCTGAAACAGGCGCTCGTGATGGCGTGCGGAGGCGCGTGCGGAGCGTATATAGCCAAGGGAAGCCAGTTTCACGCCATAAAGCTCCTCGACATCTCGCGAACGACCGCCGTCATGCCGATGGAATCAATCTTCGTGCTGATCCTCGCGCATGTCTTCTTCGACGACCTGCCGTCGGTCACGAAGCTTCTGGGGGGAGCCTCGATAATCGTCGGGGTCGTCTTCCTCGTGCTTTTCCGGGGACAGAAAAACGACATTCTCGGCAAGTGAGTTCTAGCTTGAACCGGAGAAATCCGTTCTGAGTTCTCTTCTCATCCGGTGTCTCTGCTCGGCCAGATCAACAAGCATCTCGAGCATCTCGCCGACGCGGAGCCCGCTTGCCTCCCAGAGTTTCGGGTACATGCTTATGGGGGTAAATCCGGGGATTGTGTTTATCTCGCTTACGAACACCTGGCCGGTATCGGCGTCAACCAGTAAATCCACCCTCGCCATTCCGGTGCAGCAAAGGGCGGTATAGGAAGCAATAGCGAGGGTTCTCACCCTCTTCTGAACCTCCTGGTCAAGGTCGCACGGAATCCGCAGTTCCGTGGATTCGTCGCGGTACTTCCTTTCGTAATCGTAAAAGCCTCCTTCCACGACCAGTTCCCCCGGAACCGACGCCCGCGGATCCTGATTCCCCATCACGCTCACCTCAACTTCCCGCAGGTTCATCACGGCCCGCTCGACGATCACCCTTTCGGAGAAACCGAAGGAGGCCTCCACCGCGTCGGCGACCGCCCCGGGAGAGCTCACCCTCGAGACTCCCACGCTTGAGCCCAGGTTCGAGGATTTAACGAAGCAGGGAAATCCCATTTCATCTTCCACGCGGCGGAGAATCGCCTCCCTGTCGTTCTGCCATTCGGTTCTCGCGAAACCGAAAAACGGGACAACCGGAATGCCGTTATCCCTGAGGATCGTTTTCGAGACTATCTTGTCGATGCAGAGCGAGGATCCGAGCAGGTCCGCTCCCACGCAGGGAACGCCCATGAGATCGATGAGGCCCTGCACCGATCCGTCCTCGCCGAAGGTTCCGTGAAGAACGGGGAAAACGGCATCCACGGAAAAGATCTCCCCCATCTCTCCCCTGACTATTTCGGCGAAACGTCCGGGAGGAGAACCGTGGAGCATGGGAACGATTTCGGAGCCGGGAACCAGGGCGGGAGGTTCTCCGTCCTGCCAGTTCTCAAGAACGGCCCTCTGCCATCTTCCATCCTTGGAAATGAAGACAGGCAGCAGGGAGAATTTTGAAGGATCAAGGTTGCGGATGATGAATTTTGAGGAAACCAGAGATACCTCGTGCTCAACCGAAACGCCGCCGAAAAGAACCGCAATTGTTTTTCTGTTCAACCCGCAACTCCCGACATGCTAAGGAAAAGGTTTTATGAAAGACCCCGGAAAAATAACAGCCTGAAAAGTTCCGTTCTCACCAGTTTCCGCCAGATTTTCCATAACATACTTTGACTATTGAAACTATGTAATTAGAATTATTGTACAAATAACTTACGAAAAAATAAACCGGAAGCCCCTGCGCGGGATATTATCGTTCCGTCTCTGACTTAAGAATCACTCAAGTTAAGATGAACGGAATTTCCGCAGAGAAAAATCAACATGAATTTAACAGCCATACTTTGCGTTCTCCTCGCCGTTTTTCTCCCGTGGGCGTCCGTCACCGCCTCAGGCCTGGCGCAACCCCCCGAGCACCCGCAGGAAGCACAGGCGGAATCCGCCGAGTTAGGCGAAGAAACCCGAGCGGGCGAAGAAACGGAGGAAACTGCGGGAGCAGATGCCTATGCCGGGGCCCTGTCAGCTCTCAGCTCAGACAGACAAAGCCAGCAGGCCCGGCAGGCAGACCAAAACCCCGCAGCCCAGGCATCTTCCGCCTCTGACGAACAGATCCCGCACGCCCGGCAGACAGAATCCGGAACCGAAGAAATCCCGGAGACCGGACCCAAAGACGCCTCGCAGAGTTACGAAGACATAAAATTCGAGATAAAAAGAAACTCAAGGGTCGAGCGCTACATCCGACGATTTTCGGGGAAAGGAAAGGAAAATTTCGCGGTGGTTCTCAGGCGCTCCGGGAAATACCTTCCGGAGATCAGGGAAACGCTCCGCTCCGAGGGCGTTCCCCAGGATATCGCGTATCTGCCCATTATAGAAAGCGGGTTTAATCCCCGCGCCGTCTCAAAAATGAACGCCGTCGGGCTATGGCAGTTCATAAGGCCGACCGGGCTTAAGTACGGGCTGAAAATAAACTACTGGGCAGACGAGAGAATGAATGCCGAGAAATCGACCCTGGCGGCGGCCCGGTATCTAAGAAAGCTGTTTGACGAATTCGGTTCGTGGGAACTCGCTCTCGCCGCCTACAACTGCGGAGAGAAGAGAGTGGCGAAGGCCATCAGGAGAACAGGTTCAACCGACTTCTGGACAGTATCAAGAAGGCTTCCCAGGGAAACGAGAAACTACGTGCCGAAATTCAACGCCGCCTTGATAATAGCCAAAAACCCCGGGAAATACGGTTTCAGGATTACGGAAACGGGGAAAGATTATGAAACCGTGAGCGTTCCGCCCAGAAAAAGCCTTGCGGAAATCGCCAACCTCCTTGACATGGGATACAAGGAGATTTCCAATTACAACCCTTCGCTCGTCGGACTTTCCACTCCCCCGGGAGAAAACTACGAGCTCAAGGTTCCCAGGGGCTACGGAGAAAAGCTCCTTGCCGTCAGAAGCGAAGTGGAGGCCCTCAAGGACGTTCAGACTCCCTTCAGGACAAGGCCCGTAAGATACAGGGTAAGGCCTGACGACAGCCTCTGGAAGATAGCCAGGAAATTCGGAACGTCCGTCGAGAAACTGAAGTACGCAAACAACCTCTCGAGTTCGATCATACGCCCCGGGCAGAGGCTCAAGATACCCGCGAGAGGAAACGTCATATACGTAAAGCACAGAATACGCCCGGGAGAGAACATTTACGTTCTCGCGAAAAGATACGGAACTTCAATCGACGAGATAAAAAGAGCCAACAACCTCAAGGGCTCCCTTATAATAGCGGGAAAGACCCTTTCCATTCCCCAGAGACTTTCCTACACTTACGACGTGCCGCGGGACGTGCCGAGGAAAATGCACCACAAGATAATCCCCGGCGACACGCTGAGCGAGCTGGCGCTTCGCTACAGGGTCTCGGTTTCCCAGATCAAGAGGTGGAACAACATGTCCTCAACCACGCTGATCGCCGGAAGAAACCTCGTCATCTACAAATAAATCCCGGATGCTGACAGTACGGTCAATAAGAGAAGACCTTCCGCGCAAGGCCCCGGAAATAAGGAAGAAGCTCGGGGAATTCGAGAATATCATCAAAAACGCCTCCGAGGAAGAAATCTTCGAAGAGCTCGTCTTCTGCATATTCACGGCCGGAACGAGCGCGAAGATGGGACTGAGCGCGCTTCGCGCCGTAAGGGACATACTCCCGGGGGCAGGCGAGGACGAACTGAGGGCAAGACTTCGGGGAGTTTACAGATTTCCGAACGTGCGCTCAAAACACGTGATCCACACAAGAAACTATCTGGCAAGGCGGTACGGACTCAGGCTGAGGCCGCTTCTTCTCTCGTTTGAAGACCCGGGGGAGCGAAGAGACTTCCTCGCGCTCAACAAGGATATAAAGGGTCTCGGATTCAAGGAAGCAAGCCATTTCCTGAGAAATGTCGGTTTCCGCGGCTACGCGATTCTTGACAAGCACATACTCCAGTGTCTCTTCGAACTAGGCGTAACGGAGTCCTCCCGGGCGCCGCACTCAAGGTCAAAATACATCGAGATTGAAAACAGGTTCAAGAGATTCACGGAGAAAAACGGATTTGATTTCGATGAAATGGATCTGTTTCTCTGGAGCGAGAAAACGGGCGAAATACTGAAATGACGCCTCGGAAGACGGTGCCCCGCAAATGACGGAAAAAGAAAGACGGGAACTCCTCGAACTATACGAACTCAGAAAAGAAGAGATGCGGAACCGGCTTCTGGAATTCAGACAGGCTTTCCGGGAAGCCGATGACCATCAGATCTTCCGTGAACTCTCATTCTGCATACTGAGTTCCGGGGTCGGCCCCAAAACAGCCGGCCAATGCGTAAGCGCCGCAGGAGAAAAACTCATAGACGGGGAAGAAGACGAACTGCTGGGCCGCATCGGAGCAATTCACAAATACGCCGAGAACGCGTCCCGCTATATCGTCTTTACCAGGGAATATCTCAGGGAAGAACACGGATTTCTTCTGAAATCACTTGTCAGTTCCTTTGAGGACAGGGTGGAAAGAAGAGATTTCTTCGCGAAAAACCCGGGAATAAAGGGACTCGGATACATGCAGGCAAGCCATTTTCTGAGGAATCTTGGATTCTCAGGTTACGCGATTCTCGACCGGAACAACCTGGCGTCCCTTTCCGAACTGGGAATCATAGGCGAGACAAAATATCCACTGACGAGAAAAAGATATCTTGAAACGGAAAGCGCGATGACTGAAGCCGCTTGCGAACTGGGAATCAGTCTTGATGAACTTGACCTGCTTCTCTGGTCAAGGAAAAGAAAATACGTTCCGAGGTAAAGTCACCCGGAGTCGTGCTTCATGAAAACCTCGGCCCAGAGCGGCGCGAATCCGTCCGCGGTGTCGTGAAAAGCCCCCCGGTACCTGTTAAGGCCCATTATGCCGTCTGTGTAGTCCTTGTAGGCCGTCTGGCTCCTGTGCGCCTCGATCGCCCGGCGCTTGCGGTCGGCAAAAGACGTTATATCCTCGATCCGGTCGTACGAGGGAAAAGGCGTCCACACCTCATAAAACCAGCATTCGCACTCAAAAGGGCTCTCCTTAATTGTCGCCTTAAGACAATCAAGCGTCAGGCGGGAAACCGTCCTGTGGGTTCTGTGCTTGTCGATTTCGGGATGCGGAAGGTATATCTCGCCCGGGCGGAGATCTGTTATCATCTCTGCCATCCTGGAACTGAATTCACGCTTGTTCAAATCGGATTCCATGTCGGAGAATCCCAGAAGAGAAATCTCCACTCCGAGTATCTCTGATGATTCCCTGACTTCCCGTTCCCTGGTCCGCACAAGCTGCTCTTGGGTAATACCGAGCGGATTCGCGCTTCTCCTTCCATCCGTAACCACGACGGAGGTCACGTCGATGCCTCTTTCCAGAAGCAGGCAGGCCGTTCCCCCCATGCCTATTTCAAGATCATCGGGGTGCGGGGAAACTATAAGGGCTTTTGTCTCTCGCATATCAGTCCTTCCCAGTGAAAAGAGTACCGGAACCTACATCACTCAGAGAATCTCCCTATTCTGCAACAACTAAAAATACCCATCTATGTTTTTGAAAAACTCCCAGAAAGGACATTTGTCAGCAGTATGCGCTGCTTTTTGTGCTTATCAGGGTTTGTGTCTCGTAGCTTCTTCAGATTCTGTAGCTTCCACTGAACTGCGGGAAATTGCTCAGGGGGTGCAATAACACCCCGCTTTACCATGTTAACCTCGATTTTTATTTGCACACCTGCGCGAGAAATAAAAAGCTTACAAACATTTTGTTGATGAACAATCCGCATATCCCTCTTTTTTGATTCAATACCGCTTTTTATTTCCGCTAGAGATTGATTGATATTATTTAATAAACTAACTATTTACTACACGCAATGTTCCCAAGATAGTTTATTCCGGCGTTTATGTTCAAAACACGGAGAGAATACCAACCCCAAGGTTGCCTGCGGGTCAAGCACATATATAATCTCGCCCGGTTACTTCACCAAATTTCTCCCGAAGGAACGATAAACGGAATACGAAGCGGCAATCGGTCCTGAAGCGGACGCGTGGCTTGCCACTGAATCAAAGATATTTCCCTCTTCCTAAATCACGCCAGGTTCAATATCGTCAAAATGTAAAAGAGGGAAATTCAAAGATGGAATCGAGCAGGCAACGGACAAAACAGCAGAGGTGAAAACAGACTATCAGATCACCGCCTGATTATGCTCCTGTACGCCAGATTTGACTATATATCTGAATACATCTCTAGAAGTAGGTCTGAACCTGCGCTCTTACAATCGACTCATCAGACTCCATGCCAGCGAGGTTCTCTTCCCTCTGGAACGTGTAGTCAAGCTGTATTTTCCACCTGTGATCGCCGCTAAGGTAGCAGTTAAGCCCCTGCGTGAAAGTCCATACGTTGTCAAGGTCATTTCCCCCGAGAACGCCGGCGTCATCGTCAAACATGACCATCGCGTACCTGGAGGCAAGCTCGACCTTTTTCGGAATGAGGAAGAAACCGCCCTGAACCCTGAAACCGGAATCGTAGGCAGTGCCTACTCCGGCATCGTCGGGATTGGCCCACCTTCCGACATACTCACCGGTAAGATTGAACTTCGGGTCCCTGTAGTTTATGTCCGCCGTGAAAGAAGTGACCCTACCGCTTTCAAGATCTCTCTCTTCAGACGGAATTCCTATATTGCCGTCGCTTCCATCCTCAACATCTATACCCGCAACAGCGGCTCCGATCATGAGCGTCGGCCTCCTGGCGAAATTCTCTTTCACACTCCTGGCTTTCCCGCCGATCACGGCCGCCTGAACCCTTCCCGCCCAGAGCATGCCGGTGTCACCCTTGTCGTTTTTCCGGTTTGCGCCTTCGCCCTGGAAAACACCCGCGTCATAGCGGATCATCCCGTCGCCGAGAAAACCGTAAACGCCGCCGCCGATATCCCTGCCATACCGGAAGTAATCGTCTATGATCGAGGTTCCCACAAGCTGCAGGGCGGTAACTGAGGTAAGAAACTCCCTGCTGAACGGAACCTTGTACTGACCCACCGTGGGAACAATGGCCCTGTTCCTGGCGAACGAAAGCCTCATGTCCTTCAGCGCTCCGCCCCCCGAGAGATCATACTGAACCGTGTATTTCATCCAGGGAGCGAAAGCGTTGCCGTTCCAGATCAGCCAGAGGTTCCTTACACTGGAACCGAAACTGTCTTTGCCGGTGTCAGGATCCGCGTAGTCGGTCAGAAACTGGCCAAAAAAGCGCATCCTGAGCTTGTAGTTGCTGTCGGCGGTCTGGAAAGTAAGGCCGGTGCCTTTTCTGGTTTTGACCTTTATCTTGTTGTACCAGGCCTTGGAATCTTTCGTCGCGGCCTCGTAAGCCTTCATGTTCATCTGCTGCTCGAGCTTTTCTATCTGCTTCTTGAGCTCCTCTATCTGCTCCTGTACGCTCTGGTCGCCGCCGGCCTGGGCGGGAAGTGACATAAAGGAAAGCAGAGCGAAAAAAGAAAGAGCTAAAACTGCCAAAATCCTCATCTTGCGGCCTCCTCTGAGTTATATTCAAATCTGATGCACGGGGGGTTTGAAAAAAGCGGCGTATCCGGCTGATCTGAATTCACCCGGACTAATCAACAGGAGGATACGCCACTATGTGAAGAAAGGATAAAGTTTTTGAGACGAAAGGTCAAAAAGAAGCATGGAACCGTTGGGAGAGTCCTACGCCGGATCCGTTCCCTGTCCCGGGCAGAAATACGCGGACCGGAGGTTGCCTGCTGGCCAAGTACATATATAATTTTCGCTCGGCTGCCTTATCAAATTTCCCCAGAAGGAACGATCAATGCAATACGAAGCGGTAATCGGTCTCGAAGTTCACGCACAGCTCGCCACCGAATCCAAGATATTTTCTTCTTCCTCAACGAAATTCGGAAGCCCCCCCAACTCCCAGGTGAATCCGGTCTGCCTTGGCATGCCGGGGGTGCTGCCGGTTTTTAACGAGAAGGTTCTTGAGTACGCCGTAAAAGCCGGACTGGCGACCGGCTGCGAAATCGCCCGGAAATCCAGGTTCGCGAGGAAGAACTACTTCTACCCGGACCTTCCGAAGGGCTATCAGATTTCGCAGTACGACGAGCCGCTCTGCCTCGGGGGTCATCTCGAGATAGATTCGGGGGACGGCAGAAAAAAGATCAGGATAACCCGTATACACCTTGAAGAAGACGCGGGGAAGCTCGTGCACGAATACTCAGACTTTGAAAGCCACGTTGATCTCAACAGGGCCGGAGTGCCGCTTGTGGAGATAGTCAGCGAGCCAGACATCTCAACTGCCGAAGAAGCGGTTGAGTACGTAAGGAAACTCAGGACGATCCTCAGGTATATCGAGGTCTGCGACGGAAACATGGAGGAAGGAAGCCTGCGCTGCGACGCGAACGTCTCCATCCGGCCGACGGGACAGAGCGAACTCGGAACCAAAACCGAGATCAAGAATCTCAATTCCTTCCGCTTCATACAAAGGGCCATAGAATACGAAATAAAGAGACAGGAGGCGGTTCTGCGAAGCGGAGGGAAAGTGGTCCAGGAAACAAGGCTTTTCGACTCGCAGAGAGGGGTCACGTTCGCGATGAGATCAAAAGAAGAGGCTCACGACTACAGGTATTTCCCGGACCCGGACCTCCTGCCGGTCGTCGTGGAGGAAGATTACCTGGAGAAAATCCGCCTGTCCCTCCCGGAACTCCCCGAAGAAAAGCTCAGCAGGTTCGCGGATGAATTCAGCATACCGAGAAACGACGCCGAGACGCTTTCATCCTCAAGACCGCTTGCCGAGTACTTTGAAAAGTGCGCAGAACACGCAGAAGACAAAAAAGCGGCAAGCAACTGGATCCTGAACGAGATGCTGAGAGAAGTCGGGAACGAAGACAGCATAGCCGAATTTCCGGTCAGGCCCGAGAACCTCGCTGAACTGCTTAACCTTATCGGGGAAGGAAGAGTAAACCGCAAGACCGCCAGGGAAATATTCTCCGAAATGATAAGCGGGGGGAAACGCGCCGAAGAGATAGTAACCGAGAAGGGGCTTGCCCAGATTACCGATGAAGACGAGATCTCTTCTGTCATAAGCAGACTGATCGAAGAGAACCCGAAGGAAGTCGAGAGGTACAGAAACGGGGATACGAAGCTTCTCGGCTTTTTCGTCGGGCAGGTGATGAAGGCCACAAGGGGAAAAGCCGATCCGGCGATCGTAAACGGAATGCTCAGGAAGTCGCTGGAAAAGTAATTCCTGAGGAGCAGTTTCACTGAACGGGACGTCGCACGCGGCCGTGAAACCCCGGAAAAGACTGTATCATGAAGAGTTCCAGAAAGGTGCTGATCATTGCCGGGCCCAACGGCGCGGGAAAAACCACTTTCGCTGCGGAGTTTCTTCCCAACGAGGCGCGTTGCCCGATTTTCATAAACGCGGACATGATAGCGGCCGACCTGAACCCGTCCCGACCCGACTTGGCGGCTGTCCAGGCGGGCAGACTGATGCTGAAGACGATCCATGATTGCGTGGAAAAAAAGGAGGACTTCGCCTTTGAGACCACGCTGAGCGGACGCGGCTACGCCCGCCTGATTCCTCTTTGGCAAAAGGAGGGGTACCTCGTAAAGCTGTTTTTTTTGAGACTTCCGACACCGGAAATGGCCGTAGCGCGCGTCAGGCAGCGGGTCATTGAGGGAGGACACGACATACCGGAACAAACCGTTCGTCGACGGTTCTATTCCGGGTGGAGCAATTTCCAGTTAATCTATCGTGATATTGTAGATGACTGGGTGGTGTACGATAGTTCAAGTGGAAAACCCGTACTCATCAAGCAGAAAGATCGACCATGACCACACATAAACGACAAGATCTAAACCTGGATAAAAAATTGCAGGACCAGTATTTGGCTGGCGTAGAGGCGGCTATGCTAAGAGCCGCCAAGCTAGCATGTCACAGAGCCATAGAGACCACTGGTTCGGTAGTTATTTTCAGGGACGGGGTAATCGTCCAGGAAAAAGATGTAAGAAAAATTTTCCCGGATGGCGACTAAGGCAGCTGACTCTGAAGCAGGAACCCCGGCTACCGGAAAGCACCCGGCGACACCCGCATAGATTGAAGATGCGCAGGATTTCCTCTCAGCCCTGAGAACTCCCTCTTTTTATATGCTCTTCGAACTCGTCCCTGAACTTCCTCACTATCGAGTCAATGGGCATGGCGCAGCCGTCCGCAAGGGCGCATATGGTCGTTCCCCTCATCTGCGAGCACGCGTCAAGTATTATGTCCAGGTACTCAAGGGATCCGTTGCCCTCGTCAATCTCTCTCAGTATCTTCTCAAGCCACCACGTTCCTTCCCTGCACTGAACGCACTGCCCGCATGACTCATCCCTGTAGAAATGGGCGAGGTTCTGGGCCACCTTGATCATGCTCACCGTCTCATCCATCACCGTCACTCCCGCCGTTCCGAGCATGGAACCCGCGGCCGCCACGGTATCGAAATCCATCGCAATGTCCAGCTCGTCCGCGGAAAAAACCGCGGAAGAGGAACCGCCGGGAGAAACCGCCTTTATCTTTTTTCCTCCGAGAACTCCTCCGCCGTACTCCTCAATCAGCTCAAGAAGGTTTATCCCGAGGGGAAGCTCGTAAAGCCCGGGGCTGTTGACGTGCCCGCTCAGCCCGAAGATCTTGGTTCCGGTGTTTCTGGGAGTCCCTATCGAGGCAAACCAGTCCGCCCCGTTGTTTATTATGTGGGGAACGCACGCGAGCGTCTCCACGTTGTTGACTATGGTTGGGCAGCCGAAAAGGCCCACCTGGGCCGGGAAAGGAGGCTTGGGTCTCGGCTCTCCCTTCTTTCCCTCTATCGACTCGAGAAGTCCGGTCTCCTCCCCGCATATGTAGGCGCCGGCGCCTATGTAGAGCTTCATGTCGAGATCGAAACCGCTCAGCAGTATGTTCTTTCCGAGATAGCCGTGCTCGTAAGCTTCCTCAATGGCCTGCTGTATCCTTCTGGCCCCGTACGGCATCTCCCCCCTTATGTATATGTAGGCCTTGTGGGAGCGGATGGCGTGGCAGGCGATTATTATGCCCTCTATCATCTGGTGGGGATCTTTCTCCAGAATCTCCCTGTCCTTGAAGCTTCCGGGTTCGCTTTCATCGGCGTTGCAGCAGAGATAGACCGGTTTCCTGGAATCGGGCGGAATGAAGCTCCACTTTATCCCCGCCGGAAAGCCGGCCCCTCCCCTTCCCCGCAGACCCGATTTCTTGACCGCGTCGGTGACTTCTCCGGGGGCCATGCCGAGGGCTTTCCTCAGCGCCGAGTATCCCCCCGAGGACAGATACGACCCGATGGTGTGGGAATCTGGCCTGTCGACGTAATTTCTTATGATTCTCTGCTCGGGCATTTCAGGGTCCGGTTAAAGCAGCTTTTCAGCGGAAAAAAGGATAAGCACGGATAAATATTAAATGCGATTGCCGGAATTTTTCAAGGAAAAACGGAAAAAATAAGGGCGGGGCAAAAAAAGCCCCCCGTTCACCGCGCCGGGGGAGCTTCCTGCTCAAGCAGAATGTCCGCCACATGCCTTGCAAACGACATCGAGGAGGTAAAGGCGGGCGATACGGCGTTCAGCACGTGAACGGCGTCCCCCTCCCTGCAGACCACGTAGTCCGTAACGAGTTTCTTCTCCTTCCAGTCCACAAGCTGCGAGCGGATGCCGGTTTTCGCGGAGGAGACCAGATGACGGGGCAGGAGACCGGGAACCAGCTTCCTGGCTTCGGAGTAAAAATGGGATCCCATATATTTTTTCACCTCGGAGAGCGCGTTTGCCCTGAACCCGCCGTCGCTTACGAACATCGCCGCGTTTCTGTAGAGAAACCGGAACGACTCAAGCCCCAGGTCCTCAAGAAACCCGTAGCTCTCCCTTCCCAGGACCGGCACGGCGGTGGGACCGATAAAGACGCGCCCCGAAGTGCTCCTCGTGAAGTGCACCCCCAGAAAAGGCATTCTCGGGTCGGGAACCGGGTAGACATTGCCGCGGACAAGGTAGGAGCTTTTTTTCGTAAGCTGCCTGTAGGAACCCATAAAGGGGATGGCCCTGTACCTGAGACCCGCTTCGAACTGGCGCGCCACCACGTCCGCGTGGAGCCCGGCGGCGTTTACGAGCTTTCCGTAGCCTATCTCCCCCGCGCTAGTGAGGGCGACGCGGCCCTTTTTCCTTCTGATGAAGGCCGTACCGAAAAGCACCCGGGCTTTCCCGGTTTTTTGAACCCTCGAGCAAAGGGCCTCCAGAACGCCCAGGGGGTCAAATACCGATGTCGCGGGAGAATATATGGCTTTTTCGAAAGTGGCGGCGTGCGGCTCTATCTCCGCAAGCTCTTTTTCATTGATAAGATACGACTCAACCCCGTTTCTCTCTGCCCTCCGCTGAAGCGCCTCGAGTCCTTCAAGCTTCTCCTCTGAGTCCGCCACGATGACCTTTCCGCATTCGGATATCGCGACTCCGTTTTCGCGGCAGAAATCCCTCATCAGCCGATTTCCCTCAATGCAGTACCGTGCCTTCAGGGAATCGGGAGTGTAATATATCCCGGCGTGGAGAACTCCGCTGTTCCGGCCGCTTGAGTGCGCTCCCAGGCTTTTCTCCTTTTCGAGAACAATGATGCTGCCGCAGCCGCGCAGAAGAAGCTCGTTTGCGATCGCGAGACCTACAATTCCCCCTCCGACAACAAGAAAATCGCAGTTTTTATCCATTACTCCAGTACTTCTCATCCGTTTTCTGGCAAACCGGGCATAGATCAGGTACAGTGTCTATTTCATATAATTTAATAAAATGGGCAGGAAATTTAAAGCAGGACAGAACGCTGTGTATCCGGTGCACGGCGTGGTTGAGGTTCAGGGAGTTGAGGAAAAGGAAATACTGGGTTCGAGAAAAGCCTTTTACATACTCAACGTTCTTGAAAGCAACGTAAAACTCATGGTTCCCACGGACAACATAGAGTCCGTGGGCTTAAGACCCGTAGTGCCCAGGAAGGAAGTAAAGAAAATCCTTGAGATACTGAAGGAAGAAGACGGCGAGATACCCAAGCTGGGGGTCCAGAGCTGGAACAAGAGGTACAAGGAATACGCCGACAAGGTTAAAAGCGGCGACATATACGAAATAGCCAGGGTGCTGAGGGACATACACCACCTGAAAAAGGTGAAGAACCTCTCTTTCGGCGAGAAGAGAATAATGGAAAACGCCCATACCCACGTAGTCAAGGAACTTTCCATAGCGCTCAGGAAAAAAGAGGGTGACGTCAGCAGCCAGATAGATGAAATCTTCTCCTGAGGCCGCTCACTCAAGAATATCCCTTCCGTCAACTCCCCGGGGAACTTCAGACCCGAGATAACTGACGATGCTCGAGAAGATATCCGCGGTCCGCACGCAGTCGTGCCGGGCCGGACGGCTCATGAGAACGGGAACCACCATGTGGTCTCTGTGAAGGGAGCCGTGGGAACCGTGATGCTCGGGGTTCTCGTGCGTGGCCCGGAGGTCGTAGCCCGGTTTTGAACTGATCACCACGTCGCCGGTCCGGGGCGATTCGAAAAGCTGGAGAATCTGTAGTGGGGCATCCGGATAGTCGGAATCGGCCGTGAGCCGAAGCCACTCCGAAGGGTTCATCTTCTTCAAGGAAAAGCCGTAGCCGAGAGGGTCGCCCGAAACGTTGCTGTAGCAGATCAGGCCCTCCTCATCCGCGCTCACGAGAGCCTCTCCCCTGGGGTTGGTTATCTTCACCTCTCCTCCCGCCCCGCCGGTTCTGGCGCAGACAATATCCACCTCCGGCCGCGCGGATAGCTCGTCGACTATATCCGCTACTTCCTCGCAGAGGGTGTGTCTTTCCCATCCGTCGGAATTTCTGAAATAGTAATGAGCCATCGAGTTTCCGGAAACCATGACGGATGAATCGGCGTCGAGAAAATGCCTCAGCACGTTGGTGTAGTAAAGCGGCCTGAAACCCCGGCGGCGAAGAAAGCCCAGGGAATCGAAATGGGAATGCGTGCACGTAAGGCCGTGGTCGCTTCCGACGACGAAAAGCGCGTCGTCAAGCTCGCCCCGCTCCGCGAACCTCTCCCCGACCATCCCCACGTACCGGTCAAGCCTTCTGTAGGATTCAAGAACCTTGCGGTGAAACGGGTGGTAGCGGTGGGAATAGGCGTCTATGCCGGGGAAAACGCAGAAGATAAAACGCGGAGAATCCCCGAGAGAATCGATCAGGATTCTTCCCGCGGCCTCTTCGACGCTGTCGCTTCTCTCCGTGAAATGGCTTTTCACCATCAGGTAATACTTAAGATACCTGGTCCTGTTGTTCCCCGCGGGGCTTATGTCCCTGGTTATCTCGTTCAGGATGCTTACGCTTCCCGGAACCAGGCCGAAAAGGGTCGGGGAGTCGCTCTCTATGTCGCGGTTGATAAGAAAAGACTGGGGACCGGCGTAGCTTCTGAACCTTCGCAGGGAAAACGGGGTTCCGTCGTAATACCTTCTGTCAAACCACCTTATTCCGGGGAGGTTGCACCTGCCCGGAAACCTGCCGAGAAGGTACGGGGTATAGGCCGGGCCCGTCGTGGAAGGAAAAACCGTGATCCCCCTGAGGATCTCTCCGGGTTCGACGACGTATTTCTGTATGTTCTCAAGGTCGCCTCTTCTAAGAAGTTCAGCGAAGACATCGAGTCTCGCGCCGTCTGCCAGAAAAAAAACGCATTTTCTTCTGTTCATCAGGCGCTTTCCGTGAAATACCTGTTGTAAATTTCCCTGATGTCCCCGGTCACGCGCGCGTATTCGGACCTGAGAAAATCTCCCTCTCCGCCGGAGCCGCCGAACTCGGGCGCCATCCGGTCAAAATCGCCCCGCGTGATTTCGTTTTTGCTCCTGTCGTTGAAAACGCTCAGCAGGTTCCCCATTTTTCTCAAGAACAGATAGCCCTCGCTGAGCGTCAGGACCTCGTCGCCTTTAATTAATCCGGCCCCGTAAAGCGCCCCGATAGCCTCCATGGTGTTTGCCGTTCTCAGCCCGGGATTTTCGGGACCATGGGCAAGCTGAAGCATCTGGACGAGGAACTCGACGTCAACCAGTCCCCCCCTTCCCGTCTTCAGGTTGAACCTGGCTTCCGTCTCGTTGGCGAGTTCCTTTTCCATCCTTCCGCGCAGCCTGTGGATTTCCCCGCGAAAATCCGGAGCAAGCTCCTTCGCGTAAACGAAATCCTCTATGACCTTCATTACCTTCTCACCGAGCGCGCGGTTTCCCGCGACGGCGCGGGCTTTTATGAGAGCCTGCCTCTCCCAGATATGAGCGCTTGTATTATGATATTCCTCAAAAGCATCAAGCGAGGCGACGAGGGTACCGGATTTTCCCGACGGGCGCAGCTCCAGATCCACCTTGTAGCAGAAGCTCTCGGAAGTGTAGACCGAAAGATTGGATATGAACCTCTGACCGTACTTTGAGAAAAGCTCGTGATCGTCTCCCTCGTAAATGAAGACTATGTCAAGATCGGAAGTGTAGCTCATTTCGCTGCCTCCGAGTTTTCCGAGCCCGAGAACAACCATGTTGTCAAGGAGCTTTTTCTGCTTCGGAGAAGCCTTGATAGAGCCTTTGGCGAGCTCGAGGCTCGAGTCCATTACCACGTCGGCCACCATAGACAGGTATTTTCCCACGTAGATCGGCTCCAGGTCCTCGGAAAGCTCCTTGAAGCAGAGCTTGAGGGACTCGATATGCTTGAAGCTTCGAAGGGCGTTTAGCTTGTCCTCGAAGAACTCCTCCTCCGAGACGGCTTCCCCGAGAGCCCGCGCCATGGGGTCCTTCGAATCGTAGAACTGCGTCACGTCCTTCAGTATGATGGAGTCGAGATACTCGGGGTGCCTGATAAGAAAATCAGACAGCATGCCGCCTCTTGAAAAGAGCCTTGAGAGCATGGGAATGATTTTCGGGTTTTCGGTCAGAAGAAAGTAGACCGACATCCTAGAACCCAGACCGGAGATGAATTTTTCAAGATTCAAAAGCGCGGCGTCCTGCTCGCTGAACCTGATTATGTTCGAGAGAAAGGCCGGTATCACTTTTCTCGAAAGCACCCTTCCCCTTTCCGTCAGACCGGCCCTCTGGGGATTCATGAGACTCGATATGATTTCGATCGCGTCGTCAGGCGCCGAGAACCCGAGATTTCCGAGGGTCGAAATCGCCTCCTCGCGGTTTACGTTCCCCTCGGCCATGAAATCCGCCACCTCCCAGAATTCCCTGCCTTTCTCCTCAAGCTCCTCCCCGGGGTCGGAGAACAGGTTCCCGCAGTTCTTCATGACAAGCGAGGTTATCTCTTCGTAAGCGGCCCTGAACTCCGCCGCCGTCTCAAAACCCATACGCCTCGAGAGCCTGACAAGCGAACTTTCCTCCGCGGGAATGCTGTGCGTCTGAAGTTCATCCCATAGCTGGATCGAGTGCTCCACCTTCCTTAGAAAAAGATAGCAACGCTCCATCTCTTCCCTTACCTGCTGCGTTATGAAACCCGTCGTCGCCATGGCGGAAAGGCCGTCAAGAGTGTTCATGAGCCCCCTGAGCTTCTTCACCGCCCCGCCGCTCATAAGCTGGGTCGCCTGCACGAAAAACTCGATATCCCTTATCCCTCCCCTGCCGAGCTTCACGTCGTTTTCCTTCCGGATTCCCTCGAGACGGACCTTCATGTCCTTGAGATCCTCTATGGACTCGTAGTCAAGCAGCTTGCGGTATATCACCGGCTCAAGATCCCCCAGGAACTCGCGGCCGAGCTCGAGATCCCCGGCAATCGGGTTCGCCTTGAGCAGGACCGCTCTCTCCCAGGTCTCGGCCCAGTGGTAATAATGCTCAAGGGCCGCGTCAATCGACACCGCGACCGGACTCCTGCTGCCCCCCGGACGCAGACCCAGGTCGACCCTGTAGAGAAAACCGCCGGGGGTGACGGAGCTTATGGTCCTGGTCATCAACGAGGAAAGCGTGAATATCTGTTCGTCGTACCCCTCGCTTCTGTACAGATAAATTAGGTCTACATCGGAACTGAGATTAAGGAGCCTGCCGCCGAGCTTCCCCATGCCCAGCACCACGAACTCAAACTGGTCTCCGTCCTCGATCCGGGACCTGTAGAAATCAAGCACCGCCCTGACCACGGAACCGGCGAGGTCGGAAATCTCCTCCATGGTCTGGCGGAACGCGCAGAGACCCAGAATCTCCCTGTAGATTATTCTTGAGAGCTGCGTGTACTTGTACTCCTTGAGTCTTTCCGAGAGCCGCTCTGGGTCCTTTGAATTCCTCACGATCGAGGCCAGCGGAGCCCGGTGGGAAGAAAGCGTTTTTTTCCTCCCGAGGGATTTTTCATTGGCGAGTGCGTTCAGCGCGCGGGGATTTCTTATGATTGAATTTCCGAGGAACCTGCTGTGCGAGGATATGACGCGGAGGATTTTTTCCTTTTCCGCGGGAAGCCTGCCGTTTATCTCCCGGAATCTCTCAACGGTCAGGCGCGCGTTTTCCTCGTCGGGAAGAAGGATTTTCTTTTTGGGGATTCTAGCCATGGGAATACAACATATCTTTACCGCTTTAGATCATCTTTAAACACTTGTTCAAGCTTTCGTGTAGTTTCGCTACGCTTCTCCGGGTCCATTTTATCCAGATTGGTCTGCTTCCAGCGAACTGCAGGCAGAATTCTCGCGTTGGGAAAAGAGAGCAGGTTCCAGTCCGGTTCTCCTTCGTTGAAACCTATAAGAAAAGTCCTGTGACGTTCTGTCAGAGCGTTTAAAATCTTCCCTGGCAGCGAAATCTGCATCTCACATAGACGCTCTATACTCACATCTGTTCTCGGCATTCCCGCGAAATGATCACAATAAGTCTTCTTTATGTCTTTAATTCTAGGATTCAGAATTTCATGAATCGGTTTACGGTCGCTGATCAGATAAACCACAAAGACATCAACGGAGACCCTGGGATAATCAAGGAAGAAAAAATTAATGGCCGTGCCGCCCTTCAAAGCGAACGCTTCCGCCATGGAGACAATGTGCAATACATCCAGCAGCAGACTGGGATAATCAAGGAAGACCTGCGCGCTTCCGCCATGGAGACAATGTGCAATACATCCAGCAGCAGACCGACTTGCGTCTGGTATCTTCTGTTCATAAATCCATCCAGATTTCGGGAATGGTTATCTTAAATCGGGAGTTCCACAATCCATGTTTCGCAAAATGGCGGTTTCCTTCTCCAAGTTCAACAGATTTCAGATCCAGCTCGCCGTACCACTGGTGACCGACGATGCTGGCCAGTGCGAGAAACGACCTTTTGGCCTTTACCGACATGCAGGCGCGCAGGGCGCTTTGTACAAACTCGGGGCGCAGTGTCGCCAGATTTTCCATAAGCCGTCCGGCTTCTTCAAAATCCGCGCGATTCGGCAACAGATAGCAGTATTCAAGCATGGCGCGTTCGGGCGAACTGATTTTTAATGAAAACCCTTCTGCGTGCCAATCAACGAGGTTTGCCGATTCCGGAGAGAACAGCGCGCTGACGTTAAATGTCCTGAGGTTTCCCGCAAACCGCTGGCGTGTAAACCATAGGGGCAGTTTCCTGTTTGACCCGATTCCCAACTGCAAAACGGTACCAGCACCGAGAGGCAGGTAGTGCAGGCGTCCCTGAAGACCCAGCGCCGTACGCGCGGCGGGGTAAACGCTTGCCGACCAGTGTCGTTGCAGCGCATAGATAGATCCCGTCAAGGTGGGTTCCGAACCTGCCCGCATCCACGCCCCTCTGCCTAAGGGTCTCAGCCAGCCGCTGTTTTTATAGCTTTGCAGCAATTGGGGGGAAACCTGTTGCGAGGCCAGCCAGTCGCTGGTCATTGGCACACCCGGGGGAGTCAGGGCAAGTATGCGATTGATCCTGGTCGCTCGTACACCAACGTCGCGTATTTGGGCGGAGTTCATTTCGTTACACATCGGATACCAAGTTGTTTTATAATTTTAAATATAAATAAATAAAAAGTTTATCCTTAAACCATTACAAATGCAACAATCTAAAAATGTTTGCTTTTTAGTCTTCAGATAAAAATATAATTTACCTCTTCTTCAAAACTTCAAGTAAAAACAGTTCCGTCTTTTCAGTCGCCTTTCACTGCGGGCCCCGTTCCCGCAGACCGCAGTCAGGTGAAAGACGAGAGACCAGCCGGGTGAGATGTGAAGCCAAGGCAGCGGAGAATGCAGGGCGGACAACAGAAACTGCGGGAATCCTTTATTCACGTTAATCACGCAACAATGTTGGGTCACATGAAATCATAGGGATCGACATCAACTGCAAGCTTAATTCCTGATGCGTGCTTTTTCAACGAATCGTAAAGCGCCGAGGCGTAGTTCCGAAGCAGCCCCAGGTTGCCTGACACGATAATGATCTGCCATCTGAACCTGTTTCTGAGCTTGTATATGGGAGCCTCGGAGGGGCCGAGCACCCTGAGCGACCCGGGCGGAACGTTGAGGAGGAACCTCTCGGCCGTGCTTTTCATTCTTCCGGCGAAATCCCGTGTTTTCTCCTCGTCAAGCCCGTTTGCCCTTAAGGATATGAACCTTGAGAAAGGAGGCTGATCAAGGGACTTTCTAAGCTCAAGCTCTTCATCCAGAAACCCGGAACTGTTATGGGAAACGGCAAATCTTACCGAAGGATGCTCGGGATTATATGTCTGCAGAATGACCGCACCGGGCTTTTTTCCCCTGCCCGTTCTTCCGGCCACCTGCGTGAGGACCTGGAAAGTTCTTTCTCCAGAGCGGAAGTCGGGAATCCCCAGCATGTGATCGGCCGAGAGAACGCCGACAAGCGTAACCCCGGGCAGGTCATGTCCCTTAGCTACCATCTGGGTCCCTATAAGAACGTCCACCTCCCCGGACTCAAGCTTCCTGTAGAGGTCGAGGAGCCTGGTTTTTCCGCGCGTGTAATCCCTGTCCATGACGAAAACCCTGGCATCGGGAAGCATGCTCCTTACCTGCTCCTCCACTTTCTGGGTCCCGAGGCCCTTGCCCATGTATCTGGCCCCGCAGCCTGAGCAGATGTTTTCGAATTCCTGCATGATTCCGCAGTAATGGCACTTGATCGAGTTATCCTTTTTGTGAAATGTAAGGGTTACGGAGCAGTTGGGGCACCTGAAGATTTCGCCGCAGTCACCGCAGACCAGAAAGCTTGAAAAACCCCTCCTGTTGATAAAAAGAATCGACTGCTGCCCGCGCTCGAAATTCTCCGCCAGGGCGTTCCTCAGGCGCGGGGAGAAAACGGTTTCATTCACGTTTTTCATGTCCACGAGTTCGACATCGGGAAGCCTGCTCGTCCCCACCCTCGCGGGAAGGGAAAGGTATTCGTACTTGCCCCTGACCGCGTTTGCGTAGGATTCAAGGGAAGGAGTCGCGGAACCCAGCAGCACGGGACAACCGTATATGGTTCCGAGCATGACGGCGGCGTCGCGGGCGTTGTAGCACGGCGCCTCGTTCTGCTTGTAGGAGGACTCGTGCTCCTCGTCGACCACCACGAGGCCGAGATTCCCAAGCGGAGCGAAAACCGCGGAGCGGGCGCCTATCACCACGCTCAGGTCTCCGCTGCGGGCCCTTCTCCAGACATCGAACCTCTCGCCCTCGCTGAGGGCGCTGTGAATCACCGATACGGAGTCGGCGAAACGGGAGCGGAACCTCTTAACCAGAAGCGGGGTGAGAGCTATCTCGGGGACAAGAACAATCGCCTGTTTCCCCCTGGCTATGACTTCGCTCACGGTCCTTAAGTAAACCTCGGTCTTTCCGCTTCCCGTAACGCCGTGGAGAAGAAAGCAGCGATATTCCCCCCTCTTTGCGTAAGGCAGGATTTTCTCCATCGCCATGCGCTGATCCTGGGTAAGTTTCTCCGGGGGTTCTTCCTCCGCGTCAAGGGCGCCGTAGGGATCCCTTCCGATCTCTCTCTGCTCGACGGAGACCAGGGAATTATCCACGAGCCACTTCACGTGAGCCGTGAAATTGCCGAATATTTCCCCCAGTTCCGAGCGGGGGACTGAACCGCGGAGGCTTATGAATTCAAGTATGGCGCCTTTTGCCGGTTTTTTCCGCCTGACCTCCGAGACGGTCTCGGGATCGCATGAGGCGCCGTAGACCTTCTCGTACTTTATCTTCTCGTCTCTTATGACCCTGTAGTCAAATTCCACATACCCTTTTCTCTTAAGAGAGTTGAGGTTCTCAAACGACGCCCCGCCGCTGAGTTCGATAAGCTTCTCCGAGGCGAGCTCTCCCTCGAGCAGAAGAGTCTCCAGGATTTTTTTCTCAAGATCCCCAAGACTGCCTTCCCCCAGGCGGCTTTCTCCCTCCGGAGTGATCCGCACGGTTTTCCCGACGCTTTTGCCGAGCCCCAGGGGATGGGCGAACTTAAGCACGATTCCGAGAGGCGCCATGTAGTACTCGGAAACCCGGCGGAAGAATTCCAGGCGCCTCTCGTCAAAAAGGGGGGATTCGTCGAGAATGTCGATTATGTCCTTCAGCTCGAAATCGACTTTCCGTTTTCCCGCATCTCCCACCACATATCCTATGGCCTTGCGGTTTCCGAGGGGAACAAACACCCTCTTCCCAGTAGCGATCCCTTGCCGGAAACCCTTCGGAACCGAATATAGAAAAAGCTGTTCGGAATGAATCGGCAAAGCTACCTGAACAATTTTTCCTGAAGCCATAACAATACCGGAAGACACCAATGCACAGTCTTACGGAAAAGTATATATGAAAGCGGGAAAAGAACCTTGAATTCAGCCCGGAAAGCCTTGTGCGGGATCAGGCAAGATCCGCGGGCATCATTATCATGTTGTCCATCGACGCACCGGGAGCTATCATCGGATAAACCATTTCCGTGCAGTCGACTTCTATCTCCATGAGGACAACTCCCGGAGTGTTGAGGCCCTCTCTGAGAGTGGGCTCAAGCTCCTCGGGCTTCACCGCCCGAAGGCCGCGGGCGCCGAACGCTTCCGCCAGCTTAACGAAATCCGGCAGCACTTCAAACCGGGACGCCGAGTAATTGCCCTCAAAAAACATGGTCTGCCACTGCCTGACCATTCCGTGGTGGCGGTTGTTGAAAACGATGATCTTGAGGTCCAGGTTGTTTTCAACCGCAGTCGCAAGTTCCTGGAAATTCATCTGGAAGCTTCCGTCGCCGGCAACGCATATAACCTGTTCATCGGGTCTCGCGTATTTCGCTCCCATAGCCGCGGGGAAACTGAATCCCATGGTTCCCAAGCCCCCGGAGGTAAGATGGGTTCTCGGTCTTTCGAACTTGTAGAACTGGGCCACCCACATCTGGTGCTGACCCACGTCGGAAACTATTATGGCGTCTCCTTTCGTGAGCTTGTAAAGCATGTCTATGGCGTAGGTCGTCAGAATTTTCTCGCTTCCCTGGCAGTAGGTGAGCGGATGCTTCTCGTTCCAGTCCCGTATCCGCCTGAGCCAGGATTCCCTTCCCTCAAGGTCAATCTTCCCGGGGAGGGCATCGAGTATCTGGCGCAGAACAACCTTGGCATCCCCCACTATCGGACACTGAACCGTTATGTTCTTGTCTATCGAGGATGGGTCAATGTCTATATGGATAATCTCCGCGTTGGGAGCGAACTCATCGAAGTTCCCGCCCGTGGCCCTGTCGTCAAACCGCCCGCCGATCGAGATAACGAGGTCCGACTCGGTAACGGTCATGTTGGCCGCGTAGGAACCGTGCATCCCGAGCATGCTTATGAAAAGCGGATCGCTCGCCGGATAGCCTCCCAGGCCCATCAGGGTTGAAGCCACGGGCACCTGAAGCCGGTGGCAGAACTCAAGCAGCTCATCCGTGGCCCCGGACCAGATAACTCCTCCCCCGGAGTAAACAACCGGACGCTTCGAGGCAAGCAGCATCTCGACCGCTCTTTTTATCTGGGAAGGATTTCCCCTCGTGGTGGGCTTGTAGCCCTTGATGTCTATTTCACGATCCTCGGGGATCACGAGCTCGTCCTCTCCTATGAGAACGTCCTTCGGCATGTCGACCAGAACGGGGCTGGGTCTCCCGGTGCCGGCTATGTGGAAGGCCTCTTTCATCGCTCTCGGAAGATCCCGGGTTTCCCGCACGAGGTAGTTATGCTTCGTGCAGGGTCTCGTTATGCCGATATGGTCGGCTTCCTGGAAGGCGTCGCTTCCGAGGTACTGCGTCGGAACCTGCCCCGTGAAGATAACTATGGGAGACGAATCCATCTGCGCCGTCGCGATGCCGGTAACGGTGTTGGTCGCCGCAGGACCCGAGGTGCAGAGCACAACTCCCGGTTTTCCCGAGGCCCTCGCGTACCCGTCGGCCATGTGCGTGGCTCCCTGCTCATGCCTCACGAGCACGTGGTTTATCCTGTCGGTGTAATCGGTCATCACGTCATAGACCTTGAGAACGTATCCTCCCGGCAGTCCGAAGACCACGTCAATACCCTGGTGAAGAAGTGTCTCAAAGAACATCTGCGCGCCGAGCATCTTGGCCATTTTATCCTGTCTCCCTGGTTGTTTTTAAAATGCGGAGTACCTAGAACCCACCCGCTTAATCTATCACCGCACACGGGCAACTTCAAGACCGCCATGAAAAAAGATTTTTACTTTCTCTCCGCGGATACCGCTTCGCGTTCAGCAGCGGAGCGGCGAAGATAGAAAGGGGTTAAAGTGAAGGGATCATCTTTCCGTCCTGAAAGAATTCTTTTCCTCCCCAAAAGCGCGCAGCCAGACGCCCTCGGGGTATTCAGATTCGCGGGCAGAAACACGGTACTCTCTCCCAAAAAATCCCGTATAAGATTTTCGTGGAGCAGGGCTCCGCTGCCCACAAAAACGGTCTTTTTTCTCACCCCGGCGCACACAGACTCAGGCGTGGCTATTTCCGCAGGGGTCATCTCTCCGCTCCCCGGATCATAAAACGAAAAGAAAACCTCGCCCCTGCCGGCATCGGTCATTGCGCAAACGCAGTTTCCGCACCAGAGAGCGTTTGAGGCGAGAATCTCAAGCGATGGGACTCCCGCGAGATCCGTTCCCAGAGAATAGCAGAGCGTCTTCGCGGTGGACACCCCTATGCGAAGGGCGGTGAAGGAACCCGGCCCGGTCGACACGCAGACCGCGTCCAGATCGTTTTTCCCCAGCCCGCAGTCCGAAAGAAGCCGCTCGACCGTGGGAATGAGCACTTCGTTATGCCTTGGGCCGGTGTTGAATACGTATTCGCAAAGAAGCGCGTCGTCATCGGATACTGACACGCTTCCCGAAAAAGTAGAGGTTTCAATTCCTAGGATTTTCATTTCTACCATTCCGTGGTTTCAACCTTGAAACCACGAAGTAAATCAAGGTCGTTAGGATAACGTTTCATTTTCAGGTATGTCCAACCTGTTCCCGAACTACGGCCAGTAACCCATCAAAATTTCCAATCCTCCGCTTCCATAAAGTCTTCCAAGCTAAAACACTCTATCTTAAAGTGTCTGCAGATGTTCGGAATTCCCACCCCGCCCGGTCTTTCAATCTCGAGTGTAACTACAATGCTGTCATTCATGGCGGCCTTGGCGATGACAAAAGGGTCTGCGTTAAGACCTCCATTCTGAATCTTCTTGCGTTCAATGTTCTGTCGAAAATGTTCAACTTCGTATATTTTGCGGACTAATTCCGCTTCCGCAGCAGTCGGAGTCGAAAAAACATCTTTGTTCAGCTTCATCCACTCCTCAAATCCTCCTCTGCTGTACTTCTCCATTTCCCGGGCAACTTCCCGTGTGGAAGTAATCAAGCCGTCTTGAACCAGTTTATCAAACAGTTTCCACAGAGTCGGAAAACGGCCTCGATAATAACTCCGGAACAATTCGGACAGGGGGGAGGTATCAAATACGTACATCGAGGAACTTCCTGAAGAAGTAATTTTCAAGCTGGGGCAGGTTTTTTACCTTCGTATCGAGGTAATCAGCAAGTTCCGGTTCGCTGATACGATTCTGATGGTATTTAGAGAACGCAAGATTTACGTAGTTTGCGCCGAGATAAGTAATCTTCGTCCAATAGTAGTTGCCCCCCTGGCCTTTGTATCGCTCCTTTTTTGGTCTTGACGCAAAATGTGGATATTCATCCTGAGTTATTAAACCAGAATCTAGGAATCGCCGGAAGACTGATTCCCGCGAGACATGGTAGCGATCAGCCAGCAACTCAGCAGTCTCTTCGCTTGGAGCAAGACCTCGAATATCTTTTTTGAAGCGCGCCATGGGAAGCAGGAACTCAGCGGCAAACCAATTGCAAATTACTTCAACTCTTCTGCCGGAAGGAGACAGCCCTTCGTCCGGTTCATGACTACGTGTGTTAATCCCACTTGTACGGAACAGGATGTGCGCAAGTTCATGAAAGAGCGTGAAAATCTGGCGAGTTTTTGAAGAAGAATTGTTCACATAGATGACAGGAAACGTCTCATCGTATACGCAAAACCCGGAGAAGGAATCATTTTCAAAAGCATCCTTGAAAACCGCAACCCCGTGACACTCCAGAACCTCGCGCCAAGCGTCAAAAGCGGCATCATTGTCAGACCAACTGATCTGCTTCTCAAAAGAAACTTCCAGATAATCGCGGACGCGCCGCGCCGTGGCCACTACGTCCATGTCCTGAGTAAAACTTAAATCGTTCAGTATTAACCGCTTTGCCGGGTTTTTTCCGTCGTTTAACTCGGAGAGGTTAATCTGAAAGACCTTTGCTTTATGCAGGAGAAATCGGATTTCGCGTGGAAGCTGATCGAAATGCGCGTCGGGCAGCGTACGGAAAGAATTACGTATCGGCGGAATATCCGGCGGTTCCGGGAAAAAGAAAACCGCAACCGGCACCTTGAACTTATTGCTGAGTTGCTCAAGTTGAGGATAGGTCGGAAAAGCCTCACCGGCTTCCCATTTTTCAATCTTCCTGAAATATTCCCGTACTTCCTCAAGTGAAAACCCCGCCCGTTTTCGCGCCCACTTTAAAACTTCTGGAGTAATAGGGATTTGTTCTCTAGCCATAGAACAATCTTCTTCCTTGTCTTATGTAACTGAGATCGCAACAATGCAATGCGCGGCTAAGGACCAAGATGCTTGCGCTTAGGAGACCTTGTTTCTCTTGTTTGTACTGTTTTTTCCACCTTATTCATCTTGTTTATTATTTCGCCAACTGAAGTCCGAAGCACTCTTTCTACACCAGATTCGGCGTTCCTTTGAAGCTGAAAATGAATTCCCGCTAAATGACACGGCAGGTATTATTTTCCCGCGTCTGTAATTTCCTCCGCTTCCTCAGAAGAACCCATCCCCGAGGCTTTTATGATCTCGTCTCTTATCTTTTCGCGAATCTCCGGATTTTCGTGGAGAAACTTCTTGGAATTCTCCCTGCCCTGCCCCATTCTCTCACCGTCGTAGGAATACCAGGTGCCGCTTTTCTTTACCACGTTGAACTTGGTTCCCAGGTCCACAAGCTCCCCGAGCTTCGAGATTCCCCTTCCGAAAATCACCTCGAACTCCGCTTCCCTAAAAGGCGGAGCGACCTTGTTCTTGACAAGCTTCGCCCTGACCCTGTTGCCCACGATGCGGTCGCCGTCCTTAAGCGACCCGAGACGCCTTATGTCGATCCTCACCGACGAATAGAACCGCAGCGCGTTGCCCCCGGTGGTGGTCTCGGGGTTCATGTACGCCGGAACCCCGATCTTCATGCGGAGCTGGTTAACGAAGATCACTATGGTCTTTGAGCGGCTGACGTTGGCCGTTATCTTGCGAAGCGCCTGCGACATCAGTCTCGCCTGAAGACCCACGTGAGTGTCTCCCATCTCCCCCTCTATTTCGGCGCGCGGGGTAAGCGCGGCAACCGAGTCAAGCACGATGAGATCGACCGCGTTGCTCCTTATGAGGGTGTCTATTATCTCAAGTGCCTGCTCTCCGAAATCAGGCTGCGAAATAAGAAGATCCTCAACCTTGATCCCGAGCGCCGCCGCGTAGCTCGTCGAAAGAGCGTGCTCGGCGTCGACAAACGCCGTGATCCCGCCGGCCTTCTGGGCCTCCGCGATGGCGTGGAGCGCTATGGTGGTCTTGCCGGAAGCCTCGGGACCGTAAACCTCGACGATTCTTCCCCTGGGAAACCCCCCGACTCCAAGGGCTATGTCGAGTCCGAGTGAACCCGAGGTGATAACCGGAATGTCCGAGAGGGAAGCGTCCTCGCCGAGCCTCATTATTGACCCCTTTCCGAACTGCTTCTCTATTGTGCTGATGGCTACGTCTATGTTCTTGTTCTTATCGTCCGTGTCGCTCATTTCCGTCTGGATCTCCGTTAGTGGTTTTTGTGATTCTAAGCCTACTATCCTACATAATCGAGGCAGAACTTCCTAACCATGTCTATCGCCGTCGAGGCGGCGAAGTTCTTGATCTCGCCCCTGTTTCCCGCAAAATTCCGTTTCTCGCAGGAAGTCCCGGACGAAACGTGACTGAACCCGAACCACACGGTGCCAACGGGCTTCTCCGCGGTTCCGCCGCCCGGACCCGCGACCCCGGATACGGAAAGCCCTATGTCGCTTCCGAAAAGCTCCCTCGCCCCGCGGGCCATCTCGGAAACCGTCTCGCCGCTCACCGCGCCGAACCGCTCAAGCGTGTCTGCTCCTACCCCGAGAAGCTTTTCCTTGGAATCGTTGCCGTAGGCCACGGCCCCGCCCAGGAAATAACCGGAACTCCCTGCAATGTCAGTAAACCGGCTCGCGCAGAGGCCTCCCGTGCAGGACTCAGCGAGCGAAAGGGTCAGGTCTTTTTCAAGCAGGAGAGACGCCGTTACCTCCTCAAGGGTTTCGTCACCCTGGGAGAAGAGAAAATCCCCGAGCCTTTCTCCCGCCTGCGCGCACGCGTCGCGAAGGAGCAAATCCAGCGCCTCGCCGTCACGGCCCGAGGCGGTAAGGCGAAGATGAATCTCGGGCAGGCGGATCCTGTACCCGACATCCACCCCATCGGGCGAAAAGCCCTCAAGTCTCTCCGCCACCTCGGACTCGCCCAGACCGAAGGTCCTGAGCACCCTCACGCGCAGGATTTTCCCTTTTTCCGCGACACCACTTATGTCCGGGAAAACGTGTTCTCTGAACATCCGCCTGAATTCCCTCGGGACGCCGGGGAGAAAATAGAATTTCGAGTTGCCGGAAACAAAGCTGAAGCCGGAAGCCGTGCCGACGGGATTTCCGATAACCGCCGTCTTTTCAGGAAGCATGGCCTGCTTTTCATGGTGGATGTTGGGTTCCCTTCCTCTCTTGCTCAGCTTTAGAGCAATATCTTCGTAGACCTCCGGATTAAAAACAAGAGGAGTTCCCAGAAATTTCGAGGCGGCAAGCGCGCTCAGATCGTCCTCGGTGGGACCAAGCCCTCCAGTGACTATGACGAATCTGGCTCTTTTCGAGGCCACGGCAAAGGAAGCGAGAAGATCGTCTAGGTCATCGGCAACCGCGCAGTGGTGCTTAACCTCAATACCGGACGAGGACAGTTCCGCGGCTACCCAGCTGAAATTGGTATCCCGGGTGAGACCGCTCATTATCTCGTTTCCGGTCGTGATTATTTCAACGCACATTGCCGGGTAATTCTAACCGGAAAGAAAACCCCGCGGGAAGACAAAATCGTTATCAGCTACGTGACAAGAGACTGGAAGACGACTATCTTCTGCATAGGGGCGCTCACTTCGACTGCGCGCCGGATATCATACAGGTGCTTTCGAGTCTCAAGCTTCATAGACAGGAGTCCTCGTCTGCTCCACCGATTGCAGGAAGTAAGGGTTCCTGATGGCCGACTCCACCACCAGATCGACGGACTGTCCAAAGAGCTGCCCGAGAGCCTCCAGCAAGCCGAAGTAGGCGTCCGCATAAGCGTCGAAGGCCGACGGCTGAAATTCGACCAGAAAGTCCAAGCCACTCTTTTCCGGGTCGTACCGGCCGGTTGCGGCCGAACCGAACAGATCGAGCCTCCTGACCCCGTAATGAAGACACAGACGTCTCAGTTCCTCAGCCCGCTCCTCTATAGTGGGAATCATCTCGCGCCCTCCCGGTTCTCACGAAACTCCGACCGAACCAGGGTTTCCTCTATGGCACACCAACTCGCGTCCCTCTTGAACCGGGAGAATCCCGCCCTTTCTTTCTCCTTCACACGCCTGAAAAAGGAGCGAGACGCCCTGTCCGCGTGACCGCCCGCGGCGCGAAACACCTGAGGACTTATGTTTTCTCGCTCGGGGTCGTCGGCATGGATTTCGGTCAAGGCCAGGCATTGGTCGTAGCAGGAGTATTCCTTTCCCGTTTTTTTGCAGCAACCGATGCGTTTTTCAAGGTAAGTGTCGTGAAATTCGCTGCTCATCTCAAGGACTCTCGCGAGTATCTCATGTCCCGCCTCGAAAACTTTCGTCCGGTATTTGTAAGTCACTATCATCACTGTATGTTACCCGATTCCGCAACTAATAACCACACGCCTTTTTGCACATCATTGAATTCAAGGCACCTTGTCTATCATGGATTCCAGTCTGAAAAACCTGCCGGTCCACGAACGGATTCGTCTTGTTGAATATCTGCGGGACAGTATGGCATCCGATCAGAACTCCACTCCTCTTTTACCAGCACACAAAAAGCCGAACGGATTGACGCATACGAAACAGATGGAAATCCGGGGCGCCCCGCGGATAAAGTCATTTCGGAAATCCGTGGGAAATTGTGAATTACGAAATCCGGTTCCGCGAAGAAGCGGAAATGGGCCCGCCGAGAATCTGCAGAGAAATCAGATATCGTCCCGCCCCGTTCTCAAGATCGCGCGGCCCAGAATCGCAATCACGGCGAAAACAGCCAGAACGGACCGAGAAGCGCCCCGCGCGGAAACGCGGGAAGCGAGAGCGCACCCTCCCCCGGTCTCGTCCGCCTGTTTCACGTAGCCCTGCCCGCAGCTCTCATTGGGAGTGAAGTTCAAGCCCGAAAGCCATGTCCTGAAACCTTCGTCCGCGGGAGGACATACCCCGGTTCCGCTTATGTCAAGCTCCGCAAGCGCAGTATCCACAAGGCCCGGAGGAAGCTCTCCCTCCAGGTCAGCGTTACCGGAGAGATCAAGCCGCTCAAGGGCCGAAAGAGCGGAAAGCGCGGCCGTAAGGTTTCCGCTCAACCCCGAACCCGGGAGGTCAAGCCCCGTCACCCTCTGGTTTTCGTCCGCGGTCACGCCGTTCCAGCCGGAATACGAGAAGACATCAGTACCCCCCCCCCGCGGGAACCAGCCCGCCAGAGCCGAACCGCCGTTGACTTCGTTAAGGGTTCTCAGCGCCGCCCTGTCCGCCTTCTTTGCGAGCCTGTCGGGAACTCCGCCCGCGAGTCCGCCGTTGCCCCAGAGGGCAAGCTCCTCAAGCAGGGAAAGCGACCCGAGTTCCGCAACGGGAACCGCTCCCGTCAGACTGTTGTCGTTGAGGTAAAGAATTCTGAGCTTTCCAAGCTCCCCTGTTTCTCCGGCAATGCTTCCCGAAAGCCCGTTGTTCCCGAGCTTAAGCTCCGTGACCCTGTTATCCGGGCCGACGGCGACTCCGTACCAGGTTCCGACAGGTTCGCCGCTGTTCCAGTTGCCGTTTTCTCTCCAGTCGCCGCCTCCCGCGGCCCTGTAGATTGCCGAGAGCGCCCCGCGGTCAGGGCTTGTCTCTTCTTTTCCGGGGGCTGTCCCTTCCTGTTCAGAGCCGTCCTCCTGGGCCGGCGCCGGCTGTAGCGGCGCGTTGTGCGTGTCGTCGGCTTCATCGTCGTCCTCAACCTCCACCGTCGCCTCGGCGGACTGCGCCACGGTATAACCATTGCCCGCCCTGACGGTCACGGTTATCGAACCGTCCGGTTCATCCGCGCCGTCATCCACCGTACCGACCGTGAAATCGGCCTTGCCGCTGCTGGGGGTTAATCCCGCGGTACGGTCGCCCGTCTGAACCCCGAAGTCGCCGTCCTGCGCGACATGAACGTTTACCGTAATGTCCGAAGGCGGGTCGAGGGAGGCCGTTAAGGTGAAAACCGCGCCCTCGCCCTCCGTCACGGCGGAACCGGCGCTTATGCCGATCTCGGGAACCGGAGCCGTTCCGTCGTTGACCACGATAAACGTGTTTTCGTTGGTCACGTACGGACCGGCATGGGTCATCTCCTCTCCGTCGCCGACGCAGCCCCAGATGCCGATCTTCGAATCTTCGACAGGGTTAAGCGTCACCGCCCCGTTCAGGTCCGCGAGGTTGCCGCCGGAGAGAGTCGCATCCCATTTCACGCTGCACCCGTCATCGTCCAGACTGCCCGTCGGCTCGATCGTAAACGTCGCCGTCGTGCCGGACACCACGAAGTCCGTCACGTCGACCACGAAGTCAATCAGGGTGACGTTGTCAGGCGGGGTCGGCGGGGGTGTAGTCTCATGCCTTACGGGCTCGGAGAAGGTGAGCAGCCAGATCAGCTTGTCGGCGCTTGTGGTCTCCTCGGTCGGAGACTTGCGCTTGAGGTGATCAATATTCGGAGAGGCCTGGACCTCGGTGACCGCGGCAAGAGCGAACAGTACCGCGGCAAGAGCGAACCCCGCAAGCCGGGCCGCCCGGCGAACCGGCGCGCCCGTTGAGAATTTCGCCGTATCAGCCATGAGAGTACTGACTCCTCGCACATGCCCCTCCCCTGTTATCCTAACGGATATTGCCGGTCAGTTCTAACCCCGCAAAGAAAACCCGCCGGGAATGTAGGGACAAATTATCACGTCATTGACAAAGAAATTTTCTTTGATAAAGTAAAGATATGGCTAAAGTCAGCAGCAAATTGCAGGTAACGGTGCCAAAAGCAATTGCAGAGCGTTACGGTATTCGGCCCGGGGATGATATACGTTTCGAGGAGGCCGGAGAAACCATCCGCGTGGTACCCCCCAATGCCCAAGCGCAGAAAAAGGGCCTCGACACTGAAACTCGTCTGCGTATGTTTGATGAGGCAATGGCCCGACAGGATGCCCGTGAAGCACTAAGGACACGGGATCCAGCGACGGAACGAGGCTGGACCCGGGAAGAACTCTACACTCGGGGCAGCCCGAATGCTGATTGACACCAACATACTGGTCTATTGTTACGACGGTAGGTTCCCGGACAAGAAACGGATTGCGAGGCGTGTTGTTCGCGAGGGGGCCGGGAGCGGACATTTGCGTATCGCGCATCAATCGATAGTTGAATTTGTCGCTTCAACAACCAGGGGAAGTCCTGAAAACCGCATACTTGACTTCACAGACGCAATACGCGAAGCCGAAGAACTGATGACCCAGTTCCCGATTATTTACCCCGATGAATCCGTACTGCGAATGGCCCTGCGCGGGGCGGCGGCATACGGCCTGTCATGGTTTGATGCGCATATCTGGGCTTACGCCGAAGTTCACGGCATAAGGGAACTGTTCTCGGAAGACTTTCAGCACGGCCGCATGTACGGTACGGTGACTGTGCAGAATCCGTTTCTGCTTTACGCATGAAGTCCGGTTCCGCAAAGAACACAGCGGACATCATCCAATAAAACCGGACAAGCATTTGAAGGCAGAAATTAGCGTACACCCAGGCCAGAACGTTATCCATAACAATAAAGTATCTACCCGGAAGCCCCTCGACTCTCCGTATCGGAAATGGCTTCGCTATGTCGAAAAACCTGAACAGGAAAAAGCTGAGTGCGAGGTTAATTGGATTTAGCGGGACAAAGAGCATGCATACCAAAAACCCGCACACCTCGTCAATGACAATTTCAGGCAGGCCTTCCCTTTGGAAAATCGACACGCAGCGGCCCGCGGCCGTAAAAGAAGTGAGAAGACCCTCAAGGTCATCGGCAACCGTGCAGTGGTGTCTGATCTCACCCCCCGATGCGGCCAGTTCCGCAGTCACCCAGTTGAAATTCCTATCCCGGGTGAGACCGCTCATAAATTTGTTTCCGGTCGTGATTACCTCGACGCACATTGCCGGGCAGTTCTAACCGAAAAGGAAACCCGGCAGGAAGACAGATTTCTCAAGAGATGGAACAGGTGAGCGGGATAAACACCCGGCTTTTTGTAAATCACGGAATTCAAGGTATTTTAACTATCATGGACTCCAGTCTGAAAAATCTGCCGGTACATCAACGGATTCGTCTTGTGGAAGATCTATGGGACAGCATCGCCTCCGATCAGAATTCCATTTCTCTTTCATCCGCGCAGAAAGCCGAGTTGGACAGAAGGCTTGAGGCGTACGAAGTGACTAAAGATCCAGGACGCCCCGCGGACAAAGTCATTTCGGAAATCCGCAAAAAGCTGTGAGTTACCAGATCCGGTTCCGCGAAGAAGCGGAAATGGACTTGACTGATGCCACTTTCTGGTATCAGTCGCAGCAACAGGGATTGGAAAACGAGTTTCTTGAAGAAGTACTTTCCACTATTCGCTCCGTTCAGCATCAGCCACTTGGATTTCCAATCGTTCACCGTGATGTTCGCAGAGCTTTGATGAACCGGTTCCCGTTCGGAGTTTTCTATCGCGTTGAACTGGAATTTATTGTCATTTTGGCGGTTATGCACGCGAGTCGGCACCCGCTTCGATGGCAGAGCAGAATATAGCAGTCGGAGCGGTAACTTCTTCCGCCACCCCGCCCCGCGGATGCCGACTAACGCCAACGCACGGGAAGAAAGGAGGGCCGCCGCCAATATCTTCAATAAACCCGTACAAGCGCCTGCAGGCAGAGATTCCCGTACACCCCGGCCAGAACGTCATCCATAACGATACCGTAGCCCCCGGGGAGCCTCTCGGCTCTCCGTATCGGAAACGGCTTCGCTATGTCGAAGAACCTGAACAGGAAAAAGCCGAGCGCGAGGTTAACCGGATTCAGCGGGACAAAGAACATGCATACCAGAAATCCGCACACCTCGTCAATGACGACCTCGGGCGGGTCTTCCCTCCGGAAAACCGACGCGCAGCGGCCCGCGGCCGCAAAAGAGATGATAATCAGTCCCAGGGTGAACGCCGAGTAGAAAATCATGCCGCCTGAGAGACCGAGCAGGTACACGACCCCGACCGCCGCGAGAGTCCCGGCGGTTCCCGGGGCTCCGGGCACGTATCCCACCCCGAAAAAAGTCGAGAAGACGACGCATATCCTGTCTATCAAGGCTAACCCTCCGGGAACCGTCCGCGCGGACGCGGGTCCGGCACAAGAATCATTTGACTGATACCATCCGCAAGTTTATCATTTTTTCATCGCCAAATGTCAAAAGTAATATGCGTGGTAAATCAGAAAGGGGGAGTCGGCAAAACCACGACCGCGGTCAACCTTTCGGCCTCTCTCGCGGCGGCAAACCGGCGCACGCTTCTAATAGACCTCGATTCCCAGGGAAACGCGACCGGGGGACTGGGCGTTGACAAGGAATCTGTCAACTCGAAGAACGTCTGCGGCGTCATACTGGGGGAAGTCGCGATTGAAGACACCGCGATTGACATCTACCCGGACCTTCTGAACGGTCACCTGCACCTGTGCCCGGCGAACCACGAACTCACCGGGGCCGAGATACATCTTATAGAGACGGAGAGCAGGGAGTACCGTCTCAAAAAGGTCATCGACGGGATAAGGGACCGGTACGACTACGTATTCATAGACGCCCCCCCGTCGCTGAGCCTGCTCACCATAAACGCCCTCGCCGCGGCCGACAGCGTGCTGATACCCGTTCAGTGCGAATACTACGCGCTTGAAGGAATAGTCCAGCTGCAGACGACCATATCGCTCGCGAAGCGGAGGCTCAACCCCTCGCTCGAGGTGGAAGGCTATCTTCTTACGATGTTCGATTCCCGCAATAACATATGTCACTCCGTGGCCGAGGAAGTAAGAAAACACTTCGGCGAAGAAACTTTCGACACCGTGATAAGCAGAAACGTTAAGCTCGCAGAAGCGCCGAGCCACGGAAAGCCGCTTCTGCTTTACGAAATAAAGTCGACCGGGGCGCAGAACTACATGAAACTCGCAAACGAGATAATAACGAAAGCGGAGGTCAGCTGAGGTGAAGAAACGAGGTCTTGGAAGGGGACTTGACTCCCTTATCCCGAAGAGCCCCGAGACGGAATCAGAAGGGTACAGCATGGTAAGCACGGATCTGCTCAAACCGAACCCCTCGCAGCCGAGAAAGCGGTTCGAACAGGGCGCGCTTGAGGAACTCGCCGAGTCCATAAGGCAGAACGGGGTCATACAGCCTCTCATAGTCAGGGAGGATAACGGCGGCTTCGAGATAGTGGCTGGGGAACGCAGGTGGAGGTCGGCGAAAATCGCCGGGCTCGGGAAGCTTCCCGTCATAGTAAGAACCGCCACCGACCGGGACGCAGCGGAACTGTCGCTCATAGAGAACATACAGAGAGAGGACCTGAATCCCATCGAGGAGGCCGAGGCCTACGAAAAGCTCGCGGAGCGCTTCGGGCTTACCCACGAGGAGATAGCCGGGAAAACCGGGAAGAACCGCTCCGTCGTCACGAACCGGCTCAGGCTTCTCAGGCTTTCGGGGAACGCGAAAAAAGCCCTTGTCTCGGGCGGGATAACCGCCGGGCACGCGAGAGCGCTTCTCGGCGCCTCATCCCCCGAGGAAATGGACTATCTTCTCGGCGAAGTGCTGAAAAAGGATCTTACGGTAAGGCAGACCGAAGCGCTCGTGAAAAAGAAAAGCGGGGACGGCGTACCGCGCGGCGGGCCGGGTTCGGACGAACCGGAAGAGGACATTTTCACCAGGGAACTCACAGAAGAGCTCGCCGGGAGATTCTCGACCAGGGTAAGAATAAGCCGCAACAGGAAAAAAGGGAAAATAGAGATAGAGTACTATTCTCCCGAGGAGCTTGAGAGAATTGTTGGCATGCTCCTCTCGCGCGGGTAATATCCCGCGAAGCCGCGCCGGAAGGAGGAAACGGCAGATGAAACAGTTTTCCGTCAGGATAGAGGTCAAGCTCAAGCCCGTGGTGCTGGACCCCCAGGGCAAGGCGGTGCTCAGCGCCCTTTGCGGTCTCGGGTTCGGCGGGGTCTCGGACGCGAGGGTGGGCAAGATCGTGGAACTCACCATGGAGGGCGAATCCGCCGAGGACGTAGGCCGTCGGGCGGACGAGATGTGCCGGAAACTCCTTTCCAACCCGGTAATCGAGGATTCTTCGGTGGAGGTGGCGGAAAAACAAGATGCCTAGTTTCGGAGTTCTGTTCTTTCCGGGGTCAAACTGCGACCACGACTGCTATCACGCCATAAAAAAAATCCTGGGTCAGCCCTGCGACCTTGTATGGCACGAGGAAACCTCCCTCGAGGGAATCGACTGCGTCGTAGTGCCGGGCGGGTTTTCCTACGGGGACTATCTGCGCGCGGGAGCGATATCGCGGTTCTCTCCGGTGATAAATCCGCTCAGGGAACTTGTCGCAAGCGGAGTCCCGGTAATAGGAATATGCAACGGGTTTCAGATTCTTGTCGAGTCGGGACTTCTTCCCGGGGCTTTCATACACAACTCCTCGCTGAAATTCGTCTGCAGGTGGACAAACGTAAGGGTCGAGGATACGGATACCCCTTTTACCTGCCTTCTTCGCAGGGGAGAGGTGCTGCGACTGCCGGTCGCAAACGCGCAAGGCAACTTCGTGCTGCCCCCGGGGGGAAAAGAAGCCCGGGAACAGAGAATAGTTCTGCGCTACTGCGGGAATGACGGAGAACTGACCCCGGAGGCCAATCCAAGCGGCGCCGAGGACAATATAGCCGGAATCGTGGACAGCCGAGGAAACGTGCTGGGAATGATGCCTCACCCGGAGCGCGGCGTCGAGAGAATTTTCGGTTCCGAGGACGGCAGAAGAATGTTTGAGAGCGCAGTATCCTGGATAGAGTCGGGCGGACGAAAATCCTCGGGCGCCGCGAACCGTGATCCCTCGGCTTATTTGCGAAAATGATTTTCTGAAAAGCTTGTTTTCCGACATCAGCTGATGTACATTTGGTATGAGTTGTTTCGCTGTTCGGCATATATAATGGAGCGTTAAAAATGAGAACGACTGTAAACTTGGACGATGAACTGCTGTCCCAAGCGCGGGAGATGACAAGCATCACGTCGAACACCAAGCTTCTTCGGGAAGCCCTGAAGGCACTTGTGCAGAGAGAAAGCGCACGACGGCTCGCCAAGCTGGGAGGCAGCGAACCCGGACTCCGCCCTGTTCCGCGGCGCCGTTTTGATTATGGTTCTGATTGACACTTCGGTATGGATTGAGTACCTGAGGGGGAAGGCTAAGGTGGTTGAAGATCTGCTCACCGCCAAGGAAGTAGTTATCCATCCATTTGTCATAGGCGAAATCGCCTGCGGCAGTGTTGCGAACCGCAGAGAAATTCTCTCGATGCTCCGTGGACTGCACGCTCTCTCCGTGACGGACGACTCCTTGGTACTGTACTTTATCGATCAGAACAAGCTGGCCGGGTCGGGCATGGGCTACATTGACGCTCATCTGCTCGCTTCCGCGGTTCTCGAGCCTCCGACCCGGGTGCTCACGTTCGACAAGTCCTTCAGAGCCGCCGCCAAAGCGATGGGACTTGAGTATGTTCTCGCCCCACACTGATGGAATCCCGGAATTCTTTCAGCGCGCGGCGGGCGCGAGTCAGGCCGGTTTGAGTAAAACACAGACTGTGTTAGTCTTAACGGGATATTGCGCGCGGGGTTTCTAAAATGGACAATACGCAGAGCAAGGAAAAAATAGACATAACGGACTACATCTGCCCGATGACGTTCGTCAAAACCAAGCTCAAGCTTGAGCAGATGGAGCGCGGGGAAGTCCTCGAAGTCAGGCTCTGCGAGGGAGAGCCCCTCTCCAACCTCCCGAGAAGCGTGGAGCAGGAAGGCCACAGGGTCCTCTCCATAGAAAAGGAAGAAGGCCGCTACCACAAGGTGATCATCGAGCGCTGCTGATGTCTAGATCCGAAGCCGGAATCTCCGCCTCCGGAGGTTCAAGAGTCGAATCTGTGGTTGACCTCATAGGCAACACCCCTCTTCTGGAACTTTCCGAAACGGCAAGGGAATGCTCTCCCGGAGTGAGCATCTACGCGAAGGCCGAGTGGTTTAACCCCGGGGGTTCAGTGAAAGACCGCCCCGCCCGAAAAATGATCCTGGAAGCCATACGCTCGGGCGAACTCACAAAAGACAAGGTCATCATGGACTCCTCTTCCGGGAACACCGCGATCGCGTACGCGATGCTCGGGGCCGCGCTCGGATACGAGGTCGAAATCGTGACGCCCGAGAACGTAAATGCCGAGAGAAAGAAGGCGATCGAGGCTTACGGGGCGAAAATAACCTTCTCAAGCCCCCTTGAAGGTTCCGACGGAGCGATAAGGATGGCCCACAGGCTCAAGGCGGACAACCCCGGGAAATATTTCATGCCGGATCAGTACAACAACGCAAACAACCTCCTTGCCCACTACGAAACGACCGCGCCCGAGATCTGGGAGCAGACAGCTGGCACGGTGACCCATTTCCTCGCGGGGCTCGGCACGTCGGGAACCTTCATGGGAACCGCAAGGAGGCTCAAGGAGTACAATCCCGACATAAGGACAATCGCGATTCAGCCCGAAGAAAGTCTTCACGGGCTTGAGGGCATGAAGCACATGCCCACTTCGATAGTTCCCGGCATATACGACGAGCGGGCGGCCGACGAAGTCGTCTTCATATCGACCGAGAAGGCGTACGAAATGATGGAGCGGCTGATGGATACCGAGGGGATATTCGCGGGCCACTCGGGGGGAGCCGCGGTCTGCGTGACGCTTGAGTACGCGAAAAAACTGAAAGAGGGAGTGCTCGTGACGATTCTTCCCGACTCGGGCAGAAGGTACCTGAGCGAGGGACTCTGGTGGTGAAGATACGCAGATCGGCCTACCTGGGCATGGCGCGGGACGCGGAATCCGGTTATCCTTACGAGGTGTGCGGAGTGATGATCGGCAAAGAGGATACCGTCACGCACTTCCGCAAATGCGCCAACCTGGTCGCCGACGACGAATCCGAGACGGCGTTTAAGGAAACGGCGGACATTGACAGCGGGCGGCTCAGGGACCGCTACGAGCTTGACCCGCGTTCCTACATAGAGGCGGATTCGTGGGCGAGGGAGAACGGCCTTGAGATTCTCGGCATATACCACTCGCACCCGGACCACCCTTCCGTGCCTTCGGAGACGGACAGGCAGGTGGCGTCGCCCGGATGGGCGTATATAATTTTCTCGGTAAACCGGGGAAAGCTCGCGGACGCGAGAATATGGTACATTGACGAGCAGGATTTCCAGTTTGAGGAAAGGAAGTTCGAAGTGATTGGAGACCCCGACTGACGCGATGGAAGAGACGACCGATATCCGCAGCAGGGCGCACATGCAGGGAGAAACGCGGCCATGAACATGCAGGTTCTGCTTGAAAGCACGCTGGCCGTCCTTCCCGAGTGCGTACTCGTGCTCGCCGGCCTGCTCATACTCGTCTGCGCGCCGATTCTGAAAAAAAGATGGACGGGTTCGCTTTTTCTCCTCGCGATTTCCGCCGCAGCGCTTTCCCTCGTCCTCAACTTCGCCAGGTTCTCCGCCGAGAGCTCCGCGTTTTCAGGCGCGATAGTGATCGATTCCTTCTCCGCCTATTTCAATTCCCTTTTCCTCCTGGCGGCGCTCGCGACCATTCTCCTTTCAAAAGACCACCTCGGGGGACGCACGCAGTGGCTCGAGGAGTTCTACGCGCTCGTGCTTTTCTGCACGAGCGGGATGATGATTCTCGCCTCCTCGGTCGAGCTCATGACGCTTTTCGTGGGATTCGAGATCATGTCGATCGCCGTCTACATACTCTCGGGGTTCAGGAGCGGATCCCCCGACTCGACGGAATCGGGAGTGAAGTACCTCGTTCTGGGGGGATTTTCCTCCGGGGTGCTGCTTTTCGGAATCGCCCTTCTCTACGGGGCCACCGGTTCCACCTTCATTGAGGAAATCCTGAGAAGTCCGGGGAATCTCCCGATGTACGTCTGCGGAGCCGCCTTCGTGGCGGCGGGAGTCATTTTCAAGATAGGGGCCGTGCCGCTTCACCAGTGGGTGCCCGACATCTACGACGGAGCTCCCCTCACCGTTACGGGATACATGTCCGTGGCGGTGAAGGCGGCGGCTTTCGTGCTGCTGCTGAGAATATTTCTCGGTTCCGCCCCGGCGTTTGAGAACTACATGGGGGCCGCGGTGCAGATCGCTGCGGTGCTGACCATGGTAGTGGGAAACATAGCGGCCATATACCAGAAGAGCGTGAAGAGGATGCTCGCCTACTCGAGCGTGGCGCACGCGGGGTACGCCCTCGTCGGGGTGGCGGCGGTACTATCGGACTCTTCGGTCGGAAGCGGAAGCGTTCTTTACTACCTGTTCGCCTATACATTCATGAACCTCGGGGCTTTCGGAATCCTCGCCTACGCGAGCAGGGAGGGGAACGACTGCGACACTTTCGAGAGGATATCGGGACTCTGGAGCAGAAAACCGGCGGCGGCGCTCGCGCTCGGAGTGTTCATGTTCTCGCTCGCGGGAATCCCGCCGACCATAGGATTTTTCGGAAAATACAGGGTGTTTCTGGCAGCGGTCGACGCCAACCTGACGCCCCTCGCGGTAATAGGAATAATAACGAGCGTAATCTCCGCGTACTACTACCTCAAGGTGCTCGTCTGCGCGTTCATGAGGGAAGACAGCTACGGGGCAAGCGCGAGCAAACCGCTTTCGGGAGCCACGATCGCGGTGCTTGCCGCGGTCACGGTTTTTTTCGGCATATTCCCCTTCCTGTCGTGGGACCTGGCGGCCCGGGCCTCAAGCACCCTTCTCGCCGCGACAGCGTTCTAGGCGGCGGGGGATTTTCTTCCGCCCGGGGGCGGAGGGCTTTTATTAAGGAATTCGGCAAATGGAGAAAGGCAAGAACACTCAGGGCGTATTCGTTGACGTGATGGCGGTTTTTTTCTTCGCCCTCGGCGTATTCACCTTCGTAAGCCTCCTGGTCTTCAGCAACCTGCTTGAAATCGACGTAAAGGGCGCGATGGGGGACGCGGGCCTTTACGTGTCGGGATCCCTCGGAAATTCCTTCGGCATGCTTTCGTTCGTGTTTCCCGTGCTGATGTTCTACGCGTCGTACGTGATTCTCAGAAAGCGGCCCGCCCGGAAGATATACTGGAAGTTAGGCTCCACGATCATCTTCCTTCTCTCCTCTACCACCCTGCTCGGGCTTGTTTACGGAAAAAGCTCCCTTCTCGGCTACTCGCCGGCCGGGGGATGGCTCGGGCTCGCGATTTCCCGGGAATTCGCGCAGAACATCCTGGGAACCCTGGGAACTTACATTGTCGTCATAATCGTCCTGTTCCTCTCCGTGATAGTAACGACTGAAACCAAGATCGCGACCGTAGTGAAAATCGTCCGGCGGCTCTGCTCGGGCGCGCTGAAAGCAGTTTCGGCGCAGGTCGGCGCGATGAGACGCGCGGCCGCGAGAAGAAGCACCCGGGCGAAAAAGAAGCGGGAGGCGCCAAGGACAGCCCCCGCCGCGGCGAAAGCCCCGCCCGCCGCGCCCAGGCCGGAAGCAGGCGGAGAAGCCGGCGCGGAACCCCAGATAGTCTTCACTCCTCCCGCCCCCGACAAGGAGGACGAGCCCGCGCCCGCCGCGCCCGAGAGCAGGTGGCTTGACTTCTCCCTGCCCCCGATCGACCTGCTCGACCCGAAAATCGACACGTCGGTGGAGGTGGACAAGGATGCCATGTACAGCAAGGCCACCCTGATCGAGGAGAAGCTCGCCGACTTCGGAGTGACCGGGAAGGTCATGGAAATACGCCCCGGCCCGGTCATCACGATGTTCGAGTACAAGCCCGCCCCGGGGATAAAGATAAACAAGATATCGTCCCTTGAAGGCGACCTGGCGATGGGCCTAAAGGCGCTCAGCATAAGAATCATAGCCCCCATACCGGGAAAGGACGTGGTCGGGATAGAGGTTCCGAACGAAAGCAGGGAGATAGTGGTGCTGCGGGAACTTTTCGAGAGCGCCTCGTTCGCGGAGAAAAAATCGATGCTCACCGTCGCCCTCGGAAAGGACATATCCGGCAAACCCCGCTACATGGACCTCCAGACCGCCCCGCACCTCATGATCGCCGGAACTACCGGCTCGGGCAAGAGCGTGCTGCTTAACGCCGCGATCACGAGCCTGCTCTACAGGGCGACCCCCTACGAGCTCAAGATGATAATGATAGACCCCAAGATGCTCGAGCTCTCCATATACGAGGACATTCCCCACCTGCTTCACCCGGTGGTGACCGAATCGAAAAAGGCCGTGGCCGCGCTCAAGTGGCTGGTCGGGGAAATGGATTCGAGGTACAGGATGCTCTCCGAGGAAGGGGTAAGGGACATAGACAGCTACAACAGGAAGCTCGAGGCGCTCGAAGCCGAGGAAAAGCAGCTCAGGTGGCTTCCCTACATAGTAGTCATCATAGACGAGCTCGCCGACCTGATGATGGTCTCCCCGAGCGACGTCAAGGACTCGATAATAAGGCTCGCCCAGAAAGCCAGGGCGGCGGGAATCCACATAATAGTCTCAACCCAGCGCCCCTCGGCCGACGTGGTGGCGGGACTGATAAAGGCCAACTTCCCCGCGCGCATATCCTTTCTCGTATCCTCGAAGGTGGATTCGAGGATCATCCTCGACACGGGAGGGGCGGAGACCCTGCTCGGAAAGGGGGACATGCTCTTTCTGGCGTCCGGCGGGGGCAACCTCACCAGGCTCCAGGGCGCGCTCATATCCGACGACGAGAGGAAACGGGTGACGGATTTCCTGAGATCCGAGGCGGACCCGGTCTACATAGAGGAGATAACGAGGGACGACCCGGAGGACGAGGGCACGGGAATAAGCGAGGACGAAAAGGACGAGCTTTACGAAACCGCGCTCGGCATAATAGCCGAGACGGGACAGGCGTCCATCTCCATGATACAGAGAAGGCTCAAGATAGGGTACAACCGCGCGGCCAGGATAGTCGAGATAATGGAAAAAGAAGGTCTAATAGGCCCCCAGGGAGCGGCCGGGAAGCCGAGGGAAGTCTACGTGGACATGATCAGGGCGGACGGGGGAGACCGGGATTGAGCAGGACCGCGCTCGCGGCGGCGCTGCTCGCCGCGTCCCTTCTTCTCTCCGCGCAGCCCGCGATGACCCGGGACCCCGCCGCCGTCGTAAGCGGCATCCGGAAAAAATACGCCTCGATAAACGACCTTGTCTCTCCGTTCACCCAGGAAACGCGGATAAAAGATTTCGATGAGAAAATCTCTTCCTCGGGCAAAGTGTGGTTCAAGAAACCCGGGATGATGAAGTGGCAGTACGAAGAGCCGTGGAAAGACGCGATAGTTTCTGACGGGAAGAAGGTCTGGTACTTTGACAGCAGGGAGAACCAGGTAACCGAGATGGAACTTGAAAGCGTCTGGGCGGACTCCCTCGGCTCCTATACCCTCATTTCCATGCTGGAGGATCTCGACCGCCTTTTCGACGTCCGCACGGGCGCCGGAAGCGCGGACGGGCGGGGGAACCTCCTCCTTGACCTCAAACAGAAAAACCGGGAACGCTCAAAGCAGGTGACGATAGCGGTCGATCCCAAAACCTACACGCTGAGGGAAATAATAATCGGCGACATCTTCGGGAACACCACGGTCATAAAACTCGGCGCCGCGGAAGTCAACCTCGGCATCCCCGATTCGTTCTTCGCGTTCAGAAAACCGAAGGGAGCGAGCACTGTGACTTTTCCCTGAGGCCCGGCATTCATCTGATTGCGATAACCTCGCGGACAGAAACAGAAAGCGTACAAATGCCGGACTGCCTGTCCGGTTTGCCGAAAACCCGCAAATCCTGAATGAAACCGGCGCCTGCATTCAGCGCGATACAGCCGCGCCCCGGGCGAGCAGGAGCTTTGTTCCCCGCCCGTCCCTGTGCTAAACTCTTGTGGAAGAGAACTGCCGAAGCCAGCGTTGAACCTCACAGTTCAAACGGTGAACTGAAAACCGTTTCGCGGGACGGAAACAGTTCAGACTGGGGGAACAGGCAGAGCCATCAGCTAATAATCTCGGGAGGAAAATTTCGATGACGGAGTCAGACAAGTCCCGCGGTTTCTCCGGGGAACCGTCGCCCAGCCCCGAAACCCGGAAACGGAAAAAATCCGGATCCGGCCCGCCGATAGCGATCGTGGGCATGGGGTGCCGTTTCCCCGGCGCGCCGAGCATACCGGCCTTCTGGAGCCTGCTCGAAGCCGGGCGGAACACGGTGACGGAGGGCGTGCCGGGTTCCGGCGTCGGGCGCATGGACGAGCTTTTCCCCGACGGGCAGATTCCGAGCGAGGCCTGCCGTTTCTGCGGCTACGTCGATGGAATCGAGCAGTTCGACGCGGGGTTCTTCCGCATTTCTCCGGTAGAGGCCCGGCTGCTGGACCCGCAGCAGCGGATGATGCTGGAAACCGCCTGGGAGGCTCTCGAGGACGCGGGCATCGACCCGGACCGGCTGAAGGGCAGCCGCACCGGGGTGTACACCGGGATCAGCAACGACGAATACAGGATGCTGGTGGTGGAGTCAGGGAAACCTGCCGATGCCGCCTCGTGTCTTTACGCCCTGAGCGGCACGAACTTAAACGGCACCAGCGGACGGGTCTCTTTCGTGCTGGGCCTCATGGGACCGGCGAAGGCGGTGGACGCCGCGTGCGCGTCGTCCATGGTGTCGGTCCATGACGCGGTGGCGGACCTGCAGCAGGGCAGGGCGGATCTGGCCATCGCGGGCGGAGTGCAGGCCATCCTGAACAGCCGCATATTCGAACTCCGCGCGGACGCGATGATGCTGTCTCCGGACGGGCAGTGCAAGACGTTTGACGCGTCCGCGAACGGTTACGTGCGCGGCGAGGGCTGCGGCGTCGTCATCCTTAAGCGGCTGAGCGAGGCCGAGGAGGACGGCGACCGGATCTGGGGAGTGATCCGGGGCTCGGCGGTGAATAACGGCGGGCCCGGCACCGGGCTGACCGTGCCGCACGTCCCCGCGCTGGAGCAGGTGATGGAAGCGGCGCTGTCCCACGCCGGAGTTGCCGCTTCGGACGTGGATTACATCGAGGCGCACGGGACCGGAACGGCCGTAGGCGACCCGATTGAGATCGACGCCGTCTCCGCCGTCTACGGCAGGGGACGCAGGGCCGACCGCCCTCTTCTGATCGGTTCCGTGAAGACCAATATCGGCCACCTCGAGTCGGCCGCCGGGATCGCCGGCCTGATCAAGGCGGCGCTGGTGCTGCAGCGCGGCGTGATTCCCAAGCACCTGCATTTCCGGGTTCCCAACCCCGGCCTTGACTGGGACCGGCTGCCCCTGAAGGTCACTTCGTCCATGATGGACCTGCCCCAACGCGGCGGACGGCCGCGGCTGGCGGGAGTGAATTCCTTCGGTATATCCGGGACGAACGCCCACATAGTGATGGAGGAATACGCCGCACCGGGGGGGGGGTCTCCCTACGGAAAGCGCGAGCCCGCGGGCCCGGCCCGGGCGGTGGCGGTTTCTCTGCCGGAGACAGCGGAGAGTCCGGCGCCGCCGGAGCAGGGGTTAAGGAGGCGCGGGACCCGTCTGCTGCCGCTGTCCGGCAAATCGGCGGACGCGCTCCGGGAACTCGCGGAGCGCTACCTCTCGTGGCTTGACGGGCATCCGGAGGATCTCGCTTCCCAGAGCTCCTCCGCGGAGCCGCTGCTCTCGGACATGGCGTGGACCGCGGGCGCGGGGAGAAGCCATTTTGACCACCGCGCGGGCGTGGTGTTCCGGGATGCCGCGTCGCTGCGGGAGGGGCTTGAGGCGCTTGGGAACGCGGACAAGGGTCCGGGGCCGCGGACGGCGGCGAAGGTGGCGTTCGTCTATACCGGGCAGGGAAGCCAGTGGGCCGGCATGGGAAAGGCGCTCTACGAGAGCGAGCCGGTGGCGCGGGCGGTTCTCGACCGCTGCGAGGAGGTGTTCCGGACGGAAAGGGGCACCTCGCTGCTTGACGTGATGTTCGGGCGCGGCGGCGAAGGCGATCTGAGCGATACGGCGTGGGAGCAGCCGGCCCTCTACGCGCTTGAGTGCGCGCTCACGGCGCTCTGGTCGAGCGTGGGGGTTCATCCCGCCGTGGTGCTGGGGCACAGCGTCGGGGAAATCGCGGCGGCGCAGGCGGCGGGAGTGTTCAGCCTGGAGGACGGAATGCGGTTTGCCGCGGCGCGGGGCACCCTGCTGTCTGAAACCGAACCGGGCGCGATGGCGGCGGTTTTCGCCGCCCCGGCACAAGTGGCGTCGGCGGTCGGGAAACTTAACGAATCGTCGGCCGGTGTCGGGCTCAGCGTCTCGGCGGACAACGGCTCTCACCAGGTGGTGAGCGGCCCGGTCGCGGAGATTGAAGCCATCTCGAAGCGTTTCGAATCGGAGGGAGTCCGGGTAAGACGGCTTAACACGGCCCGCGCGTTCCACAGCGCCCTGGTGGAGCCGGCCCTGGACATGCTGGAAGCTTCCCTGGACGGCGCGGCGGTCGAGCCGCCCTCCCTCACCGTGGTAAGCAACCTGACCGGCCGGGTGGTGGATCCCGGCCGGGCGCTTGACGGAACCTACTGGAGGCGGCATGCCCGCGAGAAGGTGGCGTTCGCCAGCGGCGTCCGGACGCTGGCGGAACTAGGGGTGGACCTGGTGGTGGAAATAGGGCCGAGACCGGTCCTGGCCGCGATGACTCGCTCGGCCTGGCCGGACTCGGCAAAGACACAGGCGCCCGCGACGCTGTCGAGCCTGCGGCCGCCGTCCGGCGAACCCCCGGCGTCCACAGACGGCGCCGGTTTCACGCGGGCGGTCGCGGAAGCGTACGAGGCGGGGCTCCCGGTTCGTTTCGAAGGGCTCTTCGCGGGGGAGGCGCGCCGCCGCATCTCGCTGCCGAGCTACCCGTTCCAGCGCGAACGCCACTGGCTTGACTCGAAGAGACAGCAACGCTCGGGCTCAGGCCACCCCCTGCTGGGAACCCGGCACGAATCCGCCACGGGCGAGGTCATATTCGAGACGGAAGTGTTCCGGTCGGATCCGGAGTGGCTGGACGACCACCGGGTGTTCGGCCGGGTTATAGCTCCGGGCGCTCTCTACGGCGCCATGGCGGCGTCGGCGTCCCTCGCGGAAGGAAACGGCGCGGTGTCTGTGGAGGACATGCAGCTGCTGAACGCGCTGGTTTTCCCGGAGGAGGGTCGAGAGGACGGTGCCGGCGACGAGGGACGGAGGGTGCAGGTTGTCATTGATTCTTCCGAGCGGGCGAATTCACGTCGTGTCCAGATATTCAGCAAGGGGAGCGGAGAGGACTGGACGGCGCACGTGGAAGGCCACGTGTCGCCGGGCGTCCCGATTCCGGAAGCTGGCGGGCGCGTCGATCTCGAAAGCCTCAAGGCCTCCCTGTCGCCAACGGACGCGGCAGGCTACTACCGCGCCCGGGCCGCTACGGGGATCAGTCTCGGCCCGTTCTTCCGTACGCTCGGGAGGGTCTGGTCCGGGCCGGGCGAGGCGTTAGGCGAGATTTCCTTCCCCGAAGCCCTCGGCCGCAACGAGCTGGACGTTCATCCGCTCCTGCTTGACGGCTGCTTCCAGGTTGTGGCCGCGGCGCGCAACCCGGGCGGGATAGAGGAGGAAACCACCTATCTGCCGTTCGGCTGGGAGCGGCTGTGGCTGGCGGACCGGCTGCCGGACCGCCTGTTCTGTCACGTGCGCATGAGCGAGGTTTCTCAGGGGACGGAAGCGGAGCGGGACGAGCCGCCTGAGATCTGGAACGGAGAACTGCGCATCTGCGATCCCGAGGGGGTTCCGCTTGGCGGGCTGAGCGGATACATGGTGAAACGCGCGACGCGGGCGGCGCTGCTCTCCGCGGGCGAAGGGGTGAACGAACTGCTGTATGAGGTCGTGTGGCGCGAAAAGGCTCTCACACCCGGAATGCTGCCCGCGGATTTCCTCGCGTCTCCGGCAGCGATCGCGGCGCGCTCGGGGCTGCTCTCGGATTATCTGGCCGACGAAGGAGTCTCGCCCAAAGACAGAAACGCCCTCCTGACCGACCTGGAGCGCTGGTCCCGGTCCTGCGCGCTCGAGACCCTGGAGAAGCTGGGGTGGGAACGCGAGGCGGGCGCGGCCGTGGATTCAGAGGACCTGCGGCGGCGCCTGAATGTCGTGGAGGAGCACAGGCGCCTGTTCCGCCGGATGCTCGAGATGCTGGCCAGGTCCGGGGTGCTTGAGGAGACAGACGGCGGCTTCGTCGTGAGAATCGGACCCGGGGATCCCCTGCCGGATGAAATGCCGCCTGACACCGGGGAGTTCGCCGCCCGGATGGCTGAGCTGTATCCCCACGGCCTGACCGAGATCGGGCTTTTTCGACGGTCCGGCGACGCCCTGGCGGACATCCTGCTGGGCCGGGCGGACCCGCTGACGGTCCTGTTCAGCAGCGGAGACCCGACCCCGGGCGATCTGTATCGGAAAGCTCCGGTGGCGCGCGCGGCGAACCGGCTGCTGCGGGAAACGGTTCAGACCCTCGTGGCGGAGCTGCCCGACGGCCGGCGCCTCAGGGTGATTGAAGTCGGGGCGGGCACGGGCTCGGCGACCGCGGCCATCCTGCCGGAACTCCCGGAAGGACGCTTTGACTACATGTACACGGATATCTCGGCGGGCTTCTTTGCGGAAGCGGAGGCGCGTTTCGGAGGCGAGGAGGCGTCGATGGATTACCGCATGCTGGATATCGAGAAGGATCCGGCGGAACAGGGATTCGACTCCCACGGTTATGACCTGGTGATCGCGTCCAACGTGCTGCATGCCACGCGATACCTGGATGAGACGCTTGCGCACTGCCTGCGGCTTCTCACGCCGTCAGGACAGATGGTCGCGCTCGAGAACCTGAGGGGCATGGGCTGGATGGACCTGACTTTCGGGCCGCTTGACGGCTGGTGGCGGTTCGCCGACGCCTACCGGCCGCGGCACGCCCTGATGGGTCCCGCCGTGTGGCGCCGCGTACTCGCTGACGTGGGTTTCGGGGAAATAGAAGTGCTGGGGGTGGAAGAGTCCGACTCGACCGGGATGCCGGACAAGGGCGTGATCGTGGCGCGGGGTCCGGCCGAGGTGACCGAAAGACCGGGTATCTGGGTTCTGGCGGCGGACAGCGGCGGCGCGGCCGGGGAGCTGGCGGCGGAGCTGGCCGCGCGCAACCAGACGGTCGTGCTGGCGGACCATAAGCTCCCTGAGAACGGGCGCCCGGAAGCGGACGGCTCCGGCATTGTCCGCCGAGCGGTGGAAATGGAGCGGCGCGAGTCGTGGCAGTCGCTGCTTGAGAGCCTGCCGGGGGATGCGCCCCTGAGCGGCGTCGTGCACCTGGTGGCGCTCGGCGGCCACGGCCCGGACGCGACGACCGGAGAGATGGCTGAGGACACGAGGCGGGCGGTGGCGAGCGCGCTGGCGCTGACGCAGGGGCTGATTGACTCCGACGCGGCGCCCTCAAACGGAGTGTGGTTTCTCACGCGGGGCGCGCAGGTGCTTGAGAAGGAGCTTGGCGGGGAACTTGCCGGCGCGGCACTGTGGGGTTTCGGGAAGGTGGTGGCCCGCGAAGCGGCGCATCTGAAGCCGAGAATGATTGACCTCGACCCCGCGGAAACGCGGTCGCCCGGACTCCCGGACGAACTGCTGTATCCCGACCGCGAGAATCACATCGCACATCGCTACGGCCGACGCATGGCGGCCCGCCTGGTCCGGGCGGGGACCGGCACGGAGCGACTGACATTGCCGGAGCAGTCGGCCTGGGTGCTGGCTCCGGACCCCGACGGCACATTCGACAAGCCCTGCGTCAGGCCGCTGCCGGAGCGTTCCCTGGAGCCGAAGGAAGTGCGCGTCGCGGTCGAGGCCGCCGGGCTTAACTTCTGGGACGTGTTTCGTTCGCTCGGCTTCATCGAAAAGGGAAACCTGGGCAAGGAGATGTGCGGCCATGTGCTCGAGGTGGGTTCCGAGGTACAGACCGTCTCGGTCGGCGACCACGTGGTCGGACTGGGGTTCGGCGGCGCGTTCGCGTCTGAAATGATCATACGGGAGGAACTGGTGGCGCCCGCGCCGCCGGGAATCCCGGCGACAGATCTCGCCACGGTGCCGAACGTGTTCGTCTCGGCCGCGTTTTCGTACGAGCTCTCGGGGCTGAACGCCGGCGAACGGGTGCTGATTCACGCGGGCGCAGGCGGCGTGGGACTCGCGGCCATCCAGCTGGCGCATGCCGCGGGCGCCGAGGTGTATGCCACGGCAAGCGCGCTGAAGCGGCCTTATCTGCGCTCCATCGGCGTGGAGCATGTGTTCGACAGCCGCACGACAAAGTTCGGGGAAGAGATCCTCGAGGCCACGGGCGGCGCGGGAGTCGACGTGGTGCTCAACAGCCTGACGGGAGAGGGATTCATCGATGCGAGCCTGTCATGTCTGGCACGGGGCGGCCGATTCGTGGAACTGGCCAGGCGGGACATCCTGAGCGAAGAGGAGATGGCGGCAGTCCGTCCCGACGTCGCCTACTCCATCCTGGAGCTGGACGTTCTTAAGGAGACTGAGCCGGCCTGCGTCGGAAGGGTTCTTGGGGAAGTTGTGGAGCGCGTTGCGACGGGAGAACTGAAACCGCTTGTCCACAGCAGCTGGCCCCTGGCCGAGGCGGGGGCCGCGTTGAGATTCATGCGGTCGGCCCGGCACATAGGCAAGATCGTTCTTACGAATTCGCCGCTTGAGACGGGACGGCTGCGGCAGGACCGGACCTACCTGGTGACCGGCGGCCTGGGCGGCATCGGGTGCGCCGTGGCTGGCTGGCTGGCGGACCACGGCGCGGGGACGATCGTGCTGAACGGACGGCGGCCGCCTGATCCCGAAGTTGAAAAAGAGATCGACTCGCTGCGCGGACGCGGGTCCGCGGTGAGGGTGGAACTGGCGGATGTGACGGATGCCGCCGCCGTGGACGAAATGCTGGGGCGGATGGACCGGGAACTGCCGCCGCTCGGCGGAGTGATTCACAGCGTGGGAGTGCTGTCGGACGCTTCGCTGTCGAACCAGAGCTGGGAGAGTTTCGAGCAGGTGCTGTGGCCGAAGGTGCTGGGCGCCTGGCACCTGCACCGCGCGACGGCGGACCGCGACCTGGATCTGTTCATCCTCTTTTCGAGCCGGGTCGGCGTCATGGGCAATCCGGGACAGGCAAACCACGCCGCGGCCAACGCGTTCCTGGACCAGCTTGCCGCCCACAGGCGGGCGGTGGGGCTTCCGGGACAGGCCATTGCCTGGGGGGCGTGGTCGGAGATCGGCGAAGCGGCGGAGCAGCGAGACCGGATTGAACGGCAGCGGGCGGCGCTCGGCGGCCGCTGGTTCACGCCGCAGCAGGGTATCAGGGCGCTTGACAGGCTGGTGCGCCGGGACGTGACGAATTCCGTGGTGATGTCCATGGACTGGGAAGTTTTCGAGGAGGCCGTCGAAGACCGCCCCTCCCTGCTGGAAGACCTGCTGTCCGCCGGTACCGGGACCGACGCCGACTCGCCCGCTCAGCCAGACGACCTGATGTCCGGGGTGCGGAAGACGGCCGCGGAGGAACGCGAGGGTTTGCTGGTGTCATTCCTGCAGGGGGAAGTGCAGGCGGTTCTGCGGCTGCCGTCGGCGCCGACGCCGACGGTGGGGTTCTTCGATCTGGGCATGGACTCACTGATGGCGGTGGAACTCAGAAACCGCCTCAACCGGGCATTCGCGGGAGAGTATGTCGTCTCCAACACGGCCGTCTTCGACTACCCCGACATCACGGCCCTGGCCAGCTATCTGGCGGGTGAGCTCGGTCAGCTGGGCGGGGACGGCGGGACGGCTCCGACGCCCGGGACGGCCCCGCCACCGCCGCGCCCGTCCGTCGCCACGGAGGATGACGACATAGCGATAGTCGGCATGGCGTGCCGCTTCCCGGGCGCGAAAAACCTCTCGGAATACTGGCATCTCCTCGAATCGGGCACCGACGCGGTGACCGACGGACGCCAGGGCGGCGATTCGCGGAGGAACGCCTTCGGAGACCCGAGTTCCGGGAGCGACACGCCCCTGCGCGGCGCGTTTGTTGAGGGCATCGAGTGGTTCGACTCGCGCTTTTTCCGCATCGCACCGATAGAAGCGCGGATGATGGACCCGCGGCAGAGAATGATGCTCGAGACGAGCTGGGAGGCTATCGAAGACGCCGGAATCGCTCCCGACAGCCTGCGGGGCAGCCGCACCGGAGTGTATGCCGGAGTCAGCCACAGCGAATACCAGCACGTGATTGAAGCCAGCGGCAAGGCTGACACTTTCCTCGGCCTGATGGCCAGCGTCACCGCCGGGCGGGTCGCGTCCGCGCTGGGTCTTGAGGGCCCGGCAATGGCCATCGACATGGCCTGCGCCTCGGCACTGGCCGCGGTGCATCAGGCCGTCGTGGGGCTGCAGCGGGGCGAGGTGGACCTAGCCCTGGCCGGAGGCGTGCACGCGGCGCAAGAGCCATTTTTGCCAAATTCGCAATATGACTTTGCCCAAGCTCCCCCTCGCGTAATCCCCTGTCATTCTTGCATATTCCCCGCGAAAACTCGCTGACCGAGGCCGAAGAAGCGAGTAGCGATTATATAGCGATTTTGGCGATTTTATGACGCTCGCAACATCAAATTGCCCGAGAATCAGAGGAAAAAACCCAAAAAAATACAGCAATTAAAGGACGTTACGCGAAAATAACACGAGCGTCATAGAATCGCTACTTTTGTTTTCGGGGGACATTTCCGGGGGACAGTTATTTCCGGGGGACATTCGCCGCTAGTCAAGGAATACCAAGGAGTTGCACAACACCTTTCCGGGGGACAGTTATTTTCGGGGGACATCCGCTACACGCAGTCAATTTAAGTAAGTTACTTAATTTCTGGGAATTCTGTATATAGCCCCCCGGGCCTGAAAAAAAACTTATAAAAATTTCTCTCCCAGTTCTCGCCGTCTAGGTCTCCGTGGAAACAAGCCAGATGTTTAAGGGGACTGGTTGACTCGAGCAACGCTCTAAGGCCTCTTTTCTGAGGCGGTAACCGTAGACACTGTCGTGGTGGGCAATAAAGAAACTCCGCACGTACTCATCCTCCGGAGCCTGGAAAAAGGCTGGAGGAGTATCCCTCGTCGTGGGCGCCTGGTAAACCGATGTGTCCGAGCTCATGCTTTTAAGATACCTCAAACCTCGTTGTGAATCCACCGCACCCGCCCGACGATTAACCCATCCTCAAGACTGTCCTTCGATATAAACTCATCCGCTATTGCCGGGTTGTCGGCCACGATGAGGCAGCCGTCCGTTTTGAACCTCAGCCTCTTGATCGTAAGCCCCAGGTCTCGAAAGTGAAGCAGGAATATGCCGTTGTCAACGGGATCCCGGTCGTTGAAATCAATCCCGACCAAGGCCCCGGACAGTATTGTCGGATACATGCTGTCTCCCTCGCAGCGTACGGCCGTCCTGGTTTTGCGGCCGACGTTGATCACGAGATCCTTGTTCAGCTGAGCTACCTCAATCGGCGCATGGTTCTGCAGGTCGTAGAGATCGCCGAGCCCGGCCAACGTCAGCACCTCGACGGCAACCGTATTCTGAATATCGCTCTCCAGCATTCCCCCCCTTCCTGCTATCAGCCAGTCGGGGTTTATATCCGTATTTCTAACTAGGGATTCAAGTGTGTCCGAGGATGGCTTCGTCTTTCCCGTCTCGATGCTAGCCAAGCTGTTTAGTGAAATCCCGATCTCGGTAGACAACTGTGCGAGGGTTAATTTCTTGCTTTTTCTAAAACTTCTTATCCGAGTTCCTACCATAATTCTTTGTTACACAAAAAACTCCCCTTGTTTTTCCATATATACATGGTATTCTTTTCCGTGGAAAAGGGAAAATGGAGAAGAATAAAGACACAAAACTGGTAATGATCGCCTGCGTTGTGACCGTCTGGCTGCTGTCTCTGGTAGTCGTCGCGCGGTGTGCGATCGACGAGACGAACTGGCGCCATCACAGCGGCGCGGAAAGAAGCTTCTCCATTCCTTCAACCCACTCAGAGGATTATAACACTCCCTTAAACGGTTTTGAAGAGGGTATTGAGGGGGGCTTAAATGAAGTACGTGATTGAACTCCCGAAGTTGGATGAAGCTGGGGGAACCGGCGTCCTGTACGTCAGCTACCGCAGCGGCAAGCGGGTTCTGACCAACTACGCAGAAAACGCTGAGCGATTTGTTCCGTCCGCCGAAGGCGAAGAGAAGAGAATAAAAGCCGCGATGAGAGGACTGAAACAGCTGGGAGCAACTCTTTGCCCAGCACTCCATCTTCCCGAATGATGCCTAGCAGAGCAGAAGCAGAGAAAAGGAAGGCCCGATTCCAGTGCGTGTATTGCCCGGCCTCGACGACTCACGGGCAGAGGCGATGCCCCGACTGCAAGGCGAAAGAGAGAATGCGAGAGCGGATGCTCAAAACCGGCGTTGACAGGATGGGGGCTTATTCTCTCGCGGACGCGTGGAGGATCGGAGTCACCGGCGCACAAGGAAGAGTGGGAAGTGGGCGCGGGAATTTCGCATGTCGGAATTGCGGGGGCGCCTACCAAAAAAAACCCGGAAAGTGGGAAAACCCGCTGTTCTGCTCCGAGTCCTGCGAAATCATGTGCCCCGAGGTAACGCATTGATGGATATCACTTTCACTTGTAAGTGGGAAGAAAATCCGCCGGGCATGAAACAGGTGTTCGTGAGTTTTTGGGACGCCGGATTCTTGAGGACACACACAGAATTTTACGAGTGGTCGGTTTACGAAAATGGGAGCTTGGTTCTTCAATGATCTGGACGCAAAAAAGCTGGCATAAAAAATACGGCCTCCTTCTCGAGGAGTGCCGACAAAAAGCTCACTTCATCCGGGTGTGGGGATTCACCTACTCGGCGTGGGAAAGACAGTTCGAGGAGCTGTTCACCGAGGAGTGCGTAGCCCTCGGGTTTTTAGGAGTTGGTTGATGCCGAATTTAGTCTATGAGGATTTTCCCGCCCGTGTGTTTTGCAGGGGATGTGCGGAAATGCGACAACGAGAAGATTTCCCCTTGGAAAATCTGGAGAAATACGAGGAATCCGGGCGTTGTGAAAGATGCGTGAAAAAGCAGCGACAAGCAGCCGCGGTCCTGGAGGGGAAGGCGTGATGGTTAACTGGCTTTATGTTATGGGTTGCCTTTCGCTCTTAGGAAACGACTTACGTAAGCTCTGGGATCTCCAAAGGCGGTTCCCGGATTTCGCTAACCAGGGGCGTCCGACCCTAGGGATCCTCGACCGTAGGTATCGGAGGTACGACACGTGACAGAAGTAACGCTTAGCATGGCAGAGGCCGAGTACGAAAGGGCCGCCGACAGAGCCGCGGAGGCAAGAAGAAGTATGAGGAGCGTGGCCGCAAGGGAAGTACTGCGACAGATGCCCCAGCTTCGTAACAACAACTTGAAGGCGGCGGTCGAGTCCTTGATAAAAGTCGTTGACCAGCGCCATGCGGCGGAATTGCGAAGGGCCCTCATTCAGCTAGGCCAGGAAAGAGAAGCAATAGAAGCGGTAACAAGGCAGATACAGGAAGAAGACGGTCAAGAATGATGGAAAAGATGATGAAAAAGCGGGAGGCGCTCGCATACATCGGGGCGCTGCGCGAAACCGGCCTGTACGTGCGGGTGGCCGCCACTGATGATTACCTGGTCCCGATCACCAAGAAAGACGCATTGCAACTGGTGACCGAATACGGCGATTCCGAGTTCACGTTCGAGTTTCATGAAGAGGATACTCAGCGGGACTGGGTGTTGATCGAGGTGTGGGTGTGAAGAGACCCTTCCGGTTTAAGCAATGGGTAGAAGGGGTTGAGAAGTATCGCTATTTCTCGACAAGGACGAATGCCAGCAAGGCGCGAGACAAGGTGCTGCACAGCGACTTCGCCTGTGTCTGCGGGAACATCGAAAAAAACATAGAGGGGAAGTGGGAGGTCGTAGAGACATGAAAGACCTCCTCTCGCTATCTGAACTGGCGGAGCTGTGGGGCCGGCAATACCAGGCGGTCAAGAAGGGAGTGCAGAGAGGAGCATTGAAGGTTGTTATGCTGAACAGGGAACAGGCGACAGGGATGGGATTGCAGTGGTCGAACAAAAGCGCTCCGACCCCGCAGGGCCGGCCCTACGTCAGCATCGAGGATCCCGCGATCCCCGGGCACGTCAGGAAAAAATACTATGAACTCAGGTTTTGCGAGCGTTCCGGCTCGCTGTCTTTGTCCGGGACCGGGGAGCTTCCGCCTGCCCGGGCGGAAGGGGAGTCAACCCAACTTCTCCATTTTCCGGCTTCCGCGCCCCGCCCCGGCAAGGACATTGAATCAATCGAATCAGAGGGAGGGGCGCAAGCTTCCCGGGACGGGGACAACCGGCCAGGCGTCGGCCGGGGCCAGTCGCCTCCCTCTTTGGAAATCCAGACCACCCCTCCGGCAGCCGGCGAGAAAACCTCACTCTCCAAGCCTCCTGACCGGGAACGCCGGCTGCCGGACCTTTCCCCGGGGAATGAAGGCTCACATTCCCCGGGGTATTCCCCCGAAGAGATCCATGCGTACGGGCAGCTGCCCGACTGGGCGCGCAGGCAGGTGGACAAGTATCTTCCCCTGGTGAAGGAGACCGGGGGGATGAGCCGCGCGGATACGGAGGCAGTTCTGTCCCGCTGGAACTCGGAGAACCCGGAGCTCGTGATGAGCGCCCGGAGCCTTCGCCTGGCAAAGAAAAACTACGCTGAAAAAGGGATTGCGGGGCTTGCCTCGCGCCGCGGCCGCAACGCCGGGCGCACGATCGTCCGGGACGAATGGCTTGAGTATTTCCGTTCGCTGTACCTCAAGGAAGGGGCTCCGAGCGCGTACTCGTGCTGGGTGACCACGCGCGGGCGCTTCAGCGGGGAAGAAGAGTTTCCCGCGCCCTCGACATTCGTTTACCAGCTGAGGCTGAGGATGCCCGCCGACTCCATCTACCTGGCGCGTCACGGCGAGGGGGCGTGGAACCGGAGGTACGGGCAGTACATAGAGAGGGATTACTCGAACATCGTCTGCGGGGAGGTGTGGGTAAGCGACCACGCCCAGGTGGACGTGGCCGTCGCGGACGAGGACGGCAAGCCGCATTTTCCCTGGATAACGGCGTGGCGCGACATGAAAAGCGGGAAGTGGCTCGGCTGGCTCATCCACCGGGAGCCGCCCAATGCCGACCACGTTTTCCAGAGCTTCTACTACGCTTGCCGGGACTTCGGGATCCCGAAGCACATCTACATCGACAACGGCAAGGATTACAGGGCGAGGGACTTCGCGGGCGGGCGCACGAAATCAGGGAAGCTCAGGGTGGACGAGAGGGCCGTCAGGTCCGTCTGCGCGGTGCTGGACATAAGCGTGCACTTCGCATTGCCCTACAACGCCCAGGCGAAGAACATCGAGCGGGATTTTCTCAGGCAGAAGGAGACGTTCTCAAAGCACATGCCGGGCTACCGGGGCGGGCATTCTAAGGAGCGCCCGGAGGCGCTGGCGGGCGAGATACGGAGAGGGAAGATTCTCGGGGCTCCGGAGTTCGGAGAGCTGCTGTCGGCGCACATCTTCCACAATCTTAACGGGGCGCCGTCCCGGGGGAAGGCCCTGAGGGGTCTGTGCCCGGACGAGCTCTGGGAGCGGGAGGCGCGGAACGAGTTCGTGTCCCCCGAGGCGCTCGTGATCCTCTGCATGAGGGTTTCGGGATCCCGGGCGATCGGCCGCAACGGCGTAAAGGATTCCCGCAGCAGGGAGACGTATTTCGCGGAGTGGATGCTGGGTCAGAAGGGGCGGCGGGTGTACCTGCGGAGGGACCCTTCCGACATGGAGGCGGCCTGGGCGTTCGACGCCGGAAACGACGAGTACCTGGGAAAGGGCTACAGGGTCTCGGGCGTGCCCGCGATAGCGGTTACGGACGAGGAGAAGGATGCGCTTGCCGCGGCGATGGCTGACAAGAGGACCGCCCGGCGGGTCGCCAAGGCGTACGCGAGCGACGTCCGGGAGATCCCGCCGCTTGAGAAGGTTGCGAACATGGCGGCCGGGAACGCCCTGCTTACGGGGTACTCCCCGGGCGGGGGCGGCCGCGTACCGGAAGTGAAAGAAATACCCTTGACGGAGGCCGTCCTGGAGAAGGAGCGGCAGTCGGCCCTCGACGGCAGGGCGGACTATTCGGCGGTCGCTCCGCCGCGGCGGTCCCGGCCCCGGAAGATCTACCAGTCCGAGGCCGACCGGGAAAGGGAAGAAGCAGAAAGAAAACTCTTTGAGGAGGAGCAAAGAAATGAAAGTACGTGAAGAGGTAAGGAAGATTGTCGAGGCCGAGGGCTTTTCGATGTCGGCCGTGGCTCGGGCCTGCGGGATAAGCGCCGCGGCCGTGAGCACGTTTCTCTCCGGGAATTACAAGGGGCGGAACGATAAGATGGAGCGGGCGCTCGAGGCTTTCGTCAGGCGGCACCGCGAGAAGAAGGCGGCGAGGGTCGACCTCGAGTACGTGCACACGAGCGTCTCGAAGAAGATCCACGAGATAGCGGACATGGTGCATACCGACTGCGAGGTCGGTGTGATAGTGGGAGAGGCGGGGGTCGGGAAGACCTACGCGCTCCAGCGCTACGCGGAGCTTAACCCCGACGCGGTGTTCATCGAGGTCGATTTCGGCTACAGCGCGCTCTGGCTGTTCAAGGAGCTCTGCCGGGAAGTAGGGATAGAGCACCGGGGGCAGCTGTCCGAGATGGCCGCGGGCATCATCAAGCGGCTCCAGGGATCGGGGCGCCTCATAGTGGTCGACGAGGCGGAGTATCTCCCTCACAAGGCGCTTGAGCTGCTTCGCCGGGTGCACGACAAGGCGGGCGTGGGAATGCTGCTCGTCGGGATGCCCCGCCTGATACACAACCTGAGGGGGAGCCGCGGGCAGTACGCGCAGCTCTACAGCCGGGTCGGCGTGTACGCCCGCCTGGAGAAGCTATCCCCCGTTGACAGCAAGGCGATAGTCGGCTCCGCGGTCACCTCGGCGAACGGGGTGTACAAGGATTTTCACCGGGCGTCGGAGGGCAACACGAGGACGCTCTCGAAGCTGATTCGCAGGTGCGTGCGGGTTGCCAGGATAAACGAGACGGCGATAGACGGGGAACTGGTTGAAGAGACGGCCAAAACCCTGCTTTTCTGAGGAGGAGCGAATGAACGGAATCACGAGAACGATACTGTGCGTTTCGCTGTTCCTGCGGGTCCGCCCTGTGGGCCGAGAGGGAAGAATGCCCGCCGGAATGCGTGGACCTGACGGGTTACTACATCGTCACCGCCGAAGCCGGGGACGACATCGTTCTGATCAAGAGGGTTGAGTGCGTATGCCCCACATGCGAGGAGGTAAGCGATGAGCAGACGCTCGATTAACTACGAACTGCACTTTTTCGTGGCGGCCAATCTTGGCAGCGTCCACAAGAAGCAGTGGTTCGTGACGGGGTACCCGAACGATCACGTTCTGTTCTCCGGTACCGGGTTTCCGGTCCTGTTCCCCGAGGAGCGGGCGGAGGAAGCCGCACGGGTGGCCGACCTCGCAAACGAGCAGTGCCCTTACATGTTGTTTCAGGTGGGGAAGATTCTCTTTCCCGTCAAGGAGACATAGGAGACTGAAAATGGGAAGACGAACGCCTATAGAGCCGGGACAGGTAAAGAGGATTCACGCCCTGGTTAACCGCATGGGAATCTCGGACGAGGATTACCGGGCGCGCATGGACGGGGATTTTGGAGTCAGGACCTGCAAGAAGCTCACGCGGTCGCAGGCCGCCCGGTTCATCCGGGACATGGAGGCGACGGCGAAGGGGGTGGGAATAGACACGGGCGGACGGCGCCGGAGGAAGTATGTCCGCCGTCCGGGGATGGCTACCCCGAAGCAGCTCAGGAAGATCGAGGCCATGTGGGCCGACGTGTCCCGGGCCCCCACGGCGGCGGGAAGAAGGAAGGCCCTGGGAGCTTTCCTCGAGAAGCGCTTCGGCGTGTCCGACATCACGTTCGTGACGCACGAGATGCCCTCGAAGATCATCCATACCCTCGAGGCGATGCAGAAACAGAAACGTCAAGAGGCGAAGGTGGACAGATGAGCGACGACGGGAGAACTCTGGAGCAGAGAGCCGAGGCCGAGCTTAGGCGGGAGATACGCCTCTGCAAGAAGCTTCTGCCTGAAAACACTGAGGAAACCAGAAAGGCGGAGGCGGCTCTCAAAAAGGGAGACCTCCTGGGCATGACCGGGGCCTGGCTGGATCTCAAGAGCTTTCGTAACAAGGAGAAAGTATGAGCGACAACGGAAATCACGGCGGCGACAAGACTTACGTCGTCCGCGTCGAGCTGGTCATGCCGGGCGGGGAAACCGCGGCGGTCTGCGAGGGAGAGGTGAAGGTTCCCGCTGCCGAGGACGTCATCTCCCTGGACGACCTTCTCGAGGCGGTTAAGACGTACGATCTCTGGGAGGACGGGGATATCCCGTACGATGAGATTATGTCGGTGCAATAGGATGAAGGGTCTGATGAGCGTGTATCAAGCAAGTTTGGACGATTATGCCGGGCGGGGATTCATGCTCAATCTGCAGGAGAACTGCCGGGACATAATCGTAATTCCATTTTAAGGAGGTGCTGTTGTGAACAGCGAAGTAACAGTAAAGCTTGGCCGGAGCGAGGAACCGATCCGGGATCTGACCTTGGCCAAGCAGATAAAGAAGGCTCACGAGCTCGACGTTGATTCGAAGAAGATCTCCGCGGAGCTCAACAAGCTCAAGAAGGAGATTCTCGACAAGGCGAGAACGCACATCCCGGAGGATGCCGAGACGATCACTTTCATAAAGGACGGCACGGAGTGCAAGGTCGTGTTCGGCAAATCGCTCTTCATCGCCCCCGGGGACGTCGAGGCTCTGCGGGAGGAACTCAAGTCCACGTTCGACGTGCTGATTTCGCACACCGACGCTTATAAGCCGACGAAGAAGTTTCTCGATTATGCCGAGAACAAGCCGGACGTGCAGAGCCTCATTTCGTCGAAGCCCGCATCGCCGAGAGTGGTTTTCTCGGTTGTGAAGGACAAGGAAGTGCAGGGGTGATTTTGCCTGCCCCCCCCCCCGGAGGGAACCGGAACATGAAGAAACTCGACTGGATGAAAGAGGTGGACTGGAAGGAAGGCCTTACGGACGACCTGCGCCTCGTGCTCTCGGTCTGCGGCGAGGAGGCGGTGCTTGCGCTGCTCGAGCGTATCCCCGGACACCGGATATACGTTTCCGCCTCCCCGATCCGACGGGCGCAGCGCGAGTACGTGAAGAAATTCACGGGGAAGTCGCCCAGGGAGCTTTCGCTCAGGCTGCAGGTCTCGGAAAGCTTCGTCCGGAAGGTGCTTCTGGAGAACGAAGATGATTGACAAAATACGTGTGCGGGGTGGAGCAGCGGCAGCTCGCGGGTTCCATATGCCCGAGGTCGCGGGTTCGAGTCCCGTCCCCGCTCCCGGCACAAGGAGGAAAATATGCCAGTAGTTAATAACCAAGACGAAGAAGGACCAGTCGGCGCGCCTTATGAATGGCCGCAATCGCTAAAGCCGGAGAACCCGGTAGAAGACGGAAAGTCGATAGTCAGGATTATCGGCCCGGAAGGAAGATCTTACGTTGAAACCGCGACGTACGCTGAAGACACGGATTGCTACCAGGACAAACGCCTCCTGGATTTTACGCAGACTGAGTTAATGGAAGAGGCTCTGCCCTACGACGATCTTGAGCTCGCGATACAGGACAGCCAGACGGTAGAGGCTTCTCTCGAAGAGTTTGTCGCGGAGGTGCTTTTCTCCGCGGACGGGTTCCTCGTCCTGGTAGACGGGTAGCGCGATGGAAAAACGGAAAACGGAGACCTGGTACGAAATCAGGATGGAGCTTGCGGACGAGTCCAGGCTGATTGCCCGGGCTGATGAATCGGAAGAGGCCGGGGATATTTTCAACGACTTGGTTACATCCCTGGATGACGGAATCGGCACTACCCACGTCGTGCCCCCTCGGGTGGAAATCGTGCGGGTTTCGCGGGTCACCCGTGAAGAAGTGGTCAGATCCTGGGGGGGGGGGGTGGAGAATGAGAAAGTACGGCCGCCTTATTCCATGCCGGGACTGCGGGGAGTTAAAACCCCGTGACGCTTTTCACCGGAGCCTCCTGCTAGTTTCAAATAGACTTTGCAAGATATGCTCGCACAGGTGTTCGAAGGAGTGGAGAAAAAAGAACCCGGACCGCCTCCGGGCCTACAACAAAAAGAAGAGCACGAGCACGAGAAAGAAAGTGTCTTACGCGGATCTTCCCCTTTTTGCCACGTGCCGGGAATGCGGAGAGGAAAAGGGGCAAAAGGATTTTTACCCCTCGTGGTTGGCCATCCACAACTATCTCTGCAAGCCCTGCGCGAAGAGAAGAGGACTCCCGCCGAAGAAAGAAGAGGCAAGGCCGGCGCTTCCGGACTGGAGCGCCGCATAAGGAGAGAAACGATGAAGCAATGGAAACCGTATGAAGAGAAGTTCCTGCCCCTGCACGAGGACCTCGCATCCGGGGAGCACCCGGAACATGGAGCTTTCAGGCTGATGATCTCGGTGCCTCCGGGAGGGCTGTATGTTTCCCTGGTCCCGGGCGAAGACGGCGCGGGCGAGACGGAGCTTTACGAGCTGACTACGAGGGATCTGATGGACGGCTTTTTCGAGTACCTGGAAGGGCGGAAAGCGGAAAAAGAGGAGGAATCAGAATGATGCTGAAGCTGACTCTGGGAGCGCTGATATACGCGCTCTGGAAATACCTGGACGCGATAAGGAGGATGCCATGAAAACCGAAACGAGGATTGACTCGGGCGGCCGTGAACGCCGCCTTATCACTCTCCAGGAAGACGACTTCAGGACGCTTAAGCAGGAGTTCCTCGGCAGGAACCTGACAGTTACGATCTGGCTCGATGCCGCGGTGTTCCGCAGCGGAGACATTGTCGTGAACGAGCGCGAGCGGGATAAGCCGGGCTGCTGCGGACGCTTCGAGCTGCTTGAGGAGATCGACCGGAAGTATCTTAAAAGAGGCGGTAAGTACAACTATTACCAGAAATGGAGCGCCCGGAAATTTACGAAGAGGCTCAGGAGGGTGGACATATGAAGGCACTCATGCTCATCCTTGCGGTCATGCTCCTTGCCACGGGTTGCTTTGAGGATCCGGACGAAACCGGCGTCTGCGTATTTGGAAGCGACGTATACGAATGCCGCAGAGACGGTTCCTCCGTCCACTGCGACTGGGACCGCTCCAGCGAGGAGGAAGAATGAAAGCAACTGAACTGCAGAGAGAGATATTCAGAGACATAGTGATCGAGCGGCGCCGCCAGGACGCGATTCACGGAGAGAGCTCCATCATCGAGAGAAACCCGCTGGGATTCGAGAACTTCGCGATTCTCGGTGAGGAAGTTGGCGAGGTCGGCAAGGCGCTGCTCGACAGCAACTTCTCGAAGTTTCCCGTGACGTCCAGGGAAGAGCTGGGCAGGGAGCTTGTTCAGGTGGCGGCCGTTGCCGTCGCCTGGCTCGAGAAATTAATGGAAAATCCACAATAGACGGGAGGACCAACGATGTTATTCACTCATACATGTTTTGAACGCGAACGCGGCTTATGGCGGGGGTGGCTCCGCGACGGTCAGACGCTCGAGATTTCGTGGCCGCGCAAAGATTCCGGACTTAAAGTAACCTTTCACGGCGCGCAACGATTCCTCTGGGTCGGGCTTGTTCTCGTCCAGTTCTTCATCCCCATCGGTCTTGTGAAGAACGAGTGGTTGTTCGGCGACGAGCCGCAATGGGGCTTCACTCTGTCCCGCGAGTTCGGCATCATCCTTCGCTGGGGAAGCTGGAGAAAGCAGTGGGACTGGCCGTTTCACACGATAACCCTTGCTTGGGACTATCTCGGCAAGGACGGTGACTGGCACAATAACCATGGGAGATCCTTCGAGAACTTTTCCTCTGAAGTGGAAAAAGAAGATTCCCTGAAGAAAACGGAGACCTACCCCTATCGTTACGTGCTCAAATCCGGAGGCGTGCAGAACGTGACGGCTACGATTTCAAAAGAACGCTGGATCCGCGGCCGTCATATTCTGAGCTGGCTGGGGCTCTGGCCTTCCCGCGTCAGTTATTCCATTAACGTGCAGTTCGACGGCGAAGTCGGCGAGGAGGCCGGGTCGTGGAAAGGCGGGTGCGTCGGTTGCGGCTACAGCATGAAGCCGGGGGAAACGCCGCTTGACACGCTGAGGCGCATGGAGCGAGAGAGGAAATTCGATTGAGAGAGACGGTTTTCGGTGATTGTTTTACCGACGACGGCATCCTGAAGACTGAGAGGGTCTATCGCTATCAGCTCTACCGGGATCTGCGGTCCCCGCTTTTTGCCGATCCCGCGGCCGGGGAGAGAACTCTCTGCTTCGTCATGCTCAACCCCTCGACGGCAGATGAATTTCAGAACGATCCCACTCTCGTCCGCTGTGTCGATTACGCGTCCCGCTGGGGATACCAGCACCTCTACGTGGTCAACCTTTTCGCGTACAGGGAAACCGACCCGGACAGCCTGCTTCGCAAGTATAATGCTTCTTTTGATATTGTCGGACCCGCAAACGATCGGCACATCCTCAATCGGGCGAGAGAGTCCGACAGGGTCGTCTTTGCCTGGGGCGCGCTTGACACGCGCCTTGAGTGGAGGGCGTACGCGGTTTGCAAGAGGTTGAGAGAAGCGCTTCCCGATAGCTACTTCTGGGCCCTCGGGCTTACAAAAGACGGTCACCCGAGACACCCCCTGTACATGAGAAGAGACGCCCAGCTCCTTCCGTACAGCCATCCGTGGCTCCTTCCGCACAACAAACACCCGGAGGCGACCCAGTGAAAGCTCTATCGGTAAGACAGCCCTGGGCCTCGGCGATAATCCGCCTGGGAAAGGACGTGGAGAACCGCCTCTGGAGGACCCCCTACAGGGGGCCGCTGCTCATCCACGCGGGGAAGGCGAGAAACAACAGGCGGGAGGAGAACAGCGCTCTGCAGTCCGTGGCGGAGTATGCGGGCGTCGATGTCGACTGGACGAAGTTTTTCCGCGAGCTTCGCTTCGGCGGAATAATCGGAAGAGCCAGGCTTGCGGACTGCGTCCACATCGAGAGCAAGCGGGCGAGAGACAAGGGTTACAGCAGTTCCCCCTGGGCTTGCGGACGTTACCTCTGGGTGCTCAAGGATCTGGAGCCCCTCGAGTTCGTATCGGTAGCAGGGCAGCTAAACATCTTCAATGTCCCGGTGAAGGAGCTTTTGCAGGGAGAAGTCAGGCGGGTGGAGAAGATTCTGAGCGCTTACGCCGAGAGCGGGTCCTGCGCGACGGCGACCCACGCGGAAATCAAGGACGCGATGCTGCGCGCCTCCAGGGCGGCGACCGAAGAGGAACTTGAGCGGAGCTGGGAAGAGCTCCGGGGGATAAGCCTTTGAAGAAAAAAGACATGCATCTTGTGGTTTCGTACAGGTTCCGGGGCCGGGGCGGGTGGTACAGCAACAAGCGCTCGGTGAGGGGCCACGGGAAGGAACAGACGGTAAAGCTTGTCGGACAGCTCCTGACAGACATGGCCGGAAAACCGGAAGTCGCGGAGATAAGGATCCGGAGGACATTCGATAAGTCATGAGCGCGCAGTCAGCAATCGAATGGACGGATCGCACCTGGAACCCGGTAACGGGGTGCACGAAGGTGAGTCCGGGGTGCGCGCACTGTTACGCTGAGCGGATGAGCGAGCGGCTCAGGAAGATGGGAGCGCTGAAATACCAGGATTCCTTCACTCCGACGCTCCACTGGGAAACCCTGAGTGAGCCGAGGAGATGGAGGAAGCCGAGCAAGATATTCGTATGCTCGATGTCGGACCTGTTCCAGGACCATGTTCCCGATGCTTTTATCTTCGAGGTCATGCGGGAAATGCTCTACAGCCCGCAGCACGTGTTCCAGGTACTGACGAAGAGGGCCGAGAGGATGTATCAATACTTTTGTAAGCCCGGACGTATGGCCGTGTTCCCCGAGAATTGCTGGCTGGGAGTCAGCGTGGAGGATCAGGCGAGGATCTGCCGGGCGAACTGGCTGGTCGAGATTCCCGCGGGCTATCGGGGCATAGCGCTCGGAATAGAACCCGTGCGTTTTCTCTCGGTGGAACCCATGCTGGGACCTGTTTTCGGCATCCCCGCGGGCATAAACTGGGTTATCTGCGGCGGAGAGTCCGGGCCGAAGGCGCGGCCGATAGACCCGGGGTGGGTGCGGAACCTCCGCGACGAATGCCTGGAGAAAAGCATTCCTTTTTTCTTCAAGCAATGGGGCGGGCGGAACAAGAAAGCGGCCGGCCGGGAACTTGACGGCAGGACGTGGGACGAGATGCCCCGAGGTTATGAAATTTAGAAGGGGGGGTCGATTCAGGCCCCCAACTACCCGGAAAAGCTTTTCGGCGTTTTTAAACGGTAATTAAAAGGAATTAAAAGGTGTCTGGAGAGGGCTCGGAGCGATGTGCTGGATAGCAGGATGGGTTGAAAAGGACGGCACGGAGATATTCATAATGCGAGTCTGGGCGCTCAAGCCGTACCGGAATGTCGGCAACACGCCTTGTGCGACTTATGGCGAGGAAGGAGCGTTCGAGTTCGCGAGCTGGGATCAGGCCAACTACTATTCTCAATATTGCCGCGGCCCGACCAAGTTCATACGTCGCAAAAAGGGCAGCCTGCCGCTTGCTCCCGAAGACGTGCCTGGGTGGTATCGTCACTCGGAAATTCCGTACAACGAGAAGGGGTTTCTGTTCGACAACGAGGAAACCCGGGCTCTTCTTAATCAAACTTCCTCAAAGCCTCTTTGAGGATCTCCGCTATCTTGTCTTCTTCCTCGCTTGTGAGCACAAGGAACGGGCGCGGAGGAATCACCACCTTCTTGTTGCGGCCGGCCTCTCCGCCGAAGTGCTGAATAGCCGCGTAGCGGAGATTCGTGGAGACTGTCGCTTCGTTTTTGTCGCTGCGCGCCTGGACGGAGGCCGCGAGCGTCCCGGTCCTCTGGAGTATCGGGTGCTCCGGTCCGTAGCCTTTCTTCCTTCTTTGCTCTACGGTCGCTTCCGCCAAAGGAGTCCATTCCTCGGGGCGCCCTTCCTTCTCGAAGTTTTCTTCCACCGCGTCGAGCATGATTCCGGCTATGGCGGTCATCTCCTTCGACATGTCGAGGCCCTTTCTCACGAGCGCACGGGAAAGACCCTCTATCTCTTTTGTGTCGACTTCGATTTTGAACATCGTTCTGCCTCCTTGACTCTTTTCATGCTCCCGGTAGTTTTATCGCTAAGGTGCGCGGCAAATTCTCCCTGCCAAAGGCTGAGGAACCCCTGGATCCAAAGGTACCGTAGAGGGCAACGGGAGCCCCTCTCGCACACCCGGAGGCGACCAGGCGACGCCTCATTTTTTCTGCTTCCTCAGCACTTTTCCGTCTCTCAGTTTCGCTTCAAGAAATTTCTCGTAGTTCTTCGTGCCGAGCGGGATCTTGAAAAACGTGAGGGAGTGCACCCCGGACTTTGCCAGGACAGGCGATACCCAGAGAAACCCGTCCCTCTCGAGCAGGAACTCACGCCTCAGCGGGTTCTTTCGGGGCTGTATAACCATGCCGTCATCGAGCGCTTCCTGCATCCGCGGCATATCCTCGACAGCGATATCGCTGTGTTTCCGCCTGATCTTCTTCGGGTTTTTGTGCTTCATCCTGACGGCCTGGTACTTTTCCTGCCCGGTAAGCGCCCTGGTTTTCGGATCCAGTACCGCGACGGGGAAAGGGGTTTTGTCCTTCCCGTCGAAGAACTTCCTGAACGCGGGTCCGGTGACGGCGCCCTCGACGTATTTCTTCGCGATATCGTAGTCGTAGCTCTCAAGGTCGGGCTGGAAGGCGGCCTTCCACGGGTTGTTGTCGAAGCCCGCCCGAGGGAAGACCTTCCCGCCGCCCGGGAGCCTGTAGCCCCAGACCTTTCTCACCTCTCCGGTTTTCTTGCTGACGACCTGGTCGTTCCTCACCATCCGCCCCTTCGAGCTCAGTACCTTGATACCCCTTCTCTTGACGGCCCTTTCCGAGAGCGCCCTCTTGCGGCAATGGCAGTTGAAATCAATCGGAGGGGTGAAGCGGTCCCAGAAAGGATCGTCCAGGTGAAACACCTTTCCGTGGAGTTCCCTGTGAGAATGCCTGGTGTTGGGCTGGAGCACTGAGACATACTCTCCATAAGGGCGGTTGACCTTGTTTTTCTGGAAGAACTCTTCGCGGCCCGCGCTGTAGGCGGACTTCATGTTCGTGTGATAGATCGTCCGGAGACGGTGCGGGGATCCCTCGAGCACGTTCTCCGCCACGCCCTCCGGGTTAACGACTATCTTCCTTCCCCACCAGCCTTTTTTCTTGAGCGTGGGTTCGAGGTTCTTGCGGAACTCCCTGAAGGTCTGCCCGTCCGCTATGGCCTCGTCGACGGCGCCCCGGATATCCTGAAGGACGTCCATGCGGGCGACGTGCGCGACGGTGAACGCCCTTGCGTGCGCTTCCCCCAGGGTGTCGTGCCAGTCCCAGGACAGGGTGTAGCCCTTCGACTTGAAATAATCCATAGCCGCCTTGGGAGGGAGCTTGAATGCGAAGGCGAGGTCCGCGGACTTTTTCCTGGACTTCCTCTTAGTCTTCGGCATTCATGCCTCCCCAGACTCCGCTTACGAAGCTTGCCCGCTCGAGCTGCCCGGCAAGCGCTTCGGTATCGAGTTCCGGGTAGGCTTCGGCGAGTTTCTCGGAGAATTCCTTGAAGCTTTCGGAGCTGTCAGCCAGGGAGAATATCACGTTGAGCATCGCCGCGGCCTGATCCTGGAGCTCTACGTCCATGTCCGAAAGCGCGTCTTCGAACCTGTCCAGGACTCTCTGCGCCCGCGGTTCGGAGAACTCCCTGTGCTCCCCCTGACCCCCCGCGGGCGCCGGGTCTCCGAGTTCGAAGTCGCCCTCATCGAGATCGTACTCCCTCTGGAAATACTTCTTCGTGAACCGCACCCCCGTTTCCGCAAGCGTCTTGTCGCGCTCGGCGCGGTCTTTCTGTACGTCCTTCTCCTCGTAGAGCTTGAACGTAGGCCGGGGTTCGTCCGTACCGAAATTGAGCTCGCAGATGTTGTCTATCAATTCGTTCATCGCCGCCTGGACTATCTTCTTGTCGCTGTCGACAATTTCGCTCCGTACGGCAAAGTGGGTCTGCGCCGCGGCGTAGCTGCCGGAGCTCTGCATTTCCGTGGTTAGCGTCTGTCCGAGCACCGCCTTGGATATCTCCATGTTCCCGAACGAGAGGAATTCCCTGTATGCGCGAGCGCCCCCTCCGCCGCCTGCCGCCGCCTCGACGACCTCCACGCTTGAGCCTTCGGGTATCACCGCGCACGCGTCCTGAATCATGTTTTGGAGCATGTCCAGCATTTCGTTGGTCTTATCCTCGTCCGTGCCCGGCGGGTATTTGCCTACGAGGAGCGGCATTCCGTATTTTTCGCAGAATATCGCCCAGAACTTGTATCCCCCTCTCTTGAACGTCACGGGCCAGAAACAGCGGGAAAGAACGCGTTTGCCGTAGGGGTTCTGATACGTCGGGTCGTGCTGCGCGGTCACGAACTTGAACTGGGGCACGGGTTCTCCGTTCGTGTTTTCCTTCGAGAGGAACAGGAGCTCGTTCTCCATCGAGAAGCGGAACCACTCGGCAGGTTTCCCGACGAAGTCGGCGGGCACGATCATTCCGTCTTTCTGCGTCCACATGATCTCAAGAGGCGCGAATCCGAAGAGCGGGGCCTCGAGAATGTCCGTTATTATCCTGTCCACCTTGAGACCGTCGAATATGTCCTGGATGAATCTGTACCGGCGGCTGTTTGCCTTGCCCTTCTCTATCATCCACTCGAGCGTCTCCACTCCCGCCTTGCGCGAATCGACTACCGCGCCTACGTGCGCGTCGTTGAGCAGGGATCTGTACACCTGCACGTCTTTCCCCTGGGAACGCAGCACCTCGTCCGGGTCGGGCAGGTAGTTTGAGAGAGCTCCCGCCAAGTCCCAGGTACGGCTCCGCGAAGCGAACGTTTTGGTCAGGCTTTTGCTTCCCCCGCCGTTCTCCGCGAAGCTTACGAACTCCCCGGGCGACAACCATATTCCTTTTCTGCTCATTTGTAGTAACCCCCGTAGTTGATTTTTCCGTAGTCCTTTGCCGTTTTCCCGACTTCGCGCTTGCCCGCGGTCTTCGCCTGGAACTCCTGAAGCTTCTGCCCCGAGGCGTGGTGACCGAGCGCCCCCGCCCAGAAGTAGTCCGCGTGAAATTCCGCGGTCTTGTCGACCACGAGGCGGGAATGCCCCGCCGCGGTCACGATCCTCCGAAGCGCGTGCCAGTCTTCCCTGATTTCCCTGTTCACCGGGATCCTGATCGTCTTGTCTTCCGCGGCGGAGCGGAGCGGGTACGCCATCTCCTCTCGAGCCCGCGTCGAGAAATAGACCGGCTCTATCCTGTGGCCCCCGAAGCGCTCCGCGGTCTCCTCGGCAAGCTGCATCCCTATCCCCGTCTCGTCTATGCAGCACCGCCGCACGTTCTTGTGCTGGAGGATTTTCCAGAGCTCTTCGCGCTGGATGCGGAACGGGGTCTTCTCAAGCGGCTTCACGAGCCGGGCCAGCAGGATGCCGCTCACCTTTTCCCAGACCCATATCACCGTCAGGTCCCTGCGCCGCGCTATGTCCACGCCGACGTAGAGATCGTATCTTGTCTCGCCGAGGGGGCGGAGGACGTCGTCGCTCTCGATCCCGGAAATCAGTTCGTAGGGGAGAAACGCGCGCGCCTCGTCGGACGGTTCGCAGCAGTACTCCTCGAGCCAGGCTTCCTCGCTCGCGCAGTCCCGCCTTTCGTTCTCAAGCCAGGCCGTTCTTTGCTTCGCAGTGGTCTTCCGGCCGTAGATCTTGTCGACGATCCCCTGCTTCACCGCCTCGTGGATATCGGTCGTCTGGACGTACCAGTCCCTCTTTCCGTTTTTCGCGTCTTCGACGAACTGGTAGAACAAACTCGACTTCGAGTTGTGCGTCGAGAGGATCCGCACCGGGTATCCCCATGTGGCGGCCGGCCGGGCGGCCTTCCAGAGTTCGTGCTGGTTTGCGTGATGAGCGAACTCGTCGAGGATGATCTTCCCGCCCTTTCCTCTGAAGTTCTTCGGGTTCGACGAGAGGGCGTATATAGCGGTTCCGTTTGCGAACGAAATCTTGAGAGCGGTAGTTTTTTCGTCGGGGTCGAGAAGCTCCTCTCCCACGGCCTGCGCCGCGAAGTCAAGAACCTCGGCCCAATGCAGGCAATACTCTATGTACTCCTTCCCGGCCCTCTCGTCCGCGGAGGAGAAGTACACCCTGGGAACCTTCTTCGTCACGCAGTCGATCACGTCTTCGTACGACTGCGCCCAGGTGGCGCCTATGCGCCGGGACTTCTCCCATATCTTTGTCCTGGAGTCGTTTCGGAGCCATTCCTGCTGGTAGGGGAGGAATCCTTTCTCGGACGGGCTGCTGGGCATCAGAAGAGGTCTTCCTCAAGCTTTGCGATAATATCTTTGAGCGTAAAGGCTTTCCCGGCCTTTTTCTTCTCAGCCTCGGTTTCGCGTATCTTCCCTTCGTAGCGATGTGTCTTGTTGACGTTGTCCATTATGCGGGACAGAGCGTAGTAACGCGAGGGCGATACCGTCTCCCCGGCCTCCAGGTCTTCCCGTATCCTTTTGCCTATCAGCCGCCCTACCTCGTAGAGCTCCCTGTGGAACGCTCCCGCCGCGAGGACCAACGCATTTCTCTTCGAGTCCCAGCCGCCTTCCCGCTTCCATTCCCGCAGCGTCGAGTAGCTCACGGGCATCTGCGCGGCTATCTCCCGGAGCGTGAGCTGCAGCTCAACGTAGAGTCTTTCCGCGTTTTCCAGATGCTTCTGTTTCTTTGTCGTCATGCTAACAGGTTCACTTCCGTCTTTTTCGGAATCAACCGGATAATCCACCATTTTTTTTGGCGGATAATCCACCATTTTTTTTGGCGGATAATCCGGTTGAAACGGTTTTCCCGTGCCTTTATTCTTGCTCCCATCATGAAAGAAAAATGGCAGCAAGTCTTCAAGACCGGCACCCATACGGACAGTTCCGGGAACACGAGAACGTGGACGAGGGAAGATCTCGACAAGATAGTGTCCCTGTACGCCGAGCGTGGAGGCGAAGACAGAGCCCCGGCCGTGATCGGCCACCCAAGGAGCGACTCGCCCGCCTACGGCTGGGCCATGGAGCTCAAGCGCGACGGCGACTTGCTGTTTGCGAAGATCAAGCCCACCGTGAAGGAATTTGTCGGCTGGGTAAACAAAAAGATGTACAACAAGATCTCCATAGCTCTCCGCCCGGACCTCAGCCTGCGGCACATCGGGTTCCTGGGCGCGGCCGCGCCCGCGGTGAAGGGCCTCAAGGCGCCCGAGTTCGCGGAGGGGGAGTTCATGGAGATGGAAATAGACATGTCGGAAATTCAAAACAAGGAGGGATCCGAAATGGACGAGCTGGAAAAGCTTAAAGCCGAGTTGAAGAGAAAGGAGGCGGAGTTCGAGGAGTTGAAGAAAGAGAAGAAGGCTCTCGAGGAAAAGGGAGCGGGCCGGGATTCGAAGTTCAAGGAGCTCGAGACGAAGTTCGCTGCGAGCGAGGAAGAGCGCGCGCAAGCGAAAAAAGAGCTCAGGCGGCTCAGCTTGAACGGCAAGAAGATGGAATTCGAGCAGTTCTTGAATCGGGAGGTTGCCTGGGCGTCGTTAAACGACGATCAGAAAAAGACCGCGTTCAAGATCCTGGAGTTCCTGCGCGGAGAGGAGTTCGCCGAGAGCGGAGAGGACTCTGAGGGCGAGAAGCTCTTCAAGGAATTCCTGAAGAGTCTCCCGGAAAGGGTGAAGTCCGGCGAATTCGCCACCCAGCAGAGAGCAGCGGGCAACGCAGCGGAGGGAAAAGCGGCGGAGTTCGAGGAGAAGGTGACCGAGCACATGAAAGCGAACGAAGGAATGGAGTACGCGGAAGCGGTGATAGCGGTCGCGGAAAAGCACCCGGCGCTTTACGAAGCGGCAAGCAACTCTTAATCGAAAACAGTTATCCACGAGGAGGGTAAAAGAAAATGGCAATAGGAGTGACTTCAGGAATTGAGAAACCGCTGGTCGTCACGTCGGCGGTCGTGAAGAACCAGCTGGCTGCGTTCTCAACGGGCGACGACAAGGCGAAGAAGGCCACGGACAAGACCAAGGCGGTGATCGGGGTATTCATGGCGGACGCGGCCTCGGGAGAGAGAGTGAACGTGATGCTGACCGGCGTCGCCGAGGTGAAGCTCGGCGCCGCGGTAACCCGCGGAGACATGATAACCTGCGACGCGAACGGAGAGGGAGTGGCGCCGGCCGCGACGGGAGACTACGCGGTCGGGATCGCGGTCGCGAGCGGAGCGGACGGGGACATCATCCCTGTGCTGCTCAGCCAGTGCAAAATAGGCGTCGCCTGATGACGACGCGACATAAGAACCGAAAGGAGGTTTAACTGAAATGCCACCATCTACAAACGATCTGCACGTCGACGCCGTGCTGACCAACCTGAGCCTCAGGTACAGAAACGAGGCGCTTATTGCGGACATGATACTGCCGCGGCTCAAGGTGCGGAAGCGCTCGGACAAGTACTTCGTGTACAAGAAGTCAAACTCGTACCGGCTTATAGACTCCGCCGTGGGTCCGAAGGCGCAGCCGAACGAGGTCGAGTGGGAAGTCGGCACCGACAATTACTCGGTCGAGGATTACGCGCTCGCCGACTACATCCCGGTTGAGAGCACGGACAACGCCGACAGTCCGCTTCAGCCGCGCATGGACACCAACGAGTTCATTAACGAGTGGCTGGATCTCGACAGGGAGAAGAGGGTTGCCGACATCGTGTTCGCGCCCGGCACTTACGATGCGAGCAACAGGGAGGTTCTGGCGACGAAGTGGGGCGACGACAACGACGACCCGATAGGAGATGTCCAGGGCGCCGTGGAGTCGTGCTTCGTACGGGCGAACACCCTGGTGTTCGGAGAGGAGGCGTGGAGAGCCTTCCGCAAACTGCCCGAGGTGCTCGACGCCGTGAAGAGCTCGACCAGGCACCAGGGCACTCCCGGAGGACTGGCTACCGCTCCCGAGGTCGCGGCGCTCTTCGAGGTCGAGAACCTGTTGATCGGCCGCGCGCGTTACATTTCCTCGAAGAAGGGACAGGCGAACACGTATGCCAGGATCTGGGGCAAGCACATGGCGGCGCTCCACGTCAAGAAAAATCCGGGAGTCCGCACGATAACCTTCGGACTGACCTTTCAGGAGATGATGAAGCAGACGCAGACGGCGTTCGACCCGAAGCGAGGAGCCAAGGGAGCCGAGTACCTGAAGGTCGGCTACAACTGCGACGAGAAGGTCGTGGCCAAGGACCTCGGGTACTTAGTCGGGCAGGTGATCGCCTGATTTAAGCCTTTCTGAGGGGGGGGGGGTCGATTCAGGCCCCCAACTGCCCGGAAAAGCTTTTCGGCGTTTTTAAACGGCAATTAAAAGGAATTAAAAGGTGTCTGGAGAGGGTTCGGAGCGATAATCCCCAGGCGGAGGCAAAAGCGGCATGGAAATCTGGTCGATAGTGAAAATAGCGCTGCTCACAGTCGGCGCTCTTGTCGTGATTGACCATGCCCCCGGGGTGGACATCCTGGGCGACGGCAAGGCGGACTACAAGGCGCTGGTGAAGTGCGAGGCCAGGCACGAGGGGCTGAAGAGAGAATGCCGCGGGGACCGCGAAGAGCTTAAAAGACTGAGAAAGGAGAACCGGAGACTTGAAAAAGAGAAAAAGAAGCTCAAAAAAGCCTTCGACGACGAGAAGCGCGACTACCAGGGCTGCGTCGCGGAACTGGATCGCGTGCTTTCTGATCGCGCTTCTGGCCGCGGCCGTGATCGCGGCCGGCTGCGCGGGGATGACGGCGGAGAGAGGAGGAAGGGCTGGAAAAGAATCTTCCAGGGGAGGTAAGCATTATGAGTACTCGGAAAAATCAGACGGGGAACGAGGGTGCGGTATCTGCAAAAAGATTCGCTCTCTTGCGTGGCCGGGTGAAAAAACTCGAGGACTGGAAAAAGAGGATCGAGGCGGCAGATGAACTGGCAACTCCCGAAGAGGAAGTTCCGGAGACCGTACCCGTATCCGGCGGGCTCGACAGGTTCAGGGGGTTCGTCAAGCGCAACCCGCTGTTCTGGACCGCGGCCTGCATGATGGCCGGTTTCTTCCTCGGCTGCGTCATTTGCGACTTCAGCATGTTCGGAGGTTACTGACAGATGGACTGGATGTTCTGGCTGCCTTACATCGTAATGGGCGCGGCGGCCGTGGCCGGGTTTATGCTATGGGAGCCGTACACGGCGAGGATAAGGGCCGCGCGCGAAGTGAAGATAGCCGACGGCATCCGTTTCGTGGACCCCGGGGCCTGCTTTCTTTTCATCAACTGGACGGAGAGCGGCGACCGTACCATGGGTCCCTGCTACATCGAGGCGATCAGGTCGAGGTGGGTAACGTTTCGAAGCTTCGAGGACGGTTCCCGGATGGTCCTTACCGGCGCCCAAGTGCAGAAGTGCATAAGGCGGACCTTCCCCCACCCTGAGGACCCGGCCGAAACCCTCTACTGGGTGGGACCGCGCGAAGCGTTCCCGTACGGCGCCCTGCCGTTGTGCTGGCCCGGGAACGAGAAAGTGCAGAAGTACCTGGCTGAAAACCTCGGAATAACGAAGACGATATTCGGCACGTGGGAGGACGACGGCCGGACCCCGACCCGGGGAATTCCGGGAGCCTGACGATGTACAGCTCTCTTTCCGACATACGGAAAATCATTCCGGAGCGCACGATAGCGCAGCTGACCGACGACACGGCCGGGGCGAACGTCGACCAGGACAACCTTGACGAGGCGATCATGGCGGCCGACGAGGTGATAGACACCTACCTTCGCGGCCGCTACGAGCTGCCTTTCGACGAGACTCCCCCGATCCTGAAGCGCCTCTCGGCCGAGATCACGATTTTTCATCTGTACGGCCGCAGGCCCGAGGGCGAGCTGCCGGAGACCATCAGCGTGAAATACAAGGCGGCAATAAAAATGCTCGAGTCGTTCCGCGACGGCAAGCTCGTTCTGGGGGACGACGGCGGGGAGGAGATCCCGGATGCGGGATCGTACAGGAGCACCCCGAAAACGAGGGTATTCACGTGAACATGAGCACGGAGTCGACTGAAACCGCGATCGTCGAGAAGCTGAAGCGGGACATTCCAGGTACGGATTCGGATGTGCAGGGATACCCCGACGACGCGCGGAGCTTCTTCCCCAAGCACCCGGTGGGCTCGGTGCTGGTCCAGTACGCGGGATCGAAGTTCACGGAGCCCCGGGCGTTCAATTCGATCACGCAGACGAGGACCCCGGAATTCAAGGTGTTCGTGCTGCGGCGCGACCTGAGGGGCCATGCAGGGGTTCAGGGGTCGCTTGACGCCGTGCGCGCGAGTCTCACGGGGTTCGCTCCCCCCGGGTACTCGAAGATGTATCCGGTATCGGAGAGGTTCCTCGCCGAGCAGAACGGCGTATGGATTTACGAGATGAAGTTTGCCTTCGAGGGAAGGTACCAGGAGAGCGCGGGGTGACGGATCGCAAGATATAGCGGTTTGCGAGCTGCGATCCGAGCTCCCGGACCACAACATACGGAAAACAAGGAGGTAAAGAATCATGACACAGTTTACGGGATCAAACGCGACGGCGTATCTGAAGACCGAGGAGGTCTCCGGGGTCTTGCGGACGGGGAGCGTCGCGGGCGGAGGAGACTCCGAGCTTGCCGCGGCGGTCAATCCGCAGGCCGCGAAGATAGTGGTAAAGGACCTGACCGGGTTCACCGCGGGCGACATAATCGCGGTGGGCGGAGACGACAACCGGGAAATACTCAGGGTGAAAAGCGTCAAGGCGGCGACGAAGGAAATCACCCTGGACGAGGCGACGCCGCTTAACTTCCGCCACGAGGCGGACGAGACGGTGGAGGAGGTGGATCCCGAAAACGGCTGGCTGCGGGTCGGCAGCGTCACGAGATTCACCCCCCGGAGCGACAGGCCGCTTGAGCCGTCCCAGGCGTTCGGTTCCGGCGTCCGGGGAATTTCGGACGCGCGGCCGGGCCGCTACGAGTTCGGGGCGGACGTAACCCTCGAGATAGGAATCGAGGACGCGGCGCTCTGGCTCCTGCACGCGCTCGGAACTTCTTACTCGTCGACCGGCACCCCGGTCGCTCCCGCGGTCGCGACGACTCTCAACGGCGCCGTCGCGGCCGGAGCGACAAGCATGGTGCTTGCGAGCGTTGCGAGCCTCGCGGCCGGCGATTTCCTCGAGATAGGCGGAAAGGAGTGCGTCAAGATCGAGGCGGTGGACGCCGGGGCGGTTTCGGTGACGTTCGGCGACAGCGCGCCGCTCGGCCTGCGTTACGGTTTCGCGACCGGCGTCGCGGTGAAGAAAGTCGAGGCTCCCTTCACTCACACGATCAAGAAGGGGCGTGATCTGCTTCCGGGCCTCAGTCTCGTTCTGAAGCTCGAGAAGATGGGGGGAGAGTCCCTGATCCTTCTCACGGGGAACAGGATCAACACCCTCTCGCTTTCCGCATCCGGAGGCGACCAGTATCCGACCATAACCATGAACCTGACCGCCGCGCGCGGGCAGGTGATGTCGAAGGACATTCTCATCGGCGCCTCTCCGCTCAGCCCCGCGCACATCCCCTACGCGCAGTGGGAGACGCTCGTTTCGGCGGGGGACGCCGAGAACCGGATCAACTCCATCTCGATCGAGATAGCGAACAATATCGGCGCGGGAGCTCCGCTCGGAAGCCCGTTTCCGGGGGCCCTGTCTCCCGGGGACGGGCCCGTCACGGGATCCTTCGAGTACCAGTACAGCACCCAGTCGTTCACCCTCGCCACCGCGGCGGGGACGGAGAGGACCCTCTCGTTTCTGTGGACGTACATAGGGGACGACGAGCATTCGCTCGAGATCAGTTTCCCGAAGGCGAGATTCGGCGGCCCTGTGCATCCCGGCGTGGAGAGCAAGGACCCGATAGTCGACACCAAGGAGTTCTCGGCGATCGTGGATTCGGTGACGGGCACGGACATAAAGATAGTGGCCAAGACGAAGAACCCGAGCGTCGAGCATCTGACCGAAGGCTAGGGCTTAGAAGACAAAAACAGGAGGTACTTTTCCAATGGAAGAAAGCAGGAACTTTTTTGAAGGGCTGACCATAGAGAACGCGGACACTATAGTCCTGTTTCCGTATCTCGAGACGAAGGAGGAGGACTGGCCGACTTACGTGAACCGCGACGAGAAGCGCGTCCCGGTGCCCGAGGGGTGGAGACACGTCGGCTACAGGTATCCGTATCCGTCTCCCAGGCGGACGAACCAGGTGAGGGAGCTGTCTTCGGGCCTCTCGATGAGGGGCCGCGGGGAAGAGGTGGACATAAGGACCGGAGATCCCGACAAGCTCGCGAAGCATCTCACCGAGAACCTGATAAAGAGCGTCGTGCGCAGGGACCCGGCGACCGGCGAGACAAGCGAGCAGACGCTCGACAACGAGCTTCGCAAATGGCTCTGCGGAGAGTTCCGCAAGTCATCCTTCCTTCTCTCCGGGGCCTACCTAGACTACCTGCGCGAAGGCGGGAAGACGGCGGAGCGGGAGGCCAAAGAGGAGCAGGATTTTACCTGACCCTCGAGAGCCACTGGAGAAGTCTTTTCGAGGGGATTGAAGTCGCGGTCGGCGGCGAGACGCGCCGCTATTCCCATGAGTCGCTCTTGCGGAGAATCGAGACGCTTTCAGAACGCGGGGAGCGCCGCCGACCGGAAGAGGACCGGGAGCTTGACGTCCTGGTGCGGGCCGGGCTTTCGGCCTTCCCTGAACCTCTCGCGATGCTCCCGGCCCGCCAGCGGGAGTGGCTGTCTCTCTGGGAGCTATGCCATTCGCAGCGCCACGGCCAGGGAATGACCCTCGGAACCCTCGTGCACTCGGAGATCTGGAACAACCTAGAGCAGCTCGGGTACGAGGGGCGGGAGAAAGAGAGGGCCTTCAGGGTGGTCCTGGCCGCGGACGAGATTTTCAGGGGAATCTCCCGGAAGAGGGAAGAGAGAGAGGAAGGCGCTAGGCCGACATGAGCAGCCCGACGATGAGCGTAAGCGCGATGAAAGCCAGGAAGACGAGGAATGCCCCCAGGTACCAGCGGAACGCGGTCCAGAGCAGGGCCTCCATATCTTTTGCGAACTTCTCCATGCCCCTGAATATAAGCTCCCCGTCAGGAGAAATCAACCCCCCGGAGGTTTGCCGTGGCTGACGACATAAGGGAACTCACGCTCCGGGTGAAGGTGGACGGCAACGAGCTCAAGGTGCTCGGAGCCGACTTCCGCAAGACCGGGGACCAGGCGAAGGGCGCGGGCGAGGAAGCCGCGACCGCGGGGCAGAAGGCGCGTGCGTTCTTCAGGCGTCTTCCCGGGGCGGCCAAGGCCGCGGCGGGACTCTTCCTCATCCACCAGGCGTTCGTCAAGATCAAGCAGGTGATGACCGCGGGCATCAGGATAGCGGCCGACTACCAGGCGTCGTTCTCGAAGATCATAGGGCTCGTGGGCGTGTCCAGGGAAGAGGCCGCGCGCTGGCAACAGGATCTCAAGGACCTGCCCCCGCTCGGCAAGGACCTGCGGGAACTCTCAGACGCGCTGTTTTTCATCTCATCCGCCGGGTACAAGGGATCCGAGGGTATGGACGTGCTCCTTTCGTCCGCCAAGGCGTCGACGGCAGGGCTCGGAGAGACGAAGGACGTGGCGAAGCTCGTCACCGGGGCCGTGACCGCGTACGGCAAGTCAAACCTTTCCGCCGCCGCCGCTACCGACATCCTGACGGTGGCCGTCCGGGAAGGGAAGGCGGAGGCGGCGGACTACGCGACTTCCCTGGGGCCCGTGCTTGCGGACGCCGAGCGTCTCGAAATCAAGTTTTCGGAAGTGGCGGGAGCCGTGGCATCGCTTTCCCGCTTGGAAATCACCCCCGATCGGGCGGTCACCCAGCTCCGCGCGCTGCTGAAAGGTCTGCTTCGCCCGACCCGGGAGGCCACCGACCTGCTCGCCGAGGTGCGCAAGGAGGGCAGCGGGGTAGGACTCACGTTCGCCGACATCAGGGCGGAGATACGGGAGAAAGGGCTTCTCGCTGGGCTTGACAAGCTCAACCGCGCGGCGGGAGTGCTGGGAGAGGAGAAATTCGCAAGGCTGTTCGAGTCGAACGAAGCGTTCTCCTTCGTGGTCGCCCTGCTCGGAAAGAACGCGGACACGACGAGGAAGATCCTTGACGCCACGGCCGACTCCGCCGGCGCGACCGACGCGGCGTTCGAGGAAGCGAAGACCACGTTTAACTTCTGGTACAAGGAACTGAAGGGCCGCCTCGGCGTTGCGCTTCTCAATCTCGGGACCACCATCCTCCCGGCCGTGACCCTCGGAACGAAGGAGCTCATCCGCTTCGTCAATTTGCTTATCGATGCCGGGGGAGCCGTGAAGGACGTGTTCGTAGGCGCGTTCGAGTTCGTGCGCGACACCGTCGAGGCGGCCGGAGAATTCCTCGGCGGGCTGTCCCGCAACGCAGGCCCCGGCGGACCGCCCGAACTCACGGCGCTCGTGTCCCACGGGGCGGGCGTCGAGGAACTCAGGAAACGGATCGGGGCCGTGTCCGAGGAAGTCGAGGCGATACCGTTTGCCGAGCAGACGGCGCGCGTCGAGGAACTCGGCAGGGAGATACAGCAGCTTGAGCTCAGGCGGCGCTCCGGGTTCCTCGGTGCAGACGGCGTGGCGCGGATAACTGAACTCAAGAACGAGCTCGACGCGGTGACCGGGTCCCTGGAAGAGGCGCGCAAGGCGGGAGAGAAGCTCGACGCGGAGCTTGACGACGCGGGGAAGGGAACCGCTGCGATGATAGTTGAGGCGAGCGAGGAGTACAGAAAAGCGCTCAAGGAACTCGAAGCGCTGCGCGAGGGACTGGGAGACGTCGCGTCGCTCTCCTACGACGAGCTGGTGCGGCAGCGCCAGGCCGCCCTCGGAATAATGAAGGACCTCCCCGCGGGCGAGCGGGAGGCGCTCCGGGGGATATTCAGCGATTTCTTCATAAGCGACTTCTCGAGAAAGCTCTCGAAAGGGTTCGCGGACGGTTTCGAGCGGGAGATCGACGCGTACTTTCGCGGGGAGAACGGCCTGCTCGATACGCTCCGGGCGGGCGGAGACGTGATAGCCGCGAGCATAAGCGACGCCGTGGCGAAGAGCGTGGCGGGCAGGTTCACCAAGCGCGTCCAGGGCGCGTTCAACGCGGCGTTCGACCGGTCGCTTGCCGGGCTGGGTCAGGCGTTCCCGGGACTCCGCGGCCTGGGTGACAGGGCAAAGTCCTTCCTCAATGGCCCCGGAGGCACGGCGCTTGCGGGCGGGGCGACGCTTTTTTCCGGGATACAGCAGGGCAACGCCCTTGTCGGCGGACTGGGAGGCGCGGCGCTCGGAGCGCAGATCGGAAGCTTCATCGCCCCGGGGATCGGAACGGCGGTCGGCGCGGTGCTCGGCGGGGTGGGCGGCCTGATAGCCAGCCTCCTGGGTCGACCCAAGACGCCGAAGATACAGTTCGAGCAGCGTGGGGACATTCCGCTGGGTACGGGGGCGACGGGGGCGTACAGCTTTTACTACAAGGGCCGCAATGCCGGGCTTAGCGAGGATGAGGTGACGGGGCTTTTCCGGGAGATAACGAATCTTGCCGAGAGACAGGCGGACGAGATAGAGAATGTCCTGCGGGGCCTGCCGTCCGAGGTGTACGGCGAGGTGGTCGGCTTGCTCAAGGACGTGAACCTGCCATCGGGGACATTGGATTTCGGGAAGAAGAACAAGGATGCCGGGGCGCTGAGACAGTCCTTCGAGGACTTCATCAGGGGAGTGCCGGGCGCGGTGGTGGAGGCTTTTGACGAGACTCTTCTCGAAGCGTTGCGGGGCGTAGGGTTCGGGGCGGGGTACGGCGTGACGATCGACGGGCAGGGCGTACCGGCGCTCGATCACTTCGTCCGGAGCCGTATCGCGCGGATAGACGGACTCAGCGGGGACGCCCGCACGCGAGAGGCGGAGGAACTCCTGGGGATAGTGTCCGCGGCGGCCGAAGCGGGACGCATACTTGCCGGCGGGCTCTCCGAGCTGCACGACATCGGGAACCTGTCGCGGGAGCTGGAAGTCGACGGACTTGCGGACATGAACCGCGCGCTCAAGGAGCTTCAGAACAGCACGCGGATAAACCCGGAGAACCTCGCGCGGTGGAAAGAGCTCCGGTCTCTCATGATATCGGTGCCGACTCAGCTCAGCCGGATGCTCAGCACGACGGCCGGGCAGATCGAGCAGCTGTCGGAGTTCGCCTCGACCCGGACGGACACCTCGGCCGCGCTGCGTGAAGGCGCGGCGTCAATCGGCAATCTCCTGGAGGCTGGAGACCTGACGCTCTACGAGCGTCAGGGTCTGCTGAGCCAGCAGTTCTCCCAGATACAGCGCCTGGCGGCGCTTGAGCGCGGCCGCTACGAACAGGAGGTCGAACGGGCGCAGGAACTCAAGAGCCTGTACGAGCAGGTAGGCGGCCTCGCGGAGAGCATCCAGGATACGGTTGTTTCGCTCGCTACGGGCGGCGACAGTCCGCTCTCCGCCGCCGAGAAGGTCGGGCGCCTGCTCGACGAGCAGCGCCGCCTCGAAGCGCGGCTTGCGCATGCCTCGGGCGCGGACAGGGTGGCGGCGCTTGACCAGCTCCGGGGGTTCTTTCCGCAGCTCGCACGTGCGGGCGGTGAACTGGGCGGCGCGGGACAGCGCGCCCTGTTTTTCGCGGCGGAGTCGCAGCTCCAGGGGCTCCTCGGAGACCAGATTTTCAAGACCCAGGAGCAGCGCCTCGCCGACATAGGTAATACGCTCGAGAGGGAATTCCAGCTGAGCCGGGAGACGCAGGCCATGCTCGATAACCACCTGAGCAGGCAGAACGACCTGCAGGAGGACATGCTTTCGGAAATGCGGGATATAAACAGAAAGGTCACTGGCTCCAGCCACGGAGGGGTTTCCTGATGTTCTTCGCAGACGATTTCCTCGAGTACGTGGCGTGGGACGGCGGACGGGACCTCCCGGCCGGGGAATCCCTGCCAAGAGGCCTCGCGGCGATCGGTGCCCTGGAGTGGCTTCTGCTGGGAAAGGATACCCTCGGGATCTACCGGACCATGGACGGCGGGACGACGTGGGGGGCAAAGATAGCGATCCCGGCCGCGGCGGTGGAACCGGGGGACCTGGCGGCGATCAACGAGGTGCACTGGCTTGTCGTGAACGCTTCCCAGGATGCCCGCAGGGGCATCTACCGGACCACGGACGGCGGGACGACGTGGGGAGACAAGATAGCGATTCCCGCCGCTGCGATAAACCCGCAGGCTCTCGCGGCGGTCGACCAGAAAACCTGGCTCCTCGGGGACAACTCCACGAAGAAGATCTACAGGACCACCGACGGCGGGACGACGTGGGACGCCGGGGTCTCGGTGCCCAATGTCCTGCAGTCGCTCCTCGGAATGAGCGTGATCGACGCGACCACGTGGATTGTGTCGGGATCCGCCGTCCTCACGGCGAACCAGGTACAGATGACCAGAGACGGCGGAGCGACGTGGAGTCCCGTAGCGTCGCCCGCCCTAGTCCGTTACCCGGACGGAATATCCGTGGTTGACGAGAGCGCCTGGCTGCTTGCCTGTTCGCACACCGACAAGGTGTACGCGGGATACCTGTTCTCAAGCCTCGAGCGCGGCACGCGCTTCAGGGGCCTCTCCGGCAATTACGATATCTCTTTTATCGGAGGCGCGCCCGGCCTCAACCAGGGCGAGAAGCTCTACGCCTTCGCGGACGGCCTTGCGGACGCTTCAGGCGCCGCCGCGCCGACCCTCGGTGAACCGCGGCAAGACCCCTACCTCCGCCGCTACCGCGTCCTCAAGGAATTCAACGCGCCGCCGCCGCAGGTGAACTTCGGCCGGTTCTCTTCGCTAGGCACGTTGCTGTTCTTCAGGGAATCCGCCGTCGTGCGGGCCGACAGCCGGTATTTCTTCGTCACGTATCCATTCAACGTCAGGGTGGGTCCCCGCGCGACCTACGTTCCGCTCGGCGACAACTCGCAGAAAGAGGTGAAGCTCACGGACGAACGCTACGTGACGTTCACGATCAATGCCGAAAACGCGTTCGACGATCATGTCGAGGACCGCGACAAGGTCATCAGCATGATTTCTTCCGACGGGGCGTTCGTTTTTTCGGACGGGGATCCGTCCGGCCCGAATCACTACCTGTTCCGGCGCGAGAGCAGGAGGGCGTTGAACCACAACCACGCGAGCTATAACCGCCAGAACGTATCCGTCACGGTGGAGGCGCTATGAGGGGACTTTTCTGCCTGGAAGCCGATCGCGCGGACGGACGGCCGCTTGGCCGGGAGCGCGGCGCGAAGGTCGTCTTCGAGCTGTCCGCCTCGCTTGACGGCCTCCTGGACGCGCCCGCGCCGGGAGATCCCCTGTTCCCCGGGTACGCCAAGGCGAAGCTTGCGGAAATTCCGGAGATCGAATCCGATTCCCGGGAGTTCCGCAACCAGGTCTCCGTACAGGTGGTTCTCCTGGGTGATTTCGATGACCTGACGGGGCATTACGGACAGGTATGGGACATGTCCGGGGACCGCGCGAGCCTCGCCTTCTCTGGGCAGGTGACGAGACACCTTGCGGGCGTCGGCGCCGCTACGCTTACCCTGTCGGATATCCCCGTGGAGTCCATCAACGCTCAGGTTCCCGCGCGGACCGTCGAGGCGGAGAGTTTCCCGGGTACGCGCGACAGCGGCGCGACGGTGCCCGTGGTGGTCGGCCGGGCGCTGCGGCACAGGTGCCCGCACCTCGCGAGCGGCTACGAGTTGCAGCTGGCGGAGAGCGTCACGGGGGAGGTTCTCGCAAGTAGGTTCTGGGACACTGGAACCGATCTTCCGAATGCCCTTACCGCACCCGGCGGCATCGCGGTCTTGAGCGCAACGGAATGGTACGTGGTGGATGACAGCTCGGACAAGGTCTACAAAACCACTGACGGCGGCACGACCTGGGACACTGGAACCGATCTTCCGAATATCGCTTACCGCCCCTACGGCATCGCGGTCTTGAGCGCAACGGAATTGTTCGTGGCGGATGACAGCTCGGACAAGGTCTACAAAACCACTGACGGCGGCACGACCTGGGACAGCGGAACCGATCTTCCGAATGCCCTTACCGCACCCTACGGCATCGCGGTCTTGAGCGCAACGGAATGGTTCGTGGTGGATGGCACCTCGGACAAGGTCTACAAAACCACTGACGGCGGCACGACCTGGGACACTGGAACCGATCTTCCGAATGCCCTTACCGTACCCGGCGGCATCGCGGTCTTGAGCGCAACGGAATGGTACGTGGTGGATGAGAACCACCAACCAGCTAAGGTCTACAAAACCACTGACGGCGGCACGACCTGGGACACTGGAACCGATCTTCCGAATGCCCTTCGGGCAGCCAGCGGCATCGCGGTCTTGAGCGCAACGGAATGGTTCGTGGTGTCCTCGCACACAGACAAGGTCTGGAAATACACGATTACCGAGGCGGTTTTCGGCGACACCGTTCTCAAGTTCAAGGACGACAGCCTGACCCAGTACGAAAATGGCGTCGCAGACTACACGAACCTCAAGAAATGCTTCCCCGTCGCGGCGGGCGACCTGCTTTCGGTGGGAATAGGGGAGACCGATGCGGATGGGAGTTTCCTGACGGAGGTTGTGCGGGTGGCGAGCGTGGACCTCAAGAACGGGGCGGGAGACAACCTCCAGACCGACCCCCCGGAGATCACGATAGCGAGAAAAAACGGCGTGCGCAACGACCACACGGTCACGGCCGCGCAAGGCAACACTCCCGCCGTGGACGTGATCGTAGCGAACCACGGCGTCGTGCGCGACTACCTGCTCGGTGAGGGGGTCGCCCGCGACCCCGAGGACAGCTCAAGATCGATACATTTCCGCCGCGCCTACCGCGCCTACCACGACGGCCGGGCGCTGCCTTATCACAAGGTGGAGGAAAGCGGCGTGCTGCTCAAGTTCTCCGCAACGCCGGCGGGCTCGGGAAATATCCGCCTGGATTACGAGATCCCGACGGGGTACGAACTGTTCTACAACCGCGCGGCGGAGGGCGTGGATCTGCTGGATGCCTCGGATTCCACCAGGGCCCTCTCCGGCAGTTCCGCCACGGTCGGTTCCCTCGAGGACGGGACAGAGTACACGTTCTTCCTCGAAGCCACGAAAACCGACTCCCCGACGTTCTACGCGACCGTAGAGGTCACCCCCGACGCAACCGACACGACCGCCGTTCACGGCCATGCCTGCATCCAACTCCCCGACGACCTCACCGCACCGCTCGACGACTGGTACACGGGATTCGTCCTCGAGCTCCTGGAGGACGCGCAGGCGTTCCCGGAGACGCGCGCGCTCCGCGTGGAGAGCTACGAGACGCTTCCGGAGGAACCCCTGCCCGGCAACCTGCTCCGCGTCCGTGCCCCTAACGCGAATTTCAGCTTCGCAAGATACTCGATGAGAGAATACCGCTTCTTCGACGGCTCCCAGGAAACCCCCTATCCGGGCTTCGCGTTCGTGCGCTTCGCGGTGCCCTACGACGGGGAGATCCGCGCGGATGTCCAGGGTTTCGCCCTGGAGCGCCCGCAGCACTTCATCAGGGAACTGCTCCGGAACGAGACGTGGGGAGGGAAGGAGACGGATACTTTCCACCTTCCCGCCGCGACCGACCCCCGGCCGCCCGGATCCATGAAACTCGAAATGTCCCTCACCTCTACCGCCACGGCGCATACGTTCCTCAGGGAGGCCCAGAGAGTGCGGCGGTTTCACCTGTTCCGTCGCCCCGACGGCGTTCACGTCACCTTCCCCGAGGGGCTTGCGACTTCCAGGTACCTGCTCCCCAGCCTCTCGCTGTGCGCCAAGCCCGTTCCCACGCTCCAGTACATGCAGCTTGCGTCCCGGTTCGAGCGACTGGCGGTCAGGTTCCGGCCCGATCCCTCGACGGGGGAGTTCAGGGGGCGGCTCGCGGAGGAGGGTACCGTCGCGCCGCGCGAGATCGAGCTGCCTTACGTGTACGACGCCGAGACCGCCCGCCAGTGCCTCTGGTACCGGCGCAAGCTGCACGACTCGGATCTCAAAACCATGAGGGTCGCGGTTCCGTACGGCCGCTGGCAGGCGGGGGAGATCGTCAAGGAGCTGGAACCGCTCGTGGGCAGAACGGCGGGGAAGTGGCGGGTGAAGGAGGCTACCGAGCGGGTGGGAGTGAAGCAGGACCTGGTGCTCGGGTGGATCGAGGACGTGGGGCAGAATGCTTTCAGGTGGTCCCCCGACGACGCAGACTGGCCGTACGCGGGCTGGAACCGGGATATTCATATCGGCGCTCCCGCGCCTGATTTCAGCCAGACGCCCCCGCCCCCGGTGCGCAGCCTCGACTATCTCCTGGCCGTGCCCGGAGACGACGCCAAGATCGCGCTGAGCTGGCTCTACAGGGAACCGCTCGACAACGTCTCGGGTGTCCAGATAGAGGCGGTGACGGGAGCCGCCGAAGACGTCTTCACGATCAGGCAGGAGGTTGACCGGCGGAGCCTCGCATACGGGAGCGCGGAAATCCTGGTGTCGAACCGCGACACCGACGCGACTGTGAGGGTATACACGAAATCGCCGCATAACAACCTCAGGGGTTTTCCGGTAGAGCTTACGCTGCCGCTGGCCTCGCGGCACATCCACGTGGCGACGACGTCAAGCGCTTTGAGCAGCGAACCCTCCATTACGTCCACATCATTTAACAGCGGGAGCTCGAGGACGATTTACGTGAAGCTGCCCCAGAAGCCGACGCACACCGTGACGATACGCATTACCAAGACGGGATCGGTCGCTATATCCAAGGTGAGCATGACGTTCTCGACGACCAATTACGGGGTGGCGCAGAGCGTGGTGCTGAGCGGGGGGGCGGGGACCGTGAAGTTCGCGGCCACGAGCTCGGATACGGAATACCAGGGGAAGACGCACTCGGTGAACGTGAGCGTTCAGAGTGTTTATACACCGACACCGAAGATGGCGACGCCGACAGGATTAAGGATATTCCGTACGAGGCAAAGCCTATTCTCGCTGGTTTTCTATATGAAGGCAGCCTGGTATAAAGTGCCTAATGCAACATCGTATGTATATCAGGGAAACAAACCAGGGGGGAGTTTTTCTGGGGCAATAACCGCCGATACTCCTAGCATAGTCTTAGACTTAGGTAGTCCTGCCAGCGGCACGTATTCTATAGAAGTAAAGGCAAAAGCTCCCGGGTATCTAGATTCCAATTGGGCTTCGGCAAGCCATATTCAACCGTGACACAGAGAAGGTCGGTCACCAACTAAGTGCAGCACCCACTTTGAATCCGGGGTCTTCCGTCTCCGAATTATAATCTACAATCCCTCGGATGCTTGCTAGTTTGTTGACATTATAATTCACCCCACAGGAATACAACCATGCATCACCCTTTTGGACAACTCTGAAACTATCCGTGCGGCTTGCGCCTGGGAACTGTTGTATGTTGACGGTGTCTTCATCTACGTACTTGTGACTTGCACGGTTTAATACTTGAAGTTGTGGAAAATCCATCATTCCAACCCCGCACCCAACGCTGACCGTCTTGTCCGTCCTGAACGGGATTGCCGAAGCATCCGCCCTCGCATCCTCAAGACTCATGCCAAATACGCACACCGCACAAAGCATTGCTGCTACAAAATACCTCATGTTAATACCTCCTCAGATTGGCCCTGATTTTGACACTCGCGGGTGTCCGGCCGGTTGATTATTTTGTGAGGAGAAAACAAGAAAAGTCAAGAAAACACTGTCCGTTCAAAGGTCTTTTAGCGTGCTTTGAACGGGGAATTAAATTAAGTGGGCTACTTAATTTTTCCCGTATTTAGGTTGACATAACTTAATGGTAAAAGTTTGCGTTTGGGCAAGATTAAATTGCAAATTTGGCAAGATTAAATTGCGCGTTATAGCTGTCGCGCGACATTTCCAGACTTATGCTGGACGTGGGGATGCTGTCGCCGAGCGGGCGGTGCCACCCCTTCGACGCGTCCGCGGACGGCTACGTGCGCGGCGAGGGCTGCGGAATGCTCATTCTGAAACGGCTGAACGAGGCGGAGGTTGACGGCGACCGGATATGGGGCGTCATCAGGGGTTCCGCCATTAACCAGAACGGGGCAAGCGCGGGATTCACCGTCCCCAACGGCCCGGCGCAGGAGCGCGTGATGGAGGCGGCGCTTGTCAAGGCGGGCCTCGCCGGGGGGGATGTCGACTATCTCGAAGCGCACGCGACGGCCTCCCAGCTGGGCGACGCGATTGAAGTACACGCGGCGGGTTCGGTGTACGGCAGGGGGCGCGACGCCGACCGACCGCTGCTGATGGGCACCGTAAAGTCAAACATCGGATACCTGGAGACGGCGGCGGGCGTCGCCGGCCTGATAAAGGCCGTGCTGGCGATGAGGCAGGGCATCATTCCGAAACATCTGCACTTTGAGAAACCGAACCCGCAAATCGACTGGGACCGGCTGGCCGTGCGGGTGGCTTCCGAAAAGACCGACTGGCCGCCCCATCCCGACAGGCCTCCGCGCGCGGCGGTAAGCGCGTTCGGCATATCGGGCACAAACGCGCATATGGTGGTGGAAGGCTACGGAACCGAGAGGGAGAACGGCAGCGCAGGCGCCGGAGTGCAGTCGCTCAGGGGCGCCGCGCGGCAGGTGCCCGTTTCCCTGCCGGAGCCGCTTGTGAATCTGCCGCTGGCCATGGACGGACTGACGGAGCGCGCGGCGCGGTTCCTGCCGCTTTCTGGAAAGTCGGACGGCGCCCTGCGGGACATGGCGGGACAGTACCTGTCGTGGCTCGACGAGCATATTGCCGGGTCGTCGCCCGAAGCGCCCGCGCTCGCCGACATGGCGTGGACGGCGAGTGTCGGACGCAGCCATTTCGACCACCGGGCCGCCGTGGTGTTCGGGGATACGCAGTCTCTTCGCGCGGGGCTTGCGAAACTCGCGGAAACCGGCGCCGCGCCTGACAGGCCGGATCCGCGGCCCGCGGCAAAGGTGGCATTCGTGTACGCGGGCGAGGGCGGCCAGTGGGCCGGCATGGGCGAGGCGCTGTACGGCAGCGAGCCGGTCGCGCGCGCAGTCCTTGACCGCTGCGACGCCGTGGCGCGCGCGGAGAGAGGAGCGTCGCTGCTCGATGTGATGTTCGGGCGCGCCGAAGCGGCGGGCGACCTGAATGACACGGACTGGGCGCAGCCGGCTCTCTACGCGCTTGAGTGCGCGCTCGCGGCGCTCTGGTCAAGCGTCGGGGTCCGCCCGAAGGTTGCGCTCGGGCACGGCACGGGCGAGATCGCAGCGGCGCAGGCCGCGGGAGTATTCACCCTGGAGGACGGGCTGCGCTTTGCCCTGACCCGCGGCACGCTGATGGCGGCGCTGCCGGGAGTGGACCCGGACCAGTCCCTGGGCGGCCTGGAGGCGGCATTCGCGGAGATCGCGGTCTCGCCCCAATCCCTGACCCTGGTGAGCGGCGTTACGGGGCAAGTCGCGGATGCGGAGAGCCCCCTCGACGGGGCGTACTGGCGCGCTCAGGCGCGCGGGACCCCGGCGTTCGGCGCGGGCGTCTCCACGCTTGCCGGGCTGGGAGCGGACGCGGTGGTGGAGATCGGCCCCGGCGCGGTACTGGGGCCGCAGGTAAGTTTTGAGTGGCCGGACCCGCCGGACGGAGAGGAAGCCGCCTCCCCGCCGCTTGTGCTTGCGAGCATGACGCGGCCGTCCGGCGAGAACCGAGAGGAGCGCAGCGCCGGTTTTGCGGAGGCGGCTGCGGGTGCGTACGAGGCGGGACTTGTGCTTTCCCTTGAGGGCATGTTCGCCGGGGAGTCGCGCCGCCGCGTCTCGCTTCCGAGCTATCCGTTCCAGCGCAGGCGTCACTGGGTGTGACCGGGGCGCCGCGTCACGGAGAAAACTTCAGGAAAACCGATTGACCTGAGCGTGCCGATATTGTATTATCGCACTGTATAATTTTAAATTCCCAAAAGGAGGACTGTATATCATGGCATCAATTGAAGAGCAGGTGAGACAGCTCGCGGACGAGAACCTGGAGGTGGACGGACAGCCGGTAGGCCAGCTGCTGGACCCGGACAAGGGCCTTGGCGACTTGGGGGTTTCCTCCCTGGACGCGGTGTCATTCGCCAAAGTGCTCGAAAAGGAGTTCAATGTCTCCCTCCTTCCCGAAAAGGCCGGAGAGATCCAGACGGTCGGAGATCTGATAGCGTACCTGGAAGCCAACGCTTCCTGACCCCTCGCTCCCCTAGAGGCAACCGGCACCTGATGTCCGCTTCCGCCGCAAGGGACTGGTGGAGTTTCTTCCGTAAAGCCGGTTCCGTTGCGGTCACGCATGTAGACCTGACGCCTGACACGAGCCGCGAGGCGGCATCTCTGTTATGGCTTGACGAGGAAGAGCAGGCGCGCTGCCGCCGGTATCCGCTCGCGGGTTCCCGCCGCAGGTTCGCCCTTTGCCGTGCCGCGCTTCGGGCTGTCCTCTGCCGCCGGTTCGGCTGCGACAATGAGCGCCTGAGCTTCGGTTCATCCGACCATGGAAAGCCGTTCGCGCTGGTAGACGGGGAACCGGCGGCCATAAGCTTCAACCTCAGTCACAGCAAAAAGCACGGCCTGATAGCTCTCGTTCCCCGAGGACGGCTGGGCGTGGACGTGGAGGAGCGCGTCCCCCGAAGGGATTTTGACGAACTGAGCGAAGCCGTGTTCGCTCCCCGTGAACGTTCCGCCCTCGCGCGCGCAGGCGGACGCGAGAGGGTTTGGCTGTTCTTCAGGCTCTGGACCGTCAAGGAAGCCCTTATCAAGGCTCTTGGCACGGGTTTTACCCTTGACGCGTCTTCATTTGAGGTGCCGCCGGCCCTGCACGAGGGGAGAACGGGCATATTCCGCTTCCCGCAGCTGCCGGAAGTGCGCTGGCGCGTCGAATACATAGGCAACGGGGATTTCTCGGCGGCCGTCGCGCACGAGCTTCCGCCGTCCCGGCCGGGCGACCGGCGGCCAGACGGCGACGTGCCGGAAAAACGAGGAATCCGCCAGTGACTCAGGAAACCGTATGGGAGCTGCCCGAGCCGCTTTCCACTCACGACGTCTGTGTGGACGACGGCACCGTCATTACGTTGCGCCAGCATGGAAACCCGTCAGGACCGCGGCTCGTAATGAGTCACGGAAACGGTCTCGCGATCGACCTTTATTACCCGTTCTGGTCGCTCCTGACCGACGATTTCGACCTGATAATCTACGATCTCAGAAACCACGGCTGGAACCGGGTGGGCGATCTCAGAAACCACAACGTTCCGGCACTGGTCGAGGACAGCGACCTCATTGTCGAGGCTATCGACCGCCACTACGGAACAAAGCCCAGAATAGGCGTGTTCCACTCGGTCGCGGCCCTGGCGACCCTGCTTTCGCCCGGAAACGGCGGCGACTTCGCGGCGCGGATCCTGTTCGACCCGCCTCTCTGCAAGCCCGGCCGGAGCTTCAAGGACTTTGAAGATGCCGCGACGGTCATGGCCCAAAGGATCCGCCAGGGCGCGAACCGGTTTAAATCCAGGCAGCAGCTCGCGGAGATTCTTCCCTACATTCCGGGTTTCCAGAACGTGGTGCCGGGGGTATTCGATCTTTACGCGAGAACAACCCTGCGCGAGTGCGCGGACGGAGAGGGGTATGAACCCCGCTGTCCCCGCGAGTACCAGGCGCAGATAATAGAGTACGCAAGCGCCTTTGCCGTACTCGTGGATTTTCAGTCGCTCCTGTGCCCGACGAAGGTCATCGGGGCCGACCCGACCCTGCCGTACTCATACCTGCCGACGCTTGACCTGCATGACATCTCCACGGTGGATTACGACTTCCTGCCTGACGCCACGCACCTTCTTCTCCTGGAGCAGCCGCGGGAATGCGTGAAGTCCATGCTTGAGTTCATCGAGCCGATCATCAGCGCGTAAACCCGCCCTTCCCCCGCGCCGACCCGCCCTTACGCCTCGACCCGCACCGTAACGACATCCATCCCCTGGTATTTCCGGTGGCGCACCGATGAGGCGTAATGACGCAGCAGGCGGAACGATATTTCCCTCTCGTCCGCGGTTTCATCCTCCTCGTTCAGATACGCGAGACGGTCTTCCAGGTTCTCCTCGTCCTCAAGCGTCGAGACGAACTCCATCTCCACCGCTCCGCCGTCGGGACGCGCGGTTATGATCAGGCGTGGCGTCCCGTCCGTCCCGCCGTCGGCGGCATGTCCGCCGTCCGGCCGCAGCAGGCTCGACAGCGTCTCCTCGCCCGCCGAACGCAGCCGCCGGGCCGACTCTTCGCTCCAGCGCATACCGGCGGCAATTTCCCGTATGAAGGCGTCAATTCGCGGCAGGTCGGAAAAATCCAGCCGGACCTCAAGCCGCCTGGAACGCGCGCTGGTCGCGTTCAGGAAGGCGTTCAGCGCAATGGCCGTCGCCGCGCCCACCGTGATGCCGTTGCCAAGCAGCGTGCCCCACGGGTGCGCGAGCAGGTTCTCAAGAATGTTCTGCTGCTCAAAGCCGGCGCCAAGCGCGAACGACACGCCTACCACGACGGTCTTCTGAAAGTCGAGCCCGTCCCGCACGACAGTCTGTATCCCCTCGACGAAAAACATTCCCACGGCGACCAGGACAAATGCCCCCATCACCGGGCTGGGTATGGTGAGCAGCGCGCCCGTGAACTTCGGCAGCAGCGCCAGCATCACAAGCATGACCGCTATGGCGTACCCGACATTGCGGGAGGCGACCCCCGTCATGTTCACGACCGACGCCGTGAATGACGAATACGGCGACGCGGGAGGCGTTCCGGCAAGACCCGACAGCAGAACGCCTACCCCGTTTGAGCAGAGCGAGCCCTGCAGAAGCCGGAAATCGGTCGTTCTCGGCCTGCGCCGCGACACCCGCTGAATCACCACGTTGTCTCCGATTCCCTTGATCGCCTGCACCAGGGTGACAATCAGGAACATCGGCAGCAGCGCCCAGAACCCGGCGGCCGGCGTAAGGTCAAGCCCCTGGAAACCGACCTGGGGAATGCCGACCCACGGCGCCGCGCGCAGCGGCTCCAGGTCATACACTCCCAGCAGGGCGGCGGCCGCGCAGCCGGACGCGAATCCGATCAGTATGGACCACGGACGCAAGCGCCGAGGGGCGCGCAGTATCAGCACCGTGGACACGATAAGCGTTACCGCGGCCACGCACGGCCCGGTGAACGCAGCCGCCCCCTCCGGCACTTCCCCGAACCGGTCAAGACAGATGGGAAGCACCATCACGGCTATCAGCATGAGCACCGTGCCGGACACGGTCGGCGTTATCACGCGCCGCAACTGCGGAAGCCTCGTAGCTATCGCAAGGAAAAAGAGCGCGGACACGACCATCAGGCTGGCCAGCATCGCCGGCCCTCCCTCATCCAGGGCGAGCACCGACAGCGGGATGTAGTTGGGCGTCACTCCCATGACGACCATATGCCCCGCGCCCAGCCGGCTTATCCTGGAGGCCTGCAGCGCGGTGACTACCGCGACGATTACGAGTGCCGAGGATACGGCCCAAGTCATGTAAGCCTCGTCCTGGCCGGTCGCCAGAACATTTATAACCACTATCGAAACCGCGATCGGCAGCACGAGCACGATTCCCTGTACGCCGACGACCAGGGAGGAAAGCAGCCCGCATTTCTCGTCCGGCTCGTAGCGGATGTTGTCGTTTACAGGGGTTGAAGACAAGCTGAACCTCCCAATCAGGTTTCGTCGCTGGCGTAAAGAGTAGCTGGCGTCTTGAGACTGCGTCAAATGAGCGCGCGGCCGCGCGGCGGCATGTTCGATCGGTACGCGACCATTCCGGGATAAGGCAGGGAGCGGCTTTTCCTACGTCGCAGGAAACACCGGTTCCACTACATCGCCATCTACGATGACCGTCCCCTCCAGTTCACTCTGGGGATACCGGTTTCCCTCGCTGACCACGCGCGACAGTTCGGCAACCGGCCGGCCGCGCTTCAGGATAACCACCCGTTCGCCGGTCTCGTGAACGCGGTCCAGGATGGCCAGGCACCGCACCTTGAAATCGGAGGCGTTAATCGTCGTCATATGACCGGTCATGTCATGTAAAGGCACTTCGGAAGAATGTGAGAAAACCGAGGAAACAGGTCTTCTCTCCTCGCTCCTGCCTGTCGACTTCCCCGAGCACTATGTCTATGCTGCCTATCGCGGCAACGACATCGGAGACGAATCCCCCTTCACCATGTCGTCCGGGAACACCTTCCGCCCCCGCAACCTCAAGCCCGAATCAGGGCTTCACGTCTCGGGAAGCCTTTTTCCTTCGCGAAGCCGCGAAGGCCAGCAAAAGCGCCGCGAGAAGCAGGCTGGCGGCCGCGGACCTCAGACCGCCGCCGCGACCGGCAACCCCGCATCCCCCGCCGTCTCCCGCCGAGGGTTCTCCCGGGGGAGGAGAAGGTCCGGCTCCCGGCGGTTCCCAGCCCGGGTAGTAGCCCGAACCGAGTATGATCATCCTCCCGGGCACAATATCCTGATCCGTTATCCCCTCTATGTAGCTTAGCTTGGGAGAGTTGCCCGGCGCTTCCCCCCTGTCCTCGTACCCGGGTTCGCTGTCGTCGCTCGGGTCGGCGGGATTGTCCCAAAGATACTGTACGAAGCCCGAGCCCGCAGCCTCCCCATCGGGCAGCAGACCGAGATCCTTGCACTGGAGCTGCTCTTCCCTGGCCGCTCTGATAAGCTCCGCGGCCACGTCGCACCCGTTTTCGTCCACAAGGTTAAGGAAAGTGCCCTCAAGCCCCGATCCGCTCGGGGCGAGGAGGTATTTCCTTTCGTCCGTAATCGCGAAAAGATAGACGGAGCCGCTCTTCCACTCCCCGTCAACCTCTCCGTCAACCCCGAAGCAGCTAACCAGCCTTGTGACCGCCTCGCTCTCTTCCGTCTCGTCCGAGAGAATCGACTCGACCCCGAAACGCGCGTCCTGAACGAATTCCACCAGGGTGTCGGGATCCCTGTCCCGCTCAACGCCCCCGGCCGTTTCGCCGACAGGGTAGTCGGGACATGTGTCGTCAGGAGTCTCGGGAGCCGGAGATGAAGGCGGCCCTCCGGGCGTTCCCCCCTGCTGCTGGGTCTGCCGGGGAGCGTCGGGCGTCCCCTTCGCTTCCACGGGAGTCGAGTCATCCGCGTACTCTATGGTGGCCCTCACCCGCACGGTGTGCTCCCTGCCCCCGACGAGCCCCTGGATGGTATGGGAGGTTTCGGTCGCGGCCACTACTGCATGCCTTTTCTCGTCCGGGTCCTGGGCATACTCCTGCGTGCCGGATTTCCACTGCACCCTGTAGTTCTCGGGCGCTGGTCCGGAGGCGGGCGCGGTCCACGAAACCGCAAGATGCTCTAACCCCGGCGTAAGCGTGAGTCCGGTTACCGGGGATGGGGGCTGCTTCTTCGGTCTCCCCTCCGCCGGGGAGGACCAGGGTCCGTCGGCGGCGTGCGCCCTGGTCGCTCTTACGCGCACGGCGTGCACGATACCCGCCGTGAGACCGGTGATGATATGGGTCCTGGTATTCGCGTCGCTTATGGTTTTCTGCCTGCCCGTGGACCAGTCCTGCGTATCGGATTTCCACTGCACCTTGTAGCCCCCGGCATTGGCCGCCGCGCTCCAGCTCACCTTCAGCTGCCGAACCTGGCCCTCCGCGGAAACCTCATCCACCTCCCCGGGCTTTGCGAATCTCGGAGTTCCCGTCTCGCTCTGCGAAGCCGCCCCGTCGCCGTCCGCGTTGTACGCTATCACCCGCACCGCGTAAGTGGTTCCGGAGGTAAGCGTCAGGGTGGTGGAAGTCCCGTTGGTTACCGGTCGCTGTCTGTTGACAGGATCCCAGCTGCTCTGGTTTCCTGATTTCCACTGAACCTTGTAGCCCGTTACGTCGCTTACGAAACCCCACGATACCGAGAGCGTACCGACACCCGCCGTCACGCTGTCTATCGTCGCCTTCCCGGGCGGCCCCGCGTTCGTCGTTCCGGTCGCTACGTCGGACCATGGTCCGGCAGTGGGGTCCGCGTGCTCGTTTGTGGCCCTGACCCGAACCGAGTAGGTGACGCCGTCTTCAAGCCCGGCTATAGTGCCGGCAGTGGCGTCTGCCCCGCTTACGGACTTCGGTGCCGACCACGAACCGCCGGATTTCCTCCACCCAATATCGAAACCCGTGGCCCCGCTGATCGCGGTCCACGACACGTCAAGCTTCCCGCGATTCGACGCTCCGCGATCGGGCGCCGCCGCGGCGACTCCCGTCACCTGCCCGGGGGTCACGGCTTTCGGAACCCCTGTTTTTTCCGCGGACGGGTCTCCGTCATCAGTGCCTGTCTTGGTTGAGACTACCCGCACTGTGTACTCGGTTCCCGCCGTGAGGCCGGTGATGGAAGAGGTCGTGGTATTCCCGCCGCTGACAATTTTCTCCCTGCCGGTTGCGCCCGGGAGGTAATTCTGCGCGCCGGATTTCCACTGCACTTTGTAGCCCGTGGCCCCGCTCGCCGCGCTCCACCCCACGGTGAGTTTCCCAACCCCCGGCGTCACGGAAACCCCCGTCACCTGCGCAGGCCTCGCGGGTTTCGGCTTTATGTTGTATAAATACGCGCCGGCCGAATATTGCGGGAGCTGGTTGGGAGGGCTCACCACGTAATATATAAACACGTCATGGTTTTCCCGGTCGTCCAGCCCGTAGAGAGTATATGAAGTCGCGTTGCCGTCATTAATGTTTCTCGTGTTTATGGAAGGGTAGTTAACATCCCTGGAGCGTTTCCACTTGACGACGTACTGCATTATGGCCTCCGCGCTCGGTTTATCCCATGTCAGATTGAAGCCTTGAGGCACGGGGCTGGCCTTGAAATTCGCTACTGCCGGGTGAGTCTGACCCCCCGCCTCCGCCGCTGCCAGAAAGCAGACGCACAGAAGGGCCGCCGCGATGAGACTGAAAGCCCGAGTCATCCCCCCCCCCCTCAAACCGAGATCTCCGAATGACGCCGCGGACACCGCCCCCAGAAGCCTGTCCCCTAAAGAATATAAAGACATGTGACGGATATCCTCCTCGCTCTGATCCAAACCTCGCGCTCCGCCGCTGTTTGTGCTTAAACAGCTAAACCTTATCTCGCAATAGCACCGACCAGTCATTCCATATAACTTAGATAAAAAAACTGTCCTGATGTCAAGCCAGTGGTTTTTCGGGCCGGGCGCCCCGGCGAAGCGTCGGGGTCCTGTCTGGGAATCTGAATTTCTGAAAAATCCGGAGTCCCGGGGATCGGGGTGCGGACAGGAAAGGATAAAGCCGGCGGGGGATATCTCCGCTGGAGGAGTCTCAAAACCGTTGCAGACCAGCACGAATTGAATTAGCGCGCTAGTTATAATATTGTTCTGTCAGGCTGTTCGGTTTCCTATTCGCAGCGGCAACTTAACAGGAGGTACGAAATGAATGGGCGACTGATAGTCCTTACCTGTTTCTTGCTTGTCCTGATACTGCTCCCTTTTTCATCAAATGCCCGGAAGCTGTATATAAGCACTGAACTGGGACTCGGTATCGGGAAGTCCATAGATACCGGCGCCAGCGGCAATGACTTGCCGACCTTGTGCGACCGGCATCTCGATCCCGACAATCTTTTCTCCGCGACGGGAGTCACGGAACCCGGGGGATGTTCTTCCGCGTCAACCTGGAGCAACAGCTTTGACGGTTCAACCGGGGTAATCGCCGGCCTTGCTCTGGGCGTCAGCACGGATTCCGGCGCAAGGATTGAAGCCGAGTACTTCAACTTCGGCGCACAATACAATGAAACATCCGCTCTCGGCGGAAGCGGAGCCGATCTTGAGGACAAATCGCAGCAGGAACTCGTCCGCGCGGAGGAACGCATAGGAGGAGTAAACGTAAACAGCCTGTTCGTTAACGTTTACTACGACCTTCCGGTCTCCGGGCGCCTCCGTCCGTACGTGGGAGGGGGCGTGGGCTTCGGGATGGCCGAAGTGGAATACGACGGCATTTTCGCCCGGAACCTGAATCCGGACGCCATCAAGACGGCGGACGGGGCAACTTACAACGGCAGCGGGGATGAAAACGCCGACCGCGAAGCCCTGCACGAAAGAATCGCCGGCACCACGACCACGGCGAACCATACTCTCGAAGATACCGTGGTCGGCTACCAGGCGGTTTTGGGAGCGGACTACATGCTGACCGAAAGTGCTTCGGTCGGAATCAAGGGGCGCTGGGTCAGGTACGCCAGGTTCAGCGACGGAAACAAGTGGGACCAGCTGCGCAGTCACAGTTCGGACAATGGCCCGGGAACAGATACTGTCGTGTATACGATTGAAACCGATGACTTAAGCGCGTTCGGAGCCAGTCTGGTAATGAAATATGCTTTCTGATTTCCGTTTTCTCCGGGTGAAGCGGTCAGGCTCGGAACATCAAGGTTTATTCAGCGGACTCTTAACAAAAAACACGCAGAAACGAAAACCCACCAATCAGCGGTCAACTTCCCCGAGCACTATGTCGATGCTGCCTATCGCCGCGACGACGTCGGAGACGAATCCCCCCTTCACCATGTCCGGGAGGGCTTGGAGGTTAACGAACGACGGCCCGCGGACCCGCATCCTGTAGGGCTTTCCCGTGCCGTCGCTCACTATGTAGTAACCGAGCTCCCCCTTGGGGTTCTCAACGGCGTGGTATATCTCCCCCGGAGGAGTCTCGAAACCGTTGTAGACCAGCACGAAGTGCCTGATCAGGGATTCCATCTTCGTGTAGACAAGCTCTTTTTCGGGCAGGACGATATCGGGAAGGTCGGCTATGTAGGGACCGTCGGGAAGATTATTAATAGCCTGCTCGATTATGCGCAGGCTCTGTCTCATCTCCTCCATCCTGCAGAGGTACCTGGCGTACGCGTCTCCTTCGTTTGCAACCGGTATGTCAAACTCGTAGTTCTCGTAATCGAGGTAGGGAACGGCCTTTCTCAGGTCATAGGGAACGCCGCTTCCCCTGAGTATGGGACCTGTAATCCCGAGATCAACCGCCTGCTCCCTGCTTATGACCGCCACTCCCTTCGTGCGGTCAATCCATATCTTGTTCCTGGTAAGAAGCCTGTCTATCTCGTCCAGAGTCTCGGGAAATATCCTGAGGAAGTTCCTTATCGTGTCCGGGAAGCCTTCGGGAAGGTCCATGGGAAGGCCCCCCACCCTGGGATATGAAGTCGTGAGCCTCGCTCCGCACACCATCTCGAGAATCTCGTAGATCCTCTCCCTCTCCTTGAAGCAGAAAAGAAAGGCGGTCATCGCGCCGAGGTCCATGGCGTTCGCGCCTATGCCAAGGAGGTGGGACTCGATCCTTCCGAGCTCGAACATTATCACCTCGGCCACCTTGGCCCTCGGGGGAATCTCGTCCTCGATCCCGAGGAGCTTCTCGACGGCCAGTATGAAGCCTATGTTGTTGCATATGGAGGCCAGGTAATCCATCCTGTCGGTGTAGGGAAGGCATTTCTGGTAGGTGATGTCCTCGCAGAGCTTCTCTATTCCCCTGTGCAGGTAGCCGATGTGAGGAACGGCATCCTTCACTATCTCCCCGTCAAGGTAGAGAACCACCCGCAGGACCCCGTGGGTCGACGGGTGCTGGGGCCCCATGTTGAGCATCATGGTGTGCTTTCTCGTGCCGTCGGCCTCTGTGCCGAGATCCTCTGTGACTATCTCGACCCTCTCCATCACTCAAGCCCCTCGTCAAGAGCCCGCTCGAAACATCTCTTCGAGGATTCCCTGTCCCTCACATTGAAATCCTTTCTCAGCGGAAACTGGTCGTAATCCTCGGGCATCAGTATTCTTCTCGGGTCGGGATGTCCCCTGAAAGTTATCCCGAACATGTCGTAGGCCTCTCTCTCAAGCCAGTTCGCCCCTGACCAGACAGGCGTCACGGAATCGATCGCGGGGTCGTCCTGCTCAAGCGCGGCCTTGAGCCTTATCCTGAGGTTCTCTTCGCAGTTCTCGCCGAAGCGGTGAAGGAGGTAGACAACCTCGTACCTCGGGAACTTGACGGTCAGGTAGTCGACAACCGTAACGTCAACGAGGTAGGTGAAACCGAGTGTGTCTTTAAGAAGCGAGCAGCACCCGACTATCGATTCCGCCCTTACGCTAAAGGTGGTCTCCCCGCGGAACTCGCTTTCCGAGAGGATGTGCCCGCTTATTTCTTCCCTTATCCGGTCGACAGGGTCAGGTGGGGATGTCATACGATCGGGGGCCCCTCGTTATCTATTTTCTTCTGAATTTTCATGACGGCGTCAATAAGGGCCTCGGGCCTCGGGGGACAGCCGCCGACGTAAACATCCACCGGAAGGAACTCGTCTATTCCCTGAACGACGGCGTAACTGTCAAAAGGCCCGCCGCCGCACGTGCACGACCCCATCGCTATCACCCACTTGGGCTCGGGCATCTGCTCGTAGATCCTTCTGCAGACCGACGCCATCTTGTAGGTTATGGTCCCGGAAACTATCATCAGGTCCGCCTGTCTAGGCGAGAACCGCACGGTTTCGGCCCCGAACCTCGCGATATCGAACCTCGAGGAGAAAGTCCCCATCATCTCGATCGCGCAGCATGCGGTTCCGAAAGCCATGGGCCACAGGCTGTGTTTCCTTCCCCAGTTGGCGACCGCGGAGATCTTGGTCGTGAGAAAACCGTCTCCGCCGAGAAGCGGTCCGCTGCTTACTCCCATTCCAAAGCTCCTTTCTTGAGAACGTAAAAGTACCCGCCGATCACGATAACGAGAAACGCCAGCACCTCGATGAGCGCCACCATCCCGAGCTCCCTGAACACGACCGCCCAGGCTACGAGGAACACGATTTCTATGTCAAAAAGTATGAAAAGGGCTCCTATGAGGTAATACCTGAGCGAAACCTTCTCCCTCGCGTCTCCCCTGGGAACCATTCCCGATTCATACGGAATCAGCTTGCGCCAGCTTCCGTACCTTTTCGGACCGAACAGGTAGGAGACGGACAGAAGCGCCGCGGCCAGAACGATCGCTATGACTATTATCAGCAGAACGGGGACATAATGCTCTAACACAACACAGACAAGGTTAGTATCAGGGGATGAATTGTCAAGAAAATCTCCCGTCCCCCCGACTATGTTTTTACGGTCAGCAATGGGAAAAAACCCGCGGAACGGTTAACATATGGCCGGTTGCCCGGACATGGAAAAACAGATCGCAAAAGCCTACGAACTCGTGAGCGGTTCCAGCGAAATCGTCGTTCTCACAGGGGCGGGAATCTCGGCTGAAAGCGGCATTCCCACATACAGGGGGCAGGAAGGGCTCTGGAGAAACTACGACCCCCACGAGCTTGCGACGCCCGAGGCCTTTTCCAGAAACCCCGAGCTGGTGTGGGAGTGGTACGACTCGAGAAGGGCCATAATGAAAAAGGCAAGGCCAAATCCCGGTCACTTCGCCATAACGGCTCTTGAAAAGGAAAAAAGGGACTTCACGCTCATAACGCAGAACGTGGACGGCCTTCACTCCGCGGCGGGGACCCGGAACATAATAGAACTTCACGGAAGCCTCTGGGAGATCAAATGCACGGAATGCGAAAAAACGGAAAAAAACTACCAGGTGCCCATTCCCGAACTGCCCCCCAGGTGCGGCGCCTGCGGCGCGGTAATGAGGCCGAACACCGTGTGGTTCGGGGAAATCATCCCGATGGAGAGAATAGACAGGTGCCTGTTCGCCATAGAGCAATGCGACCTTCTTCTGATAGTGGGAACCTCGGGAGTGGTGGAGCCGGCGGCCTCGATGGGACTTATAGCGAAGAAAAGCGAAAAACCCGTTGTCGAAATCAACATTGAGACAACCCCGGGCACGGGTCTTTACGACGCGAGCGTAACCGGAAAATCTGGAGAAATACTGCCCCTTCTCGTGGAATCCGGGACCTTGAGAAACCGCATGTAGCCGAAAATTTCCGGGTCTCCATGATTCGGACCGGAGAGTTCCGCCAGATAATGCGAAAACCCCGAGTATCTGCGCAGTCTCAATTTCGGATAATTAAATTAGGACTAAGCGGTCGCACCCATTGACAATCAGACTAATATTTGATTTCATCAAAGAGTTAAGGGGCGAATGCAAAACTAAAGAATATCTTCACAGTATCACACGAAGTATTTTTTTTAGTAGCAAACGGGGTTCAGAACAGGAAAATGCTTATGCCGGGCAAAAGGAAAAACCGCTGTTTTTCAGGCGGATTGATGTCGGGATTCCTGTGGATATTTCTGGCGCTCCCCGCAGCGCTCGGTTCCGTCGGCTGCGGCAGCGAGGGGCCTTCCTCCGCAAATTCCGCCGGACCCTCATCATCAGCTGAAGCGGAACCGCCGGAACCGGTCAAACCGCGGCCTTCAAAACTTTCGTCACAGCCGCTGCCACCGTCATCATCGCCGTTGCTGCCCTGCAGCGCAAGAGATGAGCCATGGCAGGAAGGCATTTTTTGTCCCGCAGAGAATTTTTACCAGTACTGCGCGGATCCGAACAAGGCTGTCAGCCAGAAGGCCGCACAGGGAACATACGTGGATGAAAACAACTGGCTTCGGTCCTGGAGCCACGAAACCTATCTGTGGTACGATGAAATCGAGGATGCGGACCCGGCCTGCTGCGCTGATCCGGAGGATTACTTTCAGCTGATGAAAACAACGGAGGAAAGATCTCCCGGAAAACCCAAGGACAGGTTCCATTTCTCAAAGCCCACCAGGAAATACCGGCAGCTCTCCAAAGAGGGCATCACGACCGGATACGGCGCCAGATTAAAGGTCTTGAAGCGCTCGCCCCCGCGAAACGTGGTGGTAGCCTACACCGAACCCGGATCGCCGGCGACTGCGGCCGGCGTCAATCTCGTGCGCGGCACGCGGGTTCTCAGCATCAACGGCGTTGATATCGTAAATTCCCGCAACGTGGGCGATATAAAGAAGATAAACGCCGCCTTGAATCCGTCTGTCGGCGATACTCACACGTTCACGGTCAAGGATCCCGGCGCATCCTCACGGGAACGCTCGGTGACAATGACCGCCCGAAAGGTAACGGTGCACCCTGTACAGAACGAATACGTCCTGACCACTTCCAACGGGGACCGCGTGGGATACATGCTGTTTAACAGCCACGTCGCCACCGCCGCCGAGGCGCTGATAGACGCCGGCAACATGTTTCTTGAAGGAGACGGCGTCGACGATCTCGTGCTTGACCTTCGCTACAACAGGGGGGGATTGATCTACATCTCGCAGATCATGGCGTCGATGATAGCCGGGTCTGCGGGTGACGGGAAGAACTTTGCGGAAATCCAGTACAACGACAAAAAAGACAGCCGCCCCCGTCCGTTCGCCGACGCGTTCGAAGATAAAGACGGTACTATGCACCAGCTGCCGGCCCTTGATCTTGCGCGCCTGTTCGTCCTGACCACTTCCGCAACCTGCTCGGCAAGTGAAACGATCATCAACAGCCTGCGCGGCATCGACATCGAAGTAATCGTGATCGGCTCGAGCACATGCGGCAAGTATTACGGCTTTATTCCGACGGACAACTGCGGCACGACTTATTCCACTATCCAGCTGAGGGCGGTCAATGACAAGGGAACTGCCGATTATGATGACGGTTTCCCGCCGAAGTGTTCCGCCGCGGATAATGACTTTGACCACAAGCTCGGCGACCCGCGGGAAAGCCTTCTCAAAACGGCCCTTGCCTATCAGGCCGCCGGCGCGTGTCCATCCTCAAGTTCAGCTCAGGTCCGGGGGGCCGAAACGGAAAGTTCCCCGGAAGGGCCGCTGTCCATCGATCCCGTCCCATCGGCATATTCCGGTCTGCCCGGGCTGATTGTCAACCGGTAAGCCGTTTAGCAGACCTGGTTTTCAGTTTTTCGTTTGATTCAAGCTTCAATAAAAGGTACTGGATCCAATCAGGCAGGACTAAAAGGATTTTCCAATTCCAGCTTGTTTGAGAATTGCATTTGCGGTATGGCGGGAAAGTATTTTATGGTCGACAATAACTATCTTCCCATCTTGGTTTTTCCATTTCTCGTGATCTCCCTTCCCTGGTTTGTAATAGGAAAATCCGTTTTCCCGGAGTTTCTCTTTTACCCTGGGAGCATAATCTGCCAAAATTAAGCCACTGCATATTCCCTAAAAGAATTTACTTTAATTGGCAATACCCCTCCAGCTTTTAGATCCGATCTGATCTTTTCCAGCTTTCCAATACCGCCGGAATACTGAGAACTTTCCTGGTGTATTCCCTCTTCAAGCATTTCGGGAATCATAACAACAAGTTTCTGGTGCAATGCGTCCAAAGTTGGAGCTTCCGTTACCAGTCCAGGTATAGGAGTTTCTGATATCCACCAGACCTCCGCTTCAGAGTCCCAGGCTGCCTCAAAAACCAATTCGCTCATATCAAGCCCTCTCCTTAATGGTTTCTACAAAGTTATAGCCCCGTCTCCCCGGGTTCCGACAATATATTATTGTTTATAATGTTGTCAATCCTGTCAATAAACTTCCGAAAGACTGCAGGAATTATAATTGGCCGGGCGGGGAGAACTCCGCAAGCGGATTTCCGGGCGTGCTCCGGACTTGAATATACGCTGTTCATCAATACGGCCGCCGATGCACTTCGCTACCCCGCGTCGCATATCTCCATGGCTACTTTTATCGCCTGAATCATGCTCTCGGGCCGCGCCGCGCCCTTCCACGCTATGTCAAAAGCGGTTCCGTGGTCGGGAGAGGTCCGCAGTATGGGAAGTCCCAGGGTGACGTTAACCCCGGTATCGAAAGAAAGCATCTTGAAAGGCACGAAGCCCTGGTCGTGGTACATGGCGACCACCAGGTCCCACTTGCCGCGAAGAGCGTCGTAGAAAAGGGTGTCCGCGGGGAGCGGACCCTCGACCGATATCCCCTCGGCTCTCGCCCTCTCAAGAGCCGGAATGATATGCTCCTGCTCCTCGTTTCCGAAAGATCCCGACTCCCCGGCGTGCGGGTTGAGCCCGCAGACGACTATCTTGGGATCCTCGACGCCGAATCTTTTTCTGAGTTCCCGGGCGGATATGGAAACGGTCACGTAAACGCTTTCTTCCGTGATCATGTCCGGAACTTCCCGAAGGGGAACGTGTATCGTCACGGGCGCGACGCGGAACCTCGTTCCCTCAAAAAGCATTACCACGTTCTCAGAACCCGTAAGATCCATAAGCATCTCCGTGTGCCCCGGGTAGGGAGAACCGGCCATGTGTATGGACTTCTTGCTTATGGGAGCCGTAACCACGGCGTCGACCTCTCCCGCGAGGGCCATGGCCACGGCCTTCTCTATGCAGGCGACAGACGCCCTCCCCGCCTTCTCGGACTTCATGCCCGCCTCGATATCCCCCAGGGAAAAATCCGTGGGGTCTATAACCGACAGTGGGCCGCCCTTTCCGAACTCGGCGTTAGCCCTTTGGAGCACCGCTTCGCTTCCGACAAACACGATGTCGTATATATCCTCGAAAAAACCGTCGTAAAAAGCCCTTATGCAGACCTCCGGGCCTATTCCGTTGGGGTCTCCCATCGTTACGGCTATTTTTGATTTCCGGCTCACTCAAGCACCTCGCGGCTCTTCCAGGCTAGATAAGACCGTCTCCGTCCTTCGATACTTTCGGGAAAAGCTCCGTCACGTTCTCAAAGACAATCCGGGTGAACTCCTCAAGAGGCAGTCCCCTGAGCTCCGAAATAAGCCTGGCCACGTAAACCACGTTGCAGGGCTCGTTCGGCTTTCCCCTCCGGGGCACCGGCGCCAGGTAGGGGGAATCCGTCTCGTAAAGAAGCCTCTCGATCGGGATTCTGGCCGCCGCGTCCCTTACCTCCCCGGCCCTCCTGAAAGTCACTATGCCCGAGAAGGAAATGAAAAAACCGAGGTCAAGATATTTCTTCGCCGTTTCGTAGTCCCCCGAAAAACAGTGAATAACTCCGGGCCTCTGACCGAGATTCGCCTCCCTGAGCATCGAAAGCAGATCCTCCTCCGCGTCCCTCACGTGAACCACGAAAGGAAGGCCGCGTCTCCCCGCGAGATCCATATGCGCCTCAAACGACCTTACCTGGTCTTCCCTAGGGGAATTCATGTAGTGATAGTCAAGCCCGGTTTCTCCGATCGCCACCACCTTCGGGTCTTCTGTCATTGTCTCGAACTCCCGCATCGCCTCTTCACTGAACCCGGAAGCGGAGTGCGGGTGGATTCCGACCGACACGTAAACCCCCCTGTATTTCCTCGAAAGTTCCACGGTGGCAAGCGAGGACTCGATTCCCGTCCCGATGGATATGATCTTCCCGACTCCCTCGGCCGCGGCTCTCGACACGGCGCCCTCAGGGTCTTCAACGCTGAGCAGGTGGGCGTGGGAATCAACCAGCATGCGAATTACTTCTTCTCCTTGAGCAGACCGGTTACCTCGTCGAGAAACTCGTTCACGTCCTTAAACGACCTGTAGACCGAAGCGAACCTCACGTACGCAACCTGGTCGATATCATAGAGCTTGTCTATCAGCTTCTTCCCTATCTCTTCGCTCGATATCTCCCGCTCTCCCCTCTCGAGAAGCTCCTTTTCGAGACCGGAAACAAAGTCCTCTATGACCTCGGTGCTGACCGGCCGCTTCTCGCAGGCCTTGCGCATTCCGGCTATTATCTTGTTGCGGTCAAACTCCTCCCTGCGGCCGTCCTTTTTCACCACCATCACCTCGGCGTGGTGAATTCTCTCGTAGGTGGTGAACCTCTCCTGGCAGTCGTTGCACTCCCTGCGTCTCCTGACGGAAAAGCCGTCCTTCCCCTCCCTTGAATCAACCACCCTCGTGTCATCAGATTTGCAGAAAGGACACTTCATTTCTTCATCCGGCGAGCCTGTGAGCGTAGACGGGAAAACGCAGGCACAGATCCTTCACGTCTTCCTTTATTCTGCCGAGGACCTTCTCGTTCTCGTGATTGTTGAAGGCTTCCGTTATGAAGCCCGATATCGCGTCGATTTCCGGTTCCTTCATCCCCCTCGTGGTAATCGCGGGGGTCCCGATCCTCACGCCGCTTGTGACCATGGGGGGGCGGGGGTCGAAGGGAATGGCGTTCTTGTTGACCGTTATGCCCGCCCGCTCGAGCGTCTGCTCGACGACCTGCCCCGTAAACTCCGTTTCCGTCAGATCGACCAGCACCAGGTGGTTGTCGGTTCCGCCCGAGACGAGCCTGAGGCCCGCGTTTATGAGGTTTTCCCCGAGACGCCGCGCGTTTTTCACCGTCTGGCGCTGGTACTCCAAGGAACTCGGGACCCAGAGCCTCCTTGAACGCGACGGCCTTGGCCGCTATGACGTGCATGAGCGGACCGCCCTGGGTTCCGGGAAAAACCCTGCTGTTCACGGTCTTCGCGTGCCGCTCCTTCATCATCACCATGCCGCCCCGCGGTCCCCGGAGGGTCTTATGGGTGGTAGTGGTGACGAAGTCGCAGTGGGGCACGGGATCCGAGTGAAGTCCGGCGACCACGAGTCCCGCCGGATGCGCTATGTCCGCCAGCAGAAGCGCCCCGCACTCATCGGCTATGCTTCTGAACTTCGCGTAGTCCACGTCCCTCGGGTAAGCGCTCCAGCCGGCGATTATGAGCCCGGGAGAGTGTTTCAGGGCAAGCTCCCTCACCTCGTCGTAGTCTATCGTTCCAGTTTCTCTCGAAACTCCGTAGGCGACGACGTTGTAGAGCCGTCCCGAAAAATTGACGGGGTGCCCGTGGGTAAGATGTCCCCCGTGGTCAAGCCTCATGCCGAGAACCGTCATTCCGGGCTCAAGCGCGGCGAAGAACACCGCCATGTTCGCCTGGGCTCCCGAGTGCGGCTGCACGTTGACGGCGTCCGCCCCGAAAAGCTCAAGGGCCCGCTCCCGCGCCAGATCCTCGGCCACGTCGACGAATTCGCATCCCCCGTAATAACGCCTTCCGGGAAGACCTTCGGCGTACTTGTTGGTAAGCACGGAGCCCATGGCCTCCATGACGGCGTCGCTCACGTAGTTCTCAGACGCTATCATCTCGAGCTTCCATTCCTGGCGCTGCGTCTCCATGCGTATGACTTCCGCTATCTGTTCATCAACCTTCATCAGATGGCTCATCCGTTCACCTCGAAACGAGAAAGTATCGTGAAAACGGCCCTCCGGCGAAACGCCCCGGCGGCAATGCCGGACCCCGGAAAAAAGCCGCGCGATAATTGTGTAAAGTTAAAGTGAGAAACCGCGGGATATTCATCTTTCCCGGGGAAAAGAATACCGAATGCCCCGGCAAACCTCAATTTCGTTATGAACGCCGCCCGTGGAAAGGAGAAATTCCCCGGGAACGGACAAGCCGGGGCGGGAAATCACATGGCGAAGACCGCGAAACGAAACGGATACATAGAGGTAAGGGGCGCCAGGGAAAACAACCTGAAGAACATAGACGTCCTGATCCCCCGGAACAGATTCACGGTGGTGACCGGTCTCAGCGGCTCGGGGAAGTCGTCCCTCGTGCTCGACACCGTCTACAAGGAAGGACTCAGAAGGTACATCGACTGCCTTTCAACCTACGCGAGACAGTTCATAGAAAAAGTCGAGCGTCCCGCGATGGACGACATAGAAGGTCTTCCGACCCCGATAGCCATAGAAAGCCGAAACAGCGTCATAAATTCCCGTTCCACAGTAGGCACCACGACCGAAATATACGACTACATGAGACTTCTGTTCGCGAAAACCGGAAAAACCTTCTGCCCGGGATGCCGGGAGGAGGTGACGGAGCACTCCCCCCAGTCCCTCGCCCGGCTGCTGCTTGAGAAATTCCCGGGGGAAAGGGCCGTCGTCTGCTTTGAGACCGAAGAGGGCGCGGACCTCTCGCAATACATGAAAAAAGGCTACTCCCGCACATACCGGGACGGAAAGACCCGGGACATTGAAGAAAGCGCCGGGAACCCGGACGCAAGGACCCAGATAGTCACCGCGAGAACCACCATAGGCAAGCGGTCGAAACCGAGGGTCACGGAAGCGCTCGAGGCCGCTTTTTCCGAGAGCGGAAGGGCGCTTGTGCACATCAGCTCAGGGCGGAGCCTGCGTTTCTCAAGGGAACTCCGCTGCGATATCTGCGACATCGCGTTTGAGGAACCCACCCCGAACACGTTTTCCTTCAACAGTCCCTACGGGGCCTGCGAGCGATGCAGCGGATTCGGAAGAAACCTCGAGATCGACCCCGAACTCCTCGTTCCGGACCCCGGCCTCAGCCTCGCCGAAGGGGCGATAGAGCCCTTCACGAAAACTTCCTACAGAAAGCAGATGAGGAAGCTGCTCGACTTCGCCGGGGAGGCGGGAATAGACACGGAGAGGCCCTTCTCGGAGCTTTCGGCGAGGGAGAAAGACCTTGTCCTGAACGGGAACGGGCACTACCACGGCGTCAAGGGATATTTCAGAAGGCTTGAGAGAAAAAACTACAAAACCCACATAAGGGTCTTTCTCTCGAGATACCGCTCCGCCTTCACCTGCGAGGACTGCGGGGGAAGCAGGCTCAAGGAAAAAGCCCTTAACGTGCGCATAGAGGGAAAAAGCATATTCCACCTGTCCCGGATGTCCGTAAAGGATCTTAAATCCTGGTCTGACGGCCTGACCCTGTCCGCCCATGAGCTTGAGATCGCCTCCGACATAATGAAGGAAATAAATTCGCGGCTGGAGTTTCTCATCCACGTGGGGCTTGACTACCTCACCCTCTCGAGGCTCACCCGCACTCTCTCGGGCGGAGAGGCGCAGAGAATAAACCTCGCCTGCCAGATGAGTTCGCGGCTTACCGAAACCCTGTACATCCTGGACGAGCCTTCGATCGGCCTGCACGCGAGGGACATGAGTCGGCTCAACTCGCTTATAAGGGAGCTGCGGGAAAGAAACAACACCATCATACTCATAGAGCACGATCTTGACACCGTAAGGTCCGCCGACTACGTGGTGGAACTCGGTCCCCGGGCTGGAGACGGCGGGGGAGAGGTCGTGTACCAGGGGACGCTAAGGAGCTTTCTGCGCTCGGCGAAGAACTCGGCCACGAAAAAATACCTCGCGGACGAGAAGAAAATAGAGGTTCCCGGTTCCCGCAGAAAGACCGCCGGCAGTTCGATAAGCGTAATCGGCGCGAGCGAAAACAACCTCAAGAACATCGACGTCCGCTTCCCCCTCGGAACCCTCACGTGCGTGACCGGGGTGTCGGGTTCGGGGAAAAGCTCGCTCGTGAACGACATTCTGTATAACGGTCTGCTGAGAAAATTCAGGAGAAAGACGGAAAGGGTCGGAAAGCACGAGCGCATAGAAGGCACAGACAGCATAGACGACGTGATAATCCTCGATCAGGCGAGCATAGGAAGGACCTCGAGATCAAATCCCGTCACCTACATAAAGGTATACGACGACATACGCAAAATCCTCGCCGGGCACTACCAGGCGAAGCTCCGCAAGCTCACCCCGTCGCATTTTTCCTTCAACGTGAGCGGAGGACGCTGCGAGAAATGCACGGGCGAGGGAAGCCACAGGGTCGAGATGCACTTTCTCGCCGACGTAATGGTGACGTGCGAGGAATGCGGGGGCAAGAGGTTCGGAAAGGAGGTTCTCGCCTACAGGTACAAGGGAAAGAACATAGACGACATACTCAACCTCACGGTCGACCAGGCCATGGTTTTCTTCTCGGGAAGCCAGGCAGTCAACAGGAAGCTCAAGGTGCTGAGGGACGTCGGATGCGGCTACCTGAGGCTCGGGCAGCCCGCCACCACGTTATCCGGCGGAGAGGCGCAGAGGATAAAGATAGCCAGGGAGCTCGCAAGGAAGGAAAAAAACAATATTCTCTACATCCTTGACGAACCCACGGTCGGACTTCATATCGACGACATAGGAAAACTCCTCGACGTCCTCAACCGGCTTGTCAACGCCGGAAACAGCGTGATAGTCATAGAGCACAACCTTGAGGTGATAAAATGCGCGGATCACGTAATCGATCTCGGGCCCGAGGGAGGGGACGGCGGAGGCCGCATAGTGGCCGTCGGCACCCCGGAACAGGTAGCTTCGGCGGAGAACTCCCACACCGGAGAGCACCTGAGGCCCCTTCTCGGCTAGCCGGGTTATGTATTTTTTCGCCATGGTGTAGAATAAGACCTTAAAAATAATTTTCCGGAGAGAAAAAATGCTCGCAGACAGAAAAATACCTTTCAGCGAATCCAAGGAACAAGAGTGGGAAATCCTGAGACAGAAAACCGAAGGCGGCATAGAACTTATGCTCGAGGACTCCCAGCGATGGTTTCTGGCCACGGCGGAAGGCGACGGAATCAGGATAACTTCAGCCGAGAAAAACGTGCGGCCTCTTACCGTCCGCGAACCGCCGCTTATCAGGTTCGATGAGTTCAAAAGAGTGGCGGAAGTCTATAACGACTCCTTCTTCGGCGGAATCGGGGACCTGTCGGCAAGGCTCGAGACCCACAACTCAAGCCCGAACATGCGGTATCTCTTCATGCTGATCTACTATCTGATCTAGGAAGAGACCACAAGGAATTCCAGGCTATTTCAAAGAAGCAATTTGAAATAGCCTGATTTATCCGTTAGACTGCGACTTATCATGATTGATCGCAATCTGGCGCCGAAGCTTATTGAAGCGGCACGAAAGTTTCCATCCATAACGCTCACGGGACCCAGGCAAAGCGGCAAGACGACCCTGTGCAGGTCCTTGTTCCCGAATCACCCGTACTCAAGCCTGGAAGCTCCGGATGTACGAGCTTTCGCGACTGAAGACCCGCGGGCTTTTCTGGCTCAGTTCCCAGAAGGCTGCATTATCGACGAGGTGCAGCGCGCGCCTGATCTTCTTTCCTACCTGCAGGGCATGATCGATGAGAACCCTGTGCCGGGGCGCTGGATTCTGACGGGTTCGCAGAACTTCTCATTGCTCAGGTCGGTCAGTCAGTCGCTGGCGGGGCGGACCGCGGTATACAACCTGTTTCCCCTGGTACGCGACGAAATTACGCAGTTCGACAGATATCCCGGGAATCTCGAGGAGACTCTTTTTGCCGGCGGATACCCCCGCATATTCGATCTCGGCCTTGACCCGGCAGACTGGTTCCGCTCATATGTCGCCACCTACGTGGAACGTGACGTGCGGACAATCAGCAATGTGGCCGACATAGCGACATTCCAGCGGTTTATCCAGCTTTGCGCCGGCCGCACGGCGCAACTGCTTAACTATTCGTCACTGGCTGACGACTGCGGCATATCGCAACCGAGCGCTAAGGCCTGGCTTAACATACTTGAGACGAGCTTTATCATTTTCCGTCTTCCGGCGTTTCACTCGAACCTGCGCAAGAGACTCGTGAAAATGCCGAAGCTGCATTTCTACGACACGGGGCTTGTCTGCTGGCTTCTGGGCATCCGCACGCCCGAGCAGCTGCGCTCGCATCCGCTCCGCGGGCCGATTTTTGAAACCTGGACAGTCTCGGAGATAAAAAAACACCGAAGCAACGGGGGCAAGGCAGGAGGTCTCTCATTTTACCGCGACCGTAACGGAGCTGAAGGAGACCTTATCATTGAGTCCCCGTCCCGCATTACCCTCGTCGAGGCCAAGTCCGCCGCGACGGCATCATCCGGTCTGTTCAGCGGGGCGCGCCGCGTCCGCCAACATCTGAGCGGATTACCCGGTCCGTGCGACACCGTCATAGTTTACGGCGGCGACCGGTTTCAGCAGCGCGCGGACGGGAATATCGTGCCCTGGCACAGGCTGCATGAAACAGATTTCTAGGAATGCGGATTTGGCTCCGGCGGCAGGGCTCGAACCTGCGACCCGATGATTAACAGTCATCTGCTCTGCCAACTGAGCTACGCCGGAACTGCAGAAAATAGAAAAAACCCAAGGAGTAGTTAATTTTATATGGATAAGAAAAACAGTCAACAAACCTGATGCCGAGTAAAAATGGCCGGAAAAGAAGAAGAAAAGAAACCGGAGAAAGCAAGTTCATCTCTTCCCGCGCTTTCTAACTCCCTGCAAAGCTATCTGGCGCAGATCAGGGATTACCCCGTTCTGAGCAGGGAAGAAGAATACGAACTCGCGATGAGGCACAGGGAGACGGGCGACCTTGAGGCCGCCAGGAAACTGATCGTATCGAACCTGAAGTTCGTCGTGCGCATCGCGAACGAATACAAAAACTACAACATAAACACCCTGGACCTCATCCAGGAAGGCAACATAGGACTCATGAAGGCCGTAAGAGGCTTTGATCCCACCAAGGGATACAGGCTCATCTCTTACGCGGTCTGGTGGATAAGGGCGTACATACAGAACCACATAATGAAAAGCTGGAGCCTTGTGAAAGTCGGGACGAACCAGTCGCAGAGAAAGCTCTTCTACAAACTGAGGTCGACGAAAAACAGAATCGAAGCCGCGGGGGCCGAGATGGAGGAGGATATCTACTCCGAGATAGCCAGGGAGCTTGACGTTCCGGACAGCCAGGTGATCGAGATGGACCGGGTAATGTCCGCAAAAGACCTGTCTCTTGACGCGAACATAGAGGGCAGCGCGGAACGCACCTACGTCGACGTCCTGGGGGACACGTTCGATCAGGAGCAGTTCCTCGAAGATTCTCAGACCCGCCCGCTTGTGGCCAGGAAGATAAAAGAGGTTCTGGCAAACCTGAAAGACCGGGAAAGATACATTATCGAAAGACGGGTTCTCACCGATTCTCCCGAAACTCTTGAGAAGCTCTCCCGCAAGTTCGGCATCTCAAGGGAACGCGTAAGACAGATAGAGAAAAACGCTCTCAAGAAAATCAGGCAGGAATTCGAAAAAGAGCGTTTTCACGTATAGAATTCCCGGGGCGGGCATGAGCCCGAGAGGATCTTTGTCCATAACGCCCTGGAATTCTTAAGCATTTGCGTACCTTTGACTTTTCAGTCGCGGTTGCGGATTTTAATTGAATTAGCGCATGGATTATAACAAGCTCTACATTAGGTATGGTTATTCCTAATACAGCTTAACAGGAGGTATGAAATGAGCAGATTTATACCCTTTGTCTCTTTTTTGCTTGTCTTGGTACTGATCCCTCTTTTATCAAACGCCCAGCAGCTGTATATGAGTACCGAACTGGGACTCGGTATCGGTAATTCCCTGGATACCGGCGCCAGTGACACTGATTTCGGCACGCTGTGCGATAAGCACCTAAACAATCCGGCGGACGACAACCATTTTGCATCCGGCGTATGTTCTTCCGAGACATCAGTCTGGAGTAACAGTTTCGACGGTTCAACTGGACTGATCGCCGGCGTCGCTTTAGGCGTCAGCACGGACTTCGGCGCGAGAATTGAAGCCGAGTATTTCTATTTCGGCGCGCAGTACGACGCGACATCCTCGGTTGTCGGAGGAGGTGAGGATATTGCGGACAAGGCAAACCAGGAACTCGTCCGTTCTGATGAGCGCATAGGAGCGGTAAACATAAACAGTCTGTTTGTCAACGTTTACTATGACCTTCCGGTCTCCGGGCAGCTCCGTCCCTACGTCGGAGGCGGCGTGGGCTTCGGAATGGCCGAAGTGGAATTTGACGCTGTCTGGGCCCGTAACATAAACCCGGATGTAATTACGACGGCGGACAAGGCGGAATATCTGGGTTCCGGCAACGAAGAAGAGGACCGCAAGGCCCTGCATCGGAGAATCGCCGGCACCACGAGCACGGCAAGTCACACGCTTGAAGATACGGTATTCGGTTACCAGGCGGTCGTCGGAGTGGATTACATGCTGACCGAAAGCGCTTCCATCGGGGTCAAGGGTCGCTGGGTCAGGTACGCCAAGTTCAGCGGCGGAGATGAATGGGACCAGCTGCGCGGTCACGCCCCGAATAACGGGCCGGGAACGAACACGGTTGAGTATACGATCGAAACTGACGACCTAAGCGCGTTCGGAGTCAGTCTGGTAATGAAATACGCTTTCTGATTTCCGTTTTCTCCAGGCGAAGCGGAAAAAGGTTCAGCGGGTCGAGGTTCCTCGTGGTCTGCGGGACATGGCGGTGACTTTACGTGGAAGTAAAGGCATGGGGCCGGTCGCCGTGAACTCATGGGGGATTCTCGGCTCCGCTTCCCCGAAAGATCCGGGTTCCGCTTTAAAATCACCTTCTCCCTGGCCCTTAAGCGTCCAGCTTTCATCCCCTTCCATGAATTTTCCGAGCGAGAATGAACTTTCTTTGCCCGGAGGGCCTGAGCATTGCGTAGAGCAACTCTTCAAAGGCCGCCTGGAATTCAAAAGACAGTCCGATGAATTTACCGGACTCAGAACCGGCGGATTATTGCCAGGCGGGCGGTGGAAATCCTGTTTCTGACTTCGTAGGATGCGGCCCTTCTTGGAGTTTCGGGTCCGCAGCAGCGGTTATTCGAGGAGCGGTTGACAAGATGAGTGCTCTCTCCGAAATCCAGGTACAAGCCCTCGAACCTCAAGGCCCAGGCGCCCGACAGCGCGGCCTCCGCGCCAGCTCCGACCACCCAGCCCACTTCCGTTGAATCCTTGCCGAAAGAATCGTCGGGATCCACCATGGAACCCGAATCATCGGAATCAATATCGGTCACCGAGTTGCTCATGCCGGCAAAGGCCAGCCCGGCGGTGACAAAGACCGTTGCGCGGCCAACCGCCTGTTCAACCCCGCCGCGCGCAGAGACAATCCACGAAAATTCCGATTCGGCAGTCTCATCCAGACCTTCAGGATCAACCTTGTTGGTTGACGCCGACACATTGGTCAACGCCCCGTCAAGCTCCATCCTCAGGGTCAGGCCGCCGACGTCGAACTTTCTCCCTACAATAACGCCGCCGACAAAGCCCGTGTCGTCATACCTGGAAACCGAACCGGGATTGCCCCAGTCGGCGAAGCCGTCAACATCCGTTATGCGGCTCTTCATAAAGCCAGTACCGGCAAAGACCCCGGCGTATTTGTCGAAGCGTATATTCTCTGGTTCGTTCTGCACTATCCGGCGCTGCACTATCCGGCGCGCCGCCCGCAAAACCGGCGTTCGGAATGATCAAAAAAGCCAGCAGAAAAACCGCTAAACCAGCCGGCCAGAGGCCTTGCTCTGCAGGTCTTCGCCAAAACAGGATTTACAAAGGAATTAATCATCTCTTTTTTATGATACCAGATTTCCCAGGCGGGCAAGCATCTTCGGTATATTCGCGGGCATGTTTCCGCCCGCCTGCGCCATCTCGGCGCCCCCGCCCCCTTTTCCCCCTACGATTCCGGCAAGCTCCTTCACGATCTCTCCGGCGTGATACCTGCCGGCAAGGTCCCTGGTAATGCCCACAAGGATGAAAACACGGCCCCCGTTCTCAGCGGCGAGCACGGCGACCCCGCTGTTCATTTTCCCCTTCAGGTAATCCCAGAGGGAGCGCAGTTCCGCGGGTTTCGAGACGGAGACCTTTACCCGGAGAAGATTGACTCCTCCCATATCTTCAACCTTGTCAATGAGCCCGGCGCCCGTTTCCGCAAGTGCCCTCGCCCTGGAAGACTCGATTTCCGTCTGGAGCCGGGCATTTTCATCAATCACTCCGGCAAGCCTGGAAAGAAGTTCGGAGCGGGGAGCGTTAAGGGCGGCGGAGAATTCGTTGAGGATATTCTCCTGCCCTTTCACGTAATTCCAAGCCGCCTGGCCGCTTACGGCCTCGATCCTCCTCACCCCCGCGGAAGACGCGCTCTCGGACACTATCTTCACCATCCCTATCTCGCCCGAGGCCCCGACATGGGTGCCGCCGCAAAGCTCCTTGCTGTAGTCCCCTATTGTCACCACCCTCACCCTGTCGCCGTATTTCTCCTCGAATATGGCGGTGGCGCCGTCCTTTATGGCCTCGTCGTACGAAACATCTTCCTTCGTCACGACCGCGTCGTCACGCCTTATTCTCTCGTTGGCGATCTGTTCTATTGAATCGAGCTGGCGTTTTTCAATCGAGGAGTAGTGGCTGAAATCAAACCTGAGCCTGTCGGGCCCGACGAACGATCCCGCCTGGTTGACGTGAGTGCCGAGGACTTCCTTTAAAACTGCGTGAAGCATGTGCGTTGAGGTGTGGTGAGCCATGACCCCCCTTCTGAACGCGGGGTCAACCTCCATGCGCACCTGGTCGCCGACCTGCGCATTTCCCTTCTCGACAACCACATTGTGAATGAAAAACGTGGGCGTGAGCTTCTTGGTATCGAGTACTTTCGCGCGAAATCCCGGCCCGGCAATTTCCCCCATGTCCCCGACCTGTCCGCCCGACTCCCCGTAAAAAGGAGTGATATCGGTAATCATCTGGGCTTCCTCTCCCTCCCGGGCGGTCCCGGAAATCTCTCCCCGGCTTACTATCCCGGTAACCGTGGCATCGGAGGAGAGAGTCCTGTAGCCGACAAATTCCGTCGTCATCTCTCCGGCGAGTTCAGGCAGAGCGGACGCAAGGCCGTCTTCCCCGCCGCCGCGGGCTTTTCTTGACTTGGTTCTCTGCCTCTCCATTTCTTTCTCAAAACCCTGGAGGTCGATATCTATACCCTCGTTCCTCGTTATGTCCTCGGTGAGGTCGACCGGGAATCCGTACGTATCGTAGAGACTGAAAACCACCTTGCCCGGGAGCTTGCTCTTTTTCCCGAGCTTCGCGATCTCCTGGTTAAGAAGTTCAAGTCCCCTGTCCACCGTCTCGAGGAATCTTTCCTCCTCGCTTTTTACCACCTGGGACACGAAATCCCCCTTTTCCCTGATCTCGGGGTAGGCATCCGCCATGATCTCCTCAACAGCGGGCAGAACCCTGTAGATAAAAGGTTCGTCTATCCCCAGGAACTTCGAGTGGCGAACCGCCCTTCTGAGTATTCTCCTGAGGACGTATCCCCTGCCCTCATTTGACGGGAATACTCCGTCCGAGATAAGAAAGGCAACCGCTCTTGAGTGATCCGCTATAACCCTCATCGCCACCTCGGTCGAGCGGTCGGCGGAATACTCTCTGCCGGAAAGTTCCTCTATTCTGTTTATTACGCCTCTTAACAGATCTGTCTCATAGTTGCTTCTGGCTCCCTGAAGAACCGCCGCGAGTCTTTCAAGTCCAAGCCCCGTGTCGATGCTGGGACGGGGAAGAGGCGTCATCTGCCCCTCCTGGTTTCTCTCAAACTGCATGAACACAAGGTTCCACAGTTCAAGATAGCGGTCGCACTCGCACCCGACGGCGCATCCCGGCTTTCCGCATCCGAAAGACTTCCCCTGATCTATCAGTATCTCGGAACACGGACCGCACGGGCCCGTATTCCCCATTGACCAGAAATTGTCTTTCTCCCCCATCCTCACGATCCTCTTCTTTGCAACTCCTATCTCCTTGTTCCAGATCTCAAAAGCCTCATCGTCATCCTCATAAACGGTGACCCAGAGCTTTTCCCTGGGCAGCCCGTAAACGCTGGTAATAAGATCCCATCCGTAACTGATCGCCCCTTCCTTGAAGTAGTCGCCGAAGGAAAAATTCCCGAGCATTTCAAAAAAAGTGTGGTGTCTCGCCGTATACCCGACGTTGTCAAGATCGTTGTGCTTCCCCCCGGCCCTGAGGCACTTCTGGGAAGAGACCGCTCTTTTGAAATCCCTGGTCTCGTTCCCCGTGAAAACATTTTTGAACTGAACCATCCCGGCGTTGGTGAAAAGGAGGGTCGGATCGTTCTCCGGTACGAGTGTGGAGCTGCGGACCGGTTCGTGTCCCCTCTCGGAGAAATACTCGATAAATTCTTTTCTGACCTCGTATCCTTTCATCTGACAAAACCCCGGGCATACCCGCCATTAACGGAGAAGCCGGTTTCGGCCCGGATGAGAAAATATAACAGGAATGGTGGAAAACTGAACTGAAAGAGCGAAGCGAAGCAGGGAAAGAGCGCTACCTTCCGGTCCGCTGCAGCGCTTCTTCCTCAACTCCCGTAACGGCGTAACAGAGGTTGCCATCGACCTTTTCGCGTCTCACTTCAAGATAATCGCTCGCGCCCTCGCGGAAACCTGCAGTAACAAACACGTTCCAGGCCCGCGCGGCGTCGCAAAGAGCCTTGGCTTCGTCCACAAAGGGTTTCGCGAGCGCGAAAACGTCCGATTCCTCAGACACCGGCAGGTCAGCCGAGGAAATGCCGATCTTAAGCCTTATATCCGGCTGGGGAGAGCTTTTCTGACCATCGTCCACCCCGGCGAAAAGCTGCATTATCTCAACCGCGCAGCATACGCAGCTGAGCTTCGCGGCCGGTCCGGGATCGGGGTCGGAACCGGTGAAAAAAGCCACGACCTCGTCGCGGAGTATCGCCTCCACGGTTCCTCCGAAGGAGGTTATGGCGGTTGAGACGGACTTTCTGTAATCGGCCGTAAGGGAGTTGACGCCGGACGGCGGAACATCTTCAATCAGGCTTTCAAAATCCGCGATCTTTATGACGAGTATGCTGATATCCATCTTTTCTTCCTCAGAACCGGCAACCTCGGTAACGGCAGGGGGAGTCCCTTCTTCGGGTTCAGCGTCCTCGTCGTCAGAAATATGCACGACTTCCACCAGGCCCTCGTCAAGAGAACCTTCAGGCGGTTCAAACTGAGAACCCTCAGAAGGCTGCTCCTGGCTTAAGACTATCTTCGGACGAAAATCCGCATGCGGTCCGGCGGAGGGATCAAGGTCCGCGTCCCTCAGGTCCTCCGCCTCGCCCCGGTCCGCCGGTCTGCCTTCAAGCGAAGAAGCCATTTCGTTGAATTCGCGGCAGAGCCACTGAACCCCCGCCCCCGCGATGAGCGAAGACCGCCCATCCAGACGAACCGAGTAATCTCCGCCGGCGACGGAACCCACGGCTTCTGAGAATTCCCCCAGGAACCGGAACGCCCGGTCACTTACAAAACGTATCACGGAAGCAAAGACAACCGCCATCAGGAAAGCGAAAATGAGGCTCCAGAGCAGAGCGTCTAGGTGGAACTTCTTGCCGACGGAACTTCTCAGCCCCAGAAGGATAGTCTTTCCCTCAGGCCCCCTGAGGGTGAGCTTCTCGAAGCCCTCGTCGTCCTGAAAACCGAAACTCTTCTCAAGCACCCCGTTGCTGTCAAGCAGCCTTACGTACCCTACGTCGTTTCTCGTATCAAGAACGCTTCTCGCGCGGTCGGCGAAAAGCTCCTCCTCGCCGAACACCTCTTCCATCTCCGCGACCGTGAGGTCGGCGTACCTCTCCGGGAAATAAAAATGCTGGAACGCGAAAACCGCCAGGAATGAAAACAGAAGACAGAAAAGAAATACGGGAAAGAATGGAACTAGATTGAAAGATTTTTTCCGGTTTTTCAAAGGACTCAAGGTAAATTTCCGTCTAGCTTATCCGGAAGGACAACATGCCGGTAAAGGTATTCAGTAATTATAATGGGAGAAAAACAAAAAACCAGTTTTACGGGAAACCGGTCAGGCGGGAACTACGGAAACCTTCGTTCTGCCCTTTCCGGATTTCTGGAATTTCACGACCCCGTCAGCCATCGCGAATATGGTGTAATCCTTTCCAAGCCCCACGTTGAGGCCGGGCTTGATGCTGGTACCGCGCTGCCTCACTATTATGTTCCCCTTGACAACCGGCTGGCCTCCGAACTTCTTTACGCCAAGCCTTCTGCCTATCGAATCCCTTCCGTTCTTGGAGCTCCCGCCGCCTTTTTTGGTTGACATGCTTACCCGCCTCCGCGAATCAAGCGCTTATGCCCGTAATCTCGACGCTGGTCAGGTTCTGGCGATGGCCCGCCTTCTTCCTGTACCCTTTCCTTCTTTTGAACTTGAAGACCACTATCTTCTCGCCCTTTTTCTGCCTTACTATTCTACCCTCAACCCTGGCGCTTTCAACAACAGGGCTGCCCACCTTAATGTCCTCTCCGTCAGCGGACACAAGCAGAACTTCCTCGAAGTTCACCTCTTCGCCGGGTTCGCCGGAGATTTTTTCTATGTCAATAATGTCGCCCGGCCTGACTATATACTGTTTTCCGCCGGTTTTTATAACAGCGTGCATAACATCCTCCGCACTTTATGGAAGCACTATTTTGCCTGTTAGAAAATTCCTTTGTCAAATGCCGCCCCGAAGATTCCACTCCCTGAGGCCGGTGTAGCGGGACCCCCGGGGGCCGAGTTCGCTTCGAACAATTCCGATTTTCGTAATGCGGAACTCCGTTCTGTCCGGCCGGGGAATTTTACCGGTTCCCTCGAAATCCCCCCTGATTCTGCCCAGGGTCACGTGCGGGACGAATTTTCTTTTTTCCGTCTCGAACCCGTTTTGCAGAACCGCGCCCTGCACCTTGTCAAAAAGAGACTGGAACTGCCCGCTTTTTGTAAGACCCAGGGCCAGCACCCTGGGATCTCCCGGACCCGGAAACAGGCGAAAATCGTCAAACCCGGATAGAACGCTCCCCGAACCGCAGACTGCGGAACCTACATCGGCCGATATGTCCTCAAGGCGCGATTCATCCACGTCTCCAAGGAACCTGAGCGTGACGTGGAGCTTCTCCCTCGGCTCCCACCTTACGCCTCGAACAAAACCCCCGAGCGACCGGACGTAGCGAAAAACTGCGTCTTTGGTTTCCTCGGGAAGAAAGGCCGCGATAAAAAGCCTCAAGAGCAGAGCCTCCCCATCCGCTACTTCACGCACCAGGTGGAAAACGAATCGTTCCTGCCCCAGGAAAGCGGAAGCTTGTTCTCACCGTTTAGGTACATGATATATATCTGCCTTTTCCCAAGCCTCTTTGAAGAGAAAGTGATGTAGTGGCCGTCGGGAGACCACGAGGGATGCTCGTTCCTCCCCGAAGAGGTAAGCCTCTGCCGCCCCCGGCCGTCGGGTCCCACGGCGTAGATGTCGGCCTCGGATTTCCTTACTTTCACAAACGCTATGCGGTCAACCAGAGGGCTTGGAGACCAGACCGGGTCGGTATTGTAGCCATCCGAGGTAATCCTTACCGCTCTGCCCCCCTCGGAACTTATCACGTATATGTTCGGCGCCCCCGCCCGATCCGACACGAAGGCAATTTTTCTGCTGTCGGGAGACCAGGTGGGGGAAATATCTATGGCGGGAGAGCTGGTGAGCCGCTTGAGTATTTCCCCTGAGGGCGAAGCTATGTATATGTCTCCGTTACGGCTGAACGCCACGCGCCTGCCGTCGGGGGACCAGCTCGGAGAATTGTCGAGGTGAATGCCCCGGGTTATTCTCTCGCCCTCGGCGGGAAGGCGGGCGGCCTTGAAATTCAGCAGGTAGACGTCATGGTCCCAGCTTCTGTCGGAAGTGAAAACCACCCGGCTTCCGTCAGGCGAACAGTCGGGAGAGAGAACGGAAGAGCCGTGGTTGGTAAGCCTTTTCGCGTTGTGTCCGTCGTAATCCATTATAAAGAGATCGCCTCCATGACCGTCCCTCCTGACAAACACGATCTCGGAGTCGAAAAACCCGTCGAGGCCGGCAAGCTCCCTCATGAGTTCTCCCGCGAACCTGTGCGCCACGTTCCTTATGTGGCGCGGAGACGCCGCGTACTTTCTCCTCATGCGCTCCTGTCGGCCGGGCACATCGTAAACCACGAGTTCGTAGGAGGCCTCCCGGGGCGAGACATCGAAACTTCCGCTCACCAGATACCTGGTCCTCCGCGCGTCCAGATATTCGAAATCTATATCTTCAAAGGGGGAAGAGAACAGTATGTTCACCGGGCGGACATCGAAAAGCGCCGCGTTGGCAAGATCGTTCTTCAGGACATCGGTAAAATCCTTCCCGTATGTGCTTAAGTTCCCCCTGGCCTTGAGCACCGCGACCGCAACCGGGATTTTCTTTATCGGAGAGGCGACCGGGGGAAGCTGTATCTGCGCGGCCGCCAGGCAGGGAATAAACAGGAGCGTCAAGAAAACCGCAAGCGCTGATCTCATTTTATTTTCTTTCCAAGCCCCGAGGCCGCGAACGGACAGTGGCCCCGCGGCGAGAGCACATCCTGAGACAAACCTTCAGTCAGTCAGTTCAACGTTCCAGTAAGACATATCGACAAAGCTCAGAAAAGGCTCCCACTCCTCGTACCTCACGGTTCTGAAATGGAGGCTGGAAAAAATGCTGGCGGCGGGCTTAACGGGCTTGGCGAGCAGTTTCATGTTCGCCTGCTCGGGAGTCTTTCCTCCCTTTTTCCTGTTGCACCTGACGCAGCAGCACACTATGTTGTCCCACGTGCTTCTTCCGCCCATTGACCGCGGAATCACGTGGTCAAGGGTGAGATCCCTTTTCGCAAAAGCATTCGCGCAGTACTGGCACGTGTCCGCGTCCCTTCTGAAAATGTTTATCCTGTTGAACTTGGGCTGCTTTCTGTGATACCCCTCATACCTCACGAGAACTATCACCCGGGGAGCCTTTATAACGCTGGTGACGGTCCTGACGCAGTCGTCGGCGTCGACCGAACGGATATCCTTCCACGAATCGAAATCAAACGTCTCGTACTCCCTGTTTACAGCCTTTGCGGCGCCGCCGTAAAGAAGGATAAATGCCCTCTTCAGGCTCGTTACCGAGACAGGGACGAAAAACCTGTTCAAAACCAGCACTGGTGACTGAAGCATATTAGCCGACTAATTTACCGGCTTGCGGGGGTTATTCAAGCACGCGACGAGACTTTTATTTTCTTTAACCGTTCGTTAAAATTGTCATCGCCCGGCCAACAGGAAGTCCCTTAACATGGAAATGAAAACCAACCTGCTGATCCAGATAATCCTCTGCGCGGCGCTTTTTCTGTCCATATTCCTTCTCGCAAGATCAAATTCCGAGACGGAAAAGGAACTGGAATCCAAGGAAGAAAAGAAGTAGATGTTTCCCGAGCTTCTCAGAATAGGCGATTTCCAGATCACATCCTTCGGGGCGATGGTCGCCGCCGCTTTTCTTGTCGCTTTCTGGGTTTCCGGGATGGAGTTCGAGAGAAAAGGAATATCCAGACGGCTTCACGAACACGTCTTTCTCGCCTCCCTCCTGGGAGGCGTACTGGGCGCCAAGCTTCTTTTCCTGGTCGAGAACGTCCCCCTGAGCGATCTCCTTTCCCACCCCACGCATTACCTGCTTCTAAGAGGAGGGCTTACTTTCTACGGGGGGTTCTTCCTGGCTTTCCTGGCCTTTTTCGTGGTAGTAAAAAAGCACGGGGAAAGCTTCTGGAAAGTTCTTGACGCGACCGCCCCGGCTCTCGCGATAGCCTACGCGACGGGAAGGGTCGGCTGCTTCCTGGTGGGAGACGATTACGGAATCGCTTCTACCCTTCCCTGGGCGATGGCGTTTCCGAAGGGTTCTCCCCCGACGCTCGAGGCGGTTCACCCGACCCAGCTGTATGAAACGATCATAATGTCGCTTGTATTCGTGGCGCTTTGGAAGATGAGAAAAAAGGACAGGCCTGTCGGCTGGCTCGCCGGCATATATCTGGGACTCGCGGGTCTTGAAAGGTTCTTTGTCGAGTTCATAAGGAATACAACCGAGAGCCCCATATCCGGCCTGTCGGTGGCGCAGATAATGGCGCTTTTCCTGATTCTCGCCGGAGCGCTCAAATACTTCTCCGTCCGCAGGCGCAAAGAAGTTTTCTGAACCCGCAGTTCCGCCGCAACCGATGAAAAGAATCCGGATAAACAAGCCGACCGGAAGCGAAATCCTGGCCGCCGCGTCCGGGGTGCTTTTTTCCGCGTCCCTTTTCTCAAGCGCTCTCGGCACGCTGGGCTGGATATGCTTTGTCCCGCTGCTTGCGTCCCTTGGGGGAAAAACCGCCCGGCAGTCCCTCTGGCTGGGAATGATATCCGGGACGTCCATGAATCTCGTCTCTCTTTACTGGCTCGTCGGAACCCTGAACAGGTTCGGGGAAATACCCCTGGTCCCGAGCATGGCGGCAGTGTTTCTGTTCTGCGTGTACTCATCGCTTCAGTTCGGAATTTTCACCTGGTACATATCGAGATTCGGACTCTGCCGGGGAAAAAGCGTCCCGAACGCGCTCATGATTTCTCTTGCCTGGGTGGTCACGGAGTTTTTCTTCCCGGTTCTCTTTCCCTACGGAATAGGAGTCTCCCAGGGCTACTACCCGAAGGTAATACAGGTGGTTGACACGCTCGGGGTGAATTTCCTCGGGTTCCTGATGTTTTTTGCGAACGTGTCGGCTTTCTACCTCGCTGACGACCTGCGGCGGAGAAAAAAACCCGCGCTTGCCGCGCCCGCTATCTCGATTGCCGCGATCGCGGTCGTGCTCGGCTACGGGTCCTTCAGAATAAACGAAATCGAGAATTTCCTTGAGACGGAACCCCGGGTGAAAATCGGGATGGTCCAGGCGAATTTCGATTACGCGGAAAAAAACCTCGACAACGAGCCGGTAATAACGCAAAAGCACAGGGAGATGTCGCGAAGTCTCCAGGAGGCGGACCTCGTGATCTGGCCGGAGACATCGGTTCAGTACTGGTTTCCCAAAGACAGATCGTCATACAGAATTGAAGACCAGACAGACGTGGTGCCGGCGGGACACGCGGCGCACTTCCTAATCGGTGGGCTCTCCTTCACGCAGGATCCCGCCCTGCTTGAGGACGGCTGGGACGAGGAAGACCACAGAAAATACAACACGGCCTTCCTAGTCGACCCCCAGAGCAATATCCTCGGCCACTACAGCAAAACCCGGCTTTTTTTTCTGGGCGAATACTTCCCCTGGATAAACGAGGAGCTCAAGTTCCTGAAAAGGGTCTTCCCCATGATGGGAGACCTCACCCCGGGAGAGGGACTCGGAGTGCTTGAGGTTCCAGAGAAGAACATGAGAATAGGGCCCCTTATATGCTATGAGGACATAATGGCGGAGATTTCAAGCGACTACGTGAAAATGGGAGCAAACCTGCTCGTTAACCTCACAAACGACGCGTGGTTCGGAAGAAGCATCGCTCCCTACCAGCACCTGCTCCTCTCAATTCCGAGGGCGGTCGAGACGCGCCGCTACCTGGTAAGATCAACAAACAGCGGCGTAAGCGCGATCGTATCTCCCACCGGAAAGATCGAGGCCCGCACGGGCATATTCACTACAGAAAACCTGAAGGGAGAGGTGGTTCTGATCGATTCGCTTGAAACCCTCTACTCCAGGGTAGGAGACATCTTCGCGTGGATAGCCCTCGCGGCGACAATTCTCTTCGTCGTGAAAAGCTATTTAGGAAGAAAATATGCCGACTAGGGCTTGGGTGAGCCGGTCGTTTTCCTCTCCGGTTCCGACCGTGATCCTTAGGCAGTCCGCAAGGCGCCTCTCTCCCTTGAAGCGGCGGACCAGAATATCGTTCTTGACCAGCTCTTCGAAAAGAAAATCCGCGTCGGGAACCCGCACCAGGAAGAAATTCGCGTCCGTCGGATACACATGAATGGCCCCGATGCGCCCGAGCGCGTCGCGAAGTCTTTCCCTCTCGCTCAGCACAAGACCTACCGCGCGTTCGACAATCTCCGGACGCTCAAGCGCGAAGGACATCACCGTCTGGCTGAGGGAATTTATGTTGTAGGGCAGACGCGCCTTGTTCACTTCGTCCACGACCTGCGGCCGCGCGAAGAACATTCCGAGCCTCGCCGCCGCAAACCCTGTCTTGGACATTGTTCTCAGCACCAGCAGGTTCTCATATCTTTCTATATGGGGAATATAGCTTTTTTTCGAAAAATCGCAGTAGGCCTCGTCGACAACCACCGCGCCCCCGCTTGCCTCCAGGATCTCGAGCACTTTCTCTTCCGAAAAGGAGTTCCCCGTGGGATTGTTGGGAGCCGCAAGAAAGACGATGTCGGGATCCTCCGCGCGGATCGTCTCCAGGGTCCGTTCGAGGTCTATGTCGAAATTCTCGTCAAGCTCAACCTCCGTCACCTGTCTTCCCAGAACAAGCGACGTGAGCCTGTACATCGAGAAAGTCGGGGACGGCACGAGCACGCGGCCGCTTTTACCCCCGAACGCCTCGACGATCATCTGTATGATCTCGTCTGAGCCGTTGCCGAGCAGTATGCCGTCGGCGGGAAAGCCCACGGCGCGGGAAAGAGAAGCTCTCACCCCCTGGGCCTCGGGATCCGGATAACGGTTTACGGGAAGCTCCGCAAGCCGCCTGGAAAGCTCAAGCTTCTCCTCTTCCTCGAGGTCGTAGGGGCTTTCGTTCCCGTCAAGCCTCACCGAGCACTCGACCTTCGGCACCGAGTAGGCGGATATTGATCTTAGGCTCTCAGAAACCCTGCCTTTAATCGAACCCGCGTCAGGCACCGGCGTCTCCCGCTCCAAACAATAGAGTGAACATTGTTCAGGAATCCTCAATCCGTTTTTTTACCGAAAGCGCGTGGCCCGAAAGTCCCTCGGCGCGGGCGAGGTTCATTACGGTCGCGCCGAGAGACGAAAAGCCCTTTTTCGACATCGATATGGTGCTCGGCATCCTCAGGAAATCATAGACGCTGAGAGGAGAGGAGAACCTCGCCGCTCCCCCCGTCGGAAGAACGTGGCTCGGACCCGAGACGTAATCGCCGAAAGGCTCGGTCGAGAGAGACCCCAGGAATATCGCTCCCGCGTGTTTTATGCCCTTGAGAAGGGACCTGGGGGAACGTACGCAGAGTTCAAGGTGCTCGGGAGCGACCGCGTTTGAAAGCGCCACGGCCTGCTCGATGTTCTCGGTCACGTAGATTCTTCCGTTGTTTGAGACCGCCGCGGCGGCGATTTCCTCCCTCTCAAGCTCCCCCAGCTGGGAGAGCACCTCCTTTTTCACCCTTTTCGCGTAACGGTAGCTGGTGGTCGCGAGAACCGGGATCGACATCTCGTCATGCTCGGCCTGGGCGAGCAGGTCCGCGGCCACCCACCCCGGCGGACACGAGCCGTCGGCAATAATCAGAACCTCGGTCGGCCCCGCCAGCATATCAATGTCGCAGAAGCCGTAAACCAGTTTCTTGGCTATAGTAACGTATATGTTCCCCGGGCCCACTATCTTGTCCACTTTCGGTATGCTCCTGGTTCCGAAGGCCATGGCCGCTATGGCGTGGGCCCCGCCTATTTTGTAGACGCTGCTCACCCCGGCGATCTCGCACGCCAGAAGAATCTCGGGATTCACCCGTTCCCCGGAACACGGGGTGACGACGCTTATCTCGGCCGCTCCGGCGACCCGCGCCGGCACTGCGGTCATGAGCACGGTCGAGGGGTAGGAAGCCTTGCCTCCCGGAACATAGATCCCCACCTTCTCGATAGGCCTTATAAGCCAGCCGAGCTGGTTTCCGAGCGCATCCCTGTAGGTTCCGGCCTTCGGAAGCTTTTTTTTCTGGTAGGAGCGGATCCGCGAAGCCGCCTTCCTGAGGTCCCTCGCGACACCGGGAGCGACGGCCGCCCTGGCCTCTTTGAATTCGCGGCCGGTGACCTTTACGTTTTTCGCGTTTACGTGCGGTCCGTCGAATTTCCTCGCGTAGCGAAAAAGCGCCGGGTCTCCCCGTCTTCTCACGTCCTCCACGATCTCTTCCGTCTGCGAAACAAGCTCCGGGTCGAAATGCGAGGCCGATTTTTCTATTTCTCTCGACCTTCTTTCCAGATTTTTCGAATTGATCCTTACAATCTTCATGGCTTTAGCAGCGCTTCTCCCTTAAAAACCCGGTTCAGCTTATCCGGTCCGCGGAATTTTCCGAACTCAGTTCTGCGGATCTACCCCTTCTCCGAAGCCGCTTTCAATCAGGCGGGAGACCTCCTCCATCGCAAGCTCCGAGTCTTCCCCTTCCACCGTGACGGCGACTTCCGTGCCGTAAATGGCGGCAAGGGACAGAACGCCCAGTATGCTTTTCCCGTCTATCTCGAAGCTGTCTTTCCTTATCATTATACTGGAACTGAACCTGCTGGTCAGAGCCACCAGCACCGCGGCCGCCCTGGCGTGAAGACCCAGACGGTTCCTTATCACGAAATTTCTCACAAGAGGTTCCTGCGGCAATTCACTGTTCCTCGGCTGACCGGAAAAAAGAAATATCCGTCTTTGAGTTTACCCGTAAATTCTCGTCATAACTCACGCTGAGGCTGTAATCGGCGGTTTCGAACAGCAGTTTTCTCGGGAAATAGGTATCCGGGGCGATCCGTTTGAGCTGCGAGAATTCAATCCTGGCTTTCTCTCCGTCATGAAGCGCGCCCTCCACCCTGGTTATGAAGTTTCTCTGGGAATCGACAGTGACCCGCAGGGAAGCGCTTCCCGGGAACACGAAAACCGCCTCCCCTTCCCTCTCCCCGGCCCGCGCGGAGTACCCCTCCCGTGGAATGGCGAACGGGGACCCCCCGAGCAGAAAGTTCACTATGTCCCCGACTCCGAGCTGGGGCGGGAGTCCCGGATAAAGGTAGGAAAGCCTGAAATCCGCCGGGTTCTCGAAGATAAGCTCTTCCCATCTGGTCTTCATTCTCACGCTTTCCCCGTCGGAGATCACCCTCGCGAGCATCTCCCCGAAGGGAGCGAAAACCGAAACTCTAAGAAACTCCGGGCGGACGGCGGTGGCCATCTGGTCGAAAACAATTTTTCCCTGCGGGGATTTTATCGACACCCTTGCCCTGGCCTTTATCGAGGTAAAGCCCGCCTGGGCGCGTTTCGCCTCTGCCAGCGCGGCGGAAAGATCGGGGCTCTCGGCGGCGGGCGGGAGCTTGCCGGCGCAGGAAAAAAGGAGAAGGACGAACGGAACGAAAACCCAGCTATGCCTCATCGCGCCTGAATTCCTTTAGCTTTTCCCGGAGCCTCGCGCGGATCTTCCTGTCCTCGGCCGTAAGCAGTTTCTTTGAATCCAGAAGCTCAAGTGCCTTTGCGTAATTCCCCGCCGCAAACTCTTCTTTGCCGAGCTTCCCGTACGCATCTCCCAAGTGCTCCAGAATGGCCGCGTCGGGAGGGGGAATCTCGGAGGCGCGGAGCAGATGCTCGAGGGCCCTCGTGAAATCGCCCTTCTGGTAGTAGACCCACCCCAGGCTGTCGATTATGTAAGCCCGCCCGGGAGCGAGCTCAAGAGCCCTGCTGATGAGTTCCTCGGCGTAATCAAGTTTTTCCCCCCGCTCGGCGTACGTGTACCCGATGAAGTTCATCGCGTCGAAATTCCGGGGATTCCTGCTGATTATATCATCCATCACAGAAAGGGCTTCCGGCACGCGGTCGCTGTAGTAGTAGGAAACGCCGAGGGAGTACAGAACGGATTCGTCGCCGGGGTGCTTTTCTAGGTACCTGCCGTAAAGAGAGATCGAATCCTCCTGCCTCCCCTGCCTTCCGTAGGTCTCTCCCAGGGAATTCACGGCCTTTGGGTCATACGGGTTCTTCTCGTGAAGCTCTCTCAGTATCTCGACCGACTTCCGCGGCGAGCCCTCAAGCTCGTGTATGTACGCCCCGTGAATGACCGCGTCTGTGTAAAGATCGGAGTTTCGGGGTATGGAATCGAGAAGCTTTCTTGACTCGGAATACCGCCCCAGCCTGGTGTGGGCGACGGCGGAGTAGTATTTCGCCTCGAAATGGGCGGGAAGGCGTTCGAGTACCAGTTTCAGTTCTCCGAGGGCTTCCTCGTAACTGCCGCTTTCAAGATGGAGGAGCCCGATCCTGAACCTGATCTCGGGATTTTCCGGATCCGCGGCCTCCGCGCTGCGGTACTGCCTGATGGCCTCTTCAAACCTGCGGTGGCGGTAAAGCATGTTCCCGTAGGAAATAAAAACATCGCGATAGGGGGCGAACTTCCTGATCGCCGACTCGTACTGCTCTATCGCCTCCTCGATTCTCTTCGCTTTCTCGAGGGTTTCGACGAGCCCGACGAAAGCGGGGTAGTACGTCCGCTGAATCTCGAGGGCCCTTTTGTAGTGCTTCACCGCGGCGTCAAGGTCGCCCTCTCTGGACGCTATGTTCCCTAGGTAGAAAAGACCCATCACGTCGGTCGGGCTTATCGAGAGGCTCTTCCGGGCGTACCGCCGCGCCTTCTCAAGATTCCCGGAATACAGCTCGGTCGCGCAGAGAAGCAGGTAGGTTTCCTTGTCCCCGGGATCGATCTCGGCCGCCTTGAGGAGGAACTTCCTGCCCCTTTTCTTCATGTCTTCGTCCGGATCCGCTAGGTAGATGCGGGCAAGCTCCCTGTAAGCCGGGGAATTCGAAGGATCAAGAACGATGGACTCGGTAAGCTTGGCGACGGCCTCATCGCGCATGTTAAGAATCACGTAGAGAAGGGCGAGACGGTATTTTATTTCAGAAGACCGGGGGTCGATCCGTTCCGCCTCCTCAAGGCTCCGCAGCGCGCGCTTCAGGTTCCCTCGTTCCAAGTAAAGCGCCGAAAGCGCGAAATTATAATACGCATCCTCCCGGCCCTCGCCCTCGCGGCCCCGGTCGGGGTCGACCGAGAGTCCCGCGCCGCCGCAGGAAAGACAGAGAAACAGAAAAAAAAGAGGGAAAAACTTTTTTTCAGGAAATTTTTTCAAGCCACGCACCTAGAACGAATACCAGTCTCGGGTTCCAAGCCCCGGCGCGTAGCGGCAGCGGAAAAAAACCGCCGGCATGCCACCGGGCAAGTTCCCCTAAAACAGGATAACAAAAACGGGTTGAAAATACACGGCGGAGAAGGCACCGCCCGCCTCCGCGCGAAAAGTCAGTCGGCGGATATCTGCCGTCCTTCGGGCCGATGCGTCCAGCGGCGCTCCGAAAGCACCCGGGCGAACTCCTCGATTCCCGCCGCGCGCTCCGGGTCAATCCGTTCGATTACGCCTTGGCGCTCGACAAAGAAATGGAGCTCCGAAAAAATACAGCCCGACGGACAATCGCCCCATGCCCTGCGGAACACCGCGTACCATCCGCCGCCTGACCGCAGCATCTCGATATCGGAACCACCTCCCAGCATGAAATCGGGCTCGGCGGAAACCACCCCTTCTATCTTCCCGTATGACACGGACGCGGAGCGGACATCCTCGTTCGGATCAAACCCGATCACGACGGCCCGCGCATACACGGAAGAAAGAATTTCCACGCCCAGCAGGCCGACCGCGGCGTTAAGAGCGTCAAACTCCGGGCGTCCCGTGCAAAAGGGAGCGGAGGCTCCTTCCTCGGGCAAAGCGGCGGACACGGCCTGGAACAAAAACGGTTCCAGATGCAGAATCAGCGTCCCGGCCCGCCATCTCGGACGCGCACTCACCTCGGCCATCCCGGGCCACTCGGCGCGTATCGCGTTCAGGACCCGCGCTATGTCGTCGACCAGACTGTATCCCGGGGAATCCGGGATTCCCGGCTCCGCTTCATTGCCGGAGCGAACGATGACGCGGCGGGCGAGAATCGAAAGTTCAGTCTCCCCGGTCCGTCCAGGGTCTCCGCGGGTGACAACCGGCGCCCCGTCGCCGCACGCCCGAGGGGGAACGACGGATACAGGAGAGTCCGCGGAGCATGCCGTCACCAGCATCAAAAAAGCAGCAGTTACCGAGATCCTGACCATGGATATCCAAAGCTCCCGAACAGATACGGAACTATATAAGCCGCCGGGAGTCATTTCAAGCCCAGATAAAGTCCCGAAACGACATGCGTACAAGCCCTCGAGCCTTTACCGCGTCGCCAATCCGGAAGCGCCGGGCGCCATGTCTGAACTATACGTTTTTTCCCGACCGCGGCAAACCTTCCGTTCGCGCCCGCTTCGAAGATGGTCCCAGGAACCCCAACCGCGGAATTGACTTTGCCCCCGCTATTGGCTTTATTAGTTTTCTCTATGAACTCGCTTGAAGACATCTACGCAAAGGTTTTTGAGGGCAAACGGATATCGACGGAAGAAGCCGCCCTGCTTCTCGCAGAAGCCGATCTGCTCCAGCTGGGTTCCCTGGCTGATATCGCAAGGAAAAGGTTTAACCCGGAAAACATAGTGACCTTCGTCGCGGACACGAATCCCAACTACACGAATGTCTGCGACACGGAGTGCCTTTTCTGCGCCTTCTGGAGGCCGCCGGGCGCCTACGACGCCTACACCCTGAGCGTCGACAAGGTGATTGAAATAATGCGCACATCCTACCACAACGGCGCCACCACGGTCCTTCTCCAGGGCGGACACAACCCGGAACTCAAGCTTGACTACTACATCGAAATCGTAAAAAGGGCCGCAAAGGAGATACCGGAGCTTCATCTCCACGCATTCTCCGCCCCGGAGATAGCCGCCATCGCCAAGTACGAGAACCTCGACACGAAATACGTGCTGCAGACCCTCTGGGACGCGGGGCTGAGGACAATACCGGGAGGCGGAGCCGAGGTGCTGTCAAACAGGGCGAGAAGGGCCATAAGCCCTCTCAAGATAGACGCGGACACCTGGATGAGGATCACGAGGGAAGCTCACCTCGTGGGCTTCAAGACGACCGCGACCATGATGTTCGGCCACATGGAGCGGGACGAGGACATAATCGAGCACCTGTTCAGGATAAGGGAGCTTCAGGATGAGACGGGGAACTTCCTGGCGTTCATCCCCTGGACGTTCAAGCCGAAAAACACCCTGCTTGAAAAAAGGATAAAGGACGAGGTCGGCGGAGAAAGATATCTCAGGGTTCTCTCTGTATGCAGGATATTTCTTGACAACTTCAAGCACGTGCAGGGCTCGTGGTTCACGCAGGGGAAAAAGATGGGTTCAATGTCCCTGCACTACGGCGCGAGCGACCTCGGAGGAACCCTTTACGACGAAAACGTTCTGGGCTGTGCCGAGAACAAGATCCGCTCGACCGTGGACGAACTCGTTCACATGATAAAGAGCGCAGGGTTTAACCCCGCGCAGAGAAATACCTATTACGAAATTCTGGAAAGGTTCTGAGGGCAACCGCCCCTCCCCGCGTCAGAAAAGAGGCTTGTCCGGTCAGTTCAGCCTGCTTCTTGAACATGCAAGGTTTACTTTGTAATCATGATGTATTAGATTTAACTTGCATACCAAGATAAGGATAGCTAACATGGCAAGAATTCTCGTCGCGGATGAGGTTTGGGTCGCAACGGCGCTGCTCCATTTCAGAAATCCTGATCAGGGGGACTTTGCCGTCAGGCAAATAGTCCGGCAGGCGGAGACCGAGAAGATGTCCGGGCCGGGACCGCTGAGACCGGGAGTGCAGATTCACGCTTACCTCCACTGCGTAGCTAACAGACCCCCCAGCCCGGGAAAATACCGAATGCTGATTGAGACATCGAAGGGACGTAGGCGCCTGTTCAGGCCGGGAGACCCCTGCCACCATCTTCGTACCGGAAAAAATGTCCCGAACGAGGAGGACATTCCAGGGAAATATCGCGAACTGGTCGACTGGTATCATCGTGATTATATCGGAGGCGGGGATGCCGGGGAGGCTGACCCGCTACTTTCGCTGCGCGGCGTAGGCAAGGCGATATGGGAACAGGAAGATGCAGATTCCTACGTCAGCCGACTCCGCTCGGGATGGCAATGAGCAGAATTTTCTGGGATACGAATCTTTTCATATACCTCTTTGAAGACAAAGACGAACGGAGCAAGCAGGTTGCGACGTTGCGCCGACGGATGATCGAACGTGAAGATGAATTGCTCACTTCGGCACTCACGCTAGGCGAGATTCTTGTGAAACCCAGGGAGACGGGCAACAATGAACTTGCAAAGGTTTACGAACTTGCGATTTCCGCGGTTGCGACGGTGCTACCGTTTGACTCCGATGCCGCTCTCAAATTTGCTGAAATTCGCCAAGACCGTTCAATTCGAGCACCGGACGCAATACAGCTTGCATGTGCATCTGTTGCACGGGCAGACCTGTTCATCACAAACGATAATCGCCTGAGCAGAAAGAACATCCGTGGAGTTCAATTCATCCAGTCTCTTGAAAACGCGGTTCTCTGAAGCGCATTTCTGTTGTTTCCGCCGGATCAAAGTCCTGTCCGCACCTCACCCGGTGTCCGCTGAAAAACCCGGACATCCCAAAGAAAGAATTTTTCCGTCTTCACGCACTCGCTGAGCAAAAACACGTCAACCGGAAATAACGACCTTTCTCACTCGTTAACGGCTATTACCCAGCTGTTTCCCGCAAAATCCACGCCGCACGCAACTTCCGGCCTCCGGGAAAACACATAGTCGAAGAACTCAAGCGCGCTGCTCGTATGCACAGGGGTCCCGAGATACTCCTCGATATCCGTCCCGGCGACGCCAGAACACTCGAAGGCGCAAAGCTCGAAGTCGACCGCGCCGCCGCGGTCAACCGCGAGGGAGCGGCGCGAAAAAGAAGCGCTTACGAGCGAGGTCTCGGAAGCAACCTCCATCCGGACGTCAAAGCAGCCGCCCAGAAGAAAGAAGATTTCGGCGAACACCTCGTCTATCGAATCAAGGTAAAACTCCCTTGCAAGCGGCTTTGCGTCCATTCTCACGCGGAGAGCCGGGAGAACTCCCCGGCACGTTGCTTTATTGACCGATAGTCGTCTCCGCCGCCCAGAAGCGCGGTGGAGACCCCGGCGAGCGCGGCTCCCGCCGAAAGGTAATCCCCGACGTTGTCCGCCGTGATTCCCCCGGTGACCATGATATCCATAAACCCGAGGGGCTCCTTTATGGCCCTTATGTAGCCCGGACCGAAGCTTGAAGCGGGAAACACCTTCACGAAGTCAGCTCCGATGCCGCGCGCGTTGACCATCTCGGAGGACGTAAAGGCACCCGAGATGACCGTGATTTCGTTTTTCCGGCAGTACCCGATTATCCCGGGGTCGGTATGCGGGGAAACTATGAAACGGGCCCCGCAGCCGCACATCCGCTCGGCGGAAACCCGGTCAAGAACCGTGCCCGCCCCGACGCATATTCCGTCCTCCGAGGCAAGTTCCCGGACAAGTCTTTCAGAACCCGGAGAGATTGATATGATTTCTATGATCCTTATCCCGCCGTCGACGCATCCCCTTGCGAATTCAAGAGATTTTTCGTAACTGGCGGACCTTATGACGGCCACGATCCTGTTTCTCTTCATAAACTCAGTCGCAGTTTCTTCCATGGCGCGCGGTTTGAGACTCAAGTACTTTTAAGGTACATTAAAGTCGGATTGTTGTAATTTTTCCTCAAGGGACGGATCATGAAGAATTCGGAACTCACAACCGAAAACAAGATATCGCAATTCATAAAAAGAAGCAAAGAACTGGGACTCAAGGTAACTCCCCAGAGAACGGCGATATACAGGGAGCTTGCGGGAAGCATGGAGCACCCGAGCACCGAAATGATCTACAAGAACATAAAGGACTACTACCCGAACATATCCCTTACCACCGTGTACAGAACTCTTGAGACGTTCGAGAGAATGGGTCTCATATCCGTAGTCAACACCCTGTATCACGCCGCGAGATACGACGCCAACATGGAACCTCACCACCACGTCGTATGCGTGAAATGCAAAAAAATAGAGGATCTCTACGACGATTCCATAACATACTCGCAGCTTGACCCGCAGATAGACAATTACAAGATTCTCGGATACTCGGTGCTTTTCAGCGGAATCTGCGAGGAATGCAAAACCCTCAGCAGTTGAAGGCGGCGGGCGCCCGGAAATTCCCGGGAAAAAGGAGTTTCGGGGCCCGGAGAGCGAAAACGAACAGGCAGTTTCCAAAATGAAAATCCCCCAGGGCTTCGAACGGGCCATAAACTTCAGTCTTCTTGATTCCATATTCTCAAGAAGGTCGCGCCGCTTCGGCCTCGGAATGGAGATTCCCGAGGGAAACCTGGCCTACCGCTCCGCTCACGACCCGGTCCCCCTTTCCGAACTCGAAGAGGCCTTTCTGATCTGGGCGGGCACGGGAACCACGGGCCTTTCCCTGGGAGATCTTCCGAGAACCGGCATATCGTGGCTTTTTCAGTGGACGGGCAGAAGCTGGCCGTGCTCCTGCAACTCCCATTCGACCGAGCTTTTCTACACAAACGACGAGGGCGTCTACATGGTGAGGCTTTTCGACCTCATCCCTCCCGACACATCCATCTTCATGTCGCTTGACAGGGAAAAGCAGCTTGAGAAGATAGTCGAGCTTTTCAGGGCGAGCAGGATCACCCTTGAGAACCAAAGAGCCGACCTTCCGAAGGGAGAGCCCGGCCTTTTCGACTTCAACGCGTGGAACACCAACAAGCCGGGAACGACTTTCTTCATCCCGGTAACCAACACCACCGTCGAGTACATGGTGCTCCTGTTCATATACTTCGGAGCCAAGTACGGATTCAACATCATCGACGAACTCAACGGGGGAAGATCGTGCGGTCTTGATAAGTGGATAGAGAAAGGCTACATAAGAAACGACGTCAGGCTTTCCCTGTTCGATCTGGAACTAAGGGTGCTGACCACGCTTAACGTGGAGCAGGCCTTCATAAGCCAGAACATGAACCTCGCGCTTCAGGCCCTGGGCCTCGGGGGCTGGACCTTCACCGGGCTGCTTCCCCATTACGCGCTCGGGATCGACCCTTCCCACAAGGGGCTCGGGTTCCGGTTCGTCCGGCCGGAGGAGAGCCTCAGGAGCACAAACCCGCCCTATCCCGTCGGAAGGGACGGAGTTTTCGAATCCCTCTGCCCTCCCTACGTGGCGGACATGAGCGAAGCCGTCGACAGGTTCCTGGAGGTTAGGGGACAGTTCTGGAAGGAGGACAATCCGTCTCCCTACAGAGATCCCGCGTCGGTCCTGCGCGACGAATACCATCCTTCGGAGGTCAGGATACAGATAGTGAAGGATTTCTGCACCTACGTGCACGAGAACTACGGGAGATTCCCGGCTTTCCTCGACCCGATGTTCGTGCGGCTGGTATTTCAGGCCCACCATCTTGACCTTGAATTCTACGACAAGTATTTCGAGAAAGATTCGTACCACGACCTGCACAGAGAGCACTTCAGGCTCTGGCACCCGGAACTTGACGACCCTTTCGGGAAATAGGCCGCGGTCGGCAGCCAGGCGGCCTCCGCTCAGGATTTCGCCCTTTCGAGGTAGTTCCCGTTTCTCGTATCGACCTTTATCATGTCCCCGGCATTGATGAAAAGAGGGACGGCCACCACCGCTCCGGTCTCTATGGTCGCCGGCTTGGTGGTGCTTGAAACCGTATCTCCCTTCACTCCGGGTTCCGTGTGGGCAACCTCGAAGACGACGGCCGTGGGAAGCTCCACTCCTATAAGCTCCCCCTCATGCATCTGCACCGAGACTTCCTGCTGCTCCTTCAGGAACTTCGCCGTATCGCCTATCGCGTCAGCCCCGAAGGGAAACTGGTCGAAAGTCTCGGAATCCATGAAGTAAAACATCTCATCGTCCCTGTAGAGATACTGCATGGTTCTTTTCCGGATATCGGGAACGCTGAACGTGTCTCCCGCGCGGAATTTCATTTCCCGCACGGCTCCCGTGGCGATATTCTTAAGCCTAGCCGTAACTATCGGGCTTCTCTGCGCCATCTTTGAATGCTTGTACTCGACTATCTCCCAGATCGCCCCTTCGGTCTCGATCTTCATGCCCTTGTGAAAGCCACTCGTGTCGACAACAGCCATTTCGGATTCAATCCTCCTTTATAAGTATTTGCAAAGAGTTATTCCCCCGGAAATTTCCGCCCGCCGTTTCCGCCCGCAAACCGTCCGGGTCAGGTTCTCTTGAACATCTTCTCAAGCATACTGTACGATATCCGGGTCGCCACCGGCCGACCGTGAGGGCAGGCGTGGGGATTCTCAGAAGCGTCCATGTCCGCGAAAAGAGTCCGCGCCTCCCGCTCCGAGAGCACGCGGTTCGCGGTTATCGAACTGTGACACGCCATCGTGGCGCATATGGTGTCCAGGTGCTCGCCGAGGCTCCTGGGGTCACCGAAACTGTCAAGCTCGTCGAACAGGTCGGCAAAAACCCGGGCGTAATCGGAGTCCCTTAAAAATCCCGGAACGGATTTTATCCTCACGGCGTTCTCCCCGAAAACCTCGAAGCCGAAGCCGAGCCTCTCCATCTCGCCCGCGAACTGCCGCGCCGTATTGATTTCCCGGGTCGTAAGCTCGATCACTTCGGGAATGAGAAGCTCCTGGGAACAGGAGGAAGCCTCTTCGAGATAGGACTTTTTTATTCTCTCGAAGTTAACCCTCTCGTGGGCGGCGTGCTGGTCGACAAGAACGACCCCGTCGGGACCCTCGCACACGAGGTAAAGCTTTCCGATCTGCCCGAGAAACTTGAGGCTCGAGTAAAAGCCGTCGGAGAACATGTCATCCCTCGCGGGCTCCGGGGGCTTTTCGGATACGGGAGAAACGCCGGGGAAGGAGGGAGACGCCGGTTCCGGCCCGCGCGCGGCCCGGCCGGAAGCGGTTTTCGCCGAAGACGCCGGCGAGGGGTAGCCGTTTCCCTCCGAAGACCCGGAGTCTTTCTGCCTGTCGTAGAAATCTCCGAGGGCTTTGCGGGTTCTCTCCCCGTAGCTCTTCATCCACGGGGCGTCGGCGAGCATGCCGCCTATCGCGCGGCGGATGCTCCGGCCGACTTCGTACTGGCCCTCGAACATCACCTCGCTTTTGGTCGGGTGCACGTTAACGTCCACCAAGGCGGGATCCCTTTCGATGAAGACAGCCCCCTGGGGATACTTCCCCTTGTCAATCATCCTTCCGTAGCAGTCCATTATGATCCTGTTTATGAAGCGGTCCCTCACCGGCCTCCCGTTCACGTACGTAAACAGCCTGCTCATCGAGGAGCGGGGATCAAGCGGGCTCCCCAGGAAGCCGTGCAGCGAGAGCGTTTCGTCCTCGAAGTCTATCCCGTAGAGAGACGTGCCGGGAATTATCTGCGCCACGCGATGCTCAAGCGATTCGCTCGCGCCGTAGCGATGAAGACTCTTTCCGTCCGAGAAGACCTCAAAAGACACCGCGGGGCGAGAGAGAGCCTCGCGCTGGATAACCTCGAGAACCCTGCCGAGCTCGGTTTCGGGCTTTTTCAGAAACTTAAGCCGCGGCGGGGTGTTGAAAAACAGGTTCTTGACCTCAATGGACGAACCCGCGGGAGACGCCGCCTCCTTTATCTTCCTCACGACTCCGCCTTCAATGTAGATTTCGCTGCCGGATTTCGACCCCTCGGCGGCGGTTATCATCCTGAACCTCGAAACGCTGGCTATGCTCGGAAGCGCCTCGCCCCGGAAACCGAGAGTCCCTATCGAGAAAAGATCGTCAATGTCCCTTATCTTGCTAGTCGCGTGACGTTCAATGCTCATGAGGGCGTCGTCACGGGACATCCCGTGGCCGTTATCGACCACCCTTACGAGTCTCTTTCCTCCCGCTTCGAGGTGTATGGATATCCTGGTCGCCCCGGCGTCGATCGAGTTTTCAACAAGTTCCTTTACCACGGAAGCCGGTCTCTCGACTATTTCTCCCGCGGCTATCTTGGAGACAAGCACATCCGGAAGTGTTCTGATCTTCGCCATTAATACCTTAGAAAAACTTAAGCAGAATGAAAAGGATGAGTATGGCCAGGGGCAGGATGACCGCGGCGGCCGAGAAAAATGAAAAAGCCGAGAGGGTCTTTTTCGGGTGCGTCCCGAAAACGTCCCGCGACTGTTCCTCCACCACGCCGAAATATCTTTTAAACATCCTTGTCTTCCCCGGACGGCGCCTGGGGCATCTTCTCCGCTCTCGTCCTGTTAAGCGACTTGACCAGGGATTCGACCGAGACCGCCGGAAGAGTCACCAGCTCGACCGTTCCCCTTGAGCAGAGGTCAACCGAAACCTTGCCTATGGTCTCGTTATCGGGCGCCTCGACTATGTTCACGAAATCGTATCTGCCCAGAGTCGCGTACTGCTCGATAACCCTGACGCCTATGTCCTCAAGCTCCTTGTCGACTTCCTTTATTCTCCCGGGCCGTTCCTTGACGGTTTTTCTGCCCTCGGGGGTAAGCCTGCTGAGTAGTATGTAAATTGCCATCTGAAAAACCCGCTGTTTCCATGAGTTGCGGCGAACCGCGCGCCGGGAAAATCCTTGGTTGCCAACCGGCTGTTCTAGATTTATAAACTTTTTTGGAAGATATCTCAAGAAAAAAAGCCCTTCCCCGGAACTTCCATAACAGAAACTCTTCGGTATATTATTGCGAGTATCCTTTAAGAACTGATGAAAAGCATAATTCACTCCGCAACAGTCACGCTTGCCCTTCTGCTTTTTCCGCTTCTTCTCTCCCAGCAGGCGGAGGTCGCCCATGCGCAGCCGGATCCGCGGGAAGATCTGACCGTAACTGACTACTCGTGGAAATCCCACGGAGTGGGGAGAATCGCGACGCTTGGAAAAATAACCGTCGCAAACTCCAGCAAAACCGACTACAGGAACATCAAGATCAGAATTGACCTGTTTACGAGAACCGGCAAGTTTCTTGGTTCGCTTCACGGAAAGATACACGATGAACTGCCCGCGGGAAGCCGGAAAACCTTCTCCAACCTGGATATGGGGCTGATGAACTCGGACCTTGAGGACTCAGAAGCGATGGTAACCGGCGCCGAGCTTTCGGGAAGCGCTTCGTCCGCGGGCGCCGAGAACGTGATTTTCATAAAGAACTGGGAGTTTGAAGGCGCAAGCTTCGCAACGGAGGGCTTCATAACGGAAATCACCCTTGAGAACACGGGAAAAGCCCACTTTAAGAACATCAGGCTGCTTCTGACGGAAAAAGACGCCGGAACCGGACCGGGCAGCACTCACCTGTCCTCGGTAACGATACACGACGTGCTTCCCGCCGGAGAGGAAAGAACCTTTACGGGGATAAACGTCGGTTTCTCGAGTCCGAACGCCATTGAAAGATCCATTGCCGTCTCCGGGGCCGAGGCAATAACGACAAAGGAACTCAATTACATCCTCTCCGGCGGGGGAAGCCTCGGGGAGAGGATAAAGAAAAAAATAAGCTCCGTCAGCGTACTCGGAAAAAAAGACGGGGAGAAAAAAGCCGAACCGCGCCGGGAAGCGCCGTCCCCGGATGAACCCGAAAGAGCTTACGGCAGCGGAACCGAAAGCGTCCCCCATACGGCCGGTCCGGCCGGCTCCGCCGACCCGGTTGCGGACAGGCATAGGGAAATCCCCCGGGAACAGCCCAGGGAAGCTTTCCCCAGGCACGATATAGTAATAAGGGAATTTGAATGGGGAAGCGGAGTTCCCGGGTCGGTCGCGACTCTCAGCAAGCTGGTCATCGAGAACATAAGCGACATCGCCTACGAAAAAATAGAGCTTGAAATAGAGTTTTTCAAATCCTCGAACACCCCTTTCGGATCAAACCGCTTCAAGATAAAGAAAGTCCTGGCCCCCAAGCAGGTGATGTGGCTCAGGAATGTTCAGGTCGGGTTCATAAGCAAGCTTCCCGACCCGAATCACATAAAGCTCAGGGTGGTAAAAGCAAAAGCGATCATGTAGAGAGCTTGAAGCTTCTGCCGGGATGGGGAGGGGTTAAAACTCTTGGGGATCTGTCTAGGTTCCGACCAGCTCGAGGGATTGTCTTATCGTTTCGACCAGCTTGTCTCTGAACTGCTCTATTCCTTCGAAGGGAACGACTATGCTTGACCTGCCGCCGCTCAGTTCGGTAATCCTGAGGTACTGCCCCTTGTGGTTTTCCTTGACGTCAAAGAAAAACCTTTTGGATTCAATATCAACGTGGTTACTTACATGCTCCTTTTCTGTCCTTTCTTCCATCTGATTCTGCCTCCTAGAAAAATTTGTTGGAACAATTATTGAGGCATGACTATAACCCCTGAAAAGCAAAAAGCAAACAATTCTTTCACAGCCCCGAAAATACGGATATATTCAGGGAGAAAACCCCGGAAAATGGCAAGAATAAAAATAGACCTGCCGAGCAGATTCGTCTTTTCCACGCGGATTCCGATAAGAATAGACGACATAAATTACGGTTCTCATCTCGGGCACGACTCGGTGCTGACGCTCGCGCACGAGGCCCGCGTAAGGTTCCTCTCGGCCCACGGCTACACCGAAGCCGACATAGAGGGAGTGGGAATCATAATGGGGGACGTCGGAATCACCTACAGTTCGGAAGCGTTTTACGGAGACGTAATGGAAATAAGCATCGGCATCGGCGAGCACGGCAACCATTTTCTCGAGCTTGTCTACGCGCTCGTGAACGAAAAAAGCGGCAAGGAGGTCGCCAGGGTCAAGACCTCTCTCGTATTTTTTGACTACAGGGAGAGGAAAACCGCGCGGATGCCGAAGGAACTGCTAAGGAAGATCATTCCCGAAGAGTAATTGCCGGGAGTCCGCCGTCACTGCTTCTTTTTGGGAGCGTAGCCGATGTAAATCGTGTTCTTGCGTTTCTTCACCAGGAAAAGATACTGCTTTCCGGGTTCCAGGCCGCTTACGATCCCGCTGTAGTCCCCGAGGTTCGCCACGGGTTTCTTGTCAACCTCAAGTATCACGTCCCCGGGACGAAATCCCGCATCCCAGGCCGAACTGCCGCGGCTTACGTTCGTAACCAGCACCCCGGCCTTATCCTCAACGCCGAACCGCGCGGCGATATCCGGGGTAATGTCGCTCAGTTCAATATCCTCGTCCCGCCGGGACTCAGGCGGGGTCTCGTCATCCGGCATCCTGCCGAGAACGACGGAGAGCTCCTTACGCTTCCCGTCGCGGAGAATCGTGATTTCAGAGGCAGTGCCCGGGGCCTTCATTCCCACGAGCTTGGATAAGGACGTGAACTCCTTTATGGGTTCTCCGTCGAATTCCACTACCAGGTCTCCCCTCTCCAGGCCGGCTTTCTCCGCGGGACTTGCCGGGCTTATGTCGGATATGAGGGCCCCGTCGGTGCCCTCATGCCCCATGCCCTCGGCTATCTCCTGAGTCACGGGCTGAATGATGACTCCCAGCCACCCCCTGACCACCTTGCCTTTTTCCATGAGCTGGGATATGACTCCCCTGGCCATGGCGGCGGGGATGGAAAAACCTATTCCCTGGCCTCTGGCAGCTATCGCGGTGTTGACGCCGACCACCTCCCCCCCGAGGTTAAAAAGCGGGCCTCCGCTGTTTCCGGGATTAAGGGACGCGTCGGTCTGAATGAAATCATCGTAGGCCCCGAGACCAAGAGACCTTCCCTTCGCGCTTACTATTCCGACAGTCACGGTATAGCCGAGTCCGAAGGGATTTCCGATCGCCATGACCCAGTCGCCGATTCTGAGCGTGTCCGAATCTCCGAAAACGACGGGCTTGAGTTTTTTCTCAGGCTTTATCTTAAGGACCGCGAGATCCGTTTTCGCGTCCTGCCCCACGGTCTCGGCCGTGTACCTCGACCCGTCGTAGAGGACGACCTGGATATCTTCCGCCCTGCTGATCACGTGGTTGTTGGTAACTATGTAGCCGTCCTTGCTGACTATGAACCCGGAGCCCAGGCCCTTCTGCCTGAACTCCCGCTCCCGGTCGTTCGGAAAGAATCTCTTGAAGAACTCCTCGAAAGGATCCCCTTCGCCGAAATCAGGGAGCATGTTCCCCCGCTTCACGACGCTAGTGGTGCTTATGTTAACGACGGAATGCTTCTGCTTTTCGACGAGACCCGCGAGGGAGGGAAAGTCCCCGGAAGGACCGGAAGAAGAGAGAAGTTCCGGGACGCTCTCGCGCGACGAGAATCCGGGACTCTCTTCATCCTCCTCCACCTTGGCGCACGAAAGGGAACCCGCAAGCAGAAAACAGGCGGCAAAAAACAGAAAAACGGTCTTTTTCATAGTCAAATCCTCCAGATTCATCCGAGCATCCCGATTATCTTATCGGCGACTTCGGAAATGCTAATATCATCCGTAAAAACGACATGCGGCAGGATCTCGTAAACATTCTTTCTTCTCATGAAAAGCTCACGGAACTCGGCGCGGGGATCCTCGACGTCAAGCAGGGGCCTCCCCTTCTCGTTCCTCACCCTGTTCCAGAGGGTGTCGATATCCGCCCGCAGATAGAAGACCTCGCCCGAGGCCTCCATCATTTCGCGATTCCGCCGCCGCAGAACCGCTCCTCCCCCGGTTGAGATCACCGCCGGGGATGTTTTCCGCGAAAGAGCGGCGAGCATCTCGGTTTCCTTCCGCCTGAAGCTTTCCTCTCCCCCCGCTTCAAAGATCTCGGCCACGGAAAGACCCTCGGCCCGTTCCACTTCACCGTCAAGATCATAGAAATCCATCCGCAGTTTTCCGGAAAGCTCCCTGCCGACGCTTGTTTTGCCCGCTCCCATGAACCCCGCAAGAAAAATATGTCGTTTCCCGCTCAAGTCAACCTACAGTTTTCTTCCGACGGGAGAACCCCCGGCGGGGGGACCCGCGACGGAGAGCATTTTCTCAACGTACTTGCCTATTATGTCACACTCTATGTTAACTTCCCCGCCCCTGCGAAACTCGGAAAACGTCGTTTCCCGAAGCGTGTAGGGAATTATGTTCACCGAAAACTCGGCGTCCTTCACCGAATTGACGGTGAGGCTCACGCCGTCAACGGCGACCGATCCCTTCTCGACCACGTACCTCGCAAGCGACGCGGGAATCGAAAAAGAAAAAACCCTGGATTCTCCCACCGGAGTAACGGACCGGACCACCCCGACTCCGTCCACGTGCCCGGTGACGATATGTCCGCCCATCCTGTCTCCGACCCGAAGAGATCTCTCGAGATTCACAGCGCTTCCCGCCCGGAGGCCGGAGAGGTTTGTCCTTGAGAGGGTCTCGTGCGACGCGTCGACGGAAAAGATCCCGTCTCCCGCGGAAACAACCGTAAGGCATACGCCGTTTACGGCCACGCTCTCCCCGAGATCCAGTTCCCCGGCATCGATTTTCCGGACCCCGATTCCCAGAAGGACGCCCTTGTCCTTTTTCTCAAGCGCCCGGACATCTCCTATGTCTTCAACTATACCGCTGAACATCTAACTCTCCCCGCCCCGTCCCAGAATCCCGCAAACCAGGATCGAAATCGCCCCGACCGTGATCGCGGAGTCGGCCACGTTAAAAGGGGGCCAGAGCAGATCGGGATTTCCCGGCCAGTAGACCGCGATAAAATCGGTCACGTACCCGTGGGCAAACCTGTCTATCGAGTTCCCGATGGCTCCTCCCAGCACAAAGGCGAGGGCGTACCGAAAAACCCTCTGCTCCCCCTCAAGCCTGCGGAGATAGAAGAGAATCACGACCAGCACCAGGACGAAAACAGCTATGTAGAAGTAAAGCCTTACATCCTCGGACATGTCCCTCAGCATGCCGAACGCGATTCCCGGATTCCGCAGATGCGTTATATCCAGCCATGAGGACACGTTTATCCTCGAGAGAAACGGCACGTGAACCTTGACGAGCCACTTGGTCAGCTGGTCAAGCGACACTACCAGAAAACATATGACGAATACGCCTAGATGATTTCTCATGAAAAGAACGGCAGATTGCGCTCCCGGAATAAAATCCCGCAGACTCCCGGCAGGTGTCCGGGCCTCATTCCAGCCGGAACTCTATCGGAACCTTGACCCAGCTTGAAACCGCCTTGAAACCTCTTTGCGCCGGGACGAACTTCCACTTTTTCACAGCCTTCAAAGCGGCATTGTCAAGAACCTTGTGACCGGAGGACCTGAAAACGGTCACTTCCTCGGGCTTCCCGTTCGGAAGCACGTGCACGTTAAGCAGCACGTTGCCCTCGTAACCGCGTCTTATGGCAACCGCGGGATAGGGAGGTCTGGGGGTAAAACCGTAAGACGGCCTCGCGGTGGAGGCGTAAGCCTCTTCTGACTCCTCCTCCGGGGCGGGCGCCGCTTTCTTCTTAAGCGCCAGGGAGTCGTCCCGCTTTTTCACTTTCTTTACGACTTTTTCCTTTTTCTTCTTAACAACCTTTTTCTTCCTTACGACTTTTTTCGCGGGTTCGGGTTTCTTGAATTCAAAATGCCTCAGGGAAACCTCTATGTGGTCGCCGTACACGGGAACGCTTTTCTGCACGACAATTTTCCCCCAAGCAAAAGATATAAGAACATGGAAGACAATTGAAAACAGGATGAACTTCTTGATGTTGTCAACCGGCCTGCCCATACCAAGATATTATTCTATATCAATAACAAGAAATTCCTTAATTCCTCCGGGAGCCCTGACCTGTATTTCGTCATCGACTCTCTTTCCGATAAGCGCGCTGCCGACCGGGGAGGTAACCGATATAAAGCCGTTTTCGGGTTCGGACTCGTCCTCTCCCACGAGCTTGTACTTTTTTACGTCTCCCGAATCAATATCCTCCACCGTGACCGTAAGACCGAAAACCACCCTGTCGCGGGCGGTGATCTTCTCGGGGTCTATCACTTCCGCGCGGCCGAGACGGTCTTCTATTTCCTGTATTCTTCCCTCTATGAACGACTGCTTCTGCTTGGCGGTCTCGTACTCGGCGTTTTCGGAAAGATCCCCGAGGGATCTGGCGTATTCTATAAGCCTGATCACTTCCTGTCTCTCGACAGTCTTCAGCCTGTGAAGCTCGTCCCGAAGCTTTTTCCATCCGTCGGGAGTAATCAGAACTCTCTGCACACTCATTAATGTCTCCTCCTCTCCTCAACCATGCCCCGGCCGGGTTAATAGTAGCTCTGCAGAGCCCTTACGTCTAGACCCGTTCTCGCCAGGGCCTCGATGGCGCCGACTCCGGCGACCGCGCCGGCGAGAGTGGTGAAGTAGGGAACGTTGTTCACAAGCGCGGTCCTTCTTATCGAATATGACTGCGCGATCTCCTTTTTCCCGAAAGTGGTATTTATAACCAGCTGCACCTCGCCGTTTTTAAGGTGATCGACTATGTGGGGGCGGCCCTGCTTGACCTTGTTCACCGTTTGGGAAAATATACCATTTTTATTGAGAAATTCAGATGTGCCCCCGGTAGCCATTATATCAAAACCGGCATCGCGGAGCCTCCGGGCTATATCAAGCATCTTTTCGGACTTGTCCTCGTCCTTCACGCTTATGAATGCCACTCCGCCGGAGGGAAGGCTGTTGCCGACCGCGATCTGGGATTTGGCGAACGCCTGATCAAGATCGGGAGCGATTCCCATGACCTCGCCGGTGGACTTCATTTCCGGGCCCAGAATCGTGTCAACCTCCGGGAACTTGACGAAAGGAAAGACCGACTCCTTCACGCAGTAGTGCTCCGGGACGATTTCCTCCGTGTAGCCGAGTTCCTCAAGAGATCTTCCGGTCATCACCTTGGTCCCTATCTTGGCCAGCTGAACCCCTATGGCCTTGCTCACGAAAGGAACGGTGCGGCTCGCCCTCGGATTCACCTCGATTATGTAGACCTTCCCGTCCTTCACGGCAAACTGGATGTTGACAAGCCCTCTCACGTCCAGGGAGAGAGCGAGTTTTTTCGTCTGGGACTTTATTTCCTCGACAATCCCGGGTTCCACCGAGAACGGCGGCAGAATCGCCGCGCTGTCTCCGGAATGAACCCCCGCCTCCTCTATGTGCTCCAGCACCCCGCCCACGACAACGGTCCTGCCGTCGCAGACGGCGTCCACGTCGAATTCCTTGGCGTCCTTGAGAAACTTGTCTATCAGTATGGGGTGGTTGGGAGAAACGCTCGCGGCCTCCCGTATGTAGGTACTGAGAGACTCCTCGTCGTAAACCGCCTCCATTGCGCGGCCGCCCAGAACGTAGGACGGGCGGACCATGACGGGATATCCTATCTCGCGGGCTATGCCGATGGCCTCCTCCCCGCTTCTAGCGGTATCGCTTCGGGGCTGGAGAAGCCCCAGATCCGAGACGAGCTTTCTGAACCTGTCCCGGTCCTCGGCAAGGTCTATGCTCTCGGGGGAAGTCCCTATTATTCTCACCCCTTCCTCCTCAAGCGCGAGGGCCAGGCGCAGCGGGGTCTGGCCTCCGAGGTGGACTATGACCCCCCACGGGTCTTCCCGTCTTATGAGAGCCAGGGTGTCCTCAAGCGTAAGCGGTTCGAAATAAAGCCTGTCCGAGGTATCGTAGTCCGTGCTCACGGTCTCGGGATTGCAGTTGACCATGACGGCCTCGTACCCCTCTTCCCGGAGCGCGAAGGACGCGTGCACGCAGCAGTAGTCAAACTCTATGCCCTGGCCTATGCGGTTGGGTCCCCCGCCGAGTATCACGACTTTTTTCCTGTCCGTGGGAAGCGCTTCGCTTTCGCTCTCGAAAGTCGAGTAGAGATAAGGCGTGTAGGCCTCGAATTCGGCGGCGCAGGTATCGACCATCTTAAAGGCGGGCTCAATTCCCTCGCGCAGGCGGAAACCCCTCGCCTCCCCCTCTTCCACGGAGAGAATCCTCGCGACCTCTATGTCGGAGAAACCGCGGCGCTTGGCCTGGATCATGGTCTCGCGGTCAAGCCCGTTCTTCGCGATATCCGACTCGAAGTCGACAATCTGCTTTATGTTCCGAAGAAACCACGGGTCCACGTGGGAGATCGAGTAGATTTCCTCAAGATCCATGCCCAGACGAAACGCGTCGGCTATGTACCAGAGCCGCCGGGGGGACGGAATCCTGAGCTCTCCCCTCACCTCTTCGGGGTCATCGGATATCTTCTCGAAACCGTGGGAATCTATCTCAAGGGACCTCATCGCCTTCTGCAGGGACTCCTTGAAAGTCCTCCCGATGGACATGGCTTCCCCGACGGACTTCATCTGCGTGGTGAGGACGGGACTCGTCTGCGGAAACTTCTCAAACGCGAACCTGGGTATTTTCACCACGACGTAATCTATCGTCGGTTCAAAGGACGCGGGGGTGTACTTCGTTATGTCGTTCGAGATCTCGTCGAGCGAGTAGCCGACCGCGAGCTTGGCGGCTATCTTGGCGATCGGGAACCCCGTGGCCTTCGAGGCAAGCGCGGAGCTTCGCGAAACCCTCGGGTTCATCTCTATCACCATCATCCGCCCGTCTTCGGGGTTAACGGCGAACTGGATGTTGGAGCCGCCGGTTTCGACGCCGATCTCCCTTATTATCGCTATGGACGCGTCGCGCATGTGCTGGTATTCCTTGTCGGTGAGGGTCTGCGCTGGAGCCACCGTTATGCTGTCTCCCGTGTGAACGCCCATGGCGTCGAAATTCTCTATGGAGCAGATTATGACGACGTTATCCATGTGGTCCCGCATCACCTCGTACTCAAACTCCTTCCACCCCACTATGGATTCCTCTATGAGTATCTCGCTTGCCGGAGAGCTCTCGATGCCCGCTCTTGCGAACTCCCGGAACTCCTCCCTGTTGTAGGCGACGCTTCCGCCGGTTCCGCCGAGGGTGAAGGAAGGCCGTATGATGACCGGGAACCCTATCTCGTCCACGACGTCCCAGGCCTCTTCCATGTCGTGCGCGATGCCGCTTTTCGGCACCTCGAGACCTACGTCGGCTATGGCCTTCTTGAAAAGATCCCTGTTCTCCGCCTTTTTTATGGCCGGGATCTTAGCGCCTATGAGATCCACGCCGTGGCGCTCAAGCGCGCCCGACTCGGCAAGCGAAACGGCCAGGTTAAGGGCCGTCTGTCCGCCTATCGTGGGCAGAAGGGCGTCGGGCCTTTCCTTCTCCATTATTTTTTCCAGTATTTCGGGAACGAGCGGCTCTACGTAAGTCCTGTCGGCAAAGTCCGGGTCGGTCATTATGGTGGCCGGGTTGCTGTTTACCAGAACCACCCTGTAGCCTTCTTCCTTAAGCACCTTGCACGCCTGGGTGCCCGAGTAGTCAAACTCGCAGGCCTGCCCTATGACTATCGGACCGGAGCCGATAATCATTATGGTTTTTATGTCGGTTCGCTTGGGCATGGAACGGAAAAGCCTGGCAACAGGTTGCAAATATATACTTAATAACACGCTGACAGGCAACATGGAGAGACTACGGCTTTCCGAACAGAATTCTGCGTCGCGACCCCGATGGCCGAGTCAGCCGGCCTAATCCGTCAACTCGTTCAATTTCTCGATAAGGGGAGGAAGATCGTTTGTTATGGTGTCCCACAGTATATCTGTATCGGTAACGTCGTAACCATGGATCAGCCGGTTGCGCATCCCGACAATCTTGCGCCATGGAATTTCCGGATGGCGGACCTGAGTTGTTTCTGAAACGCGGTTTGCGGCCTCTCCCACTATCTCAATCAGCCGCGTTAATGCCAACTGCAGCGTCCTGTTGTCTTCCAGTTGCTCGCGATCTGTCTTCCCCAGTAAATCCACGGCTTCTCTCGCGTGGCTTAGCATATCCCCGATGCTCGTATGATCGTCACGCCTGCTCATACTGTACCTCTGCCGACCGCAACACTTCATCCCGAAAGCCGGGATGAAGTCCTTTCACGGTGTGCAGTTCCGCATTGCGACCCAGAATTTCAGTTAGCTCAATTTCCAGTCCAGCAAGCGTAATAAAACCGACCCGGGCATCCCGCTCGAATTCCACCAGCACGTCTATATCGCTGTCGGGACCGAAATCATCCCTGATCGCCGAACCGAAGAGCGACAGCCGCGTTATGCGGTTACGGCGACAGAAATCCGCAACCATCTTTTTTGGTATATCTATCTGCACACTCATTTGCCCATGGCATCAAGGTTCAGAGGGGCTTTACACACGGCAACTGAGTCAATTACGCGCAACTCAACCCTCTTCCCCGCTACCCGCAATAAATTATACGGAAGATTACGGCAAAATACACCGAGAGGAAAGACTTGTTGCAACCAGAAAAGCATCACGAATGCTTAGCAGAAATTCAGGCGATTTTTACATGTCAGTCAGCATGGATAACTTCCCGCTGCCCACGTAAAAATTCCTGTTGTCGTCCTGCCAGACGCACCATCAAGGACATGAATACCGTGTTTTCTGAATACGGCTTCACAATGTATGCTGTATTCATGAGCGACGGCTTGTTACAAAAGAAAATCAAATTGCTGAAAGGCAATGAACCTTTTCGCGGCCAGGGAGTCAAGAAATCCCTGCGGCTACTTGATTACTGGAGATGGTCAGCTTCCGTACTTCTGGACAATACCGCCCGCGGGATTCTAGCGGAGTTCCTCATCGCAACGGCTCTTGGCCTCCACGAAAAACCCAGAGTGGAGTGGGGGGGATACGACCTGCGCATGAAGTCAGGCACGACAATTGAAGTCAAAAGCTCCGCGTATGTGCAGTCATGGGAGCAGAAAAAATACTCTCCCATCAATTTCACCATCGCTCCCCGCTTCTGGAACTGGGACCCGGAAACCGGAGAAAGTACCGGAGGAGACGTTAAGAGGCGCTGGGCGAACATATACGTATTCTGCGTCTTCACGAGCAAACAACCTCCCTTTGACCCGCTTGACACCGATGCCTGGGATTTTTACGTCCTTTCAACTAAGGTTCTTGACCAGCAGTGCCCGGATCAAAAAACCATTCGCCTAAGCTCCCTCAAAAAACTCTCGCCACACGAGTGCAGTTATGCAAACCTGAAGAAAACTATTTCGGACTTGGAGTGTGAGATTAAGCGACGACCTTGAGGAATCTCCAGAATTACCCGACTCAATTCTGAATTCATCTCTGTCAATATGAATGCTATCTCAGGGTTCACGATTATGGAACCAGTGAAAAAAAGGACAATTTATACTGTAGGTCACTCGAATCATGAAATCAGAAACTACATTTCGCTCTTAAAACGACACCGGATAAACGCAGTTGCGGATGTGAGGTCGGTGCCGTACAGCCGCTATCACCCACAGTTCAATCGCGAAAATTTGACTGACTCTCTTCGTGCGCACAGCATCGAATATGTTTTTCTCGGCAAGGAGCTTGGCGCGCGAACCGACAATCCTGAATGTTACGAGAATGGAAGAGTAAAGTACCGGCTGCTTGCCGGAACCAAGCCGTTCAGGGAAGGCATAGAGTGGGTACGTAAAAGCAGCAGACACAAGAAGATTGCTTTAATGTGTGCGGAGAAAGACCCGCTTGACTGTCACAGAACTATTCTTGTCGCACGTGAATTAGTGAGAGCGGGATTAGATATCGCGCATATTCTGGCAGATGGACGGGTGGAACGGCACGACGTTGCGATGAAGCGTTTGTTAGAGCAACTGGGAATAGGCAGCCATCGGGACCTGTTCCTCACCGAAGAGCAGTTAATGGATAAAGCGTATACCGCCAAGGAACAGCGGATTGCTTATTTCAAGAAAGAGTCTGCCTGAGAACCGCAGGAAGTTCAGAGATGAGGATTCTTACAGAAGAAAGACAACCTCGCATACTTTCTGAACCTCATATGCTCCGTGGATTAAGCACACTTTCCGGTCCTCTCCCCGACAAAAGGAATGCTCGACGGGTACAAAAAAATGGGAATTATATACAATAGTGCCGAAAAAGCAAATAAACTTGCGAGGCACCTGCGATGTTGAGTATGCCTATACAGGTCAGGGGTTTTCGCAGGGGCAAAAAAACTTTTTCCCCCAGAATTTCCATAAAAACCCTTGAAAACCGCCTGATTCAAGCCAGAAACCAGAAATTCCACCCCACGACCGGAGCAGTTGAGATGCGGGGGGGGGGGCTGAAAAAACTTACCGGATGGACAAGTAACTTGCTGATATTACTTGATTTAATGTCGCCATGGGTTAGAATTTAAGTGTGGCGACACAAAAATCTCTCCCGAAGGAGGAGCAAACCCATGGCGACGCAAACTAATCTACCTTTTTCCTGGGACCAAGTCGACAAGCTCTCAGACCTCAACCGTCTTAGTCTTGTTCTGGAGGCCCTGCCCGACACAGATATCATAAACGCTCTGAGGGCCATGCGTAAAAACGGCCGTAACGAATACCCGGTGTCGGCGATGTGGAGGGCTCTTATCGCGGGCATAGTCTTTCAGCACGAATCCATCGAGTCACTCATACGGGAGCTTGACCGCAACTCCTCGCTGCTTGAGCTTTGCGGGTTCAGTTCCGTGCCTCTGCAAAGCCGCGCCAGGTACAGAACCGAACCGGCTTGCGGCGGAGCCAGGGTTACGGTCATAGACCCTCCCCCGCGCAGTCCCGCTCCAAAAAGCTTCAACTTCTCCCGATTCCTCTTAAACGTAGTCAGGATTGAGCAGGAGCAGGGTCTTGTCTCAAGGATGATCGACAGTCTGCGCGGAGAGCTTATGGAACTGCTGCCCGACTTCGGGGAGAACCTGGGTTATGACGGCAAGGCGCTGAGGAGCAACTCAACGGGACGGAAGAACTGCAGAAAAGGCGAAACGTCGGATCCCGAGGCGGACTGGGGGAAGCACGAGACCTCGGGGTTTGACTCAAACGGAAAGGCGTGGACAAAGATAAAGACATGGTTCGGCTACGGGCTTCATATCATTGCCGACACTAAATACGAACTGCCGGTTGCCTTCAGCCTTACGAGGGCTTCTGTCTCGGAGGTAAAGGAACTCGACCGCATGGTGGATGTGCTGTTCGTGCGGGAGCCTGAGCTTGCTCGGAGGTGCGAATACTTCAGCGCTGACCGCGGGCTTGACAGCGGTCCTTTGAAGAAGAAGTTCTGGGTCAGGTGGCGGATTCGTCCGATTATCGACAACAGGGAACTGTGGAGGGAAGAGAAGAAGGGACAGAGCTATGTGGAGGGGCAGAAGATCATGAGACCCCTTGTGAGCGTTCACGATAATATCTTCTATACGGAGCGCGCGGAGATATGGTGTCGCTGCCCGGTAAAAGGGACGGAACGCAAGATGGCGTTTTGCGGCTTTGAATCCGAGCGATGCAGTTTGAAGTTCCACTGTCCCGCGGCGGAGTACGGTCTTAACTGCGAGGGGTGGAAGAAGTGTCACAGTGACTCCGGCTGCAAAACCAACGGTTACGGGAGGGTGATCCGGGTGCCTCTTGAATTTGACCGTCGTATTTTTACTCCCACCCCGCGGTGCAGCGTGTCGTGGAAGCGAGCTTACAAGTGCAGAAACGCCTTAGAGCGTATCAACTCGAGGATAGACAACAGCTTCGGGTTCGAAAAGCACTTCATCAGGGGCAAGGGGAAGATGACCGCCCGTGTGGGTATAGCGTTGGCAGTGATGATGGCGCTTGCGGTGGGTCACATAAAGGCTGGGAGGCCCGAGAAGATGAGGTCGCTTGTTTCCGGGTGTTACGCCGATACCGGGTAGCGGTTCTCTGCTTGTTCACAAAACAATTTAAACAGCGATCGACCTTGAGGGGACAGCTGCGTCCGCGGCTGGTCGGAGTTGGCGATTCTTCGGGAAATCGGCGGCGTATTCCATCTGAATCAGGTCAAATTGCCTTCGAGTCGCAGCAATGCCGGGCTGACCCCGCGTCGGTTCCGCTCCTGTTACGGAAATCTTAGCCCCAAAAATCCTTACTACGCAAATGCCTCACTTGCCTGAAATCCTTGACAAATCCTCCAAAATTCGGCACTATTATGGGTAAATAATGTTGGAGGAAATGAAGATGTCAAGCAAGCCTAAAGCACCGGGCAAATCATTCAGAAACGGAATCAGCCTGACTAAGCTGTTCAGGATGTTCCCCGATGACGCAACCGCCGAAAAGTGGTTTGCCGAGCAACGCTGGGGAAATGAGCCGACCTGCCCGCATTGCGGTTCGACAAACGTTCAGTCCGGGGCCAAGCACAAGACCATGCCTTACCGTTGTCGGGAAAAAGGATGTGCCAAGAGGTTCAGCGTTAAAACCGGCACAGTCATGCAGGCATCTAATCTTGGCTATCAGACTTGGGCTGTAGCCATCTACCTTGTCACCACTTCCCTTAAGGGTGTATCCAGCATGAAACTTCACAGGGATCTGGAAGTAACCCAGAAATCCGCCTGGCATTTAGCACATCGGATAAGGCAGGCATTCAGCAATGACCTTGAGCAGTTTTCCGGGACGGTGGAAGTTGACGAAACTTTCATCGGAGGCAAGGAGAAGAACAAGCACAACAGCAAGAGAAGTCACACAAGAGGCCCCTCGGGGAAAGAAGTTGTAGTCGGAATGAAAGACCGAAACACAAACAAGGTCATTGCCAAGGCCGTTCCCGAAAGGACCAAAGAAGAACTGCAAGGTTTTATCAGTGCGAATGTCTCCCAGAAGGCGATGGTTTACACGGATGACCACAGAAGCTACATCGGGCTTCCCTTTGAGCATGAGAGCGTGAATCACAGCGTAGGGGAGTATGTCCGAGATATGGCGCATACAAACGGCGTAGAGAGCTTCTGGGCGGTTTTGAAAAGGGGATATTACGGAACTTACCATCGCATATCCCCGAAACACTTGGGGCGTTATGTTACGGAGTTCGCCGGACGGCACAACGTCAGGGAAATGGACACGATAGACCAGATGGCTTCCTTGGCCAAGGGGATAGCAGGGAAGAAGCTCAAGTATAAGGAGCTGACTTTATAGTCTATTGTCCTACCATATACCCCAGCTTTTTATTTTGTCTCCGCAATCCTGACAAGGTGTAAGTGTTGCTCTTGAGTTTATTACATGGTCCGCAGAGCAGAATACGATTTGATATATGGTTCAAGCCACCATCGGAACGGGGCGTATTATGGTCCAGTTCCAAGTAACGGGGGTCATCAAACTCCCTGTCGCAACCTTGGCATTTCCATCCTTGTTGTTCCAAAAGATATTTGACCATTTCCGCACGAGACATTCTCGGCCCTTTCGGCTCATCTACCTTCAGTTTTGTTTTGAGGAACGGTACTGCGTTTAGACCATCATCTGTTCTCTTTGGAGGTTCTGACTCGTAATACACGTCACCCACCGAGAACAACCAATCTCGCCTGTCGCCGGAAGGGCCCGTCAATCCTTCGAGTTTTAATCTATCAATAACAGTCTCATGTGCCTTATCCCATATATCTATCCCTACCCACTGTCTGCCTAGGTGTTCGGCCGCGACAGGAGTAGTGGCACAACCACAGAAAGGATCTAAGACAACATCATCTGGATTGGAACTTGCCTTGATAATACGTTCATATAGTTTCAGTGGTTTTTGTGTCGGGTAACCGGTGCGTTCATTACCTTTCGCAGGAGAAATATCGGTCCATAAATCACCGACAGGCTTTCCTGGGTAATCATCTAAATACAGTCGCCTTTCAAGACGTTTATCATCAAGAATCAGTATATTGCCTTTCTGATATTCTTCCTCCATTCTCTCCTTGCTCAATCGCCATCCCGATGGATGGGGATTTGTAAATCCTCGCCATGTATAACACAGATTGGGACGGTCCCCCATAGATGGTTGACACCATAGAGGGATGCCTGTTTTGTAACGGTTCCCTTCACTGTCAATGTTTGGAAACTCCGCAAGCATTTCCTCGGGAGTCAGTTCCCGATAAGGCAAAACCCGTGTTTTATCGCTTTTAGTGTAAAAGAGCAGTGTATCAGTTTGCGTCCCCCATTTCTTGGGAGCGTGTTGGCTTCCTTTGGCTCTATTGTCGTTTTTTTGCCAGGTTATTGAGTTTCTAAAATTCCGTTTATTGAATATCGCATCCATCAGCTCTTTTAAATAATGTGATGCCGTGGGATCGCAATGTAGGTAGATACTTCCGCTGCCCTTGAGCACACGCTTCATTTCCAACAATCTGACGGCCATAAAGCAGAGGAAAGCCCCCATGTCATCGCCATAGGAGTTCCTGCTTCCGTTTATGACATTCATCACCTTTGGAAAGTCATCGGTGATCTGGTCAACCCATTCATCGTGGACATCCTTTTCCCAAGACCATCTGTCTTGGAAAGACGCACCGGAAGCTAGGCTGTCGGGGGTTGCGTGAAAATCACGCCCTTTGTTGAAAGGGGGGTCCGTTGCTATAAGGTCAACGGACTCGCTGTTCATAGCACGGAGGAACTTGAGGTTATCTCCGTGGAATAGTGTCCGATTTTTCCAGTTAGGTGTTCCTTCTGTCTGTCTGTCTGTCTGTCTGTCTGTCTGTCTGTCTGTCTGTCTGTCTGTCTGTCATAATGACCTCCCTACTGATTTCTCAGATTTTTCAAGTCGTTATCGGTTTGTTGACATAGGAGTATACAAAAAACACGGAAAGCTTATCAAGATTGCGAAGTTCTCATAGGTTATCCCGCCCTTCTGTGATATAGTTAGGATCGTTCGGTAGTGGCAGAGACCCCGCTACGTAAGGATTGCACTGATGGCAATACCCAATTTAGAAGATTGTCTAAGCCTGTTCTTAGAACGGGAGACGCTTATGCTCGCCATAAATGGCTCTCTTCAACACAGCGGCACTTACATCAAGGGTAAGGATATTGATAAAAGAAAAGAAGAATTCCGTGCTTCACTGCGTAAACAACTCCGTAGTAAATCGAAAGAATACGAGGAAGGTCAAGTCCGAGAGGAAGATCATATTGCCAACATCCAAAATTTATCTTTAGATCTAAGCAAGAATTACAGCGAAATACTGGTTGGTGACGAGTTTCGTATTGGCATCGCTCAGAAGGCGTTGAATCTTTATCTCAAATACTGTTGGGCTCGTGGAATTATTGAAGAACCGCCCCACTGCCCTATCGACCGGATTGTGCTTGAGAAAGTTAGATGCTCGCACGTCAATTGGACACAGATATGCAAGATAGAAGAGTATAAAACTCTTATCGATAAGGTCAGGAAAGAGGCCGAAGCACAAGGACAAACTCTCGCACGTTGGGAGTTAGGGATATGGCAAACTGCCATGTCACCAGGAGTGCGTTAACGAGTAGCGGTTGTTCTAACACCTTGAGTTCTCCGGCAAAATCGGGTAATCTGAACCCGTCTGTCCGAAAAACTTAGGGGTGACCAATGTCAGACAAGAAAGAGGTTCCGAGGGACATAGAGATATTGCCGAGTGATTATGAGCCTACGCAGGCGGAGATGAACGAGGTGTTTAGCATTGATGCTACCCCGGAGGTATTAGCTAAGGCTGCGTATTATCTTGTTTTCGGACACCAATTCTCATTGAAACCGGTCGGCAGTTCTCACTGAATTCGGACAGCAGAATCTCTCTTTTTTCTTCTTCCCAAACAGACTTTACCACGCCAGTAATTTTTCTGTCAAACGGCGAGTAAAAATCTGTCTTTTTTTTCTTAAAAACAACCTCCTTTCTCTTCTGTTCGCGACACTTGTCCCCCGCATCCGGTTCCGGAACTCGACAGCGCCGGAAACGACCCGACCCGTACCCCTCCCACGCGTGAGATCGTCCGCTGACGAGCTTTTAAAACGGACGCTTTTTCGGGAATCGGGCTGAATCAGGCATGAATCGTCTGTTTTCGGTCTTTTCCCTTCTCCGCCACGACTTTTCTCATCGATTCTCCTCCCAGCTCAAGGCGATAGGAGTTGTGAATGAGCCGGTCGAGAATCGCGTCGGCAACAGTGTTGTCCCCTATAGCCGCGTACCACTCGCTCACCGGAAGCTGGCTTATGATCACAGTGGAGTTCTCCCCGTAACGGTCATCCATTATCTCCATCAGGTCGTATCTCTGGGCAGCGGTTATCTTGTCCATCCCCCAGTCGTCTATGATCAGAACTCCCACTCTGGCAAGCTTCGCGAGAAGCCTGCTGTAGCTTCCCTCGGCCTTTGCCTGCGTAAGCTCCACAAACAGTCTCGAGACCCTGTAGTAGCGAACCGCTATCCCCATCATGCACGCGTTGCGTCCCAGGGCGCACGCTATCCACGTCTTCCCGCTGCCGCAGGGGCCGGTAACGAGAAGATTCATCCCCCTTGCCGTCCAGTCCCCCTCGGCAAGCCGGGCTATCTGCGACTTGTCAAGATTACGGGGATGAGAGTAGTCAATGTCGGCAAGAGACGCCCTGAGCCTGAAGCGGGCGTCGCGCACGAGCCTCTGCTGCTTTCTCTGCTCCCTCTCTACGCATTCTCTCTCGACAAGCAGACCGATCCTCTCGGTAAAAGACAGGTCGTCATAAGTGCCGGGCTGCTCACATTGGCGCTCAAGCGCCCCCGCCATCCCTCCAAGCCGAAGCTTGCGGAGTCGGGACAGTGTCTGTTGCAAACTCATTAAAAACACCTCCTTGATCGTGATTTCATCTGAACTGCCGCGGCCCCCTTATGTTCTTGTGATCCTGGGGCAAAGCCCCCTCCTCCTCTTCAAGCAGCGGCAGCTTGTCCATGCTGTTTCTGAGAACCTCGCTTATCTGCCTTATTCTCATAAGTCCCTTTTTGTTGGCTACCCCGCACGCGTCGTTGAGCCTCCGGCCAGGGTATCTGCGGGCAAGATCCCTCAGACCCAGAAACGTCCTGTACGCCTGTTCGGGATGGTCTCTTGAGGCGAGCTGCGCGTCCACCCACCCGCGCACCTCCTCCCCCAGCTTGTCCGCCCAGTTCCTCAGACTCTCCGGATTCCACTGCCTGTGCCGCCTGTGCCCTTCGGGCATGTGAGCGGGTTCCGTGGCGGGACGCCCCGGCCTTGTACGCTTATGCTGCGCTATGAGCTTGTTTCTGAAGTAAATGCTGACAAGATTCTGTGAAGCGTGAACCTCCACCCTCTCTCCCCGGTAGTTGTAGGGAACCGAGTAGAGACACTTTTTATGCTCCACGTGGTAATCAATGTTCACCTTCGCGCGCTTTATGTCCGCGTACTCGTAGCGGTTAGCGGGCAGTTCCCCCATCTCGGGCAGGTCAATCTTCTCAAACTGCTCCCGGCGACACCCCGGAAGCTTCTGGAAGGGCTTTGTGTTCACCTCGGCCATAATCTGCTTTACGCGCGAGTTGAGCTGCCCGAGGGAGAAGAACTCCTCGTTGCGTATCACAGCCAGAACGCTTCTCTCCACTATCTGCACTCCGCTCTCCGCCTTGGCCTTGTCTTTGGGCTTGAGAGGCCTCGCGGGAATGATGGCCGCTCCGTAGTGGTCGGCCCATTGAAGGTAGGAAGAGTTGGTTTCGGGATCGTAACGCGACGCCCTGGTGACTCCGCTTCTCAGATTGTCGGGAACTATTACGCGGGGAACCCCGCCGAAGAACTCGACCATCCTCGTATGGCTCCCCAGCCAGCTCTCAAGGGATTGCGACTCCACGGCCTCGGCAAAGATGTAGTTCGACGCCCCCATCACCCCGACGAATATCTGCGCCGCGCTTACCTCGCCTGTGTCAGAACCCGTTATCCCCACCTTCATCCCGGCATAGTCCACAAAGCACTTCTCCCCGGCCTTGTGCGTCTGCCTCATCGAGGGCTCGCTGTTCTTCCTGAGCCATTTATTGTAGAGCTTGCAGAACTGCGGATAACTGTAGTGACGACTGCCGATATCCTTGTTTCTGTACTCCTCCCACAGAAGCTGTCTCGTCACACCCTTTTTTCTGAGCTCCCTTTGGACATAGGGAAAGTCCGGTTCCGCATTCCCCTCGCGGACGACCCCGGAGTTGGAGTAGAGCATCTCCTCAAGCCTTTGGTCGTCAATCTCTTTTGCCGCGGACCACTCAAGATCCGCACCCCTGGCCCTGCGGACTATATCGTTAACGCTGCTGCTGCCCTTGCCGACACTGCGGCCTATCTCCCTGGTGGAAAAATTCATGGAGTCAAGCCTCAGTATCTCTCTTATCGTTTTAATCTTCATTCTTGGTCTCGGCATCCTGTGCCCTCCTTGAGCAATAGAATCCCAAGCAGGGTAACAAGACGCTTTCCTGTATGTTCTTTGTGAAGAAAAAACGAGAAATTCGGGTGTCCGGTTTCAGTGAGAATCACTGTCCGGTTTCAATGAGAATTACTGTCCGAATTCAATGAGAATCACTGTCCGGTTTCAATGAGAATTACTGTCCGAATTCAATGAGAATCACTGTCCGGTTTCAATGAGAATTACTGTCCGAATTCAATGAGAATCACTGTCCGAATTCAATGAGAATCACTGTCCGAATTCAATGAGAATATGCACTAAGGCTGTAATGCAACCCGTGAATGTTCGCAGGAAGGACGTGTCTGAGCACAAGTTCAGTCGCTTAAAGAAGCCTTAATTCAGCAGAGTTTCGGCACTATTGTATATAATTCCCAAAAAAATATATCGACTGGAAAAAATACGAGGGTCGCTTTATTGATCTGATGGAGGAACGGCAAATCAAAGACGGAATCAATACGGAAATTCTTGACAACACATACCTGCTGCCGGTGTAGCGAGGACAACTCTCGTTACCACCACAAACGCCTCGTCGCTGAATATCTGAAGGAATGCTGGGACGACATTGAAACAGAGCGCTTGAGATGTGAGACAGAACTGTGAAAATCCATACCTCACAAACTTATCTTCGCATCAGGGTCTCCTGATTCAAGCGCATTCATATAAGCAAGGCAAAGTTCGCGGGACTTATAAGTGCTGTAAGTTTTGATTTCCTGAGCTTCCACTATTGGAAAAGTAGAAAAAACGTAGCGCACATCGTTGCGGTCAGTAACTCCATAAAGGTGGAAAAATACTGCGTCAAGCTTGGCACGCAGATGCAATCGGCGTTTCTCATCCCACAGGAAAGGGGGTTTTACTTCCCCGGTTTCTTCAACGTAACCCATGTCGCGGGCAAACGGTGCCATGTCATGGGCAGTATAGACAAGTTCCAAAACAATCTCTCGTATTATCTCCTCAGTTGTCTTTGGACCGAAGCCGGTAGCCTCATAACGATCTGCCGGAACAACGGGAAGTTGTTCGACAATAAAAAGATTCAGAGTCTGACCCTGAATCTTCTGGCGTGTCACAAAATCCAGAATTGTCGCATTAAGGTTTGCGGCTAATAACCACTCGGTCCTCTCTGTCGTTTCCGGCTTGAAAATTGGCACTTTATTGCCAAAGCCAAACGTTGGAAACAGTGCCGCGATAAATGTCCTAGCGTTTGTGGCAGCAGTGATCTCTTTGAATCCCAGAACCCAATCCGAGGCAGAACTCCAACCACATCCTGAATCCGGAACCCAGAACTGCGGATCAGGGAGCCAGTTTGGGTCTTTATGCTGCTCTAATGTAGCTGATTTTGGCTGTGCGGGGCGATGCTGGTTCTTGGGGTTAATAATAATTTTAGCAGCCCTGTGGTCAAAGGCCTGTACCATTTTACCCTCGTATAAGGGCACCCATTCGCCCTTCGGGCTGCCGAACCGATTGCCACCGATCGGATAAGCTCCTTCTTTTTCCTCAAGTTCTCGGCGCGTGCGAAACATACCGGAATCGTTAGTCATATCAAACATGCGAACATATTTCACCGGCCATGTTTTCACCTCTTCGTCATCGGACCGATTAACCAAGACCGGTAGCCGTTCGTATATATCCATGGTCAGTTCCTTATCCTTTCTAGACCGAAAGATCGGTACGGTGCCAGTGTTAGGGTTAAATCGGTCAAAATCTTCTGCCACCATGGCGAACCGACGATCAGGTTCTTCCAATTCAGAGATGTCCTGAAGGAAAAAGGAATATTGCGCCGTGCCAGGAAACGTATTACGACTTGCGACAAACGCACAGAATTTAAATCGACTGTCTACATCCGGAAAAAAGGACGGTAGTCTGAAACGCGACCGCCGGTTCTCAAAATCGTAGAGGGCTTTCAATCTTTTCTGCGACACCATGCCTCTAAAGAATTTTGCGGAAGTCTTGTCAGAGGCAATCCCGGAGGGAATAAGAAGACCCACCATCCCATCGGGTTTAACGATAGTCATAGCCCTCTCAACGAAAAGAGAGTAGAGGTTCATATCACCTCCGGAAAGCAATGGATAGTCACCGCAAGTCCGAGCCACGCGGGCCGCATGCCCGGCTCGCTCTTTGGCAACATTGAAATCTTCTGCCAGCGGGTCGCCTGATTCTTCCAACTCAACGATCATGCGCTTGCGGTCGGCGGCCCGGGCCGTCAAGGCAATCTCGCGACGGCGGGCCGCAAACCACTCGACCTGCTGCAGCTTTACCCGGTCCCAGGGCGGATTGCCTATTACCGCGTCAAAACCTCCCCGCAGTCCGCACCCCTCCCATTCCGACCAGACTCCGGGAAACATCACCTGCCAGTTGCAAAAACGCTCTTCTTCGATAAGTTCCCGCGCTTTCTCAAAAAGCCCCGCAAAGCGCTCCGACTGCGTTTTCCCGTTTCGTATATCAGACTCTCCCAGAGAAATATCGACGGGGTCGCCGAGTATGCCCTCGAAAAAAGCGTAGAGAGCGCTCTTGTCGTCACGCTCCCGGACGTTCAGCCAGTCAAAGGCATGCACAACCGAGAGAAAAGCATCCAGAGGCGCGGTGTCTTCCTTGATCCCCTCGAAGATGTCGGCTGAACGGTGGGCTTCGGATATCTCCTCATCGGTCAGGCCTTCAATTATCTGCATGGGAGCCGCGGTCGATATAGCCCGCGCTATGGGTTTTTGAAGCAGAAGCGGCCCTCCGTACTCTTCGGCTTTTTTTACTCCATCCCTGACCCACATGCCGAACAGGCTGTTTCCGCAGCGCAGGTGGTGATCAATAAAGCTCAGGGGGGCGCCGGGGGTAAACGTATGGAGCCAGAGAGACACCTTGGCAAGCTCAACCGCCATGGGATTTCTGTCGACCCCGTAAACGCAGCGCTTGAGAACCATCCGCCTGATTACGTGACGGTCGTCAAGCTGCTCGAAATTAACGCTCCACTTGCGCTTCCGCGCGTTTGCCATAATCCTGTTGCGAATCCTGTCAATCCGTGCGTTCAAAGGAGATATGTAGTTTTCCACCGCGGCCTCGGCGTCGGCCATTGCCGTGATCACGCTGTCGGTAAGAAAATCCACGAGATTGACCAGGAAGTGCCCTGAACCCATGGCGGGGTCGCAGATTTTCAGTTCGAGAAGCTTTTCCGCCGGGTCGGTTTCCTTCAGAAGTCCGATTTTCATATCTTCGGACAATCCGCTTTCGGCAAGTTCCGCGATTCTGGACTCAAACTCATCCATGGATCTCTGCGCCAGAGGCTCAACTGTCTCCTTCACTATCAAACCGACCAGATCGTCCGGAGTGTAGTAGCTTCCCGACTCTTTTCTCGCGAAGATGTTCGGGCGGACGACTATTTCACCGTCTTCACGCGCGAGTTCGTATTCAAGAAGGCGTTCGTATATGGACCCGAGCTGCTGGACACTGAGGTCGCGGTAATTGATATAGCGGCGTCCATGCTCCGTCTGCTCAAAGGAAAGAGCGTCAACCACATCGGCGACAACCTGGTCTCCGATCCGGATTTCCTCAAGAAGCGGAGTGCTCTCCCTGTCAAAAAGGCCGCCGTTGTACGGGGGCAGCCCTATTGAGGAATCACCCTGATCAATAGCGAGACAGAGATCATCAATGGCATTCCAGTATCTTGACGCTTTCTTGGAAAAAACATCATTCTGGTCCTTGCGCCGTCCCACATCCCCCCGCACTTTATCCCGCAGTGCATAGTCGTCGTAACGCGTATCGCGCACGGGCAGCAACTCGCGGTCCTCCGCGTAGAGGATGAAAAGAAGTCTGTAGAGGAAAACCAAGACGGCCTCGCGCACCTGATCCAAAGGAGCCGCGGGCGAAGCAAGTGCGAAAGCGCGGGCGAGATCAGGGAAAATCTTGCCGAAAATCAGCTCCGAGAGGTTGCCCGCGACCCGTTCTTCGTAGAATTTGCTTTCATCAAGAGAGCGCTGGTGAAACGTGCGCGGGTCAGCGGCACCGGGAAGAAAGGCTTCGCGCCTGAACATCAGAACGAACACGGAAAGCCAGTGGCGGCGTCCGGATTCGGAAAGAACGGCCGAATCATCGTCCTTTCCGTAAATATTCAAAATCTTTCCGAGATCAATATCCAGGAACTGCTCTGAAACCGACCGGGCGCCCTGGTAGTAAAGCCGCCATCTCGCGCCATTGGTAAGAATGCCCCACCTGAGCTTTCCCGAAGTCAGATCATCCACTCGTCGAAGATAGCGAAGTATCTGCGTTGAAGGCGCCGTCACCTCATCGGGAAGTCCTGACCAGCGGTCAAGGGGTCGAAGCCAGCGTTTGCATTCAACCACTGCAAGACCGAACTGGTAGCGCCTCCATTCTTCTGTAAAGCCGTTAGCCCGCTCCTTGGCCGCATCATCCGCGAACAGAAGACCATCGGGCACATCCTGCCTTCCTTTCACGGCAAGATTCTGTTGCCGCAGACTCGCGGTCCAGCCCAAGCATTCGAGTACGGGCCAGACCAGGTCGGTTTCCGTCTGGCTTTCGTTTGGCTTCCCCGAAACCGGAAACCTGCTGAATATTTCCTTAAGCGATTCGTAAAAACTGTCTACCGCGTCAGAATCAATATCCTTCCAGTCAGGCAACCTGACTACAGACTGGCTTAAAAAATCGCTGGAGAAAAGACTTCCCCGAAAAGGTTTCTCTGTATCCACGGTCAAAGGGAATTTAAAAACATTTATCTGAATTCAGCTTGCTTCAAGATTCCATTTGCTAAATGTCTTTTTCTGACCTTAGCTCGTATAGGAAACTTCTGCCTGGTTTCTGACTATACCAAATTTTCGTGAGATTCCCTGTCTTGCCGCTTAAAAAACACCCCTTTCCCCTCAGGATTCTTTTTAATTCCCGTGAAAAGTTACTAATGTACGAAATTGTCGGAGCTTCCAAGATGAGTATTTAAAATGACCGGCAAGTTTTTCTGTTCTATAAGATGAGAATTCTCCTCCAGCAGTTCAGGAATAATCACCTTCAGAAGATCGCAGAGTTCGTTCAGATTGCGTGCTTCAACGGCTAATCCAGGTATATCACCACTGGTCGCAACCCACATATCCTCATACCACCTGGCTTCAACCGTGAAGACATTATCCATGACAGCTTTCTATAGGCATACTATTAAGAAAAAGGCTGTTTTGTCAATATCATCCGTTACTGTCCGTCAACCCAGTCCGGATGCTCAACGTATATCTCCTTCCCCTTCTCCGCGAATTCCCTGGCCTTGGAATCAAGCCCTTCCTGGACGGCGTCCATCTCCGAAAGACCCTGCTCCCTGGCGTAATCCCTTATGTCCTGAGTGATCTTCATGGAGCAGAACTTGGGGCCGCACATGGAGCAGAAATGCGCAACCTTGGCCCCCTCGGCGGGAAGGGTCTCGTCGTGGAACCCGCGCGCCGTATCGGGGTCGAGAGAAAGATTGAACTGGTCATTCCACCGGAACTCGAACCTCGCTTTGCTCAGCACGTTGTCGCGAAGTTGCGCCGTGGGATGGCCCTTTGCGAGATCCGCCGCGTGCGCGGCGATCTTGTAGGTTATGACCCCGTCCTTGACGTCCTTTTTGTTGGGAAGACCGAGGTGCTCCTTCGGCGTGACGTAGCAGAGCATCGCGGTCCCGTACCAGCCTATCATCGCCGCCCCTATGGCGGAAGTTATGTGGTCGTAGCCGGGCGCTACGTCGGTGGTAAGGGGCCCGAGGGTGTAGAACGGGGCCTCTCCGCATATCTCAAGCTGCTTGGTCACGTTCTCCCTTATCATCTGCATGGGGATGTGTCCCGGGCCTTCTATCATGACCTGAACGTCGTGCTTCCAGGCTGTCTGCGTAAGCTCCCCCAGGGTGTCAAGCTCGGCGAACTGCGCCGCGTCGTTAGCGTCGGCTATCGAGCCCGGCCGGAGGCCGTCGCCCAGAGAAAACGCTATGTCGTAGGCTTTCATTATCTCGCAGATCTCCTCGAAATTGGTGTAGAGGAAGCTTTCCCTGTGGTGGGCGAGACACCACTTGGCCATTATCGATCCGCCCCTTGAAACTATCCCGGTAACCCTGTCGACGGTAAGAGGGATGTAGCGGAGGAGCACTCCCGCGTGTATGGTGAAGTAGTCTACTCCCTGCTCGGCCTGCTCTATAAGTGTATCCCTGTAAATCTCCCAGGTAAGCTCCTCGGGTTTTCCGCTGACCTTCTCAAGGGCCTGGTATATTGGTACGGTTCCCACGGGAACCGGGGAATTTCTTATTATCCACTCCCTGGTTTCGTGGATGTTGTCCCCGGTCGAGAGATCCATTATGGTGTCGGCCCCCCACCGGCACGCCCATACCGCCTTTTCGACCTCCTCCTCGATGCTCGAGGTGACGGCGGAGTTCCCGATGTTCGCGTTTATCTTGACGAGGAAATTGCGCCCTATTATCATGGGCTCGCTTTCGGGATGGTTTATGTTATTCGGGATTATGGCGCGCCCCGAGGCGACTTCCTCCCTCACGAACTCGGGGGTTATGCTGCCGGTCTGAACGCGCGCGTCGAAGTCCACTCCCTCGTGGTAAGCCCCTAGCCGTCCGTAGACCCTCCCGAGCTCATCGATTCTCTGGTTCTCCCTTACGGCTATGTACTCCATCTCGGGCGTCACGATTCCCTTTTTCGCGTAGTGCATCTGGGTTACGTTCCGCGAGGGCGAGGCGCGAAGGGGCTTTCTCATGTTCCCGAAGGTTATCCCGTTTGCCCCCTCAAGCCTTTTCCTCGCGAATTCCGAGGAGAAATCGGGAAGCTCCGAGACATCTCCCCGTCCCCTTATCCACTTTTCGCGAAGCGGCGGCAGACCCCTGTGAACGTCAATGTCGACTTCGGGGTCCGTGTAGGGACCGCTCGTGTCGTAAAGGGTTATCCTGAAGCGGCCGGAATCCGGGGCACCCGGGAGAGAATCGTCGGTTTCAACCTCCCTCATGGCCACTTTTATGCCGTGGATTTTCCCGTCCACGTATATCTTTTCTGATCTGGGAAAAGGGTCTCTGGTTATCACGGACCCGGTGGGTATTTTCTCTTTTTTCCGAGAAGAACTCATGAGCAAAGGCCCCCTTGGCGAAACGCTTCGGACACTACTAGTTTAGGGGATTACAGGTTCCTTTACAAATAGTCAAGGCAACGGGAACGCCTCGGCGGCGCGGTCAGTGGGAAATCCCGCAGACGTCATCCCGCGGAGCGCCTTTCGACGAAGCGAGCAGGGCGGAACAGAACCCGCGCTTCGGACAATGCTGCCGCCTCGGCAAGGCACCATGAAGTTTCCGCGTGCCCGGGCCGGACGAATTATCTCAATCCGAACGGAACCGGCCTCTCCGCGAGACCGCAAACAGGGCGATCATCACCAGAAGCAGGTTAAACGCGGTATTCCCGCGCGAGGCTGCCGTTTCCGCAGCCGGGACGATTGCGCAGCCTCCGCAGTCCCAGTCCGAATAAACCCCGGAAACAGATTCGGGCGCCTCAACGACTTCGGGTCCGGATTCCGGTTCCTCGAGAACCTCGGGCTCGGATTCCGGTTCCTCGATAACCTCAGGCTCGGGTTCCTGTTCCTCCTTCAGTTCCTGAGAGGGCGTCGCTCCGCAACCCGACTTGAAACCGTCACCGAGGCTTTCCACCCATGCATTGAAGCTGATGGAATACGGAGTGCTTACCCCGGTGCATCTTATGTCTACGGACCGAAGGTTGGGTATATCCTTGAGCCTGACCGCGAGCGTACCGCCCAGCTGCTGGTTGTGGAAGAAATTAAGACTCGTAAGAGCGGAAAGGGCCTCGAGGCTGTTGCTGACATTGTTTTTGAGCCCGTTGCCGGCGAGATTAAGACCGGTGACCCGGCCGCTGCTGTCCGCGGTGACTCCGTACCATCGTTTCAGCGGGAGCCAATTGTCCAGCCAGTTGGAGCGTTTCGTCCAGCCGGAGCCGCCGTTTGCATAGTAGAAAAACCGTAGCGCCGCCCGGTCAACCACGCTCATGTTCACTCCGTCTGCGAAGTCTATCGTCCCCACGGGGTCGGTGTTGCCCCAGAGCGAAAGCTCCTTCAGTCTGGAAAAATTGCCCAAGTCGGGACTCAGGTCGGAACCGGAACCCAGCAGGTTGTCGTGCAGATATACGTATTCAAGCTGGCCGCCGTATCCAGGGTACTCATCCGGCAGATCGTCCCCGTCCAGGGTGCCGCTTATCCTGTTGTTGTATAATTCCAAGCGTGCCAGTACGGTAAGATTGCTCAGATCGGGAAGGGTTCCGCTAAGCCTGTTGTTGTACGCCTTAAAGTATTGAAGTCCGGTAAGCTTGCTCAGGTCCGGGATTTCCCCGCTTATCATGTTGTTCTGAAGAAAAATTGAGTGCGCCTTGGTCAGCTTTTCAAGATCGGGAAGGGTCCCGTCCAGATTGTTGTTCTGCAGATACATAAATGTCAGTTTTTCAAGGTCGCTCAGCGAGGAGGGTATGGACCCGCTTATCCTGTTGTCATTCAGACTTAAATTAGAAAGCTCACCTTGATCGTCGAGGCCGGGAATTGTCCCGCTAAGCTTGTTCCAGGAAAGATTCAGTACGCTCAGCTTTTCCAGCCCGGTGAGAGAGGGAATTGCTCCGGTAAGCTCGTTCCAGGAAAGATTCAGTGTGCTCAGCTTTCCCAGCCCGGTGAGAGAGGGAATTGTTCCGCTTAACTTGTTTTCCGAAAGATTAAAAACAAACAATTCGGTCAAAGTGTTCAGATCGGGAATTGTCCCGCTAAGCTTGTTCCTGCTCAGGGATAATTGAGACAGCTTGGTAAGCGTGCTCAGGGCGGGGATTTCCCCGCTGATTTCCCGATTCCAGTTGAGAAACAATGTGGTCAGTTCAGTAAGCTTGCTCAGGTCCGGGATTTCCCCGCTGAGCTTGTTGTCAGAAAGAGCCAGAGTGGTCAACTTGGCAAGCTTGCTCAGGTCCGGGATTTCCCCGCCGATCTTCGTACGTACTATCTGGAACTTCTCAAGCTTCGTAAGTTTACTCAGGTCGGGGATTGTCCCGCTGAGTTCCCGGTTCCAACGGAGATCCAGCTCCTTCAGCTCAGTCAGTTTGCTCAGGTCGGGGATTGTCCCATTGAGACCGCTGGCATGCATACGGAGTGTCTCAAGCTTCGTAAGAGCGCTCAGGTTGGGGATTGTCCCGCTGAGCTTACTGTTGTGGTTCAGGTACAATATTTTCAGTTGCGTCAGGGCGCTCAGGTCGGGGAGCGTTCCGCTAAGTTTGGCGGAATTGAGCTCGAGGCTCGTAACCCTGCCCGAACTTACCGATACCCCTCCCCATTGCCCAAGCGGCTTCGTGGTTTTCCAGTTAAGACTCTTTGTTGATGTCCACTGCCCCCCCCCCGTAGCGTCGTACAGAGCCTCGAGCGCAACGCAGTCATCTCTCAGGTCGTCGTTTGCCTGAGCAGCGCAGGAGGTGGAGTACGAGGCGTCCGCCGTGACCGGAATTCCGTGCGAAACGCAAAAAGCAGCCAGAAAAAACAGTATTATCGAAAAAACTTTTCTCCACGGTTTCAAAGCCATTTACCTCCTCGACTCTTTATTTATTCATTAAGACCGGTCGCGACGATCTGATCTCCCTGTCCCGTGATTCGGCATGAACCGGCGCCCTGCTCTCAACCGCCCGCGCCGACGCCGCGAACCACGCCGGAATTTCCGCTTCAATGCCCGGCGCAGGGCCGTAACCCGGGTCGCCGACAAATGCCATAATCATGTATTTCCCTCACACTCTCCTTCCAGACAATTAATTACTTACTGTAAGTAATAGATTAATCGTCTGGCTTTGTCAAGTGTTTTTTTTCTGATCAGGCTTCGCGAAACCTCGATGACGGAGAAATGCCCGGAGGGGCCGTCGGATGGAACCCGCGACCCGCGCCGGAACGGAACGGCCCGCGGCGCGTTGCAGGCCCGTATCGCGAGCAAGAGATCTCACGGCCGCAAATCAGGTCTTCATCCGCTTAGGTAAGGCACCTTTCCGCGGGCGCGCAAGTCGGCGATGTTCCAAGTCTGCGTAAACTCTCAATAAGGTCCCCCTTCCCGCGGCAGAGCGGGGCAGCTCTTTTCCGGTATCCGCGGCTAAACGGACGAACCCCGGAAAAAATTTCGTCCGCCGTCTTGACGGGGGGGGGGCTTTTAGTCATTATGTTTGCCAATGAATTCACGTCAGCTGATGCGCCTGCATCTCGGAGGGAATGACAGTTTTCTGAATTGAACGGTTGAAGTATGGTTCAAGGCATGTATGCTACTTGTACCGGTTAGTGTGGTTTTCCTTCCGCAGCTTCATAATACAGTACATATAGTTATGGCACTTTGCAGAGTCACGCCGACTTGTATACCTGCAATTCTTGGACAAAGACGAATAAGATATGATGACAAATGACGACACGCAGCAGGATCGAACTCACGCAAGCCTGGGTAGCCGGAACCGGCGGGCAGTGATGGAGGAAATCGTGCTGCGCGGGCCGTTGTCGCGGACTGAAATCGCCGCCAATGTCGGTCTGACCGCGGCGTCGATATCGCGCATTACCTCCACGCTGCTTGACGAGGGACTGATACGCGAGGTGCCGATGCCGGACGACGCGCCCAGCGCCGGACCCGGCCGACGGTTCGTATATCTGGACGTCGCGCCGCAGGGAGGGCAGGTGCTCGGGATCGGCATAGGCCACACGTTCCAGACCATCACCCTGACCGATCTCAAGAACCAGGTGATCTCGGGAACCGACCTGAAACTCGACAGCCTTGACGATCCTGATATGGTAATCGAGCGCGTGGCCGAAGGCAGCCGACAGCTGATTGACAGGCATATCGAGGACCGCAGCCGTCTCCTCGGCGGCTTTCTCATGATCCCGGCCCTGGTGGACCACACGCGAGGAAACGTGCAGCGCTCGGACTCTCTTGGATGGAGCAATGTCCCGTTGCGTTCGAAGCTCTCCAGCCTTCTCGATCTGCCGATCAAAGTCGAGTCCATGATGTCCGCCTTCGCGCTTGCGGAGACGCGTTTCGGCGCGGCGCGGGAACAGAAAAACGTGCTGGTGCTTCTCTGCGCCCTCGGCATAGGCGCCGGGCTGGTGCTGGACGGACGTCTGGTCAAGGGAAAGGATTTCGCGGCCGAGGAAATCGGCCGCATAATGGTGACCGGAAAGGACGGCAACCCTGCGACGCTGAATCAGGTGGCCAGCGGGTATGGAATCCTCCAGAACCTGCACGGCCGCGCCGGTCTCACGGGCATGTCCTTGAAAGAACAGTCCGGCGCGTTTCTCTCCGCAATCGGGCGGGACCGGGACGGAGATCCCGCCGTAACCGCGCTCATGGGCGAGGCCAGCAGCACGCTGGGACAAACCGTTGCCCAGTTCATTAATTTCATTGTGCCGGAAAGCGTAGTGATCGCCGGCCCCCTGGCCGCGTCGCCCAGTTACGTGTCCGGGGTCAGAGATACCATCGCCAAGGGCCTGGGAACCGAGGAAGTCAATGTCGTCACCAGCGCCATCACGGGCCCGGTCAGCGGCCAGTCGGCGACCTGCGGGCTGGCAATCTGCGAATACCTGTTCGAACAGCCCTGAACTCTTCACCAATCAGCTGCCGAGCCGTCACGGGGTTCCCGGCGGGATTCCGGTTTTCTCGCAAGAACGGACAGGATTCTCCCCGCAATGCGCAGGCGCCGGGCGTATCCGGAAACGGATCTTCTCCTCGGCCGCGCGGTTTGCTAAATCCAGCCTTCGGGTAAAATTGAAAGTCTTTCTTGGAGGAGAAAATTCGGTTCATGTCCTCTCTTGTTCTGGGTATTGAAACATCATGCGACGAAACTTCCGCGGCGGTGGTAAGAGACGGAAAACACCTCCTCTCGAATGTTGTCTCCTCGCAGATTGACGTTCACAACGCCTTCGGCGGGGTAGTCCCCGAGATAGCGTCCCGCATGCACACGGAAATAATAATCCAGGTAATCGACCAGGCTCTCGGCACCGCGGAAACTTCCGCCGGGGAAGTGGACGCCGTGGCGGTAACCCAGGGGCCAGGACTCATAGGCTCGCTCATGGTCGGAATTTCGACGGCCAAGGCGCTCGCGTTCTCCCGCGGAAAGCCCCTCGTCGGGGTAAACCACCTGGAAGCGCACATAGCCGTGGCGCACATTGAGAACGAGATCGACTTCCCCTTCGTCGCCCTCATAGTTTCCGGGGGACACACCAACCTCTACATGGTGAGGGGATTTCTTGACTTCGAGCTGCTCGGAAGCACGAGGGACGACGCCGCGGGAGAGGCTTTCGACAAGGGAGCGAAGGCCCTCGGGCTCGGGTATCCCGGAGGAATCGAAATAGACAGGCTTTCGAAAAACGGAGACCCCGACGCGATCAGTTTTCCGAGACCGTTTAACAACGAGTCCTATGATTTCAGCTTCAGCGGGCTTAAAACCTCTCTTCTTAACCACATAAGGAAAAACCCGGTCAGAAGCGAGGAGAACCTGTGCGACATATGCGCCGGGTTTCAGGAAGCCATAGTCGAAACCCTGATTGACAAGACTCTTAACGCCGCGCGTAAAAACGGAGTGAAAAAGTAGCCTGCAATTCAAGGCTGACGGCTAAGTGAAGAAAGAATCGGAAGCGAGGGTATAAACGTCTTCATGCCCTCCCCCGCCCTTTGCACCGATAACGCGGCAATGATAGCCACGCTCGGCTGCCACATGTACGCGGACAACAGGCTGTCTTCGCTTGACATATCGCCTTATTCGACGGCAAGACGGTAGCCTGCAAGGGGTCATTACCCTGACCGGAAAAGTGCGGAGACCGATACCGAGATCATCGGACTTCACAGGTTTTCTTCAAGCACCACTTTGCTGAGACGGCTAAGTGAAGAAAGAATCGGAAGCGAGGGGATAAACGTCTTCATGCCCTCCCCCGCCCTTTGCACCGATAACGCGGCAATGATAGCCACGCAAAGATCGGAACAATGAAAATCCAAAGAAATTACAAGACGGTATATTGGTACAAAAGACATGTCTACGCGGACAACAGGCTGTCTTCGCTTGACATATCGCCTTATTCGACGGCAAGACGTGAAATTTGCCTCCTGAACAAAAATACTCTTCATCCGGGAGTAGAGTCATCTTGATAGCAACCATTACTTCTACAAAACACACCTTTTTCAACCAAGAGAGATGGGCATCAGACCACTACAAGCAAAACCGTGACCCAGATGCGTGGTGGTTTCGGGGGAACCATCAGCTAAGAGGATGAAACTGTTCGGCATCCGACAACCTTGATTCTTTTTCAGATAAAAGCAACTTGATTCTGTGAGCAGGCAACTGATTAAAAACAGTTCTGACTATAAAAAGAACCACAAGATGCCAAGTCGGCGTTAATCCAAAAAAATCCGCTTTCTACTATGTTGCTACAACTATTCAGAAGTCTGGTTATAAAGGTAATCCGGAGAGAAAAATTGAAAAAAATACGTGATGAAGGCAGATTAAAAGCCGCCGGAAAAAACTTGGCCTGAAGACTCTTCAAAAAGACATTGATGTTGCGCATTGTTTTATTTGTTTACAAACATAGTCCTGAAATGAGCAAAATACGCAACCAATACCAAAGACTGGAATCTAGAGGGGGTAATCCGCGTTTAGGATACTCTTGATCTGGTTGCCAAGGGACTCGAGATGGAAGTTATGCTTATCCCACATCTGACGGGAAAGATTGTTTGAGGTTCAGGCAGCAGTTCGCGGCCAACCTTAACATCCGGATTTCCCAACGTAAAGAAGGTGCTCAGAGAAAAAACTGACATGGATTCCATCTGAAAAACCAGAACTGACCCGGCTGTTATTACTGCAGCATGAAACCGGCTCCCTATGATCCATGGGAAGGACGTTGTTAGGGGAATAATTGCAAGTTCCCCCAAACAGCGCAGAAAAAAGTTCTGGTTAAAACGGACAGCTGGACATACTCTTCCGTAAACTTGCTCCGCAATGAAAAAAGCAGATTCAGTTCTGGGCAAGTATCCGACGGGAATTACAAAGACAGATGTACAAATGCCGCAACAGCCCTTACTCATTCAAAACCAACCCCCAAACCCCGCCTGGGCGGAAGCTGAGACCTATGTTTCGTAGTCGGCAAGAGCTCGAAAAGGCACGTTCACTATGGCAGCGGAATCCCTTGACGTCGCGTTCACAAGGAACAGCTTACTGGCGATTCTGCCGATTTCCGGATGAACTGCGCGCAAAACAACCTCCAGCCTGGGCGGAAGCTGAAACCTGTTTCGTAGTGAGAGCCACGTCCGTTCTTATCTGCCGTATGAACTAGCGATCACGTGCTCGGGATGTTCCTGATAGATCTTCTTTCGATTCAAATTCCGAATAAAGAGCGACATCGAACGAAACGGGAAGCTCGTTAAAATTCCTGCCAAGCTCCATAGTCCTTATTTCCGGAATGGCGCTTTTCAGCCCCTCTAGTTCCCGCTTGATCTTGGCTATGCACTCATCCTTGCTCATTCCCTCGTGCGAATCCTTCAGTTTCCACATCACTATATGTTTTATCACTTGAGTCTCCCTGGAAAAATGATCCGTGAATTTTCCAAACAGAGTAAATTATTTTCGACGAAATTGCGAAAAACGCCTCCCCCCGCCGGGGCAGCCGCCCGGCTTCGGGCGAGAGAGTACGTTATGGCGACAGAAAAGGTATGATTTATTTTCATGCGGAACAAAGCGGAGATATTCAACGAGCTTCCGTTCGTCAGGAATTTCGGAAGGGATAAAACCGACTTCCTGCTCAAGATCGGCGAACTGATAGAGGTTCCCGAACGCTACGTCCTCACCAAGCAGTTCGAACCCAGCCATTCCTTCTACTTCCTCGTGGAAGGACTGGTGAACTTCTCAATCAGCGTCGAGGACAGGACCGACGAATTCTCCGTGGGGAAAAGCAGCGAGAAATTCACTCCCGCGGGCTGGTCGGGCTTCCGCTCTCCCAGGCGCTACTACACGACCACCGTATGCGAGAGGCCCTGCGTCCTGCTTAAGTGGAGCCACCGGAATCTTGAAAAATTCTTTGACCAGGAACCTCTTCTCGGACGCGAATTCCTTCTGTTCGTCCTCGGCAAGAGCATGAGCCTCCTCAGGCATGTGCGGGCGGAGCTTGCGGAATACAACAACGTCAGCTGGGACATAGAGGCGGAAAAGTCCGGCGGTCTTTCCCGGGAAGGCAGGTACGTATCAGTGCCCAACCCGCTTGAGCTTCTGAGACAGTCCCCCTTCTTCGAGGTTTTTCCCGACAGTACGCTTCGCCAGCTGGCGAAGGCGACCCAGAAAAAGTACTATCTCAACAACGAGCCCATATTCAGCCAGGGGGACGCCTCGAGGGGAATAGACATGCTGGCCTACGGGAAGGCGGCGCTTTGCTTCTCGCCCGACGGGGCGCGGGGCGGAATCGAGGAATCCGTCGCTCTTCACCTGATCAACCTCCCGGGATACCTTGTCGGCTGGACGGGCGCGGCCCCCGCCGGATCGAACGACGTTACCGCCGTCGCGAGCAGAAATTCGGTCATCTATCACATAAGCGCCCGCAGCCTCGACAAGATCCTGAACCGGGACCCCCGCTCGGCGCTGGCCCTGGCCAGAAGGCTTCTGTGGCTTGTTTCGATCCGGCTTCGAAACGCCCGCGCGGGGCTCATATCGCAGAGATACGAGCGCGAAATACTGGCCATAAGCAACCTCATCGAGCAGAACGCGATGCAGTTAAGCGTAACCTCGCCCATCCACAAGCTTCCCCACCTGCTGAACAGCCCGCTCACGCTTGACGACGCTTTCCGGCTTCTCTTCAGTCTGGAAAAAGAGGGCGAGGGCCTCGAGAGGGAGCTTTCCCGCCTCAGCCTCGACATCCTCGGGAAGATCTACAAGGAATACAACTTCTTCGAGGGGCTGAAAAACGTCTACCAGTCCGTTACCGCCGCCCCCAGGTCGCTTTCCCCGAGCGAAATAAGGACCATGGCGGCCAGGCAGTTCGCGGGAGTCTTCAACAGCACCCCTTACGTGATCGAAGGCTGGGAGAACCTGCCCGACGAGCCCGGGCACATCTTCATATACAACCACCTGCTGAACCACCCCTACAACACCCTCCCCAACCATTTCCAGATCACGCTCGACTCCCACTTCATAAGCTCGATGGTTCTCTACGCCAAGTACGGCGAAGCCGGGGTTCGCGTCGTGCGCGTTCCCAGGGCCGAGGAATACGGACACGAATACTACTACGAGAGACTCGGACACATCAACGTCCACACCGATGAATCCGACGTCGCCGGGCAGACGCCCGAGCGGAAAAAAGCCTGGAGGAAAAAATTCTACGAGACGGCGAGGGAGCACCTTGAAAAGGGATTCAACATAGTGATAAGCCCCGAGGGAACCAGCATGACGACCGAGGAGTCGCCCGGCCCGTTCAGGCTCGGCGCCTTCCTCCTGGCCGCGTCCGTTTCGCCCGAGCCGTACATCGTTCCCGTGGCGGTGGCGAACTTCGACAAGAGGATAAACCAGAACGTGTTTTCCCTGACGATAAAAAAGCCGTTCAGGATATCCGACTTCGTGGAGAACCCCGGGGAGAACAAAGACAGGCTCTTTGAGTTCGTCAGGGAATACCGGAACGTGTACAGAACGTACGTGGAAGAGGCGGCGGGGCTTGCGAGGCGGGCGGAATCCACGAAGATCAACCTCAGGACCTTCGAGCAGGTCGAAAAAGAGCTCCCCGCGATCGACAGGAACCTTTTCGAACAGGACGTAAGGGTCCTCGAGAGGCGCCACGTCGGGAAAAAGAACGACGCGACGGTATTTTACGGCAGCTCAAGCTTCCGCCTCTGGAGGGGCATGGCGAGGGATTTTCCCGGGTACAACGTCGTCAACCTCGGTTTCGGCGGCGCCAGGACCGCCTACTGCCTGCACTATTTCGAGCGGCTCATAAAACCGGGCGACGTCAAGTCCCTGGTTTTCTACGCAGGCGATAACGACATAGGGGACGGATGCGTCCCGAAGCAGGTGCTGAATTTCTTCCTGGATTTCTACCACCGCTTCAGGGAATCCTATCCCCGCACGAAAATGACGTTCGTCTCAATAAAGCCGAGTCCGGCAAGGTTCCACTTCCTCGACAGGATCAAGGCGTCAAACGATCTGGTAAGGCAGTTCCTCTCAAGGGAGCCCGACACTTTCTACCTGAACGTCTACGACCACATGCTGAACGGCAACGGAGAGATAAGGGAGGAGTTGTTCACCGAAGACGGCCTTCACATGAACAGGAAGGGATACGCGCTGTGGAGGAAGCTGTTCCTGGCAAACGAAAAGGAAATCTTTCACGACCCCGGGCCCGGGGAACCCGGAAAGGGGGCTGAAATCCTCCCCGAGGCGGGGAACCACGCGCGAATGCCGACCCGTCCCGGCCTCAAGCAGTCCGCCGCTTCCGGCCGCGCTCCCTCCCCGAAGAGGGGATGAGAAGCCACATCTTTCTTTTCGAGTGGCGCCCCCAGCTCGGGGAGAGCAGAACGTAATGACCCCGAAGCAACGGTCCTTCGAGACGAAAGGAGAGTCTTGCGGAACCCCGATGTCCCGGGACATACCTTCCCGAAACGGAAAAATCGGATTTCGCCGAGCGGCACTGCCCGCCGAGAAAAGTCCAGAGGTTGCTCTCCTCAAGCTCGATCCCGATGGCCCTCAGCCTCCTATCCATCCATCCCGCGTTCGGAAAGACCCAGTGGCGGCGGCCGTCTCCGAGTTCGAGGGAAAGTACGAAACATGTGGTTTCCGAGACGATTTTCCTAACAGAGTATCTGGGAGTTGAGTTCATGGAGCAGTCTCAGGCCGTGGAGAGCAAGATCCTTGTCGACCCGGTTCGCGCAGGCGCACTCCCCAGAGATAGCTTCGGCGAAACCCCCGGTCATCACGACCTCGGGAGAGGAACCCATCTCCTCCGCGAGCTTCGCGCAGAGCCCGTCAATCATCGAGGCGTAGCCGTAGAACAGTCCCGACTGTATGCACTCGACGGTGTCTTTGCCGATCGCCTGCTCGGGCTTTTCGGGCTCGACCTTGGGAAGCCTGGACGTGCCGTGGTATAGCGCGACCGTGGAAAGCTCGATCCCCGGGACTATGGCTCCGCCCAGGTATTCCCCTTTTTCGGAAACGCAGTCAAAAGTGGTCGCGGTGCCGAGGTCGACCACTATCACGCTTCTGCCCAGACGGTGGTAAGCCGCGACGGCGTTCGCTATCCTGTCGGCCCCGAGTTCCCCGGGATCATAAATCCGGATCTGCATCCCCGTTCTCGTCTCCGGGCCGACGATTATGGGCTCATGGCCGAAATACTTCTCCACCAGCTTAGCCATTCCCTCCTGCATGTCGGTAACCACGCAGGAAAGTATGGCCCCGGTGAACGAAGAGGGGGATATGTCCTTCTCGTCCATCTTGCCGAAGAAGATAATTCCGTAATCGTCAGGGCTCTTGGTCCTGTCGGTGTCGACCCTGAAACTGTATACGAGATCCTCTCCGGAGAATATCCCGACCATTATGCTCGTGTTGCCTACGTCAATTGCGAGAAGCATTGGGAAACCAGGCCCCGCCGTCATGATTTCCGGTGCTCCGGCCGAAAGACAGGTTCCTCCCCGGAAGCCCGGTTGTCTCGGCCCAGCGCGAAAAGGCGGGGTGAAGTGGAAGTATAACCTGAAAAGCGGACAAACCGAAGTGCGTGGCCGCGGCAGCCGGTCGCGGGAATTTCCCAGTTTGCATTTGCTCCGGTACAATTTTCATATTCTTAGGAGAGGAGGTTTATTGTTATGAAAAGCTTAAACACTGGAACATTACGCTCCGCCACTCTGGCTGCTTTCGCCTTGCCGGCCGTGGTGTTACTGGCCGGGCTGCTCATGCTGGCGTGCGGGGACAGCGACGATACGGAGCCGACCGGAACGGAGATGAAGGGATTTTTCCTGAGCGTGAACGCAGACGGCGAGGTGGACTGCCAGACCGAAACCCTGAACGTGATAATTTCAGGAGACGAGTCCACCGGAAGACTTGACGTCACGATTCCGTGGACGCAGAGCACGGCCTTTGAACAGGAGGGTGGACACGTCGGGCAGAAAGTCATCGAGACTGACAGCTCGGGCAACGTGACGAAAACGATCATAACTTCCTACACGGCGACAAACTCGGATGGTGCCTTCGAGAAACCCGGGGCCTATTACTTGGTTTCGACCGAGAACGAAAACATAGTGGGTCCTGAAGAGATTTCTCCGCCGATAAAGAGCACGATATTCGTCGGCTTCTGGACAGGCGAGCCCTGGCGCCCTACGGCCACGCACCCCGAGGTCGTGTGCCCGTACGTGCTGGTGCCGGCAGACGCGGGTAACAACACCCCCAACGCGGACGAAGTACCGCTCACGTGCGGAACCGGACCGGACTATGCCGATATGTCCCCGGGACTTATGGACTATCTCGGACCGAACCCTGCCGACGAAACGCGGAACCTGGGGCACTGCTACAAGCTGTTTGACTCTGGAAAGTTCAGTGCGCCGATGAAGATAAACTAGAGTCCACGGACTGGCGGCCGCCATGGGAGAGCTTAACAGAAAACCCGCAGAGGGCGGCAGAGCGGTTCGCGGTTCCGGCCCCCCGATTCTGTGCGTCGCTATCTGCATCACGGTACTCCTCGCGTCATGCGGCGGAGACAGCGGGGAAACCGAGGCGGAACCGGTCGGAATGAAAGGTTTTTTCCTTAGCGTGAACAAAGACGGCAAGGTGGACTGCCAGTCAGAAGACCTTGCCGTCTACTACAAAGGGGACGAATCCACCGGAAGAGTCGACGTCAGGATCCCGACAACGTCAAGCGCCGCTTTCGAGCAGGAAACCGGACACGTGGGACAGAAAATCACCGTCGCGGACGGCCGCGGAAACATAAAGTCGGTTTTCGTAACCTCCTACGTGGCCCGCAATGCAGACGGAAGCTTCGATTTCCCCGGGCTGCATTACCTGACTTCGGTTCCGGGCGAAGGAATCGAGTATGATGCCGGGGCGCATCCGCCCGAGCGGGGAGGCCCCGTATTCGCGGGATTCTGGATCGGAGAGACTTTCCGGCCTCCCGGCAACCCGTTCGTGATGTGCCCTTACGTTATGGCGCCGAGGGACGCCCGAAGCACCGACGGAGCGCCTTTAGGCTGCGGCGGGACGGACGGAGAGGGAATGTCCCCGGAACTCAGGACGTACCTGGGATCCGACCCGCCCGACGCGACAATGAATCTCGGAAACTGCTACAGGCTGCTTGACGGAAACGGAAAGCTGACAAGCCCCTCGGCCGTGCGGTAAAAGGCGGGCGGAGCGCGATGCGCCAGGAGAAAAAGTGAGAATAATCGTCACGGGCGGAGCGGGCTTCATAGGTTCCTGGGTATGCGAAGCGTATATTTCCGAGGGCCATGAGGTTCTCGTGATCGACAACCTCTCCACCGGGTCTGAAAGCAACATCCCGCCCGAAGCGGAATTTGTTGAGTGCGACGTAAGGGATTTCGCCGGACTCGAAAAGGCGTTTCGCCGGTTCCGCCCCGGGGTCGTCAATCACCACGCGGCCCAGATAAACGTGAGGGATTCGGTGGAAGACCCTTCTCTTGACGCCGAAATAAACATAGGCGGTTCCATTAACGTTCTTCGGCTCTGCGCGGAGCACGAAACCGGAAAATTCATTTTTTCGTCAACCGGAGGCGCCCTCTACGGGGAACCGGAAAAGCTTCCCGCCGATGAGAAGACCCCGGCCCTTCCCCTCTCCCCCTACGGCATCTCGAAACTTGCCACGGAAAATTACGTAAGGTACCACTCGAAGAGGCACGGTTTCGGACACGTGATCCTGAGATACGCGAACGTGTACGGAGAAAGGCAGAACCCCGAGGGAGAAGCCGGCGTGATAGGAATCTTCTGCGAAAACATAATCAGCGGAAAATCCTGCCTCATATTCGGAGACGGGGAACAGACCAGGGATTACGTGCATGTCTCCGACGTCTCCCAGGCAAATCTGCTCGCCGCCGGCCTCAAGGAAGAGGGGACTTTCAACATAGGAACTTCTGTCGAGAGCTCGGTAAACGACATAGTCCGGATACTGGAAGAGGTAACGGAAACCGGATTCACGACTGTCCACGAAAAACAGCGCCCCGGGGAAGTGAGAAGTATAAGTCTTGACTGCTCCCTAGCGGAAGAGCGGCTCGGATGGAGCGCGCGTGTGGCCCTGCGCGAAGGGCTTTCCAGAACATGGGACTGGTTTTCAGGAAAAAAGTGAATGAGAACCATATTCGCAAATTATTCCCCGGGAAAAATACGGATGTGCATTCATAGTTGTTGAAACTTGTCTTAACCCGCTTTGGAGCATGTTCAGATTCTGTGATTGCAGACAATCTAAACAACTTGCCGGAAAAACCCCCAGACCTCGGAACACCAAACCAGTATTCCTTGATGCCGACCCCCTCCATCAGACTTAGAGGTGAAGTCCGCATCATTAGAAATTCCATAAAATGTGGATTACAATTTACCGTTATAGGAATGCTTGCCGATAATTTCAGTCCAGGCGACACAGCTAACTTGAAATACCAGAATTCAGTTGATGACTTAAAAGGTTATGGGGAAAAGCACCGGACAGTCTTTCAGGCGAAGAACGGATGTAGAAGAGTTTTTTGGCCAAAAACAGCATAAAGGCAAAATACTCAAGTTGCCACGAGAAGAAACTTCGTCACCGCACATTTATTACGATCATCCAAACGGAAAGCTTTACCTGGGGGACTGCGTAAACGTGATGAAAGAGCTTGGCGACGAATCAGTCGACCTGATTTTCGCCGATCCCCCATACAACATCAAGAAAGCCGACTGGGACCGTTTTGATTCACAGAAAGAATACATTGACTGGTCAAGCGTCTGGATAGAGCAAGCGGCCCGGATTCTCAAGCCGACGGGTTCGCTTTACGTTTGTGGCTTCTCGGAAATCGTCGCCGACATCAAATCTCCGGCGATGCAGTTTTTCCACAAATGCCGCTGGGTAATCTGGCATTATAAAAACAAGGCAAGCCTGGCGAATGACTGGGGCAGATCACATGAAAGCATCCTGCATTTTCGGAAAACGAAAAAACACAAAATCAATGTTGACGCCGTGAGAATACCTTACTCGGAACACACTTTGAAGTATCCGTCGCACCCGCAAGCCGCTACCAGCCAATACGGAAAGGGTAAACAGCACTACTGGGAACCTAACCCTGAAGGAGCCAAACCGAAAGATGTTCTGGAGATTCCGACGACCTGCAACGGAATGCACGAAAAAACCCCTCATCCCACGCAAAAGCCGGAGGAACTTCTACGCAAAATCATCCTTGCTTCATCAAAAGAAAACGATTTAGTATTTGACCCCTTTCTCGGTTCTGGAACCACGACTGTCTGCGCGGAACAGCTCAAGCGTAAATGGATAGGATGTGACTTGTCTCAGGAATATCTTGATTGGGCCGCGGAACGTATTGAACTGGTTGAAGATTGGCCGATAAAGAAGTGGAGGCAGTATGATTTTGAAAATCTTAAACGTAGAAATTCAATACGATGAGAATCGCTCAACTCACCGAAATCGCGACAAACAACACAAACGCCCGTTGAACTTTGAAAAAACCTCGCCCGTGGTTAGAATTTTCCTTTTCTCGGAGGATGGATAATGCAGGATAATGAAAAATTCTTTGATGTGCGGAATTGACTGTAAATCCGGCGTGGGAAAATTCCATTTATCCTTGATACATAAAGGAAGGGCAGATCACCCGGAAGGATTACGAAAAACACGTAAAATCCCTGCCCGACGTAAGCGAGAAGGCGACATCCATTGTCATCGACGGAGAAGAGGAAACCGGAGAGCAGGAAGAGTAATGGAACGCTGGGAATACAAGGTAGTCTCGACCGACGCGCTCGTCAAAAAGTCCCAGGACCATGATATAGCGGTCTACAAGGAAGAAGTCGATTCGAGGAGGGAGAACGCCAGGGGAAACCTTGAAGATTCTCTTGTCTCGCTTGGCGAAGACGGCTGGGAACTTGCCGCCATCACGGGTGAATTCGCCATATTCAAAAAGAGGGCCGGCTAGACTTCACTGCCACTCTATGGTGCCGGGAGGTTTCGTGGATATATCGTACACGACCCGGTTTATCCCTCTTACCTCGTTTATGATTCTCGCAGAAATTCTCCCGAGCAGGTCGTAGGATATTTTCGACCAGTCGGCGGTCATTCCGTCCGTGCTGCTCACGGCCCTCAGGGCGCAGACGTTTTCATAGGTGCGCTCATCGCCCATGACCCCCACCGTCTTTACCGGGATAAAAACGCAGAAGGCCTGCCATATCTCGTCGTAGGCCCCGGATTTCCTGAGTTCGTCGATAAAAACGCTGTCCGCGTGCCTCAGTACGGAAAGCCTCTCGCGCGTGACTTCTCCCATTATCCTGATAGCGAGGCCCGGGACCGGGAAAGGGGTGGCGGCCTATGAGAGAGGAGGGAAGCCCGAGAGTCTCGCCGACGCTTCTCACCTCGTCTTTGAAAAGTTCCCGAAGGGGCTCCACTATCTCAAGATTCATTTTTTCCGGAAGCCCCCCGACGTTATGGTGGGACTTTATCACCGCCGAGGGGCCCTTGACGCTCACGCTCTCGATCACGTCGGGATAGAGCGTTCCCTGGGCGAGAAAACGGACATCTGATATCTTCTCGGCCTCTTCCTCAAAGACCCTCACGAACTGCTCGCCCATAATCTTTCTTTTCGTTTCGGGATCCTCAACGCCCTCGAGATGAGAAAGGAACCTCTCGGAGGCGTCCACTTGAATGAAGTTCATCTCGAACCCGGAGAAGGCGTCACGGACCTCCTCCGCCTCATCAAGCCTCATGCACCCGGTGTCGACGAAAATACAGTAAAGCCTGCGGCCCACCGCCTCGTTAATGAGAGCCGCCGCGACCGAGGAGTCCACTCCTCCCGAGAGCCCGCATATGATCCTGCCGTTCCCTACCCTCTCCCTTATATCGCGTATAGAGTGCTCTATGAACGAGCCCGCCGTCCAGTTCCCGCCAAGCCCCGCCACCTGAAAAAGGAAATTGGAAAGTATCCGGGTTCCGAATTCCGTATGCACAACCTCCGGGTGGAACTGCACCCCGTAGATGTTCCCGCCCGCGTTTCTTACCGCCGCGCACTCCGTGTTCCCGGTATCGGCTATCGCCGTAAACCCCTCGGGCACCCTCAGAACCCTGTCGCCGTGAGACATCCAGACTCCCGAGGTCTTCTCGACGCCCGAGAAAAGCGGGTCTTCCGCTGCCAGGTTCAGTACGGCGGGACCGTATTCCCTCTTCTCTGAGCGTTCAACCTCCCCGCCGAGCTGGAAAACCAGCACCTGAAGCCCGTAACAGATGCCGAGAAGCGGTATTCCCAGAGACAGTATTTCCCCGTCCACCCTGGGAGAGCCGTCCTCCCAGACGCTTGAGGGCCCCCCGGAGAGTATTATCGCCCCCGGAGGTTCTTTCCTTATTTCGTCCGCGGCGGTGTCATAGGGTTTTATTTCGGAATAGACCCCGAGTTCCCTTGTGCGCCTGGCGATAAGCTGCGTGTACTGGGAACCGAAATCAAGAACAAGAACTTTTTCCCGCATTCTACGGCCGCCTCCCCCGTCGCGATAAAATCCGAGGAACCCCGAAGGGTAAACCGCGCTCTCCGAGGCTGACTTTACGAGACAACAAAACCGTTATCACCCGATCCTGTAGTTGGGAGACTCCTTGGTAATTACGATATCGTGAACGTGACTTTCCTGAAGCCCGGCATTGGTGATCTTTACGAACCTCGCGTTTTCCTGAAGCTGCCTTATCGTCGCGGAACCGGTGTAGCCCATTCCCGCGCGAAGTCCCCCGACAAGCTGGTAGATTATGGCCCCTATGTTGCCCCTGTATGGAACCCTTCCCTCTATTCCTTCGGGAACGAGCTTGGCCTCCATCATCTCGTCGTCCTGGGCGTAGCGGTCCCTGCTCCCGGCCCTCATCGCCTCGATGGAGCCCATGCCGCGGTAAACCTTGTAGGTTCTCCCCTGGTAGAGAACTACCTCCCCGGGGGCTTCGTCCGACCCGGCGAGCAGGTTTCCCACCATGACGGAATCCGCCCCGGCGGCAAGCGCCTTCGTTATATCCCCGGAGTACTTTATTCCCCCGTCGGCTATCACGGGTATGTCGCGCTTTTTCGCGACGGAACAGACTTTTCTTATGGCGGTTATCTGCGGCACCCCTATGCCGGCTATAACGCGCGTCGTGCATATCGACCCGGGACCGACCCCCACCTTGAGACAGTCCGCTCCCGCTTCTATAAGGTCCTCGGCCGCTTCGGAGGTGGCTATGTTGCCGGCCACCAGGTCTATATCGGGATATTTTTTCCTTATGCGGGCCACGCTGTCGAGCACCCTTTTCGAATGCCCGTGCGCGGTATCGACCACTATCACGTCACAGCCCGCCGCGACAAGCTCGTCCACCCGCTCCTGGCTGTGCTTGTCGACCCCCACGGCGGCTCCCACCAGAAGCCTTCCCATCGCGTCCTTGGACGCCTTGGGAAACTTCTCTATCTTCTCTATGTCCTTCATGGTTATAAGGCCGCGAAGCTTGAAGGCACCGTCGACGACCGGAAGTTTCTCTATCTTGAACTTGTGAAGAAGCTCCTTGGCTTCAAGAAGGGTGGTGCCCTCCTTGACGGTGACAAGCTTCTTTCTGGGGGTCATGACCCTGTCGATCTTGAGATCCATGTTCTTTTCGAATCTTATGTCCCTGTTGGTGATTATTCCGTGAAGGGTGTTGTCGGGCTTTACGACGGGAAGACCCGAGATGTCGTTTTCGACCATTATCTCGAGGGCTTCGCTGACCCGGGTTCCGGGACGCACGGTCAGGGGATTGACTATCATCCCGCTTTCGTACTTCTTTACCCTCTCGACCTCGCCCGCCTGCGCCGGGATGGAGAGGTTCCTGTGGATTATCCCTATGCCGCCTTCCTGCGCCATCGCGATCGACGTGCGGAATTCCGTTACGGTATCCATGGCCGCGCTCAGTATGGGAATATTGAGGTTTATGCGCCGGGTAAGCCTTACCGAGACGTCGACTTCGCTCGGCAGAACTTCGGAGTAGCATGGAGATAGTATTACGTCGTCAAAGGTAAGCGCTTCTTCAAAAACAAAATCCTGCATAGCAGCTAGCCGGCCTTCTTCGCGGCGGCGACCTTCCTTGCCCTCGGTTTTTTTGTTTTCGGGGCGGGTTTCGGTTTTCCCTCGGCGTCAGGAACCTCGCTCCCGCTCATGCTTTGAAACCCCTTGGCGAAAAGATCCAGAATCTTCTTTCTCGCGTCTGAAGCCTCCACCCCCAGCTCAATCTCTATCTCCTGCTCCTTATCCAGAAGGTTCAGAAAGACCGACACGATGCCCACGTAGGTAGTGTCGTCTACCTTTTCGAATCCCATGGATTTCAGAAGCTTTCTCGGAATGAGCGGAAACTCGAAATCGACGGTCTCGACGGATTCCTTGGAGAGAGAACCGTCCTGGCTTATGCTTACTTTTATTCGTGTAGATTTCATCGCTTACCCACCGGATTATTTCTATAAAGGGGATATATTTTACTAAAAACGGCTTAATAAAGCAATTTAAACCGCCGCGTTCCCCGCCGAAACCCGGACCCCGGACGGTTCCCCTAGCCCTCGGACATCACTTCGAAATCCGTAATCTCGATCTGGTACTTGAGGCCGAGTATCTTGTTCACGGAAAGGTAGAAAGTGTTGAAGAAAACGGTATTGCCGGGCTTTATGTTGAAGTTGGCCGAGGCCTCGGTCCCGGTAACCGCCGAGAGGTCATCTCCGTTTTTTCTGTTCAGTTTCTCGAGAGGATGGTCCGTGTCGGCGTTTCTGAGGTCTCGAATCGAAAGGGTGTTGCCGGAATAAAAGTCCTGAACATGTACGGTCCGCCCCGATACCTGAAAACTGCTCCTGAGCTTTATGTGGCTGACCGGCACGTCGCTTTCGTTCATGATCTCCCCGCGGACAAGGAAAAGATAACCCTTCTTGGTGGTTATCCACCGGGACTCCATGTTCTTCACGATCAGTTTCCGGGAAATATCGTCGCTTTCCCAGAACCGGAGATCGGAATGGCCCCCGAACCTGAAAGCCCCCAGGGCAAGCGCGGCGACAGCCGCCAGCAGGATAAACATCCGCGGGCGCCCTTTCTTCCTTACCTCGTCTATCCCGTAGAATATCTTCTCAGCATCCATAAGATCCGGTCCCGGAAACAAAAAGCCCGGGAAACCCCAGGGCAACGCCTTCGCAGGCAGATTATAACCGCAATATCCGCTTTCCCATAAATGGAATCCGCCCCGCGGACGCAGCCAGGACAGTCACCGCGCGGAGCTTCCCGGGTGCCCGGACGGCTCATTTTACAACGCCCGTCCTCCAAGCTATGATATTATGGATAAGGAGCTTCGGGCTCCGCGTCGCGTACGGATTTAACACGAGAAACAGGAACTCATCAGGGAGAAGAAATCATGAGCACTCTTCAGAACAGGAAAACGGGCTTCTGGGCCTTTTTGCTTGCCGCGGGAATCGCCCTCTGCATCTCCGGCAGCGCGGTCGCCCAGAGCGGCAGCTTTTACCTCGGCGCATCGGGCGGGGTTGAGCGCGCGAAGTTCAAGCACTCGAAAACCGTCGACAGCACGGATGTTCCCGACGATTTTCTGCAGAGCGGGAAAGTTTACGACACCGGCAACTGCGAGAGCGAAGCGGGTCTAGGAGGCGGGCTGTTCGTCGGCTACCGGTTAGACCTCGACCCGAGCGGCACTCTTTACCTGGCCGCCGAGATTGACGGACAGTTCCACGGCGGCACGACAAGCGGAACGCTTCCCGGAGCGGGAGAGTCCGAGAGCCGGAACCAGTACGGAGAAGCCTGGCCCGACAAGTGGAGCGCTGAGAGAAAAAACAGCTACGGAGTAACGCTTATGTTCGGCGCGAGCCCCCAGTTTCTTGTTTCGCTTCTGGGCCCCGGCGCCGGAATCTACGCCCTTGGCGGCATGCGCCGCCTGGACGCCGAACTGACGGTCGACTCTAACGGCTGCCTTGACCCCCGTAAGATCTGCGGGGCCGACGAGATGACCCCGGGCTCCAGCTCCTACGACGAGACTCTCTACGGATGGACGGTCGGGGGAGGTCTTGAGAAAATGATCGGGGACAAGGTAGGAATCCGGGGCGAGGTACGCCACACGCGGTACGCAGAAGAGGACCGGGAAACCTTTCCGGATGAGCACGTCAGGGTTCCCGTATCGCTTGACGGAAGCGAAACCGGCTTTTCAGTGAAAGCGGTCGTGTACTTCTGAGCCGCTTTCCGCCTCACCAGAACCTGCTGTAGAGCTTCTCGGCGTTATTCCAGAAGATATTCTCCTTCAGTTCTTCGGAAATATCCGCGCCTTCTATTTTCCAGTACTCGGAAGCGAAATCGCTCCACGGAATATCCGACCCGAACAGAAAACGGTCCGCTCCTATTCCCCGCTCCTCGATCTCCTTGAGTATCCACGTGGACCCGAAGCCCACGGCCCACGAGGAATCGGTGTATACCTGGTATCCGTCCTCAATCAGTTCGAAAAAGCGCGGAACGAACTTGATATGACCGCTGACTCCGCCTCCCATGTGAACAACGTGAATCTTGTTGCGCTTCCCGTATTCTCTTATGAGGGCAAGGGCGTTATCGATATCGGAACCTCCCCCGGGACTCGTGTGAATGTGAAGGGGCATATCGTGCTCGGCTCCGGCGTCGAGAATCATTTTCCAGAGTTCCGCGGACTCTTCGTCCCACTGCCCCGGGTCAAAGGTGCCGCCCAGAAGACAGGTGGTCTTAAGCGCTATCAGCCCCTTCTCGCCGATGAGCTTAAGCGCTTCCCGGGTTCTTTCCCTGTCCTTCGGCAGAGCGGAAACCCATATCGCGCCGAGCAGCCTGTCATGGGACGTTTCCGCGCCTTCCGCCACGAGCGGGTTTAGCTCGAAGGGCTGGGCGGAATCGGGATACCCGTAATTTGCCATCACAAGCGCCCTGTCGACCTTGTTCTTGTCCATCCCCTTTATATATTCTTCCGCGGTCTGGTAATCGGTGGTGGGCTTGACCGCTTCTGGCAGACCGTAATAGGCAAACCCCGGCACGGGACCTATATGACTGTGGTTATCAAATAACCGCTTTCTCCTGACTATATCCATGAACGACCTCCTCGATCTTGAAAACTGTTATAAAAACACCCGTTAAACATTGAGTTCTTACGGCATCCCGAAAGATCGTAAAACTCAATGCGCCTGCATCTTTTCACCGACGCGCGCGCGGAGGGATTTCTCGATGGAATCAGGTTTTTCCCCTTTCTCAAGCCTGTGGGTGACCTCCCTGAAATCATCTCCGTAATCCCGCCCGGAGCGGCGGCTTTCTTTTTTCATCGTTTCAGCCAGCGATCTGCTGTCGTTTTCAGAAACTTTCGGCGAACTTGTTTTCCTGGGTTCCGCGCGGGTTCTTATCAGTGAAGTTGAGGAAAGGACGCGCTTGAGGCCGCTTCGCCCGCATTCGGGACAAACCGCCTGTTCGTTTTCGGCTTCGGAGATGGTCAGAAAGAATATGGAAACGGTTTTCTCACAATCCCGACAGTCGTATTCATAGATAGGCATTCAGAATGTCCCCGCTAATGACCAAGTATAAAGGAAATGCGACATTTCAGTCAAGCTGACATCCGGCGACGCCAGGGCATCCCCGCGACCGTTCCCCCCCCCCCGCCGGGGGTCTTCTGAAAATGGTTGACCTTGTCCACTAAAATTGATAATGTATTAAATATAGTGAATACAATGCCACATTGAAGCTTATGGAGAAATTTGAGTTCAAAATCATTACAAGTGAAAAGAATCTCAAGACTTATTACAGACTTCGCGAGGATATTTTCGTAAGGGAGCAGAAGATATTTTCCGGAACCGACATTGACGAATACGACAAGGCCGCGATACACATAGCTGCCGTTGAGAAACCGGGCGAGAAAATGGTCGGCGGCGTCAGATGCTACAATCTCGAAGGAACCACCTGGGTTGGGGGCCGCCTGAGCGCGGCGCCCGGCTACCGAAACGGCGTAGTCGGCCGTCATCTAGTCAAATTCGCCGTAGAAACAGTAAAAGCAAGGGGATGCGAGCGGTTCATAGCATACGTTCAGCCGCAGAATGTCAGGTTTTTTGAAAGACTCGGCTGGAAACGCTCGGGGGAACCGCTCATCTACCATGGAAAACCCCATCAGCTGATGGAAGCCGAACTAGGCGCGGGGGGAAAGGCGTGAACCGCGGAATCACGGCGGGATTAATGAAGGACCTGATCGGATCTCTGCGCCGCTCCGCGAGACTGAGCGAAAAAAGCAATATAACGAACGTCTGGAATTTCTTTCCCCGGTTCGCGGGGGTCGAGGGGAAACAGGTGCGTCTCGGCGATGACGCGGCGGCAATCGAACATGACGGAGGCTACCTGCTGGCGGCGGCCGAAGGCGTATACCAGCCTCTTTTGAAGTCAAACCCATACCTTGCCGGAAGAACCTCGGTCCTGACGAACGTAAACGACATATATTCGATGGGCGGAAGACCTCTGGCGATTCTGGACGTGCTCTGCTCCGCGGACGCCGGCAGAACGGACGAGATGCTCTCGGGCATACGCGATAACGCCGAAAGATACAACGTCCCCGTAATAGGAGGCCACATAAGCGGCGAAGGAAGCGAGCCGGCCCTGGCCGTATTCATCCTGGGAAAGGCCGCCAGGCTTCTTTCGAGCTTTGACGCCAGGGAAGGCGACGACCTCGTTATGGCGGTCGGCGGCGAAGGAAGATTCCATTCAGGTTTCAATTTCTGGGATTCCTCAAGCGGCTTAAGCAGGACGGCAGCGCTGCGGCACCTTGAGATCCTGCCCGAACTTGCGGAAGAGAAACTTGCCGACTCGGCCAAGGACATCAGCATGGCCGGCGCCATAGGCTCGATTCTGATGCTCCTTGAGTGTTCGCAAAAAGGCGCCGAGATTCACGTTGACGACATTCCGGTGCCGCCGGGCGTCGGGCTTGCGGAATGGCTGGTCACTTTTCCGAGCTACGGTTTCGTCCTTTCCCTGAGACCGGGAAAGACCTCGACGGTCTGCGAGAAATTCAGGAACTGCGGCCTCCTGTGCGAGAAGATCGGAGAGGTAAGCGCGGAGCGGAAAGTCTATTTCAGGAACAGAGACGGCAGCAGGGAACTCTTCTGGGACCTCGGGCGGGGATATTACATGGAAACCCCCGAACAGAAGGAGGCCGCCAATGAATGAGCAGAACAGGGAGATCGAGCGCATAGTCGCGAGGCTCGGAGAAAAGATAAAGGCCATCCGGATGGAGAAGGGATGGTCACTTAAAAATCTCTCGGACAGATCGGGCATATCCGCGGCAGCCATCCACAAGATTGAATCAAACGGAATCACTCCGACCATAACCACCATGATGAAAATTTCCGACGCGCTCGGGAAAAAAATAAGCAACTTCGTCGAAGAGGAACCGGGAGACAAGGACGTCTGCCTGATAAATTCAAACGAGCGCAGGCCCGTATTTACCTTTAAAAAAGGCCTTGACCTGCAGGGGATATCAGCCAAGCAGTACGGAGAATTCATAATGACCGCGGCGTACGCCACGGTGAAGGTGGGCGCCTCAAGCGGCAGAAAAAGCATGAGTCACAGGGGAGAGGAACTGGTTTACTGCCTGCAGGGAAAAATGAGATTCGAGGTGAACAAAAAAACTTACGACCTGCGTCCGGGAGACAGTCTGCACTTCAGAACCCACCTGGACCATAAATGGAAAAACACCGGGAAAGTTCCCGCGAAACTGCTGTGGGTGCTTTCCATCGAGGCTTCCTGAGGAGTTATTTCATGAGCGCCGAAAGAAAAACAGAAAAGCCCGGTCTGCCGGACCGCATCGACGCCGCGAATGCCTACGCGCTTGAGATGCTGTTCTCCGTCGAGCCCGCGCTTGAAGGAGTGCAGAAGGCCCTTGACGCCGTTCCCGGCATGACTCCCTCGACCATTCTGCACGCGGGCCCTCCGGTCAGCTGGCGCAGAATGTGCGACCCGATGAAAAGGGCCGTGCGGGGAGCCCTTGTATTCGAAGGGCTGGCAAGGGACCCGTCGGAAGCCGAAAAAATGACGCTGGAAGGCGGAATAACCCTTTCTCCGAACCACCACCATGACTGCGTCGGACCCATGACGGGAATTATCTCCGCTTCGATGCCGGTGATCGTAACGAAGGACCTGACGACCGGAAAAAGAGCTTATTCAACGTTTAACGAAGGCGGGGGGCAGGTGCTCTGGTTCGGATCGTTCGGAGAGGAGACGCTGCGACGCCTCAGGTGGATAAGGGACAAGTTCGCCCCTGTAATGAAAAAAGTGTTCGCAAGCACCGGACCGGTCTCGGTGTGGAACATACTGTCTCAGGGGATACAGATGGGAGACGAATGCCATAACCGCCACGGCGCCTGCACCGGTATTTTTCTGAAAAATATCGTCGAGCCTCTCTTCTCTCTTAACATTCCGCGCGCGGACGCAACGGCCGTTTACAGATTCATGTCCTCAAACAGTCACTTCTTTCTCAACTTCACCATGACCGGGTGCAAGCTCGCCGCGGACGCGGCCCACGGAATCGCTGACAGCACCCTGGTTACCGCCATGTCGAGAAACGGAACCGCTTTCGGCATAAGGGTGAGCGGGCTCGGAGACAGGTGGTTCGTGGCGAAATCACCCTATCTGGAAGACGCTCTCTACAACCTCGGCTACGGGCCGAAAGATGCAGCCGCGGACATAGGGGACAGTTCCATTATCGAGACAACGGGGCTAGGGGGATTCGCAATCGCCGCCGCTCCCTCCATGGCGTCGTTTGCCGGAGGTGGGTTCAGCGACGCGGTGGACATCACAAACAGCATGAATCTCATCACGACGGCGAGAAATCCCAAGTTCGCGATACCTTCCCTGGACTTTCAGGGAACGCCGACCGGGATCGACATAAGAAAGGTAGTCGACACGGCGATACTGCCGAGCATAAACAGCGCTGTCGTGCATAAAAGCTCGGGGGCGGGGCAGATAGGAGCCGGGATAGCCAAAGCGCCTTACGAGTGTTTCGAAAAAGCGCTTCTGGCGTTTGGAAAACGGCATGATCTAGCGGCATAGACCATAAAAGCGAGAGGTACGTATTGGTAACGCTCAATACAGTAAAACGGAACCATTACCAGGATTCGATGAAGCTTATGCAGATAAGCAGGGAGCTCGCCAATTCCCCGGGCATCAAAAGGGCTTCGGCCATAATGGCCACTGAAGCGAACCTAAAAACGCTTCGGGACGCGGGATTAATCAAAACCGCGCCGCGTTCACTCGGCGCGAATGACCTCATAATAGCCCTTGAGGCGGAATCGGAGACGGCGGGCCGGGACGCCCTGGGAAAAATCGATTTCTCCCTGGCCGCGCCTTCGGGCGGGGCCGAACACGCGGCCGCGTACCGGAGCTTCGAAGAAGCCCTGAGCCCGCCGGGCAGCCCCAACATCGCCGTCGTGTCCGTCCCGGGAGAGTTCGCGAAACTTGAAGTCGCAAGAGCCATAAAGAACAACATTCACACCTTTCTTTTCAGCGACAACCTGAGTATTGACGAAGAGGTCGAGCTCAAGCGCAGGGCCGCCGGCAGGGGACTTCTCATGATGGGGCCGGGATGCGGGACCGCGCTAATAAACGGCGCGGGCTTCGGGTTTGCCAACATCGTAAGACGGGGCTCCGTGGGAATTGTCGCCGCCGCGGGGACGGGCATGCAGGAAGTAGCGAGCCTGATTCATAACTGGGGACTCGGCGTTTCTCACGGAATCGGAGTCGGCGGAAGGGATCTTTCCGAAAAGGTGGGCGGGCTGATGGCGCTCAAGGCCATGGAACTGCTCCAGGAAGACGAAAACACGGAGATCATCCTGCTGGTTTCAAAGCCGGCCCCGACAAAGGTGGTAAAGAAAATAATCGAAACGGCGCGGGGCGGGAAGAAACCCTTTGCGATGTGTCTGCTGGGAGAAAACCGGATTGACGCCGTAGAAAACGTCTTCCTTGCCGATACGCTGGAAGAACTGTCCCTGCTTGCGGCAAACCTCGCGCGCGGGCGGGAAGAAAAGCGGGTCAGGGTTTCCGACGCCGGCCTGAGAAGATACGCGGAGGATTTCGTCAGATCGCTTCGCCCTTCGCAGAAATACGTGAGGGGGCTGTTTTCAGGCGGCACCCTGTGCTACGAGGCCCAGAAGATACTCACCTCGTCTCTCGGAAAAATTTATTCAAACGCGCCCCTGTCAGAAGACCGTCTGCTCAGCGACTCATACAAAAGCCGCAGGCACTGCTGCGTGGATCTCGGCGAAGAGGAGTTCACCGTCGGACGTCCCCATCCGATGATCGACTCCACGCTCAGGAGCGAAAGAATAATCAAGGAAGCAGAAGATCCCGGGACGGCGGTGATTCTCCTCGATATCGTGCTGGGCTACGGTTCAAACGCCGACCCCGCCGGGGAGCTTCTGCCGGCCATCCTGCAGGCAAGGAAAACGGCTGAAGGCAAAAACAGGTCCCTTGCTTTCATCGCGCACGTGTGCGGTACGGATGACGACCCCCAGAATCTCGGGCTGCAGAGGGAAAAGCTGAGAAGAAACGGCATAAGAGTTGCGACAACCAATGCTCAGGGAGCCAGGGCCGCGGCCCTGATCGCGCAGCTTGCCTCACGGGGAGGTGCGGGGCGATGAAACTGGCCGTTGTCGCTTTCGGAGGTAACGCGTTTTCAGGCGACGGGAATCATGGAACGCACCGAGACCAGTTCGCCTTCGCCAAAAAGATATCGGGGGAAATGGTGAAGCTTGTGAAATCGGGCTACAGAATCGTCATAACTCATGGAAACGGACCCCAGGTGGGAAACCTGATGCTCCAGCAGGAACACGCATCCCGCGCGGCCCCGACCATGCCCGCAGACGTATGCGGCGCGATGACCCAGGGCCAGATCGGGTATCTGATCGTTCAGGCGCTTAGAAATCATCTCAGAAAGAATAACATTGACAAACCCGTCGCGGCCATCATCACACAGGTAGTGGTGGATGAAAATGACGAAGCTTTTTCAAACCCGACGAAATTCGTAGGACCGTTTTTCGACAAGAAAACCGCCGACTCTGTTGCGCACGAGAAAAACTGGAGGGTGGAAAAGGATTCCGACAGGGGGTACAGGAGGGTCGTGCCTTCGCCCAAGCCCGTGGACATAGTGGAGAAAAAAGAAATAGCGGACATGGTGGAAAGGGGCTTTATCGTCGTCGCGTGCGGAGGGGGCGGAGTGCCGGTTGTCCGCGGGAAAGACGGCGAACTCAGGGGAGTGAGCGGCGTAATCGACAAAGATCTGGTTTCGGAAAAACTCGCCACTCTCATCGGGGCCGAGACCCTGGCCATAATTACGCAGGTGGACGGGATATCGCTGTTTTTCGGAACCCGGAAACAGGTGGACCTGAAGAAAATTACGACGGACGAAGCGGAAAGATACCTCGGGGAAGGACATTTCCCGCCGGGGAGCATGGGACCCAAGATAGAAGCGGCGATAAGATTTCTGCGCAAAGGAGGCAGGCAAGTGGTCATAACGTCGGCAAATTCAACGGTTAAGGCCCTTGAGGGAAAAAAAGGAACTGAAATAGTTAACGAAATGACATAAAATGAATAAGGCGCTAGTGAAACAGCTAACGGCAGAGCTTCCGGGGAATCCCGGAGAGCACGACATATTATAGATATCTTTTTTAGGAGGTGCAGTAATGGCAGTAGACAGAGTAAAAAGCGAGAGGCCCCAGGAGGGGAAGGCTCTTGTGGACTACGAGGAAAAGCTTTTTCCCGATCATCAGGCGAATGAAGGGGAAAAAGCCCTGTTTCTCATACATTCGGTTCCTTATGAAGGCTCCGTGGCCGGTATAAACATGCTTACCGCAATCAGGGCGAAAAGAAAAGGCTATGATGTTTCGGTTCTTTTCTACGGTCCCGCTTCGGGCATACCGATCTACAGGGGCTGGCCGAATGTCGGAGATGACGGCTACGGTGCCGGCATCCAGCTTTATCCGAATCTCGTCAGGAGGCTCCTCTCGGAGGGAATAACGGTATACGCGTGCCGTTTCTCCGCAGCCGCGCTTCTCGGACAGAATGAATCGAGCTTTATCGAGGGAGTTACCCCGATTCATCCTACGGATATACTGGACATAGTCATTGAGCATCACAGGGCGGGAGCCATGATGTTCAGCACGTGGACGGTCTGAGGTCTTAGAGACTTCGCGTCATTGTCCGGCAGAGTTGCCGTGACCCGCGGTCACGGGCAGTTTTAATCCGCTTGCCAACGGAGCAAGCGGAAAGGGTGTTGTGTGAAATAAAAACGCTGGGGGTGAAAAATGGATTCTACAGCCCTTAAGGTAGAGTTGCAGAGTTACGGTTTGAGGATTCCCGATTCCAAGAATATCAGGCGGGGAGGCGCCGGTCCCACGGGAGGAATTCATCTCAGGATTCTTCCCGATACCGACGCGAATGTCCCGGTTGTCGGTGATTTCGTAGAATCATCGCCTTACCATCTTGACAAGATAAACGGCGAAGACTGGATTTTCCGGGATGAAGTGGCTTTAGTGCAGGTTGAGCTTATGGGTAACGGGAGGTTTTACGACCATAAAACCTCAAGCGGAGTACCCATGCAGAAAATCGGACTTCTGCACTGCCCGACCACTTTTGCGACGACACTCCTTCAGACCTGTGATTTCTGGAAGGACGAGAGAAGGTGTCAGTTCTGCGGAATAGAGCTTACCCTGAAGGACAGAAGTACCGTCGGATTCAAAAATGCGAAGGCGCTTGTTGAGACAATTCAGCTCGCAAAGGAACTCGACGGCATTTCCAACATCGTCTTTACTTCCGGCGTTGCGCCTGATGAGGAAAAGGCGCTTGAAAAGTATGCCGAGATATGTTCCGAGGTTAAAGAACATACAGGGCTTCCGATTCAGCTCCAGATTGTCCCCCCTGAAGACCTAGGCTGGCTGCAGAGGCTGAAATCTTCAGGGGTGGACGCTCTCGGAGTCCATATTGAAACGTTCGATCCGGACGTATTCGAAAAAGTAACCCCGGGAAAGGCCATGATAGGGCTCGACAGGTACATAGAGACCTGGACGGAGGGCGTAAGGATTTTCGGAAGATGGGCGGTAAGCACCTACATCCTGGTCGGACTCGGCGAAAGGCTGGAAACGGTTATCGAAGGCGCCGAAATCTGCGCCGAAATAGGGGTCTACCCCTTCATCGTGCCCTTCAGGCCTATCGCGGGCACCCCGATGGAAAATATAAGGCCGCCCAGGGCCGAAGTTATGGAATACGTGTATTCAGAAGCCGCCAAGGTTCTCTCCAGATACGAGGGAGGATCCAAAAGCGGGCTGGCCGGCTGCGTGAGCTGCGGAGAATGTTCCGTGCTTCCCGACTTTGAAAGGCTGCACGAGTCGGGGACGGCAAGTTTCAGGAAATTCAAGAAATCAATCCCGATAAACTGATTCGGGGAAAAATCATGATCCGAAGCCCACTCACGCCGGGTCGCGGATTAAACTGAGGAGACGCATATGAGTCAAGAGAAACTGAAATTCGTCATAATAGGCGGAGGAGCGGGGGGCATCTCCGCGGCCTCCACGGCAAGAGGTCTCGCCGACCCCGATTCATCCGTCACGCTATTTACGGAGTATGAAGACGTGGCCTACAGCCCCTGCGGCATCCCCTTTGTCCACGGCAGGGAAATTCCGGATTTCAAGAATCTTTTTCTTCAAACCGCCGAGCACTACACCGGCATCGGAATTGACATCAAGTACAACACGAAAGTAACGGGAATAGACCTTGATAAAAAGGTCGTGGCGGTGGGTTCGGAGGAATTTCCGTGGGACCGGCTTATAATCGCCACCGGGTTCGAATACGGAAATCCGGATATTCCCGGCATCGATCTTGACGGCGTTCATTACGTGAAGAACATCCGAAGGGCGATGGAATTCGACAAGCAGCTTGACAGCATAAAGAAAATCGCCGTGCTGTCCGCCTCTCCCCTGGGTATCGAGATGGCGGGCAACCTGGCGCAAAGGGGGATTGAGACCCATCTTGTGGACGAGGGCGGCTGGCTTATGTCCGAGGTCGCGGACCCGGATATCATGGAACCGGTGCAGGAATCCTTTGAGGAGCTGGGCGTCAACATGCATTTCGGAACCAAGGCCCACGAGATAAGAGGACGGGAAGGCAGGGTAAAATCCCTGGCTACCTCGAAGGGTGAAATAGAGTGCGAAGTAGTTATAGTCGCCACTCACAAGGTGCCGAACAATACTCTTTCCCGGGAAGCGGGGATAAAACTCGGTTCCACCGGGGGAGTCCTGGTTGACGACCACATGAGAACCAGCGTCGAAGGAGTCTACGCCGCAGGCGACTGCACGGAAGTGGTGCACGGGGTAACGGAAATTCCCATTCAGGGGCTCTCGGGAAGCCACGCCTACTCCCAGGGAAGAATAGCCGGGGCGAATGCCGCGGGAGATGACCGCGCGTACGACCCCGTGTACGTGCCCTGGGGAATGGTGGGCGGAAAGATCCAGATCGGCGGGGTGTCTCTCGGCGAAACCCTTCACAAAGCCCTCGGGATACCTCACGTCGTCGCGTTCTCGCAGGGAATATCCAGAGCCAGGTACTACCCCGGGGTTACGAGAATGAGGGTTAAACTCATTGCCGACCCCGAAACCCACAGGGTGCTGGGCGCCCAGATGGCCGGCGGGGAAGGAATAAAGGAAAGGGCCGATTTCCTCGCTTTTTCGATCAAACGCAAGGCTACGCTTGAAGATTTCGCGTGGATGGAAAATGTGTATTCCCCCCCGATAGGAGCCCTGATGGAACCCATAGCCCTGGCGGCGCAGGCGGGACTGGCCAAACTGGCCGGCGGGTAGTCTTTTAAAGGAGGTGAAACCAATTGTCAGAAAATAAACCCCCGGGCGGCTGGTTAAGGGGAAACGCGGAGAAGTACCTGCTTGAAGCCGCGGCGGACGATATGGCGAATCGTTACCCGGACTCCACCTCCGGCGCTTACCGCGAAAAAGGAGTGCTGCCTTTTCTTTGGAGAAGGATATTCGTCCCCCTGTACCTGGCCATTCCCTGGAAAATTCGCAGAAGAATAATTCTGATGAGTTCTTATCCCGGGGGTGATCGTCCCAAATGGAAGAAGTTAGATTGATTATTCCCAAGGTTCCGCAACCCTCTCCATTGCAATGTCGAAAGGAAGCGTCACAGAACAGCTAAACGCGAAAACGATCGGAGCCAGCGCCTACGAAACTCTCGCGGGCCTCGAAAGTCCCGCCAGCATTGAGGGCGTGTTCGAAAATTCCTTCTATATAAAAGTCGGCGAGGATGAGCTGGTAAGGGTCACCCCGCACGAACAGTACGTTTCGGCGAACTCGATAATCGTAGACGGAAAAAACCGGCCGTCGGGCTTTAAATCCATTGGAATCGAACAGGGCATGGAGGTTGTCTGCGGGAAAAAAGACGTCCTGATAGGAAAAAGATTCGCGATTGCCGGTTTCCGCGGCGCCGCGAAATGGCAGCCGCCCAGCATCCCGGACAGCGGGTCGGTAAGCCCGCTCGAGATAATAAAGCTCAACCTGAGGGTGCTTCGGGACGTGATATACACGTGTCCCAGCAGGGAAGGCCTGGTGCCGCTGCTTGAAAACGTGGAACTTGTCGGTTCCATCGACCTTTTCCTGAAACCCCGCAACGACAGTTTCGCCGAGAGAGCGAGACCCGGCATCGAAAGGGTTATGTGGGGAATCTTTTCACTTGACAGGGCCGCGGTGACGGAAAGCGCGAAGACCATAATAGGTCTCGGGCCGGGGCTCACGCCGTCCGGCGACGATTTTCTCTGCGGGCTCGTGGTAAGTCTCAAGACCGGGGCGGCGGTGCTGAGCATGGGTGACGACACCGGGTTTTTCGATGAAATCGCCGGAAGTATTTATGAAGAGGCACGGCAGAGAACCACGGTTTTCGGTTCGAGCATGCTGAGGGAAGCCCGCGAGGGAGTGTGTCCCCTGGCGGTGGTGAGCCTGATCCACTGCCTCCTTACCGAAGACATGGAACGGACCGCCGAAGTTTCGAAAACGCTGCTAAGAATGGGGGAGACTTCCGGGGCCGACATCGCCATCGGCGTATTTTACGGAATCAGGTTTCTGGTCTCGAGGCTTGAGAACCTGGAGGTTCTGCATGAAACGGCTTGACATAGCGCTTTTCACCTACTCGACAAAACCCAGAGGAGGAGTGGTCCACACGCTTAACCTCGCGGAAAAGCTGAGGGAACTCGGACAGAAGGTTCACGTTTACGCGCTCGGGACGGAAGGCGGATTTTTCAGGAAAGTCGACATTCCTCACACCCTGGTGCCATGTCCAGAAAACGAATTCGGCTGCATGGACGAAAAAATCCGCGCCTACATAAAAGCATATGTCGACTACCTGAGCGGGCTTGACGAAACCCACGACATCTACCACGCCGAGGACTGCATATCGGCAAACGCGCTTCTGGATATAAGGCGGAGAGGCAGGATAGAATTTTTCCTCAGAACCGTTCATCACGTTGATGATTTCGTGTCGGAATCTCTCGTGGAATGTCAGATGAAAAGCATAATGAAGCCCGATTACCTGCTGGTCGTAAGCGATTACTGGGAAAAAGAGCTTGCCGACAGATACTCCCTCAGGCCGCGGCGGGTAAGAAACGGCGTCGACCTGGCAAAGTTCTACGGCACGGCCGCCCGAAGCAAGCCCGCCGAAGCCTCGAAGCTTGAATTTTCAGCCGGCGGACGCAGAACGGTTCTTACCATCGGTGGGATCGAACCCCGCAAAAACACGATATCAACCCTAAGAGCGTTTGCCCGGGTAAAAGCGCACTTCGCGGCAAAGGACGAGCGGGCAGCATGGCTGCTCGGAGGCGGGGAGACGCTTTTTGACTACAGGGATTACCGCGAAGAGTTTTTCTCCGAGGCGGAAAAACTGGAAATAGAGATGGGAAAAGATGTTTTCATTCTGGGAAGAGTCCCCGAAGAACTGATTGCCGACCTCTACAACGCCGCTGACGTTTTCGTTTTCCCCTCGCTGAAAGAGGGATGGGGACTCGTTGTTCTTGAAGCCATGGCTTCCGGCGTGCCGGTCATAGCTTCCGACATAGAGCCGCTTACGGAATTCATGGAAGACGGAAAAAACTCCCTGCTCGTTTCCCCCATGGACTGCGAGGCTCTCGCGGATGGAATCATCAGAATACTTGAACACGCAGAGCTGCGTGAGAAGCTCGTAGCCGGCGGCACGGACACCGCGGGACAATACGGATGGGACGGCGTGGCGCTTGAACATCTGAACATATACAGAGACATACTGAACGGGAGCGTTTTACGCACAGCGGAGAAGAGGTGAAAACAATGAAAGTCGAGGCAACCTGGAAGAAAAACTATCAGGTAACCGTAAACGCGAGGCAGTTCGAGATACCGGTTGACGAGGCGCCTGAATTCAGCGGGGAGGATACCGGGATGATGCCCACGGAGCTTTTTCTGTGTTCCCTGGCCTCGTGCTTCTGTCTTGCCATCGTCTACGTGGCAGGCAGAAGGAAAATCGCGCTGAAAGACCTGAAGGTTGACGTCACGGGTGAGAAGAACGGGAGAAGGTTTCTTTTCTCAAGGTGCATCATCAGTATCAAAAGCTCCATCGCCCGAAGCAGCCTCGAGGAGCTTGTGGATTCGGCGAAGCGCTACTGCTTCATCACGAATACGATTAAGGGAGGCTGTCCTGTCGAGTACAGCGTAAACCCGGATCCGGAGGGCACGTAATTGGCGATTGAATTCAAGATCAGAAAAAACGTCTACTATGACTCCCTGCGTCTTATGCGCATTTCGAAAACCGCCAGCGGGGTTGACGGGGTAAAAAACGCTTTCGCGGTGATGGCCACGGACAAGGCCAAATACGCCCTGAATTCCGCCGGGCTTCTCACACGCGAAATCAAAAAAGCCAAAGGAAGCGATCTGGTAATCATCGTTGAAGCGGAATCAGCGGAGCTTGCCGGACAGGCAATTGACAAAATAGAAGCGCTGATCTCATCGGATGATTCACAGGCGCCCCAGGCGGCGCCGAACATCCTCGATGAACAGCCAAGGGTTGTCAACGTGGGTCTTGAGATGTTCGGCGAGTCCCTCGCGGCCCAGGGAGTCGAGGTAAGGCATGTGGAGTGGAAGGTTCCGGCCAAGGGAGACAAGAAGCTTGTAAACCTGCTAAAGAAAATGACGTGATTCACCCCGCGCCGAGGAGAGATTCAATGAGCATACGAAACCCCGAGAAACTGAAGGAAGTTCTTTCGAGACCCGGAAATCTGGGCAAAGCGCTCAGCAGACACACCTACGGCATGCTCTCGTGGGTTGATCTGTTCGGCGCCAAGCTACCCTCGGTTAACGGCATCGAAACCAAGATCATCGTCTCAAGGATAGTTGCCGATAACGCGAAGCATTCGAAACTTTTCTCCGACAGAGCAAAAGAGCTCGGCCAGGACCCGCAATCTTACAAACCCCCCGAGATCGGACAGGAAATCTATGACATTCTCGACACCTACACCGACCCGTTTGACCTTCTCGCCTACGCGCTGGGATCCCTCGTGCATTTCAATGAGCTTCTGGAACTGTACATAAGCGTTGCCGATTCCAGAAGCCGGGAAGTGCTGCTCGAGGTGAAAAAGGACGTAGAGGATCATTTATCGATGCTGCGCGGATACCTCCGGTCGCAGGCCGACAGCAACTCAAGAAAAGACCGCGCGGAAACCGTAAAGACTGTAGCCGAAGACAAATACGCCGAAAGAGAGGAGCAGGAAATAATCTGGTATTCACTTCCCGATGTCCCAAACGTTTGAACAGCTTCTGGAGCCCCTGCCCCCCTACTCCCCGAAGAGCCTGTATTACAGGCTTATCAACGCCTTTCTCAGAACGCTCGGGAGACTGTCATGCGGAATTGACACGGGGTTCACCTACGGGTTCGACTCGGGAATTATCATGAACTACATCTACGACAACAAGGCGCGGGGGAAGCTCGGCGTCGGGCGAGTTCTCGACAGAATGTTTCTTGATCAGGTCACGTGCAGGGCTTTCAGGTCGATAAAGCAGATACAGATTGACATGATAGATCAGTATCTGCGGGAAAGGGGCGAGAAGCCGACTTTCATAGTGGACCTCGCCTCGGGCAAAGCGGACTACATATACGAAATCCTCAGGTCGTCCGACCGGAAGCTCGAAGTCCTGCTCTGCGACATAGCGGAATCCTCTCTTCGGGAGAGCATGAAAATCGCGGATGAACTCGGTTCCGGCGACAAGATAAGCTTCCGCCAGGGCGACGCGCTCGATGCCGAAAACCTAAGGCGCATAGAACCCAGGCCCGATCTCCTGATCGAAGTCGGCCTCTACGGGATCATACACGACGACGCCATTTTGCGCGCTCATCTTCTTGACGTCGGGAAGATTCTTCGCCCCGAAGCCATCCTTTTTAACGTCCAGACGCAGAATCCGCAGATAGAGCTGATAGCCAGGGCCCTTCGGAACCAGCACGGGGAAAGATGCGTCTGGCACCTCCGGTCTGCGGAGAAAATCATCGGCTGGGCAAGGGAAGCGGGATTCGGGGACCCTGAAATCGTAATGGACCCCTATAACATATACGCAGTTGTAATGATGAGGAGAAGGCAATAAGATAGTGTTTTCCAAGATGACCGATAACGTAAATCCGGAGTCGCGCAATTGAGCCAGAAACGGTTCGTACTGGGCTGGCAGTCGGAATCGCAAACGCTGCCGCTGCTTGAGAGAACGAAATCCGGGAAGCTGGATTCCGTCACCCGGAGCCCGCATGGAATGTGGAACTACATGACCTACCGGGACGCGATAAGCATCCTGGGCATGGACCCTTCCCGGATATATACCGACGGAAGAATCGACCTTGATCCGCAGAAGTGGGCAGATTTCGGCTGGATGCTCTGTCACTGCGGCCCTCCCCGGAGCGCGGTCCGGGAAATGAAAAAACGGACACTGCCCTCCAACGTAAGCCCCTACTCTCCCGACCTCATAAATCCTCTCAGGGACCTGTGCGCCGAATCCGTGTTCAGACGCAAAAGAGGCGGGGATTTCGAAGTGATAGGCACCGAGGGCGCGCAGGCGGGCATCTCCTATGTCCTCAGTTCGTTCACGGACCCCGGAGATGAAGTCATAATCACCGACCCCGGCTATTTTCATTTCGAATCCGCGATACTGATGGCGGGAGGAGTACCGGTAAAAACGACGCTTGACGCCCGTAACGGATTCAGGCTCGACCCGCTTGAAATCGAAAAGCTGCTTTCCGAAAGAACGAAAATCATAATAGTCTGCGACCCGGTAAACCCTTTCGGCACGGTACAGAAAAAAGAGGAGCTGCTGTCGCTGATAGAGACCGCCAGAGACAACGACATCATAATAATAAACGACATAACCCATAACACGCACAGAATCGACCCCCGCAGCGAGCATTTCCCCATGAGTTCGCTGCGCGGGGATACGAACACCGACAACGTGGTTTCGGTCTACAGCGTCTCGCACGGATACGGAATGGCCGCCGTCCGCATCGGCTTTCTCGCCGGACATCCGGATATCATGAAGGCGTGTCTCACGGCGAAAGTCTCCATGACCCGCCTCAACACCAACCTGATCGCCCAGTACGGGGCGCTGGCCGCCCTCAAGGACGAGCGCTACGTGGCCGAGACGGAAGAAATCATCAGGAGAAACTACCGTTTCATAAAAGACGTCGTGTCCCGCACCCGGGGAGTAGAGATACCCGTTGAGCCGAGTTACGGGTTTTCCATGGTGATAGACGTAAGCGGCGCGGGGGTGACGGCGCAGGAACTGACTGTCGCCCTGTTTAAAAGGAATATAGCCGTTTACCCGGGCGACGGCCTCGGGGACAGCGGCGCCACCGACTACGTGAGACTGAATTTCTCCCATTCCCACCAGCGGGCGCTGAAAAGATTCGAGGATTCGCTCGGCGAAGCCGTAGAAGAAGCCCGGACGGGCATCTACACGGAAAGCGTAATAAGGTTTTTCGAACAGAAACAGAACGAGAGGGCAGGATGGATCCTTCGAGAACTGAAAAACAGGGCAAAGGGCCGTCAGGCGGCATACTAGACCAGATAGGCAATACGCCCCTTGTAAAGCTGGGCAACATCAGTTCGGGCCGCATACCGAATTTTTACGCCAAACTCGAGTTCTTCAACCCTTCCGGAAGCATAAAGGACAGGGTGGCGCGGCACATACTGGAGATTTCCGAAAAAAACAACGCGCTTGAGCCCGGAGACCTGATAGTCGAATCCACCTCGGGCAACATGGGGCTTTCCTTCGCGCTGATCGGCGCGCTTAAAGGCTACAGGTGCCTGTTCGCCGTCCCGGAAACCACAAGCGAAGAAAAAATAAAGACCCTGAGGCTGTTCGGGGCCGAGATAGTTCTCACGCCGAGGGGGCTGCCTCCGAGCGACGAGAGAAGCTGTTACAAGGTGGCCCAGAGGATCGCGAGGGAAAGGGGCGCCCTGTACGTCAATCAGTACTTCAACGAACTGAACCCCGAGGCGCATTACCGCTCAACAGGCCCCGAGATATGGGAACAGACCGGAGGTGCGGTGGACACGGTGTTCTGCGGCATAGGAACCGGAGGCACCATAAGCGGAGCCGGGAAATATCTCAAGGAAAAAAACCCCGGCACGAAAATAATAGGGGTGGAACCGGTTGGTTCGGTATTCAGGGAATACTACAGGGAAGGCACGGTGCCGCAGGCCGGAAATTTTGAAGTGGAAGGCATCGGAAAAAACTTCATTCCGGGGGCACTTGATCTCGACTCCGTTGACGACGTGGTCCAGGTAAGCGACAGGCGCTCCCATGAGGCCGTAAACGATCTGATAAGCAAGGAGGGGATATTTGCCGGGGGATCCGGCGGCGCCGTCGTCGCGGCGGCGCTTGATTATCGCGGGCCGCTTGAAAAAGACCGCTGCGTCGTGGTCATACTGCCTGACACGGGACTTAAATACCTGTCGAAATTCGCCGTCTAGCGCAATCCGTCACGTTATGAGGAATATCGAACCCGCGCACATCGACAGCCTTGTCGAAAGATACGGAAGCCCTCTGTTTCTCGTATCCGCCGGAACGCTCGAAAACAACGTCAGAACATTCAAAAGGATGTTCCGCGAAAAATACCCGAGCACCGAAGTCGCCTACGCTTACAAGGCGAACTACCTGTCGGGGATTCTGAAGATAATCCACAAGGAGGGAGCCTGGGCCGAGGTCGCCTCCGGATTTGAATACGACATAGCGAGAAAACTCGGGGTCCCGGGCAGTTCGATAATTTTTAACGGCCCCGGCAAAACCAGAGAAGACCTGCTCGCCGCGGTTTCGCAGGGAGCGCTGATAAACGTTGACAGCGAAGACGAAATCAGGCTGCTGGGCGAAATCGCGGGCGAGCTCGGAAGATCCGTGGACATCGGAATCAGAATCAACGCGGACGTCGGAATAAATCAGAGAATCGACAGGTTCGGCTTTAATCTTGAAACCGGGGAGGCGTTCAAAGCGGCGAGACTGTGCGAAGCGACGGGGGTTCTCAACGTCATCTGCCTGCACCTGCACCTGACAAGCTACATAGTTGAGGCGGACGGAGAGGGAGAGTATACGCCCGCCAGAAAACATAAAGCTTATCTGGCCCAAAAACGCCGGCATGTACGAGACCGCCGCCAGAAAAATTTCAGGACTGGCGAAAAGGATGGAAAAAAAGCTCGGCGTCAGAATAAAATATATCGACCTCGGGGGAGGATTTCCCTCCGTAAAAGACCTGAGCGCATACGTAAACAAGGTGACGGGGCCCCTGATCCGCGAATTCGGGGAAGACGGTCCCGTTCTGCTCCTGGAACCCGGAAGGGCCGTCGTAAAGGACGCGGTTTCCCTCATAACAACCGTTCTGGCTTCGAAAAAACTTCAAAACGGGCAGAGGGCGGTAACAACCGACGCCGGAATAAACAGCCTTCCCACTTCGTACTGGAGTTCCCAGGAGGTAAGACCGCTCAGACCTTCGGGGAAAAAGGCAAGAAATACCATAATATACGGTCCCCTGTGTCTTCAGACGGATATAGTCGCAAAAACGGTCATAAACGAACTGGAACGGGGAGACAAGATCGTCGTGGAAAACGTGGGAGCATACAACATTCCTCAGGGAAGCCCCTTCATTTACCCGAGACCGTGCGTCGTCATGCTCCGAGACGCCGCGGCGCGGGTGATCAGAAGGGCCGAGACGATCAGCGATGTCCTGGAACTCGAAGAAGCGACGGATGCCTGAAACCGTCGGCGAAACGCGCCGGATATCCCCGACACACAAAGACCGGCACACGCCGAAACAGATTGAAAAAAATATCCCTTTATGTAATAATAACGCTCATTGCCTTTTTCAGGAGTGGATGAATGAACCCCGCTAACCCTTTTGCGTCCCTTCGGGAAGAAATGGATAAGCATGTCGTCGGGCACGACGAGGTGAAGACCGCTCTTCTTCTCGGAATAATCTCAAGAGAACACATTTACATCGAGGGCCCTCCGGGTACGGCGAAGACCATGCTTTCGGAAATCGTTTCCAAGGCGGCCCAGCTCAACTTCTTTTTCTACCAGCTTCACAGGGACACCAGGCTCTCGGAGCTCGTCGGAGACCTGACCATAGTGAAGGAGGAAACCGAACTCGGAGAGAGGATAAAGCAGGATATCGTGAAGGGCGGAATACTGACGTCGGAGATATGCCTTCTGGACGACATATCGCGCGCGCCCGGGGAATCGCTCAACATACTTCTTCGGATACTTAACGAAAGAAAATTCTTCAACGAACCCATTCCCCTCCTGACCGCCATAGCGACCAGCAATCCGACGGCCGACGAATACTACAACGAACCCCTGGACCCGGCCAACCTTGACCGTTTCATTCTCCAGGTAAAAGCCCTGGGAATCTCCTACGGAAGAAAATGGGACGAGGCCAGAAAGGTTATCGAGCTTTACTCCGAAAAGCCGTTTGAAGAAAAGATTCCGAAAAGGGTAAGCAAGAAACTTTTCGACAAAAGCTACAAGACGCTTGAAAAGATTCCGATTCCGCCCGACGTGCAGGAAGGCCTCGCGAATTTCGCGGCCATAATGATCGAGGACTTCGGGCTCAACGAGACCAACTCGCTCATTTCCGACAGGACGTTCTTCGTGAAAGCGCTCAAGCTTATCCGTTCCCACGCGCTTCTTAACGAAAGGGACGTATGCTCGAGGGAAGACCTCGACGTCCTGAGGTACATGACCGCCTTCCGGGTTCCCCCCGACGTCTACGAGCAGATGGACAACATTCTTCGGAACATCGTTCAGGATAAAAAAAAAAGCCAGATGACAAACTGACCCCGGACCCGGACCAGATGCCTGATTCGGAATTCGATCAGGATTTCTCCCAGGAGCCCAAGGGGGAAATTCCCGACGAGGAAGCGGACAAGGAGACAGAGAATCCGCTCGCCGAGGCCCAGAAGACCTTCTTTGACGCCCTCAAGGACCTGAAGCAGAACCTCGACAACAATCAGAGCGAAATGGTTCCTCCGGAAGGCCAGGACGTGCCGAGCGACCCCACCGGAAACCCGCAGGACAGCGGGAACACGGAGAGGGAGGACAAATCCGCGCGGGCATACATGAGCAGCAAGTCATCCAAGGCCGGAGAGGACGACGAGACGGTAATACCGGGAAGGGGAAACACGGAAACCGCCGAGAACATAAAACGCATCATGAGAGTGCTTGAAGGCAATTTCCAGAAGAGCATGGCCAAGAAAACCTCCCACCCGGGAGGGTCTCCAAGGAAATGGAAGCGCATGTCCTCTTTTGACGAGGTCGAGGACATAGACCCCGTCGAGGCGTTCATATGGTCCGAGCACACCTCCCCAAGGCTGCCCAGAGTTCACCTTCGAGAAAAGGAAACGCTCGGAGGAGAGATAGCGATCCTAAGGGACGTGAGCACCTCGATGATGGGAGTGTACAGCGAGTGGTCTTCATCCGTCGTGAAGGGAGTGATAGAGCTTGCGAGAAAAAAGAGGATGAGGATCGGCTACCTTGAGTTTAACCACCGCTCGAGAAAGCACACGAAGAACTCCCGCTTTTTCACCAGGGACTACAGGTGGATGGAAAGGCTGGCGGAGAGCACGGACTGCTCCGGAAACACAAATTACGAAGAAGCGCTGGGAGATGCCCTTAAGGAGTTCCGGGGCAGGGGGCTCAGGAACAAGCACATACTCTTCATAACCGACGGAATTCCGACTTCCGGCGACCCCAACGTCGAAGCCCAGAGAGAGCGCGCAAAGAGCATAGGCGTCTGCATACACTCCATATTCATCGGATCGAAGAACTACCCGCCGATACTTGAAATAATTTCAAAGGAAACGGTCGGAACGCAGTTCATGGCATCCAAGGGCCGGGACGACATAATACGCATAGAGAGAAAGGACCGGGCCTATCTGCAGGCCGAGCAGGAAAAGATTGCCAGGTCGCAGCATGACGGCTTCGCGAAAGCTTTCAGGGGAGAGTTCTAGTCCGCGCCCGGTCAAAGGCGCTCCGGACGCGTAAAGTCACCGTTTTTCCTTCCTTAGAAGCCTGTTCACGGCATTTACGTGATCCCAGTACGTGCTTGAGAAAACATGGACCCCGTCCCCGTTCGAAACGAAGTAAAGATAGTTCACATCCGCCGGCTCGAGCGCCGCGCGGATCGAATCAAGCCCGGGAGCCGCTATCGGACCCGGAGGGAGTCCCGAAACAACGTAGGTGTTATAGGGAGAAGGAAAACTCAGATCCTTTTTTCTGATATTGCCGTCGAACTTCTCGCCAAGAGCGTAAATCACCGTCGGGTCGAACTCAAGCTTCATACCTTTGCGAAGCCGGTTGCGTATTACTGCGGATACAACAGGCCTCTCCGGCGCAAAAGCCGTTTCTTTCTCTATCAGCGAGGCGATGGTCACAATCTCCTTGATATCGGGTTGCGGATCCGCGACGCCGAGCGTCGCATAGGCTTCCCGAAACCTGTCGAGCATCGTTTCAATCACCTTCTCCGCGGAGCAGCCGCGCGGGAAAAAATAAGTGTCGGGAAAAAGGAACCCCTCGAGACTCGAAACGTCCGCGCCGAGTTTTTTCGCGGAATACTCGCCGTTTTCCGCAAGTGCGAGAAACTCCTCCCGGGGAACTATCCGCGAGGCGTCGAGAATTCCCGCCATCCGCGCGAGGGTAATCCCCTCGGGAAAAGTGACTTTCCTCAAATGCACTTCGCCGCGACGCAGCTTTCCTGTGAACGGAATAAGGCGCCTCGCCGGCCGAAAACGCGTATTCGCCGTGCTTAAGCTTCCGCTGGGTTCCGCTCAGAAAAGCCGAAAGAAAAAGAATCTCCGCTTTTCTTATCACTCCCTCCCCCTCAAGCTTCTCCGCTATGGCGGACAGGCCGAGGCCCTGCGGTATGTCGACAATTCTTGTTTCAGCTGAATAACCGTCCAGGAAATAAAACCAGGCGGACAAAGCCGCCAGAACGAAAACAAAAACCGCAAGCCCCTTTGAGAAGCGGTTGAATCCGCGAATCCCGCTCATCTTGAAAGTATCACCATCTCGTTTCGATGGATTATCTCGTCGCTGTACCTGTACCCGAGCACGCCCTCTATTTCGGATGATTTCCTTCCGAGGATCTTCCTCACCTCAGAAGAACTGTAGGAGCAAAGCCCTCTTGATATCTCGATCTCGGAGGAATCAAAGCAGCTCACAAGCTCTCCTATTCCGAATTCCCCATGAACTTCCCTTATTCCCGAAGGAAGAAGGCTTCTGCCTTTTCTTGTAATGGCCTCGGCCGCGCCCTCGTCCAGCACAAGTTTCCCCTGGGGCTTAAGCGTGTAGGCGATCCAGTGCTTTTTCCCCGTGAGTCTTTCCCTTGTCGGAAGTATCACGGTTCCGTACTCGCGGCCGCTGAAAATGTCGAGAAGAGAATCTTTTCTTTTCCCGTTCGCGATTATAGTGGGCACCCCGAAGGCGGCGGCGGACCTTGCGGCCTGGATCTTGGTTCTCATTCCCCCGGAAGTGGTCCTGCCGAAAGTGTCCCCGGCAAAGGACTCTATTCTGGAATCTATCTCCGCTATGGTGGAAAGCAGCCTGGCGTTTTCGTCTTTCGCCGGGTCCTTGTCGAAGAAGCCCTCCACGTCGCTCAGCAGCACGAGAAGATCCGCCTCCGTAAGGGAAATCACAAGCGCCGCGAGGTTGTCGTTATCCCCGAACATGATCTCCTCGAAGGAAACCGTGTCGTTTTCGTTTATGACGGGAATTATCTCCATCTCAAGCAGCCGCCGGAGGGTCTTTCTGGAGTTAAGAAACCTTTTCCTGTCGGAGAATCCGTCACGTGTAAGCAGAATCTGCGCGACGTTAAGGCCGAACTCGGAAAAAGCCTCCTCGTAATTCCTTATAAGCTCGGTCTGGCCGCAGGCGGAGATCGCCTGCTTTACGTCTATCTCCACGGGTTTGCTCGAAAGACCGAGTTTCTTCATCCCCGACGCTATGGCTCCCGAAGAAACTATGATTGTCCTCACTCCCCTCTGTCTAAGATTAAAGACCTGCTTCGCTATCTCCTTGAAAACGGATTCGTCAAGAGATCCGTCGTCGTGGGTAAGCACGCTGCTTCCTATCTTGACGACGGCGGTCTTTACCTTCCCGATGAGATTCTTTCTCTCCTGCTCGCTCATGGCCGTTCTATTGTACCCAAATACGAAAACCCATCCTATTTGACAACAAAGGAGGCTCTTGATATCTTTTCAGTTCGCTTTCGTCGCGGGAATAGCTCAGTTGGCTAGAGCGTCTCCTTGCCAAGGAGAAGGTCGCGGGTTCGAATCCCGTTTCCCGCTCCACACTCCGCGCCGTTCCGTTCATATTCCGGTTTCTTCGAAAAACTCGCCGATCCTCCGGCGGATTACCATATCGGCCTCGTCGTCAAAAGGAGTCTCCTGGAGGTTTATGATCACAAGCGCGGCTCCTTTGGAAAGAGCCAGGCGGGGAAGCCCGCTCGCCGGAGCGACCAGCAGGGAGGAACCCATGACTATGAGCACCTCGGAGTCTGATACGAGATCGGTCGATTTTTCCCACGGCTCCCGCGGAAGGGCCTCTCCGAAGAAAACGGCGTCGGGCTTCAGGATTCCCCCGCACCGCGGGCAGAGAGGAGGATTTTCCCCTCCGGCAACCCTGCTCATCGCGTCAGCCATCGGAGAGTGCTCCCGGCACCGGAGGCAGACGACGCGCCTCAGGGAACCGTGGAGCTCAAGCACATTCTCAGAACCCGCCTTCGTGTGGAGGCCGTCCACGTTCTGCGTTATAACGCCCCCAAGCCAGCCCCTTTCCTCAAGACGCGCAAGAGCGCAATGCCCCGCGTTGGGTTCGGCGGCCGCCCTCACGGGATAGGATTCCATGGCGTACGAATAGTAATTCTCGGGATTGTTCAGAAACCCGGAAAGCGAGACCACCGACTGGTCCATTTTCTCCCACATGCCCGTTCCCGGAGAACGGTAGTCGGGTATTCCGGACTCGGTGCTTATTCCGGCTCCCGTGAAGGCAACCCCTCCCCGGGTCTTCTCAAGCAGTTCCAAAAAAAGCTCGACTTCCTTTTCCATGAAATACGCCCGGCGCTACCCGGCAAAAGCAGTGAATCCGGGGGTTCCCTCGACGCTTCCGCACCATCTCCTGACCGACGGATACGGCTCCAGGTCAAAGCCCCCTTCCTCGCAAAGCATCGTGTAGGGGTAACACGCAATGTCGGCTATCGAGTAATCCCCGCAGAGAAACTCGGTCCGGGAGAGATGATCGTCAAGAATCGCAAGCGCGGCGTTTCCCTGCGCGTGAAGCTTCTCCATCGCCCCGGGCGGCACCTGGTCTGGCGGCAGGAACTTCGCGAAGTATCTCGCCAGCGCGAGGTTCGGATCCACGGTCGTCTTTCCGAAAAAAGTCCACTGCGCAATCAGGCCGTAGGTCTCCGGGTCATCGGAGAGGTACGGATTCGGAGAGAACCTGTTCGCCAGATAGAAAAGTATCGCGTTTGATTCCCACATGACAAAATCCCCGTCCGCAAGAACCGGGATCTTGCAGTTGGGATTAAGCGCGGAGAACTCATCCTTTTTATGTTCCCCCGCGAATATGTCCACCGTCACTCCCTCGTATTCGACCGAAAGCTGGTGGAGAAGAAGCTTCGCCTTGTAGGCGTTCCCGGAAAGCGGGTGTTCGTAAAGTTTTATCATCTCAGTCCCTCACGTACTGTAAAAATTCTTCGCTCATGCGTTCGGGCCCCAGTATCTCGCGCAGGGCCTTCCTGCGGGGAAACACGTAGGTAACGGCGGCGCTCGCAAGCTCGGTTCCGTCCTCATCCCTTATGACCGAATCCACCTCGACCCGTCTTCCCCTGATTTCCCTTATCTTCGCCCTCACGTCAAGAGCCCTGCCGCTCGGGACCTTCTTCATGTAAACCATGTCTATCTTCGCGGTAAGGGCGATCTTGCGGGTCTCGTTGAACATGGCCCAGAAGGAAACCTCGTCGACAAGGGCGCACTGCACTCCCCCGTGCACTATCCCCGGCCAGCCGCAGAAATGCTCCTCGGGCCGGAAGGTGGTGAACACCTCGCCGGTTTCCTGGTCATGAAAAAACCTGAGGCGGAGGCCGTGCTCGTTGTGCGGACCGCAGGCAAAGCAGTTATAGCCCGGAAATCTGGAGAGCACGTTTTCGATCTCCCTTACCATCAGTCCCCCTCCGCGACCTTCGCAACCGCGGCCACGAGTTCGTCAGGCTCAAGATTTATGACCTTTACCCCCACGGCGGCCCGGCCGGTGTTGCGTATTCCTGAAACGCTCGTTCTTATCAGCTTCCCCGCCTGGTCGCTTATAATCATGATTTCTGTTTCGTCGTCTACCTGGAACGCCCCGACCACCCTTCCGTTCTTCTCGGTTATGTTGACGGTCTTTACTCCCATCCCTCCCCTTTTAGCAAGCCTGTACTCGGAGATGCCGGTGCGCTTGCCGTAACCCATCTCCGTTATGGTGAGTATCTGCGCGTTCTGGTTCCTTATGATCTCAAGGCTCACTACCTCGTCGCCCTCTCTGAGATTTATGCCCTTAACGCCGATCGATGCTCTGCCGACATTCCTCACGTCCGTACCCTTGAACCTGATCGCCTGGCCGCCCCTTGAAGTGAGAAGCACTTCGTCCTCCTCGGACGCAAGTGCCGCCCCTACGAGTTCGTCACCCTCACGTATATTAAGAGCGATTATTCCTCGCACGAGAGGATAGGAATAGGCCTTCAGTTTTGTTTTCTTAACGACTCCGTTTCGAGTCGCCATGACTATGGAGACATCCTCCGAGAAGTCCTTCACGGGCAGCACTGCCGCCACGGATTCCCCCTTATCAAGGTTAAGCAGGTTCACCATGGCCCTTCCCCGCGCCGCGGGAGTAGCCTCTGGAATCTGGTAGACCTTGAGCCAGTAGCATCTTCCCAAGTTTGAGAAAAACAGGATGCTGTTGTGCCTTGACGCCGTGAACAGGTCGTTAACGAAATCCGTGTCCCTGGTGCTCATCCCGGTTCTTCCCCGTCCGCCCCTTCTCTGGTTCCGGTAAACGCTGAGCGGGATGCTCTTTATGTAACCCCCGTAGGTGGTGGTAACCACCATCTCCTCGTCGGTTATAAGATCCTCGATGGATATCTCTCCCACGTCCTCGACTATCTCGGTTCTTCTTCCGTCCCCGAATTTCTCCCTGAGCTCGGTGATCTCCTCCACCGCGAGATCGAGTATCAGCTTCTCGCTTCCCAGTATTTCCCTCAGCTTCGCCACGGTCTCTATAAGCTCCCGCCTTTCCTCGAGTATCTTGTCCCTCTCAAGCGCCGTGAGCCTCTGAAGACGCATCTCCAGTATGGCCTGGGCCTGGCGCTCCGAAAGCGCGAACGTCCGCACGAGACCCGCCTTTGCGGCCGCGGGGCTCTCGGAAGCTTTTATGAGCTCCACGATCTCGTCCAGGTTATCAAGAGCGATCTTGAATCCCTCGAGGATGTGAAGGCGCTCCTCGGCCTTTCTGAGCTCGTACTGGGTTCTGCGGGTAATTACCTCCTTTCTGTGCTCTATGAAGTGGGCCAGCAGCTCCTTCAGGGTAAGAACCTTCGGCTGGTTTCTCACGAGCGCGAGCATTATGATGCCGAAAGAGGTGTACATCTGCGTATGCTTGTAGAGCTGGTTCAGAACCACCTGGGCGTGCTCCCCGCTTTTCACGTCGATAACAAGCCTTATTCCCTCCCTGTCGGACTCGTCCCTTATGTCGGAGATGCCCTTTACCTTCTCCTCCCTCACGAGCTCCGCGATTTTCTGGGCCAGCCGCGCCTTGTTGACCTGGTAGGGAAGCTCGGTGACGATTATCACGTCCCTGTTCCCCTTCTTCTGCTTCTCTATGCGCACCCTGGCCCTCATCCTCACTATTCCCCGGCCGGTGGCGTAGGCCGTACGTATATCATCCCGGCCGCTCACGAAACCCCCGGTCGGGAAATCCGGCCCCGGCATGATCTCAAGCAGCCTGTCAACCGTGATGCCGGGGTCGCGCACCTGGGCCACCACGGCGTCGAGCAGCTCCCCGAGGTTATGAGGGGGGATATTGGTCGACATGCCCACCGCGATCCCCGAGGAACCGTTCAGAAGCAGGTTCGGCACCTTGGTGGGCAGAACGCTCGGCTCGAGTTCCCCGCCGTCGTAGTTCGGGTAGAACTCGACTGTTTCCTTGTCCAGATCCTCAAGCATCTCAGAAGAGATTCTCGAAAGCCTGACTTCCGTGTAGCGCATGGCCGCCGGACTGTCCCCGTCGACGGAACCGAAATTGCCCTGCCCGTCGACAAGCGGAATTCTCATTGAAAAATCCTGCGCCATGCGGACGAGGGAATCGTAGATCGCCGAGTCTCCGTGAGGGTGGTATTTACCCATGACATCCCCCACCACCCTGGCGGATTTCTTGTAGGGGCGGTTCCAGACGTTTCCGACCTCGCTCATCCCGTAGAGGATTCTCCTGTGAACGGGCTTGAGCCCGTCGCGCACGTCGGGAAGAGCCCTTCCGACTATCACGCTCATCGAGTAGCTGAGATAAGACTCCTTCATCTCATCTTCAATGTTTACAGTCTGCACTCTGGATGAAGTGTCCATTCCTGAAAAAGCCCTCCGGAGAAAAAAATAAAGAATGGTTGTGAAATAAACCGGTTAGAACGATATTTTACATGAATAAATCCACGAATTCCAGAGCGAAACGCGGGATTTGTCGGCAAACTGCTCAGATTGCGGAGAAAGCCGTGAAAGGACGTAACTGAATTGCCGTATCGATAATACGTGACAGGGCCTGGGTACGCCGATGAATCGATTTCAAGGCTCACTGCACTGTCACCCGCTCAAGCATTTCGGCGGAGATCTCAAATATATTGTCATAATTGACAATATATTTGCGCTTAGGTACCGTACTCCTTGAACAGCAACCGGGGGAACCATGGCCGGACGACCGTCTAACAGAGATCAGCGACAGTCAGAAGTGATGAAGGCCTACGTTTCGGCCGTCGCCAAGTACGGTCTCGACGGGACGACACTGGAAACTGTCGCGGAAACAGCCGGGCTTTCCCGGTCACTCATTCGGCATCACCTCGGCAACAAGGCTGAGATGAGCGAGATGCTGACGTCTCATGTGTTGGGTAAGTTCGACGAAGCGACTTCGCGATTACTTGCATCCTTACCCGAAAAGGGGGGCCTGGAGACATTGATCAAGTTCATGACGACGCCTCATGAAGATTCCGATCCGGAATTTGTTCTCGCTTTTGCGGCGCTGACGATGAAGTGCGGAAACGACCCTGAGCTGGCTGAAAGGATCAGATTATCACTTGAAAGATTCGAGCGCGCGCTCCGCCGGATCATTAAGACTGAATATCCCGAAAACGACAGAGGGAGCATCGAAGCCGTCTCAAACGGATTAGTATCCATCTACTTCAATGTAGTGTCGCTTGAATCACTGTCCTTTTCAAAAAACTTCTATCGGCGTTCACGCCTCGCAATGGAAAAACTTGTTAATTCGTTAAGGAAGACACCGCGATATGAATAATTCACGCACCTTGAACTATGTCACCTTTGCAGTCCTGATGGTATCCACCGCTCTGGGATATCAGTTATTCTGGGGAATACTGTTTCTGTTCTGGACGATTCTCAGTTTCCGTTCGGGAAATGCTTTTCTGCTGACCTCCGTTGCTCGCAAGACCGACCCTTTTCTCTTCTGGGTCATTCAGGTCGCCTGGGTGACTTTAGGCCTGATAATGATTGCCGGGGATTTTCCTAGCCTGAAATGAGGAACCCGTATGACCGGAATGATGCACAAGCTGCCGATATCCGCATATACGAGCCAGGACTGGTTTGATCGGGAACGGAAGGAAATATTCTCCAAGACATGGCGGTATGCCGGCTTTGTCGAGGATGTCGCGGAGCCCGGCAGTTATATCTCCGTGCAGGCCGGTCTCAACAATATTTTTATTGTAATGGGGCACGACCGGCGTCTGCGCGCGTTTCACAATATTTGTCGTCACCGCGGAACGCAGCTGATCAGGGCGGTCGGCAAGACCAAGAAAGTATTGACCTGTCCGTACCATGACTGGACATATGATCTGGATGGCAACCTTATTTCGGTGCCCGATGAAAAACGGGAATTCGAAGGAATAGACAAGTCATGCCTGGGACTTAAGCCGGCTGCCGTCGATGTCTGGCGAGGCATGATATTTATCCATCCGGATCCGGATGCCGGGTCTGTCACGGAGTGGGTCGGCGATCTTGAACCTAAGCTCGGGCCACATGCAGTAGAGAAACTTCCCGAGTATAAAGATGCGCGCACCAGCTATGAAATCAAAGCGAACTGGAAGATTGTTGTCGAGAACTACATCGACGTGTATCACCTGTCACACCTGCACTCCAGAACCCTCAGTATGTATGACCACGCCAGAGCGAAGTACGGGTTTGTCGGCCCTCACTACGCCTTCTGGGAACCTCTTTCCGAGCGGTACGGCGCGGATATCAAGGCTAACGCGCCCTACCCGCTGGTTATACCCAGCAAACAGGCGGGCGCGTGGGTTCCAATGCTGTTTCCCGGCATCGGGTTGGCAGAAACAGAAAGCATCTGGGCAACATTCATCATAGAGCCGCTCGCCCCGGACCTTACCAGGGTCGAAAATCGGGTTCGGGTCGCGAGCGCTTCGATCTGGGAATTTGGGAAGCAGGCACTGCTATCCGGCTCGTTTTGGTCCGGCAGTTTCGGCGGCAAATACAAGCCTGACCCGGAAAACAAAAACGACCCCATGACCAGCGGCGATTTCGTCGCCGAAGATGTTTACGCCTGCGAACAGCAGCAGAAATCACTGGAGAGTCCCTATTTTGAAGTCGGCCCGGCGTCTGTCGGAGAAAGCCCCATTATCGGCCATCAGGAGATAATACTCAATTGGCTGGAAGGGAAGAAATGAACAGCGATTTCCACCCGTTAACAGCTTTTGTGCATATTCTCATTGAATTCGGACAGTGATTCTCATTGAATTCGGACAGTGATTCTCATTGAATTCGGACAGTGATTCTCACTGAAACCGGACAGTGATTCTCATTGAATTCGGACAGTAATTCCGAACGAATTCGGACACCCGAATAAACTGGAATAAGCAAGATCTGTATAGCGCACGCGCATGGCCTTGGAGAACAAGTAAATGCACAAAGCAGCAATCCTTACCTGCCAGCCCATACCGCTTTTCAAAAAAACGGCAATCAAGTTCGCCCCGGTCATTGACCCCGAACCTTAAGCAGCGCGTTGAGGTTCTGAAGCGTGTTAAGTAAGGGCGCATCAGCCTGTCAGCTTCAACAGACGTAATTCGTGATATAATCAGGAAAAAGAGCAGGAAACCAATCAAAATGCGCGTACTTACGGGACAGTCCAAGGGGAAAAGACTTAAGGTTCCGAGGGGGAGATCGCTCAGACCCACGGCGGCCAGAATAAAAAAATCCATGTTCGACATCCTGGGTCCCGAAGTGGTGGGGACAAGGGCGCTCGATCTTTTCTCAGGCTCGGGGAATCTTGGGATCGAGGCTCTGAGCCTGGGAGCCGAGTTCTGCGTCTTCGTCGAGAAAAACCCCGCCACGGCGGGAATAATCGCCCGGAACCTGCGTTCCTGCGGGTACGCGGAACGATCGAGGATACTCAATTTTGATTTCAGAAAAGCATTGAGTATGTTAAGTGCGGAAAATTGCGGGTTTGATCTCGTCTTCGTCGACCCCCCTTATGAGCTTTACGAAAAGACGGAGCCGCAGGAGCTTGCCCGCGAGATACGAAGCGTCGTCGGGGAGAAAGGAGTGATGGTTATCGAACATCCGTCGGGAAACGTCGTTAGCTCTGAAGGATTCCAGGTGAGAACCAGAAAATACGGAGGCACCTCCGTAAGTTTTCTAAGGAGGCCCGGTTGAACGGCAGAACTGTAATCTATCCGGGTTCCTTCGACCCTTTCACAAACGGGCACCTTAACATAATCACCCGGGCCGCGGGAATATTCGAGAAGATAATAATCTCGGTCGGGCACAACACCTCCAAGAAAACGACGCTCTCAACCGAAGAGAGGGTGTCGCTGATCGCCGAGGTGACCGGGGATTTCCCCAACGTCGAGGTCGAAAGCTTCGAGGGACTGCTGGCCGACTACGTAAAAGAAAAGGAAACAAACACCATACTGCGCGGAATGAGGTGCCACTCGGACTTCGAATACGAACTTCAGATGGCCACGGCGAACAAGCTTATGAACGCGGAGGTGGAAACGCTGTTCATGGTGACCGAAAGCCAGTTCTCCCACATAAGCTCCTCTCTCATAAAGGAAATAATCTCCCTGGGAGGTTCCGCGAAGGGTTTCGTGCCGGCGGCGGTTGAGGAAAAACTGATCGAAAAACTTCGCCCGGCCGCGAAACGGAGGAAATGACAAGATGAGACTTTCTGAAAGGGTAACCAACCTGAAGCCTTCCGCGACTCTCACCATAACGGCAAAAGCCAAGTCGCTTCGCGCCCAGGGAGTCGACATCATAGGGTTCGGAGCCGGGGAACCCGACTTCGACACCCCGGAGAACGTCAAGAAGGAAGGCGCGGGGGCGATTAAAAGCGGCTTTACGAAGTACACCGCCGTGGGCGGAATCGACGAGCTCAAAGACGCGATAGCCGCGTCCCTGAAAAAAGACCACGGCCTTGAGTACTCGAGGGACGAAATACTGGTCTCCTGCGGGGCGAAGCACTCGATATACAACATCACCCAGGCGCTTTTCGAACCCGGGGACGAGGTCGTGATTCCGGCCCCCTACTGGGTTTCCTATCCCGACCAGGTGGCGCTTACGGGCGCGGCGCCGGCGATCATGGACACGGACGAGAGCGGACTTTTCAAGATCACCCCGGAGCAGCTCCAGGCGGAGATAAACGAAAGGACGCGGGCGCTTATTCTCAACTATCCTTCGAACCCTACGGGAACCACTTATTCTCGCGGGGAGCTTGAGGAGATAGTGAAAGTCGCCCTCGACGCCGGCCTGATCATAATCTCGGACGAGATATACGAAAAAATAACCTACGCGGATACCGAGCACGTATCCGTCTGCTCCCTAAGCGACAAGGCCAGGAAATCCACCATGCTCGTAAACGGGGTATCCAAATCCTACTCGATGACCGGATGGCGCATAGGGTACGCCGCCGGAGACAGAAGGGTAATAAGCGCGATGGCGAAGCTCCAGGGCCAGTCAACCTCGAACCCCTCTTCAATCTCGCAGATGGCAGCCCTCGAGGCGCTCAGGGGACCGCAGGAACTGCTCGGCAAAAGGGCGAGGGAATTCGAGAGAAGAAAGAATTTCATAGTGAAAAGACTGAACGAAATCCCGGGATTCACGTGCTTTGACCCCAGGGGAGCGTTCTACGTGTTCCCGAGCATAGACGGTTTCGTGGGGAAAGCGTACGGAGACAGGAAAATCGACGGATCCGTCTCGTTCACCGAATTCCTGCTTGAAGAAGCGAAAGTGGCCGTCGTTCCCGGCATAGCCTTCGGAAAGGAAAACCACCTCAGGATATCCTACGCGACGTCCATGGAGAACATAGAAGAGGGCCTGAACAGGATTGAAGAGGCGGTAGGGACTCTGCTCTGATCCGAAATGGACTCCTTTAAAATCGGCTTTCCCGCAACTCTCTCAGGACGCCACGCGGTCCAGGGCGGAGAGAGCCTCCGGGGAATAAGGCTTTTTACCGAGGAACTGCGCGCAAGGGGCGGAATACAGACGCGGGAAGGAAAGTCCCTGGTTCCGGAACTCGTCTTCCACGACGACGGGAGCATCCCAGAGAGAACAAGGGAGAACACCCTCCGCCTCATAGAAAGAGACAGGGTGGACATACTGCTGGGGCCGTATTCAAGCAGCCTCACGCTTGCGTGCGTCGAGACCGCGGAGAAGGCCCGAAGAGTAGTGTGGAATTACGGGGGGTCGCTTGACGACATTCCTTCCCGCGCCCGGGGCGGGACGGTAAGCGCAATAACCGGGGCATCCTCCTACTTCCAGGCGGTTGTGGACATGATCCACGGCCGCTGCGGCGAGGCCGCGGAGATCTCCGTTCTGCGCCTCGCGGGAAGCCGGTTCTCGGAGACCGTGTGCGAAGGGGCCCTGCTTCGCGCGAAGGAACGGGGAATCCAGGCTGTCGTTTATGATTTTCCCTCGGGCACGGAAGATTTCTCGGGCGTGCTAGCCCGCCCGAGAGGCCGGGGTGCTTCCTGCGTGCTCTGCTGCGGGGGGATGGAAGACGACATAAATCTCGCCAGGTGGATACGGAGGAACCCGGGATTTGACTTCGGGGTAGTTGCGACGCTTGCGGCCGCGGTAAACGAGTTTGAAAAACGCCTCGGCCGGGAAGCGGACGGCTTTGTCTCGACAAGCCAGTGGGAACCGGCGCTTTCTTTGTCCCCTGATTTCGGCCCGAGCCCCGGGGAGTTCTCAGACCGCTTCGCCCGCGCCTACGGATACGCGCCCGACTACACCGCCGCGCAGTCCTACAACATGGGACTTATAGTCGGGAGATTCATCGAGAGGACAGGCGGAACGGACGAACAGGCGCTTCTGCGCGAAGCCCTGCGCTCCCGGTTCACGACTTTTTACGGAGATTTCCGCATTGATCCCGGGACCCTGCGGCAGACGGGACACCGGATGCTCGTAACCCAGTGGCAGGACGGAGAGAAAAAAATAGTTTTCCCGGAGGAGTATTCGAATTCCCGGCTGATAATCTGAGGGGTGGTGGAGCCGATGGGATTCGAACCCACGACCTCATGAATGCCATTCATGCGCTCTCCCAACTGAGCTACGGCCCCGCGCGAAACAGGAGTATAAATCTAGTTTCAAGGCAAGAGCATGTCAAACCCTGAAAGAGTGGTGGAGCCGATGGGATTTGAACCCACGACCTCATGAGTGCGATTCATGCGCTCTCCCGGACTGAGCTACGGCCCCACGAAAAACAGGAGTCATTAGTCTATTTCAGTAAACATGACTGTCAAACCCTCCGCTCCGGGACGCGGTTCTTCTGTATTGTAAGGCGAATTATGTATAATCTTGTTTTTGTCCGTTAAGAAAAAGGAGACTGCCGGATGCATTCCGTAGACATAGGTCTTATAGGCGCCGGAACCATAGGCTGCGGAGTCTACAAGACGATAAGCGAAAACAGGGACATAATAGAAAAAAGAACCGGGATAAGGCTCAGAATCAAGAAAGTAGCCGATATCGACATAAAGAGAAAACGCCCGGTAAGAATCCCCAGGAAGCTTTTCACCACCGACGCGCGCGAACTCATGGACGACGAGAGCATCTCGATAATAATCGAGCTTATCGGCGGAACCACGGCGGCGCGCGAGCTGGTCCTGGCCGCGATACGGAGCGGGAAAAACGTCGTAACCGCGAACAAGGCCCTACTGGCCCACCACGGGGGCGAAATCTTCAGGGAGGCGGCCGCAAACGGGGTCCACGTGGCGTTTGAAGCGAGCGTCGGAGGAGGAATACCCGTAATCAAGGCGGCGCACGAGAGCTACGTGGCGAACAACATCCTCTCCATACACGGAATAATGAACGGGACGTGCAACTACATACTCCATAACATGTCGGAGCAGAAAAAAGGGTTTGACGAAATGCTGCGGCGCGCCCAGGACGAGGGATACGCCGAAGCCGACCCTTCGTTCGACATAGACGGCATTGACGCCGCCCACAAGCTTTCGATCCTGATAATGCTCGCCTACGGATTCTTTCCGGAATTCGATGACATATACGTCGAGGGAATAAGGAACATCTCCTCAACCGACATAGGTTTCGCCGAGCAGCTCGGCTACAGGATCAAGCTGCTCGCCATCGCCAAGTCGACCGACTCGGGCATACAGGCCGGAGTTTATCCGGCGCTCATAAGAAAAAACACCCAGCTTGCCGACGTAAAGGACGCGTTTAACGCGATCCATATCGTGGGGGACAAGGTAGGTCCGACGATGCTGTATGGAATGGGAGCCGGGATGCTCCCGACGGCAAGCGCCGTCGTGGGCGACCTGGTTTCAATCGCGAAAACCGCCCAGAACGGTTCGCAGCCCGCTCCTCCCATGCTTTACGCGGAAGACGCCGGACGCAGGTCCCTGGCGGGCACCGGCGGCCTCGCGGGCCGCTACTACCTCAGGTTCCAAGTCGAGGACAAGCCCGGCACGCTCGGGAAAATAACCACGATTCTCGGGAAGTGCGGAATAAGCATAGAGTCCATAATCCAGCAGACAAGGGAAACAGACGGCGGGGAGGTCCCGATCATAATAATGACCCACGAGGCGGGGGAGAAGGACCTCGGGAAGGCTCTCGGCAGGATAAGGAAGTCCATGACATCAGTAGCCGACGCGATTTTCATAAGGATTGAAGAGATATGAGAGAACCGGCGGCGGCGAGAAAAATGCCCGCGGAAACAGAACTTCTGGAACACCCGGCGTTCTACAAGGATATCCTGGACTCGCTCCCCGAGGGAGTGATAGTAGCTGACAAGGACCTCAACATAGTTTCCGTTAACGAGCCGTCTGAGACCATACTCAATATCTCGAGGCGAAAAACCATCGGAAAACATGTCTCGAGATTTCTGCCGGAAGAAATAACCAGCCTCTGCTCAAGGGCGGTGAGGGAAGAAAGAGTCGTGCAGGAAAACGACCTGCTTTTCCGCATATCCCGCGACTCTTCGATCAACGTGGAATGCACCGTGTCTCCCATACACGGAAGCGACGGCAGGATGAACGGACTAGTAATCCAGATAAGAAACACCGAAAAAATGAACATGATGTCCATCATCAGCAGGAACTGCAGCCTCGAAGAAAATTACGAAACCCTCGTCAGGGGTCTCGCGCACGAAATAAGAAATCCCCTGAGCGGCATAAAGGGAGCCGCGCAGCTCCTAAACGGCTCGCTGTCAAAAACGGAGAAAAACCGGTGCTCGAAGATAATAATAAAGGAAACGGAACGGCTGAAAGATCTGGTCGACAGGCTCGTGAAACCGTCGTCGGTATCAACGCAGCACCTGATGTCGGTGGATATAAATGAAATCCTGATCGACATAATATTTCTCGAATCGAACCTTCATAAAAACATAGAATTCAGGCACAAGCTCGACGTCACCATTCCTCCCGTGCCGGGAGACTACAACTCCCTCAAGCAGGTGTTCATAAACCTTATCCAGAACGCGGTCAGCTCGATAAGGGATAAAGGGCAGATAACGGTCAGCACCAAGTGGGTACCTGACTACAAGATACGCAACAAACACACGGTCCTGATATCAGTGAAGGACGACGGAACAGGTATACAGAAAAAAGACCTGAAGAAAATATTCACCCCGTTTTTTTCGAGCAAGAAGAAAGGAACCGGGCTCGGCCTTTTCATATCGAGCCAGGTAATAGCCAAATACGGAGGAATAATCACCGCGGACAGCGTGGAGGGAGAGGGTTCCGAATTCAGGATACAGCTCCCGGCAAGCTAGGGAACTAGAAGCTTCCGGGAACAGGCGGCGCAACCGCGACCTTGGCGCCCGGAGAAACCGGATCATGAAAAACCGCATCCTAATAGCCGACGACGAAGAGGACATCAGGTGGATACTCGAGACATCCCTTAAAAAGTCGGGCTTTGAAGTCGAGTGCGCCGGAAACGGAGAGGACGCCGTGCGAAAAGCGTGCGAGGAGCCGTACTCCCTGATTCTTCTTGACATAAACATGCCGGATATGAACGGGTTTGAGGTCCTGAACCAGCTCAGAAACAGGGAAATCGACTCGCCCATAATATTCATTACCGCTCAGAACACAGTCAGCAACGCCATAGATTCGATACAGCTGGGCGCCTATGACTACCTGACCAAGCCGTTTGACCTCGAGGAGGTAAAACTCTTTGCCGAGCGGGCGATCAAGAACTACGAGGCCGGGAGAAAAATAAGGCTGTCTCAGGATTCCGAGGAAAATATTTCATTCGAAGAAATAGTCGGCAGTTCGCCTGACATGCTGAACGTATACAAGCTTATCGGCCGCACCGCCTCCAAGAACATCACCGTGCTGATAGCGGGAGAAAGCGGCACCGGGAAAGAACTTATCGCGAGAGCCATCCATCACAACAGCCCGAGAAGAAAGAAAAGACTGGTATCCGTAAACATATCCGCGATCCCCAAGGAGCTTATCGAGAGCGAGCTGTTCGGATACGAAAAAGGAGCGTTCACCGGCGCCGCCGCCCTGAAGAAGGGAAGATTCGAGGAAGCGGACGGCGGAACCCTCCACATAGACGAGATAGGGGAACTCTCAACCGACCTGCAGTCAAAGCTCCTGAGGGCCATAGAGGAAAAACAGATCTACAGGCTCGGCAGCGAAAAACCGGTCCCTGTCGACCCCAGGATAATCGCGAGCACGAATAAAAACCTGAGAGATGCCGTCGCGGAAGGCTCTTTCAGGGAAGACCTGTTTTACAGGCTGAACGTCATAAGCATAAACCTGCCCCCTCTCAGGAAAAGAAAAGAGGATATAAGGGAACTGGTCCGGCACTTCCTGAATAAATACTCCGCCGAATTCGGCACCGAGAAAAAGGTGCTCTCCCCCGAAGCGGAGCAGATGCTGATCAGCCACACCTGGCCCGGAAACGTAAGAGAACTTGAAAACACCATAAAACGTCTTCTGGTCCTGACTCCCGACAGCATAATAAGCGGCGAGGAGACAAAAGAAGCCATCGATTCGCAGACCGGCTACGCAGAGACGGAAACTACGGAGAGAAAAACCGAAGAGCTTGTTCACATGATGGTAGAGAATTCGGACCTGTCCCTGCACAACATCCACGAAGAAGTGATCGGGAAAGTTGAAAAACAGCTGATCACAACCATTCTCGCAAAAACTGACGGAAACATGAAACAGGCGGCGGCAATACTGGGGATAAACAGAAACACCCTGTCAAAAAAGATAAACGACCTGAGAATAGAAAAGAGTTAAGGCCTAGTATCCAAGCTTCCTGAGCGCATCGCGCGCCGCAGACTGCTCGGACTGCCTTTTGCTTCTGCCCCTGCCCGTACCCGTAAGCTCGGAAGGAATTCTGACCTCCACCGTGAAAGTTCTTTCATGCTGAGGGCCTTCTTCACTCAGGACCCTGTACTCGGGAGTCTTTCCGAAAACGCTCTGGGAAACTTCCTGAAGCTCCGTCTTGCTGTCGCGGGGAAAATCGCCCTGCTCGATAGCGTCCCGGAACAGCCGGGACACCACCTCGAAAGTTTTCCCGTAGCCCGCGTCAAGATACAGCGCCCCTACAAGCGCCTCGAAAGCATCCGCGTTGTTTGACTCCCTTTTCCTCCCCCCGGTGCTCTCCTCGCCCTTTCCAAGCCTTATCCGCTCTCCCAGGCCCAGCGCCTCGGCGTATTTCGCGAAATTCGCGCCGCTTACCACCCGGCTTCTGATCTTTGAGAGGTCTCCCTCGGCGTATGAAGGGTATTTTTCGTAAAGAAGCACGCTCACCACGCATCCGAGAAGCGCGTCTCCGAGAAACTCAAGTCTCTCGTTACTGGGGCACGAGAACTCGTTTGCGTATGAGCTGTGAGTAAGCGCCGTTTCAAGCAGAGACGGGTCTTTGAAATCGTAGTCAAGTTTCTGTTCGATCATTCGGGAAAAATATCATCAACAATCTTCAAAATCAATTACGAACTTGTACTAAAGTCGTCATCATCTACTGTTCGGACCGCATATTAAGGAACTCCGCTTAGGTTCAGAAAACTCCAGATTAGATAGGTAGTGCCGGGATTAGTTGAAATAAACAAAAATTGAAAACCAAAGCTTGACAAACGGGGGGGGGGGATAAAGTGAAAATGGTTTGGTTAATTTCATCAAAGTAGAAGTTTAAAGATGGATACATAATGATTACACGATTTATCTGCATTTCTGCAATCGCTTTTATGGTTGCTGCTTGCCAAATAATAGAGAAGAACGACGTAAAGAACATTGTTCAGACTATTCCGGTTCAAACTGATTTCTCTCTGCTCAACGATGCACGTATTGCGCATCATGAAGTTGTGGAAATGGCGGGAGCGCGAGTTGTAGCTGCTGCTCCACGCTTTACCGGGACCAGCATCTTCAAATCTTCTGATAATGCTATTCTGGATGTTTCCACCCCTTTCACCCGTTTAGAGATCAGGAATCCCAGCGTCAAGCTGACGCTTACTGATGAAGATGGCAAACATCTGATTTTTGACTCGATTGAACAATCGGTGAAAAACCCGTTGCTTAGACGTCCGTTGCCGATTCCGCCGATTCGCCGTCATCATTTAAGTAACTGGTCGTTATTTGATTCTACGGAAGCTCGCACCTGGGTTGGCAATATTACAGCCAGCTGGCATAACGAGGATCTGGAAGATTTTCTGACAAACGGTTACTGGATGCGCCTGGATGGAGATCTTGCCGGGGGATCAGTTACGAATGCGGATATAGGAGCATTTGTTCATAGTCCTGAGCTTTCTGAAACTTCCGAGCTGCCAACAACAGGGACAATGATCTACCGGGGTTACGCGTCGGGTATGTACACGTCTTTCTATGGGCCGGCATGGGAGTCGCTTAACCCCCTCCTTGTAGATGGGCTAAAGGAAGCAGGGGAGTTTACCGGCATAATCGCACTCAAAGCTAATTTCGCAAAAGGAACTATAGAAGGATGTCTTGGGTGCGTTGAAAACCAGGAAACCACTGGAATCACGGTGAATCCAAGCGGAAACCGGAACGAACTCTATACCAACTTAAGCCTTGCGTCTCTCAAGCTTGCCCCAGTTCCAATTCGACAAGGAATGTTCCAAGGTACGAACATTGCAATCGTCATAGGTGATGAAGGGCTTGGAATCAACTTTGAAACCCTTGACAATCAAGGCAACTGGGGCGGCAAGTTTTCAGATCGTCTTGTCGCCGGAACCGTAGGAGCACAATGGACTCACCCGGATGGAAGCCGAAGCGTTTTTGTCGGCAGCTTCTTCGCCACCAAGGTGATAACTCAATAGAACCGAGAGCAACCCCCGGATCAGAGAGCGGCGGGAGCAGTGGCGGATGTATGATCGAGGGAACTGAGGACGTACCGCAAGGTACGATGCTCAATCTGGTTTTAACGGCGCTCGTTCCGGTTTCGGTGGCTTTGCGGAAAAACCCCGCCCATTTTTTCCCAAAAAAATGCGAAACAGGGATATCGACCTTCCCTTGTACCGAAACAAGCACCTAAATACCGGTTTTCACAGATATCCTGCTCTTACACCTTGCAACCTGACTGATTTATGACTATATTTAGTCCGAAAAGGAGATGACCATGAAACTGTCCAGCCGGATCAAACCGATCAGTTACCTCAAGGCCCACGCTGCGGAGATCGTTCGTTCGCTCGGGGATAGAGGAGAACCTCTGATCATTACCCAGAACGGTGAAGCCAAGGCGGTCATACAGGATATCGACAGTTACGAGCAGATGCAGGAAACGATCGCACTGCTCAAGGTGCTTGCGCTGGGAGATCGCCAGATCGAAGCGGGGCGGGTGCAGCCCGCAGCCGACGCAATAGCACGGCTTCGAGAAGAGCGGCAGCGGGCTCGCTGATGCCCTTCCTGGTTCAGTTGACCGACGACGCTGTGCGCGACCTTGAGGAAATTTACGATTACATCGAGCGACACGACTCACCGGGCAGCGCAGATCATGTGCTGGAGCGAATTGAAGCAGTGTTTGACAATCTTTCGGAATACCCCCGGCACGGAAACCATCCGAAGGAATTGCTGGATATGGGTATCCGGGAATACCGCGAGGTTTTCTTCAAGCCTTACCGGATTATTTACCGGGTAACCGGTGACAATGTCTTCGTGCTGATGGTCGCAGACGGGCGGCGGAATATGCGGGGGCTGCTGGAACGACGCTTGCTTTGGGCGTGAGCACAGCTCGGACAAGTATGTCTAACCGGCTAATTGAAGGCCACCTGCACCACCCAGGACTGATATCGCTGGAACAGGATTGCCAGCAGGCCTAAATACGGACGGTCCGAATACAAACGGGAAAACCAGCGTCCTACCCTTGTGCAGAAACGCCCGGCCGGATACCCGGTTTTCATAAATTCTCTGCCTTGCAACTGCCCTTATAACCTTAACGCCATCACGGGGTAAATGTTTAAATTTTAAGATTCCATGCACAATAAACGTGCATCGTCGGAAAAACCCGAGATGCCGTCTGGGGAAGAAAGAGATTTTTTTACGAACAGAAATATAAATCGGGCCGCCTTCAGATTCCGAAAATATTTAATTATAGAAGTTAGTTATAGAAACGAAAAACTTCCCCTTAGCGAAAGAAACGGTTATTCTATGTCCCTATTTTAAGAACCGGTTCACTTGGAAACAAAAGAAATGGTATATTTCTTGATACTTTACTGTAGTTGAATAACACGCGTAGGAGGATTTTACCACCATGAAGAAGATAGAGGCCATTATCAAACCGTTCAAACTGGAGGATGTGAAGGAGGCTCTCAGGGAGATAGGAATTCAGGGTCTGACAGTTGTCGAGGTAAAGGGGTTCGGCCGTCAGAAAGGTCATACGGAACTTTACAGGGGCGCAGAATACGTCATCGACTTTCTCCCTAAGATAAAGCTGGAAATAGTGGTTTCCGACGATATGGTCTCCAAGGTAATCGAGACCATAAGGGAAAGCGCGAAAACCGGCAAGATAGGAGACGGAAAGATATTCCTCTTCCCGGCCGAAGACGTAATAAGAATCAGAACTGGAGAAAGAGGCGAGGATGCTATATAATTAGCGCTCGCATCAGAAAACTTTTCTCTGGAAACAATCGCATCAAGGAGGATCATTAATCATGGCTACCAAGTCGGGTCAGCCCGCTTTTCCAAAGAAGCCGGCTGAAGTAATAAAGTTCATAAAAGATTACGAGATCGAGTTCGTTGATCTCAGGTTTCTTGATTTTATAGGAATGTGGCAGCACTTCACCGTGCCGGCGGAGGAAGTTGACAAGTCATTCTTTGAGAATGGCCTTGGTTTTGACGGTTCAAGCATCAGGGGATGGCAGGCGATCAACACGAGCGACATGCTCATTATGCCGGATCCCACCACCTGCAAGGTCGACCCTTTCATGCAGGCCCCAACTCTCGTCATAATATGTAATATCGAAGATCCCATAACGAGGGAACCCTACACGAGAGACCCGAGAAACATAGCGAGAAAAGCTATTTCCTTCATGCAGGGCACGAAAGTCGCGGACACCGCCTTTTTCGGTCCGGAACTGGAATTCTTCATTCTTGACGACGTCAGGTACGACCAGAGTCCCCGCGCCGGATATTACTTCATAGATTCAGAGGAAGGCATCTGGAACTCCGGGGTCGACGAGCAGCCGAACCTCGGTCACAAGCTCAGGCACAAGGAAGGCTACTTCCCGACGCCTCCTTCAGACAGCATGCACGACATACGCTCCGAAATGGTGAGCACGCTTCTGAGCCTCGGCATTTCCGTTGAAGCCCATCACCATGAGGTCGCAACATCGGGGCAGGCCGAGATCGACATGCGTTTCGCGCCGCTTGTAGACATGGGAGACAACATGAAATGGTACAAGTACGTGGTAAAGAACGTTGCCCGGGAACACGGGAAAACGGCCACTTTCATGCCGAAACCCGTCTTTGACGATAACGGTTCCGGAATGCACATTCATCAGTCCCTGTGGAAAAACGGGAAGCCTCTTTTCGCGGGAAAGGGGTACGCGGGGCTGAGCGACCTCGCGATGCATTACGTGGGCGGAGTATTGAAGCACGCGAGGGCCATATGCGCGTTCAGCAACCCGATAACGAATTCATACAGAAGGCTCGTTCCCGGGTTTGAAGCTCCCGTCAACCTTGCCTACTCGGCGAGGAACAGAAGCGCAGCGGTAAGGATTCCCATGTATTCTCCAAGCCCCAAGGCAAAGAGGATAGAAACCAGGTTCCCGGATCCCTCATGCAACGGCTACCTGACGTTTTCCGCTCTGCTGATGGCCGGACTTGACGGAATCGAAAACAAGATCAAGCCGGGAGACCCGCTGGACAAGGACATATACGCGCTGGGACCCGAGGAGCTGAGCGACATCCCCTCCGTACCGGGTTCACTTGAGGAAGCCGTCAAGGCTCTTGAAGACGACCACGAGTTTCTGCTCAAAGGAGACGTGTTCACGGAGGACGTGATAGAGACATGGATCGACTACAAAACGGAAAACGAAATCAACCCGATCAGGCTGAGACCCGTGCCGTATGAGTTCATGCTTTATTACGACGTGTAAGCAGGAAAAAGACAAGATAATACAAGGGGGAGGGCTCTTTAATCAGGGCGCCCCCTTTTTTTGTTTCTGACAAACCATACCATTTACAGAATCCCGGCATGAAACCAAAACTGGCAATCGTCACCCTGGGAGTCGCCGACATGGCAACGGCGAAAAAGTTTTATGAGCAGGGAATGGGCCTGATACCCGGGAAGGAATCATCCGACACGATCACCTTCTACGACATGAACGGCGTACTGCTGTCCCTGTATCCGAAAGACAGGCTGGCTGAAGATGTAACCGTCTCGGCGGAAGGAAGCGGATTTTCCGGCGTTACAATCGCGCATAACGAACCCAGCAAAGAAGAAGTGCGCAAAGTAATAGAGGAGGCGCGCCGCGCGGGCGCCAGAATTATAAAGGAACCGCAGGACGCGTTCTGGGGCGGCTACTCGGGGTACTTTGAGGATCCCGACGGCCATCTCTGGGAAATTGCCTACAACCCGTTTGTCGACCTGACATGAAAAGCCGGCTTTTCTGAACAGGAAAAACCGGATCTGTCCCGCTTCGCCTGCGCCGCTTCGCAGCAGAATTATTCAGCCGCTTTCCGCTTTTCAAGCGATCTGCCGGTTCAGGCGCCGCAAGGTGTGGTGCCGAAGGGGGGAGTCGAACCCCCACGGGCGCAATGCCCACAGGATCCTGAATCCTGCGCGTCTGCCTATTCCGCCACTTCGGCTCTTATCTTTCTCTCCAGGACGCCACGGTCGGATACGAATTTTTCTTCTTCAGGTCTTTACGGATAACGGCCCGAACCTGTTTTGTAACCGGAATCTGCTCTCCTACAATGCCCGTGGAAACAGCGGTGTAGACATCGCTTTTTCCACCCTTGAGAACCACTCCCGAAATACCGGAGCTTATCTTCAGGCTGGAATCCACTTCCTTCAGGATTTTATTGGTCTGGCCGGCGGATATTACTCTCTTGGTGCTCCTGCGAGTGATTATCTCATTGGCCATTCTCCCGACTACGCTGTCTTTCATCTCCCGGGGATCGTTCTGTCTCTCGTTGACCGAGACCCCCGCGGCCTTAATGGTAGCCATTATCACTGTTTTTGAAGCGGTGCTGAAATTCACCTTCTTGTCCTCAGGATACACGGTGAGATAGTCTTTGACACTGGAAAAGAAATTCTTATCCATCCCCTCAATCATCCTAATTTCCTCAACGCTGTCAAGCGGTCCGTCCTTGATATAATAAGGATTCTCAAGTTCTGCGTAATGGTCCCCGCCGGCTCCATCGGGATCCTGGTCGTTTCCGCTGCCCGGCGCCGCCCCGTCAAGCCAGTTCACCAGACTTGCCACGAAGAGGTCGGCCTTCTCCGTTTCCACTCCGAGAAAGCGGAAAAGTTCATTCAGCTGCGTTCGGACCTGAAAATCCACCCGGCCCGATCTCTGGTCCACAAGGGCGTTGAGATTGACTTTCGATCTCTCGTCTGTGACCTGAAGCGATATGTTTCCTTCTCCGATGGGAAAAGAGGTGATGGAAAGCTTCCAGCCGTCGGCACCGTTTTCCGAACTTATCGCCTGTCCGAGCATTCCCTTTTGCAGGGACAGGTCCTCGGGCGTTCTCTTTCTCAGCACCCCCCGCACGACTCTTATCCCTGATTTCGCAATATGTCTTGCCTGGACATCGCCTGAGCTGTTCGCGGAAATTTCGTAACTCACGCGGGTCGAGTATATGAAATCAACCACGATCGTGGAAAGTATCGCAATCGTTATGACAACGATAACAAGTATTATTCCCCTCTGCCCTGTTTTCGGATCCGCTCTGCGCATTCAGTCAGCCACCGGTATAGCTACAATCATGGAATAGGCCTCCTCCTGGCCCCCGTCCCCCGAAAGAATTATCTGGACCTGAACCGCCCTGGGAAATCCCCGCATTACTGACGAATTCCACTCCCACACCTTCTGCTCGCCAGCTAGGGCCGGGGATCGTGCGGAAAGGAAATTCACTCTGAAGCTCAGCACCCTTTCCGAAATCGGATACATGGCTCCGGCCTCATCGTTTCCGATCCAGTAATTATCCTTCCTCATAAGAGCGAACATATCTTCGCGCTCGCCGCGGAGCGGAACTAGGTAGTAGGAAATCTCGCTCTGGCCGGACTGGGTGGAATAATGCGTGGGATCCTTCGCAAAAGAGGTGAATGCTATTCTGCTGTTATCCCCTTCGAGACTCCCGGTAAAGTAACTGTACGCGGAGCGGGAAGAAACCCCGGAATTGATATTCCCCCTGGGAAAGGCGTTCACCAGGTCGTGGCGCATCTTAAGCAGGATGGTGTTCGCTTCCTGAAGCAGCTCGTTTTCCGTCTCCACCCTGCGTTTGGCCGTTATGAGCTGGGAAAAGGAACCATAGAGCATCGTGAGCACGATGACCGTTATGGTAACGACGATAAGAACCTCTATAAGGGTGAAACCGCTTTTGTCATCCCGAATCGACAAATATGATTTCATAGCTCTCCTCCCCGCCGTCCCAAGTTACAATAACACTGACAATGTTCATTTTCGCTTCGAACTGGGGCAGATTGAAAGGGGAAACCGCGACATACCACTCAAAACCGGGATAATTCTCGAATTTCCCGCTTCTCTCCGAGTCCGACGGGATTCCTTCAGCGTCAATCCGCGAAGCTATGTCGTCGGCCAGGCTCGTGGCTGTCAGGTAGTTGGTGGACCTTATGGCGAGATTTATATTGTGACTTACAATGCCGAGTATCGACACCATCGCGAAGGCAAGCAGCCCCACGGCAACCATGACTTCAAGCAGCGTGAACCCGCCGCTGTTTTTCGAGACCCTCATGCAGTCTTCTCCCTACCGCTCCGCCAGGTTCTCAAACCGGCTGTTAAATTCGACGTACTCGTCAAAAACCTTGGTGGCCCCTGTGTAGGGGTTCGTGGAGAGCGTGAAGAAATTGTCCCTGCCGGCCCGCAGGTGAATAACCGACGAGTCAACAATCCCCGTAGGCAGAAAAAGTATAAACGCGTCTCTTCCGGAAGCAATCTTCCCCTGGGTCCGCTCCGTCTGTACATCGTTGAAGAAAACCCCGCCGGGAAGTTTTCTGACCATGGACGCGGAGTCCTCCCCCGGGCGGAACTGGTTTCCGTCAATAAATTCCGCCCAGTACTCCCCGGTATCCATATCGAAAGAAAGCTTGTATATCCGTTTTTCAAAAACGGCCTTGCTGTAAAGATACCTTATCGTAGTGACAAGCCCTCTTGAAGCGCTGCGAAGGTTCATGTCATCCGTTCTGAGGACTCTGGGCATGGCCACGGAGAAAAAAGCTCCGAGCAGGAAAACTACCACGATGAGTTCAATTAAGGTAAAACCGGCGGATTTTCTTCTCATCTGTCTCTGCTGGACAGATCATCGTCTGAATTTCCTACCCCGTCCGGACCGTTGGATCTTATGTAGTACAGTCCGTCCTCGGTCTGGTCGGCCCCGAAATACACAAACTCGTTCCCCCAGGGATCAAGCGGCACGCTGGCGGATTCAAGATAACGTCTCCACCTGCTGGCCTCCCTGCCCACTGTCACCGGTTCGACCAGAACCCGCAGCCCCTGCTGGGTTTCAGGATAAAAACCGTTATCGAACTTAAACAGCTGGAGGGCCTGCTCAAACTGCTTGATCTGAATCATGGCCTGTTTCTCCTTCGCCCTCTCCCCCTGACCTATCACGTTCGTTCCCACTATGTAGGCAAGCCCCGCTATGATAAGCACGACCACCATAATTTCAATCAGAGTGAATCCCGTCTGGGATCTCATTTTTTTCTACCTCCCTGTTCAGCCTATTACAGAAGTTAGATTCAACACGGGTAAAAGTATAGCAAAAACTATAAAACCCATCACGACGCCCATAATAAGTATCATTACCGGTTCAAGAAGGGAAGTCAGCGTGGCAAGCATGCCGTCGACCTCGGTATCATACATGTCGGCCACTTTCGACAGCATGACTTCCATTTTACCCGCCTCCTCGCCCACAGATACCATTCTCACCATCAGGGGAGGAAAAATCCCGGTCTGTCCGAGACAGCCTCCGAACGCCGCCCCCTCCGCGACCTTGACCCGCACATTCCTTATATTGTCAATATAAAGACTGTTTCCCATAACCGATTCGCTCACCCTGATGGATTCAAGGAGAGGAATGCCGCTTGAAAGCAGCGTGGAAAGCGTCCTCGTGAAACGGGAGATCATCACTTTTGAAGACATTTTCCCGAACACCGGAATCCTCAGGTAGAACCTGTCGTAGACCTTCTTTCCCGAAGGAGTTTTTACGTACCTGTGTCCAAAGAATAACACGACGGCCAGGAAAACCAGCAGAAGGACAAAATTCTCCCTGAGAAAATCGCTCGCGCCTATAAGAACCACGGTGACAAGCGGCAGGGCCTTGTTGCTGGCCTCGAATATGTTGGCGACCTTGGGAATTACGAAAGTCATCATGAAAACCAGCACCCCGAGCCCGACGACAAACATTATCGCCGGATATACCATGGCGCCCCTGATCTTCGAAGTCAGCTCGAGCTGCTTTTCGAGGAAATCCGCAAGACGGTCGAGCACGACGTCAAGCGTGCCGCTGGCCTCGCCGGCGCGGACCATGCTCACGTAAAGGTCGGAGAAAGCTTCCTCGTGCTCCTCAAGCGCGGCGTGAAGAGAACTGCCCTCGCTCACCCGGCTTCGCACCTGGGAGAGAATCCCCTTGAGCTTCTGGTCGTCGGTCTGCTCGTAGAGAGCCACAAGCGACGTCTCGAGAGGAAGACCCGATGAAATCAGGGTTGAGAACTGTCTTGTCATGACGGCAAGCTCCGAGACGCTCACCCTGCTCCACGGAAGGCTTACCGACGAGCGGCGGGACCCGCTCGCCTCCTTTATGGAGGAAAGGTAGATGCCGCCTTTCCTGAGCCTGTCGCTCGCGGCCTTGACCGATTCCGCGCTGACGACTCCCTTTACCGATTCGCCCTTGTCGTTAATGGCTTTATAGTTATAAACAGGCATCTGAAACACCGGCGCTGAAGACAGCCGCGGCCTAGCTCTCCGCCAGCTCCTCTTCCGTAACCCTGAGCACTTCGTCAATTGACGTTATGCCTTTCGCGACCTTGTCGGCACCGTCCATCCTGAGAGTAACCAGTCCGTTTCCCAGGGCCGTTTCCTTAAGCGTCGCGGAATCCGGGTGCGTGAGAATAGTGTTTTTAAGTTCATCGTCGATAATCAGTATCTCGAAAATCGCTATTCTCCCCGAGAACCCCGACTCCATGCACTCCTGGCACCCCCCGGCCCTGTATATCCTTCCTTCCGGACAGGCCTCGCGGGCAAGCCCTATGCGGCTGATCTCCTCATCAATCGGCACGTACTGCTCCCTGCACCGCGTGCAGAGAATCCTGACAAGCCTCTGGGCTATCACCGCCGAGAGGGTGGAGGCTATGAGAAAGGACTCCACGCCCATGTCGGCAAGCCTGGTCACGGCGCTTACCGAGTCATTTGTATGCAGCGTCGAGAACACGAGATGCCCGGTGAGCGAGGCGTTCATGGAGATATCGGCGGTTTCCCTGTCCCTTATCTCCCCTACCAGTATGACGTCGGGATCCTGCCTGAGTATTGAGCGAAGTCCGTTTGCGAACGTGAGATCGACCTTGGCGTTGACCTGGATCTGGTTAATTCCCTGTATCTGGTATTCAACCGGGTCCTCTATGGTGATTATCTTCTTGTCGGGAAGATTGATTCTCTGCAGGGCGGCGTAGAGGCTTGTCGTCTTTCCGCTTCCCGTGGGTCCCGTAACGAGAATGATCCCGTGGGGACGCTTGATGAGAGATTCCACGGTTTCGAGCTTTTTTCCCTCAAGACCCAGATCCTCGAAGCTCATCAGAACCGAGGACCTGTAAAGCAGCCTCATCACCACGCTCTCTCCCCACGAGGTGGGAACCGTAGAGACCCTCACGTCGATATCCCTTCCCCCGATCTTGAGCCTTATGCTTCCGTCCTGAGGCTTTCTTCTCTCGGCTATATCAAGTTCGGACATGATCTTCACGCGCGAGATCACCGAGGACTGCACCGTCTTCGGAACTTTCGTCACGTCGTGCAGAATGCCGTCCTTCCTGAACCGCACCAGCACTTCCTTCTCGAAACACTCTATGTGAATATCGCTCGCGTGCTCCCTTACCGCCTGAAAAAGAAGCGTGTTTATGAATTTTATGATCGGGGCCTCGTCTTCGGCCTCGATCAGGTCCTGAGGCTCGGTGAACTCCATGTCGGAGAGTCCCGAACCTTCGTCTATATCTTCCGACACGACGTCCTTGCCCTGCTCGTAAACCCTGTTGATGCTGTCGGTCAGCACGCGCTCAAGGGCAATGTAAGTTTCAAGCGAGCAGTTAAAGCGGGAGCGGATCTCGTCAAGGGCGTAGAGTTCCTGGGGCGGGGCGAATACGACTTTGAGCGTTCCGTTGTCCTTGTTTATTGGGAGTATTCTGAATCTTTTCGCGAAGCTGATCGGAAACTGCTTTATCAGTTCATGATCTATATCGTCTTCGGGAATCGATTCGATTTTCTCGACTCCGTAGAACTCGGAAAGAACGTCAAGAGCGGGGGAGTCCTTGAGCACGTCGGTTTTGAGCAGTATGTCTTCTGTGTTCCGGCCGTTTTTCCCTTTAAGCTCTTCAATCCTCCCCATGACCTCGGGGTAACGGCGGCCTATTATTTCGTCAAGAGCCTTCATTTTCTAAAATTCCCTACTCAAGCGTATTCAGATCCCTTCTGTGAAGCAAGGTCTTTCTTCTCTGGTGATCCATAAGCAGCTGCTTCATATCGCTTTCCGTCTCAACTATCCGCGGGGTAAGAAGTATCATAAGGTTAAGCTTTCTGCTCTGATTGCGCTTGAACCTGAACAGGTTTCCAATCAGCGGAATATCCCCGAGCAGGGGCGTTTTGTTGTGAAGCACCTCTTCTCTGTCCTGAACCAGCCCTCCTATGACGAGGGTCTGCCCGTTTTTGACTATAACCGACGAATCGGCGCTTCTTGTCGTAGTCGCGATGCCGAACTGGGCGGTGTTGAGCCCGGCGGGCGCCTCGCGGGTAGAGGAGACCTCGGTCACTATGTCAAGGTTAAGGTATTCTCCCTCGCTTATCTGGGGGGTGATGCTGAGCCTTATTCCTACCGGCAGCCTCTCGATCGTCTGGACCGTCACGCCGCTTGTTCCCACGGTGCTGCCCATCGGAAACGGTATTACGTCGGCCACCACTATTTCGGCCGGCTCGTTGTCGGTCGTAATGATGCTCGGAGTTGAAAGAACATTGACGTCGGTTACGGAACTCAGCGCCTGGAACACGGCGGAGAACGAGGGAAGAGACGGAAGCGGGCCCGAACCGTCGGGATCAACTTCCTCCCCCACTACTCCGAGAAAGAGACCCGAAAGACTGCCTATGGAAGTCGTCGCAATCGCGGGGTCGGCCGCGACTCCGAGAAGGCTCGGGATGCCCGGCAGCTGCTGTCCGACGAAACCGAGGTTGTCCCCTTCGATTGTGACGCCGAGACCGAAATTGGTTCCCAGCGCGTTAAGGTTGTCGAGGCCCACCTCGAGTATGGCAGCCTCCACGAACACCTGCCTTCTCCTTACGTCAAGCTTGTCCACTATCTGCTTGACCATCTTGTACTGCGTGAGAGAGCCGATCACTATAATGGAATTGGTCGCCGGGTCAGAAGTTATCTTAAGCCCGTCGCCCGAAGACACCATGACGGAGCCGCCGACCTGCTCGCTCCCTCCCCTCTGGATGTTTCCGCCCTGGGAACCCAGACCGCCGACTTCTCCCCTGCCGCCCAGGCTGCCCTCTCCGAGACGGCTTGAAGTCTGGACGGTTCTGCGGGACTGCTGCGCCTGGGACCGGTAGGAGGCTGAAGAAGACACCGCGCCCCCTTTCCCCTCTGCGAACAGATTCCCCAGAACTTCGATTATCTGCTCGGCGTCGGCGTTTTTAACCGGTATAACGTAGACGTCCTGTTCCGCGTGCTCGCTCTCGATGTCCAAAACGGCGATCGTCTCCTTTATCAGGGGAAGATCCCTCGGATCGGCAATCACCACTATGGAATTTGTCCTCTCGTCGTTTATCACCTTGAACCCGAGGAGATCGGAGCTTCCGGATATGAAACCGTCATCCTTGCCCTTTGACTGCTTCTTGGTCTTGGAGTCCTTGGGGTTGAATATCTCGAGCAGCTTGAAAATTACGTTGGCCGAGTTTGTGTTATGCACTCTGACGAACTCTATTTTCTTCTCGTAATCAAGATTCGCAACCACTTCGGCTATCCTGTTAACGTTCTGTTCGTTGTCAATCACCACCAGCGTATTCGACGGTTCGTAGGCCTTCATAAACCCTTCCCTGCTGACCAGGGACCTAAGGACGTTGGAGATTCCCTTGGCTTTCACGCTCTTGAGCTTTATCAGCTTCATCACGTATTTCTGGGAAGACTCTCCGGGGTCGAAATCCAGTCTTAACGGTATGCTCTCTGACTTTATCCCTTTTTTCGGAACGACCTTGTTGACTCCCTCGGCGCTCACAACCGAATAGCCGTTCATATCAAGCAGTATTTCAAAAATTCTGAACGCGTTCTCCCTCTCGAAACCGCCCTCGGGGGTGATAATCGTCAGGTTCTTGTCCCTGATCTTGTCACTCAGGAGATAAACCTCGGAGGTGATCTCGCTTATGGTCTTCACCATCTCGTTAAGCGTCATGTTGGAGCGAAGGTTGACCATTCCCCCGTCCTCGGGAATCTGCTCGCCCTCTTCACCGGGAGTTCCATCGCCAGAGACCGCTGCTGTCTCCCCGGTTTCAGACGCAGCCGGCTGTTCGCCCGAACTCCCGGCGGCCGCGGGCCGCGCCTGGTCAGGCTTGCGCGCTTTGGGTTCCTCTTTGGCCGCGACTCCCTCAAGCGGCAGGCCGGGATCCTCAACCAGGCCTTCCAGGGTCTCGTTGCCCGAAACTTTCACCGCGTCTTTTCCGAGAGGCCTCAAGTCTCCCTTGCCCGGCTCCTTCGCGGCCTCCTCGGCCAGCAGCTTCGCGGCCTCCTCGGCAATGTCAGCGGGTTTCCCGGACGGAACCTCCCCGGGTTTGTTCTCTCCGTTCGTTTTTTCAAGCCTTGTGCCCGGGGCGACAACGACCTTGGCCCTCGTAAGATCCGGAAGCGGCTCGGACTTCTCCGCGGAAGCCGGCGGGGAGGAGAGAACTGAAGCGGAAAAAACGAGAACCGCGGACAGAACCGGGAAAAAATTTTTATTCAGAAAATATCTCATAACCTGTTTTAACCTTGAAGAAACTGAATTTTTCGCATTAGGCCTAGTAAACCGTGTACCGGTTGCTCTTTCTCGTACCTCTTCTCGTGAAATCAACGGTAAACTCGCTCTGGCCCCTCAAGTCGGTAAAAAGCGAAAGAGCGTTCTGCACGTCGTTTAAGGCAACTTCATTTATCTGGTGAACCACATCCCCGTTTCTAAGACCCATTTTATAAAACACGCTGCGGCTTTTCACTCCGAAAATCTTGATGCCGTCATTGCGCGGCACGATCCTGGCCTCGGTTATCAGGCTGCTGGGTTCGGCGAGCAGTTCGTCAAACATCCTTCTCTCTATCTGGTACACTCCCTCGCTGACTTTGCTGACCCCCGAGGCCGACGGCTTCCTCGGCTTGACAGAAGTCCTGTTCCTTCCTGAAGAGCCCGAAGGGCTTTTCGCGAAAACGGATTCAAACTCGTTTCCGCAGCTAATCAGCTCCGGACCTCCCGCTCTGCGTATAGTTACCTCGCAGTCGTCTATTTTCACCACCTCAACTTTTTCGAATGTTACAAGATCAACCAGCTGCCCTTCAGAATAACCCTTTATTTTGCGATTTTCCATACTCTTTATCACGGCGATGCTCCTGTCGGCCGCAGAACCGGCGCGGCTTCCGAGCATGAAAGTTCCGAGAAGTTCAAGCTTGAGGGAAGTTTTCGGGGTAATTTCCCCCTCGAAAACTTCCGGGAGATCACCCGCCTCCATCCCTCCGGCATACCCTCCAACTCCGAACAGGTTCGTTTTCAGTATGGAGTCGTAGTACTCCCTTGAACGATAGGGACTCTTGACCCGTCCGTACTTCTCCTTGTAGACGTGTTCGCCCGTCAGGCCGCCCTTGTCGGACTCTATCTTGTCGCGCAGGACGTTGTTGATCATGGCCGAGACCGAGTACGCGATGGCGACTATCAGCAGGACGTTTACGACCCAGGAATACTTTCTCAAAACAACCAAAAACATAGTAAATTCCTAAATTAATTTCACGTAACTTAACAGGATACCTTATTTTTTGGCAATATCCCCATTGCCGCGAAAGCGCAACTCCCTGGAAATTCATAGTTCCCGGGCGATATCGCGCGGAGGTTTTTCAGATGCCCGCGCAACGCTCACCCGCTCCGATTCACCTCCCCCGCCTCGGAGACAGCGGGGAAGTTTTCAAGCACGGAACAGAAATACCGCCTTTCAAGATCATATATGTCAAAAGCAAGTTCCGAGGCCCGGTCGAATCCCCCTCCGCATGAATCGCTCTCGCTTATCTCCTTGAAAAGCATTCCGATGTCGCGCCACTTCTGACCGATGCCGTTCATCTCGCCGGGAAGGCCCGTCCCGTAAAAAGGGGAAAGCACCGGGGAGACCTCCTCGAGAAAATCCCTGTAAAACCACCTGAAAGCGGCTCCGCAGACCCCTCTTCTGCATATGACCTGGTAAGTGAACCTGGAGGCCCACTTCCAGTCGGCAAGGTCCTTCCAGCCGGGAAGATCCCCGGCCCATTTTCTTATAGTCTCAACGCCTGAAGTCCCCCTCAGGGTGGTTCTGCCTTCAAGCATCATCTCGGCGTTTTTTCTCACGGCGCCGAGAATCATCTCCCCGGCATCGAAGCCGTCTTCAAGAGACTTCACTTCAACACGGTTGTTGGAAAGGGGGTACGGCCTTGCTTTTGAGCTTCTCGCTTTCGCCATGTTCTCAAAAGAGACAGTCTGGATATCTTCAAACGAATTGTCCGCCACGTAAAAAACCGATTCGGAGTCGTCGTATCCGCATACCGCTATTATGTGCCCGGGGAAATGGGTCCTGGAGTCAAAATACTCAAGGTAGCGGATATCGGCCTGTATCAGCACCGGAACGTCCCTGTCAACAGACTCCCTGAGGTCGGCCGAGGCCCGCTCGTTGTCGTCCTCGCACTCCCAGTCGGTGATATCAACGCCGAAATTCCTCAGGAAATTAATTTCCATCAGGGGACCGCGAGGCTGTATGATCCTGCTCGGGTTCATTCCCTCCTCGCGGGAGTAGTAAAAACCGAGCCCGGCTCCCAGCCCGAAACACATCTGCTCCGAGAGGTCGCGCCCGTAGTAAAGGCATATATCCCTCAGCGCCGCGGAACCGCAGTGCACCCCTTTTAAGTGTTTCCAGCCATTTATTATCTTCATAAGAAGCCGCAGAACAGAGGGAACTAATATAGCCGGAAATCGATATTCCATAAAGACCCCGGTACACTCATCGCTCCGGGGGGCCTTCTTGATCATTGCGCCAGAACGGATATTAGTAATCACCGCCGCGGATCAATCAGCATGCTTGAGAAAATCCTCAGAAATTCGAAAAAGGCCATCCTGCTCGGAATAGGAGGCGGAGGCGATATAGTCGGTACCCTTCCGACGGCAAACCTGCTCGAGATGAACGGAACGCGATGCGTTCTGGGGGGGCTCAGCTGGGAGCGTTTCACAATAGACCCCGATCCGGGGCCCAGAAAACTTGAAGAATCACGCAACGTCCGCGAGATAAACGACGTGGTATGGAGATGCAACAAGGATTCCGCCACCCGGGGCGGGGCGAGATTCGCCGAGGCGGGCATGGCAGAAGTCCTCGGAGAGGAAACGCTTCTTGTCGATATAAGCTACGGGCCGGAGAAGGTTTTTGAGGGAATAACGGATGCCGCCGGGAAGCTCGGCGCGGACCTGGTGGTGGGAATAGACGTCGGGGGAGACGTGCTCGGGCGGGGAGACGAAGAGGGACTCATGAGTCCGCTTGCCGACGCCATAATGACCGCGGCGCTTTACAGACAGAGTTTCCGGATGCCCACCGTAATGGGAGTGTTCGGATTCGGGAGCGACGGGGAGCTCTCCGGGGAGGAACTCGAGAGGTCCTTCGGCATCATAGCGCGCAACGGCGGAATTCTCGGGAGCTGGGGCATATCCGCAGGCACACTGGAATTAATGGAGAAGGCGATAAGCGTAATACCCACCGAGGCGAGCAGAGGACCCGTTGAATACGCAAAAGGAGTTTTCAGCGCCACTTCAATAAGGGACGGCAGAAGAAAAGTCGAACTCGGCATGAGTTCCACGGTGACTTTCTACGTAGATCCCCGGGTGGTTTACGAAAAGGTGTCAGGACCCGCGCAGGCGGTCTGCGGATGCGCGACGATAGGGGAGGCAAACGCGAGGCTTAACGAAGCGGGAATCAGAACGGAACTTGATATTGAAATGGAACTTCACGGAAAACTCAAGTCAGACTAATAGAGCTTTTCGTGAATGAGCTTGAGTATGCGTCTTGATTCTTCCTCATTTCCCCAGACGCCCACTCGGATACTCAGATTGGTTATCTCGGGCTTGTCGTACTTGACGGTCACATAGACGATTTTATCCTGATCGCGGAGCCTGGCTTCGACAAGCGCCTTGCCCACGCCGCTTTCTTTTCTGATTACCTCAAGCTCCTGCTGTTCCACGACCTCTATAACCGCAAACCAGACCTTGTCAAACGAGGCGGGTTCCTTGGTCTTCAGGACTCCCTTGAGATAAGCAGCCGCGCTTCCGCCGATCACGCCGCCCGCCACGATCGCGCAGCCTGAAGAAAAAACAACCACGAACAGCAAAACAAGCAGACTAGGATATCTTTTTGGCAGGAAACTCATTTTCACTCCCGAAAGGCTTTACAAAAAAAATCTGTATGGTTAGTTAACCTAACCTAGGAAGAAAAAGAGTCAATATCCATGGAATCCTTCATATCGAAAAACAGGCTGGTTCTGGGAATAATCGCGGGCGTTCTGCTGGGCGGCGCCGTGGGTTCGTTTTTCCCCGAATTCGGCGCGGGAACCCAGATTATCGGAGAGCTTTTCCTAAACGCCCTCAAGATGGTGGTGCTCCCCCTCATAATAGTGTCGATCACGCTGAGCATAATGAAAGTCGGAAACCTGGGTTCTCTCGGGCTCAAGACCATCGGCTACTACGCGGCAACCACGGCCATAGCCGTTTCGATCGGAATAGCCGTGGTGACGATAGTGCAGCCCGGGGAAGGAAGCGAGATAATCAAGGGAGCGATGCCCGAGGCGGTGAAAAGCAAGGAGGGGGTCAAGGTGACCGATATCCTGCGGCAGCTGTCGACCCCGAACCTCTTCAAATCCGCATACGAATTCCAGATTCTTCCAATCATAATCGCGTCCCTTCTTTTCGGAATAGCGTTCGGGAGACTGAACAGGGAAAAGCAGCTGGTTCTGGACCTGTTTGAATCCATGGACAAGGCCATCATGAAGGTCGTCCACTGGATAATCGCGTTGACTCCGATAGGCATTTTCGGCCTCATAGCCGGAAAGATAGGAGAAGCGGGCGGCGGGGACGAAGTGGTGAGACTCGCAACGCAGCTGGGCAAATACGTGTTCTGCGTTCTTCTGGGACTGCTTATCCACGGGTTCGTGGTTCTCCCGCTGCTGCTGCGGGCGCTGTCCGGAAGAAACCCGGTCGCTTACTTCAAGGACCTGAGCGAAACGCTTCTCACGGCTTTTTCGACCGCCTCATCCTCGGCCACCCTCCCCCTTACCATCACCAACGTGACGGAAAACGCGAAGGTTTCGCCGAAAATCTCGAAATTCGTTCTGCCCCTCGGAGCCACGGTCAACATGGACGGAACGGCTCTCTACGAGTCCGTCGCCGTAATATTCATCGCTCAGAGCTACGGAATACACCTCGGGGGAGGCGAACTCGTCGTGGTCTTTCTCACAGCCACCCTGGCGGCCATAGGAGCCGCGGGCATACCGGAAGCCGGGCTCGTAACCATGGTGCTCGTGCTGCAGGCCGTCGGGCTCCCCATAGAAGGCGTAGGCATAATACTCGCGATTGACTGGTTCCTGGACAGATTCCGCACCACCGTAAACGTATGGGGGGACAGCATAGGAGCGGCAGTCATAGAGAAACTGGAACCCGATGAAAGCGCCGGCTGAAAAGCAAGACAGACCTTCGGGGAGAACAGTCTCGCTTGACATAGGAACCAGGACTATAGGGGTCGCCGTAAGCGACGAGCTGGGCATCACGGCAAACGGCGTCTGTACCATAAGCCGGGAAAACGAGAAGAAGGACCTCGCGCGGCTCCGCGATATAATAGAGCGATATTCTCCCCGCGAAATCCTCGTGGGGATGCCCTACAGCCAGGACGGTTCCCTCGGAAACAGGGCAAAAGGCATAAAGAAATTCTCCGAACGAATCCGGAATTCCCTGGGTCTTCCGGTGAAATACTGGGACGAGAGCTTTTCCACCAAGACCGCGGAGCAGACGCTGATAGAAGCCGGGATGGGAAGAAAGAAGCGAAAAACGGTAATAGACAAGATGGCCGCCACGGTAATACTGGAAGAGTACCTTCTGAGCAGAAACTAGCTGAACTCGGGGCAGACCTTATATGCCATACGCAAAGGCAAACGGAATAAATCTTTATTACAAGGAGCGCGGAAGCGGATATCCGCTCGTGCTCATCCACGGTCTCGGAAGCAGTCTTGAGAGCTGGGATACGCAGGTTCCCATCTACTCGGAACATTTCCGCGTGATAGCGTTTGACAACAGGGGCTCGGGCCGTTCCGAGAAACCCGATTATCCCTATACGATGGAACAGATGGCGGATGACGCCGCGGGACTCCTGGACTCTCTCGGGATAGAGAAAGCCCACTTCGTCGGAAAATCGATGGGCGGAATGATATGCCAGTGGCTGGGCATAAAATACCCCGAGAAGGTCGACAGGATCGTTATGGGATGCTCCTCGGGGCACAGGGACGAGGTCGGAAACCTGCTTATCAGAACCGCGAGGGACATAGTGGACAAGGCGGGACCCGGGGCGGGATGGGTTTTCGCGCTTTTTCTCGGATACCGGAGGGAATATATCGAAGAGAACTACGAATCCCTGATAGGCAGAATCCGGGAAGTTCCCGCCGACCCCGACGCGGCCGCCGGATACAGAAACCAGAGCTACGCGTGCGAGAACCACGACGTATTGGCCCGGCTCGGGGACATCTCCGCGAGGACCCTGGTCATGTATGGAGAGCGGGACATCGTCACGCCTCCCGAGAGATCGAGAAAGCTCGCGGAACTTATACCGAACGCGGCCGAGAGGGCGTTTGCGGAAGTCGGCCACGGATTCTGGAGAGAGTGCCAGGCCGAGGCGGATAAAGCCGTGCTTGATTTTCTCACAGAAGACTAGCCGTGGGGAACCGTGTCCGAAAACGGCCGCGGTCTCTTCCCCGCAATCGGTCCAGGTCCCGGGAGTCTCTCCGTCCGCTTAAAAAACGCGGCCGCTTCACATTCGCAGGTGGCTTTTTTCCGTTCACGCAACCTGGGGAAGATAGAGGCGGAGGCTAGGCTTGACGGCATCTACATAATACGAACCAGCCTGGAGTCATCGGAGCTCGGAGCGGAAGAAGCCGTATTGGCGTACAAGAAGCTTTGCGGAGTTGAGCGGGCGTTTCGTTCAATGAAGACCGCATCTCTGGAGATACCTGTGTCGGTAGCAATGTGCCTTTTTGCTAAATGAAGTTCGTCAGCTGCATGCCGAAGGTTCTGCCTCTGGAGAGCGGCGCGAGTGCACCTCCCAATGGCACAGTAAGCGGTGGTTCTCCAAAGTTTGGCGGAAGCTCGGTATAGCTTCCGTGCTTGACCTTGTCAAGAAGGTTCTTTCCGTAAAATCCGATTGAAAATCTGCCGTCCATCGGAGTGACGTCAACTCCGGCGTCAAGAATGTTCTGCTCCTGAGCATATCCCCTGTTGTTCTCCGTAAGGTATGTTTTGCCGCGATATGAGTAGCTTACCCTTGAAGCCATCTTTCCCCATTTCGCAAGCTTGTTATGGGTCGCGCCTAGGTTCCAGGTCCAGTTCGCGGCCCTGGGAAGCTTCAAAGCTTTATCTTTTTCGTCAACGGCACCGTCAAAGTTAAGGTCATCTCTTACTTTGGTGTACTCGGGATCCACGTATCCGACGGAACCCAGAAGAAAAAGCTCATCCGTAACGGCGACCAGACCGTCAATTTCAAAGCCGAAGGCCTTTATGTCCGCGGTGTTGCGGATCACCTGGGCTATGGCCCCTCCATCGGTGGTAGGAATACTTATTACCCTCTGCACATCATCGATCAGGTTATAGAAAACCGCGCCGTTCAGGATGCCTATGTTTGTTGACATCTTCAACCCGGCCTCGAAGGTATCGATCCTTTCTTCATCGTACGGTCCCGGGAGCTCCTCATTCGGGGCATACGTGTTTCGGACATTGTAGCCGCCGGAGCGGAATCCTCTGGTCCAGTATCCGTAAAGATTGGCTTCATAGTTCTCTCCGCCGCCCATATGGTAGGCAGCACCGAGCTTGGGCGACCAGCTGTTCCAGGTTTCCTCGTCAGTGAAATCAAACGGGCATTCGGGTCCCTTCGCAACGTTGCACGGCATCTTTCCTGTCAGGCCGCTTTGGTTGAGAATGCCGGAGGCGGTCTCAACTTTTCTCTTTTCATGGCTGTAACGGGTGCCCGCGGTAAGCGTTACCCGATCCGTTAGATCGTAATCAAGAGAGAGAAACACACCCAGCGTATCGACGTAATAATTCCCTCCCAAGTCCATGGTAGAGTGCGCTCCGGCAGGCAGCAATCCCCCCGCGACAAGCCCTGCGATAGCATCTCCAAGCAGATAACGGCGGTCATGATAACTTATCTCGTTCGTAAAGTAATAAAAACCGGTCGTCACGTGGAGGCTTTCGAAGAATCTGCCCGCGTAGCGCAGTTCGTTGCTCCACTGGCGGTAGGGTGTCCATCCGCGCAGATGAAAAATGTTTTGCGGCAAAGAATCAACATCGATCATAGCGCTCCCGTCCGCGTCGTAAAAACCGAATACGTCGGTTATGGTGCCGTCTCCGAAATCCACATCCCAGTCCACCTGGGCGGAGAAAAAGTGATGCCTGTGCTCCCTGAAGCCTTCCTCGTCAATGCTGAAATCATGACTATCAATATCGAACTTGCCCCGGTTCTGCCCCGCGGGGCCATCGCCGCTCGAACTTTCGTACTGGTAGCGCAGAACAAGGCTTACGTCATCCGTCGGGTTCCACGTAATCACCGGCCGTACCATCCGTACGTCGTTTTTTCCGAAAGCCTCGCCCGTGTGGAGATTCTTGAACCAGCCGTTATCCTGGTTCGTGTAAGCGCTTATCTGCGCGCCTACAGTCTCGCTGATCGGGCCTCCGATCGTGGCCATGTAATAGCTGTTAAGGCTCTCCCCTCCCCCTTCAAACGAAGTGCGGACCGACATCTCAAGAACATCTCCCGGTTTCTTCGTGTTAACCAGTACGGCGCCCCCAGTGACATTCCGCCCGAAAAGCGTTCCCTGCGGTCCCCTCAGCACCTCTATGCTTTCAACATCGAAGGTATCAAACAAAACGGCAGTTATCTGCCCCAGATACACGCCGTCGACAAACACCCCCACAGCCGGGTCGACAGACGCTATGGTGTCGTTTATTCCGACGCCGCGAATGGAAAAAGTGGCTAGCGCCATTCCCGAAACGGCATCGTCAAGCGCCACATTGGGCATCTGCACCGTGAGACTTTCAAGATCGTTTACCTTCAAAGCTTCAATCTTTTCCGAACTGAAATGGGTGATTGACAGGGGAACGTTCTGAATCAGCTCTTCCCGCTTTCGGGCGGTGACCGTGATTTTCTTGAGAAGCACGCCGCTTACCCCGAACACATCCTGCGCAGCCGCGTCATCTTCCTGCGCAGCCGCGCCGTCGCCACCGAGCGACACAAGGAGTAAAACTGCGAGAAACACGCGCAAAAAACCCTTCATTCCAGATTTGAATTTCCTTTTGATTGTTCAATGCCCCCTTTTTTGAGACTGTGAAGATATTTCTTGGTTTTGCATCCCTTAGCTTTCAAGATTAAATCAAGCATTAATCTGATTGTCAATTGATATGACCGTTCGATCTCAATTTAATTGTCTGAAATTGCTTAATTATTATTTTTAGACCGCTCGTCAGACTGATACGATTCGAAAAAAACAAAACCGGACAACCGAGACTGTGAAGATATTCTGGGTTTTGCATTATCCGGCGAAGCTCCCAGACTCGAGAAGGCATTGCGGGAATGCGAGAGCTGGTTTGCCCCTACCCCAGGGTATAATTAGATCAGTCATTCATGCCGAGGTGGAACACATAATGAACCAACGTCGATACAAGCCCACCCTTGACCGTACACAGAGACTGTTTCTGCCTGAGAGGGTTGAGGATTACGTGGGAGAGAACCACCGGGTTCGGGCTCTTGACGCTTACGTCGACACGCTTGACCTTGGCTCTGTGGGGTTCAAGCACACAGAGAGAGGGACCGTAGCGGGTCAGCCCCATATAATCTTTGGGCGATGCTTAAACTCTATCTTTACGGATATCAGCACGGGATACGTAGCAGTCGAAAGCTTGAAGCGGAGACCAGAAGGAACCTTGAAGCAATGCGGATCATCACCAGTTGGCCGGGATGTTTTTGGAGAGCAGGGGGGGAGGGCTCGGGGTAAAGATATTTCCCGCCGCGGCAAAGAAGACCTCCCTCTCTCCCGACCTGTCAACGGGAGTCCCGAACTCAACAAGTCCGTTAAGTAACGCAACAATCTCCCGGCCGGCCTCTTCAAGAGGTTTTCCGGTTTCGGGACACACGAGAATTTCAAGCAGTTCCTTGTCAATCATAGGTTCCGGGATTCACGGTTCGCGAAAACGGCCGCGGTCTCTTCTTCGCAATCGATTCAGATCCCGCGAGTCTCTCCGTCCGCTTAAAAAACCCAACGGCTTCACGTGCGCATGCGGTTCTTTCTTCTATAACCTGTATCGGTACGTCAGCTGCACGCCGTAGGTTCTGCCTCTTGAGAGCGGCGCGAACGAGCCTCCCGCGGGTACGCTTATCAAACCGGGGATTCCCAGGGTTTCGGGAAGCTCGACATAGCTTCCGTGTTTGACCTTGTTAAGAAGGTTCTTTCCGTAAAACCCGACTGAAAACCCGCTGTCCGTCGGAGTGACGTCAACTCCGGCGTCAACAATGTTCTGCTCGGGAGTATATCCCTTGTTGTCATCCGTAAGGTATGTTCTGCCGCGATACGAGTAGCTTACCCTTGAAGCCACCTTCGCCCATCCCGCAAGTCCGGCGTTATGGGTCGCGCCGATGCTCCAGGTCCAGTTCGCGGCCCTGGGAAGCTTCAAAGCCTTATCCTTTCCGTCAACAACGCCATCCAGGTTAAGGTCATCTTCTACCCTGGTGTACTCGGGATCCACGTACCCGACGGAACCCAGAAGAAGAAGCCCGTCGGTAACGGCGACCAGTCCGTCAACTTCAAAGCCGAAGGCTTCCACGTCCGCAGTGTTGCGGATCACCTGGGCTATGCCTCCCTCGAAGGAAGGAAGAGTTATCACCCTCTGCACATCATCGATCAGGTTATAGAAAACCGCGCCGTTGATGATGCCTATGCCTGTTGACATCTTCAACCCGGCCTCGAAGGTGTCGATCCTTTCTTCATCGTACGGCCCCGGGAGCTCCACGTTCGAGGGATAGGTGTTTCGCAGATTATAGCCTCCGGAGCGGAATCCCCTGGTCCAGTGTCCGTAAAAGTTCGCTTCAAAGTCCTCGCCGCCGCCCAGATAGTAGGCAACGCCGAGCTTGGGCGACCAGCTGCTCCAGGTCTCCTCGTCAGTGAAATCAAACGGGCATTCGGGTCCCTTCGCAACGTTGCACGGCATTTCCCTTCCTATCAGGCCGCTTGTGTTGAGAGTGCCGGAGGCGGTCTCAACCTCTCTCTTTTCATAGCTGTAGCGGGTGCCCGCGGTAAGCGTTACCCTGTCCGTGAGATCGTAATCAAGAGAGAGAAACACGCCCAGCGTATCGACGTAATAATTCCCTCCCATGTCCTGGGTAAAGTGCGATCCGGCGGGCCATTCTCTTTCGACATAATCCTGGATCAGATAACGGCGGTCATGATAATTTATCTCGTTCGTAAAGTAATAAAAACCGGTCGTCACGTGGAGGCTTTCGAAGAATCTGCCCGCGTAGCGCAGTTCGTTGCTCCACTGGCGGTAGGGTGTCCATCCGCGTATGTTGAGAACGCTCCGCGGCGAAGAATCGACATCGAGCAAAGCGGTCCCGTCCGAGTCGTAAAAACCGAACACGTCGGTTATGGTGCCGTCCCCGAAATCCACGTCCCAGTCCACCTGGGCGGAGAAAAAGTGATGCCTGTGCTCCTTGAAGCCTTCCTCGTCGATCTCGAAATCATGACTATGGATATTGAAGTCGCGCTGGTTCTGCCCCGCGGCGCCGTCGCGGCTCGAATTTTCGTACTGGTAGCGCAGGACAAGGCTTACGTCATCCGTCGGGTTCCACGTAATCACCGGCCGCACCATCCGTACGTCGTTTTCTCCGAAGGCCTTGCCCGTGTGGAGATTCTTGAACCAGCCGTTATCCTGGTTCGTGTACGCGCTTATCTGTACGCCGACCGTCTCGCTGATCGGGCCTCCGATTGTGGCCATGTAATAGCTGTTAAGGCTCTCCCCTCCTCCTTCAAACGAAGTGCGGACCGACATCTCAAGAACGTCTCCCGGTTTCTTCGTGTTAACCAGTATGGCGCCTCCCGTGACATTCCGCCCGAAAAGCGTCCCCTGCGGTCCCCTCAGCACCTCTATGCTTTCAATATCGAAGGCATCAAACAAAACGGAGGTCACCTGCCCCACATACACGCCGTCCACGAACACTCCCACGGTCGGATCAACGGACGCTATGGAGCTGTTTATCCCGACAGCGCGTATGGAAAAGCTGGCTGTCGCCAGCTCCGAGGTGCCGTCGTCAAGCGCCACGTTGGGCATGAGCACAGCGAGACTTTCAAGGTCGTTCACCTTCAGAGCTTCAACCTTTTCCGAACTGAAATGAGTAATCGACAGGGGAACGTTCTGAATCAGCTCTTCCCGCTTTCGGGCGGTGACCGTGATTTTCTTGAGAAGCACGCCGCTTACCCCGAACACATCCTGCACGGCCGCGCCGTCGTCCTGCGCAGCCGCGCCGTCGCCGCCGAGCGACACAAGGAGCGAAACCGCGAGAAACGCGCGCAAAAAACCCTTCATTCCAGATCTGAATTTCCTTTTGATTGTTCAATGCCCCCTTTTTTGTCAGAGATTATAACATAATCCCGCGCGAAAAACCCGAACCGCCAGACCGGCGAGTAACGGAACTTGCGGCGCGACGGCAGGTGCCCGGTTACGGCAGACACCCGGGCATGCTTCGCCATACGGGCGACAGATCAGGCGACGGGAATGGAATTTCCGATCAGCAGAACCGGTATGTCTTCCCTTACGGGGTAGAGATATTTCCCGCCGCGGCAAACAAGACCCCCCTCGATTTTCTCGGAAACCCGCTCTCCCGACCTGTCAACGAGAGTCCCGAGCTCAACAAGTTCGTTAAGCCGCGCAACGGTCTCCGTACCGGCCTCTTCAAGAGGTTCCCCGGTCTCGGGACACACGAGAATTTCTAGCAGTTCCTTGTCAATCATCGGCTTCGGGATTAACGGTTTCCAAGATAAGCCCTAGGGATAAGGGCGCTGCGGAATCCCGGCCAGCGGGAAACCTTCTACGTTCCCAGCAGCTTCTCGGCTTCCTCGTCCGACTTCTCAAAATAAAACTTGGGATCGCTGCGTCCGGCTATGACGCTCTCGTCAATGACGCAGCGCGTTACCCCCTGCAGCGAAGGCACTTCGTAGAAAACCTCGAGCATGATCGACTCTATGATGGCCCGAAGCCCCCTGGCCCCGGTGTTTCTCAGGACGGCTTCCCCGGCGATGGCCTTTCTCGCATCTTCCGTTATCTCCAGCTGCACCTTCTCGATTTCCATCATCTTCTCAAACTGCTTCACGATGGAGTTTTTGGGTTCGGTCAGAATTTCGACCAGCTGCTCTTCGGTAAGTTCGCTCAAACTAGCGATAACCGGGACTCTGCCGACGAATTCGGGAATCAGTCCGAACTGGACGAGATCCTCGGGCTGAACCCTGCTGAGAAGGTTGCTTTCGTCCTCGGCGGTACTGTTTGACAGCTTAGCCCCGAAGCCGATGGACTTTTCCCCGATTCTCGCGCGGACAATGTCCTCAAGACCGCAGAAAGCGCCCCCGCATATGAAAAGTATGTTAGTGGTGTCCACCTGGGTGAATTCCTGCTGCGGATGCTTCCTTCCCCCCTTGGGAGGAACATTCGCCAGAGTCCCCTCCATTATCTTGAGCAGCGCCTGCTGCACGCCCTCTCCCGACACATCCCTGGTGATCGAGGGACTGTCGCTTGACTTGCGCGTGAGCTTGTCTATCTCGTCTATATAGATAATGCCTCCCCGGGAAGCCTTCTCGACATCGTAGTTGGCCGCCTGAAGCAGGCTCACTATCATGTTTTCCACGTCCTCGCCCACGTATCCGGCCTCGGTATAGCAGGTCGCGTCCACTATGGTGAAGGGAACGTCGAGGATCTTGGCCAGGGTCTGCGCGAGCAGGGTTTTTCCGGAACCCGTGGGGCCTATGAGAAGTATGTTGCTTTTCTCCACTTCCACCTTGTCGCTTCTTCTCCCGCCGGATTCGTTGAACTGCATCCGCTTGTAGTGATTGTAGACGGCGACGGAAAGCACCTTCTTGGCGTTTTCCTGACCTATTATGTATCCGTCAAGAAAGGACTTTATCTGCTGCGGGGTCGGAAAGGACTTCTTCGGTTTCGGAAAAGCGCCGTCCTTGGTCTTTTCCTCCGCTATGATCTGGTTGCAGAGATCTATGCACTCATCGCAGATATAGACGCCGTGGCCCGCTATGAGCTTGTTGATCTCTTCCTGATTCTTGCCGCAGAAAGAACAGTAGTGCTTCGTCTCCTCCCTGCTTTTTTTAGGACTCATCCGGTCGCCTCCTCCCTTTCGGTAATTATGGCATCCACTATACCGTACTTAATGGAATCCTGAGCGGTCATGAAAAAATCCCTGTCCGTATCTCTCGCTATCCTCTCAAGAGTCTGCCCGGTGTGCTTCTCGAGTATGGAATTGAGCTGCTCTTTCACCCTGACGATCTCCTTTGCGTGTATCTCTATGTCGCTTGCCTGCCCGGAAACGCCTCCGAGCACCTGGTGAATCATAACCCTCGAGTGAGGAAGCGCGTACCTTTTGCCCGCCGCGCCGCTTGCCAGAAGAACCGCGGCCATGCTGACCGCCTGCCCGATGCATATGGTGGAGACTTCGGGCTTCACGTACTGTATGGTGTCGTAGATGGCAAGTCCCGACGTGACATGCCCACCGGGGGAATTTATGTAGAGATAAATGGGCGTCTCGGGGTTCTCGGATTCAAGAAAAAGGAGCTGGGCGATGACGACGTTGGCCACCGCATCGTTTATATCGGAACCTATGAAGACGATCCTGTCCTTAAGGAGCCTCGAGAAGATATCGTAGCCCTGGTCGCCCCTGCTCGTGCGCTCAATAACGTAAGGTATGAAATCGGTTATCATCAAAAACCGATTATAACCAAGCGGGTTATTCCTTGTCAATCCGCGCGGACTCGGGTTCCACTTCCTCGACCTGTGCCCGCTCCAGCAGAAGATCCAGGACTCCGCGGGTTTTGATCTGGGATTCGAGATGCTCCATGGTGCCCGGCTGCTCATAGGCCTTTCGCACTTGGTCCGGGGGAAGATTGTACGAAGCGGCGAGGCGGTCTATGTGCTCGTTTAACTGCTTGCGGGTAACTCTCACGTTCTCCTTCTGGGCTATGCGGCCAAGAATTATGGAGGTTCTGACGCTCTCTTTGGCTTTCTCTGTGAATTTCGGCGCCACGTCCTCCCCGATCTCGGGCTCCGCGACTCCGCCTCTCTGCATGTCGGAGAGGAATCTCGTCCTGAGGCTCTCCTCCTCCTTTTCAAGCAGCGACGGGGGAACGTCGAACCGGTTTTTCGAGAGAAGATCGTCGACTATCTGCTCCCTCATGGATGAGAGCTGTCCGTCTTCGTGAAGGCGCTCAAGCTGCTCCTTTATGGCCTCCCGCAGCTCAGAGATGCTCTCGACGTCAAAATCCTTCGCGAAATCGTCGTCCGCCTCCGGCAGAATACTGTCGTGAATCTCATTCACCTTGACGGTGAAGCTGACCGTCTTCCCGGCGGCCTCGGGTATCAGGAAATCCTCCGGGTAGGAAACCGAGAATTCCCCTTCCTCGCCCGCTTTTTTTCCGAGCAGGTTCTCTTCGAACTCGGGGGCGGCCTGTTCTTCGCCAAGCAGGAACCTCACGTTCTGCCTGTTAAGATCGTCTATGGTTTCCCCGTCCTCAAACTTGCCGCTGTAGTCCACGAAAACGTAATCGCCTTGCTTTGCGGGACGGTCCTCCTCGATAAGCCTTGACTGCGCGGACTTTTCCCTGAGTTTCAGTATCTCGGCGTCTATATCCTCCCCGGTCACCCGGCGGACGGTTTTCTTCACCGGAATCGAGGTGTAGTCGGAGAGCTCAAAATCGGGAATCACCTCGAATTCGGCCGAGTAGGCGAACTCCTCCCCGGTCTTCACCTCGCCCATCTCCGTAATGTCGGGGCGTGTCACCGGCAGAAGCGACCGCTCCGCGAGGGCTTCGGACAGAGTTTCCGAGACAAGGTTGGACGCGGTTTCCTGATCGACTTCCTTTCCGTACATGGACTCGACCACGTGGCGGGGAACCTTTCCCTTCCTGAACCCCTTGACGCTCACTCCTCCCATCACGTCTCGGAACACGGAATTTCTCTTTTCCGCAACCTGTTCGGAGGAAAGGGAAACCCTTATCTTTTTTCTGGTGCTGTCAATATCCTCAACATTTATTTTCATTCAGTTTAAGACCTCTCAGTAAAGTAATTCCCGGAGGAAGCGATGCTCTCTCCGGGATGCTGGTATATTTGCTATTTGCTTTCTGCTTTCAGGGGAAATTTTTCAGGATTCTCAATTATTTCTTCCGTAACGTCAACATCAATGTCGGGCCAATAGAAATGCCCCGGAGACGGTTCTTCGACATTGATGATCGATTTTACGGACTGGTCCCTGAACCAGGGAAAATCATCATAAGACATAAACAACTCTTTCCCATGAGCTAGAAGCCATGCTCCATAAGCAGAGATATCTGTTACCTCAACCGCCGAAATGCCGCTTCCATGCTGCGATAAGCTCATCGTAGTGAATCTCCACAAGTAATTCAATTTCCTTGAGTCGGTGTATAGAATAACGATAATTTTTTGCTAACTCAATTCCGGGTTCAGGCCGGAACTTCGCCTCGCCTTCACCTGATACTGCATGGACACGAATTCGCTGTTCTTCCCTCGAGAAAAAGAAGAATCGACAACCTTTTTCTTTGAACACCGCAGGACTCATGATCAGCGCACATTCATGCTTGCTGGAGATAGCACCCGCTGCACGTTCCGAGTGCCGTCCGCAGCTTACGAATGTTTTTCCCGGTATACGTAATTCCGAGCAAACAGCGAAAAGGCAAGGAGAAGCAGGACAGCCTGGGGAATCGCGGTTTCATAAGAGGGATATATTCCGAAAGTATCAACGTAGGGAATGAAATCCGCCGTAGTCGAGGAAATAATTCCCGCCTCCTGGAGTTCAAGTATTCCCTTGCCGAGCAGTATGAAGCAGAGCAGGTAAAGGAAAACGCTCGTGAAGGAAAAAAAGTATTTAAGGGGAAGCCTCAGGGTAAACCTGTACATAAGAAAAGCTATGATGAACACCACCGCTATCCCCGTGGCAAGACCGTAGATCACATGCGGCGTGGAGGAACCTGTCTGGTAGAAAAGCGCCTGGTAGAAAAGCATCGTCTCGAAAGCTTCCCTGTATACCGCCAGGAACGAAACGAAGGCAAGAGTAAGTCCGCTTCTTCGGGTAAGCGCGCCCTGGGTTTTGGAGCGGACGTATTCCTTCCACTTTTTTACGTCCGCCTTCGAGACAAGCCAGTAGCTCACGTAAAAAAGAATCACGGCCGCCAGAAGAGAAGTCGCTCCTTCCACAATCTCCCTCCTGGCCCCCGAGAGATCTATCACGGTCCTTGCCGCGACCCAGGTCGCCATGCCCGCGAAGATGGCAGCCACCCATCCGTAGTGAACGTACCTGATCATCCCGCGGTTACCCGAATGCGCCAAAGCGGCGATAATGGCCGCGACTATAAGCAGAGCCTCAAGCGCCTCCCTGAGTATTATTGCAAAGGAATTAACGAAACTCAGGTACTTGCCGAGCGATGAGCCTCCTTGTAATATGCGTTCCGACTCGCGAAGATCCTCCTCTATGCTCGCTTTCAGGTCGCGAAGCTCGGATGAGTCCCGGTCGGACATCACTAACGACCTGAAAAATCCCATTTTCTTCTCAACCTCAAGAACAAGCGGTCTTTTTTTGGAAACGAGCGCGGGTTCGATTTTCTGAAAGCCCCCCAGGTACCCGTCGAGAGCCTCCCTGAACGCCTCGTCCTTCCTGCCGGCCTCGTATAGATCTATGGCTTCTCCAAGCTTCCTCATGGTATGGGCTACAGCTTCGGATGCGCCTCCGGCGATTCCGTCCCGAAGATAAGCGGTTCTCAGGTAAAAAAGAACTTCCCCGTCGCTGCCCCCGGCTCCGGCATCAAGAAGAATCTCCGCATTGCTGGCCAGGGCAAGATTCTCAAGCTTTCTCGCGTCATGGGGAATATTGTCCGCGGAAAGCCCGGAAGCGCCTCCGCCTGAGGGAATATCCGGATACCCGAGCGAGAGAACATAAAACGCGACGTCCCACTTCTGCTTTTCGTCAAGCGCTCTCTCGAACGAGGTCATGGCGGTACCTTCAATCCCGAAAGTGGTGGTATTGTAGACCTTAAAAGGTGAAAGCCCGAGATTTACGTCAGGATCCGTGAAATCCGTGGGAGGAGGGTTGAGAGTCATGGAGAAAGCGTCGTCCGGCCTTCCCGAGATCCCGTGACAGGAGGAACAGTTCTGCGCATAAAGCTCTTTTCCGCTTTCGTAATCCGGTATATTCGCCGGGTAAGGCTTGATGTCATAGGCGGAAATGATCCGTTCCTTCAGTTCCTTCGCGAGGCTTTCCACCTCGGAGACGGACCCCCTGGATACCACGATTGAGCGCAGACGGGCGAATTTCTCGGAAAAATCCGCGGTTTCCGTCTCTTTCTCAGGAATCTTCTCCCACAAATCGGCCGCGGCGGAAGAAAAGTCCAGCATCTCCTGATACTCGAATTCGTTTACGATCTCGCCTTCTTTTACGGCGTTTGCGTAATCTCCTCCTATGTAATCGACAAGAGAGAGGATCCTGTCTATCTCCGCGGCATGGGATGGCCCAGGGAAAAGGAAAAAGATGAGAACTGACAGACAGAAGAAACTTTTTTTAAGCATAATCCGCGGACATCTCCCCATCCCGGGGATCAGGGAAGGTACTTTTTACCATTCTAGACCCTTATTGTCAATAATTCTAGTGGCTCCGCGTCCTGCGCTGCAGGGGAAACGGAAAGAAATGCCGGAAAAACAGAAGGAAACTGATCCGAAGGAAAAAAAGAGAGCGCTTAACCGGCGCTGCCCCCTAATCAGGAAACCGGGCCTCCGCTCCCGCGAATCCAAGAGAAAAGCCGACCGGGAACTACCCTCAAAGCAGAGATACACCGGTCAGAGAAGCATTTCACGAAGACCGGATGCCGTTTTTTCCGCTCTGCACGGTCCCCGCGCGGCCTCTGAACGATACCGCCAGAAACAGCACGAACGCCATAAGGAACAGATTGAACGCGACGCCCTGAAACCCGCTTCCGGCTCCCGCAAGCGCGCAACCTGAATTATCTGCCGACGGTTGAGGCCGGCCCGAGTCCTGAGCAAATATCTTACATCCTTCAGGCGGCTCCCCCTCCTGCGGATAGATGCCGGAACCGACGATAATATCATTGACTTTTTCATCGACAATAGAGGGGGCAAGTCCCAGATACCAGAAGGATTTCACGACATAGCTCCTCTTCCATGATATGCCGGGGGACTCTCCAGGACGGAGATTTCCGTCTTGGTCGCGCGTGTTGTCATCCGCAACGGACGGATTGTCCCAGCAATAGTCAACGAAGCCGCCTTCCCGGGAAGCGTTTGCCTTCTCGACGATTAACCCGACGACATCCACCCCGCGCGCGTCAGAAATTTCGAGCTCCGTGTCTTCAATGCTTTTATCCAGCGCATTAAAGAACGATTCTTTTTGCGGAGTGTCCTCAAAAGCGAAAAGATATACCGGGTCTGATCTCCAGGGCCCTTCCTTCGCCCTCAGGGCCGGATGGAATAACGATATTTTACTGATATCGCAATACTCCACCAGGCTTACGTCAGTTCCAGAAGAGGCAGTAAAAGAGAGCAACTGTTTTATCTGTTCTGTCGACCTTTCTCTCATCGCTTCGGGAGAGAGGTCAAAAGAAACAGGAAGTTCCAATTTCGAAAAATCGCAATGTCTTTTTACGAGAAAATCTATGAAATAGGCGTCAATCGTATCTTCTACAAACTCTTTTAAGTGCTCCTGAGTGGTTACATCCTCCGCCTTTCTTCTCTGAGGGACAATATCGGCGCCGGGAAGCTGGCTGTACTGCAGGCTTTCCATGCTGTCTTTGCGAAAATCATAGCCGACGACCAGAAGAAATGATTTCTTCTCGGGGGCTGAGAAAAAAAGAGCCTCGTAAATGACCGCGCAGGCCGGTTTTCCCATGTACTCCCCGCAGAACCCCTCACCGTTTTTATCATTCCTCGCCCCGTCACGAAGTTCCTTAAGGTCCGGGCTGTCCGTGTCTTCGGAGCTGAGCAGCCTTCTGTTCTCAATGCTCCTGTCGGCTTCGTGAACAAACACCTGTCCGTCTTCCGGGTCCATGATGATCGCGTAGACCGAACCGGACATGAAAGTTCCCTGGCCGTCTTTTAAAAGCTTGCGGAAGTTCGAGAGATCTTGATACGGGAGAATTTCCAGGTGCGCCGCCGTATGCAGCAGAAATCCTTTCATGGTCGCCTGGTCTCCGGCAGTTTCCGCATCCTTTGCCGTTGTCGCGAGGTTCCCCGCATGCGAACCGGCCGCATCATGGGCAAAAGCCGTAACAGCGGAGAAGACGCTCCCAAGCGCCAGCAAACACGAAAAAACGCACGCCAGAGTCAAGGTCTTAAACAGCGGGTTCAGGTTCAGGATTTTCATAATATCCTCCATCTTTCAGTTAACAATGATCAAGCCGGGGAAAAACCGATTGCTGGAGAATCGCCGGTTAATCAACTATGAATTAAACGAGAGGATTGTCAAGATGAATTCGCGCCGAGACGTCTGATGCCGACTTAATCCCTGTAAAACGGCAGATCAGTCCGCGGAGAACGAGTTCTTTGCTGATAGCGGCAAGCCGCTTCCCTTTCGGCAAGTTTCCGGAAGCGTTCACCGCGGGGCAAAAGTTTCTGCCCCACGCGAAAATCCCTGATTTATACGCATATACAGGCAGCGCAGATGCCTGTTGCCGCTACTCTCCCTTTATCTCCGGCGACAGGGGGAAAGTCCAGTGGACAATCCGGCTGATTTCTTCTTCGCAAATATCTTCTAAAAATTCTTGACATCCTAACTCCAGAATGTTATTAATCTACATCCTGGATATTGAATATCTATAATATCCACTAATTCCGCAACCCTGACAGGTCGCAAAAGGAGGATGTTAACAGAATGGTTAATTATACAAGGCGGTGGAAAATTCTTTTTGTTTTCTTCCTGATTTTTTCACTTGCGGGCGCGCAGGTTTCTCTCGCGCGCGAAGCTTCTGAGGAAAGGATAAAAAAGCTTGAGGAACAGATAAGAATTCTCGCGGACGAGATAGAAGCCATAAAATCCGCTTCTGTAACGGAACCCCCGGTCTACGAAACGGAATTCGGTGTGGCCCCCGCGGCTTCAAAAGTCTACAGGGTCGACCAGGGAGTATCGTTCGGAGGATACGGCGAGCTGCTCATAGGCAACGTAAAAGAGGATTCGCACGACATAGTGGATACCCTGAGACTTGTTCTCTATAACGGCTACAAGTACAACGACCACATAGTTTTCAACTCGGAAATAGAGTTCGAGCACGGCACGACGGGGAGCAACAAGGACGGGAAATCGGGGTCGGCGTCGGTTGAGTTCGCGCTGATTGATTTTCTTATAAGCGATGAATTCAACCTGAGAGCCGGGCTTCTCCTGACTCCTTTCGGAATCGTAAACGAGATTCACGAGCCGACGACGTTTTACGGTGTGGGCCGCCCCGAGGTGGAAAGGCGGATAATTCCCAGCACGTGGAGAGAGTCCGGCGCCGGCGCGCACGGAACGTTCGACCTGGGCGGCGCCGGGGAGCTTTCCTACAGAGCCTACGCAATGTCGAGCGCCGATGCCCGGGGATTCAAGGCATCGGACAACAGGAGTCTCCGGATCAAGGGAAACAGGGCGAGATTCGACGACATAGCTTTTGTCGGAAGGCTTGAGTACGACCCTGTTCCAGGACTTAAAATCGGGGGGTCCATGTTCTACGGCAACACGGGACAGGACGAAGAAGTCAACGGCCGGACGATAGACGGCCTTTTCCAGATGTACGAAGTCGACGCGCAGTTCCAGTACGCGGGGCTGGATCTAAGGGCGCTGTCGGTGTGGACCCAGCTGGATGACGCCGCGCTTATAAACCAGCTTAATGAATATGAAGGCAGCAAATCCGTCGGGGAGAAGCAGTCCGGCTGGTATGTCCTGGGGGCGTACAACATTTTCTCCGCGCTTAACTCCGGAAGCAGGTACATGGAGTACCTGGCGCCTTTTTTCCGGTATGAGAAATTTGATACCCAGAAGGAGGTTCCCGCGGGGTTTGAAAGAGACCCGGCAAATGACAGGACCCAATATACTTTCGGGCTGAATTACAAGCCGATTCCGAACGTGGTCGTAAAAGCCGAGTACCAGAATCTTGACAGCGCGGCGGACGATGCGACGGACCAGTTCAATTTCGGGCTTGGATACGTGTTTTAGGATACAGGACTTAAATCCGCGATAAACGGGCGCGGGTTTATGCTTCTTTTTTTCTCTCTTTCTCTCTCTTCACAAGGGCAATATTCAGATAGAATGTTGCCCTTGTTCCATCATGACTGCGAGAATCCTTATCTTAATAACGCTTGTGTTTTTTCTGCATGGCACGGGAGATGCGTCCGCCAAGGTCTTCCTTACCAAGGGTAAGGCGCTTGAGCTCGTTTTCCCGCAAGCCGAGGAAATAGAAAAAAGACACGTTTTCCTCACCGAACGCCAGGCCCAAAGCGTGCGCGAAATGGCCAGGGCCGAGGTGGATTCAAGACTCTACACTTTCTACATAGCGAAATCAGGCGGGAAGGAGACGGGCTACGCGGTTATCGACACCCACGACCTTCGGACCCTTACCGAAACCGTAATGTTCGTAATAAATCCCGACGGGACGCTTCGCCACGCCGAAATTCTGGCGTTTTTCGAACCCACGGATTACATGCCGGGCGGAAAATGGATAGACTTGTTCCTGGAAAAAACCAGGATGGACAGGATGAAGGTGGGAAAAGGAGTTCCCAACATTACCGGAGCCACGATAAGCACGGTATCTTTCTCGCGAGCCACGAGAAGGGTTCTGGCGGTCTACAGGGTCATGTTCGGCACTCCGGCTGGTTCCTGATTGCCCGACCGGGAGAGAAAAATGAAATTCTTCATTTCATCGGACATAAGAAAGAACGACCTGCTGAAGCTGGTCGTTCTGCTCACGACGATTTTCTTTCTCTTCCTGTGGCTGACCAACCTTCTGCTTTTCCTGAAGGTGGGATTCAGCTATGAAAGCGTCGTCGAGTACTACAGGGGCTCCGAGGAGAGTTTCAGGTCTCCGAGAAGCTACCTCGGGCTGCTTGAGGAAGCTCATTTCCACTTTTTCTCAATGGCCGTTCTGCTGGTAACGCTCAACCATCTCTTTCTTTTCACCAACAGAAGTTCCGCCGAAAAGCTTCTGGTTATAATCGCGTCCTACGGCTCGGCTTTTCTGGATATAGCGGGCGGATGGCTGGTAAGGTACGTAAGCGCCGAATTCGCCTACGTAAAAATCGGCTCTTTCGTCGTCCTGCAGACATCTCTTCTTTACCTGATCGTCTTCGTAACGTTTTACCTTTACAGAAAAAAGCCGGAGCCCCCGAAGCCGCCGCGATGATCCCGGCACGTCAAGGGCACTCGTAAGATCCGAAGCAGGATCTTTTCTCCCCGCTTCCGCCGAGGACCAGAAAACCCAGGGATTTATCTTTCCGGGCAAACCCCTTCGCGCCGCGCGGACCGAGAACAGAAACGGCGGTCGAGAAGACGTCGGCTTCCGTGGCGGTTCCGGAGACGGCGACAACGGAAGTCGCGTCCTCCGCGGGCCAGCCCGTCCTGGGGTCGATTATATGAGAGTACCGCTTCCCCGCGTGCTCAAAGTAGCGCTCGTAATCTCCTGAAGTCGCGACACCACTGTTCACGAGATCGAGCCTCGAGATGATTTCGCTGCCGCCGCCGGGTTTCCTCACTCCCACTTCCCAGAACTTCCTGCCCGCGGGAGGAGCCATCGCGTATATGTTTCCCCCGAAATTCACAAGCCCCCTCCTGATTCCGCTCTCCCTGGCGATTCTCACCATCTCGTCGACCGCGTAGCCTTTTCCTATGGCTCCGAAGTCGAGCCTGACGCAGTCCCGATCAAAGGAAATCCGGGATCTGCCTTCGTCTATCTTTATTTTCCGAAACCCCGTACACCCGAGCGCGTCGCGGATCCGCGACCGGTCGGGCAGCCGCCCCGCCGCGGTCTCGGCCCGCCAGAGCTCGAAAAGACTGCCGACAGTTATGTCAAAAGCCCCGTCGGTAAGCTCCGAGTACCTGATCGAGGTCCGCACGAGACGCAGGAACTCCCCGGGAACGGAAACGGGAGCGGTTCCCGCTTTCGCGTTCACCTCGGCAAGAACGCTGTCATCCCTGTAGTTGCTGAAAAGCCGGTCTATTTCCCCTGTTCTCCGGACGCAGGCATCAACAACCCGGTGGAAGAGTTCCTCGCTCGGGGAATAAAGCCTGAGTTCCACCGTTGAACCCATCGAGTAGAAGGATCTCTCGTAAAGATTCTCCGCGCCGCGGGAGCAGGAACAAAAAAGCAGAACTGAAAGCGCGAGAAGGCGCATGTCTTGAGAATCACGTAAAGCGTTTTTCTGCGAGAGGAGGGAGTCGAACCCTCACACCCTAAGGTACTAGATCCTAAATCTAGCGCGTCTGCCTGTTCCGCCACTCTCGCCCTTTGCAGTCAAAAACCGGCAAGTATTCCCGATAGCGCCGTTAGACGCAATAATGAAGTGGGCTGCGAGGGATTCGAACCCACGACCGACTGATTAAGAGTCAGCTGCTCTACCAGACTGAGCTAGCAGCCCGCAAACAGGATAACAGAAAAGCGGATAAATGGAAACCGGAACGCCCGGCCGCGGGGGCGGCTGAAAAACGCCCGCCTTTTTGAACTCCTCTCCGACACTGTATACTTTTGGGATAGTGCAGAGCCTAATAGACAACCTAAGGGAATATCACAACGCCTACCACTCCCAGATAGAACATCTGCTGCTGTCCATCGCGATAGTGGTGATCATGATCATCCTCAGGAAGATCCTGATCTCCATCATAGCCAAGAACACGGACGATCCAAAGACCGTTTACTACTCCAAGCGGATTATCGGGTACAGCTCCACTTTTCTTCTCGTACTGATTCTCTGCGCCATCTGGATAAAGGGCTTCGGCTCCATAGGAACCTACCTTGGCATAGCCAGCGCGGGTATCGCTATAGCCCTTCATGAAACCATAGCCAACATCGCCGGCTGGCTCTTCATACTCTGGAGAAAGCCCTTCGTGATAGGGGACAGGATAGAGATAGGGAACACCAAGGGGGACGTGATAGACCTGAGGCTGTTTCAGTTCAGCATGGTCGAGGTCGGAAACTGGGTTGAGGCGGAGCAGAGCACGGGCAGGATCGTACACGTTCCCAACAGCCAGGTGCTCAAGGAAAGAACGGCGAACTACCACGGCGGATTCAATTACATATGGAACGAGATACACGTTCTCGTGACGTTTGAGAGCGACTGGGAAAAAACCCGCGAGATTCTCGAGAGGATAGCGAAGGAAAAAATCGAATCCTCCTCGAAACAGGCCGAAGCGCAGCTCCGCCAGGCCGCCGAGAGGTACATGATACACTTCAGCAAGCTCACCCCGGCGGTTTACATGTCGGCAAGGGACAGCGGCGTGCTGTTCTCGATCAGGTACATACTGAACCCGAGGCGGAGAAGGGGATCGGAGCAGGCCATCTGGGAAGAGATACTGAGGGAGTTCGATAAGCATCCCGACATTGATCTCGCCTACCCCACGACGCGCTTCTACAGCTACGCGCAGGAAAGTCCCGAAAAAACGGATCCGTCCCGCTGAACCGGGCAGAGGATAACCGTTACGGCCTGTCTCCCGGGGAATTCCGTTCGGGCTTCAGGATGGCGACCGCGGCCGCCTCGGGATTTATGTACTTCCCGGCAACCCTCGCCACGTCACCGGCGGTAACGGCAAGGATTTTCTCCGGGTACTTCCTGTATTCGTAAGCGCCTATTCCGTAAAGCTCGTCAAACCCCACGGTGGAGGCCTGGGCGGAATTTCTCTGAAGCCCTATCTCGAAGCTTCCGACTATGTAGTTCTTCGCCCTCTCAAGCTCCTGCTCCCCCACGCCCCCTAAAACAAGCTCCAGCTGTTCCCTTATGGCTCCGAGCGCCTCTTTTTCCTTCTGCGGAGCGGTTCCTATGTAGACGCCGAAATAGCCGCCCTCCATCCCGGGAACATAGAACGAGGTAACGGCGTAGGCGAGGCTTTTCTTGTCCCGAAGCTCAATGAAGAGTCTTCCCCCCTGGCCGGAAAGAACCGAATTCAGCACCTCGAACGCGTAGCGGTCCCGGCTTCTGAAGCCCGGGGCGTGAAAACCCGCGATAATGTGAGTCTGGGCCTTGTCTTCTTCAAGCTCGACGGTTTCCCTCGCGGCGGAAAGCGCGGATTCGCGGGGCGGCCGGATCTTTTCGAAACCGCCTTTTTTCATGCCGCCGAACAGCTTTTCAAGAACCCCGAGAGTCTTCTCCGCGTCAATGTCGCCCGCGGCGGAGATGACCATGTTCTCGGGCCTTATGACTTTTCCGTAGAATCTCCTGACGTCGGACGAGGTGAACCTCTCCACGTTTTTCTCGGTTCCCAGAACGTTTAACCTGTAGGGATGCCTGAGAAAGAGGGTCTTCAGAAAATTCCTGACCGTCTTTCCCGTGAGGTTGTCCTCCTGCCTTTCCAGGGCGGCCAGGATCTCCCTTCTCTCCCTCTCCATTTCCTCGCCGGAAAAAGAAGGGTTAAGCAGCACGTCCGAGAAAATATCCATCGCCCCTTCGAAGTTCTCGCTCAAGGCCGAAAGGGTCACCCCGACGCTGTTTTTCCCGGAAAAGCCGTCAACGGTTCCCCCGAGTCCCTCTATCTGGGCGGCTATATCCTCCGCGGAGCGGCTCGAGGTGCCGCGGGTCAGCATTCCGGACATGAAGTTGGAAATTCCGTTCGTGTTCTCGTCCTCGTACCTGAGGCCGCCCAGAAACGCCGCGTGAACCGAGAAAAGCGGAACGGCGGGGTTGCGCTTCAGAAGAACCCGGATTCCGTTTGATAGCTCGTATTTCCTGAACTCCGCCTGCGTCTGGGGAGCGGCCTTCTTTTCCTTTTTCCGGTTTCCCCCGGGAAAAGCGAGGGCCTTTCTGAAGCCCCGCTCGACCCCAGCGGTTTCGTCTTTCGGAAGCAGCACCCCGGCCGTGAGATTTCTCTGCACGAGGTATTTTCCGGCCACGCGCAGTATGTCCTCCGGCGTAACGTCCCTCACCCTCTCGAGGTAGAGGCGCTCGTAGCCGTGATCCCCCGTTTCAACCTCGAAGTAACCGAGCTTTCTCGCCTGTCCCTGCATGGTCTCCTTGGCGCGGATGAAGTCCCTTTCTATGTTGGTTTTGGCGCGCGCGAGCTCCTCGGCCCCGACGGGTTCGTTTTTCATAAGCTCTATCTCCGCCACTATCTCCCTTGAGGCTTTTTCCACTTTCCCGGGATCAAGCACTCCGCCCACGATGAAAAGGCCGCTTTCCTTGAGGCTGTAGGCGTAGGCGTATATGTCGTTCACGGTGGCGTTTCGCTCCTTAAGCTTTCTGTAGAGCCTTGAGCTGTCCCCGGTGCCGAGTATGCCGCTTATGACGTCAAGAACCGGAGTGTCGGCGTGGCTCGCCGGGGGGGTGTGAAAAGCGAAACTGAAGTAGCCCGTGTTCACGTCGCGGCCGATGACGAAGGTTCGCGCGCGTTTCTGCTCGGGCTCCGGGGGAAGCTCGCACTCGGGAGTTTTCCTTTTCTTTATCTTTCCGAAAGTCCGGGCAACCTCGTCCCTTATTCCCTCGGGATCAAAATCCCCGACCACGACGAGAATCATGTTGTCCGGGGAGTACCACTTCCTGTAGAAATCCAGTATCCCCTCCCTGGTGAAGCTCCCGACGCTCTGCCTGGTTCCTATTATCGGCCTTCCGTAGGAATGAACGCTGTAGGCCGTGGAGAAAAGCTTCTGGCTGAGCACCCTCGAGGGAGAGTCCTCCCCCCTTCTTATCTCTTCCTGGACGACCTCGAGTTCCTTCTCAAGCTCCGCGGGGTCAAAAGTCGAGTTCTCCATGACGTCCGAGAGCAAGTCAAGGGCCATGGGCAGAAAGCGCCGCGCGCTCACGATGTAGTAAACCGTCTCGTCAAAGGAAGTAAACGCGTTTATGTCCCCGCCACCCGCCTCGACCATCCCTGCTATCTCGCCGACCTTCCTTCTTTCCGTCCCCTTGAAAAGCATGTGCTCGTGCACGTGCGCGAGGCCGTACTCGCCCTCAACCTCGCACGCGCTTCCGGTCTTCACCCACACGTTCACGGCGACGACCGGGGAAGAGTCGTTTCTCTCGAGAATCACGGTCATGCCGTTTGAAAGACTGTATTTCGTTACTCCGCCGGCACCCGCCGGGGTCTGCGCGTTCAGACTCATAAGGTTCGCTCCCGTAATCAGAATGAACAAAAAAAATAATTTGAAAACCCCTTTCATCGGCTCCGGCCTCCCGAGGAAAAGCCCCTAGGATTCGTCGCCGGCCAGGGCTTCCGGTTCCTTGTCACGCGACGTCGCCTTCGCGGCCAGCTTCCAGGCGCAGCGTCCGAGCTCGAGGAGAAAATAGCAGTAAGTTATGACAACCGCGACCACTCCGGGATTGGTGATAAGCGCCGTGATTATGATGGAACCCGCGACAAGAGTGCTGAAAGGCCCGAACCTGGCGATTCGCGGGAACTTCCTGTGCGGGACCTCGCTTACCATGACGAGCGCCACGACAGGGATGAAGAAAAGATAAAAGGATTTCATAAGCGGCGTGGCAATGATCTGAAACTCGGAGAGAAGAAGTATGGGAGAGAGAACAAGTCCCGCGGCCATGGGGCTCGGAAGGCCCGTGAACATGCGCTTTTCCTTGGTCGCGAACTGCACGTTGAAACGCGCAAGCCTGAGCGCCGCGCAGACCACGTAGAAGAGCATCGCCATCAGTCCCGGATTCCCGTATTCAGAAAGCCCCCAGGCGTAAAGGAGCACCGCGGGGGCGACCCCGAACGACACGAGGTCGCAGAGCGAGTCGTAGGACGCGCCGAAGCGGCTCTCCGAGTTGAGTGCTCTCGCTATCCTGCCGTCAAGCATGTCGACAAGCACCGCCATGCCGATAAACGCCGCCGCCCACCAGAAGCGGTTGAAAAGCCACTCCCCGGACACCGCGGCCGAGGCGCGGTTGCCGTGAATGGAAATCGAAGTCGCTATGGACGCAAGCCCGAGCGCGAGACCCACGGTCGTGAGCATGTTCGGCAACAGGGGGATAAGCCTCCCCGGACGGGGAGATCTTCTCCTTCTTTTTCTTCTCAAGTTAGCCACGCTATAACCGTCCTGCCGGCCACGACTTTCTGGCCCACCTCAACGCCCACTTTCACGTTCTCGGGCAGGTAGACATCCACCCTTGAACCAAACTTTATAATCCCGAATTTTTCCCCGATTTCCAACACGTCGCCGAATTTCGCGCGCGACACGATTCTTCTCGCGAGAAAACCGGCCACCTGAACCATGACCACCCGGACTCCGCCCTCGCACTCAATCAGGGTGGCGAGCCGCTCGTTGGCCTCGGACGAATCCCCCCTGAAGGCCATCCTGAACTCCCCGGGGTAATAGGTGGTCCCGACGACCCTGCCCGAAACGGGGAACCTGTTCACATGGCAGTCGAAAATGGAGAGGAAGATGCTTATTCTTCTCGTTCTTTGCCTGAGGTAGCCGTCTTCAAAGGTCTCCGAGACATCTATTATCTTTCCGTCCGCCGGACATATCACGGAACCGGGCTCAAGCGGAGGAAGCTCCCTTTCGGGGTCCCTGAAAAAAAAGACGAAAAAAGCCGTAAGCAGGAAAAAGACGAAAAACAGGGAGAAAGAACCCAGAAGAGCGAGGAGAATACAGAGCGCGGCCGAAACGTAAATCATGCCGAGCCCCTCGCCTGCGACCCTCACGAACCGGAAATCCATCAGTTCTTGTCTTTATCGACCAGTTTCTTCTGAAAGAGCGAGCTCATCATTCCCCTGAGCTCGGCGCCGACTTTTTCGATCGGATGCTCTTCGCCCTGCCTGAGAAGCGCGTTATAGGAAGCTCTTCCGGCCTGATTCTCAAGTATCCATTCCGAGGCGAACTGTCCGGATTGAATCTCCCCGATTATCTTTTTCATCTCCTGTTTCACGGAGTCGTTTATGAGCCTCGGGCCTCTTGTTATGTCCCCGTACTTGGCGGTATCGCTCACCGAGTAGCGCATGTTGGCTATCCCGCCCTCGTATATGAGATCGACTATGAGCTTCACTTCATGGCAGCACTCGAAATAGGCCATCTCGGGCGGATAACCGGCCTCGACAAGCGTCTCGTACCCGGCCAGGATAAGGGCCGTGAGCCCTCCGCAGAGAACCGACTGCTCCCCGAAAAGATCGGTTTCCGTCTCGTCCTTGAAAGTCGTCTCTATGACTCCAGCCCTCGAGCATCCGATGGCCCTGGCGTAAGCGAGAGCGAGGTCTTTCGCGTCGCCCGTCGGGTTCTGGTGAACGGCAACAAGTCCCGGCACGCCGGCGCCCCCGACGTACTGGTCCCTTACGGTGTGCCCCGGGGCCTTGGGAGCGACCATGAACACGTCCACGCCCGCGGGCGGTCTGATCTGTCCGTAGTGAATGTTGAAGCCGTGGCTGAACATAAGCGCGTTTCCGGCAACCAGGTTCTTTTCCACATGCTCGTGGTATATCGCCGGCTGGTAGGTGTCAGGAGCAAGCATGACCACTATGTCCGCGGACTTGGAAGCGGCGGAAACCGACTTCACGTTAAAACCGGCCTCCTTGGCCTTTTTCCAGTTAGCGCTGTCCTTTATGTCCGCGACCGTGACCGAGATTCCGCTGTCTCTTAAGTTCTGGGCGTGGGCGTGGCCCTGGCTTCCGTAGCCGATGATCGCAATCTTCTTTTTCTTAAGCCTGGACGGATCAATATCATCATCGTAGTAAACTTTCAACGGTTATATCCTCCTTTACTTGCTCTTCTTGCTCGCCCGGGACATGGCGACGGTTCCCGTTCTCGCGATTTCCTTTACCCCGAAAGGTCTCTGAAGTTCAACGAACGCCTGGATCTTCTGCTCGTCCCCGGTAACCTCGAACGTGTAGGATCTCGGAGACACGTCGACGACCTTGGCCCGGAATATGTCGGCGATCCGCAGAATTTCCGCCTTGGAATCGGCCTTCGCGTCGACCTTGATGAGAATCATCTCCCGCTCCACGCGGTCAAGCTCGGTCATGTCGACAACCTTGATCACGTTGACCATGTTGTTGAACCTTTTTATTATCTGCTGAATTATGGCCTCGTCGCCGGTTGTGACCAGGGTTATCCTGGACGTCCCCGGTTCCTGGGTCTCCGCGACGTTGAGACTCTCTATGTTAAAATCCCTCGCGCTGAAAAGCCCGGCGATTCTTGAGAGCACTCCGGCCTCGTTGTCTACCGTTATGGATATGGTGTGTCTCGGTTTCATGGAACCTCCAAAGTGGTGAAAAAATTATCAGGGAAACGCAATTATACCGAATCCCAAAAAAATGTTAATACCCCGACCGACGAGCCCAAGGGGGTTTTACTGTTAATTGGCGGGAATTTAAAAATAGTTGCTGGTTTTTCTCCATGAATTCAGATTGTAATACCGGCAGAGGTCTTAGTTGTGAAACGAAGTTAAAGAAACTGTCTTTTTTCGCCCGAAAAAATAGAGATCATGAACCGTGAATACTGCCCGCCCTAACTTATCTCCCTGAATCGTTTATATCTTGTTTCTGGATGTTCATTAACGAGGCTGTATCGGTGTTCCATTCACTGTACTGTTTGTGAGCGACGTGAGTTTTTTCAGGTAAAAAGGGCGCAATTCTTTTTAAGATGTCCTTGTATTTTTTCTCTGCCTCGGACAATTTCTTCAATTTCTTTGCTGGTATGTTTTGCTTTTTTTTCATTTTACACACCCGCTACCGTAACAAAAAACTGGAATTCTTGCTCTCAATCAGTTTTGAAGTTGACGTGGTAGATAACAAATTGTCTATTCTATAGTATAACTCATAAATTTGCCGTGAGAGAGTCGTGCTGAAGGGTCGGTCGCCCTTAAAGCTTCTCAGCTCTCCGCACCGCCCTTAAGTATTTCCCCCAACTCCCCGTTTACGTGCATGTCGGTGCATATGTCGCATCCGCCTATGAAACTGCCGTTAACGTAGAGCTGCGGAAGGGTCGGCCACTGCGAATAGTCCTTTATCCCCTGGCGGATTTCCGGGTCCAGGAGGACGTCGACGGTTTCGTAATCCACCCCGTAAAAGTTGAGAATGTTCACCACCTGCGCCGAAAAACCGCACTTGGGCGCGTCTTTTGAACCCTTCATGTAGAGGATTACGGCGCTCTCCCCGATCTGGCGCCCTATTTTTTTCTGTATGTCCGGCATTGCCCCGCTCCTTACCTTTTAAGTTTCTCCCACTGATCGTCCGTGTAGGTTTTTATGGAGATGGCGTGAATTTCGGATTCCATGGCGTCTCCAAGCGCCGCGTAAACAAGCTTGTGACGCTCAATAGGCGGCCTGCCCCTGAACTGTTCGGATACTACGACTGCCTGAAAATGCGTTCCGTCTCCCTCGACCTCAACAAACGACGTCTGGATGCCCCGCTCTATCATCTCCCGAATCCGCTGCGTCTCCATCACAGCGGGGAATTATATACGCATATCAGTGCGTTTCCAAGAAAAGCGCTCCGACGCGCGCCGCCTTGCAAAAATCCCCGGCTGTCTTATCCTTAAACTGTCAGGAAAAAGAGGTTGCCGCAGACAGATGAAAGCAAGAGACATAATGAACAGCCCCGTGGTCACCGCCAGCGAGAACGACTCGCTTGAGCGGTGCGCGCGCAGGATGCTCGAGCTGAGAATCGCCCAGCTTCCGGTGGTCAACGACGACGGAGCGCTCACGGGATTCATAGCCGCAAGCGACTTCATCGCCAAGAAAACCACCGTCTCCTTCTCGAGAACCGAAATCCTCGAGCTCTTCGGACAGTGGTTCGACCAGGGAGCGATTGAGAGGATATACGAGGACGCAGGGCGCATCACGGTAAGGGAAGTAATGAGCAGCCCGGCCATATCCATCGGCCCGGACGCATCGGTAAAAGACGTGTTCGAAAAACTGGCCGGAACCGGCGTCCACAGCGTCGTAGTGGTCGAGGGGGAAAAACCCGTGGGGCTTGTCTCGGTATCCGATTTTCTGAAACTGATCGTGAGATAATCCGCCTTCGCCCCGCCGCGCCGTCATGAAAGACTTCGGAGTTTCAAAAGAGAAACAGGCTGCGCTCTCGCGGGAAATGGAACGTCTCGGCATAAGGGAAGAGGATATCGAGGAAACTTTCACGAGATCTTCGGGACCCGGCGGACAGAACGTAAACAAGCTGGCCACCTGCGTTCACCTGCGGCACCGTCCAAGCGGCATTGCCGTGAAGGTCATGAGGGAGCGCTCCCAGGCGCTTAACAGGTTCCTCGCGAGGAGAAGCCTCGCCGAGAAAATCGCGGCGCTGGTCCATGGAGAAGACTCCGCGGAAAGGAAAAAAGCGCGGAAAATAATAAAGCAGAAAAAAAGAAGAAAAAGAAAGACGGCGAGAAAGCTCGCCGGGAATACCCAGTGAAAAAAACCCAGACTGCCGAGTGCGCAATGAAAAAGACCCCCGGTTCCGGATTGCTCCGTAAATCACTGTGCCTAACGCTTGTTCTGCTGCTCTGCCCGATGTCGGCAGAAGCCGAAACCCTGACCGGCAGGCCTTACGTAACGGACGGAGACACGGTCAAAATTTCCGGGGAACGGATCAGGCTCGAGGGAATTGACGCGCCGGAAAGAAACCAGCGGTGCAGGGACGCCTCCAGAAAAGGCTACGACTGCGGTCTTGTTTCAACCGCAGCTCTCAGAAACAGGATAGAGCGCAGTTCCATTAAGTGCGAGGGAACAAAGCGCGACCGCTACGGACGCTTTCTCGGGATCTGCTACCTGAATGGACTCGACTTAAACGGCTGGATGGTCAGAAACGGCCACGCTCTAGCCTACAGACGCTACTCGCGCCGTTACGTCTCCGCCGAGCTGGATGCCCGCGAAAACGGCCGCGGCCTGTGGGCCGGGGAATTCGTCGCGCCATGGAGCTGGCGAAAAGGAGAACGGCTCACGAACAGCTCTCCACATTCCGGCAAGTAAGCCGGCGGCGGAATGTTGAAAAACCGGGAGTCCGTGTCAGTCTTATGAGCATGCAGAACGAAACCGCAGATACCCCCGAGGAAGGCAACGGACTCTCCGAAGACTGGGTGGTTTTCGGGCCGGCTTTCATCCTTATAGCCCTCGGGCTTGTTTTTCCCTATCTTTCTCTTCCCAGGTTTTCGTGGACTCCCGATTCCGTAGGCGAGATCTTAAGCGCGGAGAACATCTCTCTTTCCCTTTCGCTGGGAACGGTCTTCTTATTTTTTTCAAGCTTCGGAATCCGCATGATGGGCGGATCGGTCACCCGCTACGTCGTGGGCTTTCCCATAGTCTTCGCCCTCGCGTGGGCGTCAAAGTTTCTCGCCGGAAACGCGATGGCCAAGGAATGGGGCGTAAGCTACGTCATTTTCGCCCTTTTCATTGGAATGTTCGTAGGCAACGTTTTCCCCGACCGCTTCCGGGAGGCGGTCCGCACCGAGTACTACATCAAGATCGGGCTTATCATACTGGGCTCCGGCATACTGTTCGGCAAGATACTTTCGGCGGGGTCGGCGGGGATTCTGCAGGCGCTGTTCGTCGTGCTCGTCATCTGGTACGCCTGCTACTGGATCTGCAGGAGGCTTGCCGTGGATTCCGAGTTCGCGGCCATGCTCTCCACGGCCGTTTCCATCTGCGGAGTCTCGGCCGCCATCGCCGCCTGCGGCGCCATAGGCGGAGACAGGAAGAAGCTCTCCTACGTAACTTCCCTCGTCCTCATAGTGGCCGTCCCCATGATGCTGATCATGCCCTGGGCCGTAGAGCACTTCCAGATTCCGGCGGTGGTCGGGGGAGCGTGGATCGGAGGAACCATCGACACCACGGGAGCGGTGGTGGCCGCGGGGGAGCTGGTGGGAGAATCGGCGATGAACGCCGCCGTGGTGGTTAAGTTCTCGCAGAACGCCATGCTGGGTCTCGCGGCGTTCGCTCTTTCCCTCTGGTGGACGTTCCGCCAGGGCGCGGATGAAGGAACAAGGCCGTCGGTCGGGGTCGTCTGGGAACGCTTTCCGAAGTTCATTCTGGGTTTCATGGCGGCATCGCTTCTTTTTTCCTTCGTCGTGGGAGACGATCTCGTCTCGCAGACCAAGGGGCTTATGAAGGGACTTCGCGGCTGGTGGTTCGCCCTCGCGTTTGTCTGCATAGGTCTTGAAACCCGTTTTTCCACTCTGGTCAGCATGGAAGAAGGCCGCCCCGCCTACGCGTTTCTCATAGCGCAGGGCATGAACGTCATCTGGACGCTGATTATAGCCTGGATTCTTTTCGGCGGGCTGCTGTTCCCCGCACCGGTTCTGTAGTTCATAATCCGGGGGAACTGTTTCTTTCAGCCGACTGGCACTTAAGACAGACCGGTTACAGATGGCGGCAAAAGAACTAGGATTTCCTTTTTTATGCGACCGTTAATTCCGCAGCCGTTCCGCCGGAAGAAGAGTCTTGGCGAACCGGTCAATATGGGCCTTCAGGGGCGGGTATTTCACCAGGCGGTAAGCAACGAGGTCAACCTTGCAAGGCAGGCTGCTTTCATGAAAACAGGTCCATAGACGATCAACGGTGCTCTCCTCGATATTCCCGTAAAGAACCATGTCTATATCGGAATAACTTTTGTGAGACCCGGTTGCCCTTGAACCGAACAGGGATACGGACTCAACGGCAGGAGCAAATTCTCTTATGATATCCCTGATCAGGTTCAGTTGCTTCTCGCTTAATCCGTGATCAGTCATCGTCAGGCTCCAGAGAGGCTTCGGACAGTTTTTCATGCAACTCGCCGATGCGGTCAAGATATCTGGTTTGTATTTCCTCTATTATGATTTCAAATTTTGCGAAATCGTAGGTATGGCTCATTTTGTTGCGCGCGTCAAGGGCGCTCATCCAAGTTTCCCCGTCGGATATCAGCTTCCCGGCTACGGATTCTTTCAGCACGGCCCTGGGAGTGATCTGACTGAATATCACGTTCTGGCTCTCCAGATAATCCTTCATTGTTTTCCAGGCAAGCTCCATGCAGAATTCAAACCGTTTGATCATACCTTCCTTTGCCAGCTGATCTAATTCCCCGGCCCTGCCTCTCTCAGCGGCTTCTCTCAGCAGGAAGTAAGCCCTGCTGAAATTATCAAACCGGTATTGCCATCTCTTTTTTTCCAGCGTCATGGTAAATCCATCCTCAAAGCACAACATCTAATCAGTCTCAAAAACAACCGGTCCGGTGTTTTGAAACCAGAATATAAGTTCTTTTGATCATTGACCCTTAACAATACCGGCAGCAAATAAAAGTCTCGAACTTTCATGCAGATCCTCGCGTTATTGCCAAACCAGTAAAGCCAAGTACCTTAATCCGACAAATATTCCAAAGGAGCTGGCGAAAATGAAAGCTGTTATCTATCACGAATTCGGAGAAACCGATGTTCTCAAATATGAAGAAGTAGCCAAACCGGAACTTGGACCGGGAGAGGTTCTGGTAGAGGTGAAATCCTCCTCCATAAACTTCATTGACCTCAGGCTCAGAAGCGGGAAATCACCCCGCCCGGTGCCCCTTCCGCACGTGGGAGGAGTTGACGTGGCGGGCATCGTCTGCGAGAAAAGCGAAGACGTGTCCGACGTGGAAACGGGCGAGCGGGTCATGATCATGCCTGCCGTGCGCTCGGATAAGGGCCTTGAGATAGTCGGGGTGAACCTCCACGGAGGATTCGCCGAGTACATAAAGATACCTTCATCCAACGTGGTCCCGATCCCCGAAGGACTCTCCTTCGACGATGCCGCGACCCTTCCCACCTGCTACGTCACCGCATGGTACGGCTTCTGCGAAAGAGGTAATATCGCCAAGGGGGAAACGGTGCTCGTGCACGCGGCGGGAAGCGGAACGGGAAGCGCGGCGATCCAGATAGCAAAGCTTTTCGATTCCTTCGTTATAGCCACGGCGGGAAGCGACGAAAAGCTCGAGAAGGCGAAGGAGATCGGAGCCGACGTCACCATAAACTACAACTCCTCGGACCTCGGAGAGGAGCTTAAGAAAATCACGAAAACGCACAGGATAAACATGATCTTCGACCCCGTCGGGGCTTCGGTCTGGAAGGAAAACACGCAGTATCTGGCTCCCGGGGGAAAACTTCTGCTGATCGGAGTCGCGGGAGGCGGCGCCGCGGAAGCGGCTCTCGGCCCGCTTATCATGAAAGATCTCTCCGTGCTGGGAGTAACGGTGTTTAACGCCCGGGCGGAACACTTCGAGAAAGTCGCGCAGCTTGCCGAGGAAGGGGCAATCAAACCTTCCATACACAGCAGGTTCCACCTGAGCGAAGCGGGGGCGGCGCAAAAAATTCTCGAAGACCGCCAGCAGTTCGGAAAAGTCATCCTGAACCCTTAAGGAAGACCCTGATTTTCAAGGTGAGCGTCAAAAGTCTGTTCGCGGCGGCACTGCTCGCCCTCGTCGCCGCGCCGGTTCCGTGCCTGGCGAAACCGCCCTGCCCGGAAAAAATAGTATCGCTCACCCTCGCCTCAGACGAGATACTGGTCGATACGGTCAGCGACAGAAAAAAGATAGCCGCGCTCACCTATTTTTCGACCGACCCCCTGATCTCCAACGTGGCGGAAAAAGCACGGGGAATTCCCCAGGTCCGGGCGAACCTAGAGCAGGTAATCGCGAAAGCCCCGGATCTCGTGATAGTCGCGGGTCACACAAACCCGAACATACGCCCGCATCTTGAGGCGGCGGGAACAGATGTGCTGGTGCTCCGCGAGGTCGTCTCGCTTGATAGCATAAAAAAGAACATAGAACTGGTCGGAGGGGCCGTCTGCGAGGAAGCCGCGGCAAAAAGCCTCGTGGAGAAAATGGAAAGACAGATCGCGGACGCCAGGGCGAAGATCCCGCCTCGCGCGAAAGCCCCGACGGTCCTTTTTTACGGGGCTCCCGGGTTCACGGTCGGCAGGCGCTCAACCATAAACGACATAATAGAGAGCTCGGGAGCCGTCAACCTCCCGGCGCGCCTCGGGCTCAGCGGGTACAGCAACATATCCACCGAATACGTGATCCGGAACAACCCTGACCTTGTGCTCACAAGTAGTTATAATCCATCTCATCCGGATTTTGTCGGCCAGATGTTCAGAAATTCCGCCTTCAGGGACAAAAGGATCATAGTCGTCGCGGGAAAACATCTAGACGCCGCGTCTCATTACGCGGCGCGGGCCGTAACCGATCTGGTGAACCTGATATTCGCAGCGGAGAACAATGCCAACCCGTAAGAAAACGCTTTCCGTATACGCAGCACTCGCCTCCCTGCTCCTGCTGACCGTCGTAGCGTGCGTATCTCTCGGGGCGGTGAGCGTTCCGTTCGGCAAGGTGATCGGCGTGATAGCCTCCAAGCTGCCCTGGGTTGACGCCGGGGCGGGAATCACGAAATCGCAGGAGCTTATCGTCTGGAACATAAGGCTCCCAAGGGTTCTTCTCGCCGCCACCATAGGAGGGGGGCTCTCAATCGTGGGAGCGGTAATGCAGGCGATGTTCAGAAACCCCCTGGCCGAGCCCGGAATACTGGGCTGGTCAAGCGGAGGAGCCTTCTTCGCCGTTCTGGCGATCTACACCGGCATTCATCAGAAGTGGTTTCTCCTGCTCCCGCTCGCGGCGTTCGCGGGCACTCTTCTCACGGCGTACGCGGTCTACGGAATATCGCGCTACAGGGGCTTTGTCGAGAACACGACGCTTCTTCTCTGCGGGGTGGCGCTCGGGACCCTTTTCGTATCCCTCACGACTTTCGTGCTTTCGGTATCGAACGCGTGGTCGATGAAGGAAATGCTTTTCTGGATAATGGGCGGAGTCGACTCGCGCACCTGGACGCATTTCGCGATGGCCGCGGTGCCCGTGCTCGCCGCCTCGGCCATGCTGCTTTTCTACGCCAGGGACCTGAACGCGAGGCTCCTCGGCTACGAGACGGCGAAGACCGTCGGCATCGACATAGAGAAAACGACCAGGCATCTCATAATCCTTAGCTCCCTGATAGTCGGAGCGAGCGTGGCGGTAAGCGGCATCGTGGGGTTCGTCGGACTTATAATTCCGCACTCGGTAAGGCTGCTGATCGGGGTGGACCACCGCCTGCTCCTGCCCGCGAGCTTTATCACCGGGGCCGTGTTTCTGCCCGCGGCGGACCTTGTCGCGAGAACCGTCATGAGCCCCCAGGAACTTCGCCTCGGGATAATCACTTCCTTCATCGGAGTTCCCTTCTTCGTGTTCCTGCTGAGGCGGAATTTCAGCGGGAGAGGAATCGCGTAGAATGCGGAGAGAACCAATGAAAACATCGGGACTCAGTTACGGCGTAAACGGAAAAACTATAGTCGACGACGTAACCTTCGAGATCAGAAGAAACGAGTTTCTGGGCGTAGTCGGCCCGAACGGCGCGGGGAAATCCACGCTTCTCAGGCTTCTTGCCCGCATAATCAGCCCCGCCGCGGGCCGCATCCTGCTTGACGGAGAGGACATCTCGGGATACGAAGCGAAGAAGCTCTACAGAAGAATATCGTTTCTCCCCCAAACATCTTATTTCGATTTTCCCCTGAGCGTGCTCGAGGCGGTGCTCACGGGAAGATATCCGTACCTGGGAATTTTCGAGAGCGAAAGCGAAGAAGACCTGAAGCGCGCCGAGGACTGCCTTTCGCTCGTGGACCTGGAAGGGTTTTCCCGAAGAAAGGTGACGACGCTCTCGGGGGGAGAGCAGCAGAGAGTGTCGATCGCGAGGGTTCTTGCGCAGGAAACCGATTTTATCTTCCTTGACGAACCGTCCTCCCACCTTGACATACATCACAAGCTGGCCCTCATGGAACTGCTGAGGTCGCTGGCGCGAGAAGGAAAAGGAATCGTGGCCGTCCTCCACGACCTTGACCTTGCCAGCAAGTTCTGCGAGAGGATCCTCGTGCTTGAGAACGGACGGGTCGCGGCCCTGGGAGAACCGCCGCGCGTGCTTTCCGAAGAGCTTCTCTCGTCGGTATTCAAGGTAAGGGGGTCGTGGGACCCGGGAAGCGGAAATCTCCTTGTTTTCCGGTGAGCGCGGCAGGCCCGGATGCCTGTTTTTGCATTTTTTGAGACCGCGAACGGTAATTTGACAAAAAGATTCGATTAACTATATTCTGTTGCCTAGTTTTATTAGGGCCCATAGCTCAGTTGGTTAGAGCAGCGGACTCATAATCCGTCGGTCCCTGGTTCGAGTCCGGGTGGGCCCAGAATTGAGAAACAGAGACCATGAAGGTCAGCAAAGAGAAAGCCGAAGCAACTCCCCCAAAAAGCCCAAAAAATTCTGCTTTTCCCCCTGAAAGGCATGTCGGGACCGCTTCGCCCGAAGTAAAGAGCTATGGAACAGCGTATTGAAAGCCTGCAGAAGCTTCAGACGGTCGACCTGAGAATCAGGGAGCTGACCGAAGGGCTGGAAAGATATCCGAACGAAATAAACGACCTCAAAAACGACCTGCTGGAAAGAGAAGAATCAATAAACCTGAAGGAAACCGCCCTTTCGGAACTCAAGGCGCAGAGAGACGGCCTTGAGGCCTCGCTTCGCTCCAACCAGGAATCCATAAAAAAATCCGAGGAAAGGCTGTTTGCCATAAAGACCCACAAGGAATACGAGGCGCTTCAGAAGGAGATAACCGATACCAGAAAGGAGAACCTCGAAATAGAGGACCGGACGATCTCGGTAATGGCGGAGATCGAAGAGACCGAGGGGGCGCTTGCCGAAGAAAAGGAAAGCTACGCGACCCTCAAAGAGGAGTACGCGCAGCAGATCGCGGAAAAAGAAAAAAGGATTGAAGAACTCGAGATTTCCCGCAAACCGGCGGAGAAGGAAAAAAGCGAGATCCTGTCTGTCATAGACCCGAAAATACTTCCGCTTTACGAAAGAATCTTCAAAAAAAACGGCAGGGCGCTCGCGCTTGCCGAAAACGAGAAATGCACGAGCTGCAACATAAACATCCCGCCTCAGCTCTACAATGAGATACTGAAACAGACGCAACTGGTTCAGTGCCCGAACTGCAAGAAGATTCTTTACACAAACCCGTAACCGCCCGGACGGCTACCGCGAGACGGCGAGAACGGAGGAGTAAGTTATGGTAAGAGAAGAAAACCCATACCCTGGAAGGAAACGTACGAAGGGGCCTTCGATTAATATATACGGAGAATCCATCGAGAAGGGGGAGCAAACCAAACCCGGAAAAATAACAAAGCCTAAACCATCTCCGCCGCCCCCACCGAAGAAATAACGACAGGGAAAAAAGAGCGCCAGCAATAAGCAGAATCTCAGATTTTATTGATGAAACAACTCCTGAGCAAGCACCAAAACGGCAATAACGCCTGTTTTTTTCATGATTGGCGAATTTCGTTTTGCTGTTTGTTCTTGGTGCTTACGGCTTTTACGGCAGCTTTAATGTACGAGAATTGAGCAATATATCCTTTTCAATGCGAACTATTCTTTTCTAACTGACGCGCAGGAACTGAAAACATGTCCGCTAAAAAAACAACCGAAGTCTATACAGACGGAGCGTCAAGGGGAAACCCGGGAGAATCCGGCATCGGGGTCCTCGTGATCCGCCCAGACGGAACAAGAGACGAAATAAGGGAGTATATCGGCAGGGGGACGAACAACGAGGCGGAATACAAGGCGCTTATCGCGGCTCTCGGCCACCTTCTGGCGGAAGGGGTCTCGAAAGCAAAAATCCACACGGACTCCCAGCTCGTCGCAAGCCAGATGAACGGGCTCTGGAAAGTGAAGGATCAGAAGCTCAGAATCCTTCACTCGGAAGCGAGAAAACTCGCCTCCTCGCTTGCGGCACTCGAAATAGAATATATTCCCCGAGAGCGTAACGCGGAAGCCGACAGCCTTGCGAACGAGGCAATCGACAGATATTTTAACAGTTAGCGAGTCGGCTGTGCGGTCGCCCGCGGCTTGTACGCGGGAGGAAAGTCCGAGCTTCGAAGGGCAGGGCGCTGGTTAACAGCCAGGTGTCGCGAGACAACGGAAAGTGCAGCAGAAAGAATACCGCCCGGGCGCCTCTGGCGCCTGGGTAAGGGTGAAAAGGTGGTGTAAGAGACCACCGCTCCGAAAGTGATGGAGGAGGCAAGGCAAACCCCGCCCGAAGAAAGACAAATAGGAAAACGCCCGGACAACTGTCCGGTCAGGACGGCCCGTCCTGGTTTTCGGGTAGTCGCTTAAGGTATCCTGGCAACAGGTATCTCAGATGGATGACCGTGCTTGACAGAACTCGGCTTACAGGCCGACTCGCTTTCTTCGCTCCCGGATTGAGGTCAGACTACATGCTGCCGCAGGCTTGCTGAGGATCCGGTCTTCATTCCTGTTCATCCCGCCGTGACCGGTAGCGCTCTACTTTAATCCGGTCTTCGCCCTTGCGTGCCTGTGCCAAATCGTAGGTGGTCTGGCGACGCAGCCAGAACTCGGCACTGGACCAGCCCGCCTTCTCCAGCCTGATAGCCATCTCAGGTGAAATTGCCGCGCGGCCGTTCAGTACGCGCGAAAGCGTGTGACGGGCAACACCCATCACCTTCGCCGCTTCGGTAACGTTCAGACCGAGCGGGATCAGGCAGTTTTCCCTGATGCTGAGGCCGGGATGCGGTGGATTTTTCATCGTCATGCTGTTTCCGTTGAAATGGCCTACAGATTGTCGAAGGCGTTCGGTTCGACTCCGAGAACCTGGCTCGGCATGTCAAGTTGGCTTTTGATCTCGCCCAGTCGCGCGAACTGGAACAGAAGATCAACGTAAAACGCATTGTCGCGAAAACCGGGTCTGCAAGTTAACCGGCTTCCCTGATCAAGACCCTGAGGAACTCTTTTTTTCCGATCTTGAGTTCAAGGCTGTCCCCGCCGGAAGGAAGGAGGAAGGACCCTTCGGAATTCGGATCGGTATACTTCTCCCCGTTTATGACAAGGCCTCCCTGGGATATGAGCCTTTTCACCTGCCCCCTGGTGCTGACGGAATCTGACACTTCAAAAACAAGGTCGGCCACCTTGCGGGAGCCCGCGACGTAGGTTTTCTGCGCCGCGTCCTCGGGAAAAAACCTCTTTGAAAACTTGGTTTCGAAATCCCGGGCGGCTTCCATGGCGCTCTGCGGGTCGTGAAGCCAGGAAACGATTTCTTCCGCAAGCGCTTTTTTCGCCTCCATGGGATGACGGCCCTTCAGATCTCCTATCTCCTTTTCATCAAGCGCGCTGAGAAGAAGGTAGTACCTCCACATAAGCTCGTCCGAGATCGACATTATCTTTCCGTATATGTCCCGGGGGGATTCGTCAAGACCTATGTAGTTCCCGAGGGACTTGGACATCTTCTTAACGCCGTCGGTGCCCTCGAGTATCGGAAGAAAGACGCCCACCTGCGGAAACTGCCCGTAATGCCTCTGGAAATCGCGGCCGAGCAGGATGTTGAATGTCTGGTCCGTGCCGCCGAGCTCGACGTCGCAGCGCATCTGCACGGAGTCGTACGCCTGCACCAGTGGGTATATGAACTCCCTCAGGGAAATGGACACCCCCTCCCTGTACCTCTTCGAGAAATCGTCCCGGTCGAGTATCCGCGAGACGTTGACAAGAGAGGTGAGCCCGAGAAGTTCCTCCGAACCGAGGCCGCCGAGCCAGCGGGAGTTTGAGAGAATCCGGGTCTTCTTTTCGTCAAGAACCCTGAAGACCTGGCGCTCGTAAGTCCTCGAGTTCCTGGTTATCTCCTCTTTTGAGATCGACGGGCGGGTCTCGCTCCTTCCAGAAGGATCGCCTATGTAGGCCGTGAAATCCCCTATGAGGAAAAGAACCTCGTGGCCCAGGGTCTGGAAATCCCGGAGTTTCTTGAGGATTATCCCGTGACCCAGGTGCAGGTCGGGAGATGTGGGATCGAATCCCGCCTTTACCTTGAGAGGCGTGCCGCTTTTCGCCGAGGCCTCAAGCTTCAAAAGAAGCTCATCCTCGGGAATTATCGCCTCGGTCCCCCTCTTTATTACCTCGAGCTGCTTTTCAGGATCAGCAAAGCCCACCTTGAAAATCCTCCTCGCGACGGCAGAGAGCGTTCATGGAAGGTCGGTCGATCCCATGAGATACCTGTCGCATTCCCTGGCGGCCTCCCTTCCCTCGTTTATCGCCCACACCACGAGACTCTGCCCCCTGCGCGAGTCCCCCGCGGCGAAGACTCCCTCGACGCTGGTCATGTACTTGCCGTACTCCGCAAGGGCGTTTGAGCGCTCGTCGGTGCGGATATTCATCTGCCGCAGGAGTTCCTGCTCGGGCCCCAGGAATCCGAGGGCCAGGAGCACGAGTCCGCACGGCCATCTGCGCTCGGAGCCCTCCACCTCCCGAAACGACATCCTCCCGTCATCCCCCCTGTACCACTCGATGCGCACTGTCTCGAGTTCCGCCACCCTGCCCTCGCCGTCGCCTACGAACCTCTTGGTCAGAACCTGGTACCTTCTCGGATCCTCGCCGAAAACCGCCATGGCCTCCTGCTGGCCGTAATCAAGGCTGTACACCCTGGGCCACTGCGGCCAGGGGTTGTCCGCGGCCCTCTCAAGCGGGGGCTTCGGAAGTATTTCGAATTGAAGAAGGCTCCTGCATCCGTGCCTCATGGAGGTCGCGACGCAGTCGGTTCCGGTGTCGCCGCCTCCCAGGATGATCACGTCCCTGTCCGCCGCGGAAATGTAGCGGCCGTCGCCGAGCCCGCTGTCAAGAAGGCTCTTGGTGTTCGCCTTGAGGAACTGCATCGCGAAGTGGATTCCCTCGAGGTCCCTCCCCTCGATCGGAAGATCCCTGGGCTTGGTCGCCCCGGTGCATACCACGACCGCGTCGAAGCTTTCCACGAGCTCGTTCCCGTCGACATCCTTCCCCACTTCCGTGCCGGTGACGAACTCGATTCCCTCCTCCGCCAGGATATTGACGCGGCGGTCCACGATCTTCTTGTCAAGGTGGGGGTTCGGGATTCCGTACATGAGCAGCCCGCCTATCCTGTCGTCCCTCTCGAACACGGTGACAAGGTGCCCCGCCTTGTTGAGCTGCGCGGCGCACGAAAGCCCCGCGGGCCCGGAGCCTATCACGGCGACTTTCTTTCCGGTCCTCACCTCCGGGGGCTCGGGCGTTATCCACCCCTCCTCGAAACCCCTGTCGACTATGGCGCACTCTATGCTCTTTATGGTGACCGCGGGCTCGTTTATTCCCAGGACGCACGACCCCTCGCAGGGAGCGGGACATATCCGCCCCGTGAACTCGGGGAAATTGTTGGTCTTGTGAAGCCTCTCGAGGGCCTCTCTCCAGAGGCCCGAGTAAACCAGGTCGTTCCACTCGGGTATGAGGTTGTTTATGGGGCACCCGGCGGTCATCCCGCCGATCACCTGGCCCGTCTGGCAGAAGGGAACCCCGCAGTCCATGCACCTCGATCCCTGAACGGCGAGTTCCTCCACCGGAAGGTGTCCGTGGAACTCGTCCCAGTCGCCGATTCTGCGGGCGGGATCCCTGTCGGGTCCAAGCTTCCTTCCGTGATTCATAAAACCCGTGGGATCACCCATCTGAAAAACTTATCCTCCGTTAGAATTTCCGCGTCAGTTTCCGCTTACGCGGGCGAGATCTCTTTTGTTCTCCTCAAAGGCCGCCATGAGGGCCTCGTCGCCGGAAAGACCGCTCTGGCGCGCGCGGCTTATGTGCTCGAGCATTCTCTTGTAATCTTTCGGTATCACCTTCACGAACCTGGGTAGGCTTCCCGGCCAGTCCTCAAGAATCCGCTTCGCCACCCCGCTTCCGGTGTACTCGAGGTGCTTTCTTATCATCCCGAGAAGCTCCTCCTCGTCATCTTCCCCGACAAGCTCGAGAAACACGGATTCGGTATTGCACCTTCCCTCGAAATCCCCCCCGGGGTCGTAGACGTACGCAAGCCCGCCCGACATCCCGGCCGCGAAGTTCCTCCCGGTCGGACCCAGCACCGCGACGCGCCCCCCGGTCATGTACTCGCAGCAGTGGTCCCCGACCGCCTCCACGACGGCGCGCACCCCGCTGTTTCTGACGCAGAACCTCTCGCCGGCGATACCCCTCACGTAGGCCTCGCCTCCGGTGGCGCCGTAGAACGCGACGTTTCCGATTATGATGTTGTCCTCGGCGACGAAGGTGGACTCCTTCGGCGGATAGATGATCACCTTCCCGCCGGAGAGACCCTTTCCCGTGTAGTCGTTCGAGTCTCCCTCGAGAACTAGGGTCATGCTTTTGGGGACAAAGGCTCCGAAGCTCTGGCCCGCAGAACCGGTGAAATGAAGCCTCACGGTATCCTCCTCGAGGCCGTCGAGGCCGTACCTTCTCGTGATCTCGCTCGCGACTATGGTTCCGACTGTCCTGTTCACGTTCCTTATGGGGACCTCGGCGCGCACCCGCTCCCCTCTCTCGATCGCGGGGCGGCACACATCCATCAGGACGGTTTCGTCAAGGGAGTCCTGTATGCCGTGGTCCTGCTCGATCTGGCAGTAGGTCCCCCAGTCCCCGGGAACCTCGGGGCGGACGAGGATCGCGCCGAGATCTATCCCCCTGGCCTTCCAGTGGTCAAGCGACTTTCTCATCTCGAGGCGGTCGGTTCTGCCTATCATCTCGTTCACGGTCCGGAAGCCCATCTTCGCCATTATCTCCCTGAACTCCGTGGCGACAAAACGCATGAAGTCGACCACGTGCGCCGGGTCCCCGTGTACTTGTCTCTCAGCTCGGGGTTCTGCGTCGCGACTCCGACGGGACAGGTGTCGAGATGGCAGACCCTCATCATTATGCACCCGAGAACTATGAGTGGGGCGGTCGAGAAGCCGTACTCCTCGGCGCCCAGAAGCGCCGCGATGGCGACGTCCCTCCCGGTCTTCATCTGGCCGTCGGTCTCAAGGACCACCCTGCTTCTCAGGTTGTTAAGCAGCAGGGTCTGGTGCGTCTCGGCTATGCCCAGCTCCCAGGGAAGACCCGCGTGCTGTATGCTGCTCTGCGGAGACGCCCCCGTCCCCCCCGAGGTTCCGCTTATGAGTATCACGTCCGCGTGACCCTTGGCCACGCCGGCGGCTATGGTGCCGACGCCGACCTCCGAGACCAGCTTCACGTTTATCCGCGCGTGCTTGTTCGCGTTCTTCAGATCGTAGATAAGCTGCGCCAGGTCCTCGATCGAGTAGATGTCGTGGTGCGGGGGCGGGGATATGAGCCCCACTCCCGGGGTCGAGAGTCTCACCTTGGCTATCCACGGATAGACCTTTCTTCCGGGAAGCTGCCCCCCTTCCCCGGGCTTTGCGCCCTGGGCTATCTTTATCTGTATCTCGTCCGAGTTCACCAGGTATTCGCTCGTGACGCCGAAACGCCCCGAGGCGACCTGCTTTATGGAACTTCTCCTGAGATCCCCGTTGGGGTCGGGCGTGAACCTGTCGGTGTCCTCTCCCCCCTCGCCCGTGTTGCTCTTGCCGCCTATGCGGTTCATCGCGATCGCGAGGCTCTCGTGTGCCTCCTTGCTTATCGCCCCGTAGGACATGGCTCCCGTCTTGAATCTCCTGCATATGCTCTCGACGGACTCCACCTCGTCAAGCGGCACGGGGCTGTCCGAGTACTTGAGCTCCATCAGGCCGCGAAGCGTGAAGTGCTCTTTTTCCTCGTCGTTCGCAAGCTTGGTGTACTGCCTGAACTTCTCGTAGCTTCCCGTCTGGCAGGCTTCCTGCAGCTTGTGCACCGTGCGCGGGTGGTACATGTGGCGCTCTCCGTCGGGCCTCCACCTGTAAACCCCCCCGGTCTCAAGCGTCGCGGTCTCGACATCCCTCTCGGCATACGCCCTAGAGTGGCGCCTTACCGCCTCCTCGGCTATGACGTCGATCCCCACTCCCTGTATGCGGGACGCGGTCCAGGTGAAGTACTTACCGACAAACCCGGCGTCAAGCCCCAGCGCCTCGAATATCTGGGCCCCGTGGTAGCTCTGCACCGTCGAGATTCCTATTTTCGACATTATCTTCACTATGCCCTTTACGAGACTTTTCACGTAACCCGATACCGCTTCCTCGTAGGACACGCCCGGAAGCATGTTCTGGCGGATCATGCCGTTTATGGTCTCATAGGCCATGTAGGGCGCCACGGCGCTCGCGCCGTAGCCTATCAGAAGCGCCATGTGGTGAGTTTCCCTCGGCTCGCCCGACTCGACTACGAGAGCCGCGCGCATTCTGTTTCCGTTCCTTATGAGATGGTGGTGAAGCCCCGAGACCGCTAGCAGCGCGGGAACGGGGGCGTTTTCGGCGTCAAAACCCCTGTCGGAGAGAACCAGGATGTTGGCGCCTTCCTCTATCAGCCGGTCGGCGCGGGCGAATATCCCGGAGAGCGCTTCCTCGAGCCCCTCGGTTCCCCTGCGGGGATCAAAAAGCGCGGGAATCACCTCGCAGCGGAACTTCTCCCCGCTAAGGGACTTGAGCTTCTCCATCTCGGGATTGGTGAGAAACGGGGTCTCAAGCTCCAGCTTGCCGCAGCTTTGCGCCTCGGGGCGAAGTATGTTGGCCGTCCTGCCGAGCGTGACCATGGTCCCCGTTATGAGCTCTTCCCGTATGGCGTCTATGGCGGGATTTGTGACCTGGGCGAACATCTGCTTGAAATAGTTGTAGAGAAGCTTCGACTCGTCGGACAGCGCCGCGAGCGGAGTGTCGACCCCCATGGCCCCCACAGGCTCGACCGCGTTTTTCGACATGGGGCCGAGCAGGATGCGCAGGTCCTCGAACGTGTAGCCGAAAACCCTCTGCCTCTCAAGAAGCCTCTCGGGATCGTAACCGGGCGGGGTCTCGGCGGGCTCTCCCTCCATCATCGCGGAGAAGCTCTCCATGTTCTCCCCGAGCCACTTTCCGTAGGGCCTCTCGGTCGAGAGCCTTTCCTTGAGCTCCGTGTCGCCGACGATGCGGCCTTCGCGCGTGTCTATCAGAAGCATCCTCCCGGGAAGCAGGCGGCCCTTGTAGCTTACTCTCTCGGGCGGTATGTCGAGGACTCCCACCTCGGAACCGAGAACCACGATGTCGTCCTTCGTCACGTAGTACCTCGTGGGGCGGAGCCCGTTTCTGTCAAGCACCGCCCCGACCTTCTCGCCGTCGGTGAAGGCTATCGACGCGGGGCCGTCCCACGGCTCCATGAGGCAGCTGTGGAACCTGTAGAAATTCTTTTTCTCGGCGGACATGCTCTCGTGCTTCGACCACGGCTCGGGAATCATCATCATGACGGCGTGCTCTATCGAGTAGCCCGAGAGACAGAGAAACTCCATGGCGTTGTCAAAGGACGCAGAGTCGCTCCCCTCGGGAGCTATCACGGGAAAGATCTTCTCAATGTCGGCGCCGTAGAACTCCGACTCCAGAACGGCCTGCCTCGAGTGCATCCAGTTTATGTTCCCCCGGAGGGTGTTTATCTCGCCGTTGTGTATCACGTACCTGTAGGGGTGGGCCCTGTCCCAGCTCGGAAACGTGTTGGTGCTGAAGCGCGAGTGCACAAGCGCTATGGCGCTTTCCATGAGAGCGGACGAGAGGTCGGGGAAATAGGGATCGAGCTGCCAGGTGACGAGCATCCCCTTGTAGACTATGGTTCTAGACGAAAGGCTCGGCACGTAGAAATGCCCGTCGCGCCCCGCGGCCTTTATCTCGTTCTCCGCGCGCTTCCTTATTATGTAGAGCCTTCTCTCGAAATCGTCCCCGGCGGGGGTCCCTTCCCCCCGGCCGATGAATATCTGCCTTATCCCGGGCTCGCACCCGAGTGCGGTCGCGCCGAGAGAGGAGTTGTCGGTCGGAACCACGCGCCAGCCAAGGACGGTCTGGCCCTCCCCGGCGACTATGTTTTCAAGCGTCTTTTTCGTATCCTCCTCGACCGACGGGTCCGGGGAGAGGAATATCATCCCTACCCCGTAATCCTCCTCCGCCGGGAGGGCGATGCCCTCGGCTCCGAGGGCATCCGCGAAAAACGCGTGGGGCTTCTGGAAAAGTATTCCGGCGCCGTCTCCCGTGTTCGGCTCGCATCCGCAGGCCCCGCGGTGCTCGAGGTTCTTGAGCACGGTCACGGCGTGGCGGATTATGGAATTCGACCTGACTCCCTTGACGTTTACGACGAATCCTATTCCGCAGGAATCGTGCTCGAACGCAGGATCGTAAAGCCCCTTTTTTTCGGGAAATTTCCTAAAGCTCATATAACCTGTCCGCCTGTCGTGTCGTTATGAAAAAACTAAGCGGGAACTGACGCGGCGCAAGCAACCTCTTCAGACGCCTTCTTGTAATTATAACACAAATCCCGAAGTCCGCACACGCGCGGACCGTTAGGGCCGGATGGCGATATATGCCATCCCCGAGGGAAAATTGCTTGCGGTTCCCGGGGCCATCAGGTTATAATTTAACTTGTATTGACCGTTCGGTACTAAGTTATGGTGCGACTATGAACAGGGAGGTAGCCCAAATGAGCATATCTCAATTGAGTTTCCCGAGACAGCCGGGGGGGGGGGACGTCATACCCTTCACCAGGCAAAGAATTCACGCATACGTAGAAAATTCCCGCCCCGGGCGGTTTTCCGCGCGCTGCTCGCGCTCCTTGTCCCGCTCGCATTCCTGATACACTCTCCTGAGTCCCTGGCAGCGCCGCCGGCAAAGGTGCCAAATGTAAGAATAACCCTTCCAACAAATAGTACTTTATCCGTAGATTGGGGTTATGTGGCTTCGCGTACAGGTTTCAAAATACAGTGGAAAACAGGGAGCCAGAACTACGATCCCAGCCGACAGAAAACAGAATGCGGGTTTTGCCTAGACACAACCATTACGGGACTTCAGTCAGGCACCACCTACACTGTGCGCGTAATCGCGTACAACGATGACGGCGACGGACCGCCGTCTGACGAGGTGACGGCGACGACAACCGGATCGCCTCCGTCTGCCGGCGTAACGGTAAGCCCTGCCACCCTTAACGTTGACGAGGACAGCTGGGGCTACTACACGATCGTCCTTGATTCCGCTCCCGCGGCGGACGTTACCATAAAGCTTTCAAGAAGCGGGGACAGGGACATCTTCGTCTATCCCATGAAGGGCAGCGATATTATCTTTTCCTCTTCTGTCACCTTCACTCCGTCGGACTGGTCGGAGGCAAAACGCGTGGGAGTCATGGCAGTTCCTGACTCAGACGAGGACGACGGCACCGCCACGATAACCCATACCGCGACAAGCTCGGACAGCAGCTACGACAACATCACAATCGCAAGCGTCTCCGTAAACGAAGATGACGAGAACAAGCCAGTAAGCGGCGACTGCAAATGGGGCTACGCCTGCGCGGCTTCCGACGAGACTCCTGCTCCCGGCACGGCTTCTGACGAAACTCCGGCGCCTGTGTCTCCAGCGCCAGTGTCTTCCGCACCTGTGTCTTCCACCCCAGTGTCTATTGCGGGGAGTACCTGCTCCCGTCAGCCGACCCCGGGGCTTGAAAGTGACTGCGAAGCGCTAAGCGACCTCTACGACGAAACGGAAGGATCAGAGTGGAGCCAGAGCGGGAACTGGCTTACCGAGAGTCCCCTTGCGCAGTGGCACGGTGTCACGGTGAGCGGCGGCAGGGTCACCGAAGTGAACCTCGGCGGCAACAACCTCAGCGGAGAGATTTCCGACCTTGGGGGTCTGGGGAATCTTAAGACTCTTGATCTCTCGGATAACGAGGAGCTTGGAGGAGAACTTCCCCTGGGTCTCATGAACCTCCTGAGTCTTGAGACTCTTTACGTGCGGTGCACTGAGGTTACCGTGCCTGAGGACGAGGGGTTTGAGCAGTGGCTTGACGGCATAGACTTCGGGGAGGCCGGGGACTGCGCGGGTTCCGCCGACGCGGAGCCGCAGGATGACGCCTCCGCTGTCGAAGAGGAAGAACTCTCTTCCGGGGGAGGATGCGCGGTTTCGGGGAGATCGGGGACTGGGGCAAGCGCTGCCTTGGGCCTGCTTCTCACGGTATCCGCTGTGCTTTCGGTCTTTCTCGGGAACCGGCGGAAGAGAGAAAAAGCGCGCTGAGGAACTTCGGGTTCTGTCCACAGCGCCGGTTTCCCCGCAACAGCATCTTCGCGTACCGCCCTCGAAGCTGATTTGAACAAAGCAAAAGCGGACAACCAATCTGTTCAAAAAGCGGTCAGTTCCAACCTGATTCCCGCATGCGCCGAGAAACGGCTTGACATCTATTCGCATATGCAAGGACAATAGAAATACAGGCCGCGGCGCCTGATCTCTCCCGCATGGAGGCAGATCATGAAAACTCTTACCCACAGGGAACTTCTTGAACAGATGAAAAACGACGGCCGCAACGGCCGCCTGAGCCGCCGGGAGTTTATCCGTCTCGCCGTCGCCGCGGGCGTGGCCGTGACGGCCGCTTCGGCGCTCTGGAACTCAGAAGTGATGGCGGCTTCGCCCAGAAAAGGCGGCAACTTCAGGCTGGGGCTGCATGACGGCAACACCTCGGACACCCATGATCCCGGCACCTACGTGAGCTTCGCCATGATCCAGCTCGCGCACATACACCGCAGCTACCTGACCCTTATCACCCCGCAAAACGGCCTGGGCCCCGACATGGCGGTTTCGTGGTCGGCGTCCGACGACGCCTCGGAGTGGACGTTCAGGCTTGACAAGAACGCCTCCTTTCACAGCGGCAGGCCCTTTACCGCGGATGACGCAATCGCCTCCCTTAACCATCATCGCGGCGAGAAGACCACTTCTGCGGCCGCCGCCCTGCTTAAGGACGTAAAGGAAATCGTAAAGAACGACTCCCACTCCATCACGCTAAAGCTGGCAAACGGAAACGCGGACCTGCCCTGGCTGATGACCGACTACCACCTGCCCATGCTGCCGGCCAACGCCGACGGCACCGTCGACTGGCAGTCGGGCGACGGCGCCGGTCCCTACAAGATCGTCAGTCACCGCCCCGGCGTCGGCACCAAGCTTGTGCGCCACGGCGGATGGCACCTGGAAGGCGCCTACTTCGACAGGGTCGAACTCACGGTTCTTAACGACCCCAACGCCCGCGAGATAGCTCTCGTGACGGGCGAGGTGGACGCCGTCACGATGGTCGAGCTCAAGACCCTGCATCTCCTGCGCCGCAACAAAAATATCGAGATAGACAACGTTCCCAGCGGTTCGGCGATCACGATGCCGATGTTCTGCGATACCGCGCCGTTTGACGACGTCAACGTGCGAAACGCCATGAAGCTCGCCATCGACCGCGAGGAAATCATCAAGAAGATCGCGTTCGGCATGGCGATTCCCGGAAACGACGCCCACGTTTCGCCGAACATGCCCTACTGGGCGGACCTGCCGCAGCGCAGGTATGATCCCGACCAGGCCAGGGCGCTGCTCAAGAAGGCCGGCAGGGAAAAGCTAAAGGTGAACCTGTCCGTCGCCGATACCGTCTACTCGGGCGCGGTCGACATGTGCGTGCTGTACGCGCAGCAGGCCAAGGCCGCCGGAATCGAGATCAACGTGGTTCGCGAGCCGAGCGACGGCTATTATTCGAACGTGTGGCTCAAAAAACCGTTCTGCGTGGTGCACTGGGGCGCGCGGCCGACTCCCGACGTCATGTTCACGCTTGCCTACAAGGACGACGCCGCCTGGAACGAAAGCCGCTGGAAGAACAGGCGCTTCAACGAACTGCTGCTGCTGGCCAAGGCGGAACTTGACCAGGCCAAGCGCACGGCGATGTACCGCGAGATGCAGCAGCTCGCGCGCGACGACGGCGGCACCATTATCCCGATGTTCGCCAACTTCGTCTACGCCCGCAACAAGAAAGTGCGCCACGGGCCGCATCTCGCCGGCAGCTGGCAGATTGACGGCGCGAGGGGCGCAAGCCGCTGGTGGTTCGCGAACTGACACCGGGGGAGCCCTCCCTTTCCCCCGCCCGCTGCGCTCCCGCCGCCGTTTTCCCCGTTGTGGTATGCTAAAGGGCGGGGCGGACCTAATCGGAATTTTCCCCGCGGCTTCTGAAGGAGTATCGCTTCCATGGAAGATGTTCTAGGTATCATTCTCAAGAGGCTTGGGCTCGGGCTCGCGACCCTGCTTGTCGTCTCGGTGCTTATCTTCGGAGCGGTGGAATTTCTTCCGGGCGACGTGGCGCAGTCGGTGCTCGGCCAGGGAGCCACCGAGGAAACGGTCGCCGCCATGCGCGAGCAGCTGGGCCTTGACCGGCCGGCCCCCGAGCGTTACTTCGAATGGCTCTCGGGAGTTCTCTCCGGCGATTTCGGATCCTCCCTTACGACCAGGGCTCCCGTGGCCGAAACGATCGGACCGAGATTCATAAACACGCTGCTTCTGGCCCTTTACGCGGCCGTGATCGCGGTACCCCTGGCGATCGTTCTCGGCGTTCTTGCGGCACTCTTCAGGAACTCGCTGTTTGACAGGGTCGCCAACGTGGGCACCCTGATCTCCATTTCGTCTCCCGAGTTTTTCCTCGGCTACGTACTGATTCTCTACCTCGCCGTGAATACCGGCTACTTCCATTCCATCGCGACGCTTGACGACGACATGGTGCTCTCTGAAAAGCTGCACCGCATGTTCCTCCCGGCGCTTACCATGGTGCTCGTGGTGGTGGCCCACATGATGCGCATGACCCGCACGACCATAATCAGCCTGCTGTCTTCGCCGTACATAGAGATGGCGCGCCTCAAGGGAATTCCGGAGTGGAAAGTCGTCGTGAGGCACGCGCTGCCCAATTCATGGGCGCCGATAATCAACGTCGTGGCCCTGAACCTCGCCTACCTGATTACCGGCGTGGTGCTGGTCGAGGTGGTGTTCGTCTATCCGGGGATAGGACAGCTGCTGGTGGACAGCGTGACCAAGCGTGATTTTCCGGTGGTGCAGGCCTGCTGTCTCGTGTTCGCCGCGACGTTCATACTGCTTAACCTCGCGGCGGACGTGGGAACGATTCTCGCCAATCCGCGCCTGCGCCATCCGAAGTGAGACCGTGACATGAACGTATTCGTGATCTTCTACTACGCCATGCTGATCGGGGCATCCTGCCTCGCCGCCTACCTGAAAAAGCGCGGGGCGTTTCTGGTGCTGTTCTCCCTCACGCTGGCCTCCTTCATCATGGGAATCATAGGGGGCGAACCGGCCCTGCGGACGGTGACCGTCATAGCCGTGGTTCTCATTCTATCCGCCGGCACCGCGTACGCCTTCCGGGAATTCCTCGCGACCGTCCTGCCCCGCAAGAGCGGGGAAGCCGTGCGCACTGCGCCGCTTACGGCCAGTTTCGGGCTGTTCGTCATAGGAACCTACGCCATCGCCGGGGTCTTCGCCCCGGTAATCGCCCCCTACGGGGAGGCCGAGATCGTGGGCGAGGCGTTCGCGCCGATGAGCGAGGAGATGCTGCTGGGGGCGGACCAGCTGGGAAGGGACATGTTCAGCAGGATCGTCTACGGGGCGAGGAACACCGTGGGCCTTGCGCTGGCCGCCACCCTGCTCGCGTTCCTCTCGGGCGTTCTGCTGGGGCTGGTCTCCGCCGTCAGGGGAGGATGGTTCGACCAGTTCATGGGACGCGCCGCGGACGTCGTGATGTCGGTGCCGTCGCTCATATTCGCCCTTCTGCTGCTGAGCATCTTCGGCAGCAACCTGACGATGCTGGTGGTAATCATCGCGATAATCTATTCTCCCAGGGTGTTCCGCCTGACGCGCGCCGTCGCGGGAAACGTGGTGGTAATGGACTATTTCGAGGCGGCGCGCCTGCGCGGCGAAGGCATGTGGTATCTCATCCGGAGGGAGGTTCTGCCCAACTCCGCGGCGCCGCTCGTCGCGGAATTCGGCCTTGAGTTCTGTTTCGTCTTCCTGCTGCTCGCCGGCCTGTCCTTCCTGGGTCTCGGCATTCAGCCCCCGGCCGCCGACTGGGGCTCCATGGTGCGGGAAAACGCGACCCTCATATCGTTCGGCGAGATCACGCCCCTTATTCCCGCCGCGGCCATCGCGCTGCTTACCGTGGCGGTGAACTTCGTGGTGGACTGGGTACTGATGCGCTCGTCGGGACTGAAGGAGTAGCCGGGAATGACGACGGAAAAGAAAAAACATCCCCTTCTCAGGATAAGAGGTCTCCGGGTGGAGGGATTCGCGGGCGGGAAATGGAACGAGATCGTCCACGGAGTCGACCTTGACCTCGACCGGGGACAGGTCCTGGGGCTCATAGGCGAATCCGGCGCGGGCAAATCCACAATCGGCCTCGCCGCCATGGGTTTCACGCGCGACGGATGCCGCATTTCGGGAGGCTCGGTGGAGTTTGACGGCCTGGAGCTGACCACCACCGCGGAATCGGACCTGCGCGTCCTGCGCGGTTCGCGCATAGCCTACGTGGCGCAGTCCGCGGCGGCGTCTTTCAACCCGGCGCACAGGCTCGTCGACCAGTACACCGAAGCCCCGGTTCACCACGGCATGAGGAGCCGCGAGGAAAGCCGGGAGGACGCCGTGGAAATGTACAGGCGCCTGCACCTGCCCGACCCCGAGGGGATAGGCTTCCGTTACCCCCACCAGGTCTCAGGCGGCCAGCTGCAGAGGGCGATGACGGCCATGGCCATGTCCTGCCGCCCCGACCTCATCATCTTCGACGAACCTACCACGGCCCTTGACGTCACCACCCAGATCGAGGTGCTGGCGGCCATACGCTATATCGTCAGGCGGTTCGCAACGGCCGTGGTCTACATATCCCACGACCTTGCCGTCGTGGCCCAGATGGCCGACGTGATCAAGGTTCTGCTCAAGGGAAAAGAAGTCGAGGAAGCGGACACCAGGACCATGCTGAAATCCCCCCGCGACGACTACACAAAGTCCCTCTGGTCAATCCGCAATCTCAGGCATTCCCAGAAAAACCGGCCAGAGGGAAGCGACGTCGCGCCGGTCGTTTCGGTTGAGGGCATAAGCGCCGGATACGGCGGAACCAGGGTGCTTGAAGACGTCTCGTTCGACGTTCACGCCGGAATGACCGTCGCGGTGGTAGGCGAGTCGGGTTCCGGCAAAACCACGGCGGCCCGGTGCATCACGGGACTGCTCCGGCCGTCCGGGGGACGCATCCTGCTGCACGGCGAGGAACTGGCGAAAAGCTACGGGAACCGCAGCACAGACCAGCTAAGGCAGATCCAGATGATCTACCAGATGGCCGATACCGCGCTTAATCCCAGGATCAGGGTCGGCGAGATAATCGGCCGCCCCGCCCGGTTCTACGGCGGCCTGAGGGGCACGGCGCTAAAAAACCGCGTCGACGAGCTGCTTGACCTCCTCGAACTCGACCCGTCGCGGTTCTACAACCGGTTTCCGCCGGAACTCTCGGGCGGCCAGAAGCAGCGGGTGGGAATCGCGAGGGCCCTGGCGGCCGAACCGGCCTTCATCATCTGCGACGAGATCACAAGCGCTCTTGACCAGCTCGTCGCGGGAGAAATCCTGAAAATGCTCGACAGGTTCCAGAGCGACATGAACCTTGCCTACATGTTCATAACGCATGACCTGGCGATGGTGCGTTCCATCGCCGACGAAGTGGTCGTGATGAAGGAAGGCAAAGTGGTCGAGCAGGGACCCAAGCGCGAGATGTTCACGCCGCCTCACCACCGCTACACGGACCTGCTGCTGTCCTCGGTGCCGGAGATGGACCCGGACTGGCTTGGCCGGGTGCTCGAGCGCCGCGGCGAGGACGATTTCGGATAGGCTTCGGTCCACATGCATACAGCCGGCGGCGCAAACGCCTCCGCGGTTATAATAAACAGGCAGAGATGACTACCGATCCCCAGGAAATCAAGGGGGGAAAAGACCCCGAAAGCGTAATCCTATCTTTCCACATGGAGTCAAGCGCAACCCTGTGGAACAGGATATTCGAGGGTTTTTCCTCCGAGATGGTGCTTGTCAGCAGGTTCGAGGGAAAGGACAGAAGGGCCCTCGAGATACTCTACAGGTTCGGCTCAATGGTCGCCGAAAGACACGGAAAGTGCGCCGTGGAGCCCAGGGCCTACGGAATAGTCATAAAAAAAGACGTAAGCGAAGAATCCGAGGAGACGGTAAACGGGTGGATGGACCTTATGCGCAGGCTTCACCGCGAAATAATCGGGGTGCTCTAAACCGAACTTCATTTAATCCAAAGCTCAATTATCTCCGTAATCATCTGTAACAACACAGTTTTTTGGAAGTAAGAGCAATTTTAGCTTGCATATTTGTTTCCATGTATTAAACATTTTCCAAAAAACAAGAAAACTCTCTTTTTTGCCTTGCACTATACATTTTATTCATTATACTCTTACCTGTACTTGTTTCCATGTAATTGCCGGAGGTGCTCATGTCCTATCATGTAGATGTAATTCCCAACCGTAAAAGTCCGCCCGCCATTCTTTTCCGTAAAGCCTGGAGAGAGGGGAAGAAGATACGAAGAAAAACCATCTCCAATCTCACCGGCATGCCCCAAGTCATTATTGACGGCATCCGCGACATGCTAAAAGGCGGGGTGGTTTACAAAAGTATCGCAGAAGCCTTCCCCATAAAGCGTTCCCTGCCCCACGGACACGTGGCAGCGGTGCTGGGCACCGCCAGGAAGCTGGGATTTGACCGCATTCTTCACAGGCATAGTTCGCGCGTGCGCGAACTATGCCTCGGGGCCATAGCAATGCGCATTCTCAGTCCCGGTTCCAAGCTTGCGGCTTCCCGTGGGTTGTCCCCGGAGACCGCAAGCACGAGTCTCGGAACTGTCATGGGTCTCGGAGAGGTATCGGGCAACGAAGTGCTCTCGATGCTCGACTGGCTCGTGGATCGCCAGAAGTGGATAGAAAAGAGTCTGGCCAACCGCCATCTCAAGGGAAAGACCCTGGTGCTCTACGACGTCAGTTCAAGCTACGTGGAGGGCAAGGAGTGTCCCCTGGCTGCTTTCGGTCACAACAGGGACGGCAAGAGGGGGAAGAAGCAGGTTGTATACGGAATGCTGTGCTCGGCCGAGGGTTGTCCGGTCGCGGTGGAAGTGTTCGCGGGCAACACCGGGGACCCCAGGACCGTAAGGAACCAGGTGGAGAAGGTTCGTCAGCGGTTCGGAATTGACAAGGTGGCGCTGGTGGGAGACCGGGGGATGATAACCACGGCGAGGATAAGAGAAGACCTTGAACCCTGGGGGCTGGATTGGATATCGGCGCTTAAGTCAAAAGACATACGGGAGCTGGTGAAGAAACCGAAGGAAGGGGAAGCTCCCCTTAGGCCGGAAGCTCTGGCTGCCGACGGGGTCGGGGAGATAGAGAGTCCGAAGTTTGGTGGAGAACGTCTCATAGTGTGCTTTAACCCTCGTTTGAAGGAGGAGCGGGCGCGCAGGCGGGAAGAGCTTCTGCTTTCCACTGAGCGTATTCTTGAGGATATAGCAAAGGTTGTTCGCCGGAAGGGTTCTACGTTGCGGGGCAAAGACAGGATCAACCGGCGCGTGGGGCGTGAAGCGAACCGCAGGAAGGTGGAGAAGCACTTCGACATTACGGTCACCGACAATGATATCGTATGGTCACGCAACCTGGGGAAGATAGAGGCGGAGGCTAGGCTTGACGGCATCTACATAATACGAACCAGCCTGGAGTCATCGGAGCTAGGAGCGGAGGATGCCGTATTGGCGTACAAGAAGCTCTGCGGAGTTGAGCGGGCGTTTCGTTCAATGAAGACCGCATCTCTGGAGATACGACCCATGTACGTATACAGCGAGAACCATGTTCGGGGTCATGTTCTGCTGTGCATGCTTGCCTATTACCTTGAGTGGCACCTTCGCAGGGCGCTGGCGCCGCTGTTGTTCGAGGATGATGACAGGGAGGGGGCGGCGAGGAAACGGAAGAGTCCAGTGGGAAAAGCGGTGGTATCCGACAGCGCGAAGGCGAAAAGCGGCACGAAAAAGACGCGGGAGGGTTTCTGCGTGCACAGTTTCGGGACTCTCATGGAAGATCTGGCCACGGTGAATCTGAACGAGGTAACGCTGCCGGGGCAGCCCGATCACCGTTTCCCCGTAATAACGGAGGCAACACCGCTGCAGGCAGAAGCGTTTGAACTGCTGGGAATAGACCCCGGCAAATTTGTTTCCAGTAAACTGACAGGTTGAATTTACGGATCAGCCCGTCATTATTGAGCAATGTGCCTTTTTGTTAAATGAAGTTCGGTCTAAAAGACCGTGTCTCCCGCAATCACCCTGCGGAGGCCGCTTTCTTCCGTTCTCAGGTAAAGAAACCCGTTCGCGTCGACGCGCTCCGCCACCCCGCTTACAACCTCCCCCGAGACATCCACGGATACCTCCTTTCCGATAAACCCCCACCTCTCGATCCACATATCCACAATCGCCCGCGTGCCGCGGCGGCGGAACTCCCCGTAGAACCGGTCAAGGGCGTTAACGAGTTCCGCGCAGAACTTCTCCCTGCCGACATTCTCTCCGAGGAGTATCGAAAGAGAGGTCGTCTTCTCCGAAATATCCTCCATCTCGCCGCGTATGAATTCTTCGGACAGGTTTAGGTTCACCCCGATTCCGATCACGAGATAATCGACCGCGCCGCCCGACGCGCCGAGTTCTGTGAGCACCCCCGAGATCTTCCTCCCGCCGACGAGAATGTCGTTCGGCCACTTTATCCCGGCGTCCACCCCGTAGCCCGAGAAGACATCGACAAGGGCGCAGGACGCGAGAAACGTGAAGACGGGGGATTCCTGCGGAGAGATATCCGGGCAAAACAGGGCGGAGAGGTAAAGATTCACGCCCGCGGGAGATACCCACTTTCTCCTGAGCCGTCCCCTGCCCGCGGTCTGGGAATCGGAAACCACGACCGTCCCGTCCGCGGCCGAGCCCTCTCCGATAAGTTCACGGAGAACGTCGTTCGTGGAACCTACCTCGCCGCGGACAAAAAGCCTGTCCCCGACCGTCTCCACGTCAAGATGTCTCCTTATCTCCGAGATTTCCATGAAAACGCACGGTGATCCGTATCCTTTCGAAATTATAAGCGCACACCAAGATACCGCCTGACCAGTAACTACCCACGAGAGCGGAAATATTGCATTCACGCTTTGTTTGAACCGGGTCTAGCTTGCGCACGTAATATCTTAGCTTAAAAATATTGAACCAGGTATTTTCCGGTTCTAATCCGCCTGTTGTGTTCCAGGCTCAAATTCAAGGTGAAAGACGGCGGATATTTAAGGTAAGCTTACTGACAGAGGCCGTTTGTTTCATCAATTGAATTATCCTGTGTTTGGTCGTAAGTTATTACGTAAGTGAAGTCTTTGGGGCTTCAGGGGTTTTCATTTTGGAATTTCGGTCGATACTCCAAATTGTCTGGAGAACCCGGTTGGTGAAAGTCCGTTTTGCGGAAACGAGAGAAATAGCGATATGAAGAGCTTCCCGAAGCAAGATTCCCTTGAACTTGAAGTGACAAATTTCGGACCAATCGTTAGGGGCAAGGTCGATTTGCGTCCGCTCACCGTGTTCATCGGCCCGAGCAACACCGGCAAATCCTACCTGGCGATTCTTGTCTACGCGCTGCATAACTATTTCAATGCCAGTGTGTCCCCAAATCGACGACATTTACCTCGCGGTTATAAGATGTCCAAGAAAGATGTTAATAGTCTTACCGGTTGGGCTCAGGAAGCATTTGCAGACAGAAAGAGAAAATCAGACTCGGAAAACATTGCTCTACCTGCTGAAATCACGGATCTAATTTGTTCCAGATTCAGCACTCAGAACGCCGTAATCAGCAATGAAATCGTCAGGTGCTTCGGCATTGACGAGGTTGAAGCGCTGATCCGCAAGAGAAGCAGGAACGGTTCGCGCATTGCCTTGCGAAGCGTTTCCCCGGACGGTCCGGCGGCTTTAAGCAGGTTAACAATAAAGAAACAGGCAACCGAACTTGAGATGACAATTCCAGAAGACGTACCATTGCAAATCAATACCGCAGAGAGTGAGTATCTTGCCGACCATTTGCACTTTTTAACAACGGAAATGGCATCAGACAGTTATGAAGAGAGAAAGTTTTTCGCTCGGGAATTTGTGGGTTACTTGACATCTCTTGTCCTGCCTCAAATAGCTGGTCCTTTGCGCTTGCCCGCGTTCTACTTGCCCGCTGACCGCACGGGCGTAATGCACGCTCACAGCATGGTAGTCAGCACCCTAATCAGAAATGCGGCCCTAGCCGGCGTAAGACCGGATACCCGCACACCAATGCTCTCAGGGGTTCTGGCCGATTTTCTTGAACAGCTGATCCAGTTGGCCACTCCCCGACGGAAACGCAAAAGTCACCGTAATCTAGGCGAGGCGATTGAAGAGTCCATACTGAACGGATCGGTGCATATAGACAAGTCGGAGGCAGCCGATTATCCCCTTTTCAAATATCGTCCCAAGGGATGGGACAACGATCTGAATCTGATGAACGCTTCGTCCATGGTCTCGGAGCTTGCGCCGGTGGTGCTCTATCTGCGCTACAGGGTTCACCGTAACAATGTGCTGATCGTTGAAGAACCGGAATCCCACCTGCATCCGGCCATGCAGGTTGAATTTACCCGTCAACTGGCAGCACTGGTTCGCTCGGGCATCAGGGTGATTGTCACAACGCACAGCGAGTGGCTGCTTGAAGAATTGGCCAACCTCGTGCAGTTGTCAAAACTTCCCGAAACCAAGCGCAAAGGAATTGACGGCGGCAATTTCGCGCTATCTCCCGAACAGGTAGGCGCGTGGATGTTCCAGCCGAAAAACAACCCCAAGGGATCCGTAGTCAAGGAAGTCGAACTTAACGATTCCGGTCTTTATGAATCCGGCTTCGACGATGTTTCCGAAGTACTTTACAATAAATGGGCAGAGATTTCCGGGCGGATTGAAGAAAACTGATGCCTGGAATAGTAGAGGATGTTCGTAAAAGGGTTTCCGAGGAATGCCTTGCCAACGCTAGAACCTGCCGAAGAGGAAAATGCGTACTGCATCTGGGAAACGTACCCGAACCGTATCTGATCATCGATTTTGACAAAGCCGGGTCACCCTCTCGCCCGGACAAGGGACGCTGCGATTATCTTCTCGTAGCAGACGACAGCGGCAACGGCCACTGGGTCGTACCTTTAGAATTCAAGGACGGGAAAGCCGACGCCAGTACAGTCATCAGACAACTCAGAGATGGAACCTGCGTCGCGGACAGGCTCGTCCCTGAGAAAAAGCCCATTGCTTTTCGTCCCGTTCTGATCCATCGCGGTATTCACCCAAGAGAACGAGACAAATTAAGGAAACCAGAAAATCGGGTTCGGTTTCGCGGAAACAATCAGCCCATCCGCTCGATCAAATGCGGCGGGACATTGCCCGCCGAACTCAACCCGCAAAAATGACTCCATTGAAAGAGATTAGAAGCGAGGGCGGAGTTTCAAAGCCCCGTCCCGGAGCTGGAACCAAGAAAGCATAGAAGAAGCCAAAACCAAAAAAATCCTTTTCCCATGAAACAGATTCTTCCAAAAAACCTCGCGACGCCGCTTGCCGCCTACGGGGCGGTCATGGCGGCGATAATCATTTCGAGAACCGCGGTCGGCCCCGAGTACGCCCTCCTGCTCTCCGCGGGGGCCATGCTCTGGGTTCCGCTTCTCCTTGACCGCGGCATGGCGGACGTCCTGGGGCTTGACCTGCGGGGGCTGCTTCGCGGAGCGGGGATTTCTCTCGCGGTGCTTTGCCTGTATCTCGCCTGCGTCCATCTTTTCTCAGCCTACCTGGGGAAGACGGTCAGGTTCATCGGACCGACCGCATCTTTTATGCTCATGCATCTTGTGGCCATCGCGTTTCCGGAGGAGTTTTTCTTCAGGGGATACCTCCAGAGAAAACTCGGCGGCGGGTGGGGAGCTATTGTCGCGGCGAGCGCGTTTTTCGCCGCGGCGCACCTTCTTGTGATCTGCGTATTCTCCGGCGGAGGCGCGTGCGTGCAGAACGCCCTTACCTTTTTCCCTTCGCTTGTAATGGGATATCTTTACATGAGAACCGGTACCATATGGTCAAGCGTCTTCTTCCACTTCGCGGCAAACATTGTTTACCTGTCTTTCAGGATCGCCTAGCCTGAATCACCCAGGCGGACGCCATGTTTCCGGTTCACTGCCCGTTTCAGCGCCGGATCACGGCAGCCGGAGTTCTTCGCGTTTCACTTCAAATTTCAACGCAGGCGGAAGATAAAAGGGCCTTGGGCACGTACTGTTTGCTTCCTTGTCAAACAGATGTATACTCTTAAGAGCTTTTTAACATGGATAAAATACACTTAAGAGATCATGACTGCCAGAAACCTGCTGAATACCACTCCACCGTACGCCGTTGAACGGACACTGAAACGCCTGGGCCGCAACCTGCGCACCGCCCGGCTTCGTAGGAACCTTACGATCAAAAGGGTCGCGGAGAAAATCGGGACGGGTCCGCGTCCGGTTTCGGACGCCGAAAAAGGCAAGTCCTCGACCGGCATCGCCGTTTACATAGCCCTTCTCTGGGCTTACAACCTGCTCGAACCCATGGACGAGATTGCCGACCCGATCCTGGACGAAGAGGGACTGGCGCTGCTGATGGGGAAGGAACGCGCCCGCGCCCGCCCGACGGAAGGCCTGGAAAACGATTTCTAGGAAATGGAGCGAACGGCAAGCGAGTTATCCGCATTTTTCTTTCCGGTACAAAGCATCAAGTCTTGCGCGAACAAAGCTTTGGAAAATCCTCCAGACCTCCTCTAAGCCGAAGGTTTTCTTCGTTAATTATGGAATGAGACTCCATAATTAACGGATTTTTTATCGCCATATCCCATTTTTCGTTTATATTGCCCCCGATTCCCTTGAGGCCGGAGCCATGTCAGGCGCCATTTTCGAGACGTACCTGTTTTCCGAGATTCTCAAAAGCTACTGGCACAACGGAGTCGAACCGTATTTCTATTACTACCGGGACCTTGACCGGAGGGAAGTCGGCCTCGTGATTGAGACGGGCGACAGTCTTTATCCCGTGGAGTTCAAAAAAACGGCGACTCCGTCGGCCACGGCTTCCAGACATTTCCGCCCGCTTGAAAAACTGGGGGGAAAAGTGGGCCACGGAGCGGTTTCCTGCTTTGTCGAACGGGATGTCGCGCTGTCAGAAGACGTCACGGCCATTCCGGTCAGCTACCTCTAAACCGAGATTCTCCGCTTGTTCCAAGACGACTCCGCCGCGTTCTGCCCCGAAACGCCCCGCCGAGTCCCGTCGCTCCGCGGACGCTTCAACGCTCCATGACAATTCCACGGTCCGGCCCGGCACCCGGAACCACGGCAGAACCTCCGTCTCACCTGATTGAAATCCCTGTGTGAATTTTCCGCAAATTCCGTTTGACAATCCTCAGCATCTGTCATTAAATATGAAAGTAACGGTTGGTAACAACAATCAGGCGCCGTGACTTGTACGGCACGGGAAAAAGAAACAAGGAGGAATCAATACAATGAAATTCAGAATGCACGCAATGCTCCTGGCCCTGTTTCTCGCATCGGGACTTGTTTTTTCATCCTGCACCGGCGACGACAGCGACGCTCCCGCACAGCTTACAATAGGCTATCTGGGTGATTACGCGAATTGGGACGTAACCCAGGAAATGCGCAACGTGGTTGAGCTCGCGGTTGAGCAGATAAACGAGGCGGGCGGAGTAAACGGCAAGCCGGTAATACTGATAGCCGTCGATGCCGGCAATCAGAATGATGAGCAGGCCGACGGCGCTCAGGGAATTATAGAAGCGAACAGGCTTATCGAAGCAGGGGTTTCCGCTTTTGTAGGGCCGTCAAGAAGCGCGATAACGGAGCCGATCGCTACGGAGGTCGCAGGAGCGAAGAAAGTGCCTTTTATCTCTCCCGGATCCACCCGTACCTCGATCAGGCACGCTGAAGACATGGACTTCATGTTCCGCCTGGCGCTTCCCGACAGCGCCCAGGGGAAAGTTCTGGCCGACCTGATATATACTGCGGACAAGGTAAGCGCGGTGAGCATCCTTTATCAAAAAGGTGACTCCTACTCGGAAGGACTTGAGAAGGATTTCACGAAAAACTACACGGACCTCGGAGGCACCGTGTCAGAATCCGTGGGCCATGAGATGGCTTCCGATCTCAAGTCTGGCGAGGCGCTCGTGGTGATAGGCTTTGGGAGTGCTATAGGAACCGCTGTGGGAAGCCTGATGACCGCCGACACGTTCAGCAAGTATTATTTTACGGACTCGACTAAAGTCCCGAATTTCCTCGGAGGTCTGGATTCCGACAGCGTGGAGGGATCCAAGGGAACAGGTCCGGCGGAACTTTCCAAGGACATAAAAGATGCTTTCAAGGCCAAATTCGGACGGGAGCCGCTTGTCGTTTCTTTCCTGTCGGAAGCCTATGACGCGACGGTCGCGATCGCGCTTGCGGCGCAGATGGCCGGAAGCGCCGACGGCACGGCGATCCGGGACAACCTCCGCTCCGTAACTTCGGGAGAGGGTGAGAAGATCTCCCCAGGCGTCGAATCCCTGATGAAGGGGCTCATGCTGGCGGGCGACGGCTCCGGCGTAAACTACGACGGAGCGTCAGGGTCCATAGACTGGGACAGAGATGGTGAGATATGCAGAGGCACCATAGACGTCTGGACATACAGCGGGGGAGCGATCACAACCGTCAGTTCGCAACCAAGAGAGAACCCTGATTCAGCCTCAGAAGATGAGGCCTGCGTCCAGGCAAAAGCCTTATGAAAGCTGCCGGCTTTTCATCGTAAACCCGCACAAGGCTTCCGGCCGCGCGACATCCCGGGCGCGGCCGGAGCTTTATGCGGAAACCTTGTGGCATCAGCAAGGATGTGCCCCGGCCTCCGCTGGGGGACGGGTTTCCGGAACTTAAGAGATGACGCGGAGTTCTCGAAATATCCCGCTGTTGCGAGTATAGTTTTCAGATGAAGCAGTTGCGGGCCGGACTCTCCCAGATCAACCCGAGCGTGGGGGACATAACCGGGAACACGAAGAAAATAACGGAAGCGATCGAGGCGGCGAGAGACCTCGATACGGACATCCTGTGCTTTCCCGAGCTCGCCGTGACGGGCTACCCTCCAGAGGACCTTCTTCTAAAAACCGAGTTCATCGACGACAACATCCGCGCGCTTGACGAAATAAGGAAGCGCTGCCCGGACGGCATGGTCGTCATAGTCGGGTTCGTCGACAAAAAAGACGACATATTCAACTCGGCGGCCGTAATCCAGGGAGGGAAGGTAATCGACGTGTATCACAAGCTCCGCCTTCCGAACTACGGGGTGTTCGACGAGAACCGCTACTTCCAGTCGGAAAGACGCTTTCCCGTTTACTCCATTGGAAAGATGACCTTCGGGGTCACGATCTGCGAGGACATATGGTACCCCGGAGAACCGATAAGAAGCCAGGTCCTGCTCGGAAACGCCCAGATCATATTCAACCTCTCGGCGTCTCCCTACTACATGGGAAAACCCCTGGCCAGGGAGAGAATGCTCGCCACCAGAGCGGTCGACTACAACACCGTGATAGCCTACTGCAACATGGTCGGCGGACAGGACGAGCTCGTGTTTGACGGAAACAGCATGTTCATAGATGAAAAGGGAGAGATCGCCGCCACCGCGCGGAACTTCGAGGAGGACCTGCTTGTCTGCGACGTCAACACCGAAAGGGTGTACAGATCAAGGCTCAACACTCCGACCATAAGGAAAACGAGATACGAGCTTTCCTTCGAGGAAAACCAGCTGGAGACGTTTACGCTCAGGCCCGCAAAGGCGGGGCGGAAAGCGAAAATCCCGCGGCCCGGGTCCGCCCTCCCCGAGGATCCGCTTAAAAACGCCTTCTCGGCGCTCGCCCTCGGCACCGGGGACTACATAAGAAAAAACGGCTTCAGGAAAGTGGTGCTCGGGTTAAGCGGCGGGATAGACTCGTCGCTCACGGCCGCCATTGCCGCTGAAGCCGTCGGACCCGCGAAAGTCGTCGGAGTCTCCATGCCCTCGATGTACAGCTCCAAGGGAAGCATAACGGACGCCCGGAAGCTCGCGCGCAACCTCGGAATCGAGCTTCTTAGCATTCCCGTGGAGGACGTCTTCAGGTGCTACGAGGGAATGTTCGCCGAGCTTTTCTCGGGAATGGACGCCGACGTCACGGAAGAGAACATCCAGGCGAGGATAAGGGGGAACATCCTGATGGCGCTCTCGAACAAGTTCGGGTGGCTCGTGCTCGCGACATCCAACAAAAGCGAACTCGCGGTCGGCTACTCGACGCTCTACGGGGACATGTCGGGCGGTTTCGCGGTGATAAAGGACGTGCCCAAGACCATGGTCTACGAGCTTTCCCATTACTACAACCGCAGACGGGGAAAGCGGATAATACCGCAGTCCGTCATCGAAAAACCTCCTTCCGCCGAACTTCGCCCCGGACAGAAGGACACGGACTCGCTTCCGGAATACGACACGCTCGACAGGATACTGAAAGCCTACGTGGAAGACGGCCTCGGAATCGAGGACATAGCGAAACTCGGGGAGAAAAAAAGCGTGGCGCGCAGGATAATCAGGATGGTCAACACCAACGAATACAAAAGAAGGCAGAGCGCCCCGGGAGTGAAGATAACGTCTCTCGCCTTCGGAAAAGACCGCCGCTTCCCGATAACCAATCTCTACAGGAAATAGCGTCCGGGAACCTCAGCTTAGATTCGGCCCGAGAATCGTGTATACTTCCGGTAGGAATGACCGGTACTGGGGAGTTTTTCAGTATAGAGGGGATTGCCGTACTTTCACAGGCCCAGAAGGAGGTGCTCTTATCATGAGAAAAACGACGGAATTTATTCTTTCGGCCAGGATGTTTTTTCGCCTGGCGGTAGCGGTAGCGGGCGTGCTGTTTCTCTGCCTGCCCGCCGGCACGGACGCCGCATGGGCGCGGGACGACGACTCGGGCGCGCTCACGCTCCACAAGATGACGGTGATAGGTACGCGCCGGCATGTGCACGCGGCCACCGATACCCCGGCCCCGGTGGACATAATTCCCGGCGAAGACCTCACCGACCAGGGAACCGGGGACATCTCCAATCTCCTTCGCACCATGGTACCCTCGTACAATGTCGGAACGCAGCCCATAAGCGACGCCGCCACGTTCGTCCGTCCCGCCAACATGCGGGGCCTGGCGGCCGACCAGTCCCTGGTTTTCATTAACGGAAAACGGCGCCACAGGGCTGCCGTAATCACCTTTCTCGGCAACGGCGTCTCCTCGGGCGCCCAGGGTCCCGACATCAGCGTCATCCCCGCCATCGCGGTTGAACGGGTCGAGATTCTCCGCGACAGCGCTTCCGCGCAGTACGGTTCCGACGCCATAGCCGGCGTGATGAACTTCGTGCTCAAGGACAGGCCGGAAGGCGGCCTCGTCGAGACCCAGTGGGGGCAGACCTATGAAGGCGACGGCGCCGAGTACCGCACCGCGTTCAACATCGGCGTGCCCGTCACCGAGAGCGGTTTCGCCAACCTGAGCGCCGAGTGGCGCGAGGCCGGACCGACGGTCCGCAGCGTCCAGAGAGACGACGCGGCCGGGCTGATCGCGGGAGGAAACACCCATGTCCGCCAGCCCTACGCTCAGGTATGGGGACAGCCTGAAATATCCGACGACATAAAAATCTTCCTGAACTCCGGGCTTGAAGTAAGCGAGGCGCTTGAGTTTTACGCCTTCGGGAACATAGCCAGAAGGGAGAGCGAGGGCGGCTTCTTCTTCCGCAACCCCAACTCGCGAACGGACGTGTTCATAAAGGAAGTCGATCATGACAACAATCCAGATACGGAGAAAGTGAATTACCGTCTGGCCGCCGGAGGCGACTGTCCGGCGGAAGCCGACCGCAGGGTCGCGGACAAAAATGAATTTTTCCAGGGTTACCCGGGCGACTGCTTCACGTTCAACAAGAGTTTCCCCAGCGGATTTACGCCGTCATTCAAGGGCAAGGTGAACGACAAGGCCGCGACAGCAGGTTTCCGCGGTTCCTTTGATTCCGGTTTTACGTACGACACGAGCTACACCGTCGGCCGCAACAGGGTTGACTTCTTCATAAGAAACACCGTGAACGCCAGCCTGGGGCCGGAGACCCCGGTCCAGTTCGATCTCGGTTCCTACGTACAGACCGAACACACGTTAAACGCCGATTTCACCTATCCCCTGGACATTCGGCTGTTCGCTTCGCCGCTTTACGTCGCGACGGGGGCCGAGTGGCGGAAGGAGGAGTTCAAGGTCCTTCCGGGAGAGGAGGATTCATGGGTAATCGGCCCTCTCGCGGAAGACGATTTCGGAGTTGGCGCGAACGGCTTTTCGGGCTTCTCGGACGACGTATCCGGGAAATGGGACAGGTCCAACACCGCCGTCTACATCGACCTTGAAACCGACGTGCTTGAGCATCTGACGCTTGCCACCATGGGCCGCCTGGAAGACTACGAGGAATTCGGCTCGACTAAGGACGGCAAGATCGCCGCTCTTTACAAGGTGGTCCCGGGGCTCGGCCTGCGCGGTTCCGTGAGCACGGGCTTCAGGGCTCCCACGGTGGGTCAGCAGAACATTCAGAACGTGACCACGGCGTTTCTTGACGGCGCGCTGCGCCAGGACGCGACCCTGCCTCCCACGTGCCCCGAGGCCAGGCAGTTCGGCGCGAAGCCTCTAAAACCCGAGGAGTCGCTCACCCTGGCGGGAGGATTCGTCGTGGAGTCGGAACTGCTTTCCTTCACCGCGGACTACTTCAACATAAAGGTGGAAGACCGTCTGGGGCGCTCAAAGGAGAATACTCTTGAAAGCCCAGTGCAAAACGGCTGCATCAAGGCCGGCGACGTCCGGCTGGTCCGCTACTTCGGAAACGGCTTCGACACGCGCACCCAGGGCGTCGATCTCTCCGCGAGCCTGAGCGTTTCCCGGCTGATGCCTTCTCTCGGGCAGGGCGAAACGGAGATCATCTTCGCGGGCAACTGGACCGACACCGAGGTAACCAGCCACAACCCGGACTTCCTTGACGAAAAACGCATTCTGCAGCTCGAAGAAGCCCTGCCCGACTACCGGTTCAACATGACCCTGCGCCATGAGCGGGAGCAGTGGAACGGGTTTGTACGTCTTAACTACTTCGGTTCCTACACGGAAACCCACGTCGACAACCTGGACCGGCTTATCCACGCGGGCGACGAGGTCACGCTTGACGTGGAAATGAGCTATGTTCTCATGAAACGGGTCGAACTGAGCGTCGGCGCGGAGAACATCTTCAACAACTTCCCGGACAGGAACCCCCATGCAGGATTCGCGGGGTCAAAGTACCCCGAATCGTCGCCGATGGGTTTCGCCGGAGGTTTCTACTACGCACGGCTGCGGTATTTCATGTGATAGAAGAGGCCGGGCGGACGGGCCCTGATCCCCGTTAACGCCCGGGCTCCTCTTGCCGGAGCAAACCGCTTGAGTCATTTAAGCAACGTTATAAACCGGGAGAGACTCTCGACGGTCTCAAGAACCGCGGAGGAAACCTCGGACTCGTCAATCGAGACTCCGAACTCCTCTTCAAGCTCCATGATGAACTCAAGGGTCGATACGGAATCAACCCCGACTCCGAGCTCGATAAGCGACTGCCGGGAAGATATATCCTGAGGTTCAATGTCGGGACTGAACTTGCTTGCGACAAGCCTCTTTATCCTGTCCCCTGGAACTTCTTTCCGTCCGGTCACCTGAGTTTCTCCCTGAGCACCTTGCCCGCCGGGCTTCTCGGAAGCGCGTCAGCAAACTCGATCCTTGCGGGAATCTTGTAGCCGGAGAGTTTTCCCCTGCAGAAATCGACCACCTCCCGCCTCGCGAGGCCGTCTGAGACGATAAAGGCCTTTACCTCTTCCCTGCCCCCGGGGCCGGGGACGCCGACCACCGCGGCTTCCGTTATCTTCTCGTGAGTCATAAGCAGATTCTCAACCTCATGCGGGTCGACCTTGTTCCCCGAGATGTTGATGAAAAGCTTCTTTCTTCCGCGAATGAAAAGATACCCGTCGCCGTCGAACATTCCGAGATCCCCGGTATGGTAAAAGCCGTTGACGAAGACCCTCTCGGTCTCCTCGGGAAAATCGACGTAGCCGTCCGTCATGGAAGGACTTCTTATTATGATCTCGCCGGTTCGGCCGGCCGGAAGCTCGCTCCCGGTTTCCGAGACCACCCTGACCGTCACGTTCTCGACGGGTTTTCCGACCGAAAGACGCTTCTTCTCTATGTCCTCCGCCATGTTGATCGTCATGACCCCGGTTTCTGAGGAACCGTAGAGCTGGCGGGGATAAACGCCGAAGGCGCGGTAAAAGGAAAAAAACGTCTCCTCGGGCAGGGGAGCCCCGGCGGAGATGACATGCCTTAGGCGCGGGAAACCGTAGCTTTCCCCTCTCGCGCTCCGCGCGAGGGTCTCAAGCATGAACGGGACGGCGGGAAAGACCGTTATCTCCTCTTTTTCGAGCGCCCCGAGAACCTCCTTTCTCACGAATCCCGGAAGGAAACAGCAGCACGCCCCGACGCTCAGGGCGCTTACGAAGTTTCCGAGGCCGTAGGTGTGCGATATCGGAATGGAAAAAAGAATCCTGTCCCCGCTGTCCCAGTTTATGGTGGCCGTGTGATTGCGGGCAAGGGCGATCATGTTGGCGTGGCTTCTTGCGACGCACTTGGGCTTTCCCGTGGAACCCGTGGAGAAAAGATAGATGGCCTTGTCGGAAGAAGAGTTCACGGGCGGACCCGCGGGAGCGTCGCCGAGAAAATCATCCCGGGTCACGGAAACGGTCTTCACTTCCCCCGAAACCGGGGCCGCGGTTTCCGCCAGGGATTCTTCGGTAACGATCAGGGCCGGCTTTGAGAATTCAACGCAGTGCCTTATCTCCTCGGTTCCGCAGGCGCTGTCGACCGGAACGCACACGGCCCCGAGCCTCGCCACGGAGAAAACGGACACGGCAAGCGAAAGCGAGTTGGGAAGGAAAACGCATACCCTGTCCCCGGGCGACACTCCCCGCTCAAGAAGAAAGGAGGAAAAACCGTCGACAAATCGGCAGAGCCGCGCGTAGCTGTACGTCTCCCCCCCGCACCGGACGGCGGCCCTCCGGGAATTTCGCCCGAGGTTCGAATAAAGTATTTCGCAGTAGTTTCTCATCGTCCCGTCACGGGAAAAGGGGAACCTGGCGGAGTCCCTCGTCCTCGGGAAACCCGAAGACGATGTTCATGTTCTGAACCGCCTGGCCCGCTGCCCCCTTCATGAGATTGTCAAGAACCGACACGACGACAATGTGCCCTTCCCGCTCGCAGAATCCAATGGACACGTAATTGGAACCCGAAACGGACGCCATCCCCGGCGGCCCGTCGCAGATCCGGACGAAAACGTCATCCCTGTAGAACTCCGCGTAAAGCTCCCTTGCCTCGCCGGGGGAGACCCCGGAGCGGAGCCCGAGGTACGAAGCGGCCATTATCCCCCTTTTAATCGGGACGCGGGTGTTGAAGAAAACAAGCTTTTTCTCCACGCCGCAGAAATCAGAGAGCACCCGGAGAATCTCGTGTTTCTGGTCGTCCCCTCCCGCTGCCCGGGCGGACACGTCCTCCTTTACCTCCGCGTAGTGGCTTTCGGGCTTGGGGGCCCGCCCCGAAGTCGAAAGAGAAGACTTTACGTCCGCTATAATTTCGTCTTTTGCGTCATACTCTTTAAGAAAAGGCACCAGGGCTAGCGAAACGCAGGTAGAGTAGCAGCCCGCGTTGGCGACCAGCGGGGCGTCCTTTATCCTCCCGCGGTTAAGCTCGCTGAGCCCGTAGACCGCGCGGGAGAGAAGTTCGGGAAAGCGCGGAGCCGCGCCGTGGGCCCGGGAGTAGTCGGCGGGGTCGGAGAACCTCAGGTCGGGGCTCAGATCGATCACCCTCGCGCCTCTCTCGAGGAATTTCCGCACGAAGACAGAAGATATTCCCCCGGGAAGGCAGGAGAACAGAAGATCGAGAGGTTCCGATTCGGGGATTTTCGATACGGGACTTAGGACAATATCCGAGCAGCCCGAGAGGTGGGGAAACGCCTCGTCCGCCCTCCTGTCCGAGAACTTCTCGGACGTAAGCACCCGCAGGTCAACGTAAGGGTGACGCGCCAGGAGGGAAAGAAGCTGCTGGCCGACATAACCCGTAACTCCCAGAATTGCCGTCTTGAGTTTCATCTTCTCTCGGGAAACTAGGCTGTTCGCCGCAAATCCGCCTTGATTAATATAGCTTTAAAAGCGGGAGGAAAAAAACGGGCCCCGGGGAAAGAAGAGTCCTGCTTCCGCCCTCAGGCGTTCTGGGCGGTCGCATTCCGGAAGACCCTGTCGATCCACCGCTCTATGCTTTTGCGCGAGGTTTTTCCTATGAGCTGCCTCACCTCGCCCATGGGAATCACGGCCTTGGCGTAGGACCTGTGCCCCCCGGCGCTTCCTATTTCGTCAAAAAGCTCGAAAAGCAGGCGCCCGGCGCTCTTGACGGACCCGGTGTTTCTCACGGACATGACCATGTGGGAACCGGAGACGATTCCGAACGCGACAGACCAGTTGACCCCCTCCACCTTCATCCCCATGTCGGCCACCTGGGAAATAAGGTGCTCCTTTTCTATCCTGCCCAGATTCATGAAAATTATCCCGTCATTTATCCAGTGCCTGGAGAGCGCCTGGCCGTAATGCTTGATCTCCTCTGAATACAGATTCTTGGACTCTATTTTCCTGAGCAGGCCCAGGTCGGCCTGACTGTAGAGATACGTGAAGGCTTCGAGGTCGTCAAGGTCGGCGCCCCTGTTGAGAATCATCGTGTCGGTCTTTATGCCGTAGAGAAGCGCGGTTGAAAGCTTCGCGGAAATCTCAACCTGGGCGGCCCTGAGAAAGCGGGTCATTATCGTCGCGGTAGCTCCCTCCTCGGAACTTATCTCGGTGAACTTCGCGTCGCACTCGGGGGTTCTCGGATGATGGTCGATCACCGAATCGATGCCGGTAATCTCGCCCCTGAAATAAGAAGGCTGCACGTCGACAAGCGCTATGGAGTCGAAGCTTTTTATGTCCTCGTGGGAGACCACCTGCAAGTCTACGCCCATCAGCTCCACCATGGCCACGTTCTCGGGTCTTGAAATCTTCTCCCCGAGATAGCCTATAACCGCCGTTTTCCTGTTTCTCCTGAGAAGGGTCCGAAGGGCCATGGCGCTCGCGATCGCGTCCGGGTCGGGCTGGTTGTGAACGAGTATGAGAAGTTTCTTGGCGTCGCGGTGAACCTTTCTTATAAGCCTTACGGAGATGTCGGATCTCGCGAGCTTTTCCTCGAACGATATCTGGCTGTCGACGACCTCGTCGAATTTCACGTACCTGGCGTAATAGCCGTCCGCCCGCCGCCCGCCGTCGGCGGAAACGACTATCGGGCTCTCGGAATGACGGGAGGCGAGAGACGTGAGGAACTCCCTGGTCGAAAACTCGTTGCTTACGACTATAAGCGTAAAGGATCCCTTCTGATCAAGCGCGTCGTCGGGAGAATCAAGCCGTACTAACTGGCCCCTGTTCTCAAAAAGACTCATCAGGAGAACGTCAAATTCTCCGACGAACATGTACCTTCTTTCCCCGTTCGTGCTCATCGTATCCGGAATGCTGGAGGCCTACCTGTAGCAGGCGGCGCTGAGTTCCTCCGTGAAGCTTGAAATCCTGCCCAGCATCTCCTGGCTTCGCGCTCCGCCGCTCTCGATTATTCTCACAAGGGCGCTTCCCACGATAACGGCGTCGGAAAAAGACGCTATCGCGGCGGCCTGGCGCGCGGAAGACACCCCGAAGCCCACCCCGACGGGAAGCTCCGAGCGGCGCTTTATCCTTCCCACCAGGTCCTCAAGATCGTAATCCATGTCGGGGCGCGCTCCCGTGACCCCGGTGACGGAAACCACGTAGATAAAACCCGAGGCGTTCCGCGACACCATCTCTATCCTTTCCCCGGTGCTAGTGGGGGCGAGCAGGAATATGCGGTCAAGCCCCTCGCGTTCGACATGGACGCCAAGCTCCCCGGCCTCCTCGGGCGGAAGATCGACGACCAGCACCCCGTCCGCTCCCGCCTCGCGGGCGTCGCGCGCGAAACGCTCGGCGCCGTAGGAGAAAAAAGGGTTGTAGTAGCCGAAAAGTATCAAGGGAATGTCCGAGCGGGACCTTATCCTTGCGACGAGCGAAAGCACGTCGGAAAGGGAAGTCGAGGCGGCGAGGGCCCGTTCCGAGGCGGCCTGGATCACCGGCCCGTCCGCCATGGGATCGGAGAACGGAATGCCGATTTCCACCATGTCGGCGCCGCCTGCCTCCAGGTGTTCAACGACCCGCTCGGTCAGGCCGATATCGGGGTCCCCGGCGGTGACGTAGCAGATCAGAGCCGCTTTGTTTTTCTCCCGAAGTTCGCGGAATTTTTCCTTTATCCTTCCCATGTGCTTTTACAAGGAGCCGACGCTCCGGAAACGCAGAAACCGCAAGCAGACAGAGTAAAAAACGAACCTCCAACCTCCGCAAGCTTTATATAGGGAATAATGTATTTTAAGATTTCCCACACTATTTAGAATCCCTATCTTTTTTCTCTCTGATCTTCTCAGTCTGTTTTTTGTTCCGCTCCCCGCCTTTTTCGCCTCAATATGAGCCCTGTCCGTGGCACCCCCCGCCCATGCTATCTATAGTCCCTAGTATATGCGGGATGATTTTCAGCTTTCTACCCATGTCGCGATTTTCCCTCTCCTTGGTTCGGAAACGGTGAGTCTAGATTTTTTGATGGTTTGACCCTCAACTCTCTCGCTATGCGTTGAAGTGAATCTCTATAAAATTCTGGGTCGATCTCAAACCCTATAAAACGTCTGGATAGTTGTTTTGAAGCAATAGCTGTAGTTCCACTTCCCATAAAGGGGTCTAAAACGATGTGTTCTTCCTTTGTTGTGAGTTTGATAAGAAACTCCACCAACCTCAGTGGCTTTTGTGCTTCATGGATTTTTCGTTCGTCTTTCTCATATCCAAATACGAGAAGGTTTGTTGGGACAGTACCATTCTCCTGACATGCCTTAACATTTATTGCCCCTAAATCGTTTTCCAAGACATTTGAAGAAATGGTTCCACCGATCTTGTAAGGCTTCATAAACCAAGCAATAGGTTCATATACAGGAGCAAGGTTCCCCAGTCTCCAGCCTTCCCATTCCTTAGCTTCAGCCTCCAGCCCCCGCCGTTTAAATACAACACTTACTCTTTGAGCCCTATGATGTGCAGATCCTTTTTTCCATGCCAGAATGTCTTTAGTGAGAAAACCTGCCTCTTCAAAAGCATTCACAACACGGTGCATCATACGCCTTGCTCCAAACACAAACAGAGAAGCACCGTCTTTCATTTTCGGTAGCACCATTTCGGCCCAGCTTTGGCACCATTGCTGATACTCCAAGCCGATATTCCTGTCAGCCCTAGACCATCCGTTAATAGGTTTCCCTCGTCTTTTGAAAGCGGATTTTCCAATTTGGGCAGGAGACTGCCCCAGCAATGCAGAGTTCGTATTTCTATGTAGAACGTCCCACCCGTCAAGATTAATACCATAAGGAATATCCGATAAAAATAAATCAATACTATTGTCAGCTAGGAGTGGAATGTGATCCCGACAATCCCCGCATGTAATTTTGTTCAGATACTTGGTATTCATATCAGTTGCCTTCTTCTATGTCTAAGAGTCTGTTTCCCGCAACACTTTCAACCTGCTTTATCTTGTTTTCAAGTTTCCTTGCCTTAATCACTTCCTTGATTGCGTCATCTCTCGACAGCTTCATAATGCGTTCTCGTTCTGTGGCTAAAAAATTCAACGCTTCTTTCTTGGCAAAGTAAAAGGACTCGCTCAGTGCACGCTTCTCATCTAACCATATATCTCGTATTCTCTGGTCAAAGCCCAAAAGCGTCCTGTTTACCTCCCCCCAATAATACATTGCGTCTTTTGATGGATTCATAGCTTCAACCGATCTGAAAATTTCATGGACTAATTCCTTAGTGCTTTCCTGTGTCGCCTTCTCTGCATAACGAACTAGTACCGCCAAGTGCGTGTATGTCGCAATGCAAACGGATCTTGTAACTGCTTGTTGATAAATCTGACTTGAACTCTTTGGTAACTGGTAGACTGGGCAGACAACCATTGCGTAAGGTTTTCCGTGCTTCCATCCGTCCATTGCTTGGATTTTAAAGTCTTTTTGATTCTTTGCTGTTCGGCTTAGTCGAAACGCTTTAGCGTCAGCAACAAAGCTATACGCTTGACTTGTACATTCAACATCAGCTACATCTGCACGCTGTCTTAGAACTACGCTAGTAAACCCCATTGTCGCATACGCTTCATGAATCACAATGTCGGTGTACTTGGAGTACAGTTTTTCCTCAGTGCTGTCGGATCCATAACATTCCGGGATAGCCCCGCATAAACGTAAATGTCCAAGAAGTGAAGAAATGCCTTGTTCCTGTGTTTCTTTTTCTAGTTCTTGCTCAATTCTATTTGAATCAATTTCAAAGTTGCCACTCAAATTGGATAGTCTATTAATCCAGCGAACTCGATTTTCAACTTGTTTTTGAGTGATGCGACGAGCATCCATACCGATGGAATCACACCTCTCCCTTAGTATTTATCAAGATTATAGACTGTTTCAACCGATTGAGCAATGCGTTTTCAATTAACTGCAGGAGGCGGGGGAAAAGCCGGTCCGCGCGCCGCTTCATAGAAGGGAGGAAACGGTATGTATGTCCTTGTCCCCCCTGCCGGAGAGGCAGATGACTATAACCTGCTCGGGGGACATGGACGGAGCGATCCTGCGCACGTGGGCTATGGCGTGCGCGGTTTCGAGCGCGGGTATTATTCCCTCTGTTTCCGAGAGAAAGGAAAACGCCGAGAGCGCCTCTTCGTCCGTCACGGACACGTAGTCGACCTCGCCCGCGTCCTGGAAATACGAATGCTCGGGACCCACGCCCGGGTAGTCAAGACCCGCGGCGACGGAATGGGCGCCCTTTACCTGGCCGTCTTCGTCCTGGAGCAGGTAGGTCTTGCTTCCGTGGAGGACCCCCACCGAGCCCGCGGTAATCGTCGCCGAGTGAAGGCCGCTCTCAAGGCCGTGGCCCGCCGCCTCCACGCCGATTTTCCTTACCCCGGATTCCTCAACGAAGGGAAAGAAAAGGCCCATGGCGTTCGAACCTCCGCCGACGCAGGCGACCAGGGTGTCGGGGAGCTTTCCTTCCGCGGCGAGCACCTGCTCCATGGCCTCGCGCCCGATCACCGACTGGAAATCCCTCACCATCATCGGGTAGGGATGGGGGCCCGCGACGCTTCCTATTATGTAGAAGGTGTTTCTCACGTTCGTGACCCAGTCCCGCATGGCCTCGTTCATTGCGTCCTTGAGCGTTTTCGTGCCCGAGACCACGGGTTTCACCTCGGCGCCCAGAAGCTTCATGCGGAAGACGTTGAGTTCCTGGCGCTTCGTGTCCTCATCCCCCATGTATATCACGCACTCCTTGTTCAGAAGCGCGGCGACCGTGGCCGTGGCGACCCCGTGCTGCCCCGCCCCGGTCTCGGCTATTATCCTGTCCTTGCCCATCCTCCCGCAGAGAATCCCCTGGCCTATCGTGTTGTTTATCTTGTGCGCCCCGGTATGGGCGAGATCCTCCCTTTTAAGGTAAATCCTGGCGCCGCCGAGGCTCTCCGTCATCGCGCGGGCGTAGTAAAGCGGGGTCGGCCGCCCCGCATACTGCCTGAAGTAGTAGTCGATCTCCTCGTGAAAAGTCCCGTCGGCCGCGGCCTCCCCGTAGGCCCGCTGAAGCTCGATCAGGGCGGGCATGAGCGTTTCCGAGACGTAGCGGCCGCCGAAGTCTCCGAAATGACCCCCCGCGTCGGGATAGCTGTATTTCCGGTCAGTCCTGCCCATGACTCGCGGCCTCCATGAACCGCTCAAGCTTAAGATGATCTTTTATCCCCGGGGAGCTTTCAACCCCCGAACTCACGTCGACCGCGTAGGGACCCACCGCCCGTATGGCCTCGCGCACGTTATCCGGGTCAAGTCCCCCGGAAAGTATAACGAATCTGCTCCCGAGTTTCCGCCTGGAAAGAAGGTCCCACGAGAAACTTTCTCCCGTGCCCCCGTAGGCATCCGGCGAGTAGGCGTCGAAAAGAAACGCGTCCGTATCGTAGAGATCCACCGCGTCAAGACTTTCCGCGTTCCTGACCCTTATGGCCTTTACGTAGCTCCCCGGGAACGCGGCGCAGAACTCCGGGGTCTCGTCCCCGTGGAACTGGTAGACGTCAAAACCCGCAACCTCCTTTGCCTCCCGCAGGTAATCCGCCCCGGCGTTCACGAAAACCCCCACTTTGGTCACAAACGGGGGAACCTGTCTTATCACTTCCCCGGCCTCTTCGGGTCTGATGAACCTCGGGCTTTTTTCGTAGAAAACGAAACCGAGGGCCGAGGCTCCGGCCCGCACGGCGAAAAGCGCATCATCCAAACTGGTTATTCCGCACACTTTCACTCTCGTCATTTGCGGTTAATGCTAACCGATAAGGGGGGACTAATTAAGGAGGACAGAAAATTCGACTCTGCGTGCAGACGGAAGGGCCGCCGCATTCCCGAAGCCGGATCCGGGGAACCGCCGGGCAGGGGACAGGACGGGCAGACCGCGTTCCCGGGCTTCCGCCGAACAGGGATATACGATTGACATATACCATGCGTCTTTTTAGCATATACGAAAAACATGTCCCCGTTGGAGGTGGCGATGAAAAGGGTAAAAGTCTTCAAGAACAACAAGAGCCAGGCCGTGAGACTTCCCAAATCGATTTCTTTCCCCGAAACGGTAAAAGAAGTGGATATTATTGTCCTTGGGCGCTGCCGACTGATCGTGCCGGCCGGCGAAGCGTGGGACGGATGGTTTGAGGGTGAAGGCGTCACGGATGATTTCATGAATGAACGCGGTCAGCCCCGGTATCAGGAGCGCGAGGAACTCTGATGTTAAAATACATGCTTGATACCGACATGGTTATCTACACGATAAAGAGCAGGCCAGAGGAAATAAAAAAGATGTTTGTCGCTCACCATGAGCGCACCTGCGTCTCTGCGGTCACTCTCATGGAACTGGTCTACGGAGCGGAGAAATCGGCAGATCCGGGACGCAATCTTAACCAAGTAGAAGGACTTGTCGCCAGACTGGAAGTGGTGCCGTACGACGGGAACGCGGCAAGGCATTCCGGTGAAATTCGAGCGAAGCTGTCAAAGTCAGGCAAACTGATAGACCCCTACGATCTGATGATCGCCGGGCACGCCAGGTCGCTTGGCTGCATTCTCGTCACGAACAATACCGGAGAATTCGCGCGCGTTGACGGGTTGCGCCTGGATAACTGGAGGGGAAACCGGCATTGAGGTCCCGGATTACTGACGGGCAGACCGTTACATTTCCGAGGTTTGTCGCGCGTGACGACCGGGAAGTCGGGACCAAGTCGGGACTAAGTCGGGACTAAGTCGGCACCAAGTCGGCACCAAGTCGGCACCAAGTCGGCACCAAGTCGAAATTCTCCGCAACTGCGTGTCGGAACGGCCGATAACGGAAATCATGTCACTGGAAGGCAGAACCGACCGCACCAAGTTCAGAAGGCAGGCGGCTTGAAATGACCGTTCCCGACAAGCCGACCGGCAGAAGGCAGAAATACAGGCTGACTGAAGAGGGAAGAAGCCTCCTCCCCGAAATGGAAGAACCGGGAGAATAACCCCTGATCCTTCGCGCGGGCAAAAAAAGCCCCTCGCGCCGTCTCCGGCGCAAGGGGCTTCGGCCTGACAGATTAATAAAAGGAAGGAGAAAAAAACCTGTTCCTTCGCACAGGATTCTAGAAGCAGGCCTGAACCTGCGCTCTTACCATCGACTCATCAGACTCGGCTCCACCAATCTCCTCTTCCCTCCGGAACGTGCAGTCAAACTGTATTTTCCACTTGTGATTGCCGCTCAGGTAGCAGCCAAGTCTCTGAGTGAACGTCCATACGTTGTCTAGATCGTTTCCTCCTGCTACATTCGCACCATCGTCAAACATGACCATCTCGTATCTTGAGGCAAGCTCCACTTTCTTTGGAACCACAAAGAAAGCGCCCCGAACCCTGAAACCGTAGTCATACGCAGTGGCTTCTCCAGCCATGTCGGGATTCACGCACCTTCCGATATACTCACCGGCAAGGTTGAACTTCCGATTCCTGTAGTTTATGTCAGCCGCGAATGAAGTGACTGTCCCGTTTTCAAGCTCCCTCTCTCCGGATGGAATTCCGATATTGCCGTCACTCCTATTAACAACGCCAGCGCGATGAGCTTGCGGAGGTTCGGCGCCCGGGCGTCGTGTCAAGTCCATGATCAGTGTTGCGGAGTGCTGAAAATCGACCGGGTTTTCACCCATGGTTTCATCTGTGGCAGATTATATCGATAAAGGTAGAGCTGACATGCCCCAGCCCGCTTTCGAGACAGGATGAATAAAGGCGAAGCATGCTACGGGAACATATCAAAAGCAAAGTGCCCGGCTGTTCGCTGTTCAACTTGGTTCATGAGGAGACGGATATTAGCGCATATGCCTGCGTGACGTAAATCCGTGTCGATTTTTTCAATAATTGATCCGCCCCTACAGTCAGCCTCTACCATATCGGTCAATTTCAGAGTGGAAATCACGACCGGCCCTAACAGACTACGGCAGGTTCGGGTACAAAGAAGCAGCAGGGAAATGCAGAAAAGGCCCTGAGGCTGATTCAGCTTTTAAAGAAATTCCTGTTTAGAACCAACACGGCGGTGCTTATTTATGATATAATACGGAAAATGCTTAGGTGAATTCAAAATTCACCTGAATCAGGCAAGAAAGGAGAATATTATGAAAAATTTAAAACTAATGGCATTTCTCTGTTCCGTGCTGGGGCTGCTCTGCGCTTTTTCCTACATGTTCCCGGCTTTGGCACATCCAGATGACCCTCATTCCCCTCCTTCACCCATACCTCTAACTTCAACCGCCTCGGATGTGACCGCGGACAGCTCAAATCTGCCAACTTTTGTAGGACACGCGGCAGCCCACCTGCAGAGCGTCACGACCTTCGCAGAAGCGACCGAACTCGTTGATCAGTTCAGAAAGACGGGGGACTGGAATGACGGTTCCACCTACCTTGTTCTTCTTACGGGCAGCGGCGGCGTACAAGCCCACATGGACAACAGGGAGCTTGAGGATGAGGACTGGTCCGAGCTTGTAGACAGCCAAGGAAACAAGGTCGGAGAGGGTTTTCTAAAGGCGCCAGCCCTGGTTGGAGGGTTTGTCGACTATTACAACAACGGAGACAAGAAAAGCTACGCGATACCGTTTACCGACCCCTTCACCCGTCAGCCCTACATACTGATCGGCGGTTTCGACCTGCAGCCCGCGGTAGCGGATATCCCCTATGACCAGTTGCCCGGCGCCGATACAATAACCCCCTCAGTAACAGCCGAGGAGGTCGATACCAGGGAAGAACTGAAAACGTTCGTGAAAGGGGCTATTGATTTCTTCAAGAAAGCCCTGGAGGACCCCGAAATCGACCTGGTGAAAGCGCGGAAGCTCTTCAGAGCCGAGGATGGGCCTTGGAGACACGTATCGACCTACATCTGGATCATGGATGACCAAGGCAACGTGATCTTTAACGGGGGGAACAGAAATATTGAGCAGACAAATCTGCTGCGAGGCAAGAACCAAACCCTGGTTGATATTATTAGAGGGCTCATAGAAGCGTCAAAGAAAACAGAGGAAGACGAACGCTTTGTCAATTATGATTGGGACGATCCGGCTATAGAAGGAGACGAAGCCCCCGGCGGCGGCGCCGGCGGCTCCTCGCCCAAGTTGGGTTATGTCGAACCCGTTCCTAATCCCTCTAATCCCAGTCAAATCTTCATCTTTGGTTCCGGACTTTACTTAGGATCGGAGACACCGGAAACACCGGAAACACCGGAGACACCGGAAACACCGGAGACACCGGAGACACCGGAGACACCGGATGACGGAGGGTGCGCGATCTCGGGAACCCAAAATACGACTCAAAGCAGCTTATTCAACCTGTTTCTGGTTATGTCAGTCCTGTTTCTGGCGGTTTCATTTAAAAGACGCTCAGCTCTAGGATAAAAGCAAAACCGGCTTGGTATTTCTTCAACCCGAATTTCACCTTCTCAAAAGCCGGTGAAATTCGGGTTGACCCGGTCTAATTCAAGGTTGCGTGAATAGGTAAAGACCGCAGTAACGATCAAAGAGGATAGCGGAATTATATCGACCCTCCGCTCACAAAGACTCCGACTCGCTTCTAGGCTCTGTCCTTACCGACAGGTTCGATTGATATTATAAATTCGCAACAGTCTCAAGAATCCCGAGGTTGACTTCGGATTCGTCAATGGAAACTCTCAGTTCCTCTTCAAGCTCCATAATGAACTCAAGGGTTACACGGAATCAAGTCGAGATTCTCCGCAACTGCGTCTCGGAACAGCCGATAACGGAAATCATGTCACTGGAAGGCAGAACAAACCGCACCAAGTTCAGAAGGCAGGTGCTCAGACCTCTTATTGACGCCGGGTGGCTTGAAATGACCGTTCCCGACAATCCGACCGGAAGAAGGCAGAAATACAGACTGACCGAAGAGGGAAGAAATCTCCTCCCCAAAATGGAAAAACCGGAAGAATAACCCCTGATCCCTCCCGCGGACAAAAAAAAGCCCCCCACGCCGTCTTCGGTGCAAGGGGCTTCGGCCTGACAGATTAATAAAAGGAAGGAGAAAAAAACCTGTTCCTTCGCGCAGGATCCTAGAAGTAGGCCTGAACCTGCGCTCTTACCATCGACTCATCAGACTCCATTCCGGCGAGATCCTCTTCCCTCTGGAACGTGTAGTCAAACTGTATCTTCCACTTGTGGTTTCCGCTCAGGTAGTAGCTAAGTCCCTGAGTGAACGCCCATACGTTGTCAAGCTTTTCTTCTAAATCTACGGGCAGGTCCTCGTCGAACTGGACCATCGCGTACCTCGAAGCGAGCTCAACTTTCTTCGGAACGAGGAAGAAACCGCCCTGAACCCTGAAACCGTAGTCATACGCAGTAGCTTCTCCAGCCATGTCGGGATTCACCCACCTTCCGATATACTCGCCGGTAAGATTGAATCTCGGGTCCCTGTAGTTTATGTCCGCCGTGAAAGAAGTGACTTTCCCGTCTTCAAGTGCTCTCTCTCCAGACGGAATTCCTATATTGCCATCACTTCCGCCTTCAACATCTATGCCCGCGACCGCGGCCCCGACCATGAGCGTGGGCTTCCTGGCAAAATTCTCCTTCACCTTCCTGGCCTTTCCGCCGATAAGGGCCGCCTGGACCCTTCCCGCCCAGAGCATGCCGATGTCACCCTTGTCGTTCTTCGTATTCGCGCCTTCTCCCTGGAAAACGCCTAAATCGTAGCGAATCATCCCGTCGCCGAGAAGACCGTAAACGCCGCCGCCGATATCCCTGCCATACTCGAAGTAGTCGCTTATTATGGAGCTGCCTACGAGCTGAAGCGCGGATGAGGAGTTAAGCGCATCCCTGTTGAACGGAACCTTGTACTGACCCACCGTGGGAACGAAAGCCCTGTTCTTCGCGAACGAAAGCTTCATGTCCTTGAGCTCTCCGTTTCTTGAGAAATCGTACTGAACCTTGTATTTCATCCAGGGGGCGAAAGCGTTGCCGTCCCAGGTCACCCTGAGCCTTCTCACCCTGAAGCCGAGACCCTCGTCGTCGTCCGTGTCAGTGTCGGGATCGAGGTACTGGGCTAGGAACTGCCCGCGAAGCCTCATCCTGAGCTTGTAGTTGTTGTCAGGGGTCTGGAAAGTAAGACCGGCGCCTTTCCTGGTCTTGACCTTTATTTTTTTGTGCCAGGCCTTGGTGTCCCTGGCCTCGTACATCTTCATGTTCATCTGCTGGTTCTGCGCCTCGAGCCTTTCTATCTGCTGCTTGAGTTCCTGAATCTGCTCCTCGATGGTCATCTCGCCGCCGGCCCGGGCCGGAAGGGACATAAAGGGAAGAAAAGTCATGAAAGAAACGGCTAAAACCGCTAAAATTCTCATCTCACGTCCTCCTTGGTACGGTTATTGTTCCGCTCTTAACAACTCTGGCCTAAAGATATGTTTAAATGGTTAATTCAGAATAAATAGGCTGTTAATTGTATGTTAAGAGTCCGCGCCTCGCAATTGATGTACACTTTCGTATTCTGTAAATTATCAGGGAAAGCATATGGAAAAGCTCATAGCGGTAGTAGATGACGAAAAAGACATACTCAACCTGATAACCCACCACCTCAAGCGCGAGGGGTTCCAGGTAAAGCCCTTTCAGAGCGGAAAGGACTTTCTGCTCTACATAAATTCCGTTCCGCCCGACCTGGTGCTGCTTGACATCATGCTGCCCGGCATGGACGGCCTTGAGCTCTGCAGGATCCTGAAAAGCAAGCCCTCGACAAAGTCCATACCCATAATCATGATCACCGCGAAATCCACCGAGGCCGATATCGTCGTGGGCCTCGAGCTCGGCGCCGACGACTACATAGTGAAGCCCTTCCGGACCAGGGAGCTCGTCGCCAGGGTGAAAAGCATCCTGAGAAGGTACGCGACGAAAACCCCCGGGGACGAAACGCTCCGGGTCGGCCCCCTCAGCATAAATCCCGCGAGCTACGAGATCTCGGTCGATTCACGGAAAATCGATCTGACCACCACGGAGTTCAGGATACTTGAGACCCTCGCGGAAGCGGAGGGAAAAGTGTTCACCCGCGATCAATTGCTTAAAAGAAAAACCCTCTGGGGAGACGAAAGGGTGGTTTTCGACAGGACCATAGACGTTCACATAAAGAACCTGAGAGAAAAACTCGGTTCCGCCGGCAAAATGATAAAGACCGTCAGGGGAATCGGCTACAAGCTAGAAGAGGGCCAGACGGTTTGAAGATATTCAGAAAACATTTCCTTTACCTGCTCTGCCTGGCCGCCGCCGCGGCCCTGCTCGCGGTGCTGTTTTCCTCCGAACGCGGGGCCTTGGCCTACGTCTCGTACGTGGCCGCTTTCGCCGCGTTCGGACTTGTCCTGTCGTGGATAATCGAAAGGGACATTCTCAAGGACTTCTCGAGGATATCCAGGGCGCTTGAACTCCTGCCGGAGAGGCAGAAAAAGGCCCGCAAGACGGGCCGCAAGGTAAGCGACTTCGACACGGGGGTCTCGATCTCCATAAGCGAGCTCTCGGAGAGAATTTCCCTCCAGATGCAGTCAACCGAGAGGGAGGGAAACCAGCTCAAAAGCATAATCGAGTCCATGAAGGAGGGGGTGATAGTGATATCGAGGGAAGAGGACCTCATACTCGTAAACGACGCGGCGAAGGAGATGCTCGCGATAGACGACGCGGCCATCGGCCGTCCCTACATGGAAACCGTGAGAAACCCCGACCTGCAGAAGCTCGTTTCCCGGATGCAGCAGAAAAAGAAATACGCCACCCAGGAAATCTCGGTGCTTTACCCCAGTGAAAAATCATATATGGTGAGCGTACGCGTAAGCCCCCGCTACAGGGAAATCGTGGTGGTGATATTCGACATCACGGAATTCAAGAAGCTTGAGCGTATGAAGGCCGATTTCGTGGCCAGCGTCTCCCACGAGCTGCGGACCCCGCTTACGTCGATAAAGGGATACATTGAAACGCTCCTTGACAGAAATTACGACACGGACGAGGAAAAAAAGAAATTTCTCGAGATAATAGAGGAGAACACCGAGAGGCTCATAGCCATAGCGTCCGACCTGCTCGTGCTGTCTGAACTTGAAAGCGGAGAAACCGACCCCCTAGACTCCGGGAAAGGGTACGAGGAAATCGACATCGGGGAAACCATAATCCGCTCAGTGGGCTCGCTTGACTCCCTGTTCTCGAGAAAAGGGGTCAGCCTCTCATTTGAGATCGAAGACGGTCTGCCCCCCTGCAGGGCGAACAGGTTCCTCATGGAACGCATGCTTATAAACCTCGTTGAGAACTCGGCCAAGTACACGCCTGAGAACGGCTCGGTGTCGGTCCGCGCCTCGGCCCGAAACGGCGCTTTCCGCATAGAGGTCGAGGATGACGGGATCGGGATTCCCCCCGAGCACCACGAGAGGATATTCGAGAGGTTCTACAGGGTGGACAAGAACCGCTCGAGGGAAATAGGGGGAACGGGACTGGGGCTCAGCATAGTGAAGCACATAGTCATACAGCACGGGGGAACCATAGGCGTGAGAAGCGCGGAAGGAGAGGGAAGCACGTTCACGGTAGAGCTTCCGCGCCGCGAGCATTAAGTCCGGCACAAGAGCGCTTCCCGAGGATTCCTCGTGAATCCCCGGAACCGATTATTCCGATGCCGGCGCCCGAGGCAGTCGCATGTTTTCACTCTGGAACTCTTTTCAGCAAACGGTGAAAACATGTATTTTGATGAAAATTCTTGATATTTTCACTAAAACAGGTATTTTCATCAAACAATGAAAGCATATCAATCAGGAAAAGAGCTGGAAACACGCGCCGGCGAATCCTTGCGGAAACTGTTTGACGGCAGGTCCCAGATCGAAGTCGAGGAAATTGAGCCTGAACCGCGCGTGGCAGACGGGTGCAGAGCGGACATATTCGCGTCGATCAACGCGTTCGGCCGTCGCCACACGCTGGTCTGCGAGGTTAAAACCAACGGGCAACCCCGTTACGTCCGCAATGCGGTTCTCCAGCTTCGATACTGCGTATCCCGCATGACCATCGATGCGATACCGGTACTTATCGCTCCTTTTCTGTCGGAAAAATCCCGGGCAATCTGTATCGACCATAACGTTTGTTACCTCGATCTCCACGGCAACGTTCTTTTTCAGGCGCCGGGCATTCTGATCGACGTAACCGTGGCGGACCGTCCTGTCACGGAAAAACGAGACCTGAAGTCGCTGTTCCGTCCCAAGGCGGCCCATATCCTGCGCGTCATGCTGCACAACCCGAAACGAGTCTGGCGCGTCGCGGAACTGGCCGAGGCTTCCGGCGCAAGTCTCGGACATGTCAGCAACGTCCGCAAAGTCCTGCTGGACCGGGAATGGGCGGAAAACCCGGCCGATGGCGTGGCCCTCGCCGACCCGGACGCACTGCTTGACGCCTGGCGCGACGCATACCGCCGCCCGGACGGCGATTTGATAAAATTATATACCAGCCTTCACGGTCGAGCCTTCGAGGAAACCTCTAAAGATATTTTCTCCGCACACTCTTTCCGCAATTCGGCAGCCTTCGCGTCATTCTCGGCCGCGCGCTGGATCGCACCTTACGGGAGAACTGGCATTGACTATTTCTACGCGGACCGAGAAGGCGCAGAGAAAATTGCCGACACGCTGAGAGCATCAGATGTCGCCAAGGGCAGCAATGTCGAAATCCTGATTCTCAAGGACCGAAACATACTCGAGGACACCGTTGAACCGGCGCCCGGCGTGATTTGTACAAGTCCGATCCAGACCTACCTAGATCTTTCGATATCGGGAGAACGAGGAGCGGAGTCGGCCGACTACCTGAGGAAGAAAACGCTGGCATGGCACTAACGGACAACAAGGAAGAAAGGAACGACCGCAATCGGCAGCGGATTATGATGATCGCCTGACGGAAGCGGCAAAGTCTGTTCTTATTGAAATCGGTCAGATTCTTGGCAGTTTCAGGGGCAAGTTCGCCGTCGTAGGCGGCGCTGTTCCCGCGCTGCTGCTCAACAATGACGACATGCGCCATGTAGGCACGGTTGATATTGATCTCGCTCTTGACCCCGAGGCACACTTGGCGACGGCGAACTTGCAAAGCTGGTCACCATCCTGATGGAACACGGCTACTCCCAGGACGAAAAGCTGCTCCAAGCAAACGGCCAGTTTCCAGGTCAATCTTGGACTCACCTGCGGAGCGGACTATATCGTGACCGTCTGGAATAAGGTTAATCACTAAGCTCCCTTAAAAACTCCAGAGCCCTAGGATTATCCTCTAAAAAACTCAATACCGAACCGTTACCTGAAGTTCTCAACACCTTGATCGGATTGTAAGAATCAAGGTAGAAAAACACAAATTTTAATTTAAATGAATCTAGAAACTCCAGTGCAAGTCTTTCGTTGGAGGAGGATCTCCATTCTGCTCTGATGTTCCCCTCATAAGTTAAACCCAGAACAGGGACCAAATTCAGGTCACAGATTCCATTTAAGAAACTAACCAGTCCAAGATAAGATTCACCAGAAAGCGGTTCCTGTCCCTCTTCCTCAAGGGCAACTTCCGACAGATACATAATCCGCGGATTGATTCTCTCTAAAATTCCCGCACAAGGACTCCTGGAAGTAGCAGATATATAGTCTTTTATCCTCGTAAATTTTATAATTCGACTCGCACGGATAGATATGTATTGAATTAATTGATTGCCCCCAGATTATTGCCACAGGAACACACCTCAAATCTAACCCTAAATGATTGCATTTCAACCCGCTTGCTGATCAAAACAACAACAAAGATATGTGACGTTAATCCCGCCGGGAGGTCAGTTCATCTCCGAGGTGTGCTGGTGCTTGAGCACCTCTCCGGTAGCTATGTAGTAGGCATTCTCGGCTATGTTGGTCGCAAGGTCCGCCACCCTCTCAATGTGCCTCGCGACGTAAATGTAGCGAAGGGCCCGGTTAAGTGTCGAGGGATCCGACACCACGAAGGTTATAAGCTCCCTTACTATCTGGGGCTCGTAGTTATCGACCTCGTCGTCTTTGCGGCAGACCTCGACGGCCAGCTGCTCGTCCTGCCTTATGAACGCGTCAAGCGCCTCGCGGAGCATTTCCATCGCCTTGTCGGCCATCTTGGGGATGTCGACAAGAGGCTTTATCGGCGGATGATCCGCCGTGAAAAGAGCCATTCTCGAGATGCTAGAGGCGTGGTCCCCTATTCTCTCAAGATCGTTGTTGACCTTCATTATCATTGTGACGGTACGAAGATCCGTGGCCTCGGGCTGGTAAAGAGCCAGTATCTTGATGCAGGAGTTGTCTATATCGATCTCCATCGAGTTTACCTGCTCGTCCGTGCTGATAACCTCCTGGGCGAGAATCATGTTGCCCTCGCGAAGGGCCTTTACGCTCTTGGCGATCATGGTTTCGACGAGGGACGCCATCTCAAGCAGCTTCTTGTTAAGGAGCACGAGCTCCCCCTGGTACTTTATCATCCGTGACCGCTCCTCCGTAGGCTCCTAGCCGAACTTGCCCGAGACGTAGTCTTCGGTGCGCTTTCTGGCGGGGTTAAGGAATATTTTCTCCGTGGTGTCAAACTCAACTATGTCTCCTATGTACATAAAGGCCGTGTAATCCGAGACCCGGGAGGCCTGCTGCATGTTGTGGGTAACTATCACTATGGTGAACTTGTCCTTGAGTTCCGTTATGAGATCCTCTATCTTCGCGGTGGCTACGGGGTCAAGCGCCGAACACGGCTCGTCCATCAGGAGCACGTCCGGTTCCACCGCGACGGCCCTCGCGATGCAGAGCCTCTGCTGCTGGCCTCCCGAAAGTCCCATGGCGCTGTCGCTGAGCCTGTCGCTCACCTCGTCCCACAGCGCCGCGCGCTTGAGGTTCTTCTCCACGATGTCGTCAAGAACAGATTTCTTCTTGATCCCGGCTATCCTCGCCCCGTAGGCGACGTTCTCGTAGATCGACTTGGGAAACGGGTTTGATTTCTGAAACACCATGCCGACTCTTTTCCTGAGGTCGGTGATGTCGACATCGGAATCGAATATGCTTTTGCCGTTAATCGATATGTCCCCTTCGGTCCTGCAGTCGTCAATGAGATCGTTCAGGCGGTTAAAGCAGCGAAGCAGCGTGGATTTGCCGCAGCCCGAAGGGCCGATAAAAGCCGTGACCTTCCTCTTCGGGATGTCCATGTTGATTTCCCGAAGGGCCTGCTTCGCGCCGTAAAAAAGGCTCAGGTTCTCAACTTCAGCCAGGGGATCGGGAACGGGCTTCGCCTTCTTCGGTTTCCTGGCCTTGGGAGCCGGGGGGGCGCCGTTTGTCTTCGGGGTTCTGAACTCCTGTTTTTCCATCGGTTTTCCAGACAGCATAAAATCTTCCTCCACTAACTTATACCCTATGAAACTACACCGCGGAAGTCGCGTATTTTTTCCTTAGCCTGTTTCTTATTATTATCGCCGTTATGTTAAGCACAATAACTATCAGTATGAGCAGAAACGCGGTCATGAACACCATGGGTTTCGCCGCCTCGGCGTTTGGAGACTGAAAGCCGAGATCGTATATGTGAAAGCCGAGATGCATGAACTTTCTCTCGAGGTGAAGGAAGGGGAAGTGCCCGTCTATGGGAAGATCGGGCGCAAGCTTCACGACCCCCGTTATCATGAGCGGCGCCACCTCTCCTGTGGCCCGGGCGACCGCGAGGATAAGGCCCGTAAGTATGGCCGGAAGCGCGCTCGGGATAACAACCTTCCAGGTGGTCTCGAACTTCGTCGCCCCGAGCGCGAGCGACCCGTCCCTTATGTTTCTCGGAACCGCGGCGAGACCCTCTTCGGTCGCGACTATCACCACCGGAACGGTGAGAAGGGCGAGGGTAAGCGACGCCCACAGTATTCCTCCCGTGCCGAAAGTCGGGCTCGGGAGGGCCTCCTTGAAGAACACGGAGTCGATTATGCCCCCCACGCCGTAGAGAAAGAACCCCACTCCGAAAACTCCGAACACTATCGAGGGGACCCCGGCCAGGTTGTTAACGCATATCCGGACAATCCTCACCATCACTCCCTGCCTGGCGTACTCCCGGAGATAAAGCGCCGCTACGATTCCGAAAGGCATGACCACTATGCTCATGATGAACACCATGAGCACCGTGCCGAATATCGCGGGGAAGATTCCGCCCTCGGTGTTCGCCTCTCTCGGGTCGTCGGAGACAAATCCCCAGAATCTCTTGACGTAAAAACCGGCTTTCTCCGCGAATCCCATGTCGTTCGGACGGAAGGCGGACACGATCTTCCCAAGCGGTATCACCTTCTCGTCTCCGCCGGCGGAGGTCATCACCGCCTCGTTTCTGCCAAGCTCGGCGTAGAGCGCCTCGAGCTTCGCCTCGCTTGCCCTGTAGCGCTCTTCGTATTCCTTTATTTTCAGGCGGGCCTCGGCCTCCCTGACGGAGCCGCCTTCGCCGCGCATCGCGAGGCCGCGGAGCTTGAGACGCTGCTTCTCGATCCCGTGGTTTATGTCCCCTATCTCGCCTTTTTCTATCTTGAGTATCCTCGCGTGTATCCCGTTTGAGTCCCGTATGAGATCCAGAAGCGCGGAGAAAGCGCCGGGATCCCCGCCCGGGACCACCACGCCGTCCCTTCTTATCTCCTTTAAGTAGCCGTGATAGTTGCCCCACTCGTGCCGTTCCAGGATCACGGCGTCGCGGGGATAGCCGCGCGACGCTATGTCCGCCTCGTCTATCCATTTGAAGTCAAGGCCGTAGAGATCCCTGTTTCCTATCTTTAGCTTGACCCGGGACCCGGAACCCCCCGCTCCGTCCCTGTCCCCCGCGGACTCCCTGGCGCGAAGCTGCCCCAGGTAGACGGAACCGTCTCTTAGCGCGTAGCGCCCGACGTCCGCCGGCCACATCGAGCCCAGGCCCTTCGCGGCTATGAGAAACAGGAGTCCCCCTATCATCACGAGCGTGATCATGAGGGCAAGGCCCGATATCCAGATGTAGGCGTCGCCCGCTTTCCAGAGTTTAGGCATCGGACTGGGCGTATTTCCTCCTCAGTTTCTGGCTCAGAATCTCCGCCAGGGTGTTAAGCACGAAGGTGAACGCGAACAGCAGGATCGCCGTCAGGAAAAGGACCCTGTAGAGGGTTCCCCCGTGCGGGGCTTCGGGAAGCTCGACCGCTATGTTGGCCGAAAGGGCCCGGAAGCCGTTAAAGAAGCTCCAGTCCATCACCGGGGTGTTGCCCGTGGCCATGAGCACGATCATCGTCTCTCCCACGGCCCTTCCGAAACCTATCATGACGGCCGAGAATATGCCCGCGCTCGCCGAGGGCAGAACTATTCTGGTGGCCGTCTGCCACCTGTTGGCCCCGAGGGCCAGGGAACCCGCGGAAAGGGTCCTCGGGACGCTTGACAGCGCGTCCTCGGAGATCGTGAATATGATGGGAATCACCGTGAAGCCCATCGCGAATCCCACGACCAGCATGTTTCTCTGATCGTAGCGAAGATCGAACATCCTGAAGAACCAGTCCCTGAAGTCCCCGGCGAAAACAATGCTCTCAAGCGGACCGTTAAGCCACAGGGAGAGCGCGGCGGCAATCCCTATCACTCCCACGAGCGTGAAAAGCTCGGCTCCCACCCGGAATCTCCCCGAAAGCCGGAACGGAAAACGGTGCCACAGGAAAAGCACGGCGAGGGTAAGCGCGATCACGATAAACGGCATCACCAGGATCGCGACGAAGATTTTCTCAAGCAGCGGCGCGAGCCAGAGACCCGCCAGAAATCCGAGCACAACGCTCGGAAGCGCCGCCATCACCTCTATCACGGGCTTTACCACGTTCCTTATGGAGGGGTGGAGAAACTGCGAAACGCATATCGCCGCCAGGACCGCGAGCGGGATCGAAAGTATCATCGTGTATATGGCGCCCTTCAGGGTTCCGTAGGCAAGCGGCGTCAGGCTGAACTTGGGTTCGAACTCGTCCGTCCCCCCCGTCGACTGCCACACGTACCGGGGCCTGTCGTAACCCTCGTACCATATTTTTCCGAAAAGGGTGCGGAAATCCGTCTCGGGGTGCGGACTGTCGAGATAGTAGCTTGAAAGCTCCATGTCGGAATCCAGGGCCACCACCCCGTCCGCCTTGGGAGAAAAGCTGAGCCCCGCGTAAGGCTTTCCCCGGCCCGGGAAATCAAGCTGCTTCGCGGCGGAAGTGGCCTGGTAAAGGAATATGTTCCCCGAGGTGTCGGAAGCGAGAAAACCCCTTCCCCTCTGCGACGCGGAGAACCTGTCCGCCGCGGCCGGAAGCGGGGGCAGGACATGTATCCTGGCAAGCCTGCTCCCTTCGCCGCCGCCCGTGGTCTCAAACCACACGCTTACGTTTCCCGCGGAGTCGCCGACAACGAGGGAGCGGTGACCCAGGAGGAACCCTATTTCGGTAACCGCCACCCCGGGACCCGCGGTAGCCGCGAGCGCGGATCTGAGCTCCGGGGAAGAGGGGTCCGAAAGCGACCAGTGGTAAAGTTTCCCGTTTTTCGTCGAGACGTAGAGGTTCCGGGTTTCGGAATCGACCTGCACTCCGGTGACCGCGGCTCCTCCAAGCTCCGCGGTAAGATCGGCCGTGAAAACCTCGGTTTCGCTCTCGTCCAGAAAATCCCCTTCGCTCTCGGTTTCGACATAGGTTATGAGGCGCCCCGAAGCCGTGTAGGCCGCAACTACAGGAGCCCCGGTCTCGGGCGAGCTCTGATAGGCGAAGATTTCTATCGGTTCCCGCGTCACCCGGAGGGCTTCTCCCTCCGTCACTTCCGATACCACGGTTCTTTCCGTCCCCTCGCGGAACTCGACCCTGAAACTCACATCGAAAGGCTTCACGTAACCTTCCCGGTCGGCAAGCGCGTAGGAAGCATTGCTTGCGGCATTGTAAAAAGAGGTGTAGCCGGCCGTCCTGTGAGAAACGGTGTGGGTCTTGAGATGCCTGGGTTCTTCTTCCAGAGTGAAGAAGCGCACCGACCCCAGGGAGTCCACCGTGAAAAACTGCTCCCTGTACTCATCCACCCCTATGTCGAAAATACGCACCTGCCCGGCGGCCGTCCCGGAAACAAGACGATCTTTCGCTTCCGAAACGCTCTCAAGCTTTTTCCCGGGACTTTTCCACAGCGGAACGGTCTCGATCCCTATGAAAAAAAGTATCGCTATGATGCAGAAGATGATTCCCGCGCCGCCGACAAACACCACGTGCCTCGCCAGCCTGTCGTAGAGCTTTCTTCTCCGTATCTGCTTCTGCTTGGAACTTTCCTCGATTCCGAGTTCGTCAGTTCTGTCGCTTGACAATGAAATTACCTCGCACCCGGGACATCAGGTGCGAAAAAGACGGCTTAAAATCCGACCTTCCCGGGGTAAACGGCCGGACGCAGGCGGATCCGGGACATTTCCGGATCCGTCCGCACGGGAAGCCGCAAACAGTATACCTAGTTCGCACCTATAAGACCTCTTAATTCGGAGACTTTTCCGGCGGTCAGGGGAAGATAGCCGTCTTTTATCGCTATTTCCTGTCCCTCCCGGCTCAGAACGTATTTCAGGAACTCAAGGCGGAGCGGATCGAGCGCCTCGTTCGGCTTTTTGTTCACGTAAAGATAAAGATACCTTCCGAGCGGATACTTCCCGCCGACGACATTCTCGAGGCTGGGTCCGAAACAGCCCTTCCCGGCGGTCCTGGCAACCCCGATCGCCTTCACTCCGGAAGTTCTGTACCCGATGCCGCTGTAGCCGATTCCCTGGAGATCCTCGGTAATTCCCTGTACGACGGCGGAGGATCCCGGCTGCTCCTTTACGGTGTCCTTGTAGTCGCCCCTGCAAAGCGCCTTCTTTTTGAAGTAGCCGTAGGTCCCCGAAGCGGAGTTCCGCCCGTAGACGCTTATCGGCCTGCCGGACCAGCCGCCGCCTACCCCCGCCGCCCCCCAGGTGGAGATATCGGCACCGCCGCCGCACTTTCTGTTCTTCGAGAAGATGGCGTCCACCTGCTTTATCGAAAGACATCCGACCGGGTTATCCTTGTTGACGTAAACCGCGAGAGCGTCGATTGACGTCGGAACCGCGGTCGGCTTGTAGCCGGTTTCCTTTTCGAATGCGTCGATCTCTTTTGACTTCATCTTTCTCGACATGGGTCCGAACTGGGAAGTCCCCGCTATGAGAGCCGGAGGGGCGGTGCTTGAGCCCTTGCCCTCTATCTGGCATCTGACGTTGGGATAGAACTTCGCAAACCCCTCGCACCAGAACGTCATGAGGTTGTTCATTGTGTCGGAACCCACGCTGTCTATGTTCCCCGAAACTCCCGCCGCTTTCGCGTAGGAAGGTACGGCCGGGTCGACCTTGACCGTCTGGGCCCCCGCGAAAGAACCTAAGGCAAGCGCGCAGACGATCGCGAAAAGCGTAAAGCACGATGCAGCACTCAAATTCTTCATTACGGGAATCCTCCTTAGGATAGTGAAAAACCGTGCAAGCTGGATTAATTAAAACCCGGAAAGGTTAAGCGGGTGTTAAGAAGCAGTTAAAAAAGGGTAAACAAAAAAATGAGGAAAAACTGGTGAAGCTCCGGGGGAAAAAGCCTCTCACCTGCGCTGGCGTCCGGTTCCCCCGGAGATCACGATGCGCCCGTCGGGAGCCTTCCGGCTCGCCTCGTAGTACTCGAGCGCCTCGGGCATCCACTTGCGGATGTTCTTTATCCTGGTCCTGTACCCGGGGTGGGTGGAGAGAAACTCGGGCGGAGAGCCCCGTCCCGCGGCCCCCATCCTCTCCCAGAAGGGAATGGCCTCGCGCGGGTCGTAGCCCGCCTTCGCCATGTATATGAGGCCTATCCTGTCGGCTTCTGATTCCTGCTTCCTTGAAAACGGAAGGGCGACCACTAGCGCGCTTCCCAAGCCGTAGGCCGCGAGAACCCTGCCCGTGGTCTTCTGGTCCTTTTTCCTCATGGCCGAAGCGAGCGCCGCGGAACCCATCTCGAGCAGGATTCCGAGAGTCATCCTCTCTCCGCCGTGGCGCGCGGTGGCGTGTGCAACCTCGTGGGCCATCACGGTAGCGAGTCCCGCCTCGGTCTTCGCTACGGGCATCATCCCGGTGTAGACCCCTATCTTCCCTCCGGGAAGCGCGAAGGCGTTTACCTGCTCGTTGTCGAAAACGGTGTACTGCCACCTCAGGTTGGGGGTGTGGGAAACCGCGGCTATGCGCTGTCCGACCCTCCTCACGACCCCGTTGTAGTGCGCGTTGCGCGAGATCTTCTCGGTCTCGAGCATGCTGAGGTAAGCACTTGCGCCGAGTTCCATCTCGAGGGACCGGGGAAGGAGTATGATCTGCGTCCTGTTGGTGATCGGCGCCTTGGCGCAGGCGACCAGAACAAGAACGAGGAGCAGCAGCACTGCCGGGATAGTTTTTCTCTTCGAGATCATTTTCTTCTGTCTTCCGGCTTTAACAACCGGAGCGGCGAAATTGAATTCACCGCCTGCGTTACCAATACACGGTAAGAATACATAATTCAGCCCGGGAGCAAGAACTCAAGAGCATCACGGCGCGGGAAAACGAATCAGGAAGTAACTGCGTTCCTCGTCCGTTTCGAAAACCGGAGCGGGAGACCCGTTTTCACTCATGGCCTTCAGTATCTTGGGTATGCCCGTGGAGCGGCCTTCGGCAAGATTCAGTTCTTTCAGGAATTCACCGATCCGGCGGTTCCGGCAGCGGCGGCTCACCGCCCTGCCCGCTCTCAGGTCCTCGATCCCGACTGACCTGTCGGGTCCCGGGAAACTCAGCACGCTCAGTTCCTCAGGCGTTATCCGCACTTCCACTGGCTCCCGGATTTCGTAGGACCTGTGATAGACGGCGTTTACGACCGCCTCCTCGATGGCCGCGTACGGGTAGTTCCAGAAGCGGTCGGCCTCGGCCCGCTGCGGGTGCTTTACCACGATTTGCTTAAGGTAGCCGCGCTGGATATATTCCAAGGCGCCGCGGATCATCCCGGGCAGTGGACCTTTGAATATCTTTTCCTCGAAACGTTCGCCGCCGGGTCCGTCGGGGAACCAGACCACGTCAATCTGCGTCGCCGGGAAAAAAGACCCGGGATCATCGTTAAAGAACATAAGTCCGGCATTTTTCGGGAAAGCGGATTCGGGCGGGCCGCCCACGATGTTCATCCGGCGCCCGAGGGTCTCCATCGCGGCCCCGTCGGCCTGCTCCGCGAGACCGCTGCCCACCTCGGCCAGGAATTCCCGGGCCAGCTTCAGCGACAAATCGTCAGTTGAGGCCCTCCGGTTGTAACGGTCGTCGAAAGGCACCGCGGAGGCAAGGCTCATAAGCTCGCGTTCATCATCCCCGGCGGTGCGGACGGTGCTTGACTGTTCTTCAGGCATAACTTCGCGGCCCGTACATGCGCTTGGTCTAACGCAAGGCTATTATGACTCCCAAGGCTATACTTCCCGCAAGGAGGAGGAGCGACCAGGCTATCTGTATTGCCGTCCAGGCGACAATAGACAGAACGACCACCACAAGACATACCCCAAAAATCACTTTCTCCGCGCCCTTGTGTTTGGACTGCTGCGCCCTCTCCCAAGTCCTGCGCTCCGAATTCTGCTTCAGGATTCTCTGTAACCTCGGGTCCCTTTTCCAACTGACCTTGCGTGCCATAAACTACCCCTTGGATTTTCGGAATAAAGGCAGATTGCCCGATTTTAGCCGGAAATTCAAGGCGTTAGAACGGGAATGGCAGTGTTCCATCCCCGTCAAGGCAACGACTTTTCAGTAATAAACTAATTGTCCGGTTGGTTAACAAATGAAAGGAATCCAGTCAATCATATTCATTGCTACTGGGCTCAAATTGATCCTACTGATTCAGTATTTTCAATCCGGCAGACCTGTCAATGGCATGGAAGCCATAAACAATGGATGGCTTTGATGAATACATTAATTTTTTGTCTTGGGAGAAGACAGGTTCTTCTGACGGGTTTCCGGACTGAAAAGCTCCTTCACAAAATTCCCATCAGAATCAAGAATGCGGGCTTCCTGCAACAGGCGTAAACGATCCTCTGGAGTGCGGGTCTTTTCAGATTCACTGATCCTTCTTATCAGTTCTTTTACTGAAATATCACCATTCATGTCGAATAAAGTAACTATGCTGCGGAGTCTGTGTCAAATCAACCAGGGCCCCGGCATCCTCAAGGGAAAGAGTGTACCGCCCGGGAGTTTTTTCGACCCTGTTTCGGAGGAAGAACCGGTTTCTTCCCGCGTGCAGCTTCCCCCATGCCTCTCGTCAAGCGCGACCGGAATATGGCGCTTCGCTTTTCAGTCAGAGACGCAAACGGGCCCCGCCAAGGAAAAAAGGGTCTTTCTCATTGCCGAAGCTCCTTGGAGGCGAAAACAACCCATCCTCACTAGGAAAGGTCGGCCTCCCTCATTCTCTTCATGCCCTCGTCTATGTCGTCATCCGAGCACGCGTAGGTGACGCGTACATAGCCCTCTCCCTGGCTGCCGAAAGCCGTGCCGGCGACCACGGCGACCGCCGCGCGCTCGACCAGCCTGTCGGTGAACTGCTGGGAGGTAAGTCCCGTGCCCGAGATGTCGGCGAAGGCGTAGAACGCCCCGTCCGGCGTATCGCAGGTTATGCCTTCAACACTGTTCAGCCCGGCAACCATGCGGTCCCTTTTCTGCTCAAGCAGAACGAGCTTGTTCTCGACCCAGTCCTGCGGCCCGGTGAGCGCGGCGTGCGCAGCCTTCTGTATGAAAGCCGCAACGTTCGTTATCGAGTCCTGAAGGAATATCGAGAGCTGATCGATAACCGGCTTCGGAGCCACGGTCCACCCTATTCTCCACCCGGTCATGGCCCAGGTCTTTGAGAACGTGTCTATGCAGATCACCCTGTCGCGTATGCTCTCTATCGAGGAGATCGAGAGATGCGGCTTCCCGAAGGTGACCTGGGAGAATATCTCGTCCGATATGATCATCACCTGGGGATGGCGCTCAAGCATGTCGGCTATCTCCTGGGGATTCTCGACCAAGTGGCCGTTAGGCCTCTGGGGGGTGTTTATGATCACGAGCTTGGTTTTCGGGGTGATGAGCTCCTCAAGCTTCTCGACGTCGAACTGCCAGTCGGGCTTCGTGAGCGGGGTGTGCTTTATCACCGCGTTTGCGTACTTGGCCCATACCTCGTCGGGGGGATACCCGGGGTTCGGGAATATCACCTCGTCCCCGTCCTCAAGAAAGGTGAGAAGGTTCATCGTGAGGGAGTGCTTGGCTCCCGCCGTCACTATCACCTCGTCTGGCTCGGTGGGCCTTCCGCGCTCGCCCATCTTCTCCGCTATGGCTTCGCGAAGCTCGGGAAGTCCCGGCCCCGGGTCGTACCTAACGTAACCGTCCCTGAGCGCCTTCTCCGTGGCGTCAAGAACATGCTCCGGCGTGTCGAAATCGGGTCCCTGGTAATCACCCTTCTCAAAGTGAATGATCTTTTTCCCCGTTTTCCTCTCAAGCTCCCTCGCGACCCTCATGCTCGCCCACTGCTTGGGCGGAACGAAGTGCGAGGTGCGCGAACTGTATGCATATGATGATGACATAACTCATCTCCTCCTTAAAAATTTTTTCAAAAAGCTAAGAGTCCTTGCTTATCAGCAGTCCCGAAGCAAGCTGCGAAAAAACCGCGTCGGCTACCTCTCCCGCGTCCATCGAGAAATCGTGGTGAACCATTACCGCGCCCACGGCCCCGTAGAGCATGAGGGCGCGGAGCCTGGGGTTCTGTCTCACGAAGCTTCCTTCGTCTATGCCTTTTTCTATTATTTTTTCGTAGAGCCTCACCCGCCGCGTCCTCCACTTCTCGGTAAGCTCGAAGTGCTCCTTGAGGAGATGGGTCTCGTCGCGGCTCAGGATGCGGAGAACCTTCAGGTTCCGTCTGTAGAAGGTGAATATGGCCGCTAGCAGCTTGCGGAGCTTAAGTGGGGCGGGATCCGAGTTCTCCACTTCTTTGTGCAGAAGCGCTTCTATGGCCTCGAAGCTTTCCTTCAGGATTTCGAGGTAGAGATTCTCCTTCGAGGAGAAGTAGTTGTAGATGGTTCCCTTCGATACGCCCATGTCCTCGGCTATCTCCTCCATGGTGACCTCGTGATAGCCTTTCTCGGAGAAAAGATCGGTCGCGGTTCTCAGTATCTCGTCGCGGCGGCGGAATCTTCTAGACGTCCTCGCCCTCTGCGCACTTCTCTCCTGAACGCTGTTTGCCTGAACCATATTCCTCACCCACTGACTGACTCGTCAGTCAGATTAACAAGTCCTCAAAAAATTGTCAAGAAAAAAGTTCGCGGCCGCATGCGGGGGAAAGGGAGAATCCGGGGCCGGTCAGCGGAGGTCGCCTGTCCCGAATCCGGCCGGGGCGGGGGGAAACGGACGCACTGCCGCTTGACAGCGGCGCCGCGGGTGAAATAGAATTTTGGGAGAAGGCGGCCAGGAGAATCCGGACCGGGGAGTCCTCTTCCCGGCGGGCGGCCTTCGAGGAAGTCCACACGGCCTTGAACAGAAACTTCAGAAAAAACGCGTTCAGGATTATCATCGCCATCTGCGTGGTCGGCGTCGCGTGGGTCGAACTCAGGGAGTTCTGGACGGAATACGACCCCGTCATCACGGGAGACAGCAGGGAGGAGATACGCCTTGAAACCGGGGTCCGCGAACTGCGTCCCCCTGAAATCGGGAAAAACATAGACGCCCTGCCGGACGGCGTGTTCGGATACGCGAGTCCTTTCGATCTGGGTGAACTCAATCATGTCGGCTACGTCAGGCTGCGGGGGGACGGCGGGGACGACCCCCGGAACCCGATGGCGGAAATTCACAAGACGTCCGAGGGAAAAATCGTCGTGCTCGTCTACGTAAGCCGAAGCGACCTTGAGCACCTGCGGGATCCCAAGCGCGTAGCGCCGTTCAGCGCCCACGCCTTCATGGAGAAGGATGAAGAACACGCCCAGGCGCTCATCGGGCTTCCTTTCTCCCTCCTGAAAATGTGGCACAGCCGGTCGGAGGATGCCGGAGACCGCAGGATTGAGTTCTTCGAGATCAAGGTCCACTGATTCCGGCCCGCAAAAATTCCCCCGCCGCAATATCTTCCGATGAAAGGAAAAATGCCGGGCCACCCCGCGCCCGGGGCCGTTTCCGCGGCGGGATTCCGCCTGCCGGAGAACATGTCCGGATTCGGCGCGGAGAGGCCCGCTCCGGGAACCCCGGCGGCGGCGAAGGCGGTTACGGAGGGCGGTTTTTTCGGTTAGACTTTCCAAGGGAGGAAATCACATGAGCATCTGGGGAAAAATAATCGGAGGCGCGGCCGGGTTCGCCCTCGGCGGCCCGATCGGGGCTTTTCTGGGCGCCATGGCGGGCCACGCGTTTGTCGACACCGGCGAGAAGCCGACCGACAAGCGCGCGAGAAAGCAGGTGGCGTTCACCGCGGGAGTTATCGTGCTCGCCGCCAAGATGGCGAAAGCCGACGGGGAAGTCAGTGAAGAGGAGATCAGGGCTTTCCGCGAGGCGTTTCATCCGATCCTGAGAAACGAGGTGAAAGAGGCGGAGGTCGCCCGAATCTTCAACGCCGCGAAGGAGGACTCGCAGGGCTTTGAGCCTTACGCACGGCAGCTGGCCGAGATGTTCAGCGGCAATCCCGCGGTGCTAGAGGAGCTTCTTAGCTGCCTGTTTCTCATAGCCAAGGCCGACAATGTCTACCACCCCAAGGAAAACGAGTACCTTGAGAAGGTGGCGGAGATATTCGGGCTGAGCGAAGCGGCGTTCCGACGGGTCCGCGCCGCACACGGCGTCGACAAGCCTGATCCGTACTCCGTTCTGGGAGTGGAGAGGGACATCTCCGACGACGAGCTCAAAACCAAGTACCGCGAACTTGTCCGGGCGCATCACCCCGACACCCTGATCGCCCAGGGAGTTCCACAGGAGTTCGTAGACACGGCGAACGAACAGCTGGCGGTCATTAACGACGCCTACGACCGGATCAGGAAGGAACGCGAAGCGGTTTAGCGCTCCCCCGCGCGGACACCCGAGAACCAAACAGGGACTGCATTCTCCCGCCCAATCCGCTTCATGGGCGGAATACGGGCATTCTTGCTTAACAGCAGCATTCCCGGCCCTGAAAAAAATACCTGCTTGACTTTCTTTGTTGTTTCCTGTATATGTCCTAAGGACATATACAGGAAACAACAAACAGAGTTTGAAAAATCATGCCGAGCAGGGTTCCCGTAATTTACCCCACAAAACTGACCCGAGCGGGTCGACGCCTAGCTGAACTGCTCGAAGAAAACGGCAGACCCGTTCTCTCTCATTTCGATTTTTTCCAGATCGTCCGGAGAATGTACCGGGACCATGGCGGCAGAAAACTGTATCTGCGACGCGACGCCCCGACAAAAGACGACTGCGCCCGGATAGTGTCGGACCTGAGAAAAACGGCCGTAGTGGCACCCGACAGGGACTACGGCAAACGCGTCATCAGGGTGCTGGCCGTTTCAGACCTTCCCGCGGAAGACATCGTCTGTCTCGTCGACCCGATATGCCACGTGTCTCACCTCTCCGCCATGCAGCGCTGGGGACTGACCGACCGGAGGCCGGATGCTCTCATGCTTACGCGCCCCGACCGCCCAGCCGCCGCGGACAGAATTCGCGATTACATGAGAGAAGCCCTTCGCAAGGACGAAACCACTCCCTTTCCGCTGAGAATAGTGGGGCATCCGGATCGCGTACGACGGCGAACCGTCCGGATTCACGAAAACAAAGCGGCCGGCAGGTGGCTCAGGAACCGCGGAAGCGAATTCCGTCTCTCCACAATCGGGCAGACATTCCTTGACACGCTTCGAAGACCCGACCTATGCGGAGGCATGTCCCATGTTCTTGACGTCTGGGAGGAACACGCGGAAACTTACCTCGACGAGATCGTCCCGGCGGTCGATTCCTCCGCAAGCGGTCTCGTCAAAAGCCGGGCCGGGTACATACTCGAAGAGCGCCTGGGTCTGGGGCATAGCACAATTGAAAGCTGGAAGAGGTTCGGGCAGCGGGGAAGCAGTCGCAAGCTTGACCCGGGCGAAGACTACGCGCCGGCTTTTTCAGAAACCTGGATGATTTCACTCAATGTCTGACAACACAGCACTTGAGATCAAAGTCGCAGACTGGGTCAAACGCGCGAAACCGGATCTTCAGAAGGGAAAAGCAACCAGCCTTCCCGGTATTTCTTTTTTTCGTATTTCCTCAATCTGCCAAAATTGCCCGGCAATCCGTTGCCAGTAGGTGAGCATTGGGCGCAAAGGACTTTTCCATGGCACGAATGGTTTGCTTTCCGATGATTTTTTCACGTGTCTCTCCCGCTTTTTTCCGATGAAAGCAGGCAATAGCCCAAAATCTGAGGATTTTTATATGCTTCCGGATTTCCTTGTTGTATTATAGCGCGACAATTCCCATGGTTTCATTCTACCACTTCCTTTTGGTAAGTTATATATAATTCCCTTAAAACGTTATCGAAACGGTCGGCTTTCTCGCAGGAAGTCAATGTTCTGACCCGCAGATTACAAAACACTTCCGACAGTTTTTGCTGCCAAATTTAACATTGCATGTTAAATTTGGCCACATGATAGAAAGACTCTTGAGCCTGCGGGACATGATGGAAACGGTTTCAGAACTCTGAGGAGACCGCGTCCCCCGGCCGCGCCTCGCGAATCCGTGATCCGGGTTCCGCGGCGGGTACGAAAGCGCTTATTTCCCTCTGGTTTTCTTCGAGACCCAGATTAGGGCGCCTTTCGTGCCTGACCAGTTTCTCGCGTTGAAGAATACATAGACAACGGCCTCCTCGAGCGAACCGGGACTGTAGTAGTCGGGCACTGTCGGCGGCATCCGCCTCGCTCCGGTCAGGAGCCCGGGCACGAAGGGATTGGTTTCGAACGCGTCGTCCAGGGCCGAGGCGGTGCGGGCGGAATCCCCTTCCCGCCTGAACAGCAGAAGGGCCATGTTCCAGCCCCACTCGCCGAGCATCGGCTCCCTGTAGGTTTCGAGAACATCCCCCGCGCCCTCAAGGTCGCCGAGACCGAACAGCCTGAAAAAGAGAGAGGAGCGCACGCCCTGGTTGTCATTGGGGTTCAGGCGAAGCATCTCCCTCAGCAGGGCGACCGACTCCTCCCTCTCCCCCATGTCCCACATGCAGTCGGAGAGAGCCTCAAGAGCCCGCATGTAGGGGCGCGTATTCAGTATCCTCCAGAAATGCCCGGCTTCTTCGGTCAGGGCGTCAGGCCCGAACTCGAGCCTGACCGCGTCCTCCCCGGCCGCCGCCGCGCGCTCGCAAAGATCCCGGGCCTCGACGATGTCCTCGGTTTCCCCCGTGAGAATCAGCCAGGCGTCGGCGCAGATATCCGAGAGGGAAAGGGCTTCTTCCGCAAGAGAGATTCTCTCGCGCACGCTTCGGGCCTCCCAGGCGTCGTACACGATCTCCTGCGCGCGGCGGAGCAGGGAGAGTCTTTCGGCATCGGACCCGGCGACGCCTCCGCGGGACGAAGGAAAGGCCATTTCCATGACCCTGGACATGACGGATTCCATGGAACGGGGGTCAGGAAGACCACGGCCGGGTCCCGCGCCCGGCCCGGAAGATTTTCCCGGCGCGGCCGCGTTTCCCCCGGCCTTCCCCGACGTCCGGTTTTTCCGGGCTCTGCCTTTGCGGTTCTTACCGCGGTTTTTTTTCGTCGCCATGCGGTCTCACCTCCAGGTAACGCTGAAGCGGACATCCCGTCTTTCAAAGACTTTTCACTGCTTATCCCTGCTTGAGGCGAGAGGTCTTCTCCTCCGCCGTTCGCCGCCCGCCCGGCGGCAGCGGACTTGCCCGCATATGCGCCCCAACTTAATCTGAGACAAGATATATCCGCTTGCGCAGACCGCCGGAAACAAAAGCGGTCACTTGCGGAACAAGCGGCCTTAATTCCTGCAAACGGTTCTGACGCGCAACCATTATGATGACGGGAATAGGCAGGCGAGCCAAGTTCTGCTGATATTCTATGCCACGGTCAACCGTGACCAGGGCGTCAAATCCATGGGCGGCGCCAAGGCGCAACAGGTCGCCATTACCGACACCGGTCCATCCCATCTGCTGGACAGTACGCGTTTCAAATTCACCGGGAAAAAACGAACCGAGCCTCCTTGGAACGGATTCGTCAGGCGGTAGCTTCATCCGCCTTGCCTACGAGCATCGTTTTTGCGCGGTTGAGCACGGCGACAGCCTGGTCGCGCGTCACCGTAGGGTAATCTTCCAGAAACTCGTCAAGCCGGTCTCCCGCTTCCAGGTGTTCCATGAGGATTCGTACGGGAACCCTCGTTCCGGAAAATACGGGGGTTCCGCCCAGAATATCAGGATTTCTGTCAATCAGTTTGTCTGCCATGGCACCCGCCCCCTTTAAACAGTGTATCCCGGAAGGCGCGATTATCAAGGGCGCAGGAAAGGCGCGCATAACGCGTCCGGCGGGGCAGCCTCTTCGGGCTCGCCCTCGGAGTTGATTTGAAAGAAACAAGAGCGGACAACCAATTTGTTCAAAAAGTGGTCAGTTCAACTTGCTTTCTACAAGGCACGACTTGCCTGCTGCGTGTTCCCTTCCGGTTGAGATACCGAAGGTCTGACAGATTGAAAACTACCATCCTTTCTGCTACTCTGGACAGGCGGGTTGCCTAAGGTTTTACCATCGGGAGAAAGTTGCCGTATCCATGTTTCTCCGTACGCGTTAAGGGTCGGCGAATCAAGCATCAGAGCGGTGTAATGAGATCACTTGCGGCACAGATAATCGACCAGAGAGTTTCCGGCATTGCCGAGGAACAGGGAGCCATGTTCCCTGAACGGCTTCGAGCGGGCGGGGAGAAACGGAAACAGTCTCTGGCGTTCGTGTTTCTCGTCGCCAAAACCATGCTTGATCTTGATGACGAAGCGGTGCTTGACGGCATCGTTGACGGCGGAAACGATTTCGGAGTCGACGCTTTGTACGGAGAACCTCTTGATAATGGCGAGATCCGGGTTTTCCTGATCCAGGCAAAATACAAGCGCAATCTCAGAGGAGACTCGGCATTCCCCGAAACCGGAATCGTGAAACTGATTGAAGCCGTTTCCGTGCTGTTCGACCCGGAAAAAAACATAACGCTGAACCCCCACCTGCGGGAGCGCGTAGAGGAAATTCGTTCATTCGTGAGAGAAGGATCCATACCGCGCGTGGTCTCGATCGCCGCGAACAACGGGACGCGATGGTCGCGGGAAGCGCAGGAACGGATCGACAATGCCCCGAAGGAGTTCGGAAGGCAGGTTGAATGGAGGCACGCGGGATCCGCGGAACTTCTGGAACTGATGCAGGCGGAAAACCCTGTCAGCGCCACCTTGCAGCTTTCCGGGCAGGCCATGGTCGAGAGTTTCGGGTTTCGCAGAGCTCTTGTCGGGCGCATGCGGGTCGCCGAACTCGCCAGACTGGCGGATGACCACGGCGACAGGCTGTTCGAAAAAAACATCCGTCGCTACCCGGGGCTGGACGGCAATCGCGTGAACGAGGCCATCGCCGCCACTCTTCGCAAAGAACAGGAGCAGTCAAATTTCTATTTCTACAACAACGGCATCACCATTACCTGTTCGCAGTTTCGCCACAACGCGCTTCAGGACCGCAACTGGCAGGTACAGCTCACCGACCTTCAGATAGTCAACGGCGGGCAGACAACGCGAACCGTTCAGGAAATACACGGACGGACCGGGTCAGGGTCAGCGGAAATACTCGTGCGCATCTACGAGCTTCAGCGCGGGGACGACGATTTCGTGGAGGCCATTACGTACGCCACCAACAGCCAGAACCCTGTCGACCTGAGAGACCTGAAGGCGAATGATCAGCGTCAGAAGAACCTCGCCACGTCCATCGAGGAGCTGGGGTACGCCTACCGCGCCAAGCGAGAGAACCGTCCCGTCTCTTCCGGAGAGTTTACGAGCGCCGTGGTGGCCGAAGCCGTGCTCGCCGTGTGGCGCAGACGCCCTCATCAGGCGAGATTCCGCAGCCGGGAACACTTCGGCGCGCTGTACGACACGATATTCACAAACGACCTGAACGGGGCGCAGGCGGTCGCGGCCGCCCTGCTGCTCCGTCAGGCGGAGAACCGCAGGAAAAGACGCTCTGAAGACGCGCCGGACTTTCTCGCGTACGGTTCCCGTTTCGTGGCGATGCTCATGGGGGATTATCTTCCCCGTGACATGGACATCTCTCTGGGGAAAATTGATCACAGGAATTTTCCCCGGGTTCTGGAACTCATAGAAAAAAACTCCGAACTGTACATGCGTGACGCGGAGAAACGGATTTCCGAGGAGCTGGAACCGCTTTTCGAAAGCAGGGAACGAACCCTGCAGCGCCTGTCGGCCACCTTCCGCAGAGCGGATCTCGTCGAGTACCTTATGAACCCGGGTCTTTTTTCAGGCAACCGCTGAACCTCGAAGCACGCCGCTCCCCGAGACTCTTGTATAATCAGCCCAGCCTTTTCAGCGTGAGACGGCCTTGGTTTTTTGCCGGAACGGCGTTGAGGCAGCGTACTTTATTCGGCACAATCTTAAGCGACAAGCAGAAAACAGCTCCCGGCAAAATTCTTCGAGTCCGCCACGGGCGGCATGCCGGTTCGCGAATGGTTTCTCTCTCCGGGTTCCGAGAATCGCAAGGCGACAGGGCAATGCCATACGCACGGTTGAGTCCGGCTGGCCGGTCGGAATGCCCCTGTGCCGTTCAGTTAAAGGCCACGGGGGATTACGGGAAATAAGGACGGACATGTCGGATGGTCGTATCGCCCGGGTGTTTTTCTGTGTACATGAAGGGGCGATGGCGCTTTCGCGCGGATTCATCAGGAAAACGCAGAAGACTCCCGTCAGGGAACTTGACGTCGCACGCGGGAAAATGAGAGGTCTCAGATGACCAGTGAAATTGAAAAGGGAAAAGCCGGGGGGCTTTTTGAAGATTTCCTAAAAGAGCAGGGAACCTGCGAGGAAACAACCGAATATGCGGTGAAGCGGGTTCTGGCGTTCCAGATTGCCCAGGTGATGAAAGAACAGAATATCACGAAGGCGGAAATGGCCAGGCGTCTTGAAACAAGCCGCTCGCAGCTTGACAGGCTCCTTGATCCGGATAACGACAGGGTGACGCTCGGCGTTCTGTCACGGGCGGCGCGGGTTTTAGGACGTTCCCTGAGCCTTGAGCTGCGGTGAGTTTTCTGACTCGACCGCATCAGTGTCCGAATCAATGACCGGCGGAGGATTTGTTTCGGGCGGCCGAACGACAGCCCCGCGAACAGGGGCGCCGCCGGCCTGTTTCCAGTTCCGACATCGCCCCGGAACTCACCCCGGGAGCAAATCCATCCCGGAAAGTCCCCGCGGACCTGTTGACCCGGGCGGACAGAAGCTTATATAATAGCGCAGAAGAATGGACGAGAAAAAACCCGGGAAGACCGGACGGAAAAACGACAGGATGCTCGCGGAACTGCTCGAGAACCGAAGAGGCGGGTCGGGAGCAGGCTACGACCCGATATCCGGCGGCATCCAGCAGTCGGGACCGGTTCTTTTTTCCCAGGGAGCCGAAAAAAGCAGACTGGGCCGCCACGAGGAAGCCATAACCCTCTACGGCAGGGCAATCAGTCTCGACCCCCAGATGACGGCCGCTTACGCCGGAAGAGCGGACTCGAAGTTCAATCTCGGGCGGTACGAAGAGGCCTTGGAAGATTACGACAGGACAATCGGCCTCGACCCTGAAAACAGCAGCGCTCACAGCAACAGGGGGCTGACGAAAATAAATCTCGACCGGTACGAAGAGGCGATAGACGACCTTGACAGGGCGATCAGCCTCGACCCCGGAAGCTCCATGGCTTACGTCAACCGCGCGCTGGCAAAAGCGGGCCTCGACCGGCGCAGGGAAGCCCTGGCGGATTACGACGAGGCCATAAGGCTCGACCCCGGCGACGACGCTGCCTACTGTTACAGGGCGGACATGAAATGGGAGCTCGGAAGAGACGAGGAGGCCCTCGCCGACTACGACAAGGCCATAAGGCTCAATCCCTACGACGCCCGTCATTACATCGCCAGGGCGGGAGCGAAGCTTGATCTTGGAAGAGACGAGGAGGCCCTTGCCGACTGGGACGAGGCCATAAGGCTCGTTCCCGGGAACCCCTACCATTACATTAGCAGGGCGGAAATAAAGCTGAATCTCGGAGAACCGGAAGAGGCGCTTGCCGACTGCGACGAAGCCATCAGGCTCGACCCCGAAACCCCCTACCATTACATAATCAGGGCAAGAGCGGAGCTGAATCTCGGAAAACCGGAGGAGGCACTTTCCAATTACGACGAGGCCATACGGCTCGACCCGGACAGCTCCTTCTGTTACATCGCCAGGGCGGGAGTAAAACTGAATCTCGGAGAACCGGAGGAGGCGCTTGCCGACTGCGACGAGGCCATACGGCTCGACCCGGACAGCTCCTACTATTACAGCGTCAGGGCGGGAGTAAAACTGAATCTCGGAAAACCGGAGGAGGCGCTTGCCGACTGCGACGAGGCCGTAAGGCTCGACCCGGACAGGTCCTACTATTACAGCGTCAGGGCGGAGATAAAGCTCGATCTCGGAAAACCTGAGGAGGCGCTTGCCGACTACGACGAGGCCGTAAGGCTCGAGCCGGGCAACGCCTACTATTACAGCTTCAGGGCGGAGGTAAAGCTCGATCTCGGAAAAAACGAGGAGGCGTTTGCCGACTGGGACGAGGCCGTCAGGCTCGAACCGGATAACGCCCGCTTCCGCAAAACCAGGGCGGACTTGAGATTTGATCTCGGAAAAGCTGAAGAAGCCCTGGCGGATTACGACTCGACCGTCAGGCTCGAGCCGGACAACGCCTACTATCACTACGCGAGGGCGGAAGCGAGACTCGAATTCGGAAAAGACGAGGAGGCGCTTGCCGACTGCGACGAAGCCATAAGGCTCGACCCGGACAACTCCCGCTATTACAGACTCAGGGCGGACGTGAAATTCAGCCTCGAAAGAGATGAGCAGGCGCTTGCCGACTACGACGAGGCCATAAGGCTCGCCCCGGACAACGCCCGCTATCACAGCGCCAGGGCGGAAGCGAAACTTAATCTCGGAAAACCGGAGGAGGCGCTTGCCGACTGCGACGAAGCCATAAGGCTCGCCCCGGACAACGCCTACTATTACAGCCTGAGGGCGAGAGTAAACCTGAATCTCGGAAAAGACGAGAGGGCGCTTGCCGACTGCGACGAGGCCGTCAGGCTCAACCCGGACAGCTCCTACTATTACAGCCTCAGGGCGAGAGTAAACCTGAATCTCGGAAAACCCGAGGGGGCGCTTGCCGACTGGGACGCGATCATCAGGATCGAGCCGCAGAACTATTTCGCCTACCAGGAAAGGGGAGAAATGAACCTCGATCTCAAAAGATACGAAGAGGCCGCAGCCGATCTTGACCGCACAGTAAGCCTCGACCCGCAAAACGCCGCCGCCCACCAAAGCCTGGGGATCGCGTACGAAAAGCTCGGCCGGAGCGAGGAGGCCGCGGCGCATTACGAACAGGCGGAGCAGATCGAGCGCGGGGGGCCCGACGAATAAACCGAGCGTCCGCTCAAAGGACTCGCCGCCGCAGGCGGACGGTCAGGGGACAGACCTGCCCTCGCCGCGCCCGGACGGATACTGCATGACCGAAACGCCAGAGGCGAGGAGGCGTACCGCCGCCTCCCACTGCGCAACAAGCCCATCCATCCTGAAATTCTCCACCCCTCCTGTCCGGAAATCCCGTCTTTCAAAGGCTTTTCGCTGCTTATCCCTGCTTGAGGCGAGAGGTCTTCTCCTCCGCCGTTCACCGCGCCCGCCCGGCGGCAGCGGACCTGCCCGCATATGCGCCCCGACTTAACCTGAGACAAGATAAATCCGCTTGCGCAGACCGCCGGAAACAAAAGCGGTCACTTGCGGAACAAGCGGCCTTGATTCCCGCAAACGATTCTGACGCGCAACCATTATGATGACGGGAACAAGCAGGCGAGCCAGGTTCCGCTGATATTCCATGCCGCGGTCAACCGTGACCAGGGCGTCAAATCCATGGGCGGCGCCAAGGCGCAGCAGGTCGCCATTACCGACAGCGGTCCATCCCGTCTGCCGGACGGTACGCGTTTCAGATTCACCGGGAAAAAACGAACCGGGCCTCCTTGGAACGGATTCGTCAGGCGGCAGCTTCATCCGCCTTGCCCGCGAGCATCGTTTTCGCGCGGTTGAGCACGGCGACCGCCTGGTCGCGCGTCACCGTAGGGTAATCTTCCAGAAACTCGTCAAGCCGGTCTCCCGCTTCCAAGTGTTCCATGAGGATTCGCACGGGAACCCTCGTTCCGGAAAATACGGGGGTTCCGCCCAGAATATCAGGATTTCTGTCAATCAGTTTGTCCGCCATGGCACCTTCCCCCTGTTAAACATCGTATCCCGGAAGGCACGATTATCAAGGGCGCAGGAAAGGCGCGCGTAACGCGTCCGGCGACTCTTCCACCATGCGGTACGTTCCCGTCTAACCGCGGCCGCAAAGCGCCGCCGTTTCTACCGCCGTTTCCGCGCTACTTGCCGCCGCACTGCCCGGACCCTTCCTTGTGTTTCTTCTTCTTGGCGGCCCAGTATTTCTTCACTTCTTCCTTCGTAAGACCGCCGCTTCCGTCAGCGTCGATCCTGGCGAACTTTTTCTCCGCGCTGGCCATGAACTCTGACTTTGAGATTGTCCCGTCGGAGTTCGCGTCCTTTTTCTCAAACATTTTGCAATGCTTGCTCTTGCGGTCTTCTTTCTTGTCGCAGGCTCCGCAGTCGGCCGAGGCGACCGTCGCCCCGCCGAGGAACAGAACCGCCAACACGGAAAATATCAGCACTTTTCTCATTACGCACCTCCATGCGATCGTAAGTTCAGAACTAGTTTACAGGTTTATACGAACTGGGAAACAGAAGCGTTCGCCGGTCGTACCGCCCAGAGCCGCTGGCTCGCCGGGCGGACAGAGCAGAATACACATAAGGACACGGAATGCGCGTAGATGCGGATGCGCCTCTTTTCGGTTCTATAATTGAAGACTCGAGCGGTTGTGGTACGCCCTGACGAAGCCAGGTCGTAATTCTATGGCTCGGTCATAATCCGCTGCCGCTTGTTGGCGCTTGCCCAGCCTAGCTTCCGCAACGCCCTTGTTGTTATACGCGGCAGCGTACCCGGGATTCAATTCTATGGCTTTGTCAAAGTCTTCGATCGCCTCTTCGTACTCGGCCAGCTTGGCTTTCGAGATGCCCCTGTTGTTATACGCAACGGCATAGTCGGAATTTAATCTTACCGCCTCATCAAAGTCTTCTATCGACTCTTCGTAACGGCCCAAGTTAAATTTCGCAAGCGCCCTGTTGTAATGTGCTCTTGAGAGCTTCTCTTCGGATTCAGGATTTAATTCTATGGCCTTGTCAAAATCTTCGATCGCCTCTTTGTGCCTGCCCAGACTGAATTTCGCAATCCCCCTGTTGTTATACGCCTCCGTAATAGACGGGTTCAGTTCTATAGCCCTGTCAAAATCCTCTATGGATTCTCCGTACCTACCTGAATCGAATTTCACAACCCCTCTGCCGAAATACGCTTCGGGGCGTTCGCTATCCAACTCTATAGCTTGTACATAACACTCCACAGCTTCTTCAAACCGCCCTTCTTTCAGGCATTTCGATCCAGAGGAATAAAGTTTTTCGTAATCCATAATATTATACTCTAACAACGGGTTCAATCTCGGTCAAGCTGCATCCTCTCGGGAGAAAAAGGCTCGTAATCCCCGGGACGATAATGCTTGATAAAACCATGTATATCGTTATAAATGCTCTTTTTGTTTATGTCGAAATACTGATCCATATAAACAAGAAATTTGTTCTTGAGCTTCCGTTCTACTGCTATAGTTCTGTATTCGCTCGTTATATACCCCTTAGGTGCGTGAACAAACACGCTGCTTTGAAAAACGACCCTCGGATTCTTGCCGACGGGGACAATCCACCCGTCCTCATTGTAAAGCTCTTTTTGCTCGTAGTCGATTTCCTCCCGAGGTTCAATGTCTTTCAGGTTGAGGCAAATGATTCTCCCATCCCCATCTTCGGCGTCTTCCACGCCGGGACTTTCTTCGCAGGCAAAAAACAGGGCAATGTATATATTCCTTGTAAAATCGATCAGAGTGGTTTTTCCGCCGTAGTGCTGCAATTCCGTCAGAACTTCGATATTGGACGTGGTATGACTAAAGTGGCGCTTCGCGCTTTTCACGGTGTCCTCCTCTATATTCAAGGCATCAAAAGAGTCACCTTGGGAACCCCCGGCGTCTTTTTCCTCTAGGCGGTAGTGCCTGTAAAGATTGGAAGATACCTTTTCGAAATTCTTCTCTTCTCCTCGAAAAATATAATCCCCTTCGCCGCATTCTTCCAAGATTTTCCGTATTTCTTCGTGAATGGAACTTTTCTGATCAGTCATTGATTTCGCCTTCTGCTAAGTTCGAAAACAGGAAATCCTTTACTTGAAGCGACGACAGAGCATATGTTTTTTCCAAATGCACTTCTGAGAAGAAGCTTGAGGGACTTTCATGTTCTTTTTCTCTCACTCGATGCTATATCCGATTTCTGTAAATAATTCTCAGAATTCGTTTCCACCACTTCCGTTCTTTCTGTTTTTCCTCTATGTACTGCTGCTTTTCTTTCCTATACCTAGATCTCCCAGCCAAGATTTCTTCTTGAGACCAACGCCTACACCATCTTGTTTTATTCTTTTGAATTATGTAATGGCTTCTGCAAGGCAACTGCCAGTTTCCCACCGACGGCCATATGCTCACTGTTTCTCCATCGTACTCTATTTTCCATTCACTCCGTCCAAGTGGAAGACTTACCTCAGTTCCGCATCCACATGCACACAGATGCTCTGTGAGGCGGTGTTTCGTCGAGATGTAGACTTTGCCTGCCTCTATAGTTTCTGGCATATCCTCTACCCATATTAGCTGCCATGTAATAGTTCTATTCACCGTCTTGCCATTTACGAAATTCTCCGAGATTCGAGTAAACACCTCGCTTCCTATCCCACCAGAATCTTTCCTGTAGTCGCCGAGTAAATTACCCTGTCAATACCCCCGTCTCTTTCGTTCCTATATACACCCCTTATTGCCTTCCATTCTGTGATCGCTAGCGCTGCTCCCAGCATGTTCAGTTCCGCTGTCTGAATGTTGCTTCCATATACATCATCCTCTTCATCTTCTAGGCTTCTATCTTCTTGTTCTACAGGCCTCTCTACTCGATAGCCAATTTCTACTTTTAGCATTCCCCCTATTTCGTTGTTTCTCTCACCTTCCATTTCCAGACCTATTCCCACACTAATATGCAGTATTCCCATCTCACCGCATGCCCTCTGGATCTTTCTTCTAGTTTTCAGTTTATCCACCGCAATAAATACCGTCGTACAAGTCTTAAGACACTGTACGTTCTCACCGTCTATTTTCACAGGATGTATGTATAACCCGTCTTTCCTAACTTCCGAATAGCGTTCTAAATGCCATTCCACCTTGGACTTGCCACTCCCCAGTTCTCCGACTCTAGCCGCTCCCGCTACCCTGAACGCATTCTCCTGTTTCATAACATCATCGTCATACAAATGGAGTTCCTTGATGTTTGTCTTTGCCAGTATGTCAACAAGATACGATCCACTCCCACCTACTCCTACTACTGCCACCACTTCTTCTTCAATGTTCTGTTCCGCTCCCTTTGTTCCATCCCTATAAGTGCTCGTGTTCAAGTACATAAATCTTGTGCTTGACTCAATTTCTGGGTCTCCACCTGATTTTGCAGTCATTAGAATTCCTGGCTGTTTACTCTCGGCTTGACCAGCTACCTCACTCACATATGTCTCTATCTTCTCTTTGTAATTCGTATATCCCCTTGTGGCGCCTCCTTCTCGTGGTTTTCTAGACCACCGCATATACACAATGACCCCTTCTCCAATATCGTAGCCGTCTTCCCATTTTCCACAGCACAAATACTCCTCCATGCTTTCGCCATCCGCATTGTAAGGCACCCCTCCCGTCCACCATACCGTGTGGTCGCTAGGTGGTTTTGTCTTATTTTCCGAGAGTTCCAAGCTGGTTACTATGTCCGCTTTCTTAATTCCGCCACATTCCGCTACGTATGGTATTCCTTCCACTATAAGGTAGGCTCCTCGTATTTTTACACGGTAGCCTACCTTAACCAGTGCTGAAAGATCATCGTTATGACTTATCAGTGAATTTGACATCGAATCTCATGTCCTCAATAACCTGTATGGTTTCACCTTCCTTGAGTATCCCTTCGCTTCTATCTCCCGGACCGTCCTTCCATGTAACATCGTATTCATAGTCTGGTCCGCGTTTTCCATCCGGATAAGCAAGGCTCACAATTTCGTCGTAGCTGACTTTCTCACCTTTTACCTCGTACTTCCGTCCCCTGACATAGATCAGGATGCGCTTTCGTGTGTCCATAATGAACAACCTCCTTCTTAAAACAACTGTTTAATTTAATCCAGTTTACCAGAATGTCAAAAAAAAGCCGCCCGAGCGACAATGGTTATTATATCATTGCTTCTGTTTAACACAAGCAGTTTTACCGGTTTTTTTGAATCGCTGTATATAAAAACTCTACTCCTCCTGATTTGGCTTCTCGTTTTGTCCCCAAAATGAGACCCAACGACAGGAGTCTCTTAAGCTTCGCACTTGCATTCTGAACCGAGATGTCAAAGCTTTTGGCTACCTTAGAAGTCGTAACAGTCTTGCTCTTTATTACAAAATCAAGCAAGTCTTTTGAACCTTGGCTGATCTCATTACCTATCAATTTATACGTGTTGCCAACAAAAACTATTATCGTCTGATCTTTTGCTTTTGCGGCATAGTCCCAATTATCCATAAGATCCGGATAAGCAAAATCCTGCAAATAGAACCCCTTTTCACCTATCCTGGATTTTACCAGAGACATAACGCTTTCCCTGGGGAAAGAGGCATCAGTCATGGTAATCCCTCTTAAGGATATGCCGAAGACCTTCCTGCCTGGATAATTATCAAGTTCTGACAGAAGCTTTTGATAAACTTCTCTACCTTCCTTGTTGCCAAAAGCTGAATCCCCGTCAATAAGCTCATACAGTTCAAGTACGGTATTCTCCTCCATCTCGTCAATTTAATCTGAACAATTCAAATCAGTCAACAAAAAAATCAAAGCATATATGAGTGCCGTAAATGGTCGAAAGACCGGTTTGCTTATCAATAAGATTTGTTTCACCTCTTCGACATAAAAACTTAAGGGAAAAATTCTCCTGCCTAACAGACAACTCCGCTTCGAATTTAACAGCCTGCTCTCGACTGCTTTTAAAACCTAAACCTCTCCCTGATCCAAAACGGCTAATTCCTCCTTCCGTCAAAACAGCGGTAACGAGTTGTTCATCAAAGTCTTCATCCTCGCGAAGCTGATAAAGTCTTGGGTAATGCTCCTTCAATGAAGGTTCCAAGGTTCTAACTATTCCAATTCCGCTGTCAGATACAACTGTCTGGATATGTTTTCTCTGGCCACCATATCTCTGAAGTGCCGCGAAGCCAGGCAAGGGCGTTTTACTGTGTTCACAAATATTGCCTATAAGTTCACTGAATACTGTAGAGGCAGCGGACCGATAGCGCGTACTTGACTGACCGACAAAGCGGTCAGTTAGCCGTTTTACGAGTTCTTTGTCCAGCCTTGGAGGGAAAACCTTACCAAATTCTACTACTGCGTCACTGTTATCCTTGTAAATCGTCGCCTTAGACACAGGCGGTCTTTCGGGGAGCACTCCCACTCTATTGTCTAAATGATCCAGAAATCCTATGCGATTGAAATAATCAAGCGTTGAGGGAAAATCGCTGAAGTCTATAGTTACCGTTTTTCGCTTACTAACAAGCTGATTGCATAGAGCGAGAAGCCTAGCCGCAGCATTCAGAAGAATCTTACACTCTTCAGGAACAACAAAAACTACAGAAGCGCATTCCAAATCTAGCGGGGACCCATACCTTTTTATACATATCTCAAACGATTCGCAATCAACCCACTTATCCGGCTCAAACTCAATTTCCACCTCCGACGGAGGCACCAACGACCAGCGATAAGAATCGTCTTGAGTAAAATCGTCAGGGTGAGAATGCATAAAGGAATTGACGGCTTTTCTGCTTTTGCCAATTCTTCTAGCAATCTCTCGACCCTTAAGACCAGGGTGATCCCCAAGTAGTTTCCTTATTTCAGCTAACATGCTAACTTAGGAAGTGTTAGAAAACCTCCGCAAATCGAACCGATCTTTACCTAGCATAGCGTTTCGTTTATTTATTTACATGTATGACAGCTCTGGTTACACTTGTGATATACTAAATCTCACAGGAAGGTGTAACCATGTCAACAAGAAGCAAGAGACCGGAACTTGTTTTGAGTGAACAGGAAAAACAGAAGCTTCTTACAATAAGCCGTTCAAAGAAGCTTCCGCAGCGAGAAGTACAGAGAGCCTCGATACTGTTATCCTACTCCGAAGGGAACACGATAGTTTCCATACATCGCAAGCTCAATGTTTCAAGACCCACAATATACAAGTGCGTGGACAAAGCTTTGGCCAAGGGGATAGAGGCAGGGCTCAGGGACGCTTATCACGGCACGGAACCCGTAATAAGCGATGACGCCAAAGCATGGGTGATCAACGTAGCGTGCACGAAGCCCACCGAGCATGGTTATGCTTCGGAGGTCTGGTCGTACAGCGCGCTTGCCAAGTACATCAGGGGAGCAGCGGTTGAGAAGGGATACGAATCTTTATCAAGAGCATCGAAGGCCACTGTGTGGAGGATATTGAATCAGGCGAAGATAAAGCCTCACAAGATACGTTATTATCTTGAGCGCAGAGACGAGGAGTTTGAGAAGAAGATGGAAGATGTTCTAATGGTATATCAGGAGGTTAACATCCAGAATGAGCAGTCGGGAGACACTGGGCAAAGACCTGATGTGATAACCGTGTCGGTTGACGAGAAGCCGGGGATACAGGCTATAGCGAACGTTGCGCCTGACTTGCCTCCGAAGCCTGGCAGGCACGCAGAAATGGGAAGAGACTATGAGTACAAGAGATTGGGTACGGTGTCGCTGCTTGCGGCGCTGGATTTGCACGACGGAAGGATAATAGCGAAGGTGAGGGATCGTCATCGCAGCAGGGAGTTTATAGAGCTTCTCAAGGAGCTTGACGAGTATTATCCTGAGAAAAACACGATTCGGGTGGTGTTAGACCGAACTTCATTAGTATTCCGAGCTGATTTTTAGGCGTAACGCACTGTAATCAAACAGTTTTTCCTTGTCCCGGGCGTGTTTCAACCTGTATTTATGTTCCCACGCATGACACCTCCCATATATATTTATCTATGCCTTGACACCACTATATATTGATGTTATTTTGTTCCCATGTCTTACCACGTGGATGTTATCCCCAACAGAAAAAGCAGACCCACTATCCTTCTGCGGGAAGCCTGGCGCGAGGGAAAAAGCATCAAAAAGAAAACGCTATGCAATCTCACGCACCTTCCCCCGGTAATCGTAGACGGCATCCGCAACATGCTAAAAGGCGGGGTGGTTTACAAAAGCGTCGCGGAAGCCTTCCCCATAAAGCGTTCCCTGCCCCACGGACACGTGGCAGCGGTGCTGGGCACCGCCAGGAAACTGGGATTTGACCGCATTCTTCACAGGCATAGTTCGCGCGTGCGCGAACTATGCCTCGGGGCCATAGCAATGCGCGTTCTCAGTCCCGGTTCCAAGCTTGCGGCCTCCCGCGGGTTGTCCCCGGAGACCGCGAGCACGAGTCTTGGAACTGTCATGGGTCTCGGGGAGGTATCGGGCAACGAAGTGCTCTCGATGCTCGACTGGCTTGTGGATCGGCAGAAGTGGATAGAAAAGAGCCTGGCCAACCGACATCTCAAGGGAAGGACCCTGGTGCTCTATGACGTCAGTTCAAGCTACGTGGAGGGCAAGGAGTGTCCCCTTGCGGCTTTCGGTCACAACAGGGACGCCAAGAAGGGGAAGAAGCAGGTTGTATACGGAATGCTGTGCTCGGCCGAGGGTTGTCCGGTCGCGGTGGAAGTGTTCGCGGGGAACACCGGGGATCCCAGTACCGTAAGGAACCAGGTGGAGAAGGTTCGCCAGAGGTTCGGAATCGACAAGGTGGCGCTGGTGGGAGACCGCGGGATGATAACCACCGCGAGGATAAGGGAAGACCTTGAACCCTGGGGGCTTGACTGGATATCGGCGCTTAAGTCAAAAGACATACGGGAGCTGGTGAAGAAACCGAAGGAAGGGGAAGCGCCCCTTAGGCCCGAAGCCCTGGCTGCCGACGGGGTCGGGGAGATAGAGAGTCCGAAGTTTGCGGGAGAGCGTCTCATAGTGTGTTTTAACCCTCGTTTGAAGGAGGAGCGTGCGCGCAGGCGGGAAGAGCTTCTGCTTTCCACCGAGCGTATTCTTGAGGATATAGCGAAGGTTGTTCGCCGCAAGGGTTCTACGTTGCGGGGCAAAGACAGGATCAACCGGCGCGTGGGACGTGAAGCGAACCGCAGGAAGGTGGAGAAGCACTTCGACATTACGGTCACCGACAATGATATCGTATGGTCACGCAACCTGGGGAAGATAGAGGCGGAGGCGAGGCTTGACGGCATCTACATAATACGAACCAGCCTGGAGTCATCGGAGCTAGGAGCGGAAGAAGCCGTATTGGCGTACAAGAAGCTTTGCGGAGTTGAGCGGGCGTTTCGTTCAATGAAGACCACATCTCTGGAGATACGGCCCATGTACGTATACAGCGAGAACCATGTTCGTGGTCATGTTCTGCTGTGCATGCTTGCCTATTACCTTGAGTGGCACCTTCGCAGGGCGCTGGCGCCGCTGTTGTTCGAGGATGATGACAGGGAGGGGGCGGCGAGGAAACGGAAGAGTCCAGTGGGAAAAGCGGTGGTATCCGACAGCGCGAAGGCGAAAAGCGGCACGAAAAAGACACGGGAAGGGTTCTGCGTGCACAGTTTCGGGACTCTCATGGAAGATCTGGCCACGGTGAATCTGAACGAGGTGACGCTGCCGGGGCAGCCCGATCACCGTTTCCCCGTAATAACGGAGGCAACGCCTCTACAGGAAAAAGCGTTTGAGTTGCTGGGAATAGAACCTGACAAACTTGTTCCCAGTACGGTGACAGGTTGAAATTACGTATCTGCCTGCCGTTATTGAGCAATGTGCCTTTTTGCTAAATGAAGTTCGGATTAAGGACCTGCCCGTCCGGGCGGCCGCGGCCCGCGGGTCTTCCCTGCGCCTCGGGGCTCGCGCGGCGGACGCGGACTGTCCGACCGGATCTCCCCGGGTCAGCGGGCGGCCCGCTTCGTCAGGAATCCCGCAAGCCTGCGGACCCCCGCCCTCAGCGCCTCGGCTTCCGGTTCATTCGGATCGAACTCGCCGCCGCACCATTCAACCGTTTCCACGTGTTCCGGGTGATCCGGGTCGGCGATGATTTCAAGAAAACGAGCGTATCCCGGGGGGCCGCCTACATCTTCGGGCGGACATCTTCCGCTCACCCGGGTCAGTTGGGGGTAGAGTTTTCCCGAAACGGGACTTCGGGCTTCGCCGACCTTTATCGCGTGCGTCCACCCGTCGCCGAAGTCGTAGACATACTCAAAATCCCGTCCGGCGGTCTGCTCGGCGACTTCTCCCAGCGTGATTTCGTCGGAGGGAAGGTAGTTGATCTCCCAGTCGGGGTCGGGATCGGGCAGGCTCCAGGCGCGCTCCCCCGCCGAAAACATGTACAGATGAGAATCAGTCCAGCCCACGGCTTCCTGTATTATGCTGTGCAGGTTCTCAAGGGAAACGTCAGAAGGCACCAGAAGCGTGCGCTCCACTTTCGGCTCGACGTACATAAGGGTTATTTCGATTTCGATTATGCTCATGCGGTAACCTCCCTGGGGCGCCGGCGCAGGAACGAAGCGGGTAACGAACCGGCGAACCGGGCTTAACGACTATTTTACTACGCCTGCATTAAGAAAAAAAGCGCCTGCGGCGCGACGAACGCGGGAAAGTTCTTTCAGATCCGGCATCATGGGCCGGAAATTATTCCGCGATGATTCCTCGAGCGTGCTCAAGCAGTACTTCCGCCCCCGCAAGTTCATCCGACAAATCTTTCCGGCCCTGCGCCCGTTGCGGAACCCCGATGTAGCGTAGGCGTCTCTTATAAAACCGGCACTTGAAAACCATAAGACTAACATTATAATATTAGCTGAGACGTAAACGAGCTCTGTTTTAACATTATGATATCATTTCTTACACTTTCAAAAGCGCAGGAAGCAATCGCCGGGAACATGCGCGCCCGACGCCTCGCCACGGGTCTCACGCAGCAGGGTCTGGCGAAGCGCTCGGGGGTGAGCCTCGCGACCCTGCGGAAATTCGAGCAGAAAGGAATTATCTCTCTTGAATCGTTCCTCAGGCTCGCCATGGTTCTCGACGCGCTTGAGGGCGTGGTGAAGGCGACCGAGCCTCCCGCCCCCGCGTATTCATCCATAGAGGAAGTACTCGAGTCGGAAAGGAAAAAACCGTCCCGCAAAAAAGGGTGGCGCGAATGAACTTCTCTCCCGTTTCCGGGATAACGGTAAGCCTTGATTTCGGGCGTGACCCGGTCCGGGTCGGAACGCTTGCCCGTTCCGCGCGGGGCAGGATCTATTTCGAATACGCTCCGGCGTTTCCCCGCAGCCTCAAGATTTCGCCGCTGCGTCTTCCGCCCAGGCCCGGACTTGCTGAGTTTGATCCCGGGCTGTTTGAAGGTCTTCCCGGGGTCTTCTGCGACAGCCTTCCCGACGGGTGGGGACGCCTGCTGCTCGACCGCTTCGCGAGATCAAGGGGCGTGGATCCCGGCCGCCTTACTCCTCTTGACAGGCTCGCTCACGTCGGACGCGGAGGCATGGGAGCGCTTGTCTACGAACCTGACCTCGGGCGCCGAAAACATTCCGGCATTCTCGATATTGATGATCTCGCGCTTAAAACGCGGCGGGTTCTCGGAGGTTCGGCCGAGGACGTGCTAGAAGAGCTCGTAGCCTTGAGCGGTTCTTCCGCGGGAGCGCGCCCAAAGGCGATGATCAGCGTCAATGAGACCGGAAGCCATGCCGTCCACCGCGAAGACGGCGGGACGCGCGGCGGGTACGTTCCCTGGCTTGTGAAGTTCGCGAACGCCCGGGACGGCCATGACGCCGGCGCCATAGAATACGTCTACTCGCTTATGGCCGGGGAAGCGGGGGTGCTGATGAGTGAAACGCGCCTTTTCCCGGCAAGCGGCGCCGCGGGGTATTTCGCCGCCAGGCGGTTTGACCGGACAGAATCGGAAGGCGGGACGGCCCGGCTCCATGTCCACACGGCGGGAGGCCTGCTTCATTCCGATTTTCGCATCCCTTCCCTTGATTACGAAGACCTGCTCGCGCTGACGGAGATAATGACCCGCGATATGAGGGAAGTCGAAAAAATGTACCGCCACGCCGTTTTTAACGTCATGTCGCATAACCGCGACGACCACGCGAAAAACTTCTCGTTCATCATGGATCCCGGAGGCGAGTGGAAACTGTCCCCGGCCTATGACATCACGTTCTCTTCCGGCCCGGGAGGCCAGCAGAGCACTACGGTGCTTGGCGAAGGCGGAAACCCCGGGTTCGCGCATCTGAGGTCTCTTGGACGGAAAGCCAAGCTCAACGACAAAACGGTCGAGAATATCATTGAGCGTACGCGGAGCGCTCTTTCGCAGTGGGAGACGCTCGCGCGGGGGCACGGCGTCAGCGGAACCAATATCAAGCTGATCGGCGACGCCGTCGGTCAGCTGAGCCGACGCTGAAATCCCGCCCGCATCAGGTATTTTTCCGTTGCCGACAGGAGACCTGATGATTCGCGTCCCGCGCGGGACTGGTCTCGCTTTGCCGCCTGGAATGGGGGCATCTATATGTATTTACGTAAAACTGACAATCGGCCATGCATAAAACTGACAATCAGCCACCCTCAGACCTGACAACTGGCCGTATCCTGTAACTGTCTGTTATAACATTAAAAATTCCCTAAAAACCGTCGATCATGATAAATGGTCATGCTCAGACTTGACAATTAGCCTATGTATAAAGTTACAATTAGCCGCGAAAGGTCAGGTCATGATGACTGAGGGCATTACCGACCGGACGGGGAGGCGGCAGGTTTCCATAATCGGGACGGAGCAAACCTTGAAATTTGATAGTTCCCGTTGTCATTCTTCTTTCTGTTCTTTCCGGTGCGTCGGCGCGAACAGCAGGTCCTTTGCGGCCAGCACGGCTCCCCCGGTGATCAGGACGCAGGCAAGGGCGACGCGCCAGTCGGCCCGGCCGACCCCTGAGGCGACGAGGATCAGGGTTGAAAGCAGCGGCGCCGAGTAGCTCGCGGCGCCCAGGACCCGGATGTCGCCGTGCTTGACGCCGAAGTCCCAGGCGTAGAAGGCGGCGCCGACCGGCATCAGGCCGAGGCCCGCGACCGCGAGCCACTGGCCGGTTCCCTGCGGCCAGACCGTCTGTTCCAGCACTAGGTGGCAGACGAGCGAAAGAACGGCGGTTGCCGCGCAGAACCCGGTGACGGCATCGGTCGGAACCGCGCCGAACCGCCGCGAGAGAAGCGAGTAGGCGGCCCAGGCGAAGGCGGCAAGCAGCGCCGCGCCGTAGCCGAAGGCGAAGCCGCCGCTGAAAGAAAGGCCGTTTCCCGAAACGATGAGCGCCGTTCCCCCAAGGCCCGCCAGCGCGCCCGTCACGTGATGCCGGGCGAGCCGCTCTCCGGGAAGCAGCGCCGAACCGACGACGATCAGCAGGGGCCAGAGATAGTTGATCAGGCTCGCCTCGACGGCCGGCGCGTTGCGAAGGGCGGTAAAATAGAAAAAGTGATAGCCGAACAGCCCCCCGACGCCGAGACACCACACCCGCGGGGGCTGGCGCAGGCTGCGGAACCTCGAGGGCCTCGCGGCAAGCGCGGCCAGCCCGATGGTGGCGCCGATGGAAAAGCACATCGCGGCCAGCTGAAACGGCGGCACTTCCCCCGAGGATGCCGCGAGAAGGGCCAGCAGCGACCACATGAGGACCGCGCTGAATCCGATCAGGGTTGCTCGCATCAAATCTTTCTTCCGTTATCCGAATGCAGACCTGAGGGGCGGCGGAAACCGCCCCGGCCGTGATAACCGGGCTTCGGCGCGGAGATATCCGAGTTAATCAACCGTTCCTTGGAAGCCATGAGTCAAGTCCCGTGCCGCGCTGCTGCCGGCCGCCCCTGTTTTTTTCGAGAGGATTTCCTTTTCATTCCCGCTCTCTTCGTCCGCGGGGGCGGGCTGCCGCCTCCGGCAATTTTGTCCTTAATGGTAGCATATTATCGCGGTTGTTTCCGAATGCCGGGGACGAAGGCCTGGGCGTGAGGGAAAAAGGCTTCCGCGGAGCGCGTCGGCGCGGGGATGATGCAGGGATGTCTGCGGATTGAAAAAAAGAGCTTCCGCGGGGCTTTGCGCCGCCGGGCATATGCGTACGGATCAAGGGTTTCCGCGCGAGGGGAGGAACTGGCGGAAGCCGTGCGGGCGGAGGTCCTGAATTCTGGGTTTCGGCGAATCTTAAGGAATTCAGTTCAGGTTCAGAAACGGAAACCGAGACGGCGCGCCTCGGCCAGATCGTCCTTCGCTTCCTTCTCCCGCCCGAGGTCCTGGTTTACCAAGCCCCGCACGTAATAAGCCATGGCGAAATCGGTCTTGAGCGATATCGCCCGGTTAATATCCTCCAACCCCTCTTCACAGCGCTTAAGCACTGCCCTGATGCGTCCCCGGCTGAGATAATCCGGGGCGAAACGGGGATCGAGTTCTATTGCCCGATCGTAATCGGTTTCCGCCTCTTCCGGGCGCTGAAGCATGGTTCTGACAAAACCCCGGGCGCGGTACGACGTGACGGACTCGGGATCAAGCGAGACTGCCCGGCTGAAGTCGGCCTCCGCCTCTTCGAACTGCTCGAGGGATACCTCGGCGAGCCCTCGGTTATGATAGTAAAAGCCGACGGGCTCCGGACTGAGGCTTATGGCCCTGTCAAAGTCAGAGAGCGCCTCTTCGTGCCGCCCGAGTTCGTATTTGGCGAACCCGCGGTTGCTGTAAGCCTTGGGGGATCCGGGAGCCAGCCGTATGGCGCGGCTGCAGTCCTCTATGGCGTCCTTGTTCCGGCCGAGAGATAGCTTGGCGGCAGCGCGGTCAGAGTACAGTTCCGGGTTCCCGGGGTCGAGGCGTACTGCCCTGTCAAAGTCGGAGAGGGCTTCTTCGCTGCGCCCGATTTTGTCCTTGGCGATGCCCCGGCTTTTGAGAAAATCCGGGTTCCCGGGATCAAGGCGTATGGCGGCGTCGTAGTCCCCGACGGCCTCTTCAACGTGTCCGGCGTCAGATTTCGCGACCCCCCTGCGGTGATAGCTGTCGGCGTTTTCGGGGTCAAGGTCTATGGAGCGGTTGTAATCTTCCACGGCTTCTTCAAGCTGTCCCAGGGCGTGCCTTGAAAGTCCGCGATTGTAGTAGGCGATTTCGTCTTCGGGGTCAAGATCTATGGCGCGGTCGCAGTCCTCCGCGGCTTCTTCGAACTGTTCCAGTTCGATTTTCGCGAGTCCCCGCACGTTATAGGCTTCCTTGTACCCGGGGTCGAGAAGGATGCAGCGGTTCATGTCCGAGACGGCCTGTCCGGGCTGTCTCATTTTCAGGTTCGTAAACCCGCGCCCGAAGTAAGCCCAGGCGTTTTCGGGGTCAAGCCTTATGGTCCGGCTGTAGTCGGCTACCGCTTCTTCGTACATCAGGAGTTTTTCCTTCTCCATGCCCCGGGCCAGGTAGGCGTCCGAATCCCCCGGATCAAGGCTGATTGCCCGGTCAAAATCAGCGACCGCCTCCCGGTTTCGTCCAAGCCGGACTTTAAGGAGCCCGCGGTTGAAGTACGCTCCCGCTCTTTCCGGATCAAGATGTATGGAGCGGTCGATATCCTCAAGCGCCTCCGCGTGGCGGCCCAGGCCGCTTTTCGCGAGTCCCTTGGTATGGTAGGCAACCGCGCTCTTGGGGCTGATGCGGATGGCCCTGTCCAGGTCGGCTATGGCTTCTGCGTGACGGCCTGCCTCGTTTTTTTCGATTCCCCGGAAGCACAGTCCGTCTGTTCTTTCGGGAAACGGGAGTATTTTGCGGTCGGAGCTCCCGGTCGGCGTTTCCTTGCGGTTTCTTTTCCGTCCGGGGTTTTTTCCGGTTCTCCTGGTTCTTCGTGATTTTTTCCCCATGCTCTCCGGTTTCCTTCCGGCTGCGGACGTCACGGCACCTGCAGAAAGCACGCGCCTTGGCCGCTGTTCCGACGTCAGTCGGATAATTTCAGCTGATTATGGTACACCGGGTCCCGAGACAAATCCACCTCCGCCGCAAACAGCTGGTTTAACGGGGTTTTTTCAAGCGGAGCAAGGCTCAGTATCCGTAGAACTGTGTGGCGGCCGGTACATTTTTCCACGGCTTCTCGCTCGATATCTTCACGGTCTGAAACGCAACAGGTGTCCCTTTTCATTCGGAATCGCTGTCTCCTTTCAGTAGGAAGGTATCCCGCGGAAGATGCTCCATGAGCTGTGGAACCGGGTTTTGGACTTCAAGTCGGACGCATCTCTTAATGCCGGTTATATGTTTCTAATCAGGTGGTTACGGTACGCTCTGCCCGAAACGTCGGGACAGCAGTGGCTTGATTTAAGTTTTTAGAAAGGTACCGGAATATGCATCCGGTTCTCAATGCGTATTCCTGCCCTGAATGTTAAACGGAACGCTGAACATGCCGTCAAGCGTCCGGTGTTCATGCCTGCCGCGATAAGCAGGCGGGCCCTTGTGTCCGGCGGCCTTGAAACTCCGCCCGCCTGGTGATTATAGTGTAATTACGTAAGGAGGCAATGCGTGAGAATCAGGTTGATATCTATCGGCAGCTCGAAGGGAATTCGTATTCCCTCTTCGGTTATCAGGCAGTGCGGTCTCGGCGACGAGCTTGAGATGCGCGTCGAGGACGGAGTCATCGTGCTCGCGCCGGTGCGAAGAGCGCGCGAGGGCTGGAGCGGGGCTTTTGAGAAAATGGCGGCCGCCGGCGACGACGCGCCTCTGGTTCCCGACGCGCTTGAAAACGACTTCAATGCCGAGGGCTGGACGTGGTAAGAAATATCCGGTGATATGAAGTATGTCTGATCCACGCCGGCTGATCAGGCGGATTCGGGAAACGGGGATTTGTCGCGCCGATTGCTACTCCTCCTCAAGGTAGCAGGTGTCCGCCTCTTCGTAGGCGGATTCTACCACCTGGCCATCTTGAATGGTTCTCACGTCCCCTCCTCTTGTCACGCTGTTTCCGTCAGGTTCCGAAATGATGTCGGCGCAAATGATGATTCCCGGCGTGATATCGAACCGTACGCAAAGAGCGTCATCCGCCACAACCCAGCTGCCCGAGAGTTCGGGCGGCCGGGATCCGACCCGGCAGGCATTCCAGAATGCCACCAGCAGAGGATTCAGTTCTTCTAGGAAAGTATCCGTGACTTTCCCCGTAACGGTGCCGTCGGCGTGGTAATACTCCCTGCCTCCGTCGCAGGCCCAGTAACTGCTTCCCGTCGTGACCCAGACTTCCGGACGGGTTCCGGACGGCATCGGTTCGGTACGGGAAAAGACGGGATTGGAGCAGTCAAGCTCAATCTTTGACCCCGATGATTCATCCGGCTCTTCCCCGCCGGACCCGCAACTCGCCGAGAACAGCGGCAAAAGAACAAGCGTCAAAATTTTTCCGAGTCTGCGCATTTTTGCCTCGTGGTCTCAAGTACCGCAACCGTACCTGAAAACTTGACGGTTCGTTTCAGGAGACAACCGGCCGCCAACCTCGGAGTGAAATACCGCCACGCTTTCTTCTTCGGGCCTTAGGTACGGATGAGGAAGAAACGATCCGTCCGGATGCCTTCTTATCGCGACTTTGTATGCTTCCAGTTCGCTTTGGCAGAAGCCCTACGCATCTTCTTCATGGATAACCACGAATTCCCCGTGCTGCCCGCCGGCGAATTTCTCCTGATGCTTCCTGAAGCATGCAAGTGGTTTCTCTAAAGACATTTCCTCTTTCCCGCTTGTTGCCGGAGTATATCATATTTTTTACCGCGTTCGGTAACGGCCGAAACCGACCAGGTTCGCCTGTGACTTTGTGCACCTAAACCGTTGCCTAAAATACGGGCTCCGCTTCTGTCAGCAAAAACTTGACAAACTAGTCGTGGTTACCATAATGGTAAGCAAAAAGATCGTAGGTATATATGAAGATAAGCTGCCAGAAGACGGTCGGCGGTGGAAGATAAGATGGAAAAAGATTCTCGGTGTCCGATTTGTGAAGAAGGCAGTCTGAGCGAGCGGATTTCCAAAAACAGGGTGGGTTACAAGGGCAAAGCCGCCGAACTAGATTTACACTTTTCCGTGTGCGACTCTTGCGGTTCCGAGCAGGTAAGCGTTCGGCAGTCGCGCATGAACAAGCGTTGCATGGTGGCGTTTAAAAAACGGGTTGACGGTTTGCTTACGGGTTCTGAAGTCAAATCTGTCCGGGAACGTCTTGGGCTCAAACAGTCGGATGCTGCCAGAATTTTTGGCGGCGGACCGGTTGCCTTTTCAAAGTATGAAGCTGATGACGTTACTCAATCGGAGGCGATGGACAGATTGTTGCGCGTTGCCGCGGAAGTTCCTGAAGCTTTTGAATATCTGGCAAGGTGCGCTCAAGTTCGTGCAGGTACGGATAAAGCCCGTTACGTTCTCACAGTATGACGAATGAATAATCGTTACGAGACGTTTAAGTGATTTCTTTATTAGAGAGAAAGGCTCCCCTGTATGGATGAAGGATATAGATATCTTACAGGTTTGTTAAGTTTTTCTATTTTGTTTTCGGCTACCGCTTGCTTGAGCCAAGCTTTCAGTTGGGGTTCGTTGATGGGGATTTGTTCACCGATCTCGGCGGGCCTGCGGGGCGTAGTGTTGCATATGCTCTGAATTTTTTCGAGGAATGAACCATAGTCGGCAAGTTCCGGATCTATCCATCTGTATCTTACGGGCTTGTTAAGTTTTTCTATTTTGTTTTCGGCTACCGCTTGCCTGAGCCAAGCTTTCAGTTGGGGTTCGCTGATGGGGATTTGTTCACCGATCTCGGCGGGCCTGCGGGGCGTAGTGTTGCACATGCTCTGAATTTTTTCAAGGAATGAACCATAGTCGGCAAGTTCCGGATCTATCCATCTGTATCTTACGGGCTTGTTAAGTTTTTCTATTTTGTTTTCGGCTACCGCTTGCCTGAGCCAAGCTTTCAGTTGGGGTTCGCTGATGGGGATTTGTTCACCGATCTCAGCGGGCCTGCGCGGCGTAGTGTCGCATCCAACACGAATTTTTTCGAGGAATGTTTCGTAGGAAAGGGTTTCCATAATTTTTTCGGCACTGTCTTCGGTGAACAGTTCCAGAAAATCGAGCTTATCGATCTGCTTCGGGACGCGAAAGGCTCCCAGTTTTTCCAGTTCCGCGTTGCCCGCCGCCGGATCGGTGTTTTCCCTTACCCACAGCCGCACCCAGCGTTGTTTGAGGTTCTCCGAGGCACCGTTCCATGTTCCTCCCTTACCCCTTCCAGAACAAACCACGAAAGCGGCGCTTGAAAGGCAATAAATATATTTATTGCGCTGCATCGCGTTGCCGGCGTTAAATCCGGCTTCGGGATTGTAAGGTGATACCAGAACCAGCCTGTCTTCCATCAGGTGACTGCGGTATTTTTCATTAAGACAGGTCTTCATCAGGCTGTCCGCCAGCACTCCGATGGCTTTTCCGCCGGAAAGGAGCGCTCCCAGCATTGCCGCTTCGTCAACTCCCTTGGCACCACCCGACACTACTGAATAGCAGTTCTGCGCCGCAATGCCGCCCAACAATGCGCTGTAGGCCAGGCTCTCCGTCTTGACGTCTCGGGATCCGACTACCGCCAGAGCTTTTTCATTCAGCAGAGACTTGTTTCCACAACCGAACAATACGGCGGGAGAGTTGTGCTTCAGGCGACATTTCAGGGCGGAAGGGTAATCCGGGTCGGAGCGGGTTATCACCCAGAGTCCCGTTCTCTCCCATTTTTCCGTGGCAAGGGCCAGCGCGGTTCCTCTTGCAAGAAGTGATTCCAGACGCTCTACGGTAATGGACTTGTCCCGAAAGTCCTTGAGTAAGTTTGCGATTGATCCTTCCATCAATCGCCCAGGGGTCAGTTTTTCCGAGTTAAGCCATATGGCGAAGCGAGCCCATTCGCTTACGTTTAAAGGCTTGGGTTCTTTGTTCCCGCCGCGCGAAAACCGGGCTGTCATCAGAAGTACTGCTTCTGTTTCTTTAGAACCATTCATCTTTTAATCAAGGGCCGGCCGACGCGAGCGCTACCGGGTAAACCAGACCGCTTCCCTTCTGTCTTAAAAGCACGGCGAGTACCGCCATCGTCCATCCTGAATCGACTATGTCATCCACGAGCAGAACAGGGGTTCCCAGTATATTATCAGACACCGAAAAGACTCCGTCAAGATTGAGACATTGATGTGGCCCGTTCTGCTGTTCTTTCTGAGGTTCGTTGTCTCTTGTTTTGCTGATCGCATTTTTAACGAATCTTATGCGTAGTTTGGTCGCGAGTCTTTCGGCAAAGTCGGGCACCAGACCCAGAAGGCGGTGAGAGGGCACGCAGGCGATCCATTGAGGCGAGGGGTCAGGGTCCCATCTCTCTTTTATCATCTCAGCCGCTGCGTTCACAAGTTCATTAGAAAAACGGCCCTCCTTTTTTCCGTCAGCCACTGCTTGAGCCAAGCTTCCGTCACCCCAGTGGCACAAGATTCGGCCCTCCTCCGCGCCGAATCTTCTGATCAGCTTGGTGTCAAGTCCGTATTCGGGAAAGGCGTTCGCCGGTACCGAACGTTTTGGCTTAAGCACTACTTTGTCCGGCCGCTTCAGATAGTTTTCAGCTTCAATCAATAGCTTCCCGGGCACTTCAGGACCAAGCAGAGGTTTTCCAAGGCAGGCGGCACAACGGCCGCAATCTTCGGCTTCGGGGTCGTCAAGAGCATTGCGCAGGCGATACATAAGGCAGTTTTTGCTGTCAATGTATTCCTGTATCTCATTCCACTCAAGTTCGCGTTGCCGCGTCAGGCGTTCAATGAACTCATGGTCCATCTGGTACCTGACCGGCGTGCGTCGCCATTTGGAACCATCCTTGATCAGCGGCGAGGGATTCTCAACACTGAGGACCTTGAGTACTTTCTCAATCTGGCCTCGCCGAAGGTTAAGGTGCGACTCCATTTGCGTAGTGCTCATGCCGTCGCTCGACCCGAGCAGTTCGAGAATTTCTCTTACGTGCTGTTCTTCGGGAAAGGCCTTGCGACGGAAATATTCTATTATGTTGGAGTCTTCCCGGCCGGCTAGCAATACTCCGTACGCTTTGGTCATTGCTCTCCCGGCGCGTCCCACCTGCTGGTAATAACTGATTATTGACCCGGGTGCCTGATAATGAATGACGAAGCTTAGGTCCGGTTTGTCATAGCCCATTCCCAAGGCCGTCGTAGCGACCAGAACCTTGATCCTGTTGTCCTGAAGCAGGTCCTCAAGGTGTGGACGGTTCTCCGATCTGCTATGGTATGCGTACGCGTCAATCCCCCTTTCCCTGAGCCATGCGGTTATTCGTTCCGCATCCTTTACGGTCAGCACGTAAACGATACCCGTTCCCGGCAATTCGGGAATTTGCCGCGCAAGCCATGCCAGCCTTGATGCCATGTCCGGCATTCGCAGGGTCTGAAGCCTCAGGCTTCTGCGTCCTAAGGGGCCTCGCTGAATTTCAAGGTTGCCGAGCTGTTCTTTAACATCATTGACAACACGATTGTTAGCCGTAGCGGTAGTGGCCAGCACGGCCATGTTCGAAGGCATATGCCTCAGTATGTTGACTATGCGTTTGTAGTCCGGTCGGAAATCATGTCCCCAATCCGATATGCAGTGAGCCTCATCTACGACGAGCAGCCCCACGCGACTGGCTATCGGAAGAAGCGTATCTTCCACAAAGGACTCGTTTGCAAGACGTTCGGGGGAGATCAAGAGAACGTCGGTTTTGTCCGAATTTATTCTTTGCTCGATTTTTGGCCAGCCAGGCTCGTTTGAGGAGTTTACTGTTTCGGCCTTAAGTCCAAGACGTTTTGCCTGCTGAACCTGATTGCGCATAAGAGCCAGTAACGGTGAAACGATCAAAGTCAGTCCTGCGCCTTGGTCGCGCAGAATACGCGTACTGATGAAATAGACGGAACTTTTTCCCCAACCGGTCCTCTGCACTAACATTATTTTGCTGCGACGGTTTATCAGTGCGTCAATCGCTTCCCACTGGCCGTCGCGAAACTTGGCGTCCGCATCGTTTACTGCGGTTTTGAGAAGGGATTCAGCCTGAACAAGTTTAACCATCGTCTTCATCTCGTGGTGATTCGGCGGCGTTTATGCTTCCAAACGAGGAATCAAGAGGTTCTTTGCCTCTGCCGTGAAATTATTCGAGCGAGTGGGCATAGCTTTCCCGCAACGCATGGTATTCATTATAACCCGTGTTGTTCAATCTTTGAGGAAAACTGCTTATTGTAATATCCAGAGTCATCTCAATCAAGCTTGGGAATTTTCCTTGACAGCCAGGTCAAAAAGCGCTGTTGACTGTTTTAATTGGACGAGTCAAGGTTTTTTCAGTCGAGTATAGTCACTCACTTTCTCTTGGCTGGGAGCACCGGGGAGAGTTTTGCCTAAGCAACTTCGCACGGTTCCACCGCAAGCTTTCGCAGTCCTTCTTCTGTGCTGGGTCAACGTGTGTTAATATATCAAAAAAGCTTTTTAGGCAAAGCAGAATTAAGAGGAGAGACAGACAAATGAATGTGCTCGACGCCGTCTCACTCGTGTTAGAAGAATCGGATGCTCCGCTTCATGTAAATGAGATCACGAAGCGTATCTTGTCAAGAAAACTTTGGGAGACCTCGGGAGAGACGCCGGAGGCGACGGTCGGCGCCAGAATCTATACAGATATCAAAAGAAACGGAGACGCATCCCGATTCATTCTCCATGCGCCCCGAACCTTCGGACTGAGGAAAACGGGTTTCCCCGACAAAGCCGTGGTCGGAAAAAAGTTAGGGGTTGGACACGCAAGCGACGACCGGAACTCTCCGTGGACTGCTCCGCGGGAGGCGGTTGACGAGAAACCGGTTTCCTTGAAACGAGACGGCGAAACAGATTCTGCCGGTTTCCATATACCTTCATCCACTGAAACCCCGCAAGATGATAAAGCCGACATCGCCGTTTCTCGAACTCCCATGTCCGCGTCTGGATCAAGCGGGCCCAGTTCTCCCGGCCAAGACGTGGCTGAAACAGAACCCAAGGCCGCGATTATCAGATCCCCGGGGGTGCAAGGCGGAACCTCTTTTTCTTTCACCGATTCCGCTGAGATGGTTCTTGACCAGTTCGCCGGCAGGCGGCCGATGTATTACCGGACGATTACGAAGAAAGCTCTTGAAATGGGCTGGCTTTCTACAGAGGACAGGACTCCTGAAGCTTCAATGTATCTGCGGATGCTGGCGGAAATCGAGAGATCCGAACGTCGCGGCGAGCAGCCCCGGTTCACGCGCGCCAGCGAGGAATTTTTCGGGCTTTCAAAGTGGACGGCGGTAGAACCGGACGCTTCCCATGAGCCCGCGCCCGAGGTTAAAGAGACAGAAACGGAGAACAAAGAACCGGGCAGGTGGGTCGGCACTGACGAGACGGTTGACGTGGGCGGCATCGAGGTAAAAGGGGGATTTTTCTATGTCGGTGGCCGATTAAGCGGTCTGGACGGTTACGGAACCGAACCGTCGCTCGTCGACCCCACGTTAAAAATTGACAGGGATTCGCCTGACTACGGAGGCGAACAGGTGCCTTACGGGTGCGGTTATAACGATATGGTTCCTGAGAGCCGCGCGGCATATGTTGAATGGCTTGCGGGTGACCGTTGCGACCCCGGAGTCCACATCGGATACGTATTTTTGTATTTTAACGGCATTGAAAGACGGTTGCTGGTCGATGACGAAAACGGGGCTGTCGCTGATGATGAGCGCGACGCCTTGATACAGGAACTCTGGCGGTTAAAAAACCTCTACAGTTACGACAGGTACTTCAGAGGTTATGTTGCTAGCCTGCTGTCGCACATCTGGGCTCTGAATCATCGAAACGACAGCGGCCGTCCTGATTCCGATTTGCTGGTCGCCGAGAAGGAATTCACCTCCGCTTTTCAGTTTCTGCTCTCAAGCGCGGTTAAGGAGGGCCGCCCGGTTGACAGCGAACTGGCCCTCGCTTGGGTGAAAACCCACCCGGATTTCGGTCTGCGCCCACCCGCCCGGCGTTGCGAAAAGGAGTTCGACGCTCTTTTTAAACTGCGTTACCGAGATGAGTTCGGCGACGGCATGGAAATAGAAACCAGAAAGACCGACCTGCGACTCTGTTACCGTCCCGCTAACTCGTCCCTTAGGGGCTACAAGGGGGTCAGGCTTGATCTGCCCGACGTAAGCACTTTGAAAAAACCGGTAAAAAAACTGATGGAGCTGGCCGAATCCTGCACGAACGAAATAGAGCACTTCAGTCGTTTTGTCGGAAAACCGGGTAATTTCCCCGATTCGCTGTATGCGGTTTCCCTGCTGCCCGACGACCTTGTCGCTTCTGTTCCCTACGCGAGGCTTAACCGCCTAAGAGACTGGATGGAGACTCAAGTGTCGGAATCCGGCGGCCTCGTCCCGGTGAAATCCATACTCCGCCATTTCGGCGAAGACGCGCCCGGAAAAATCGACAAGAAGCAGGCCGACACGCTGTCGAATATCACGGAGAAAGCGGGATTCGGAATAGTCCCGGACGCGCGCTTCCACGGCACAAGACTCGACATTGACGGCAAGGCGGTGCTTTTCGCCGGAGGTCACGGGAAAGGTTTTTCACCGTCTCCCACATTCAGAAAGATCGCGACTATTCTGCGCTTGGGAGCGCTTGTCGCCCGTATTGACGAGCATGTAGACGAATCCGAAGTCAGCTTGCTGCAAAACCTGATTTATGAAAACGAGCAGTTAACAGAAACCGAGAAACGATCCCTCCACGCCTATATGTACTGGCGACTCAACACGCCCGCCAACATGAGCGGACTTAAAAAACGCCTTGAGGCGCTTGACAGCAGGGAAAAAGTCGCCGTAAGCCATATTCTGGTCCGCGTGGCGCTTGCGGACGGCAAAATTGCCCCCGCGGAAATCAAGCAGCTTGAGAAACTCTACGTGTCGCTGGGCCTGGACAGATCGATGGTCACAAGCGACGTCTACACGCTTTCATCAAGCAGAATGCCGACAACCCCGGTTCGGGAACAAGAAGCTTCTTCCCCGGGCCCGTTTGAGGCGCCAAGCCCCGTCGCCGTTTCCTCCTTTTCGCCTGACCCGGTCGAAACGGCGGTTCCGACGGGGCAGCAAGAAGAGGTTTTTTCCCCGAACCCGTTCGAGGCGCCGGTATCCGCCGCGACTTCCTCCTTTTCTCTTGATTCCAGCTTGCTGAAACTGTATGAAGAAGAAACTAGGAATGTTCAGGACATCCTCGAGACCATTTTCGTGGATGACGACATTCTTAGCGAGCGGGGAACCGAAGCGGCAGTCGACATGCCGCACTCCGATGACCCGATTCAAAGACTTGATATGAGACACCGCCACCTTTACAGGGAACTTGTGACCAGAGAATCATGGACATGCGAGGAAATAGAGGATGTTTGTGAGGATCTGCAGCTGATGGCCGAAGGCGCCGTTGAAGTCATAAACGACTGGGCGTATGAAAATTTCAATTCGCCGCTTATTGAGGACGACGACGGAATTGCTTACGTCAATTCGAAAATGGTAGAAGAGAAACTCAAGTTAAAGACTCAGGAGCACTAAGCATGGCGGCAAAGAAATTGCGTCCCAGAGAGCGGGCCTCGATAATCCAGTCGCTGAAGGCTGGGGTAACTCCGCGGGTAGGCATCCAGCATATCCAGGTCGGGCGCGTGGAGGAAATAAAGGCGCTTGACCGGGATATCGAGACGGTCCTGCAGGGAGGGGCCGCTTTTCGTCTTGTAATAGGCGAATACGGTTCCGGGAAGACTTTCTTTCTGGGCGTGGTAAGAGCGATTGCCCTTGAAAAAGGCCTTGTGTCGGTAAACGCGGATCTCTCGCCCGACAGGCGGATTCACGCGTCCGGGGGACAGGCTAGAAGCCTCTACTCGGAGCTCATGCTCAGTCTTGCGACCAGAAACAAGCCACAAGGCAAGGCTCTGAGCAATGTTGTGGAAAGGTTCGTAAATGTTGCCCGGCAGGAAGCCGAGAAGAAAGGCATTTCCGTATCGTCTGTGATCCAGGAGCGTCTTTTGTCTCTTAGGGATCATGTCGGGGGTTACGATTTCGCCAGAGTAATCGAGGCCTACTGGAACGGCTACGAAAACGGAAACGAAGAGCTGATGTCAAACGCCCTGCGCTGGCTGCGCGCTGAGTACTCGACCAGAACCGACGCGAGAAGCGCTCTTGGCGTGAGGACAATCATTTCGGACGCGTCCTTTTACGATGGTCTTAAAATCATGAGCCTGTTTGTCCGGCAGGCCGGTTACCGGGGACTGCTGGTTTGTCTCGACGAGGCGGTGAACCTCTACAAGCTCAACAGCAAGCAGGCCAGAATCTCAAACTACGAACAGATTCTGCGGATACTTAACGATTGCCTGCAGGGAAGCGCTGGTCATCTGGGATTCCTGATGGGCGGCACGCCGGATTTTCTGCTTGACACCCGCAAGGGATTATACAGCTACGAGGCTCTTGAGTCGCGACTGGCCGAAAGCAGTTTCGCCCGAAAAGCCGGGGTTGCGGATTACTCATCCCCGGTTCTTCGCCTGGACAATCTGACTCCGGAAGAACTTTACATTCTTCTCAGGAATATAAGAAACGTTTTCGCTTCGGGAGACGAGACGAAACACTTGGTGCCGGACGAAGCTCTGGAAGCATTTTTGCGACACTGCGACAGAACAATCGGTGCCGCTTATTTCAAAACCCCGCGCAACACGGTAAAAGAGTTTACCGACATGCTGTCCGTCATCGAGCAGAACAGCGGCATCCGATGGGATGACCTGATCGGTTCCATCGAAATTCCCGAAGACAGACCAAGCGACATGCCGGATTCGGAGGATTCCGGCGACGGCTTTGAGAGTTTCACTCTGTAGCCATGGCGGATGCGTTCCAACTTTTAGACTCCGGGGTACAAAGATGGGTCCACAGGCAGGGATGGACGGACCTGAGGGACATCCAGAAAAAGGCCGTTGAACCGGTACTCTCCGGCAAATCGGATGTCGTGATCAGCGCCTCGACGGCCGCGGGGAAGACCGAGGCGGCCTTTCTTCCCGCCTGCAGTGCCGTAGCGGGGGAAGCTGACGGCTTCGGCATTCTGTATTTAAGTCCGCTGAAGGCCCTGATCAACGACCAGTACCGAAGGCTTGAGAGCATCTGCGACATGCTGGACATGGAGGTCACTCCCTGGCACGGGGACAGCTCCCAGTCAAAAAAGAAAAGCGCAAGACAGTATCCGAAGGGCATCCTGCTGATCACGCCCGAGTCGCTTGAATCGCGCCTGGTTCTTGACCCGGGATGGGTAAAGGCGTCGTTTGGGTCCTTAAGATACATCATCATTGACGAATATCACTGTTTTGTCGGTTCTGAAAGGGGCACTCACCTGCTGTCGCTTATGCACAGGCTCGAAAACCTGCTCGGCCGGCAACGCTCCCCCATACCCAGAATCGCGCTGAGCGCGACCTTGGGAGACATGAACGGGGTGATGAGTTCCCTTAGGCCGAACAGTGATTTCCCGCGCCTGCTCATAACGGGCGGCGGGGGCATGAATCTCAAATTGCAGGTGCGGGGGTACGTAAGCCGCATTTCCGCCGAGCGGGGGGACGAGGATCCGGAAGAGTCATCCGAGGAACTGCTCTCCGACCTTCAGATTGCAAGGGAACTGTACGGGATTCTGCGGGGAGATTCTCACTTGGTCTTTGCGAACACCCGTCGCAGAACGGAGAAGTTCGCGGTGCTGCTCAGCGACCTTTGCGTGGAGAACGCGGTTCCGAACGAGTTTTTTCCTCACCATGGTTCACTTTCAAAAGAGTTTCGGGAGGAGCTTGAATCACGCCTGCAAAAAGGAAGGCTTCCAACGACCGCGGTCTGCACGATGACTCTTGAACTCGGCATCGACATAGGCAAGATAAAATCCGTCGCGCAGGTTGCGGCTCCTAACTCGGTATCAAGTCTCAGGCAACGCCTGGGTCGTTCGGGGCGCCGCGGCGAACCGGCTATGCTGAGCGTGTTTATTACTGAGAAGGAACTCACCGGGATTTCGGGCATCGTCGACAAGCTGCGTATGGAATTGCTTCAGAGCATAGCGATAATCCATCTCCTCCTGAAGGAAAAGTGGTACGAGCCTCCCGACCCCGGATTGTTTCACTTCTCGACTCTTCTGCATCAGGTTCTGGCGATGACGGCTCAATGGGGAGGAGTGAGAGCGGATCAGCTATGGTCCGTGCTCTGCGAGTCGGGTGTTTTCAGCAGGGTTACAGCGGAGCAGTTCGAGGCGCTGCTTCGCCACATGGGAAAGCAGCATCTGATCACGCAGATATCCGGCGGGGAACTGGCGCTTGGGCCAGAAGGCGAAAAAATAGTGGGCCACTACGGTTTCTACGCGGTTTTCAAGACCCCGCAGGAGTACCGGATCGTTATCGAGGAAGAGGGAAAGACTCTCGGCACCCTTCCCATCGATTCTTTCCTTCTGCCGGGACAGCATATAATTTTCGCTGGCGGGCGCTGGGAGGTAAGAGACGTGGACATGGAGAAAAGAGTCGTATGCGTAGCTCCCACGAGAGGCGGCAATCCTCCCAGGTTCGGCGGTGACGGAATGTCCGTTCATGACCGTGTCCGCCAGGAGATGCTGAGAATTTACATGGAAGGAGACCACTGCGTCGAGTCGGGAGGAAAAAGGCGTGAGTTCATGGATGCGGCCGCCAAGAGATTGTTTTCCGAGGGTCTGCGATTTTTCCGGGATGTTGGTTTGGCAAACAAACGCGTAATCGGCTTGGGGAAAGATGTCTACCTGATTCCTTGGATGGGAGATAAAATCGTTAATACATTGTCCGTTTTGTTGAATATGGGTGGTTATAAGACGAACAAATTTGCAGGAGTTGTTGAAATTGAAGGGGCTAGCAGTTCGGATGTTTCCTCCCACCTTAGAAGCTTCAGCAAGGATAACAGGCCGACCAATGCTGAATTGGCCAAGTTGGTTGAAAACAAGCAGGCGGAGAAATACGATCACTTGTTACCAGAAGAACTTTTGAATGAAGATTACGGTGCCAGAGCTTTTGATATTGATGGAACGATCGGCTGGATTGCGGAAACCACTGAGCGAGGATACATTTAGTATTTGAAACTTGCCGTGAATAATTGCGTTTAAAAATTTTGAAATCACTCCCAATCCCCAAAGAACCCGTAAAGTCCTCGCCCGCTTTGACTCCGACAAAGCAAATTCGGAGGGATGAAATCCAAGCTAGGACTTGCCGTTTCAACTTACTGTCATCAATGAATAAATTCCTTGACAGTCGGCGAATTAATTGTTTAGACTGAAGGAGGCAAAATATGATATGCGACGACTCACCGTCTTTCTACGCTGCTGGGCGGCGAGAAATCCGCAATAGAAGTATGCCAGAGACCACATTCAAGGAGTTTGTCATGAAGAGAGTTGTATCTTTATTTGTTGCACTGGTTTTTGTTGTTAGTTTCGTAGGTAATGCAATAGAAGCGGAAGCCAAGGAACCAAGTTTAGCTCAATGCCAAGGGGAACCAAGTAAGGGCACTGGTTGGGGTACGTTTTGGATGATAATAGGAGGATTATATGCCATTGGTGGCGGGGCGATGATAGGGAATCCAGATACCTATGAAGACCTATATGAAAACCCTAGAACAGTTGGGATTGCCAGTGCAGCTCTTGGGGGTGGTTTAATGGGCTTGGGTATGGGTATGAGACATTCGGCAAATAAATATAATGAAGTATGTACTAATCTCTTATCCCATAAAGATTCAAAGTTTGATTTCGGATTAGAACCTGTTGCTAAAAAAGCTACAGGAATGAAGTTGGTGTATAAATGGTAGTAAAAGAATCATCTCTACTTTCATAAAAAACGGGTCTGGGAACAAGCTATTTTCTTTAAGGATTTGGCCCTAGGGTTGTTCTATTGATCTAATTCCTCGGCGCTCATCTGTTTTTCAAAAGCCTGACGCACAAGTCCCATTATATAAGGAAGTTCTTCCGCCTTGTTGAGACCGACTTCCACATCACCATTGCCCCAGCGACCGACGTTGCTTATATCTTTGGCTAGCCCTCTCGAATCGTGGAGTTCGTGAAATTGCATGTTCAGTGACAGCCGGAGACGATTCTTCTGAGGCACTACGTCAACAAAATTAGTCTCGGCTTTGTAGGCTATATAAAGCTTAAGGAACTGTTCCGTGACGCATGGGTCCAACCCAAGCACCTCCTTGCGAAAAGCGTCAAAAAGATCACGTGTTGACAAACCTGCTGATAGATACGTATGGTCGTCAATTGTGTAACCGTCTACTTTTTTCTTTTCTGGTCGATACGACTTGATCACTTCAGACGAAAGCGAAGGTCTTGCCCAGACTTCTACGGCGAGTCTGGTAAGTCGCTTTGCGCGTTTTTTTATAGCCGTTTCATTCCATGTGTCTAGTGTCCTCAGATCTTTGTTCAGACTGAGGGGACTCTCGTGGAATCCTCCTTTCATATCGCGCTTATCAGCGAATGGGCGGTCACTGTATTCGCTGTTGTATCCGGTGAGTGTCAGGTTCCCGAGCGTATGAAGCCAAGTTTCTCTCACGCGTTCCCACTCCGGCCCGAGCTCCTTGCGCCACTCCGTGGAAAGGTTTTCGTTCTGCGGCAGGATGTGCTCTATCGTATAATCGTTCACGGGAACATATTCTTTGCGCCCATGGTTTTCGAGGCGTTGTAGCAAGTAGCTTCTGCGAGAAAAATTGCGGAGGTCCCGCACGGCAAGCTCGTGCCTGAATTCTTCGTCCTTGGGAAAACGGCGATACGAGGGCAATGTGAGCAGATGCGCTTGGATGCTCTCGATGTAACGGTCTTTTTGGAGTGCTCGACCGAAAGTAGCGAACGTCTTGTTCAGTGAATTTGTTGGAATAGCACAGACCGCTCGGCGGAATACGTATGCCTCTACAAGGCGAATGGCTTCATTGAATTCCGATTCGTTCAGTATTTCGTTTTTATAGTCATCGTAGAGTTCCAGCAGGAAAGGATAGGCGACATCCACTTTAAGCTTGCGTAAATCCTGAAAAGCTTTCGACAGCTTTTCGTCGGGTTCTTTGCCTAATGCCATAGCACAGTAATAACCCGCAAAGGTGTTGATATCCGCGACCAGTGCATCCACTCCGGCCGCTTCTACTTTGGGTGTGCGCGCATGGGCTTTGAACGATTCATACACCGCACGGATATTCGGTATTTCTCCCGTTTTCAGCGTTAAGTAATGTCGCATAAAGCTGTCGAAATGTGTTCCGTATCCTTCTTGGCCGAAACCTGTTTCCATAGGTCGCCAATAGTCCTGATAAAGTAGGGATTGGTGTTTTGGTTCCAAGCCCATCAGGATGAAATTTCGAATCAGATCGGCCTGGCTGAGTTCGCGCCCAGTTGAATTCATGCTCTCAAAGATGAGCTGAGGATTATCCTGGTCTCGGCTGAGCGCAATGTCGACTATTATCAGCTTTGCGAGCCCTCGGCAAAGCGCAGACAGGTCGTCATCAGCGAGGTTTCCCACTTGCTCTTCAAAGAAGGTGAAGTTCTCGGTTATGCGAAGGGAAGCTTCTTCGGGTTGTGCTTTCTGCTGAACCAGTGCCAGAAGGCTGTTTTTGTCGGTCTGGGTGAGCAGTAATTTGAATCGGGAATCGCCGTCTTCCAAATCGTTCAACAAGTAGTAACCGCGGAGTTTCTTGGCCGAGAAACCCTCCACCGGCTCATGGGTTCCCAGTTGTCGAGCTAGGGATTCAATAATCAAGGTGAGCGTTGTTAGTCTCTGCTGACCGTCGATTACGAGGAGCGGTGGTTGCTCGGCAACTTGGAAAAGACCCTTTTCGATATACACAATGGAACCGACAAAATGGGAGGAGATATCATCGTCTCGACCGGCGCGTAAAATGTCGTTCCAAAGCTGGCGGCACTCGCGGTTGGTCCAAGAGTACGTGCGCTGATATATGGGAATAGTGAACTGCGGCGACTTCTTCAGGAAATCTAGGAACTTGGTTTCCGTGGCTTTCATAGATTTATACCTCTTAATGTTTGAGCATGGTTTCCGTTTGGCAACGTTAAAATTGTCCGTAGTTTGATTCGTCAAAGATTCCATTAGGAATCTTTCAACTATCTACACTTGACTCGGCAATTAACTGCAGGGTTTTATGGTCCTCTTGACTAATTTAAGAGGGTGTGGCGCTACCTTGCTGCAAAACCTGTATCTTTTACCGGAATTGACCGCAGTTCTGTGTCTCACCAAATTTGCGTCACTTATCAACGGTGGAATCATTCTAGAAAATCTTCACCAAAATGGTCAAAATCAGAGTAATCACATTTAGAGATTATGCTCGGATCAGGTGAATCCCAAACCTTACACCATTTCCGCATAGCTTCGGGACAAGCTTTTTTCGCCCCTTCTCTGACGCTCTTGGTATCCCAAGGACTGCGAAGGCGTACTCCATATTTATCGCATTCCGAAGAGAAAACCTCCCCGTAAATACTTTTTCTTCTTTCAATCTCCGAGTCAATCCAGTACCAGAGAGCATTCAATAGTTTTCGTCCTTCTCTATCAGACTTGGCATGCCTCGCTATGGCGATTCTCTCGTTATACTCTTTCCATAACTTCGCCTCAAGTTCTATGCACTCACAGGCTTTTGTTCCCAAGCCTGACGGTGGTGGAGTTTCCCCTCGTGCTGAAACTGGAACTGCGAGCAATTCAGTAACCGTACTACCTATCAAGACAATCAAAACCGTGAAAACCAATTGTAATTTCATTAAAACACTTTATCTGCGTCTCTGAGGGTAAAAATTCTCTATTATTTTTTCAAGTATTTCTATAAGTTGTTCAGTAAATTTAGACTCTTTGCCATAGTATAGCCCCATTTTAGAGGAATCCGTGTGGAAGTGTCCTGCCATCAATTTTGATTGTGCTAATTTTATGTCTCTTTTGAATGGTTGATCGATTTCCCAATTGCATATTTCACAAGCGATGTATGTTGCTCTTATTATTGAGGCAACTTGGTCAAAAAGTAAAATACGACTGTTTTCGTTTTCCCTGTCTTTTCTTAGTTTAATAAAGTCCTCTTTCGATAACAGCGAATAAATACGTTCTCGTAATGTCCAAGAGTTCTTGGATTGATGTTGTTTTTCCCTATGCCATTTCCAGACTTCAAAAGCTATTATACTAAGCACGGAAGCAATAAATCCACCCAGAATATTATAAAGAATATCTATCATGCCTTATCCTAATCTAATGAATAACGTGGTCTTATTTCTGCAACAGAGCAGATGTCAAAAAATGCGATAACTATCCTAAGAATTAAGGTTTACTATGGTCTGGATAGCAACTTAAAAAATCGTCGACGAGTTAAGGTGAGAGTGGTCTGGGTTGTTTCTTTTTCGGTAGGTAGCTGTCTTCCGACAAAACTGGTCTACCAATACGCTTCTCTATATCTTTTCGTGCTTTGCCAGCAACTTCGCCTCCCTGCTTTGCCGCTTGCTTGTTCTGCTTAAGACCTATGGGGTTCAGAGTCTTCATAATTTCAACCGTTGCTGTCTCACCGAGCATTGTCAAGGCTAGTTCCAACGGTGTCATGTGATCCCTAAGATTATGGCTTTTCTTTAGTTTCTTGAGTTCTCTATGTTGTTTTGTATCTATTTCGAAAGTACCCATAGATATAGCATCAGTTAGGATGGCATACTGAACCCCCTCTGTTATTCCTCTGCTTTTCCACTCTTTGGTGATCTCTTTCCTGCTGAGTATTGTTTGTATTCTGGCGGCGACCCACTCATCGTCATATCCCTTCGCCTTGTACATAAGGATTGCTCTTTTAATGGCAATCTCAGGGTTTTGTATTTCTTGGATTCTTTCATACCCAACCTTAGCTAGCCACTTTTTAAAACGTTCTGCTTTTTTAGAAGGAATTGACTGTACAACTCTGAGAAGAGTTTCTGGATCCGCCACTTCTGTTTCTCGCATTTTTCCGTCTGAAGACATCATTTTCAACCTTTCGATTTTACCGAAAGGTTGAAAACCTTCTTTTTCAACAAGTTTTTTCTTAAGATTAGCCCAGTCGTGGTTAGGTTGCTTGCTCTCTGTTAAAATCCTTAAGACGTCCACAATAGAAAAGTACCATTCCTTTTTATGAAAGACTCTCCGTATTTCTTCATTTCTGAAGAGAGCCAACTGCATCTTACCTTCAGTCAACACCTGTTTTTTTTCTTCCTGAGTCAATCGTCTCCCTCCTTGTCACATAATATAACAAATTACCCAGCTTTTATGGATAAAGGAAGGTGTATATATGCTTGTTTCTCAGCATATTACCCTCCTTGAAAAGCTTTATTCCAATGTGGTTTCAAACTTGAAACCTATAGTATATAAGCCCCTTACTTTCTAATTGCTGTTGAACTCAGTCTTGATGTTCTGGGCGTAGTAAAGTTCAATATCGTCTAACACATTGTCCAATCCGATTTCTTGTGCGAACAATGCGTCACTTTGGTCTGTTACATTGCGACATTTTGCCAGATTGTAATTACCAACTCGACGACCTGCATTAAGTTTATATTGCACTGTACTGACCATAGCAGCTTCCATATCCGGCAATAACGAAATAAGTGATTTCTTTGTTGGGTCGGAGATTTTCTTCAAATTGACCGGGAATTCCGTGAAATTCCATTTTGTTACATGAAAGTCAGAAGTGGACCCCGAAATTTAGACAACAGCTTAAGTGTATTTCTCTAGTATATTAATCAGGTACAAGGAGGTACACGATGAGAAGTAAAAGGCGGAATCACTCGCCGGGGTTCAAGGCTAAGGTGGCGTTGGCCGCAATCAAGGGAGACAGGACAATCGCGGAGCTCTCCCAGCAGTTTTCTGTGCATCCCAACCAGATCAGCTCATGGAAGAAGCAGCTCGTGGAGAATGCCGAGAGCGCTTTCGGAGGAGGCTCGGGAAACAAGGCTTTGGGAGAGAAGCAGGTAAAGGATCTTCACGCGAAGATAGGAGAGCTGACGCTTGAGAATGATTTTTTATCCAAAGCGCTCGGTCGTTAGACCGGGCGCGGCGCAGGGAGTTTGTGGATTGCGATCACAGTCTGTCTATTACAAGGCAATGCGAGTTGCTGGGAGTGAGCCGGTCCAGTGTTTATTATGAGCCTCGGGGGTTGTCTGAAGAGGACGAGGAGCTTATGAAGAAGATAGACAGGATATACATGAAGTATCCGTTCAAGGGTTCACGCAGGGTGGCGCTGGCGTTGTGGGATATCTACGAGGAGAGAGTCGGTCGCAAGCGTGTAGGGAAGCTTATGGGGGAGATGGGTATCAGTGGGTTGAGTCCTGGTGCGAAGACGACGAAACGTGGCAAGGAGAGCAAGATATATCCGTATTTGCTTCGAGGGAAGAAGATAGAGGAAGCAAACCAGGTATGGGCCTGCGACATCACGTATATACCGATGAGGAAGGGTTTTTTGTATCTTGCGGTGGTTATGGATTGGTATTCGCGGAGGGTGTTGAGTCACAGTTTGTCTAACACTATGGACAGTGATTTTTGCGTAGAGGCGCTGGAAGAGGCTTTGAGCAGATACGGAGTGCCAGAGATATTCAACACTGATCAGGGGAGCCAGTTCACAAGCGAGGCGTTTACAGGGGTGCTTTTGAGCAGGGGGATAAGTATCAGCATGGATGGGAAGGGGAGCTGGAGGGACAATGTGTTTGTGGAGAGGCTGTGGAGGAGTTTGAAGTACGAGGAGGTATATCTCAGGGCTTACGACTCGGTTGGGGATGCGAAGTCTGGGATTGGGGGATGGATAGGGTTTTATAACAAGGTACGGCGGCATCAGGGGCTTGGCAGTCGTACGCCGCAGCAGGTTTACTATGGTCTGGATAGCGGATTGCCGAAGGAGGCCGCTTGAAGTTGCTGAGAGGAGAAAAAGTTTTTTGGTTCAGGCATTGTGAAACTCCAGTCGGGCTACGCCCTCCTTCCGTTTCACAATGCCTGAATGTTTATCTCGCGTTGGCAGGAATACACTTAAAAAAAGAAAAAAGCTGTTTAAAAAAAGGGGCCACCTCTGGATGTTGACGTATAAACCCGCGCTTCCTGAAAATCTATAGCTGGCTGTTTTCCTATCCTGATTTTACCCGCTACGTAGCTCATTTCGGTATCGGCAAAGGGTATAATTCGTGAAGAACCATTGAATAACAAGGCCCATATACGCGAGTTTTTCTCTTTTTTGTTGCATCTAAGTGACATAAGCACCAGATCATGACCACATGTAAAATGATAGCCTCTTAATTCATCATTGAATTCATTTATCTCTTTATAAATTGCGCAGTTTCCGTGTGCACCTAATCTGAGTAGTTCAGCTTTGACTGGTAACGTAACCGCAATTCCCGAAACAAACACAGCTATCAACAGTGTCTTCATTATTCGCAAATCTCCTCACAATAATCTATTCTTCTGCTATTCAAGATGCGTTATAGCGTATTGGTAACAGTTCTACCGCGTCAATCAACTTTGCACTAGCGCGACAATCAGGATGACACTCTGTGGATGGTGTCTGAAACGGAAGGAGGGCGTAGCCCGACTGGAGTTTCAGACACCATCCCAAGGGAAATAATTTCCTTCGGCGTTCGCAGCTGATCTGGTAAATCTCCTGTTCATTTTCTTTGAACAGGAGGTTTTGATGCCGGGTCAACATGTAACCGATGAACAAAGGAGGAAATTCATGAAACTCATCACTGAAGAAAAGCTCACAGTAGAAACTGCCGCCGCCAAGTCGGGCGTCAGCCGAAGAACGGGTTTCCGAATCAAAAAAGGACTTCAGGGCGGGTCGAAAAGGGAGAAAAAGCCCCGTGGAAGGCGTCGTCCCGACCCTCTTGAAGGCGTTTGGGACTCCCAGGTGCTCCCTGTTCTGCGGAATTCCCCCGGAATAAGGGCTTCCGCGGTGTTCTACGAGCTTCTGCGCAGCAATCCCGAGCTCGACAAGGGGGTTCGCCGCACCCTTGAGAGGCGCATAAGGGACTGGAGGGCCGAGTTCGGCCCCGACAAAGAGGTCATGTTCCGCCAGAACAGGGAAGTCGGGCACCTGGGCATCTCGGATTTTACCAGGATGAAAGATGTTGAGGTCACCATCGCCAGGAGACAGTTTGACCACAGGCTCTATCACTTCCGTCTGCCGTGGTCGGGCTTCGTATACGCAAGCGTCGTGGAGGGAGGGGAGAGTTTCGCGGCATTATCCCAGGGGCTTGAAGAGGCCCTGGGGGCGCTGGGCGGAGCCCCCGCGGAGAACCGCACCGACAGCCTCTCGGCGGCATTCAAGAACCTTGCGAAGGATCAAAAAGAGGACATGACCAGGCGTTACAGGGAGCTTTGCGCCCACTACGGCATGGAAGCAACGAGAAACAACAGGGGGGTCGCGCATGAGAACGGAGCCATAGAGGGCGCTCACGGTCATCTTAAAAGGGAGATAGCCGACGCGCTTTTGCTTCGGGGTTCTCGGGACTTCGTCGATATCGAGGAGTACCGGGACTTCATCGCGGAGGTGGTATCGAACATAAATGCCCGAAGAGTGGAGCGCATAGAGGCCGAGAGGAAGAAGCTGCGGCCTCTTCCTGCGGGTTCCATGCCCTGGTATGAGCGTCACAGCGTGGTGGTGACCTCATCGGGCGGCTTTGTGCTCAAAGGAGTGTTCTACACCGTTCCCTCCCGCCTTATAGGGCACCGTCTCTGTGCCCGTCTCCATGACTCGGGCATTGAACTCTACATGGGGGGCCGTCATCAGCTGACGCTGCCGCGGCGGCGCAAGGACGGCGCAAGGACCGTTTACTGCGTCAGCTACCATCATGTCATCCACAGTCTTAAGAAGAAACCCGGGGCGCTTATGAATCTTGTGTACCGTGACGAGCTGTTTCCGAGGGAGGAGTACAGGCAGTGCTTTGAGCTCGCGCTCTGCCGGCTGGGGCGCCGGGATGCCTGCAGAATGGCGGTAAAGCTCCTTGCCCTGGCGCATGAACAGAGCTGTGAAGACCAGCTGGCTGTGGCCATAAGGGACACCGTGAACTCCGGGGAACTTCCCGATGTGGACGAACTCAAGGAACGGTTCCGAATGAAAGCGGGGCCCATGAGGGAGGTGGATGTCCGGGCGGGAGATCTTTCAAGCTACGCGCCGTTATCTGAATTAATTGAGGAAAAAGGAGGAAACCAATGAACGACAAGGAAAACACAAAGATCGATTCTGTGGGGCTTACCCTTATGTTCTCCCAACTCAGAATGCCGGCCATAAAGAACACCTGGGAACGGTTCGCGGAGCAGGCCGACAGGGAGGGGTGGCCCGCGGGGAGACTGCTCTGGGTTCTTGCCGAGCTCGAACTCGCGGAGCGGGGACGCAGGAGAATACAGCGCCACCTCGGCGAAGCCCGTCTCATGGCGGGAAAGAGCCTCGAGAACTTCGACTTCTCCGTGGTTCCCACCATATCCCCCTCAAGGGTAAGAGCTCTTTGTTCAAACGATTCGTGGCTCAGGGGAGGTCACAACGTGATAATCTTCGGACCTCCGGGGGCGGGGAAAAGTCATCTGGCTTCAGCCATAGGGCTTGCGCTTGTGGAGCAGGGCAAAAGGGTTATGTTCACCCGTACCACGGACCTTGTGCAGAGACTCCAGATGGCCCACAGGGAGCTTCGTCTGGAGAGCGTGCTTGAGAAACTCAACCGCTATGACCTGCTGATTCTCGATGACCTGGCGTATGTGCGCAAGGATCGGGACGAGACCAGGGTGCTGTTTGAACTCATATCGAACCGTTATGAGAGCAGGTCGCTGCTTATTACCGCAAATCAGCCGTTTGAGGAGTGGAAAAACGTGTTCCCTGACGAAAATACTGCCGTGGCCGCAGTGGATCGTCTTGTGCATCACTGCGTAATCCTTGAAATGAACGTGCAGAGCTACAGGTTGCGTCACGCCATGGAAGAAAAAAAGGAGGAAGAAAAGAAAAAACGGGGCAGACCTGCGAAATACGCTACCGGGAACAACTCGAAGGGTCTGACCTCGAAAACCGGGGATTGATATCTGTCAGATATGCCGGTATTGTCTGACAGACTGCGACACTGAAAAGTGTCATCCTGATTGTCGCAACAGTGTCATCCTGATTGTCGCGCTATAAGTACTCTTCAAGTAAAATCCTTGCCATGAGAGCATTAACTTAAACAGAGATATATTCTATTATGCTCCAAATATTTTTCATTTAGCAAATTTTAGGGGGAATTGAATCTTGAGTATGTGGCGTTTTATCAGACGGAGTATTCGTTTTGCTAGGATTTATATTCGGAAGCAAGTGTATCTTAGCAAAAACAGCACCTCACAACCTGGGAATCTAAGATGGCTGATTGAAACGGAACAAAAATATGGAGGGTATGTAGGCGGTTTGCCTCGCAGAGTTATGAGCAAACACCATGATTCGCATAGCAGGGCCAGATTGGAGCGTCGGCTCATGCAGGGCGGGGACCGCATGTTATTTCATGATTACGGGAAAGTATACGCGAGATATCTTGCCCCTTTTGTTTCCGGTTCTGATTCTCACGAACTTACTCTCATAGAAGTCGGCATTTTAAAGGGAACCGGACTTGCTATATGGTGCGATCTGTTCAAATCAGGACGGATTATAGGCCTTGACATTGATCTGGAATATTTCAATGCGAATATCGATAACTTGAAGAGCTTGGGAGCTTTTGCAAACAACATGGCGGAACTGCATTGTTTTGATCAGTACGAAGATAATCGCAAATATCTGGGAGACATTCTGGGCGATGATAAAATCGATATTTTTATTGACGATGGCGTTCACGATTCTGAAGCCATCATGAAAACCATGGAATGTGTAGTTCCTTATCTTTCCGATCAGTTCGTGTATTTCGTTGAAGACAATAAGTGGGTGCATTCACAGATTCGGCAGAACTATCCTGATTTTACTGTGACCCGTTATGGACGTATGACGGTTGTTACGGTGAGTTCGATCCAGCAATAGCCTCATGGAGAATGCTGTAAATGAATGAATTAAAATCGGACAAAAAGGAACTTATGAAAAACGTGTCTTGGCTTTTTGTGGCCAAGTCCGTTCCATCCGCCGCTAATGTCGTGGAAATGATTATCCTGGCAAGATTCCTAGGGCTTGAACTCTTTGGTCTGCTGACCCTAGTTGTCGCCTACGTGAAAATCGTCAGTTCTCTTCTTGATTTCAGGGTCTGGGAATCCGTTGTGAAGTACGTAGGCGAGTTTATGGAAAAAGATGAGTCGAGACATGCTTTGTCGATGATAAAATTTTCTTACTTGCTTGATCTCGCGACAGGTCTTTTAGCTTTTGCGGTCTGCGTCCTGCTTGCCGATGTGGCTAATGACATATTCATAAAATCTCCTGACGGGTTTGAACTAGTCCTGATTTTTTCTTTGAGTTTGCTGGTCGCTACCGTTAATGCTACTTCCGAAGCGCTTTTCAGAGTTTTTGATAAGTTCAAAACGATTGTTTTTGTTAAATTGTCAAAAGCGGTTTTTAAGCTGAGTTCCGTATTGATAGCTTTATATCTCGGTTACGGGATCAGGGGCGTGTTGTTCGCTTATGTGGCAGTTTCGCTCTTCGAGTTTCTGCTGACTCAGATAGTGGTCAACAGGATGCTCAGAGATGAGGGGCTCGGCAGCTGGCTTTCGTCAAAAATAGGACTTCTTTCGCATAGAATGAGAGAAATAACGTGGTTTCTGCTCAACACGAGTTTTAACGCGACATTGACGATTGCCAATGAAGGGAAAATCGCCGTTTTGATTTTGGGATATTTTTTCACCACTGAGGCGGCAGGGTTGTACAAGGTTGCAAGGGCTGTGATCAAAGTGATCGCGAGGATTACGGATCCTCTATATGAGGCGATTTTCCCGAAGCTTGTAAGTCTTTCAACGTTGAATCTATATGACAGACTAGTTGAAATCGTAAAGTTTTCTGTTAAAAGTCTACTTAAATTCATAGCCCCGGTTCTTATAATAATACTTCTGTTTACGGAACAATTTATCGGTCTCATTTTCGGCGACCAGTATGTGCCTGCTTCTAATACTATGAGGATACTGGCAATAGGAGTTCTATTTACGGGGTCTACATTCTGGCTAACGCCGTTGCTTCTGGCGGTTGGAAGACCTGGACTGAGAACGGCAGTCAATATGTTTAAAATATTGGGGTATGTTGCTTTGTTGCTTGTGCTGGTTCCGAGATATTCATACATGGGCGCCGGCATTACTTACCTTGTTGTGGAGTTTGTTCATTTCGTAGCGGCCATTTATTTGGTCCATACGCTTAAACGTGTGTATTTGACGTGACTGTTTTGCTCTCCGAGAGATTGTTTGTAGTTATTGACCAAATGTTTTTTAATCTGGAGATAAACAAAGAGCCTAAAACGTTCGGTTAACTTTTTATCTTCCTAAGAGAGTTTATGAATAAAAACGCCGTGAGAAGAAGGCACGTAGAGATATTTATAATAACCTTGGTAACTATTCAGGGGTTATACGTGATTTTCCCACTTCCTGATATCTGGCCGTTTTCGAACTATTCAATGTTCAGCAAGGCTAATCCCGTAACCGTGGCCTCAAGTTTTGAATTTTATGGGCTGACAAGCGACGGGGAAGAAGTTTTGCTGGACGACAGAAAAGCTTTCTTGCCTCTTGACAAAGTAAGGTTAGAAAAAGGCATAATCAGGATCTTGAACTGGAAGTCTTTTGCCCGAAAGCAGGAAAAAGAGCTTGAATCCGTTCTTAAACGTCTGAGTTTCCTGCCGGTGGATCAAGCGGATCTCAAAGAAAGCGTAAGACATTTGCTTCCCTATAAAAAAAGCGGTGCTGTTGGGCACAGCGAGGAAGAGCTTCGCATACTGTTTGACTACTTGCTTGCCCAATATGAACATAACCGGGAGGAAGAACTCCACCCCGGCCCTCCCATTGTTTCCATGAATCTTTACTTGAACAGGTGGGATTGGACCGATACGCCGCCGCGGGAAGTCCTTCCCGAAACAAAACTGGTTTATTCCTCCGAGTACGGGTTGCCTGGGAATGAGTAGAAATTCTCGAAGATTGAGCTCCGCTTTTTCCGGCTTTTTCTTTAAGGAGGCCGATCCCCGGAATCTTGGAATATGCAGGTTTCTTTTCTACGGGATCATCCTGTGTCTTTACCTGGGAAGGGATTTTTCCCAGTGGGCCAAGGTTCCCGATGTTCTCTGGCATCCGATATTCATCTTTGATTTCTTCCGTATCCCGGTTTTCTCCGCCGACATTCTCGGATTCCTGGGAGTTCTGTGGCTTGCGAGTCTTCTGTTAAGCGCTTTAGGTCTTCTTACGCGTCTGAGCACTCTTTGCTCTTTTGTGGTGGGCTCCTATCTGCTCGGAATGGAAAACAGCTTTGCCAAAACGCATCACATGGAATCGCTGATGCTCGTTATATTCTGCGTTTTGTGCTTCTCACGCTGCGGAGACGGTTTTTCGCTTGACGCCGCGTTTAGGCGGAGGTACGGATGGTGGCTGTTCGGGTTGAGCGTTAAAGGGCCGGGCCCCGCCTATCAATGGCCCGTGAGATTGATCTGGGTGATGATCGCGCTGGTTTTCTGTGCGGCCGGAATCTCAAAGTTAAGAAACCCCGATCTGGAATGGGTTACTTCTGAGTACATGGCGACTTTGTTCGTAAACAAGGGACTCGCGGGGGACAGGGTCGAACCGCTCATAGGGTGGCTTCCCCTGTGGCTTGGAAGCAAGGTCTGGCTTTCTTCCGCTCTGGCGGGCGTGACGGTGCTGCTTGAGTCCTGCGCGCCTTTGGTTCTGGTTAACGGACATCTGAGGGCCGTTATAGTGCCGGGCCTGTTCTTTATGCTTCTGGGATTCGGAATTATCATAGGAACGCCTTTTCCGCAGTGGCTTGCGGCGTTTGTCTTCTGGGTGCCGTGGGATGATATTGCGGTCAGGCGGCTGGATTTTTCTCGGGAATAGCGCACTATATCTCGCTTAAAAGCTTTTCGTATCCAGAGATCATTTTGTCCATTGAGAAGTTCTCCGATCTTTTCTTGGCTTCTTCTTCCAGGTTTCGCCTCAACTCTGCGTTTTCAAGCACCTTTAAGATTGCGTCCGCCATTTTTTGCGGGTTTCTTACGGGAACGAGAATGCCGCTTTTCCGGTTCTCGATGATTTCGTTCGCGCCGTGTTTGTGATCCGTTGATATTACCGGCTTCCCCAAGGCCAGCGCTTCCAGGATAACGTTTGAGAGCCCTTCGTATAAGGAAGAACACGCGAAGATGTCAGCTTTTGCCATGTAGGGAAAAGGGTTAGGCACCGTGCTGAAAAAGTCCGTTTTGTCTCCTATTGCAAGTTTCTTTGAGAGTTCTTCCAGGTTTTCTTTTTTTCCGTTTCCTATAATTATCAGTCGCGCGGGTTTTGTACGGTTTACGATTTCAAGGGCCTCAAGGAGATAGGAAAAACCCTTCTGATCGTCTTTTAAGTACCCCATTGCGAGTATTAGGGGCGTTTCGGTTTCGAACCACTTGTGGTCTTGATCCTCTTTTGATTTTTCTCTTATGTCCCTGATGTCGATCCCGTTGTAGATTACCGCTACGTCGGAATCTAAGCTGAAGACCTCCTTTACCTCGCAAGCGAGGCTTCTGGAGTTGGCTACCACCTTGTCCGAAAGCCGTGCGCACAGCCGCCTGATCCCAAGCAGAAGCGGTCTTCTTCTCAGCAAAAGTGTGTGTTCAAGGTTGTTTCCCTCAACCGAGACTGTTTTAATTTTCAGGATTTTTCCTATTATAGCGGCTGGTATCTTAGGCCACTGCCTGCTGTAGAGCAGATCCGGTTTTTCGGTCATTACGATTCCTAGGAGTTTCAGAGTTCCGTAAAGAATCCAAAGGAGCCTCGGCTTTTCCGGGAACTTTATGGAGGGAGAGAATATTTTTATGCTTTCATCTAGGGAATCCCTCAGATTTCCTTTGTCGTAGAGCAAAAAGACCGAAACTTCGTATCCTTTCCGGTGAAACCCGTTGGCAATGTTGATCAGCTGTCTCTGGGCTCCTCCGGCTGCGAGGTTAGGAGATACGAAGAGAATCTTTTTAGGGCGGGTGTTGGTTTTCTTACTCATGTCTCAGATCAGAATGTAGCAGTTCAATACATGCAACGCAGTAATTGAAATTAATCTTTTCTATCTCTAATGGTGCAGTCCAGATAGAGACGAATCTAACAATCTGTTCATACGAAGTGTGCAATGTGCCTGCTTCTTGAGTTTTAAGTAGATTTTTATAATTTTCCAAAAGGTTTGACTTTTCCTGCTTGCCTTCTTCTCGTTCTATAAATATTGCGATAATCATTGCCTCGAAAATCTGCCCAGCAAAAGTATAATAACGAAGCTTTCCAAGTTCCGGATGGCTGAATATTTCTTGGATTATGTCCTGATCCGTTATACCATCGTTTCTAATGAATTTTTCGTAAAGATCGGAATTAATTGTACGAATTATTAAGAGTGCTGTTACGGTGATGGTAGCCAATGATCTTTGATTGCTGGGTAATGATGTAAGTGCTAAACCAAGACGATGGATAGCCTGCTTAACATTTCGGAGACTGAGAGTATCTATTCCCCAAAAGTTCTCTAGAAGATGAAGGACTTTATGTCCATAAACCTCAGCGCTTGCAAAATACTTGTCAATCTCGACCGATTTGAGTGTTTCTCTGATGAAGGCTTTTCGTTTAGGAGAAGGTAAAGTGTAATCAATATCAAAAAATCGACGCAGATAACCTTCCGCGTCAAATTCTCTTCCATAGAGCACTTTTATTGAATGTGCGAGTTGAGAGCGGTTAACTGCAAGCACGAAAACAATGTTGTCCACAGTGAAAAGATGTTTTGCTACCTCGAGGAGTTCAATAGCATATGAGGGACGACATCTGTCGAGTTCGTCGATAAATAGAACAAGCGGTTTGCCATTCTCGAAATCCGACAAGGTTTTTGCCGAGTCTTCTAAGACTTCTTTAAAATCTTGGATTAGGGTTTTGCCTTCTTGATATTCGGATAGTCTGTCATCAATGTGAGAACCAAAAAGTTGAGCGAGTTCCTCTTCTTTAATTTGGTTAACAACGGGTATTTTAGCAATCACCTCTCGCATAATGGCTTTAGGTGCCAGCCGAGCAATTTTTTCAGCTACATTTTTTATAGCGTCGATTTTGGATTTGCTGACATACTTTTCCAGTTCATTGGTCAGTTCGGCGGAAATGGCGATAAAAGGATCTCCAGAAAAATCAGTTTCCCAAGCGTTAAAATAAACAACAGAGAAATTTTCGTTGCGGAGATGCTGACTCCACATCCTGAGAAAAGTGGTTTTGCCTGTCCCCCAAGGTGCATTAATTGCCAGTACACAAGGGCCTTTGATTGAGGCGACAATGTTGGAAAGAATATCAATTGGTCCTTTGCGATCAAGAAGATCGTTCTCAAACGGGTTCTCTTCGGGTATTTCAAGTTCTTGAGGCTTAATACGTATTTTCATTTCCAGAAAGATTTTAAAAAAGGTAAAGTGGTTTTTTGCTGAATCTCAGATTTCCTACTCATACCTGAGGGCTTCTATCGGATTGAGGGCTGCCGCTTTTTTCGCGGGGTATATGCCAAAGACTATTCCGACAATGGCTGAGAACAGGAAGGCGACGAGTATGGCCAACACGGATATCTGGGTTGGCCATCCCGTAAGCGCGGAGGCAAATTTGGAGATCAGTATGCCGACCGCCGTCCCGATCGCCCCGCCCACAAGCGAGAGCAGCACGGATTCGATTAGAAACTGAACCAGTATGTTTTTCTCCTTGGCTCCCACGGCGAGCCTGATTCCTATTTCCCTTGTTCTCTCCCCTACCGAGACGAGCATTATGTTCATTATCCCGATCCCTCCCACAACAAGCGAGATTGAAGCTATGCTTCCAAGAAGTACGGTAAGAATCCTAGAGACGTTCTTTATGGTCTTTATCTGCGTTTGTTGAGTTCTTACGGAGAAATCGTCTTCCATTCCGTCCCTGATCCCGTGCTGTCTTCGCAGAACTTTTTCCACTTCTGCCTGGGCGAGGGCGAGATCGTAGGCGGGATCCACGAAAATCGTGATTCTGTCAAGCGATCTGGTGCCGACAAGCCTCTTCTGAACCGAGGTGTAGGGGAGCAAAACTATATCGTCTTGGTCTTTTCCGCTGGGAGTGGGGCCGATCGGGGACATTACCCCGATGACCCTGTAGGTGTACTTGCCGATCCTCACATTTTTTCCTATGGGGTCTTGGCTTCCGAACAGACTCTCTTTCACGGTTTTTCCGAGGATGCACACAAGGGCTGTTTCTCTTACGTCAAGCCGGTTGAAGAACGTCCCTCTTTCTGGGAACCAGTCGTTTATGAAGATGAAGTCCTCTCCAACCCCGATCACCGCCGTAAGGACGTTTCTGTTCCCCGAGACCACGTTTGCGGTAGTGTTCGATATCGCGGAGACATACTTCACCGCCTCTATGCTTCCTATCGCCTCGACATCCTTTCCCGTGAGCGGCTTTACGTTTCCGGTGACGACGGTTTTTCCACTCTTTGTAATTTTTCCGCTCTTTACCGCTAGGGAGTTTGCGCCGAGGGATGCAAGTTGGCCTTCTATCATGTTTTTAGCTCCTCCGGTTATTGAGACGAGAGAGATTACGGCCGCAACGCCTATTATTATCCCAAGGGTGGTGAGAAAGGATCTTACCTTGTTGCTTCTTATAGCCCGGTAGGAGATGTCGATTGAGAGGATGGGGTTCATCAGGCTGATTTGTTTTCTTCTCGATGAGTTGGTTTCTTAATCGTTTCCATTTTTCTTTTAAATAGTTTTTGCCGGGCCGTTCCCAATCACAGCGGATATACGATTTGCCAAGTTTGTGCGTAGGTCTTCCGGAGTCTCCCAGACAATGTGATTGTATTGCCGAGTGTCAAAATGTACTTTGCCTATTAGATCTTTACGACAAGTAAAGATCACGGGGATTCCGAGTCCGTGCGCAAACCCCGCTTCATAATAAACACCTCCTCTGGTACCTTCTTCACCGTGGGTGAAGTCAGCGACGATAAACCTAGAGCGCCTGATTTCAGCTAGTATGAGATCGTCGATCCTTCCAGTATCTTCAGCTTCATCAACACGGAAAGGTTCATACCCTGAGTCTTGAATTGCGGGTTTTATGCCTTCTTCCCACACTTTTGAAATGGATTCGTCAAACCACATGGCAACAAAGGCTTTCGGAGAATTTGATGTCATTTTTTGTAATTCTTCAAGGTGACGACATCCTTCAACTGTCAATGTTATAATAAAAGCTGGGGATTCTGGAAAGGAGAAATCTTCATCGATTGTTTGTTCTATCCAGTTGTTTTTTTTCAAATAATTTATTAATGAGTGAATTTCTGATTTCTCAGTTGACTCGGACCATGCCATCATCTTTTGGAAAGCAGTATTTCCTAGGGTATATTCCAGCAATACACCATCTGCAAGCCCTTTAGACTCTGATTCTAGTAATTCCAATAAACTGTTTGCCCTTTCGGATATTCCTAGCGTTTGTCCATACTCTTCATTGCTGATTGTCTTTTCTTCTATCTTTGGACATTCTACGCCCAATGATCGTTGCTTAACGAGCCAAGAGGTCAGACACGCTTTTTTTCTATCGTCAAGATTTCTCAGCAGTTCCTTTGCTTCTGCAGTTATGCAATACCTGCCTCCCGCGCGCGGAGAATCGACGAATATGTTTTGGGTTCCGGAAGTTTTTCTTAATTCTGCTTTTGTATTCCAGACCGGGCAGTTCTCGGTGATGTTTCTATTGTTGTTCATTGTTAATTACCACAATCCAAGTTGTGGTTCCCGTACCGCTTTTAGCAGGCCTTATGTCGGTTCTCCATCCAGAATTACGTTCCCCAAAAGTTGTATTCATGGCTTCCTCTACTAGGTGGTAGGCGATATTTTTTCTATCGTCAAGAATATCAGGCAGAAAGCTCTTTAGTTTTTCTAGTACCCCGCGCCAAGTATCACCTCTCTTTTTTAATTTATGAAGGAATTCTTCATCTTTCTTAAATTCTCTAATAGCTGCATTTTTGTATGTGGCCAACGAATCCTGTTTTTCGTCCGGTTCCATCTCCTCGGCTTCTGGCGAGGAGTCAAAGCGCTTTTCTTCAACATCTTCTTCTTCGCTTACGGAACTCGAATCGCTTGCAGAGGCCAGTGCTTGGTCAAATTTTTCTTGGAGAGAGGCAGCAGCGGTCTTAACAGCTGATTTGTTATATTCCTGATCACGCGCCTGATACTGTGCTTCAAACAGCAGTACGCGAATCGGAATAGGGTAGCTTTTGCCGCCGACACTGCTCCAGAAAACTCCGTGTCCGGGAATGGGTTCGTTCAGGAGCGATGACAGTATGTCGTCGCTGAAGTGAGCGTTGGCTCTTTTTACCGCTCTTAAATCTCCATCGGATAGAAGGTGAAAAGCGAACCAGTTGTCGCCCTGACTCAGTATTTCTCCTGAAATTGCTCCCGGCTGCTGGGTGATCAGCACTGCTCCCAGATCATATTTCCGGCCTTCCTTTACCCATTCCACGTAAGGGCCTTCGCCAGAGGAACTTTGCTTTCCGCCAAGAACTGTCTGGGCTTCCTCCACAACCGCTATTACCGGTATTGTCTTTGGCTGGGCCTTGGTGAACTCTTCCTGATTGTGGTCGAAGATTCGCCTCAGGATCAAGCCGGAAAGGATAAGGGCAGGAGTTCCGCGCATCTTGGATACGTCTATAACGCACAGCTTTCCTTGCCTGAGAGCGTTTAACAGCTTATCAATCATCTGGCTGCTCGGGTCGTGCAACATTCTGACTACCGTCGTCATGTTGGCCCGGGCTGCTGTCATTTCGGCGTCCTGCCTTTCCTCGAGACCCAGAAGTTCCCTTATCGTGTTTCCGTCAGCCCCGTTTCCGTCTCTGTGCACAAGATCGACTAGCCGATGCCAGTTGGCGTCGTTCATTCCCTTCAACTTGCGGACATTCTGCTGATCCTGCTTTTCCGGCGACAGTGCGATCGAAATAACGTCGCCGGGACGCAGACGGCGTATGTCAAGCCGGATATCTCCGGCCACGAAAGACTCGTAGAAAGAGCTTGGTCCTTCCTTGGGAGTGAAGACCACTATCTTGTTTTCCAGTTCCGGTACGTCGCAAAGGCCCGGACGGTTCTTGTCGTCAGGCCAGAAATACTCCCCGTCCGGATCGAAAATGATGGTGCCGACAGGAACCTGTTTTCCTCCCCGCTTTTCAACCGTGGGAGTATTCTTGTAGAGATTGGCGAAGAGGTATTTTACGAGATTTGATTTCCCGAAGCCCGCTCGCGCAAACACGAAAGTTCTTCGGGCCACGAGATCCAGGACGCGGAATTTTGGAATTACCGACGGATTTCTGATCTGCATCCAAGGTTCTCTGGAAAGCCGTTTGTCGTCCCCCGAATAAATGAACTCGCCCAGAGAGAAGTATCCTATTTCCGCACCGCCCTCCATATTATGGCCGGCCACTTCTCTCAGGATCTCGTCGCTCAGAAAAGCGACCTTGCTCCCGACATGGGGCAACCGCCTGTGGGAAGCGGCAAAGACAAGGTTTCCGTTTGCGACCCGCAGCACACCCAGCATGCGTACGTTGATCCTGTATTTTAGATGCTGTTCGCGCAGTTCCTCCGGTACGGGTCGATCTTCCGCCACTGCCCTGATTCCGTAATCCTCTCCCGCCGAAGACGAAAGGCGTCCCTGCGAGGCAATGGATGTAATTCGCCCGAAAATCCCCTCGTTGTCGTCTTCAAGCTGAACAACCAGAAACTGGCCGTGCATTGGGGAGCGCTGAAATTCGTTTCGGTAAGGAAGCACGAGATCCGCGTGGAACTCAAGGCCACCCTCGCTGAACCCTCTGAAAATCCCGACGGTCTTGTCTTTTGGGAACAATTCAAGTTTCATCGATATCTCCTTGCCGAAACGTCTTCCTGAAGACGCAGTTCTTCGATGACGGGGGATTCGTCCTTTCCTACTAGGCCGCTCACGGCCGTGAACACCTCTCCCTGCAGGATGTCAAGATCAAAGTCGATGATTTCAGCGTATTCGTGAGCCTTCTGCAGGCATCTGGGGTAAAACGGAACAGGAAACCCTTCGCAGGCATCCGCAAGAAGATATCCGAACACTCGTGCGGCCTGTTCCGATTGACTGCTGAAAATGTCGACCGTCCATATCGGGTCGCCGCTACGCTTGCCGAATCGGACAAAGTACATTTTTCCCGCTACATACTTCGGAGCTTCTTTTCCTTCCTGTTCCTCTTCCATTCCCCGTGCGTACTCCGGCCAAGTGTATGCCTTGGCTTCCAGTTCGCGGGGTATGCCTACGTATCGGGGGTCTCCAGAAGGGAATGTTTCTTCCAAAGCCATGGCCAGATTATACCGGGTAAGCGCCTTACTGCGTTTTGCGATTCCGACCAAAAACACGTTGCGGTGGGTATCTCTTCGGATTTTTTCTATGGACTGCTCCATCAGTCTGCAGAACTTGATGAAAAGGTCGCCACTGAAGATTTTGCTTCTTAGAAGGCCGTCCCGCACGATAAGCGTGTCAGTTGCGAAATTCCTGCAACGAATCTGTTCATAGAGTGCGGCCCATTCGCAGAGATCGCGGTAGACGAGAACCCATGACGGCGAGACTTCCTCGGGTTTCTCCCTGATTTTTTGTCCTTGCGGGATCATGGGGCTTAGTTCGTTCAATGTGGCAGCATTGAGATCGGCCATTACCCGGCCCAGCGCCGTGAGTGGGGAACCGTCGTCTTTAAACTGATTACGGCTCAACTCGTCCGTGTCAGTAGTCGGAGTTACCGCGTCAAGACAAAGCTGCTTGCCGAAAGAATCCACCACCCTGACCAGCTGGAAGTGAAAAGGATCGAATACGAGCTTATTGTTACCACCGTCGCTCGCAACCAGCGAAACTGAAGTTGTCGATCTCGGCTTTATGGTTTTTACTTCTCCTGACAAAAATTCTTTTACTTCTTTCCGCAGACCGTCCAGCAGGTGTCTGTCCCTGACTGCAGCATCCTGAATGGTTTTGCGAAGAACGGGCAGTTCATCCGGTCCGAACATTTTTACACCTCAAGTCTTGCATGTAAGTCAATTTCCCGCACAGCTTTTCTCTGGGTAACGCCGAATTGCTGCGATTGCCTGTAGCCGCTGTTAGCCGAGCCGGCATCTTTCCATCCGCATATTTTCCATCCGGCCCCTGAGATCTTAAGAGATGTTCTGAGCATGTTCTTTGCGTCAACGGGAACGCTAGGCAGATGGCCGAAGCGGATTATCAGTCTTGCCCCAGGCATGCACCGTTTCGCGATCTTCTCCCAGACGGTTGAAAGCTCTTCGGCAAACCGCTCCGTACGGTGCGACAGCTGACCGTTTTGCCTGTATTCAACGGATTCATCACCGCCGAGAAACCAGTTTCGAATCCACTGGTCAGGTCCATAGGTCTGCATCTTAAGGTAAGGCGGCGAAGTAATAATCCAGTTAAACCGCCGTTTTTTGGGAAGCAAGGAGTCGGATGAGCGGGAATCTCCCAAATATACCGCTCCCTTTGCCGGAGGGAGGGTCTCCTGCAAAGTGTATTTCGCCCTACGCGTGACAGCGTCAACAACATCTACGTATTGAGGAGTTGTCAGCCCTCGCCGCTTCCAGAAGCGTACCGCAGCATCTGGCTTCGTCGCGTACGTGCGCGGCATCTGGTTTGATAAATATGTCGGTTTTCCTTTCAGTAACGGGCCATGAAGAATACCTAACAGAAGAGCCCGCAGTGTTATTTCTTCTGCGGAAACGCATTTTTTCAGCAGGCGTTCTCTTAACGTGCAGATTTCACTTAACGTTTGCGGATGAAAACATAATTTCCAGAATTCTCCTGAAGGAATATCGTCGGACTTCTTGTTTTCCGTCAGAATCTCATTGATCAAGTTGATTACTGTCTTAGCGGATGCGTTGCTGAGTTTTGCCGCAGCGATAGCCGCTGCTGCTGGGTTGCTGTCAATTCCCATGCAGCCAAGACCGAGAAGTCGCGAGGCGAAAAGAGTAGTTCCGCGGCCGCAGAAAGGGTCAAGAACCCAGTCGTCTTTGTCGGCTCCGGCTAGGTGGCGAAGCGGGAAGCTCAACGGAAACATCGTGTAGTATGGGCAGACGGTGTTTAACCGGAAAAGAGGAGATTTTGTATTTGAAGGGATATTGGGACTGACAAGCTCCCTTTTTGCTTTACTTTGGTAACGGTATACAAGTCTGCCACTGATGTTATTTCTAGACAGTGGCATGCTGGACTTCATGCAGATGACTTCTTCTCCTTGTGGCTAAACTTTTTCATACTAACAAATCTGTAGTCTAAGGTATGATACTACAGGAAGTCCACTGAATTTCCTAAGAAATTGTACAGACGGTTCGAATAGAGAAGTGGACCCCGAAATTTAGACAACAGCTTAAGTGTATTTCTCTAGTATATTAATCAGGTACAAGGAGGTACACGATGAGAAGTAAAAGGCGGAATCACTCGCCGGGGTTCAAGGCTAAGGTGGCGTTGGCCGCAATCAAGGGAGACAGGACAATCGCGGAGCTCTCCCAGCAGTTTTCTGTGCATCCCAACCAGATCAGCTCATGGAAGAAGCAGCTCGTGGAGAATGCCGAGAGCGCTTTCGGAGGAGGCTCGGGAAACAAGGCTTTGGGAGAGAAGCAGGTAAAGGATCTTCACGCGAAGATAGGAGAGCTGACGCTTGAGAATGATTTTTTATCCAAAGCGCTCGGTCGTTAGACCGGGCGCGGCGCAGGGAGTTTGTGGATTGCGATCACAGTCTGTCTATTACAAGGCAATGCGAGTTGCTGGGAGTGAGCCGGTCCAGTGTTTATTATGAGCCTCGGGGGTTGTCTGAAGAGGACGAGGAGCTTATGAAGAAGATAGACAGGATATACATGAAGTATCCGTTCAAGGGTTCACGCAGGGTGGCGCTGGCGTTGTGGGATATCTACGAGGAGAGAGTCGGTCGCAAGCGTGTAGGGAAGCTTATGGGGGATATGGGTATCAGTGGGTTGAGTCCTGGTGCGAAGACGACGAAACGTGGCAAGGAGAGCAAGATATATCCGTATTTGCTTCGAGGGAAGAAGATAGAGGAAGCAAACCAGGTATGGGCCTGCGACATCACGTATATACCGATGAGGAAGGGTTTTTTGTATCTTGCGGTGGTTATGGATTGGTATTCGCGGAGGGTGTTGAGTCACAGTTTGTCTAACACTATGGACAGTGATTTTTGCGTAGAGGCGCTGGAAGAGGCTTTGAGCAGATACGGAGTGCCAGAGATATTCAACACTGATCAGGGGAGCCAGTTCACAAGCGAGGCGTTTACAGGGGTGCTTTTGAGCAGGGGGATAAGTATCAGCATGGATGGGAAGGGGAGCTGGAGGGACAATGTGTTTGTGGAGAGGCTGTGGAGGAGTTTGAAGTACGAGGAGGTATATCTCAGGGCTTACGACTCGGTTGGGGATGCGAAGTCTGGGATTGGGGGATGGATAGGGTTTTATAACAAGGTACGGCGGCATCAGGGGCTTGGCAGTCGTACGCCGCAGCAGGTTTACTATGGTCTGGATAGCGGATTGCCGAAGGAGGCCGCTTGAAGTTGCTGAGAGGAGAAAAAGTTTTTTGGTTCAGGCATTGTGAAACTCCAGTCGGGCTACGCCCTCCTTCCGTTTCACAATGCCTGAATGTTTATCTCGCGTTGGCAGGAATACACTTAAAAAAAGAAAAAAGCTGTTTAAAAAAAGGGGCCACCTCTTAGTAAAATAATTATGTTTGCAAAGCGGAAAAAACTTGCTGTTAGCAAAATTTATATAACCTAATGTTAAGAATTACCCTAAAGCACTGTTGTCTCATCAACAATTATTGTAAAAAGTGGCAACAAAATCCGGTGATGCTTAACGTATTAGGTGTGTACACGGTACATTGCATGGCACTTGCAGAGGACAAGAGGTTGTGATTGAGAAGAGAATTCTGCATATGGAGTAGTCTTTTGAGCATTTGGTTTTCTACATTTCCGCGTACACAACCCCCAAAGGATTTTATCTCCAAGGTTGTGGATATCTTTGAGCTTTATTCGGACAAGATAGGTACTTCCCAGTTGAAAGAGGGACTGAAGAGTAATGAGGTGCTTGCCGAGCTCCGAGCGGATCTTGTTAAATTGGGCTTCGAAGCCGAAGCTGGCGGGAAAGCAAAAGGTAAGATCAAGCGACCGGTCTTTTTTGGTGAGAATGCCCAGCCGACCCTTCAGTATGAGGTTGACGGGTGGCACCCAGAATGGAAAGCTGGTATTGAGATTGAAGCTGGGCGAGCATTAATGGGTAATGCGATCTATCGCGACCTGATACAGGCACTGGTAATGGTCAAAATGGACCACCTGATTCTTGCTGTGCCAAAGGTTTACAGGTACAAGTCAGGAATTAGCCGGGACTATGACAAAACTGTTTCTGTTGCTGAAGCACTATATGGGCACTCGCGCATTGTCATGCCGTTCTCACTCTGTGTTATTGGCTACTGAGAACTTGGCCCTATCCTAATAGCGTAATGTCTTTAGACATCTAGGTACTTATATGACCGGTATGATCTTGGACTACTATTGAATGCCAGTCGAGGTTTTCAATGTCTCTTGGTGGATGTACAAGCACATCTGGGAAGACCGAGCAATTGGAGAAACTCTGTTCGGGTGTTTGTGCAGGCGAGGCGAGAAGCCAAACCGTCGTGGCAGAGATGATGAGAGACTCTAGCACTTGCTGACCAGCGGTCCTGTTCAAAGCTCTTGGGTCATCTTGTGGGGAATCGAGGGTTTGATGTTGCTCCAACGTTGATATTTTTTCGGATTTCTCTCCAAAAACAGAAAATTTCATCACTAAGAGTAGGGTCTCCTTGTATGATTGCCCTGCTGGTCGAGAAAGGGTTCAAAATAAGGTAAATTGACGTCTTGCGGGGTTTAGCGGGGCAGAGGACGGGGCGGCTAGCGTTTTTCGGCGGGAGAATTCTTGTCAGTCGGAAAGTCTACTTCTCGTGCGGATGTGTTGCGATTTTACCGGAGACTTGGATGAGAAAAACAAAGATTATTATGTGCATGATGTGTGCGGTTTTTACGCTTGGTGTTGCTACTGCTACCCGCGCTCAGAAAAAACCGCAGAGTCTTGAATACTCCCTTCACCTCTTCTACAAGGAGGAGATGTTCCACAAAAAATTCTTTGAAGGTTTCGGCAGGGATTTTCTGTCCGCTTTTTTCTCCGGCCTTACTATGGGGTTCGGGTCCCACGGCATGGGAGGGGATTTCAATACAGGGTACTCGGTCGGAGTAATGAGCGAGTTAAGCAAACAGGCATACAGGGACGCCGTTCTTCCCTCTAACGAAGGACATATATTCGCGTTTGGCAGATGCCTTGTTGATGAGGCCTTCATATATGTGGTGGACGTAAGTTCATGCGACAGGGCGTTTATAAGGCCCGAGTACGTTGCTGTTTCGGGTGGCGACCTGCATACCAAGAAGATGAGGGGTTCAGACGGCCCCAAGACGTTTGAGTTCAAGAAAAGCGTTGAATACGATAAATGCAGGGACTGGGCGTTGGAACTGCACAAGAGAAAATTAAAAAAATGCGAAGAATTCACTAACCACGAACAGATGCCTTATCTCGTTGCGGTTGGCAACAGAATAAAAGACGAGCAGAAAAACCCGCCAAGGTATTGGGATAAAAGCGATGCCTATGAAACATGGCAATCCACTGATGATGAAGAGGATTATTGAGGAATAGGCAAAACCAGGTCCGTTACGAGCCGCAACGGAATCAGTGCAGAACATCAAGCGTTTTCTTAAGGCAGCGATATGACTCTCACCAAGTTTCACGACCTCCTGAAAAACCTGTCCGAGGGCCGTCCGGTTTTTCACTCGGAGGCTGACTTTAGGCACGCTCTTGCGTGGCATATTCATGAGACGGAACCGGACTTAGAGATTCGTTTGGAGTTCAAGCCGTTTCATGATGAGAATATGTATATGGATATCTGGCTTCGGGACAAGGAGGGCATGGCAACGGCGATAGAGCTTAAATACCGCACCCGGGGGCTTGAAGCGGAGTGGGAGGGTGAGATGTTTACGCTCCGCAGTCAGTCGGCTCAAGACACTGGACGATATGGTTTTGTAAAGGACATAAGCAGACTTGAGCGGGTGGTATGTGGTTTAGAGAGTGTCAAGGCTGGTTTCGCAATTTTCCTGACAAACGACCCATCCTATTGGTCATCTCCACAGAGAAAGTGGAAAGATACGAATGATGCCGCTTTCCGAATCCATGAGGGGGTAGTCATAGAGGGGGAGATGAATTGGTCCCAGAAAGCGGCTGAGAGTGTGAAGAAAGGAAAGGATTCGATACGACTTAATAATTCTTATGATACTAACTGGCGGAGATACTCAAATCCCAAGGAAAGCAAGTACGGAAAGCTCCGATATCTTGTTGTGGAGGTGCCGCGTCTGTAAGTGTAGAGCTGCGGTTGTTGGGTTCCTGCGGGCTGGTCAGGGTCGTGAACCAAACCGAATTAAATTTAGGCCCGGATGAAAAAATACGAAGGACTGAGGGCGCTTTACGTGGGAAGCCACCCGCTTTTCACCGAAGGGGCAAGCGCCGTTCACATGATGAAGATGTGCCAGGCGATGGCAAACCTCGGGATTGAGCTTGAGTGCGTCGTGGCAGGTCGGGTTAAAAAGGAAGAACTCTTTTCGTATTACGGCATCAGGACCCCTTTTCGCATAATCCCGATTGCGCTTTCGGGCGGTGTGGCTAGGCGGCCGCTTCACGGGTTTTTAAGCGCTCTTTACGCCTGGAGAAAAAGAAACGGTTTCGATTTTGCGCTCACTAGGGATCTGATCTTTGCTTGGTTTGCGACCAAAGTTTTCGGGATTCCGACCGTCTACGATGCACATCACCCTCCGATTAACTGGACGGCCGAAAAAATAATAGATTCTTTTTCCCGCTCGAGGAGCCTACTCGGAATGTCCTTTAACTCGCGGGGGCTTTGCGAGATATACTCCCGCCTCGGTATAGCGGGACGGAATCCCGTCGTGGCGCCAAATGGCTTTGAGAGGGATGCGTTCGATGGGGAAAGAGACGTCTCCTCGCTCAGGAAGTGCCTAGGTCTTCCGCTCGGGAGAAAAATAGTGTGCTACTGCGGGAACACCTACGAGGGGAGGGGGATTGAAACACTGGTGCGCGCCGCCGCGCGGATGCCCGAGGTGGAGTTTCTCATAGTCGGAGGCAGGGAGCGGGACAACGCGCTCTGGCGCGAGATGGCTAGGCAGGAGGGAGTGGGGAATTTCAGGATGGAGGGATTCGTTGCGCAGCGAAAAGTGGCGGCCTACCTTCTCGCCTCGGACGTTCTGGTCATGTCGTATTCGTCTGGGGTCACCATAAGGGACGGGACGGAGGCCGGGGAGTTTACCTCTCCGCTTAAGCTTTTCGAGTACATGGCCGCCGGGAAACCCATCGTGGCGACGGGGGTTCCGTCAGTTCTCGAAATACTGAGACCGGGGGAGAACTCGGTCGTTACGCCTCCCGATGACGAGGAGAAGTTTATCCGGGTGCTTGGGTCCGTGCTCGGGGATTCCGAGCTTTGCGCGCGGATTTCAGAGGGAGCTCGCTCTGATGCGACCGGTTACACGTGGGAGAGGAGGGTTGAGAAAATAATTGACGGGATTGGTGTCAGAACTATCTGAGGCTTTAATCTACTAGTTCTGGAACTCACTTAGAAGTTTGTCCACATCTCTCCATTTTACTGAAGAAACTAAAATTTCTTCCTTGAAAATTAATGCTTTATGCACACATATATAATGTGATAAAGAATCTTGACCGCAATCGCAATATACTGATGAAGAGCTATAGTCTCCTCGTGAATCATTCTTGTAGATATTAAGGATGAATCTTAGAATGTCTAAACCTGAGAAAGAAGTAATCCTGTAAATTGATTCGGTTGTTATAGAATTACTTCGTTGAGTAAAAGAGTTTCGCCAAGGTGAAGTCTGGATGGAGAATGAGAATCCTAAATACAGCATAAAAAATTTCTTTCTGATATAGAGTTCTCTAATGTTTATAAAGGAAAACCCTGACCCTTATCTAACCACCGTATCGGAAATGCTTATAACTGAGGGTATGACTGATGCAGCGGAAGTTCTACGTATGTCAATTGTTGAAATAGAGAACACTGAATGTGATCTTTGGGACGGGTCCATAACAAACTGGAAGATTTATCTTTTCTTGGAACCTTCCGTTTACATGAGATTTGAGGGAAAACATGGGACAATTGAAGCGCAGATATATAAGCGATTACAGCAGGTTCTCAAACAATATCCCAACGATCGGTATGAGCTTGCGATTGTACCGAAAGTCAATTTACACTCCAAGACAAACTATATCAAAGAAGAGGTATCACTAGAAACGCGCCAAAACATTATTGATTGCCTGAAGATCGAACAGGTCTCTTGGAGTGGCACATTGGAAGACATTGAGTTTTTACAACGCATCTACGATCTTGAATCACTTCCATCTTATGATAGCCGTTTTGATAATGCTGCCGCTGATATATGGCAGCATCGAGTTGATAACCACGATTGGGATGACGACTGGGTATATGATGATGCTCGCTTTAACCTGTTACTTGGACCGACGGATACTTTTCTACGGTTCTTGTGTGAGGTTGTTCATCCTGTTGTACGTCCTGATCAAGACGAGTCTCGCAAACTGGTTCGGCACTTTAATGACCAACTGCAACTTGAAGGCTGGCAAATTGTTAAAGAGGGGAATATCGCTGGACGCCCATGCTTTGTCGCTCGGCAGATGCAGTCTAAAAGCAGTCAGTTGGTATCTCGTGCACATTCGGTTGCTACAGCACTTAATGCAGGTTGGATGAGGGAGGAAATTAAACGGTTGCAAGAAGCCATAGAACAAGATCCTGCACTTGCTATAGGCACAGCTAAAGATCTTGTCGAGACATGTTGCAAAAGCATATTGTCAGACCGGGGTGTGCAGATTCCTCGCTCAGTAAAACTGCCAAAACTCACCAAGCTTCTTGCAAAAGAACTGAAACTAGTCCCTGAAGGTGTTTCTGATGGGACTAGAGGTGCTAAGACAATTCGTCTGATATTAAGCAATTTATCTGCGCTGACTCAGTATCTAGCCGAGCTTCGTGGTTTATATGGTTCTGGTCACGGGCACGAGGGAAAACATCAAGGATTGAAACCCCGCCATGCTCGCCTTGCAGTTGGAGCAGCAGTGACTTTTATTGAATTCATTACAGAAACACATCATCAGCGAGGCAACTAGTACAACGTTTCGCTGTTATACTTACAGCATTAAGCTACCTCAAGATCAAACTTGTTCCACCTGTGCACAACAGGGTCCGCATTAATTTCTTCAATACCCCTGAGTATACGCTCTTTTAACTCAGCCTTGCTCGACACTCGAATATGCCGTAAAAAACTACGGGTCATCTTCGAGAATGCCGTCTCCACAAGATTCAACCACGACCCATGTTTCGGAGTATGCACGTATATGAACCTCCCGGGCCTGCTGCCAAGATACCTCATCGTCTCTTTCGATACATGAGAAGAATGGTTGTCTAACCCGAACTTCATTTAGCAAAAAGGCACATTGCTCAATAACGGCAGGCAGATACGTAATTTCAACCTGTCACCGTACTGGGAACAAGTTTGTCAGGTTCTATTCCCAGCAACTCAAACGCTTTTTCCTGTAGAGGCGTTGCCTCCGTTATTACGGGGAAACGGTGATCGGGCTGCCCCGGCAGCGTCACCTCGTTCAGATTCACCGTGGCCAGATCTTCCATGAGAGTCCCGAAACTGTGCACGCAGAACCCTTCCCGTGTCTTTTTCGTGCCGCTTTTCGCCTTCGCGCTGTCGGATACCACCGCTTTTCCCACTGGACTCTTCCGTTTCCTCGCCGCCCCCTCCCTGTCATCATCCTCGAACAACAGCGGCGCCAGCGCCCTGCGAAGGTGCCACTCAAGGTAATAGGCAAGCATGCACAGCAGAACATGACCACGAACATGGTTCTCGCTGTATACGTACATGGGCCGTATCTCCAGAGATGTGGTCTTCATTGAACGAAACGCCCGCTCAACTCCGCAAAGCTTCTTGTACGCCAATACGGCTTCTTCCGCTCCTAGCTCCGATGACTCCAGGCTGGTTCGTATTATGTAGATGCCGTCAAGCCTCGCCTCCGCCTCTATCTTCCCCAGGTTGCGTGACCATACGATATCATTGTCGGTGACCGTAATGTCGAAGTGCTTCTCCACCTTCCTGCGGTTCGCTTCACGTCCCACGCGCCGGTTGATCCTGTCTTTGCCCCGCAACGTAGAACCCTTGCGGCGAACAACCTTCGCTATATCCTCAAGAATACGCTCGGTGGAAAGCAGAAGCTCTTCCCGCCTGCGCGCACGCTCCTCCTTCAAACGAGGGTTAAAACACACTATGAGACGCTCTCCCGCAAACTTCGGACTCTCTATCTCCCCGACCCCGTCGGCAGCCAGGGCTTCGGGCCTAAGGGGCGCTTCCCCTTCCTTCGGTTTCTTCACCAGCTCCCGTATGTCTTTTGACTTAAGCGCCGATATCCAGTCAAGCCCCCAGGGTTCAAGGTCTTCCCTTATCCTCGCGGTGGTTATCATCCCGCGGTCTCCCACCAGCGCCACCTTGTCGATTCCGAACCTCTGGCGAACCTTCTCCACCTGGTTCCTTACGGTACTGGGATCCCCGGTGTTCCCCGCGAACACTTCCACCGCGACCGGACAACCCTCGGCCGAGCACAGCATTCCGTATACAACCTGCTTCTTCCCCTTCTTGGCGTCCCTGTTGTGACCGAAAGCCGCAAGGGGACACTCCTTGCCCTCCACGTAGCTTGAACTGACGTCATAGAGCACCAGGGTCCTTCCCTTGAGATGTCGGTTGGCCAGGCTCTTTTCTATCCACTTCTGCCGATCCACAAGCCAGTCGAGCATCGAGAGCACTTCGTTGCCCGATACCTCCCCGAGACCCATGACAGTTCCAAGACTCGTGCTCGCGGTCTCCGGGGACAACCCGCGGGAGGCCGCAAGCTTGGAACCGGGACTGAGAACGCGCATTGCTATGGCCCCGAGGCATAGTTCGCGCACGCGCGAACTATGCCTGTGAAGAATGCGGTCAAATCCCAGTTTCCTGGCGGTGCCCAGCACCGCTGCCACGTGTCCGTGGGGCAGGGAACGCTTTATGGGGAAGGCTTCCGCGACGCTTTTGTAAACCACCCCGCCTTTTAGCATGTTGCGGATGCCGTCTACGATTACCGGGGGAAGGTGCGTGAGATTGCATAGCGTTTTCTTTTTGATGCTTTTTCCCTCGCGCCAGGCTTCCCGCAGAAGGATAGTGGGTCTGCTTTTTCTGTTGGGGATAACATCCACGTGGTAAGACATGGGAACAAAATAACATCAATATATAGTGGTGTCAAGGCATAGATAAATATATATGGGAGGTGTCATGCGTGGGAACATAAATACAGGTTGAAACACGCCCGGGACAAGGAAAAACTGTTTGATTACAGTGCGTTACGCCTAAAAATCAGCTCGGAATACTAATGAAGTTCGGCTTAATGCGTCGGATGAAGTCCGAAACGCGCCGCTGACCCGTATGATACGTTTCCGGGAGACGGGAATGACCGGACGGAGAATTCTTCCGTCCGCCGGGGCGGAGAGCCGAAGACGCGGGAGGCTTCCGGGGTCCGGGTATCCCCCCGGACCGGGAGCGAATCCCCGGCGGAAAAACCTTTTTTGCAATCGGCGGATATCTCTGTACTATCTTCATTCCGACACGCTCCCGGCGGGGGTTTTTTCACCCCCGGCCGGGAACGCTACCCCGCATTCGGGAAAAACGGCCATGAAGAAAAGCAAAACCAGGTCCCGCGCGGCGTCCCCGGACCGGGAACCCAGGTTTCTCGGCTGGAAAACGACTGACGCGGACGAAACCGAACGGCGCCGCTGGCGCGGGCGGACGGAGGTTTTCGACATAGAGAACGCCGAACCGGCCTTCGGGCATTACGGGACGTTCAGGGTGAGGTCGGCAAGCGGCGGCGTCTACTCGGTCGAGATCCGGGACCTTGAAGGGATGGACAACTCCTGTCCCTGCCGGGATTTCGAGATAAACGGCCTCGGCACCTGCAAGCACATAGAGGGAGTGCTTCACCGGCTGAAAAAAGGCGGCCGCAGAGCCTTCGCCGCCGCCGCGAAGGCGGGCCCCGGGCGGGTGGAGATATTCTCTCCGGGGTGGGATGAAGCTTCCGTTTCGGCAAGGTGGCCGGCGGAACCGCCTCCGCCCGGGACCGAGGAACGGATCAGGCGGCTTGCGGACGCACTCCGCGGGGACGGCGCGGAGAAGGCCCTTGCCGCTCTTCGCGAACTTGAAGCCGCAGATCCCGGGGCCCTCCGGGTCTCGGGTCTTTTCGAGCGGCACGTCAGGCGCCGCGGCGACAGGGACCGCGCGCGGAGGCGGCGGGAGAGGTTTCTCAGGGACGTCGAGAAGGGACAGAGAACGCTCGACGTGCTGCGCTTCCCGCTTTTCCCCTACCAGCGCGACGGCATGCTTCACCTCGTGTTCGGGGAGCGGGCACTTCTCGCCGACGACATGGGTCTCGGCAAGACGGTCCAGGCGCTTGCGGCGTGCGTGCTGCTGCGCGAACTCGAATCCGTAGAGAGGGTTCTCGTCGTGTGCCCCGCGTCGCTCAAGTCCGAGTGGAAAGAGCAGATAGAGGCGGCGACCGAAGGTCTTTCCTCGCGGGTCGTCTCCGGCCGCAGGCAGATCCGCCTGGACCAGTACGCCGAGGGGGCCTTCTTCACGCTTGTTAACTACGAGCAGGTGATGTCCGACGGGGACGACATACAGCGCGTCGTCGACCCCGACGTCGTCATACTCGACGAAGCGCAGCGCATAAAGAACTGGCGCACGAAGACCGCGGCGGCCGTGAAACGCCTGCGAAGCCGCTTCGCCTTCGTCCTTACCGGAACGCCCCTTGAGAACCGCATCGACGAGATATACTCCATCGTCGAATACCTCGACCCGAAGATCCTCGGCCCTCTGTTCCGCTTCAACAGGGACTACTACGTCCTCGACGACCGCGGACGCCCCGCCGGATACCAGAATCTCGACAGGCTTTCCGAACGCGTCCGGACGGTCATGCTCCGCCGCCGCAAGGACGACGTGGAGGACGACCTGCCGGACCGCACCCTCAACAACTACTTCACCGAGATGACCGGGGAGCAGCGCTCAAGGTACGAGGACTACGAGTACAACATGATGAGAATAGCGGCCAGGGCGAAAAGCAGGCCCCTCACCCCCGAGGAGTTCAAGCGCCTTCAGATGGAGCTTGCCCGGATGCGGATGACGTGCGATACGCCCTACATACTGGATCCCGAGGTGCGCGACTGCCCGAAGCTTGAAGAGCTTGAGAAGGTGCTTGAGGAGATGCTCGAGGACGCGGCGCGGAAGATCATCATCTTCTCCGAGTGGGTGCGCATGCTCGATCTCGTGCGGGAACGTCTCGGCGAACTCGACACGGAGTTCGCGCTTCACACGGGTTCGGTTTCCCAGGACCGCCGCCGCGCCGAGATAAACCGGTTCAAGCGCGACCCGGCGTGCCGGCTGTTTCTTTCCTCGGAAAGCGGGGGCACGGGACTCAACCTCCAGGTGGCAAGCGCCGTGATCAACCTCGATCTGCCGTGGAATCCCGCCAGGCTGGAGCAGAGAATCGCGCGCGCGTGGAGGAAAAACCAGTCGAGGTCGGTCACCGTCGTCAACCTTGTCGCCCGGGACACCATAGAGCACCGCATGCTCTACCTCCTCGAGCAGAAGCAGGCGCTTGCCGACGCGGTCGTCGACAAGCGGGGAGACGCCAAAAAACTCGACATCCCCACGGGACGCAAGGCCTTTCTCGAAAGGCTCGAGAAGGTCATGGATCAGCAGACGGAGGATGCCGCGAGGAGGGAAGACCCCGCCGAGACCGCCGTTTCGGCCCTTCGCGAACGCCTGGGCCCCGGGCTCGTCATGGCCGAACTCAGGCGGGCCGAGGGCGGCGGAAAGTCAATCCTGGCGGTGGTCGAGGACGCAGACAGGGAGACGGCGTCTTTTGACGAGGAACGGGGACTCGCGGTCGAGTTCATAAGCCGCGAGAGCTACGAGACGATCAGGCGTCTTGAGGCCGCGGGGCATCTCTCGTTCTCCGCGGGCCGCCTGCGCGTCCTTTACGAAGCCGGAGAAGGGGAGGACCAGGAGGAGCGGAAACGGGATGAGGCGCTGCGGCTGCTTGAGTCGGCGGACCGCCAGCAGCGGATGGCGAAACTGCTTGCCGGAGGAGGGTTTGGAGCCGAGGCGGCGGCGCAGGCGGAAGAGATCGCCTCCCTGGCGCTCAAGGCTCTAGGCGCGCTGGCTCCCGCCGACGGATACTCCCCGCGGGACGCGGAGGAGACCCCGGGCGAAATATGCGAACGTCTCGCCGAAACGGAGTTTCTTCCCTCCGACCTCTACTACAGGGCTCTGCGGCTCTGCGACCCGGAAGGCGGGGACTCGGCGGGGAGGTCTCCGGATGAACTTGCGGAGGCGGAGGCGCTGCTTGAACACGCACGGGGAATCATCGCGGAATGATTCCCGGCCGCGGGAGGACTGACGCTCGATACCCGCAACAGGAGGAAACGGAAATGAAGAAGAAAAAAAGCCAGAAAAAAGCCGAGGCGCCGCGGAGAAGCGGGAAGAAGGGCGGCGGAAGCGGCGGAAGAAAATCGCCGACGGCGGACAAGGACCGGGCCGGACAGCCGCTACGCGACCCGGACGCCAGCCGCGAGGCCGTACCCGAAGAGGCCCCGGACATGCGGCAGTACGAAGAGTCCGTCTCCAGCCTCAGCAGGGCAATCAGTCTTGACCCGACGGACACGGCGGCGCTCCAACTTCGGGGGCTCGCCAGAACCTGCCTCGGGCGCCATGAAGAGGCGATCGCGGATTTCGACGAGGCCATACGCCTTGATCCCGGCTCCGCGGAGGCCTTCCAGGGACGGGGAATCGCCAAGGGCTGCCTTGACCTCTTCGATGAAGCTCTCGACGACCTGGATATGTCCTTGCGCCTCGACCCGGATAATCCCTCGGCCTGGCACAACCGCGCCGTGCTGAGAGAGGAACTGCAACGCTACGAAGAGGCGATCGCGGATTTCGACGAGGCCGTACGCCTGGAACCCGGCCTGGCAGTTTTATACCTGGACAGGGGCATCGCCAAGGCCGCCGTGAACCGTTACGAGGAAGCCGTCGCCGACTTCGACAGGGCGATAGCGCTGTCTCCCGAAAACCCGGAAACCTACGGAGCCAGGGCCCTCGCCAAGGACAACCTCGGGCGCCACGAGGAGGCGGTCGAGGATTACGACGAGGCCATACGCCTGGAACCCGGCCTGGGGAGTCTCTACAATGACCGCGGCATCGCGAAGCACAGCCTCGGCCTCGACAAAGAAGCCGTAAAAGATTACGACGAAGCCATACGCCTTGATCCCGACTCGCCCGATTTCTACAGCAACCGCGGGTTCGCCAAGACGTGCCTCGGGCTTCACGAAGAGGGCATAGCCGACTTCGACAGGGCAATCAGTCTCGACCCCGGGATGGCCGAAGCCTATCAAAACAGGGGATTCGTCAGAATGGACCTGATGCAGTTTGAGAAAGCGGCGGACGATTTTACCAGCGCGATCAGCCTGGACCCTGATTCGGCGGAGGCATACCGCGGCCGCGGATTCACGCAAATCCCCATCGGACGCTACAAGGAAGCCATTGAAGATATTGACCGGGCGATGAGCGCGAGCGGGGAAAAGGATTCGGACCATCTTAACCTCGGGATTGCGAAGATAGGTCTCGGAATGTATGAAGAAGCGATAGCCCATCTCGACTCGGCGATCGGCCTGAACCCCGATTCGGCCCTGGCTTATGAAATGAGGGCGACGGCGAAAGAGCGTGCCGGCAGGAAAGAGGAAGCGGAGGAGGATTTCGCCCGGGCAGCCAGTCTCGACCCGGACATGTTCGGCGAAGGCTGACAAAGTCCCGGCTGTTTTCTTTCTGCCGGCGCCGCCGAAAAAGCGCGGAATCCGGAATCCGGCCTTAAATTTCCGAATCGATATTCAGATGGTAGCGCGCGGACCTGCCCCGCCCGGTTTTCGCGAGCGCGCCTTTGGAGACCAGGTCCGAGAGGTCGCGGGCGGCGGTCGTGCGCGCGGCCTTCGTGATGCTCATGTAGTTCTCCGCGCTCAGGCCTCCCGTGAAGCCCCCGGGGCCCTCCTCTAACATCCGAAGAAGGCATTTTTCCTGCCGCTGATTCATTTTCCCCCGAATGCGTTCGAGCAGCCCGGCCTTCTCTGTAAGAAATTCCATGTAGTTCCGCGTATACGAAAGCGCGTCAAGCACGGTGCCGGCGAAATAGGAGAGCCAGCCTGTTATCTCGGTTTCCGTGTTGCTCTCCCCGAGGCCCCCGTAATAGGCACCCCTTTTCCCGCTGATCACGGTTGCGAGCGCGACCAGCGTGGGGCGGCCGAGGGACTGGGCAAGCGCCTTTTCGGACACCGCCCGGCCTACGCGGCCGTTTCCGTCCTCAAACGGGTGGACGCACTCGAAATAAAGATGCGCCGCGCCGGCGCGTGCAAGCGCCGGAAGGGGCGCCTCGGCGCCCGGGGCGCTCCGGTTAAACCAGCGGACAAACCCTTCCATTTCCCGCTTCACCCGCTCCGGGGGAGGCGCCTCGAAATGAATCGTGGGCCTGTGAAGATACCCGGAGACCACCGCGACTTTGTGCTCGCGGTAACGGCCAACGCACCTGAGGTCGGTGCGCCCGAGCGTGAGCATCCTGTGCCAGCGGTAAAGCGTCTCGTGGGAAAGCTCATCTTCGCAGGTGCCGCATAGGTCGACCATGAGATCGGCGATCCCCTCTTCGGCGGGAATCGCCTTCCGGCCGTCCGCCGCCAGGCCGAAACGCCGGCGAAGAGCCGACCGCAGGTTCTCGCGGTCAAGGTACTCCCCCTCGATCTCGGAAGTCCTGAGGGCTTCTTCGGCTATGATCTCCACCCTGAGCCGGTCCCGCTCATGTTCCGCCGAGACGCCCGTAAGCCTCGGAAAGCAGGTCCGTCCCGCGCAGAAAATCACGCTCCGCGCCCTCCAGAAGTTCCGGTTCCCAGGTAAAATCGGGCCACTCGGGCCGCTGCCAGTTCCATCGCATGGGCCATAAGCATAGCATTTATAAACCGTTCCGCTCCCCCCGGGCGTCCCGCGGCAAAGACCGGGCGGGCGCCGCCCGCCCCCGGCAATACTTTCCCGTCCCTTGTCCAAAGCGAATGAGCGTATATATTTGAAGTACAGATGAACGCACTGCTCGAAAGCTTCATAAGGCACCTCTCGGACGAAAGAAACTACTCGGAACACACGGTAAAGGCCTACAGGGGGGATCTTGAGAATTTCCGCGATTTTCTCCTGAAGGAAGGGAAAAGCATCGAAGACACGGACGCGGCGACCGTAAACGCGTACGTCTCCGCGCTCTACGGAAAGAACTCCCCATCCTCGGTAGAGAGAAAAGTATCGGCGATAAGGTCCTTTTTCTCCTACCTGGTAAGGAGGGGGCTCGCGGCGAAGAACCCCGCGAAACTCGTGCGCACCCCCAGGAAGGAAAAGCGCCTTCCCGTGTTTCTGAGCGTGGACGAGGTGTTCAGTCTCGTCGACGTTAAGGATCCGGAGCGGAGCCCGCTTCGCGTGCGGGACAGGGCCATTCTCGAGCTTCTTTACTCAAGCGGCCTCCGGGTGAGCGAGCTCGCGGGCGCGGCTCTCGCCGACCTCAGCATGGGAGAGGCCGTGATAAGGGTTCGCGGAAAGGGGAACAAGGAGAGAATCGTTCCCGTGGGATCGAAGGCCCTCTCAGCCCTCGGCGAGTATCTAGACGTAAGGGAGAAGCTAAAGCCCGCGTCGGACCGCATATTCCTTAACTCCCGGGGAGGCGGGATAACCACGAGAAGCCTCGCGCGGATAATAAAGAAGTACGGCCTTGTGTCGGGGATATCGAAAAACGTGAGCCCCCACGTGCTCCGCCACTCGTTCGCCACCCACCTGCTCGCGGGCGGCGCGGACCTGCGGGCGATCCAGGAGATGCTCGGCCACGCGAGCCTCTCGACCACCCAGAGATACACCCACCTCTCGGTCGAGCGGATAATGGAGGTATACGACAAGACCCACCCGAACGCCTAGGGGCGCCGGGTGGAAGAGGAGAAGACCATGAGCCAGTTTCACGGAACCACGATACTATGCGTCAGCAAGGACGGCCGGGTGGCCCTCGGGGGCGACGGCCAGGTGACCATGGGAGCAACCGCGGTAAAGCACAAGGCGGACAAGATCAGGAAGATGTACGGCGGGAAGATATGCGCCGGGTTCGCGGGCTCGACGGCGGACGCGATGACGCTTTTCGACAAGTTCGAGGGCAGGCTCGAGGAATTCAGGGGCAATCTCCAGCGCGCCGCGGTGGAGCTCGCGAAGGAGTGGAGAACCGACAGGATCCTGAGAAGGCTCGAGGCCCTGCTGATAGTCGCCAACTCGGAGACCATGCTCATAATCTCGGGAAGCGGGGACATAATAGAGCCTGACGAGAGCGTGATAGCCATAGGCTCTGGAGGCCCGTTCGCCCAGGCGGCGGCGCTGGCGCTTGCCAGGCACTCGGAGCTTTCCGCCCCGGAGATAGTCAAACACTCGCTTGAGATCGCGGCCGGAATCTGCATCTACACGAACAGCCACATATCGATAAAGGAGATAGAATAGATGTCCCGGGAATCCTACCTCACGCCGAGGGAAATAGTATCGGAACTGGACAAGTACATAGTCGGGCAGAACATGGCCAAAAGGGCCGTGGGGGTGGCGCTTCGCAACAGGTGGAGAAGGCAGAAGGTGTCGCCCGAGCTTCGAGACGAGATATCCCCCAAGAACATACTCATGATGGGACCCACCGGCGTGGGGAAAACCGAGATAGCCCGGCGCCTCGCGAAACTCGCCCAGGCCCCGTTCGTAAAGGTGGAGGCGTCAAAGTTCACCGAGGTCGGCTACGTGGGCCGGGACGTCGAGTCCATGATACGGGACCTCACGGAAATAGCCGTCAACATGGTGACGGAGGAGGAGACCCTCTCGGTCAACACGAGGGCGAGGGACCTTGCCGAGGACAAGCTCATCGACCTGCTCGTCCCGACGCGCCCCGTAACCGGGGCGGAGGAGGACGTGGAGGAGGCAAAGAGGAAAATGAGCGAGACCAAGAAGAAGATGCGGAAGCTTCTCTGGGACGGAAAGCTTGACGACAGGGAGGTCGAGATAGAGATAACGGCGAGGTCCCTTCCCATTCAGGTGTTCAGCCAGGCGGGGGTGGAGGAGATGGACCCCGGCATCTCCGAGATGATCGGAAGCCTAATGCCGAAGAAATCGAAGGTAAGGAAGGTGAAGGTTCCAGAAGCCATGGATATCCTCACCGAGGAGGAGGCCCGGAAGCTCATAGACATGGACAAGGTCACGCAGCTCGCCCTGGAGAGAACCGAGAACTCCGGGATAATCTTCATAGACGAGATAGACAAGGTCGCCGGGAAAAACGGCGTCTCCGGTCCCGACGTCTCAAGGGAAGGGGTGCAGAGGGATCTTCTCCCCATAATCGAGGGAAGCAGCGTCACCACGAAGCACGGGATGGTGAGGACCGACCACATACTTTTCATAGGAGCCGGGGCGTTTCACGTCTCGAAGCCGTCCGATCTCATACCCGAGCTCCAGGGACGCTTCCCGATAAGGGTCGAGCTTGAGGCGCTCACCAAAGACGACTTCATACGCATCCTCACCGAACCGAAAAATGCGCTCATAAAACAGTACACAGAGCTTATGAGGACCGAGGACTTAAAACTCTCGTTCACCGACGAGGCCGTGGAAAAAATAGCCGAGACCGCGGCCGAGGTTAACAGTTCCACCGAGAATATAGGAGCCAGAAGGCTTCACACCGTTCTCGAGAAGCTGCTTGACGAAATCTCCTTTAACGCTCCCGACATGAAGGAGAAGAAATTCGCCATAGACAAAAACTACGTCGAGGAGAAAATAGCCGACATCGTCAAGGACAGGGACCTAAGCAGGTACATACTGTAAGAAAGTATTCGGGAGACATGTCCCGCCTGCGGCCCGCTTACCCATTTAACTCCGAATACGCGCTGGCGTGAATTTTCAGATGAAGGAAGGCGTTATCAAATATCGCCAGAATTTTAAGAATATGTAAAATACATGGTTATGAATAGTCAAAGAAAATCAAGACTGAAAAATCTCATAGACAATGTCCCGCCCGGTTTCATAGTTGACGCCGTATGGCTCCGCGGCCACGGCATAGACTCAAAGTCAACACACGGCTACGTAAAGCGAGGGTGGCTTGAAAAACTGACTCGGGGAGTCTATCGCCGTCCCCTGCCGGCACTTTCCGTTCCGACGCCCTGGGAGTGGCAGATGCCTCTCATATCCATCCAGAGCATCATGGGCTACGGCGTTCATCTGGGCGGGCTCAGCGCGCTTGCATTTCACGGCTACTCGCATTACCTGCGGCTGGGGGGCGACCCCGATATATATCTGTACGGGGAGGTTCCGTCCTGGTTCGGACGTCTGCCGGTCAAAACCCGATTCATCGTTCAATCGCGCTCCCTGTTCGGCAACGACACCGCGGGCATTGAAAACGAGGGCGTTGAGCTTGCCGGCGAAACGGACAACGGCGCCGAGCCGACGGTAAGTCCCTGGCGCTGGCCGATCAAGGTATCCTCTCCCGAGCGCGCAATACTTGAAGCGCTGCACGACCTGCGCGGCGAAGCGGGCTTTGACAATCTGAATATGGTTTTCCAGGGGCTCGCGACATTGCGGCCCGGGAATCTGGCGTCCCTGCTGCGCATCTGCCGAAGCGTAAAGGTAAAACGCCTGTTTTTCGTGTTCGCCGACAGACATTCTCACTCCTGGCTCAAATACCTGGACAAGTCCGCAGTCAATTTCGGTTCAGGACCGCGTGCTCTGGTCAAAGGAGGCAAACTGCACCCGGTCTACAGGATTTACGTGACGGAGGAACTGCTGCCTTCGTCCGAAAGTCTTGGCGGATGAAAACATAAGCTGGAGAGAAGTTAAATCAACAGAGATTGTATTTATCGGAGATTATCATGACTGAAAATCTTGATCGGTTTGAACCGGAATGGCCACTGCCGCCGCCGGGAGATACGATTCTGGATATTCTGGAAGAAAAAAACTGGACACAGTCCGAGTTCGCGCGTCGCACCGGCTATACAATAAAGCACGTAAGCCGGCTTATACGGGGTAAGGCGGCGATTACAAAAAATACCGCACTTCAACTGGAACGGGTTCTCGGCAGCAGCGCGGAGTTCTGGCTATCAAGAGAAGCAAAGTATCGCCAAGCAATAGCGCGCGCGGAAGAAAAAAACGCCTGACAAGTCAATCAAGCTCGGCCAAAAGTTCTTCAATCGGTTCATCGCCCGGCCATGCTCCTCCAAGATTCTTGGGATCGGCCTCGCGGGCACGCTTTCTGAAAGCCTCGTCCAGCAAATCGGTGTCAGCGGGACGTATATAGCGACCGGGTTCTTCAAGCAGTTCCCTCAAACGCCTGGACAGAACTTCTTCCCCTTCTTTTTCCAGCTTCTCGGCCAGAAGTTCCGTGTAGTTTCTGACCTTGTCGATATCAAGGTTCAGCGCTCCGGAGATGATACGCAGAACCTCATTCATGAAACGGTAATCATTCTTCATGGGATGGTAAGATACTGAGCCGTCTCAAAAACACAATCCGCACATTAACATGCCCGAAACACTTTTGTCATAATCCTCGCTTTTGGTTAAATTTCTCGAAAAAATTCCTCGGAACCGAAATGGATTTCAAAAACTACGACACGGAAGAGTTTTACGACGAGGTGTTCAGGGATAACGCCACCCCGCACGAGTGGACCCGCTTTCTTACCGACAGGATAGAGAGCCTTTCTGACGGAGAGATCGTCGAAAGGCAGAAGGCGGCCGAGATGAACCTGTTCGAGATGGGAGTCACCTTCACCCTCTACTCGGAAAAAAAGAAGGCGGCCGAGGAGAACATCTTCCCCTTCGACATAATCCCGAGGATAGTGTCGGCCGAGGACTGGGAGCTCATAGAAAGGGGCCTCAAGCAGAGAATCCACGCGCTGAACCTCTTCATAGACGACATATACAACGACCGGAAGATCCTGAGGGACAAGGTCGTGCCCAAGGAACTCATCCTCTCGAGCAGGGAGTTCCGCCTCGACTGCGTCGGCTTCTCCCCGCCGAAGAAAATCTGGTGCCACATCACGGGAACCGACCTCATAAGGCATTCGGACGGAAACTTCTACATCCTCGAGGACAACCTGCGCTCCCCCTCCGGCGTCTCCTACGTGCTTGAGAACCGCGAGCTGCTCAAGCGCACGTTTCCCAAGGTGTTCGGCACCGTGGAGATAATGCCCATAAGCGATTACGGGCTCCACCTCCACGACACCCTCCAGTACCTGATGTCGGACAGGACGGCCAACCCCAAGGTGGTGCTTCTCACCCCGGGGATCTACAACTCGGCCTACTTCGAGCATTCGTTTCTGGCAAAGGAGATGGGAATAGAGCTCGTCGAGGGAAGGGATCTCGTCGTGGTCGAAAACTTCGTCTACCTCAAGACCACGAAGGGGCTTGAGAAAGTGGACGTCATATACAGGAGGATAGACGACAACTTCCTCGACCCCCAGGTGTTCCGCCCGGATTCGGTGCTCGGGGTTCCGGGGCTTTTCAGCGCGTACAAGGCCGGAAACGTCGCCATAGCCAACGCCCCCGGGGGAGGGGTGGCAGACGACAAGATAATATACGCTTACGTCGAGAAGATAATAAAGTACTACCTGGGAGAAGATCCCATAATCCCCAACGTGCCGACGTACATCTGCGAGGAGGACGAGGCAAGGAAGTACGTGCTCGACAACATAGAGAAGCTGGTCGTTAAGCCCGCTAACGAATCCGGGGGGTACGGGATAGTGTTCGGGCCGAAGGCGACGAAGCAGGAGCTCGCCCAGGCGAGAAAGGACATAAAGGCCGATCCCAGGAACTACATAGCCCAGAAGACCATGGCGCTTTCCAGGGCTCCCGTGATAGTGGACGATCATTTCGAGGGACGCCACGTCGACCTCAGGCCCTTCATTCTCTACGGAAAGGAAATATTCGTCCTGCCCGGGGGCCTTACCAGGGTGGCGCTCAGGAAAGGTTCGATGATAGTGAACTCCTCCCAGGGAGGCGGAAGCAAGGACACCTGGGTGCTAGCTCCCGCGAAGAACTCCGGCGGCAAAGGAGGCGCAAAATCCTAAGCCGCGTCGCAGAATCCATATACTGGATGAGCCGTTACGCCGAGCGCGCCGGGAACACCGCGAGGCTCATAAGCGTAAACCTTGGCCTCGCCATCGACACCCACGACTCGGTCGAGCAGGAATGGGACCCCATAGTGAAGGTGACGGGAGACATGGCGCTTTTCAGGACCCTCTATGAAAGCACGACCCGGGAGAACGTGGTAAACTTCATGGTCCTCGACCGCAACAACCCAAACTCCATCATCTCCTGCGTAAACCGCGCCCGCGAGAACGCAAGCTCCGTGAGGGAGATAATCTCCTCGGAGATGTGGCTTCTCATAAACCGCTTCTACCACAGGCTGAACAGCGAGGACGCCAGGCAGAAGCTGCTCGACAACCCCGGCAAGTTCTGCGAGGTGGCGAAAGTGCAGAGCCTTCTTTTTCACGGGTCCGGGTACATAAGCATATCCCACGGCGAGGCGTGGCATTTCTCGGAGCTCGGAAAGCAGATGGAGCGGGCCGACAACACTTCCAGGATCCTCGACGTCAAGTACTACACCCTGCTCCCCAAGGCGGAGCTCGTGGGAACGTCGATAGACAACATGCAGTGGATAGCCCTTCTCAAGTCGACAAGCGCCCTTGAGACCTACAAAGCGAAGCACCAGCAGATATCCATAGGCAACGTGCTTGACTTCCTCATCCTCGACAACCAGTTTCCCCGCTCGATAATCTACTGCGTCGCGCGGGCAGACGAGTCGCTTCACTGCATATCGAACAGCCCCTCGGGCTCCTACAACAACGAGACCGAAAAAGAGATGGGGAGGCTTCTTTCCGATCTCCGGTTCACAAGCGTCGGGGAGATAATAAACCGCGGAATGCACGAGTACCTGAGCAGCTTCCAGTCCCACATAAACGAGGTCGGAAACCGCATATACGACGATTACTTCGGCTACGGCATAACGGACGGCGTCCTTCAGGGCTTTGACGATATCTGAAGAGGGAGAGAACAGATGACTTTCTGCGTTGGGATGAGACTCAAGGAAGGGATAATCGGGCTTGCCGACAACCTCATAATAACGGGAAACGAGGCCGTACGGGCAAAGAAGGTCACCACCCACAGGGCCGGGGAGAACTCCTTTTTCCTCATGACCTCGGGACTCCGCTCCGCCCGGGACAAGGCTATCACCTACCTTGACGAGGCCCTCGAGATCTCCCCGGAGCCGCTCGACCGCCTCTACAAGGCCGTCAATCTTTTCTCGAGGGAGCTTCGGCGGGTGAAAAAAGAGGACGGAGAGGCCCTTTCCGAGTCGAAAATTCCCTTCAACATCTACTCCATAATAGGAGGGCAGCTGGAAAACGATCCCGAGCCCCAGCTTTTCCTCGTCTATCCCCAGGCGAACTGGATCAACGTGGGGACCACGTCCCCCTACGTCATAATAGGCGAGTCGAAATACGGAAAACCGATAATAAAGAGAACACTTACCTACGACACCGGGCTCGACGTCGCGCTCCGCATCGCGTATCTCGCGTTTGACTCGAGCCGCATAAACGCCATAGACGTAGATTTCCCGATAGACATCATAGTCTACAGGAACAATTCATTCTCCCTCGAGCAGTACAGGTTCAACGAGAACGAGCTGGCGGACATATCCGAGTGGTGGCAGGAGAGGCTCAGGAAATCGGCCGAGGAAATGCCCGCCGAATGGGTAAGAAAAATTCTTGACAGAAGCCCGAAAAGTGCTGCTTAGCATAGATCACAACACGACCTACTCCTACGGGAAAAAAGTGGTGCTGGCCCCTCACACAGTGAGACTCCGCCCGAGAGACGACGGGGGGCAGATGACCCATATGTTCTCGCTCGCGGCGGATCCCCCAGAAGCGGGAAGGAGCGTGAACTCGGACCTTGACGGGAACACCACTGTCACCCTCTGGTTCACGGGCGAGTCAGAAAGCCTCACGATCGACACAAGCTGCGTCGTCGAGACGCTCCGGGAAAACCCCTTTGACTTCATAGTTTCAGACGCAAGGTTCCTCGAGCTGCCGATGGAGTACCCCCGAGAGCAGAAGGCGGCGCTGCGCCCCTACCTTGCGGTCGGCAGAAAAACGGCGCTGGCGGTCTCTCCGCTTCGCGAAACGATTCTCTCGCAGACACGGGGAACGACCACGGAGTTCGTTCTCTCGCTCTGCGAGCGCATACACGAGAACTTCCCCCACGTCGCGAGGGAGCGGGGCGGCCCCTGGCCGGCGGAGAGAACCCTCAGGGAAAAAAAGGGGTCCTGCAGAGATCTCGTGGAGCTTTTCGCCGCCGTCTGCCGCTCGGCGGGCCTTGCGTGCAGGCACGTAAGCGGCTACGCGCTTAGTGCGAGGAGAGAACGGGGAGACGAGCTTCACGCCTGGGCCGAGGTCTACATACCGGGCGGGGGATGGAGGGGCTATGATCCTTCTTCGGGTCTCGCGGTCTCGGACCGCCACGTCGCGGTCGCAAGCGGTCCCACCCACGGGCTCATCGCCCCAGTTTCGGGAAGCTTCTACGGGGACGGAGCCGAAGTCGAACTCCGGTTCCGGGTAAGGGTGAGGGAGACGGGGAGGCGGGAAAGAAAAGCTCTGGGACTTCTCTGAGCGCGAGCGGTCCCATGGCGGACATTCCTTGAAAAGTCGTACAATTGCGGCTTAATTCATGCTATAATGGGATATTAACGGGGAGGCTGAAAAGCCGCCGGGCCGCAGCGGCAAACCGCCGGCCATGCTATCGAAAAAAAAGAGGGAGGCATCTAAATGGTTCGAAGAAAATCCAAATCCAGGTTAAAGGCGCTTCTGGGAGCTTTCGCCGCGGGCGCGGTTCTTGCTCTCATAAGCGGCGTGGCGGCAAACGCCCAGGACGCGTTCAGCGTAAGCGGCGCCCTGCTTGAAAAAATCACGGTCACGGCGCGGAAGCGGGAGGAGCCTATCCAGAACGTTCCGCTCTCGGTAACGCATTTCAGCTCCGAGCAGATCGACGCTCTCAAGGTAAGAAACATCGAAAGTCTCGCGGTGCGGATGCCCAACGTCGCGCTTGACGACATCGGCACGGTTGGGGGAATCGCCAACTTCTCGATCCGCGGCCTCGGGATAAACAGCTCGATACCGTCAGTAGATCCGACCGTGGGGGTGTTCGTGGACGGCGTGTACCTCGGAGCCACGAACGGCACCCTGTTCGACACGTTCGACATCGACAGCATTGAGGTGCTGAGAGGTCCCCAGGGAACGCTTTTCGGCCGCAACGTGACCGGAGGCGCCATACTGGTAAACACCAAAAAACCCGGCGACAGGCTCGAGATGTCCGTCCGCACCTCGTTTGAGGGAGGCGGAGAAAGCCTGAACAGCTACTACATGGGCACCGTGGGAGGACCCCTGAGCGATACCGTCGGCGCCCGGATAACCGCGTACACGAACCGGGATAACGGCTGGTTCAAGAACCTCCACACCGGAGAAGCCTTCGGCGAACTCGATGTCCGGATGGTGCGGCCGGTGCTCACCTGGGACCCCACGGACGACCTGAGCTTCGTGCTGCGTTATCAGTACGAGAGCACAGACGGCGACGGCCCGGCGGCGCAGAGCCACACGAACGGATTCGGTTCCACAAACGCAATCGCCGACTTTGACCGCGACAGTCACGACTTCAGTATCGACGAGGAAGGCAGAAGAGAAAACGACGCCCACTTTTTTACCGCCCGGATGGACTGGGACGTGGACTTCGGCGGCGGCACGATAACCAACATCTTCGGCTGGCGGGATTCTGAAACCTTCTCCGCGCTTGATCTCGATGCCTCGCCTCTTGACCTCCTCCACGCGGAGGCATGGACCGAATACAGCCAGTGGAGCAACGAGCTTCGCTACGCGGGCAGGTTTTTCGAAAGACTCCACGCGACCACGGGAGTCTACTATTTTGCAAACGAAATCAGCTACCACGAGCGCCGCTCCCTTCTCACCTACGCTCTCGCGCAGTCGGGCCAGCCGCTGCCGCCCGGGACGGACATCTCCCAGGCGGGAGGCGGGAATTACGACATCGAGACCCTGGGCCTGTTTCTGTCCCTGGATTACGACCTCACGAGCCGGCTGACCGTGACCGCGGGAACGAGGTACACGCGCGACAAAAGAGAGGCCGACATAGTCCTGATCGCCACCAAGACTCCCCCCGCGTCGCTTGCGCCCGCCTGCAACATCGTGGAAGGCCCGGCCTGCGAGTCTGACTTTACGGGCAACGAGACCTGGCACAGCTGGTCGCCGAAACTCGGCGCCGCCTATTACATAAGCGACGGGGCCAACGTTTACGGGCACTGGACAAGGGGATTCCGCTCGGGGGGCTATAACCTCCGCAACGCCTCGCCCGTTCACTCTCCGGGACCTTATGACGAGGAGAAAATAGACAGCTTCGAAGCCGGGTTCAAGGTCGCAAAGGACCGGGGGAGGCTTTACGGGGCGGTTTTCTACAACATGATTGACGATATGCAGAGGGAGATCAATTTTCCCGACCCGGAACTCACCGTGGTACAGGTAATCACCAACACCGCCGACGTCGAGACCTACGGGTTTGAGTTCGACGGACTGTTCGCCCTCGCGGAGAACCTGCTTCTGGTCGGTTCCGTGGGGTACGTGAACCCGGAGTACACCAAAGTTAAACATGACCTGAATCTTGACGGCAGCATTGACGGGAAGGACGAGGCTCTTGAGCTTCCCCGCGCCGCGAAGTGGACCTACAGCGTGGGACTCACTCACGACACGGGAGCCGTCGGCTGGGGACGCATGACATCCCGCGTAAGCTACGCCTACCGCGACAAGTCATACTTCAGCGACGACAACAGGGGCTACCTGCTGGAGCAGAACATTCTTGACGCCGGAATCGACATCATCCCGGCAAACGGGCGGTTCTCCATCGGTCTTTACGGCAAGAACCTGCTTGACGAAGTCAAGCATGGAGGCGACACCCAGCTGCCCGGCACGCTGGGCAAGCCGGCGCTCGCGGTGCCTCTCGGCGGAACGTTCTCGCCGCTCGCAAAGGGCAGGACCTTCGGAGTGCAGCTGACTTACAGGCACAGGAGCTGACGGGCCGGCAACTGCGGGCGGACGGGACGGAAACTCCTTCCCCGCCCGCAGGGCGTTTCCGCGCCTTCAGAAAGGTTTTTCAGTCCCCGGGACTGCCGTCCCCTTCCCGGTCCCGGAACCCGGATTCCCATATATGATTATCAGGGGTGTTGTAATAAAAACCCCGCTTGCTATATAATGTTTTTTTTCTCGGAAAGGAGTTTTTCATGAGCAGTTCAGCCCAGAGGGCGGAAATACTGGTCGAGGCCCTGCCCTACATAGAGGCCTTTCACGGCAAGACCGTCGTGGTCAAGTACGGCGGAAGCCTGGCCAGGGCGGATCTTTCGAATTTCGTTCGGGACCTCATACTGATGAAGTACGTCGGGATAAAGCCGGTGGTAGTGCACGGAGGCGGCCCCCAGATCCAGGAGCACCTAGACGCCATGGGAATAAAATCCGACTTCATAGCCGGGCTCCGCGTCACCGACAGGCAGGTGATGGAAGTGGTCGAGATGGTGCTCGTCGGAAAGATAAACCAGCAGATCGTGACGTCGATAAACCGCCACCAGATGGAAACGGTGGGGCTCTCGGGCAAGGAGGGAAAGCTCATAAAGGCCAGGAAGTTCGACCTCCGGAAGTTCGCCGCCGGGCACGGCATGGACATTCCCGGGGACGCGGACCTAGGCTACGTGGGCGAAGTCAAGGAAATAAACCCCGAGATAATCAGGACGCTCGAGGACAAGGGCGTCATTCCGATCATAGCTCCCATAGGGTGGGGGGAGGACGGAACCACCTACAACATAAACGCGGACCACGCGGCGGGGAAAATAGCGGGAGCGCTCCGCGCCGCGAAGCTCATACTGCTGACCAACGTCGACGGCATTCTGGACAAGGAAGGGAAGCTCATATCCTCCGTGACGAAAAAGCAGGCCCGGGAACTTATCGGGAACGGGACGATAAGCAGCGGAATGATCCCCAAGGTAATGTGCGCGCTTGAAGCCCTGGAAGAAGGGGTCGGCAAGGTGCACATAATAAACGGGGGAGTGAAAAGGGCTCTCATACTCGAGCTTCTCACCGACCTTGGAATAGGCACGGAGATAACCCTTTGAGGACGGGGAAGATGGAAGACCCGCGGGAAAAATACCTGATGGAGACCTACAGCCGCCTCCCCGTAACGATGCGGAAGGGAAGCGGTTCGTGGCTCTGGGACACGGAGGGGAAAAAGTATCTCGACTACACGACCGGGATAGCCGTCAACAACCTCGGACACTGTCACCCCAGGATCACGGAAGCCATAACGTCCCAGGCCGCCACGCTGGTTCACACCTCGAACCTCTTCAACATAGAAAACCAGAGCGCGCTCGCGGAGACGCTCGTATCGAACTCGTTCGCCGACAGGGTGTTTTTCTGCAACAGCGGAACCGAAGCCGTCGAGGGCGCGATAAAGCTCGCCAGGAGGTGGGGGGCGCGAAACGGCGGAAGATTCGCGGTCATCTCGACCGAAGGGGCCTTTCACGGAAGGACTTTCGGTGCGCTTAGCGCCACGGGACCGGAAAAATACAGGGAGGGATTCTCTCCCTTTCTCGAGGGATTCCACTTCGCTCCCTACGGGGACCCCGACGCGATCGCCCGGCTGGCCGCCGGGACGAACCCCTGCGCGGTCATTCTCGAGCCGGTGCAGGGGGAAAACGGGGTCATCGTTCCGCCCCCGGGATACCTCGGGCGGGTAAGGGAGATCTGCTCGGAGGGCGGCATGCTGCTCATACTCGACGAGATACAGGTCGGCATGGGAAGGACGGGAAAACTGTTCGCCTACGAGCACGAGGACGCGAGGCCCGACATAATGGCGCTCGCGAAGGCTCTCGGCGGCGGGGTGCCCTGCGGAGCGGTCCTGGCGACTGAGGACGCGGCGAAGCACTTCACTCCCGGGGCGCACGGAAGCACTTTCGGCGGAAATCCCCTGGCCGCGGGGGCCGCCCGCGCGGCGGTCGAGACGATACTCGGGGAAAACCTGGCCGAGAGAGCGGGAGAGCTCGGAGACTACTTTCTCGGCAGGCTTGAAGACCTCCGGAAAAAATATCCCGGGCACATAAGCGAGGTAAGGGGAAAGGGGCTTATGATCGGGGTTGAGTTCCGGGACGGGGACTTCGCGCGGGACTGCTTTTCGGTTTCGGTAAGAAACGGTCTTCTGGTTATACTCACAGTCGGGCGCGTGTTCCGGATTCTTCCTCCGCTTAACACGAGCGAGGAAGAGATCGACTTCGCCGTCGCCGCGATAACGAAATCCATCGAGGAGGTAGTTTCAAATGGGTAGGAATCTTCTCGCCGTCTCGGACCTTGAAAAAAACGAGATCGGGGAAATAATCCGCCGCGCCGGCCGACTGAAGGAACTCAAGAAACGGGGCGAAAGCCCTAAAAGCCTCGAGGGCATGTCGGTGGGTCTTCTTTTCGAAAAGCAGTCGACCAGGACGAGGCTTTCCTTCGAGGCGGGCCTTTTCGACCTAGGCGCCCAGGCGATCTACATGAACCCGGCGGATACCCAGCTCGGAAGGGGGGAGACCATAGCCGACACGGCGAAGATACTCTCCTCCTATCTTGACGGGATAATAGTAAGGACCTACGGACAGGAAAAGGCCGCGGAACTCGCGGAGAACTCGTCGGTCCCCGTGATAAACGCCCTTACCGACCTCGAACACCCGACGCAGATAATCTCCGATCTCTTTTCGATCTCGGAGCGGGGAATAGACCCCGGGAAGTTCAGGCTCGCCTTCCTCGGCGACGGAAACAACATCGCCAACTCCTTCGTGGCCGCCTCCGCGATAATGGGCTTTCATCTTTCGGTCGCGGTTCCCCCGGGGCACGAGCCCGACCCGACGATTACGGCCGCGGCCGCGGAACGCGGAAACTCGGAAATTGAAGTCACCCACGACCCCGCCTCCGCGGTAAGAGACGCCGACGTGATCTATACGGACGTCTGGGTAAGCATGGGCGAGGAAAAAAAGGCAACCGAGGTTTTCAGGCCCTTTCAGATAAACGGGGAACTTCTTTCCCTCTGCCGCAAGAAAGCCCTGATAATGCACTGTCTTCCGGCTCACAGGGGAGAAGAAATAACCGCGGAAGTAATGGACAGCCCAGGCTGCGTCGCCTTCACGCAGGCCGAGAACAAGCTTCACGCGGGAAAGGCGATACTCGAATTCTGCCTTCGGGACTAGCCGGCACGGATCCGGTTCCGCCGCGCCCGGCCGGGAAAACCGGCGCTTACGGCCGGATCCAGCGCTCAACCGGCCGCGACAGAAACTCCTCGACCGCGATCCCGTCTCCCCCCACCAGGAGTTTCCGCGCCGACGGGAATTTTTTCCCAAAGGCGGCCATCCCGGGCAGCGAACCGGCCGACCGGCCGCTTTTCACCTCGACAGCGGTCAGCGCGTCTCCCGCGCGCACGACGAAATCCACTTCGCGGTTGCGCTCCCGCCAGTAAAAAACCTCGCACGCGCCGGCGGCCTGCGCGTTGGCCAGATGAGCCCCGACCGCGGATTCGACAAGCCTTCCCCGGAACTCCCTGTCCGCAAGCGCCTGCGCCATGGTAAACGGGGAAGAGGCCGTCATAAGCGCGGTATTTAAAACCTGAAGCTTCGGGATGGAGCTTCTCTGCCGCACCCTAGTCCCCGAATATTTCCCCAGGCAGACGAGCATCCCCGCCGCTCCGAGCAGATCAAGGTAATGGGCGAGCGTGACGGTATTGCCCCTGTCCTGCAGCTGTCCGAGCATCTTGGTGTAGGAAAGAATCTGTCCCGAGTACGCGCAGCCGAGCTCAAGCAGCCGCCGCAGAAGCGCCGGCCTGTCCACCCGGGAAAGCAGCAGCACCTCCCGCGAAACGGTAGTTTCGATAAGAGAGTCGCGGATGTAGCTCTTCCACCGGTCCGGATCTTCCGCCAGCGGCGCGGCCCCCGGATAAGCCCCGTAGAACAGGTACCGGTCAAGCGTGAAGCCGAAAGCCTCCCGCATTTCGGTAAAACTCCAGTGCGGAAGGTGGAGAAGCTCGAAACGGCCCGCAAGACTTTCGCTCAGGCCGCGCCCGAGCGCAAGCGGAGCCGATCCCGGAAGCACCACCTTGAGTTCCCGGCCCTTTCTCGAGTCTTCGTCCCAGAGATACTTGACCATTTCCGCCCAGTGCGGCACCTTCTGCACTTCGTCAAGGATGAGAACCGCCCCCTCTCCCCCTGACTCGGACTCAAGCAGCCGCGCGGCCTCCCATTGCTGCTCGATCCACTGCGCGCCGCGCAACGTGGGCACGTCGGCGCTGGCGAAGCTGCAGGGCAGACCGACCGACTCCGCCACCTGGGTAACCATGGTGGTCTTGCCTACCTGCCGGGCTCCCGAAATGATCTGCAGAAAACCCCGCGGTTCCCGGAGACGGCGGATCAGCTCCTTTGCGTGCGGACGAACGAATGTCTTTTTACTCATAGCAATGAGTTGTTTTACTCAATATATTTAGTAAATGGAACAGCCGTTTCGGAATGGAGAAAAACCGGGCCCCGAAGCCAGGCTAGCGCAGAAACTCCTTTACGTTTCGCGCGGCCTGTTTCGTCATGCCCTTTACGGAGGCGAGTTCCTCGGCGGTGGCCCCCTTTATCTTCTCCACGCTTCCGAAGTGGTCAAGAAGCAGGAGCTTCCTTTTTTTCCCTATGCCCGGGACGCCGTCCATCTGCGAGGCCAGGGTCCTGCCCTTCCTCAGTTCCCTGTGATAGGTGACCGCGAAGCGGTGGGCCTCGTCCCTTACCCTCATCAGGAAGTAAACGCCCTTCTTGTTCGACGAGAAATCGCAGGGTTCGCCCTTTCCGTGCACGTAAATCCTGTCGATTCCGCCCCGGCCCTCGGTTTTCGCTATCGAGGCGAGATCGACCTCGTTCTCAACGCCGCAGTCCCGAAGCGCCGCGCGGGCGGCGTTGAGCTGTCCCTTGCCCCCGTCTATAAGAATGAGATCCGGAAGGTCCCAGCCGTCATCCCCCGCGCGGAGGGCCCTCCTGTAGACGACCTCGTACATCGACCGGAAATCATCCTGGCCCGAGGTGGCCGTGATCCTGTACCTTCTGTACCTGTCGCGCTCGGGCCTCGCGTTTCTGAACCTCACCAGAGAGGCGACGGTCTGGCTCCCCTGGATGTTGGATACGTCGAAGCACTCTATCGCGTAGGGAACCCGCTTTATCCCGGCCGATTTTCTTATGCCCCGAAGAAGCGTTCCCTGCCTTGCCTTTTCCTCGGCCTTTCTCGAAAAGCTCTCCCGCGCGTTTTTCATCGCGAAGCGCACGAGTTCGCTCTTGGGACCCCTCCTGGGGGTCTCGACGTAAACCCGCTTTCCCCTTTTCCCGGTAAGCCACTCCGAGTACCCCTCGCTGTCCCTTACGGAAAGAGGCAGGAGAACTCTCTTCGGAACGTAGCGGTCGGAGAAATAGAACCTGCCGAGAAACTCCCTCACGCATTCCGCCTCGTCGCCGTGGGGGCTTTTCACGGAAAAATCGAGCTTGTCGACCACCGAGCCGCCCCTTGAGAGCAGCACGGTGAACTCGTAGTTCCCGGAGTCCCTGTAAAAACCCACCGCGTCCATGTCCTCGAACCTCGAGGAGGTGACCTTCTCTATGTCGGCGTTTTCCTTCAGGCCCGCCAGCTGGTCGCGGTAGTAGGCGGCGTTTTCATACCTTCCCTCCTCCGAGGCTTTCTCCATCATCTCCCTTATCATTCTCACGAGTTTCTTTCTCTCGCCCCGGAGAAACGACGCGGCCTGGCGCGCGAGCTCCCCGTAGTCCTCCTCCGAGATCCTGCCCGCGCAGGGGCCCGAGCAGAGCTTCATGAAATAGTTAAGACAGGGGCGGGCGCTGTGCCTCTCGAACTTGCTCTGCGTGCAGTCCCTCAGGGGAAAAAGCCTGTGGACCAGGCTTACCGTGCTCTTCAGAAACTTGCCCGAGGCGAACGGGCCGAAATAAAGCGCCCCGTCGTCCCGCACCCTCCTCGTGCGCGAAAGCCTAGGGAACCTGTCTCCCACGGAGAGACGGAGGGAAGAGAACGTCTTGTCGTCCTTAAGGCGTATGTTGTACTTCGGCTTGTGGCGCTTTATAAGGGAGTTCTCAATGAAAAGGGCTTCGCTCTCGCTTTCCGTCACCACGTAGTCGATCGAGTCGACTTCCCTTACCAGGTACGGTATCTGCCCCCTGTCGCTTCCCCCCTGGAAATAGGACGTCACCCGGGCGCGGAGGTTCTTGGCCTTGCCTATGTAGACAGGGGCGCCGCCCGCCCCTTTCATTATGTAAACCCCGGTCGCGGAGGGAAAAGATTCGGAAAGCTCAACACTTCTTTCGGACATAGGATGCAGAAAAATCAGAAGCCGCCGTATGTCAAGATCCCTGCCGCCCGACTTCTGATTCCCGGATTAAACCACCTGCCTGAGGCCCGCTGCCGGCATTGAAACAGGAGCCGGCCCCGCTTCTAAGATCCCCGGTTTTTTCCGAGTTCAACTGAAACCACCGAAACCGTAACCAGCGTATTGACGGAGAGCAGGATAAGATCTATGCGCAAACCCGCTATCATTTTCGGCACGAGTCCGAAAAGCGACATTAAAAACACGACTAGGCTGACAACCGTCACAACCGGGATTACGGAATTGAAGCTTCTTCCCTTGCACAGAATCGCGGTAAGAACCATGGGCGCCATGAGAGCGGTGCCCATGAATCCCGACACGGCAAGAGATATAATTCCCTGAGAACTCTTCATGGCGACGATGAAAGAGGCTACGCAGAATACCAGTATGACCAGTTTCACGAAAACAATGGGAGATACTTTCAGCTTTCTGGCGAACCTGCCGAGAGCATTGTTGATCTCGGAGCCGAGAGCGAAAAACTGGGAATCGGACGTGGACATGGCCGCCGCCAGAATGCCTATCAGGGCGACGGCGCCTATAACGGGATTCTGTTCAAGTATCAGTTTGCCGATGAACTCCGGACCCGTTTTGGCCGGTATCGCGACCGCGCCGTACAGCCCGATTATAAGCCCCGCTATGAGAAGCAGGAAGGTGAAAGACGCGTGCAGAACCGGAATTCTGCGTCTCTCGTTCAAACCCCTGAGGATGCTGAGCCTGGAAGTCAGCTGAGGCTGCGACACGGGCAGCAGCACGATTGATACGAACCCCGCAATAAGCCACTGAACGGACAGCAGCCCCTTGGGGCCGGGAGCGGACAGCAGCGCGGGTTCCTCCTCCGCCACGGCCTGAACCAGCTTTCCGATGCCTCCGAAGTTATCCAGAACGATAAACGCCATTATCCATATAACGGTAAACAGCACGACCCCCTGGAGCGCGTCACAGTACATAATGCCCCTGAGTCCTCCTATGGAAGAGTACAGATACATGAGAAACAGTATGATGACAGCCCAGCCCCACTGGGGAACTTCATAGGGAACAATGTGGGCCAGAATGCCCGACGCTCCCTTTATCTGAATCGCTATGTAGGGAACGAGGAATATTACAAGGCCCAGAACATATACGAAAACTCCGCGGGAACTGAAAGTCTCGCGCAGCAGATCCGATATGCCCCGAAAATCCGTTGAAGCGATCCTTTTCCTCAGTTTGAGCGAGAGCCAGAGCGTGAAAACGGCTAAAACCATATCGGTAACGCCGAGAAATATCCACGTTCCCACGCCGTGCACGCGGAAGAAATTGGGCATGCCTATCAATATGAACGTACTGTAGAGAGTGGCGAAGAAAGTCAGAAAGCCGATTATGGTTCCAAGACTGCCGCCCGCGAGAAGGAACTGGTACTCATCCCCCTTGTTTTTCCTGTTTCCTATGACAGCCAGGGATATCAACACCGCGAGATATACAAGCGCAACTGCAACAAATGCCATTCCCCTGTTCATATCTGTTTCTTCCTCTTATGTAAGCGGACTACCTCTGGTTACCGGACGTAAGCACCGCCAGAACAAGCAGCGCATATATGGAGAGCGATATTCCCAGCCCGGCCCAGAGAGTCCTGGGAAGTCCCAGGAAATATGGCTCCGTCACTCCATAGGGGATTACCAGAGGAGTGAAAGACACCACTGCCAGAACAGATACCGCCACCCCAAAGAATATCCATAGACCCTTATTATTCATGCCCAGAACACAACCGTCTATTAAGGTTAAGAGCTTCTGAAAAAGCTAACCTACTAAATTTACAGGAAAGTGTCAAACAAGTTAAATATGGAGGGAACCGGGCCGTAACGATTTTCGGGGTTTCTGTTTCCGCAAGGAAAGAGGGGCAGACGCGGGATCATCCCGCATAGCCGTGACACTTCTTCCACCCCTTGCAGTCAAGGCCGGACGCCGCCGCGGAACAGCGGCATTTCAAGGCGCGCCGCCCGGATTCAAAACCGCCAGACGCCATCTCGCGGTCCGTTCGGTTCCGGACTCTCACCCGGCATCGGTTGCGGTCCGGGCCGCTTGGGGCTGCCCCGCGGTCCGCTTTCGCGTTCCGCGCGAGGCCGCGGCAAGCAGGACAAGCGCGGCCAGAAGCAGGCTGAACGCGGCGCCTCGGGGAGCATGGCCGTGCGGGCCCCGGGAAACGGCGCATCCGCCGTCAGCCTTATGGGACGGCGCGGGGTAAATTCCCGAGCCCGCTATGATTTTTCTGCCTCCTACCTTCAGGCCTTCGACATAGGAGAGCTTGGGGGAGAATCCGGGACTTATCGTCTTGTCGCCGTCCACGTGGAATCTGATGTCGTTATCATCCGGGTTTTCGGGGTCGTCCCAGAGATATTCCAAAAAGCCGTCGGAGTCCTCCGGCAGCAGCCCCAGGTCCTTGCATTTTCTGTCCTCGCCTTCTATCACCCTGACTATCTCGTCTCCGACATTGCATCCGTTTCTGTCCGTGATGTCGAGCGTCGTCTTCTCAAGAATCGGGCTGGACGCGTTAAAGACCACCTCGCCGTCGTCGTACATGATGAAAATGTAGAGACTGCCCGACCTCCAGGGTCCGTCTTCCATCCTGAAATACAGACTTAATTCGTCGAACCTGGTATTTCTGGAATCAGCGAAGCTGGACTTTACCACCTTGACCGCCTCCTTTACGAAAAGCTTAAGAGTTGCCGCGTCAACTACCTCGTCCGCAGCAGTGTCAGGGGTGTAGCCGCCGTCAGGAACCTGCTGCTGCGCAAAAACCGGACCGGATAGCCCCACAATGCAGGAAAACATAAGTATTATGGCTGAAAGCATCACAGTGGAAATCCTCCCTTGCGCAGTGTCATCTTCGCGCCGACGCGCGTGACGGCTTAAGCATTCCATCTGACGTCTCCCTCCTCCCTAATCGCAGGCAGCCAGCAAACCCTGGAGGCCGCTCGGCACCGTTATGCTCGTGCCGCATGTATTCAGAGTCGTCAGGCTGCTGCTTAATGACGACGGGAGCGTCCCGGACAACGAGGAGTTGTTCGAAAGGTTAAGCGAAGTAAGGGCGTCCATGGCCTCAAGACTGTTGCTGATCTCGCCCTTCAGTCCCTTGCCGGAGACGTCGAGCCCCGTTACCCTTCCGCCGCTTACCGTAACTCCGTCCCAGCTGGCCAGGTCGGAAGATATTTCAGTCCAGGCGCCGTTTGTATCGCGCAATACCAGCAATGCGGCGCGGTCCACTACCTCAAGACCTACCGAAGAGTGAAGCGTTATATCCCCCGAGAGCCCCGGGTTGCCCCAGAGACCCAGTTCAACAAGGTCTCCGGACGAACTCAGGTCGGGAATGGTTCCGCTTAAAGAGTTGTTGTGGAGAAACAGGTAGGCGAGACCGGTGGACTCCATGGCGGGGATAGCCCCCGTTAACAGGTTGTCGGAGAGATCAAGCCCCACCAGGCTGCTTTTGGAACCCAGCCCGGAGGGAATAGATCCGTTGAAGCTGTTGTCGTTCAGATGCAGGTAGGCAAGCTTGCTGTAACCTGAGCCCAGGTCCGGGACGGGTCCTCTCAACTGGTTGCGGGAAAGATCAATCTTCACGACGCTTCCCGGGAAACTGGATGAGGAAACAGTTCCGGTAAGGTTGTTTCCGTCAAGGTACAGGTAACGCAGCTTAGACGAACTGCTCAGGTTCGGGACCGGTCCGCTCAAGTTGTTGTTGAACAGTCTGAGCGAAGTAAGCTCGGTAAGGCTGCTCAGGTCGGGGATGGTTCCGCTTAAGCTGGTGTCGTAAATAGAGATAACTCTAAGGTTGGTATTGGCGCTCAGGTCGGGAATGGTTCCGCTTAAGCCCCTGTTTTTGTGCAGACGCAGGTTTGTCAGTAAGGGAGTTCAGGCGCTCAGGTCGGGAATGGTTCCGCTCAGATTGTTGCCGGGAGATTAAGTAAAAAGCTGGGTAAGAGCGTTTTTTGTATCGAATGGTTCCGCTCAGGTTGTTGCGGGACAGAAAGACAGACACAAGGCTGGTAAGAGAGTTCAGGCTGGCGGGAATGGTTCCGCTTAAGTTGTTCGCCCCAAGATCAAGAGTTTCAAGCTCGGTAAGGGCGCTCAGGTCGGGAATGGTTCCGCTCAGATTGTTGCTGTCAAGCCAGATGCTCTTAAGCTTGGTAAGGGGGTTCAGACCGGCGGGAACAGTTCCGCTCAGGCTGTTGCCGGAAAGATAGATATACTCAAGCTTGGCAAGGGAGTTCAGGCTGGCGGGAACAGTTCCGCTCAGCTTTTTGCTGTGATGAAGACGAAGCGCCCTGAGCTCGGTCAGCTTGCTCAGGTCGGGAATGGTTCCGCTCATGTTGTTGCCGGATATAACAATGTCGGAGACCCTGCCATTTTTCACCCAGACTCCGTACCACTCCCCGAGGGGGCTCGAGGTCTTCCATTTCGTTTTTTTTGTCCAGTTCGCGCCTCCCGTGCTGTCATACAGCGCCACGAGCGCGGCACAGTCATCTTTCAGACCCTGGGTGGATTGACCGTCGCAGCCGAAGGTCGTTGTCGCCGTCGCCTCCTCCGACCATACTCCCAGACTGGCATGGTCTTCCACCTTTAACCGCACCGTGTAAGTCGTTGCCGGAGCAAGCCCCGTGATACTCGTGGATGCGAGCCCGCCTGGAGCTTCAAGCGTATCCGCGGACAGCACTTTCTGACGGCTGGAACTATATTCCTGCGTTCCGGACTTCCACTGCACCTTGTAACTGATGTCACCAGTCTCTTTCTCCCATATCACCGACAGGCTGGTGTCGCCAAGGACTTCTAATTTGATAGTATCCAGCGGAACCGGAATTTCCGTGGATTTGGCGGCGTCAGGAGGAAAGAACGCGAGAAAGGAAAGACACAGAAGGGCAGCCGCGAGAAACCCCGTAACCCGGGTTACCACTCTCCCCCCCACCCTCAAATCTGAAGTTTCCGATGACGCCGCGGACACCGGGGACTTATCCCTGTCCCCCGGCGCGCATCTCCAAGTCGAAGAAGACAAACGCATGTGAAATCCTCCCTGCTCTGCGGAACCCATGTTCTCCACCGCCTGAGCCTGACGGTGTTTCGCATTATCAAATTTAGGAGATACCAATCTGACTGTCAATAAAAATTAGTGCTCATTCCTAATTTAATTATCTGAAATTGCTTAATTATTATCTTAGACCGCCCGTTGAGCCGATATGATTTGAAAGAAACAAAACCGGACAACCGAGACTGTGAAGGTATTCAGGGAAAGCAGTTTCTCCGGCAACGGATTGTCCGAAAACGTCTCACAAATGCCGAATCTAGAAACATTTCTGACTGCTTTTGACTATGCAAACAGCTGTTTCAGTCTTGGATGTCGACATAGTTGCAAAGCAATATTTTCACAGTCCCAGTTCAATTTGCTTCCCACACTCCCTTCCGCCTGACTTGATACTTATATTGCCATGCGTTACGATTTCCACTTGTCATGAAAACCGACACCCTCTATCTTGAGACCTACGGCTGCCAGATGAACGAGTACGACTCGGACAGGATACGGAACGCTCTCGGCGCCGCCATCACCGAAAACCCCAAAGAGGCCGACATAGTGATCGTGAACACGTGCGCCATACGGGAAAAGGCCGACCAGAAGGCCCTAAGCAGCATCGGGCGCCTGAAGCATCTCAAGGCGAAAAACCCGGAGCTTATAGTCGGCGCGGCGGGATGCGTGGCGCAGCTCTACGCGGAGGACCTCATCCGCAGAATACCGCATCTTGATTTCGTGCTCGGGCCCCGCGCGATCCCGGAACTCCCGCGGCTCATAGAAGAGATAAGAGAGAAGAAATCAAGGCCCGTCGAAACGTCCTTCGACGTGCAGGAGCCCTTCGACGTCCTTCCCTACCACCGGGAGGGAAAACCCACGGCGTTTGTGTCCATACAGCAGGGATGCAACAAGAAGTGCGCTTACTGCATAGTGCCCGCGGTAAGGGGCTCCGAGGTCAACAGGCCCATTGACGACATAACCGCCGAAGCCCGCTACCTCATCGCGAAGGGAGTGAAGGAAATAACCCTCATAGGGCAGACGGTGAATTCGTGGAAGCTCGGGGGGCTCCGGTTCGGGGACCTGCTCCGGGCGCTCGGTGAGCTTGACGGTCTTGAGAGAATAAGGTTCACGACCTCCTATCCGAGGGACATAACGAAAAAGATGGTGGAGGCGATGGCGGACGTGCCCGAGGTGTGCCGTCACATTCATCTGCCCGTGCAGTCGGGATCGGACAAGGTGCTCGGACTCATGAACAGGACCTACACGAGGAGCTGGTACATGGATTCCGTCAGCAGGCTGAGGGACGCCATGCCGGATATAGCCGTGTCTTCTGATATAATAGTAGGGTTTCCCGGGGAAACGGAAGACGACTTCGAGCAGACGATGAGCCTTGTCGGGGAAGTGGGCTTCGACAGCTCCTTTTCGTTCAAGTACTCGCCGCGCCCCGGAACAGTAGGGGAGGATCTCTGGAGGTCGGGGGAAAGGGTGGAAGACTCGACGGCGGGCAGGAGACTCGCGCGCCTTCAGGAATACCAGCGGGAAATCACCCTCGAGAAGAACGCGCGGAGGGTAGGAGGAGCCGAGCGGGTGCTGGTTGAGGACTCGAGCAGAAACGACTCCTCGTGGCTTTCGGGGAGAACGGAGCACAACAGGATAGTGAATTTCCCCGGGGAAAAAGAGCTTATCGGAGAGATGGTGGACGTAAGGATAACCGAAGGACTCGCGAATTCGCTTAGAGGACAACATCTGAACTAGCACAGGGAGGGAGAAAAAATGTTTCTTGAAATGAAGGTTTCCTGCATAGTCGCCGACCCGTTTACCGATATGCCCGTCGTCATTCTGAACGAAGAGGAGGGGGAAAGGAGTCTTCCTCTCTGGGTGGGGTTCGAGGAGGCGAGCGCCATAGCGATGGAGATCAAGAAAACTCCGAGACCGAGACCCCTCACCCATGATCTTCTGAAAAACGTAATCGCCGCCGCCGGCTGCGAAGTCACTGAAATAGAGATCACGGAGCTTCGGGAAAACACATTCTACGCCCGCCTCCGCATCAGGAAAGACGGAGAGGATCTCCTGGTGGATTCCCGCCCGAGCGACGCCATAGCGATAGCGCTCAGAACCGGGTGCCGCATCATGGTCGACGAAGAGGTGATAAAATCCGCTCTCAGCGTAAAGGTCGGGGACAAGGGCCAGAGCGCGGGCGACATCCTCGAGGAAATGCCGGATGAGGATTTCGGCAAGTACAAGATGTGATCAGCGGTTGCGGAGCATGTATTCCTCGAGGAATTCCCTGTCTCCCTCGATCACTCTGAAAACCTCCCCGCAGCGGTCGCACTCTATGTCGATCCGCTTCGGCGGGTAGCTTATCCCGCAGCTCATCACGAACCAGCCGAAAAGAGAGTACCTCTGCCGAGGAACCACCCACGGGTCCCCGAGGGAGTACCCGCAGGCGCAGACCCTTGCGTCCCGTGCGCGAGCGCTCATCCGTAAACCGCGTGGCGGATCCCCGCCCGTGCTCTAGATGCCGTGGTAGCCCTCTTCCCCGTGATCCGTTATGTCGAGACCCTGGCTCTCCTCGTTCTCATCGACCCTGAGCCCCACCAGCATGTCGACCACCTTGAGCACTATATAGCTTACTATGGCAGTGTAAACGACCGCGAATATGCCCCCGTAGACCTGTATGCCGAGCTGCGCGCCTATGTCCAGGTCCGCTATCGACCCGCCGTAAGACGTCGACGCGAAAACCGCAACCAGTATGATTCCGACAAGGCCTCCGACCCCGTGGACTCCCACGACGTCAAGCGCGTCGTCATACCTGAAACGGAACTTGATATAGGTCGCCGCTATGTAGGCCAGAACGGAAGACGCGCATCCTATCGCTATGGCCCCGATCGGTCCCACGGTGCCCGAGGCGGGAGTTATCGCCGCGAGGCCGGCGATGGCCCCGGTCGCGAAACCAAGGGCGCTGGGCTTGCCCGATCTCACGCTTTCAATGAATATCCAGGTCAAGGCGGCGACGCATGGAGAGATCTGGGTCACCACGACCGCCATGGCCGCCTGTCCCCCCGCCGCGAGAGCGCTTCCCCCGTTAAACCCGAACCATCCGACCCAGAGCATCGCGGTTCCTATCATCGTAAGAGTGAGATTGTGCGGAAGCGGAAGCCGGTTGGGGTAGCCTCTCCTGGTCCCGACCAGTATCGCCGCCACAAGGGCCGCGGTACCCGCCGTGACATGGACGACTATTCCGCCCGCGAAGTCGATCACTCCCATGTCTCCTAGGTAGGAGCCCTCTCCCCCCCAGACCATGTGCGCGATCGGGAAGTAGCAGAATATCACCCACAGGGCGGTAAACAGAAGCATGGCCGAGAACTTCATTCTCTCGGCGAACGCCCCGATTATAAGTCCCGGGGTTATGATTGCGAAAGTAAGCTGGAAGGCGAAGAAAAGGACTTCCGGGATCGTTCCCGAGAGGGTGTCGATTCCCACGCCGTGCAGAAACGCCTTCGAGAAGCCTCCCACAAAGGCGTTCACCCCGAGCTCACCCCCTACCATGCCGGTGGTGTCAAAAGCCATGCTGTAGCCGAAAAACGTCCATATAACCGTCACTACGGCCGTAATGGAAAAACACTGCATGAGCACCGAAAGAACATTTTTCTTGCCGACCAGCCCTCCGTAGAAAAGCGCAAGCCCGGGAATCATCATGAAAAGGACAAGCCCGGTCGAGATCAGTATCCAGGCGGTATCGCCCGTATCAAGCTCGCTCGCCGAAGCGGGGTCGGTAAAAGAAAAGAAAGCCAAAACAAAAAAGAAAACCAAAAGTGAAAGCGTTTTTTTTAGACTCATCGCACACTCTCCTCCTCTTATTCCGTGTTCAACCTGTTAAGTATATCACATAATGGAACCGTAAAACGAGACTTCAGAACGCCTCGTCGAGCAGGCGCAGCTGCTCCGGGGAAAGCCTCCATCCCGAAGCCCCGCAGTTCTCGACCGTTCTCGCCACCGAATCCGCCTTCGGAATCGCGATGACGTTCTCCCGGCAGACGCACCAGTTAAGGGCGACCTGAGCCTCCGTCTTCCCGGTCTCGGCCGCTATCCGGGACAGGACCCCGTTCCGGGGGCGGCAGAGTCTTCCGGCGTCAAGCGGGGTGTAGGCCATTACGGTCACGCCGTTGTCCAGGCAGTAGGGAAGCAGCTCTTTTTCTATATCCCTTGATCTGAGGTTGTAGAGCACCTGGTTCGAGACTATGGGGTAGTTGGGAAAACAGTGCTGGGCCTCGCGCATCTGCCCCGCGGAAAAATTGCTCACCCCTACGTGGCTCACCCATCCGCGGTCGACCAGCTTCTCAAGCGCCCTCATCGTCCCTTCTACGGGATAGGCGGGATTCGGCCAGTGTATCTGGTAAAGGTCTATGCGGTCCGTGCCGAGCTTCTCAAGGCTCGCCTCGCAGGACCTGAGCACGCTGTCGTGGGCGAGATTCCTTCCCGAAACCTTGGTCGCTATGAAGACCTCGTCCCTCAGGGGCCCCACGGCCTCGCCGACTATATCCTCCGTGTAGTATCCCTCGGCGGTGTCTATGAGCGAAGCCCCGAGCCTGATGCCCGCCCGAAGAGGTTCCACTCCCCCCTTGTAGTTCCACGTGCCGAGTCCGATTTCGGGAACGAGAATTTCGGTGTTTCCAAGCTTCTTAAGATTCATTCTGCCCAGTCCCCGCTCCCCGCGGCGCGAAGCCACTCGTCCGAGTGGATGAGCCTGCGGACCGGCGGCGCGAAAAATCCCGCGGGCCCCTTATCCCGGAATCCTTTTTCCGTAACCGTCGAGATGGAAGACCTCGTCCGGGCTTTTCCTGAGCTTCCCGGAAGCGACCCGCCTTCTGTCGAAGTAGCCGAACGGAAGCACCGTGAGGACGTCAAGTTCTTCCGGCACTCCGAGATACCTCTTAAGCCCTTCCTTCTCTATCCTTCCTATCCAGCAGGATCCGAGTCCGTGGCTCCAAGCCACCAGAACCATGTTCTGCGCGGCCCTGGTGCCGTCGATCTCGCGCCACTTGCTTTGCGGATCCACCAGAAGCACCACCGCGAAAGCCACCTGCACGATGAAGCTGCCGCTTGTGCAGTACTTTCCCATTTCCCGGAGCATCGCGCGGTCCCTTACAAGAACGAATTCCCACGGCTGACTGTTGTGGGCACTCGGCGAGAACCTCCCCGACTCCATGACTTCCATGATCACTTCGTCCGGAACTTCCCCGTCGAGGTAGCTTCTCACGGAACTGAGCGATCTTACGCATTCATAAACGTTCATAACCGCCTCCACCTGCGAAATTGACTGGAAGCTAGTATACCGGCTTTGACCCGGCGGCAGAACAGGGAACGCCCGCTCCCGGCGGCCGCGCCGCCCGCACTATGTCCAGACAAGCACGGATTTCCCCCTGGTCAGGGAAGCGACTCCCTCCTCAAGGCTCGCGGCGGCGCCGAGGGGAGCCGTGAAACCGAAGCGGACATCCTCCCCGCGCTCGACGCCGGTTATAGTGACGCCCGATTTCTCGAACAGAACCCGTATGGAATTCTCGTGGGCGTAGGAAAAGACAAGGTGCCCCGCCCTCACGGGAACATGGTCTCTTAGCTCAAGCTCCTCCAGGGCCGCCCGCAGGGAATCGGTGTACGCCCTGAGAAGCCCGCCGGGGCCGAGCTTCACCCCTCCGAAGTACCGGGTCACCACGGCCGCTATCTCCCCTACGCCACTGCGCTCAAGGAGAGTCATCATGGGGCGCCCGGCGGTTCCCGAAACCTCCCCGTCGTCGCCGAAACCGATATCATCCCCTCCCGGGGCGCAGGCCACAAACGCGTAGCAGTTATGGCTTGCCGCGGGGTGAAGAGCCCTCACGCCCTCTATGAAGTCTTCGGCCTCCCGTCTCGTGCCCGCACGCCCCACGGTGGCTATGAACCTGCTTTTTTTTATGACCCGCCGCGCCGTCGAGACCCCCGCGGGAACCCGGTATGAAACATCTTCCACTCTGCGTGCCTCCGCCCAGAAAAATACCCTATCCCCGCCCGTCCGGGCAAAAACAGCCCTCGCTTCCGCGGCGGATTACCTTCCGCGGGTTTTTCACTGTATAATGATTCCCGGCGGCCGCGCGCCGCCTGAAATCTGCTTTTTGTCCGGCGGGACCAGGGCCCGGCAGCCGCCCGGCTTTTCGGTCCCGTAAAATATTCGCTAGTATACCGTTGGTCAGAAAAACAAGCATCTCATCCCTTATCCTGCGCTACAGGTACTCGTTCCTGACCGGTCTGGTCTCTCTCACGCTGGTGGACATGGCGCAGCTCTCGGTTCCCATAGTGATCCAGTGGATAGTAGACGAGCTCACGCTTGAGAGCGCGGATTTTTCCCTCATAACCAGATACTCCCTTTACATACTCGGTCTCGGGCTGTTCATGGCGTTTTTCCGCCTCGGCTGGCGGTACTTCATAATGGGCGGGGCGAGGAAGATAGAGTATTCGCTCAGAAACGACTTCTTCGAGCATCTCCAGAAGCTCAACTTCGGCTTTTTCTCGGGAAGAAAGGTCGGCGACCTGATGGCCCACACGGTAAACGACATAGAGACTCTCAAGTTCTCCTGCGGCCTGGGACTGCTCATAGCGTACGACGGGATATTCCTGTTCTTCTTCATCTTCGCCGCGATGATCTGGATTTCTCCCGAGATGGCCTTCTACGCGGTTCTGCCGTTCCCCGCGCTCGCCGTCTTCATATACAAGTTCGGAAACATGATAGAGAGAAGGTTCCAGCGCTCCCAGGATTCCTTCTCGGAACTCACCGAAAGCGCGAGGAAGCCGGTAGCGGGAATCAAGGTGGTGAAGGCGTTCGGGCTTGAGCGGGCGGAGGAGCGGGATTTTGACCGCGCGAGCGCGGACTACCTTGAAAAGAACGTAAGCCTGGTGAAGATCCGGGCGGCCTTCCAGCCGTTTATATATTTCGTGCCCTCGCTGGCGACGGCCCTGTTTCTTCTCTTCGGCGGCAAGGGGGCGATAGGCGCCGAAATAACCCTCGGGGAGTTCTCCGCCATACTCATCTACCTTATGATGCTCGCCTGGCCGATGATGGCCATGGGATGGGCGATCGATCTTATAAAAAGGGGGAACGCCTCGATAAACCGCCTGAACGACATTTTCGCGGTCGCGCCGAAAGACGAAACCCGGGCGGGGGAGAGGGACTGCGAACTCAGGGGAGACATAAGGTTCTCCGGGGTTTCCTTCTCCTACGGCTCCGCCCCGGCCCTGCGCGACGTAAGCCTTCACATACCCCGCGGAGCGACCCTGGGAATAACGGGTCTCGTGGGCTCGGGGAAGACCACGCTGATGAAGCTGCTCATGAAAATCCACGAGACCGGGTCGGGGGAAATAACGGTCGACGGGATCGACATAGGGAAAATATCGAGGAAAAGCCTCCAGGAAACCATCGTCTACGTGCCGCAGGAAATAACCGTGTTCAGCGGAACGGTTTACGACAACATAACCTTCATAAACCCGGACATAACCCGCGAGCAGGTGGAGCGGGCCGCCAGGACGGCGGGGATATACGAACAGATAATGGAGTTCCGGCAGGGATTCGACACCGTGGTGGGAGAGCGGGGACTGAGCCTCTCGGGAGGACAGCGCCAGCGCCTGGCCATAGCGAGGGCCCTTGTGCTCGATCCCGAGGTCCTGATACTCGACGACGTGCTCTCGTCCCTCGACCTGCAGACGGAGAACACCGTCATAACAAACGTGATGGAGGCGATGCGCGGGCGCACGGTGGTGATAATCTCAAACAGGATATCTTCGGTAACGGGGCTCTCGCGGATCGCCGTCATGAAAAACGGGGAGATAATCGAGAGCGGGGGACGCGGGGAACTCGTTGAGCGGCGCGGAGTCTACTACGCGCTTGAAAGACTGCAGTCTGTCTAGGATGTGCGGATGAGCGAGCTTGAGAAAACCAGGAAATCAACTTACGACCTCAAGATCCTAGGGTGGATAATGGGCTTTCTCGGAAAGTACCGCGCCCATTTCGCCCTGTCGCTTCTCCTGATGATGGCGACCGCGGCGCTTGAAATCACGGTTCCCTACCTCATCAAGGTCGCGGTCGACGATCATATCTACCCCACGTGGAGCAGGGCCGGGGGAGGGGAAGAGACGGAGCGGGCGCTCTCGGGGCTCGGGACGGAATCCGCGCTTGCCCTCGCGGACGGAGGGTTCATGGTCGATTTCTCAGGTCTCTCCTCCCCGGAGAAAGACAGAATCGAGCGCTCGGGCGTCGAGTTCTCCGAGACGAAATACATCGCGGTCGACCCCGGGGAATTCGAGGGAGAGGAGAAGCGGGAGGTTCTGGGAATAATGGCCCGGAACGCCTCCCTGTTCGAGCAGACAGAAGGGGCCGCGTTCCTGGCTCACTCAGAGCTCGGGTCGCTCCCCAGGGAGGAAGTATCGCTTCTTCGCTCGAAACAGACGGAAAGGCTCGGGACCCTCGCTCTCTACGTGGTTCTGTCCGTGGTCGGAATCTTTATTTTCACCTCCGCTTTCACCTACATTCTTCACTACTCGGGCCAGAGAATAATGCACGACATGCGCAGCCGCGCCCTCTCCCACATACTCTCCCTCCCCCAGCAGTACTTCGACCGCAATCCCGTGGGCAGGATAACCACCCGCGTCACAAACGACGTGAACGCCATAAACGAAATGTACACCTCCGTTCTCATACATTTCATAAAGGACATCATAATCATAATCGGCACCCTGGTGATCATGTTCAGGATGAACGTCGGGCTCACTCTCATAATCGTCGCGCTCACGGCGTTCCTCGCCTTCACGGTCTCCATTTTCCGGATGAAGCTCCGGCTGGTGTACAGGGAGATCCGAAGGACCATAGGAAAGCTAAACGCCTTCGTCGCCGAGAGCATGAGGGGGATAGTGCTCCTTAAGCTCTACGGAAAGGAGAAAGGGAACTTCCAGAAATTCTGGGAGGTGAACAGGGAGAACTACAGGGCCAACATACAGCAGCTCTGGGTCTACGTGATTTTCCGGCCCTCAATAGAGTACGTGGGCATAGCCGCGACGGGGATAATCCTGTGGTACGGGGCGATCGGGGTCATGAACCTCGACCTGTCCCTCGGCGCCCTGCTAGCGTTTCTTTACTACGTAAGGATGATATTCAAGCCCATCCAGGAGCTTTCGGAAAAATTCAACGTCTTCCAGTCCGCCGTCGCCGCCTCCGAGAACCTCTACGACACCCTGGCGGAAAAACCCGAGCCAAGCGGATCCCTCGCGCCCGCGGCAACCGAGGGCTCCCTCGAGTTCCGGGGGGTATGGTTTTCGTATAACGAGCGCGAATGGGTGCTCAAGGACGCGTCCTTCGCAATAGGGCCGGGAGAGAGCGCCGCCCTCGTGGGAATCACTGGAGCGGGGAAGACGACCATCGTGAACCTGATTCTCAAGTTCTACAAACCCCAGAGGGGCCGGATTCTCTTTAACGGCACGGACATCGAGGAACTGTCAAACCGGTACCTGCGCTCCAACATAACCGCCATCTTCCAGGACCTGTTTCTGTTCGAAAAGGACGTGTCCGACGAGAGGGACGGGCCCGGCAGTCCGGCGGCCGAAACGCAGAAGCTTTCTTCGGGAGAAACCCAGGCCCGGTCGATCGAAAAGGCGGTCAGGAAAAACTCGAAACTCCTTATAATGGACGAGGCTACCTCCCATCTGGACGCGGAAACCGAAGAGAGAATACAGGAAGTGATAAGGAACAACGCGGGTTCCCAGACGAGGCTCGTGATAACCCACAAGCTCTCGACCCTGAAGAACGTGGATAACGTAATAGTGATCCATAAGGGGGAAGTGGTGGAGCAGGGAACTCACGAAAAGCTGCTTCAGAACGAAAACATCTACCGCACCCTGTACGAGTTTCTGAGAAAAACCGCGGCGGACCCTCTCCCGGGCTCAGGGACGTGACATCCGCCCGGCGGCTAGAACGCCCCCAGAAGCTTAAGGGCCATGAGCCCGACGGCGGCGACAAGGGCCATCCTTATGTATTTTTCGCCGCCCCTAACGGAAAACGCGGCGCCGAACCATCCGCCGACCGAGTTTCCGGCGGCTAGACAGATTCCTATGAACCAGCTTATGTTGCCGCTCAGGAAAAATATGAGGATCGCCGGAACCGTGTAGACAAGCACCACGATCACCTTGTGCGCGTTCACCCTGGCGAGGGACGCCCCCATGAGATGGTAAAGAGCCGCCATTATGAAAATCCCCACGCCGACCTGGATGAAGCCGCCGTAAAAACCTATAAGCACAAGGGCCGGGTAAAGAACCCACCCCCGCCTCTCTCCGCCGCTTCCGCCAAGCAGCTTGCCGAAAGAGTCAACCTTAAGGAAAAAGGAGGCGCAGACGAAGATAAGCACGACGGCCAGGATCTTCTCGAAAAGCTCATCACCCACCCGCACCGCCGCGAAAGCTCCCACAAGAACGCCGGGGAGGGTGAAAACCGCGAGCCTGACGCCGGTCTTTATGTCGGCGACTCCCTCTTTTCTGAAGGAAAGGATCGCGAAGAAATTCTGAAACAGAATCGCCACCCTGTTCGTTCCGTTTGCGACGGTGGGGTCGATTCCGAGAAATATGAGCACCGGAAGAACTATGCTGCTTCCCCCGCCGGCCATTACGTTTATCACTCCCGCGAGAGCGCCCGTGAAAAAAAGCAGGGCCAAAGAAAGAAGATCGTATTCGTACATGTTATCTGGATATGGACACGGCGGATATCAGTTAAAACTTCTTGGCGTTATCAATCCACCCTAGGGCGCTTTTCGCAAACTGACTGCAATATCCTAACAGAGTCAATCCTCGCTACGATCGCGTCTTGTGGATCTTCTCGGTTCCCTTCAGTGTTTCTTAAAATGATACACGAAACCCGCTACAATGACATTTATTGTCGGAATCGAGAAAGGCTCGTTCTGGAAAGAATACAGAAAGTCCTGACACCCCTCTAGGCAACAAAAAACTTCATAAATAATTGAATTTTTCTTTGAGTTTACAAATTTGTATTTGATGTTATATTTGTAAACAAAGAACAGGAGGCCAGTAATGGCAAAAAGAAATCAGCACGTTGTACCGTATAAAGGTAGATGGGCCGTTCGCGGCGCAGGAAGCCGGAAAGCAAGTTCAGTTCACAGAACTCAAAAAGAAGCGATTCGTTCCGCACGAAACACCGCCATTAGGCAGAAAACAGAAGTGGTTATCCACAGACCCAGCGGCCAGATCAGAGACCGCAATTCGTACGGAAACGATCCGTATCCACCGAAGGGCTAACGAAACGTTTGCATAAAAAAACGTAGCTGCCGAATCGCAAGAATAATTTTTTATCTTTCAGTAAAAAACAAATGAAAACTTTTCATTAACTGGAGAAAAACAATGTTTGGAGACCGTTTGAAACTGGCTCGCAAGAAGGCCGGTTTTTCCCTGCGCAAACTGTCCGAGGCTCTAGATGGAAATGTATCTGCTCAGTCAATCGGAAAATACGAGCGTGGCGAGATGATGCCGAGTTCCGGAATACTTATGCAGCTAACCGACGTGCTTGACGTCTCGCTCGAATATCTGATGAGCGAGCAGGTTGCGGAACTAAAAGAAATTGAGTTCCGCAAGCTCTCTGGTGTCACTGCGAAGAAAAAGGCGCAGGTCGAAGCCGTAGTTATAGAAAAACTCGAGCGCTACTTGGCGATTGAAGAGATTCTGGACATTGACAGCTTCCGCTGGGGCCAACAGGAATTCGGCAAAAGATTTGTAGGAGAGGAAAACGAGGGGATGGTGCTAGCCGAAGACTTGCGAGCAGAATGGGAACTCGGGATTGACCCGATTCCGAACATGACCGCTTTGCTTGAGAATCGCGGCATCAAGGTCGTCTTTATAGACTTGCCCAAAAATGTGTCAGGCCTTACCTGTCTGGCGCGCAAACCGAATCAAAAGCTAACCGTACCGGTAATAGTAGCTAATGAGGATATGACTCTTGAGCGTCGGCGATTTACTCTCGCGCATGAACTTGGACACAGGCTGATTGACGGCGAATCTCCAGTTGATCTCGAGAAAGCGGCAAATGTCTTCGCGGGAGCCTTTCTAATTCCAAAGAACCATCTTGTCCGTGAAGTCGGAAGCCACCGCAACGCCCTCGCTTTCAAAGAATTTATACGTCTAAAACGCAGGTATCGCGTCAGTGCTGCCACCCTGCTTCTACGTCTCAAAGAAGTTGACATTATAGACCAGTCAACTCTCTCCTACGCATTTCAGACTTACGCCAAGGGCTGGCGTTCCCTGGAACCACATCCGTTGGAATCCGGCGAGAGTAAGTATGAACTCCCCCGCCGATTCGAGTTGCTCTGCTATAGGGCTTTGGCGGAAAAAATGATCTCGCCGAGCAAAGCCTGCGAACTTTTGCAACGCCCCTTGGATGAAATCGCACACGCCATGAAGGGACCAAGTCATTAATGCGCACGATAGTCATTGATTCCTCGTGCCTTATTGACATGAAGAAGGGCAAATTACTCTTGTCAATGCTCAAGTTGCCCTACAATTTTCAAATACCTGAAATCCTGTTTAAGGACGAACTTCTCAGCATCTCTTCCGCAGAGAAAAAGAGTCTTAAAAAACATGGATTGGAGGTTGTTAACCTCCCCGGGAAATTCGTCTTGCGGGCTCACAAGCACTTCAAGCAGAATCCCAAGCTTTCCTTAAAGGACTGTTTCGCACTTGTTCTCGCAGAACAAATCTCCGACTCCATCTTGCTAACAGGTGACGCCAACCTCCGGCATACAGCATCAGATGTCAGAACCGAGGTGCATGGGGTTTTATGGATAATCGACGAGATGCGTAATCACAAAATTGTCAATATATCGGTTCTCTACAGGGCATTGTCCATTTTTAAAAGCGACGAAATGGTCTTTCTGCCGGAAAAGGAAATTGAAATACGACTGAGAAGTTTGAAACGAGAACTATGAGTTTTTCGCAGTCGCATACCAGCAGATACCAACCCAAATATGACTAAGCTTAATGACCCGAAATATTCCAAGAATTAAAAAACTTTTAAATTTCGAGCACTTTTCAAAAAAACAGTTACAAAGCTAAAAAAACGATTAAAAAACACCGCTTTTCGAATAAAACAGTTACAGAATCGGGTTTCCCTCATCGAAAAGCCACATCTAGAAACCGCTTCACCTTCTTTTATTCTCGGGTTATCGTATTCGCATGAACGGTTTTAAAGCCGCCCTTGTTCAGACCCGGGTGCATAAAGACAAAAAAGAAAACCTGAAAAAAGCCATACTAAACATAGAAAAGGCTTCCGCCCTCGGGGCGAACATAGTCTGTCTTCCTGAACTCTTTCTTACCAGATACTTCTGCCAGTCCGAAGACACAGGCTGTTTCGATCTCGCCGAACCCATACCCGGACCCGCTACGGACAGATTCTGCGGAGAAGCGAAAAAAAGAGGGGTTTTCATCGTGTGCCCGCTTTTTGAGAAAAGAGCCCCAGGCGTGTATCACAACTCCCTCGTCCTTATCGACCCCGCGGGAGAGATTTCCGGCATTTACAGAAAAATGCATATACCGGACGACCCGGGCTATTTCGAGAAGTTCTATTTTGCTCCCGGGGACACGGGGTTTTCCTGCTTTGAAACCGGCTTCGCGAAGATAGGCACGCTTATCTGCTGGGACCAGTGGTATCCCGAAGCGGCGCGCATAGCCTCGCTCAAGGGAGCGGACATTATCTTCTATCCGACCGCCATAGGGTGGCGCACGGACGAGGACGAACGCTCGAAAAGTACCCAGCTTGAGGCATGGAAAACTGTCCAGCGCGCCCACGCGATCTCAAACGGAATCTATGTCGCGGCCGTGAACAGGGTGGGTTTCGAGGAATCGGGAGAAAACGGCGGAGGAATAGATTTCTGGGGAAACTCCTTTGTCTGCGACCCCCAGGGAACGGTGATTTGCGAGGCTTCCGGCGAGAAGGAGGAAATCATACTGGCCGACATCGATCTAGGAAAGCTTGAGGAAACCAGAAGGAACTGGCCCTTTCTTCGGGACCGAAGAATTGACGCCTACTCCGAGCTCCGGCAAAGGTTTATCGACAATGATTCCGGTACCTGAAATTGAGTGATTCTCAGGCGGTCCGCTACAGGCTTCCGGCCGAATGGGAACCTCACGGCGCCACGTGGCTTGCGTGGCCGCAGAACGTAAGCGACTGGCCGGGGAAATTCCCGGGGATCAAGCGGGTTTACCGCGAAATCGTAAGCCACCTATCAGAATCGGAAAAGGTAAAAATAATAGTTAACCCCGGGGGGACACAGAAGCGGGCCGAGGGTTTTCTCAGGAAAAAGTCAACTGATCCTGCCGGCGTGGAGTTCCACGAGTGCCCCACGGACAGATCCTGGATACGGGATTCCGGCCCATTTTTCGCAAGAGATGGTTCCGGGGGGCTGACCGTCCTTGATTTCGGGTTTAACGGATGGGCCAAGTACCCTGACTGGAAAAACGACGACCTGGTTCCGGGATTCGTGGCCGAGACCCTTGGTCTCGGATCGGAAACCCCTGTACGTCTGGGGAAGAAAATCATTCTTGAGGGCGGAAGCATCGACGTAAACGGAAAGGGTTCCCTGATAACGACCGAGCAGTGTCTTCTGAGCGCGGACAGACAGCCAAGGAATCCTTCTTTCGGGAGAAACGACTACGAGGCGGTGTTCTCCGAGTATTTCGGCGTAACGAACGTTCTCTGGCTCGGCGGAGGCATAGAGGGAGACGACACAAACGGCCACGTCGACGATATATGCAGGTTCACGGGTCCCGCCACGGTTGTTCTGTCCCTTGAAGACAATTCGGAAGACCCGAATTACCGCCCGCTTCGCGAAAACCTTGAGATACTCCAGGATCTGAGGCTTGAGGGCGGAGGAAAAATTGAAACCGTTCCCCTTCCGATGCCCTCGCCGCTTTTTTTCGACGGCGAGAGACTTCCGGCAACTTACACCAATTTCTACGTCTCGAACGAAAAAGTTCTCGTCCCCGTCTACAGCGATCCGAAAGACCGGGAGGCGCTCGGCATACTGTCGGAGCTTTTTCCCGAAAGACATGTCGTCGGAATTGACTGCGTAGACCTCGTGTGGGGATTCGGAGCTATCCACTGCATGACAAAGGAAGAGCCTCTTCGCTGACCGCGCAAACTGAGAGCGGGCCCGTCACCCCGAAACCGCGTCAGCTCCTTCGTATTCAAGAATCGCCCTTTTCACGTCAAGCCCCCAGCGGTAGCCGTGGAGATCCCCCGCCTTTCCTATCACGCGGTGGCAGGGCACGAGGTACGCGACCGGATTTCCCGCCACGGCGTTTGAGACGGCCCTCACGGCAGCGGGCATTCCTGCTGACTCCGCAAGCTCCGAATAGGACAAGGTCTCTCCCTCCCGGACCTCCATCAGCTTTTCCCATACCCTGAGCTGAAACCGCGTTCCAAGGAGCAGTACCGCCGGCGGCCGTTTTCCCGGGGACGGCAGCAGGTTCCACAATACTTCGGCCGTCTTTTCGTCATCCCTTCGGTTCCCGGGGTTCCGCCACGCGCTTCTGAATTCTTCCAGGTGGGCTTCGGTGTCGGTGCGGAAAAAACTCATGTGGCATATGCCTTCTTCGCAGACCCCGACAAGGCATTTTCCAAACAGCGTGCCGTGAATCCCGTAGACAAGGCGCACCCCGGACCTGGCCTCTTTCTTTTTCCCGGAGGAGATCTCTTTCGTGTTAACCACGATATCCCGCCACAAGCGGTCGGGAGGGCTTTTCAAGACTTCTTTATCCTGAGTTTCCATATTCATGGCAAAATCACCTCTTTCCGAAAATCGATCTCGCTATTATCATCTTGTGTATCTCGTTTGTGCCTTCGTATATCTCCCCGACCTTGGAATCCCTGTAAATCTCCTCAACCTTGTAGGTGGAGGAGTCGTGGGCGAGTTCCACCATGAGCCCGAGACCCCCGAATATCTGAACGGCGTCGCGGGCCATGGTAACGCTTATCTCGGAACCGTAGTACTTGGCGGCGGAAGTCTCGAAGGTCGGGAAAGGGTCCCCGCTGTCAAGGCAGAGCGCGGCCTTCAGGTACAGGTTCCTCGCGTTTTCTATCTCAACGGCCCTCTGCGCCAGCAGGAACTGCCAGTACTGAAAATCGGCTATCTTTTTCCCGAAAGCCTCCCTTTTGTTCATGAACTCCACGCACTCATCGAACGCCGACTGCGCCATCCCCACACCGCTCGCCCCGATCCCCGTCCTCCCGTAAAGAAGTGAATTGACGGCGACCCGAAGGCCGTCTCCTTCCTTCCCTATCAGGTTTTCCCGGGGCACCTCCACGTCCTCGAGGTATATGTCGTAGGTAAGCTCCCCCCTGTTTCCGAGTTTTTTATCCGGGGCGCTCACGGAGCAGCCCGGCGAATCAAGATCGACCACTATCATTATGGACTTGTCCCCCGCCGAGGCGAGCAGGGTCACGAAATCAGCCACCCCGGCGTTGGTTATGTAGCGCTTGCGGCCGTTTATTACGTATTTTTTGCCCTTCCTGCGGGCTTTCGTGACAAGAGACTCGGTTCTTACGTCAGAGCCCGACTGGGGTTCCGTCATCGCAAACGACGCCACTGAGGTTCCGTCAAGAGCCGCGGCGAGATATTTTTCCTTTATGTGGGATGACCCCATGGCCAGGGTTTTTCCGGAAAGCAGAAAGTGGGCGTTTATCGTTCCCGCGACGCTCGCGCTTATGTAGGCGAGCTCCTCCGCCATGACCGCCGCCGCGCACGCGGGGTGGGAAAGGCCGAGTCCCCCGTCCTTTTCTGAAAACGGGATCCGGAAAAACCCCTCCGCGGCCATCTTCCTGAAGAGCCTGCGGGGAAAGTTCCGGTTTCTCTCGCTTCTCTCTCCTATGTCCCGGGCAAGCGGAAGGACCTCTTTTTCCGCAAAGGCTCTCACCTTCTGCCTGATTTCCCTCGTTTCCTCGGGAAAAAGATGCTCCTTGTAGAGCTTCGTCTGCATTCTCTGGGGTAACTTGCGCATTTTGCTGACTCCCGCAGTTAAGGATTGTGCTTCCGCAAAGACTGGCTGCCGGATACTCTCCAAACAGTTTAACCAACTTATCGGATGAACGTTAAAACCGCGGGAAAACCGGGACCCGTAAGCGAAAACGGGAGCCCCGGGCGCTCCTCGCTTCTCACGGCCCCCGCTCTCAAGTAGAATGAATCTCTGCAAAGCCGCTTTTGGGAGGAAGCAGTTGTCTCTTACCGGAATCGTCGTGCCCTACTGGGCCGACGTGAAAAAAGATGATCTCACCTATTTTTCGAAACTGGCGGAAGACCTGGGCTACCACTCCATCTGGGTTCCCGAGATGTGGGGGCGGGACGCGTTTTCCCTGATATCCCACATGGCGTCGGTCACCGAAAGGATAAATCTGGCCACCGGCATCATCTCCGTTTACAGCAGGTCTCCGGCGCTCATAGCGCAGACGGCGGCCACAGTGGATGAGTACTGCGGGGAAAGATTCATTCTCGGCCTGGGGATAAGCAGCGTTTACCTGAACGAATACTGGCACGGCATGAAATTCGAGCGGCCCCTGCGGCGGACGCTTGAATGCGTCGAGATAGTAAGGACGATATTTGCGGGAAAGAGGGTCGACTACGAGGGGGAAATCTTCAGGCTTAAGAACTTCAGGCTTCTTTTTAAGCCCCGAAGAAGCGAGATTCCCATATACATAGCGTCCATGGGCCCGAAAAACATCGAGCTTACCTCCCGTGTCGCCGACGGCTGGATTCCCTACCTCTGCCCCGTGAACCTCATAAACGAAAGGAAAAAGGCGCTCGCTTCCGGCGGAAGAGAAATAACCGTGGCCCCGTTTCTCCCGGCGATGGTTTCCGAGAACCCAAGCGAATCAAGAGAAATCGTAAGGGAGTTCGTGGCCCTTTACGTATGCTCCATGGGAGATTATTACCACAAGCTCGTAAGCGGGTACGGATTCGGGGAGGAAGCGGACAGGGCGAAAAAGCTCTGGCGGGAAAACAGGGCGGAAGCCATAAAAAACATAAGCGACGAACTGCTTGATCTTGTTTCCGTGAGCGGTTCCCCGGAGGAGGGAAGAGAAAAACTCGGGGAGTTCGCCGAGAACTCCGATCTCCCCATTCTCATGTTTCCCTACAACGCTTCAAGGGAGCAGACAGCTTTCGCAATGAAGGCGCTCGCTCCCTGAGAGAACAGCCCAGTTAAGGGTCAGGTCTTGACATGGCTTTCCGTCAGCATTATAATCCTCTCCATGGCAAGGCCGTTAAGAGCGGAATACGCGGGGGCCGTCTACTACGTCTCCTCGGTCGGGAACAGGGGACAGAGCGTTTTTCAGAACTCGGCCGACGGCAACGCCTGGATAGAGGTTCTGGAGGGTGTATGCGGAAGGTTCGGATGCCGCTGCTTCGGCTACTGCCTCATGTCCGACGGGTACCACCTGGTCATCGAGACCCCCAAGCCCAACCTCTCAAAAGCCATAAGGCAGCTAAACGGCGTTTACACCCAGCGCTCAAACAGGCTGCACGACACGGACGGCCACGTTTTCCGGGGAAGATATAAATCCATAGTCGTACAGAGGGAAAAGTATCTTCTGCCGCTTATGGCCCATATTTTTCTTCTCCCTCTTCGAGCCGGGTTCGTAAAACATCCCAGCCAGTTCAAATGGAGCAGCTGCAGGTATCTTTACGGAAAAGACGAAGCGCCGGGATACATGGACCTCGAGTGGTTCTCAGAAGGCTTTTCCTCGGACACGGGCGGTTTCGATGAATTCCTCAAGGAAAATCTGGAGCGCGACGTGGTCTCGGAAGCCCGAAAGCAGATATACCTCGGCGATGACGGATTCATAGAGCTTGTGCAGGAAAAAACGAAGAGGGATTCGCGGTCAGAGGATATTCCCAGGTACCAGCTCACAAAACCCGTACCGGGCATGATAGACGGTTTCATCCGAAGCGGACACTCGAGGGAAGAGGCGATAGCGAAAACCTACCTTACGGGGGACTACACGCTTAGAGAGGTTGCCGACGCGGTCTCAGTTCACTACTCGGTCGTGAGCAAGATCGTAGGCGAATACGAAAGAAAGCTCCCCGCCCGCGACAAAAAGGCTTCCAGCTGAACTTCCGGCCAGAACCAAAGCAGCTGATGACGGCGCTTCCGGGTTCGCTTTTTTCGCCGATGGAGAAAAATCCATGCGGAGACCCTGACGTTCGCGCTCCCTCGCGGATCTTTTCCCATTGTTGACTCGGCAGCTTTCCATGATCTCCGCCCCAGTCAAGCGCCGTGATGAATTACCACCAAGTAAGTTCACGCCATGGAACGCCCGTGCAGGAATACGGACCGATGGCGCGGCAACCCAGCCCCCATTGAGGAAACCCGAACCCCGAAACCGTTACGGCGCAAACGCCTGGAATACGCATCACGGTTGACAATGGGGGGAAAGTATCTTTCTAGCGGAATATCTCTGCTGCGCTACGGGCGAGAAAATCGGTTAAACAGACGCGTCGCGCCTCGGTCTTGCCAGCAAAAGGAGGAGAAAACCATGTTTAACGGAATTTCAGGAAGAATCGGGGTTTTTGCGGCGTTGCTGCTTTCAGCGGTCGTGTTCACGCATGTTCCGGCTTTCGCCCAGACCCAAGCTGTTCCCTCGGAAAATGCCTCAGAGGCTGAAATGAAGGCGTTTGCGGAACGCGAGAGAGACGCGCTGAACAATGTCGTGAGAGGCACCGGCTTTAGTACCGCCGGCGAGGCAAGCGTTCTGTGTACCCATATGAGAGATCCGGACGGAGACTGGCAGAATGGTTCCGCCTACCTGATCAACGTTCGCGAATCCGTTTCCATTGAGGGACTGCAAACCCAGGAACCCCCGGGTAATTTCCAGGTGGTAAGTCACGGAAAGTACATGGAATCCCTTTACGGCCATTACATAGGCAACATCGCTCTTATAATGCGGCGGGCGAAGCCGTGGGAACCCTCGCCAAGATGGCGAAGGATGATCCAGCCGGAGAGGCTGTATGCAGGCAGTACAAGAAGAGCGAGGGGGGGGGGTACTGAAAGATGGGCCTGCGCCGCCGCGCATGAAACTCCCGGCGCTTACGGGGACATAAAGTACGTGGTAATTGCCGGTTTTGACCACGACGAGAACGACAGTGCCATAGTTAGGAATCGGTGCGCCAGAAACGCACTGATTAGCCGTCAACTCCTTCCAGTGTATAGCGCAACTGATTGTAGACTCTATCATAATTTTGTGATAGCATTAGCAATGATTGGGAAAATGCAGCAGTAAAATCTGCCCGGGGTCTGTGCACCCCCCGGCCTTGTATGCTTCGGAATTCCTTAACAAGCATAGGATTATCCTGAACCGAACGGGCGTATTTATGTAGAGAGGGAGATGTAGAGGGAGACAAAAAGGAGGAGGGGGAATAAAGTAATTAGCAGGGGAGCTTCCTCTGTGTTGCTTGTTTGCATTGCGTACTGCAAAAACCTGACATCGCAGGCGCCTCTTTAATCGCAACTCTTGGCGCTTACAAATATAACTTAAGGAGGTACTGATTCATGAAGACTGCGAATAATAGATTTCTGTCTGCCTGTATTCTTGCTCTTGCCCTAGGGGTTCTGCCTTTATATGGCTGTGGAGGGGGTGGAGGGGGCGGTGGTACGGAACCATCTACGGGCGGTTCAGATCCCGTCCCGTCTCAAGCTGTGCTAGACGGCGTGATATCAAAAATTGATAAAAACAACGCCAAAAACTCTGTTTCCGAAGCGTCCAGAAATTATCCCAGGGCGGGCAGTATTACTCAATCTTCAAATGCCACTAACGGCATCACGACCGACAGTGTTTCAGTTGCAGCTTCATATGAGGGGGGACAAGTTCGATACAGGGTTCAAAACAGCAGCGCCGGGTGGTCCATTGACAGTGCCGTGGATACAGTGCTGGAACGGCATAGAGGAGATAACTGGGATGGTATTGAGCTGATGAAAGAGCTGCCGGGCGGGGATCTTTACGTTGACGTCTATTCGGAAGACAGAGTAAGACAGAATCAAGATTACCTAGCCGGCGGACTCTGGGTGTACGTACCGGACAGCGCCACCCAGATTGGGGATTTTAACCTAGGCGTCTTCGGAGACGGTAACGATCCTTTCAGACAGACGGACTTGGCTGCCTTGACCGGTACTGTGACTTATAGAGGGGAGGCTACTCTTATGTATTCGGAGGGCAGCCGTATCTATTTCGTCGACGCATCAGTTACTTTGACGGTTGATTTTGATCGTGAAACCGTAAATGGGAGGATTCATTCTTTTTATGACGAAGATGGTTCCCCCGTTCCGGGAGTAGTGGTGATGTTGGACGAGGCGGATATCGGTGATTCGAACAGCGGTTTTTTCTCAGGCGTAACAAGCGTGGAAGAACCAAATAATACGGAAGGCGATGGCAAATGGGGCGGACAGTTTTTCGGAAACGGAAACGGGGTGTCAAGAATAGTAGGAGCAACCTTTGGCGTTACGACTGACAGTGGGGCGACAGCTTTGGGTGTCTTGGGTGCTTTAAGCCCTGCCGCGCCCGCCCCCGCAGGGTTTGCTCCGGCTGATCAGTCCGCGTTTTATGAATTAGTAGCGGGTAAGCGGATGATCTATCCGGCTAATCCATCTTACTATGTCGATTTCCTTTCCTCCAGCCGTTTTAGGGAGTCTGAAGACGGGGATATCTATGAAGCGAACTATACCTACGAGAAAACAGGGCCGAATTCAGGACGGTTCAATTCCAACTACGATGACGGTGACCGTTGTACGTCTACCCTTATGTTCGACTCGGCTATCAGTGGTACACTCTCTTACTCCTGCGATGATGAATCAGGGAAAAATATTTCCTGGCGACTGACTGACGCTGACGGCGCCCCGGCCCCCGCCCCGCCGTCCGCCGACAGGGCAGGAGAGTGTCGGGTCGGCAATACTTATCAGCCGGGAGAGAGTTGTGACGTTTACGGTACCGGGAGCAATACAAAAATACCTTTCCGAGTATCGGCCGACGGCAAGGGGGTTTGGGGCTTCTTCAGTTCTGGCTCCTCTATTCAGAACAGAGGAGGCAGCATTAATGGAGTGAACTATACCTTTGTTGTCTCTAATCAGGGTAACGGAATCTGGCGAGTTGACGAATACATACCGTAAATGCCTGTTTGCAGCAATCAACCCGGATTTCTGAGTGTGCCGGGGAGAGCTTTATAGACCCGGTGGGCGGCAAACTAAACCCGGCGGGTTACGACCGGAAACGGGGCGGATCGGTTTTTTGCGGCGTTGCTGCTTTCAGCAGTCGTGTTTACGCATGTTCCGGCTTTCGCCCAGAACCAAGTTGTTCCCTCGGAAAATGCCTCAGAGGATGAAATGAAGGCGTTTGTGAATAGCGCAAAAGATGCAATCAACAGAACCGTAAACGCCGCCGACGCGACAGTGTTGTTCAGGGAGATGAGAGATCCGGACGGAGACTGGCAGAATGGTTCCGTCTACCTCATCGACGTTCGCGAATCCGTTTCCGTTCCCGGGGTGATGACCAGCGAGCCCGAAGGGCAGTTCCAAGTGGTAAACCACGGAAAGTATCTGAAATCCCTTTACGGCGATTACATAGGCGATATCAGTCTTATGAATGCGGCGGGCGAAACCTTGGGAAATCTCGCCAGGGCGGCGAAGGACGACCCGGCCGGGAATGCGGTATGCAAGCAGTACAGCAGGAGCGAGAACGGCACTGACAGGTGGGCCTGCGCCGTCGCGCATGAGACTCCCGACGCTTACGGGGAAATAAAGTACGTGGTAATTGCCGGCTTTGACCATGACGAAAATGACGACGCCATAGTACCTAATAATTGCGCCGCCCAGAACGCGGGGGCGTCAGCATTTCTTACCGTAAAAGCCGAGGATGTTGAAGAGAAGGCAGATAAAGACACGCTTGCTGCTTTCGTAGAAGGAGTGGCGACAATGATGGCGCCGCTTTTGGGGAGTCAGACACAAGCACCTGCGGCAGTAGATGCGTCCTCTGCGACCGCCAGTTGCCTCAGTGAATCTCCCTGGAGCAAGGGTTCCGTGTATCTGTTCATCATGGAAGGCAACTCGGTAATTCTCAACGCAAACGATCCGGGGTTAAGCGGTTCTGTGTTCAAGAACGTTTTCGATGAGGACGGAGTCGACATCTGGAAACTGATAAAGGAAGCGGTCGAAAGCGAAAAAGGCGGGGGATTCATTGAATATAAATGGGACAATCCGCTCATAACCGAAGACGACGTCAATCCCCCCGTAGCTGGAATGGCTCCCGGCACCTCACCCAAGATCACCTACGTCAAAAAAGTAGACCTGAGCGGCGGCGGTTATCTGGTTTTCGGTTCCGGAATATATCCTCCCCCGACGGCTGAATCCGATGATGACGGAGGATGCGCAATCGCGCGGACCGGGGATAAATCCCCGGGCCTTCTGCTCAACCTTCTTCTGATAGCGTCCGTTCTGTTCCCGGCCGCTTTTCTGAGAAAAGGGAGGTAGGATCTCACTATGCTGCCGGTGTCTGCTCTTAACTGGCGGCAGCGTCCGGTTTGACAAGGGCGGTCTTCGTCTTTAACTAGGTCGGGACCGCTCTTGTTTTCTGGGCATTAGAACACATCCCGTCAACGCCGCCTGATACGCCGCAGTGCCGGATATCCGCCGAACAGGCATTCGAAAGAAGCCCGCGTTAAGACCGGCTTCTCGGGCAACCGGGCCGCGGCATCCTCAACAAAGCCAGGCCGCTATGACCGGCACCCGGAAAGCTCCTCCACCTCGTCCACCATCGCGCCTATCACGTCAAGTCCGGTCTGCCAGAAACCGGGGTCGTTTATATCCACCCCGACCCCGGAGAGAAGCTCCGCGGGCGAGGCGCTTCCCCCGGACCGAAGAAGCCTCGTGTAATCGGGCACGAAAGACTTCCCCCGCTCCAAGAACATTCCGTAAAGAGCCAGGGTGAGCAGCTCGCCGAAGGAGTAAGCGTAGCAGTAGAAGGGAGAGTGTATGAAATGGGGAATGTAAAGCCACCAGCGGGAGTAGTTTTCGGTCAGGGTGACGGAATCTCCGAACATCTCTCGGTTGGCCCCGGTCCAGAGTTCGCTTATCCTCGCGGTCGTAAGCTCTCCCCTGTCTCTTCTTTCGCGGTGCAGGCTCTGCTCGAACCTCGTAAGCACCGCCTGTCTGAAGACCGTGGCCATTATGTCCTCCAGCTTTTCCGCCACAAGAACCAGCCTGCCTTCCCTTCTCGTCTCCTCCTCCTTGAGGCGGTGAAACACGAGCATCTCCGCGAAGACGCTTGCGGTCTCGGCCGTGGTAAGGGGCGTGTGGGCCTGGAAATAACCCTGCCGTCTCGAAAGATACTGGTGCACGCCGTGGCCGAGCTCGTGAGCCAGGACCATCACGTCTCTCGGTTTCCCCGTGTAGTTCATAAAAACATAGGGGTGCGCGCCGGGAACCGTGCCGTGGCTGAAAGCCCCTCCTCTTTTCCCGTCCCGAAGCTCGGCGTCTATCCAGTTTTTCTCGAAGAACAAAGACGCGGTCTTTTTCATCCCGGATGAGAATTCGCCGAACGAGGAAAGCACGATCTCTTTTGCCCTGTCCCACGGGACCTGCTCCCTCTCCGAACCCAGGGGAGCGTAGCGGTCGTAGTCGTAGAACCTGCGGTACCCGAGAAGCTTACCCTTGAGTCCGTAGTAGCGCTTTACGAGTCCGAAGTTCCGCTCGCACGAACAAAGCAGGGCTTCCACCGCGCCGTGGGATATCTCGTTGCTCAGGTGACGCGCCGACATGGGGTCCTCGTAGCTTCTGAGCCTGTCGTTTATCGAGTGGTCGTTTACAAGCGTGTTGAATATGTAGGTGAGCACGTGGGAATTCTCCTTAAGCCCCCTCGTGAGACCGGAGTGGGCCGCCCTTCTTTTCCTTCTGTCCGGGTCGTAAAGAAGCGAGAGGGTCCGGGACTGGTTCAGTTTTTCGGTCCTGCCAGAGAGCCTCACGCGAAACTGTATATTGTTCACGACCTCGTCAAAAAGCCTTGAAAACGCCCTTTGCCCCGTATTGGATTTCTCCTGGAGTATTTTTTCCTCGGCTTCCGAGAGAGTGTGGTCCCCGTACTGTCTTTCCTGCTCGAGAAAATGCCTGTATTCCGAAAGTTCCGGGCTGTTAAGAAGCTTCTTCGCTCTTTTCTTCGGAACCGATACCCACTCGACGTAAAAGAAAATAAGCTTTTTCTGAACTTCCGTCGCCTTCTGCTGCGTCGACGAACGAAAGGCGCCGGTTTCCGGGTCCCGGGTGTCGGCCGCGAAAAGAAGGTGAGCGAAGGAAAGTATCTTTCCGATTCCTTCCGACAAGCGCTCAAGCTCCCTCACCGCTCCCGCGAGTTTCCCCGGGGCAAGCGAAGGAGACTTTATCTTTCCCCTGTACTTTTTCTCGAACCTGTCGGCACGCGCCGATATCCTCTCCAGATCCTTCTCCACGCGGGGGTCGGAAATTCCTTCGTAAAGGTCCGAGAGATCCCACCTTACGCCTTCTGTTTTCGCCATGTCCGCCTCCTAAGCCTTTTGCCGGGAGCAGGAATGAAGCTGCTCCTCAAGCAGGTATATATCCTCAAGCGATCTTCCCCTTTCCATGTAGTCCATTCCGTAGCCCACGAGAAACCCTTCATCCACCCGGAAACCCGCGTAATCGGGGCCGGGGCCCGTCGCTTCCCTTGCCCTCTTGTCTACAAGCGCGCATATCCGGAGCGAAGCCGGGTTTCTGGATCCCATGCGCCGCAGGATAAACTTCGCCGTCTCCGAAGTGTCAATTATATCCTCGATTATTATAACGTCCCTGCCCTCCACTTCGCATTCAATGTCCCCCAAGAGCTCGGGACGGCCCGGCCGCGCTCCCTCCCTGTAGCTCGAAACCCTGAGAAACTGCCTTTCGACCGTCACGGTCACCCGCTCCAGAAGATCCTCGAAGAAGGGACGGGCCCCCTTTAGAACGCAGACCGCAACAGGAGTTTTTCCCTCGTAGTCCTCGGAAATCTGCCCGGCGAGCCTCGCGACGGCTTTTTTTATATCGTCCTTCGAGAGAAACTTTCTAAGCGCGACGCCTTCCGGGATTTCGGTTTCTTCAGGCAGAACCCCGCTCCTCCTTCAACGTTTTTTCAAGTTCGGGACAGAGTTCGATCACGGAGCGGCGGAGAAATTCCCGCTCGTAAACATCAGGGTCGACAATCTCCCCGTTCCACACGAGTATGTCCAGGTCCATTTTTCTCGGGCCGGCGGTCCTCCCCGGCATCTCTTCCAAGGGCGGTCTCCACTCCCTTGAGCAGGGTTTTCAGCTGCCTGCGGCCAAGGCGGGTTCTTATCAGCAGGGAACCGTTCAGAAAATCCTGCTGCTCCCGGGGTCCTATGGGAATTGTTCTCACGAATGCCGATTCTCCGAGAACGCTGAGTTTCTCGCCGAGCATTCGTCTGGCGGCGCTTACGTTCCTCTCGGCATCTATGTTTGAGCCAATTCCGACAATAACTGTATTCAACCCGGCTACCTTGCGTTAACGGTTTAGGACCAGGGAATTATAACTGAAACCCCGTGGACCGAAGTCGCCGGCGTCACTGTTTTCCGCCGGAAATCCCTGGAAACATCCCCGGCGAAGCTCATGGAACGCGCGGCCAGCCCGGTTCGCTGTCAGGAGCGCAGACCGTGTACGTCAGGCCTCCTCTGCGGATACCGTAAGATGTCCCGGCGCCCGGACTCACCACGTAGTTGTCCCCTTCGGGATAATAGCCGCGAAAAACCTCCGTAGCCGTCGTAGTCAGTTTTTCAGGATTGATTTTGCATTCTATAGTATCCACGCGTTCCCGTCCGCGACGTACGACAAAGTCTATCTCGCGGCCCGACTTGTCCCGCCAGTAAAAGATAGAGTCATCCGCGTGGCAACTGCGCAACGCGTCAAGCACCAGATGCTCCCAGAGCAAACCACGGTCCTCGTCTCTTATGGAATTCCAGCCCCTCTCGTGGCAGATAAACCCGGTATCAAACGCGTAGCACTTCGGGCGGGCCACTATCTCCCTCTTCCCGCCGCCGTGAAAGGGCGGAACGAGATGTATCGCACAGGCGATCCGCATGGATTCCATATGAGTCTTTACGGTAGGCTGACTCAGCGCGCTGTCAGAGGCGAGGCGCGAATAGTCCACCTGCCCGCCGCTCTGGCGCAGCAGCAGGCGCAGCAGCGAGAGAAATCCCTGCCTGTTCCGTACGCCGAAAAGTTCCTGAATATCCCGAGCGTAGAAGCTGTCTATCCAATCACGGTAGAAAGCGGGGTCTATGTTTTCGGACAGCAGCGGTTCCGGCAGACCGCCATGGAGCAGGCGCCGGTCAAGATCCTTTATTCCGAATTCCTCAACGCATTCCCGCCAGAGAACCGGAAGCAGACGAATGGAACGTTTGCGCCCTGTAAGCGTGTCGCGGAACTTACGCGTGGCGTTAAGTGTGGACGAACCGGTAGCCAGCACACGCATTTCAGGATATTCATCCGCCATAATCTTAAGACACAGACTCGGATCCGCCAATTGATGAACTTCATCCAGAATCAGAAGTTTATCAGTTGGGTTGCTACGCAAAAACAGTTCTGGGTCCAGCAGAATTCTCTGCGTGGAAGGCAGGTCACAGTTCAGATAAATTGATTCAGGCAGCATTTTTGCCAAGGTCGTCTTGCCCGTCCTTCTTACTCCGGCGAGCCAGACAACGGAACGGCGATACCAAGCATCCTGAAGCCGCTTCAGCCAATATTCTCGTCTAATCATAACTGTACTTTATATCCAGACGGCCAAAAGTCAATTGCGTTTTCAAACCTGCCGCTTCAGCCAATATTCTCGTCTAATCATAACTGTACTTTATATCCAGACGGCCAAAAGTCAATTGCGTTTTCAAACCTGCCGCTTCAGCCAATATTCTCGTCTAATCATAACTGTACTTTATATCCAGACGGCTAAAAGTCAATTGCGTTTTCAAACCTGCCGCTTCTCATACAGCACAGAGGCTTCTCACTCATGATTTCCGGTTCGAGATACAGCAAGCACCGGAATGTTCTCATACTTGAGCGCATCCGGCTGACGGCCAGATCATTCAGTTCCGCATGCTTGGATCACGAATAAAATCATTCGAAATGGTTCCGAATGCAGACGCCCCCTGGAACCCGCCGGCAATGTCCCGGAAAACCATGGTATTACAAGGAGATTTCGGTTTCGTCCAGAAGGAGAAGAGTCCCGCGCAACCGCTACGCGTTCAAAACCCTCGTAAAATCAGAAAAGCTGCCCCAGTCTCACCGCAATCCCGGTTTTCTCAAGAACCCGTCCTATCTGTCCCTGGCTTCGGTCACCGAAACGGAATCGGCAAAGCGAAGCGCTCCGGGTTTCTCAACCTTCACCGACGCCCACCTCACCGCCGGATCCTCAAAGACTATACCGCATACGCCCCCGGCGACCCTCTCAAGCAGGTTGAAATCGTTTGTCTCCACAAAGCTTATGATCTTTTTGTTTATGGCCTTGTAGTCCAGAGTATCGTCTATGTCGTCGCTCTCGGCGGCCTTGCGTCCGTCAAAATCGATTGTGACGTTTATGACCAGATCCTGGGGATTCTCCTTCTCCCAGTCATAGACCCCTATTATCGTGCGAAGCCTGAGGTTTTCGATCTTTATTATCATCTCATCAGGTAAGGCTCATGCCTCCGTCAACGAAAAGGCACTCTCCGGTGACGTAACTGTTCTCCAGAAGATAGTTAAACGCGTTTATTATATCCTCAACAGAGCCCGGACGCTTCATCGGGGCTTCCCGCGCCATCTTGTGAAGATAGTCATCCCCGAACCCCGGGGGAGCCAGAACGGCTCCCGGGCACACGGCGTTCACCCGGAAATCGGGAGCGAGCTCCCTAGCGAGCATTTTCGTCAGGTGATAAAGGCATTTCTTGCTCAGGTTGTAGCAGAAGTGCTCGACGGAATTTTTTCTGACTCTCGTGTCGAGGAAATTAACGATAAGCCCTCCGTCTGCCTCGGTCGAGAAAAACTGGGAGAGGAAAAAAGGGGCCTTGAAGTTTACGGCCATGTCGGTTTCAAGAAATTCGGGGGTCACGTCGCGGAACCCGACATTCTCGAAAATTGACGCGTTGTTAACCAGAACACACAGCCCCCCGAAGCTTTCCGTGACTTTCGGGACAAGCTCCCTCGCGTCGTCAGGGGACGAAAGGTCGCACCTGAAAAGCTTGCATTCAACGCCGGTCCCGAGAACAAGCTCTCTCGTGGCCAGGGCCTCTTTCTCGGAAGAATTGTAGTGAAGGGCGATACGGTAGCCCTTCCGGGCGAGATTCAGGGATATCTCCTTTCCTATTCTCACCGCCCCGCCTGTAACCAAAGCCGCTTTTTTCATTTCGCACGGGAACCGGCGGTTTTCATGCCGTACGCGCCGCGAAAACCGCCTCCGGATATATGTTGATATATTATCCCCATTGTTTATTATAAGTAAATTTAAAAACGGCCCGCGCAAGCGAAACCCCGGCCGTCGTTTCATATGAATCCGGCGCGCGCCGCCGCGGATTTCCAGTGTTCGCGTACGGATTTCTCCCCGAGGATAAGGAATTGGAGAGCCTTGTAATCAACTGCATAAGAACGCTCGCGATGGACGCCGTGGAAAAAGCGAAGTCCGGCCATCCGGGAACCCCGATGGCTCTCGCCCCCACGGCTTTCGTGCTTTTCGACAGGTTCTTAAGGCACAATCCCGGGAACCCGGACTGGCCCAACCGCGACCGCTTCGTCCTCTCCGCCGGTCACGCCTCCATGCTTCTCTACGCCGCCCTTTACGTAAACGGGTACGACATCTCGATTGACGACATAAAGAAATTCAGAAGCCTCCACAGCCGCTGTCCCGGCCACCCCGAGCTGGGAATCACGGCGGGAGTCGAGACCACGACCGGCCCCCTGGGGCAGGGAGTGTCGAATTCGGTCGGAATGGCCATAGCCGGCAAATGGCTCTCGGAGCACTTTAACCGCCCCGGCCACGACATAATAAATCATCACGTGTATTCAATCTGCAGCGACGGGGACATGATGGAAGGAATTTCCTCGGAAGCCGCTTCCATAGCGGGACACCTGGGGCTCGGAAACCTGATCTGGATATACGACAGCAACAGCATAACAATCGAGGGCGCCACCTCGCTCGCGTACTCAGAGGACACGGAAATGCGGTTCGGCTCCTACAACTGGCACGTGGAGAAAGTCTCCGACGCGAACAACCTCGGGGAAATCGAAAAGGCCCTCGCCAGCGCGCGGTCAGAAACCGGGAGGCCTTCAATCGTCATACTGAAAAGCGAGATAGCCTACGGAAGCCCGAACAAGAAGAACACGTGCGAGGCCCACGGAGCACCGCTCGGGGAGGAGGAAGTCAGGCTCGCGAAGGAATTTTACGGATGGGACGCCCGGGGGAACTTTCACGTCCCCGAGGAGATTTTCTCCTACATGCAGGGAGCGGCCGCCAGGGGAAACGACGCCGAAGAGGCCTGGAAGGAGAAATTCAGGAAGTACTCGAACGAATACCCGGAACTCGCTCACGAATTCGAGATGCTTGACAGAGGAAAGCTGCCCGAGGGATGGGACAGCGAGATTCCGTCTTTTCCCTATCCGTCCGACCCGGTCGCGACCCGTTCCGCGAACTCAAGCATAATTAACGCCATAGGAAAAAAAGTGCCGTGGTTCATGGGCGGCGCGGCGGACGTGGGCTCCTCGACTAAAACCTATCTCAAGTGCGCGACGAGCTTTTCCGCCGAGGACCGCGAGGGAAGAAACTTTCACTTCGGAGTCAGGGAGCATTCAATGGCCGCGATAGCAAGCGGCATGTGCCTCAGCGGACTCAGGGCGTACGCCTCGACCTACTTCGTGTTTGCCGATTACATGAAACCCTCGATAAGGCTCGCGGCCCTGATGAAGCTTCCCGCAATCTACATTTTCACCCATGACAGCATAGGAGTCGGCGAGGACGGACCCACTCACCAGCCCATAGAGCATCTGGCGGCCCTGAGAGTAACTCCCAACATCGACGTCATCCGTCCCTGCGACGCGAACGAGCTCGCGGTCCTCTGGAAGCACGTGATGGGGCTTTCGGACCGTCCCGCCGCGTTCGTTCTCACGAGACAGAACGTTCCGGTAATAGACAGGGACCGCTACGCCGCGGCCGAGGGAGCGCTCGCGGGCGGCTACGTGCTCGCGGACTCGGACGGCACGCCCGACATCATACTGATATCCACGGGTTCCGAGGTTCACGTCTGCCTTGAAGTTTATGAAAAGCTGCGCGAGATGGAGAAAAATCCGAGAGTAGTGAGCCTTCCGTGCTGGAGTCTTTTCGAATCCCAGCCCCGGGAGTACAGAGACAGCGTCCTGCCGCCTTCCGTCGCCACAAGACTGAGCGTCGAGGCGGGAGCGACGTTCGGATGGGAGAAGTTCACGGGGCCGGGCCCCGCCGCCAAGGCCTACGGAATAGACTGCTTCGGAGAGTCCGCGCCATACCGAGACGTGATGAACAACTTCGGTTTCAACGCGGACACCATCCTGAAAGAATCCCTCAAGCTGCTTGGTAACTAGCGCCGTGCCCATCGAAAACAAAGCCGGCCCGGAGCCGCGGAACTACACCGAATACGCGGGCGACTACGGAAGCATAATCCAGTCCCGGCTCCTCGAACTTGAGAAAAACCGCTTTGCCGAAAGATTCTTCGACCGAGACCACCTGCTCTGGGCGGACAATCCTTCGGAGATAACAAACCGTCTCGGCTGGGTCCACCTCCCGCGGCAGATGCTCACGGCGGTAAATGAGATCGACGGCTTCTCGGAATCGATAAGAGAAAAAGGGTTCGCCAATGTCGTTGTTCTGGGCATGGGGGGCTCGAGTCTCTCCTCCGAGGTGTTCAGAAACATATTCCCCCTTCGCGACGGTTTTCTGCGGCTCACCCTTCTTGATACCACGGACCCCGACTTCATTCTCAAGACCCGGGAGAGCATAGACCTTCTCAGAACCCTTTTCGTGGTCTCCTCGAAATCAGGTTCGACCGTGGAAACCGTCTCTCTCATGAAATACTTCTACGGCGAGCTTGCGAAAAAAACCGGTTCCCCGGGAAAACATTTCATCTGCATAACGGATCCCGGCTCAGGACTCATCCAGACGGCCGGCGAACACGGTTTCACCAAGGTGTTTATCAACGACCCGAACGTCGGCGGGAGGTTCAGCGCGCTTTCCTACTTCGGTCTTGTCCCCGCATCCCTCGCGGGAGTCGATATACGCAGAATACTCGAATCGGCCTCTTCCGTGCTGCTCGAACTCGAAAACGCGGCCGGAGGAGAATGCCGCGAGAGTCCCTCCTTTCGCCTGGGAACCTTCCTCGGGGTCATGGCCGAGGAAGGAAGAGACAAGCTGGGTTTTGTTTTTTCGGAAAAACTTTTTCCCTTCGGCTGCTGGGTGGAGCAGATGATCGCCGAAAGTACCGGAAAAAACGGCGTCGGCATCCTTCCGCTGCTTGACGAAGATGTCTCGGACTGTCCGCGGCCCGGAGACGACAGGGCATACATCCTTCTCTCCCTGAAGGAAGACAGGACCGTGGAGGCGGCCGCCTCGCGCATCAGGGAATCCAATATCCCCTTCGTGAAAATAGCAGTCGACAGTCCCGGCCAGATAGCCGCGGAACTCTTCCGTTTCGAGTTCGCCGTCGCGCTCGCCGGGAGCATAATGGGAATAAATCCCTTCGACCAGCCCGACGTCGAATCCGCGAAGGCCTTCGCAAGAAGTTTTCTCAAGCTCTACGGGGAGACGGGCGAACTTGAATCGGAAGAGCCCGATTTTTCAGAAAACGGGCTTGTTTTCTCAAGCAACAGGAAGATGGAATCCCCGGGGGAGCTAAAAGATATCATCTCTTCAAAGAAAAAAGGCTACGTGTCGATTCAGGCATACGTAGACCCCGCGGAAGAGAATTCAAAGGAGCTTCTTTCCCTCCGCGAGCGGATCGAAGGCATATCGTCCGTGCCCGTAACCCTGGGCTTCGGCCCGAGGTTTCTCCACTCAACGGGCCAGCTTCACAAGGGAGACTCGGGGGAAGGATTTTTCATCCAGATTGTAAGCGATAACGAAAACGGCCTGAGCATACCTGACGATGTCGGTTCCGCGGAATCGGCATTCTCCTTCCGGGTGCTCAAAACGGCCCAGGCCACCGGAGACTTCAAGTCTCTTGACGAAGCGGGAAGGGACATTGTAAGAATCGGCATTCCGCCTGACGTCCCGGAGAGCGTACGGAAATCGCCCGTTTTTTCGTCTGATCCTCTCTCCCGCAGACGCGGCTGAAAATATCGTCCGTCCGCGGCAGAAAACACGAAAAAATTAAGCAGTTCACTTAAAGTGAGCGAGTCCGGCCGCCACCGCGGTCATATTCGCCGCGGTCCCCGGGGAACCTCAGGCCTCCGGGCCCGCGACAAAGTGCTTCACTTCCCCGGGAAAAGCCACTATGACGTCGCTCGCGGTACCTATGAAGAGACCGTGCTCGACTATGCCGGCCCTTGCCGACAGCAGGCCGGCGAGAAAAGAGGGGTCGTCCATCTCTCCGAAACCCCAGTCGACGATAAGATTGCCCTGGTCCGTCAGAAACGGGGAACCGTCGCGAGCGAGCCGCAGGCGGACCTCTCCTCCAAGACTCTCGAGGTAGCCCTTTTCAGCTTCAAGGGCGAACCGAAGCACCTCGACGGGAACGGGGAAACGCTCTCCGAGCCGTCGCGAGAGCTTCGATTCGTCGGCGACGACTACGTTTCTTCTGCTGTTCTGCGCGAGAACCTTCTCCCTTAAAAGGGCACCTCCGCCCCCTTTTATAAGGTTGAAACCGGAATCGATTTCATCCGCTCCGTCAATAGTGACGTCAATACTTCCCGGCGAATCGAGCCCGACGAGATCGAGATCCATGGCCTCGGCGAAATTCTTCGTCCTCTCGGAGCTCGGAACGCAGGATATGTCCGAGAGCCGGCCGTCTCCTACGCGCCTCGAGAGTTCCTCGATGGCGAACTCCGCAGTCGACCCGGTGCCGAGTCCGACAAGCATTCCCGCGCGCACGAAGTCGACCGCTCTTGCGCCCGCAGCTTTTTTAAGTTCGTCGGTTTTATTCATTGGGAAAAAAGAAACGGAAAAATCATCCCGGATACCCAGACATTCAACGCCAGTATAATACTATACGAAGAATCCCCAGATAAAGTAACAGAAATATGAAATATTCCGAAAGCAATTGCGGGAAACAAGCATCGTTGCCGGCCGGGACGCACGTCGTTTTGTTTTGGCGAAAAAAACTTATATAATTGATAACATGGATTGGGAAACGTAAAAGACAGAGCGAGTCATGGAAAATCTAAGACACATACTCAAAGGCAAGGGCAGCAGCGTATGGTCCATAGGGCCGGACGAAACCGTGTACAAGGCCCTGCAGATGATGGCGGAAAAGGAAATAGGCGCTCTGCTCGTGCTTGACGGGGAAAAGGTGGTCGGAATATTCTCCGAGCGCGACTACGCGAGGAAGGTCATCCTTCAGGGAAGGTCATCGGCCAACACGAAAATAAGCGAACTCATGATCACAGACGTGATCTACGGTTCTCCCGACGACCCGATCCAGGAAAGCATGGCCATCATGACGGCCAACAAGATAAGGCACCTTCCGGTAATAGAAGACGGAAAGCTCTGCGGGATGGTGACAAGCGGCGACATCATAAGCCACATCATCTCCCGCCAGAAATTCGAGATCGAGGCGCTCAAGAAATATATAACCGGAGGCTACTGATCCTCCGTCGGCCTGGCCCCCTACGCGGTCAGATGCTCCTGAACCCTCTCGCAGTCGGAGTGAAAACTCTTGGCGATCTCAAAGAACTCTATGGCTTTTGACGCCGAGGGCTCCCCGCTTCTGTACTCCCCGAACCTGCGCGAGATATCAAGCCATTTCCCGTCGGTCTCCCCGGTCCTCACGATAAGGTTTTCAAACTCCCATATCGTCTGCTCCGGAGTGAACGGGTCGACAAGCTTGGTGTAGAGAGGAACGTGGGCGCTCTCGGAGCACGCCAGGTAAAGCTCGTTTATGCATGCCTCGTAGTCGCCGTGGAGAAAAAGGGCCTGGGCCTGCTCAAGGCGTCTCTCGGCATCCGAGAATACCGGGATCTTTTCCTCGACCGTAACCCCCGCGCACTCTCCCCTCACTCCCTGCTGAACGGCGAATTTTTTCTCCTCGTGTCCCCAGTCGGTGTAGAAATCGGGATCGTCCTCGTACTGGGGAATCTCGTTGAACTCGGAGACCGCTTCCTTGATGTACTTGGCGCCGAGCCTTTTCATGGTGAGGTCAAAATGCTCGCCGTCCTCCTTTTCCCTCTCGTATATCTCAAGCAGCCTGTGGACAACCTTGGGGGCGTTTCTGGTCGGAATCTTGGTGACCGGCATCGCAAGGCGCGTGTCGTCCCCGTAGAGTCCCCCGCCGAGGAAAAGCATCTCCGCCGGAACGCTTCTTCCTTCCCTGGTTATGGACGCTCCCTGGAACCCTATGCTGGCCGAGACGTGCTGGGCGCAGGCGTTGGGACAGCCGGATATCTTGATCCTGAGGTCCCCGAGAGTCTCCTTGTATTTCCCGAGACCGTTATCCATCATGCCGGTGAGCTTCGTCGCGAGGCCCTTGGCCGAAGTGATGCCCAGGCGGCAGGTATCGGCGCCCGGGCAGGCGGTTATGTCTTCAAGAGTGTCCGCTCCCGGACCGGAGAGACCCACCTCCCTGAGGCCGGCGTAAAGCGAGGGGACAGCCTGATCGGGAACCCACCTGATCACGAAATTCTGCTGGATGGTTATCCGTATGGAACCGTCCGCGTAAGCGTCCGTCATGTCCGCAAGCGCCCTCGCGGTATCGGACGGAACGTCTCCCAGGAGCACTCTCACGTTAACGATTGAATACCCGTCGACCCCCGCCGGAGAAACGTTTTTCCGCCGCCACTCCGTAAAATCCGGGTCATCATCCACCCAGCCGGGAACCTCCGGAAGTTCGTGCCCGTTCGGCTCGGGGGTTTCGTGCTCCCGGTCAATCGCCCCGAGATAGTCATTCCACGAAGGATCGGGCTCAAGCGAGGCCATTTCCCGCTCGACTTCCTCCCTGAACTTCTCAAAGCCGAGCTTTCTCACGAGAAACTTCATCCTGGCCTTCATCCTCACCTTTCTCTCGCCGTACCTGTCAAACACCCTGACGACGGATGCCGAAAAAGGTATCATCTCCTCAACCGGCATGAACTCCGTCCAGAGATGCCCGAGCGAAGGCGAAGCGCCGAGCCCCCCGCCGACGTAGACCTGGAAGCCGAGCTTTCCGTCCTCTTCCCTTACCCTGGCGCGAAAGCCCAGGTCGTGAATGCGCACTCCCGCGTTGTCGACGTCCGGGTTGCTCTCGAAGCAGACCTTGAACTTCCTTCCCATGTTCTGGCATATGGGATTTCGGAGCATGAACTGCTTAAACGCCTCGGCGTAAGGAGTCACGTCGAAGGTTTCCGTAGGCGAAGCCCCGGTTATCGGGGAAGCCGTGACGTTTCTCACGGTGTTGCCGCAGGCCTCGCGCGTGGTGATCCCCGCGCTCGCAAGATCCCTCATCATGTCGGGAACCGTTTCAAGGTTTACGTAGTAAAGCTGGGCGTCCTGGCGGGTCGTAAGGTGAAAGAAGCCGCTTGCGTACTTGTCCGAGACGTCCGCAAGGCTTCTCAGCTGAGCGGAACTCAGTTTCCCGTAGGGAATCTTTATCCTCTGCATCTGGACTCCTTCCTGGCGCTGGGCGTACACCCCCAGCTGGAGTCTTATTTTCTGGAATTTCACCTCGCTTATCTTCCCGTTCATGTAATCGGAGATCTGCTGTTCGAATTCGTCGATCTCGTCCGCTACAAGCTCGGGCAGGGTTGGGGTTTCTTCGTCCATGTTTTCTGGCTCCGTAACATAAAATCTTTTTACATCCTCGATATTCTAACATAAAACAGCTTTTTTTTGGAAATCACTCCTGCGGACCGCTCCGGGCCGAAAGCCATTTCTCAATCACCAGAAGGATATAGTCAATTTCCCGTTCCGTGAGCTTTCTTTTCCTGGGGATGCCGTGCCACTTGAGCAGGCAGCCGCGACAGCACGTGGCCGTGGCGTGCTGGGCGCGAAACACCGGATGTCCGCCCCATGGAGTCTGCTTCCCGTCGTTGGGGGGCAGGGCGGGGGCAAGCCTTTTCTCAAGAAAATCCCTTCCGTGCGAAAGCACTTCGGGGAGCCCCTTCTGCCTGAGATAAAGCGCTTCCCCGGCATTCAGGCTGAACCCTGAACGGAAACGGGACCTGCCCAGTCTTCTGAAAACATTCTCCAGGCGCTGCTTTTCGCCGTTTTTCTCTTTATCCGCCACCGATTGAAGTCCAAAATGTAAAACTATCTATTTCAGCAGGAGCTTAGCACAGAAATGGACAAGAACAATGTTCTTCGGAGCTAGGGCACAGATTGAGCGAAGAAGAACATCGTCCACAAACTGGAACTTGCGTTACTTTATCCAGTACCTTTCTAAAAGCTTGAATCAGATGTTGCGTTCAAAGGGCGCGTTATTGTACGGGTTCGTATGCACCTTCCCGGTCACAAACGGATTATGAACATCTGGCGGTCGACAGTTCGAATTTCATGCCTCGTTCATAATCCGCCTCATCCCGCATGAACAAAATCCCCTCCGGTATTGATGTCGTTCCGCCCGTCTCCTCAGCGAAACTCCAAGCAGCGCGGACATGATCACGAGCAGATTCAGAACGGCGCCTTGATACGCGTTTGCCTTCTGTACGCCGGAGGCGACCGCGCATCCTCCGCCGCCGGTGTCAGCAGATTCCGGTTCTGGCTCCGGTTCCGGTTCCGGCTCCGGTTCCGGTTCCGGCTCCGGTTCCGGTTCCGGTTCTGGCTCCGGTTCCGGTTCCGGCTCTGGTGCAGGAGCTGGAGCGGGGGCCGGAGGCGGCGGACAGCCCGACTTGAAACCGCTGCCGAGGCCCGTTAGCCATTCTGGGAACCCCCCGGATGACGGAGTTTCTATGTCCGTACACCGTATATTCAGAGACGCCAGGCTCGAAATATCCTTGAGTTTTCCCGGAAGCGTTCCGCTTAAGTCTTTGTTATTCGAGAGGCTGAGAGACGCAAGAGAGGTCATTACCTCAAGACTGTCGCTGACTTCATCCTTAAGTCCGTTGCCGGCCAAGTTAAGCTCCGTGACCCTGGTTTCGTTGTCGGTGGTTTCGGTGGTGACTCCGTACCAATTGTCCAGAGCTACGTCGTCGCTTAGCCAGTTGGCGCTGTTTTTCCAGTCCGGACCGCCAGTTGCAGAGTACAAGCTCCGTAATGCGGTACGGTCTATTACTATATCCTTGCCGGAAGCGAGGGTTACGCTCGTCCAGTCGAGGTTCGGATTGCCCCAGTACGCCAATCGCGTAACTCCGGTAAGGGCGCTCAGGTCCGGTATAGTACCGCTTAAGCTGTTGTTGTTGAGATACAGATATTGGAGGGTGTTCGTAGGAAGATACGACACGTCAATCTCTCCGCTTAAACTGTTGTTATTGAGATACAGCTCCCGCAGGCTGGTGAAACTGCCCAGGTTCGGTATTGTCCCGCTCAAGCTGTTTTTAGCTAAATCAAGTTGTTCCAGGCTGGCCGGAAGATCCGAGGCAGCAATCGTACCGCTCAAGCTGTTTTGATTCAGATACAGCCATCGCAGGCTGGCTAATTGGCTACTCAGGTCGGGAATCGTCCCGCTTAAACTGTTCTGACTGAGAGACAGTTGTTGCAGGGTGTTCGGAAGATACGACGCGTTAATCTCCCCGCTTAGGCTGTTTCCCCACAGATACATCCGCTGCAGGCTGGTGAGGGCGCTCAGGTTGGGAATTTCTCCGCTCAAATCGTTTTGATGCAGAAGCAGGCGCTGCAAGCTGTTCGGGAAGTAGTTAGCGTCTATCGTCCCGCTCAAGTTGTTTTGATTCAGATACAGCCACTGCAGACTGGTGAGGTCGCTCAGGTTGGGAATCTCTCCGCTCAAGTTGTTTCCCCGCAGATACAGCCACTGCAGACTGGTGAGGTCGCTCAGGTCGGGAATCTCTCCGCTTAAACTGTTCTGACTGAGAGACAGGTCTTTCAGGCTGCTCGGGAGATAATCAGCGTTTATCGTCCCGCTCAAGTTGTTTCCCCACAGATACACCACCTGCAGACTGGTGAGGTCGCTCAGGTCGGGAATCTCTCCGCTTAAACTGTTCCGACTGAGAGACAGGTTTCGCAGGCTGGATAAGGTGCTCAGGTCCGGTATCGTCCCGCTCAAGTTGTTTCCCCACAGATACACCACCTGCAGGTTGGTGAGGGTTCTCAGGTCGGGAATCTCTCCGCTTAAACTGTTGCTGTAGAGATACAGGTATTCCAGGCTGGATAAGGTGCTTAGGTCCGGTATCGTCCCGCTTAATCTGTTTCCCCACAAAATCAGGCTATCCAGACTGGTGAAGGTCCTCAGGTCGGGAATCTCTCCGCTTAAACTGTTGCTGTTGAGAGACAGGTGTTCCAGACTGTTCGGGAGATAATCAGCGGTTATCGTCCCGCTTAAGCTGTTCTGACCGAGAACCAGTGAGATCAATTTCGTAAGATTGCTCAGGTCGGGAATCTCTCCGCTCAAGTTGTTTTGATACGAAATCAGGTACTCCAAGCTGTTCGGGAAATAATCAGCGGTTATCGTCCCGCTTAAGCTGTTTCCCCACAAAATCAGGTGCTCCAGACTGGTGAAGGTACTCAGGTCGGGAATGGTCCCGCTTAAACTGTTGTTATTGAGATTCAGATACTGCAGGCTGGTCGCAAAATGCGACTCGTTAATCGTTCCGCTTAAACTGTTTCTATCGAGATGTAGGCGTTCGAGGGCGGTGAGGGCGCTCAGATCCGGTATCGTCCCGCTTAAACTGTTGTTATTGAGATTCAGATACTGCAGGCTGGTCGCAAAATGCGACTCGTTAATCGTTCCGCTTAAACTGTTTCTATCGAGATGTAGGCGTTCGAGGGCGGTGAGGGCGCTCAGATCCGGTATCGTCCCGCTTAAACTGTTGCTGCCGAGACTCAGACCTGTGACCCTGTTCCCGCTTACCGTAACTCCTTTCCATTCGTCGACTGAGACCGCGGTCTTCCACTTCGTGTTATTTTGCCACGAATCGCCGCCCGTCGCCTCGTATAACGATTCAAGCACCGTACAGTCCTCTTTCAAGGCGTCAGTTGTCTGAGCAGTGCAGGACGGGGAGTAGCTCTGGGCACTTGCCGCAGCCGAAATTCCACACGACACGGAAAAAACTGCCAGAAGAAAAAGAAACTTGCGGAGATGACTGTTCAGGAAGAACAGCGCGAAGAATCGCACTCGGCTGCTGAACCGGTCAGCTTTTTTCCGAGGAGAAGACGGGACAGGGAAACTGTTACAATGATAGGCAGGGATGCGGGAGCATGCACATGATAATCCGCCCCCCCCCCGATTCGGGGCGAGCGTCAGCGACTGCCTGGAAAAACCTTTTTTTTCACACCTTGCGACTCTAACCCGCATAATTCGGAAACCGGTTTCAGGAAATTCCCCGTGGTTTGTTTTCATGCGACCTCATTTCATCTTTTGCCAAATGCGATGGACATCAACCCGATTACCGTAGAAACGACTGTCGATCTCCACTTGATTTTTCCTGTCTCGCACTGAAAGTGTTTGAATACAATCGTTCGGTCTGGTTGTCAATAGATATAACCGTTCGGCCTCAATTTAATCGCCTCAAATTATTTGTTATTTTTTTCAGACCCCCTGTTGAGCAATATGCCTTTTTGCTAAATGAAGTTCGGTCTAAGGAATCGAAGAAATTGTTAATGGAGGCATTCGCGTAGCAAGGATTTTTGGGACTAAGATTTCCGTAACGAGAGCAGGACCGGAGGAGTGTCAGCTCGGCATTGCGGCAATCCAACGGCAACTTGACCAGTATAAGACTCCACCGATTGAAGCCCGAAGCGTAATGGGCGCGCCGAAAAACTCAGCGTTCCTTCCCTTTTAAGAAAAAATCCCGCATCCGTCCGAGCACCTGTTCGGTTTTTCCGCAGAAAAACTCGCTCCCCGCAACGGAGTTGATAAAGAATTTCCCGTAGTACTTCGACACGATGCGCCTGTCGAGAACCATAACGACGCCGCGGTCCGTCCTGGTGCGTATGAGTCTCCCGAAGCCCTGCTTGAACCTGAGTATTGCGTGGGGAAGTATGTATTCGCGGAACGAATCCATATCCTGTTTTTGCATGTACTCGATTTTCGCCTCCGTAACCGGGTCCGTGGGAACCTTGAAGGGAAGCCTGCATATGACTACCATCCTCAGGGAGTCCCCGGGAATGTCCACCCCTTCCCAGAAACTGTCGGTCGCGAAAAGCACCGAGTTCCCGAGCGTCTTGAATTTCTCGAGCAGCAGTCCCCTGGGCATCTCCCCCTGCCTGAAAAGGCTGACAGGGACGGCCCCGGCGCCCTCGAGAATTTTTCCCGTCTTCTCGTAAACCCTGTTAAGCGAGGAATAGGAGGTGAAAAGCACGAGGGCGTTTCCGTCCGTCACGGAGATCGAGTCCGAGAGTATCCGCGCGAGGGAATCTTCGTAGTCCTCGCGCCCGGGTTCGGGCATGTCCGAGGGGACCAGAAGCATGGACTGCGCCCGGAAATCAAACGGGGAATCGACAATAAGCCCCCTGAACCTTTCATTATCCGAAAGTCCGACGTTTTTCCTCTGGAAATCGAAATTCTTATCCACGGCAAGCGACGCGGAGGTCATGACGACGGTTCTGGCCTTGGAGTAGAGCTTTTCTTCCAGCTCCTTCGATACGTCTAGCGGGGAGAGGTTGATGGAGCAGAAAATCGCCGCGCGTCTTCGGTTCCCCTCAAACCACCTTATATAGCTCTCGTCCTGCTCGCCGAAAAACCTTCCTATGGCTTCGCGGAAAGCAAGGGACCTCCTAGCGATGCCGCCGAGCTCGGCGGTGAGCTTTATGTGGGAATCCGCGCGAGGCGAGCTCTCGACTACTCCCAGCAGGTGGGATATCTCCTTTTCAAGCGAAAAAAGAGATTTTTCAAGCGCGCCGAAGCGCTCCTCCACGGCGGGCCATTTCTCGTTCCGCACGACCTCTTCCGTGACCCTCAGGCTTACCGCCGTCTCGCCCGAGAGCTCCACCCCGAAACCGTAAAGCGAATTAAAGACCTCCTCGCTTACGGCCTCTATACGCTCGACGGCCCTCGCAAGCCCACCGCCCGAACGCTCGAAAACCTCCCTCAGCGCGGAATCCTTTTCCTCCCGCGCAAGGTGCGAGATGTAGGATACAAGCCCCTTGTCCCTGTTTTTCCGGGAACGGAGCTTTGAGAGCGTCCTGGCGATCCCGTGCTTGCTGAGCTTCAGGCTGAAATGCGAAGTGGCCGCCTCGGCGATATTGTGCGCCTCGTCGAAAACTACCTTCGCGTAGCGGGGAATTATCCCGAAATCCGAATCGGGTCCCGCGTCCCCTTTTATAGCGATATCGGAAAAAAGCATGTGGTGGTTGGCGACCAGCACCGAGGCCCTCGAGAGCTCCCTGCGCGACCTGAAGAAAAAGCAGCCCGAATAATGGGGGCACTTGGTCCCCGGGCAGCTTTCGCTTTCCGCGGACACCCTGTCCCACACGTCGTCGGGGGGCGTGAACGCAAGATCGGAAAGCGAGCCGTCCGCAGTGGTCTTCGCCCACTCGAGCACGTCCTTCATCGACCCTCTTTCCCCTTCGTCTATGAAATCGAAAAGATCCTGCCCGACGGCCTCGCCGCGGAGAAGACAGAAGTAGTTTCTCATTCCCTTGACGAGAGCGTAATCGAACTTCCTCGGGAAAAGATCCCGAAGGAGGGGGAGATCCTTGTTTATCAGCTGTTCCTGAAGATTGATGGTGTTCGTCGAGACCAGTACCCTCTCGTTGTTGCCGATCGACCAGAGAATGGAAGGTATGAGATAGGAAAGGGTTTTTCCCGTGCCCGTGCCGGCCTCTATCATCGAGAGGCGCTCGTCATTGAACGCGTCGATTACGTTTGAGAGAACTTCCAGCTGCTCGTCCCTGTGCTCGTATTTTTCCCCCAGGACGCGGGCCACGGGACCCGCGGGCAGGAGATATTCTCTCGCGGACTCGCCGTCGACGGGTACCTCCTCCCCCGGAACGAAAGGCTCGACCACTACGTACACCTTCTCGACCTCGCTGTCCACTATGTAGAAGCCTACGCCCTTGTTTCCGAAGGCCGAAGCGACGGCCACGTCCTGGGGCGAAGGTTCGAGGTTGCCCGAGGGATGATTATGCACAACGACGTTGCCCGTTTTCGCCGCGTCAAGGATCGCCGGGACCGCCTGGCGGTTGCCGCGCGCAAGAACCTTTACGTCGCAGACCAGGGAGTTTTCGTCTACCTTGCCGACGAAAAAAACCTCGTTTCCATGGGCCTCGGTTATCGCCTCCCTGATAAATTCGGCAGCTTCTGGGGTAAAGTAGTCTTCAATCATATCCGCTTAATTTTACACAGAGACGTTAATAACAAAACTTTCCGGGAGATGTTGCGTTGCCCTTCGGGCTTCGGTAGCCTGTTTTGCGTGTCGGGGGAGGGATGGCCGAGCGGTTTAAGGCGCTGGTCTCGAAAACCAGTGGGGTCCTCGTGGCCCTCGTGGGTTCGAATCCCACTCCCTCCGCCATCGGCTCACCCGGAACTCTTCCATCCCGAGACAGCCGGCACGCCGGAGATAACGGGCTGGCTTGAATGGTTCCTGGATTGCCTCGGTCGCGCAATTTCCGGCGCCGAAGACGCGCTGGGCGCCGTATTGTTTAAAGCGCGACTGTGGGAAAAGATTAATCGGCAGCCTGTCAATGTACGTCAGCGTCTGATTATTAACCGCATGCTCGAGGATGGTTTCAAGGGACATATGAGCACCTCGAAATACGCCAGGCTGGCCAAGTGCTCCACGGATACGGCGCTGCGGGACATCCAGAACTTAAGGTCGCGCGGCGTTTTTATTCAGAATCCGGGAGGCGGACGAAGCACGAGCTACCGCCTGCCGGACGCCGTCTCCGAGTAAGCCGTCAATGAACCGGGGGGAAACCCGGGGAGTGGGGAGAACCGCGCCCGACCTCGTTTTTCACACAACCGGAAGAAACGGTCAGGATGCCAGATTGAAAGTAAGCCTCCTTCTCTCCATGTCCGCCGACACGAGCTTCACGCGAACTTCCTCTCCGAGTTCGAACCACTTTCTTTTCCTGCCCCGGATCTTGTAAAAGTGCTCGGGGATGAGTCCCTCGACGAAGTGCTCTTCTATTTCTATGAAAACCCCGAAGGGGTGTATGCTCAGTATTTTTCCGTGGAATACGTCGCCCACGCGATTTTTCATGAAGTTCGCCGCTTCAAGGTTCATGAACTGGCGCTCCGCATCTTCCGCCGCTTTCTCAAGAATCGAGCAGCGTTCGGCTATCCGGTTGAGACGGGCGGAGTCGTAGGAAGGAGTTCTCTTCTCCAGTATTTCGTCGATAATCCTGTGAACGACAAGATCAGGATACCTTCTTATGGGGGAGGTGAAGTGGGTGTAGTCGTCTATGGCGAGACCGAAATGGGGGACATGCCTTGTCGAGTAAACAGCTTTTTTCAGCGCGCGCAGAATCATGAAATTCACCTGCTCCCGGTCCCTTCTTCCCGAAGCGGCTTTCATCACCGCCTGAATGTCCTGCTGCCTGACCCGTCCTCCGATGTCCGCCTTGATGCCTATTTTGAGAAGGCCCTCGCGCAGCTGCTCTATGGAATCCGGGTCCGGGGGTTCGTGAATCCTGTAAATCGATTCGAAACCGTTTCTGAAAACAAACTCCGCGACAACGGAGTTGGCCATGATCATGAATTCCTCTATTATCTCATGGGCGACATTCCGCTTAAACCTGTCGACGTCGCTCACCTCTCCCGTGGAATCGCGAAGCAGCACGGCCTCGGGAAAATCAAAGTCAAGACCGCCTTTGCCGATCCTAAGCTCCCTGAGCTTGAAGTAAAGCTCTTTCATCAGAAGCAGGGAAGAAAGGATGTTTTTGCCGAAGGAGGATGGGGCGGCGCCGTTTTCTTCCAGAACGTCCGCAACTTCGGAGTATGTAAGCCTTGCGCGGCTTTTTATCACGCTGTTGTATATCCTGGAATCCCTGAGCTTTCCCGAAGAATCGAAATCCATTTCAACCGTCTTGGTAAGCCGTCTTCTTCCGGGACGCAGGCTGCAAAGATCGTTTGAAAGCTTCTTGGGAAGCATGGGAATCACCCTGTCCGAAAGATAGGTGCTGGTGGCCCTGCGGGCGGCCTCCTCGTCACACGCGCTTCCGCAAGTCACGTAATGAGAAACGTCCGCGATACTTACGCGGAGCCTGTACCCCCTGCGGATTCTTTTTACGCCCACCGCGTCATCAAAATCCTTCGCGTCATCTCCGTCTATGGTGAAAATAGTCTCTTTTTCAAGATTCACCCTGGAAGAAAGGTCCCCGTTTGAGAACTCCCCGCTCAGTTTGCCGACCTCATCGGTCACCCGGCGCGAAAAGCTCTTCGCAAGACCGTACTCGGAGATAATCCCCTTTTTTTCGGTTTCAATTTCCCCGGATATCCCCAGGCGCTCGGTCACCCTTGCCGACCGTTTCCCCGGATTGATCTCTATGACCACGAGATCCCCGTCGGAAAAACCCTTTTCCCGCCCTCCGGTTTCAACCCCGTACTCGGGGAACTCCGCTTTTCTGGGGCAGGCAACAAACCCCTCGGGGGTTTTCCTCAGGCCGGCCAGAACCCTGAGGGATCTGCCGTTTGAGAGACCGCCCGGAGCGACTTTCTTGCGGTTCCCGTTAAGAGGGGATTTCAGATTCAGATGCCGAATGTCTTCCCCGGCACTCTCTTTCCCGCGTTTTCGAATACGGTATCGCCCCTTGGAAGTCTTTTTAAGCTTCCCCTCAAGGGCCATCCTCTCCAGTATGGCGCGGAGGTTCTTTCTTTTTCTCTCGGGTATATCAAGCCCCCTGAGGATATTGCCCTCGGAGAGACTTTTACCCTCTTTTTCGCTGAGCAGTTTTATAATCCGCGATTCTCTTTTGCTTGACATTATATAAACTCGCCTTTTCGGCCTCGGGGGTTTCCCCGTTTTAAGAATTGAAATTTACTGGGTCTCGTATACAATAGTGCCGTTTTTCATTAATTCTGCTTTCTGGAGTTTCTTATGCTTAGAACAAACATCCTGGGAGGGATTCTCATAACCGCGCTTGTTCTTTTTATAGTAGGTTTCGGAATCTCCCTAAAATTCTCACTCGACTGGTCTTTTTACTTCAAGGTCCTCTCGGTAGTCGGCGCGGTCGCGCTTGCGGTTTCCGTGATAGTCCACCTTATACCTTCAAGAAACTGATCCGGCACGCGGAATTTCTTACCGGTTTTTTCCTCTATTCACAAGCCCCTTAGCGCAAGGCCCACCGCAACCGCCATTTTCGGGGCCAGATGCTCAACGTATTCAGGATCAAAACGCGAATCCGAAACGGCGATGTTCCGAAAAGGATTCGAGGTCTCGACCGGAACCCCGGCAGCCTCTTCGAGCGCATGGGCGAGAGTTGCTATTCTTGAAGACCCGCCGGAAAGAATTATCCGGTCGGGCGCGTCTCCGGCTTCGTCAAGAACCGTCTTTATCTCCTCCGCGGCGCGGGCGACGAAATCGGCGAAAACGCTTTCCATCCCGTCATACATGCCATAATCCTTAACGCTGAACTTTACTCTCTCCGCCTCCTCGTGGGTGATTTTGAATTTCTCCATCAGACGAAGCGTAATCCACTGCCCTCCAAGCGGAATATCCCTGAGCAAAAAAGGCGCCGCGCCTTCCAGAACGCTCAGGTTGGTCCCCGACGCTCCGACGTTCACAAGCGCCACCTTCTGACCGCGGCCCCGGCAGCAGACCGCGTAGCCGTTTGAAAGGGCCATGGCGTCAACGTCAATTACCCGGACGCCGAGTCCCGCCGGGGAAAGCGAACTTTTATAGTCCCGCGCCGTTTTTTTCGAAACCGCCGCAATCAGCACCCGAGTCTCCCCGGATTTTCCGTTCTGCCGGGAAAGCGGAGTGTGGCTGTAGTTGACCCCGTTAACGTTTCCGCGAAGACTCGTTCTCACGAGCTCCGGAACAAGTTTCTCCATGTCCTTTCCGAGAAACGTTCCGGGGACACTGACGATCTTCAAGGCGACGGCTTCGCCGGAGAGACCTATAACCGCCTTTTTCGTTCTTACGCCGAGACTGGAAACGAGACTTGATACGACCCCCGAAACCATGTCGCCCCTTGAAATCGACTTGCGGATTATCGCATCGCCGGGAAGCATGGCCTCTCCCATGTTCTCAAGCCGGAATTTTCCGCCCTCGCGGGAAAGCTCCACAACCTTGACGGAACTTGAACCTATATCTACTCCAACCGCGGCACCCTTCCCCTCAGGGAGCGAATCCGGGCGGCGGGGTTTACCGAAAGCCAACTTTTTAAAAGGAAAAATCAACAAACCGGGGGCTGGGAACTACTCTTCCGCAGGATCGTAATATATCTGCACTTCCCTGGAATGGGCTTCCGCGGGAAGATTATCGAAACTGGCCGTGAAAAAAAAGCTTTCCGTCGGATCAAGTCTTTCCCCTTCCTCAACGAGCGCCGAGGTTGCGGCAAGGGCGTTTCCGTCCGAATCCTTTATAAAAATGACGACGTAAACCGACTGTACCGGGAAATTCGCCGTGTTCACCACGGCGCCGTTAAAATCCACGCTTCCGTCGAAGTTTTCGGTCTGGAGAACCGGTCCGTCAAGCTCGACGGCGGATTCCTCGGCGGTGCAGGACGCAAGAACAAAAGCCGCGAGGAAAAACAATGAGGTGATCAGAAATCTTTTTTTCATTTTTCCGCTTTAGTTCCCGCGTTTGAGATCGAAATTACGTTAGCCGCGTCCGCGGTTTTCTTTTCCGCTGTCTTTTTCTCTTCAGAAGCATGATCTTCTATTATGTCTCCGAGCACCTTGTGCATCAGCTTGAGCGCGCTTATGGAGTGTTCCTTGAGATAACCCTCGCTGAAGGGAATCTCCTCTTTTTTCCTTCTTAAGAACAGATGAAGAATGAAGGCCTGGTTGTTGAGCACCAGCAAAATGGCCACATAAAGCAGAAAGTTGTCGGCGAAAACCTTTTTCATCAGGGTTTTCGTGTCGGAATCGATCTTGACTATGCCGAGGGGACCGTCGACCTGCGGAGAGAGAAAGGGAACGGAAACGGAAATCTTTCCCGCGTATTTTTCAACCGAGTATCCCTCGGGCGGATAGGTGTCTTCCATGAAGTGTCCGGAAGCCATTTCGTCCCCCGGCTGTTTCATGAAGGTGACGCTGAAAAACTTGGGAGAGACCCCGAAGGTGTCAAACAGCTTCTTCCTGCCCAGCCTCTCGTCAAGAAAAAGATAGAATTCGTCGCTCGTAGACGCCTCTCCGCGATCCTTATAGAAACTGGTCGCCTGGTCTCCTATAGTCTCCGCTATGGCCTTGGTCCTGGTGACAAAGTCCTTTTTGGCGTTATCAAACTGAAAATAGAACACTAGGCCTATAAGGGCTATGATGCCCAGCTCAACCATTGATATTTTGAACAGCAGTCCGAACTTCTGGTTCAGGCGCATTTTACGAACTCTTCAAGTATCTTCCGCAGATTCTTGTCCTGTGAATGCCGGAGAAGCATGAATATCATTCCGGCAAAATCCTTCTTTATTTCTCCGTCAAGGCTTCTGTAAAGCTTAAGGAGCATCTTCTCCTCGCTTGTGAGAACCTCGAGTTCCTGTTCGGATATGGCCTCTTTTTCGATGAATCTCTTGAGTCTCTCCGTCCTTGAGACGCTCCAGATCTCCTCGACCTTGACCCCCAGGATCGAAGACATCTGCCGGCAGCGGTCAAAAGAGGGTGCGTCAACCTTTCCGGTCTCAAGCTGATGTATGTACACGCTCGAAACCTCAAGAGACCGGGCCAGGTTCTCCTGGGTAATCTTTTTTCTCTTTCTTATCTTCTTTAAGTAATCGCCGAATCTCATTCAAAACTCCTCCGCAAGTAAAATAGTTCTTTGCAGTTCAAGTCTAATTTAATGTACATAAAGTGGTTTCAAGTACCAAACGCGGCAGACGGATCAGTTGCGAAGAATACCCGATTGCGGGTTTGGAATCCGAGATGAATCCTCGGCCGGTTGGCCGATAAGCACGGTCAGCGCGTCGGCAGTCCCCTTCTCCACAACCCACTTGCTGGCATCAACAACACAGCCGTTCACCGCTCGTTACGCCCTTCGCGCAAAAGATCTTCCGCGGGCGTGTGCTTTCGGCCCCCGGTCATCCGGCGGAGTTCTGCGGCGATCTCCTCAAACGCGGGTTCGACTTCGGCGGAAAGCGCCTGGCGCAGGATTTCCCGGTGTTCAGCCTCTGCGGAACGTCCATGGCGGGCCGCGCGGCGTTTGAGACGAATTATAATATCGTCTTCAACATTTCGAACATGCAGGTCTGCGGGCATAAAGCAACTCCCTATATATATGCTGTCAATAACAGCGTATTCCCGCTCTTTTTCAAATTGCTCCGGATATCGCCCTTGCTCACAACCGGAACAAAAACTTCAGGGGACAGCAGCAAAACCCGGATCATAAGAAAGAATCAGAACGACGCGCATGTAGGTTTGGTCTCGCGCAATACCCCCTGCTGAGAAAACCTTCGCTTGTATTCTTCAATGATCCTGTCTATTCCCGGGGCGGAGCCGTCATCCCGCGGGACGAGTATTATGAGCACCTTGGTCTTCTCTTTTATGAGCGCTCCCGACGCCGAATCTGTGTACTGTCCATAGGCGTCAAGCACCGTGAGACCGTCCGGAAACTCGCGAGTGATGATGTCTTCCAGAAAACCGTTCCACTCATCATCGCTCACGACCTGGGGATTATCCGCGTTCCCGAGCCCGAAGAAAAGCCTGTATTCGGTATACGGCTCCGAGCCTTGCGGACACGGGTTCGTCTGGGCCTCCGAAGAACATGACAGGATGAAGGCGCAGGCCGCGAGAAGCGCGACGGCGGCGCAAGCGCCGGAAGTCTGATTAATCGTCTTTAACATAACCTGCCTCGCCGAAACGCGGAGACTCGGAGATTCCGCTTCCTCCGCAACAGCTTGACGGAAATAACGTGCCCGGAGGCGGAATCGAACCACCGACACGAGGATTTTCAGTCCTCTGCTCTACCAACTGAGCTATCCGGGCAGAAACAAACGGGCTTTAATTCTACCCGAAGAAAATATTTCGTTTCAAGGAACGGAACCTCTTTGTCCAACAGACAAAGGGGGCCCGGCCCTTTTCTCAAGAACCGAAGCCCCCCGAACACAGAAAAAAGAGGTATGGAGAGATGGTTTTTTTCTTCTGCGTTGTGTCCGGTTTCCCCTATCTATACGTCAAGCCAGTAAAGAAGCTGTACGGCAAATCCGTGCTGCTTATCTTCGCCGGCGAAGTAAGTGTCGTCGCCCTCAACCGTGTCGTACCTGTACTCAAGCCTCGTCTCGAAGTTGCCCACGGACTCGAAAGGAGTCAGTATCAGGGTCGAGGTGAACTCGTAGAACTCGAGCGGATCATCTCCGCTTGCCTCAGTTCTCTCGGTGTCATCCACATATTCACCCCTGAGAGCAAGAGACACGGAGTCCGCGAGGCTTACTATCGCGTAACCGGCAAAACCCCAGCGGTCTCCGCCCCAGTCATGCGACGTATACTCGTAATCGGCTACCACGGTCACCCTGTCCACAAGATTAATGGTGCCCACGATGGTAAAGAGGGTTCTCATATCGCCCTCCGTGTCGCCGAAATACGCCGTGGCGCCGAGCCAGCCGTCGTTCGCGAAATTAAGCGCGATCTGCGACTCGAACGTCTTGCCGTCATCCGCGTCATCAAGGGCGTCCCAGTCGTTGCTGAGGCCGAGCGCGAAGTCAAGCGACCCGGCGCTGAACGTGGCCCGCACGCCGCTGTGCGCGAACGGAATCCTGTAGAAAAGCAGGGATCTCGTTATGTTGGTGTTGTCCTTGGCCTCTATGAGCTCCCAGCCCGCGAGCGTGGTGAACTGGCCGGCGTAGATGTTAAGACCGCTTCCGCCCCCGGGAACAAGCACGTTTATATAGGCCTGGTAAGGGCTTACCGCGCCGTCGCCGTCGCTGTTAAAGCCGAAGCCCAGGCGTTCGGCCTGCTCGCCGAAAAGAAGATCGGCCCTGAAGCCCACCTGGTCCATCACTCCCTCGCCGACGGTCGGAACCTTCTCAAGCGAAAGAGTAAAGGCGTCTATCGAAAAATCGTTGTGTTCGGGATAAAGACCCCTTGTAGCGATACCCTCTCCGACTTCCCCGTCGGAAACGTACTGGTAAGTCGTGTCAAGCGAAAACCCGAGCCCTATCGACTCGAGGTTTCCGAGATCGACGGCGTTCGCCCTCGGGGCCGCAAACTGGGTCCCCAGCAGCAGAACCGCCGCGATCATCATCAAAAACTTAGAAACTGCACTTCTCATTTTTTCTCCTCCTATAGAGTTGTTATTTTCTTTTTTCCCTGTTCTCACGCTGGCTGTCAAATCTCCGACGCGGCCTGGAAATCCGGATAGGCCTCCATTCCGTGCTCGGTTATGTCAAGCCCTCTCCTCTCCTCTTCCTCGCTCACCCTTATGCCGATAGCCGTCTTTATGGCGTAGAAGATTATGAAGGCGCAGACAACCGTGAAGGCGCCGTACGCCAGGACTCCGATAAGCTGGGTAACAAAGCTGAAATCGGGTCCTCCGAAAATTCCCACGGCAAGCGTTCCCCATATGCCGCAGACCAGGTGAACGGAAATCGCACCCACCGGATCGTCTATCCTTATCTTGTCGAAGAAACTGACCGCGAAAACCACTATTATTCCGGCCACGAGACCTATGATGACCGCCTCCCCGGGGCTGACCACGTCGGCTCCGGCGGTGATTCCCACGAGACCCGCCAGCACGCCGTTCAGAGCCATGGAGAGATCCGGGTACTTAAAGGTTCCCCACGACGTGAAGGCCGCTCCCAGAGCGCCCGCCGCCGCCGCGAGCGAAGTCGTCACTATGACCAGCGAAATCAGCTCCGGATCCGCGCTCAGCACGGAACCGCCGTTAAAACCGAACCATCCCATCCAGAGCAGAAACACGCCGATGGCGAGAAGAGGCAGCGAATGACCCGGAATCGGTCTCATCGCTCCCGAGGCGAGGTATTTCCCTATGCGCGGGCCGAGAAGATAGGCCCCGACAAGTCCTCCCCATCCGCCTACGCTGTGAACGAGCGTGGAACCGGCGAAATCGTAAAAGCCCATCTGGTCAAGCCATCCGCCGCCCCACTTCCAGGATCCGGCTACGGGGTACACGATGGCGACGAATATGGTCGCGAAGATAAGAAAGCTTGAAAGCTTTATGCGTTCGGCAACGGCTCCGGAAACGATCGTGGCCGCCGTCGCGGCAAACATCGCCTGGAATATGAAATCGGTGTAGTAGGTGTAGCCGCCGTCGGCGTACTCTATGAGACCCTCGGCCCCGGCCGGCGAAGAGATGCCGAAACCGGCAAACCCGAAGATTCCGCCGCCTATGAGGTTGAAATCCCCCGGGTACATGAGGTTAAAACCCATGAGGGCGTAAGTGAGAATGCCCGCCGAGATGATGAACGTGTTTTTAAACAGTATGTTTACCGTGTTCTTCGATCTGGTAAGTCCGGTCTCAAGAGCGGCGAATCCGAGATGCATTATAAAGACAAGAAAAGTCGCAAGCAGCATCCACACGTTGTTCGCCACGAAAACGGAATGCGCCGCGGCGTCCGACGCAAAAGCCGAATAGCCCCCCAGAACGACAAAAGCGAAAACTGAAAGAAACAGCACGCGGCCGCATCCGAAGGGTTCTCTTAAAAAATCTGCGATATTCATAACCAACTCCTCCATGTATTGGACAATTTTCTTCTCAATACCTTTTGCAATTAAGGGGCCATAAAACCGGAAGACAGGGAGTGCCCGCTCTAACCTCTTGAAATAACTGGGAAAAAATAAATTCCCAACGGTCCGGGATTTTCAAGTAGACTTAGAGCCTGCAAACCATGCCTAAAAAATGTGCACGGCGTGCACCGGAAAAAGCCGCCTGGAGCAGAAATCGCGGCGGGCGCAGAATAATGGAGGCTGAAGCAGCCGCTTCCCTTAAGAACACGGAAAAATGAGAATCCTTTTCGCCGGAACACCGGAATTCGCCGTACCGTCGCTCGTGGCGCTCTGCGATTCACCCCACGAGGTAATCGGGCTTCTGTCAAGGCCGGACAGGCCGAGGGGGAGAAGCCGCAAGCCCGTGTGGCCGGAAACGAAAAAAGCCGCCGAGGAACGCGGAGTGCCCGTTTTTCAGCCCCGGGAATTAAAAACGCCCGGGTTCCAAGAGACGCTCAAGGCCCTCTCCCCCGACCTGATCGCGGTCGTGGCCTACGGAAAGATACTTCCCGCCGCCGTGCTTTACGCGCCCCCCCTCGGCTGCGTAAACGTTCACGCGTCGCTGCTTCCAAGCTACAGGGGGGCGGCCCCCATTAACCGGGCCATAGCGAATGGAGAGAAAAAAACGGGAGTTACTATCATGCAGATTGACGAGGGGCTCGACACGGGAGACATCCTCGCTCAAAGGGAGATAAGGATAGGGGACGAGGAAACCGCCGGGGAACTTTCAAAGAGACTCTCGCTTGAAGGAGCGGGGCTTCTTCTGGAAACGATCGACCGCATCGCGAAAAACGAAATATCTCCCGCAAGACAGGATTCGGCCGCGGCCACCTACGCGCCCCTTCTCTCGAGAGAAGACGGCCGGGTGGACTGGAGCCGGGACGCGGAGGAGATAAAAAACCTGGTAAGGGCGATGACTCCGTGGCCGTCCGCCCACACCACGCTCGGGGGGAAGAACCTTAAGATACTAAGGGCGCTCGCGGTTCCCGGGCGGGGAAGACCCGGGGAAATAGTCTCGCTCGGGGGCGAAAGTCTGGACGTCGCGGCGGGAAGCGGGATCCTGCGGATACTCTCCCTTCAGATCGAAGGCGGGAGAAAGATGGACGCTTCTGAATTCATGCGGGGCAGAAAAGACCTCAGGGAAGGACAGCTCATGGGAGCGCCCGGGGGATCCCTATATCCTGATTGAGACCTCGAAGGTTCCTATTTTCACTTTGCCGGCAAGCCCCGATTTCCAGCAGAGATCCGTAACGCGAGCTTTTGACTTCGCGGGAACGAGCAGGATAAGCTGGACCGAAAGCTCAGACAGCGCTTTCCAGTACTCGCCTCTTTCCTCGTCAATAGTGGCTTCGGTCTCAACCTCTATGATCTGCACGACCTGCCCGTAGGAACCGAGAATCACGTCGGGGAAAAACCCCTCGAACTCGCAGATCTGCTCCTCGCCGGGGTTGGTGTGTATCTCGTTATAAAGGGAGGAGTACTTCTGCTCCACCTGCCCTATTACCCAGTCATGAATTAATCTCTGCTCACTCGGAATTTTCATACCTCCCGCTCCACATAAGCTTTGTCTTCAGAATGTTGAAATAATCCCTGAAGGGAGATTTTATGATGTTCACGTAGCTCTCCGAGCCTTCGAGAACGACCTCGTCGCCGAGATAAAGAGGCACTCCCACCTGACCGTCGAGCGTGAGATAGGTGTTCTGTATGTCGGTAAGCACCCTCGTCCTTATCGTTTTCGTGTTGGGCACCACGATAGGCCTGTTGGTGAGAATGTGCGGACATATCGGAGTGACGGTTATCACGGGCAGCGTCGGGAAAATTATCGGCCCGCCCGCTGAAAGAGAATAGGCGGTTGAACCGGTAGGGGTCGCGAAGATGATTCCGTCGGCCTTAAAGGTCGTAACGTACTTTTCGTTTATGTATATGGAGAGATCCACGACCTTGGAAATCGGGCCGTTGTTTATCACGACGTCGTTCAGTACCGTGAATTCCTCCTGCTCCCCGTCCTTCCTGGCCACACGGCACGATATCATGTCCCTTCTCTCTATCTCGTAGTCCCCGGCGAGTATTCTCTCCATCATCGGAAAGAACTCATCCACAGTGAACTCGGTGAGAAACCCGAGGCTGCCGAGGTTGCAGCCCAGTATCGAGACGTCGTGCCCCTGCGCCATTCGCGAAACCCAGATGAAGGAACCGTCACCCCCGAACACGACTATTATGTCGACGGCCGCGGCCAGGTCGCGCTCCGCAAGCACATGCTCAGCGTCTATGCTCCGTCCAAGTCTCTCCTCGACGAAAAACTCCATGTCTCTTTCGCGAAGCCACCCGCAAAGCCGCTTGGCAATCTCGTAGACTTCCGCGCTGTCCTTCTTGCCCGTTATACCGAACTTCAAGTCGCTTCCTCCCCCGGATTTTCGGCCGCGTCATGCATAAGATACGATTCTATAAAATCATCTATCTCCCCGTCAAGTACCGCGTCAATTCCCGAGGACTCGAAACTGGTGCGGTGATCCTTCACCATGCGGTACGGATGCAGGACGTACGATCTTATCTGGCTTCCCCAGCCGATTTCCTTTTTCGAGGAATTGAGTTCGTCTTCCTTCTGTTTTTCCTCCATCCTGCGCAGTTCGTAGAGTCTCGCCTTGAGTATCTTCATGGCGCTTTCCTTGTTCTGGCGCTGCGACCTCTCGTTCTGGCAGCTGACCGCGACTCCGGTAGGCAGGTGGGTGATGCGGACCGCGGAATCCGTCTTGTTGACATGCTGTCCGCCCTTTCCGCTCGCGCGGTAAGTGTCGACCCTGAGGTCCTTCTCCTCTATGTTCACCTCTATCGAATCATCTATCTCGGGAGAAACGAAAACCGAGGCGAACGACGTGTGCCTCCTCTTGTTCGAGTCAAACGGGGATATCCTCACCAGCCTGTGAACCCCTGTCTCCGCCTTGAGATAACCGAAGGCGAATCCTCCCTGGGCGAGAATGGTGGCGCTCTTTATTCCGGCTTCATCCCCGTCCTGAGCCTCAAGCAGTTTCGCCGAAAAGCCCTTCCTCTCCGCGTACCGAAGGTACATGCGAAGAAGCATCTCGGCCCAGTCCTGGGCTTCCGTCCCTCCCGCCCCGGCGTTTACCGATACGATGGCGTTTCTGGGATCGTCGGGACCGCCGAGAATCCGGGCGAACTCAAGTTCGGCAACCCTGGCCTCCACGGACGAGAGCATGGCGCGCGCCTCTTCAATCGAATCCTGATCGTCCTCGCCGACCGCAAGTTCGAAAAGACAAGCCGCGTCCTCCATGTCGGAGCTGAGCTTCTCGAATCCCGAGACGCGGTCCTTGATTTCGGACTGTTCCTGAAGCGTTTTGCGCGCTAGCTCGGAGTTGTCCCAGAAACCGGGACCTGCCGTGATCTCTTCAAGTTCTCTGAGTCTTTCAGCCTTGGCAGGCAGGTCAAAGACAGTCTCCTGTCCTGTGGATTCTTTTCCTGAGGTCTTCTACAAGACCGCGCAGTTCTTCTTTCATGTTGAAGTCCCCCTTGTTCGGCTTAAATAGTATAGAAAGCTCCTGCTAATTCAAGAAAAAACGACAGAAACTGCATACAGAGCTAATCAGGTACGGATGAGAGATTCTCTTCCAGAAAACGCGTGATCCTGTCACGGTTTGCTTTCAGGCTTGAGAACTGCTTTTCGCATACATCGCTGAAACGCGCTAACACCTTTCGATTAATTGACTCCTGATCCTCAAAGATAGCCAGAGAACGGAACGGAATCCCCCATTTTTCAAACTGAAGCAATGCAATCGTGGCATCGCGGGTCTTGCCGTCATTGGAGAGGGCATGTACGAAAAGCGGCCGGGGCATGCTGTTGATGCGGCAATCTACCGTATATATGCTGCGCCTATCACGCTCTTCGTCACTCCAGTCGAAACTCATGCGTTCTTGCGGAACAACTTGACTCAGCAGTTCCCGAAAATCCTCTACGAAAGTAGACTGAACTCGTCCCCGCGACAAGTATGATACATCGGAAATCTTGAGGAGTGCCTGGATAAAGGAATACAGCGCATCGCCATAACGCTCATCCGGGACATCAAGTATCAGTTCTCCGTCGCGGTCCTCGACCTTAAATGTAGACAATGTGCTGGAGATGATCTTCTGGCGCGTGCCCTTATGAAGATCTTTTTCGTCAATATCGTAGGTAAGATGCATGTATGTATGAGCCTCATCAGACAGCAACCACCGCGTTCCCTCTCTCTTGAGGACAACCGCTAAATGATCGCCGTCCTCAAACAGGAAAGGAGTAAACACGCGAAAGCGCTCCACCCCCTCAGCCACAAGACGAATCTTCGTCGAAATTTTCTCGCGAAAATCTCGCTCTATGGCTTCAATGGACATTGTTTAGCCTCCTAAAAAAGAGTGCCTTGCGGTTCATGCGGAATTTCAAGATTTGCATCCTCAATCAAGCAGTTAAGAGCTCCATAGAGATCGCCATGGGTTACTCCGGTCCAATCAAGCATTGCCTGTCAGGAACTTTCACGAACAGCCGGTATTGCAGACTAATTCCTCTTGTGGCTGATCGTTGCTTGATCTTCAATTCTGTTTTCGTGCCCCGGACAACGGGAATATAACAGGGATTCTATACCTAACTCCCGTCCAAACATAACATGTTTTATCAGTTCTTTACCCGCTCTTTACCCGCAAAATTCCGATCCTGATCAAATTGATTCTTCGGCAAACGACTCCGGTAAAGCAATTGAAATAGTCGGGGTGTTAGGGTAGGTTATCGGTTTTTATTCAATTCCTCACACTATAGGAGAAACACTGAAATGAAAAGATTGCTGCTGACCCCGGGCCCCGTGGCGGTCTCAAGCGAAATAATGGTTGAGATGGCAAGACCGCTCATTCACCACAGAACCAAGGAGTTCGAAGCCATATTCGGGCGGACGAGAGAAGGGCTGAGACACATTTTCCAGACCGAAAACGAAGTTTTCATACTGGCGGCCTCGGGAACCGGCGCCATGGAGGGAGCGGTCGTTAACACCCTCTGCGCTGGCGACAAGGTAATCACGGTGAACGGCGGGAAATTCGGAGAGAGATGGGGAAAGATCGCGAGGGCCTACGGACTAGAAGTGGACGAGATAGAGGTCACCTGGGGCGAGACGGTCTCACCCGCGATCATAGAGGAGAAACTCGACAGCGACCCCTCGATAAAGGCGGTCCTGATGCAGGCCAGCGAAACTTCCACCGGAGTCAAGCATCCAACCGATCAGGTCGCGGCGATCACCTCGAAAAGAGACGACGTGCTGCTGATAGTCGACGGCATAACGGCCGTCGGGGTGTTTCCCCTTCCGTTTGACGAGCTGGGAATCGACGTCCTCGTGGGCGGGTCGCAGAAGGCTTTCATGCTTCCCCCGGGACTTTCGTTCGCCACTATGAGCGAGAAGGCCTGGGAATTCAGCAAGACCTCTGACCTTCCGAAATTCTATCTTAACTTTGCCGACTACCGGAAAAGCGCCGAGAAGAACACGACGCCCTGGACCCCGGCCGTCACGCTCATAGTCGGCCTCGGCAAGGTGATAGAGGGATTTATGGAAGAGGGGATGGATAACATTTACAGAAAACGCGAGCTGATGTCGCTTGCGACCCGAGAGGCTCTCGGGGCGATCGACATAGATCTTTTCACCACAGACGAGGCAAGCCCGGCCCTTACCGTGGGAGTAGCGCCCGAAGAGATAGGAGCGGGAAAGATCATCTCCGAGCTCCAGGCGAAATTCGGCATGACCGTAGCCGGAGGACAGGACCACGCCAAGGGAAAAATCTTCAGGGTATCCCACATAGGGGACGTGGACCGAAACGACATGGTGGCGTTTCTCTCCGCCCTTGAATCCGTCCTTGGGTCCCTGGGGCATGATTTCACAAGGGGGGCCGGCGTTTCCAGGATATCGGAACTGCTGGGAACCGCCTGATCCGCGCCATCGGAACCGGGCGCGAAGCGGACGGGCCTACGGGAAACAGAATCCTCATGAAACATTTTTCCGCAGAGACCTTCCGTTTCCTAAGAGACCTCAGCAGTCCTCGCGACAAGGCCTGGTTTGAGGAAAACCGCGGGCGGTACGAGGAAAATCTGATCGGCCCGCTGCGCCAGGCCGTTACCGATATCGGCCCGGGTCTCCGCGAACTGATCGGGGACTGCGAGATCCGGCCCGCCGTCAACAAAACGATTACCCGGATAAACCGGGACATGCGTTTCGCCAGGGGACAAAGTCCTTACAAAAACAACATGCTCGCCCTTTTCTACAGGGAGGGACGCAAGAGGCTTGACGCTCAGCTGTTTCTGGGCCTTCAGCCCGAAGGCGTATGGCGGGGACTCTACGTGCCCGCTCCGCTGCTCGCCTCCGACGCCCCGATGGCCCGGGAGATGGAAAATGATCCGAAGGCCGTCGTCAGCACGGCGCGGGACATCGGCCTCGGAACCGGTATCGACCTGGTCGCATGCAGAAAGTACGGAGAGGTTGATCGGACGCTTGACCCCGGAAAAGCGGAAAGCTTTCTTCAGGGTCCGCATCTCTGCGCTCTTCAGACATGCGAACCGGACGAGGTTGCGGCTGACCCGCAGGCCTTTATCTCCGAGACCCGGGAACTCCTGGTGCGGCTCGTCCCCCTCTGGGAAATGTACTCAGGAACGGCGGAATAGCCGCTTTCGTCCAGGCGGCATACCTCCCGCTTCCGCCCCGCCGCAAGCATACCTCCCGCTTCCGCCCCGCCGCGGCGGATTTTTTCTATTCAGTCGTCTCGAAGCTTATTCTGAGACGGGTGCCGGTCGCCCGCGCAATCTTCCCCAGAGTTTTCACGGACGGATGGACGTGCCCGCCTTCGAACCGGACAACCGCGGATTGCGTCATCTGAAGTCTTTCCGCGAGCTGAGCCTGCGTCAGTCCGGCCTCGGCACGCACTCTGATAAGCAGCCGCGCCAGTTCGAATTCCGCTTCAAGCTCACCATGGGCGGCCCGGTAGCCGGGGTCGCCGCTCCATTTTCTATGCAAATCGCTTATCCTGCTCATTTCGCTAAAGTACGGAACCCAGATTGACCGCCACGACTATGCCGTAACCCAGAAACGTCAGTACCATCCCACCGACTCTCATAAACATGCTCCGCCGTTTCATGAAACTGAAAAGAATCCCGTGCATGAACCTGCCGACCAGAAAAGCCGCGCCCGCGAAGTGCAGCCACGCGGAGGACAGGTGATTAAGCTCCGCGACAAGCATCAGAATCAGAAACAGCGGCGCGTATTCGATCAGGTTTCCGTGTCCCCTTACCGCCCTGTTGAGAGTTTCCTGTGAAACAGCTTCGCCCTTTTTGCGCAGAAAACCGGTAAACGGACTGCCCCTCAGGTGTATGACTCTCATGCTCAGGATTATAAGGAATATCGCCAGAAGGCACGAGTAAAGAAGAGTTATCTCAATTGACGGCATTTCAGTCTCCCGGCATCAAGCCGCGGCCCCGCGGAAAATCATGAAAAATGCTTTGAAACGAGCGGGTCGTCGTCTATTTCCGAGATCAGGTAGCCGATCCCGTAGTAGTCGCCCGAGCTGTGGTAAAGCCTCACTCCCTGCGGAGTCGTAAGGTAGTTTCCCGCTTTCACGGTCTGCTCGGGAAGATCGACCTCGTACACGGTGTAGCCGACCGTCCCGCTTCCTATGTTGACTTTCTTCCGCTCCTCCCTCAGCCTCCTGACGCTTTTCGCGATATCCCAGGCCTTGGGGTAGACATGTCCTTTAACGAGAAACTTCATGACAGCCCGAAAAACTAAACAACCTCCATCTCAACGCGGTCTATCAGACCGATGCACATCATTATCTTGTCTATGCCCGGATCCCTTTTGTGAACGAAGGTTTCCGAGAACTCCCCGCCGCAGTCCCCGCACGCGCCGCCCTCGTCGGACTCCTTCTCGCAGTCCCCGCAGTAATATGTCTTCAGGTTGTACCAATGTAAAGAGGAATAAAGAAGTTCCCTGAAACCGCTTTTGCTGAGACACTCCCCCCACTCGGAAACCGCCTCGACCAGGTTGCTGCGGTAGTGATCGGGTATGTCCGCCAGGTGTCCCGAGTATATCTCTTCTTCCCCCACGTAGATTCTGAACAGTTCCGCCATGGCAGTTAAATCAGACAGTCGACAGTTTCGAGATCAGCAGGTGATCGACCAGGACGAGATTGACCATGGCCTCCGCTATGGGGACCGCCCTCGGGCAAAGACACGGATCGTGTCTTCCCTTTACCCGCAGCTGGGTTTTTTCTCCCTTCTTATCCACGGTGTCCTGAACCTGGGATATTGAAGAGGTGGGTTTTATGGCGATCCTGACGACCAGGTCCGCCCCGCTCGTTATCCCGCCCAGAAGACCGCCCGAGTTGTTCGTTCTGAAACCGAGGGTCCCGTCCTCCTTTTTGTACATGAGATCGTTTACCTGCGAGCCTTTTTTCCCGACGACCCCGAAACCCATCCCCACCTCGAAGCCCCTTATCCCCCCTATGCTCATGAGCGCGCGCGCGAGGTCCGCGTCAAGCTTGTTGAACACGGGCTCGCCGAGACCCGTAGGAAGCCCCCTGGACACCACCTCAACGGTCCCTCCGACGGAATCTCCCTCCTTCCTGACCGACTCTATAAGACCGATCATCCTCTCCGCGGCCTGCGGGTCGGGGCAGCGGACGGGGTTTTCCTCGATCCGCTCAAAATCGATGTCCCGGGCGACTATGTCTCCCACCTGCTTTACGTACCCCGTGGTAGTCACCCCGCGGGAACTGAGGATTTTCTTGGCTATCGCGGCGGCGGCCACCCTGCCGACCGTCTCCCGCGCCGAGGAGCGGCCGCCTCCCCGGTGGTCCCTGCGCCCGTACTTCTCGTCGTAGGTGAAATCGGCGTGGCCGGGACGGTAGACGTCCTTTATGTCCTCGTAGGACTTCGATATGGCGTCCGTGTTCCTGACCATCATGGAAATGGGAGTCCCGAGGGTTTTTCCGTCAAAAACGCCCGAGAGTATCTCGATCGCGTCGGCTTCCTTTCTCTGGGTCGTGATCCTGCTCTGCCCCGGACGCCTCCTGTCAAGCTCGTACTGTATGTCCCCGGCGCAGAGCTCAAGTCCCGCGGGACAGCCGTCAACCACGACTCCCATGGCGGGGCCGTGGGACTCCCCCCAGGTGGTAATTCTGAAAAATCTTCCGAAACTGTTTCCCGCCACTTTGCCCTCTTTCCTACTTCAGATAGCCGTTTTCCCTGAACCACTCCACGGTCTTCCGTATGGTCTGCTCGACCGGAGTCACCGTGAACCCGAGATCCCTTACGGCCTTCGAATTGTCAGCGTGCCAGTTGAACCTTGAAAGCTTTATGGAATCGATGTCAAGCGTGGAATAATTCGGAAACCCGAGTCCCAGTACCCGCTCGAGGAGAAACGCCGTGGTGTAGGCGAACACGTAGGGAATCTTGATCTTTGGAGCGGAGATGCCGGTTATCTCTTCGAGAAGGGCGAAATAGCTTCGCACGTCGACGTTCTCGTTCGCGAGTATGTAGCGCTCTCCGGGCTTTCCGTTCTTCTCGGCGAGCAGGTGCCCGTTCGCGACGTCCTCAACGTCGACAACGTTAAAGGTGCCGTCCATGTAGCCCGGGAACCTTTTCTTGCAGAACCAGAGAACCGACCCCGAGCTTGAAAGATAGATGTCCCCGGCGCCTAGAACCACCGAGGGGTTCGTTATGACCACCGGAAGCCCCTTTTCGCTGAAGCTCTTCGCCTCCCTCTCCGCGAGATACTTGCAGTTCATGTACCCTATTCCCTCGGAGTAAAGGTCGTACTGGGTGGACTCGGTGACCGGGGAACCGTCACGCTCGACCCCGATGGCGGCGACGCTGCTTGTGAAGACAACCTTCGATATCCCGACGTCCATGGCGGCGGAGAGAACGTTCGAGGCGCCGCGCACGTTTATGTCGAGCATTTTCTGGTGATCGGATTTCTTGAACGACACGAACCCGGCCGTGTGGAAAAGCGTGTCGCATCCCGAGAAAGCGGCCTTGAGAGAGTCCGGGTCTCCGACGTCCCCGTACACCTTCTCGACGTCTAGAGAATCTATGTTTTTGGTATTGCTCGTCTTCCTGACGAGGACCTTGACCCTGTCCCCCCTCTCGACCAGCTTTCTGGTTATGTGCGATCCTATGAACCCGGTCGCTCCCGTAACTACTGTCGCCATCTGCTATTTCCCCCGGAAAAATTGATTGAAGAAAAACACTTTTCCCAAGAGTATAACAATTCCGCCCTGCAATGTACAAAAACGGACCCGGGACCCCGCGGGGCTGAAAACCCCCTCACACTATCATCATCGAGTCGCCGTAACTGAGGAACCTGTAGCCGCGCGATTTAGCTTCCTCATAGGCGGCGAGGGCAAGCTCCCTCGTGCCGCAGAACGCGGAGACGAGCATAAGAAGGGTCGAGCGGGGCATATGAAAATTGGTTATCAGCACGTCCACGAAGCGGAATTCGTAAGGAGGTCTTATGAAAAGTTCCGTCCTCCCGGAAAAAGGCCGCATCTCCCCGGCGTCCCCCTCCGCCGACTCAAGGGCCCTCGTGACCGTGGTCCCGACGGAAACAACCCTTCTTTTCCGCGCTTTGGCTTCGTTCACCGCCTCCGCGGTCTCCCGCGGAACCGAGACGCGCTCTGAATGCATCGCGTGGTCGTCGACAAGCTCTTCCTTCACGGGCCTGAAGGTTCCCTCTCCCACGTGCAGCGTGACATATTTCATCGCAACGCCCCCTTCGCGAAGATCCGAGATAAGTTCCGGGTCGAAATGAAGCCCGGCCGTCGGAGCGGCGACGGCTCCCTCCTCGGTCGCGTAGACGGTCTGGTAGGTCTTTTTATCCGACGGTTCGGGCTCTCTCGCTATGTAGGGCGGAAGCGGCATGCGTCCCGCGCTGGCGATGACCCGCTCGACGGGTTCGCTGAACCTTATAGTCCAGCTTTTGTCGGGTTCCCTCTCAAGGCGGCCCGACACTCCTCCGTCAAGGGAGACCCGGAGACCCTCGGCCGGGTTCCTGAAAAGCACCTTCCACCGCGTCTCGTCCTTTTTCTCCGTAAGAAGAAACTCCACGGTTCCCCTCCGCTCCACTCGTCCGGCAAGCCTCGCGGGAATCACCCTGGTGTTGTTGAGAACCATGAGGTCGCCGGGGCGGAGCAGATCCCTGAGATCGGAGAACCTGGCGTGGGAGAAACCTTGCGTTTTCCTGTCAACCACGAGAAGCCTTGAGGAACTGCGCTCGGAAAGCGGGTACTGGGCGATCAGCCGCCGGGGAAGATCGTAGTCGAATTGATCCGTTCTCATCCGCGAAAGGGGCTATTTCCCCTCGAGAAGCTTCTTCACGGAAAGGCGGAGGGAGTTAAGCCTTATGAACCCGGTAGCGTCCGACTGGTCGTAGACGGAATCCTCCTCGAAGGTCGCCAGATTCTCGCTGTAGAGAGAATTCGGGGACTTCCTCCCGCAGACCGTGACGTTTCCCTTGTAAAGCTTGAGCCTTGCCGTGCCGGTTACGTCCTTCTGGCTTTCCCGGACCGCGGCGGTCAGCATTTCCATCTCGGGAGAAAACCAGAAGCCGTAGTAGATAAGTTCCGATATCTTCGGAACCAGAGAATCCCTGAGGCGCATAACTTCCCTGTCCATGGTAATTGACTCAAGGGCCCTGTGCGCCGCGTGAAGAACCGTGCCGCCGGGGGTCTCGTACACTCCCCTTGACTTCATGCCGACGAACCTGTTTTCAACAAGGTCAACCCTCCCGACGCCGTTCGCTCCGGCAACATCGTTCAGGAGGCCGAGAAGCGCCGAGGGAGAAAATTCCTTTCCGTCGACGGAGACGGGAATGCCGCTATCAAACCCTATTTCCACGTAAACCGGCCGATCGGGAGCCGCCTCGGGAGAAACCGTCATCTCGAACATGTCCTCGGGGGGCTCGGCCCACGGGTCTTCCAGTATCCCCCCCTCGTAACTCGTGTGGAGAAGGTTGCGGTCGCAGCTGTAGGGTTTTTTCTCGGTCACCCCAACGTCTATTCCGTTTTCCCGGGCGTAATTTATCAGGTCGGTTCTTGACTTGAAATCCCACTCGCGCCACGGGGCTATGATCTTTATGTCGGGGTGCAGGGCGTGGAAGGTAAGCTCGAAGCGGACCTGGTCGTTTCCCTTGCCCGTCGCTCCGTGGGAAACCGCGAAGGCTCCCTCGCGCCTGGCTATCTCGATCTGCCTTCTGGCGATAAGGGGGCGCGCTATGGAAGTGCCCAGAAGATAGCTGCCCTCATACACGGCGTTCGCGCTTATCGCGGGGAAAACGTAGTCCCTGACGAATTCCTCTCTCAGGTCTTCGACGAATACCGCGCACGCGCCGGTATCCCAGGCCTTCTGTTCCGCCTCCCGCAGATCCTCTTTCTGTCCTATGTCGGCCACGTAGGCTATGACGTCGGAGTCGTACTCGTTCACGAGCCACTTCAGGATTACCGAGGTGTCAAGTCCCCCGGAATAGGCGAGAACTATCTTGTTTTTCTCAGACATATCGACGGCGCTCCGGCATTTCTTCGCGAACGGAAGGCTTGATCAAGGCTTGTCCTGATTCTGCTCGGAGATCGGGCGAAGATCCAGAAGGTAGAATTTTATTCCCTTGTTCTGGTAGAACTTCTCAAGCGAAAGACCGGCATACTCTATTTTCTGGAGGTCGTCCCCGGTGTAGGTAAGGTTTTTCACCTCTTCTGAGAGCTTGCAGGAAAACGGCACGTCCTTATCCGGCCTTTCCTGACAGATAAAACCCATGTCTATCTGCCCGCTCAGATCCATGCTGAGAGGAACAATGAACCCCACCACCAGCTTCACGCTCTGCAGTTCGATAACCATGATCTTTATCCTGCTCGAATCTTCCTCGTCTCCTACCTCCATCACGTAGCCGTAGTAGTTTATTTCCTTGTTCTGCTCGCTCAGGGAATTCATGTACCAGTAATCTTCCGAATCGAGCCAGGACATTATCTTCATTATTCTTTCCTCCGAGAATTCACATGGATATTCTGGGGAATTATACACTATATATCCCGTCTTTGGGTAATGATGCGAGATTGATTTAAACTGTCGTTATCCTTTTTTTGTCAACTGTCTTCCCTGTCATACTCTTGAGAATTCCGAGAAAGTTCTTTTCTCATTCCGCAGTCTCCATGACAAAATAATTGCCATTTTTTGCATGTCTTATACGTTTATTGAGTCATTACAGGATAAAAGGAATTATTATTCTAGGGCAAAACCTGTGCCGGAAAACACCGAAAAACACATCTGCGAGCGATGAGAGCAGTCTTGCCCGGAGGCACGCCATGCGAAAATCCGCAATCCGTCTTCTCGCCCTGTTTCGACGGACATCCCTTTTCATCCGGAAGCTGCGGGGCGGAACGGAAGCCGACCTGGCCGCTCAGCGGGTAGTCAGCGGAAAGTCCTGGGACGAGTTCTGCGACACCCTAAAAGCCGCTGGGGCGGCTTTGAATTTTCCAAAAGCGCCCCAGGACGCGTTCAACCAGGCGGAAGGGTACAGGTACTTAAGCCGCATCGCGCGGGCCGGGCTGATGGCATTTATCGAGCATGCGGATCCGAGGGCCCCAGTACTTCACCGCGTCGTCGACGAAACGACCAAGCTGGGCGCGGACAACCCCGATAATTTCTACCAGACGGCAGCCCTGAGCGGCGAGTATGAATACAGAATCACGGGGCGGCGCAACAATATCGCGTACCTGAGCTTCGGCACCCAGTCCGGCAACTACGGGCAGGGACGGGGGCTGCCTCCCACCGGGCATATAGAGTCCGACCAGATAGAAACCGACGAAAGCGGCTGCTTCGAGCTCATACTCAGCTGCAAGCCCCGAAGCAGAAACTGGCTTCCCATGACGCCGGAAACCGGCACGCTGGTGGTACGTCAGACTTTCCTTGACCGAAAAACGGAAACTCCGGCGGACCTGCGGATAGAACGGATCAACTGTTCCGAAGACGAGCGACGCCCTTCTCCGCTGACGCCGGAACAACTCGACGAAGGACTGAAAGCTGCGGGAACGCTCGTGGCGGGCGCGCCGCTGCTGTTCGCCAAGTGGGCCCGCGATTTTCAGAAGCACACCAACGAACTGCCGATGTTCGATCCGGAAGTATCGCTGGCCGCCGGGGGCGATCCCAATATCGTTTACTACCACAGTCACTGGAAAATAGCGGAAGGCGAAGCGCTTCTGATAGAAGTAACGCCGCCGGAATGCGAACACTGGAACTTCCAGCTGAACAACTACTGGATGGAGTCGCTTGACTACCGCCATCACACGATACACACCAACAAGCACCTTGCCCGCTATGAAGATGACGGTTCCGTGCGCCTGGTGGTAGCTCATGAAAATCCCGGTCATCCCAACTGGCTCCGGACAGCCGGCCATTTTTCCGGCACGATGTGCTTTAGATGGGTGCGCGCGAAGGAACATCCTCAACCGCGGACCAGACTGATCAGGCTGACTGACCTCAGGCAGTTGCCGAGTCGAACGAACCGCGATGGCTAAAAAGAATCTTGCGACTTCCACGGACTATGAGAATCCCTACCGCCCTCTTCCCGTCAGGATTTTCAATTCCGTCGGGAAGCTCGGCGAAAACCTCGGACTGCCGGGTTCCCTGGACATCGAAAAGCTCACCGCCGGCGCGATTCGAAAAACGGGGCTTGAGGATTTCGGCGACGACGGCCACTACGAGGCGCTGGAAGTTCTCGTAAATTCGATTAACGACGAAGCCGAGCTTACCCCGACCGGCAGGCTGATACAGAAGTTCCGGCTCGCAAGCGCGCTGGTTCACCGCCTGAGAATCGAAGAACTGCTGAAACGGCACCCTGAAATTCATGACATCAGCCTGGGGAAAATTATCCTGATCACGGGACTGCAGCGTACCGGAACGACGATACTGCACAGGCTGCTGAATTCTCATCCGGATATCCGGGGCGTGTCAGGGACCGAGGCGCTAAACCCGCTGCCGCCCGGCGGCAAAACCGAAGGAATAATCACTCGAAACGCGCGCGCGATCCTCGCGCAGCGGCTGATCGCGTATCTGTCGCCGCAGTTCATGGCGGTTCACCCCATTGACCATAACGAGCCGGAAGAAGACGTAATGCTTCTTGACCTGAACTTCATGAGCCAGGCGCCGGAAGCCACGATGCGCGTGCCGGGCTATTCCCGGTGGCTTGAGGAACAGGACCATACGCGAACCTACGAATATTTCCGCAAGGTGCTTAAGATCCTGTGCTGGCAGCGCCCCGGCGGCATCTGGGTACTCAAAACGCCGCATCACATGGAATATCTGGACGTGTTCCTCAAGGTTTTCCCCGCCGCCACAGTGGTGCAGACCCACCGCGACCCCAGAAAAACCATGCCTTCTTTCTGCAGCATGGTTGCTCACAACCGCGGCATATTCAGCGATCGCGTGGATCCGAAGGAAATCGCCAGGCACTGGTTGAGGAAGGCCCGCAGGATGACCGAGCTGACCATCCGATCCCGGGCTGAGGCGGATGCCGACCGGTTTGTCGACGTTTCGTACTACGATCTGATGAAGGACCCGGTTGCCGAGCTCCGCCGGATTTACCTTAAGGCTGAGGTCGATTTCAATGCCGAAGCGGCGCGGCGGGCCGGGACTTTCATGAAAAGAAATCCGCAGAACCGCTTCGGCAGGCACGTCTACCGCTTGAGCGATTTCGGATTGAGCGAGGAAATCATTGAAGATCATTTCTCGTTTTACCGGGAGAAATATAAAATTCCCTTCGAGTAGCCCATGCGAATTCAATCGACTGCAGAGAACCGGGAAACAATGCGGAGAAACTCACCATGAAGCGAAAGACAGACCAGATGGGCGACGGCTCTTTCATAGACGCCATAACAATCGCGATTCGGGATCTGGCGCGGCCCAAGGTATCGGAAGTAAGTCCTGTTCCGAAGCATGTGCGTATCGACGGCAAAACCTGCCTGATAACCGGGGCGAACAGCGGGCTGGGCAAGGCCGCCGCAATCGAGCTCGCGGAGCGCGGCGCGGACATGATTCTGGCCTGCCGGCCCGGTCACACGGAAACATGCGACGAGATAAAGACGCTGTCCGGTTCCCGGAAGGTGGAGATGATGGAAGTGGACCTCTCGGATCTTCGGTCGGTACACCGTCTCTGCGACGATCTCGCCAACCGCGGCGTCAGAATCGATATCGCGGTTCTCAACGCGGGACTGATGCCCAGAAAGGCGACCAAAACGCCGCAGGGATACGAAGCGATGTTCGCGGTTCATTTTCTCTCGAACCGCGTCATGGTTGACCGGTGGCTTGAAGACGGCGTGATCCGTCCGTCGAGCCGGGCCGGAAAGACGCCGCGAATCATCTTCGTTTCATCCGAGGCTCACCGGTCCTCCCACGCCGTCGATTTCGACCGCCTGGGGGAATTCACCGACTACGGACTCATGGACGGCTTCAGGCATTACGGCATCAGCAAACTTATTCTGTGCACGTTCGCGACCGAACTCTCACGCCGTCTGAACGCGGGCGGCGAAACTGAAGTCGCGGTTCACTCAATGTGCCCCGGGGGCGTCGCCACGAACCTTTCACGAGGAACGCCGCTGATCCTGAAGCCCATAGTCAACCCGCTGCTGAGACATTTCTTTCAATCTCCGCAAGAAGCCACCGGGCCGGTAATCTACTTGTGCTGCGCGGAAGAAGCCGGGACCCAAACAGGCATCTACCTGCATTTAATGCAGCGAAAGTCCATGTCTCCCCAGGCGGCGGATGAGGAAAACGGGGCCAGACTGTGGGAGGCAAGCAAGCCCCTGGTCGCCGGTTCCCGGGAGTAAGCCGCAGCCGGCACGGCGGACAGCCGCGCGAGCGCCGGACGCGCATTTGTGTTATATAAGATTTAGCTGTACACAAGACCACGCCTTATACGCAACATTGTTCCAGAATGCCTGACACGTTCTCAAAATCCGCGGCTCATATCCTGCAGCTGCTTACGGGCAAGCCGACGGCGGAAGAAGTCGATATGTCGGGTCGGAACGTCATCGTGACGGGCGCTTCTCCTCATTCAATCGGTTACGAAACGGCCAGGATCCTTGCGGGCTGGGGAGCTGAGGTCGTTGTCACCAATACTCGCAACACGGAACTGATGGAAAGCTCCTTGAGGAGAGACCTGCGAACCGGGGGCGCCGACGAAAAGAGAATTGCGGCCCATAGGTTAGACCTGTGCGATGTCGGCAGCGTCAACGATTTCACGAGGTGGTACCGGAAAAATTACGACGACCGGCTGCACGTACTCGTCAACAACGCGGGGATTCTCAGGAATGTTCTCAATCCGAGAAAAAAGCCGCCCTTGACGAAAGACGGCTTCGAAATTCACTGGCGGACCAATTTCCTGGGAACCTTTCACCTGACGAGCCTGCTGCTTCCGGCTCTAAAGCGAAGCGGTCTTGAAAGCGGAGACGCGCGGGTCGTCAACGTGACTTCCCACCTGCATGACAGAGCAGGAAACAATGGCATGTTCAACGGCGGCGGAACCTACCACTCCTGGGATGCCTACGCGCTTTCAAAACTAGCGCTGATTCACTTCACTTTCGAGATCCAGAGACGCTTTTCCGGAAAGTACAATCTCCAGTCAGCGGCGGTGAACCCCGGGTCCGTCAAGACCAATCTTACGCAGATCGGGGAATTCGAAGGAAAGATCGGGCATCTTCTGAACCGAACCTGTTCCGCGCTCGCGTCTGTTTTCCTGATAAGCCCGGTACTGGGCGCGCAGACTTCCGTTATGTGCGCCAGCAGATATCCGCTTCAGGGCGGAAGCTACTATGAACGCTGCGAAACAGCAGAACCGTCCGACGACGCAAAAGACCGGGATGTGTCGAAACTTCTGTGGGACAGATCGGACGCATGGGTTAAAACCCTGGCCAACAGCAGCGGGGACGGGCATGAACAGTTTTAGCGTACGTACCGACCCCATTAGGATCGACGCGCCCGCCGACTTCGTCTGGGAGGTGCTGACCGACGTCGAAAAATACGGCGAGTGGAACCCGTTCACGCCCCGGGCCGGAACCGATTTTAAAATCGGGTCTCCCGTTTTTCTGCTGGTAAGAATGGGGGCCGCGAAATTCAGAATAACGGAAAGCGTGCGCGCGTTTGAAAAACCGCGGCTTATTTCCTGGGGCAGGGAGTTCGGAACTTCCCGGCTCCTACTCGCGGTGCGGGAGCAGCACCTGGAACCTTTGAGCGATACCAGTTGCAGTTACCACAACGTCGACCTGCTGAGCGGCGTACTTTCACCAGCCGTCTCGCTGCTCTTCGGCGGCTATATGCGCCGCGGGTTCGGCGATGTGGGAGCAGCGCTGAAACTTCGCGCGGAAACCCTGTATCGGGAGGCAAAAATCCGCTAAGGGGAAATCCCGACAAAACTGAGCATCTTTTCCGTGCCGGAGCCGTCTCTTCTGTATGAAGGAAGTCCCTGGCAGCAGGTGCACAGGTCCATTATCTCGATTTCCGCAACTCCCGCATCGCAGAGCTCGATTCTGTTAAGCTCCACAAGATCAAGAAGGAACTTCCCGCCGCCTTTTTCCAAAAGCCAGTCCCCTTCACCGCCGAATCCTGAGACGAACCGCGAAGCCACGTCGTCCCGAACTTCGTAGCAGCATCCCCATATTGCCGGACCTATTACTGCCACGGCGTCCCGCGGCCTCAAAGAGTATTTTTCGCAGACGGTCCCAAGGCAGTTCGTAACCGCGCGAAGCGAGGTTCCGCGCCATCCCGCGTGGACGGCGCAGACGCATCCTGAACCGGGAAAGCAGAGCAAAACGGGGACGCAGTCGGCCGTGATCACCCCGACGCCCGTGCCCTTCCGCCGGGCAACGATCGAATCGGCCCCGGCAAGTTCTTCCCCAGCGGCGCCGTCGGCGAAAAAAACAGCGCTGCCGTGAACCTGGTTCACCGTAAGGATATTTTCAAGTCCGTGGGCGGAGGCGATCTTCAGGATATCCGGCCCTCCGGGATCATGGACGAAACCGTGGACAACGCCGCCGCACTTCTCAAGCAGTGCCGAACGAAAAGCCCTCATCCGCTCTGTCTCCTCAGAGAATCAATTGCTGAAACCATGTCCTCTGGAATTTCCGCCGAAAGCTCGATCCGCTTCCCGGTCGCCGGATGGGTGAATCCGAGGCTTCTCGCGTGAAGAGCGTGTCTTTTTATCAACGCTCCCGAGGCCCTTGAATTTTTCGGGCGGCTTTTTCTGCCTCCGTAAACCTTATCACCAAGCACCGGGAACCCGTTTTCAGAAAAGTGGACCCTTATCTGGTGAGTTCTTCCGGTCTTAGGCCAGACGCTGACAAGAGTCGCTCCGCACAGCCTTTCGATTACCTCCCAGCGGGTCTCGGCGTCTCTTCCGGCCCTGGCAAAAGAGGTCATTTTCACCCTGTTCGAGGGACTCCTTCCTATGGGGGAGCTGAAAACCCCCGAGCTTTTTTTCATTTCCCCGGAAACAACGGCCACGTACTCCTTTTCCGTCTCCCTGCTCTTGAACTGCCCGGAAAGACTTCTGTGCGCCCGGTCGTTCTTGGCGACGACCATGACCCCTGAGGTCTCCTTGTCGAGGCGGTGCACGATCCCCGGGCGCATCTCGCCTCCTATCCCCGAAAGATCCCCGCACATGTGAACAAGAGCGTTCACAAGCGTGCCGCCCGTCACTCCCGCTCCGGGGTGAACCACCATGCCGGCGGGCTTGTTGACGACGATTATGTCGCGGTCCTCATGGACAATCTCGACGTCGATCTCCTCCCCCTTGATGCAGCAGGGATCAGGAGGCGGAATGCTGACGCTGAGGCTCTCCCCGCCGCTTATTATCCTGGAGGGCTTAAACGTCTTGTGGTCAATAAGTATGTTTCCAAGCTCTATGTGCTTTTTTATGCTCGAGCGGCTGAGATCCCTTAGGAAGCCCGAGAGGAACACGTCGGCTCTCTGTCCGGCAAATTCCCGGGGGATTTCCGTCACGGTTCTTTCTTCTGCGGGTTTCATGAATTCCTCTCAGCCACTTTCCTCGACGATGATGACTTCCGGCGGAACTTCGCCGAAAATATCGCACGCGCGCCCACGGTTAACCGATATCTCTATATATCCCCCGCTTCCCCCGACGACAACTATTTCACCGGGTTCCACGGAAGAGTAAGATTCTGAAATCCCCAGCACCCGCTTGTCTCCGACGGTTACCACGGCCCGGGCCCCGTCGTTGACGCACTCCGTCGGTATGCTGGTTACAAGGTTTCCGAATTTGTCGGTGTAAACGACGGTTCCGCGGATCTCGGCCCCGTTTATCGAACATTGCTCGTCGGGAAGAATCTCGGGATCGCAGATCTGCGGCCCGATCTCCGAGAACGGAACCCCGAGCGAGAGATGGGCCGCGACCGGGGAGAATATGTCCCTTCCGTGAAAAGTCGAGCTCACGTCTTTCAGGAAATAGTCGCGGTTCTTTATTTCGCGGGCGCTGAAATCTTCGCAGGAATGAATGACCGAGCTGAAAACGCCGTTGTCGGGCCCCACGAAAAAATGACCGTCGGCAAGGAGCGCCAGCGGTCTCCGCGCGCTTCCGACTCCCGGGTCAACCACTACCAGGTGAACGGTCTTTTCCGGAAAATAGCGGTATGAGTTGCCGATAACGAAAGACGCGGCGCGGATGTCGTGAGACTCGATGCAGTGGGTTATGTCGACCGGGCGGACATTTCCGTTCACGGACAGCATAACCCCTTTCATTACCCCCACGTAATGATCCCTTGTCCCGAAATCTGTCGTCAGTGTTATAATGCTTTCCATCCAGGCCGCTCCGCGAGTAAGATTATGGAACGGAGACGGAATTATATCAAGTCACATGGTGAAACTTACCGTTCTGGGTTCGGGCACCTGCGTGCCCCACGAGAAAAGAGGCTCTTCAGGGTATCTTCTCGGCACCGACTGCGGTTCCGCCCTTTTTGACTGCGGAAACGGCACGGTATGGAAGCTTGAGAAAGCGGGGGCCGACTACCTCGGGATCGACAATGTCTTCATAACCCATTTCCACCCCGACCACACCTCGGACCTGATCCCACTTCTTTTCGCCACGAGGCACCCTTACGGGAAAAAAAGAGAGAAAACACTCGGGATATGGGGACCGGAGGGGTTCCCGGAATTCGTCGAAAAACTGCGGGCGCCCTACGGCGGGTGGGTAAGGCCCGAGCTTGTTGAAATCCACGAGATAGGAAAAAAGAAACGGAAAATCGGCGGCCTTGAAATAAAGACATTCAAAACCGTCCACACCGAAAACAGCATCGGCTACGTCGTACGCTCGGGCGGAAAGAAAATCGTCTACACTGGAGACACGGGCTATTTCCCCGGGCTTCGCAAGATAGCCTCGGATGCGGACATATTCGTCACGGAGTGCGCGCTTCCCGATTCGGAGAAAATGGCCGTTCACATGACTCCCTCGTACATAGCCGAAATCCTTAGGGAAAGCAGTCCCAAAAAAATCGTGCTCTCGCACCTTTACCCTTCAATGGACGGGAGAAATCTTCCGGAAGAAATAAAAACGCTTTCGGGAAACGGCGAAACGGAAATAATAGTCGCCGAAGATCTTATGGAAATCGTCGCTTGAGAGTAAGAAGTATTTTATGTAGGCCCAAATGCTTCATTGTTTCTTCCTGCGGCCGCAGTACTTCCGGCAAACTCTTTTTTCGTCCCACGCGCCGGGCTTCTTCTTCAACCGCTTTTAGAAAAAAGACGATCCGAACTATTCCAATCCCCGTGTTTCGAATAAGTTATCAATCCCTGTCAGCAAAAGCCGCGTTGGCTTCCCTGATTATGGCTTCCGTAGCATCAAGGCTGTTCTGCGCCTGAGTAACCGGACGTCCCACGACTAGATAATCGGCTCCGTACTCAACGGCCATAGTCGGAGTCAGCGCCCTTTTGTGGTCGTTCTTCCCCTTGCCCAGAGGACGTATTCCGGGGGCAACTATTACAAGACGGTCTCCAAATTCCCGCCTGATTTCCCGTATCGATTCCCCCGAAGCTATGACCCCGTCGCAGCCAGCTTCAATGGACCTTCGCGTAAAGACCCGCACGTACTCATCGAGTTCGAGATTCTCGTTCATCATGAGCGCTCTCAGATCATCCTGGTCGAGGCTTGAGAGAAAAGTTAGGGAGAGAATAAGAGGGCGGTCTCTTTCACCACGGCCTTCCTTCGCAGCGGCCACCGTGGCCTTTCCACCGTTTATGGTAACGAACTCCACCCCTTCGGGCACTGCACGGAGCGCGGCCGCAATCGTACGGTCTATGTCCCCCATCTTAAGATCAAGAAAAACCCTCTTTCCAAGTCCCACAAGCTCCTTTACGAAGCTCATGCCCTCGCGCATAAAAAGCTGGTAGCCGACCTTGTAGATTCCTACCCTTTCGCCCAGAAGCTCCACGAGGAAAACCGCTTCATCCCTTGAATCGAAGTCAAGCGCTATTATGAGCCTCTCGCAACTCTGCGGCGTGCTCTCTCCATTGTTCTCCGGTGCCATAAGCTGAAAATCCCTTTGTGTTGTGTGCGGTGCCGTTATATCGTTCCGGCAAGAATAACCGCGGTAAAGCATACCCGGCAAACGCACGCCGCGCTCATGGTTACAACCCGATCTCCCCCGTGTTAACCGGAAAGCCGGTTCGCTTGACCTGCGTTGTCACGGCGTTATCATCTACGGTGACATGCGAGTCGTAGTCGCCAAACCCAGAGGATTCTGTGCCGGAGTTGAAAGGGCGATCGAAATAGTCGAAAGGGCCCTTGAGATGTACGGTCCCCCTATCTATGTCCGCCACGCCATAGTGCACAACAAGAGGGTAGTGGATTCCCTAAGGCGAAAAGGCGCCGTTTTCGTCGAGGAACTCGATGAAGTCAAAGATCCCGAGGCGCGAGTCATCTTCAGCGCCCACGGCGTAAGTCCCGCGGTTATCGACGAAGCCAAAAGACGAGGTTTCCAGATAGTGGACGCCGTCTGTCCGCTCGTAACCAAGGTCCACAACGAGGTAAGGCACTACTCCGAAATGGGGTACACGATAATACTCGTAGGCCACAGGGATCACGTAGAAGTCATAGGGACGAAGGGCGAGGCGCCGGACAGCGTCGCGGTTGTGGAGTCGGTAAGCGAGGCCCTCTCGGTTGACGTCCCTGATCCGGAGAAAGTAGCCTACGTGACGCAGACTACCCTCAGCGTCGACGACACGAAGGAAATAGTGGCGGCGCTTGAAAGGCGCTTTCCGAAAATCGCGAAGCCCTCCAAGCTCGATATCTGCTACGCCACCCAGAACCGCCAAGACGCCGTAAAAAAACTCGCCGAAATCTCGGACGTAATTTTCATCGTGGGGTCGCCCGAGAGCTCAAACTCAAACAGGCTGGTCGAAGTCGCAAAATCGTGCGGCGTAAAAGAAGCCTACCTGATTGAAGATACGCAAGGACTCGGTGGCGTGGAAACGATCAAGCGGGAGATGACCGTGGGGATAAGCTCCGGCGCGTCAACTCCCGAGGTGATAATCGAGGAACTGCTCGCAAGGCTGAAGGATATGGGAGCCACCACCTTTGAAGAGTTCAGCTTGAAGGAGGAATCCACGAAATTCCCCTTTCCGCATTCGCTTGAGTTCTCAACAAGCTGAGTCCACCGAAAATGCAGGAACAAACCTCAAGGTACGTAGCCGACATAGAAATCCCGGAGGGAATAGTGTCGATAGACTGCGAAGTCAGGACCGGGGAAAGAACGGAAATCCTCTTTATCCTCAACAGCTCGACATGCGAGGGAAGCCAAAACCCGCCTGCCGGGGATTTCCGGGGCTCTCTTGAGAGCCGCGGAGAAATCCTCGTTGAAGCCGAAACGGACGACCCCGAAGCCTTCATAAGAAGAACCCTCTCCGCCGCGTACGGGTCCCTCGCGGACATAACCCTGACGGACACCGATACCGACTGAGAGGTCCGGGAAGAAAACGGTTCTCCTAGTTGGCTATCCAGCCGCCGTCAACGGAAAGCTCCGCTCCCGTCATGTACGCCACGTTCTCGCTGTCGCAGAGGAAAAGCACGGCGTGCGCCATCTCTTCCGGGGTCGCGAAACGGCCCAGGTGCCCGGTTATCGGCTGAAGTCCCTTGAGGTACGCGTCAAGCTCCGGGGGCGAATCCTCGAGAAAAGCCTCCACCATCGGAGTCAGGGTAGTGCCGGGATTTATGGAGTTCACCCTGATGCCGTTTGCCCCGTACTCAAGAGCCATGCTCCTTGTGAGCTGCGACACCGCTCCCTTGGTCGAGTTGTACGCCGCGGTGCCCGGTATGGCCTTGATTCCCAGTATGGAGGAATTGTTGACTATGGTGCCTCCTCCCTGCTCGATCATGTGCGGAATCGAAAACTTGGACATCAGGAAAGTGCCCCTTACGTTAATGGCGAACACCTGATCCCAGTCTTCAACAGACGTCTCGTGAGTAATTGCGAGGGGAAGAACCCCTGCGTTGTTAAACAGTATGTCGATCTTGCCGAAAAGCTTTACGGCGTGTTCAACAGCCTCCTTGCAGTCCTCCTCCTTCGACACGTCGCTTACGAGATACTCTATCCTGCCGGGAGCGTCCTTGGCCTGCTCCGCGGCTTCCACGAGAGTGCTTTCGGTTCTGCCGGTTATAAGAACGTCGGCGCCCTCGTTTGCGAAAAGAAGCGCCGTGACCTGTCCTATTCCCAGGCTGCCGCCGGTGATTATCGCGGATTTACCCTTAAGTTTCATTTCTATCCTCCTTGGAATGTATTGATGCAGGCGCCAAGCGCCCGCGACCTCAAAGTTAGTCTAAAACATCATGGGCGGTCGCGTCAATTCCCGGACGGCTTTTTTCGCCGTCCCCGACGCAAGGCGCGGAAGAGACGAAAGACCCGGCCGGAAGAAAGCGAAATTGGTAGCCCCAACGGGATTCGAACCCGTGTTTCAGCCTTGAGAGGGCTGCGTCCTAAACCCCTAGACGATGGGGCCAAACTAAAAAGGAACTATCAAACTATCATAAAAAGAGTTCAATTTCAAAAAATGCGGCATAAAAGAACCAAGAAACGCGACCTGGTTCGGTGTGGTCTTTCACTTGGAATATGCTGTATAATTAACCGCGGCAGAAATGCCGCGGTTGAAACTCCCCTTCGGAAAACGGACATGAAGGCACACGCTCTTAAGACAGAACTCCTGAACGGAGAAAGCGTCTTCTCGAAAAACAGCCGCGACGCGGTTCTTTTCGATCTTGACGGAGTGATTACCACTACTGAAAAAATTCACTCGGCCTGCTGGAAAAAGACATTTGACGAGTTCCTTCTCGCGCGGGCAAGCAGCGAGGGCGAGGATTTCGTCCCTTTCGACGAAACGGACGACTACCTTCGCCACGTCAACGGCAAACCCCGCTACGAGGGCGTGCGCGGCTTTCTGCTCTCGCGAGGAATAGAGCTTCCCGAGGGCGGCGCGGACTCCCCTCCGGGCGAGCGGTCGGTTTTCGGGCTGGGGAACAGGAAAAACCAGCTGTTCACGGAAATCCTTGAAAAAGAGCCGCCCGGAATCTACCGGACATCCGTAGCTCTGGCGCGCCGTCTCAAGGAAGCCGGGTTCCGCCTGGCGGTGGTGTCTTCAAGCAGGAACTGCCGGGCGGTAATGGCGGCCGCGGGAATAGAGAGCCTTTTCGAGGTGACGGTGGACGGGGTGACGGCGGCCGAAAAAGGCCTTCGGGGTAAGCCGCAGCCCGATACGTTCATCGAAGCCGCCTCGGCCCTCGGAACCAGGCCCGCAAGGAGCATCGTCATCGAGGACGCGGCGGCGGGAGTGGCGGCGGGAGCAGGCGGGGGGTTCGGGCTTGTAATCGGCGTAGCCAGGAAGCGGAACGAAGAGGAGCTTTTCTCAAGCGGAGCGGACATGGTCGTGAGAGACCTGGGGGAGTTCGGGTTCGGGGGGTAGCGCGCTAGGAGAGCAGGGATGATAAAAAGAGAGAGAAGAGGCATATACGCGGCGCGGCACATATATCCGCCCGACCCGTGGAGGATAACGGAAAAGCAGTTCTATCCCGAACTGATCGGCCTTGCGGAAACCGTTTTCTGCACCTCAAACGGCTACATAGGAATGCGGGGCGCCTTCGAAGAGGGAAACCCGAGCTACCAGAACTTCACCATAGTAAACGGCTTCTACGAAACGTGGCCCATCATATACGGAGAGGAGGCCTTCGGGTTCACTAAGATGGGACAGACCATAGTGAACGTTCCTGACTCGAAGATAATCAAGCTCTACGTGGACGACGAGCCCTTTTACCTGCCGACCGCGACCCTCCTTCACTTCGAGCGGTTCCTCGACATGAGAAACGGCGTGGTGGAGAGAAACCTCGTATGGGAAATGTTTTCGGGCAAGCAGATATCGATAAGATCGAAAAGGCTGGTTTCCATGGAGCACCGGCACCTGGCAGCCATATCCTACGAGGTAACGGTTCTGAACGACAAGGCCCCCGTAATCATATCCTCGGAAATAATTGACCATGAAAACTACGCGGAAGGAGGCGAGGAGCGGCAGGCGCGCGGCAACGGAGGGGACCCGCGAAGGGCCAGCAGGCTTGAGCACCGGGTTCTTGAGCCCCGCCTGAACGACGTGCAGGACAAAAGCGTGATTCTCTGCCACTCGACCCGAAACAGCAGGATGACCATAACATCGGGAATCGAGCACACCCTTGAGACAAGCTGCGATTTTTCCCATACGAGCAGGGCGACGGATGACCGGGGAAAAGTGGTTTTCATGGTCGACGCCCGGAAGGGAGAACCGATAACTCTCACGAAGTACATGACCTATCACACCACGAGAACCGCGCCCCACACGAACGAGGAGCTTCGGGAAAGGGCCAGAAGGAGCCTCAAGAGAGCCAAGAAGTTCGGGTTTTCGGACCTGCTCGAGGGACAGCGCAAGTATCTCGACAGATTCTGGGAAAGAAGCGACGTGCGCGTGGAGATGGACAGCGACGAAAGGACGGTGGCCTTCCAGCAGGCGGTAAGATTCAGCCTTTTCCAGATGTACCAGTCGTCGGCAAGGGTTGAAGGGGCGGGCGTGCCGTCCAAGGGCCTTACAGGAGCGGGCTACGACGGCCATTACTTCTGGGACATGGAAATATACCTGATGCCCTTTCTCATCTACACTTCGCCCACTATCGCCGAGAACCTTCTCAAGTTCCGTTACAGCATGCTCGAGAAGGCCAGGGAATACGCGAGAAGGCTTAACCAGAGGGGGGCGATGTTTCCCTGGAGAACCATAAACGGGGAGGAGGCTTCAGCCTACTACGCGGCGGGAACCGCGCAGTACCATATAAACGCCGACATAGTCTACGCCCTCAGAAAATACGTTAACGTCACGGGAGATCATGATTTCGTCTCCAAGTACGGAGCGGAGATCCTGATTGAAACGGCGAGGCTCTGGAGCGACCTCGGATTCTACTCGAATTCGGGAGAAGGAAAGTTCGAAATACACGGCGTTACCGGCCCGGACGAGTACAACACCGTGGTAAACAACAACACCTACACCAACCTCATGGCCCGCGAGAACCTGAAACTCGCCGCCGCCACCGTTGAGAAACTCGAGGAGACCGAACCCGAGCTTTTTAAAAGCCTCGCCCACAAAACGGGCCTCCGCGTCTCGGAGATCGAGGACTGGAAAAACGCCGCCCGGAGCATGTACATACCCTATGACGAAAAACTCGGAATACATCCCCAGGACAACTACTTTCTCGAGAAGGAAAAATGGGACTTTGAAAACGTCCCGGAAGACAAGTACCCCATACTGCTCCACTACCACCCGCTGGTCATCTACCGTCACAAGGTAGTCAAGCAGTCGGATCTCGTGCTCGCGATGTTCCTCCTCGAAAAGGAGTTCTCCCAGGAGGAAAAAAGGCGGAACTTCGATTACTACGACCCTCTCACCACGGGAGACTCCTCGCTTTCGGCCTGCATACAGGGGATAGTCGCCGCAAAGGTCGGACACATGGACAAGGCGATGGAGTACGCGGAAAACGCGGTTTTCATGGACCTGGGAGACATGGGACGAAACACCGTCGACGGCTGTCACATAGCCTCCATGGGGGGAACATGGATGATGTTCGTGTTCGGATTCGCCGGGCTCGGCAACGCCGGAGAGAAGCCCGAGTTCATCCCCAACCTGCCCGGGGAAATGCTGAGGCTAAGCTTCTCCGTCTCGATTCAGGGCAACCTGATAGAGGTGGATCTCAGCCACTCGGAAGCCAGGTACACGCTTAAAAGCGGAGAGGGAATAGCTCTTCGCCACGCGGGGGTCGATTTTGAAATTTCACCGGAGAGCCCGACATTCGCGGCGAAAACCTGAAAAACCGCCGCGGCTTTCTGAAAACGGAACCTGACGCAGATGGGCTTTGAGCTCGAAAAAAAGACGGGGCTTGACGCCGTGACGAAAGCGGCGAGGATCTGCGCGCAGATGCGCGACGAACCCGGGTTCCGCGAAGCGCTTTACAAAACGGACGGCTCCCCGGTCACTCCCGCGGATTTTTTCGTGCAGGCGCTGATAAACGAAGATCTCACGGCCGCTTTCCCCGAAATTCCGATAGTCGCCGAGGAAAGCTCGCTCTGTCTTGAGGGCGGCTGCGGAGAAAAACTCAGAAGGCGTCTTGAGAAACTGCTGCCCGAAAAAAGTCCGGATGAAATATTCCGCGCGATCAACAGGGGAAATCACGAGGGCGGAAACCACGGCAGATTCTGGACGCTTGACCCGATTGACGGGACAAGAGGACTTCTCGCGAAGCGCCAGTACGCAATCGCGCTCGCGCTTATCGAAAACGGAGAAGTAGTTCTCGGAATCCTGGGGTGTCCGGAACTGGAACCGGACGCGGGCGGGGAAAAAGGGACCGTGTTCTTCGCCGAGAAGGGGCGGGGATCCTACCAGTTCGGTCTCTGGGGAAGTCCGCGGACTCGCATTTCGGTGTCGGGCGTCGAAAGAGCCTCGGACGCCGTCATGTGCGAATCCGCTGAAGCCCCGGATTCGTCCTACGAATTTTCGGGAAAAATCGCCCGCTCCCTCGATATAGGCGCAAAACCCGTAAGAATGGACAGCCAGTGCAAATACGCTGTCCTGGCCAGAGGGGATACTTCCATTTATCTTCGCCCCCCTCCGCGAAAAGACTACAAGGAAAACATATGGGACCACGCCGCAGGATACATAATCGTCAGGGAAGCTGGAGGGACCGTTACCGACTCCTCAGGTAAATTGCTTGATTTCTCCGTCGGCAGAAAACTCCGGAAAAACAGAGGGGTTTTGGCGACAAACGGCACCATCCATGAAGCAGTGGTGGATGCAGTGAAAAAAACCGTTTTTCAACGGAACGCCCTCATTTCATAGCGGGCTTTCCCTGTCCGGTTTTCTGACTAATGGAAGAAAGTTCTAATATACCTAGGGGGCAGATTTATTCGGCGCGCGGAGTTCCGTATAGCATCTCCCTAAAAGATGAAATTTTCAATGTGAATCGATGGTTGGTCTTCCAGTCAAGCCTTATGGATTCAGCCTCTTCAAGGGGGAGGAAATTCCGTTTGATTAATTCTACGATAATGTTCTGTGTTCGTATGATGCGGTCAGGTCTGTCGCTGAGACCAGTTTCCCTCAGTACGGTACTAACCGCACGATTGTCGTCAATTGCCAGCGAGCAATCACGGGTAAGAGCAACCGCAATCGCCGACAATTCGCCTGCACCCAAGTATTTTCCATACGCAAGGTCAAGACGGAGAAACTCCCCAACTTCTACCGGGTCGTCAATTCTCTGCTGAACAAGATAGCCTGAGGATAAAGCGGTTTTGTAACGGTTTTTTTGGTCTGGATAGCTGATTTCGTCGGCAACTTTGTCGGTTACTATAAAAAAACCCGGATGAACTCCAATCAGGTCCATACGATCAATACGCAGGAAATTGATAAGTACGGAAGCATCCGCAACAACACAAAAATTGAGACAAATCGTGTATAACCTCAATTAACTGGTCCGCGTGGTTTCAGCTGTTTCAAGTAGCTGTACCCCTTCGACTTCAAGCTTTTTTCCAATTTCAAGAAGACGACCACGCGATATCTTCTCGCGTCTAAATGCCTCAATCGCCAGCCATATAAGTTGATTATGAAACTCCTGTTTAGGATGGCCAGACTGATTGCCCTTATCAAGAAGCCCTATATGTCTTTTAGCTATTTCCCTTTGACCTAGAAGAGCATGGGCTTTGGCAGAGTTAACATGATTGAGGTTTTTTAGCCGCCAAACTGCGGCATCGTAACTTACACGGAAGCGACGCGCTAAAACCGCAACATCCTGGCAAGTAATAACCTGAGAACCTGAACGAGGACGTATCTCCGTCGCCGTCGTCGAACCATCGGCGACGTTAAAGGTAGTCTGCGCGAGCCTGCTGGGATGACCTTTACCAATTCTGTTCAACCACTGCGCTACTCCACCGGACGGCATAAGAAATGCCGAAGCGAAAGCGTTTGCCCGCATTTCCGCAAACTCCGAAGAATTTTTCTGGAGAGTCATTCTAACAGATTGCTCACGGTCAAAAAGGACATGCGCATACTCATGAGCATAGGAAAAGCGTCGGCGCTCCAAGCCATGGCCTGCATTAACCAAAACCGCAAAACCGGTGGAGGGGTTATGAATAAAAAGACCGGACATGCTGTCTGGAAGATCAGTCGCCGCCGTCCAGATACCCTGTTCACTCAGCAATTCCGCAATGTTGCGAATTGGCGCATCACCGAGACAGAGCCGGCAGCGTTCCTCGTGAGCAACCCTTTCCCCCTGCTGGATGGCAGTACCTGCCGATTTCATTTCAGCGGCATGGTTTGGAACCTCCGCATAAATTCTTCGGCCAAGCATTCTCAATAATCCTACGCCCTCGCGATATAAATCCACAATACGCCGCACGGAGGATCTGTTTTCCGGGTCGTTCATTCTTTCGGGAAGCACCCTATGGAGAACGACCATAATATCTTCGGCCCGCGATTCTTCGCTCTCTTCGAGAAAAAAAGATGGAGAACATTTGTAGATCTCGGCCAATTTAGCAAGTTCAAGAATAGATACTTTTCGATTGCCGTTTTCTATGTTGGTTAAGGCAGTGCGAGGTAATTCAAGTTCATTGGCAACAGATTCTTGACTGAAACCACATAGTTCCCTAGTCTTGCGCAGTCGACCTCCAAGTCGTTTCGCGTCAACCATGCTTATCCTCCTTACATGTGCAGCATCTGAATATATTCTCACGTCAAATCAATACAATTTTGTGCGTTTAGCGCGTCACGGATATTCATTATCAATTTCTGTTAAACTTCTTCATCATCTCCTCGTTCACAGATATACCCGTCATTCCTAACTTGACGTTAGCTACATGCCGACCATATGCGTCAGTGGCAACAGTTTCAATGGAAACTCTTTTTTCGTAAATTAAATCCGTGAGGCAGCTTTTTGCGTAATTACCCCGTTGTGTACCAAGTTCCGGAGCATCAAAGCCTGCCAACCTGACCGATGGGTTACCGTAGTTTCCATTGAATGTATCGCCATCTATAATCTCTGTTACATATTCTAGAGTAATTTGGCTCATTCAACTTTTCCTTAAAAATAGATTTTCGCATATGCGATACCTCAACAATAAGGTATGAATATCGGACTGTCAAGGATAATTTTTCCTTGATTGTCCGAAACAATCCCTAAGATGATTTTTAAATCAGTCCCCTGTGGCAGTTAGATTCAACTGAGTCGCACTTACAGATATGGCCATTCCTACATACATAAATACACCGCAAGTATCACGACGGAAAGAATCACCCTGTAGACAACAAAAGGGGTAAATGATCTTGTCCTCACGTAACCGAGCAGAAACCGGATGGCGAAAAGGGCCGAGAGAAAAGAAGTCGCGACCCCGAGAGCGAAAGACCACCTGAATATCTCCGCGTATCCGAGATGCCTTATCTCGAAAACCCCGGCAGCAACTATTACGGGTATGGCCAAGAGAAATGAGAACCTCGCGGCTTCTTCCCTTCTGTAGTTCCTGAAAAGCCCACCGGTAATCGTGACGCCCGCTCTTGAGGCTCCGGGCAGAATCGCAAAAGCCTGAGCCACGCCGAAAATAAGCGCGTCGGAAAGGTTCATGTCGGAAAGAGTCCTGCTCGCGGTCGTCTTCCTGTCGGAGACGTAAAGAAGCGCCCCGAAACTCAGAAGGAAGGCGGCGACCAGGACAGGATCGCGAAGCACGCCCGAGGCGTAGCCCTCGAACAGAAACCCGGCCGCAACGGCGGGCAGGGTAGCGACCATGAGGTAGACCCCGGTTTTTCCATGCTGGCGTCCCTCGAACGAAAAACATCTCAGGCCGCAGAAAAAATCCCGTATGATAAGCGCAAGCTCATCCCTGAAGCAGTAAAGGATCGCAAAGAGGCTCCCCACGTGAAGCGCCACGGTGAAAGGCAGACCCTGGTCCTGCCAGGAAAAAAGCCACGGAACCAGAAACAGGTGGGCGGTGCTGCTTACCGGAAGAAACTCGGTTATCCCCTGTATCAGGCCGAGAACTATCGACTGCGCTATCTCCAATCTCTAACTCCCCGCAGCCCCGTTTTCTAAAACGCCCCTGAGATAAAGAGCCGTGTGCGAACCGCCTGCCCCGCATATCTCCTCCGGGGTGCCGCAGGCCACAAGCTCTCCCCCCTCCTCTCCGCCCCCAGGACCGAGATCGATCACGTGATCCGCGCACTTTATGATGTCGAGATTGTGCTCTATGACAACCACGGTGTTTCCTATATCCACGAGCCTCTGTATTACCGAAACGAGCTTCTGTATATCGTCGAAGTGAAGCCCGACCGACGGTTCGTCAAGTATGTAGAGAGTTTTCCCCGAGGTTCTTTTCCCGAGTTCTCTCGCAAGCTTTATTCGCTGCGCCTCCCCTCCGGAAAGAGTGGTTACCCGCTGCCCGAGCCTTACGTAGCCGAGCCCGACTTCGTCGAGCAGCCTGAGCTTCCCCGAAATCTTCGGTATGTTCCCGAAAAAATCCGCCGCATCCTTTATGGTCATCTCGAGAACTTCCGACATGTTCTTCCCTCTGTACCCGATCGCCAGGGTCTCGTCGTTGTACCTTCTTCCTCCGCACACTTCGCACGTGACGTAAACATCGGGGAGAAAGTGCATCTCGATCCTGACGGTTCCGCTTCCCCCGCATCCAGCGCAGCTTCCCTGGGAGAGGTTGAAGCTGAACCTGCCCGGCCCGTACCCCATCACCTTCGACTCGGGAAGCATGGAGAAGATTTTTCTTATCTCGGTGAGCACGCCGGTGTAGGTTGCGGGGTTCGATCTCGGGGTTCTGCCTATCGGGCTCTGATCGACCTTGATGACCCTGTCCAGGTTTTCTGTGCCGATGATTTCCCCGTGCGGGGCCGCGCGGTTTCTGCTCCGGCTGAGCTTCCTTGACAGGCCGTTATAAAGGGTGTCGACGACGAGGGTGCTTTTCCCCGACCCGGAAACTCCCGTGACGCATATGAACGTTCCCAGGGGAAAATCGACGTCGATTTTCCTGAGGTTGTTCCCGGAAGCCCCCCGGACCCCGACCTGGGCGCCGAAGGAGCGTCTTGAGCCGGGCACCGGGATACTCTTTCTGCCCGAAAGGTATCCTCCGGTAACCGAACCGGCGCACCGGGAGATTCTCCCGACGCTCCCGGAGCAGACGACCTCGCCTCCGAGTTCCCCCGCCCCCGGACCGACGTCAAGTATGAAATCGGCGCTCTTTATGGTTTCCTCGTCATGCTCGACGACGATTACCGTGTTGCCCATGTCCCTTATGCTCTTCAGCGTCTCGACGAGTTTTCTGTTGTCCTTCGGGTGAAGCCCTATGGAAGGCTCGTCAAGCACGTACGTTATCCCCGTGAGTTTCGACCCCACCTGGGTCGCGAGCCTCACCCTCTGGGCCTCCCCGCCCGAGAGGGTCGGAGCCGTGCGGTCAAGACTCACGTAGCCAAGCCCTATGTCCCCGAGAAAGCCGAGCCGGGATGAAATCTCCTTTATCACGTCCCCCGCGATCTTTTTCTCCCTCCCGGAGAGCTCGAGCGACCCGAAGAAGGGGATGAGGTCGCAGACCGCCATGCCGGCAAGATCCGATATGCTCTTTCCCCTGAAAAGCACGGAAAGGGCGATCCTGTTGAGCCTGGACCCGCCGCACTCCCTGCACGGAAGCGTTCTCATGTATTTAGACAGCTTCTCCCGAAGCTCCTCAGAACCGGTCTGCGAGTGCCATTCCGTGAGCATGCCGACGATTCCCGGGAAAGTCGCCGCGTATTCCTTCCGCCTTCCCTTCCTTGCTTTCCTGAAGGTTATTCTCTCCGCCCCGGAGCCGCGCAGTATCCTCTCCTTGTGCCTGGCGGAAAGCCGGGAAAACGGGACGTCAAGCGAAAACCCGTAATGCTCGGAGAGCCCCTCGAGCATCCGGGCGATGTACTTTGAATCCTCAAACGGCTTGAGCGCTCCTTCGCGAAGCGATTTCCCCGGATCCTCCACTATCAGATCGGGATCGAAAAACGTCTCGAATCCGAGCCCCTGGCAGTTCACGCACGCGCCGTAGGGGCTGTTAAAGGAAAAAAGCCTGGGGGATATCTCCGGGTAGTTTATCGAGCAGCGGGAACAGGAGAAATGCTCGCTGAAAGTGAGAGTCCTCCCGCCTTCGATCTCGCACTTAAGAAGCCCTCCCGACCTTTTAAGGGCCAGGGAAACCGCGTCCGAGAGCCTTTTTTCCGAACTATCCCCGCGCAGAACGATATTGTCCACCAAGAGTTCGATAGTGTGCTTTCTGTTGCGGGAAAGCTCTATCTCGTCTCCAAGGTCGTAGGTCTCTCCGTCAATTCTTACCCTGACGAAACCTCCCCTCCTCATGTCCTCAAGTTCCTTTCTGTATATTCCCTTTCTTCCCTGGACCACCGGGGAATACACGGACACGGGTTTTCCGCCCGCTTCCCCGCGGATTCTCTCGATCATGCTCGAGGGGGTCTGGGAAGATATTTCCTCGCCGCACTCATGGCAGCGCGGCTCCCCTACCACGGAGAAAAGCACCCGCATGTAGTCGTATATCTCGGTTATGGTCCCGACGGTCGAGCGGGGGTTTCTGTGAAAGGTTTTCTGGTCGACGGAAACGGACGGGGAGAGGCCCTCGACGAAATCGACGTCCGGCTTGTCGAGCTTCTCGACAAACTGCCTCGCGTAGGAGGAAAGCGACTCCATGAACCTTCTCTGCGCCTCGGCGAAAAGTATGTCGAAAACCAGGGAAGACTTCCCAGAACCGCTCACTCCCGTGACGACGGTGAAGCTGCGCCTGGGTATCCTGACGTCTACGTTCTTTAGATTGTGCTCCCGCGCGCCGACTATGCTTATGAACTTCAACCTGGAGGTCCCCCCGGAACAAGTACCCGGATAAAACTACCCGATACTCGGGGAACCGTCCGCCGCACGGGCGGCCTCCCGGAGGAACCGGGTGAAGATGAGCTCGGACAGGCGGGTCCGCTCAAGCTCGGGATGCCACTGAAAACCCATGACGCGGCCGTCCGCGGATTCGAATCCCTCCACTATCCCGTCCGGGGCCAGGGCGCTTACGCGAAGACCCTCTCCGACCCTGTTTACCGCCTGGTGGTGGTAGCTTTTTATCTCGAATTCCCTTTCTTCCGCGAAACCGCCGAAGACCGTGTCCGGAAGAACCGCGACGCCGTGAACCTCGCCCCCCTCGTGACAAAGCGCGTCGGGCAGGAGCGCCTTTATGTCCTGGTAAATCGAGCCCCCGCAGAAAACGTTTATGAACTGCATCCCTCCGCATATCCCGAGGACCGGAACGTCTCTTTCGAGCGCGAGGCGCAGCACGCCGAATTCCGTCTCCGTCCTCTCGGGACTCATCGGATTTATGGCGGGGTGGGGGGATTCGCCGTAGAATTTCGGGTCCATGTCCCTTGAACCCGGTATCAAAAGCCCGTCAATCGCGGAAACTATACGAGACAGGAAATCCGAGTTAGAAGCTTCAGCGACCGTGGGAATAAGAACCGGCGCGCCGCCGTAGAACTCAACCGCCTTCGAGTAAGCGGACTCTATAAGATTGGATTTGTCCTCAAGATCGGTCGTTATGCCGACAAGCGGCCGTGTTTTGATATCCACCTGCTGCATTTGGTATTTGGAACCTCGCTATAATTCGTTCCCGATTCAAGGGCAGGTTCTTCACGCGATCAGAACAAAGGAACTAGACCTAGCCGTCATCGTCATTTAGCAAAGAGGTCAGCTTTTCCGGTGTCAAGCCGCGTTCTTTTGCCTGTCTGCGCATTCTGCGCATGCTTTCAAGCACCTGTCTGGCGGCTGCTTTATGATCAGGCCGAATAACAATCTCAACCTGCTCGTCGGCATCCACGCCAGCTTGCTTCGCCCATTGCGCAGGCATCTCCGAACCTTTAACAGTAAGCTTAAGGGGAGACATCGTACTCCGCTTAGTTCCCATGAGAGTATCTCAGCGCATTAATGTTCTCAGGCCAGCCTGCAGATAAAATTCTTCAAGGCTGGACAATGCCGCCGACCATGGCTTCCAGCCTCGCGACTCTCTCTCCGGTCGGAGGATGCGTGCTGAAAAGCTTCGCGAAACCTCCCCCGATCATAGGGCTCACTATCATCATGTGGGCCGTGCTCTCGGCCGCCTGCTCGCTTACCTGCAGGGGAACCCTGGACGCTCCGGCCTCAAGCTTTTTGAGCGCGTTGGAAAGATAGAGAGGATTTCCGCATATCTCGGCCCCGGTCTTGTCCGCTCCGAACTCCCTGGTTCTCGATATGGCCATTCTCACGATCATGGCAGCCATGGGAGCGATAATCGCCATGGCAAGAAGCCCCAGCATTCCGCCGCCCCTCCTGTCGCCGCCTCCCCCTCCGAAAATGGCTGCGAACTGAGCCATGTAGGCGATGTAGCTGATGGCGCCCGCGATCGTCGCCGCCACGGAACCGATCAGTATGTCCCTGTTCCTTATGTGCGCCAGCTCATGGGCGATTACCCCTTTAAGCTCGTCTCTGTTCAGAAGGCGCATGATTCCCTGGGTGACCGCGACGGCCGAGTGGTGCGGGTCGCGTCCCGTGGCAAAAGCGTTCGGGGCCTGTTCGGGGATTATGTAGACCCTAGGCGTCGGAAGCCCGGCTACCTGGGCAAGCTCTTCCACGTCGGAATAAAGCTGGGGAGCGTCGTCCCTTCCGACCTCGCTCGCCTTGTACATCCTGAGAACGATCTTGTCGCTCCACCAGTAGCTCGCGAAATTCATCACCCCGGCAAGAACAAGCGCCACCATCGCGCCGCTTTTGCCTCCCATCATGCCCCCCACCCAGACCAGAATGGCGGAGAGAAAAGCCAGCAGAAAAAGACTTTTAAGAGTATTCATTTTCTAAAAACGCCTCCGAAATATTTTCCGTTTCCCTGAAAAAAACCGTGTTTCCCTTTACGGAAAATATAATAATACCGGCGGCGGTAAATTCAACGGAAGGATTAATTCCTCGATTGGAAAGTGATTTTCAGTCCGCTCGGCTTTCCGAAAGGAATACCTGCAACTTTACAAGCAATCTGCAATCTTTTGATCTTGGATTCGTTTGACAAATTGGTGTCCAGCCACCAGCCGGGAAAAACTTCTCTGGCCCTTTCATAGACCACCATGTCATCGCGGTTCCGGGATAACCACTTGTTCTTCTTTCCTGCGGCCAGTGGGGCTAGGCGCGCAAGAAATTTTTTGTCTCTAGCAGCAAGAATTTCTATAATTCTTACGTACGCATTTACGGAATGTCCGGCTTCCGTATATTCTTCTCCCAGCAGGAAAAAGGTAGTTTCCTTGCCCGAGGTTCTCGGGGGCTTTTCAGGTTTGGACGAGAATTGGACACGTTTCCGCAATTCCGGTTTTTCGGGTTTAGGTTTTTTTCGGCGAGCAGTTTTAGGCTTAGGTTCGAATTCGGCATTTTCCAGACTCTTAAGAAACTCTTCCACGTCCGATTTCTCTGGAGCAGATGAAATCAGCGATGTTTCCTCAATCAAAAGATTAACAAGCTTGTCAGAAGTTCCATCTCGCAGGTTTTGCCAAGCTTTAGGGATGTTTTTCTTTGCCTCAACCCTGTTAATAAGCTGATAAAGATCACTCTCCGCATTTCTCTTCGCCTGTCCCGAACGCACATTATCAAAGGAGATATAACGCACCAATACTTCAGCCACTTCTTCAGTCGAGTGTTCTTCTAAATCCAGAGTTCGGACAAGTCTTTCCTCATATTGCCCAGCGGCTAAGGGAAGATAGAACCTCCACAGCTTTCCGTCAGTAAGAACGGCTATAGGGGTGCCTGCGTGAAACGCATACTCAAAAAGTTGCCGGTCGGCATCTACTATATTTCCCACGGCCAGAAGTGGACCCCGAAATTTAGACAACAGCTTAAGTGTATTTCTCTAGTATATTAATCAGGTACAAGGAGGTACACGATGAGAAGTAAAAGGCGGAATCACTCGCCGGGGTTCAAGGCTAAGGTGGCGTTGGCCGCAATCAAGGGAGACAGGACAATCGCGGAGCTCTCCCAGCAGTTTTCTGTGCATCCCAACCAGATCAGCTCATGGAAGAAGCAGCTCGTGGAGAATGCCGAGAGCGCTTTCGGAGGAGGCTCGGGAAACAAGGCTTTGGGAGAGAAGCAGGTAAAGGATCTTCACGCGAAGATAGGAGAGCTGACGCTTGAGAATGATTTTTTATCCAAAGCGCTCGGTCGTTAGACCGGGCGCGGCGCAGGGAGTTTGTGGATTGCGATCACAGTCTGTCTATTACAAGGCAATGCGAGTTGCTGGGAGTGAGCCGGTCCAGTGTTTATTATGAGCCTCGGGGGTTGTCGCAAGAGGACGAGGAGCTTATGAAGAAGATAGACAGGATATACATGAAGTATCCGTTCAAGGGTTCACGCAGGGTGGCGCTGGCGTTGTGGGATATCTACGAGGAGAGAGTCGGTCGCAAGCGTGTAGGGAAGCTTATGGGGGATATGGGTATCAGTGGGTTGAGTCCTGGTGCGAAGACGACGAAACGTGGCAAGGAGAGCAAGATATGGTCCGTATTTGCTTCGAGGGAAGAAGATAGAGGAAGCAAACCAGGTATGGGCCTGCGACATCACGTATATACCGATGAGGAAGGGTTTTTTGTATCTTGCGGTGGTTATGGATTGGTATTCGCGGAGGGTGTTGAGTCACAGTTTGTCTAACACTATGGACAGTGATTTTTGCGTAGAGGCGCTGGAAGAGGCTTTGAGCAGATACGGAGTGCCAGAGATATTCAACACTGATCAGGGGAGCCAGTTCACAAGCGAGGCGTTTCAGGGGTGCTTTTGAGCAGGGGGATAAGTATCAGCATGGATGGGAAAGCTGGAGGGACAATGTGTTTGTGGAGAGGCTGTGGAGGAGTTTGAAGTACGAGGAGGTATATCTCAGGGCTTACGACTCGGTTGGGGATGCGAAGTCTGGGATTGGGGGATGGATACCGTTTTATAACAAGGTACGGCGGCATCAGGGGCTTGGCATACGCCGCAGCAGGTTTACTATGGTCTGGATAGCGGATTGCCGAAGGAGGCCGCTTGAAGTTGCTGAGAGGAGAAAAAGTTTTTTGGTTCAGGCATTGTGAAAGGCAGTCGGGCTACGCCCTCCTTCCGTTTCACAATGCCTGAATGTTTATCCGCGTTGGCGAATGCTTAAAAAAAGAAAAAAGCTGTTTAAAAAAAGGGGCCACCTCTGCCTTAACTTCAATTATGCATCGTAAACCCTCTTTTTTACCTTCAGCAATCTTGAGACCATAATCAACTTTACGCCCTTCAAGCGGGTACTCTGGATATACATACGATGGATCTCTAATATCCCATCCCAGATGTTCAAGAATCGGCAGAACGATTGACATGCTAACGGATGCTTCGTTTGGGAATGCCTCCTCGCGAAGCCTTTCTTTGACAGAAGACACAAATTCTTGGAATTGAGAAGAAATCATTTCGTAAAATTCTAACGATTGTAAGTAACCCGGTCAATCTTGAAATAGGAGGAGTCATAATACCCATCCGTCTTCCGAAAATCCTAAGGAATCCACTATAGTCAATTATATGTTCAACTCGTTAAGCGTCTATAATTGAACAAATCCGAATGCGTACCAGTTCGCATAAGCGTCATCGATTCCTCTGACAAACGGTGTGGACTGTTGTGCCGGTCAAGTGGTTCGTTGGCAACCAGTTTCTTGATTACGTTACGGAGCTTATCAGGGTTTCTGCCTCGTTTTCCAATTCTTTTCAGGTGCTTTTTGAACTTCGTGGTTACATGCAGCTTACGCATCTTCAAGCTCAGCCATAAGTTCGTCAACGCTGCTATATTTAATAAGCCCTTCACCAGTATGCACTTGACGAATAGCTTCGAGAGTTTCCTCATTGGGAATTTTTACCTCAAAAGGCAGGCCCTGATGCAAGGTAACCTGCTTGTAGAACAGGGTAATCGCCTCAGTAGTGGAAAGACCAAGCGTGAAGAAAATCTTCTCCGCCTCCCGCTTAAGTTCAAGTTCCATCCGGGCACGTATCATTTCAGTCTTGGCCATGGGAACACCCCCTCTCGGCACCAACGTACCACAATTGGGATACAAATCAATATTATGAAACGAGCTGAAATGTGGATTTCGTTTCATACATAACCCAATAGTGTATATTTTCTGCCTCCAGACAAGATGGCAGACGATATTTTCCAAGATACCACAGATCAGATAAAAGACTTCTATCTGGGACACGGCTATAAACTCGGCTGGAGGTTCCTCACCTGCTCGAAAGCCGTCTTGAAAAGCGACCCAAAAATAACTTTTATCACACTGAATCCCGGCGGAGGCGGAATACCAGATGATCACCCGTGGTCCAGCTGCGAAGAAGGCAGCCCTTACCTGGATGAAAGCTGGGGTGGGAAGAAGCCGGGAGAGGGCAAGCTGCAAATACAGATTCAGAAAATGTTCGGCAAGCTCCGCGAGAAGACAAATTATTCCGGCACCAAGCGCGAACTTATAGAGTCCACGTTATCTGGCCATTTCATACCTTTCAGGTCTCCGAATCTAGATGACCTTAAGCACAGAAAAGAAGCTTTCAGTTTCGGAGAGAAAATATGTCGGAAATACTCAAGACCGTTCGGCCGAAACTGTTCATATGCATTCACTACTGAATTTATTCAACTAACACCGGGACAGTAGTGCTGGATACTCTTCGCCTAAAAGAATAGAGGAAGGTTTTCCCACGATTGATCTTCTTGGAGAACGATTTTGGGCTTTAGGCGACTTTATTTCGGGATGAATTTCATGGTGTTCTTCAATGGTCTTGAGATTTTTCAGAAACTTTTCCACACCTGATCTTTCCGGAGCGGATGAAATCAGCGATGTTTCCAATCAAAAGATTAACGAGCTTGTCAGAAGTGCTACTTACAAGGCTTCCAACCGGGAAGTGCATGGGTTCGGGCAAAGGATACGCCCGTTGTAACGGACGGGACAACAAGCCTCGCGGAGCACTTAAGGAGTTTTACGTTTATCCGCTACGCAGAAACGCCACGGAAATGCTTCGCAATGCGGATGCTCCGGTACAGGAAGGGACTGCCGAACTATAATCAACAGACCTTGCGACAAAAAAGTGCAAACCCCACTGTCAACCTGTTTCTATTTCTGATATTGCGTCGAAATTCACCCTAAGCGTAAAATCACCTTTAAAACAATTTCAGTAAAACTCTGCAGAATGGAACGACAAGTCCTGACAAGGGAATGCAGATTCGGACGCCAAACCGCAAGAACGATTTCGAGAACGGTTCCGGCAAGAAACCGTTCTCGAAACGCTCAGTCCGCGCGCTGCCGGAAAAATCCCCGATTCCGACTAGGCGCGTTTTCTCAGGAAAACTGCTGAAAACAGTACGGCAGCCGAGACGAGAAGATTAAGCAGGGCGGTCCCGTATCCGCTGCTGGCTCCCGAAATGGCGCATCCTCCGTCGTCATCAGTAACCGAACATTTTGAATAATCGTAAATTCCGGAACCGAAGATGTAGAAAAACTCTCCGGCACCGGGAATGTCTTTGAATATGTTCGCCACCTCGACATAACTGCATTTGGGCGTATCGCCGGGAACCACGTTCTTTTCAAACCAGTCCGCCGGATTCGGGGGATCGCCCGGCTTGTTCCAGTTGTATTCGATAAAGCCTCCTTTTCCGTCTACGGGGTTTCCGTCCGCGTCCGTCACCACGTCCTGAATCAGCGTTGCGACATTCACATCGCCGTCTTTCAGGCTGAAATCAAGACCTGTCAGACTTGGATTGTTCCCGTTTGCTATCACGGTGGCGTCCGGGGCCGCTAGCATGATGAAAGCGTATATCGAACCGTCCTTGTAATCTCCTTTCTGCAAGCAGGCGGCTTTGGACTGAATCCCCAAAGAAATCCTGCCTGTCAGGCCCTCTCTCCCCTTGCTGAACTCTTCTTGCATTACTCGGCCTACCGTTTCATTGAATTTCGCAATAACGGCTTGTACAAAATCTCTGAGGTCATTGAGGTCCTGACTTTCGTTAACGTCTTTGGCTGTCACTTCAATTTCCAGCCCGGAACAGTCGGGGGGTATTATGTCGGGGTCTTCGGGCGCGTGATGAAAGCCTGATATGCTCGTTCTTTTTGACCCTGCCACTTCAATTTCAATTCCGCATGCTACCCTGTCCTTGCCGTCATAGTGATAAGGTACGCAGACCGGTTCATCCGCACCTGAATTGATCAGGCCCGTTAATGTACCTGTCTCCTTTCCGTCCTTGTCCATAAACTTCCGTTCTTTGTTGAACTTGCTGTTGATCAGCTGTCCATATATTCCGTGATTCGTTATGAATCCGTCATCAGCCACGGTAATGTTGTAGACTTCTCCGTATTTCCAGTCCCCCTGTTCTCTCAGCTTTCTTTCGAATACCGCTACCGCCTGCTGGCGTGCCCCTAGCTCCTCTCCGCCTTTTTTGTCCCCGATGAACTGCTTGAGAGTCAGGTCGTAATGCTTTACCAGATGCTGAACATGCTGTCCCATCTTCATACGATCGCTTACCGGGACAACATCCTCGGCTTTTACGTCGGCGATTTCCGGATGAGCCTCTCCCCCCTGTTCATGGGCAAACGCATCCGCGCCGAAAAAACCTCCGCACATTATAAGAAGTGCCAGAACGAAAATCGCTGAATACGGCAACCTCATTTCTAACCTCCTAAACACACATGGTATAGCGTAAAATATATCACTTGTACATCCGTTTACAAGAAGAGAAACAGGTTCAAGCAACGATCTGGATTTATTGTAATAATGGTTTAGAGTGTCAAGAGATTTAAGCAACAGATGGTGAAGTTATGGCAAGCATTACAATTCGCAACCTTGATAATGGAGTGAAGACGCAGTTGCGCAAAAGAGCGGCAGATCATGGGCGTTCTGTAGAGGAAGAAGTCCGCACCATTCTGCATGAGGCAGTTAAACCGGAGAATCCTCCGACAAACCTCTTAAGTGCCATACGTGCTCGATTTGCTCCTTTAGGCGGCTTAGAGCTGGAGTTGCCCGCTCGCAAACCTTTACCGGAACCACCCCGGTTCGAGTGAGACTAAAGAGATGGTTGTTCTTCACACCAATGTGGTTTCTGAACCTATACGCCCATCGCCATCTCCGGTTGTGCAAGTTTGGGTAGCCGGACAGGAAGCGAAAAAACCGTTCTTTTAAACTGCGTGGTCGTGCGCAATTTACGCATCGTCAAACTCGGTCATGAGTTCATCAACACCGCTATATTTGATAAGACCTTTTCCCGAGCGCGCCTGACGGATAGCCTCCAAGGTTTCTTCCCTCGGAATTTTCACCGCAAAAGGCAACCCTTGATAGAAAGTGACCTGTTTGTAGAACAGGGTAATCGCCTCAGTGGGAGACAAACCAAGTGCGGCGAAAACCTTTTCAGCCTCCTGCTTGAGTTCAGGCTCCATTCGGGTACGATCATTTCAGTCTTGGCCATAGAAACACCTCCTCCCGGCACCAATGTATCACAATCGGAATACAAATCTACATATTACGAAACAAGCTGAAATATGGATTTCGTTTCAGACCTAGCCCTTCCTCGCTCGAAACCCCGAACCGCTCACGGAAGAAAACTTCAAAGCTGTCTTTCGTTTATCCGTCGGGCTTTGACGGTTATAATTGGCACTGAAATTCCCCCTCGGGTGATTCAGGAAAATGTCTCTCATAAGTCCGAAGAAATACGAAGTGATAGTCATCGGGGCCGGTCACGCGGGCTGCGAGGCGGCGCTCGCCGCTGCCAGGATGGGCTGCGCGACCCTGGTTCTGACGGCGAACATAGACACCATAGGGCTCATGTCCTGCAATCCTTCCATAGGGGGAGTCGGAAAGGGTCACCTGGTGAAGGAGATAGACGCGCTCGGCGGCGAGATGGGAAAAGCCGCCGACGCCGCGGCCATACAGTTCAGAAGGCTCAACACCCGCAAGGGAGCGGCGGTCCAGGCGACCAGGATACAGGCCGACCGCCAGAGCTACAGGACCTACATGAAAAAGGCCCTTGAGAGCGAAGCCGACATAGAGATAAAGCAGGCGATGGTAGAGGAATTCCTTGTGGACGGCGAAAAAGTCGCGGGGGTTAAAACCGCCCTCGGGGAGAGGTTTTTCTCGGACGCCGTCGTGGTTACCCCCGGAACGTTTCCCGGGGGACTGATACACATAGGCCTTACGCGGATTTCCTCCGGCCGCGCTGGGGAGGCCGCCGCGGGAGCCATATCGAATTCCTTCGCGGAGCTGGGCTTCACGACTGGCAGGCTAAAGACCGGAACCCCTCCGCGCTTTGACGGAAGGACGATCGAGTGGGACAGGCTCGAGCGACAGGACGGGGACGAGAACCCTGTGCCCTTTTCCTTCTCCGCCGGGGAAATCACGCGGGAACAGATGCCGTGCTACGTAACCTACACGAACGATGAAACCCACCGCGTGATAAACGAGAACATCGACAAGTCCCCCCTCTACTCGGGCCTCATAAAGGGGATAGGGCCGAGGTACTGCCCGTCAATAGAGGACAAGGTGGTGAAGTTCCCCGACCGCGACCGCCACCAGATATTTCTTGAGCCCGAGGGAAGAAACACCTACGAAATCTACCCCAACGGAATTTCGACCAGCCTCCCCATCGAGGTCCAGCACGAGTTCTCAAGAACCATGGAAGGACTTCGCAACGTGGAAATAATGAGGCCCGGATACGCGGTCGAATACGACTTCCTAGACCCCACGCAGCTCGGCGCGACGCTTGAATCGAAACTTCTCGGGAACATATTCTTCGCGGGACAGGTAAACGGGACCACGGGCTACGAGGAGGCGGCGAGCCAGGGACTCGTGGCGGGGATAAACGCGGCGCTCCGGGTCAAGGGAAAGGATCCCTTCGTGCTCGGTCGCTCTGAGGCCTACATAGGAATCCTGATCGACGACCTAGTCACAAAAGGGGTAGACGAGCCCTACAGGATGTTCACCTCGAGGGCAGAGTACAGGCTCATACTGAGGGAGGACAACGCCGACCTGAGGCTCGGGGAGATGGGACACTCGATAGGACTTCTGCCCGACGGGCGGATGGAGGAATTCCGCGCCAGGAAAACCGCGCTTGAGAGCGAACTGGCGAGGCTTGAGAGCGAGAAGGTGTTCCCGAACGAGAGGACGAACAGGATTCTCGAGAATCTCGGCTCCCAGAGAATCAGAAAGCCCCAGAGCCTGAAGGAGATACTGAGAAGACCCGGCTTCACGTATGAAATGCTCTCCTTTATCGACTCCGCCGCGAACCCGGACATTTCCCCCAAGCTCGGGGCGCAGATAGAGATGGAAGTGAAATACGAGGGCTACATAAAAAGGCAGAAGGAAGAGGTCGGAAAGCTGCGGAAATTCGAGAACATGAAAATCCCGGAGACGTTCGAATACGCGAGCGTCCCGGGACTCTCAAACGAAATCGTTCAGAAACTGTCAAGAATAAAGCCCGAATCGGTAGGGCAGGCAAGCCGCGTTTCGGGCATAACCCCCGCCGCCATATCGGTGCTGCTTGTGCACATCAGGAAGACGCGGGGGCCCGAGCGGGAAGCTCAGTTGAAATCAAGTTCCCCGTCGTAAAGACTGTCGGCTCCCTCCATCTCCTCAAGCTCCTGCTCGTAAAGCTCCATGGCATCGCAGTCGCCTCCGATGTAGCCGGAACTGTCGGGATCCTGCATCATCTCCACAAGGTCTCTCACCTTCTTCTCGTTCCTTCTAGTGGTCATTTGTTCCCCCCTGAAAAAAATTTTACATAGATTATAGAAACAGTTTTCACAAATGCAACAGCATTGACGAAAAAATTTTATGCGCGGAAGAAAACACTAAAACGCAGAAATTCACGCCCGGAACGTACTAACAAATCCGGTGACTCAAGTATCCTCGGGCGGGTCGACAAGTTCCCTGAATCCGCTCGCCCGCAGAAACTTCCAGGTTTCATCAAGGTTCGGGTGCTTGGGAACGAAGACCACATGCGCATCGCGTCCCCGGGTCAGGAGCACACGGTAGGCGTTGGCGCGAAGCCGGTGCGGGTCGTGGACCCTGGACTTTCCGCTCTTTCTGTACCCCCTGGCCCCGGCGCTTGACCACTTCCCGTTCTCCAGCACGAAATCCGCTCCCCAAGCCAGAAGAACCGCGTCGAGTTCAAGACCCTGGGCTCCGAATTCCGTAATGCAGTCCCGAAGATGCCGACATGACATTGAACCGGGCGCGTCTTCGTCGTCATTGTACCATGGTCCGAATCTGACCCGCTTGGTCGACTGGTAGTCATTGGGGACGCCGAAGCCGGTAAGAACCTTGTCGCGGCTTGAAGCCATCAGCCCGAACCGCGCTTCCGGATAATTCCCGTAGCGCTCGCGAAGATAGCGCTTTGCGTGATCCAGGTCGCGGGTGATCCGCAGGTCGTGGCCTTCTCTCTCAAGCACGTCCGCAATCCGCCGCAGTTCGCCACGCGGTTCAGGCGGAGTCTTCACAAGCTTCCCGACAAACTCGTGCAGCCGGGACGCGAAGTGCGACCGGATCGTCTCGTCAAGGCTGAGATCCTCCGAAGCCTCAAACGGCAGCCCTTCGAAAAACTGCCGCATCCGAGGCGGCCCGTGCACAGTCCACTCGTCGCCGCGGTCGCTTCGGAGCAGCGCTTCCGCCCAGAGGCCGAGGCCTCCTTCCTCTCCAACGTGGATTTCCTGACCGCTTCCGATCAGACCGACTACGACCGACCACCCAGGAACCCGCTCCGCAAACTCGACGAAGTGTTCCGGTTCCGAACGCGCGCCGGAGAGGTCGACATCATGCACGTCGGCCACGCGCTCCCGGTCGTGGGCCCTTTGCGCTTCGTCGAAGATCATTACATGTTCGGGCGGGACAAGGGCGCCTTTGCCGGCATAACGCCTGACATACTCCCGGATCGGGCGGACGAAGGTCTTTCCGTTCCCCCCGGCGGAACGGAGAACGTACTGCAGAACCTCGACGAGCGGACCGTTGCCGGAGAGAAACACGGCCGGGACACCCCGGCTCCCCTGCGCCAGGTCGTCAAGACCGGGCATGTGGGCGAGCCGAAGCCCCACGAGGGTTTTGCCCGCGCCGGGCACGCCCGTCAGCAGGACCAGCCGGCGCGTTCCCGTCACGCAGGCGCTGGAGGCGATTTCCCGCGCCGCGCGCACCGCGCTGTCGGTATTGGCCACCGAGCGCCAGAGCTGCGGGGGCCGTTTTTTCAGAAAAAGTTCCCGGGCCGCGCGCACAAGCGACGGAAGCGGCCGGTAGGCGTCCGCGCTCAGAAACCTACCAGCGTCAATCGGCTCCGGGAGGTTTCTCGACCCGAGACGGGCGATCAGGGAATCAAGCTCATCCGGCGAGCAGACCTTGACGCCGCGCTCCGTCCTTCCTTTTCCCCTCATGCGGGTCGGCACCAGCACCGCCTTCACCCGGCGGCCGTGGCAGTCCCTGTGGTAGCAAGAGAGATCCCGCGCGTAGGCGTGAGCCTGATCAATGTCCGCGTCGGAAGGAACGCTCTTGCCCTTGAGTTCGACCACCGCCACTCCGTCATGGAGAAGCAGAACCACGTCGGCGCGGCGCGATTCCATCGGAAGCTCATACTCGAGAATCGCCGTGAACATGCCGGCGTCAGTGCTGACCTCGACGACCTCCCCTACTTCCCGCTGCAGCGCGGGAACGTTTCGCCTCCAGGAGTTTTTTTCCTCCTCGGAGGAGCCGGGATAGATCCGCAGGATGCTGTTTAGAATCTGCGAGTGGTGAACCGCTTCGAACCTGCCGAAGTCCGAGTCCCAGCCGCGCCGCGCTTCCTCCATCATGACCGCGCCTCTCCCCGCTTCCGCGACACGGCCTCTCTTATAAGCTCGAGCATCCGCGCCGGATCGTCCGTCGGCAGCCGGCACTCGTAATTCGAGCACACGTACGCAGCGGGTTTCCCGTCAAGGGGTTCATGGCCCCGCGCGTAGGGGGCAATCCCCGAAATCTCCGCCTCGTTCGCCTCGTCCTTCACAATGACAACCTTGTTCGGCAGGAACTCGCCCGAGATGGCGTCGAGAAACCGGCGGGTCCCGGGCGAGTTCCTGTCCCCGGCTATCACTATCTCGAAGGAAGGACCCAGCATGAAATCAAGAGAGTTCATGTGCATCGAGAAAGAAGCGGGGTGCCTTGAGATCTGAGAGGAGAAGGCCGCGGCCATCCGGGCCGCCCTGTCCTCAAGGTCGGGGTCGCCGGTCAGCCTAGCTATCTTCAGGATGTTAAGAGTCGAAACCGAGTTCCCCGACGGAAGCGCCCCGTCATAAATTTCCTTCTGCCTGGCTATCAGGGCTTCGCCGTCGTCGGCCGTGAAGAAAAAGCCCGCGAACTCCTCGTCCCAGAAATGCTCGAACTGGTCCCGGCAGAGAGAAATCGCCAGGGCCAGGTACTCTTCGTCGAAAACGCTTTCGTAGTACTCAAGAAGACCCCATATGAAAAAGGCGTAATCATCGACGCTCGACGCTATGCCCGCCTCGCCCTCGCGGTAGCGGTGAAGGAGCCTTCCGTCGCGGACAAGGTTCCGCCTTACGAACTCTATCGCGCCCCGCGCGGCGTCGGAATATCTTTTCTCCCCGAAAGCCGCCGCCGCTTTTGAAAACGCCGCTATCGCCACTCCGTTCCAGTCCGTGAGCACCTTGTCGTCCCTGTAGGGATGAGCCCTTTTCTCCCTGCGGGCGAAAAGCTTCTCCCGCAGGTCCTCAAGTTTCCTCTCAAGCGCTTCGGCCGGGACGCCGCGCCGCGCCGCGGTGTCGGCCAAAGGTTCTTTGAGGTGAAATATGTTCCTCCCGCTCCGCTCTCCCGTCGCCTCGTCCGTGAAATTCCCGTCGCGGGAGAGACCGTAGACGTCAGAGAGAAGCTCCGCATCCTCCGCTCCCGCGAGTTCCTCTATCTCCCCCGCGGTCCATAGATAGAACCTGCCTTCCTCCCCTTCGCTGTCGGCGTCTTCGGCCGAGTAAACACCTCCTTCGGGAGAGGTCATGTCCCGGATCAGGTATTCGAGTATTTCCCTCGCCTTTTTCTCGTAAAACGGGTTTTTCGTGATCTGCCAGGCTTCGGTGTAAGTGATTGCCAGAAGCGCCTGGTCGTAAAGCATCTTTTCGAAATGGGGAACAAGCCACCGCGAATCGGTCGAATACCTGTGAAAGCCGAAGCCCACGTGGTCGTATATGCCGCCCCTCCCCATGGAAAGAAGCGTCCTCTCGACCATCCTCAAAGCGGCATCCTTCCCCGTGCGCCCGTAATACCTCATAAGAAACATCAGGTTGTGCGGGGTCGGGAACTTGGGGGCCCTGCCGAAGCCGCCCTCGTCGGGGTCGAAAGCCGAAAGGAAGTAACCGTAGGCCTGATCAAGCGTTTTCTCGTTAAGCAGGGAAGTCCCGACTCTGCGCAGGGAATCTCCGAGGCTGCGGACGGCGTCGGTTATCTGCCGGGCCGATTCCAGGACCTCTTCCCTTCTGTTCTCCCAGAGATCCTTTATCGCCGGCACAAGCTCCTTCATTCCGACTCTCCCGTAGCGGTTCTCCTTCGGTATGTAGGTTCCGGCGAAAAACGGTTTCCCCCCGGGCGTCATGACTATGTTGAGGGGCCAGCCGCAGCCTTTCTTTGAAATCACGTGACAGACGGTCATGTAGATATTGTCGATGTCGGGGCGCTCCTCCCTGTCGACCTTGATCGAGACGAAGTTCTCGTTCATGAGCCCCGCCACCTCGGCGTCCTCGAAGGATTCGCGCTCCATGACGTGGCACCAGTGGCAGGTCGAGTATCCTATGGAGAGAAATACGGGCCTTCCAAGCTCCCGGGCCCTCTCGAACGCCTCCTCTCCCCACGGATACCAGTCAACCGGGTTCTCCGCGTGCTGGAGAAGGTAGGGGCTTTTTTCGTTTTTAAGCCTGTTCGACACTCAAGCCTCCGCTTCGGGAAACCGGCCGGAGGAATTTCCCCCGGCCGGGAAAAATAATGATTTCCTTCTGTTCATATTCTATTTTTAGGCTAACATTCTCACCTAAATGCGTAAACCCGTACAGAAGGCAGGCGTCGTCGCCTACAGGGAAAACAGCCTCGGGGAAATCGAGGTCATTCTGGTGAGTTCAAGAAAGCTCGACGATTCATGGGTTTTTCCCGCCGGAGGAGTCGATTACGGCGAAACTCCCGCCGAGGCGGCGGAGAGGGAATGTCTCGAGGAAAGCGGATACAGGGTGGAAATAGAGGAGCCTCTCGACATACTGGTCATTGAAGGGGGGAAAAGGCGCGTTCTCTACACTTTTTTCCGCGCCAGGGCCGTCGAGGATACGGGAGACTACGAAAAGGACAGAAAAAGAAAATGGTGCGGGATTCATGACCTTCCCGATACGGTCGCTTACCTGTTTCGGGAAGTCGCGGAAAGTTTTCAGAAAAACATCCTGGGGCAGCAGTCCCGGGGCTGAAGCCCCGGCCGACCGGGCGGCAATCGCAACTTCACACTCACGCCGGAGAGGAACGAATGAAAAGCCAGCAGTTCATAAAGAAGACGCAGAGCCACTACGCGCGGGTAGCGGCCATCTACAGGTCTCTCAGAGTCACGGACTCAGAACCCGTGCTCTACATAAAGGGAATGATAGGGGACAGGGGGAAGATAAAGGCCGCCGACGTGGGGGCCGGGGCCGGGCGGTACGCGAGACTCTTCTTCGAGCACCTGGGCGAGGAGAACCTGTTTCTTTACTGCTACGACACAAACGAGTTCATGCTCGAGAGCCTCGAGCAGTATCTTGAGGATCACGGCATCCGGAACTACGCGACCAAGATCGCCATGGCGCAGGAACTTCCCGTCGGGGACGAGGCGCTTGATGCCGTATTCTGCTTCAACGCCATACATTTTTTCAACACCCCGAAATTCCTGAGGGAAAGCGCGAGGGTGCTGCGGGAGGGATCGTTTCTTTTCATATACACGAGAACCAGGACCCAGAGCATGAAAAGCATATGGGGAAAGCATTTCCCGTCGTTTAACCGCAAGGAGTCTGACTTCTACAACACCGGAAGCCTAGAGGCGGAGATCGGAAAAACCGAGGGGCTTGAGCTCATTGAAACGAAAACATTCGTTCTCGCCAGGGAAAATTCCCTGAAGGAGCTGGTCGAGAGGGCGCAGAGCAAGCATTACTCGACTTTCTATCTCTACGAGAGCCAGGAGTTTGAAAGATCCCTCGCGGAGTTCAGGAAAAACATCCGCGAATCCTACGAGGATCCCGACAAAATCAACTGGTCAGACGAGAAAACCATGTATACCGTGCTCAGGAAGTAACGGGGGATTTTCTCCCGCCGGCGCCTGCTGAGTTGACACCCGCACGTTTTCCGACTAATATAAAGTCGAGTTACATATTAGTCGGAAAAATGAATTACATAGAACGCACGCTCGAACAGACCATAACAGAGGCCAGCGCGGCTTTCAAAGTCGTCCTGCTGACAGGACCGCGGCAGGTCGGAAAAACAACTTTACTCCAGAAACTGAAGGAACCGGGACGTTCATACGTATCTCTGGACGAACCCGATACGCGCTTTGCCGCGAAACGAGACCCGGCCGGATTTATCAGCCGCCTCAGGCTTCCCGCCCTGATCGACGAGGTGCAGTACGTTCCCGAGCTGTTTCCCTACATAAAGGCCGTGGTGGACAGAGCCGGAGAAACCGGCCTGGTATGGCTTACCGGCTCCCAGCAGTTCTCCATGATGAAGAACGTGTCCGAGTCCCTTGCCGGCAGGGTCGCCATACTTGATCTTCAGGGCATTTCTCTTGCGGAGGAACAGGGGCGGCCGGGAACGCCCCCCTTTATTCCCACGGCCGAGGTTCTTCGAGAGCGCGAGAGAATCGCCCGGCCGCTCGGCGTGGAGCAGGTGTTCGAGAAAATCTGGCGGGGCTCCTACCCGCATGTCGTCTCCGACCAAGGCAGAAGCTGGCACCGGTTCTACCAGTCATATGTTTCGACTTACATCGAGCGCGACGTGCGCGACTACCTCAGAATTGACGACCTGATGTCCTTTCACAAGTTCATACAGGCGGCCGCCGCAAGAACCGGCCAGATGCTCAATTACCGCGAAGTCTCAAAAGATGCGGGGGTAAGCGAACCAACCGTCAAATCGTGGTTCAACGTCCTCAGGGCCACGGGACTCGTCACGATACTGCAGCCGTATTTCAAAAACACCGCCAAGCGGCTCCTCAAGACACCCAAGTTTTACTTCATGGATACGGGACTTTGCTGCTTTCTCACCAGGTGGACGAACCCCGAAGTTCTTGAAAAAGGCGCCATGGCGGGGGCGATACTGGAAACCTACGCGGTATCCGAGATTATCAAGTCGCATATCCATAACGGCTCCTCAGACCCCGTTTACTATTACGCCGACAAGGAAAAGCGTGAAGTGGACATTCTGGTTGAGCGGGACGGCTGCATTCACCCGGTTGAAATCAAGAAAACCGCCTCCGTTCGCAACTCGGGATTCCGGGGATTCGATTTCCTGCGGAGCGTTAAGACTCCCGTCGGACACGGCTGCGTTCTGTGTTTTCATGAAGAGTTCCTTCCCTTCAGCCGTGAAGTCGACATTGTTCCGATCGGGTACCTGTAGCTCCGACTAATATAAAATTGGATTGCGTATTAGTCGGATTCCGGGACTGTCCGGTAAAAGCTGTCATGGCGGGCGATGGGGGATTCGAACCCCCGACCCCAGGCTCCGGAGGCCTGTGCTCTAATCCGCTGAGCTAATCACCCGCCGACAGATATTCCAAGTTCCTTCATCACAAGCTTCATGTCTTCCCAGACGGGTTTCTTAAGAGACGGGTTCCGAAGAAGCGCCGCCGGGTGGTACGTGATCATGAGCTTCGAGTTTCCGTACTGGTGAAAAGTGCCTCTTAACTGCCCCATCTTGAAGTTCTTGAGCTTGAGCATCAGTCCGGTGGCGACGCTTCCGAGGGAGACTATCACCTCGGGATTTATGCTCTCTATCTGCTTCATGAGAAACGGTTCGCAGCTTGCCACCTCGTCGGGCTGCGGGTTCCTGTTTCCCGGGGGACGGCACTTCACAACGTTGCATATGTAGACGTCCTTTCTCTCAAGCTTCATCGCCCGGATTATCCTCGTTAGCAGCTGCCCCGCCCTCCCGACAAAGGGCCTTCCCTGGATGTCCTCGTCCCTTCCGGGACCCTCGCCGACAAAGACGAGCCTCGCCCGGGGATTTCCCTCGCCGAACACTATGCTCTTTCTGGTCTCGCAGAGGCGGCATCTCGTGCAGTCCCCGAGTTCCTCCCTTATCTCTGAAAGAGTCCCGACCGCGGATGAACCTCCCGGCTCCCTGCGATCGCTTAAAAGAACGGGATCGTCTTTCTCCGTATCCGCTATTTCGGTCCCTCCCGCGGCAACCCCGGCCGGCAGTTCCTCTATCCCTATCTCCCTGCAGAACCGAAGGTAGCTCTCAAGCGCCCGCGCCGTCTCGTAAAATTCACTGGAATTCATTGCCCGCCGGGAAGGAAGTCTAACACAAACGGCAGCAGGTAGCGAAGGGGTTTGAAAGCGGGGCGGCTTTTAATTAGAATAAGAGCGCGTTTGCGGAAACCCGAGACCCAAACCCGCAAAACGCCTTCCCCTCGAAATGGAAAGAGAGTACAGACCGCAGGAAATCGAGAAAAAGTGGCAGGACTTCTGGGCGGAGAAAGACACCTACAGGGTCTCCGAGGAGACCTCAGGGGAAAAGTACTACGTCCTTGAGATGTTCCCCTACCCGTCGGGGAGAATCCACATGGGGCACGTGAGGAACTACACGATCGGGGACGTCGTCTCGAGATTCAAAAGGGCGAGGGGCTTTAACGTTCTCCACCCCATCGGGTGGGACGCTTTCGGGCTGCCCGCCGAAAACGCGGCGATACAGAACGCCGTACACCCATCGACCTGGACGCGGGCCAACATAGCCCAGATGAAACAGCAGCTCATGCGCCTCGGGTTCAGCTACGACTGGAGCCGGGAAATCGCGACGTGCGACGTCGAATACTACCGCTGGGAGCAGTGGCTTTTCACCAGGCTTCACCGCGAGGGGCTTGCGTACAGAAAGACTTCCGTCGTGAACTGGGACCCGGTTGACCAGACGGTGCTCGCAAACGAGCAGGTGATCGACGGAAAGGGATGGCGCTCGGGTGCGGTCGTCGAAAAAAAGGAAATACCGCAGTGGTTCCTGAGGGTAAGCGATTACTCGGAAGAGCTGCTCTCCGAACTCGAAAAGATGAAGGGATGGCCCGACGCGGTCAAGACCATGCAGCGAAACTGGATAGGGAGGTCCGAGGGGGTGGAGGCAGATTTCCGCGTGGACGGGAAAAAGAGCGTTCTCAGGATATTCACCACGCGCCCGGACACGATCATGGGGGTGACCTACCTGGCCCTTGCCCCCGAGCATCCTCTTGTAGCCGAGACGGCGGAGGGAAACCCCGAGGTGGCGGATTTTCTCGCCCGGTGCCGCAAGGCTCCCGTCTCAGAAGCCGAGATCGAAACCATGGAGAAAAGCGGAGTCCCTCTCGGAATGGACGCCGTCCATCCCGTAAGCGGGGAGAAAATACCCGTGTGGACCGCGAACTTCGTCCTCATGAGCTACGGAACGGGCGCCGTGATGAGCGTTCCCGCGCACGACCAGAGGGACTGGGAGTTCGCGAAAAAATACGGCCTCGGGATAAAACAGGTGATTTTCCCAGATGACGGGAGCGTCTCCGACATGGAAAAGGAAGCGTTCACGGAAAAGGGGGTTCTCGGGGATTCCGGGCGGTTCTCGGGGCTCACCTCGCGGGAAGCCTTCGGGGAAATAGCCGGGTTTCTCCGGGAAAACGCCGCGGGCGGAACCAGGACCAACTACCGCCTTCGGGACTGGGGAATCTCGAGGCAGCGCTACTGGGGAGCGCCGATACCCATAGTTTACTGCGGGCGGTGCGGGGAGGTCCCGGTTCCCGATTCCGACCTTCCGGTGAAACTCCCGCTCGAGATAGACATTGACGGGGAGCGGATCCCCGCTCTCTCCGGGATCGAAAGCTTCATCGCGACAGACTGCCCCGCCTGCGGAGAACCTGCGAAGCGGGAAACCGACACGATGGATACGTTTGTCGAGTCCTCCTGGTATTTTCTCAGGTACGCCTCTCCCGGTTTCAAAGGCGGCATGTTCGAGCCCGAAAAAGCCTCCTACTGGCTTCCCGTGGACCAGTACATAGGCGGAATAGAGCACGCAATACTTCACCTGCTCTACTCGAGGTTCTTCACGAAGGCGCTGAGAGACATCGGGGTTTTCCGGCTCGACGAACCCTTTGAGAATCTCCTCACCCAGGGGATGGTGGTAAAAGACGGGGCGAAGATGTCGAAGTCTCTCGGAAACACCGTGGACCCAGACGACATGATAGTCCGCTACGGAGCCGACACCGTGAGGATGTTCATGCTCTTTGCCGCCCCCGTGGAAAAGGACCTTGAGTGGAGCGAGCAGGGAGTGAACGGGATGTTCAGGTTTCTCGGCAGGGTCTGGCGTTTCGCGACGGGGTTTTTCGCCGAACGGGAAAACGAAGGGCGGGCCCGGGAACCCCCGGCTGAGGGAAAACCGGCCGCTCTCGCCGCCGCGACCAACCGTACGATAAAAAAAGTCACGGAAGACATAGAAAGCTTCAAGTTCAACACCGCGATATCGGCCGTAATGGAGCTTTTCAACGAGCTCACGGCGCTCTGGAAGGAAAAAAGCGTGGGAAGAGAGCACGCCCGCGCGTCGCTGCTCGCGATAACGAGGCTCATCTACCCCATGGCCCCCCACTTCGCGGAGGAGCTCTGGGAACTTTCGGGAGAAAGCGGAAGCCTGGTCGACAGGGAGTGGATAGGGTGGGACGAGAGCGCTTTTGAGAGCGCGGAAATAACCATACCCGTAAGGGTCAACTCCAGGGTGAGAAACCAGATCTCCCTGAGCGCGGACGCGGACGAGGAAACCGCCAGGGAAATCGCCCTCTCTGACGGCCGGGTAAAGGAATACATAGCGGGGCGGGAGATAAAAAACTTCGTCTACGTGCCGAAAAGGCTCGTGGACATAAGGGTTTAGCCGGGAGAAAAAGAACGTGAAGGAAGAATCGGGCTATCTGGGGAAAAAGGTGGAGGCGATAGAGGTTTCTCCCGGAAAGCCGGTCTCAAAGCTGCTCGGGGAGATGGCGCAGACGGGATTCCAGGGCAAAAGCCTCGCCAAGGCGGCGGACGTTCTATGCAGGATGGTGGAAACCGAGAACCTCACCATCTTTTTCGGCTACGCGGGATCCCTCTCCACGACCGGACAGTGGAAAATAATAAACTGGCTGATCGAGAACAGGTACATGGACGTCCTGGTGCCCACTGGCGCGAACATCTCCGAGGACATAGTGGAGGCGATGGGGTTTTCGTACTGGCAGGGAACCCCGAACGAAGACGACGCGAAGCTTTTCTCCGAGGGCATAAACCGCTACTACGATGTTTACGGAACCGAACCCGACTACCTTGAGATGACAGAGCTTCTGGCCGAATTCATAATGACCCTCGACAGATCCCGAAGCTACTCCTCGAGGGAATTTCTCAAGAGATGCGGACAGTGGCTCGACAGGAAGAACATAAACAGCATAGTGGCCGCGGCCGCGAGAAACGAGATCCCGGTCTTCTGCCCCGCGATAGCCGACAGCCCTTACGGAGACGCGGCGCTCATAGCCGAAAGCAAGGGACATCATCTCGCGATCGACGCCATGCAGGACTACGTGGAATTCATGGAAATGGGCAGGAGCGTAACTGACACGGGAGTGGTTTACATAGGCGGCGGAGTGCCTAAAGACTTCATTCAGCTTTTCGCCGTCACGGGCGATCTTCTTTACGAAGACAGAAAGGTTCCGGGAAGAGAGGCCGGGCTCAACCGCAAGGGAACCGGGGAGCAGGAAACCTACTATCCTCACAAGTACGCGATCCAGATCACGACCGATTCTCCCCAGTGGGGTGGACTCTCGGGGTGCACGTTCGAGGAGGCCGTTTCCTGGGGAAAGGAAAACCCCGAAGGCAGCCTGGTTCAATGCTACTGCGACGCCACCATAGCCCTTCCCATCATCTCCCACGCCCTCTCGGAAAAAACGAACGTAAAAAGAAAGGGAACCGTTTTTAAATTCGGCGACTGAATCCGGGGCTTTCTCACAGCACTCCCTCAGGAATGACCGAGGAAGCGGTGCCCCAGGAAACCGCGGTAGAGAATGTGCCACTTGTTGCGGTCTCGCGGTGATCAACTTTCTGGGGAACAATACGCCCGTAAACGGCCGGTTTTTAAAATCCCTTCCCGCAACCGCTCAAGGCGTTGCGTTTAGGCAATTAAAGTGTAGATTCAATTAAAGAAGTTCCTGAAAAACCCGAGCGGAGGAAACACGCGGCAGATGAACAAAGAACGCATAGGAGTGGATTATTCCGAGCTTCACCGGCTCGACAGCCCTGCAAACAGGCTCATAAGAGAATCGATATGGGGAACCGAGGACGACATAGGACAGCAGTCGTTCATCACCCCCCGTTACCTCGATCAGCTGGTCCCCAGGCTCGGCATAGGGAAAGCGGCGCACGTGCTTGACGTGGGAAGCGGAGCGGGCGGTCCCGCGATATACATAGCCGACAGGACCGGATGCAGGGTGTCCGGGATAGAGATTAACGAGGTTGGAGTCGACGTATCGAGAAACCTCGCGAAAAACTCCGGGCTTGAGCAGCAGACGGAATTTCATCTGGGCGACGCCATGGAAATGCCGTTTGCCGGAGAGACTTTCGACCTGGCGATAAGCCTTAACGTGATGAACGTGTTTGAGGACAAGACGGGACTTTTCAGGGAAGTTCTCAGGGTGCTTAAGCCTTCCGGAACGTGGGCGTTTCTAAGCGGCACTTTCGAGATATCCGGCGACGAGGAAACAAAACAGAAGATGGCGAGAGGCTACCTTATCCCGCAGTACTACGATTCGCTTGAAAGCTACAGGGAAAAGCTCGAATCCGCCGGATTCCGCATCGAGGAAATAACCGAGTACGTGGCGGATTTCCGGGTTCAGGTGAAAAACTGGGGAGACGCCTACAAGAAGCACGCGGCCGTGATCGCAGAAGAGCAGGGGGAGGAAAACACCAGCTACCACATCGAGTATTTCGATACGTATCTGAGGCTGGTCGACGAGGGAAGAGCCTCGAATCATCTCGTCATATGCTCAAAGCCCGGGTAAGTTTCGCCGACCCGGGTTCATTGGCTGTTCGCCGCGGCGCGGTTCTTTCGGCAGCGCGGAACAGCGTCTTAAGAAGAGCTGCCCGCGCCGTTCAAGATTTCGCTTGACATGACTTAAGGAAAAAGTAGAGAATTAAGTGTGAGTTAAGAACCCCAGGAGGAATATATGTTATGAGAGAATGTGTTTTCGGAATAATTCTTGTTGCGGCAAGTGCGGTTATGGCCGTTCCGGCCCTTGCCGGCGACACCGCCGCCGCCGGTAAAAATATAGTGACAGCCAGTGACGTAGTTGATAAAGACACTCTTAAAAGTTTTGTTACGCGTGCGAAAAATCATATTGAAGCCGCCAGCACTCCCAGCGAGCTTTTTGCAGCACTGAGAGAGCTTAGAACCGATGAAACCTGGAGAAAGGGCTCCATCTACCTCTTTATCGTACAGCGGCCCACGGAAACCGGGGGCGAAATAATTATTTTCAACGCCAGCAACCGTGACCTTGAAGGTGGATCCATGCATCTCGTAGACATAGACGGCACGGATGTCGGCCATGAATTTGAAAAGACGGTATACTCGGGGGACGGCTTCCTAGAGTACAGATGGGATAATCCGGCAGTTTCAGGAGACGAACTGAACGAACCGGGGAAAGTCCCCGGCACCTCGCGGAAACTGAGCTACGCGGTAGATTTAAGCATTTTTGGTCATCCCGAGGACCTGATGCTGGGCGCCGGCTATTATCTGGATCCGCCTCCGGCAAAAAAGAAAGGATGCGCGGTCGCGGCTGCGGGAAGCGGAACCCCTTCTCAAAGCTCCGTATTCAACCTGTTTTTGATGGTATCCGCCCTGTTCCTGGCGGTTTCGTGGAAAAGCCGCCCGGAGAAAAAATGAACCCGGGACGGGTTTGGTTTTCCTGACCCGCTCGAAAACCGTTTGTAACGACGAAAAGCAAGAAAGGGGGAAGCGCCCGAAAAGCCGCTTCCCCCTTTTTTTCGACCTGATGATTTCCGTTTGTTCCGGCCCCGCTTCCGGCTTCCCCGCATGGTCACACGGCCGGGCGATCCTTGAGAACGGAGCAGATGTCCCTTGAAGCCCTCTCCGGGTCGTCCGATCCGAAAACGCTCGTTATGACCGCCACGCCGTCAACCCCTGTAGCAAGCACCTGCGCCGCGTTATGGGGGAATATCCCACCTATGGCGAATATCGGAATACCCGTGATGGCGGTTTTCGCCTCGACCAGGGTTTCAAAAGGGGTGGGAATCCTGCCGGGTTTCGTCGGAGTGGCCCAGGGAGTTCCGAAAACGACGTAATCGGCGCCCATCCTCTCGGCGTGTATTCCTCTCGGAAGGGAACCGTAGCAGGAAACGCCTATGATGGCGCCGTTACCCAGCTTCTTTCTCGTCGGTATTATGTTCGGGTCGTCTTCGCCCAGATGCACTCCGTCGGCCTTTATTTCCATCATGAGTTCCGGGGAGTCGTTTATTATAAGCGGCACGCCGTATCTTCTCGTAATGCCGAGAAGCTCCCTGCCCAGGGCGGCGACTTCGGAGCGCGGGGAAGTCTTGTCCCTCAGCTGAACGATGCCGGCCCCTCCCGCCAGCGATTTCTCGACTGTTTCGCAGAAAGAACCGCGCGGGATCAGCCCCTCGTCGGTAATCACGTAAAGTCCCCCGAGTTCAGAACCCATGGCGCACCGCAGACGGAATGAAAACCGTTGCCGGCCCTTTCGGAAAAACGGCTACATGCATCTCTTGAGGAACCTTCTGGCGTTTGCTATCTCTTTTCTCACGTTCGAGGTTGAAGTGCCGCCCCGGGAGTTCCTGCTCTCAACGGAACCCGAGAGCGTTATCACCTCGAAAATGTCCTCGTCGATTTTCTTGGAAAACCTGCGGAATTCGGAGAGCTTGAGGTCCGAAAGCTCCTTTCCGCCGCGCTCGGCGTAGGAAACTATTTTCCCCACGGTTTCGTGGGCCGAACGGAACGGGACGCCCTTGCGGGCCAGATAGTCCGCCACGTCGGTCGCGGTGACGAAGCCGTCCCGAAGCGCTTTTTTCATGCTTTCCTCCCTGAATTCAAGCGTCTTCAGCATTTCGATATTGACCCGGAGGCAGAGCTTCACGGTGTCGACCGTATCGAAAAGAGGCTCCTTGTCCTCCTGCATGTCCCTGTTGTAGGAAAGCGGAAGCCCTTTCATCAGAACCAGCAGCGCGTTCAGGTTTCCGTAGACCCTGGCGGTTTTTCCCCGGGTGAGCTCCGACATGTCGGGATTCTTTTTCTGGGGCATTATGCTCGAACCCGTGGTGAACCCGTCCCCGAGAGAAACGAAGTCAAACTCCTTCGAGCTCCAGAGAACAAGTTCCTCGGAAAGCCTGCTGAGGTGCATCATCAGAACCGAGCAGCAGAACACGAACTCCGCGCAGAAATCACGGTCGCTCACCGCGTCGATGCTGTTTCCGGAAACCGACTTGAAACCCAGGTCCCCGGCGGTCATGTCCCTGTCTATCGGAAACGAGGTTCCCGCCCCGGCGCAGCTTCCAAGCGGGCTCACGTCCACCCTGGAAAGGCAGCCGAGAAACCTCTCGCGGTCGCGCTTGAGCATCTCGTAGTAGGCCAGAAGATGGTGGGACAGAAGAACGGGCTGGGCGCGCTGCATGTGGGTGTAGAGAGGAAGAATCACCCCCAGGTTCTTCGCGGAAAGTTCGACGAACTGCTCCGCTAGGGCGCACACAAGAGAGATTATCTCCTCTGTCTCCCCCTTCAGGTAAAGCCTGGTGTCCGTGAGAACCTGATCGTTTCTGCTCCTGGCGGTGTGCACCATCGCGCCCGAAGAGCCTGTTTTCTCGATAAGCCTTTTTTCTATATTGAGATGGATATCCTCGCAGCTCTCGCTGAACGCGAACTCCCCGCGGTCTATTTCCTTTTCGATCTCCCGAAGACCCCTGGTTATGCGGGACGCGTCCCTGCGGGAAATAATCCCGGTTTCGCGAAGCATCTTCACGTGGGCGATGCTTCCCCTTACGTCTTCCCTGTAAAGACGCCTGTCGAAACTTACCGATTCCGAGAACTTCTCGGCTATATCGTGTGTCTGGGAAGCGAAGCGGCCCCCCCACGCTTTTTTGGCCAATTCAGTCTCCCGTCCCCGCCCCGGTCGACGCAGCCTGCGCCGAATCAAGAAAAACCTTCCGGGTGGGATAAGCGAACTCTATCCCTTCTTCGGAGAACCTTTTGAATATCCTGAGGTTAACGCTCTGCTGTATATCCATGTAATCGTCAAACGAAGGAGTAAGAACAAAGTAAACTATATCGTAGTTAAGGGCAAAATCGCCGTAACTGCTGAAATGCGCCCTTCCGAATTTCGCCTTCGGTTCCGCGTCTATTATCTCCCTTATCAGCCCGGGTATTTTCGCGAGGTCGTCGTGGGACGTCTCGTAGACGACTCCGAGGGAAAAAAGAATCCTGCGGGTGTTCATCCTCTTGTAGTTTTTTATGCGGCTTTGCAGCAGGTCGTTATTCGAAAGAACGAGCTGCTCTCCGGAGAGGCTCCTCAGGCGCGTGGTCTTGAGCCCTATGTGCTCCACGTCCCCGCTCATGCCGTCTATGACTATGAAGTCCCCGACCTCGAAAGGCTTGTCGAAAATAATGGAAAGCGAGGCTATAACGTCGCCCAGCACATTCTGAAGCGCGAGCGCCACCGCTATGCCCCCGACGCCGAGCCCCGCGATTATGGTGGTCGGGTCAAAGCCGAGGTTGTCGATCGTGAGAACCGCCAGGATTATCCAGAGAACCGACTTGGCGAAAAAGCCGAGGCCCCTTATGTGCGTTATCGAGGCGCCGGCCCCGGCGCCGACGTCCGCGAGCTTCTTTTTGACGTAGTAGTCGATGAAGCCGCCTCCCCAGAAACCGACCTGAAGAAGAAGGCAGATCACTATCACGCTGCTGCGGAATTCCCTTATCTGCTCGGTGAGGTCAAGGAAGAAAGTCGCCACGTAGACCGAGAAAATTATTATCAGCACTACGCTGGTTTTCTCCATGAGCGCCGAAACCATGTCGTCAAGGTCGGTTTCGGTCTTCTCGGCGAAACCGGCAAAAGAGCTTATGAGCCTCTTCAGGATGAAGTTGAAGGCGAGGGCCAGAACGACCGCCGCTCCGAGCGCCCAGAGCCACGTTTCTGTGGAATTGCCGAGATAGGTCTGGCTAAGTATTTCCTCGATGTTCAATCAAACGCTCCCGCTGATTCAGAATACGCCCGGCCGCCGCCGCGGCAATGATTATAGATACCCGCTCGCCCGGCCTTAAACAACAGGGAAGGCCGGCTGAGGAAGTCAGAAGGAACTTCCGGGCTCTTTCAGGAACTCGGTTTCCTCCGGGGTGGATTCCCTTCCAAGCGCCGCGTTTCTGTGGGGATACCTTCCGAATCTTTCTATTATGTCGGCATGCCGCCCGGCAAAGTCCGTCGAGCAGGCGAGAGTCTCCGCGATTTCCGCGTGCGCGGCGTACTCCTGCTCGAGGGCGGAGTATTTCCTGACGCTCAGGCGCTGGATCCGCGGATCCTCCGAGTGCATGAGCGGCAGGTAGAAAAAGACCCTGTGCACGGGGTGAAGCCCCCTGTCAAATCCCTTCTCGATGCCCCCGAGGCACGCGCCGAGGGCGAGGGAGTCCCTTGAGAAGGCGCCCGGGGCGTCCCTGTAGATGTTCCTCGGAAACTGGTCGACGACTATTATGAACGCCACCGTGCCAAGAGGCGTTTCGAGCCAGTGGGAAAGACCGCCCTCTCCGGCAAGCAGGACGTGCCCTTCGAACCTCCGCCTCACGAGATCGTCGAATTCCTCGGACTTCATCCACCAGGTCATCTGCTTCTGCCTGTCCGGCAGCTCACCCTCGCGCAGATCGCCGAACCAGAAACCGAGCACCTCGGAGATTTCCTCCGGTCCGCCCGCCGCCGAAACTTCCTTTTCCATGCCGAAAGAGTATAACACAGAAGGGCGGAACCCTGACGGAAACCGCGTTCGCGGACTCCGACCCCGCCTCCGCGCGCCCGCGGGGGAAAATTCCGCCGCCCCGGGGACGCCGGGAATCCTTCACGCCCCGTGGCTAATTATCTGATCTCACTCAAGTTTTAGAACCGGCGATTCCTATTTCCGGAAACCGTCTTGATTCAATCTTAACAGAAATGAAATAATTCCTTGACAATACCCAATATGTTGTGTTTTAATATGCCTCATGCACAAGATAAACAGCATGTCTTGTACGTGACAACCGCAAAGGAGGAATGCATGCCCGGAGATAAGAACCACCCCGAAATCGCCGCGAACGGAACATCGGATCATGAAACCACGGCAGTCAACGAACAGGAAACGCAGACCCCGCAACCTTCTCCGGAACATGTAAAAGCCCCGAGCGACACCATAGACATTCCCCCGGAAACGGTCGACGCTTTCGGCGGAGACAAGCTCAGGGCCCGGGTTTTCTACGAAAAATACGCCCTTCGCAACATAAAGGGGGAAATAATAGAGAAGACCCCGGAACAGATGTGGCGGCGGGTGGCCAGGGAGATAGCGTCCCCCGAGGAAAAAAAAGAGCTCAGGAAGCAGTGGGAGGAGAATTTCTACTGGCTGCTCTCCGATTTCAAGTTCATCCCGGGAGGAAGGATCCTCTTCGGCGCCGGCCAGAAAAGAAGGGCCACGCTCCTTAACTGCTACTACATGCCGATAAAGGAAGACTCCATAGAAGGGATATTCGAGTGGTGCAAGGAGGCCGCCAGGACCTACTCCTTCGGCGGAGGGGTCGGAACCGACATATCGGGGCTCAGGCCGAAAGGCTCCCCGGTGAACAATTCGGCCATATACTCGACGGGAGCGGTGTCGTTCATGGACCTTCTGTCCACCACGACCGGGACCATAGGGCAGGCGGGGAGAAGGGGGGCCCTGATGATAACGATGAAGGTCAATCACCCCGACATCATGGACTTTCTCGACATAAAGAACGACGAGGCGAGGTCGAAGGTGCAGTTCGCCAACATATCGGTCAAGGTTGACGACAAGTTCATGGAGGCCGTGGAGAAAGACGCGGATTACGAGCTCATCTTCTCAAACGAGAAAGCCGAGATAAAAAGAACCGTGCGCGCCCGCAAAATATGGGACAAGCTGGTGAAGTCCGCGTGGTCCTCGGCCGAGCCCGGGCTTATTTTCTGGGACACGGTCAAGAGGTACTCCCCGACCGAATACGCCAACATGGAAGTAAACGGCGTGAATCCCTGCAGCGAGCAGGCGCTTGAGGACTACGGGAACTGCTGCCTCGGAAACGTGAACCTCTCCATGTTCGTCAAAAACGCCTTCGAGGAAGACGCGGCGATAGAGTGGGAGGATTTGGAGAAGGCTTTTCGCTATAGCGTCAGGTTCCTTGACGACATACTTGACTACAACATCGAGAAACATCCCCTGAGCTTCCAGACGGAGGCGTCTCTTCGGTCGAGGAGAATAGGGGTCGGGTTCACGGGCCTTGGGGACATGCTCGCCAAGCTCAATATAAAGTACGACACGGATGAAGGCGTAAAGTTCACCGACGAGCTTTTCGAGCACATAAAGAACATCGTTTACGAAGCGAGTTCCGACCTTGCCAGGGAGAAGGGAACCTTCCCGGTGTTTGACCTCAAGACCCATATCGCGAACCCGTTCGTGAAAAGCATGCGCGACAACGTGATGAGCAAGATAAAGGAGCAGGGCCTTCGGAACGCGTGCATACTCACGGTCCCGCCCGTCGGAAGCGGATCGGTTCTCGCGGGAACCACAAGCGGAGTCGAGCCCATGTTCGCCCTGTCCTACCTGCGGCGCTCGGAATCGCTCTCGGAAGAAGAATTCAAGGTCTACCACCCGCTTGTCTCAGAATACATGGAGAAATTCGGACTTGAAGACGAGGCCGACCTTCCCGGCACGTTCGTCACCTCCCACGAGATAAAGCCGGAGATGCGGGTGCGCATGCAGGCCGCGATCCAGAAGCACATAGATTCGTGCATATCGAGCACCGTGAATCTTCCCAAGGACATAAGCCTCGAGGAAGTCGAGAAGATATATTTCCTCTCTTGGAAGCTCGGCTGCAAAGGGGTAACCGTCTACAGGGAAGGTTCTAGGGAAGGAATACTGATAACGGAAGAACAGGCTAAGGAAAAAACAAGCTCTCCACCCCGGGATGAAGGGATGTCAACCACCCACTCCAACCTCACACCATCCCCTCATCCCTCTCAAAAAGAAGCGGTAAGACCTGTCACCAGACCCCAAGTGCTGGAAGGTTTTACCGAGGCGATAAAAACTGGTTACGGGAATCTCTACGTGACTGTCAACAGTTACGAAGGCAAGCCATTTGAAGTTTTCGTCCAGATTGGAAAATCTGGATTTACCACTATGGCGGATGCCGAGGCAACCGGAAGGCTGATATCCCTCTCCCTCAGATCGGGAGTTGACGTAAGGGATGTCGTGGAACAGCTGGAGGCCATTGGAGGTTCCTCGCCAGTTTTTTCGGGAGGACAGGTCATAATGTCCGTGCCCGACGCCATAGCCAAGGTGCTGAGAAGGCACTTCATCCCCGAGGGAAAAAAAAACGCTGAGCGAGACGCGGCGGAAGTGACGGCGGCTGAAGCAAACGGCAGCGCGGGAAAAATTTCCGTAGACATCATGCTTGAGCAGTGCCCGGACTGCGGAAGCAGGGCGCTTGCGTTTGAATCTGGGTGCGTCACGTGCCGGAGCTGCGGGTTCTCCAAGTGCAGCTAGCCTGAGTTTTCTGGAAAAACCATCTTTATTTCTTTCATGCTATTGAGAGATATGCCTAAAGTTCTCGGCATGTCTGTTGAGGGTTTTCCGCAATATCGCACCGTCGGCAATAAAACGGTTCGGCTTTTCTGTTTCTAAAACTCGCCGTTGTATTGAAGAAAGAAAATTTTTTCTGCCTGCCCAAATACTTTGTCAAAAAGTTTCTTGTTGTTATCTTACTTTGTCCGCTTCGGCAAATTATTCAGGATAAAACTGACAATATGAAAAACGAGGTGCAGCAATGAAACGACTTTGGGTTGTCAGAGGTGGCAGAAATGGCGTATTTGAACAGTTTGCTCTTGAAGAGAACAAAGCGGTCATTGGCTGGGAACAAGCAGGAGATTTAAGCCACTTGAAAGACCGAGATGCCATACATGAGCACGTTAAAGAAAAATATCCTGATGTTGACCCAAAAATTCAAGGAAGATATGCGACAGAGCTTCATTTATTCGCAAATGAAATTCACAAAGAAGATATTGTGCTAATGCCTCTTAAAGGTAAAAAAGAGGTCGCTGTCGGTTCGGTGGAGGGAGAATACAGCTTTGAGCCTGATTCTAAATATATACATGTGTGCCCAGTCAAGTGGAAAAAGAAAACGGAACCACGTGATAGTTTCAAGGGGCTATTAAATCAACGGAGATCTATCTTCGAAATCAGGGAAGACGACGCGATTAAGCATGCGCAAGCTGTTCTCGAAAATGGTAAAACAAAGCCAAAAACAGAAACTGCAACGAACCTGATTCTTTACGGCCCTCCCGGAACCGGAAAAACCTACCGGCTCAATAAGCTGACTGAAAAATATTCAGACAAGAAACAAATTCAGTCGGCGGAAATTCCAAGCGAAAAGCAAAAAGAAACCAGAAAACATTGGCTCCGCCAAGAATTTGAGTCGTCCAACCCAAGTTGGCTGGCCATAATCATCGGGGTACTTTATGACTTTGGTAGAGATGCAACGCTCACCGAGATCTCAAAACATGAGTACGTTCGGATAAGACAGCCTATGACGGACAGTAAAGATGTCCGTAACGCAATATCTACATATCTTCACGACCACGCCGACCAAAATTCAAAAGTCGTGAAGGTAAGAAAAGAAGACCGTCCTCCTTTTGTATTTGACCAGCATAGCAGCAATAAGAAGTGGTTCCTTGTCAGTAACTGGGAGGAAGAATGTCGGGAACAAGGACGAGAAAAGATTGTGGAGCTTGCCAAGAAATGGAAAACCGGGCCGGAGCAAGAATTACCCAACGGACGATTTGAAGGAAATCTGGATGATCAGTTGCGCAATCGGCGATTCGAGTTCGTGACATTTCATCAGGCTTACAGTTACGAAGATTTTGTCGAAGGCATAAGACCCATCACGGACGAAGAAACCGGAGAAGTAAGATATGAAATTGTTCCCGGCGTATTCAGGCGAATCTGCAGGAACGCAAAAGCGGACCCCGGACAGCGGCACGCAATTTTCATTGACGAAATCAACAGGGGAAACATCGCCAGCATATTCGGGGAACTCATCACCCTGCTCGAGACGGATAAAAGAGTTGTCTACGGAAGCGATGGAGTTGTGGAATCCGGAATGACACTTACTCTTCCCTATTCGGGGGAACGATTCGGGGTTCCAAGCAACCTCGATTTCTACGGCACCATGAACACGGCCGACAGGTCGATAGCGCTTCTCGACACCGCGCTTCGTCGAAGGTTTCAGTTTGAAGAACTCATGCCGGATACAAACGTGATCAACGGCTCATCAGGCAACGGTCGGATAGAAGACGGCGAAAACAGCACTATAGATCTGCGCAAACTGCTTGAGGCGATAAACCGCCGTATCCGCTTCCTTCTCAGCAGGGACATGACTATCGGGCATTCATACCTTATTGATGTCCAGAACTTTGACGATTTGAAGAACGTGCTGTGTTCCAGAATCATCCCGCTTCTCCAGGAGTACTTCTACGATGACTGGCACAGAATTCAGTTGGTTTTCCGCGACGTAGGAGCAAACGGAGAAAAACTTGAACCGCAGATTATACGCCACGCGGAGATGAAAAAAGAAAAAATAATCGGCTTTGATCACGATGATTTTGAAGACTCCGTTGAATACAGCGTAACGCCCCAAAGCGAAATCATCCCGGCCGCAATCAGAAAAATATACGAAGAGAGGTCATCCGATGACTGAGTGTTCCACAGTCGTTGAGCATGAAGCGGTTTCCTCTGTCCTCTCCAGCGCAAGTGGGCGGAAAACTGAGGGGAAATATATCGACATGTTCCGAGGAAAAATGAATCGCTCTGAAGTTAAGGGGGGTTATATCAGATGAGTCGCTATTGCGGTGAAAATGCTGCTCCCGAACCGATACTGAAAGCAGCCGAACATTGGAAAACAACCTGTTTGCTTTCAGACGGGGGAATATTCGAAAACAAAGAGTTGTGGACGATTGATTATTTTCAAGATCTGAACCAGCACCTTATAAAAGGGCTTGACAGGAATAACGACGTGTTTTTTGAGAAACTGGAAACCCTTTTAGATCCAAGACCACCCGAAATCAAGCAACTGGTCGCAGAAATATGGTGGCTGATGCTTTTGTGCCAAAACAATTATTCGCGTCCAAAAAAACGCGAAGACATCAAAACCATCTGGGAAAGGTCGGGGAAGCCGTTCCCCGAAAATTCCGAATGGCTAACGGATGAGGTTCTGGCAGGAATAGCAAATGTCGGTGCGGGGTTCTTTGCTAGACTCCCGTGGGAATGGGAGTTCTTCATTCTGCTGATTATTGAACTGAAGAGGCTTCCAGCAAAACAACGAGTAGACCTCCTCTCTGACTCTTCCAGCGGATGGGAGTTTGCCGAATGGATTGAAGGGATTCCAGAGTGCGCGACCCGACAATCACGCCACATGGTTCTGTTTTTACTATTTCCTGACAACTTTGAGCGCGTATTCAGCGCAAATCACCGAAGGAAAATTGTCAGCAAGTTCACGGGAAAAACCAGAAAACTGACAGCTGTGGAAATAGACCGTGATCTTTTTGAGATACGGAGCGAGAAAGAAAAAGAGTACGGAACCCACAAGCTTGATTTTTTTGACCCTCCTCTAAAGGGGGAGTGGCAGAATGGAAATTCACAAAATAATGCTAAAGTTAACTCCAAAGAAATCGACGGAAAAACTGACGAAGAATTGTCAACTGAAAGTGGAACTGCGACAAATTTAATTCTATACGGTCCTCCAGGAACCGGAAAAACTTACCAGCTCAATAAACTGACTGAAGGATATTTGACAGGAAAACAAATCCTTCCCAGGGAATCCTGGCTCTACAAAGAATTATCAGGCGCAACATGGCGCGACGCAATCATCGGAGTGCTGTATGACTTGGGCGGAGAAGCAAAAATTAACACAATCTCGGAACACAAATATATCCAGATACTGAAAACATATAAGAAGAGTGATAACATCAATACGGAACTTAGTGAACATACTCATCCCGATTCCAAAACCGTTACCCAAAAGAAAATCTACCGTAATCCTCCTTATGTATTTGACAGAAAACCGGACGGAACTTGGTATCTTGTCAATGACTGGGAAGAGCAATGCGGCAAGAAATGGAAACGGCATGTGGAGCTTGCCAAGAAGTGGAAAACCGGACCGAAGCGGGAATTGCCCGATGAACGATTTGAAGGTGAGCCGGATCATAAACCAAAAAAGTACGATCAACGGTTTGAGTTCGTGACATTTCACCAGGCCTACAGCTACGAAGATTTCATCGAGGGAATAAGGCCCCAGCAAAACGAAGAAACCGGTCAGATCGAATACAAGGTAGTTCCAGGTGTATTCAAGCGAATCTGTCGGAAAGCAAAAGAAGACCCGGAACATAGGTACGCAATTTTCATTGACGAGATCAATAGGGGAAATATCGCCAGCATATTCGGAGAACTCATCACCCTCCTTGAAACTGACAAAAGAGTTGTCTACGGAAACGACGGGACGGTGGAATCCGGAATGACACTTACTCTTCCCTATTCAGGGGAAAAATTCGGGGTTCCAAGTAACCTTGACGTTTACGGCACGATGAATACCGCCGACCGGTCGATAGCGCTTCTCGACACCGCGCTTCGCCGAAGGTTTCAGTTTGAAGAACTTATGCCGGACACGAACGTGATTGACGGTTCCTTGGGCAACGGCCTGATAGAAGATGGTGAAGGTGACACTATCGACCTGCGGAAACTGCTTAATGCAGTAAACCGCCGCATCCGCTTCCTTCTCAGTAGGGACATGACTATAGGGCATTCATACCTCATTAATGTCCAGAACTTTGACGGTCTGAAAAACGTGCTGTATTCCAGAATCATCCCGCTCCTCCAAGAGTATTTCTACGATGACTGGCACAGAATTCAGCTGGTTTTCCACGACGTAGGGGCAAACGGAGAAGAACTTGAACCCCAGATCATACGCCACACGGAGATGAAAGAAGAGGAAATAATCGGTTTTGACCACGATGATTTTGAAGACTCCGTTGAATACAGCGTAACGCCCCAAGACAAAATCACCCCGGCCGCAATCAGAAAAATATACGATGAGAGTGCCTGATGGCCGAAATTATCACCGTCGTCGAACACGAATCGGTTCCCGTAGTCCGTTCCCGCACAAGCGGACAGAAGGAGTTGGAAGAAAAACACGCTGACATACTAAAAAAGCTTGAAGGGAAACTGCCGGCGAAAGCGTGGTCCTGGGGAAACAGGGAAATAAAATTCGCATCGCACTGCGGAGTCATCTCTCTCGGGAGCCTGTCCGTAGAAATTCTTCCCAAGATTCACGGCATAGAAGCGTATGATGTCGAATCCAGCCGGGAAGCTCTTGTCCGCATGCTCTACAGGGCGCAGAATCTGAAGCTCGCCAAGGCGGGCACCGCGGGAATCAATCTTCAGAAACGCTTTCTCCTCGACATATTCATACTGCACCTCTGCGAACAGCTTCATGCCCAGCTGACGCGGGGGATGATCCGCAAATACGTCCGCCGCGAAAAAAACCTGAACGTACTGCGGGGAAAACTGAAAATCGGGGAGCACTTCAAGCGTAATCTCGCCCACAGGGAGTGGCTTTTCTGCCAGTACGACGAATTAAGCGCGGATAACGTTTACAACCAGATACTGAAACACGTGCTGGGAATAATGCTGAAGAGAGCCAAGGGAAGCCGCGCGCTGCAGCAGGTCTCGGAGCTTGTGGCACGATTCGAACCGATAAGCGACTTCGCCACGGACGCCGCAACGGCGGTTGACTCGCTGAGTTTTGACCGCATGACCGAGCGGTACGAACAGATATTCAAGCAGTGCGGGTTTTTCCTCAGGGGATTCTACCCGGGCGTTACGACAGGAAAGACGGACTGTCTTGCGCTTCTGTTCGACATGAACAGGCTGTTTGAAGCTTATGTCGGCACTGAACTTCGCAAACAAACAGAAGGAGAAGATATCAGGGTAAGAGAACAGGGACCTCAAAAATATTTCGCCATGCGGGAGGATTCCAGCAAGCAGGTTTTCATGATGAAGCCTGATTTTTCCTTTGTGAACAGATCCGGAGACCCGGTGGCCATCGCCGACGCGAAGTGGAAAATACTGGACAGCGAAGAGCAGAAACTGGGAATAGCTCAGTCGGACATGTATCAGATAGGAAGCTACGCTTCAAGATACGGAGTCAGAAATCTCGCCTTGTTTTATCCGATGCAGGAAAAATTAACTAAACCAACCAAGATGACGCTGCTGAAGGAACATGAGGCAGTTCCGACAACTCTCCGCATATTTCCGATTGATATCAGCGGAAAAAAACGAAATGAGATTCGTTTCTGGAACGAAAGCCCGGAACCGTTCTGACAGAAAAAGTTTATCAGGAGCGGACTGAACAGAACGCCGAATTCAGCCGTATTGCGAATAATGCGAGCGGGATAACGAAACGCTCCTCAATGATGTTTTTGAGAAGAAATCAGGAAAATCAACTGTCCGAATTAATTTGGAATGAGTGTCTGAGTATATCCGGAATATACGGAGTGCCAACCGAAGCATAAACTGAACGAGAATGTGTTTAGGGATAAATCCAGTAATTAAAGTTGAATGCGGAGTTTTCTCCCTTCCTATCCAAGGAGGCAATATACAAGCCCAAATCCGTCGTGAGCAGGGGAGTTTCGGCCGAGACAACATCCAGAAGCACAGCATCGGTCAAGCCTAAGCGCGGAAAAGCACTGTCCCGCGAGGCATCCGCACTTGCGACCATGGTTTCTTCAGTCCTTTCGATCAAGTTGCGAAGCATCTGGAAAAGCTCCTCGCGCACAGGGTCCCTGTACTGTGCAAGCAGATTGGACGCTTCGGTCAATGTGTTTGGCGTAACTAACACGTTGTCAAGGGACTGGAGCGATTCACTCAGTAGCTCGTAGGCCTCAACCGAGAACTTTTTGGTCCGCTTATGTCTGGCAATGAGTTCAGGATCAACCAGACCGACAACGAGCAATATGAGAAGGTTTGAGTCAAGGAAAAATCGGGTCGGGGTTGAGATCATTGCATTCCGGTCACTTCGCGATTCTTGACGGACAAAACTTTAGCGTTGTCGTCATCTATGTTAACTACCTTGAAGGACCGTGTTTTCGGCCGTCTCCGCGGTTCAAGTGGATTACTTAGTTGCTGCTCAAGCAGGTTTTTGGCCTGATAATCCCACGGTCTGGAAAACCCTATAGTGATTTCCCAGCAGTTCTGGTTTTCGTTAAACTCAACCTCTTCAAGACCAACATTCGTAATCTTCTCTTCAACGAAAACATCTGTTACGTAGTCTTTCGCCAACCTCACAGCCTCTTGAACATTCATGATATACCTCTCATCAGAAACAACCGATACTCGTATAATGATAAGGGAATTATATACAATAGTGCCGAAAAAGCAAATAAACTTGCCTGAAATCCTTGACAAATCCTTCAAAATCCGGCACTATTATGGGTAAATAATGTTGGAGGAAATGAAGATGTCAAGCAAGCCTAAAGCACCGGGCAAATCATCCAGAAACGGAATCAGCCTGACGAAGCTGTTCAGGATGTTCCCCGACGACGCAACCGCTGAAAAGTGGTTTGCCGAGCAACGCTGGGGAAATGAACCGACCTGCCCGCATTGCGGTTCGACAAATGTTCAGTCCGGGGCCAAACACAAGACCATGCCTTACCGTTGTCGGGAAAAAGGATGCGCCAAGAGGTTCAGCGTTAAAACCGGCACAGTCATGCAGGCATCCAATCTTGGATATCAGACCTGGGCTTTAGCTATCTACCTTGTCACCACATCTCTTAAGGGAGTATCCAGCATGAAACTGCACCGGGACCTGGAAGTAACCCAGAAATCCGCCTGGCATTTGGCACATCGGATAAGGCAAGCATTCAGCAATGATCTTGAGCAGTTTTCCGGGACGGTGGAAGTTGACGAAACTTTTATCGGCGGCAAAGAGAAGAACAAGCACAACAGCAAGAGAAGTCACACAAGAGGACCTTCGGGGAAAGAAGTTGTAGTCGGAATGAAAGACCGAAACACAAACAAGGTCATTGCCAAGCCCGTTCCCGAAAGGACGAAAGAAGAACTGCAGGGTTTTATCAGTGCGAATGTCTCCCAGAAAGCGATGGTTTACACGGATGACCATAGAAGCTACATCGGGCTTCCCTTTGAGCATGAGAGCGTGAATCACAGTGTCGGGGAGTATGTTCGAGATATGGCACATACAAACGGCGTAGAAAGCTTCTGGGCGGTATTAAAGAGGGGTTATTACGGAACTTACCACCGCATATCCCCGAAGCACTTGGGGCGTTATGTTACGGAGTTCGCCGGACGGCACAACGTCCGGGAAATGGACACGATAGACCAGATGGCGTTCTTAGCCAAAGGGGTAGTGGGGAAGAGGCTTAAGTACAAGGAACTGACCTCTTGAAAGGCGGTTTTAGGGAATACCGATTCTTATCGACATTGCGGCTTCGGAAACATAAAATTTTTCTGCCAACTCGCTAACTGAATTTGCTCCATCATCTATCGCTTTAATGATGTCTTCCATTGGCATTAGAATGTCTGCTGCATAAGCATTAGCTTCTCTTTCTAAGGGACCGCTCAATTTGCTTCTATAGAGGCCATCATCTACAATTCCATCCCCAATCTGGTCTCTGTGCAAAATAAAATGAGCAAGCTCATGAGCTACTGTAAATCGACGTCGATGTATATGATCTTTTTTGTTTGTGAGAATTACATAAGAACCGTCTTCTTCGTAGATGCACCCAGAGAATCCTTCGGGAAGCTGAGTAGTCTTGTATACTTCAAGCCCTAATTCTCTAGCCAGCTTATATATTCTGACCGGAATTTTCTTTTTGAATTCTATGATTGTTTTTTCGATCTCTTCCCTATTCATGTTCATCTCTTTCTTTATGAAATAAAAAATGGGGAAGTTTGCCTTCCCCTTTTTTATTGTACACCCTTGCCATCTCTCCCGCTAGCCCCTGTAAAAATTCTCGACTTTTAAGAATTTCTGTAGTGGTCTTGATAGCAGTTTCCTCTGCTTTTTCCTCTGCCTTTTCTTCTATAGATTCAAGTTTTTGCAACCCAGCTGCCGTAACTACAAAAGCACACACAACAATAATGGCGGATAAAATAGCTATATTAGCCGTCATTATTGTGGCAAAACCCTCTTCTATTCCTTTTCCTGAGTATAAGTAAAAATGAGAAATTCCAAGAACAATATTTATTATAAGTAGAATCCAAGTCCAAACAGTTTCTGTACCGGCCTCCTCTATTTTGATGGGCGACATAGCAACCTCCCTCACTTGTACTATCGTTATAAACCGATAGTTGCGGGGATTGTACCCAGCAGAGGGTATTTATCAAGATTACGAAGTTCTCATAGATTATCCTTCCTCGTTGTGCTATTATTCGAAGCGTTGCTCGTTAAAGAGACCCTGCTACGTAGGGTCTCTGTGCATACAATGGCCATCCGGCGAATAAGCAGAACGTCCAAATCTCTTTGACGAGCAACAAGGCCCGACACCCACGTGTGTCCAATCCAAGGCCAAGCTTAGGAGAAGTTATGAGGTGTCTGATAATTGCGGTTATCTGTGGGCTTTGCGTCTTCGGAGGGAACTTGGAAAAGACCGAGGCGGATTCGCAAAAGCTTGCAGAAAAAATGGCAGAAGAAATGATTGCAAAGGCAAAAGATTGCACCGATAGGAGGTACAGAATCTATCTTGAATGCTATACCTTGAAGAGCGATGATTTCGATGATCTGGACTTGTACAGCGATAGCGAGTTGGCGCAGTTGGAGGAGAAGACTGACCTGTGTCGGAAGTTTTACAGGAAGAAGAAGCTGACGGACGCATGTGCTAGCCGATTTGGCATGAATGTAGTTATTGGCATTTCGCAGGACCCGAATTACTGCGAGAATCTCAGACCTTTCGGGAATGAATTGCTGGCTGCCTGTCGGGATACGGCAAAAGCCGTCCATGCTAAGGGGAAATGAAAATGCTAGGATTGATTTTCCTGCTTGCGGGGGTGGTTATGACGTGGGGGTGTGATTGGGATTATGAGGAATGCCCATCGAACTGCACAACCCAAGTTACAGACCCGAATGGGCATTTGGTTGGATGTCATTGTCCAAACGACTAAAGGAGATTTTGCCGTGAGAACAGGATTGATAGTTATGGCTTTGATGTTATTTGCGGTGACCAAAGTGGAGAAGGTCTGGAGTGCCGAAGTCTGCATCTTTCCATGCCGAGCAATGACTGTTGCTCTTGAAGAAGCCTATAGCGGCCTGAAAGAGGCGGGTGATTTTGATGAGGTCGAGGTTATCGGATGCGATCCGGAAACCAAGGACATGTACATCCTTGCGGTGAAAGGCGAGAAATCCGCTTATGCGATGGTTCCATACGATAAGGACTGTAATGCCGGGGAACCTCAGCTCGTAACGGATTTTGACAGAATTAAGAAACTATTGAGGAGGTAGGGGGCTTTGCTATGAGGTGTTTGCTGGTTTTAGGGATTTTGTTGCTATGTGCTTGCGGTACGGGGGGGGGGTATGACGATGTGGACGAATCACAACCACCTCCCACGGTCACCGAACCGGAACCTGAACCCGTATGGGAAAACAAATACTACTGGCCTTTCCAGTGTCCTGATGTTAAGGACATCAACACGTTTTATCAAGAAGTGACGGAAGATAACGGTTACCCGGCAAGAACAATTCCCACGGATACGGTTGTGCGTCTTACCAAGGGGTCAGAGGGTTTCCGGGAACCCTTGAAAAAATGCGTGGAAGCGTTGAACTGGGCGTTGCCGGATGAATACAGCTTAAGGGTCGGGGATACGATTGTTTCCGCCTCACACCACACCACGCCGGGATACGGTGAAATTCATGTGGGCGTTCACCAAGAACTGATAGAACGTGCTTGGGAAGAAATACACCCGCTAATCTCGGCGTTGGCTTATCCCGGATACGTTGTGCTTTCTGATTACACACGCACAATTCCTGTCAAGGACCAAGCGGACACTATTTGCCATGAGTTAATGCACGTACTAGGGTTTTGGGGACATCCTAACGATTGGGATTGGTCTAAAAACGACTACTCTTCCGCATTCCCCTATCCGTCAATCCTGGGTTCTCCGGGCGGGTGTGGAAGAGAAAGAACCCATTTCTCCCCCGAGGGGGTTTTGAGAGACGATGGCATTAACAGTGGGTTATATGTTGAAGGGTATTCTTTACCCGTTGACTGCCTCGGAATCCCTATTCATGACTGGCCTGAATCGGGGGAATGGGTGGAGTATCAATCACTATTTGGCCCCCACTATTTGCTGACACCGATGGACGCAATGGCATTAAGAAAGCTGTATGGTGGAAATGACATAGAAAAGTGGATTAAGGAACAGAGACTTGCCCCTTCCGATTGCCCCTAAAAGATACGTGATACCCAAGACCAGTTCGAGTCTCGGTAACCCGAAGCCTGCGCTTTGACCCATATTCTAAACGTATCGCCGGATGGGACTTGCCCTCCTAGCGTGGAGTTTCATAACTTACCATATATGAAGGTTGTCTTGCTCGCGCTCGTTGAATTTCCGGCAAAAATCGAGTATTATGTGATTATCTGAAATAGTTTTCTGAGGCCGACCTAATATCATAGCATACAGGACTGTGTCAGGGAGAAAATATTATGGCAAAAGACAACAAAGAAGTATTAGACGAAATGCGTAAAGGCTTTGCTGGGGTGAACAAGCGTCTCGACAAAATTGAGTCCGGCATCAGGGGGCTTGCGCAAGGGCAGATTCAGATTGGTGGAATACTGAACGACGTGACGGACCGGGAATTTGAGGACTGGATCAAAGCCCAAGAGGAAAAGCTGAAAGAAATATGAACAAGAAAGAAACTCCGCGGGACATAGAAATCTTGCCGAGTGACTATGAACCTACGCAGGCGGAGATGAACGAGGTGTTTAGTATTGATGCTACGCCGGAGGCGCTAGCTAAAGCTGTAATCCAACCCGTGAATGTTCGCAGGAAGGACGTGTCTGAGCACAAGTTCAGTCGCTCAAAGAAGCCCTAATTCGGTAGAGTTTCGGCACTATTGTATATAATTCCCAATGATAAAGAAGGGAACTGCAATTTTCAAGACGATCTCAAGATCAGATGTTGCGTTTCAATTGAACGGGCATCCGCCGCCAGCATCCAAATTCTCCAGAAAGAGTTCTTTCCGTATTCGCGACTGGCCCGCAAGGCAAAGTTTTCCAGAAAGCCTCTACAGCTATCCCGAAAAAAATGTGACAGGCGGTTTCAGGCATCCGGGACAAAGACACTCCGCGGCAGCAGATTCAGGCAAAAAAACTCACTCGCCCGCCTGGGCGCGAGCTACCCTGAGCTTTCTGTCAAGTTCCTCTCTTTCCGAGAGTTCCGCGTCCTGAAGTTCGTCAAGCTCCTTCTGAAAAGCCGCGGCGTCTTTCCTCGCGGCCGAGGCGTCAACTTCTTCGGGATTCTCCGAATGATCCGTAAGGATGCTTACGGTATCGTCCTTCACGTCCGCAAGACCCCCGTGGATTATGAGAGTGCTTTCTCCCGACTCCCCGGTTCTGAACCTGAGCCTTCCGGGATGAAGCACGGATAGAAAAGGCACGTGGCCCGGCAGAACGCCGAATTCCCCCATCTGGCCGGGAGCGACCAGTTCCTCTACCTCGCCGTCAAACACGAGTTTTTCCGGGGTTATTATCTTGAGTCGCAGTTTTTCAGCCAATTTTCAGATCTCCCGTCAGGAAGCGATCGCCGCCGCCTTCTCGCGCACTTCGTCAAGATTGCCCACCATGTAGAAAGCCTGCTCGGGTATGCCGTCCATGCTGCCCGAGATAATCTCGCCGAAAGCCTCTATGGTCTGCTTGATGGGGACGTACTTTCCGGGAGTGCCCGTGAACTGCTCGGCCACGTGGAAAGGCTGCGAGAGGTATCTCTGGACCTTCCTGGCGCGGGCGACCGTGAGCTTGTCCTCTTCTGAGAGCTCGTCCATGCCGAGAATCGCGATTATCTCCTGGAGCTGCTTGTAGCGCTGAAGGACTTCCTGGACTTCCCTGGCGATCCTGTAGTGTTCGTCTCCGACTATCCTCGGATCAAGAATGTTCGAGGTCGAGTCAAGCGGGTCAACAGCGGGATATATTCCAAGTTCGGTAAGCTGCCTTGAGAGAACGATGGTTCCGTCAAGGTGCGCGAAGGTGGTCGCGGGGGCGGGGTCAGTAAGGTCGTCCGCCGGAACGTAAATCGCCTGCACCGAGGTGATCGAACCTTTCACGGTTGAAGTGATTCTTTCCTGGAGTTCTCCGAGGTCGGTCGAGAGGGTCGGCTGGTAGCCCACGGCGGAAGGCGTCCTTCCGAGCAGGGCCGACACCTCCGAGCCCGCCTGGGTGAACCGGAAAATGTTGTCGATGAAAAGAAGCACGTCCTGTCCCTGGGTGTCGCGGAAATACTCCGCCAGCGTAAGCGCCGTAAGCGCGACCCTGGCTCTCGCTCCCGGAGGCTCGTTCATCTGTCCGAATATGAGTCCCGTGTTTCCGAGAACCCCCGATTCCTTCATCTCCCAGTAAAGGTCGTTTCCTTCCCTCGTTCTCTCTCCCACTCCGCCGAAAACCGAGTAGCCGCCGTATTCCTTTGCTATGTTGTGGATGAGTTCCATGAGCAGCACGGTCTTGCCTACCCCGGCTCCGCCGAAAAGACCGATTTTCCCGCCCTTGAGAAAAGGAGCGAGAAGGTCGATAACCTTGATGCCCGTCTCGAAAAGCTCCATCTTGGTGCTCTGCTCGACGAACTCGGGCGCGGGACGGTGAATGGGCCAGCGCTCCTCGGTCTCCACGGGGCCGGCCTCGTCTATCGGTTCTCCGACCACGTTAAGCAGCCTCCCGAGAGCTTCCTTGCCGACGGGAATAGTTATTCCGTCGCCCGTGTTAAGGGCGTCCTGCCCCCTTTTAAGCCCCTCGGTCGAATCCATGGCGATGCATCTTACGCGGCCTCCGCCGAGCTGCTGGGCGACCTCAAGAACCAGGTTCCACTCGGTTTCCCCGAGCGCCGGGTTAGTTACCTTAAGAGCCGTGAACACGGTGGGAAGAGCCCCTTCAGAGAACTCGACGTCCACCACGGGACCCGTCACCTGAATTATTCTCCCGATCCCCGGGTCGGATCCATTCGCCGCTTCGGCGCCTGCGCCGCCTGCCGTAAACGCTGATTCAATACTCATCTCTACTCGTTGCCTCCTTTCCTTTGAGCTTCCGTACCGTTAACGATATCCATAAGCTCCGTTGTAATGATCGCCTGCCTGGTCTTGTTAAAAAGCAGGGTAAGTTTCGCTATCACCTCGTCCGCGTTGCTGGTCGCGTTTTCCATCGCTGTCATCCGCGCCGCGTGCTCGCTCGTGAGTGACTCGTTCATGGCGCGCTCGATTCTCACCTGAACGTACTTGGGAAGAATCGAACCTATTATCCGTCCTTTCTCGGGTTCGAAGATGTAATCCGAAGAACTCTCCGCGCCGCCGTCGCCGGTTTCCTCCCCCGAAAGCGGAAGAAGCCTCTCAAACGTCATCTTCTGGGAGATGGCGGAAACAAAGTGGTTGTACGCGAGCACCACTTCGTCGCTCTCCCCGGTCCTGAACTCGTCGGTGAGCGCCGCGGCCAGTTCTTCCGAGAACTTGCGGGAGTTCTTCTCGCTGACCCCCGTGTAGTACTTGCCCGTGGCGACCCCGCTTTTCGAGAAGTAGTCCCGTCCCCGCCTTCCGACGAAACTGAGCTTCACGTTCCCGAAAACCTCCCCCCGCTCCTCCACGTAGCGCTGCATGTTCCTTATCAGGGCGCTGTTGAAGCTTCCACAGAGTCCCCTGTCGGAAGTAAAGAACAGAACGTGCAGGTTCGTCTTTTCCTCCGGGACCCGGAGAAGGGGATGATCCTCCGGTTCCGAAAGCGCCGCCACGTTCAGTACCACGTCGCGGTACGCGTCCGAATAAGGCCTGTAGGCCATGAGAGCCGCCTGGGCCTTCTGCAGGCGCACGGCGGCTATGAGCTTCATGGCGCCCATTATCCGCCGCGTGCTTCTCACGCTCTTTATCTTTGTCGTTATCTGTTTAAGACTCGGCATTATCCTTTCCCGCCACCGCGTCAGGCAAGCTCGCCCAACTGGTTTTTAAGCTCAGAAAGAGCCGCCACCAGCTTTTCCCTGAGTTCGTCCGAAACGACTTTTTTCTCCTTTATTTCCGCGAGGTAGTCAGGGTGCTTCGATTCGAGGAAAGAAGACATCTCCCTTTCGTACTTTCTCACCGCGGAGACCGGGTAGTCGTCGACGTAGCCGTTCGTGACGGCGAATATTATCAGTATCTGCTTTTCAACCGCCTGGGGCTCGTACTGGTCCTGCTTGAGGGCCTCGACGAGCCTGCTTCCCCGGGCAAGCTGGTTCTGGGTCACCCTGTCAAGGTCGGAAGCGAACTGCGCGAACGCCTCGACTTCCCTGTACTGAGCAAGCTCGAGCCTAAGGGTTCCGGCGACGTTTTTCATCGCCTTTATCTGGGCGCTCCCCCCAACCCTCGAAACCGAAAGGCCGACGTTAATCGCGGGGCGCACGCCCGAGTAGAAAAGATCGCTCTCAAGGTATATCTGCCCGTCGGTGATGGAAATCACGTTCGTGGGAATGTAGGCGGATACGTCGCCCGCCTGCGTTTCGATTATCGGAAGCGCCGTGAGGGAACCGCCTCCGTCCTCGTCTCTCATCTTTGCGGCGCGCTCAAGGAGCCTCGAGTGAAGATAGAAAACGTCTCCGGGGTAAGCCTCGCGTCCCGGCGGCCTCTTGAGAAGAAGCGAGAGCTGGCGGTACGACCACGCGTGTTTCGTGAGATCGTCGTATATTATGAGCGCGTGGCGGCCCGTGTCCCTGAAATACTCTCCCATGGCGCAGCCGGAGAAGGGAGCGAGGAACTGGAAAGGAGCCGGGGTGCTGGCCGTGGCGGAAACTATGGTCGTGTATTTCATGGCGTCGTGTTCCTTCAGCTTGTCGACGACCTGGGCCACGGTTGACTGTTTCTGCCCCACGGCGACGTATATGCAGTGAACGTCCTCTTCCCTCTGGTTTATTATCGTGTCGATCGCGATGGCGGTCTTTCCGACCTGGCGGTCTCCCAGGATAAGCTCCCTCTGGCCTCTTCCTATCGGTATCATGGAATCGACGGCCTTGAGTCCCGTCTGAAGGGGCTCGTTTACCGACTGGCGGTAGATGACTCCGGGGGCCTTCACCTCGATCTGCCTCGTTTCGGCGGCGGCTATCTCCCCGAGACCGTCAATCGGCCTTCCGAGAGCGTCGACGACCCTTCCGCCGAGAGCGTCTCCGACGGGCACCTCGGCGATGCGTCCCGTGCGCTTAACCATCCCTCCTTCGCTCAGGTGGGAATCCTCTCCGAAAAGAGCGACGCCGACATTGTCTTCCTCGAGGTTAAGGACAAGCCCGGTGATTCCGCCGTCAAACTCGACAAGCTCTCCCGCCACCGCCTGGTCAAGACCGTAAACCCTGGCGATGCCGTCGCCGACGGAAATGACCGTCCCGACTTCCTCGGTATCGACCTTGCGGTCATAGCCCTTTATCCTGTTTCTAAGAATCTCGCCTATACTCTCTGCTCTCAGTTCCTGCATTGCTAGCTCCTTTGGAATTATTGGGGTCAGGACGGAGAAAGAACACCTCTTATTCTCTCAAGCTGCGTCCTGACGCTGTTATCGTAAACCTTGTCGCCCACCTGCGCCTTTATTCCGCCTATCATGGAAGGGTCGACCCTGAGCGACACCTCGACCGTCTTTCCGGTCGCCGCGCGAAGCGCCGCGCTCAGCCTCTCGACGTCGCCCGGACTGAGATCCCCGGCCGAGGTGATCTCGGCCGTCACCTTTCCGACCGCCTCGTCAAGCCTCGCGAGCACGGACTCCCGAGAACCCAGAAGCGCCGCCACCTTGTCCATCTCAAGGGCAAGCAGGAGAAACCTTCCCGTGATCCCGAGAAAAGACGCCGCCTCGAGGAAATCCCCAAGGACCGCCTTTTTCTCCTCCACTGAAAACACCGTGCTCAGAAGAACGTCCCGAAGCTCGCCCGAACCGGAGACCCGCTCGAAGAAGCTCTCCATGTCGGCTCTCACGCCCGAAAGCTCGCTCCCGTCCGCCGCGGAATCCACAAGCGCCGAGACAAGGTCTCTCAGTGTCGCAACTGTTGCCATTTTCCTTCCTCAATCATTTTTACGAAATCGTCGACCGAACCGGCCGTGAAATCCTCGTCCACCCGCTCCCTTATCCTCTTTTCGGCAAGCTCAAGCGCCGAGTCGACCACTTCCGACTGTATCTCGGAGACCGCCTTGGTGGTCTCAAGGCGGATCGTGTCCTCTACTTCTTTCTTTATCATCTCGCAGCTTTTCTCGGCGGCGGAGACAAGCTCGTCCCTTTCCGTCTCGCCCTGCTTTCTTATGTTCTCGGAAAGTGCCGTTATCTCCGAGGCGACCGCGTCAAGTTTCGCCGAGTATTCCTCAAGCGTCGTTTTCGCCTGCTCGGCCGCGGCCGCGGCGCGGTCCACTTCCGAGCGGAGCCTCTCCTTCCTGTTTTTGAGAAAAGCGAGAAAGGGCTTTCTCACAAGGTATATGATAAGGGCCAGAAGAAGACCCAGGTTTACGGCGTACTTTACTACGAACACCCAGTCGAAATGGCTATCCAATACGTGTTTCCCCCTGAAAACTAAAATCCGCGGCCGGCATCAGCGCTACGCTCCTTTCCTCAAAACGCGGTCGCTTATCTCAGCCGCGAGCGATTCTATCTCGCCCTGCAGGTCCGCCCTTATCTTCGCGACCTCGCCCTCAAGAGTCCCTCTCGCGCCCTCAAGCTCGGCCTGGGCGGCGTCCCTCGCCGAAAGAAGCATCCTTGAAGACTCGTTCTGCCCCTGCTGGCGGAGTTCGTTTCTCGTCTCCGTGGCCTGGGCCCTGGCCTCGGCGAGCTTCTCGTTGTACTCGGCGATGGCGCTCTCGGCACTGCGGGTCATCTCCTCGGCTTCCCTGAGCGTGCCCGCGGTAAGCTCCTCCCTCCTGTCCCAGACCCCGAGAAGCGGGCGGAACACGAGCCTGTTCAGCAGGAAAAGCCCCACCAGAAAAATGACGAGCTGAATCACAAGCGTCCTGTCGACGCTCAGCATGTTCTCGGCGGCGTTTGCCGACGGAGCCGCCGCAAGGGCGAAGATCGCAGCATACAAAAATGTCTTGGAACCGCGGAATTTCATGATTGACCTGTATTCAGGATTATTCGCTAGGCCGGGCCTTCGGCCAGCTTGCGCTCCTTGCTCTCGCTTTCGAACATCCATTTCAAAAGCGGGGGCACTATGAAGGTTGTCAGTATTACCATAGCCGTGACGGCGGAGAAAAGATCGGTTTTGAAAACGCCGTGCACAAGACCGATCTTCGCGAAAATAAGCCCGACCTCACCTCTCGGGATCATTCCGACGCCAATTATACTTTTACTTACGCCTTTTTCATAGACCACGTAACCGCTCGCGTACTTGCCCACAACCGCCGCCGCGAAAAGAATTAAAGCGATTGATATTACCATAATATTTTCAGATACAAAGGGATTGAACACAGAAACATCCACGGCGGCCCCCACCATCACAAAAAATATCGGGGCGAAAAAGTGCGAAACGGGCTTCACGCCGCGCTCTATCGCCTTGAACTGATCCGTTTCGCGGAGAACTAGGCCCGCCGCGAAGGCCCCCACTATGGGAGCGAGAGAGAAAATATCCGATAAGTACGAGTAGACGAGGCAGAAGGCTATTCCCATGATCCAGACGAGATTGCCGTTGTCGATCCGGGCGAAAAACCCGAAGATCCTGGGAGCGACAATCCTGCCGAGAACGATTGAAACGGCGAGAAAACCGAAAGCCTTGGCCGTTATAAACGCGACCGAGCCGAAAGTTATCTGCCCCGCTCCAACGCCGCCCACCTCAAAGGAACTCACTATGCCGCTTACGATCCCGAGAATTATGAGCCCGAGCACATCATCTATTATTGCGGCGGTGAGAACTATCCTGGCTTCCTTCGTCTGGAGCCGGTCAAGGTCCGCGAGAACCCTGGCCGTGATCCCGACGCTTGTGGCAGTGAGGGTTGCCCCGGTCACTATGGCCACGAGGCCGACCATATTGGCTTCAAGGCTGAGTATGGCGAACTTCTGGAAATAGATCACGCAGAAGTATCCCATGACAAACGGCAGCACCACCCCGACTATGGCGACAAGCGCGGAGACGGGACCCACCTTTATCAGGTCCGCGAGCCTGGTTTCAAGCCCTATTTCGAAAAGAAGAAGGACTACGCCTATTTCCGCGAGCAGGTGGAAAACGTCGTATCCGACCATGGCTTCGGTGGACGGAACAAGGGCCAGGACGCTGGCGCTCAGAACCACCCCGGCGAGAAGTTCCCCGAGAACGGAGGGCTGCCCGATTTTTTCCGCCAAGCGGCCGAAGGCCTTGGCGAAAACAAGGACTATCAGAAGATAAAGAATGAATTTTTCTACCGATAAATGCTCAACGTATTCCATTATCTTGTCTTGGGAAATTCGGGGGTTTCCGTCAGATTAGAAAGCAGTTTCCTATCACAAAACAGGCGTACTGTCAAAAAAGCGCTGAATTCTTGAACAAACTGGTTGTCCGCTTTTGTTTCTTTCAAATCAGCTTCGAGAGCAAGCCCGACGATTACGAAAAAGAACAGCTCGAAAGAACTTCGCCGATTTGCCGCTGGGTTTCCAGTTCCGACGCCATTTCCGCAGACTTTTTCTCTTCATATCCCAAGGCGTCAAGAAGCTCTTTATAAGTAATGGGAGAACAGTATCCTCGCGGGTCGTTCCATTCGGCACAATGCTCGCGGGTATAGTCCCGGATTTCCCGCTGATCCATCCCGCCGCACTGGTTCCAGACAGTTTCCAGAACTCCTAGCACCGCTTCGCTAAGCATATTGAGATCCTCCGGCCTGTATTGCCTTGCCAGAGAAGCTTCGCGGTCGCTTTTCGCGGCTACCCACCTATCCCAACCGTTGTCCGGTTCCATGTATCCCCGCATATAGTTCAGCGTCATGCCGAGAACTGGTCCATGTTCCATGGAAACCAGCTTGTCCCCCAGAATGGGATAATTGTTCTGCATAATGGACATTCTTTCCGAAAGATAAAGCAGCTTCATCAGTTTCAGATGAGGCATCCGTCCTCCCTGTCTGCGCAGAAACCAAGCTGCCATCTGTCCCGCTTTTTCTATTTCAAGCATCATGCCTCCTTATCCTAAGGCACATATTATATTTCATGACCTGTTTTTCAAGCCGCCCCTATAACCGCCAGTTGCGGGAAATTCAGTTGGTGTGCAAAACCGCATTCAGACCTCCCGGTTTAATTTTCCGGAAACGCGACGCCGCGAATCAAAGGAATTTCTCTCCCGCATGGTCCCTGAAACAGTCCGCGTCCCGGATGTACCTCATTACCGTCTGAGGATTGGAATGCCTCGTGATTTCCATTATCTTGTCCAGACGCGCGTGGTGAACGGCGGCACTCGTTACAAATCCCGCCCGCAGCGAATGTCCCGACACCTCTTTCGGATCAAGCCCTATAAGTTCCGCGTAGCGCTTTACAAGCCGCGGTATATCAGAATGATGCATCGGTTTGCCCCGGAGACTGCCTCCGCGCTTCATCGTCTGAAAAACATGCCCTTGCGTAATTCCCGACGCTTGCAGCCAGTTCTGAAGTCTTTGTATGGGCTTTAAATACTTGCCTTCCGGTATCGCGATTTTCTGCCCTTTTCCCTGCTGATCGGTTTTTGACTTGCGGATGTAGATGAACATTTTCTTTGAGCCCCCTCCTTTCACCGGTTTGATAAATTCGATATCGTCCACGGTAAGACCGCATATCTCGGAACGCCTGAGTGCGCCGGCAAACCCGATGGCAATTATAGCCGCATCCCGAAGACCGATAAGCGTACCGTCGCACCGATCCAGCATTTTCTTGATATGGTGCTCTCTCAATGCTTTTACTTGGCGGGAAGCCGTTCCCCTGATACGCCCGAGCCCCTTGAATACGGCGTTTACCTTGGGGTGGTTGGCGGGAGAAACCTTACCAACCTCTGTATATTTTTTGTTTATTCCGCTTCGGTACAGAAGTACTGTCCCCATTGATAGAGTTTTTCCGCTCTTTGGACTAGGGTGCGTAGCAAGTTCAATTATAAAATCAACAATTTCCTCTGGTGTTGCGGAAAAAGGATCTATATTTTTATCCAAGCAGTAATCTTCAAAACAACACCAGCCTTTATGGTAAGCAATACGGGTGTTATTCGCCAGTTCCGAGGAAAGCACCTCTCCGTAGAAATCTCCTTCATGTGTAGTCATATTCTGCTCCTTGAAATTGGTTTTTGTCTGAGAAAGCTCAAACTTTAAGCAATTCAAGCTACACGGTATTTCTATTAATCGAGGAATTCTGACTGGCTACAACGATGCTTTTATAATCAATAATGAGACTAAGGAAGCACTAATAAGAGAAGATTCAAAGTCGGCTGAGATCATCAAGCCATTATTGAAAGGAAGGAATATCCAGAAATATCAGGCCAACTGGGATGGGTTATGGTTAATCGACACACATAATGGATATGAAGATATTCCTCCAGTTGATGTTGAGGAGTATAAAGCCATCAAAAGACATTTGGATAAATTTTATCCTGAATTGGAAAAACGACTAGACAAAGGAATTACACCATACAATCTTCGTAATTGTGCTTACCACGCAGAATTCGAAAAAGACAAAATAGTCTGGTCAGACATGTCAACATTACCAAGTTTTACTTTGCTGTCTGGAGGTTATTATATTGATAACACTGCTTATTTAATTCACTCAGATAATAAATACCTGTTGGGAATACTAAATTCCAATATAGTTAAGTACTATATACCATCAATTGCCACTAACTTAGGAAAAAAAGGTTTTAGATATTTTAAACAGTTCGTAGAAGAAATGCCCCTACCCCAAATCTCGGAATCAGAACAGTTTCATATTGAAAAAATTGTAGAAAAAATATTACGGGAAAAAGCTTTCAGTCTTTCAGCAGATACGTATGACCTAGAATGCCAACTAAACCACTTGGTATACAAAGCTTATCAGCTAACCGAAGAGGAAATAGATATTGTGTAGAGAGTTTAATTCTGGGAGTGTAATTAAGGATTTCACCCTAATTTTGGTTGCATAGAAGAGATCAGATTTCGTGATCTGAAACATCCGAAGACCAATCAAGGCATTGAATCCGAACCTTCCCTCAATCTTTCACAGATTCCGGCGTAGTTGGGCATCATAGAGGTTGTGGTAGGAATGCGTTTAGCCACGCACAAGTAGTAATTAAAATCACTTCCGACTCTCAATAATTTGAATTTCCTTCCAGCTAAGTTCATATAATTTATAGACCAATTGATTTATTTCAGATTCCTCTGCACAGGTATTCACGTCAGCGTTAAGTTCTTTATCAATAAGGATTTTATCGACAAGGATTTCTATTTTACGTACCAAAGTCTCGTTTGAAGAAATTGGAGGAAAGCTAATCAGGTTAATGTATTGAATCTTATATTCAAAACCTTTTCCCATACTAATACCAATATTTCTGAACTGCCAATCAAATACATCTGAATTAAGGACAGCACAGGTAAATTTTAATGGGATAGTATTGCTGGTTAATAAGTTCGCCTTATCGTTAATATAAATAAAATCTTCTATGTAGTGAAAAGCAGGACTCGTCCCTAATGCTTTCCAGACAACTTTTTTCTTCTCAAATTCTGCGTGGTAAGCACAAGTATCTTGTAATTCGTACCAAGCATGGGGGGTCTTTTTCCTTGACTTTGTACCGTCTGGAAGTGTTTTGGCTGCTTGTTCAAGTCTTTCCTTACCAAAGGAGAGCAAGTGTTTTTTTATAGCCGGATAATGATCAATGTTGAGCTTGAGGCTAGGAAAAGTTGTTATTAACCATAACCCATCCCAGTTGGCCTGATATTTCTGGATATTCCTTCCTTTCAATAATGGCTTGATGATCTCAGCCGACTTTGAATCTTCTCTTATTAGTGCTTCCTTAGTCTCATTATTGATTATAAAAGCATCGTTGTAGCCAGTCTTAATTCCATAGTTAATAGAAAAACCACATTCTTTCAATGGTTTGCCGATGCGTTCAATTTTCTTTTTCAGCATGATTTCAGCTTTGGTAGCAATAAACCAAGAACCAGCTTCTATCTCGTTACAATTGTTTTCAAAATAATTCGATATGCTTTCGCCTTTCTTGTAATCACTTCTGAAAGCTACAGCTTTCAATTGTTTTTGATTTGGTTTCTTCTCTAATAAAAGAATATTGGTATTTACCGTTGCAGAAGCAAAAATCTTGTGTCCACCAAAGTCGAGTAGCTTTTTAGGATTACATTCAGGATTAGTGAGAAAATTACGTAATTTTCTACCAAACGCGGTCTTTATCCACGTATTAGAGGTTATGTAGCATAAAACTCCATTTTTTGTTAATAAATCATAGCCTTTCTCATAAAACAATTGATATATATCCCCAGAGCGAGCAAATGTCTCAAAACCAGCCATGCTGTAACGATCAGCTAATTTGCCCTGATCGTTTTGCAACTGAATGTAGGGAGGATTGGCAATTACCAAAGAGAAACTGGAAACACCGAACATCCATCCTGGATCAAACCAGTTGGCAAAAGTGTTCTGGTCATAAGGATTCCATTCTGTTAATTTTTTTGCATTCTCGTCGTTCCAACCATCGTCAACAAGCAACTCAGATATTTCTCTTCTTAATTTTTCATCGCTCTTTCTGTATTTTTGTTTGGTCCTTAAAGTTTTAGCAGAAAGATGACTTTTTCTGACCTGTTCGAGTTCTTTTTCTTTTCTTGTAATAAGAGGGTTTCTAAACTTACCTTGTCTAGGCTCACTCACCTTTGGTTGATCTAAACCCAGCAAAGTATCTGCTGCTACAAATCGGGTCTCCAGGTTTGGTAGGGGTAATACACCGTAATTCTCCTTGTCTCTATTAGTCTTCTGTTCAACAACTAAAGAAATAAAAAAACGTAGCTTAGTTATTTGTGTCGCTATAGGCTGAATATCCACCCCATAGATAGTATTTTCTATCAGGTAGAGCTTTCGATTATAGTCCTCCGTGGGTTGATCAAACAAATCTAGTTCACCAGATGATTTAATATATTTGTCCAGATACTTGTTGTCAGGATCAATTCTTTTCAATACTAAAGTGAGTTTTTGTAATACCTCCATAGCAAAGGCACCAGAACCAACTGCGGGATCTAACACTTTGATTTTAGAAATGGTATCAACGACTCTCTTTCTTTCCTTTCCGCCAAATAATTTTTCTACATCCTCGAATTTAGCACCATAATCAAGCAGAGAATATAATCGGTCATAAAGGGGTTCCCCGCACTCCTGAACCAAAACTGTTGCAAGCGCTTCACTTACCATGTAGTCCACTATTAGACGTGGTGTGTAATAAGAACCTGATTCCTTGCGAGCAGGTTTTTGGGTTTCAGGGTTATAGGAAGCGAGGAGATTTTCAAACACATGCCCCAGCAATTCTGGATCTAGTGCCACTTCCTGATCAAAAGGCGTACTTTCTTCTACTGTAAATTGGTATTGCTGAAACAATTCAATCAAACCACTGTGGTTTTCATCTTTGCCAAAAAACAGTTCGTTGGGAACATATAGCTCATTGTCAGGCCTATCGGAAAAGCCATCTACACGGACAGCTCTTTCTTTGAGTTTAAGTTTTTGTCGTTCCTCATCAGTAGCCAATCTGTCCAAGCATTCAAAGAGACCACCATTAAGAAACGGCGTAGATTCAAACAAGGCAATAATTTCTTTTTTATTTCCACCATTTCTGAAATAATCTTGATAGCGGTACATGTTGGTTACTAAATAGTTATTGTCGTTGGCCTTGCCATTTGTAGTAGTGCGGAAGCCACGATCTTTGATCTCTCTATTCAGTGTTGCAAAAAAAAGATTTTGCAGAATAGCCTTGTAGTAACTACTATCTTTATCCCAGTAAATTCTCTGTTCCACCTCTTCCCTGTTGAAAAGATTCTCATTGACCAAACCTTTTTCTTTAATGAACCAGATAAACAAGAGCCGGGTAAGCATTCTTATCAGTCCTATGGAATTATGTCTTTTTTCTTCCTCGCCTTCATCGTTTGGAAACTTCACTACCTCCTTGGCGTGCTCGTACCACTTAAACAATTTTTTGTAAAATTCTGTGCTGAGCTGCTCAACCGCAAAGGCATCGGTGAAATCCTGCATCTTTGACTGTCTACCAAGCTTGCTGAAACGTTCCACGGCAGTGTGAGTTTTTGCACCCTTTCCAAGTAGGTATGTATACCGTTTGCTTTCATTTGTCTCTGTAGTGGGCTGGCCAGATTCATCCAGTTTGTATGTGAAGCCAATAAAACTGAAACGCCACATCCCTTCTCCATCATAATAGGTAGCTAGGGCACCGTCAGCATTCTGTTTTATGCATTGTCGTGCAACAATTTCGCGCATTTGCACACGGTTGCGATGTAGTTGTGTTTTGGGAATCGTCTCTATCTCACAAACGATAAGTTTTTTGCCGTCTGCAAGTTCTACATTCCCCAACTGGTAGAAATGGTTTACCTCTCTGTTGTTAACCTGAAAAGGCTGAATAAACTTCTTCAGGAGAAAAGAGGTTTCAAGCGTGTCTAACCATGTAAGTCTTTGGTAAGAGGAACCAAAAAGTTCCTGTAATTCTGTTTTCGTTTTCACGACGAGCTTATATATGACTGAGAAACAACTATTTTCGGGTCTTCGTATTTCCAGCTCGTCGTTATTCTATCAGAATATGCTGGTTTGGAACTCGTTCTGGTGTCCTGTTTCACATGTTTGTCTATGATATTCAAGAGCTTCTCCAGAACTATGGAAATCTTCACTTTAGCTTTTCTTGAACTACGTGCGAGCCTGTTAATGTCCTTATGCAGGTTTTGAAAGCGTCCTATCTCGATCAACTTAATCGCGTTGTTAATTTTATCTTTTTCTATATTGCCAGTAACATCCATATTTAAAAAGGGTTTCAGGTAGCTAATAGCACGAGTTTGCTGTGGATTCAGTGAGTGTATCTGTTTATCTCTAACAATTTTTTCCTTCAACTGTTGTTCAAAACAACGTAATGCTTTTTTTACTTGTTCGTGATGTCTTTCGTAAAGCTGTTCAGTATTACTGCTACAGGCGCTTTTAAATACGGAAGCGGCTTCTAGGAAACCTAACTCCTTAGGGTCTTCATCATTATCAGCAACATGATAAAATGCGTTATAATTCCCACTCCGCAAGAAAGCAAGTGTACTCCCTTGTAACTGCTCATTGGTAACGGTGGTACGCATTTTTAACGGCAGGTTTTTAATACGATTGAATTTCTCGGGAGATTCTTCTCGAAATTTACGAATCTCCATCAAATACTGCAACCGCTCGTTAACTTTAACTTTGTCGCCTTCTTCATAGATATTTTTGTCAAACAGACCCAAAGTACTAACTTTTTCATCTGGAGAATAAATCTGCGAATCCTCGCCGAGTGCGGAATGGAATGCTTGCAGCTTCATAGAAGCACGTTGGTAAAGCTGGATATCGTCCTCGACTTTTGCCGTTGGGAAGAAGTTATATATGTAAATCTCTTGTGCTGTGCTTCCAATACGGTTGATACGCCCTATACGCTGCATCAGCCGGGTAGAGTTCCAAGGAGTATCATAGTTGAGTATGGTGTTGGAGCGATGCAGGTTCACACCCTCAGACAACACTTCGGTAGTGATAATAATATTGTAATCCGAACGTCGCCGGTCAAAGTTAACATTAGCGTCAAAATTGACACTGATTATATCTTTAAGATTAGTTACATTGCTTGAGTCCACGGCTAGAACTTTTTGATATCCTACGTCGTGAAGCTGTTTCTTGAGGTAATTAGTGGTTTCAAGAGATTCGGAAAAGATAACAAGTTTCTGCTCGGGGTTCCGACTCCGGTCAAGCAGGTCTTTATCTAACACGGCCAGTAGCTTATCCAACTTGGGGTCTCGCTCGTGAGTAACTACCTTTTTCCATTCATTGTATAGATAGGTTAGTATCTTGTGATCTCTTTCCATCCCCTTAATAAAATCTGGTTCAAAGTCCTCTCTGCTCAGTATCTTGATATTTGGATCCGTTAATTGCGCAGAAACCAATCTCTCCAGAAGCTCTTCCTCCTCCTCATCCAGAATGTATTTGGCAACATCGAAATCAGGGGCGATAAAAATACGGTTGTTCTTTATCATCTGCAACATGGCCTGAGAGGCATCGACAAATCGACCTAACGAACAGAAAAACGCATGAAAACTGCTGTCCAGGCGTTTTATCAGCAGAGTCTTCATGATAGCAGCCAGTTGGTTTGATATAAGGTCTGGAGACCTATAGTCTTCCCTGTGCTCAGGTATAAGATATTGAAGGATGCGGTAGCGAGTGTAGCTCAGTCCATCTGCTGAGTTAGCTATTAGGTTGACTGTTTTATCGTAAATACTGTTGAGATCCGAATTCAGTTGATAGAGAAGGGCTTGCGGTTTTTTTACTTCTGGAAAAATAATCCCCTGTTTGGAGATATCTCTGGAGTACGACTTGTGCTCTTTCAGGTCAGTTCGGGTACGACGCACCATAAGAGGTTCGACGATCTTATTTCTTATTTCGGTATAGATTTTTTCAATAGCCTTTGTGATTTCTTTCGATTCGTCTCTAATCAGTGCATTGAATTCCTTGTCCACTCTAGCAAAGAATTGACCGATGTTCACATCTAGCGTTGTATTGCTGGCATCCTGAAATAGTAACACCTGATTCTTTATATCACTGGGGCGATTATTCAGTGGTGTCGCAGAAACCAAGATAATCTTTTTCATCTGTCCGTCTTGGCAGGGAGTTTTGCATATACTTTGCAGGTGCACATAGGCTTCAGATGTATCATTTCTGAATTTATGTGCTTCATCGACAATTACCAAGTCATAATCAGACGGATTATCGATTTTGTGAAGACTTCCGTTTGTTATATAATGTGCGTTATCCAAGCGGAATTTTCCTGCTATCTCCCTCCAGTTAGACTGCAACGCAGGGGGCGTAACAATGAGAGTGCGAGAGCGGTAATCGGGGAAATTATTATAGTAGAAATACTGCCTAGCAATAAGAATTGCAACGACTGTCTTCCCTAGTCCCACTACATCGGACAAGAAGAAACCGTTATGTTTTCTAAGGATTTCAAGGCCCTGATTGACTGCATCCAGTTGATAAGTTAACCGCATAAAGCCAGGGGGCAGATCTTTAATGCTGCTTGGGTCAAATTCGATTTCCCTACCGAAGTATTCAATTAGCAGCTTTATATAGAGTTCAAACGAGGTGAATGCTCCTTCCCGCAGGAAAGTCTTATTTTGGACCTTTTTAATCTCCGCCGGAAGTATTTCCACCGACTCAACCCATAATTTCTCAAACTCATCGGTGGCAAATTTAACATCTTCATATTCTCTCAAAGATACATTAAATTCATAATTAGAAGCCTTGTCGCCGGAGTTGCTATCGGTAGCGCCTAGCCCGGCTTCGGTAAGGTTAGATGAACCCGTAATAACTTCACAACTACTGTGAGGATTGAAATTTTTCGGACGGAATATATAGATTTTAGCGTGTAACTTGCGAGTTGGGTGGGCCCTAATCTGTATTTTTCCACTGCCTATATCTTTGACAAACTGAAGAATGCTCGCTTCCGTTTCAGAAGAGTAATAGGCATTGTCAATCTCATTTTTTAGTTGCTCACAATAATCCTTTTTTGTTTCCTCGCTATCACCTGCTAATTTTAGCAACAAACCCTCGTTTTGGTATTTCGCTATGAGCGCGTCAACATTGATGCCAACAAGAATCCGGATCTCTGGAACATTTTCTAGATATGGACGGATTTTAAAATATCCGGTTGAACGAAAATAGCCCACAAGTGTATCGAATTGTTCGATGTCGGAGTTATATTTAAATACACCCTTAAACTTCTCGAGTAGTGTGTTCTGGTTATCGTTAGTAAAGAATTTAGTACTCATAACTTAATTCGTTATTGACAAAAGTTCACGCCCTTTCAACTTTGGAGTCCACTCTCAAGTTCGCAGCCAAAACAAGAGAAAGGATAGATTGAGATTGGAGCACAGAAAATCTTAATTTTCAAAATAAATGTCTCCTTATATCCTCGTAGTCAACAACTCTGATAGCGTTTTTCTCGGCAAATTCTTGAGGCCAAGTAAAAGAGCAGTATCGCAAAAGCGAACTCATAAGCTATCGTCTCGTCAACAAAATCGAAAAGAATCGATTCCGGGCTGTGAGGCATTTCGACAATTTTCTTGAAAGACATATCCTTTTTGCTCCACAGCACTTCGTATGCCCCCAACTCTTTTAGAAAAAATGTGGACAGGGGTTCTGATTTCTCAAGTTCGAAAGGAAGTTTTTCACGCATGAAAATTCCTCGCTCGCATCAGGCTTCGGTCTTCCGTGGGGATGGCCGGGTACGGGCACGACGACAAATATTGCCTTGGTTCACCTGAGCGCGACTTGGCGAATACGTAAAAGCCCAGAACCACCTCGGACTAACGCGCCTGTCCCCAAAACTGGCTCTTTACTGTATTATAAGAGACTCCAAGTCTGTTTGTATAATTTACACGGTATTTTCATCATAATGAAGCTTCACGTTAAAATGACGACCGAGCACGAACTTGCCTTTCATTTAACTTTCCTGAACGGACCCTAGGAGACAGACAAATGCCTAAGCACAAAATAAACCTGACTGACCAACATAACGCGTTTCTGGCCCGGCAGGTAAACTCCGGCCGGTTCAAAAATGCTAGTGAAGTGGTCAGAGTGGCTCTTTATCTTCTGGAACGGGAAGAGATGGAAGAACAGGCCAAGCTCGAGGGACTACGACGGGAAGCCAGAGTGGGAGAAGAAGCCTACGATCGAGGGGAAACATTTCTTATTGAAAATGATGCCGCTCTGGACCAGTTTTTCAGCGACATAGCACGGGAAGCCGCTGAAAGATGATGCAGAACGGGTGATCATGCGCAAACTCGCGATCACTAGTCCGGCCCCGTGCCGACTTGCTCAGCATTTGTGCATACACAGTTGAGCATTACGGGAGGAAGGCAATGGACTCTTACGATACTCTCCTCAGGCAGGCTATCTATGATGTAAGAGAAGACCCGTACCGCCTAGGTAGCAAAAGCCGCCCTGAAATCAGTAAAAATATCCGCAGTTACCACATAACGCTAAGTCGCTCCAGAGCTGGAGGAGCTGTGAAAAAACCTCGTCATTTCATTCTTTATTTCCTACCGAACGAAAATGAAGTAGTTATAAGCAGAGTTCTTCACGACTCAAGAGATATTTTGCGTCATATTCCTGAAGAACATCTCAAGTAACCGCAGGAAAGCATTAAGAAGAATCCAGACGGAAAACAATCGGAGCACGTTTCGGCAAGCCACGTCCTCCCCGACGCCCTGACCGATATATTAGCTTCGGGTTAAAAAAACTTTGCATTTCCTGAAATTACCGACATATTTCCCCGTCTATGAAGCCCTTCAGAAAAACCAAGATAATCTGCACCGCAGGCCCCTCAACAAGCTCCCACGAGATGCTGATGAAAATGTACGAGGCGGGCATGAACGCCGTGCGTCTCAACATGTCGCACGGCACCCACGAAAGCCACTCGGAAGTAATCAGGACGGTGAAATCCATCAACAGGGAGATCGGAGACTCAATCGCCCTGATACTTGACACTCAGGGACCCGAGATCAGAACAGGGGTTCTGCAAAGCGACCTGCACATAAATGAAGGAGACGTAATCACGGTGTCCGTAAGACCCGGCGACGTCGAGGAGTCCTCGATCCATATCAACTATGAGGACATCATAAACGAGGTTCAGGTAGGCGAGAAGATAACCGTGGACAACGGGCTCATAAACCTGGAGGTGCTTGAGAAGGACCAGGGAACCATGAAATGCAGGGTAATTGACGGCGGAACCATGAAGAGCAAACGCCACGTCAATCTGCCCGGGGTAAAAGTCAATCTTCCTTCGATAACGGACAAGGACAAGGCGGACATAGAGTTCGGGGTCAGAAACGAAGTCGATTACATAGCGCTTTCTTTCGTCAGGGAAGCGCGGGACGTTTCGGAACTCAGGGAACTCCTGGGGGCCGACGGCGAGGGAATAAAGATCATCTCCAAGATCGAGGACCAGGAGGGGGTGCGGAACGTGGAGGAAATCGTCGAGGCGTCGGATGGGGTCATGGTCGCCAGGGGAGACCTGGGAATTGAAATAAGCATCGAGGAACTGCCGGACGTGCAGAGAGTGATAGTCGGCAAATGCCAGGAAAAAGGCAGAAGAGTCATAGTCGCCACCCATCTTCTCGAATCAATGATCGAGAACCCGATTCCCACCCGGGCGGAAGTGACGGACGTCTCAAACGCCGTCTACGAGGAAGTCGACGCGGTTATGCTCTCGGGCGAGACGACAACCGGGAAACATCCCGTAAGGTCGATAGAGCACCTCGACAAGATAGCCCTGAAGGCGGAGAGTCTCACAAGCCTGCAGATGGGCAAGCTTCTTGCCAAGCAGGACCTCAAGCAGCATATAGCGGCTTCGGCAGTTGAACTCGCCGAATCAATTGACGCCAGATGCCTGGTCGTAATAACGAAAAGGGGCTTGATGGCTCAGCTGGCAACCAATTGCAGGCCGGCTAAAACGCCCATTCACGCCGTAACTTTCGACAGCAGGATAAAACGGCAACTCTGTCTGAACAGGGCCGTGATTGCGCATCGCATGGATGAATCCGGGGATCCTGAACGGAGGATTGAAGAAGCCTTCAAGCTTCTGAAAGAAGAACGGGTGTTAAATCCGGGCGACCGCGTCGTGCTCGTATCCGACGTCATCACGACCGCCGGCATAGATTCAATCCAGCTGAGAGAAATAGCGTAGCTCCGCCAATCAAACGCTTTGCCGTCGCCAGTTCGTCCTCCAGTGCCGTTGCATATCTCCGCCCCTTCGCTATCCTCACATGCAGGGAGACGTGCCGTTACATGAAGATTTCCAAACTCACCTCAAAAGGACGAGTCACTATTCCTCACGCGCTGCGCAGGGCTGCACATTTCAAAGCAGGCGACAAGCTTGCGTTCGAACTGGACGGAGACCGTCTTATCGTAACCAAGCTCAAACCCAGTACCGCTAAAAATGCTTATTGGGGTGGCGTTTCCTCAAACTTTGAAGAATGGCTGTCGGATGAAGACGAAGAGGCGTGGCATAGCCTCTGAGCCCATTGAGACCATAGTTGTCTATTTTCCCCTTACTAATTCCCTCGCTGAAATTCAATGCCCAGAACTTGAACAATCTTTTGAACGGAAGCCGGTAATGTTACCGGCGGTTCGCCGACTCTCCGGATAAGATAAGGGCCCCGGCCAAAACGCTCTACAGCATCCTGGGCCGCTTTCTGGAAATCTTCATATATCCCGACAAGTTCTTTGTCGTGAACAACAACCCACTTAAACAAATGCTCAACTTCCAAGTCGCTTCGCATTGTCTCATAAGCAGCGATTTCTTCTTTTAAATTTGCCATATCTTTTTCCTTCCGCAGATAAAAACATACCGCAGGAACAGGGGGAAAACGAACCTCTAAAGCAAGACTGCGCACACGGCCGTAATAATCAACGCGCCGATAAAGTTAAGTGCCAACCCCTCCCTCGCCATCACCTTCGTCGGGAAGGCCCCCGCGCTGAACACAACCACGTTCGGCGCCGTTGCGACCGGAAGCATGAACGCGCAGCTCGCGCTCATCGCCGCGGGCACCATCAGCAGCGCCGGTTCTATGTCCATCGCCATCGCGGTGGCCGCCAGAATCGGCATCATCAGGGTCGTGGTAGCCGTGTTGCTCGTGAGTTCAGTAAGAAAAGTAATCGCGAGACAGATAACTGCCAGTATCAGGACGATGTGCAGAACGGCAAGGCCGGAGAGCGCTTCGCCGAGCGCGGCGCTCAGCCCGGACGCGATAAAAGCCTTCGCGATCGCGATGCCGCCGCCGAACAGTATGAGCATCCCCCAAGGAATGCTGCTCGCCGTATCCCAGTCAAGCAGCCTGCCTCCCCTGCCGTTCGGCACGAGAAACATCACTATGACGGCCGCAAGCGCCACGCTGGCGTCAGTGGCTCCAGGGACGCCGAACCAGGTCTTCCAGCCGCCGAACGGTTCGCTGCGCGTCATCCAGGCAGCCGCCGTGAGCAAAAACACAAGCAGCACGCGCACCTCGTAACAGCTCCACTTTCCCACCTCGGGCATGGAGAAGCTTCCCGGACCGGCGAGGCGCCGCGTGAGATAGAGGGCGATTATCGGAACGAAGATCACCACGACAGGAATTCCCCAGCTCATCCACGTGAGAAACGAAATCTCGACGCCCGTGTTCTGGGAATAAATCTCGCTGAATATCAGGTTCGGGGGAGTCCCGACGGGCGTTCCGATGCCGCCCACGCTGGCCGCGTACGCTATGCCGAGAAGCAGGGGAACCGCAAGCGATTCGTCCCTGGATTTTTCGAGAACCGCCAGGGCCACGGGGAGCATCATGAGCGTCGTAGCGGTATTGGATATCCACATGCTTAGCACGGCCGAGGCGGCCATGAAGCCGAATACCAGCCGCCGCCTGCTCGACCCTCCGAAGAAATTGACCATGGTAAGCGCAAGGCGCCTGTGCGCGCCGCTGCTTGCCATCGCCGTCGACAGCATGAATCCGCCGAGAAGAAGCAGTATTAGCGGGGCCCCGTAGGATTCGCTCACCTCCCTCGGGGAAAGAACGCCCATAATCGGGAACAGGGCAAACGGCAGAAGCGAAGTCACGGGAATCGGCACGGGTTCGAACACCCACCACACCGCGCACACGGCGGAAACCGCGGCGGTCCAGCAGGCGTCGCTTTCCCAGCCGAGGGATTTCAGCGCAAAAAAAAGAACCGCGCCCGAAACGGGGCCGGCGGCGAGAAAAAAGAGCGAGCTCCCGCCTGTCGGGAAGTCTTTCTTTCCGCACATCTCAGCAGTCCACGTCCCTGAGCACTTTTTCTATCTCGTAGCCCGCGGCGATAGTCGCGACCTTGGAAACAAGATCGAATGCCGGAGGTATCCCGTTTGCCAAGGAGTCATCGCACGGAAGAAACTCCATCCCCCTCGAGTTTAGGTTCTCAAGCTCGCCCCGAAGCGGGTTAACCCTGTAGAACATCCCCGCCACCCGGGACTGGACTAGGTAAACTACGGGCTCTCCGACAAGACCGTCCCCGACGCGAAGCGAAGTCGGCACGCCCTCCTGTATCACCACGTCCCGAACGGGCACTCCCCCTTTCGAAACACGCATTCTCTTCCTGTCGCGCGAGTTCATCTCCACTATGCTCCGCGGGTCGCTCACGCTCGCGACCGCCATGCCGTAGGTGCCCGAATTGCTCTTGACGAAAAGCGAGGGCTCGTGGTCTATGCCCCTTTTCGAATATTCGCTTCTTACCCTCGAGAGAATCTCCCCGGCTCTTTCGGAAACCCGCTCCCTGTCTTCGGGAAAATCAAAATCCACCCCGCTTTCAAGGACGGTCTCAATCGACATCACCCAGGGGTCCACTTCCAGTATGTCGGCAAGTTCGCGGCAGAGGCGGTTGTAAAACTCGAAATGCACATCCTTTTTTCTCGCGTGCCACCCTATTTCAACGGGCGGCAGCACGGGCTGGCGCAGATTGTGAAGGGTCTTAGGGCACTTCTCCGAAAAATCGTTGTTTATCATTATGATATCGGGCACGAATCCCTCTATCATCGCCGAGCCTTTTTCCTGGAAAACCCGCTTCGCCTCGATCGCCCGGCCGCTCGCCGAAGTGAACGAAACGGTCTCCCTTCTGAATTCCTCGTTCGCGATGCCGACGCGCACCTCGTAGCCCTCATCCTCAAGAACGGACTTTATCACCCAGACGTTTTCCCAGTAGTAGGCGTTTTTGGTGTTGAGCTCGGGAACAAGAAGGATCTTCCCGGCGCTCGGGTACCTCGAGAGAAGGTATTCCCTGAAGAGTTTTCCCGCGTTTTTCCTGAATCCCGCGGAAAGGTTGTTAAAGCCCGCGGGGAAAACGTTGGTGTCTATGGGGGCGATCTTGTGCTCGGAGAAACGCAGGTCGACGGAGCTGTAAAGCGGCACCATGACCTTTTCGCAATGGGACTCCATCCATCGGGAAATCTCCCCGCGCATGGCGGCGATATTCTTTTCAAGCCGTTCTATAAGCATGGCACTCAAATCAGGCCCTCACGACGAAAGTTCCGCAGAGACGGTCGCTCAGAGTCTTGCGCTGCGGGTCGAGCATCGAAAGCGCGAAACCCGCAAAAACGGTGGCCACGGAAAAAATCCAGCCGACCCATCTCAGCAGATTCGTCCGGAGCCCGGCGGGAGAACCGTCCCGCATCACCACGCGGATGCCCGCGGCCGAGTTTCCGAGAGTGGTTCCGCACCAGGAGGGAAGAAAGATAAAATAGGTGGTCGCAAGCGCGTAGGCGAAAAGACATATCCACCCCCATATGGAAACGAATTCTCCGAAGCCCGGGAAAAAAGTTTCCCCGATGAGGTTCGCCCCCGATAAAAGCGCGGCTGCGGCGACGCAGAGAGTAAACAGGAGATCTACGGAAAATGCGAAAAACCTCTCCCCGAAGGTCGCGGGAACCATTCCGTCGGGCAGGGGCGGGGGACTCCCCCTCTCCCTTCGCTCTTCCTGTTCCTCCCGTACTTCCGGTTCCGTGATCTCCTCGCCCAGATCCCTTTCAAAAGCGAGAAAATCCTCAAGCTGGCCTTCGGGCGGCTCTTCGTCGCCGGGTTCGCCCGCGGGACTGAGCTCGAACGCAGCCCCGGTCGTTCCGGCCCGGGCCAGTACCTCGCCGGCAAGGAACTGCCCGCTCCTGTCAATGACCGCCCCCGCGCCAAGCTCGTCTTCGTAGAGATACCTGAAAACGGGTACGGGAGACAGGGCGACCCCGCATTTCCTGCATTCCTCAAGATAATCGAAGCTCGTGTAGCCGCACTCGGGACATTTCATGGTCGGAACCCCGCCGGAGCTACTCCCCGGAACTTTCGGACTTCAGGGAAAGGCGGTAATCAACGGCGTTTCTGAGCGCCTTCATGTTGGCCCCTCCCGAGATCACGAAGCCGTCAACCACGAATGTCGGCGTGCCGCTTACCCCGATCGACCTGCCCTCATTCATGTCCGAAGCGACCCTTCGCCTGGTTTCCCCGGATTTAACGCACTCATCGTACTTCTTCATGTCGACCCCGAGCTTGCGCGCCATCCCCGCGAAGGTCTCCCTGGCGTCGGCGACCTTTATTTCACCCTGCTTTTCGAAAATGGCGTCGTGGATCTTCCAGAATTTCTCGCTGGCCTGGTCATGGACGCAGAGAGAGGCGATCGAGGCATCCTCGGCCCACTTGTGAAACGAAAGCGGGAACTGCTTGTAAAAGAACCTGACCTTGCCCTTGTAGTCCTTTAGAAAGTCGGCGACGTCCTCCGCGGCCCTGGCGCAGTAGCCGCACTGGAAATCCGAGTACTCGACCACGGTTACCCGGGCGTCGGGACTTCCCTTTGAAGGAACGTTCTCAAGAGAGATCTTCCCGGCGGTCTCGGCCGCGGGGTCTTCGTCGAGATTCTCAAGCCTGCCGACCATTATCGTCTTGCGGTCGCCTGAAACCAGAATCGGAACCTGTCCGCCTTCCGAGGCAAGAAACCCCTGCCTGACTCCGGCGACGCCGGTTTCCTTCATCTTATCCACCCTCGCGGTGGGCACGTTCCCCATTATCAGGAACTTGCCGTCACGGCTTACGAGAAACGGGATGGCCTGGCTCTGGCCGTCGGGAAGTCCGATTTCGTACCTGCCCTCCTTGAATCCCTTCATCTCGGCATCCTTCCCCTTGACCGCCTTCACCGTAAAGCCGGGCGGAAGATGAATCCCGTAGCGGTTCTTGAAGTGGCGCTCAAGTTTCCCCGGGTCGACGTTATCAAGCGCTAAAAGGCTCGCGGGGAAAAGAAAAACCGCCGCCAGGGTCGCTAAAACAGCAGTCGCTAAAACAGGTCCTCTCGCCTTTGGGGCGAATGTTTCTTTTTTCATCTTTGTGGAAGCTCCTTGCCAGTTACGACTCGCCGAAAACCGCGGCGAAGATATAGTCTACGTTCTTCAGATCTTCTTCAAGTTCAAAACACGAATCGATCTCTTCGTCCGAAAGAATACCCGTTATCCGCCGGTCGTTTTTCAGCATCTCCCGGAAATCTTTTTTCTCCTCCCAGCACCGCATGGCGTTTCGCTGGACGAGCAGGTAGGCATCCTCCCTTGAAAGGCCTTTTCTTACGAGCTCGAGCAGTACCTTCTGGGAAAAAACCAGTCCCCGGGTAATCCAGATGTTGCTCTCGAGCCTCTCGGGGTAGACCCGCAGGCCCCCGATGAGGCCGCAGAGCCTCTCGAGCATGAAATCAACAAGTATTGTTCCGTCGGGACCTATCACCCTCTCGACGGAGGAGTGGCTTATGTCCCTTTCGTGCCAGAGCGCTATGTTTTCAAGGGCGGCGACTGAGTGGGACCTCACTATCCTCGATAGCCCGCAGAGGTTCTCCGAGAGCACGGGGTTTCTCTTGTGCGGCATGGCGGAAGATCCTTTCTGCCCCTCGGTGAAGGGCTCTTCCATCTCCCCCACCTCGGTTCTCTGGTAATGCCTTATCTCGGTAGCTATTTTCTCGACCGACGCCGCTATGAGAGAGAGGCAGAGAAAATACTGCGCGTAAATGTCTCTCTGTATCACCTGCGTCGATATTCCCGCGGGACGCAGCCCCAGCAGTCCGCACGCGTAGCGCTCGACCTCAGGAGTTATGTTGGCGTAGGTGCCGACGGCGCCCGACATCATCCCCACGCTCACGGCGTCCCGCGCGGCGTCCATCCTCTCAAGGTTCCTTCTCATCTCGTCATACCAGAGGGCGAACACCAGGCCAAGCGTCCTGGGCTCGGCGTGTATGCCGTGGGAGCGCCCGATCATCGCGGTGTCCTTGTGGTCAAACGCCTTTTCGCGGAGAATCCCGAGCAGCTTCCGAAGACCCCCGGCTATCAGTCCGCCCGCCTCGCGAAGCTGTATCGAAAAAGCGGTATCGAGAACGTCCGAGGAGGTCATCCCGAGATGAATGAATCTCGAATCGTCCCCGACGCGCTCGGAAACGCAGGTGAGGAAGGCCAGAACGTCGTGCTTGAGTTCGGCTTCAAGCTCGGCGATCCTCTCCGCGTCGAAGGCGGCTTTCTCCCTTATCCTGGAGACGGAGTCCGCGGGAATCTCCCCGTGATGCGCCCACGCCTCGCACACGGCGAGCTCCACCTCGAGCCAGACGCGGTAGCGGTTCTCATCGGACCATATCCGCGACATTTCCTCCCTTGAGTACCTTGAGATCAAACCGTTATAACCTCCCCGGCCGTGCTTCGCGGAGCCACCGACAAGGCGACTCGGCCTTCGGCGCCTCTTCTGCGCAGAACCTCGAGCGAGCGCCCGAGCGCCATCTCGGGAGTGTTGTTGCTCGCGCTGAGGTGCGCCAGCAGGACGCATTTCAGCCCGTCGTGCAGGATGTCGCCCAGAAGGGATGCCGACTGATCGTTTGACAGGTGCCCGTGCCCCCCGCTTATTCTCTGCTTCAGGTACGCGGGGTAGGGACCCGAGAAAAGCATTTCCCTGTCATGGTTCGACTCGAGAACGAGCGCGTCGCAGTCCTTGAGGCTCTCCCTCACAAGCGCCGTGGGCTTTCCTATGTCGGTCACTATGCCCACCTTGACGCGGCCGTCGGTCACGGTGAAGCCGACCGGGTCGATCGCGTCGTGCGCCACCGAGAACGGGGTTACGGTAAGGTCGTTTATGCGAAACGGCGCCCCGGGGTGAAATTCCCTCAGTTCCCCCATTGATCCGTTTGCGGAACCCGCGGCCTTCGGGGAGCCCGCGCCGTTTCCGTGTTCGTGCCCGTTTCTTTTCCTCTCCCAGAAACCGACGGTTTCCCCCGACACGTAAACGGGCACCCCGGACATCCTGCCGACGGCCCTTGAGTGGTCCTCGTGCTCGTGGGTAAGCACCACGGCGTCAAGATCGGTCACGGCTATGCCCATATCCCCGAGACTCCGCGAGATCCTCCGCAGGCTGATTCCCGCGTCAATCAGTATTTTCGAGCGTTCGGACTCAAGATAAAGCGAGTTGCCAGAACTGCCGCTGGCGAGAGTGCAGAATTTCATCATGTTTCGTCCACGCGAAAACCCGGCCGTGCGGAAAACCGGGAAGACCGGATTGTTTCGCCCGGAATGCGGTAATTATAACTGACCGGCGGAAATCAGTGAAAAACCTCCGGCCGTCCCCCGCGCCCGCGACGGAAAACTTGTTAAAAACGAAGCCTTCATATATTCTATAGCCTGCTCCCTCGGAAGGGCCGGATTATTAATGAGATTCTCTATCACACTTTCCATAGCGTTTGCGCTTGCGGCGTTCGCCCTTGGCCCCGACCACCTTTCGCTTTCCCGCTCGGCACTCGCGGCCGTCGGCTGCGGGATATTCGCTTTTGCGGTTCTTGCGGGCCTCCGGATGCTCTTCAGAAAAATCTCGCTTCGCCAGGCGCTCGGAATCTCGGCCGGAATGCTCACGGCGACTTTCGTATACCTCGCCGTGCTCACCATTCTAAACAGCTTTCCGCTGGCCGAGTCCTTCCTTCCGCACGTAAAAGCGGGAATCTTCCTGCTTCTCCTCTGCCTGGGCGCGGTAATAGGTTTTGACAAGACGTCCCTTGCCTCCGCGGCGTCCGACTCGTTTTTCAGGCAGCCGGAAGCCCTCGCCCCGAAAATACTCGACACGAGCGTCATAATAGACGGGCGCATCGCCGATATCGCCGAAACGGGATTTCTCCAGGGGGAGCTCATAATACCCAAGTTCATCATACAGGAGCTTCAGTACATAGCGGACTCCCCGGACCCCGCGAGAAAAACGCGCGGCAGAAGGGGACTTGACATAATAAACAGGATGCAGAACGAGATCCCCCTGATAAACGTCAGCATCACCGATCATGATTTCGAACACATAAAGGACGCCGACATAAAACTCATCGAGCTCTCCAAGAGAATGAACGGAATACTGGTCACCAACGACTACAACCTGAAGAAGATCGCCGATCTCGAAAAAATCACCGTGCTCAACATAAACAACCTGAACCACGCCCTGAGGCCCGTCGTGGAACAGGGGCAGACGATAAGGATAAGCCTCGTGAAGCCCGGAAAGGAGCAGCACCAGGCGGTCGGCTATCTCGACGACGGAACCATGGTCGTGACGGACAACGCCTCAAGACAGATAGGAAAAGACGTGGACGTTTCGGTGAGGAGCATGGTTCAGACGCAGACGGGAAGGATAGTTTTCGCCAAACTTAAAAAAGAGGGCTGACCCCCGTGAGCACCCCAAAAGTCTCAGCCGTAGTGGCGGCCGCAGGCCTCTCGAAAAGATTCTCCCCCCGCGGGAAAAAGCAGTTCGCCTCGCTCGGCGGAAAACCCCTTCTCACCTACTGCCTTTCCGCTTTCGAGTCGAGCGAACTCATAACAGACGTGGTGGTCGTGGTGCCCGAGGGGGAAGTTCCGCGTTCAAGGGATCTGCTCGCAAGCTTCGGGTTCCGGAAAATCACCTCGGTTGTCGCCGGAGGCGAAAAAAGGCACGTATCCGTGAGAAACGGTTTCCTCGCCGCGCCCCCGGACAGCGACATGGTGCTCATTCACGACGCGGCGAGGCCTTTTGTGGACAGCGACACGATCAGAAGAGCCGTAGAGGGGTGCTCCCGCACGGGCGCGTGCATATGCGCCGTTCCCGTTACGGACACCCTGAAGCGGACGCGGGAGCCCGGACCCCTCATCTCGGAAACGGTTCCGAGGGAAGGACTCTGGAGGGCCCAGACTCCGCAGGTTTTCCGCCGCGAGGTACTCGGGGAAATCTACAGCTCAGACGGCATCGCAGACCTTGGCGCGACCGACGAATCGGCGCTTGCGGAAGCAAGGGGGATAGGGGTGAGCGTGGTGGCGGGAAACGAACTTAACATGAAAGTCACGACCGCGGCCGATCTCAAAACAGCGGAACTTATAGTACAAGGGAGAAGCGGTCAATGTACAGAATAGGAACGGGGTTTGACGCGCACGCGTTTTGCGACGGAAGAGCGCTCGTACTGGGCGGCGTCGAGATCCGGGGCTGCCGGGGGCTTGCCGGCCATTCAGATGCCGACGTGCTCTCCCACGCGGTCGCCGACGCTGTTCTGGGGGCCATGGGCTGCGGAGACCTGGGAAGGCATTTTCCGCCGAACGATCCGAAATACAAGGACGCGTCAAGCCTCGCAATTCTCTCCCAGGTCGCCCGGATGATGGCGGACAGGGGCTACCGCATAGAAAACATCGACTGCACCGTGGTGTGCGAGGAACCAAAAATCTCTCCTCATTCATCCGCCATGGAGGAGAGAATCGCCGATGCCCTGGGAATTTCGAGCGATGCCGTAAACATAAAGGGAACTTCAACCGAAGGGCTGGGTTTTACAGGAAGAAAAGAAGGAATAGCGGCCATGGCTTCGGCATGCCTCAGCCCGAATCATACCACTGATTAATTCTTTCTGAGATTTTACGGTTAACCGGAGCTTGCCTATTATATCGGCGCGGAACTTGCTTAAACGACTTTTTGCCGACGACGTCCATGCTCTTGCCGGGATTCCCCGTTTATCGCATAAATATCCTGACAGCGGCCAGAAGCCTTTATCAGGGTCATTACCCCTATAACCAGCCAAAAGCAAAATGAGGGAGCGGTTGCCGGAGGACGGCGCTGTCCCTGGTGTTTTCCGCATAACATCCGAGTGTTTTCGGATCTAACCAATGGAGGGTTCGGAATTAAGCTTACAAGTCCTCCGGACCCCACATCGCTTTCTCGAACCCGCGGTGCAGCGCTTTAAGTTCCAGGAGCCGTCTTATCCCGGCGATATCAGCACCGAACGTTTCGTACTACTGAGGCACCTGCGATGTAGAGGATACCTATACAGGTCAGGAGTTTTCGCAGGGGCAAAAAAACTTTTGCCCCCAGAATTTCCATAAAAACCCTTGAAAACCGCCTGATTCAAGCCAAAAACCAGAAATTCCACCCCAGGATTCGGAGCAGTTGAGATGGGGGGGGGGGGGCTGAAAAAACTTACCGGATGGACAAGCAACTTGCTGATATTACTTGATTTAATGTCGCCATGGGTTAGAATTTAAGTGTGGCGACACAAACTAATCTACCTTTTTCCTGGGACCAAGTCGACAAGCTCTCAGACCTCAACCGTCTTTACTCGATATAACTTGATTTTTAATTGATAAACGGTTTTAATCCGTAGCTAGGTATATAAAAAGGGTATTGTTCATGATAGAATTAATACCTCCTAATGGTTTTAGTCGGGTCTGCCTTTCGTAGCCTGAAGATGTTCAGTTTACAGAAACTCAATAATGAAATAGAGTGTCAAACGAGCATAAGCTGCTAATCTAAAATTTGGAGGAAAATATCATGCAATCTTTTCGGAATGCGACAGTTGTCTTAGCGCTGGTGTTGTTCGGGGTTTCTTTCCCGGGCGCTTCCGCTTTTGCCGACGGGGATCATGACGGTTCCCAGACGACGGCCGAGCAGGCGGGTTCCGCCAATGACAGGGAGACTATGGAGAGCTTCGTGCTGCACGCGAAGCGGCACATAGATGCCGCCGTCGCGGCAGAGACAGGTTCGACTGCGGCACTCTACAAGCAGATGAGGGAGGAAGGGGTCTGGAAAGACGGTTCCGTCTACCTGATTATCCTGCGCGAGAGCGGTACCGTGGTAAATCACGGCAAGTATACGAAATCCCTTTACGGAAACTCGCTGGCCGGGATTCCGGTCGTAAAGAATCTGATTAGTGAAGCCGGGGAGGAAAAGCCTTCTTGCGTCGAGCATAATTCAAAGTGGGTTTGCGCCGTTCGATATACTCCAGCGGTCAGCACCGCGGGCGCGAAGAATGTCCTGATCGGCGGTTTTGACCACGAGGAGGAGGCCGATGGCATAGTTTCCCTTGTATGTCCCGCTTACCAGCCCGAGGTAACGGCCCAGGACGTAAGCGATAGCCAGTACGTAAGCGAAAGCCACGCCCTCGAAACTCTGGAGAGTTTCGTGAAGGAAAGCATTAAAAGGTTTAAAGCGCGAGCGGCACAGGACGCTTTGGTGGACCGGCAAAAAGCGCTTGATGGAGTAGCATGCTGGGGCAGGGGACCATGGAAGTCTGGCCCCATATATCTTTTTATCATGAGCAAGCCGGCCGAAGGGGCTCCGACGGTGGTTTTTAACGGGAACAATTCAGAGCTGACCGGTTCTCGTTTTGAGAACGTTCTTGACGAGGACGGAGTTGACGTCGGGGAGGTAATTCTCAAAGCCGTGGAAACCGAGGCGATGGGCGGCATAGTCAGGTACAAGTGGGACAATCCGGTTATAGAGGAGGATGACCTCAGCGAGGTCAACATGTCTCCCGGCAGGTCGCCCAAAATCAGCTACGTCGAGGCTCTACCGGGTTTCGGGAACGCAACTTACATTTTCGGTTCCGGCATTTACGGCACTCTGGAGGGTGACGGCGGAAGCAGTGACGGCGGCGATGACGGATGCGCGGTCGCCGGGACGGGCGCTGAGCCCGCGGGCGCCGTCTTCAGCATGTTTCTTGCGGCGTTTTCCCTTTGTCTCGCCTTATGGCGGAGGGAGAGGTCAAGAAAGTAAAGCGGGGATTCCGGGAAGGATGTTTTTCGCGCGCGGAAACGGGGGTTCCGGGCCGTTGAGCGGACCTGTCTGAGTCAGGCGGGGGCGTTTCGGGGCGCGGCGAAGGGGCGGGCTTGATTGGCAGCCCCGCGCAAAGGCCGGACTTCCGCGACTCCATGAGAACCGGCGACGGAGGATGCGCGATTGCTTCCGTGGACCAAGGCAATCTCGAGGTCCCAGGGTTTGACCCTGACCCGCCTCTGATCACCTCAGTTGCGTTCTTTTCAGTTCCGGGAAAAAGCCGCCTGGGCAGAGGGTTCTGGACCTGGAAGTTCCGAGCGAGGCGCAGGAATCGGGACCGGAAGGACCGAAGGGCTGAGGATGCCGCTTTAATTGCTGCATCGCCGGAGCAACGGTGTGGATTTGTGAAAGCCGTATAGAGAACCACCGCGGTTGCTTTGATTGAATCCGGCCGCAATACCTCTACATCTTGCTGTCGAGAAAATTCCTGAACGTGGAAATGCTGCTCTCTCGCGCTTCGGGCACTGTCCCCGTGAACACGATTTCCCCCTCGTGAAGAAAAGCTATCCTGTCGGAAACCTCGTAGGCGGTGCCTATGTCGTGGGTAATGACGACCCCGGTTATGCTGAGCCGGTCCCTCATGCTCTTTATGAGCCTGGCGATCCTTTTTATGTTGGGAGGGTCAAGACCGGTCGTGGGCTCGTCGTAGAGAAGAATCTTCGGGCGGGTGGCGATCGCTCTCGCCAGAGCCACCCTTTTTTTCATCCCTCCGCTCAGCTCCCCGGGGTACTTGTCCTCGATTCCCGGAAGATCGACCAGTTCCAGGTTGCGCGCGACCGCGTTTTTTATCTCCCCGGGGGAAAGGTCCGAATTCTCAATCAGGGGATAGGCTATGTTCTCCTCCACGGTAAGGGAGTCAAAAAGGGCGGAGCCCTGAAACAGCATGCCCGTTTCCTTCCTTATTCTCACAAGCTGCCTTTCGTCCATCTGAGCCGTATCCTCCCCCAGAACCACGACCTTTCCGCTGTCGGGCTTGACGAGACCGTTTATCTCCTTCAGCAGAACGCTTTTCCCCACTCCGCTTTCTCCAAGGACGGTAATGATCTCCCCCCTTCTCACGAAAAGATTTATCCCCCTGTGGACCGTCTTTCCGTCAAAGGCCTTACGCACGTCCGTCATTTCGATTATGTTTTCCGACATGGGAACCCCGGGGTTTAAATTTACTTTATCGTAACTATATGTAAAAACGGAGGGGATTTCTGGTATAATTCACTTGCAACCGTCTGCGGTTGCGTATATAATCGCAAACTTGGCTTTTTACTTCGAGAAATTGACAGGAGAGGAAAATGGCGCACGAACTACCTGATCTTCCTTATGATCATGACGCTTTGGAGCCGCACATAGACGCGGAAACGATGAGAATACATCATTCAAAGCACCATCAAGGCTACGTAAACAACCTGAACGCGGCACTGGAGAAACATCCGGAGCTGGCGGACAAGTCGCTTGAGGAACTTCTCGGCGATCTTGACTCCGTTCCCGAAGACATAAGAACCGCGGTAAGAAACAACGGCGGAGGACACGCGAATCACAGCCTTTTCTGGCCGTGCATGGCTCCCGGTTCCGGGGGAACGCCTTCGGGCGAGCTTGCCGACGCCATAGATTCCGCGTTCGGAAGCTTCGACGCTTTCACAGAGATGTTCTCCAAGGCGGCCGCCACGAGGTTCGGAAGCGGCTGGGCGTGGCTTTGCGTGGACGGGGGCGGAGGGCTCGTGGTAACATCCACCGCAAACCAGGACAACCCGGTTTCCGAGGGACTGAAACCCATTCTGGGTCTTGACGTCTGGGAGCACGCGTATTATCTGAACTACCAGAACAGAAGGCCCGACTACGTGAAGGCGTGGTGGAATGTGGTGAACTGGGAGCGGGTTTCCGAGAACTTCGCCGGGGCGAGGTAATTCCGCGAAACCGCACTCGGAAAAAAACGCTTACATTTTAGCACGAAAAATCTTATAATGCCCTAATAGGGACGGAAGGTGGTAATTTTCATTGCCCGCTCGGGCTTTGAAAACCTTTTTTTGTTGCCTCCGTTTTTCAGTCAGAAAATTGGTGAAGAAGCAGGATGGACATTAAATACAAGGATTTTCAGGGTAATGCGGAACACGACGCCGGGTTTGAATCCTACGATGTCGACGACGGCATCGAGGAAAGTGAAACCGAAGAGGATTTCGACAGCCCGGAAGAAGAGCGGCTGAAACCCAGGGGAAAGGAAAAGGAAAAAGACAAGTGGATCCCCGACGAACAGCTCCGTCTTCTTTACGTCTACTTCAAGGACATGGCCGTTGAGCCCCTTTTCGCCGCGAAGCAGGAAGTCGAGATATCCGCGAGAATCAAGATGTGCGAAATCAGGATGGCCAAGGTTCCCAGGAGCATTGAGAAATACGAGAAAATCCGCGCGAGGAAAAATTCGGCCAAGGAACGCGCGATAGCGCACAGAATAGAGGTCCTGCGCGCGATGGAGAGAATTTACGTCGACTCGGCGCTCAAGCTCAAGCAGAAATTCGTAAAGGCCAACCTGAGGCTCGTAATAACGATTTCGAGAAGGTACATGAGCAGGGGCCTGCCCCTTCCCGATCTCATCCAGGAAGGAAACCTCGGTCTCATGCGCGCGGTCGAAAGATTCGATTACACCAAGGGCTACAAGTTCTCCACCTACGCCTCGTGGTGGATACACCAGGCCATACTCAGGGCCCTCCAGGGACAGACGAGAACCATAAAGGTTCCCGTTTACCTGCTGGAGCAGGCAAACAGGGTCTACAAGACGAGCGCGAAGCTAAGCAAGGAAATGGGAAGAAAGCCGACGCCGAAGGAAATAGCCGAGGCCTCGGGGATCTCGGCTGAGGTCATAAACAGGATTCTCAATTCCACAAACGACGCCATAAGCCTCGACACTCCGGTTCTCGACGGGGAGAAGACCACGCTTCTTGATTCGGTAGCGGACAAGGAAGCCAAGATCCCCGACACGATAATAGCGAAGATGTCTCTCGCGGAAAAGCTGAAGGAAGCCCTAACCCTTCTGAACCAGAGGGAAGAGGAAATCATCAGGCTCCGCTTCGGCATAGGGCGCCAGAGCACCTACACGCTCGATGAGATCGGAAAGAGGTTCAATCTGACCAGGGAAAGAATAAGGCAGATAGAGAAGGCCGCCCTCGGGAAGCTCGCTAGTTCCGGCGTGAGAAAAGACCTGGAAAGCTTCCTCAAGCAGTAGGGCTGAACCGCCGTCCGGTCAGCCGAAACCGTAGTAGTCAATCCCCAGGTGGCTTATCAGTTCCTCGCCCCGCAGGTAGCGAAGCGTGTTCTGCAGCTTGGTGAACTGAACGAAAAGGTCGTGCTCGGGATAGAGCCTCTTGTCGACCATGGGGCTTTTGAAATAAAAGGAAAGCCACTCCTGCACCCCGTAGATGCCGGCGCGGTGCGCAAGGTCAAGGAAAAGCACCAGGTCAAGAACCACCGGGGCGGCGAGTATGCTGTCGCGGCAGAGAAAATTGACCTTTATCTGCATGGGATAGTCGAGCCATCCGAAAACGTCTATATTGTCCCAGGCCTCTTTCTCGTCTCCGCGCGGCGGGTAGTAGTTTATTCTCACCTTGTGATAGTAATCCGAGTAAAGCTCGGGATTTATCTCGGGCTGGAATATGTACTCGAGCGCGCCCAGCTTGCTTTCTTCCTTCGTCTTGAAAGAACCGGGATCGTCAAGAACCTCTCCGTCCCGGTTGCCCAGTATGTTGGTTGAAAACCAGCCGTTTAGCCCGAGCATCCTGCTCTTGAGACCCGGGGCAAGTATGGTCTTCATGAGCGTCTGGCCGGTTTTGAAATCCTTGCCGGCTATGGGAACCTCGTTTTCGACCGCGAGCTGCTGAAGCGCGGGGATGTCAACGGACAGGTTCGGAGCCCCGTTTCCGTAGGAGGCGCCGCATTTTATGGCCGCGTAGGCGTAGATCATGCTCGGGGGTATGTCGTCGTGATTTTCCCTGAGCCCCTTCTCGAAACTCTCCACGGTTTCATGAACTTCCGACGGCTCAAGATATACCTCGGTGCTTCCGCACCAGAGCATTACCAGCCTTTCGATATCGTTTTCCCTCTTGAATCTCCTTATGTCCCTGATCAGCGCCTCGGCAAGATGCATTTTCGTCCTGCCCCTTTTCACGTAGGAACCCTCGAGATTGCGGACGTACCTGTTATCGAAGACGGCCCGCATCGGAGACTCTTTTTCAAGGTCCCGTCTTATTTTTCCGAGAAGTTCGGGACTGAGCACCCCGGCGCGAAGCGCCGAGGCGTGGCAGTCTTCATCGTGTATGTCCCATCCGGCAAACACCATGTCCCGCATTTCGGCAAGCGGAACCAGGTCTTTTATGAAAGGGAAGTTCTTCTCGGTTCTCTTGCCGAGCCTGATTTTCCCCATCTGCGTGAGGGAGCCGATTGGTCTTCCCACTCCCTTCACTACCGCCTTCACGCCCGCTATGAAAGTCGTGCTTACCGCCCCGCTCATCCCGGGAAGCAGCACTCCCAGCTTTCCCCTGGCCGGGCGGATATCGAATTTTCTCTGGAACTTCTGGTTTGGATCGGTCAAGGATGGACTACCTTTTGGAGAACTGCTGTCCCCTTCTCGCCTTGCGCTTCCCGTACTTTTTGCTCTCAACCATCCTGGGATCGCGTTTCAGCAGCCCGGAAACCTTGAGTTTCTTGCGAAGCGACTCGTTGGCCTTGAGAAGGGCTCTCGCAAGCCCGTGGCTCATCGCTCCCGCCTGGCCGGTAAGGCCTCCTCCCTTCACCCTGACCATCACGTCGTACTCCATGGAAGTGTCGGTGACGCTGAGCGGTTCGCGGGCCTTTATCTGCCACACTTCCCTGGGAAAGTACTCCTCCACGGATTTCTTGTTCACGGTAATGGAACCGCTGCCTCTTCTGAGCCAGACTCTTGCTATCGACGTTTTTCTTCTCCCCGTGCCATTGTAAATAACGGTTTCAGGCATAATGAATCAGACCTCCAGTACCTCGGGATTCTGGGCCGCGTGCGGATGCTTGTCCCCGACGTAGATTTTCATCCGCTGTATGAGCTTCTTCTGCCACCTGTTCTTGGGAAGCATCCCCCAGACGGCCTTTCGGATTATCTCGCCCGGCTTCTTCTCGGCCAGCTCTTCCGCGGTAACGGATTTAAGTCCCCCCGGGTAGTGAGAATGGCTGTAGTAGGTTTTCTGTTCCCACTTCCTGCCGGAGAACGTGGCTTTGTCGGCGTTGACTATAACGACGAAATCCCCGATATCCGAATGGGGAGCGAACTGCGGTTTGTCCTTGCCCCTGAGGATCGAGACCACCCTGGTCGCAAGCCTTCCGACGGGTTTTCCCCGGGCGTCGATCAGGTACCACTTCTTTTCGAAATCGTCGTTTCTGGCCATGTATGACTTCATAGCATTCTCTCTTCGGATAAATTAAGGGTATCGATTCTACCGAATGTAACCTCAAAGTCAAAGGGATTTGCGCGGGCCGGGCAAAAGGCTAGAAGTCATAAAAGGCGATAACGAATATTTTCGAGAGAATGAAGTCGAAAAGTATTATCAGGAAAAGCGAGATCACGACGGTTTTAGTGGTGGCGTTTCCGACCCCGCGCGTTCCCCCCTCGGCCTTCATTCCCACATAGCAGCCGGTAATCGCCACTATGATTCCGAAAAACAGCGTCTTGGAAATGCCGGTCACGAGGTCTTCAAGAGAAACCCAGCCCCTTATGCTTTCGATGAAAAGGGTGGGTTTCACGTTAAGTTCCATCTGCGAGATGATCATCGCCCCTCCTATGCCCGCGAGGTTCGATATTACCGCGAGCAGCGGAAAGGATATGATGCACGCCATGAGCCTCGGAGAGACGAGCTTTCTTATCGGGTCGGCTCCAAGGGTCTTTATGGCGTCTATCTGCTCGGTTACCTTCATCGAGCTTATCTCGGCCGTGATGCCGGAACCGACCCTGCCGCCCACAAGAAGAGAGACTATTATCGGACCGAGCTCCCTTACGAACGAAAGCGTGACCACGGGACCCACAAGCCCCTTCGCCCCGAACCACGCGAATCCCCACGCCAGCTGCACCACCATCACCATTCCGATCGCCATGGCGGAAACCACGACTATCGACACGGAACGGTAGCCTATATCGTATATCTGGGCCGTCAGAAGACCGTAATCGTAGGGAGGAGTGACGGTGGCCACGATCGAGTTCCAGAAGAAAAAGCAGACTTCCCCGACGCCGAAGACAAAGTTAAGGAGCCTGTCGGCAACTTCGTATACGAACCTGCTCATCTGGCCCAGAGCTCCTCGAAACCTGAAACGAAATCGATGAATTCCTCGAGATTCGCCTTGAAGTCGGCCGGGGCCGCGGAATAGCTGAAATCGTAATCGCATTTGCCGGATTTATGCACGACCGTCGCGAGAGCGAAACTCTCATCCCCAAGCGATGCCTCGTACTCGGTGTAAAGTCCCGCGGCGCCGCCGACCTCGATATCCTTTCGCAGTTTAATCCGCTTCTTGGCGAGGCCGACCGCCAGGGAATCCGAAAGCGTCTGAAGATCGTAATCCCGACCCGCGCAGAGCGAACTTACCGTCAGGATGAGATCGCTCGCCGGGTTGTAAAAAGCCATGTCCCCGCCTTCTATCGGCACCTTTTCCCAGTCCTGCGAAAGGGGCGCGACGCGGTAGCTGTTTCGCTCCGCGGTGTAAACCCAGTCCCTCATCTTTCCGGATTTCCTGTCATCCCCCGAGGCGTAATTCAGCAGAATCTTCGTCGCGGAGCACGAACTCACAAGGAAAACCAGCGAAAACGCGATTAAAAAAAAGGCTTCTTTGCGCATGATATGATAACTCCCCGGTCCTTCCGGGAGGCGTAAAGGCTTAAAATACTTGAATGCATGCCAAAAACCAAGCATCATAGGACCTAGAGGTGCGATATTGAGTCCCGTAACGATATACACAAGTCTTTACTGCACTTACTGCAAAAGGGCGAAAAGACTCCTTGAGAAAAAACAGGTGGATTACGAAGAGATAAGGCTTGATGAGGATCCGGAAAAAAGAGAAGAGCTTGTCGAAAGCCTTAACTGGAGAACCGTGCCCATGATCTTCGTAAACGGGCAGTTCATAGGAGGCTACGACCAGCTTGCGGCCCTCGAGCGTTCAGGGGAGCTTGACCGGATGCTCGGTTCCGCGGCCCAAAGCGATTCCTGACGACATCTCCCGCCGGCCTGAAGCTTTTGACACCCCAGCGGCCAGCCTGTATGGTTATATCCAGATTCAGGTTAAGGGAATCGGGTGAGAATCCCGAACTGTTCCCGCAGCCGTAACAAGGGTTTTTCCGGTACCCATGCGGAACGCATCTGCGTTTCGGGTCACTGGCTTAAAGTACAGCCGGGAAGGCCTTATCCGGAAAAGCCGCCCTGTTTCCATAACAGGCGACCCTTTAAGTCGGAAGACCTGCCTGCGTCAATCCAGCAGCTTTGCCTCGGGAGTTAGGCGTATGGACATCGAAAACGCATTTCCTGTTTCCGGCGCGTCCGCGCGGTTTCTGTTTTCCGCCCCATGTGTTCATTCATTTAACCGCTCTTCCGGGGAAAGCCATCTGCCAGCACTCAGAGGAGCCAAGAATGAACAGACTTAACATATTTCTCACCTTTATTTTGATCCTGATTCTGTTTCCGTCCGCGGGGTTTTCGGAGGAAACCGAAGTGGAAAAGATTGTAGTTACGGGAACAAAAACCTGGATTGACGCCGAACGTCTCGGATCTACCGTTACCGTCATTGACAGAGAAGAAATCGAGAGAAGCGGGGAAAAAGACATCTCGTCGATACTTTCGAGAGTTGCCGGATTCAACGTAGTCGGCGCGGGAAGTCGTGGAGGTAACTCATCGATTTTTGTAAGGGGAGGCCAGTCGGACTATAACCTTGTGATGATAAACGGCGTTCAGATAAACCAAGGCGGAGGGGATTTTGACATCTCTTCCCTTACAACTGAAAACGTAGAGAGAATAGAGATAATAAAGGGCGCGCACTCTTCTCTTTACGGTTCCGACGCGACGTCTTCCGTTGTAAACATAATAACAAAGCGCGGCAGCGGAAAAATCAGAAAGACAGGTTCCGTGGCCCTGGGATTCCGCGCCGAAGACGCCATGATACTTGAGCATTCCTCAAGCGTATCGGGCAGCTTCGAAAAACTGGGTTACTTTCTTTCTCACCAAAGAATCGTTGACGAGGGCATTTTAGAAATCAACAACGATTACAAAAACAATAACTTCACGGCAGCCATGAATCTCGAAGCAAGCGACAATTTAAATCTCTCCTTTTTTTCCATATACAGAGATTCAAAGTTTGAATTCCCGACCGCGGGAGCGGGGGACAGGCTTGACGCGTTCGCTGATCCCGACAGCCAGACAAAAGAAAAATCGCTCGTCACGGGTTCGGACATTGTTTTTTCCCCGACGCGGTGGTGGGAGAATTCCTTTAAGATCGGATACACGAAACTTGACCGGGAAAGTTATGACGGTCCCGAGCCCATTGAACTGGACGGGTTCGAATCAGAGTTTGACACTCTTGATAAAAGAATATCGCTTGAGTACGGGTCAAGCTTTTTTGTCAGCTTCGATCAGATCTCAAGCGTAACCTCAACGGGTTTCGAGTACGAAAAGGAAAGCTTCAAGACGGACTCTCTGGACGAATCAAGGAAAAACTACGCTTTCTACGCCCAGAACAACTTTGGGCTGCTTAATATGTTCTTCGTAACGGCGGGCATAAGATATGACGACAACGAGGCGTTCGGGGGCGAGTGGAGTCCGAGCGTCTTCGCCAAGTGGAAGATAAAAGAATCCGGAACCGGGATAAGGGGAGGAATCAGCAGGGGAATCAAGGAGGCGAATTTTTTTGAAAATTTCAGCACGGCTTTCGAAACGGTACCCAACCCGGATCTGAAACCCGAAGAAGCCCTGACCGCGGAAGTAGGCTTTAACCAGCCGCTGTTTGACAACACGGTGGAACTTGATTTGAGCTTCTTCCAAAACAAATTCAAAAACATTATTGCATACAGCTTCACGCCGTTTGAAAACGGCACCAATTACGAGAACATAAGCCGCGCGAAGTCAGAGGGGGCGGAAGCTGCAATCCGTCTTTACCCGAGCAGCGCCTTAATCTTAAGCGCGGCTTACACGTATGTTAAAACCGAGGTAACCGATGACGGCGGCTTGGGGTCCGCGTCCTTTTCCGAAGGAGAAAAGCTCATACGGATACCCGAGCATTCGTTCTCATTTAACGCAGGCTATTCAAAAAACGCTTTTGACTTCAGCCTTTCGGGAAATTACGTAGGCGGCAGAGATGATGTGGACTGGAGCGGATTTCCAGGCACCAGAGTGAAAAACGACTCTTTTTTCATCGTCGACGTTGCGGCTTCCTACGAAATCAGCGTGAAAAGGTTTGTTGACAAAATCAGGCTGTTCTCAAGAATCGACAACCTGTTCAACAAGGATTACGAAGATGTTTTCGGCTTCTCATCCCCGGGGTTCAGCATGATTTCCGGAGTTTCAATAGTCCGGTAGCCAAGCGGGTCAAGGCCTGAATTCGGGAATAACCTCTTTTCCGAAAAGCTCAATCGAGTGCGCTATTACCTCGGCGGGAGCCTGGGGAAACACCATCCTGCACATTATGTTGCGGATTCCCGTTTTCTCAGCGTATTTCCTTGCCTCCCGGGCGCAGTGCTCGGGAGTGCCGATCATGAAACGGTCTTCGGCCATGTATTCGAAGAAAGGGTCGTCGGGGTCGGTTATGTTTTTTCCCCTTATCACTATCTTGACGCCGAGGCTAAGGTAAAACCTGTACATGTTTATTACGTACTCGGTTCCGCCCGCGACGGCCTCTTCCGCACTTTCGCGCACGTAGGTTTCCCGAAGCAGTATGTGCTCCGCTCCGGACGGGTCGCGGCCGGCCTTCTCGGCCTCGTCGTCATACCATCCCAGAGTGTCCATTATCATGGGAACCGTCCTTCCGGGACCGATAAGAAGCGGGTACCCGAGGCGCCCGGCGCGGCGCACGGCGGGTTCCTCGAAAGCCCCTATGTATATGGGTATGGGTCTCTGCACGGGCTTGGGAGTGACGTCTATGTCCGAGAAGCTGAACCTCTTGCCCTCATAGGAAAAAGGGCCGTCCTCCCAGCATTTCTCGATTACCTCTATGCCTTCCTCGATCCTCGAGGGTCTTTGCGTCATCGGGATTCCGAACCCCTCGAATTCCTCTTTTCTGTATCCTATAGCGACTCCCAGATCGAATCTTCCGCCGGAAATGAGATCGACCGTGGCGGCGTCTTCGGCCACCCTCACGGGGTTATGAAGCGTGAGTATGAAGGCTCCGGTGCCTATTCTCACCCTCTCGGTCACGGCGGCCATCGCCGCGGCCATCCCGAGGGGCGAAGAGCAGTAACCGTCCTCGAGAAAATGATGCTCGGAAAGCCAGACTGAATCAAAATTCACCGCTTCGGCAAGCTTCACGTGCTCAAGGGAATTTCTGTAAAGATCCGCATGGCGGTAATCAAGATCCTTGTGGGTCTGCATGCTGAAGAGCCCGACTCCGAATTTCATTTCATACCTCCGGGACATTCGCTGGGTTATTTGCGTTTAGAGAGCAAATTAACCATAATTCTACCGTGATCGCTATCTACTTCCAAAACCATAATCGAGGTGCCATAGAATGGGAAAAGAAATAAAATTCGGACTTTCGGCTCCGATGCCGGGAGCCGACGTTGACGGACTCGTAAACTTTTCGGTAAAAGCCGACCAGCTTGGATTCGACACCATATGGTACCCCGACCATCTGCTTTTCGTGGCGCCGCAGGCAATTGCTCCCGAGGCGTGGACCGTGGCGGCGGCGGCGGCAATGAAAACGGAAAACATAGCCTTGGGAACGGTTTCCGATCCTCACAGGATGCATCCCGCCGTTTTCGCCCAGAGGCTCGCGACCGTCGATCAGCTCTCAAAGGGCAGGGTGGTGCTCTCCCTCGGAGTCGGGGAATCGATGAATCTTGACGCGTTCGGAATCGAGTGGGGAAAACCTCTTTCGAAACTCAGGGAATCCATAGAAGTCATGGAACTTCTCTGGAAGACCGACGAACCCGTGGATTTTGACGGAAAGTTCTACAGCCTTGAAAACGCGTTTCTGCAGATAAAACCCTACGAGAGGAACAAGATACCGTTCTACATGGCCACCCACACGCCCAAGGGGCTTCAGCTGACGGGAGAAAAAGGCGACGGATGGCTGCCGATAGACCTGAACCCCGATCTCTATTCCGGCTACCTCGGGGAGATAAAGGCGGCGGCGGACAATGCGGGAAGATCGCTTGACGACGGTTTTGACCCCGCCCTGTGGGTATTCACGTCTCTTGGAGAAAGCGTTGACGCCGCCTACGAGACTCTCGAACCCTTCAAGTACGTGCTGGTTATGCAGGACCAGCTGCTCAAGGCCGGCTACGATGTCGAGATACCCGAAGAATATCACGGTCTTAACTACTTCAACATAGTGCCGACGGATGAAGAGGGAAGGCAGAGGTTCAGGCAGCTCGGGCAGCTTTTCCCGAGAGAAGCCATACTTGATTTCACCATTACGGGGTCGAAAAAAGACTGCATAGAAAAGATCGAGAAGTTCATAGACGCCGGAGTAAGGAATTTCGTGCTGTTCTACAGGTTCAGCCCCGATCCGGACCTGGCGCTTGAGACTTACTCAAAAGAGATAATTCCTTACTTCAAATAAGCTTTCAAGAAACGCTTCAACGGGTTTCTCCAAACATATGGTCATTCAGAACAATCAAGTCAGGTTGCAGGCCGACCAGATCAAAGGGGTCCTGGTAATAAGCGCAGCTGGCCAGGTTCACGGCATGAACGCGCGGGAATTCCACGATAACCTGTACAAGGAAATCATCGCCTCCGACAATCTCGTAGTCCTGGATCTTGAAAAGCTGTCCTACATCAACAGCGCGGGATTGCGTTCAATTATGCTTGTCGCAAAGACGCTCCAGGGCAGAAATGCGGGATTAGTGCTGTGTTCCCTGTCCGATTCCGTAAAAGAAATTTTCAAGATCGCAGGTTTTGAAAAAATCATTGAGGTGTTCGAATCCCGTTCTGATGCCATAGCCGCAATAACGGGTTAAAACGCGTTACGAAGAAGCAGTTGCCAAACCCCCGTCTTCCTCGGAAACTCATCCCAGTGAGAATCCCTGTCACTGTGGAGTCTTGAGAATATTCCCCCTTGCGTCCCGACAGTACCGCACCCTTTTGGAACTGCCCCAGGTCCCCTCATGAGCAACGAAAAAAGCCCTCTCGCTGTCGTAACGGATCATGCAACAACGAGACGTTCTCTCCGCTATTCCAAGCGCCCTGGCCTCCTTTTTCCGTGTCGGCTTCCCGTGGTTTCATCCGTTGTAAACTCTCTCGAACTGATTCATCCTGACTTTCCGCGCAGACTCCGTTTCATCCATTGATATTTTCTCTTATGGAAAAAACACACCCGGACAACCTCTCTACCGAAAAGCGGACAGATAATGTATCATTGGCATGGATAACACATACCGTTGATACTTTTCTGGTAATTCGTTAGAATAGGAAGTAATGGTTGGTACTAAGGGCCGACGCTGTGGTTTCGGTATGGCGGAAAGTCAGAATGCGCGGTCGGCAGGGTAGCCAGATTAAAAAACTTGAAGGAAAAGCGTTTTTGAGGAAAACGGCCGCTGTCATAGCTTCTGCGATAATTCTTTTAGCTTGGGGAGCGCTGTCATGGATGGTTCTTCCATGGCACCAGATGGTAGCCAATGAATTTACCAACGAGTCCGAAGTTGCCGAAACCATAGAGGCGAATGCACCGAATCCGGGCATTTACTATCTGCCGTTCTCGCATAAGGACCACAAGGCGGGAGAAACCGCCGCCTTCGTAAACGCCATCCCTCAGGCTACGCCCCCCGCCATGACAACGCAGCTTCTGGCCCAGTTCGTCGGCGACCTCGTAAGCGTTCTGATCGTTATGTATCTGCTCTCCCAGACGGCCGGCCTGGGTTACTGGGGACGCGTAGGGTTCGTTGCCTTGGTAGGAGCGGCCATAGGTTTCATAAGCCACTTTCCCTACTGGAACTGGTTCGGTTTTCCGACTCCCTACGTAGCGGTCATCATCATTGACAGTTTCATCGCCTGGTTTCTGGCAGGACTGATGATAGCAAGACTTGCCGCAAGAAACACGAAAAAGGTGACCGCCAAGATAGACGCTATCGCTTAATCCGCAGAGGCACCCTCACCGGGCCCCGGGTTCTCAGCGCCTGGCGGATGCGGAATGGTCCGCAAACTCGACTCTGCTGAAGTAAAGGAAATTCAGGCGGTCAGGTTCAAGCCCTTTTACGTACGGCTTGATCATGTTCTGCTGAACCGAGTTGAGATAAGGAACTATCGGGACGCCGGTTTCCGCGAGAATTCTCTGGGCGCTGTCGTAAAGGTCCGTTCTTCGGCCGCGGTCCAGAATCCCGGCCGCCTTCTCCACTAATCGATCGTACTCCGGATCACACCACCTGGTACGGTTATTCCCGCTTCCGCATTCAAAGAGATTCATGAAATTGTGAGGATCCGGGAAATCCGCCTGCCACCCGGCCCTGAATACGGGCGGAGGATTCGTTCTGAGCGTGCTCAGATAGACAGCCCACTCCTGGTTCACGAGCTTGACTTCAATGCCGAGATGCTCCTTCCACATGCTCTGGAACGCTTCCGCTACGATCCTGTTGTTTCCGGTATCCGGATAAAGAAAAGAGGTCTTCGGAAAATTCTCTCCGCCCGGGTAGCCGGCCATCTCGAGAAATTTCCTCGCCTTACGCACATCGAATGAAATGCCGATCCGGGGATTGTGGGCGAGCATGTCGATCGGTATCCATGAAGTTACGGGCACTCCCGCCCCTTGGAGAAGTCCCGCGAGGCTTTCCCTGTCTATCGAACTCGCGAAAGCTTTTCTCACCAGGGGATTGTCAAACGGGGCTTTCTCGGTGTTGAACCCCACGTAGTTGTTCCTGAAAACCACGCTCTGCCTAAAATCCGGAAGCTTCATAAGCCTCGGAACCTCAAGCAGGGGCATTCCCCTGCTGTCAAGAAAATCTAGCTCACCGCTTTCATAAAGGGCCAGGGTGGATACGGGATTCTCGTTCATTATCATCTTCACCTTCTTGGCGCTTCTGGGCTTCTCCCCCCAGTAGCCTCCATGCTCCTCGATAAGAACTTCCTTGTGATGCTTCCACTCCTTTAGCCTGTAGGGTCCCAGGGTCACCATGTTCGCGGCTTCGGTCCACCTGGTTCCGTGCTTCTCGACAACATCCTTTCTCATCGGAAAAGTGGACATGAAAGTGACCAGGCTAAGGAAATAGGCCCTCGGCTTTTCAAGAGTGACGACAAGGGTATGTTCATCCGGGGCTTTTACCCCGACTTTGCCGAAATCCTTTATCTCCCCCGAGTTGAATTTCCTGGCGTTTTTTATGTCAAAAAGAAAATAGGCGTAGCTTCCGGCGGTTTCGGGATTGAGGATCCTTTCCCATGAATAGAGAAAATCCCCGGCCCGAAGCGGCGCTCCGTCGGTCCAGAGAACTTTTTCCCTTATTTTGAAAGTGTAGGTTCTTCCGTCCTCGCTTATCCGCCAGCTTCGCGCGAGAGCGGGCACGGGCTCGTATTTTTCGTCAAACGCCGCGAGACCGTCCATTATGTTGTTTATGATCGTGAAAGAGGTGCCGTCGGTGGCAAGCGACCAGTCAAGCGTGGGAGGTTCGGTGCCGATGTTTATGTTGAGAGTGTCCTTGCGGGAAATATCCGCGGCGTCAGGGGCCTTGTTCCCGGAACCGCAGGAAACAAAGAGCAGAACGCAGAAAACCGAAAGAAAAGTTCTAAGTGTCTTCATAAAAAAACAGCCTTGAAATGCCGCCCTCTGCGAAACGTTCCGCCGAAACCCTCTCCCCCGAGCACGAGGCGCCCGCTATTCAGCATGCCGATCTGGCTAAGGCCCGAAGACCTCGAATTCGCCGTTTTTCACCACTGCTATCACCGGTTCGTAAACGGCGTCCCCGTTACGGTCAAAATAAAATTCGCCGAAAAGCGTCTCCGTTCTGATATCGGCCATCGCGTCGCGTATGGCTTCCGGGTCGGCTGAGGAAGCGGCGGCAATAGCTTCCGCCAGTATGTGGGCAGCGGCGTAGGACAGCGCGGCGAAGGCGTCGGGCTCACCGTCGTATTTTTCCCGGTAATTCCTGAGAAACCTGCGGTTCTCAGGGGTGTCAACAGCGGCGATCCAGGTCGTAAAGGTAATCGCGCCCTCAGCGGCGCCCGGGTAAGCGGCATTCGCTTCACTTATGTCATCTGAGGTGAACAGGGTGACCAGAAAAGGAATATCCATTCCGAGCCGCCGCGCCTGAACCATAACCCCCCTGCGACCCGGAGCCAGAGACGATATGAAAAGAGCCTCGGGCCGAGGAACGGCATTTATCATGTCGGTCAACTGCGCGGTCAGGTCGGGAAGTCCGGCGGCGCCGGTTCGGGAATAGGTCTGTTCGCTCACAACCCTCACACCATGCTTTCCAAGCTCCTCTTTCACTTTCTCGTGGTTGCTTGAGGAAAACTTGTCGGATTCGTTCACTATCGTGGCCACGTTATCGTACCGCAGCCGCTCCGTGGTAACCCCGACGCCGGCCCGCACAAGAGGGTCGACGGTCAGAGAAGTGCGGAACAGAAAACCGCTTCTGGCGCTGAGACCGCGCGCAGCGGATGTGGGACTGAAAGCCACAACCTTGTTTCGCTGCGCGACCGGAATGATTCTTTCGGTGGCGGATGAGGTGAACGGACCGAGCACGGCGACCACCTTGTCCTGCTCGATAAGTGTTCCGTAGGCTCTTTCCGCGCCGTCCGGGGTGCCCTCGGAATCCTTAACTATGAACCTGATTTCTTTTCCGCCAAGCAGCGGCGACCCGTTAATTTCCCCAAGGGCAAGCTCCATGCCGTTTTTCATCTGCAGGCCGTTTGAGGAAAGCGGACCGGTAAGGGGAACGACGACGCCGACGCGAATCTCGCCGGTTTCGTTCTGGCCGCAGGAGAGGGAACCGAGAAGCAGTATCGCGGCGGCAAGCATAAAGACGGTTATTTTTTTCATGTCAAATCTCCTCTGATGACTGTCCGTCTCCGGGGGCGATATCAGCAAACCCGCCGTCGCGGACCACCTTCACCACGGGGCTGTAGACCCCGTCCCCGTTACGGTCAAAATAAAATTTCCCGAAAATGGTGTCCAGACCGGTTCCCGGAGCATCCATCATCTGCAGGGCCGCCCTGATGCCCTCAGAACTGCGGGAAGAAGCATTTGCGATGGCGGCGGACAGTATCCGGGCGGAAGCGTAGGAGCGCGCCGAGTACGCGTCGGGGGTCTCTCCGTATTTCGCGCTGTAGCTGCTGACGAAAGAGGACTCTCTGTCGGCTACCCAGCTCGCAACGGTGACGACCTTCTCGGTCGATCCCTTCAGGGCTTCCTCGGCCTTCGCCACGTCCGTCGCCGTGAGCAGGCTTACGATCAGGTAGGCTTGTATGCTCATCTCGCGTGCCTTGACTATTACGCCTTGCCGCCCCGGAGAAAGCGCCGAAACGAACACCACGTCCGCGCCCGAGTCCTTTATGGCGCGCAGTTGCTCCGTAAGATCGGGAAGGTCGGGATTATTCTTTTTGCGGATGAAAGTCTGTTCTGTAACTATCTCCACATCCGAGTGCCCCTTGAGTGCCTTAAGCACCTCGGCGTTGCTACTCATGGAAAAAGGATCATCTTCATTGACTATGGTCGCCGCCTTTGAGTAGCCGAAGGCGTTTTTGGTCCTGCTTATCCCTTCGGGCACCAGCTTGTCCACCGTGAGGGAAGTGCGAAATATGAAATCGCCGGGAGCCGTGATCCCCTCCGGGCTCGCGGCCGAGGTCGGGCTTATGGCTACCACCCCGCTTTGGTTCGCGACCGGGGCGGTTATCGTCGTTGAGGCGGAACTCCACGGACCGATTATAGCGCTCACGGCCTCCTCGTCAATAAGCTTCCTGAAGGCCTTCTTCGCTCCGTCCGGGGTGCCCTCGGTATCCTTGAAGATCAGGCGGAAATCCGCCCTGCCCGACGCGTTGATCTCCTCCAAGGCGAGTTCGACGCCTTTTTTCATGTTCTCCCCGAGGCCCTTCGACACTCCCGAAAGGGGGAAGGCGACGCCGACTGTGAGCACATCGTCGGTGTCCCCGCACGAGGATCCGAGAACCAGAACCGCGAAAACAGCCGCCGAAAAAACGGCCGCGGTCTTGTTCAGAATTCCTCCGCAAGTTTTCTTCATGTCACTTTTCCTCCTCGGCCGAAAGGGCGACCAGAACAGCGTCTTTCTCGACCGTCTTGCCCTCTTCAACCCTTATTTCCTTCACGCTTCCGGAAACGGAAGCCTTGAGCTCGCTTTCCATTTTCATGGCCTCGACCACCACGACGCTTTCGCCGACCTCGACCTTGTCCCCCTCTTTTTTCAGGATTTTCACTACCCTGCTGTGCATCGGCGCCGTTATGTTAAGGCTCCCCGCGCCTTCTGTCTGGGAAGCGTCCCTTCCGGAAACGGCCTCCATCTCGTAGAGATCTCCCTCGTGGAAAACCTGTATCTTCTTTCCTTCCCTGAATATCCCTACGGTGATGCTCCGGTTGTCGACCAGAATCGAATAGGTGCTCTCGTCTATGCGCAGAAACTCCAGTTCCTTCTGCTCTTCGTCCATGCTGAAGAGGCTCAGTCCTTCCTTCTCTTCGAAGCCTACCTTGTAGGTCTTGTTTCCCAGTTTGAAAGTGTACGTCATAAAAGCGGATTCCCGGATACGCCGGCCCTTCTGGCGAAAAGTTTCCAGCCTGAAGAAGCAGCGGCTTTCCCCTGCACAATTTGGTTCGAGCCGCCGTTCATGGCAACGGCGGCGGCCATGAGTACGATTTCAGGATCGGATTCCCCGGGCACCAGAAGTTCCGGATGTCTTTCTATGAAACCCGTGTCGATCTGCGCCTTGCGGAACTCCGGGTCCCGCATCATCCTGATCAGAAAACCGAGATTGGTTCTCACTCCCAGGACCACGTATTCCCTCAGGGCGGAGAGCATCCTGTCTACCGCGTCCTCCCGGGAATTTCCCCAGACGACAAGCTTTGAGAGCATCGGATCGTAAAAAGACGTTATCTCGCAGCCGCTGTAAACGGACGAGTCGTCTCTCACTCCCGGGCCGCTTGGAGCCCGCACGTACTGAAGGGTTCCCGGCGAGGGAAGAAAATTGGTAGCGGGATCCTCCGCGTAAACCCTGCATTCAAGAGCGTGGCCCTGCATTTTTACGGCGGACTGTGTGAAAGGCAGTTTTTCTCCCGAGGCTATCCTTATCATCCATTTCACTATATCGATTCCCGTGATCATTTCCGTGACCGGATGCTCGACCTGCACCCTGGTGTTCATCTCCAGAAAATAGAAGTTTTCCTCCTGGTCCATTATGAACTCGACCGTGCCGGCTCCGAAATAGTCGACCGCCTTTGCTATGCGGAGGGCGACTTCGCACATGCTCTTTCTCGTCTTCTGGCTTATGAATCCCGAGGGGGCCTCCTCTATCACCTTCTGGTGACGCCTCTGTATAGAGCATTCCCGCTCGAACAGGTGCAGCAGGTTTCCGTGCCTGTCCCCGAGAACCTGAACCTCGACATGTCTCGGAGTCTGAATGAACTTCTCTATGAATACGGAATCGTCCCCGAAAGATGAGAACGCCTCGCTCCTTGCCATCCGGAGGGACGACTTGAACTCTTCCTTGGAATTGACGAGCCTCATTCCCTTCCCGCCTCCGCCCGCGGAAGCCTTTATCATCACCGGGTAGCCGATTTTCCTCGCCACCCTGGAGGCTTCGACATCGGACACGGCTCCCTCGGACCCGGGAACAAGGGGTATGTCGGCTTCCCTCGCTATCTTTCTCGCGGTCACCTTGTCCCCCATGAGCCTTATCGCCTCCGCGGAAGGCCCTATGAAAACCACGCCCTCCTTCTCGCACAGCTCGGCGAAGGAATCGTTTTCGGAAAGAAACCCGAACCCCGGGTGTATGGCCTCGGCCCCGGCTTTTTTGGCGGCCGCAACCACCTTCTCCCCGACCAGGTAGCTCTCAGACGGTTTCGACGACCCTATATGGTAGGCCTCGTCCGCGAGCATGACGTGAAGAGCGTCGCGGTCGGCGTCCGAATAGACCGCCGCCGTGGCGATTCCGAGCTCCCGGCACGCCCTGATGATTCTTACCGCTATCTCTCCCCTGTTCGCTATCAGTATTTTCTTGAACATTTTCTCACCCGGCCGCTCAGAGGGGAATGTTCCCGTGCTTTTTCGGGGGAAGCGTCTGCCTTTTTCCGTTCAGCATCTCAAGCGCCGCTATCACTCTCGGTCTCGTCTCCTCGGGTTTTATGACTTCGTCTATGTAGCCCAGGCTCGCGGCGCGGTACGGATTCGCGAAATTCTTCTTGTACTCCTCGATGAGCCTGATTCTCTCCGTGTCCGGGTCGTCCGCGGCGGCTATTTCCCCGCGGGAGATTATGTTCACGGCCCCGTCGGGCCCCATGACCGCTATCTCCGCCGTGGGATAGGCGAGGTTCACGTCTCCTCTTATGTGCTTTGAGGACATGACGTCGTAAGCTCCTCCGTAGGCCTTTCTGGTTATCACGGTAATTCTCGGAACCGTGGCCTCACAGTAGGCGTAAAGCAGTTTCGCGCCGTGCCTTATGATTCCCCCCCATTCCTGCGAGGTTCCGGGGAGAAAACCCGGCACGTCGACAAAAGTAAGAAGGGGAATGTTGAAGGCGTCGCAGAACCTAACAAACCTGGCCGCCTTGACCGAGGCGTCTATGTCAAGACACCCCGCGAGCACCTTGGGCTGGTTTCCCACCACGCCGACCGGCTGCCCGTTCATCCTCGCGAACCCTATCACTATGTTCTTCGCGTAGTGCTCCTGCACCTCGAAGAAGTACGAATGATCTACTATGGGCCGGATCACGTCCAGAATGTCGTAAGGCTTGTTGGGGTTGTCGGGGATAAGCCCGCGAAGATCCGTCTCCTTTCTGTCCGCTGGGTCGTCGCAGGGAATCACCGGCGGGTCCTCCATGTTGTTCGAGGGGAGAAAACCGAGGAGTTCCTTTATTATCTCCATCGAGTCGTCGTCGTCCTCCGAGGCGAAATGCGCGACGCCGCTTACGGAATTGTGGACCATGGCGCCGCCGAGTTCCTCCGAAGACACCTCTTCATGGGTAACGGTCTTGATCACGTCGGGACCCGTAACGAACATGTAGCTCGTGTTTTTCGACATGACCGTGAAATCGTTCATTACCGGGGAGTAAACCGCCCCTCCCGCGCACGGGCCCATGATCGCGGATATCTGGGGTATGACTCCAGAGGAGATCACGTTTCGAAGAAATATCTCTCCGTACGCGCCGAGGCTCTTCACCCCTTCCTGGATTCTCGCCCCGCCGGAATCGTTAAGCCCTATGATCGGCGCCCCGGTCGAGAGCGCCAGATCCATTATCTTGCATATCTTCTTTCCCTGCTCAAGGCCCAGGGAACCGCCGAAAACCGTGAAGTCCTGTGCGTAGACGAACACCTGGCGCCCTTCAATCTTTCCGTACCCCGTAACCACGCCGTCGCCGAGGATTCTCTTTTTCTCCATGCCGAAGTCCGTGCAGCCGTGCAGGACGAACTTGTCGAGTTCAACGAAAGTATCCCTGTCGAGAAGCTCGGCTATCCGCTCCCGGGCCGTGTGCTTGCCGGAATCGTGCTGTCTTTTGATCCTGGCTTCGCCGCCGCCCAGGTTCGCCTCTTTTTCCTTGTCTTCAAGAATTCTGACTTTTTCTTTCATCGGATGTACTCCAGACCCACTCACAGTGAAAAACGGATCAGTGAATCATAACACGCAGGGGCGCCGTTTCAAGGTTCAGCGGCGCGGAGAGCCTCGAACAGCGCGCGCACCTGGGCGCGCAGACTCTCCATGCCGGAGGAGTTCTTTATCAGAAAATCGGCCTGGGACGCCTTTTCCGCTTCGGAAACCTGGGAGTCCATGCGGCGGCGGATTTCCCCGGGCGCCATTCCGTCGCGGGCCGCCACCCTGCGTTGCCTCAGTTCGCCGGGACACGTGACTACCACCAGGGCGTCTATCAGGTCGGAAAGACCGCCGCTTCCGCGGTCTACAAGCGACGCCTCGACAAACACCATCGGCCCGCCGCTCCGGGCGGATATCCTCTCCTTTATCCGCTCAAGAATCCTCGGATGGGTTATCGCGTTGAGCCGCCTGCGGTCCCCCTCGTCCGAAAACACCATTCCGGCAAGGACGCCGCGGTCAAGCGTCCCGTCCGCGCGGAGAACCTCCCGGCCGAAACAGTCGACGATTTCCGAGAGCGCGGGCTCCCCGGGCCGCACGATTTCCCTCGCCACCTCGTCGGCATCCACGGTGAAGGCCCCGAGCTCGCGCAGAATCGCCGCCACGGTCGACTTTCCCGAACCTATGTTTCCCGTGAGCCCGTATATTTTCATCCCGAGGCACCTCGGGAGCTTATGAAGTCAACTGCCCTCGCGAGGCGAAGCGCCACGGCGTCTCTGCCCAGTATCTCGACGACGTCGAATATTCCGGGGCTCTTCGTCGAACCGGTAAGCGCGACCCTGGCGGGCTGGGCTATTTTCCCGAGCCCGAGACCGGTCCGCTCCATCACGCGCTCGAAACCCCCGTGAATGCCGTCATGGGAGAAGTTCTCCACCCGGGAGAGCTCCTCCGCCAGAAGCCCGAGAATCCCGCCGTTTCGCTCCACCAGAAATTTCTCCGCCGCCTTTTCGTCGTACTCGAAATCGTCGGTGAAAAAGTAAAGGGACTGATCCACTATCGCGTTAAGGGTCTCCGAGCGCTCGCGCATCTGCGCGACTATCTTGAGAAGCCGCTCGGAAGACGGCCGGGGGAGTCCTTTCTGCGCGATGAGGGGAACTATTTTCTCCGATATGCTCTCCACGGTCAGGTCCCTCAGGTACTTTCCGTTAAGCCAGAGAAATTTCTTTGGGTCAAACACCGAGGGAGATTTTCCGATGCCTTTCAGGCTGAATTTCTCGACAAGCTCCCGCGCCGTGAAGATCTCCTGATCCCCGAAAGACCAGCCCAGCCTCACGAGATAGTTAAGCACCGCTTCCGGAAGATATCCGCGCAGCCGGTACTCCGTGACGGATTCCGCGCCGTGGCGCTTTGAGAGTTTCTTCCCGTCGGCGCCGAGTATCATCGGAACATGGGCGAGCTTCGGCTTTGCGAAACCGAGCGCCTCGGCTATCAGCATCTGTCTCGGAGCGTTTATTATGTGGTCATCGCCCCTTATGACGTGAGATATTTCCATCCGCGCGTCATCAACCGCCGCGGCGAAGTTGTAGGTCGGGAACCCGTCGGCTTTCAGTACGACGAAGTCCTCTATTTCGGAAGAGTCGAAGACTATCCCGCCGCGCACGAGGTCCTCAACGGAAATCTTCTCTCCAGGGGACACGGAAAGCCTTACGGCGTAAGGTTTTCCGGGAGCCGCGCCGAGCTGCGACCACTCCCTCCTGTACCTGAAGACCTCGCCTTTCTCCCTAGCCTCTTCCCTTCTCCGCGCAAGCTCCTCGGCGGTAACGTAGCATCTGTACGCCCTGTCCTCGTCAATGAGCCGCTCGGCAAGCCGTCCGTAATCGTCAAGCCGCTCCGACTGCCGGACGATCTCCCCCCGCCACCGAAGCCCGAGCCACTCAAGCGATTCGATAATCTGCCGCTCGAATTTCTCCTCGGAGCGCGCGCGGTCGGTATCCTCGATCCTGAGCAGAAAATCTCCGCCGAGACTCGCGGAGAAAAGCCAGTTGAAAATGGCGGTCCGGGCCGCTCCCACATGAAGAGCGCCGGTGGGGCTGGGAGCGAATCTTGTTACGATCTTCACGGGTACTATTTTACACGCCGAAGCGGCAAAAAAAGAAATGCCGCCGGAGATATTGAGGATACTTCCCGGCGGACTGTATAATAACCGCCATGAGAATATGTTCGCTTCTTCCAAGCTCAACCGAGATAGTATTCGCCCTCGGACTTGAAGAGGAACTGGTCGCGGTAACCCACGAATGCGATTACCCGCCCGGGGCGCGCGGCAAACCCGCGGTCGTAAACAGCATCCTGAAAGAAAGGGGGGAGCTCTCAGGCGCGCAGATAGACGAATTGGTAAGCAGAAGCCGCCTGGAGGGCAAAAGCGTATACCTGATCGACTCGGAGCGCCTCAGGGAGATAAAGCCGGATCTTATCATAACCCAGGGACTTTGCGATGTCTGCGCCGTATCTGAAAACGAGGTGACGGAACTCCGCGAGATTCTCGGGAGCAGCCCCGAAATACTGTCTCTCGAGCCCTCAACCGTCGGGGAGATAATGGATTCCATACTGCTTGTGGGAGAAGTCACCGGAACCGGGGAAAGAGCTTCGCAGATCGTGGACGGTCTTCGCAAAAGAATCGAGAGCGTGGAGAAAAAGCTCTCGGGAGAAAGGTACCGGCCGGGGGTTTTCTGCCTTGAGTGGCTCGACCCTCCTTACGCCGCCGGGCACTGGGTGCCGGAGATGGTAAAGACGGCGGGAGGAGAACCGCTGATCTCAAGGGCGGGAGAACCTTCGTTCAAAACAACCTGGGATGAGATACTCGAGTCGTCGCCCGACTACCTGATCCTGATGCCCTGCGGGTTCGACGTGGAGAAAACGCTTGACGGAATAGAGGACGTGACAAGCGGGGTAAGGCAGTGGCACGCGCTGCGCGCGGTAAAAAAAGGTCACTGCTACATAGTGGACGCCAACTCCTATTTCAGCAGACCGTCACCCCGGATTGCCGACGGAATTGAGCTGCTGGCGGGAATAATCCACTCCGACATATTCACGCGCCGACCGAAGGCCAACTCGGTTCTGAACGTGAAAAATCATTTCTACCTGCAGACTTTTCTCGGTTAGGACTTCGGGGCCTGAAAGGGATCCGCTTCGCCCGGGGAAGCGTCGGAGTCCGAAGAAACCTCGGCACCCGCAGACGTTACCGCGGACCGGAAAGGATCCACTTCTCCCGAGGGAGAATCGGAATCTGAAGAAACCTCGGCACTTGCAGGCGCTGCCGCGGACCGGAAAGGATCTGCATCTCCTTTTCCGTTTGACATAAGAAATACTCCTATGATTAAAAATACTGAACTGCTGGGAAGCGTAACCCACCCACAATACATTCACGCGGCGACCGGGGGCCAACCCCGGTTCTAAGCGTGAAAAATCATTTCCACCTGCAGGCTTTTCTCAGTTAGGATTGCGGGGCCTGAAAGGGATCCGCGTCTCCTGAGGGAGCTGCCGCGCTCGCCTCCTGAGGCGCCGCCTGGGCGGACTGAAAAGGATCCGCATCGCCTTGGGGCTCCTGGGGTTCCGGCGGAGCGGGTGGTTCGGCAGCCTGCTGCCCCCCTCCTCCTTCGTTTAACATAAGGACTATCCCTATGATAAGAATTACGATAGCTAACAGCACCAACTCATTGCCTTGTATTGTCATGAGACTATCTATCCTCCTGATACTCTTTATACTACTATGCCAGGACCACGAACCTAAAGTCCGCAAGAACCTTAATCCTATCCTTAATGATACTGATTCATGAAACAATATGTCAAGCATATTTTCAACGCCTCAGACGGCATATGACGCGCTTGAGCGGGATTCGGAACTGCAGATAGCGCTTTCCCAAATTCTCTACGGCTGCGTGCCGCACGCAACGGGAGAGGAATGCCTGATGATTTTCAAGGAAAACCCGGAAAAAGTCGCCGCGCTTGCTGATATCCGGAAAATATCAACCCGGTTCTTCGCGGTCGAAAAAGAGGAATTTCCCTCGGTCGCCATGGAAATAAGGATAACGACGGGCAAAAACCTCAGGCTGAAGTACGAGTATTTCTTTCTCACCGAGTCTTCGGAGGAGACCTTTTTTCTCTCCACCCTGGCGAGACTCGGGGCGTTTTCCCTTGTTTTTCTCTGCGACGATGACGATACGCGTTGCGCTGTTACGGCGGAGATGAACGAGGCGGAGACGGAACCGCTTAAAAAGATCGTCGCCGCGCAAATACAGGCTGGTTGACAAAGCCGGGGCTTTAAACTATTATTGCGCTAACCGCTTCGGAGAGAGTTCCAAGTTGAAATACGCAAAGATCATAGGGACCGGTTCTTCGGTTCCTGAGACCGTGCTTTCCAATTCAGATCTGGAAAAAATGGTCGATACTTCCGACGAGTGGATTACGTCCAGAACAGGAATTAAGGAACGCAGGATCGCGGACGAAAACACCGCCGCCTCCGATGTCGCCTATGGAGCCGCCGAAAAAGCGCTGAAGGCCGCCGGCGTAAGCGCGCAGCAGCTCGACGTGATCATAGTGGGAACCATAACCCCGGATTTCATCTTCCCCTCAACCGGCTGCATTCTCCAGAGCCGCCTCGGAGCGAAGAAGGCCTACGCCTTCGACCTTATGGCCGGCTGCTCGGGATTTCTCTACGCGCTTCACGTTGCCCAGGGAATCATAAAATCCGGAGGCGCGGAGAAAATCCTCGCGATAGGCGCTGACGTCCTCTCGAAAGTCACTGATTTTGAGGATCGCTCAACCTGCATACTTTTCGGTGACGGGGCGGGGGCCGCGGTTCTCACCGCCTCTGACGAGCCGGGAATCCTGTCATCCATTCTCAGTTCGGACGGAAACGACTGGGACCTTCTCTATGTTCCGGCGGGAGGGTCGAGAACGCCGATCGACGAGGAAGTGCTTAAGAGCAGGGAGCAGTACATAAAGATGAAGGGAAACGACGTTTTCAAAGTCGCGGTCAAGAGCATGGAGTCGGCAACCGCGGACGCCATCGCCAAGGCAGACGTCTCTCCCGGGGACATTGATCTCTTCGTCCCGCACCAGGCGAACTACAGGATTCTGGAAGCCGTGAGGAAAAGGCTTGGTTTCCCGGAGGAAAAAGTGTTCGCGAACCTCGACAAATACGGCAACACCTCTGGGGCATCCATTCCGCTCGCCCTTGACGAGGCGGTTCGCCGGGGAAGCATAGGAGAAGGAAGCCTTGTGCTGTTCGCGGCTTTCGGAGCCGGCTTTACCTGGGGCGCTTCGGTGGTAAGGTTCTGAGCACCTTCCATGGCGCCGCATCGGTCCCGTCAGGGATGCGGCTTGTTTTTTCCGCGCAGAAACGCAGAACATGACTCTTTCCTCGATCCCGCAGCTTGCAAACATCGTCCTGCCGGCGTTTCTCGTAATCGCCGCGGGTTTTTTCTTCAGCAGGACGAAGAAAATAGACGTATCCTCGATCAACGATCTTGTGGTCTACGTGACCGCGCCGTGCCTGATAATCTCGTCTCTCTCGGATTTCACGATGAACCCGTCTGTGACGGCGAAGCTGTTTCTCTCGATATCGGCGGTCGTCTTCGCCACCATCGTAATAGGCGGAGCGCTCGCGAAAGCGCTTCGGCTTGACCCCAAGGTCTACATTCCTCCGGTAGTCTTCGCGAACACCGGAAACCTCGGTCTTCCCCTCTGTCTTTTCGCGTTCGGGCAGTACGGCTTCAACATCGCGATACTCTGCGTCGTCTCGACCATGCTGCTTCACTACACGGTGGGAATCCTGATTCTCGGTTCCGGAAAAGGCATGCGCGAGATATTCAGGCTTCCCCTCATATACGCCACGGTGGCCGGAATAATCATAAACTCGGCCGGTTTCGAGATTCCGGTGGTCATCGAGAGGCCCGTAGCCCTTCTCGGGGACATTACCATACCCGCGATGCTCTTCTCGCTCGGATACAAGCTCTCGGAAATGAGGCTTTCCGGGCTGTGGATTTCCTTTCTCTTCGGTTCCGCCAGGATATTTCTCGGCGTAATTCTGGGAGCGCTGTTCGTGAATCTGTTCGGTCTTAAGGGAGTGGAGGCGAAAGTGGTTATCCTGGAATGCGCAATGCCTCCCGCGGTTTTCAACTTCGTGCTCGCCGAGAAATACGGAAGGGACTCCGAGACGGTCGCGTCAATAATAGTGGCCGGAACGGCTGTTTCCCTTCTGGTTCTTCCGTTCGTTATTTCGTATCTGGTAAATCAGTAAGAGATCAGCGGGTTATGTCCCGAAGGGTAAGACCCTCGTCCCTCAGGTAGGGCATGAGACCTTTTTTGGTGATCGTTCTCAGCGCGCGCGCGGAAATCCTTATTCTCACGTACCTGTCTATCTCGGGAACGTAGATTCTCTTCCAGTGCAGGTTCGGATTCTGGCGTCTCTTGACGTGGTTGTTCGCGTGGGAAACGTTGTTTCCGAAAAGGGGCTTTTTCCCCGTTATAGCGCAGCGGCGGGCCATAAGGATATCCTCTTCCTACTTGGTCTCCTTGAAAACGACGTGCTTTCTTATCACCGGGTCGTACTTCTTCAGTTCAAGACGGTCAGGAGTGTTCATCTTGTTTTTCTTAGTGTAGTAGATGAAGGGACTCTCGGTGCTTTTCATCTTGACAAGTACTCTGTTTAACGACTTTCCCATTGCGGACCTCGAAAAAGTGAATGGTTATTATCCACAAAAAAAACCGTTTTCAAGAAAAAATTTAAATTTCTTCGGGAATCAGTGATCGCAGCAGTCTTTTCTGCAGAGTCTGAAATTGCGCAGGTGGCCGGAAAGCATGACGAAGGCGCCGATAAGAGTAAAGACCGATTCTCCGTAGCCCGTGGCGGCGAAGGCGCCCGTCAGGAGAAGACAGAGCCCGAGCACCCCCAGCATTATCACGTTGAAATCCTTATGGCGCCTGCAGCCGAGGAATATGGCGACCAGGCTCGCGGGAATGACCAGCAGAATCATCAGCTCGTGAAAGATTTCCTCGAACAGGAACGTCGAGCCCAGAACCGGGAACAGTATGAGCACCATGGGCATCAGAAAACAGTGAACGGCGCAGATGCCGGCAAGCGACATTGACGTGTAATCGGTAAATCTCTGGAGTTTTGTCTGGTTAACAATGTTCAATGTCAGTCCCCTAGTTCGGGCAGGCCCTCTAACACGCGACCCGCTCCCTGCATTCTCCGCACTGGCCGAAAAGCTGTATGAAATGATCCTTCACGCGAAATCCCTGTTTTTCAACCGAAGCGTAATCAAAGCTCTCCACCGGACACTCGGGAAAATCGAAAACCCCCCTGCAGTCGACGCATACCATGTGATGGACATGCTCGCTCTCGGAGAACGCGTAGCCGTGGCCGCCGCCGGGAAAATGAAGGCGCTTCACGATGCCCAGGTCCTCGAACATCTCAAGCGTTCTGTAGATGGTGGCAAGCCCCGCGGCTCCGAGCATGTCCACCACCCCGTCGTGTATCTCTCCGACCGAAAGCGACTTTCCGCTCGTGTGAAGCACGTGAACGACGGCGAGGCGCTGCGCGGTGGACTTGAGTCCCCTTTCCCGCAGAACGTCCCTGGCGTAGGATTCCTGAGTGCATTCAAAATCTTTCAGCATGGCAACAGTCAAATGAGAACGATTTTCAATTAGCCCCTATTGTAATTCGGTTATCGCAAACAGTCAAGGACGGAAACCGGAACTGACCGCACGGAACCGCGGAAGACAAAAGACTTTCCTCGCGGCCGCCGGGCGCGGGGCATTTGTTCTGACAGGTGTTCAGGGTTATAGTCTTAGAAAGCAGTCTGTAATGATTTCAGGCACGAAACGCACAGGAGGCAATTCATTTCGCCATGAGAACCCCAAGAGCGACGTTTTTGATCGTTTCCCTCGCACTCCTCGGTCTTTTCCTGTCCCCGGGATGCGGCGACGGGGCCGGTGAAAAAACTGACTCCGGCTGCGAGAACGCCTTCTGCATAGGCCTGCTCCTGCGGACAAGCGAACAGCGTTCCTCGCTCGTAAGGGCCGCGGAACTCGCGAGGGACGACATTAACCGGGCAGGCGGAAACGTAAAGCTCATCATGGGAGACGTAACGGCCGCGCTTGCTTCCGCGAGACAGCTTCTGGACATGGGAGCGAGGGCGATAATCGGACCCGGAACATCGAGAAACTCCCTTAACATCTTTGATTTCCTTGTCGAAAACGGTCTGGTGGCGGTTTCGCCTTCGGCCACCTCCGTCACCCTTACGGAAAAAAACAGGGAAGTTTCCCGGGCCGGGGGCACCCCGTTTTTCTTCAGAACCGTCCCCACGGACTCGTTCCAGGCGAAAATCCTTGTGGACCAAGCGCGAAACGAAGGTGAAGTGCTGGTAGTGTACCGCAACGACAACTACGGGGTGAAGCTTGCGGAACTGATTAACGCGGAACTGCTTTCTGGGGGCCGTCCCGCGGCCAAGGCCGTGAGCTACGAGCTGTACGACTCCGACGACCCGGATTTTGACGAAAAGACCCGGGACGTGCTTGACGATATAGAGGCGGTGGACGGAATCGGCGACGTGGGTTCCATAATAATGATCGTATCGGAAGGGGAAGGGGAAAGAATGATAAAGGGAATGCTGGATTCGCGGGTCGTTCCCTCGACCGCCGGATACTACGTTTCGGACTCGCTCGCGGCCGAGAACCTGCACGAACTGGTGGACCCCGGCAACCCGGCCGCGATCGAAGGCTTCAAGGGAACAAGCCCGTGCGCGCTGCCGGACCCTCCGGAAAGAAGAAAAGAATTCGAAAAACGCTTCGACCGGGAAGAATTTCCATCTCTTCACTTCACCGTCCACGCGTATGACGCGGTGGTAGCGGTTGCGCTAGCGGCACTGAGCGCCGGAAGCGACGATCCTTCCGAATACGTTTCCGAAATGGCGGGGGTGACGGGAGGCGGGAACCCGTGCCTTACCTACGCCGAATGCGCCGCGGCCCTCACCGACGAGACCACGTCCAACGACGACATCAACTACGAGGGGGTTTCGGGGCCGATAGATTTTGACGAGGACGGAAACATAGCCGCGGGATGCTACTACGTCTACACGTACGACGCCGCGGGCGGGTACACGAGACGGATTTTCGATGTCCCGGGGTTAAACGACATAACACCCTGAGCGGACCTTCCGTGAATCCTCGGATATACCGAAGAAGCTGTTTTCGGTACCGGCTTCCGCCGGTCACTTGGCTATCATGCCGCCGTCGATGGAAAGCATCGAACCCGTGTTGAACATGACTTTTTCGTCGCAGAGGAACATAACCGCCTCGGCTATCTCGCGCGCGTCGGCCAGCCTTCCCATGGGATGAAGCGATTCCATGAACGCCTGGGCGGCGCCGGCGTCCTCGGCTCTCTCAAGGTAGGAGTCGAACATGGGCGTCCAGACCCCGCCGGGACAGACGGCGTTTATCCTGAGTCCCCTGTCCGCGTACTCAAGTGCCATGCTCCTTGTGAGCTGCACCAGAGCCCCCTTGGACGCCGAGTAGGCGGAAAGTCCCGCGAAACCCTTCAACCCGAGTACGGAAGAATTGTTCACGATAAAGCCCCTGCCCGCGGAAAGCATGTGAGGAATCGCGTATTTGCACATCATGAACGCTCCCTTCACGTTTATGTCGAAAATCTGCTGGAACCTTGAGGTCTCGACTTCATGAAGGGGGCCGGAAAAAATGATGCCGGCGTTGTTAAAGAGTATGTCGATCTTTCCGTGCTCGCGAAAAGCGGTCTCCACCGTGGCCGCGCAGTCGCCCTCCGCGGAAACGTCGCAGACCCTGTATCCCATGGAAAGACCTTCTTCCTCCGCCCTGGCGCACAGCTCCCTAAGCTTCTCTTCCCTTCTCCCGGCGATCAGGACCCTGGCTCCGTTTCGCGCCAGCAAAAGCGCCGTCGCCTCGCCGATTCCCGTTCCTCCCCCGGTAATAATTGCCGATCGTCCTTTAAATCTCACTTGAGACTCCGCGGAAACATCCTAATCTAAAAAGCCGGAAACTTACTGGAAAACCGCAAGCAGCATTCCCGCCGCCACGGCCGAACCCACGACCCCGGCAACGTTCGGACCCATGGCGTGCATCAGAAGCACGTTCTGGGGATCTTCCCTGGACCCCATGTCCTGCGAGACGCGGGCGGCCATCGGAACCGCCGAAACGCCCGCAGAGCCGATCAGGGGATTTATCTTGGTTTCCGAGAAAACATTCATGAGCTTGGCCATCAGCACCCCGGAGGCCGTGCCTATGCAGAAAGCCACGATCCCCAGAAGAAGTATGCCGAGAGTCTCAAGGGAGAGAAACTCGGAGGCCAGAAGCTGCGACCCGACTCCGAGGCCGAGAAATATCGTGACGATGTTGATAAGCGCGTTTCTCGTCGTATCCGAGAGCCGGTCTACCACTCCGCACTCCCTCATCAGGTTGCCGAAAGCGAAAAATCCTATGAGCGGCGCCGCGGACGGAAGAAAAAGGAAGCAGAGAGTGAGAGCGGTCAGCGGAAACATTATTTTTTCTCTTTTCGCCACGGGACGAAGCTGGCTCATCCTTATCTTCCTCTCTTCAGAGGAAGTAAGGGCCTTCATTATCGGGGGCTGGATTATCGGCACGAGAGCCATGTAGGAATACGCGGCGACCGAGACCGCGCCGAGGAGCCTCGGGGAAAGCTGCGAAGAAATGTAAATGGATGTCGGTCCGTCCGCCGACCCTATTATTCCTATCGACGCCGCGTCGCTCAGGGAGAAGTCGATTCCCGGCACGTACCGGGCAAGCACGAGCGCGCCGATCAGCGTCGAGAAAATGCCGAACTGCGCGGCGCCTCCCAGAAGAACCGTCTTGGGGTTGGCGAGAAGCGGGCCGAAATCGGTAAGCGCCCCCACTCCCATGAATATCAGAAGGGGGAAAATGCCGGTCTTTATGCCGACGTCGTACACGTAGTAAAGCACCCCGCCGGGGTCGTTTATCCCCGCAAGCGGAATGTTGGCCAGTATGCACCCGAAAGCTATCGTGACAAGAAGAAGAGGCTCGAATTTCTTAGCGATCCCCAGGTAGAGAAGAAGGAATCCCACCAGGATCATAAGAAACATCCCGAACCCGTTAACCCAGGAAGACGCGTTGCCCGCGATAAACCCGTAGATGCCGGTGCTGGTAGCCACGTTTCTGAGAAGCTGGGAGAAAGACGCAAGCTCCCCGGTCCGCTCCGCGGCGGCGGCCGCATCGCTTGCCGTCTCCCCGAGACAGTCGGGCGCGCCGGCGAACATTCCCAGGGAAAAGGCGAGAACCGCCAGGATAAGTATGGATCTTTTCATGCGCTCAAGAGGGAAGAATGGTCAGGATAAGCTGACCGGATTCGACGACCTGCCCCTGCTCGACCTCGATGGACACCACTTCCCCGTCGCACGGAGAAGCGACCGGAGTTTCCATCTTCATGGCTTCGAGCATGATCAATGTCTGATTTTCCTTTATCCTGTCGCCCGCGCCGACCAGCACCCTGTACACGTTGCCGGGCACGCTCGCCGTAACGGCCACGACGTCGGGAGAATCCTCATCCATCGCGGAGGATGCTTTCGGGGCCGGGGCTTCGGTTACCGAAGCGACTTCCGAAGTTCCTTCCTTCACGGTCACGTTGTAGCTTCTCCCGTCGACCGTAATAACGAAGTTCTCCCCGGTGCCGGACACCTTCGACGCCACGCTCGCGCCGGGACCCCGTCCCTGCGGAGGCTGTTCCTCGGGCTTGTCCTTTCTTACGTTGACGCTGAAATTCCCCTTGAGGAAGTCGAGTCCCTTGTTTCCGCCCTGGGTCTGAAGCGCCCCGACTATGAATATGTTCTCCTCGGTGACGGGAAGTCCTTCCTTTTCGAGAATCTCGGTCGCCTTCGGAACGCCGGGCTCAAGTATGTCGAGCGGATTGCCTTCAAAGCGGGGCTTGCCCATCTGCTCTTCCGCTATGGCCACGACTTCGGGGTCGGGCTCGACGGGCGTGCGTCCGAAGTAGCCGAGCACCATGTTCCCGTAACCGTCGGTGATCTTCTTCCAGGTCCCCTGGGTGACGTTGGCGTAGGCCTGCTGGAAATAGAACTGGGAAACCGGGGTGACCGATGTTCCGAATCCACCCTTGGCGACGCATTCGCTCATGGCCTCGATAACCTTCGGGTAAAGATCTAGGGTGCCAGTGTCCCTCATCATCATGGTGTTCGCGGTAAGCGCTCCGCCGGGCATCGGGGAGAGAAGAACCTCCGAGGAGACCCGAAGGGCTTCGGGCGGGAAATAATAGCCGGACATGCATTCCCTGAACACGGAATTGGCCTCGAGAACCTTGCTTATGTCCACGTCCAGGGTGTATTCCGTCCCCTTAAGGGCGTTCCACATGGATATGAGGTCGGGCTGGGAGGTTCCCCCGGAAACGGGGGCCCTGGCGACGCAGATACCGTCGCACCCGCCGTTTATGGCGGCCATGTACTGATTGACTCCCTGGGCGGCCGTCTCATGGGTGTGCACCCAGAGAATGACGTTCTCTCCGACGAGCTTTCTCGCGGCCTTGAGGGTCTCGTAAATCTTCTGGGGATTCGAGGTTCCGGAAGCGTCCTTGAAGCATATGGAATCGTAGGGAAGCCCCGAATCGAGTATTTTCCTCAGCCTGTCTATATAGAAATCAACGTCGTGGGCTCCTTCGCAGCCCGGAGGAAGCTCCATGAGCGTTACCACGGCCTGGTGATGCAGGCCCGCGTTTTTTATGCACTGGCCCGAGTACTCGAGGTTCCTCACGTCGTTTAAGGCGTCGAAGTTCCTTATGTGAGTTATGCCGTGCTTCTTGAACATCCTGGCGTGGAGATCTATCATGTCCTTGGGCTGCTGGGACAGGGCGACGACGTTGATTCCCCTCGCGAGCGTCTGCAGGTTGGCATCCGGCCCCGCCGCCTCGCGGAAGCGGTCCATCATGTCAAAAGCGGACTCTCCGCAGTAAAGAAACAGGCTCTGGAACCTGGCTCCCCCTCCAGCCTCGAAGTGTGTTATTCCGGCTTCCCTGGCGGCTTCAACCGCCGGGATGAAGTCTTCGGTAAGCACCCTGGCGCCGAAAACGGACTGAAACCCGTCGCGAAAGGATGTATCCTGAAACAAGATTTTCTTCATGACAAGACCTTGGGGTTTTCAAGATCAGCCATCGTCGGCATGCTTCGCCCTGTAGGCAGCAACTGCCGCGGCTATGACCGGAATGACGTCCCTTCTGGATTTCGCGGGCGCCCCGGGGTCCGAAGGCGCGCGCGCGTCGCTGTCCTTAAAAAGCTTCGCGGACAGCATCACGCTCAGCATCAGGACAAGCAGGAAAACATATACTATGGCCATACCGATGACCATGAGTTTTACGCCTTCAAGGATCATAGCGGACGAAGAATCTCAAAAACCGTTTGAATTTGATGGGTATCAATTATTTACAAGAACTTGTTTGTTGTCAATCCGGGGCGAAACCCCGAGCGTACGGAGAGCGCCGCGGATTTCCGGGTTCCCCGTTTTCGCTTGACCTTCAAATCCTTACGTGTTATTCTCACCCCCCACTATGAAAAGGACTTATCAGCCGCACGTGAAAAAGAGGCTCAGAACGCACGGCTTCCGCGCCAGGCTGAGCACGAGGGGAGGCAGGAGCATACTCAAGAGAAGAACTGCCAAGGGAAGATACGTTCTTACGGTCGGGAGATGGAAGAAGTAGCGTTTGAGTCCGACAGCTCGTTTCCCGCAAAATTCAAGATAAAAACATCCCGAGACTTTCGCAACATACTCAGAGAAGGCGCTAAAAACCACTCGGAAAACTTCATACTCTACGCAAAGCCCAACTCTCTCGGGTTTCCCCGCCTGGGAGTGTCCGTGGGCAAAAAAGCGTCGGCAAGCGCCGTCAGGAGAAACAGGATGAAAAGGGTGCTGAGGGAGGTTTTCAGGGGGAACAAGCCCGCGTTTTCCTCAAACGACGTGGTGTTCGTAATAAAGAACGACGTGTCGGACAAGAAGTTTTCGGAGCTTTACCTGGAGATAAAAAAACTCGCGCGGCGCATCAGATGAAAGAAAAACCCGCAGCGAGATTCCTGGTTTTCCTGGTAAGAGTCTACCAGAGAACCATTTCCCCCCTGCTTCCCCGAACCTGCAGGTTCCATCCCAGCTGCTCGGCGTATTCAATTGAAGCTCTCAGGGAACACGGACCTCTCGCGGGAATCTGGATGACTCTTAAGAGAATATCGCGATGCCATCCTCTGAGCGCGGGAGGATACGACCCCGTAAGGAAAAAAAACGACGAGCGGGAAACCTGAATCGGCCTGCCGCGCGGAGACCCTCCCGTGTCGGAAGAGATGCCGTAACAACGGGGTCCGGCCTGGCCGAGAGGGCGGAAAAACCGACGCTTTCCGCGGCCTCAGATACCCAGTCCGAATCCGAGCGACCGCGTGTAGCCGAGGCGGAATCCCCATTCGGAAACATCGAATTCGTAACCGACTATGGGAGTGCCGATCGTCGTCCCGTCCCCGCTCCGGTAGCTTACGTCGTACGCTGAGTACGTGACCCTCAGGTCAAAGCGGTTTTTTTCGCCCCCGATTTCCACTCCGCCCCCGAAAAGCCACGGCGTCGCGGAACGATCCTTGCTGAACCTGGAGTTGTCAATCACCGTGCCGTCCGACAGCGTACCGGTGGCCGTGGTTTCAAACGTCACGTCGAGACGCTGCACTCCGGCGACCGCGTAGACGGAACCCCCTTCGCCGAGGAGACCGGATTTCCCGGGAGAGTATCCGAGCTTCACGCTGAATCCCACGCTGTGGTTTTTCTCCAGCGACCAGTCGCCGGGAAACACGTCGCTGTCGGGATTTCCGGGAGTCGTCGTGCCTTCTATGGAACCCGAGACGGAATCATCCAGCCTAAGGGCCGCGTCGACCTCTCCCGAAAGATACGCTCCGCCGGGCAGGTTCCAGCGATGCCCCAAAACGGCCCTGAACGAACCTATTCCGCCCGTGTCGGAGTCGCCGTCCCGGTTCGTCACGGACGCGGCGTCGGGAAGGTTGAGCGTTATCGATTTCGCGTAGTCCGAGTCGGCGTATTCCCAGCCGACCGCCCCTCCCAGGTAGAAACCCTCCGCGGCGGCCGCGCCCGACGGGTGGAACAGGGCGAAAAACGCGAGAAAAACCGCGGTCGCGAACCGTTTCGGACCGCCCGGCAACTTTATGTCCGTCGGCATGAAAACCCCTCCTCGTCCGAAGCCAGGCTTCCCGTAAGGAAATCAGGCGCCGCCCGCGATACGGGAGAAAGACTCCGTCCTAGATTTCCAGTGTAACGGAAACCCGGCGGAGCTTCAACCGCGCGGAGAGCCGGAGCGCAAGGGGCGCGCGGGCCTATAAAGAGACCTCCGGCAGTACCCGATGCTGAGAAAGCCGGTCATGATCCTCGGCGGGCGAAGCGGAACAGGTACAAAAACACTCTGTTCCTATCGCAACTTATCGTGTATCATTGCTCCCATGAATTCTTACTTTCTGATTTCCCGCTGCATGCCGGAACTACGCACAGAAAACGGGGGCGGTCTCACTGGTGTTTCGCGGAAATCGCGATAGCGCTCCACATCCTCGATAAAGCCCGAAGAAACAACACATGAACAGCGATCTCAAGAGGAACTACATTTTATTTCTGGTGCTGTCGGTACTCGTAATCGTCGGTTACTCGGCGTTTTTCGCGGAAGCCCCGAAAGAAAAGCAGCCCGCAAAAACAGACCGGCCCGCTTCGGCGCCCGCCGCCGCGGGGAATCTTTCCGAAGAACCGGGCTCCCCGCAGGAACTTCCCGCGGAATTCGAACCGGTCAGATCTTCCTACGCTTCCAAGATCATAAAAGTCAGATCCGACCTTTATGTCGCCGAGATAGACACTCTCGGAGGAAAGGTCGTCGGCTGGGACCTGCTGGGATACAAAAAGACAGTCGTCGAGACGGACCCGGCGCCCGTGGCGGTGATAGACGAAGAGAAAAAGTCGTTTGACACCATGCTGAGAGTCAGGAACGAGAAAATGCCGGAACTCATCCCGTTTTCCTACAAGGGAAGCACGGACCTGGTCGTGGGTCCCGAGGGGCTTGACGTCAGCCTGGTCTGGAAAAAGCCCGGCGGGCTCACGGTGCGTAAAACCATCTCCTTTTACCCCGGGAAATACTTTGTCAGGGAGAACCTTGAGGTTCTCAACGGAACCCGGGGCCAGATAAGCCAGAAAGTTTACGTCGGCTGGGAAAACGCGGTATACGAAAGCGGCTCAAGCAGTCTCTACGAGTTTGTCTCAATGGTCGGCGGCGAGGTCAAGCGGACCAAGAAACCCCTTAAGGAAACCAAGGCGTACAACGGAGAGACAAACTGGTTCGGTTTCGGCGACAAGTACTTTCTCAGCGCGTTTCTGCCGGAAATAGGAGGAGACCGGGGACTCTACCTGCGGCCCCTCGGTGAAAAAGGCCTCGCGGGGGCGGGCTTTTCCTATCCGGAGCAGAGAGTAGCCGCGGGGAAAAGCTACAAGGTGGGGTGGAAGTCGTATTTCGGCCCGAAAAACGAACCGGACCTCCAGGAAGCCGGGTACAAGCTTGAGAAATCGATTGACTACGGCTACGCGGGAGTGCTTACCAAGATCGCCGTCGTGCTGCTCAAGTTCGTCAACGACTTCTTCAGCAACTACGGGATCTCCATAATAGTGCTCACGATCGCCCTCAGGGTGATATTCTTCCCCCTTACCGTGAAAAGCATGAAATCGATGAAGGCCATGCAGAACAAGATGAAGAAGCTGAAACCCGAAATCGACGCTCTGAAAGAAAAATACAAGGACGACAAATCGACCCAGCAGTCGGAGATGATGAAGCTTTACACGAGCAACGACATAAACCCGCTCAGCAGTCTCGGGGGGTGTCTTCCCCTGCTCATACAGCTTCCCGTTTTCATAGCTCTTTACTTCGCGCTGCTGTACTCGATAGATCTGAGACACAGCTCGTTTCTCTGGGTAAACGACCTCTCCCAGCCCGAACACCTGTTTGACGTGCTGGGGATACCGTTCCGGGTGCTGCCCCTCCTGATGGGCGTCTCGTGGTTTATCTCGCAGAGACTCACCCCCATGACCGCCCCGGGAAGCGAGACGATGGAACTGCAGATGAAACTCATGCAGTTCATGCCTATAATTTTTACCGTAATGTTCTGGGGCCTGCCTTCCGGTCTTATACTTTACTGGACCGTAAGCAACGTTCTTTCCGTCGGCCAGCAGCTGTACATCAACCGACAGGTTCCGGAGCCGGAAGGAGGATAACAACAATGGCCACCGCAATAGAGAAGGAAGGAAAAACCATTTCCGAAGCCGTAGTGAACGCCTGCGAGGAACTCGGAGTCTCAAAAGACGAAGTGGAAATCGAAGTCATAAGGGAAAACTCCAAGGGGGTTCTGGGCATAGGAAGCAGAAACGCCATAGTGAGGGTGGAAATGAAAACCGGCGGGTTGAACGAGAAGGCTTTCCGGGCGAAAAAAACCCTTGAAACCCTCCTGGGTTTTCTGTTTTCAGCCCCGCAGAGCGTAAAGGCCGAAGAGACCGAAAACAGGATAATACTTGAAGTCTGGCCCGTTAAGGACAAGAAATTCCTCATAGGGAAAAACGGGGAAGTGATAAAGTCCCTCGAGTACATAGTAGGGAAAATAGCTTCGAAAAACAGCGGCGAGGGAAAAAGCAAGCGGGTCGCAATAAACATCGGCGGGCACGACGGAAAGAAAAAGGATACCGACGTGCCGAGAAAAGTCGCGGAGACCGTACAGAAAGTAAAGGAGAGCGGAAATTCTCACTCGATCGAGCGGCTTTCGTCCTACGAAAGAAAAATGGCCTACGTAGAACTCAAGAAGCAGGAAGACATAAAATACGAGACGGTTCCGAGCAAGGGCAACTCGAAAAAAATCGTCGTCAGCCCTCAGGCCTGAACTCAGGAGTCCCGAAGCGTCCTGAAAAAACCCTCAAGAATGCGCGCGCACCGCTCGCCGCAGACTCCCCCCGAGAAGTCCACCCGGTGATTGAGTTCCCCTCCCGCGCCGATTCCGAAGTTGCTTACGAGCGCTCCGCCCTTGGGATCGGGAGCGCCGAACACCACCCTGTCGATTCTCGCGTTGACTATGGCTCCCATGCACATGGCGCAGGGCTCAAGGGTAACGTAGATGGAAGTGCCGGAAAGTCTCCAGTTTCCTATAACTCCGCACGCGCGGCGTATAGCCAGAATCTCGGCGTGGGCGGTAGCGTCCGAAGCTGATTCCCTCAGGTTGTGGGCGGCCGAAATCACGCCGCCGCCCCCGTCGACTATGACCGCTCCGACCGGAACCTCACCCGCCGAAGCCGCCCGCTCGGCCTCCCTGATAGCCAAGGCCATAATGCTTTCATCGGACTGCCGCGTCACGGATAAAAGGTAAACCTACTTCCTGGCGCTGAACTTGAGGCCCGTCTCGTTCCTGTCCCAGGTGTTCTCGGTGATTTCCTTTATCTCGGCGACCTTGACCTTCTGGGTCGCGGTTACCGGGAACCCGTCCCCGTAAACCTCTATGAACCTGGGCACCATAGCCACTATAACCCTTTCGGCCATCCACTTGGAGAACTCGATCGGATCGAACTCCTCGCCCGCCTTGAGCGTAACGCAGAGCTTGATCTCGTCATCCGAAACGTTCGGGAGCCTTATGCCGACCGCGATGGCTTCCTGGATGGCGGGATACTGCATCGCCTCGTCCCCGACGGCTACCGGATCCACGTTTTCGCCCGAAACCCTGATGCGGCTGAACCTTCCGACAAAATAGTATCTCCCGTCGATACCTCTGGCGAAGAGATCGTCCGAATTGAAGAAGCCGTCATCGTCAAACGCCTCCCTGGTTCTTCTGGCGTCCTTGAAATATTCATTCAGGGTCGTATGCGGAACAAGAGGCTTTACGAAAAGAAGTCCCTTGGCGTCGTCGGGAGGAGTAATGTCGTCGGTAGAGTCCCAGAACGGTCTTACCACCGCGTCAATGTCTTCGGGATTTCTGAGCTCGACGTAATATCCCTCCATGGGGAAACCGGACGAGCCCGGGCGGTGATCCTCGGGATCTTTCCAGAGAACCATGCCCATCTCGGTCGAACCGTATCCGTCTATCACCCTTACCCCGAAGCGCTCCTGGAATTCCTTCAGGTTCCTTGGAGCCGGGGAGCCCAGCATTATCCTTATGCTGTGCTTCTGATCCCACTCGCTCTCGGGCGCGGCCCACAGGTACTCGGCTACCGCTCCCAGCATGTTAACGCACGTCGCGCCGCAGCCGCCCGCCCACTTCCAGAAATTGGAAGCTGAGAACCTCGGGAAAAACACGGCAGTCGCGCCGGCCGCCATGGCGCTGAAAAGGCACATCACCTGGGCGTTCGCGTGACCGAGGGAAAGTATGCTCATGAGCACGTCGTCGCTCCTTATTCCCTGCTGCTGCAGGTAGGAACGAACCGTCATGATCACTCCTCCGTGATCCCTGGCGACCCCTTTCGGCATCCCCGTGGTGCCGGACGTGAACATGCACCGCTCCATGTCGGCGGTGGTAACGTCCACACCGGGATTGGCATCGTCATATTTATCGAATTCCGAGAAAGGAAGCGCCTTTATGCCCCCGATTTTTTCGGGAGGGCCGTCAACCGTCACGAAAATCACTTCAAGATGCTCAAGACTGTCGCCTATTTCCTCTATGAAAGGAATGCTCCCCTCGTCAATGACAAGGGCTCTCATGTCCGAATAGTTGATCACGTAGGCCAGTCTCTCGCCTTTTTCGTCCTTGTTTACCGGAACCTGCACCCCGCCGCACTTGTGTATGGCGATAATCGATATCACGTGCTCAGAGGAATTAAGCATGTACATGCCTATCTTGTCCCCTTTGTTTATGCCGAATCCCTGGGAAAGACCGTTTGCCACCCTGTTGGCCCACGCGTTGGTTTCCGAGTAAGTGTAGCTCTCGATGATGTTTCCATCCCTGTCTCCGACCTTGAACATCGCCTTTTCGGGAAACGCTTCGGCACCTTTTTCAAGATTTCTGGTTATGGGTTCCCACTGCGAAGTGTCCTCGAATTTGCCGAAAGGAAGCTCTCCGCTTCCCAGATACGCGGCATCACGCGGTTTGAATAATAATTGCATTTACTGTAACCTCCTGAACTGTCTTATAGCACCTGGAAATGAAAAGGCGCTGTAAAAATCCAAACTATTATAGGTTAATCGGTGCTTCATTGCAAACCTTGGTCTTTTCACGGTTCCTGAAAAAACCCTGACCTGCCGTATGCGGGCTGAGTTCCGCTTCTGATTTTATGGAAATTTGGAATCTGCTGATTTTTGCCGCGAGTTTGGCGGTTCTCTGGAAAGGAGCCGACTTTCTCGTCAAAGGCGCCTCCGGAATGGCGAAACTCACCGGCATGGGCCCTTTTTTCGCCGGATTCACGGTGGTTGCGCTCGGAACGTCCGCTCCCGAGTTCGTGGTCTGCCTGGTGGCGGTCATAGAAGGTTCAAGCGACATAGCGGTCGGAAACATAGTCGGGAGCAATATCGCCAACATCGGACTTATCTTCGGCCTGACGGCTCTTGTAAGTCCCGTAGTGATAAATAAAGAAGCATGGGGGGAGCAGAAGCTTCCGCTTGGTTTTCTGGCGCTTATTACTTTTTCCGCTTACGGTCTCAGCCGCACCGGCTTCTCCCTCGGAAGAGAAGAGGGAGTATTGCTGTTTTTACTGATGGCCGTCTTTCTGCTTGTCCCCTACGGAAAATCCGGGAAAGAAAAAAACGATGCCTTTTCGGAATCGCAAGGCGAGAGCGGGTGGAAACTTCTTTTTTACGCGGTCTCCGGCTCTGTACTTCTGGCAGGCAGCGCCCACTTTCTTGTTGAGAGCGCAATAGGTATAGCTTTAGAACTCGGGGTAAGCGAGCTGTTCATAGGAGTGACGGTCGTCGCCATCGGAACTTCGCTTCCCGAACTTGGCGCTTCGCTGGTGGCGGCGTGGAGAAAAGAGCAGAACATAGTGGTGGGCAACATAATAGGCAGCAATTTCTTCAATCTCGGGTTTCTGGGCCTCGTGGCAATTATCCGGCCCGTAAATGTGAATCCGAAGATGTTCGGAATTACCTCCGAATTCACGTTTTTCATACTGCTTACAGTTCTTTTCGCTCTGCTGATCGGAAAAACCCAGGTCAGCAGAAACAGGATCGGAAAAAAGAAAGGCACGCTTCTGCTCATAGTTTACGCGGCATTTCTCTATTTTATCTCAGGCTCACTTTCTTGACCTCAGCCTGAGCCCACTTTCGTTCCTGTCCCAGGTGGAACCGGATATGCCTTTAAGCTCGGAAACCGAGATTTTCTGGGTCGAGGTGAGAGGAAATTCCTCGTAGACTTCGATGAACCTTGGAACCATGGCCACCATCACCTTCCCGGCCATCCATTCGCAGAATTCCACGGGATCGAAATCCGCCCCTTCCCTGAGTATCAGGTTAAGCTTGATCTCGTCATCCGATATGTCGGGCAGCCTGATGCCCACAGCCACGGCCTCCCGAACTGAAGGATGTTCCTCGGATACATCGGCCACCGCTACGGGATCAACATTCTCTCCCGAGACGCGTATTCTGCTGTAGCGGCCCATGAAGTAGTATCTCCCGTCGGTCCCCACGGCAAAGAGGTCATCCGAATTGAAAAATCCCTGGTCGTCAAAGGCGTTTCTTGTTCTTTTCTCGTCCTTGAAATATTCATCGAGGGTGGTGTGCGGAACCAGGGGCTTTATAAAAAGAAGTCCTTTTTCCTCCTCGGCGGGAGCGGGGTTTTTATCCACGTCCCAGAGTTTTTCTATTATCTCGTCCGTGTTCAGGGGGTCTCTTATCTCAAGGTGGTACCCCTCTACGGGAAATCCGCATGAACCCGGATTCTCATCCTCGGGATCTTTCCAGAGCGGCATTCCCATCTCGGTGGACCCGTAGCCCTCAACTATCTTCGTATTGAACCTTTCCTCGAACTCGCGAAGCTTTTTAGGCGCGGGCCCTGAAAGCATCATCCTTATCCCGTGCCTTGAATCCCACTCTGAGAGCGGAGAAGCCCATATGTACTCGGGCACAGCTCCCAGCATGTTCGCCCCGGTCGCGCCGCAGCCCGCCGCCCACTTCCAGAAATTGGAGGCGGAGAACCTCGGGAAGAAAACGGCCGAACCGCCAACAGCTACCGAGACGAAAAGGCACATCACCTGGGCGTTCGCGTGTCCCAGGGAAAGAACCGTCATCAGGACGTCCTCGCTTCTGAGCCCCTGCTGCTGTATGAAGGAGCGGACCGTCATTATCACTCCCCCGTGATCGCGTATGACACCCTTGGGCATCCCCGTGGTGCCGGAAGTGAACATGCATCTTTCCTTGTCTGCAATCGTCACGTCGACCCCGGGGTTCTCGGATGAGTACTGCTCAAAAGTGGAGAAAGGAAGCGTCTTTATGCCCCCTATGTCCGCCGGAGCATCCTCCGATACAAGAAAGATCGCCTCAAGGTTCTCAAGCTTGTCCGCTATTTCAGTTATGTAGGGAAGGCTCTGGGTGTCGACCACAAGCGCCCGCATCTCGGAGTAGTTTATTACGTAAGCCAGCCTGTCGCCTTTTTCATCCTTGTTTATCGGGACCTGGACGGCGCCTGATTTGTGCGCGGCGATAATCGATATGACGTACTCTGAACAGTTGAGCATGTACATGCCGACCTTGTCCCCTTTTTTTATTCCGAACTCCCCGACAAGACCGTTTGCCATCCTGTTCGCCCAGGCGTTGGTTTCCCCGTAGCTGTAGCTTTCGGCCACGCTGCCGTCCGGGTCACCTAGGCTGAACATCGTTTTCTCGGGGTATGACTCCGCCCCCGCCTCAAGGTATCTGGTTATTGGAAGCCAGTTGTCGGTATCGTCTAAAGGACCGTTGGGAAGAGTCCCCTTTCCTATATATTTTTCGTCTCTGGGACGCAAAGGCAGTTTCATCTTTTTCTCCTATTACAGACTTATATAACAAAATCTTTCAGGCTTTCAAAGTGGAGATATACAGTAGGGATAATTTACTGCCGCAAGACCAGTTTATCAATTCCACTAAAGCGGAGCGGAACCGAAATGATGTCGAGGCATATTCAACAGAAACCTCCAATTCGCCTATTATCGGCAAGATATGCGTTATACCGTAGTTCTGCACAATATGAAATTAGTATTTTCATATTGTGCAGAAAATTCCGGCATTCTAAGTTCACCAGCCTTGTTTTCACCGGATTATGAAACCGTACAAATCGATAAAATCACCGATGATGTGGAGAAAAAGTTTTTCGCCTAAGAAACTGAACAGGCGTCAGATCTGTGTCTGATGAGTCCGCAGCAACAGTCTGCAGGAAAATTCAACCCAAATCTGCTTAGCCGATTGATAACCATCTCCCAATCAGCGGGGAAAAAGACTTGTCAGGTTTCCTTTTCGACGCGGAGACTGGTTTTTTTGTCTTCCTTGAATAACTCCTTCAGTTCCTGCGTCGTATCAAACACCTCTTCAGGAAACCCGGTTTTATCATGGTAAACTGCCATCTGGCTATCAAGAGTCCGGGCATCATGCTCCCGAAATGCCTGAATTATCCCCGCCGCATCGGTCGAAGACAGCCCCAGATGCTCAAGCAGCTGGGTTGAAAGAGCAAGGCTTGAAAGCAGAGTCTCGCGAATCACGGAGGTCACTCCCAGCTCGCGAAGCTTTATTTCGTGAAAGCGGTCTCTCGCACGTGCCATGATTTTAAGGTTCGGAAAGGAGTCAGATACCTGGCTGACTATCTTCAGAGACGATTCGACATCGTCAATCGCCACGACGATAGCAGGAGCCCGGTCAATATGAGCGGACAGCAGAACCCGCAGGTTCGATGCGTTGCCATAGTATGTTTCGCTTGCAAATTGACGAACGAAGTTAACCCTCTTGGGATCGAGTTCAATCACCGTAAACGGAATTTCAAGCATGGTCAGTATTCGGGCCACGGTCTGGCCGAACGGACCGAAACCTACGATGATAACGGGATTTTGCGATCCATCAGTTTCCTCTGACGGCACAGGCGTGCTGTCCTTTTCGGCACCGAACCGGGAACCGAGCGCGACGAGGAAAGGTGTTGCCGCCATCGACAACGTTACCACCAAAACGGCAATATCGACAACGAATTGATCTACGAGCTGCCCCGAAACGCCTATGGTAAACAGAATAAAGGCAAACTCTCCGCCCTGGGAAAGCACGAGTCCCGTCCGTACCGCTTCATCGTGCTTAAGACCCTGCAGTCTGGCAAGCGGGTATATAACGAGCGATTTTACGACCATGAGAACCGCGGTCAGTCCGATGATCAAAAGCGGCTTGCTGATCAGCAGCCCCAGGTTGGCCGACATGCCGACCGCAATGAAGAAAAGACCCACGAGCAGCCCCTTAAAGGGCATCACGTCCGCTTCAAGCTGGTGGCGATACTCGGAATCGGCAACCATCACGCCCGCTATGAAAGCCCCGAGTCCCATTGAAAAACCGATGCTGTGCATCGCCAGGGCGGCGCCTGTCACGAGCGCAAGCGCGGCGGCCGTGAAAAGTTCATGAATTCCCGTGGAGGCAACAAAACGCAGGGCGGAGCGAAGCGTAAACCGAGCGATCACGAATCCGGCCACAACGGCGGCAAAAAGCAGCAAATTCAACGGCACCGACTCCCCGGGCTTGGAAGACAGGATGCCTATTAAGGCTATTGCCGGAATAACGGCGACATCCTGCATGAGCAGCGTGCCGAAGGCCGCACGTCCATGGGGCCTGTTGAATTCCTTGTGCTCCCCCAGCCACTGTACGACAAACGCCGTGCTTGAAAGAGCAAGGGAGAATCCGATCAGCATTGACGCGGACGTACCCATCCCCAGCAACATGAAGCAGAACACCGCAATCGCGACTGAAGTGATAAGGATCTGGGTTATACCGAGCCCGAAGAGAAATCTACGCATGGTCCACAGACGCTGCGGACGAAGTTCGAGACCGATGAGAAACATCAACAAAACGATTCCAAACTCGGCAAAGTGCAGAACTTCTGTCGCATTTCCCACAAGCCCGAACACGCTCGGACCGATCAGCAATCCAACGAGCAGGTAGCCAAGCACGCTGCTCAATCCGAACTTACGGCAGACAGGAACAACGACAATCGTCGCCAGCAGGAAAATGAAAGCTTCAACCAGAAGGCTCATCTGACCTCCTGCGAAACGGACTCGAATCCTGCTCCCTCAAAACTTCTCTTTGTTTAACCAGTTCAGACATCGCTTAAAAGGCTTAACTCCTTCGGGGTTTTGCGCTCACGCTGAAATGCGGGCAGGTAAAAACGGACCATAAACCGCTTTTGCGGGAAAAACTGTTCCAAACGCGGCTCTACGCTCTGAATATGTTAATGGATGGAAAGGGTTTCTCAAACAGGAAAAAAGGAACTTCGCTATTCAGTCTGCAAAAACGGGATGGAGGACTCTGAACCCGCTTGTTTTCCAGGATGGGGAGTTACGAAAGAAAAACGGGTAAAGCCGACACGGCTTTACCCGTAGCAGTCGATGAAATTCCTTAGAATATCCTTCCCGCACTCCGTAAGGATGGACTCGGGGTGGAACTGAACGCCCTCGACGGGAAGTTCCCTGTGCCTTATGCCCATGATTTCACCCTCCTCGGTCCAGGCGGAAATCTCGAAGTCGGACGGAAGGGACGCTTCTTCCACCAGAAGCGAATGGTATCTCGTGGCCTCGAAGGGGTTCGGGAGATCCTTGTAGACGGTTTTTCCGTCGTGGATGATCGGGGAGGTTTTTCCGTGAAGAAGCCTCTCGGCCCGGACTATGTTCGCCCCGTACGCATAGCCCACCGCCTGGTGACCCAGGCAGACGCCGAGAATGGGCTTTTCCCCGGCGTACCTTTTTATCACGTCGACCGAAAGCCCCGCATCCCTGGGCGTGCAGGGCCCGGGAGAGATTACGATCATGTCGGGGTCAAGATCGTCCACGAAACCGAAATCAAGGCTGTCGTTTCTCCTCACCTCGATCTGCTGGCCGAGCTCCCCCAGGTAGTGGACCAGGTTGTAGGTAAAGGAATCGTAATTATCGATCATCAGAATCAATTTCCTTTCGCTCCCGGCCATCAGATCCCCTCCTCCGCAAGCTCAACCGATTTCACTAGGGCCTTTACCTTGTTGACCGTTTCCTGGTACTCGGTTTCCGGATCGGAATCCGCCACTATGCCGGCTCCCGCCTGTATGTAGATTTTACCGTCTTTTATCACGAATGTTCTTATGGTTATGCAGCTGTCCATGTTGCCTGAAAAGCTGAAATAGCAGACGCAGCCCCCGTACGCCCCTCTCGTTGCCGGCTCGGTCTCCTCGATGATCTCCATCGCCCTTACCTTCGGCGCTCCCGAAAGGGTGCCCGCGGGGAAAGTCGCCTTTATGACGTCAAAGGCGTCCGACCCTTCGGCAAGCAGGGCGGTAACGTTCGAAACTATATGCATCACGTGGGAGTATCTCTCCACTATCATGAACTCGTCGACCCTGACCGAGCCCATGTCGGAAACCCTCCCCAGATCGTTTCTCGCCAGATCGACCAGCATTATGTGCTCGGCCCTCTCCTTGGGATCAGCTATGAGTTCGGCCGCAAGTCCGTCGTCCTCGGAAACGGTTTTTCCCCTGGGCCGCGTCCCGGCTATCGGGCGGCTTGCGATTCTTTTCCCCTCGACCCTCACCATTACCTCGGGTGAGGACCCGGTAAGTATCTCGTCGCCCATCCTCAGGAAAAACATGTACGGGGAAGGGTTAAGTATCCGAAGCGCCCTGTAGAGATCGAAAGGATCGACCCTGAGGTCCGTTTTCCATCTCTGGGATATCACCGCCTGTATTATGTCTCCCGACTTTATGTATTCCTTGGTCCTGAGAACCGCGTCCCTGAAGTGCGGGGGCTCGAAATTGGACTCGAGCGTGAACTCTTCCTCGCCGACATCCCGGGAAACACCGTCGGCAAACCCCTCGCCGAGCGGACTTTTAAGCTTGTTTTTAAGCGCGTCTATTTTCGCGAGGGACTTTTCGTACTCCTCCCTTGCGCTTTTAACGTCGGGAACATAGGCGTTTGAAATGATCTTTATGTTGCTCGTGACGTTATCGAAGGCCAATACGGTATCCATTACCATGTAAATGGAGTCCCAGAGCCCGAGCTCATCGGGAGAGGTGTCTGGAATATCCTCTATGAACCTGACCGTGTCGTAACCGAAATACCCGACCGCTCCCCCGTGAAACCTCGGAAGCTCCTCCGAGAAAACCGGCCTGTACCGCGAAAGCAGGTCCCGCAGCGCCAGAATCGGGTCGCCCGTGAACGCTTCGGTTTCCCCGCCCGAGCGCATTATCTCTATGCTCCGGCCCTTCGAGCGGAACACCACCGAGGGTTCCGTGCCCAGAAAGCTGTAGCGCGCCCACTTGTCTCCGCCCTCCACACTTTCGAAAAGAAAGGAATAACCGGGCGAGTCTATCTTCCTGAAAACCGAAACCGGAGTGTCGTAATCGGCCAGAACCTCTTCCCACACGGGCACCAGGTTCCCGCGTTCGAGGTTCTCGAGGAACTGTTCGTAGGAGGGAGAAATCATGAAAGGAAATGATAAGACTCGAAAAATTAAAGTCAAGAAGAACGCCTTTTATAAATCCCCGCGGACATTATAATTAAGGGCTTGAAAAGAAAGGAGCGCGCTGACGTTGATTCCCGACAAAGCCATATTCAGAGAATACGACATAAGGGGCATAGCTGGGGAGAGCATCACGGAAGATGTCGTCGAGAAAATCGGAAAAGCCTACGGAACCATGGTGGGCGGGGACGGCGGGTCGGAGGTCTCCGTTGGATACGACTGCAGGAAATCCTCCCCGGCATTCCGCGACGCGCTCTGCGAAGGAATAACCTCAACCGGCGTCAACGTGGTCGACATAGGGATGGTGACTACCCCGATGGTTTATTTCTCCACCTTCACCTCGGGAGTCGACGGCGGCGTGATGGTGACCGCAAGCCACAACCCTTCTGAGTACAACGGGCTTAAAATGTGCGTCGGCCAGGATTCCCTTTTCGGCGAAGGCATACAGAGAATAAGGAAATCGGTCGAAGAGGGCAGGTTCAAGGCGGGGAGGGGAAAAAAGAGGCGGTCGGACATAGTTGAGAGCTACCTTGAGTTTTTCGAGCGGAATCTTCATATAGAGCCGGGAATGAGGGTCGCCGCCGACGGCGGCAACGGAACCGCCGGAGTGGCCTGCCCGGAAATACTCGGGAGGTTCGGCTGCGAAGTTCATGAGCTTTACATGGACCCTGACGGGGATTTTCCGAACCACCACCCGGACCCCACGGTCGAGGAGAACCTCTCCGACATAAGGAAAAAGATCGTGGAAGAAGGCCTCGACGTCGGCCTGGCGTTTGACGGGGACGCGGACAGGATAGGAATCGTCGACGAGCGGGGAAACCCGATGAGCGGAGACATGCTGCTCCTTGTCTATTCGCTAGACCTTCTCGAAACGAACCCGGGAGCGACCATAATAGGGGACGTCAAGTGTTCGGGAAATCTTTTCTCCAGGATACGGGAAGCGGGCGGGAACCCCGTCATGTGGAAAACCGGCCACTCGGTGATCAAAGACAAGATGAAGAAGGAAAACGCCGAGCTCGGCGGAGAGATGAGCGGCCACATCTTCTTTAAAAACAGGTTCTTCGGATACGACGACGCCCTTTACGCGGGGCTCCGGTTTCTTGAAATCCTCTCGAAGACGGGGAAGAAGGCCTCGGAACTGCTTCCGGGGCTGCCCGAGACCTTCGCGACCCCTGAGATAAGAATCGACTGTCCCGACGAGATCAAGTTTCAGGTAACGGAAGCGGTAAAGAAAAAACTCGGGGAACGAAACGAAGTGATTGACATAGACGGGGTCAGGGTCGAGTACCCGGACGGGTGGGGCCTTCTCCGGGCGTCCAACACCCAGCCGGCCCTGGTGCTTCGTTTTGAAGCCCGGACGGAAGCAAGACTCGCGGAAATACGGGAAACCGTGGAGAAGACGCTTAAAGAAACTATTGACGAGATATCCTGAGAAACCGACTCAACTCTGCATGGAAAAGCTGCATCCGGTCAGGCAGGTTTGTAGCGCTGCACGGTGATCTCGTTTGCGCGGGCCCGCATTTGCGAAGCATCATGCCATGCCCGCATCCGCAACAGCATTTCCATACCCACCCCGAAAGCTTTTTCAATTCGCAGAGCCATTTCCGGCGACAGCGAGGTTTTGCCGTTCAGCAGGTCAGAAAGGGTTGCCCGGCGAACCCCAAGAATCTCGGCCGCTTTAGTCACGGTCAGGTCCAGATCTTCAATGATTTCGGTGCGGACGAAGTCTCCCGGATGCGAAGGGGTCATGTGTGTTTTAATGCTATTGATAGTCATTAATGATAACTCCGCCAGTTCAAGTAATTAATGTATGATTATCCTCTGAAGTTGCTGAATGTTCCACTAATTATGAGTTACAATAGGAAGTGAAATTATAGGTTCGAGATCAATTTGAATTATTACGTTTTATACTAGACAAAAGCAATGAATTAGTTCTGGTTTTTGCAGGAGGACCAATGCCAAAAAAAACGGACCCCCGAAACAAATCCGTTGATGAGTTGATTTCATACGCCGTTGATGAGTTGATTTTTTCTTCGATACCATGTTTTCCCAGCGCCAGCCGACTCACAGAGATACATTATCAATTCCAGGGGACAACGCATACGTACCAAGCTACATATCCGGCGGAGCAAACCAAGAGAGACCTGACGGGCAACTGGAACCAGATTCTAAACGAGACCGAAACTAATAAATCCCATGACCGCGTACGCCGGGAATACCTAAAAAAGCTCAATAAAAAAAACCGTTCGTAATATAGTCTGTTACTATTCCAGATGGCTTGAGAAAACAGGCAGCAAGCTTTCTTCTGTCACAAACATAACCGATGAGGACAAAGCAGGATTTATGTCCTGTTTCCGTGGATGGATACTTCTCTTGGTCTTGATGTGCTGGTTCACAGTCCCGGGGGGTGGAGTAAATGGGAAGGTTCCGTTATCGGAATCCTGGTTGCTCCCTGTCGCTTCGGCATCTTCTAGCGCAGAGATCTGATATTTTTTATCAGAGGAATCGTGTCCCTCAGGAGCACTCCCTTACGAACAAACTTATAGGAACTGATATCCGTTCCGTCCGGGGCCCTCTTTATTACCCCTACAGTAACGGCCATCTCCTCGCCGAACTAGCGCAGAGATCTGATATTTTTTATCAGAGGAATCGTGTCCCTCAGGAGCACTCCCTTACCGGAACAAACTTATAGGAACTGATATCCGTTCCGTCCGGGGCCCTCTTTATTACCCCTACAGTAACGGCCATCTCCTCGCCGAACTCAAGAGAACCGGGGTCCTCAGTTTCAACCTGCGCCATAACCCTTACGCCTTCTGGGAAATCGACAAGAGCAAGAACATAGGGCACCTTGAATTCCGGCATGCTTCTTCTCACGACCGTAAAGGAATGCAGAATACCCGTGGGGCTTAGAAACTTCTCCTCCACATCATCTGAAAAACTCACTGGATCCGCGAGGTACTTCGGGAAGGTCCAGTTGTCGGATTCCTTGCAGTAACCCGCAATCAGCCTCACCCTGCCCTCATCGTCGGTCGTAAACAAATCCTGTCTGAAAATATCTTCGCTCATGACACCCTCTCCTTAAACGATCTTTAGCGTGAAGGGGAATTATATACAACTGAAAACAGTTTTCAATTCCGGCAAGAACCCTCGGCGGAGAAACCCTTTTCCGGGTTTGTAAAAAACAGGTGAATTTGTAGAATCCTTACGTGGCGGAAAAAATCCCAAGAGCGCTTACAGTTGCCGGATCCGACTCGGGAGGAGGAGCGGGAATCCAGGCTGATATTAAAACTTTTACCGCCTTGGGGGTGTACGGACTTTCCGTGCTCACCTCAGTTACCGCCCAGAATACCTTGGAGGTAAGTGCGATCCACGACCTTCCCGAGCGGTTCGTGGGGCTGCAGTTTGACACCGTGATGAGCGACATAGGCTGCGACGCCGCTAAGCTCGGAATGCTTTCCAACGAAAAAATCATTGAGACCGTGGCGGAAAAAATAGATCAGTATAGAATTGAAAAACTCGTTGTCGACCCCGTGATGAGTTCAAAAGGCGGAACTCCTCTTTTAAAAAACTCGGCGGAACTACTGAAGAAAGAAATTCTCCCAAGGGCGCTTATAGTGACTCCGAACATACCCGAGGCGGAAATACTGAGCTCCGTCAGCATAAGCGACATAAGCGGCATGAAGACCGCGGCCGAGAAGATCCTCTCGTTCGGAGCGAAGGCGGTTCTCGTAAAAGGCGGCCATCTGGCGAAAGAATACCCGGCAGTGGACCTTTTTTTCGACGGAGAGACATTTGAGGAACTGGCAAGCGAGAGAATCGAAACGAAGAACACCCACGGGACCGGCTGCACTTTTTCGGCGGCCGTATGCGCTTTTCTGGCGAAGGGAATGCCTCTTTCGGTTTCCCTTGAGAACTCGAAAGCCTTTGTAACGGAAGCGATAAGAAACTCTCTTGAGATAGGAAAGGGCCACGGACCCCTCAATCACTTCCGGAGAGCCTGAAGACCAAGGTTGACTGTTTTCCCGCGCTCAAATGTCCAATCTCCCCGAAATCAGTTCATACCGGTTTCGCGGCGTATGAACCGTCCCATAAGCGGTACCGCCAAAGCATATTTGCCCCATCGGTTTCTGTATACGAGCCCGGCTCTCATCAAGGTCGAAAGCATCTGGCTTATGTGGCTGGAACTGAAAGGTTTCACGTCGAGATCTTCCCTGCCGGACAAGCCGACGATATCCCGAACGGTAAATTCCTCATCGCAATTATCAAGCGACGCGATCAGCGTAAGCAGTTCACGTTGTCTGTCCGTGGCTCTCGCCCACCTGGCGGCAAAGAAATCCGAATCAAGCTTTCTGATTATCTCGTCTGTCGGGACTGAATGGCTGCCTTGTATAAAAGCATCGTAAACTTCCTTGCATATGAACTGGATAAAATAAGGATATCCGCCGGAAAGATCGACAATAGTCGTTACGCTTTCAGGAGCTAGCTGGACGGGGCAGTTTGTGTCTTCAATGGGCTTGAGAATAGCGTCTCTGCTGGCTTCCCCGGAAAGTCTCCCTAACACTACAACATGAAACATTCTCTCCGAATAGGTGCGGGCTTTGACCAACTCCGGAAAAAGCGTGGGCAGACCGGTCAGAACCAGAAGCAACCTGCACCCTTTTTTCTGAAGTGACTGAAATACTTCAAGAAGAACGGACAGGGGAAACTGCTCCTTTGAAGCCTGGTCGGAGAGGTTCTGGGCTTCATCATACGCCAATACAAGCCCCTTCGCTCCTGATTGTTTAAGGAAATCCCACGCCAGTTCAAGTACGAATTTCAGTTTGTCCGACACAAGTCCTGGAGTCTGTTCATAGACCTGGAGCAATGTCCCGTAATTGAGCTTGAGTTCCACAGACTCAGTATTATCCACAAAGCCGACGCGCCTGAATTCTTCCCTCCCCACGGTTATGCCCGACGTTACAACGGACAAATCGGCAAGAAGGCGCTTCACTATGTTGTCCTCGCTGATGCTCGCCCATTCAGATAAATCCGTTCCACACCACTTCCATCCGTCGGCAATGGCAAGAGGCTTGAAGGAATCCAGAAGAACTGTCTTCCCCGTGCCCCGAAGACCGGTCAAAATCATGTTCTCCATAATCACGTCCTGTTCAAGAAACTTGAGAAATTTTTCCCTCTCCTCCTCGCGACCGGCAAGGTGTGGAGGGGGATGCCCAGCTCCAGGACGGAACGGATTTTGAAATTGTTCGGACATTTTCACACTCCATTAGTTGTTTAGCTAAATTTAGTATAAAGACTAAATTTAGCCTGCCAGCTAAAAAATACTAATCATTTGCTGTCAAAAAAATTTGGGGAACAATTTCAGCAGGGAAGTCAGGTTTTTCTGACTATCGTATATAATTCCCTATCGAAAGTGTCCGTATGGAGCGCTGTACGTTTGTCCGGGACATGGGACGCTCCGAAAGGTACAATGCAGCGAACCGTAACGCCGGATTTTTTGCGAGGATCAGAACACATGCCCGAAAACCGACCCGACCGAGCGCATTCCGAACCCGGGGCACGCCAGATGTGGCCGGCAATTTCGGCGGTGCTGTTCACGCTGGTGGTTATCGCGGTTCTGACATTGGCGGGCATCGGCGCGCGTTACTGGATCCGCGGGGATTTCAACGTCATTCATGCCCTGCTGATTCTGTTCCTTTCGATTAACCTAGTGATCTGCTACTGGGAGGTCTGCCTGTTCCTCAGACGCGACTATATCGAGCTGCGCGCCGAATACTGGCGCAAGCGCTGGCGGGAAACAGGCCAAAAACCGGCCGCCGAATTCCTTGCCGCAAAGATTCCGCTGACGAAGGTGTTGTCGCCGACGGTATGGGCGGATGTCTGGGCGACGTATTCCCAGTTCGACGGTTCCTACGCAGACCGGCGCACATACGGTTACAACGTGGATATCGCAAACGGCTTCGTGACCCCGCTCCCAACGTTGATTCTCTACGCCGCCTTCACCTTCGATATTTTGTCCGCACCCGTCGCGGGCATCGTCGGAGTGATGCTGTTCTGGCAGCTGACGTACATGACCTCGGTTTACTGGGTCAGCTTCTTTTCGGCCAATCGGCAAACCCGGATCAGCCGAGAGGACATGTATGTCTACATCTGGGGGATGAATTCTCCATGGGTGCTCTTCGCGCTGCTGGGACTCTACGTCTCCATTCGCCTGATCGTGAACGGCGACTACAGCGTTCTGGGTTATTGATAACGGTTCCCATGACTCGGCGCTGACCGGGCCGACTGCCCGACGGGGCGTTATCGCCGATGGCCGCGAAATCCAAAAACCAACGGATTGCGTTTAATCGGGCTCCGCAATTGACTTCAGGTATTCCTTAATTCTGCTCCGGTCTTCGTTTTCCTTATTTCCCTTGTAATAAATCTCGATGAATTCAACTCTCTCTGCCCGTTCAAGATACGCGTAAATAACCCGAAGAGACTTGCCCCGAAGAGAGCGGCACGCCATGCGCGCTTTTACTGTTTTGACAACTTCTGTGGAATGGATAACGGTAAAACCATTTCCGAAACCGGTGGGGGAAGCTGAGAGAACTTCCTTGAATATTTCCAGATCGTCGTCAAGGGTGCCGTATTTTCGAGAGAGTTTTCTTAATTCCCTCCTGAATTCAGGCAGGGAATCAAAGTTCTTCATATTCCCTGACGGAGGTCAGCCGGGGACGGTAAAACACATGCTCATACTCAAGCTCCTCCCTGTCTTCGGCCACGACCCAGGGAGTATCAAGATGCGACAATTCGCTTATCTGCGCGGCTGTCATATCTTTCAGTCTGCGTATTTCCCAGTTGATATGCTCAAGTTCCCTGGACGAAAGAGACGATATGTCCAGTTCTTTTGAATTGACCAGGTACTTCACCTGGTCGTAGCCGTGAAACTTGGCTTTCGCTTTTTCGATTTTCTCCTCTTTTTCAAGCTCCTCGACGATTTTGGCGAACATCACGGGGCTGGGCCCGTAAGCGTTTTTAATATACTTTGCGCCGATTAACTGCTCCTCGTATTTCTCGTAGTAATCAAAGTCAATAAAATAGAGAATCTTATAGAGTACCGTCTGACCTATATTCGGCCGGGCGCCTATTTCCGCAAGAACATATAAAAGAACCTGCTTGAACTTCTCCGCTTTTTCCTGGGGAACGCTGATGCGGACATTGGATTTTTCAGCCGCTTTTTTCTTCCTGGTTTTTTTAATTTCAACAACAGGAGACGACGGTTCCCTTTCGTTAAGAAAATCTTCAATAGGCATGTCAAAAATTTCCGCAAGTTTTATTGCTTCACCTACCTTAAGTTCGCGCCTTCCAAGTTCAATCTGCGTGTAGGTGGCGCGGGACAAACCGATCCCCGAAGCAAGCTGCTCCTGTGTAATAAGGCGCTTTTTTCGCTGTTCACGTATGAAATTTCCAAGCATTTCCCTATAAACATAGAAAATGTTCAGTTTTTAGTCAATGGAAATGTAGAAAAATTCATACATCCCGGTTTGTCCCCGCGCATGCCGTTAACAGGGTCCGACGAAACTCTCCAAGCTAATCCCGGCATGGATTAACCTGCGGAAATCAATTATACTATTTGCTTTCCAACCAGCCATCTTTCAAAAAAAAGGAAACTGAACATGTCTAAAATCATGGATGGCAGAAAGGTCTCTCAAGACATTAAAAAATGGATCATCCGAAGGACCAAGGAGCTTAAAGACCGCACGGGAGTAGTGCCCGGTCTTGCTTCCATTCTGGTCGGCGACGATCCCGCGTCCGAAATATACGTGAGGAACAAGAGAAGGGCGTGCGGAAGATGCGGAATGCTTTCAGAAGAATACAATCTTCCGGAGGAAACCTCGGAAGAGGAGCTTCTTTCGCTGATCGAGCGCCTCAACCTGGATGAAAAGATTCACGGCATACTGGTGCAGCTTCCCCTTCCGGCTCATATGAACCCGGAAAAAGTGATAAGAAAGATGTCTCCCGACAAGGACGTCGACGGATTTCACCCCGAGAACACCGGAAAACTGTTTCAGGAAAACCCCAGCGCCATCTCCTGCACCCCGTACGGAATAGAAAAACTTCTCGATCACTACGGCATAGAAATATTAGGCAAGCACGTAGTGGTCGTGGGGAAAAGCAACATAGTCGGAAAACCCGCGGCGGCCCTGATGCTAAACAGGGACGCCACCGTCACCGTAGCACATATCGAAACTCAAAACCTGCCGGCCATAACCGCCATGGCGGACATACTGATAGTCGCGATAGGGGATCCGCAGTTCATAAAGAAAGAGATGATAAAGGACGGAGCCGTGGTAGTCGACGTCGGGATCAACAGGAACGAGAACGGGAAGATCGTCGGCGACGTTGACTTCGAGGGCGTAAGGGAAAAGGCCTCTTACATAACCCCCGTTCCCGGCGGGGTGGGACCGATGACCATAACCATGCTTCTTTGGAACACGCTTGAGGCGGCGGAAATGTTCGCGCTGGGCGGGTAGCTTAAAACCGGGGCCGGAGAAGCGACTCGGGGCCGTCGGTTTTCGAAACCGCCTGCGAATTCCCGAGCCCGGAACAGATATCCCTTACCGTCATGTTCTTGACGGGATGCCAGGCGGCCGGTTCTATCTCGAGCAGAGGCTCCAGGACGAATCTTCTTTCGTGCGCCCTCGGGTGAGGAATCACCAGGGAGTCCGTGCTTATTACGAGGTCTCCGTAGAAGATTATGTCGAGATCTATCACGCGGGGCCCCCACCTCTTCGTTTTTTTCCTCCCGATCTCCTTTTCGACCGCCTTGAGGCGATCAAGAAGCTCAAAAGGGGAAAGTTCCGTTTCCGCCTTGACGACGGCGTTTGTGAACTTCGGCTGATCCTGCGGTCCCACGGGGTCCGATTCGTAAAGGGAGGACACCGCCACCACGCGCGCGCTCTTTTCCATGCTCATCAGCGCGCGGGCGAAATTCTCGCGCACGGGGCCGAGGTTGGCTCCGATACCTATGAAAACGACGCTCGGCGAAGCTTCGGGTCCGCTCAATGGAATACTTCCCCCGGTTGATATATAATGAGAAAATATATGGCACTTTTAACCGAAAAAGAAATTTCTTCCGCGCTCGAGGGCCTCGAAGGCTGGCGGAGAAAGGGAGAAGAGATAGAAAAGACGTTCGTTCTCGGAAACTTCGTCGATTCCATGGGTCTTGTGAACAAGGTCGCGCTTCTTTCCGAAAGGGCGGACCACCACCCCGACATTCTCATACGGTGGAACAAGGTTTCCGTCACCCTTTCAACCCACAGCGAGGGCGGAATCACGGAAAAAGACCTGAGCCTGGCGGGGGAAATAGAAAAGGCGCTCTGAGGCAAGTTCCCCGGGTCGTCCGGGGAAAGCTAGTCCGCGTCCCTTATTTCGTAATCGTCCTCCCCGAGGGTAATGGTATCCCCTCCGGGTCCGCCCGCGCGGGGACCGGTTTTTTCGTCCCTGCCCCCAAACAGTTTCCTCAGAACCGAGGCTCCCGCCCCGAGCACACCAAGCGCAACCAGGGCCAGAACGCCGAAAAACGCGAAAAGCCCGACAGCCGCGACCGCGAAAAGCGCGATGAAGGGAAGAGAGAAGAAAGGAACCTTTCCCCCGCGAATGTGGATTTTTCCAGCCATCAGGACACCTTGTCCAGTATTATCACCGGCCGCAGCACCTTTTGTATTTCTTGCCGCTGCCGCAGGGGCACGGGCTGTTCCGGCCGACTTTCTTCTGCGTTCTCCTGACCGGGGTCCTGGCCTTTTCTTCCGCGCCTTCCCCCCGCCCGAGCACCATCTTCTTTTCCTCAAGCTCCCTCTTGCGCTCGAGTTCCTCTATCTGCTCTTCGCTCGCGGGCTGTATCCTGAAAAGATTCGAGCAGACGTCCATCCTGAACTTGTCCATCATGAGAGCGAACATGTCAAAGCCCTCTTTGGTGTATTCCCGAAGGGGGTCTTTCTGGGCGTATCCCCTGAGTCCCACTCCTTCCCTGAGGTGATCCATGTTAAGAAGATGATCCTTCCAGAGGTAGTCGATGTGCTGAAGCATGACGTAGCGCTCGACCTGCGAGAGGTGCTCGGAACCTATCCTCTCCTCTTTTTCCCGGTACGCGGCGACCAGCTTTCCGGTGATTTCTTCCGTTACGGCTTCCCCGTCCGCCTTGGCGGGGGCATCTATTTCGATCTCCGTTCCGAAAATCCTCCCGATGACTTCCCGGAGTTCGGAGAAATCAGATTCCGGGCCGTCGTCCCGCCCTGCCAGGTAACCGCTCACGACTTCGCGCACGATGTCTTCTGAAGACGAAAAAAGCATCTCTCTCAGGCTCTCTCCGCCCTCGAGAATTTCGCGGCGCTGCCTGTAGACGACATCCCTCTGCGTGTTGAGAACGTCGTCATACCTCAGAAGATGCTTGCGTATGTCGAAATTCCTTCCCTCGACCTTCTTCTGGGCGTTCTCGATCGACTTGCTTATCATCGAGTGCTCGATCGGCTCCCCTTCCTGCCACCCGAGCTTGTCCATTACGCCCGCTATCCTCTCCGAGGCGAAAATGCGCATCAGGTCGTCTTCAAGGGAAACGTAGAATCTCGAAGACCCGTCGTCTCCCTGTCTCCCCGCTCTTCCCCTGAACTGGTTGTCTATCCTCCTCGCCTCGTGCCTTTCCACGGAGAGAATATGAAGGCCGCCGAGATCCTTGACTTTCTCCTTTTCAGAATCGCAGATCGATTTCGCCTCGAAAAGCGCTTCCTCGTACTGCTTGGGCTCCGCTTCCTCGGGCTGGATCCTGAACTCTTTCCTGAGAATATCCCTCGCAAGGAACTCGGGGTTCCCGCCGAGCAGTATGTCAGTTCCCCTCCCCGCCATGTTGGTCGCTATGGTTATGGCCCCTATTCTGCCCGCCTGGGCGACGATCTCGGCCTCCTTTCCATGCTGCTTGGCGTTAAGCAGGTTGTGGCCAAGACCCATCTTCTCAAGGTAGCCGCCCAGTTTTTCCGACTGCTCGATCGACGAGGTGCCGACGAGCACCGGCCGGCCGGCGGAATTCATTTCCTTTATCTCGGCGCAGGCGGCGTTGAACTTTTCGGGCTCGGTCCTGTAGACGACATCATCGTGATCCTTCCTTACAAGCGGCTTGTGGGTCGGTATCACGGTGACGTCGAGATCGTATATGTGCTTGAACTCAAACGCTTCGGTGTCGGCGGTACCCGTCATCCCGGCGAGCTTTCTGTACATCCTGAAATAGTTCTGGATGGTTATGGTGGCCATCGTCTGGTTCTCGCTTTCGATCTCCGCCCCTTCCTTGGCCTCGACCGCCTGGTGAAGCCCGTCGCTCCACCTGCGCCCCGGCATGAGCCTTCCCGTGAACTCGTCGACTATCACCACTTTCCCGTCCTGCATCATGTAGTCGACGTCGCGGCTGAAAAGGGCGTTGGCGCGGAGCGACTGGTTGACGTGGTGGAGAGTCTTGAGGTTGACGGGGTCGTAGAGGTTCGGGACGTCAAGGGCCCTCTCCACCCTGGAGACCCCGTCCTCGGTGAGATCCACCTGCCTTGTTTTCTCGTCCACCGTGAAATCGGTCTCCCCCGAAAGCGTCTTCACCACCCTGTCCACCTCGTAGTAAAGATCGGTCGAGTCCTCAGAAGGTCCCGAGATTATGAGCGGGGTTCTCGCCTCGTCTATGAGAATGCTGTCGACCTCGTCCACTATGGCGAAATTGTGGCCGCGCTGAACGTAGTCCTCAAGAGAGAACTTCATGTTGTCGCGCAGGTAGTCGAATCCGAACTCGTTGTTGGTGCCGTAGGTAATGTCCGCCCGGTAGGAGTCCTGCCTGGACGAAGGCTCAAGGCAGGTCCTGAAGGAATTTATGATGTCGAGGTTTTTTTCGGGAAGAATGTCGCTTGCCAGGTACTCGTTCGGCCACGCGGTCAGGTTTTTCTCAACGGACTCCTCGGCCCGCTCCGGATCCTCCCAGGCGAGCACGTAGGAGGCGTCGTGATTTATAACCCCCACTTTCATGTCCAGGACCATGAAAACCGGCGACATCCAGGTGGCGTCCCTGGCGGCCAGGTAATCGTTTACGGTGACCAGGTGGGAACCGAGCCCGGCGAGGGCGTTTAGGTAAAGGGGCAGGACGGCGACCAGCGTCTTTCCTTCCCCGGTCCTCATCTCGGCTATTCTGCCCTTGTGAAGAACCACTCCCCCTACCATCTGCACGTCGAAATGCCTCATGGCTATGGTCCTCCTCGACGCTTCCCTCACGGCGGCGAACGCCTCGGGCAGCACTTCCTCGAGAACCCGCTCCATCTCGGCGGAATACTTCTCGTCGTAGGGATTTCCGTTTGCGCCGAGGCGGGAGCGTATCAGTTCCCGGAACTGCGCGGTCTTCGCGCGAAGCTCCGCCGTGGGAACCTTGACCAGCGTTTCTTCAAGGGCGTTTATCCTCTCCGCCAGAACGCCGAGCCTCTTTACCTCCCTTTCGTTCTGCGAGCCGACTATTTTTTTCAGGACGTAGGAAATCATGGGCCGAAGCGGTCTCCTCTGCTAGCTGTTCCCGGAACGCCCGGGAACAGCTCTCCTAGAACAGTGTAATAATCCGTGGGAAATAGACAAGGAACTTCCGGCTTCAGGCGTCAAGCTTCACGCTTACGACCCTCGAAGCGGCGGTGCCGTCCGTGGTTATTCCTATAAGCGCGTCAGCCTCGTGCATGGTTTTCCTGTTATGCGTGATGACGGCCACCTGGGAGCCGACCGATATCTCGCCCAGTATCCTGTTGAACCTCACCGTGTTCACTTCGTCGAGCGCGGCGTCTATTTCATCCAGGAACACGAAGGGAACAGGCTTTACCAGGCACGCGGAGATTATGACCGCTATGGCCGAAAGCGCCTTTTCCCCTCCCGAGAGCAGGTTTATCGGCTGGAAGCGCTTTCCTCCGGGCCTGATCATGACCTCCACTCCGGTTTCAAGCAGGTTCCTGGGATCCGTAAGCTCAAGGCGGGCCTCCCCGTTTTCGAAAAGCTTGCGGAAGGTTTCGCTGAATTTTCCGTTCACGGTCTCAAACGCCTCCCGGAACCTTGAAACCGACTCCCTGTCAAGTTTCCTTATGGCATCCTCAAGGTAATCAAGCGCCCGGGCGAGGTCGTCGGTCTGGCGCTGGAGAAACCCGTTTCTCTCCTCAAGCTGCTCGTATTCCTCGGGCGCGAGCAGGTTCACGGGACCGAAATTCTCTATGCGCCGCCGAAGCGTCTTAAGCTCCCTCTCCGCATCGGGTATCGAAACATGGGACAGGTCCGGACTTTGCGGGGCGTCGGGGGGAGTGTCGCCGAACGCCTCCGCGTACCGCTCGCCGAGATACTTGAACTCGTCCTCCGCACGCTCAAGTTGCGCCTGGGCCGAGGCGAGCTGCTCTTTTCGCGAGGAAAGTTCCTGCGACGCCTCCTCGAATTCCTCTTCGCTTCCGCGGAGCTCCTCCGCGTAGAGCGACGCCCTTTCTCTGAGTTCCCCGAAGGACTCCTCTCTCAAGCCTAGGTCGCGGCAGATCTTGTCAAACTCCTCTTCGGCACGGCGTCCCGACAGGGCAAGCGCCTCGCCCTCCTGTTTCTTGAGTTCCCCGTCCTTTTTTCTGAGCGAAAGCTTCTCGTTTATGACCGCCTTTATTCTCCCGGCTTCCGATATCTCGTGCTCGAGGGCCTTTTCCCTTTCAAGAACCCCGGCGTTCTCTATCCTGAGTTTCGTTATCTTCTCCTGAAGCGCTTTTTCCTCCTCCGCGAACCCGAGGGCGCGCTTTTCGATTTCCCCGTATTTTGACTCAAGCGCGCCTCTCTGGCCGTCAAGCTGCCCTATGAGCGACTCCATCTCCCCGACGGTGCGGTTTTTGCTCCCGAGCTTGCGCTCAAGCTCGTCGCGCTGCGCCTCGAGGTTCCCGATTCTCGTCCCCAGCTCCTCGCTTCTGGTCTCCGCGTTCGAACGGTCCTTCGCGTTTTCAACCGAGCTTATCTCGCAGCGCCGGAGAAGTTCTCCGACCTGCGCCCGGCGGTCCTCAAGCGCATCCATCTCCTCCTTGAGCGTCCCGCAGGCGGACTCCAGTTCCTCCATGCCGGCCAGAAGGGTCCGCGTCCGCTCCTCAAGCTCCTCGATTTCCCTTTTTCTCTCAAACACCCCCGCCAGGGATTTTCCGCCCGTAACGGCTCCGTGGGAATCGACGTAGTCTCCCTCGAGGGTGGCGAAGCACGCCCCGTTTCCCGTCCGGCTCTTAAGCCTGATGGCTTCCCGGAGATCGGAAGCGACGTAAACTTCCTGCAGCATCGAGTCAACAAGGCTCTTCTCTATCACCTTCACGTCAAGGAGGCTGTTAAGGGAAGTCGCGTCCGGCCTGCCGTGTCCGCCGGCCCCGCCGTTTCCGTTGCCCGAGCCCCCTGCCGCGAACCGGTCGGTTGCCGGTATGAAGGTTCCCCTGCCCGCGTCAAACTCTCTCAGAAGCTCAACCGCGGCGACCGCCTCCGTGCTCCCTTCGACCACTATCCAGTTGAGTTTTTCCCCGAAGGCCGCCTCCACCGCTCTTTCGTAGTTTCTCGGGACGGAAACGAAATCGGAAACGACCCCCAGCACACCCCTCTGCTTGCGCTCGAGCACGAACTTGCGCGTGGCTTCGGGAAGCCATTCGTAGTTGCTCTGTATTCTGTTAAGGGCCTCCACCCTGGAGACGCAGTCTTTTTTCCTGCCTTCAAGACCCCTCAGTTCGCCGAGTTTTTTCTCGTGCTCGACCCTGAGATCGTAAAGACGCGAGTCAGTCTCTTCTTTTTCCTTGGCGGCCGAGGTGAATTCGTCCTTTATTTCCGCTTCCCGGCTGCGAAGCAGGGCAAGCCTTCTCTCGCACTCGAGTTTTTCAAGCCCCAGAGCGGAAACCTCCCCCTCAAGCGCCTCTTTTTTCTCCTCAAGCTCCTCAAGCTCCTTGGAGAAGGCGCCTATCGTGCTTCCAAGCGAGCTTCTCCTGGTCATCACGTCGGAGACCAGGTTTGCCGTTTCCTCAAGTTCCTTTTTGCTCCGCTCCCATTCGCTCTTGAGGGCCGCGAGGTTCTGTTCCTCGCGCGAAATCTCCTCGGAAGCCGAAAGGCGGGTATTCCTAAGCTCTCCCGACTGCCGCTCGGCGCGGCTGCTTTTCTCCTCCATCTCCGAAACTTCGCGCCCGAGGCTCTCTATCTCGGCTTCAATGTCCCTTACGTAGCCGGAAATCCCCGCGGTCTCCCGTTCGATCGAGGCCCTGCGGTACTCGTTTTCCCTTTTCTGCGCCCGAAGCTCGTAGATCTCCTTCTCAAGGGATCCCAGGTCCTGGCCTGAAACGGAGTTTTTCTCCCTCGCGTCCTGAAGCAGCCCGCGCTTTTGCTCCAGCCCGGTGTCGGCCGAGCGGACGAACTGCTCCGCCTCGAGCTTTTTTTCAAGAAGCGCTTCCCTGCGCTGCCGCGAACCCGCGAGCTTGGCCGAGAGAACGTCAAATTCAAGAGAGCGGGCCCGTCCGGTGAGCTCCTCGTACTGCCCGGCGCGTTTTGCCTGAAGCGCCAGGGCCTCGATGCGGTCCGAAACCTCGCGCTTCATGTCGAGAACGCGGGTGAGGTTTTCCCTGGTCGACTCTATTCTGCTTCGGGTCTCCTTTCTCCTGAGCTTGTACTTCTCGATCCCCGCGATTTCCTCTATGAACTTTCTTTTCTCCTCGGGTTTCGACATTATGAAGGACTCGACCTGTCCCTGCTCGACGATCGAATAGGCCCTCGCGCCCACTCCGGTGTCAAGAAGCATCTCGGTTATGTCCTTGAGGCGGCACTTGACCCCGTTTATGCTGTATTCGCTCTCTCCCGAGCGGTAAAGCTTCCTGCGGATCCTGACTTCCTCGAAACCGAAACCCTCGACCTCCTCGAGAACCAGGGACACGTCGGCCATGCCCAGGGGCTTTAGTTCGGCGCTCCCGTTGGAGATGACGTCTTCCATGCCCCCCGCGCGCAGCTGTCTCGGGTTATGTTCGCCGATTACCCACCGGATGGCGTCTAGAATATTGGATTTTCCGCAGCCGTTGGGACCGACTATCGCGGTTATGCCCTCGGAGAAGTCTATTCTCGTCTTCAGGTAAAAAGATTTGAAACCTGCTATTTCAAGCGCTTTAATTCTCATGGGAGAACCGCGGCCCGGCGCCGCTGCGTTCAAGCGCGCCGCCGCCCGTCTTACGCAAAACCCTCGCCGAAACCGGGAAAGCTAAAGCTCCCGCGTGCATATTATAGAAGCCCTGACGGGGCCAGAATCCCGAAGAAAGCTGCCGGGGCGATGCTTCCGGCAGTAGGTGAAAAAGATTCCTTATCAATCAAGGCCTTCCGGTCGAAATGAATTATACCACAACATCTTGAGGATTTACAACTTCCCGGCCGGGAAATCACCCTCCCTGGGAAAGAAGGTTCTCGTTGGGGAGATCTTGGAGCTTTCTCTCAGGCTCTCAAGCAGGCGTTCGACCACGAGCACCTTTCGCGTCGAGATCTCCTGGCGCCTCAGGGAATCCTTCTCGGTTCCGAAGTACCCGCTGTCGGCGGGCTTCGTTTTCGCAAGCGACACTACGTAGAAAGTCTCCCCCGACCTGTAAACGCGGTTGGGGACAGGCCGGTTGCTTCTCAGCCCGAAAACGTCCGGGATGAAATCCCCTGATTCGACGTCCAGAGGATCCTCCGACCTTGAGAAAAAACCGGTGCGCTCCACCGAAAGACCCAAGGACCTGGCCGCCGCCGCGAAACCCTTGCCCGAGGCCGTTATTTTCGCGAGATTCTCTCCGGCTGATTCCCTGGCCCGCTCGACGGCTTTTTCCCTTTTTAGGGTCTCGACAATCTCCCCGCGCGCGGACTCAATCCCGGACCGCCTTGAGGATTCAACCCGGGTTACCTCGAAAAACCAGGTGAAATCCCTGAGCACCACGCTTGAAAGCCTTTTTTTCTTTACCGAAAAGGCTTCCCTTCTTATGGCGCCTGGGACGTCTCCCCCCGCGCCTCCGAGCGTAAACTCCGCGGTTTCCTTCACCTCAAGCGAGCTTTTTTCGGAAAGAAGGTCCGGGAAGGAGCGTCTTTTCTGGAGGAACTCCTCAAGGAACCGGTCGTAGAGAAGCCTGGACTTGGCTTCTGCGAGCTGCTTTTTTATCTCCCCCCTTACGTCATCAAACGGTTTCGGGGTCCCTTCGGAAAGAAATTCCTCCGGGTAAGTCGTGTAGTAGGCCTCGATTTCCTCGTCTGAAACCCGGGCATCCCCGGCGAAATCCCCGGGAGCGAGCTTCACGTAGCGCGCCGCGCGTTTCTCCGGCTCCCAGAAAAGATCGGTGTTTTCCCTGTAATACCGGGCGATTTCCTCTTCGCTCGGTTTCTGGCCCTCGAGGTAGTCCGGGGCCGAAAAAGAGACGTAGCGAAGATCGATTTTCTCCTCGCGCGTCCTGTAGACGCTCAGAAGCTCCTCGTCGCTCGCCGTTACGGAGCTGTCAAGAACCGAAACGAGCTTCGCCACGAGGAGGTCCTCCCTGTAGGAATCCTCGAAATCCTTCACGGTGCGGTTAAGTCCCCTTGAAATAAAGTCCCGGTAGCGTTCGAACCCCACGAAAGCGCCGTCGGCCTGGAAGCCCGGGTCGTTTCTTATCGCGTCTGAAAGCTCCTCCTGGCTTACCCTGATCCCCAGCTCTTCGGCCTTCTGGGCGAGCAGCTTCTTGTTGACCAGCGAGTCGATCACGGAAAAATTCACGTATTCGAAAAGCTCGTCCGAAATCTCCTGGTCGCTGCGGCGCAGACGGTCAAGCATCGAGTCCCTGAGGTTGTAGAACTCCGCCAGGGAAACCTTGTCCCCGTTCACCTCGACCGCGGCTCCGCCGCTGGGACCCCTGCCTCCTATGCTTATCCCTCCCACGTATCCGAAGCCGATAACGAAGGTAAGGGCGAGGAGCAGAAGCAGGGCCCTAGTGAGAAGGCTCTGCTTGTCTTTTATGATATCGAACGCCAACGGGGTTTTCCTTGAGAAGACGAACTTAACTCTATATGAGCCGACACCAACTTTCAAGCCGCCGGAGGGAGCCGCACGGTTCCCGGCTTGACACTGATAAGGGACTTAAATAGCTTACAGGTAAATATCCGGGGGCACGGAGAAACTCAGATGATAACGGCGCTTGGCGGCGGAAGCGGAGCCGCGAAATTCCTCAAGGGACTCACGGGGATAATCCCCCCGTCGGAACTCACCGTGATAGTGAACACCGCCGATGACATGGATCTTTACGGAATGAGGGTCTCCCCGGACATAGACACCATAATCTACAGGCTCTCGGGGAGCATAGACGAAAAAAAGGGGTGGGGGCTCCGCGGCGACACGTTCGAGTTCCTGGGCGCCGCCGCGAGGTTCGGTTTTCCGACGTGGTTCGGGCTCGGGGACAGGGACCTCGCCACTCACCTGTTCAGAAAAGCCGTCGTCGACGCGGGGGGAACCCTGAGCGAATCCACCTCGAAGATAGCGCAGCGCTTCGGCCTCGGGGAACTGCGCATACTGCCCATGAGCGAGGACAGGGTCGAGACATGGATAGAGACCGACGCCGGCGAGATGCACTTTCAGGAATACTACATAAAGCACGCGATGCGCCCCGAGGTGCGCGGAGTCAGGATAAAGGGGGCGCGCGAGGCTTCCGCGGCCCCGCTGGTTCTTGACTCCATAGACGGCGCCGACCTGGTGATCATATGCCCGAGCAACCCCATAATCAGCATAGGGCCCATACTCGAGATAAAGCAAGTGCGGGAAAGGCTCGTCGGCGCGCCGGGACTCAAGGTCGCCGTAAGCCCCCTTATGCGCGGAAAGCCCCTCAAGGGTCCGGCGGACAAGCTCATGATGGGGATGGGGATGGAGGCCTCTTCGACCCAGGTGGCCAGGCTTTACGCCGATTTTCTCGATGTGCTCGTGATCGACCGCTCGGATGCGGGAGAGGCGGCCGCAATAGAAGCTTTGGGAGTAAGCGTTTTAGTCACGGACACCTTAATCCCCGACGAGCAGAGCTCGATGCGTCTTTCTCGGGACATCCTTGACTTTGCGGAATCCCTGGGGCGGCGGCGCGCTTCGCCCTAGCCGGGGCAGTCAGGAATCCTCTTTTTCTTTCCTCCGCGGCTCATAAGGTACTATGCTGTAGAAAAAGAACTGAGGTATGCCCTTTACTTCCGGTGAATCGCAGCTCGTCCGGAGCTTCACTCCATGGTTCATGACCACCGTGTTTATGCTGTAAACCGTGGTCTGCCCCTCCACTCCGAACTCAACCGCGGTATAGTCCTCCTGATCCTTCTCGAATTCCCACCTTATATCGTAAATGCCGAGTTTTTCTATCTCCTTTCTCAAAAAATAGTCGGAAACCTGCGAAGTCTGGGAATAACACGACCTTCCCCTGTAGCAGTCAAGAAATATTTCGCCGCGAAGGTGAGAGGAAACGACGTCACCGAGATTTCCGCCGTTCACCCTTCCGTAATATATCCCTTCGGGAAGCATGACCAGGTTGGCGGCGAAGCGGTGGGCCCCTACATGGGTGGTTCTCCACGCGGAAATCCCCTCTTTTTTGAGAAGTTCCTTGTAAACCCCCGGTCCCGCGGCCGCGCAGCATCCGTCGCGGGCCCCATGGGTGCAGACCAGAGCGAGCCTTTCCTCGCAGGAAAATTCCTCTATCTCCCCGGTGCTGACGAGTTCGGGAAGATCTATCGAGAGGAGATCTTCGTATGTTTCTATTTCGAACCTGTAGAGCTTCGGGGAGGACTCAGAAGAGCGCGCGTAGTAAAAAGCGGGGTTCCCCCCGCCTGGGCCGGGCCCTCCTATAAGCTGAATCCTGGATTCCTCAAGAGACGAGAGAAACCCCCCGAGATGCTCCTTCACATCTTCCGGCAGCGCGCTTTCCGGAAAAGCATCCCTTTTCCATGCCCCGGAGTACTCGAGCAGAAACCAGTTTTTCACCTCAAGAGCGGTTCCGTAGAGGTGTTCTCCGCTCTGGGAAGACATCTGGGAACAGGTAAGCGTTTTCTCGTCGGTCATCTCATCCTCCTTGGTTCTGCCCGCCGTTTTTTCCCCTGAGCACCGTCAGGAATTCCCCCTTCGGCACCAGATAGAAGAACTTTCCCCAGTTTTTCATCACGCCCGCGTGCCGTGAAGCATCTTTTCCCTCCCCCCAGAAAAGGTCGGCGCGCCGGGCCCCTTTTATAGCCCCCCCGCTGTCGTGGTTGACGACAAAGCGGGAAACCGGCTCCCACCGCGACGGCTCGACCGAAGAGGGAGTTTCGAAAACCGGCCTCTCAAATTCCATGAACGCCAGGGCCCCCTTGGGGAAAAAAGCCTTGTCGGTCGCTATGGTCCTGCCGTCGACGACTTCGGTTCCGAAAGAAGTCTGCGGTCTTCCCGGAAGTCCGCGGAAGAAAATGTAGCTCGGGTTTTTGTAAAGGATATTCATCCTCTCCGCGTAGGAGAGGGATCTCAGGTGGCTTTCTATGGCCCAGAGGCTCATTTTTTCCCTCGGAATCCACTCGAAGAGAAATTTTCCTATTGCCACGTAATCGTGCCCGTTCTGGGCTGCGTAGCCAACAACCCGCTCCTCTCCGTCCGCGAACCTTATTTTACCCGAGCCCTGCACCTGAAGAAAAAACGCGTCGACGGGGTCCACCCACGCGATCTCGAGACTTTTTCCCCTGAGCCTTCCCCCGGAGTCTATCTCGCTTCGCGAGTAATAGGGGACAAGTTCGGATGTCCTGCCGGGGCCCCCGGGGGCGACCCTGCCGTGAAGGGACTGAAGCTTCCCCCGGACGATCTTGTCGTCCTCAAGAAACGAAAATCTCTCGAACCGCTCGACGAACCTGTCTATCCCCAGGCGCACCAGGTCGTCGGGAACCCCGTAGAGCGGCTGGGTGTGGCGCGGCGTCCTGGCCCGGGAGGCCGAAAGCACCGGGGAGAAATAAGAGGTTATGAAAACTCTGCCCCAGGGTTTTCCCGGAAAACCGTAGAAATCGAAATTCTCCCTCACGTCCTTTATGAAATCGTCCTTGGCGACGCCCGCTTCAAGCCTGGCGAGAAGATAGCCGAGCGCCAGGGCGTAGTCCCCCGCGGAGACGGTTTTCCGCCCGAAAACAAGCTGGGAGTCCTTTTTCCGCGAAAGTTTCTCGACGCTTGCGCCGATGGATTCCCTCAGTCCCTCGGGGAAAAGGTCGTCGTCCATCTCAGGGAACGCGGAAACCGCCCGCATGGACTCGGGGCCCGGAACTTCCGGGGGTCTCTCGCAGGAAAGGCAGAGAAATAGCAGAAAAACGGCTGAGAGTACAGCTGCGGTTCTTCGGTTCATTTAAACCCGTTGGTTCTCCAAAGGAAAATATACGACGCGAAACGCCCACTGATCAGGATAATTTATACCCTGTTACGGGCGGCTTGCGCAAAAACCCCGTGTTCCCGGTCTGCGCCGGGACGAATATTTTTCCGAAAAGACAGGGTAAAATAGAAATTCCGGGGCACCTAGGCCGCAGCGGCCCGCGGTTTTTCGCAGTCGGGAAACGGAAAAGATGAAGCGGAAATTCCTTGGCATAGACATAGGGGGAACCAACATCAGGGCAAAAATCCTCTCCGAGGACGGAAGCACGCTCGGGGAGAGAAAAACCCGCTCGGACGCCCGCATGGGCATCTCCCGGCTGATGGAGAACCTGGCCGGCTTCATACAGGGATTCGCCGGGGAAGGGGTATCCGCAATCGGGATAGGAATACCGGGAACCGTTGACCGCGCGAGCGGCATTCTCGTCCAGGCCCCGAACATAGCCGACACCAGGGATTTCCCGTTTACGGAAGTCCTTTCGGAGAAAATCGGAGCCGAAACGCCCGTTTTCATAGAAAACGACGCCTCCTGCGCGGCCCTCGGAGAATACCGGGCGGGGGCGGGCAGAGACTCGGACTCGATGGTGATGATAACCCTGGGAACCGGATTCGGGGGCGGAATAATTCTTGACGGCAGACTCTGGCCGGGGGAAGACGGTTTCGCCGGAGAAGTGGGACACATGACGATCAACCCCTCGGGCCCCCATTGCGCCTGCGGAGCGAGGGGCTGCATTGAAACCTACGTTTCGCAGGCGGCGATAAGGAGAATCGTCCGCGAGCGCCCGGAACTCCGCGAAAGGCTCGCCGGCACCGAAGAATCGGCCTTCCCCGAGCGCCTGGCGGAGCTTGCGCGCGAAAAAGACCGGGCGGCCGTCTCGGTATGGAACGACTTCGGGACGAATCTGGGGGTGGGAATATCCATTCTCGTAAACATCCTCGACGTAAAGACGGTGGTAGTGGGCGGCGGGCTTTCGGGGGCCTGGGAACTCTTTATCGGGAAAGCCCTCGAGGAAGCTGAAAGGAGGTGTCTCGGGGGAGCGCAGAGGGGACTTCGGGTAAAAAGAGCCGCCCTGGGAGACGACGCGGGAGCGCTGGGAGCGTGTTACGTGGCCGAAAGCGGGCTAGGCTAGGAGACCCGGGGACTTTTCGCAAGGCCGAGCAGCTTCCGCGAAGAACCGCAAATACTTATCCTGAGCCACGGAGTCCTGGTTTCATCCGCCTTGAACCTGTTATCCATTCTTAAACCGCCCACCCAGATTATTCCGTCGCGGGTTTCGAAAACCGGCACCTTTTTCCTCAGGAACCTCGGTATCTTCTCGTCAATGAAAAAATCCTTGAGCTTCTTGGCCCCCTTCATTCCGAGCGGAACGAATCTGTCTCCCTCGGAAAAGCTCCTGAGCGTCAAGGGAAAACCGACTTTCTCGGGCGCGAAGTACCCGACGTCGGCCGCGCCCCAGAGGGAGGCATCGCCCGTAAGCTCGACCGTTACCTCGAGGTCCGGGGACACCTTGTGGACCCCGTGGGTTCTTATCTCGGTTGGCGGGAACTCGCGGAACTTCTCCTCGCGCGTGAAGAAGAAAACTCCGTGGCCCGCGTGAAAAACGACTCCGCCGGGAAGGTTCACCTCTGCGGAGGGCTCCCCGGAGCGCAGCACCTCGTCAATCGAGAAAAGATGCTTGGCGGAAACCGAGTTCAGGTCCCCTTTTACGGCCAGAACTGATTTTCTCATTACGGAAAATCTGACCGCCGGGGGCTCGCGAAGGAGTTTTTCTGCGTCTCCGAGCACGCCTCCCTCGACAACGCGGGCAATTTTCCCGAATCTCTTCCCGGCTTCGGACGAAATGAAATCCGCCTCCGCGGCGCAGACCGCCGCCGCCCGGGAGAGAACCTGCTCGACGGCCGGATTATAGCTCTCAAGCAGGGGGATAAGTTCGTTCCTTACCCTGTTTCTCAGAAATTCGTCCGAACTGTTGGTCGAATCCTCCCTCCAGGGCTCCCCTTTCGACCTGAGATGCTCTACGGCTTCACGCTTGGTGACGTTTATGAGCGGACGTATTATGTTGCCGGCCGAAGGTCTTATTCCGGCAAGCCCCTGGGAACCGCTCCCTCTCACAAACCTCATTATCACCGTCTCGGCCTGATCGTTGAGCGTGTGCGCCGTGGCGATTCTCTGGGCGGAGCGTTTCGTCAGAACATCGTTGAAAAAGCCGTAGCGAAGCTCCCTGGCTGCGTCCTCGAGGGAAAGCCCGCGTTTTTTTCTGAAGCCTTCGGTGTCTACCCGCACACACTCAAATGGAAAGCCGAGCCGCAGGGCCGCTTCCCTGACAAACTCGGCGTCCTCGTCCGATTCGGCGCCTCTCAGCCCGTGATTGACGTGGGAAACGATTACTTCCATGCCCGGATAAAACTCCCGCAGGTCCCCAAGAGCGAATAGAAGCGCCATGGAGTCCGACCCCCCGGACACTCCCGCGACGACCACGTCCCCGGGGACGATCATCCCGAAGGAATCAATCGTTTTTCTTATCTTGCCCAGAAACATCGGAGTCACTTTGAGAGATCCCGGCGGAAACTATAAGCCGAAACGCGTCTTCTACGGAAATATCCAGTTCCTGGAGTTCCTCTTCTGGAACCATAATGTAAATGCCGCTTGTCGGATTCGGCGTCGTGGGGACAAACAGGCTGACAAGCCTATGGTCCGTCGTGTTATGGCCCTTCCCGGCCTCCGTAACTCCCGTCACGAAGGCTATGGCGTGAATCCCCTTTCTCGGGTACTCGACCAGCACGACTCTCTTCATTCTCTGCATCGAGGAGGTGAGAAAAAGCGTCTGCACAACCTGCTTCACGCTCACGTAGAAAGTTCTCGCAAGCGGAATCTTCGAGATAAGAGACTCGCCGAACAGAAGCATCCTTCTGCCGACGAAGTTCCTGGTAACGGCCCCCAGAAAAATGATCAGCAGCAGCGTGGCCACGATCCCTATGACAAAAGAGATTCCCTGGAACGCGTAAGGCGGAACATCTATGAAGTGGGGGAGTATCCCGGCGGGGCCGGTGCTGAAAAAGAAAAGCATCCACTTTATCAGCTTGTAGAGGACGAAAATGGTCACCCCGAAAGGGACGATAACCAGGATGCCGGCAATGAAGCTCTGCTTGAAAAAAGAAGATTGGGGCGTTTTTGAGTCCGGTATCTTAATCCCCCCGTTTCTGGTCAATCTCTTTCCTGAGAAACCTGCTCGGCTTGAAAACGACGGTGAGGCGGGAAGGTATATCCACTTCCTCTCCGGTGGAGGGGTTTCTTCCTATCCGGGACTTCCTTCTCGTGACCCTGAAGGTTCCGAACCCCGGAAGCTTCACCTCCTCGCCGGCTATAAGCCTCTCTCTCATCAAGTCGAAAAAAAAGCTTACTATCTCGGCGGATTCCCTTCTCGAAAACCCTATCTCCTCGTACAGAACGCTTGCCAGATCCTTCTTTGTCATGAGAAACCCCCTTCTTTAAATCGAACGCAACTCGGCCCCTATTGTTTTTTCCAAGCTCTTGAGAACATCCTGCTGAACCCTGTTCGCATCCTCGTCGGTAAGGGTCTTTTCCCTGTTTCGAAGAATCAGGGAAAGCGCGACGCTCTTTTTTCCCTCATCAAGGGAATCTCCCTTGTAAACGTCAAACACCCAAGCGTTCTCTATTATACCGGAATCCGCCTTTTTTATAACCGAAAGAATTTCCCGCACCGGAACCGAGTCATCGACCACAAGCGCCATGTCGCGGCGGAGGGAGGGAAATTTGGGAAGCGGGGAGAATTTTCTCTCGAAACCCGTGTAGACGACCGAGAGGAGCGACAAGTCGAGTTCAAGCACATACACGCTTTCGCCTATCTCGAGTTTTTCCAGAAGATAGGGATGAAGCTCCCCCACCATCCCCAGAACGTTTCCGTCAACCAGCACGGCGGAAGATTTTCCGGGCCAGAGAAAACCGTGATCGGAGGAAACGGATCCAAAGTCTATCCTTGAATCCACTGAAAGAACCTCCAGACTTCTTTCAAGCACGCTTTTTATGTCGAAGAAGTCGAATTTCTCGCCGTCCCATATCTCAGGAGCCCTTTTTCCGGTCGCAATCGCGGCGAACTTCTTCACTTCGTTCGGGAGCTGATCCATGTCCTTGGGGTAAAAAACCTTCGCGGACTCGAAAAGTCTTACGTCCTGATTCTGCCTTGAGAGGTTGAGTCTCACGTTTTTCACCAGAGAGGGAAGAAGGCTCGTTCTCATTTCCGAAAGCTCCCGCGATATAGGGTTCATAATGCGGATCGACTCCTCGAAGCCGAATGTTCTGAGAAGTTCGGGAGACTCGAAGCTGTAGTTTATAGCCTCGAGAAAACCGTAGGAAACGAAAATGTCCCTGAGTCTTTTCTCCATGACGGTTATCACGTTGGGTTTTCTTGCCACCATGGGAACCTCAGGCAGGACGGAGGGAATGTTGTCGTAACCCAGAAGGCGGGCGACCTCCTCGACTATATCCACCTCGCGCTCTATGTCCACCCTGAAAGTCGGAACCCGGAGCAGAAGCTCCCCGGCCGAGATGCTCAGAACCTCAAACCCAAGACTCTCGAGAAGCTCCGCTATCTCCTGGGAATCGGTGGATATGCCGACCAGACTGCAGACCTTGTCGACTGAAAGGGAGATCTCCCTTGGGATCACAGGGTCGGGATACACGTCGATAAATCCCCTGGCGACCGTTCCTCCGGACAGGCGGCTTATAAGCTCGGCGGCGCGGTCGAGCGCGAACGAAACGTTGTTTATGTCGATGCCTTTTTCAAACCTGCTAGAAGATTCGCTCTTGAGACCGGTTCGCTTGGACGTTTTCCTTATGCCCATCGGAGAGAAGTAAGCGGCTTCAAGCAAAACGCTGCTCGTCGCGTTCTCTATTTCGGTGCCGGATCCGCCCATGACTCCGGCAAGCGCGACGGGATTATCCCCGCTGCAGATAACCAGATCCTCGACGAGCAGTTTTCTCTCGGTTCCGTCCAGCGTTTCTATCGTTTCCCCGTCCCTGGCTTTTCTGACGGAGATCCGGCCCTGATCAAGCTTGTCGTAATCAAAAGCGTGAAGCGGCTGTCCCTGCTCAAGCAAAACGAAGTTCGTAACGTCAACGACATTGTTGACCGAGCGGATTCCGCAGTACTCAAGCCTCTCCTGAAGCCACGCGGGAGAAGGACCGATTCTTACTCCTTCAATGAGCCGGCAGCAGTACCTGGGGCATGCCCCCGCGTCCTCAACCTCTACGGCAGCCCTTTCCGAAATGTCTCCCCCCCGCTCATTTAAGGAGAAAACCGGTTTCTGAAGGTTCTCGCCCAGTATTGCCGAGACTTCTCTCGCGATCCCGAAAATACTCATGCAGTCGGGACGGTTAGGGGTAATCCCTACCTCGAAGATAACGCCGTCGTAGCCGATCTGCTCGTTCATGCTGGTTCCAAGCTCGGCCTTGGGGGAAAGAATCATTATCCCGTCTCCGTCGCCCGAGAGACCCATTTCATCCGCGGAACACAGCATTCCCTCGGAATTCTCCCCACGGATCTTGGAGCGTTTTATCTTGAGGCCCTCCGGAAACTCCGAGGTGGCGGGAAGAACGGTTCCAGCCTTGGCAAAGGCGACCTTGTCCCCTTTTTTCATGTTGTCCGCGCCGCAGACAACCGTGCAGCGCGTTTCTCCGTCCGTAACCTCGCAGACGCTAAGCCTGTCGGCGTTCGGATGCTTTTCGATGCTGCTTATCTGGGCGACGCATACATCGGCAAGAGCCTTGCCCTTGTCTTCAAGGGCTTCAAGCTCCAGGCCCGCCATGGTGAGCATTTCTCCCAGTTCCTCCGGAGAAACGTCGATTTTGAGGTAGTCAGTAAGCCATCCAAGAGGAAAAATCATAAATTCACCCGGCGAGTTAGGTTACACGGTATAAAAAACTGGTCAACAGTTAACCCGCTGAAAACAAAAGACTATTTCAGAAATCAAAAATAACCCCCAGACAACCGCAGACCAAACCGGGCAACCGCGGAACCGGTCCCGCCAGCGGGCGGGCACTTAAACCGGTCGAGGAGAAAAAACGCGGTTCCCGAGACGGGCGAAGAGGCGGGTCCGCACGTAAAATTTCCAAGGAACTTTTCAACTGTTAACAAATTATTTAAATTTCGTTTGAAATTTCTTAATTCACTGATATGAAACACTTTTTTCTTGTCGATAGATTGTGAATGGAATTTTCCGAACTCCGCGGGTCGTGTTTTAACTGCCTTAAATAATTGAATAATTCTCAAAACGGCTTGATTCCTCTCTCTCATTCCGCCGAGCGCCCTGTGAAATGTTTCACGTGAAACATTCCGTCCCGTTTTCACTTTCCAATGCAGAATCTGGAAAAAATTCTGCCCAGAAGATCTTCCGTGGTCACTTCTCCCGTGATCTCGCCGAGCGAATTCATTGAGTTCCTCAGCTCTATCGAGAGGATCTCCGGATACTCGCTCCGCTCAAGAAGTTCGAGGAACATACGCAGCTGGCCGCGGGACTTTTCAATGGACTTTTTATGGCGGAGGTTCGTGAGCACCAGCTCCGAGGCGTCTGAGTCACGAGGCGAGCCCGCAAGGGTCTCGAACATGGCTTGCCTGAGCCGCCCTATCCCCTCTTTTGCAAGCGCCGAAGTCTTAACCGGCTTTTTTCCCCCGAGAACCCGTCGCAGCTTCGGTCTTTCAAGCTTTTCCTCGAGATCCATCTTGTTGATTACGACAAGATGCTTCTTTTCAGCGACGGTTTTGAGGATTCTTCTGTCCAGGGCATCAAGTTCCGTGTTCTGGTCCAAAACAACCAGCACGAACTCGGATTCCTCGGCTTTTTTCAGGGAAAGCTCCACCCCGAGCCTCTCTATCCGGTCCCCAGTGTCCCTTATGCCGGCCGTATCCGTTATAACGAGGGGAATTCCCCCGACATTTATTCTCTCTTCGATAAAATCCCTTGTGGTTCCCGCTATCGGGCTCACTATAGCTCTCTGGGTCTCAAGCAGACAGTTAAGTATGCTCGATTTCCCGACGTTAGGCTTGCCCAGTATCACCATCGTTACCCCGTCTCTGAACATTCTGCCCGTGTCGTAGCTGTCGATGAGCGCCGAAAGCTCTTTTTCCACGGATGCGGACGCTTCCTTGAGGCGGTTTTTCGCAATAGGATCGATATCTTCCTCGGGAAAATCGAGGTTCGCTTCTATTTCCGCCAGAACATCGAGGATTTGATCCTTAAGTTCGTTCACCTTGCCTGAAAGGGTTCCTTCAAGCTGCGCCTCGGCATACCGGAGGCTCTGTTCGGTCTGGGCGTTTATAATGTCGGAAACCGCCTCGGCCTGCGCCAAGTCCATTTTCCCGTTGAGAAACGCCCTCTGGGTAAACTCGCCCGGGGCGGCGAGGGTCGCCCCGAGGCCGATCAGGATCTCAAGTATCTTCCGGGGAACCATGTGTCCCCCGTGAGAGTGTATCTCGGCCAGGTTCTCCCCCGTATAGGTATCGGGGGAACTCATGACAACGCATAGGACTTCATCCACGGTCCCGCCGGTTTCGGGGTCGATTATCTTCCCAAAGCAGAGTTTTCTTTCGGAAAAACCCGAATTCCCCACGGGAATGAAAATTTTCCTTGCAATCGCATGAGATTCCACGCCGCTTATGCGGATCACGGCCACTCCTCCCTCTCCGGGCGGGGTCGAAATAGCGGCTATGGTGCTTTCGCTCTCGGGCACAAGTGACGACATAAAAGAGAATCTACCATATAAAGGGAAATTCTCATGGGAGGAAAGATAAAAAACCCTGAATGTTTCACGTGAAACATTCAGGGCAAATGAGGAGGATTTTCGAGAAAAGCGTTAAAACTATTTCTCGAGACTCTTAAGCGTGTCCATTGCAATGCTGGTGTGCGCGTAACAGGAACCGGCAGTCATGACCATTGCAACGTTTATGGCTTCAGCCATCTGTTCCGCCGTCACGCCGTCGGTGTGGGCATCTTTCACGGTTCCCCTTATACAATAAGGACATTTAGTCGCATGCGCACAGGCAAGACCTATTATGCCCCTTTTCATCTTCTTGCTGAGTGCTCCGTCGGCAAAGATTTTCTTGTGAAGCTCCATGAAGTGGGGGGAAATATCGCCGCTGCATTCCCTGAAACTGGCAATTTCCTTCGCTATGTCCTTTTTGAAGAAGTGCCCCTCAGTAAGCGGGATGCCGCTTTCCAGAGTGTCCCAGGCCTCAAAAGCCAGGCTTGAAAACGCGAAAGGACCTCCCATGTTGAGTCTCAGTCCCACGTATATCGACTCGACTATTTCCTGATCGCTCGCTCCCTCTTTCTTGCTGGCGCGCACCCTTGACCTTATGCAGTAGGGACAGGCCGTAATATGCGCTACGGCTACCGCGATGAGCTGTTTTTCCTTTGCGGTAAGGGCTCCGTCTACAAAAACCGAATCATGATAAGCCATCCAAGAGTCGTAAAGATCCGGGTTCAGTTCTCTCAGGTAAGCTATATCTTGGCCGATCTGGGCCTTCATTATAGTGTCAGACATATCGGTTATATCTCTCCTTGATTATTATTCCCCCGTATTTTAAAGAACTGTGTTGACCACAGAAATCCAAATCCTCAGGCATAGAGTAACCGCCTCAGGCCGGAAAATCAACAGGATGGGCGGCAATGGAAACAGGTTTTGCCCAAGTGGCAAGGACGCGGGTCAGGTTTTATCTTTTAAATTAAACCGCTCGTCAATCAAGTGGGCCCACTCATCGTTAAGAAGGAGGTGTTTTCCGTACAAAACTAGATCTTCTATATGAGAAATAGACTTCTTGGTTTTAACCATAAGTATGGCTCCTTCAAACTGAGAAACCATCAGTCTGGCAAATCTCTTCGGATCAAGCGTCTCTCTAAAGAATCCCTTTTCTATCCCTTCTCTTAAACATTCCTCAACCATAGCTTCGCATTCCGAGAAATAGTTGTCCAGAGCAGAACGGAACTTCTCGTTTATGGAACTCTGCTCTAAGGCCATGTTTCCGAAGAAACAGCCCGGGTACATGGACCGCTTGAAAAGCTCGCGGTGGGAAGTAACTATCTCATCGTAAAACCTCATGAACCGTTCAAAAGGATTGAGATCAGCCTGCATGATTTTCGAGAACTCATGGAGCTGATTATCGGCAAGTTGTTGGAGAACCTTCAATCCCAGCTCTTCTTTGCTTTCGAAATAGTAGTAGAAGTTGCTCTTGGAAACGGCCGCCTTCCTTATGAGCATATCTATGGAAGTTCCATCATACCCATAAAGATGAAAAAGCTCGGTAGCAGCCTCCATAATTTTATCTTGGTTACTCATAGCGTCTGACCGTACCTACCTATTAAATCCTTAAATAAATCCGTTGTCAAGAGCAACTCAAACGAATTTAGAAGTTATTACAATATAATACGGAACGGTCGGTCCTTATCAAACTGCTTGAGTTCTCCGGGTGAAAGGCCCTTTGACTGAAGCAGAACCTTGAATTTTCTTCCCATGAATTCAGGCATGAAAAGCGTCTTGGCCGCGAGGCGGTCTCCCTGATTCTGGGGTTTGTCGTACGTCTTGAAAATCTCGAGAATTCCCCAGTCAACAAGGAACTGCCCCTGCGTCGTATACTCGACGGTGGCAAGACCCAGGGTATCCCCGACTCTCATAAGTTCGGAGAAATTGACGTCGGCCGTTATATCCTGCTCTCCAGCTCTCGCGTAAGGATCGGAATTCAGCTCATGGCGATAAAAGCATCTGAAGGTGCCTTTTCGTCTTCCAGGCGAGTAAAGCTCAGCAGAGAGAGACCCGTAGTCAATGCCTAGAACAAACCCCTTTTGAAGCGCCATCCCAACCTCGGCAAGCCACTTTCCCGCCAGCAGACATGCTTCGGCCTCTTCGCCTTGGGCGTATCCTTCCAGATACCGTTTTGAAAAATCATAAATCCCCTCGGTTTCGGGGTTCCGCAGAACTTCCTCTATTTCCCCGTCGCGAAGGGAAAGAAAAACTTCCAGGATACTCCCGCCGTCCGACTTAAGCCTGTGGAAGGGAAGGGAATCGAGAAATTCGTTTGCGATCACCACTCCGCAGAAACCGCCTTTTCCGATTTCCTGCAGATCATCTATCCACCGAACCCTCCCGCGGTGACCCTTGAGCTTTTCCTTAGCCGCCAGGACTGCGGCCGGGCTCGCCTCGCTCATCACGTAGTCGGCCTTTGAGTAAACCCCGGGGTGGTTTCGGCTAAGGGCCTCGAGGATATCAAGGGCGAGCTGACCGCCAGAGGCCCCGAACTCCACGACGGTGAAACTTTCCCCTTCCAGCAGAAGCGATGCCTCGGCAAGGAACCGCGAGATAGTCTCCCCGAAAGAGCGGTGAACCGATGGAGCGGTGTAAAAATCGCCCTTTTTTCCGATCTTCGCCTTCCCCGATGAGTAATAGCCGTGCTCCGGGTGAAAAAGGGAGAGTTCGACAAATCTGCGGAATGAAATCGGGCCGGATTCCCGTATCTCCTCTTTAATAATTTCCAAAAGTGTGGGCACTTTTCCTCCGTTGTGGAAAACAACAGTCCAGAGATAAAATTACACAGGTTTTCAGCGCTTTAAAAACAAGCTGAAATCCTTCCTAATCGCCCGAAAAACAAGGCAGAAGAACACATTACGGCGACGGATAAAATTTAGCGCCAACCAGCAACATTTCACACAGGGCTAAAATATGCCTTTGCGGGTCGGGAAAAATTATCAAGTAATTTCAGTTAATTACATCCTTCGAATCATGCCAGATCAGAACATTCCACAATCTATCAACAGAAAAAAATTGTTTGATATCAGGCAATTACGAAAATCCGGCGCTTCTCAAGGCTCCCGGTACTGTACAGTCTTCAAAAAGCCGCCGAGAGCGGAATTTCGCATTCACTATCAGGCAGGGCATACGGGCTGAATCGTATCCGGAAAACAGCCGCCAATCCGGGGCTCTACGCCGGATTACTTGCCAGAGAATCTTTTGCCGATGCTGGCAAAGGCGTTATGGCTGTGAATGCTTTCGTAGTTAAGAACCCTGAGTTCGTAAGAGTCGAAACTCGGGTTGCCGTGGAGTTCCGAAGCTATGTTCCTCACGACATCCTCAACAAAGCAGGGTTTGTTGTAGGCGCTCATCGTGACGTGGCGCTCGTCTTCCCTCTTTAAAAGCGGGTAAAGCGGTGAAGAGGCTCCTCTTTCCGCTATCTCTATTATTTCCTCAAGGCATATGTCCATCGGATCGTTTTCCTTCTTTTTTTCGTGCGTGATGCTTATGAAAACCTTGGAACGCTGGTTGTGAGCCCCGTAATCGCTTATCTCCTTGCTGCAGGGACAAAGGGTCTTGACCGGAACCACCACGCCCTGGGTGATGCGTATGCCCTCCGGGTGCATTTCGCCGCGGTACGTGCATTTGTAAGGCTGTGGAGATATCTTGCCGCTCACCGGAGCATGCCGGTTGAAGAAGTAGTCAAACTCTATTTTTACGTCGGAATCTTCCGAACCCTGCCTGTCGCAGAGAGCGATCAGGAAAGAAGCCATATTTCCCAGGGAGAAGGACCCGTTGAAATCAAGGGCGGTCTCAAGCAGTCGGCTCATGTGAATTCCCTTCTGGTTGGGACCCAGGTTAACGCTCAGGCTAAGGGAAGCCTGGACGCTCTGGTCCTTCTCAGAATCGGTCTCGCAGCCTTTTATCTTAAGCGGAATCTTGAGGTCGCAGACGCCAACCCTGTCTATGGAGATATTCCTGTAGTCCTTTCTCGCCTGAATGTCTTCAATAGGCTTTTCTTCAAGTTTCATTTTCAAAGCATTTTTCCTCTTCATTCGATAGAGCAGCCGCCGCGGATCAAAGACGGATTCTTCTCAGGACGGGGAAGAATACCACAATGAAAGCCCTTTGCAACAACCAAGTCCCACAACGGGGTCTTCAGCGAAGTTTGGGGTTGTCCGCGTGCCGTTTCCCGTCTCTCTTCGTTTTTTTGTCAAAATTCTTTCTCAAAACCTCCGTAAGATCAACTCCCGTCTGGTTCGCTATACATGTCAGGACAAAGAAGACATCCGCAAGCTCGTCCCCGAGCTCCCGGCGATTTTCATTCCCCTTGAAGCTCTGCTCACCGTATGTCCTGGACATGATTCTCGCTACCTCTCCCACCTCCTCGACAAGCTGGGCGAGGTTGGTAAGTTCGGAGAAGTACCGCACTCCCACTTCCCTTATCCACTCGTCAACTTCCCGCTGATACTCCCTGACAGTTATCTCGCCGGACATGAAACCACCCTCGGCCTCTTAGCGTTCACAACAAACCCTAAAGTCTTTTCCGTCCCCTTAATTCTACCACCCGAACTCCGAAAGAAGCGATTCCCTCATAACCCCGTAACTCCGAGGAGCGGAGGGCATCGCGCCGCCGCCCACCCCGCTTACATAAACAATACCCGCAACGGCGTTGGTAAGAAAAGCGTAATCACTTGACAGGAGCTCCTCAAGGGGAAAATTCCCGCAGACGGTCTCATAGCCAAGCCGGCCGGCCGAACGCAAAACGATTTCCCTGGTCACCCCGGGCAAAACAGGGCACTCCGAAGACGGAGTGAAAAGCCTTTTCCCTTTTGCCCAGAAAACATTGTGGCACGAGGTCTCGGCCACCCTGCCGTCGGTATCAAGGAAAAGGGCCTCGTCAAAACCCATCTCGACAGCCTCTCTTTTCGCCACGATGTTTCCCAGATAGTTAAGCGTCTTGTGGGAAAAAAGGCTGTTCTGCGGGGGTCTTTTCTCACTGCAGACCCAAAGAGAGAGAGAATCCGGGCTCTGCGCGCGGGGTCTTGCGGACACAAGAAGCGAAGCCGCCCGGGGCCGTGAGTGATAGACCGTGCCACCCTGGGCCAGAAGACACGCTTTTACGTGCAGGTCGTCCCCGGGAGAGGCTCCCGCGGCGTCCTCGATCCCGAGTCTCACCCGGGATTCCGGGGGGAACGGGATGCCGAGAAAATCGGCTCCCCTTCTCATTCTCTCAAGATGCATGGAGAGGAAAACAGGCGGAGATCCCTTCCACCTGAAGCTCTCGAAAACCCCTTCTCCGTAAAAAAGAGCGCGAAGCGCGGGCACACCCTCAAGCTTTTTCCCGTCGAGAAAGAAAAGTTCATCCATATCCGATGATTATAGCATCCGTCGGGACGCAACTGATGCAAGCGCCTTTGCCTTGAGTTCCGTCTCCCCGTATTCCTCGTCCGCTTTCGAATCCCACACGATTCCGCCTCCGAACCAGAAATCCGCGCCCTCGGGGCGGTTCACCCCCGTGCGGATCGCGACGCTCATGGTGAAATCCCCGCCCGGAGAGAACAGACAGATCGCCCCGCAGTAAGGGCCCCTAAGATGAGGCTCAAGGCTGTCTATTATGCGAAGAGCCTCCCTTTTCGGAGCCCCGGTGACGGATCCGGGGGGAAAGGTGCTGGCAATTATCTGAGAGAGTCCGACTCCGGGGCGAAGGCGTCCCTCGATTTCGGATTCCATCTGGAAAAGGGTGCTGTAGGGCCTGACGGCGAAAAGTTCCCTTACCCCTATGGAACCGTACCCGCATATTCTCCCGAGGTCGTTTCTCATGAGATCGACTATCATGAGGTTCTCGGCCCGCTCCTTGGGGTTATTTCCGAGCGTCTCGGCCAGCTGCCTGTCGCGGCGGGGATCGGGGTCCCTGCGGACAGTCCCTTTTATGGGTCTCGTGGTAATGCTGTCGCCCCTTTTCCTGAGAAAAAGTTCCATGGAGCCGCTTACAAGATCAAAGTCCGGAAAACCGATAAAAGCGGCGAAGGGAACGGGCTGGGCGCGGTAAAAATCCAGAAACCACGGAAGCGGCTCGCTCAGGGCCTCGAAGCGGAACTTCCGCGAAAGATTCACCTGGTAAACGTCCCCCGCCGCTATATGCTCCTTTATCGCCGAAATCTTCCGGGCGTATTCCTCCCTTTCAATGTTCGACCGGGGAAGGGACCCGCAACCTGTTCTCTTCCGCGGGAGGGCAGAGAGAACCTCCTCCCAGGGGACCGTGTAAAAACCGTCTTTTTCGTAAAAGTGGAAAAGCAGCAAAGGAAGCCTCTCTCCCCGCTTTGCGCCCGAGGCGGCAATCCCGGGAGTCGTGTAGCTCAGGTAGTCGTAGCTTATGTAGCCAAGAGCGGTGTATCCCTCGGCAGTCAGTTTCTCGACCAGACCGAGAGGGTCCTCCGAGAAAGTCTTCTCCCCGGAGCGGGAAAACACTCTGGTCCCTTCGCCGGAGAAGCGGAGAGTGAAAGCGGGGCGGCCGAAAATCCCGGCCGTGGCGGAAGAACCCGAATCGAACCATCCTCCGCCCGAGTCTATCAAAAGGGATTTCGGTCTATGAAGCTTCATCGCCTCCTCCCCCCGAGACTCAAAGCCCGGCCGGGCACCCGGGAACGCGCTTAGGACGGGGGAGGCGCATCGGCTTTAACCGAGCGGTTAAGGATTTCGGCTATGTCCTGAACGCCGATATCCTCCTCCTTGCCCTTGAAGCGCGCGGCGTCGTCAAACATCGTGTTGCAGAAGTAGCACGCCGTCGCCAGGGTGTCGGGGTTAATTTCCGCGGCCTCGTCGAAGCGGTTCCAGTTAACTCTGGGAGCTTCTTCCTCCATCCATATCTTTCCGCCCCCGGCTCCGCAGCAGAAACTTTTCGTCCTGTTCCTTTTCATCTCCACGAGATCGAGCCCCGGAATGGTTTTCAGTATCTCCCTCGGGGAATCGTAAACGTTGTTGTAGCGGCCGATGTAGCAGGAATCGTGGTATGTCACCTTCTCCTCGACCGGGGCGTCGGGGTTAAGCTTCCCCTCCCGGATGAGCTGGAGGAGAAAATCGGTGTGGTGGACGACCTCGTAGTGCCCGCCGAACTGCGGATACTCGTTCTTCATGGTATTGAAGCAGTGGGGGCAGTTCGCGAGAATCTTCTTCACTTTCAGTTCATTAAGGGTCTCGATGTTCTGGACGGCGAGCATCTGGTAGAGGGCCTCCTCCCCGAGCCTTCTCGCGGGATCGCCCGTGCAGGTCTCCGCCGGTCCCATGACGGCGAAATTAACCCCCGCAATCTTAAGCAGGGTCACTATCGCCTTTGAGACTTGCTGTCCCCTGGGGTCGTAGCCCCCGAAGCATCCCGTCCAGTAAATCACGTCAAACTCGCTTGCGTCCTCGGCCGAGACACCGAGGATGGGAACTCCCATCTCAGAAAGCCAGGAGCCGCGGTCGGCCTCGGGGAACCCCCATGGGTTTCCGTTGTTCTGGAGCTTCTGAAGGGTTCTCGTGGCGGTTCCGCTCAGGCGGCCCTCAAGCGTGAGGAACCGCCTCATGTCCATTATCTTGCCCATCTGGTCGATGAAAAGCGGGCACTGCTCGACGCAGGCGTTGCAGGTGGTGCATGCCCAGAGCTCCTCGGGCGTCACCCACTCGGCGGCGGGAAGGTCGGGCTGCTCTTCCTGGGGCTTTCCGGCAAGTATGTCCTTTCCCTCGCTTGAGACGTAGTGGCGAAGCTTGACGACGACGTCTCTCGGGGAGAGAACCTTTTCGGTGTTCCATGCCGGGCAGTTGTCCGTGCACCTTCCGCACTCGGTGCAGGTATAGGCGTCAAGTATGTCCTTCCAGCTGAAGTCAGCCACCTTCGAGGAGCCGAAGTGATCAAGGTCCTCGGGAATGTCCTCGAAGTCGAGCTTGGAGAGCTGCCCGCGGGGCTTGAGGCTCTGGAAAAAAACGTTGAAAATCGCCGTCAGGACGTGGCTGTGCTTCGAGTAGGGAAGGTAATTGAGAAAGGAAAGCACTATCAGGATGTGAAACCACCAGAAAAACTCCTTCCAGAAAAAGGTGCTCCCCGTGCTCATGCCTTCGTAGAGCCCGGAGAACGCTCCTGACACCGGCAGCATCGCGGGGCTGGTTTCGGCAAGCGCTATCTTTGCCCCGGTGGTGAGAAAGGCGGTGATCATGAGGCCGAATATAAGACCCAGTATCACGACCGCGTCGGGCCCGTTAACCTCCCTTCTTCTCCCTATGGTGAGCCTGTTTATTATGCCCATGCCTATGGCCACAAGAACCAGGGCCTGCACTATGTCAAGAACCAGCTCGTAGACCTTCCCCAGGGACCCGGGGAAGAAATGGAACCCGGGAACGACGCCGCTTACCAGCATCTCCACCGTCCCCACCGTTATTATGACGAAGCCCCAGAAGATCATTGCGTGCTCTATGCCGGCGAAACGGTACTTGAAAAGCCTTCTCTGCCCGAACACGTAGACGATGACCTTCCTTATCCTCTCGGGAATATTGTCAAGCCTGTTATCTTCCTTCTTGCCGAGAGTGACGAGCCTTATAAGAAGACGGATGTTGTAGACGAAAAAACCGAAGGCCGCCACAAGCAGCAGAAGCATTATTGCGGATTTGGGGTTCATCTGGTTTCTCCTGAGCAAGACATGGAAAAAGGCAGTGTAAATTATATTGAATTCAAGGGGTTTAATCAAGCCGGACGCAGAGGACGGTCCCGAGGCTATTTAAGCGCAAAGGCATCTTTGCATGGTGTCCGAAGGGACAAACGACCCAGTTCGGCAAAAAACAGATTCCCCGTTTCGCTGCCCGCGGCGCGCTCTCTCAGGCAAGGCCAGTATTTACCGGCGCCTGTCCTCGAGCCGCACCCGCAGATCCCAAGTCAGGAGTCCTGCGTTGCGCCAAGGCGCCTTCCCCCCGAAACCGCAAGAAACAGAACCGCCGCGATCAGAAACAGGTTAAAAGTCCCGGCCTCAAGCCCGTGCCCGCTCCCGGAAGCAACCGCGCACCCCCCGCCGCTGCCGCCGCTACCACCCTGTCGCGACTTTGGATAAATCCCGGAACCGAGAACATACTCCGTCCCCCCTTCTATGCCGAAATTTGTACGTATGAAGTACCCGATCTTGACCGATGTGCCGGGGGACCTGCCGGGAACAGGGAGCCCCACCTCCTCACAAAACACCTCTTCATCCTCCGGGGATGGTCCTGGAGCAGGTCCTGCCCCCTCGCAGACCACTTCGTCACCCGGAACGCTCGGATCTTCCCAGAGGTAAGTGAGGAAGCCCTCTCCCGGGGTATCGTCTTGCCTGTCTACCTCTTCTAAAATGCGTTTGGCGACTTCAACTCCGTTATCGTCCACAAGACGCAGCGACCTGTCCTGAAGCTGCGGGGAGTTCCCGTTAAAAATCCCGTACATTTTATCCGTACCGGTGACTATATAGAAATATATGGAGCCCGATTCCCAAGGCCACATCCTCCAGCACGGCATAAGCTGAATCATTCTCTCGAGCGGAAGTCCCCGCTGCGCGCCGTTGCCTGACTGCTGCGCGGGAATCCCGGCAAACTCTTCTGAAACGTGCGCCTCAACTCCCCTCAGGTAACGCTCCAGGCTCTCCTTGTCATCCACCATGTCGGCGCTCAGCCACCCCTTGCTCCGAAGTTCGTCGGGAGTGAACTCGGGACATGCTTCTTCCGCCCTGGAATGATTCACTTCATCAAGTCCGTGATTGAAGCCGGCAATCTGTATAAAGGAATCACGGGCTCCGGACCCGGCCGCGCGGGAATCCTCAACGGCGCAGATATGGTCGCCGTATTTCCCGGCGGGGTCCTCAACGCAGACCGCTTCTCCGCCCGCTTTCTCCGCCCTGTCGACGAGGTCCCGGAAAATCGGGATGTCCCTCAAGGACCCGCTCAGGGCTCCGGGATATTTCGCATGAAAAAATATGATATCGCCTGCCTGAACGGGAGAACCTGACCCTTGCCGACCACCGGGTTTGTTAACGGTAATTACGTACATGTCGCCATCCCGCCACACTCCGTTATTGGTCCTGAGGGCGTTTCGGAATTCTACCTGACGGTCGTCACTGATGGCTCGCGCCCGGTGCTTTTTGAGATGCAACAAAAATTTCTTCACATCCTCCTCGCCTCCCGCGTTCGCCCGCTCGGCGGTTACGCCGTCATGCGCGGAGGCGGGCGGGGCGGCGGAAAAAACAATTATACAGAAGAAAAACAATGTGACTGCCGCGACTTTTTTCATGATTCAGAATCCCTCTCTTTTCGCCGGTTAAGATACAAGTTACAGATTAACCGCAGATTTCAACTCCTTATACCCAAGGAGTTCCGTATATCATAAATCAATTTGACCACTCTTTACAAATTTGACTGCCTGCTACATACGCGGCTCCGAAAACGCCTCCACGGCCCGGAAAAACCATAAAATATCCCAAACAGCTGTTTCAGCTTAGCATGGTAATCGGAAAAAAACATTCCGGATTACGGATAAAGGGGCGCCCGTTCAGCCGGGTTGATTTTAAAATCGGAATTAAGATAGAATAATATCCGTAAATTCCGATTCCCGCCCGCCCGGGCCGGCAATGCTGGTCGGTCTTGCGGCGATTTCCGGGAAGCGGATGTCCGTACACAGGTCCGGGGATGCAGAAACGCAGTTACAAACAGGGTCCGGAAGCCCAAACAGCAAAAAGGAGCAAAAATAATGATTCGCAAACTTTATGAGGAAATCAGCCAGGTTGCACCCTGGAATATTATTCTCGCACTGCTTGTCCTGGCGACGGGTCACTCCATGGCCTGGGACGCGGACGCGAAGGAAGACAGTCTTGTCGGCAACCGGCCGTATTCCGAAGCGATATCCGGAAGCCTGCACCCCGTGAAAGTAATCACCCGGCGGGACATCGAACTCTCGGGCGTAAAAAGGATAAGCGACCTGCTGGACCGGTCGAGCTTCAACAGCTTCGGTCTTGAAAGACCGCTGGTTCTCGGAACAGGCCGCGCCCTGATCCTAGTTAACGGGCGGCGAGTCTCAGACTCCGGGGTCGACACGGACACCATTCCGGTTTCGGCTGTCGAACGCATTGAAATCTTCAATGACAGCACAAGCGCCCTGCATGGCGGGCAAGCGATCGGCGGCACCATAAACATCGTTTTCAGAAAAGAATATGAAGGCCTCGATATCCAGCTCAACGCCGGGCGCCCCCGCGGTGACGGCGCCGACTCCGAACACCTGGGAGTTCTCTGGGGCACAAGCATCGGGGAGGGAAATCTTACCGTCGGGGCGGATATTTTCCGGCGGGACGAAGTGCGCGATGCCGACCGCGATTACAGCCGCGCCAGATATGAACCCGGAGGTTCCTTCGCCGACACCGAAGGAGTGTCATCTCTGGGCAACACCGTTTTCGTGAAGAAAAATGACGGAGGATTGGTCTCGGGACCGCTGGGCGACTGCGATGAAAGCGTGTATGTGGGGGAACTCACGGATCCCCCGGGCGGATATTTCGGCACCGTCTGCGGGTTTGCCTACGCGGATATCGCGTGGCACCTGTCGCGCAGGCAGGATGACAGCGCGTTTATGAATTTCAGTTATCCGGTAGGCGATGCGGCCGACATATATGTTGAGGGACGGGTGAACAAGGAAGAATTAAGGTTCCTGTACGCGCCGGACCCGAACGTCTTCCGTCTTGCGCCGGACGAGACACTGAGGAACAGCCTGATTGAAAGCGGAAAATTCGAAGGTCTTGACGAGAGCAATTTCCCCGGGCTTATCACGGTCGGCCACCGTTTCCTGGGGCACGGCAACCGCCAGTGGGATACGGATGTTGAAGAATATGATATCGCGCTGGGACTGCGGGGGGACATCAAGGACAGCATAAAATATGACGGCTATATTCACTACAACCGCTACGACTATGTCGTGGACGGCCACACGTTCATCAACGAACCCGTGATAAACGCCGCTATTCAAAGCGGAGATTACGACATCCAGAACCCGCTTTCCGAAGCCGAAGAGCACAGGGCCGCGATCAGCGAAAGCAGCGTGCGCAGCAAACTGAAATACGAAACCGACTACCTTGAGGGGGGAGTGGAGCTCGACGGCCCGCTGTTTGAGCTTATGGGCAGCAAGCTTCGCTGGAGCGCCGGTCTGCAGGTCGCCAAGGAAGAGGTAGACTCCTCCGAGAAATATTTCAATCTCGACGGTGAGCCGGTCAGCGCGGATGACGTCCTGGGGGGATCTTCGTTCTCGCTGACGGCCGACCGCCGCCGCCTGTCGGCTTTCGGCGACATTCTGGTGCCCGTGGGGGATGCGCTCGATGTGTCGTTCGCCCTCCGTCACGATGATTTTGACGATGTCGGGGGAACATTTTCGCACCGGGTAGCGACGCTTTACCGCGTAATACCCAATATTGCGCTGCGCGCATCATGGAGCGGGGGAGCGCGAGCACCCGGCTTTGCGGCACTGCATGCGGAGGAACTTGTTTCTTACCCGTACGTATGCGACGCGGATACTCCGACTCCCGACTGTCCCAGGGATCAGGTACGAGTGGTCACAAGCGGTAACCCGGAACTGGAACCGGACGAGGCCGAAAGCCTCGGTGCCGGCATCTCCGCGGGCTGGGGTCCATTTTCGGCCGACTTCGACTGGTTCCGGCTTCGCCTTCAGGAAACACCGACCAGGCTGAACACGCAGTTCGTCGTCAACCTGGAGAGAAGCGGGAGGCTTAACGAGTATCCGGGACTGAGCGTGACACGTTCCGACGGACGACTGACGGAAATCCGCAACCCGCTGACCAACAGCGGAGAGACAGACATGGACGGGTTCACGGCCCGGTTCGGCGGCGACCTGAAAACCGAGCTGGCGAATTTCATGCTCAATGCCAACTGGATCAGGATAACGAATTACGAAAGACGCGTAGGACAGGAAACGCAACCCGGAGATATTCCGCGAAACCGCATCCATGTTCTGCTCCGCGCGGACCGCAACGATCTTACGGTGCAGTGGAACACGCACGCGGTCACGTCCTTCCGGAACGAAACCGATACCAAAAGCTTCAGAAGGTGGGTAGGGCACGATATCGCGCTCGGCTGGAGAAACGCCTTTGGCCTTAACTGGTTTGAACTCACGGGAGGCGTTCTGAATATCGGCAACGAGGGCCAGTCCCGCCCCGACCCCGATGAGGATCATATACTGTATACGGACTCGATTCTGGGGCGCACACTGTTCCTGACCGCGAAGTTCGAGATCTGACGCGCGCGGCGGCTTTTTTCCAGAAGAAAAAACTCGGCCGCGGCCCGATACCCTGAGGCGAAGATGCTGAAGAATTAAAAGACCTGACCCCGACACGGAAGCCTCTTCTTTCCGAAAAAACCGCACCCGTGTATCCTTACAGGGACGTGAAAATACTTCTTTACTACGACTACATCTGCCCCTTCTGCTTCCTTGTCACCGAGAGAGTGCTTGATCTTGCGAGGGAGTTCGGCATCGAAGCGGAGTGGCTCGGCGTTGAGATTCACCCCGAATACCCGGCCGAGGGAAAAAAGCGGAAAAAAACGGAGAGAACAGTCCGCATCTCGGAAACCCTTGAGAACGTGGCCGCCGAGGCCGGGGTGGAGATAAGGCTCCCGGGATTCGTAACCAATTCGAGGTTCTGTCTTGAGGGGGCGGAGTTTGCGAAGGAGAAAAACAGGTTCATGGAGTTTCACAAGGCTTGCTACTCAGCCTATTTCGGGGAGGGAAAAAACATAGGTCTTCTCGAAACCGTTCTCGAGGCGGGCGAGAGGGCGGGTCTTTGTCCCGAGGAGCTCTCGGAGTCTCTTCGGAAAAAAAGCTTTTCTGGGAAAATACAAAAGAACATGGAAAGCGCCCGGGAAAACATGGTCCTCGGCGTCCCCACCCTTTACCTCGGAGAACTCAGGATACACGGAATCCAGCCGCTTGAGTCATACAGAAAACTGATAGCGAGGGAACTTCTGCGGGAGCAGCCTCTTCACTGACCTGGGCATCCCGTTTCTGGCTTCTGCGACGGGACAGGATCCCCTAATTTGCGTCTATCCCTTGCGTTCCTCCCCGCGAAACGTCCAGCGGGAGTTCAGGTAATAGTTAAGCAAAACGCCCGGAACAATCCCGCATGCCTGGAGCAATACGGGGAAAACTCCGGGAAACACCATCGACAGGGCGACAAAGACCGAGTAGCTGAGCAAAAGGGTCATCAGGGAAACCACGGCGAACTTAACCCCCCTTACCGATTCGCGCCCGGTCATGACGCGGTCGACGAAAGTCCAGTAGTTATTCATCATGAAGTTCGAAAAAATGGAGATCATTATCGCCACGGGCGAAGCCACAAACTTGTGAATGCCAAGCCTGAGCATCAGGTAAAAAGAAGCCAGGTTAACAACCGTCCCGCAAAGGCCGGTCACGCAGAACTTAATGAACGTCAGATGGCTTCTCAGGCGAATCGAGAGGAGGCTGAGCAGAAACTCAAGCATGTTCGCCATGCCCAGCTTCGTTTCTCCGCGCTCGCGGTCGCGGAAATGAATGGGCTCCTCGACCACGCGCGCCCCGCAACGGATAAGGCGGTGCAGGAGCTCGACCTGGAACACGTATCCTCTCGCCTGGACATCCTGCAGTCCCGCCGCCCTGAGCTTCTCGGTCCTTATGGCCTTAAACCCCGCGGTGCAGTCGGAAACCCCCCTCAGGCCGCCGATCCATCTGGCCAGCCGGTTTCCCCACCGCGACAGCAACCGCCGTCTCAGGTGCCAGCGTTCATCAAGCGAACCCCCCGCGACGTAGCGGCTCCCGATGGCCACGTCAGCCCCGTCGGCGATGCGCCCAATAAGCCTTTCGGCATCAGCGGGGTCGTGCGAGAAGTCCGCATCCATCTGCACCACGACATCGGCGCCGAGGACATCCATCGCGTGGGCGATTCCGCGCACGTAGGCATCTCCCAGGCCGCGCCGTTTCCCCTCGAGCAGGTAGACGCGTCCGTCCGTTCCGGAAGAAAATTCCCGGACAAGCCGCGCCGTGCCGTCAGGACTGTGGTCGTCAACTACAAGAAACGCCGTATGCGGATCCCCGTAGAGCTGCGTAAGCCGCCCGAGCAGCAAAGTGATGTTAAGCGCCTCGTTGTACGTGGGGATAACGAAGCACACCCTTGCACTGCCGACGCTCAATCAGAAGCCTCCCGCGAGGCAAAAACGGAACAAGAGATAAAACTGCCTGTGAAAACGCTTTTCCCGTTCATTCAATGTCGACACTCTCCGCAACTATTCTACCGAAGCCGGCGAAGGAAACTATTTCCCCGTCCGCAGGTGAACCTCGCTTATCATCCTCGGGGTTGAGGAAACCACCGTGAAAGTTTTTCTCCCGAAAACTATCACGGTTCCGGGGGCGGGAATCGAGCCATGCGTGTAAAGAAGGAACCCTGCCAGCGTCTCGTAATCCTCGCCTTCCGGAATGGCGAGGCCGAGGCCGTCGTTAAGCCGCCCTATCTCAACCGTCATAAGGGTCTATGAGATACTGCCCGACGCCCAACCTTCTCCACGGGGTCTCGCCGGTGTCGTACTCATCTTCTATCTCCCCCACCACCTCTTCGATTATGTCCTCGAGGGTTATGATTCCGACCGACCCCCCGTACTCGTCAACCACGACGGCCATTCCCGCGCGCCCCCCCTTCATCTCGTCCATAAGTTCGTTCACAAGCTTTGATTCCGGAACGTAGAAGGGAGGAAGGGCATACCGCTCGACACTCTTGTCAAGATCCTGCTCACCGAGAACGTAAAAGGAGTTGAGTATGCCGGTTATGTTGTCGACCCGGTCGCTGAAAATCGGAATCCTCGAGTGGCTTTTTTCCGCTATGAGCCTCCTGAAGTCGCGAAGCGTGGATCTTCTCTCAAGCGCGTCCACCCTGACAAGCGGGATCATTATCTCTCCGACCGTGGTCTCGGAGTAGCCGAAAATCCTGCGAAGAACCCTTCTTTTGTAGTCCGAGCTCGGCTTGTCCTCGTCGCGAAGCGTCCTCCTCCATCACGTCCTCAAGCTCCTCGCGGGTTATGGAGCTCATGTTTTTCCCCGGGCGGCTCAATATCCCCCTGGTAAAGAGATTGACGAAGAAAAGCACCGGGTAAAAAAGCTTGGAGAAAACCCAGAGCGGGTAGATGATCCAGAGCACTGCGGAGTTCCGCTTGCTCTCGAAGACCGCCTTGGGAACCACCTGGCCGAAAACCACGATGAGCGGGGAGAGCACGGCCACGGTGTAGAGGCCGCTTCGCTGCCCGACGGTCTCCTCGAAATAAAAGGTGAGCACCAGAGTGTTTATTATGAGCGAAAGGTTAACCCCTATGAGCGTGGTGGCGATGAAGCTCTCGATCTTCGAGTGGGCGTCGAGAACCAGCCCCGCGGCGGCCGAGCCTTCCTCGGCAAGGGACCTCATCTTTATCTTGTCGCAGGAGATGAGGGCTATTTCCGAACCGGCGAAAAACGCCTGCAGAATCAGAAACAGCAAAATGAGAAGAACCACCAGTTCAACGGACATCGCCGCGCGCCTCCCTCCCGACATCAACCCTTATCTCGGAAATCCTTTTCCCCTCCCTGCCCTCTACCGTGAAAACCAGTCCGCCGAACCCTATTTTCTCCCCCTCGGCGGGCAGCCTTCCGAAAAGGTCGAATACGAAACCTCCCACGGTCTCGTTTTCCGCCCGAAGCGGGATCACGGCCCCCTCCAGTATGTCTCCCAGGTTTTCAAGTCCCGCCGAGCGCGCGACCGAAAAGAGATAGTCGTCGTTGAATTCCTCTATCTTCATTCCCCCCGGAATCCTGATCGCTCCCCCGCGGACCGCGTGAACAACCCTGCCCGGCACCGACCTTTCATCCTCTATCTCTCCGAAAAGCTCCTCCAGTATGTCCTCCATTGTCACCAGCCCGTCGAACCTTCCGTACTCGTCGACCACTATCGCTATGTGAATCCTGCGCGTCTGGAACTCGCGCAGAAGCGCCCCCGCGGGCTTGGAGCGGGGGATGAAATACGGCTTCCTGAGGCACTCGCTCACGGCGGCCGCAGAGTTGCGCTCGGTAAAATTCCACTTCAGAAGGTCCTTGCCGTAGAGAACGCCCGCTATGTTGTCCCTCTCTTCCTCGTAAACCGGCACCCGGGAGCGGCCCATCTGGCGGACCCGGCCCACGGCCTCCCTCACCTTGATGTCGTGGGGAAGCGTGAAGCAGTCTATGGCGGGAGTCATTATCCTGTGGGCGGGCAGATCCTCAAGCCTGAAAAAACCGTCGGCGAGGTATTTTTCCACCTCGTTGAGCACTCCCTCGTCCCTCCCCATTCCCACCAGGATTTCAAGCTCGTCGGAGGAAATGTCGTTTCCCTGCGCGCGGTGCCCCAGGTCCGCCCCGAAGGCCCTTATGAAAAAACCGGAGACAAACAGGATCGCCCACCTGACCGGGGTGACCGCGACGTGGAAGAAATAAAGGGGAAGCGCAACCGCCTTCGAAATGGTTCTCGGGAACTTGACTCCGGCGGTCTTGGGAACGATTTCCCCGAACACAAGGAGCGTGGGAGACGCTATGGCCAGGGATACGAGGGCTACCGTCTGCTCGGGGGTGTCCTGGAGATATTTCCTCGCCGTGAGACCTATTACGCTCGAGTAGGCTATGTTGAATATCTCGTCGGCCAGAAGAACGGTGGTTATGAGCTTGTGGGAATTGGCAAGCAGCTTCTCTATGGCCGCGGAAACCCTGCCTCCCTGCTTCGATATGCTTTCTCTCTGCGGACGGCTGAGGGAAAAAAGCGCCCCCTCGCTGAAGCAGAAAAACGCGGAGCAGCACAGCAAAAAAAGAATCAGAATGAAATTTTCGCCCAAAAAATCCTACCCCCGTGGAGGAATCAGCAGAAGTGCTCAAACCCCCCGGTATCGTAAAAAACCTCCCCTCCCTCCTCGTCAAAAAAGCTTATTTTCCCCCCGGAGGTAACAGAACCGATTTTCGAGATAGCAATTCCGCAGAGGCGCGAAATATCCTCTATCGAGGCGCGGTTCCGCGCAGAAGAGGTGAAAAGAAGCTCGTAATCCTCCCCTCCCGAGAGCGCGAGGCGGTAGCCGTCCTCAGAGAGCCTGCCGCAAAGAGAGAGAAAACCGGGAGAAAGCGGAAGACTCCCGAGACTCACTTCGGCACCCAGCCCGTGCTCTGAGGTGAGCTTCTCAAGATCGCAGAAAAGCCCGTCGCTTACGTCTATCATTGAAGAGGCTATCCCGCGTTTCGCGACCATCCTGCCGACCCGCAGGCGCGGCGTGGGCTCGATGTGTCTTGAAACGGCGGCCTCGTATCCGTCAATCCCGCAATCGCCCGACAGGACTCTCAGGCCCAGGGCGGAATCCCCCAGAGTCCCGGTCACGTATATGTCGTCTCCCTCTGAAGCTCCGGAGCGAAGCACCATATCCTCCCTCAACACCTCCCCCAGGGCCGTCATGCTTATGAAAACTGTCGGCGATTCCGAGAGATTCCCCCCCACGAGGCAGACGTCAAACTCCCCGCAGCCGTCTCCGACTCCCCGGGAGAGATCCTCAATGAAATTCCCCGCGCCCCCGCTCCGGCAGCCCAGGGAGCAGAGCAGGTACCTCGGCACCGCCCCCATAGCCCCTATGTCGCTTACGGCGACGCAGACGGCCTTTTTGCCGAGCTGCCTGGGGGTCTGCGCCCCGAGACGGAAGTGGACGCCCTCAACGAGAGTGTCCGTCGAGGCGACTAGGCAGTTTTTTTCTCTGAGTTCGACAACAGCGGAATCGTCCCCTATCCCCTTCAAAACTTCTTTCTGAGTAACCTTGAACCTTTCGGCTAAAAATCTCAAGGCTTCTGTTTCACCCATTTCCAGAGAGGAATTGTATTGTAAACACGGTCGCGTGTCAATTCAGCCGGGGACACCCGGAAAATTTTTCCGCACGGTTCCGGCAGCGAAAAGCGCTTTTTCTTGACACCGAAGGCCGATGCAATTAGAATTGATTTTCACTTTCCGAAGGGTGGGTCGGGATTTTTTCTGAAATATCTGTTTTAGGGTTGTTCTTTGCTTTTCAGGAGAAGAGCTGTTGAAAAAGACAGAGGAATTTGCGCACGACAACCTGGCTGCCGAAAACTACAAATCGCAACAAAAAGCAGAGTTTGACTGGGACGCCGTTCTGGACGGCATAAAGAAGGATCTTTATTTTCCCCCTTCCTGGCTGTTTTCCATAAAAGTCGCCAAGATCGAAGGGAAGGTTGTGACGCTTGAAGCGAAAACCCACTTCCAGGCTCTCTGGCTGAAAAACCACTACCTTCAGCTGATAAACGAAACCGCCCGAAGCCTCTACGGAGAAAGTTTCGAGGTGGAAGTAGACACTGGCGAGGAGGATTCCCCGGCCAGAAAGGCAAAGGGAGCAGGGGCCGCGAAAAACGGGGACTCCAGGGCGGAAGAAGCCGAAATCAGGAGGACGGCGGACAGGCCGGAAGGCGCGGAACCCCACGATCCTCAAACTGTGAGCTTTTTCAGTTTATCCAACACGTTTGACAACTTCGTCGTGGGGCCCAGCAACCAGTTCGCCCACGCCGCGTCGTACGCCATAGCGGAGAACCCGGGAATGGCCTACAACCCGCTTTTCATATACGGCGGAGTGGGTCTCGGGAAAACCCACCTCCTTCACTCCATAGGGAACCACATACTCAAGAAGTACGGAAACCGTCTGAACACCTTCTGCATCTCGGCCGAGCACTTCACAAACGGGGTGGTGCAGGGCATAAAAACAGGTTCCATGGACAAGTTCAGGAACCTGTACCGGATGAACTGCGACGTTCTTCTGATAGACGACATACAGTTTATTGCCGGAAAAGACAGCACGCAGGAAGAGTTCTTCCACATGTTCAATTCCCTCTACACGGCGAAAAAACAGATAGTCATAACGAGCGACAAGCCCCCGAGCGCGATGAGGAATTTTGAGGAGCGCCTGAAATCCAGATTCGAGTGGGGGCTGACGGCCGACATACAGCCGCCGGAAGTGGAAACCAAAATAGCGATAATAGAGAGAAAAGCCGAGGAGGAACAGGTCGAGATTCCAAGCGACGTGGCCTCCTTCATAGCCCAGAACGTCCTCTCGAGCATAAGGGAGCTCGAGGGTTCGCTGAACAAGCTGTTCGCCTACTCGAAGATGTTCGGAGAGAGAATAACCCTTGAACTGGCAAAGCAGCTTCTCAGCAACCTGGTGAGGAAAGAAACGCCGAAGATAATAACCATAGAAATCATCCAGAAGGAAGTGAGCACCTTCTTCGACCTCACCGTAAAGGACCTGAAATCCAACCAGAAGCAGAAAAGGGTCTCCGAACCAAGACAGATAGCAATGTTCCTTTCGAGAAAATACACATCCTCATCGTTCCCGGAGATAGGGAGCAAGTTCGGCGGCAAAAACCATTCCACGGTGGTACACGCGGTAAAGAACGTCGAAAAGAAGATCGGTAGAGACCCTTCGGTCTCAAGCGCCGTCACAACAGTCTCATCGGCTCTGGAGAAGTACATCACATCCTGACCCGACAGATGCCGGACAGCTTCTGTTGGAAAGAACTGAAAAGGCTGTTAAAAGATTTGGAATTCCGCCGCTTCGCAACAGGAAACGGGAAAAGGGTGTGAACAGCTGTCGACAACCAAGGAATCCATAAACACGGTTACAAGGTGAAAAAACCTGCGATCCCAAGCGGTTCCGCCGATTTCACCTTTTTCACAGCGACTACTGCTACTACTGCTAGGAAATATATTGAATAACCATATAGAAGTAACAGCGGCAGTTCGAGACAAAATCCCGGGGTATAGTTTTGTTTGGGAAAACAAGTTATTCTTTCCCGATAAGCATAATTTATCCTGTTCTAGGACTGGAGGTTTTTCTTTCTATGATGTTTAAAATCAAAGGCGGGGATTTTTCAAAGAAGCTAGGAATGATCCAGGGAGTCGTGGAGAAAAGGACTACTATGCCGATTCTCTCCCATGTTCTTGTGAGTTCCACTGAAAAGGGTCTGCTTCTGGAAGCCACTGATCTTGAAAACACGGTCACCGTTTTCTGCGACGCTCAGACGGAAGGAGAATTCAAAATAGCGGTTCCTGCAGGAATTGTTTCGGATCTTGTCAGGGAGATCAGGGAAGAAGAGGAGATCTCGGTTACCGCCACGGAGAACAACTGGATCGAGGTTGTTACCAGCTCGGGTTCCTTCAAGATAGCGGGACTTGCGGCCGACGATTTTCCCAGAGTGCCTGAGGTTTCGTCAGAAAATCTTTTCCAGGTTTCCTCCGAGAGGCTTGAGGATATGATATCCAAGACAGTTTTTTCCGTTTCCGACGACGAAATGAGAAGAAGTCTCTCCGGAGTGTTTTTCGAAAGAAGAGGAGAACAGACGCTCAGGCTCGTTGCCACCGACGGTCACAGACTCAGCTTTGTCGATGAAAAAATAGAGGATCTTAACCTTCCCAAGGATGTCTTGGTTCCCAAAAAAGCGGTCATGGAGATGAGAAGGCTTCTTCGCCTCTCCAAGGAGGTCAGAATCGGGAACAGCGGGAACTTTTTCGTTTTCGAGTTGAGGGATGAAAACCTTGTTTTCGTTTCCAGAGTGATTGACGCTGAATTTCCGGACTACATGCAGGTGGTTCCAGTCTCGACTAAGAACACGGTCACGGTCAATGCCTCCGAGCTTCTGGTTGCGCTCAGGAGGGTTTCCCTTTTTTCTGCGGACAACGTGAAGGGCGGGGGGAGGTTCGTGGAAATGGCTTTCGGGGAAGGGAACCTGCTTCTGGATGCCTGTCTGAGCACCGGCGAGGGGAAAGAAGGCATACCGGTTGAGTATTCGGGGGATGAAGTGAAGCTTGGTTTCAACTTCACGTATTTCCAGGATGTTCTCGATACTGTCGGTTCCTCTGAGGTGATGATCGGTTTTTCCGGCCACAAGAACCCGGTTTACGTGGTTCCCTGCGAGGAGGGGAAGAAAAAGGATGGCCACGTGAACGTGATAATGCCGATGGAGCTTGACGCCAGGGTGGCGGAGGGGCAGGCGAGGGGATAATCCTCGCACCTTGTAATATGCTAGGTGGATTTATCGGAGTCGATTTTTCCGGCGGGAAGGTAAGGACCGTAACTGTAAGAAAGGGCCTCAAGGGGACAGAAGTCCGCAAGGCCTCTTTTGCCGGGGGGCTCGGGAGTGGAGATACGTCGGCTTTTCTCAGGAACGAAGTTTCCCTCGGGACAAGAGCCGTTGCCGGAATCTGCTCTTCCCCGCTTCTTCTCAGGGTTCTCAAGTTTCCTTTCACCGATTCGAAGAAGATCAGGGGAGTTTACCGCTTTGAGCTTGAGAACTCGACCGGGTTCGCTTTGGGGGGGGATGTGCTGTCCGACTACCACGAGGTGAAGGGAGCGGAAGGGGCCGAAGTCATAGTTCCCGCTTTTGAGAAGGGGATGTTTGAGGGCTATCTGGGTTCCCTTCAGGAGTCCGGCTTGGACCCGAACCAGGTGACCTTCACTCCGGTCGCGTTTTCCTCTCTGGGGGAACTTATTGAAGGGCCCAGGCCGCTTCTCCTTATAGATGCCGACCAGGATCACCTCAATTTCTCGTTTTTCGACGAAAAGGGGCTCACTAGGGTGAGGAACTGCGACGATGCCGTCGAGAGAATGAAGAAATCCCTCGCCGCGGACACTCTCGACCTGCGGCAGATAAACGGCGACGGGGAGAAAAGAGAGGCGTTTCTTAAAAGCTGCCGCTTCATTGCGGAGGAGATAAGAAACACCGTGCGCTACTTCGAGGGAGAGACCGGAGAGGAAGTGAAGAGCCTGATTCTCACCGGAGGGATATGCGAGGTGGACGGAGTCGCGAAGGAACTTGCCGGGCAGCTCGGCCGGGAAGTAAGGAGGATTTTCATAGAGCAGCTCGGCCATGAGGACTCTCCTTTTTTCGCGAGGGCGTACGCCCTAGCTCTTTACGCCAGCTCCTCCGGCAGGGGGGGGAGGTTCAACCTGAGAAGGGAGGGATACAGGCCGCGGGGGATGGCGAGGGATTTACTGAAGGAGTTCAGGGTCCCCGTCGCCCTGTGTGCCGTCCTGCTTCTTCTGGTTGTTTCCGGAAGAGTGACGGAAGTGGTCTCTGCCAGGAGCAAGATGAATTCCATGCGCTCCGAGATGGAGATGGACCTCAGGAAGGAATTCCCGGAGGCTGCCGGGACGCAGGACCCGGTCGCTTTTTACAGGGGGAAGCTTGAGGTCATCAGTCGCAAGCTTGACATACTGAAGCAGGTAAGAGGGGCCCACAGCCCGCTTGAGGTGCTGACGGCCGTTTCCGCCACCGTCCCGAATGACGTGAGTTTCTCCGTTGACGAGATAAGGATCGAGGACGGGGGCAAGGCCAGGATCTGGGGCAGGAGCGATTCCTACGAGGAGATAGCGTCCATAGAGAAAGCCTTCTCTGAGTCGGGCAGCTTCACCCAGGTGAAGATGGGACAGGTCGGAAAGGCCGTTAACAACAGCTTGAAATTCGAGATATCGATGGTCGTCAGGTGAGAATGAAGGAGTTGGCGCAAAGACTGGTGCAGGGATTGAAATCTCTTCTCCGGGCGGTTCTGGAAAAGACCGAACCCCTGGCGCGGAAGGTAAGGGATCTCATAGACAGGAGGGAGTTCTCCGCAAGGGATGTCCGCGCCCTCAAGATAGCCGCCGCGGCCCTGGCCGTTTTCATGCTCTTTTCCGTGTACAGGGCGGTCTTCCCCGGGGGGTCTGCGGTAAGAAGCGAGTTCAGCCAGGTGAGACTGCAGATAAACGAGATGAGGTCCCTTAAGGAGGAGTACCGCTACTCAAGGGATATCCTGGCCAGGGTCAGCGGTTCGATGAAGGAGGAAAGGGAGGCTCTTATTTCAGTGGCGGAGAAGGCGCTCGTCAGAAACGGCATAGACCGCCGCTCCTTTTCCATAAAGGGAACGAACCCGTCGGTCAGGGGAAAGGGGATAAACCGGGAAAGAGCGGTACTGGTCAGGATAAACAAGGTGCCCGTTCCCAGAGTGCTTAACGTTCTCTATACCTTTCAGAAAAGCAAGACCCTGCTCAAGGTCTCGGACCTCAGGATAAAAACCAGGTTCGACGACCCGAGCCTGACCGACGTCTCGTTCCGGCTGTCCACTTTTTCCTTCGGTGAATCGTGAGCGGTAAAAAAATGAAGATAGGGCCCAGAGTCAGAATGCCGGAAAAAATCTCCGTCCGCCTCTACGCGGGAATCTTTTTCGCGTCCCTTCTGATCTTTCTTCTTCTGGGGTTTCCGTGGGACTCGGTCGAAAGAAGGATAGTTTTCGAGATACAGAGCAACTCCCCGGTTCCGGTTCTGATAGGCGATGCGGACATAAAGGGTCTTTCCTCGATTGAACTCAGGGACATCCGCGTGGTCCTCGGGGAGAGAGAACCGCTTGTGATTGACAGGGCCAGGGCGAGTGCCGGGCTTTTCTCCGTTATTTTTTCCGACGACACCCGGATTTCCTTTTCCGTTGACGCCTACGGCGGAAGGATAGACGGCAAGGTTTCGCAGAACATGAAGAAAAACGAGGTTACCAGCGCCGAAGTGGATATAAGTTCCGTCGAATCTTCGGCCGTTTCCCGTCTTTTTCTGGGAAGCGGGGGGATCTCGGTCAGCGGGAAGGTCGACGGAACCGTAAAGTTTCTGGGAGGTGGGGAAAGCGGAGGGATTTCAAAGATGGAGTACCTCCTGTCCTGTCCTTCTCTTTCGATTGCCGTGGACAAGGTGCAGGGGTTTGAGGTGAACGAGGAGTACAGGAACCTGAGCGTGGTGCTTCGCGGCACCGCCAACCGCTTCGAGTCGCGGGTCGAGAAGTTTTCCCTGGCGAACCAGCAGCTGTCCCTGCAGGCGGAGGGAAAAGCCCCGTCTCCGCTTCGGTTAAGAAAGGGAGCCGCCCTCGATCTCTCGGTTACTTTCAGGCCTCCTCCGCAGGACGCGAAGCTAGCCCTTGCCGGCGGTTTTCTCGGTTCCCCCCGGGACGGCACCTTCTCTGGAAGGATTCAGGGGACGCTTGCGGAACCCAGGATCGTAAAGGAAAACGGAGGCGGCTGAGAGCTAAGTTTTCAGCCCCGCGGGCTATTTGACTTTGCCCCGCGCCCTCGCTATTCTTCTCGAGATATTCTCCTTAAGACCGGATAATGGCTCCCAACAAAGAACTTGCATCCTTAAGAAGGGAAATAGACGCCCTTGATTCCAAGTTGCTTGAACTTATAAACAGGCGGGCCGAGCTTGCGATAGAAGTAAGCGGACTCAAGAAAAAGGATTCCCTGGGGGTTTACGACCCGGGCAGGGAAAGGGAGATAGAAAGCAAGATAACGGGCAGCAATCCGGGTCCTCTCTCCAGCCAGGACATACTTTTCGTTTTCAGGGAGATAATATCGCTCTGCAGGTCCCTTCAGCAGGACCAGAAGGTCGCTTACCTGGGACCCGAGGGCAGCTTTTCAAACCAGGCCGCGTTCCGGAAATTCAGAGGTTCCTCCGAGTTTTTTCCGGTTTCCAGCTTCGAGGACGTGTTTGAAGAGGTGTACGGCAAGAGGGCCGACTTCGGCATAGTGCCCGTCGAGAATTCGGTAGAAGGTTCGGTGGGGGACGTGCTCGACATGCTGGTCGAGTGGGACCTCGGCATTTCGGCCGAGTGTTTCGAGCGCATAGAGCATTCCCTGCTTTCCCTCGGCGGAGATATCAGGGAAGTAAAGACCGTGGCCTCGCATCCCCAGGCGATCGGGCAGTGCAGGAAATGGATCGCCGCGAACCTCTACGGCGTGACGCTTGTCGAGACCCCGAGCACCGCGGCGGCGGCCAAGATGGCCGCGAGGGACAAGGGTGTCGCCGCGATCGCAAGCGAGTTCTCGGGATCCCTATACAACCTGAAGACGATACGGAGCCACATAGAGGACAGCCCGCGCAACACGACCCGGTTCGTGGTGGTGGGAAGGGAGGAAGCTCCCCCGAGCGGAGAGGACAAGACTTCAGTCGCCTTTTCCGTCAAGGATGAGCCGGGAGCGCTTCACAGGACATTTTTTCTCCCCTTTTCCGAATCCGGCATAAACCTCACTAAAATCGAGTCCAGGCCCTCGCGCGACAGGCAGTGGGAGTACGTGTTTTTCGCCGACTTCTCGGGACACCGCGAGGACGAGGCGGTCAGGGAAGCCCTCGAGAAGGTGGAAGCCAACTGCGTCTTTCTCAAGGTGCTGGGATCCTACCCCTCCGGAGCGCCGGGCTTGCGGCAGCCAGGCGGGTAATCCCCATGGAACCGATAGCAAGCGTAAAGGATCTTGTTCCCTACGTTCCGGGAAAGCCGGTCGAGGAGCTTGAGCGGGAGCTCGGAATCCCGGGCGCGGCCAAGATGGCCTCGAACGAAAACCCTCTCGGTCCCTCCCCCCTTGCGAAAAGGGCGCTTTCAGAACATATCTCGAAGGTGAACCTCTATCCCGACGGGGGCTGTTTCGAGCTTCGCCGGAAACTTTCCCAGAAGCTCGGGGTTCCCGAGGACACGATAATAATCGGCAACGGTTCAAACGAGGTGATAGAGATCGTCGCGAGAACCTTTCTTGAGCCGGGGGACGAGGCCATATACGGCCGCCACGCCTTTATCGTCTACCCGATCGTCACCCAGGCGCTCGGATGCTCGCACGCCGTCTCCCGGATGCCGGATCTCGCGCACGACCTCGGGGACATGCTTTCCCTGGTCACGGAGAAAACGAAGATCATCTACATCGCGAACCCCAACAACCCGACCGGCACGATAGTCAGCAGGGACGAGTTCGAATGGTTCCTCGAGAAGGTCCCCCGGAACGTGATAATACTGGTGGACGAGGCTTATTTCGAGTACGTGGACGACCCCGGGTATCCGGACACGCTTCGCTACCACTCGGTCCGCGAATCGCTCGTGACGGTGAGGACCTTCTCCAAGATCTACGGCCTCGCGGGACTCAGGGTCGGCTACGGGGTCGCGTCGAGAGAGGCGGTTTCCTACATGGACCGGGTCAGGGAGCCGTTTAACGTGAACTCGGCCGCGCAGGCGGCGGCCTGCGCCGCGCTTGACGACGAGGAACATGTCGCCCGCTCGAGGGAGCTTAACCGCGAGGGGAAGGAGTACTTCCGCGAGAAGCTGGGCGAGCTCGGGGTCAGGTACACGGAGTCTCACGGGAATTTCGTTCTCGTGGATCTCGAGAGAGACCCGGCGCCGGTTTACGAGGCCCTTCTTCGCGACGGGGTCATAACGAGACCGGTGGGCGGCTACGGGCTTAAAACTCACCTGAGGGTAAGTTTCGGCCTCGGGCGGGAGAACGAAAAATTCATTGAATCTCTTGGGAGAATTCTCGGAAGATGACTTTTGAAAAGGTGGCGGTGGTAGGTCTCGGGCTGATAGGCGGCTCCCTCGCGGCGGCCCTTCGCGAATCGGGGGAAGTCGGGGAGGTCTTCGGGGTGGAGCGGGACGCGGAGTCGCTTCGCTTCGCCCTTGAAAACGGAATCGCGGACGCGGGCTCCTCGGAAATCGGCCCCGGCGTGTCGGGGTCCGAGATAGTCGTCGTCGCGACCTATGTAGACGCCATAGCCCGGGTGGCCGGGGAAGTTTCCGGGTTCGTTTCCCCCGGCACGGTGGTCTGCGACGTGGGAAGCGTCAAGGCTCCCGTGGTGAGGGAAATGGAAAAGGGACCCGGGAACATCCGCTTCGTGGGAGCCCATCCCATCGCGGGGAAGGAGACGTCCGGCGTCAGGGAGTCTGACCCGGGACTTTTCTCGGGGAAAAGATGCGTCGTCACTCCCACAGAAAGCACGTGCCCCGAAGCCCTCTCTGCGGTAAAAACGCTCTTTTCGCTTGCGGGGGGCGAGGCGGTCGAGATGAATCCCGAATCCCACGACGAGGTTTTCTCGCTCGTAAGCCACCTCCCCCACGCGGTCGCCTATTCGCTTGTGAGCGCGGTCGCCGCCTCGGGCGGGGAAAGGAACCTTTTTGATTTTTCGGGCGGGGGCCTCGCCGACTTCACCAGGATTGCCGACAGCTCCCCGGAGATGTGGGCCGGTATTTTCATCGGGAACCGCGACGCGCTGCTGGGTGCCATCCGCGGCTTCGCGGGAAAGCTCGGAGAGATTGAAAAGGCCGTCGCCTCCGGTAATATAGAGAATCTGGCGGCCCTTTTGAGGGAGGCCCGGGATTCCAGGAAGAGTCTCGGGGAGTGAGCGGACAGTGTCCGGGAAGATAAAGAAGACGGATGAGCAGTGGCGGGAGCAGCTCTCCCCCGAGCAGTTTCTTGTCACGAGAAAGAAGGGCACCGAGAGGGCCTTTACCGGCAGGTACCACGACCACCACGAAAAAGGGATGTACCTCTGCGTGTGCTGCGGGCAGGAGCTTTTCCGTTTCTCGGAGAAGTTCGATTCCCGCACGGGATGGCCGAGCTTCCGGGAGCCCGTCTCGCGGGGGAACGTGACGGAGAAGGCCGATCATTCCCACGGGATGACCAGGACGGAGGTTCTCTGCTCGAAGTGCGACGCCCACCTGGGACACGTTTTCCCCGACGGCCCGAAGCCCACGGGAATGAGGTACTGCATAAATTCCGCTTCTTTGGATTTTGAAGAAGAAAAATGAGAAATGAGGAGCGGGGAAGTGGTGGCGACGGGTGGGATCGAACCACCGACACAGGCCTTATGAGAGCCCCGCTCTACCCCTGAGCTACGCCGCCCCGGAAAACAAGGTAAACCGAAAGGCAGCAAATTATACCGGAAGTCCGCGAGGATTCAACGCGCGGGCGAGGCGGGCGGGTCAGGGTTCCGTCCCTTTACCGGTCGCGAAACGTATCCCGCTGTTGGCCGGAGGAGACGGGGCGTCCGGGTCCAGGTGCTTCATCACGATTCGCAGGCTGTCGGTGACTATAACCGGATTGTAGCTCTCCCACTTGCGGACTTCGGGTTCGTCCCGGTCGCGGCGCAGGATCCGAACATTGCCGAATTCCCGCTCAAGCGAGTAGCCGGGGGGAGAGATTCCCGGGTCCTCGGACACTATATGGGTTACCGAAGAGAAAATCGTTTCCATGTTCCTGAAAATCGCCGCTCCGCTGAAACCGTCGTAGAAAGGTATTTTGCTGTGCAGGTGGTAGTAGCCCGGAGAATCGGCGTAGTAGCGGTCAACATGCCAGACCGCGGCGACGCCGGGAGCGCGCGCGAGATATCCGTAGGCGGCGAAAATCGAATCCCGGCCGCCGACGAAATCCCCGACTGCCATCCCTTCTCCCATTCCGTAGATCCTGTAGACGTTTTTCTGGTAAGGAAGAACGTTGAGGACTCCCGCGAGGGAAACTGAAGCGAACACGGCGGCCGCGAGTCCCGCGAACAAGGATCTCCTTTTCACGCGGTCCGCGAGTCCCGCGACGATGTCCGAGCCGATGAGGAGCCAGAGAGGGATGACGGCGAAGATGAAGCGGTACTGCTTCTGCGCCTGCGGGGAGTGGAGCAGCACGAGCAGGGCGACTGACGCGAGCAGGAAGCCGTAGCGGCGCGTGTCGCGCAGCGCCAGGGCGGCGCAGAGCAGGCTCAGCCCGCCGCCCGCGAACAGAAGCCAGACCGGGAACTGGTAGGAAGGGCTGCCCGCGAACGCCTGGCCGACCGCGAGGTTAAAGCGCAGGTTGATGATGTAGGAATGAAACAGGCCGCCGTTCCATGTGACCGCGTCGAATACGCCGACCGCGAGGAAGGCCGCGGCCGCGAAAAGCGCGACCCGCGCCTTTTTCCCGGTCGTGACGAAGGTCGCCCCCAGCGCCACAAGCGCGAGCGGCGCATACTGAAACCGCACGGCCGCCGTCAGGACGGCGAGAACTCCGGCCAGAACGGCCCTGTTCCCCGAAGATTTTTCCCCCTGCTCCCGGAGGCAGAGCGCGAACGCGGCCATCAGCAGGGCGGTGGCCACGAACTCCGTCATCGGCTTGTGCGCGAAGACTACCAGCTCGTACCAGAACGCGCCGGCCAGAAGAGCCACCCTGGCCGCGGTTTCGCTGAAATGGCGCCGCGCGAAAAAGTACATTCCCGCCGGAATCAGAAGCGACACGGCGCAGAAAAAAAGCTTTACTCCCCCGACGTACCAGGCGGGTTCCCCGAGACCCGCCATGTCAAGCAGCTTGAGCACCCCGGCGACCGCCCCGGGCACGAGCCACGAGCGGGCGCCGTAGAAATGTTCCCAGAAGCTTACGCCGTTTCCGAACACGAGCCGGTGCGCCGGCTCGAGATACTGCATGATTTCGTCCTGATGCAGGACGAAGTCTCCTGAAAGCGCGACGGCCGCGCGCGCTATGAAACCGAGCGCGAGCACAAGCGGCAGGTATTTCCAAGGCGGTCCTTCCGGGTCCCGGGGGTGAAGCAGGGAGACGAGGAAGCGCGTTCCCCGCGGCGGGTCTTTTCCGTTTTCCTTTGTCATCTGGTCCGGAGGTCCGGCGGAAACTGCCGCGACCCGGGCTCCGCAGGGGTCATCCGGCCGCCACCCCGTTTTTCCCCGTTTCTTCCCTTATGAGCCCCAGTTCCAGAAGTTTCCTGTAGGTCCTGGTGTGGGAGCCGTGGTGGGAGAAGGTCTCTATGTCCCCGGGCTCGTCGATGTCGATGCTGATGTTGAAGTTTCTGTAGACGTCGCAGGGCACGTACCTGCGCTCGGCCTCCTCCCTGTGCTTTCTGAAGCTGTCGTTGCCGAACATCGAGGGGATGCTGTCGGGAGGCTTTCTCAGTATGGCGTTTGTGCCGAGCTCGTCTTCCGAGGGAACGAGGATCACGGACTTGCCCTTTTTCTCTTTCTCCAGAACGGAATCGAGGTCCTCGCCGGTTATGAGAGGGGCGTCGCCGGGGATTACGAGCACGGATTTCGCGCCCATTTTCCTGCAGACCTGGATCGCCAGGTCGACCGACGAACTCTCCCCGAGCTGGCTCTCCTCCCTTATGACGTCAAACCCCTCCTCAAGGGCCATTTTCTCCGCTTTCCTGTCGAGCGTGACAATGACCCTGTTGTCGGCGAGCTTCGAGTCGCCGACCGCGGAGAACACATCTTCCAGCATCACGTAGGCAAGCTCGGTTCTCTGCTTGCTGCTGAGCACCGGGGCGAGCCTTTCGTTTGCCCTTGAAAGATCTTTTACGGGAACCAATATGAATTTCAAAACTGCTGCCTCGCTGTGGGGGGTCTCCAACCACGCACTATTGTATCAATAAAAGTATCGCTTGAAAAACGGAAAGGTTGCTCTTAATGATCTGGATTTGGAATAGGTTCTGTTTTAAAAAGTTATTTTCATTCGTTCGGCGATTTTGACGGCTAACTGCTTAAAATCTTGTTTGGCATCTTGTACAGCATTTGCATGAGAACCTATTGCCCCATCTGCCGAAGTTAAATTGAAAATGGGCTTACGATGTTCCTGTGCCATGGGAACCAGGCTGCGGTAATGTTTGACGGTGGCTAGACAATGGCGTTCAATTACATCCTGTTCGGTACTCAGAACATCATCCAACACATACTTACAGTAGACTTCTGGTATGCGTTGCACCCATTTGTCGTAGGCTTTTACCGGCCGGTCCAAGCGCACCCCGTGTTGCTGGCACAAATAGCCGATAGGTTGCATCTTTCCCTGAGGCAGGCGGAAGTCGGTAAACGAATTTGCTTCAAGGCTTTCCTCCCAGTTTTCCAGTCTTTTCCGCCATAGACTTTTCCATTTTCTTAGCGTGGGACCGAGGTTCTTTAAACCCTGCAACGAGAAAAGATCTGCACCCATCGGGATTGCGACGTAGTCTGTAGCTACCAGAACCGAACGGTTGATTGCACCGAGATTGGGTCCGATATCGACAAGAATGATTTCGGCTTGAACCTGATCGGCGGCCATTTGCATCACCTGCCAGAAGGAACTCAATATACGCATTGGACGATAAAGATTATTATCCCCCATGCTACTGGGCCATGCTTCCGATAGAAGGTCTTCGTAATTCGACAGTCCGACATCCCCGGGAAGAAGAAAAAGATCAGTTGTTATCTTCCGAAGTGCCGGTTCGGCAATATCGCTTACTCCAGCCAGCGGTTTAATGCAACTGTAGATGGTTGATCCTTGATTTTGTTTATTCCATATTTTTTCAATTTTATCTTCGTTCAGAAACGCAGCGGTCAAGTTGGACTGTGGGTCAAGATCGAAGATTACGACTCGTTTGTGCAGGCTGGCGAACATCCAAGCCAGGTGATAAATCAGGGAGGTTTTCCCCACTCCGCCTTTATTATTGAAAAACGTTAGAACAGACGCTTTCACTTTTTTGCCCTCAAGGTACAGAGAACCGAACTTTGATTAACCTCAAATTCAGGTTCGGAATTGCCGTTTTCCTTCATCGTCCTTCTGGCCGTGGCTATACCGCGACCGAAGGCTTGGACGAATCCGAATGTCTTCAATACATCCCCGATGTTTGGATTACGATAATCGGTAATTCCGGGATTGCCGAAATTCTCCGGCGTAACATTGCCGTAGGGCCCGCCTGGGCTGTTGATTTCTACGCGATCGTTAAACCAGTAAACTCGCACTGGCGCGTTGGTGCTTTCGTAGGTTCTGTGAAGCACCGCATTGTACAAAATTTGCTGAAGAGCCGCATGTGGATACGGCATCTCCTTGGTATGGGTTGGCGCTGAGGTGATATCAATGGCTGTGCGATTATGAGCTTTAAGCTTTTCTTCGGTACGACGCAACATCTCAACCAGCGCACCCCCCACTTCTTCTTCGTCTATTACTGGGTCGTGCAGTTCTGTTCCGTCAATACGTAAAAATTGTATGTAAGCGCCCGGAAGGAAATCCTGCGGGCTCTTGCCAATGGCTAGCAAGCCTAGAACCGTCGGTGTGGCATCCGCGGGCGACGCAATAAATTTACAGGAAGTAAGCCGTTCTTCGTATGTTCTGTCATTGGTTCTTAGTACATCCTCGGCAAAGGCGACAGGGAGATATTCGTTTTCAAAGACGGTCTTCGAAAGGTCGGAAACAGTGCTTGTCGGAATTTCATAGATATCAAAAGGTAAGTTCTTGCTCCTTCTTCTTTCGTTTAGAATGCGCTCTTCCTGCTCATTGGCGATGGAACGTCTTGGCCCCGTACGAACCCAGATGCGCCCCTTGTATTTAACCGGGGGCATATCCGAGGGCATAACCGTCACCACGGCCATTTCGATGCCCTTCAGTACGCGTTTTTCTACGGAGAGTGCGGGTAACGGCAGGATATTGCCATCAGTTTTCATGTCAGACAAGCTACGCAGCAGTTCATCGGTGATAGGTTCGTTGGATGGAGAGCCATCGTCTTGAGCGCCAACAAACAAGACACCGGGCTGTTTGTGATTGGGCAAGTCATTGGCAAAGGCGCATACTGCCTCTCGCGCCTTTGCGGATGTCCCTTCCTTGAACGAGCTTTTTCTCTCGACTCGATCGGATTCCATATTGTCCAGAAGGTTTTCCAACTCAAGTTCCGTAAAATTCTTCATGGTATTGTTTTTGCCCTGAACAAGAAATTAGCGCGTAGCGCTTTTCTTCGGCAGACTCTCTGCACAGCCTCGTATATAATAATATTCATAAGGCAATTGTAAATTGTACTTTTTCGCTTTTTTCAGGCTTGTTTTTCACGTAAGGGGCACACAGGATTTAGATGTTTCGAACTTGCCCGGCTGTTAATTGCGGCGGTTTGGATTTGAATCCGCTTCCGTATAGAATGATACCGGAAATCCGCCTCCGCACTGCGAAGAAAGGAGTCCAGTCTGACAATGACCCGCAAAGCCGTTTTAAAAAGAGAAACGTCCGAAGTCAGCGCAAGCGTCGAGCTTGATCTCGACGGAACCGGGAAATTCGATATCTCGACAGGGGTGCCGTTTTTCGACCACATGCTGAGCCAGTTCGCAAAGCACGGCTATTTCGACCTCGCGATCAGGGCCGAAGGGGACATTGACGTCGATTTCCACCATACCGTCGAAGATGTCGGGATAGCGATCGGGGAAGCTTTCTCGGAAGCCCTCGGAAACAAGAGGGGAATCACCCGGTACGGACACGCCGTAATCCCTTTTGACGACGCGCTTGTCGTGGTGGCCGTTGACCTCAGCGACAGGCCCTGCTTCGTTCTCAGGGGGGAGATCCCTGCGGGCAAGGTCGGGGATTTTGACTCGGAGCTTGCCGAGGAGTTCTTCAAGTCCCTTACGAACTCGCTTCGCTGCAACCTGCACATCGAGTTTCGCCACGGAACGAACCTGCACCACATAATAGAGGCCATGTTCAAGGCCCTGGGGAGATCCATGGACTCTGCCTCGGCGCTTGACGGGCGCCGCGACGATATCCCCTCGACCAAGGGGACGCTCTAGTGATTTCCATCGTGGATTACGGGATGGGGAACCTGAGGAGCGTCGAGAAGGGTTTTACCTCTCAGGGCATAGATGTCCGCGTTACCGGGAACCCGGGGGACATAGAGGACTCAAGCGGTCTCGTGCTTCCCGGCGTCGGGGCTTTCGGCGACTGCGTGAGGAACCTCCGCGAGCGCTCAATGACCGGGCCCATAAGGGATTTCATCGCAAGCGGGCGGCCCTTTCTTGGGATATGTCTCGGCTTTCAGGTCCTGTTCGAATCGAGTGAGGAGGCTCCGGGGGAAGATGGGCTCGGGATCTTCAGGGGGAAGGTCGTTCGGTTCCGCCCCGTGGAGAAGAATCTTAAGGTGCCCCACATGGGCTGGAACAGGGTGAGCGCGCCCGGACAAAGTCCGATACTTGAAGGGATACCGCAGCGGAGCTGGTTTTACTTCGTTCACTCCTATCACGTGGTTTCCGACGAGCCCGGCGCGGATGTCCTGCTCTCCGATTACGGGGGCGAGTTCGAGGCGGGGGTCATATCGGGGAACCTTTCCGCCTTCCAGTTCCACCCGGAAAAAAGCTCCGACTACGGGCTTAAGATCTTGAGGAACTTCTCGAAGCTCTGTCTTGAGAACTGATCCTTCTCCCTTCCGTAGACCGCCTCGTACGCGGCGTAGCTCCTTATGATTTTCTTTACGTAGTTCCTCGACTGCTCAAAGGGGATTTCCTCTATGAATTCGTCCGTGTCGAGCGTCCCGTTTTTCTCGTACCACGTCCTGGCGATCGTGGGGCCGCCGTTGTAGCCGGCCAGGCTTACGGCGAAGTTCCCCTCGAAGAGCCCCAGGAGCCAGCTTAGGTAATAGCATCCGAGTTCGAGGTTTACGTCCGGGGAGAAAAGCCGGGAAGTCTCGAAATTCCGAAGGCCCGCCTTAGACGCCGTCTCAAGAGCCGTCGAGGGCAGAAGCTGCATGAGCCCCCTCGCGTCGGAAACCGAAACCGCCTCCCTGTCGAAATGGCTTTCCTCCCTTATGAGGGAATAGACGAGGAACTCGTCAAGCGCGTATTTGCGGGAAAAGAACCTCACCCGCTGCTCGAAGCCCCTGGGAAACGAGAGGCGGAGCGCCTCGGGAGAGCTCATGCCGTCCGCCAGGCTTATGGAGGTTTTGTAGTCCCGCGCCTGCAGGTAGAGCGAAGCGAGGTAGAGGCGCTGCGCCGCCGTTTTCGCCCGGGGCCGAAGCGCCTCGGCCTCCCCCAGAGCAAGGTCGTATATCCCGGCTTTCGCGAGGAAAAGGAATTTCTCGGGCGCGGGGTTTTTTCCGAAGGGGTTTCCCGACCGGGCGGCGGGAGGCGGGGACGGAAGCGGTTTTTCCCCGAGCCTGAGCTTCGCTAGAAAAGAGTAGTAGGTGATTTTCGGGGACTCGGCGAGTTCTCCGAAGGCGAAAAGCGCCCCGGGCTTGTCGCCCGCGCGCTCGGCCGCCCTCGCGTACCAGTAAAGAAAGCGCTCCCGGTCTTTCCCCCCGGCCCAGGCGCGCCCGGAGAACGCCCGGGCGGCCTTCGCGTACTCCTTTTCCCTGTAGTGAATCCACCCGAGGTTCCACGCGCTTTCCCGGGCCTCCTGCCGCCCGGGGTGTTTCTCGGCGACGAGGCGGTAGAGGCGGCGGGCCTCTTCCGTCTCTCCGCGAAGGTGGCGGAGCCTGGCGGCCTTAAGAAGCGACTTTGCCGTCCAGGAGCTTTCGGGGTTAAGCCTGTGCAGTCTCTCGAAGACCGCTATGGCCTCCTCTTCCCTCTCCATGCTCATGAGGGTGAGGCCCCTCCAGTAAAAGGCCTTCGGCGAGTCGACCCCCGAGAAGACATCGAGAGCTTCGGGAAACCGGGAGAGGCGGTAGAGGCAGATGCCGGTTTTTATCTTCACCGCTTTTGTCCGCGGCGCCCCGGAGAAAGCCTCTAGCGCCCCCTTCCAGCTTCCGGTCCCGAACATGACGTTTCCTCTTTTTTCGAACTGCCGCGGCGAGGGCGTAAAGACCTTTCCGTTCTTTTCGTGAAGCTCGAACGCGTAGCCGGAGAAGCTTACCTCCGGGTGCTCGGCCCATATCCTCCCGAATATCCCCGACGCCGCGGGGAAATCTCCCCGCTTTTCCTTTATTTCGCCGAGTTTTTTGAGGTAGACGGCTTTTTTCCACCTGCTGCCGGTGCTTCGGGCGAGACGGGAGTACGCCTTTTCCGCGTCCGCGAGGCGTCCGTCCGCGAGGTGGATCCCGGCCAGCCGCTCGCGGGCGCCGCGGGCGACCGCCGAGTCCGGGTGGCGTTTCAGCATCCTGAGGAAAAGCGCCTCTGCCCTCTCCTTTTGCCCGAGGCCGAGAGCCGCCTGCGCTTCGTAGTAAAGTACGTAGTCCTCCATGAAGGCGAGCTTGTCTCTTGTTCCAGCCAGCGTCGCGAGCACCTCCGCGTGCCGCCCTTCCCGGGCGTGGCAGTGAGCCTTGAGAAAGCGCGCCTCGAGGGTTTTCTCCGCGGACTCAAGGGCTTTTCCGCAGTCGGCGCGCTCTGCGCCCGCGCCCTCGGCCGGGGCGGCGAGGAGAATCAGGGAGAGGAGAAAGATGTTGAGAGCCGCCCTTTTCGGTTCCGTCACCTTGAGTTCTCCGCGGCCAGGAGGTCCCTTATGCCTTCCCCGAAGAGGTTGAACGAGAGCGCCGTTATGAAAATCGCGAGGCTCGGGAACACTATGAGGTGCGGGAAGGTCCTTATTCCCTGCCACCCGGTGCTTGCCAGCGTGCCCCAGCTCGCCTCCGGCGGGGATATCCCGAGGCCGAGAAAGCTGAGGGTGGATTCGGTGAGAATCGCGTAGGGGACGGAAAACGTGACGGTGACTATGAGGGGGCTCAGGGTGTTGGGGAGTATGTGCCTCGCGAGAATGGTCCGGGGAGAAGCTCCGAGCGCCCTCGCGGACTCGACGTACTCAAACGACTTTATCTGCAGGACGCTTCCCCTGACTATCCTTGCGACCCTCATCCACGACATCACCCCCAGGGATATGACGATGCCCGTGACCCCGGTTCCGATAACGAGCGTGAGGAGAACTATCAGCAGAAGGTCGGGAACGGCGTAGAACACGTCGACCGTGCGCATTATGAACTCGTCCGTTTTCCCCCCGACGTATCCCGAGACCGCCCCGAGAACCGTTCCGATAACGAGAGCCATCGCCGCGGTTCCCACGGCGACCGCGATCGATATCCTCGAGCCGTGAATCACCCTGCTCAGCAGGTCGCGCCCTTCCTGGTCAGTTCCCATGAGGTGCACCGAGTCGGGGGCGCGGAGTGCGTTCGGGAAATTCGTCCGGTCGTACTCGTAGGGAGAGAGCGCCGGCGCGAGAATCGCGACCAGCACTATGAGCAGTATTACCGTTCCCGTGATTATCACCTGGGTTCTTGCGTACATGCTGCCTGGGTCCCGGGAAGTTCAGGCGTCCTTTCTGTGCGAGGCCCGAACGACCGTCTTTATTCCGCCGCGGACGTTGAAGTCGCCCGTCACCTCGACCGACCTCGGGTCGCACGCGGAGACGAAGTCGTTTAGAATCCTGTTCGTCACGTGCTCGTGGAACTCGCCCGCGTTCCTGTAGGAGAACATGTAGAGCTTGAGGGACTTCAGTTCCACGCAGAGCCTGTCGGGGACGTACCTTATCGTGATGGTCGCAAAGTCCGGCTGCCCCGTCCTCGGGCACACGCAGGTGAACTCGGGACACGATATCTCGATTTCGTAGTCCCTCTCGGGATTTCTGTTCTCGAAAGTCTCCAGGATTTCCGGGTTCGGTCCGTCCATGGGCAAAAAAGCCGCCCGGCCTTCGCGGGCGCCACCTCCGTACACGCTAATTTATCAGATGCCCCCGAGTAATCAACCCCGCCGGCGGGAGTTTTCCGCGGTTTGACACTTCGGGGTTTAGAGTATAATTTTCCCTCCGGCACTCTGGGGCATCGTATAACGGCAGTACAGCGGACTCTGGATCCGCTAGTCTAGGTTCGAATCCTAGTGCCCCAGCCACCTTCTTCGCGTCTCGGGCGGATTTCCGGCGCAACTGCCCGCCCCTCTCCGTCATCAACAGGGTGTCAGGGGCGCTCAGGACATTGTCTGAATTACGCCGACCGCCCCTCCTCGGCTGTTTCCATGTGTCTTCGAAATTAACGCCGAAGCGGACCGGAAGACCGGGCTCGATCCGGACCACAGTCTTTATTCTGTAATTCAACTCTTTGCTTACAGTTTATATGCTGTTATTATTGCTCTCACTTACAGAATGCAGGCTGTGATATTATGGACAGATTCAAGTATATGCAATTGCGGACGCTGGATGACCGCCTCTCTGGAGTAAGTGTCTGCGACCGTCCTTCAGGCGGCTGGATCCGCGCTGTCCGCATCTCGCTCGGCATGAGCGTCCGCCAGATGGCGGAACGCATCGGCATCACGCAGCAGTCCGCCTCCCGTCTGGAGAAAAACGAGGCCGGTGACGCGATTACCCTCAGGTCGCTTCGCAAGGCGGCCGAAGCGCTGGATTGCAGGTTAGTTTACGCTCTTGTTCCGAACGAGGGCGGCTTGCAGGACATCGTGCGCAGGCAGGTGCTCAAAAAGGCCGCGGACATTGTTGGTCCCGTGGACCACAGCATGATGCTTGAAGCGCAGGACGTAGACGACAGGCGGGAGAAAATCGCTCAGGTCGCCGATGAACTGGCCCGCAACCCCGGCGCCGGGCTTTGGGACTGAAATGATTCGGTGCCGTCGCGCGGAAGGCCGGACGCCGCTTGACGGCAAGTGTTTGTTCAACATAAGCAATATTAAACTGTAATAAGGAGTTCCGGTATGTCTAAATATGAACCCTTGACTACATACCTGCGCGGACAGAAACGGATGTCGATACCTGTTACATTTGAGAAAATCGAAAGAATCATTCGGACTTAAACTGCCGCCGTCGGCGTCTAAACCGAACTTCATTAGTATTCCAAGCTGATTTTTAGGCGTAACGCACTGTAATCAAACAGTTTTTCCTTGTCCCAAGCGCTCTTCAACCTGTATTTATGTTCCCACGCATGACACCTCCCATATATCTTTATATCTGCCTTGACACCACTATATATTGATGTTATCTTGTTCCCATGTCTTACCACGTGGATGTTATCCCCAACAGAAAAAGCAGACCCACTATCCTTCTGCGGGAAGCCTGGCGCGAGGGAAAAAGCATCAAAAAGAAAACGCTATGCAATCTCACGCACCTTCCCCCGGTAATCGTAGACGGCATCCGCAACATGCTGAAGGGTGGGGTGGTTTACAAAAGCGTCGCGGAAGCCTTCCCCATAAAGCGTTCCCTGCCCCACGGACACGTGGCAGCGGTGCTGGGCACCGCCAGGAAACTGAGATTTGACCGCATTCTTCACAGGCATAGTTCGCGCATGCGCGAACTATGCCTCGGGGCCATAGCAATGCGCGTTCTCAGTCCCGGTTCCAAGCTTGCGGCTTCCCGTGGGTTGTCCCCGGAGACCGCAAGCACGAGTCTCGGAACTGTCATGGGTCTCGGAGAGGTATCGGGCAACGAAGTGCTCTCGATGCTCGACTGGCTCGTGGATCGCCAGAAGTGGATAGAAAAGAGTCTGGCCAACCGCCATCTCAAGGGAAAGACCCTGGTGCTCTACGACGTCAGTTCAAGCTACGTGGAGGGCAAGGAGTGTCCCCTGGCTGCTTTCGGTCACAACAGGGACGGCAAGAGGGGGAAGAAGCAGGTTGTATACGGAATGCTGTGCTCGGCCGAGGGTTGTCCGGTCGCGGTGGAAGTGTTCGCGGGCAACACCGGGGACCCCAGTACCGTAAGGAACCAGGTGGAGAAGGTTCGTCAGCGGTTCGGAATTGACAAGGTGGCGCTGGTGGGAGACCGCGGGATGATAACCACGGCGAGGATAAGAGAAGACCTTGAACCCTGGGGGCTGGATTGGATATCGGCGCTTAAGTCAAAAGACATACGGGAGCTGGTGAAGAAACCGAAGGAAGGGGAAGCTCCCCTTAGGCCGGAAGCTCTGGCTGCCGACGGGGTCGGGGAGATAGAGAGTCCGAAGTTTGGTGGAGAACGTCTCATAGTGTGCTTTAACCCTCGTTTGAAGGAGGAGCGGGCGCGCAGGCGGGAAGAGCTTCTGCTTTCCACTGAGCGTATTCTTGAGGATATAGCAAAGGTTGTTCGCCGGAAGGGTTCTACGTTGCGGGGCAAAGACAGGATCAACCGGCGCGTGGGGCGTGAAGCGAACCGCAGGAAGGTGGAGAAGCACTTCGACATTACGGTCACCGACAATGATATCGTATGGTCACGCAACCTGGGGAAGATAGAGGCGGAGGCTAGGCTTGACGGCATCTACATAATACGAACCAGCCTGGAGTCATCGGAGCTCGGAGCGGAGGATGCCGTATTGGCGTACAAGAAGCTCTGCGGAGTTGAGCGGGCGTTTCGTTCAATGAAGACCACATCTCTGGAGATACGACCCATGTACGTATACAGCGAGAACCATGTTCGGGGTCATGTTCTGCTGTGCATGCTTGCCTATTACCTTGAGTGGCACCTTCGCAGGGCGCTGGCGCCGCTGTTGTTCGAGGATGATGACAGGGAGGGGGCGGCGAGGAAACGGAAGAGTCCAGTGGGAAAAGCGGTGGTATCCGACAGCGCGAAGGCGAAAAGCGGCACGAAAAAGACGCGGGAGGGTTTCTGCGTGCACAGTTTCGGGACTCTCATGGAAGATCTGGCCACGGTGAATCTGAACGAGGTGACGCTGCCGGGGCAGCCCGATCACCGTTTCCCCGTAATAACGGAGGCAACGCCTCTACAGGAAAAAGCGTTTGAGTTGCTGGGAATAGAACCTGACAAACTTGTTCCCAGTACGGTGACAGGTTGAAATTACGTATCTGCCTGCCGTTATTGAGCAATGTGCCTTTTTGCTAAATGAAGTTCGGTCTAAACACCGTGCATGGTGGTCCAACAATCCTGCGAACAACGTCATGACCCGTGCCTGGCTCAAGGCGGGTTACAGGACTGCGGGCGTTGACATGGAGGGCCGTAAACTGGTGTTCAGAAAGTCCGCGCGGGCCGGCCCGCCGCTTGGGAGCGGCGGCGAAGAACCGACCCGCGACGAAGGTTTCGATAAAGCTGACGCCGATTTTTTCCTGCGGGTTTCCGGCACCCTGAAAGGTACGGTCACGGTCTCGCCGGGCGTGGATCCGACCTCGCCTGTCGGCGAGCGATGGGACGCCGACGGGACCGCCGGGACGTCTTAATCAGTTGCCGCGCTTGCAGGCAGGATGACGACGATCGCCCTCTGGTACTCGTCCAGGGGTTTCTGGAAAAGTCTCGCCGCGTCCTTTCCGTTCAGCTGGATGCCGGGGTACCTCGCGTAACCCTCGCAGGTGTACGTTCTGGTCGCCCTGACCTCGATCCGCTCACCGGTAGCCTCGTCTGTCAGTTCAAGCGTTCTGCCGAAAAGTTCGGAGTCCCCGCAGACGTTCGCCTCCCCGTCGTCCGGACTGTGAGGTGCGTCGTTCTGGACCCCGACATCGACATGCTTGCCGACGTAATGAAACGGCACTTCCCTGCCGTCCGCCAGTTTCCGGAGGTTCTCGGCGACGGGCTTGGAAGCGCATTCGCCGGCGGACTTGATTCTTTCCTCGACGGGCTCACCGGGAATCGGGTCGCAGAGACGCTTGTTGAGCGCGTCGGCGAGCCTGCCGTCTTCCATGGAGAAGACGTCCTTTTCGGCAAGCCAGCTCAGCAGCCCGTCCCTCGCCGTCTCCTCGGAGTAGATGCTTTTGAGCAGTTCGTCGTGGCTGATTCCCTTCGAGTCGGCCACTACCGTCACCTTGTCTCCCTCGGGGAAGTTTATGGACAGCTTCGTCGCGCACGAGGTCAGCGAAAAGACCGCGAGGCAGATAACCGCGAACGATGCCAGAATTCCCGGGGCGAAGCCCCTGTTCTTATCCGAATTTCTTCTCAAGTCATGCATGAATGCACCTCCAAACTTTATTCTGATTGAACTCAATCTTAACGGATTCCCAATAATCTGAATGATAACACGGGGATTCGCGAAATCAATCCGCCGGCCTCAGTCCGGCGCGTGGCGGCGCGCCCGCTCGAGAAAGACCTCGGGGTTTTCATGCCAACTGGCGAACCCGATCTTCCCGCCGTCGGTAAGGCAGTTCACGAGGGCGTCCATCGCGAGGCGCAGATTGTCGCCCTTCGGGGTGTTCGGGTAGCTGAAGGCCCCGATTTCCGGGTTTTCGGCGTTGACGGCCGTTACCCGAAGCCGCCCGCCCGACGCGCGTGCCAGAACAAGGTTGCCGGTCTCGCCGCGGGCGACCGCGTCCACGCCGCCGTCTTCAAGCGCCGCGACCTGCTCCGCGTCGGAGGAAAAGTAGACGACCAGGGGAACGTCGTCGCCCGGGGCCAGGAGGCGCACGCGGTTCCTGATGGCTTCCGTCGAACCGGCCGCCGTGATCCTGTGGGTCCGCGCTTCCGCGGTCACTTCCCCGGAACCGTCCCCGAGCCTGATGACCGTGCCCGCCCGCACGTAGCCTTCGCCGTCGGTGATCCCCGTGAGCTGAAGCAGCCTGCTCTCCCCGGTCGTGCCCCGCGTCACCGCGACGCTCGTCGAGGAATCAAGGTCGCCGTGGTTCATTATGGGCGAGCCGTCCCGGACCAGGAGCGACTGCAGGAAGCGCACGTGACCCGCGCCGAAGGTGATCAGGGGGATTTCGGGGTAGTCCGGGTCGAAACGCCTTTCCTCAAGGGCCGTGATTCCGCCTCCCACCATGTCGAAGCGGCCGGATGCGCTTTTGAGCCAGATGCCGCGGAACGGGCTTCCGATTCCCGCCGGGGCGACCCGGAGCCGGTTGCGGCTCAGCGCGGCTGCCGCCTCTACCAAGTCGGGTTCGTAGCCTCTCGGCGCGTCAAACGCGGGGTCGCCCGGATCCTGGGTCTCCGCGTAGCTCAGCGGGTTGAAGGCGGTGAAGAAGCCGTAGCGGATGTCCGCGTTGGGAGATTCGAGACGGTCAAGCGCGCCGGGCACCTCCGCGCAGGCGCCGTCCGTCCGGGAACTGTTTCCGCACCCCGCCGCTAGCAGCCAAAAGGCGCACAGGAACACGAACGAAAGTGAATGGCCCGGGGCTCTGGATTTTCTTGTCATGGGATCACAATGAGAGAGATCAAAGGCGACTCTGTCGTCCCGCATGTTCAATCGACTCAGCTATCGCCGCAAGCGATTTCGGAGGTCCGTACTCCCCCCTCGCATCCAGTTCGCGGAGGCTTTGAGTTTTCCAGTACCCTAGGCATTTGAATACGGCTGATACGGCCTGCTGCCTGGACTTGATGCGGGAAACATCCTTCCCCTGCTGCTTGAGAAACGCGCGGACATGGTTGACGTTCGGCATGAACGCCTTTTCTTCGAATTTTCTCGCAAGCGTCATAAGGGCGTCCCTTTTTCCTTCGTCAGCCACGCCTAGCGATTCCACGGCGGTAATTGCGTTCGGTTTCGTTCTGGGTTTTTGCCTGTGTTTGCCCGGAAGCTCTCTAGATGTGCTCATTTCCGTAGCTTTCGGGCCAAGGCCGTCCAGCGATTTACGGACTTCTTCATATCCGAAGCCTTCAACAAGGACCGACAGGATTTTCCCTAGGGTGTTTTTCTGCATTCCTTTCTCCTCGCTTTCTTATTGCAATCCCATCATTTCAATGAATTCTTCCGCAATTTTTCGAGATTCCCATTCAGCATTTCCAAGGTAAGTTGGGTAAGGTTCCTTCATCAGTTTGGGATATCCCCGGGAGTGGTACATTTCATTTTTCATGATACTCCATCCATACCTCGATGCCTGCTCGTGGATATCGTACCATGAGACCGAATGATGCGGACCGCGAGGAGACAATGTTGATTCGCTGTTGTTAATCAGCACTCCGCACACGTCAATGGCGTGGCTTGGGTTTTCGGATTTGAATTTATCCAGAGATTCTTTCAGAAGAGGAAATCCGATAGTCGAGAAGAATTCCGTGCGAACCGGAACGAGAACGTAGCGGGAAGCATGGTAGGCGGTTCTCGTGAGTATCGATTCAGTAGGAGCGCAATCAATTAGGATAAGGTCTTTTTTGCCCATTTTTTCGGAAATGAATCTTGCCAAGGCGCGGGAATCCGGTTTTACGGATGAAATCAGGTTGTCCGAGAAATCGAACCTGGACGGGATGAAATGAAAATTGTCCTTGGTGCCCACCTGTTTTATCACCTGGTTCGGGTCCAACGGAGCGGAAGACGGTTGTTCATCGGAAGGCGGGCGATAACCGTTAAGAAGCTCTACGATGGAAGGCTCCCTGTTTTCCATGAAGTTTCTGTAATCGGGTCCGGTCATCAGAGCTTGGCTCAAGTTAGCTTGGGGGTCCAAATCCACCGCTAGAACATTCAGGCCCTTTTCCGCCGCAATTCTGGCGAGCAACGCCACGACGGTTGTTTTTCCCACGCCGCCTTTGAGGTTGATGATCGATACAACAACAGGAGTTTTGCCGGACATCGCTTTCTCCGCAGCCGCTTGTCTGAAATCCTTTGACTGAAACTGTAATATACCACTATACCGATTCCGAGGGCAAACGCCCGTTCAGGTCCGAAGATCACGTGAAAGCTGTCGGGCGCTGAAGGGATTTCACTCGATTATCTCGAAGCGGAATATGTCGGGTCTTGAGAAATGCCCCACGGAGTCTATGACGGTCTTGGCCCTTATTATCTGGTCAAGCTCGATCTCGGCGTAGAGGATCTCCTCCTTTCCGTACACGGGACCGGCGATGTACTGTCCCCTCGGGTTTATTATGCCGCTTCCCCCGGGGTAGTCCCAGACCGTCTGCTTTTTCAGGGGAAAGGAGTCGGGGATCATGCTCTCTTCTATATGGCCGGCCGAGATTATGACGAACACCTGTCCCTCGAACGCGTACTGGCGGCTCGCGAAGTCCATCGTGTCCCTCACGAACGCGTGCCCTCCCCAGAGCCCCGCGTGCACCTGCTCCCCCCTGGTGAACATCGCGTATTTCTCAAGGGTCATGTGGTGCTCGTAGCAGAAAAGCCCCCCTATCTTGCCGACTTCGGTGTCGAACACCCTCACGTCCTCGGCGGTTCCGTTGGCCCACACGCATTTCTCGCTGTCGATCGACATGAGCTTCCTGTGCCTTCCGAGAAGGGAGCCGTCCCTGCCGAAGTAGAGTATGGTGTTGTAAAGCGTCCCTCCCTCCTTCTCGTTAACCCCTATAACGACGCACGCCCCGGCGCGCCTCGCCGCCGCCCCTATTCTTTTCGTGTCCTCCCCGGGAACCTCGACCGAGTTCCGGTGAAGCTCCACGTGGGCGTCCATGGTGAGTTTCTTCTCGGCCCCGAACCCGAGGTCCTTCGGCCAGTAGGGGTAGGCGGGTATGAAGGCCTCGGGAAAAACCACGAGCTCGGCCCCGTTCCCCGCGGCCTCCCTTATTAGCCCGAGGACCTTCTCGACCGTGCCCTTCCTGTCGAGAAAAACGGGCGCGGCCTGCACCGTGGCCGCCGTAAAGGATTTTCCGTTGCTCATAATGGGTTATTATATAATGAAGTTCAGAAAAAAGCAGGGTTTCAACCCGAAGCGAGGGGGTAAAAATGGGAAGACTTACAGGAAAGGCCGCGCTCATAACGGGCGGGGGAGAGGGAATAGGAAAGGCGACGGCGCTTCTGTTCTCCGCAGAAGGCGCCGCCGTGGGCGTAATGGCGAGAACCGCAAAGAGGCTTGACGAGGTGGTTTCGGAGAACCCGGGTCCCGGGGAGATAAGGGCCTACCCGGGGGACGTCTCCAGGGAAGAGGACGTAAAGAGGGTGGTCGAGGCCTTCTACGGCGATTTCGGAAAGATCGACATACTGTTTAACAACGCCGGGATTCTCGAGGGCGGCACGGTGGTCACGACCTCAAGCGAGGTCTGGGACCGCACGATCGACATAAACGTGAAGGGGGTATTCCTCGTAAGCAAGCACGTGGTTCCGCTCATGGCCCGCCACGGCGGGGGCGCCATAATCAACAACTCGAGCGTGCTCGGCATCGTGGGGATGGAGGGCTGCGTTGCGTACAACGCCTCGAAGGGGGCGGTGAGGCAGATAACGAGAAGCATGGCCCTTGATCACGCCAAGGACAACATAAGGACGAACTCCGTCTGCCCCGGCTACATAAAGACCAAGATGGATCCCGAGTTCATGGGGAACCCCCCGGACGCGGAGGAGCAGCTCGATGCCATAGCGGCCGACATGATCCCCCTCGTGAGAAGGGCCGAGGCGGAGGAAGTGGCCCACTCGGTGCTCTACCTGGCTTCCGACGAGGCCCGGTACGTCACGGGCTCCGACCTTGTCATAGACGGGGGCTGGACCACGCTTTAGGCGCGGGGCGGGGGAGAGACTTTTAGAAAACAAACCAGAGACAAAGGAGGAATTTCGGATGGAAGTTTTTGAAGCAATGGGCACGAGAAGAAGTTTCCGGTTCTACAAGCCCTGGAAGGAAGTCGAGGACTGGAAGATACAGAAGATGCTCCAGGCGGCGCGCTACTGCTCCTGCCAGGGCAACTGCAACTCGACCGAGGCGATAGTGATAGACAAGAGAACCTATCCTCCCGAGAAGTTCGAGAAGATAGTTGAGTGCGGGTCCGCGTTTAACGAGATCCACCTGCGCCAGGCCCCGGTCATCGTGGCGTGGCTCATAAACCTCGACGCCTGGTACAAGGAGCTCATACAGACCTTCCAGGTGCTGTTTCCCGCGAGGGCCATAACCGCCGCCCACGGCTGGACCTACAAGATACTGACCGAGAGCACCTATCCGAGGCTGATGAGCTTTCCCAAGGACAGGGCGGAGGATCTTCTGAGGGTCGAGGCGGGCCAGGCCATAGCCAACGCCATGCTCGCGGCCACCGACCTGGGCCTCGGGTGCTGCCTTATCGCCACGGGGAGAAAGCCGGCCGAGTTTCCGAAGGTTCTCGGGACTCCCGAGAACATAGTTCCCATCTGGCTCATGACGGTGGGATACCCGGCCGAGGATCCCGGGCAGAGGCCGAGGAAAAGGTTCGACAGGCTCTATCACTCAAACGAGTACGGAACCCCGCTTGCCGAGGACCAGGACGTGCGCAAGGAGCTTGAGGAGGAGAAGCTCATACAGCCCATGGACCCGCTTCCGGGAAGGGAGGAGGAGCTTCGCCACATATGCAGGATGTTCGGCTTCACGGAAGACATGTGCGACATGCCCAGGGATAAGGTCCTTGAGATGTACGAGGAGGACTCTCCCTATTACGGAGAACTTCCCCCGGGCCTTGAGGAGAGAGGAGTCTGAGAAAAGATTTATGTGCCGTCATTTTTTTGAGTTCGTGGATGAATCTTGGTTGAGAGATTTTCGCTGACTTGACGCAGGATGCTCTTGCCGGGATCAGAAGGGCGCAGGATACGCTGAGTGCCGCCGGTTGATTACAGGCAGTTGCGGGACAGTGCCCTAGTTTCGAATGTTCTCTAAGTGGGTGGCGTTATCAAATAAGAGGTTGACGAAACCTACCTGGGCGGCCTCGAAAAGAACAAGCACGCAAAGAAGAAACTCAAGAAAGGCCGCGGGGCCGTAGGCAAAACTCCGGTTGTGGGAATAAAGAACCGAGAGACAAAGAAGGTAAAAGTCCTCAAGGTTGAAAGCACTGACGCTCGCACCCTGCACTGGATAATTCTCGATACCGTTCCGAAAGGGTCCGTGATCTTCACCGACGACTACAAAAGCTACCACGGGCTCAAGGAGAAAGGATACGAACACGCCACGGTTCATCACTCGGCAGGGGAGTATGTAAACGGCATGGCTTCCACAAACAGCGTGGAATCCTTCTGGGCGCTGCTCAAGAGAGGGTATCAGGGAGTTTATCACAAAATGTCTGTCAAGCACCTGCAACGCTATCTTGACGAATTTTCAAACTGTAACAATGTGCATCCCATGAACACGATAGATCGGATTAATGCGACTATCGCGGGACTGGTGGGTAAAAGACTTACTTACGAAGATCTGATAGGAGAGATTCAGTCTCCCTCGGTATTCTCTTGCTCGTAGATAACGATTTCCTCCCCCTCGGGCGGAACTCCCATCAAAATTCTAAGCCTGTTGTCAAAGTCCACCTGGGACATGTCGAGGATTTCTTTTTCGGGTCATTTGTCCATTATGGTTTTACAAGATCTTTTATGATAAAAGTAAAAACGGTTAATATGAGAGATATAAGCAACGCGTTTATGGCAATATAGGCAATCAAGGCTTGGTGTTTTTGTATAGTTGTCTTGTAGAAATGATCTGTTACCTTCTCATTCACTTCTTGCTTAAAAAGGTTCATTTCTTCATTTAGCGACTTACTCATAACAAACCTCCAGTAACAAACTTAGCACTAATATCATATCCCTATTCCGGTCAGCATTGCAAGAAAAACAATTGCTGAGCCGCTTGCGGACCGGCTGTCTCGATCCCGGCGGTTTCGGCAATGACTGGGCGGGTCGCGACTCCCGAAAAGCCCGGGATTTGTCCGCGTGCCGGAGCCGACGGGCCGGCCGTATCTGGGAAGATCTTTCCGGCATCGGAACAGCTTCGGATTCCATGAACACCGGGCCTGATGACGGATTCAGGAGGCGACTGACGGACTTCGCCACGGATGTCTCCCTGGGGTGAAAGGCGATGAGTGACGGTGGCTGCGCTTCGGGTGTACAGTGTTTCGCCGTTTGCCGGAGTTTACGCCTTCGGTTTTCCGCCGTGCCGAAAAACTGACTGTGCGTCTGTCGGGTTTTCAGGAAGTCCTGAATGATTGAAACATCGTGCCTTGGATTTCGTGGAAACGCGGTGACGGCATCTTCTATGGTTTCCGCCGCAAAGAATTTTTTGCCAAAAATTCTATTGCCAAAAGATCCTTTGCCATGTGTTCTGTTTTCCATCCTGCCCTAGGTGAAACCATGGAACCGCTCTGGCACGCGGTGCGGGCGGAAACGGGCGAGGAACTCGAATCCCTGCCCGCGGAGATCACTCAAGCCGTAATCGATATAAGGAACAAGTTCTCGGAGAAAAAAAGACGTCGCCGAGAACAGCGCCGCTGTCAGGCTGATAAATTCTTCCTGTTTCCCGTACTCGCGCTTGCGGAGGTTCCGCCTTATGTGCGCCGCCGAGGTTTCTCTGCATCCACGGATTCAGGGGAGCCATGGAAAATCCTTCGCGGATATTGCTCCTTTACCCGTTTGAGGATTTTGCCGAGAAGAGCCGCACCGTGAAACGCTCGTTTTCTTCGATCAATTGCGGGTCGGAACCGTTGTGTTCCTTCATTCCTTTTATGATTTTTCTGGGCACTCCCATTCCCATGTGTTCCAGGTATCCGTAGTCCCGCATGAAATCCTTGAGGATACTGTTCCGGGCGGCGCGGGTTCCGACACGCATGCGTTCGGGCGTTATGCCGTTCGGGAGTTTTCCCGGCGAAATCACTTCAAGCCGGTCCTCGTAAACCGCCAGCTCGATACCGGTCTCTGAAAGCATGTAATCCCTGTGGATCAGGGCGTTCACTATGGTTTCCCTGATTACTTCCTCCGGGTACGTCGGGGTATCCGCGCGCCGCCTTGGAGATGGGAGCGCACAGGTGTATTTCGCCGGACGAAATTCACCGCCTGCTCCACCAGACCCGCCTCCAGAAGGTTCCCGTTCCGGTCCATAAGCGGCGTCATCGCTCCGCGCAGCTGCGTCCGTTCTTTCGCCTCGTACTCTTTTTCCGTTCCCTGATATGCGACGGCATCAATTCCGGCTTGGGGAAGATACCGGTTCGGCGTGATTCCGAACAGCAGCGTGCCGGCCATGCTTGCTCCTTCCTCAGTCAAGATGTCGGTGTTTGTCAGCAGGCTCCGCCATCCCTCGCCGTCGTTGTCACTGGGAACATCCTGCTGACGAATGCGTCCGAAGCAGTCTTTAAGACGGCGACGGTCCAGATCATTGATCGTCGTTCCGGAAACAGTCTGAATCTCGGCGCGAACCATGCCTTGCCGCCGGAACAGCCGGTCCAGCTCCTGCGGAGTCAGCTCCCGGCTTCGCGTCCCGACCCTGATGTAGTAGGTGTGCTTGTCGTTATGCCATTGGCTGCGCACGCGGCCGTCGCGCGGGACACGCACGACCGCGACATCCCTTCCGGGTTCCACTTCTCTCATTATTTCAAAGAACGGTATCATGCCCGGCCTGATTTTGTCCCGGCACGCGTTCATCACCCATTGCTCGAGACGGTTCCGGGTCAGGCCTGAGATGCTTCCGTCATCCTCAACGCCGAGAATTACCATTCCGCCGTCGAGATTGGAAAAGGCGACAAGCTCTTTTGCCAGATTGTAGTTTCTCAGGGTGTCGCGCGAGAACTCGACGCCCGAATTCTCGCCGTTGGCTATGATTTCCAGAAGCTGCGTTCGTGTTATCATGTCTCGGAACCTGGGCTTGGAGCGGTGCGTCTTGAAAGCATTTTTACCGTCACTCCGCCCCCGCCTTCCATGCAGATTACGACATTTATGGGTTTGCGCCCAGCTCGCCCATTCGCCAGAGGTCCCCGAGAGCGTAATCCTCCAGCCAGTGCGCAAGCCTGACGGAGTCGAGACGACGCAGTGTCGTTCCCGCCCCGGACCGCTCGCAGGCTATCACGACATCCGGCTTGTCGCTGAGGGCTGAGACAAGCGCGTCTGAATGGGTTGCCACGATGAGTTGAGTTCGTTCGGAGGCGCGTACCATGAGGTCTGCGACAAGCGATACCGCATCGGGATGCAGACCCAGCTCTGGATCATCGATGCATACGAGAGGCGGCGGGGAAGGCGTAAGCAGCGTGGCGAGAAGCGCGACGAACCTGATAATGCCGTCCGAAAGACGTGTTGCCGGGACAGCAGAGCGAAAACCCGCTTCGTGAAGGTAGAACTGGATTCCGCCGCCGGAAACCCTGGTGGACATATGTTCGAAGCGGGGAAAGAAGCGTTTGAGCAGGCTGGTGAATTCAACGTATGCCTGATCGTGTTCAATCCTGTTGAGAACCAGGGCGAGATTGCGGCAGTCGGGAAGCAGCCGGTCCTCGGGAAGATCCGCCGGTTGAGTCCGTCGCGGCGCGGTATGGCGTCCGAATGACCAGTCGCGCAGCGTCTGGATCTGCCCGAACTGCCTGCCCAGCCAGGTGAGTTCCGGGTAAAGGTCGGGATCCCTTATCTGCGCCAGAACGGACTGGTCCGGGCGCAGTTCGTGCCGCCTGATTCGTCCGGGCGGCTCGCCCCGGCTGCCGGTTCCGGAACGATTCCTCGCATTGATTGCCGGGCGTCCTCTCTGAAAGCGGTAATAGAAATAAGGATCATCACGGCCGGGAAAAGGGCTTGTTTCCTCGATTGCCTCGTCAAGCACCTCAACGCGCGCACTGTCCGTTCCGAACTCAAGACAGTATCTGAGCGCCCGCCCGTCGTTCGGCGTTTTGAGGCCGGTGGTACTGTCGCCGGTCTCTATCTCGATCCTGGCGACCCCTTTCCTTCCTTCTCCCTTCCAGAACCATTCAGCCGCCCCGCCGCCGTCCCGTATCGCCGCGGCGATACGGTCGCCGTCGCGCGGACAAGCTCGATTGCCTCCGTGATGTTTGATTTGCCGGAACCGTTAGGCCCGATCAGCACATTCAGGTCCTGAAGCTCGAAAGGCCGCATGTCGGGAGGGAACGACAGCAGTCCCTGCATTCTGAGATTGCGGATGAATCTCACGTCACATCTCCAGAATCCCGGGGTCGGGTTGCGCTTGCCGTCTCCGCGGCTTTACCGCCGCCGTCCGTCCGCGTCTGAGAAATGCCCCCGGGAATTTTCCTCACCTGTTTCGGGAAGTCGTGATAGGGCCGGCTCCACGCCTACTTCTTGTGCTCGCACTTGCAGAGGTTCTGTCTTATGTGCGCCACCACGTTGTCTATGTCCCCGGGGCTTATTATCCCGCTCCAGGCGGTCATCATCGGGGATTTGCCTACCGCCGCCCCGCCGTTCGTTATGACGTTGACCAGGTAATCGTCCGTGTAGGTCTCGAGGATCGCGGCGCTCGACAGGTCCCTCGGCTTGGGGTCAAGAGCGGCCGCCGCGACTCCGTCGCCGAGGCCCGACGGGCCGTGGCAGGTCGCGCAGTACATGTTGTAGACTTCCTGTCCCTTCGCGCTGTCGGCCGCCTGGGACGGCCCGGCCGCGAGAAAAAGCGCGCAGGAAAAAACAAGTGTCGCAAGCAGAATTCCGTTTTTCATTTTCTTTAGCCTCTCTCCGGGAAAAAGTTTGATTAGGGGAAAAGCTTCCCCGAACTTTGAATATGCTTTTTTGCCTTTATAATGGGATTTATATACATCGTTAGACGTATACTGTTCTTGGTCGAACAAAAGCAACCCTTTGCTTATTTTTCATCCTTCCGACCATGCGGGAAATATTCCCTCCCGCAATCGAGATGCCTCGATGAAGGATATTAATTGCGGCGTTTACGTCCCTGTCCAAAACAAGTCCGCAATCACACCTGTGAACTCTTATAGACAATTCTTTTTTGACTTCCGCTCCGCAACTTGAGCATTCCTGCGAAGTCCCCTCGGGATTCACTGCCACTACCGTAACGCCGGCACTTTCAGCCTTCTCGTTAAGCAGCACAGTGAACTTGCCCCAAGTCTGCTCCTGTATGCTCCTTGCCAACTGCCTGTTGCCGAGCATTTTTTTCGTTTCAAGTCTCTCTACCGCTATAAAATCGTACGTCCTCACTATCTCCGAAGTCAGCCTGTGCAGGTAGTTCCTCTCTTTGTCCGTCACTCTCTGCCACTCTTTTGCCAACAACGAAACCGCCTTTCTTCTGTTGTTGCTTCCCTTCTTCTTGCGGGATACAGAACGCTGCAGCCGTATTAACTTGCGCCTGTCCACCTCCCGCTTTTCTACAGTCTCCCCGTTGCTCAGAGTAAGACGCTTTGATATCCCCATGTCTATCCCTGCGGGATTGTTCGTCACTGGATTCGCCTCGGGAGTCGGCATTTCATACGATAAACCAACTTCCGTGCGCAAAGGCTTTCTTGTAATTCGTATCGCTTTCAGCAATGCGTTCGGCGGCAGTTCCCGCTGCGTCTTTACTTCAATGCGGGGAAGCCCCTTTACCTTGAGAACCAGCTTCTGCCCCTCGCGCTTGAGCATGCGCCGGCACTGGTCGTTTATCTCTATTGTCCGCCAACGCTTGGAACTCTTAAATCGGGGAAATCCGCCACGCTTGAAAAACTGCTTGTACGCCTTGTCAAGCCTTGAGAGAACGCCGCGGAACAAAATGGCGGAAACCTCATTGAACTCCGTAATACTTGCCCTTATCTCCGTGAGTTCCTTGCACTGGTCAAAGAAACTGCGGCTTTTGCCAGTTTTTTTGTAGCAGTCAATACGGGATTCCAGACCCGCGTTATAGAGTTCCGTGGACAATCTGAATATCTCCCCAAGCCTCTGATGTCCTGCGACAGACAGCTTGGCGCGACATTTATAGGTCTTTATCATTGCTGTATATATACCCGATTTGCCTGCGATTGCATTTGTTCACGTCTGGAATTGTATATAATTTCAGTCCCTTTATAATCAACTGTGGAGGCGGTTTCACGCGAGCGCTGTAAAATTGTGTAGAGACTCGGGCAAGGGGGTAAAGGCGAAATGGTAGAGATAAAATACTGCGCGCGCTGCGGCTGGCTTGCGCGCTCCGCGTGGATGGCGCAGGAGCTTCTGGGGACTTTCGGGGAAACCCTCGGCGGAGTGTCGCTCGTTCCCTCAAGCGGCGGGATCTTCGAGGTGCGCGCGGGCGGGGAGCTAGTGTGGTCGCGGAAGGAGAAGGGAAGGTTCCCCGAGATAAAGGAGCTCAAGCGCGCGGTGCGCGACGCCGTGTGTCCGGAGATGGACCTCGGCCATACGGATTCGCCCTGAGGGCCGGGCGCGCCCGCGGCGGAGCCGTTTTTGACAACCGCGCCGGGCGCGTGTAAATACCTGCCTTTGCGGCAGAGCGGGACAGAAGGCTTCAGGATGCAGGACAGCAACTACATACACATATTCGACACGACGCTTCGCGACGGGGAGCAGGCCCCGGGCTGCAGCATGACCTCGGAGGAGAAGCTCCGGGTCGCCTACCAGCTCGAGCGCCTGGGGGTGGACATAATAGAGGCGGGGTTCCCCATATCCTCGGAGGAGGACTTCCAGTCGGTAAAGAAGATAGCGCAGAGGATAAAGAACTGCCAGGTAGCCGGTCTCTGCAGGGCGAGCGTGAAGGACATAGACCGCGGCTGGGAGGCCGTCCGCCACTCCGAGAGCCCCAGGATACACACCTTCATCGCCACCTCCGAGATACACCTGAAGCACAAGCTGAGGAAAACCAGGGACCAGGTGCTCGAGATGATAAGCGGCGCCGTCAGGCACGCGCGGAACTACACCGGAAACGTAGAGTTCTCCTGCGAGGACGCGACGCGCACCGACATAGACTACCTCTGCGCCGCCGTCGACGTGGCCGTGCGCTCGGGAGCCACCACCATCAACATCCCCGACACCGTGGGGTACACGGTCCCCGAGGAGTTCGCCCACATAATCCGCACGCTGGTGAAAAACGTCCCGAACCTCGACGACGCGGTCCTGAGCGTCCACTGCCACAACGACCTGGGCCTCGCGGTCGCCAACTCCCACGCCGCCATAAGCGAGGGGGCCAGGCAGGTGGAGTGCACGATAAACGGCCTCGGGGAGAGGGCCGGAAACGCCTCGCTCGAGGAAATAGTGATGGGTCTCAGCGTTAGAAGCGACAGGAGACCCTACGGCTTCGGGATAAACACGGCGCAGATATATCCGACGAGCAGGCTCGTCTCCCAGGTGACGGGGGTTAACGTGCAGCCGAACAAGGCCATTGTGGGCGCTAACGCCTTCGCCCACGAGGCGGGCATACACCAGGACGGGGTGCTCAAGGAAAGCATAACCTACGAGATAATGACCCCCCAGGAAGTCGGCATTCCCTCAAACAGCATAGTGCTCGGCAAGCACTCGGGGCGCCACGCGTTCCGCGACCGCCTCGAGGAGTACGGCTACTCCCTCGAGCCCGAGGCGTTCGAGAACGCCTTCACCAAGTTCAAGGCCCTCGCCGACAAGAAGAAGTACGTTTTCGACGAGGACATAGAGGCGCTCATAAACCAGGAGTTCCTGCGTTCTTCCGATTATTACGAATTCACGGCCGCGAGCTACTCGGGCGGAACGGACACCTCGCCCGAGGCGAGCGTGACGATCACGGCCGGGGGGGAGGAGATATCGGTCCGCGAGACGGGCTCGGGGCCCGTCGACGCGATTTTCAGGGCGGTAAAGGAGGCGACGGGGCTCTCTCCCAGGCTCGAGAATTTCTCGGTCTCCTCGATAACGGGCGGAACCGACGCGCAGGGGGAGGTCACGGTCAGGATATCCGACGACGGGGTGATATCGCAGGGGCAGGGGGTCGACACCGACATCTCCATAGCGAGCGCCAAGGCTTTCGTGAGCGCCCTCAACAGGCTCCGCTGGAGAAAGGAGCACCCGAGGCGGGGCTCGGGGCTCAAGGGGATTTAGCGCGCTTGATTGCCGGGAAGCATGTTTTTGTCAAACGGGGTTGAAATTTGGTTTCGTTAGTGTTATTATTCTAACCTGTGTGGGAGGTTCTTTCTTCCATGTGCTGTTTGATTTCAGAAAGCGGTCCAATTTTGATGAAGTGAAAAAATGTGTTGACACTTCAGGATGTTTTCATGTAGATTAGTTAACGATAGCATTGTTTTTACTTTAAATACGGAAATGATTCATGAGGAGGTAATGAACAAGATGTTTGATTTTAAAGGAATAATTTACAGACGGTCGGGACTCAAGGGGGGCAGAAGCGTGTCCGCGATCGGTGTGATGATGCTTCTTTTGGCCGGGCTGCTGGTTCTACCGTCGTGCACCGGCGACGATACGGAGACAGTGACGAAGTACCAGTGTTCTGACGGAACAACGGTTGATAATAAAAGTGACTGTCCAGAACCACCGAAACCTCAGCCCCCCACACACACGTGTGGTGACGGATCAGTCGTTACTGATCCAAGTGACTGCCCACCTTACGACGTTACGGGCGCAGAGTCGTTTAACGGCGGTGACCGGAGCGAATCGGTTTCCGGTACTGACAAAGACAATGTATTTAACGGCGGCGGCGGTGACGACGTGTTTGCCGGCTTGGGTGGCGACGACACGCTTAATGGCGACGCAGACAACGACACGCTTGACGGCGGCGACGGTGACGACATCCTTAACGGCGGCGACGGTGACGACACGATTAACGGCGGCGGCGGTGACGACATGATTACCGGCGGCCGGGGTGACGACATGATTAACGGCGGCGACGGCAATGACACCGCGAAATACGTAAAAACCGATCCCAATAGGGGTTTGTATCTCGCTAGCGTCAGTCTTAAAACCGGAGCGACCCAGAATCAGGATGACGGCCTCGGGGGAAGAGACAGGCTTTCAAACGTTGAAAATCTGGAGTGCTCTTCCACGGCGATGACAACGGGCGATAACCCGGTCGCCTCCCCGCAGACTGACCCTGTGACGTTTATCGGCGATGACAATGACAACGTGCTTACCGGCTGCGACGGCGCTGACACCCTTATCGGCAACGGCGGTAACGACACCCTTATCGGCAACGGCGGCGCAGACAAGTTTGACGGCGGCGACGGTTCGGATACCGCAAGTTACCAGAATGCCACCGCCACCCAGGAAGTGGCAGTTGACTTGTCAGCAACCGACGACGATGCAGACGGCTACATAGTGGTAGCAGGCGTCAATACCGAAAATGATATGATTATGTTGGCTGGAGAGGGTACGGCAGCAAAGAGCACCGTGGAGAACGTTACCGGCGGCGCAGGCAACGACAACCTTACCGGCGACGGGCAGGACAACGTGCTTAACGGCGGCGCGGGCAACGACACGCTTAACGGCGGCGCAGGCAACGACACGCTTAACGGCGGCGCGGGCCAGGACCCCCTTAACGGCGGCGCAGGCAACGACACGCTTAACGGCGGCGCAGGCAACGACACGCTTAACGGCGGCGCGGGCAACGATATGTATATGATGGTTGAAACCGGCGATAGCTTTGCTAATAATGCAGAAGTGGCAGGAACAGCCGGCGGTACGGACACGGTCATGTATGTGAATGAGAAAAAGCCGGCATCGGACACCACCACGGCGGGTATTGGTACTAGCGAAACTCCCATCACTACTCCCAATTATGTCGAGATGGTTTACGCTACGCGATATGACGATACGATGACTGCTACTGATACTGCTGATGCTGATCCTGGTGTAACCATTTACGGACTCGAGGGCGACGACACGCTTAGGGGCGGTACGCAAGCAGACACGCTCGTTGGCTGTGCGGGAGAAAACAGGCTCACTGGTGCAGATGGAAGCGACACTTTTGTTGTTTCCATGGAAGCCGGAAAGGTGGATTTAATTCAGGACTATGCGGTTGGGGAAGAAGTTCACCTCACGGGATTCGCTGACGGCGCGACAGTGGCGATCAATACGATGGCGAACAGTATTACTCGAGCGGCGATATCAGTAAATGGCAGCGTCGTTGCTACTGTTGGTACTGCTAGCATATCTGCACCGGCTGGCGTAGGCAAAACTGTAGCGGACGGTATCGTGGCTGAGCTTAAAAAGACCAATACAAGCGGCAAGAACCTTGTCAGGTTTGACAGCAGCTTTGATGCCACGAAGTGCAGTTCTCCAGCAGAGTGAACTGACCATACGCTTTGTGTCGGCTGCTGAGAAGCCGAAGCGCCGGACCGATGTTCTTTCGAGAATGTCGTTCCGGCGCTTTTTTATGCGCTTTGAGGTTTCGGGTCGGGAAACAGGCGGACACGGCATGGTTCCGCTGATTCAGACCTCCCCTTACAAATTGTTGACACCTTTTAAGTATGTGTCGCCAACGGAGATCGGGTGTGGCGGTTCCCGGCAACGGCGGCAGCTGTGAGGAATATTGAAACTGATCGGATATTTGTTCCGCTGCCGTCTGAAGGGGCGTGTAAAATTTCGAATTCGCAAATACTTGCATTAACCCATTTCTACCGTTCGTTTTAGAAAAAATTCGTAGGATTGTAGCGAGAATCCGTGGGATTTTAGAAAGTGCCCCGGTGCTGCGGCGAGCTCTTTTAAACCAATCCTTGTCCAATACATAATCTCGTGTTGTTTGCCTTGAAGCCTTTTTTTCCAGCTGAAATCTTTCGAACCTCTTTGGAGGCGGATGCCGGGAATAATCGGGAAGTAAAGGCTGAGGTGGAGAATCGCTGTTTGGTGTTCGTGCCCCCAGTCGATGTAAAGCACCTGTAATCATCTTTTCACTGCTTAGGATGACACCAGTACCGCCCCAATGTGGCGGTCAAGGAGGAAGCCGGATTCTCCGACCCGCCCTTCCCGGTCCCGGATCTGGCCCGAATTCACAAAAAAAACGGCGCAATCGCTCACGTCCGCGGAACTTTCGGCCGGAAAAGAGGTCCCGTGCGGTTCCTTCCGGGTTTTCGTCGTGTTCGCGCTTTTTCTTTCGTCCTGCACGGGCAATGAGGGAACCGTGGAGGTTTCCGGGCCCACGGTTACCTTTCCTGGCCTTTGATTCCGCAAGTTCACAGGCATGTTTGTTTGTTGTGGACTGCATATTCCGATTGAATTCGGACATCTGAATTCCCCGTTTATTTTTCGGGAAAACATCATAGGGCGGGATGTCCGTTTTCAGCCGCGGTATGCGCGGTCGCGATGAGCGCCGCCGCGGCGGGAAGAAAACCGATTATCATCGGGCGCCTGCTTGTCGATATCAGAGACCATACGATTTCGGGATTCCTTGCTGTGTTGCTGTATCGGGGAAAACGGGGCGGGTAGAAACCTCTTTACATCAAGGGGTTTTTGAACATTTCGGGAATCGCCGGGGTTTCAGACGACGTTAAGGTTCGAGAGAGCTACTATGATTCCGATGGTCGCTACCATTAAGGCCCCGAGCTTGATGAGGATTCTCTGCTCAAGCTCCTTCAAGTCGCGCTTGGTCGACTGCTCAAGCTCCTTGATGTCGCGCCTGAGCTCGTTGGTATTCTGCTCCATTTTCTGCTCAAGCTCCTTGAAGTCGTGCTTGGTCGACTGCTCGAGCTCCTTGATGTCGCGCTTGGTCGACTGCTCAAGCTCCTTGATGTCGCGCTTGGTCGACTGCTCAAGCTCCTTGATGTCGCGCTTGGTCGACTGCTCAAGCTCCTTGATGTCGCGCTTGTTGGCCAGATTGGATTCAACGATCTCGTGCAGAATGCGCAGATGCGTCTCGGCCTGCTTTTCGGGAACCCCCGCCTCCCTGAGCTCCCCGACATACTTGAAAGCGTTAAAACCGTTCATGAATACTTATCGTAACGAAACGCCTCCTGCCTGTCAATCCGAACTGACGCGTACTGCGCGGCGACCATGTCTTGCGCGCGGACGGCAGTTTTGTTTTACGGAAGCGGGGAGAATCCCCGTCACGTGCATATTACGACTGAATTCGGACACCTATTCCGAATAAATTGGAATAAGCACCACGCGGCGATAAAACCAGAACCCCTTTCGGCATGAGGCGACCTTGCTGCGCCGCTCCGCCCCGGACTTCCCGCCCGGTTTTACGCGTCGGGAAGAAAAAGCTGCCCGCCGGGCGTTGACGGTAGAGAGTCCGGCCGCGCCCGGCGTTTCCGAAACCCCGCCTGAATCCAGTATAATAAATACCGCATGAGTTCGCAGACCCCCCTCATGAGCCAGTACCTGAGCGTAAAAAGGGAGCATCCCGACGCGATACTCCTTTTCAGGCTCGGGGACTTCTACGAGATGTTCTACGACGACGCGAAGACCGCGTCGGAGATACTGGGGATAGCGCTCACCTCGAGGGACCGCTCGAAGAAAAACCCGGTCCCCCTCTGCGGGGTTCCCTACCACAGCGCCGAGCCCCACATATCGAAGCTTCTGGCGAGCGGAAAGAAGGTGGCGGTCTGCGAGCAGATGGGAGACCCGAAGCGGACGAAGGGGATAGTCGAGAGAAAGGTCGTGAGGGTCCTCACCCCCGGGGCGGTCCTCGATTCCGAGAACCTCGAGTCGAAGACCAACAATTTCCTGGCGTGCGTAGCGGGGGACGGGGAAGACGGCTTCGCGCTTTCCTTCTGCGACATCTCGACGGGGGAGTTCCGGACGTCCTTTTTCCCCTCGCGGGAGGACCTTCTCTCCGAGCTCTCGCGCGTAGGCCCGAAGGAGATTCTCATTCCCGATTCGGACGGCGGCGCTCCCTGGCCCGGGTCCGCGCCCGGCCCGGGCCCCCGCGCCCTCATAACGAAGGTCGATTCCTGGAAATGGGAGCCCGGCAGGTGCGGGGAGATCCTCCGCGACGGTTTCGGGGTGCTTACCCTGGAAGCCGCCGAGATCGAGGGGAGGCCCGCCTGCGTCCTGGCCTGCGGGGTGCTTTTCGATTACCTGCGGGAAACGCAGAGGGACTTCCTGCCGCGAATAGAGTTCCCCCGGTACTACGACACCGCGGACCACATGAAGATAGACGAGTGGACCGCGAGGAACCTCGAGCTGGGAAGCTCCTCCGGGGGCTCCGCGGGTCACTCGCTTCTCGGCGTGATGGACGAGACCCGCTCTCCCATGGGCGCGAGGCTTCTCCGCCGCCGGATGAGCTACCCGCTGCTCTGCGCCGGGGAGATAGGGAGGAGGCAGGACGCGGCGGCCGAACTGCTTGAGAACCTCTCTGTGAGGGAGGATCTCATGGAGGCGCTCGGGCGGGTCGGGGACCTCGAGAGGCTCATCCACAGGATCGAGACCCCGTCCGCCCGGCCGAGGGACCTCGCCTCGCTCCGGGATTCCTCGTTCTACCTGGAGAGGCTCCGCGACGCCATGGCGGATCTTCGCTCGGAGGCCCTCGCGTCCCTGCGGGAGAGGATGGACGATTTCCGGGACCTCCGCGATTACCTCGAGGGCGCCCTCGTCGAGACCCCGCCCGCTTTCGCGCGGGAGGGAGGGGTTATAAGGGAAGGGTTCTCACCCGAGCTTGACCGCCTGCGCGGGATCCAGAGCGACGGGCGCAGGTGGATATCCGAGCTTGAGGGGCGGGAGAGGGAGAGAACGGGGATAGCCAGCCTCAAGATCGGCTACAACAGGGTGTTCGGCTACTACATCGAGGTGACGAAGTCGAAGCTCCCGCTCGTTCCCGAGGACTACTCGAGAAGGCAGACCCTCGCGGGGGCCGAGCGCTTCACGTCGCCTGAGCTGAAGGAGTGCGAGGAGCAGATACTCACCGCGGCCGAGCGCATAACGGGGCTCGAGGCCTCCCTTTTCGAGGAGGTGCGCGCGAGGGCGGCCGCCGAGGCCCCGCGCGTTAAGGCGGCGGCGGCCGTGGTCGCCGAGACCGACGTTTTCTGCTCGATGGGCGAGATAGCGTCGCGCTACGGCTACTGCCGCCCGGAGTTCGTCTCCCGCCCCCTCGTAGAGCTTCGCGGCTGCCGCCACCCGGTGGTCGAGAGGATCGGCCCCGACGGGGGATTCGTCCCCAACGACGTCACGCTCGATTCCGAGGCCGACCGCTTCATGATCATCACGGGTCCCAACATGTCCGGCAAGTCTACACTCATAAGGCAGGTGGCCCTCGTGTCGCTCATGGCCCAGATGGGAAGCTTCGTTCCGGCCCGGGAGGCGCGCCTGGGGATAGTCGACCGCATATTCTCGCGCGTGGGAGCGTCTGACAACCTCACGGCCGGCCGGTCGACCTTCATGGTCGAGATGGTGGAGACGGCGCACATCCTTCGGAACGCCACTCCCCGGAGCCTCGTCATACTGGATGAGATCGGGAGGGGCACCAGCACCTTCGACGGGATGAGCATAGCGTGGGCGGTGTCGGAGTATCTCTGCGACCTCGGGCCCCTAACCCTTTTCGCGACGCACTACCACGAGCTCTCAAACCTGGCGGACGCGAGATCCGGGGTCGTGAACTCGAACGTGGCGGTGAAGGAGGAGGGAGGGGAGATACTGTTTCTGCGCAGGCTCGTCCCCGGGGCCACGAGCCACAGCTACGGCATACAGGTGGCGCGCCTGGCGGGGGTTCCCGCGAAGGTCCTCAGCTCGGCGAGGAAGGTTCTTTTTTCCCTTGAGAAGTTCAAGGCGCAGCTCTCGCAGTCGATGCTCGGAGGGCAGCTTCTTCTTTTCGACGCGGAGACGGAGGGGGAGTCCGAGGCCGAGTACCGGAGGGAGGAGCTGCTTGCGGAGGACCTGGCGGCGCTTGATCCCGAGAACATGACGCCTATCGAGGCGCTTTCCAGGCTGGCGGAGCTAGTCGAGAAGGCGAAGCGGAATCAGTCCTAGTTCTCAGGGTCGGTTGAAAGAAGTTTTCGGATGGGGTACATTTTTTTCCGCCTGTAACTGAAACCACGAAACAAGCTTCATGCAGTTGCCTTATGGAACAGGTAACTCAGCTGACCTTTTTATGAGGACGCAATCATGAGCGCGCAGTTGCCGAGCGAACGGACTTCCTGTAACGATTCTGTCGGTACGGTGCTGGAACGAAGTTACCGTGAGCCCCCCGTTGTTGAAGCTCTCTGTGAAATATATTTTGCGGATTCGACGTGGGATGATACCGTTCCCGGAACCTTCTATGAAGAAATCAAGGATGAATTCCCTGTAAAGCGGCGGCGCGAGGCGCGGGAAGCCTAGGTTGCCCCGGGCCGGGGCACGGTCCCGTACGGCGCACACACGCTGTCGCCGTGGATGCAGTTTATTTCCGAGGAAAATAATCTTATGATACAGGTCGCCGAGAATCTTCTCGTGATCAACCAGTTGCGTCCCTATCGTCATTTTGAAGACTGGGAACAGGTTGTTTACCGGGCGCTCGGGAATTACGGTGAAGCGGCGGCGCCCCGAAGGGTTGACAGAATCGGGATACGGTACGTAAACCAGATAGAAATTCCGGGGGAGAAAATCTCCATGGAAGAGTACTTCGCGATTTATCCGCAACTCCCGAAGTCTCTGGGAGACGCCCGGGGTTCATTCCTCGTTCGCGTGGAGGTTCCCAAGGCCGGACAGAATCATACGGTGCTGATAACATTCGGCACCCCTGTTCCCGTTCAGCCGGCGGAAGAAAAACAGGTCTTTACGCTGGACCTGTACGATATCGCGCTGCTTGGTATCCCCGTGCGCGAGAGTGAATTGAAGAAAGAAATCCGCCGCGCCCACGACAACGTGGTAACGGCTTTCGAGGAGAGCATCACGGACTGGCTCCGCGCGCTTCTCGGAGTGGAGGCTCGGAAATGACGGGCATGGCTTTTTCAGTTGAACTGTGGCCTAACGACATGTACCTGTCCGCCGTGGCGGAGGGTTCCGCCCAGACGCTCTGGCCGCTTCTGAGAGTTGGATTCAGCGGGGGCCGTTCCACCTCGATAACGGAGGCTGGATGGAATTCGCGTCCGGATGTCCAGGCGCTGCGTTTCCGCCGCCTCGCGGAGACCGTGCGCGAGGAATGCTCCCATCTTTCCCTGATACGGGATGTAGTGCTGCATCCCGCGTACCAGCAGATCGTGGGAATGGGACCTGACGCGTTGCCCCTGATTCTCGGAGAACTTGACCGCGGGCCCGGGCACTGGTTCTGGGCGCTTCGGGCGATCGCGCAGGAAGATCCGGTATCGCCTGACCACAGGGGAGTCGTGGCGAAAGGTGAACCTCGAACGGATATTCCCCAGGCTTCACGGCGACAGGTATGAAATTACAAGTCCCGCCCAGGCGGACTACAACTGCATCGCCTGGGCCGCGGGGGACGATTCCTGCTGGTGGGAGCCTGACGTTTACGGTCAGTATTACTGGCCCGAAGGCGTGCCCAGGCAATATACTGTCGAGGCTTACGCCGGAGCCTTCCGGGCGGTCGGGTTTGAAGTGTGCGAGGATGCCGTCTTTGAGGACGGAGTGGAGAAAGAGGCGATTTTCGCTGACCCGAACGGCAGCCCCACGCATGCCGCGCGGCAGCTGAACGATGGAACATGGACAAGCAAGCTCGGACAGCTGGAAGACATCAGACACCAGAACCTGGATCAGGTGAGTGAAGGCGATTACGGCAAACCTGTGCTGGTATTGCGCCGCAGCGCAGCTTGAGCGGGAACCTGAACCGCCGTTGAGCGGAGTATTTTCGAGTCATTTCCGGAAACCGGAAGACCGTTCCCGTTGATTTCGTTACTGGCTGTCCATTTTTCAGCAAGGTTGCATTTCTCAGCTCCGGAAACGAAAGCCGCAAACCGCTTGCGCGGGAAAAAGGCCCATAGATCAGACTAGGACTATTAGCGCGATCATGGGACGCGGTTTCAGGTGCGGAGCGTGGTTTCACACCATGCCCGAAGACCGGTTTTCCTCGATCAGCCCGGCGAGAAATTCCGTGAAGGGAACGATGTTCCGCCCGACGCTCGCGTCCTCAAGCGTCTCCATGTAGCGGCCGCGTTTCTCCACCGGTATCACAAGCCATGGGTAACCGCCCGACGCCAGCATCACGTTCATGAGAAACCGCGCCATCCGGCCGTTGCCGTCCACGAAGGGATGTATGTAAACGAAAACGAAATGCCCGAGAACCGCCCCGGCTTCGGGGCTTTCCTCGTTTCGCAGCAGATCGAAGAAGGCCGGCATCAGTTCGCGCATCGATTCGTGACCGGGCGGGACGTGCTTTGATCCGCGTATGTAGACCGGAACCCTCCGGTATCCCGCAAGCCCGGCCGCGCCGATAATTCCGGCCGTCACGCTCGGACCGAACAGTTCCCGGTACCATCCGCCTGAATCGTCCGCGGCGGCCTCTCCCGGATTTTTTCCCTCGAGAACGTCCGTTACCGTGAGTTTTACGGCCTGGAAGGCCTGCCAGTATCCGCGCGCCGCGAGAGCGTCGCGGTTTTCCCTGTCGGCCCCGTCCGGGTCCCATTTCCCTTCGCGCACGCGTTCCGCGAGCCCGACGCTGACGCGGTATCCCTCGATCGACAGCGAGTTGTACGCGTCTGAAGCGTAGATATCGTCTACCCGCCGAAGGTACCCCGTAATGTCCGTCGCGGGCCGCGGTGCCCTCGGAAAATGTCTGATGACGTCCTCGCGGAATCCGGCCCACATCATGCGCACGCGGTTTACGTGAGGCGAGGTCTCGCGGGCTCCGAGGGAGACGACCGGTTTTTCCCTGAAGGGGTCGGATTCGTATACCGCGTGCCCGGCGCTTCTCATCGTATCGATAATGGCGTCCGCGACCCCGCCGCGCCCGATGTTCCGGAAGGCGCCGGCGAGACGGCCCGCGACCGTGCTGCGGCCGCCTTCAAGCAGTCCGGGCAGGATGTCGGAGGCATCGTCAATCATGGAGACGGCCAGGCGCAGTTCAAGCGGCCGCACGGCGAAAAGCGTCGGCGCGCAGGCGATCAACGCGGCGGGAAGAGTCATGATCCTGAGATCCCTGAACCCTTCCCCGCTTATTTCGGTCAGGCCGCCGTCCCCGGGCAGTTTCAGGCGGAGGTCGAGAACCGATGCGCCGTGGAGAAGCGCCGTCGGCTTGTTGGAGCCTTTCGGGGAGTGCAGCACCAGCCGGCGCGGCGCTGTCCAGTTTCCGGTGTGCAGGCTCAGGGACTGCTCGGGAGACAGGCACCAGGAGCGCCCGAACCTGAAGTTCAGGTAGTCGGTGCAGAACCCCCAGAAGGAGAGATGCCAGGATGTGCTCTCCCCGGGCGCTTCGTCGGGCCGGGCCGGGATATACCAGCCTTTCATTACCATCCGGATGAAACCGTTTTTAAGCAGCCGTTCCCGGTGAGCCCTGCTCATGTCGCCCGCGCGCAGGGCGATTTTTCCGCTGTCCCGGATTTCTTCGAGCACGGAAAGAGACCGGGCCAGTTTTTCAGATGCGGTTGCCATTGCCTGCCTTCAGTTTACGTGGTTCGGATCTTCGCGTATTCAGGCTATTGAGCTTAGTATATTTAGGGTATCATGTCAAGGTGTTTTTAGGGTATTGTGCTTTGCATCTAAAGGTCTCGGTCTCTATGTCCGTCCCGCCTGCTCCTGACGAGCGAGACGGTCTCCCCGGTAAAGATGTCCGCCTTGGCGGAGGGAACATCAAGAGGAGGTCCTTCAGGTGTTCCGCGCCGACGGTTCTTGGTGGAAAGACGGAGCGACTGCAGGCGGAAGGAAACCCGCGGACGGGTCTGTTCCGGCCCGTTTTCCGAACCGCCAAACGGGAAAAGCGCCGGTGGGAAAGCCCTACTTCTCCGCGAGTCCCAGAACGCCGAGTATCTTCATGGCGCTTGAGAGCTGAATGTCCTCTTTGCGCCGCTCGAAACGCGAGACCGTCGGCTGGCTTACCCCGGCGATAGCCGCCAGGCGGCGCTGGGAGATTTTCCGTTCCTTGCGCCGCTTTACCGATTCCTCGACAAGCAGTCCCCAATTGATTCGAAGGTCCCTTTCCATCTCTCCTCCATCTGTCTGTGCAGTTCGTCCCTGATGCCGCGGGCTGCGTCTTTTGCGGCGTCAACGGCGGTGTGGGCGCCGTCGAGGCGTCTTGCGAAGCCCGATTCCGGTGTGCATCATGGCGAAGTTCTTGAGATGCGCGTCGGTATTCCCCATGTCCTCGTAGCAGCCTTCATACTTGTCCTCCGAACGGTTGCCGAGCAGCTGGTTGAATTCCTCGAAGTGAAGCAGATCCTGAAGATATCAGGCAGGCTCACGGTTGCGGACGTTCGCGCCAGACCGATTTGTCCGCAAGCTCCTGGGCATGCCTCTTCTGCTCTTCCCGATCCTTGACGGCGGGATCAGGCAAAACTATATCCGCGTGGTAGGGATTGTCTGGCTGTGGGCTGGATTTAACATCCCTCCCTTTCTCTCTCGCTTTTTCAGCCTTAACGACCGCCCAGCCGTAAAAAGTCCTCCGGCTTCCGTCCGGTCTTGTGCGGGCCGCCGCCACTTTCTCGCCGTTCGCAACAAGCACGCTTTCCGAAGGAGCGACATCAAGCCGATCAACCGAAATAGCCCTCTGGCCTTCCTTTTCCAAAAAAGCGTTGATTTGGCTTCTGCTGTGTCTGCGTGCGTACTTGGCCTGTCCTCGCGAAACCACGATACGTCCGAGATTTTCTTTATCCGGTATGTCGACGGGGACAGTCAAGGTATTGCGGCAGGAAACCTATAGCTCCAGTTCACTCAGGGCTTCCCGCACGAAACCGTCAGGGAGAGCGTCTGTTTTGGAATAGCGCGCGCGGCGATGATTCCCATCCATGTTAACAAGACACAGTGCCCCTCCCGCGGAATCGCACAACAGAACGACCGAACTTCCTTTCCCGTTGAAAACATCAATCGCAATCTCTCCGTCCGGCGTAGGATATACCCCGTGGCGGCCGGGCAAAATTCCGTAAACCTCTTTAATCAACCGTTCGGAATTCGCTATTGCCGTATCGGATGGAACCGGGAACCCCTCTTCGCGCGCTTCGTCGGTCGCTTCCCGAAGATCGTCTAGGATGCCGGTCAGTTCGGCGGGCAGCGTTTCGCTGGGTCTATCCAGTTTTTCTTCCCGCGTTTCCTCAGTTGCTTCGCCGGGCCCAGCAAGCGCGACCTCAGTTTGCTTGACAGCGGTGGCAGATGTTCTGTCAAACATATCTTCAAAAAACGATGTCCATCCTTCAATCACATCGTCAACCAGGTTGTGCTTAACAAGGGCAACATCTTTCAGGTCAGCGAGAAGAAAGACGATCAGGTCGTTATTGAAAGCGCCTGGTTCGTTATATGTTTCAGGGGCGGATGGGTTCCATGTGAGCAGGCCGTCAATAAAATCCTTAAGACCTCCGACCCTGCCGGTCCTGAAAGAACTTTCTATTTTAAAAAAAGAGTTCTGGGCAGAAGCAACTGAATAGTCGATGTCCTGATGAACATACGTGCTCAACGGATAAGCCCACTTAGCCTCAACCAGTTTCAGATAACTTTCACTTAATTTGCGGTCAACTAGGGAACCCCAATCGCTTGGAGAATAGGATGAAGCATCGGACCGTATTCTTGGGGGCATTGCTGTTTCTTTTGCCTGTAAAGACATGATTACGAACCGTCGGATTTGAACTCTTTGGCAAGCGAGTAGAAATCCGATATATCCTTATTGCAGGAATCAAGAATAGACAGCAGTTTACTGACTCTCATCTGTTGATTTGTCTCATCCGATATGTCTCTATGGATGTTCGCGTTAAATACCATTGCGGGAACTTCCGAGACTTCTTCCTCTTTAACAAGGTCCTCCGCTATATCCAGTGTGACAGTTTTATCGTCATATCGATATGCAGCCTTTACCTGGAAACTCGGCGCGGCGTTCCTGAAGCTCATCCATCCGCCTTCCTTAATCAGCAGATCAGGGATCGTTCCAGATTCCTGGTTTTGATGAATTCTGTAGCCATGCAGATTGATGCCAATGGCCGTATACGGCACATGAGGAATCGTTCTCAGGTAACGTTTCGCTATATCGGCACAGATGACATCCTCTTCCTTCAGCGGGGCGGCGAATTGTTCAAAAAGTATCCGATTCAGTTCCGCCATCACTTTAAAGCCGTTTTTGAAAGTTACTTGGGAAACTGCGGGAGTTATAACCGGCGGGAGATTCTCATGCAGAGTCCAGTCCCCCGGCACAATCCCGTTGTGATAAAGAAAGTCTTGGTTAAGAACCGTCGGATTGTTGGAGTTCGCAACTATTACAACAGAGAACCCCGACAACTTCAAATCCTGACTATTTCCGTCTGCAGACATCATGAATCCGCTGGTTCCGGCAACTGTCCTCTCCAAACTGTCGGAGGTCGTTCCGTCAACCGGTAATATAATTCCGTAATTACTGAAACCAAAGAGAAAGACGGGAAAAAACATTGCGTCCCCGCATGCCTATTTATACCTACCCGCTTTTTCCGGGTCAAGAGAGCCTGAATTGCCTGGGAACGTATTCATGGCGCACTGGCCTGTAAAAGATACTGACCCTTCGCTGCTACCGCTCCCTGCGTGAAATTCACCCTTTGGATTCGAATTCAAGCTTACAAATTGCCGATACCTTTTAGATTTGTGTCACTAATAGAGGTCAGGTCTGGTGGTTCCCGGCAACGGCGGCAGTTGTGAAGAACATTGAAAGTTAATCGGATACCTGTTTCGTTGCAATTTGAAGAGGCGCGGAAAAGTTCAAATTCGCAAAATGCTTGTACTAACTTGTTTTTCCAGTAGATTGTGGCGGAATTTGCGGTTAAGCGGCGCGTGGCTTCACGCTATGTCAGAAGACCGGTTTTCCTCGATCAGCCCGGCGAGAAATTCCGTGAAAGGAACGATGTTCCGCCCGACGCTCGCGTCCTCAAGCGTCTCCATGTAGCGGCCGCGTTTCTCCACCGGTATCACAAGCCAGGGATAACCTCCCGAAGCCAGCATCACGTTCATGAGAAACCGCGCCATCCGTCCGTTGCCGTCCACGAAGGGATGTATGTAGACGAAAACGAAATGCCCGAGGACCGCCCTGACTTCGGGGCTTTCCTCGTTTCGCAGCAGATCGGAGAAGGCCGGCATCAGCTCGCGCACCGATTCGTGACCGGGCGGGACGTGCATTGATCCGCGTATGTAGACCGGAACCCTCCGGTATCCCGCAAGCCCGGCCGCGCCGATAATTCCGGCCGTCACGCTCGGACCGAACAGTTCCCGATACCATCCGCCTGAATCGTCTGCGACCGCCTCTCCCGGATTTTTCCCCTCGAGAACGTCCGTTACCGTGAGTTTTACGGCTTGGAAGGCCTGCCAGTATCCGCGCGCCGCGAGAGCGTCGCGGTTTTCCCTGTCGGCCCCGTCCGGGTCCCATTTCCCTTCGCGCACGCGTTCCGCGAGCCCGACGCTGACGCGGTATCCCTCGATCGACAGCGAGTTGTACGCGTCTGAAGCGTAAATATCGTCTACCCGCCGAAGGTATCCCGTAATGTCCGTCGCGGGCCGCGGGGCCCTCGGAAAATGTCTGATGACGTCCCTGCGGAATCCGGCCCACATCATGCGCACGCGGTTAACGTGAGGCGAGGTCTCGCGGGATCCTAAGGAGACGACCGGTTTTTCCCTGAAGGGGTCGGATTCGTATACCGCGTGCCCGGCACTTCTCATCGTATCGATAATGGCGTCCGCGACCTCGCCGCGCCCGATGTTCCGGAAGGCGCCGGCGAGACGGCCCGCGACCGTGCTGCGGCCGCCTTCAAGCAGTCCGGGCAGGATGTCGGAGGCATCGTCAATCATGGAGACGGCCAGGCGCAGTTCAAGCGGCCGCACGGCGAAAAGAGTCGGCGCACAGGCGATCAGCGCGGCGGGAAGAGTCATGATCCTGAGATCCCTGAACCCTTCCCCGCTTATTTCGGTCAGGTCGCCGTTCCCGGGCAGTTTCAGGCGGAGGTCGAGAACCGATGCGCCGTGGGGAAGCGCCGTCGGCTTGTTGGAACCTTTCGGGGAGTGCAGCACCAATTGACGCGGCGCTGTCCAGTTTCCGGTATGCAGGCTCAGGGACTGCTCGGGAGACAGGCACCAGGAGCGCCCGAATCTGAAGTTCAGGTAGTCGGCACAGAACCCCCAGAAGGAGAGATGCCAGGATGTGCTCTCCCCGGGCGCTTCGTCGGGCCGGGCCGGGATATACCAGCCCTTCATTACCATCCGTATGAAACCGTTTTTAAGCAGCCGTTCCCGGTGAGCCCTGCTCATGTCGGCCGCGCGCAGGGCGATTTTTCCGCTGTCCCGGATTTCTTCGAGTACGGAAAGAGACCGGGCCAGTTTTTCAGATGCGGTTGCCATTGCCTGCCTTCGGTTTATGTGATTTGGGCCTTCGCATATTCAGGCTATTGAGCTTAGCATATTTAGGGTATCGTGTCAAGGCGTTTTTAGGGTATTGTGCTTTGCATCGAAAGGTTTCGGTCTCCTGTTCCGTCCCGCTTGCTCCTGATGAGCAAGACGGTCTCCCCGGTAAAGATGTCCGCCCTGGCGAAGGGAACATCCGGGGAAGGAGTAACGAGGTCGCTCCTGCCAGCCAGTGAGCGGCCTCAGCTTTTTTTAACTTTCCCTCAGACTCTGTAAAACCCATCACGTTCTTTTCTCAATTTTTCGATAGTATGGTTTCTTTCGGTAGGATAAGCGGTCTTTAGCAACCAAAAACCTTTCTTTTGTGATAGAACAACCAAAGTATTGCTCTTGATACCAAAGCAGTGTGCTGCTTTCTCTTTTTCGTTTATTTGGCCATTCGTTAATCTCTGGGTGGTTCCCAGCGTTATTAATTACCCACGGTATCCGTCGCAGGCGCTCGCAACGGCGGAAGTCGGGTGTACGTTCCTCCTCTACTTTTCCTTCTTGAACAAGATGCCAGAACGATTTCCAACCTCCTCTGGTTTCGGGATGACGAAGGCAACTCACTTCTTGCTTTCGGAACATAATGCCGGCACGTGCAATTTCATTTAGGAAAATACAATGCAGTTCTTCTTCATAGGCCTCCCAGTGGCCGTTAAAATCTTTCTTGGTTTAACATTTTCGGAAAACCGGAAACCGGGCCCCCGCCCCTTATTTTCCCTCCATCCCTTGACACCCGCAAAAACGTGCTTACTTTATAGTTGGCACTTGGAAGGCGCAAGTGCCAGAGAAGCTCTAAAAAGTTAACAAGGAGGTATTGCAAGATGGAAATAAGACCGCTACATGACAAGGTCTTGATAAAGCGTCTTGACGTGTCTGAGACGACGGAAGGGGGAATCATAATCCCCGACACCGCGGCCGAGAAGCCCCAGCAGGCGGAGGTTGTCGCCGTCGGGAAGGGAAGGCCGATCGAAAACGGAGAGATCTTTCCGCTTGACGTAAAGCCCGGCGACAGGGTGATATTCGGAAAGTACGGCGGAAGCGAGGTTTCCCTCGGCGGCGAGGATTACCTGATTATCGCCGAGCACGAGATACTCGCGGTGATAGAAGACTAACAAAGGAGGAAGAAGTAAAATGGCAAAAGATCTGTTATTTGACACCGAGGCCCGGGAGAAGGTTCTCGAGGGCGTTAACAAGCTCGCGGCCGCGGTGAAGGCGACGCTGGGTCCCAGGGGACGCAACGTGCTGATAGAGAAAACGTTCGGAGCTCCGGTCGTGACCAAGGACGGGGTTTCGGTGGCCAAGGAAATAGAGATTGAGGACAAGTTCGAGAACATGGGAGCCCAGATGGTGAAGGAGGTCGCCTCGAAGACGAGCGACGTCGCCGGGGACGGCACCACCACCGCCACCATACTCGCCCAGGCGATATACCGCGAGGGCATAAAGCTGGTGGCCGCGGGACACGACCCCATGAAGCTCAAAAGGGGAATAGACCAGTCGGTCGAGGTAGTGACCGGGAGCATAAGGAAGTCGAGCAAGCAGGTCAAGGGACGCAAGGAGATAGCCCAGGTGGCCACGGTCTCCGCGAACGGGGACCAGAACGTCGGGAGCATCATAGCCGACGCCATGGAGAAGGTGGGCAAGGACGGGGTCATCACGGTCGAGGAGGGAAGAAGCCTCGACACCGAGCTTGACGTCGTTGAGGGAATGCAGTTTGACAGGGGATACCTGAGTCCCTACTTCGTCACCGAGCCCGAGAAGATGACGGTTGAGCTCGAGGATCCGCTCATCCTGCTTTTCGACAAGAAGATAGCCAACATGAAGGATCTTCTCCCGCTTCTTGAGGAAGTGGCGAGAAGCACCAAGCCCCTTCTGATAATCGCCGAGGACGTCGAGGGAGAGGCTCTCGCGACGCTCGTCGTCAACAAGATCAGGGGAACGCTCAAGGTCGCGGCCATAAAGGCCCCGGGATTCGGGGACCGCAGGAAGGCCATGATCGAGGACATAGCCGTTCTGACGGGCGGACAGGTGATATCCGAAGAGGCCGGCATGAAGCTTGAGAACGCCAAGATAACCGATCTCGGAAAGGCGAAGAGGGTCGTGATAGACCGCGACGACACCACGGTCGTCGGGGGCTCCGGCACCAGGGGATCTATAGAGGGGCGCATAAACCAGATCAAAAGCCAGATAGAGATGGCAAGCGGCGAGTACGACCGCGAGAAGCTCCAGGAGCGCCTCGCGAAGCTTGCCGGGGGCGTGGCCGTGATCAGGGTCGGGGCGGCCACCGAGACCGAGATGAAGGAGAAAAAGGACAGGGTCGAGGACGCCCTAAACGCCACCCGGGCCGCCGTCGAGGAGGGAATAGTTCCCGGCGGGGGCGTGGCCTTCATAAGGGCCATCGCCGCGGTCAACAGGTACGACGGCGCGGACCCCGAGGAGCAGGCCGGAGTCAACATCGTGAAGAGAGCGCTTGAGGAGCCCCTGCGGGGAATAGCCTCAAACGCCGGATGGGACGGCTCCATAGTGGTCGAGAAGGTAGTCAACCAGAAAGGCTCAAACGGCTTTGACGCCGCGAAGCTCGAGTACACGGACCTCATAAAGGCCGGTATTCTCGACCCCGCGAAGGTGACGAGGACCGCCATGCAGAACGCTGCGAGCGTCGCGGGTCTTCTTCTCACCACCGAGGCGCTGGTCGTCGACATTCCGAAAGAGGACTCCGGCGGCGCCGGAATGCCTCCCGGCGGACCGATGGGCATGGGCGGCATGATGTAGAGCGGCCCTCCGCACTCGGAGGAGTAACGGAAGCGGGCACGGCGCTTGGGCGTCCTGCCCGCTTTTTTTCGCCGTTTTAAATTTTTTTAATTTTTCCTTGACAGTTTAAGTAAATTACTTATATTTTAAAGTGTTGGTTAGAAACAACGATCAATACTCATCCTTCATCCTCCTTTTTGTGATAGAGAGCGTCTCGGCCCCCCTGAGGCGCTCTTTTTTTGTCTGATTCGGAAAGGTGGTGTATATTTTTGCCCGAATCCCCCGTTGCGGAGTCCTGCGAGATGAAACGTTATTACTGGCCTCTGGCCGCCCTGGTCCTGATAGCCCTTGCGTGGGCCGGAATCCTGGGGTTCCTCCGGATGGGCGGGGGAAACTTCCACGGGGATGAGTACCGCCGTCCCGCCTTTGATTTCTCGCTCACCGACCACCGCGGCCGCGAATTCTCCCTTTCGGACCAGAGGGGCAAGGTCGTGCTGCTCAACTTCGGCTTTACCAACTGCCCCGACGTGTGCCCCGCCACCCTGGGGATGCTGGGCGAGGTGCTCGATATCGCGGGGGACGAGCGGGTCGCGGCGCTTTTCGTGACGGTCGACCCCGAGCGCGACACCGTGGCCAGGCTCGGGGCCTACATCCCGTTTTTCCACGACGGCATAATCGGGCTTACGGGTCCGCGGCGGGAAATAAAGCGGGTAAACGACGCCTGCGGGACCTTTTACTCGAAAGAACAGGGAACCTCGGAGTCGGACTACGGAGTGGTTCACTCCCCCGCGGTCTACCTGATAGGCCCGGGCGGGGAGATGATGCTCCGCTACCCCAAGGAGAAGCTTGACCCGGAGAAAATCGCGGGCGACGTGAAACGCCTTCTCTGAGCGCCTATGAGAAAAGTCCTTCTTGCACTCTCAGCCTTCCTGCTCGCCGCTCCCCCGGCCTGGAGCGAGGGCGGAATATCGGTCAGGGACCCGTGGGTAAGGCAGAACCCCCCGGGCGCTTCGGTGACCGCGGCCTACATGGTTATAGAGAACCCGTCCGCCGCCGCGGACGAGCTTGTCGGCGTCAGCTGCGGCTGCTCCGCTTCGGCCTCTCTTCACGTCACGGAGATGAGGGAAGGTTCCATGGCGATGAGGAAGGTCGCCTCGATGGAGATCCCCCCGGGCGGCTCGGCAGTCCTCTCGCCGGGCGGCCCCCACGTGATGCTCGAGGGACTCTCGGGCGATATGGGAGAAAGCGTGGTTCTTGAGTTAAGGTTCCGCTCGGGGGCGGGAATATCGGTTGCGGCGCCCGTTCTCCCGCCGCGTGCCGCGGCGAAGAAGCGCGGCCACCGCCACTAGGGGGCCTGCTCCTTTGAGTAGGAGACGGTAAGCACCTGGTCGTCGTCCGGTTCCGGCTTCGCGGCGGTTTTCATTTCGCACTTGGCCCTCATGACGCCCCCGGCCTCGGTTACGAGCGTTTCGATCAGGACTTCTCCCGTTATTTCGCCCGTGGCCTTGATCTCGAGCGCCCCGGCGTCTATCTTCCCGTTTACTTTCCCGAACACGATGACCTCCCCGGCGCTTATGTCCCCGGTCACCGATCCGTTAGGACCTACCACGAGCGTGCCTGAGACCTTTACGTCTCCCTTCAGGATTCCCTCGACCTTCATCGATCCCTCGCACGAGACGTTGCCCTCGAACGCCGCGCCGTCGCCGAGAACCGTTTCCACGGCGTCGGGGTTCTTCCTGTTTTTCTGCCTGCTTCTGTACATGGGCGTTTTCTCTTATCTTATGTACTTGCCGGGGTTGATTCTTCTTCCGTACCTTATTATCTCGTAGTGAAGATGCGGCCCGGTCGAGCGGCCCGTCGACCCCAGCTCCCCTATCTTCTCACCCGCTTCGACCTTCTGGCCCCTTGCGACCTCTATCTTCGAGAGGTGGCCGTAGAGAGTCTTGTAGCCCTTTTTGTGCTTTATGACGACGCGCTTGCCGTAGCCCTTGACGTGCCCGGCCTTCTCAACCACTCCGTCCGCCGTGGTCACGACCTCGTCCCCCGTCTTCCCCCTGAAGTCGACTCCGCCGTGGAACTCCCTGGCCTCTGAGAACGGGGATTTCCTGTAGCCGTAGCGCGAGGAGATGCTTCCCGAGGACGGTCTTCCGAAGGGGGTGACCGAGAGGGTGTCGTCCAGGCGGTTTATGTCCTTTTCTATCGCGTTGAAGTAGTACTCGCCGATGTCTCCCGCCGTGAACCCGCGCCCGCCGATCTGGGGGGTTTTCCGCTGTTTCTTCGTCGAGAGCCTCCTTTCCATCGAGGCGAGCTTCTTCTCGAGACGAAGGACTTTTTTTATGAACCTGTCCTCAAGCTTCTTGTCCACGATTATCTCGTGCGACATCGCCTCCACGGCGCCGAGCAGTTCGTCTATCTCGGCCTGTTTCTCCGCCCGCAGGTCTTCGGCTTCCCCGTGGAACTTGTACGAGAGAAAAAAGGAGAAAAGCGCGCCCAGCACGAAAATCCCCACGGCGCCCAGCGCGAGGTGGAACCTTTCCCGGCTTACGCCCCAGGACCTGGTCCAGCCGAACTTGTTGCAGCATACTATGAACGATAATCCGTCGTTTCTCTTTTCCACCCTTCACCTCGCCGCCGCCCCGGCGGCGGCTCAACATGATATGAATTCCGGGATAAAGGTAATCGATAAAAGCCCCTTGTCAAAGAAACGGCGGGCGGCCGCGCGGCGCCTCGACGGAGAGCTTTCATCTGCCCGAGTAGCCCGAGATCCGCCCGAGCTGCTCAAGCGTCCTCACCCCCTCGTGGAGCTCTCCTCCGATTTCCCAGGTGGGGTAGCTTCTTATGTTCTTGGCCGCGCAGAGGGCGGGGGCGGGGTCGGGACCGCTCCGGCTGCACTCGACGTAGGCTATGCGGCCGAAGGCCCCCCCGAAAAGCTCCTTCTGCTTCTGGCAGTGGGCGCACCTGTGCGAGCCGTACATGGTCGCTCCGCGCTCGGAGAGGTATTTCGCGAGGCTCGCCTGGTAGAAGGTGGCCGCCTGCGCCGGATTTTCCCGCGGGGCGGGGGAATGGACGGAGTAGGATGCGGCGAACACCAGGACGATCGCGGCCGCCGCCCCGCCGAAGGACCTCAGGGCGCCCCCGCTTCTCCGGGAGGCCGCGAGCGCAAACAGCCCCGCCGCGATCGCGGCCGAGGCGACGCACCATGAGCAGAGCGCCCCTATTATGAAAATCTCGAGGTAGGTGAGGTAGGCCGAAAAACCGACGGCCGCCGAAGACAGCCAGAAAAGAAGGTCCCACCTCGCCCTTCGCCCGATGGGCGATACGGCCGCCGCGGCCATTGCGGAGTACCCCAGGACCCCCAGCAGCGGAACCGGGACGCCCCCGATGCGCGAGTACCGGCTCTCCCTCACCATGTCGCAGCCCCCGCCCGTGAGGCAGAGTTCCGCGCCGCCGAGCACGAAGTCGGCCACGAGCAGGTATCCCGATACGAGCGCCCCCATGGCGCAGAGGACGGCCGCCGCCCCCGCGGCGGCGCCGGGAAAGGTCTTTTTTCCTTTTGCGCTCATCCCTCGGGTAGTATACAGATTATTCGGGGGTTTTAGAAACCCCGCGCCCCGCAGCTTCAAGGCCGTGTTAACGGTTTTTGAAAGGGTGATTAAAAAACGCAAAACCTTCGGTTTGCCCCTTGTTTTTTCCGCTCCGTGCGGTTTTTATTCTATATAAGGGTTCGGCGAAGATGATCAACAACGACAACATAGCCCAGAAGGTCACGTTTCCGCGCCCCGCCGAGAGCGGCAGGGCCGCGGTAGCGGCGAACTTCGTATCCACCGTTTTCTCCCCGCCGCTCGTGGTCTTCTACGCGGTGATTCTCTGCTCCTACTCGCTTGACCACTCCTCGAAATTTCTCTGGACCTCTTTTTTCGTGCTCCTTTTCACGCTCGTCCCGACGGCCTACATATTCTATCTCATGGGCCGGGGCAGGGTGACGGATTTTCACATGAGCGTGAGGGAGGAGCGCATAAGGCCTCTCAGCGTCGTTTTCGTCTACTCGGTACTGTCGCTCGCGCTCTACGGTCTGGCCGGCGGACCCGGGGCCCTGGTGACGCTCGGCTACCTGTGCCTTGCGCTTACGGGCCTCTGGATACTGGTTTCGCTCTGCTGGAAAATAAGCGGTCACTGCGCCGCCATGGGCGCCCTCAGCGCCATGGTGTTCGCCTATCCGCACGAGACGCTGGTTTTCGTCGTTCCGCCCCTCGCCCTGCTGGTCGCCTGGTCGAGGGTAAGGCTCGGGTGCCACAGCCCGGCGCAGGCCCTGGCGGGACTCGTTCTCGGGGTCGCGGTCTTCTGGTTTTTCCTTTCCTGATCCCCCCGGGGTTTCCTTCTCAGAGAAAAAGGTCGAGAAGCCCTTTGCGCTCGGCGTCCTCTATGGGGGAGCCGGTCGGGTGTCTGAACTCCTCCTCGCCCCCGTAGCGCTCGGCGAGGGCGAGTATGGTTTCCGATATGTCGGGAACGACGTCCCCGTAGGGCTCGGGCTTCGCCCGGGGAAGGGACACCCATCTCTCAAGCGTGCTCTCGAAGTCCCCGTCCACCCTGTGGAGCACCTCGAATCCCATCTGCTCAAGCGCCACCGCGTTGCACTCCTGCTCGTACTGCCCCTTCATCGGCACCGCGAGCAGCTTCTTGCCGAGGAAAAGGGCCTCGGACGGCGTCTCAAAGCCGGCGTTTGTGAGTATGCCCTCGCTTCCCGTGAAGCTTTCTATGAACCTCCCGTAGCTCACCGGGTACACGGCGACGTTCCCCTCGGTGTAGGGCTCTCCGCTGTAATGCTTCGAGAAAAGCTCCCAGCGCACGTCGATTTTCCCGAGGTGCCCGATCAGCTTGCGCTCGTCGAAGCTCGGCAGGTAGACCGTGTAGTGGCCGTTCCGCCGCGCTTCGTAGTCGCGAAGCTCCCTTCTTATTATGGGGGTTTTTATGAAGTTGTCGTATTCGCGGAAATGAAGCCCGAGCGGTATGCACACCGGGGCGTACCACTTTATTATGAACTCCATTATCTTGTTCGGCCGCTCGGGCCTCGGGGTCCTGGGGGAGGCGAAAGATGTCTGGTGGGAGAGGGACACGCAGGGCCTTTTCTTCAGGCGGCACGCCCACGAGGATATGGGCTCGAAGTCGCTCACCACCATGTCGTAATCCCCTACCGGAAGGTCGTTCACGTCGCCGAGCAGCCTGTCGAAGCGGGCCTTCTTTATCGACGCGTAGTAGTCGATTCCGCCGTTTTTCCCGAAGACGAATCCGAGTCCCCGCAGGCTGTACTTCACCTCGAAGCCGAGGCCTATCTCGTGCTGGCGCTCGCTTACCAGTATGTCGACCTCCGCCGACTTCCTGAGCTCGGCTATCACGTCCCTCGAGCGGCTTATGTGGCCGTTTCCGGTTCCCTGTATGGCGTAGAGTATCTTCAACCTGCGTCTCCCGGCGCGCAAAGCTATATTGTAATCTTTTTTGCGGGCGTTGTTAAACCCCGTCCCGCGACGGCGATTACGCCCGGTTTCCGTCAGGCGGCGGCAAACGTCCCGTCAAGGGGCGGCTGACGTTTCCCCCGGGCGGGGGCGCACTTGCCCATCGGGTCCCGTTAAGTTAACCTAGATTCCCTGTCAGGACCCATCTGTCCCCGGGAGGACTTCAAATGAAAATCAAGTGGGCGGAGAGAATCGAGCAGCTTCCCCCGTACCTTTTCGCCGAGATCGACAGGAAGAAAAACGAGCTTATCGACAAGGGGGTCGACGTGATCGACCTCGGGGTGGGCGACCCGGACATACCGACGCCGGGGCACATAGTGGAGTCGCTCCGCGAGGCCGCCGGGGACCCGGCGAACCACCGCTACCCGTCCTACGTGGGAATGCCTTCTTTCAGGGAGGCGGCCGCCGGGTGGTACGAGCAGCGCTTCGGAGTGAGCCTCGATCCCGCAAGCCAGGTGGTGACGCTGATAGGCTCAAAGGAAGGGATAGCCCACGCGCCTCTCGCGTTTCTTGACCCGGGGGACGTGGCGCTCGTGCCCGATCCCGGATACCCCGTGTACCCGGTTTCGGCCGCGTTCGCGGGAGGGGTTCCCCACCCGATGCCGCTTCTCAAGGAAAACGGCTTTCTCCCGGATCTTGACGCCATCCCGGCCGAGGCGGCAGAGCGGGCCGTCATGATGTTCCTCAACTATCCGAACAACCCGACGACCGCTCTGGCGAGCGAGGGGTTCTTCGGGGAAGTGGTCGACTTCGCCCGGAAAAACGAGATACTCGTCTGCCACGACGCGGCCTACACGGAGATAGCCTTCTACGGAAAAAACCCCCTGAGCTTCCTCGAAACGCCGGGGGCGGCGGACGTGGGAATAGAGTTCCACTCGCTGTCGAAGACCTTCAGCATGACCGGCTGGCGCCTCGCGTTCGCCGCGGGGAGCGAGAGGGCCGTGGCGGGTCTCGGGAAGATAAAGACGAACATAGACTCGGGGGTCTTCCAGGCCGTACAGGAGGCGGGCATAACGGCGCTCCGGAACAGCTCGGAGGGGCTTGAGGAGAGAAAGGAGGTCTACAGGGAGCGCCTGGAGATATTCTGCCGCGGCCTGGATGAGGCGGGCATAGAGTACACCCTCCCCGAGGCCACCTTCTACGTGTGGTTCGAGGTTCCCGAGGGGATGACGTCTTCTGAGTTCTCGGAGAGGATGCTCACCGAAGCCGGCGTGGTCGTCACTCCCGGAAACGGCTTCGGGGACTTCGGAGAGGGATACGCCAGGGTGTCCGTGACGTTCGACACGCAGAGAATAGAGCAGGCGGCCGAGAGGATAGCGAAGTTCAGGCCTTAGGGGCGGTCGGGTCCTTGAAGGCAGCGAGGTTTTAAGAGTTGTTCGAGTTCATAAAGTATTTCTGCACCCTGCTTTACGTCGCCTCCTCCGTCTTTCTCTGCGTATTCGGCCTTCACCGCTACTACTTGGTGCGTCTTTACTCGAGGGCCGGGGCGCGCCGCGCCGGGGCCCCGCGGGCCCGGGGGCCGCTTCCGCGCGTCACGGTGCAGCTTCCCGTCTACAACGAGATGCACGTGGCCGAGAGGCTCATCCGCGCGGTCTGCGCGATCGACTACCCGAGGGGCCTGCTCGAGGTGCAGGTGCTTGACGACTCGACCGACGACACGAGCCGCATAGCGGCGCGCTGCGCGGAGCAGTTGCGGGCCGAGGGGTTCGACATAAAGCACATCCGCAGGGAGAACCGCGAGGGGTACAAGGCGGGGGCGCTTGCCGCGGGCTGCGCGCGGGCGCGGGGGGAGCTTCTCGCGGTTTTCGACGCGGATTTCGTTCCCCCGGGGGATTTTCTCCGCAGGACCGTGCCGTGCTTTGAGGACCCGGAGGTCGGGATAGTGCAGACGAGATGGGGGCACCTCAACCGCGACTACTCGCTTCTCACCAGGGCCCAGTCGGTGCTTCTCGACGGCCATTTCGTGGTGGAGCAGGCCGCACGGCACTCAAACGGACTTTTTCTCAACTTCAACGGCACCGCCGGGGTGATCCGCAAGAAATGCATAGAGCAGAGCGGGGGATGGCAGCACGACACCCTCACCGAGGACCTCGATCTCAGCTACAGGGCGCAGATAAACGGGTGGCGCGCCGTCTACCTGTCCGACGTCGTGTCGGACGCCGAGCTTCCCGTCGACATGAACGCCTTCAAGATACAGCAGCACAGGTGGGTGAAGGGAGGAATCCAGACGGCCGGGAAGCTCCTGCCCTCGGTCCTCGGCGACGCGCGCATTCCCTTCAGGATAAAGGCCGAGAGCGCGTTTCACCTCCTCGGCAATTTCAGCTACCTTTTCCTGCTCGCCACGATAATCCTCATAATACCCATGAATTTTCTCTGGGAGCGGATATGGCTCAACGACCTCTTCATAGCCAGCGTCGCGGGGGTGGCGCTCGGCACTTTCGCCATAATAAGGTTCTACGTGCTCACGGTCCGCGAGGCCCACGGCCCCCGGGCGCGGGAATTCTACAAGTACATACCCGTCGCGCTAGGCGTCGGAGCGGGCATAGCGGTCAACAACGCCAAGGCGGTGCTGGAAGCCGTTTTTGGCAGGACGTCGGGTTTCGCGAGAACGCCCAAGTACGCCGTCGTTGGCAGGAAGGACCGGTGGAGAACCTCGGCGTACGTTTCCTCAAAGGGGGTCACCACCTTTTTCGAGGCCGCCCTCTCGCTTTTCTTCACGTTCCAGGTGGCGTACGTCCTCTACATGGGGTTTTTCATCTGGGTCCCCTTCCTGCTGCTTATGCAGTTCGGTTTCGCCTACACCGCTTTTTTATCGATATATCACGGTTCGTGAGAGAAGTCCGGCAGTTTGCTATCCAGCTGACCGTTGTATATTCTGATCCGGCAATATGATTTTTTCACGTAAAAATCTGGCTGCGATCTGTGGACCTGCTTCACGGTTGGTGCTAACAGTTGTCGCCAAGCGACATATCTATTTACCGGTTCTGCTTTTAGGCCTGATTTTGGTTGCCGTGTCTGCGACTAGTGGTTGGGCGCATTCACCTTCGCTTGTAAGCTTCAAGCCGGAAAACTTTTACTCGATAATCGGAGTCTTGGTTCCCGGTATGATTATCCTGTTTGTACGTTCGCAGTTTGTGACCGGTCGGTTCAGCCCTCCCCATCCTGTTCTGTCCTATTTAGCAATTTCCGGTGTCTATTATGCGCTGGTACTACTGGCGGTCAGCCCCGTTCCGTACCTCCAAGGACCTGTGCAAGGGAACCGCCTAGGCTGGTTTTTGCTTGTGTTCGTACTGCCGGCAATTTCGGGATTTTTGCTAGGATACGATGCCCAGAAACAATTTCTTTATCGTTTTTTCAGGTGGGTCGGTAGAAGTATCGGCTTGAACCCTGTACACGGTATGCCGTCCGCGTGGGACCGGAAATTCGGCAACATGAATGAACAATGGGTTCTTGTAACCCTTAACGACGGAACTCGTTTCGGTGGTTTCTTGGGAGAAGACTCCTTCATGTCATCCGACCCGAACGAGCGAGATATTTATATCCAGTGGGTTTATGATATTGACGAAAAGAACAACTGGTCTTCGCGGGGCGATACTGGTATTCTTATTGCTGCAAGCAAAATCAGAACAATGGAATTTTGGCCTTACGAGCCGGAGGAGACGAAAAATGAGTCAAAAGAAAAAATCAGGAACACGTAATACCAAAGATACGGATGGTAGATCTTTTAACGAGACGCCCGGGCCTATTACGTATTCACACCAGCCAACTGCTAAGGGTAACCCAGCCGAGAAACCACCGTCAAATCCGCCGAACAAGGATAGTGCGGGGAAGAAATAGCCGGAAAATCCAATCCGCCGCCACTAAGCGGCTTGTTCCCGTAATTGACATCTGATCGCTTCTTCAATATTTCACGGTTACTGAGAGAGTCTCGCCCAGCTTAGAGATAACGATCTTTATAACACAGTTTCGGATTTCCCCTGAGTTCTTTGCTGTTGCGCGGCAACCAAGATTAGACTGTTGCGACAATCAGGGTGAGATTTTCTGAGCGTCGCAGTGGCGCACTCCAGATTTAACGGGCATGGAAAAACAGGGGGGAGGGCTTCAGTTCAAACCAGCCGTTCTAGAATTACGGCGTTGGATAGTGGACTTCCGGCAGTATTTTTTCAGTAAAATTTACCTTGCAAATTAAGAAAGACTATGTACAATTTGCAAGCATGATAGAACGTCGTATTTCCCGGGCCCTGAGGAAAGCTCTGGGTCGGCAGGCCGCCGTGGCGCTGATCGGCCCGCGTCAGGTCGGCAAGACGACCCTGGCGCTTGATATTGCCGGCAAGTCGGAGGCACTGTACCTTGATCTCGAGATCGGCGCGGAGTGCGCCAAGCTGGCGGATCCGGCATTGTTCCTGAGGTCTTACGAGGATCGCCTGGTCATACTTGATGAGATTCACCGCACGCCGGAGCTGTTTTCCGAACTGCGCGGCCTGATTGATCAGGGAAGACGCCGGGGGAGGCGGACGGGGCGCTTCCTGATCCTGGGGTCGGCGTCGGTTGACCTGCTGAGGCAGTCGGGAGAGAGCCTCGCGGGGCGGATAGAATACGTTGAACTGAATCCGCTGGGCGTGCTCGAGGCGGGAGAGGATGACGATTCTTTGAACCACCTCTGGGTGCGCGGCGGCTTTCCCGACAGTTTCCTGGCCCGGAATGATGAAGACAGTCTGGCTTTCCGCCGCAGCTTCATCCGCACCTACCTTGAGCGCGACGTGGCGCAGTTCGGATGGCAGATTCCCGCCGGGACCCTTGAGCGTCTGTGGACGATGCTCGCTCACGGCCAGGGCACGCTGCTCAACGCCTCGAGGCTTGCCTCCGGTCTTTCCATAAGCGCCCGTACTGTGTCCGGCTATATGGACCTGCTCGCCGACCTCCTGCTGGTGCGCCGGCTGCGGCCGTTTTACGCCAACGTCAGGAAGCGTCTCGTGAAATCCCCGAAAATCTACGTGCGCGACAGCGGAATAGTCCACGCTCTTCTGGGAATCACGGATTACAATTCCCTTGCCGGCCATCCCGTGGTCGGCGCGAGCTGGGAGGGTTTCGCGATAGAAAACCTTCTGTCCGTCGCTCCCGCGGGGACCATGGCGAGTTTTTACCGCACTTCCGCGGGCGCGGAGGTGGATCTTGTGCTTGAACTCCCCGGAAGCCGCGGCCCCTGGGCGATAGAAATCAAGCGCGGCCTGAGCGGCGCCCCGGGCAGGGGTTTTCGAAACGCCGTTGAAGATATCAGGCCCGAGCGTTCTTTTATCCTTACGGCGGGGGCGGACCGTTACCCGGTCGCCGAGAATGTAGAGGCGATCGGTCTTCGGGAGATGGCCTCGGTCCTCGGGGAGCTTTGACGGCCGACTTCCCACCCGCACGATGTTTTACGCCCGGTTCCAGACCGTTCCGAACGGAACCGCCCACAGTCCGTCGCCCATGGAACCCGCGATTTCTCCCGAGTAGAGCACGATTCCCGTGAACTGTCTTTCGCGCGCGATGTTTTTCTTAAACCAGCTCAGGTTCCTGAAATCCTTCGTTCCGATTGCCGAGCCCGCCTTGATCTCAATGCCGAGCAGCGCAGAGTCCTCCCTTTCGATCAGGAAGTCGATCTCGCGCTTTTCGCGGTCGCGGTAATGGAAGAGATCGTATTTCCCGGCATGTGCGTCTGCCTGGGCGGCTATTTCGTTGAACATGAAGGTTTCGACCAGCTTGCCCGAGCGGTCCGCGTCCATGCGGACCTGCCGCCTGTCCCAGCCGAGAATCGAGGACATGAGTCCCGAATCGGTCATGAAAAGCCTGGGGCGCCGCCCCGCCCGCGCGTAATCGGTGCGTCTCCACGGCCTTAGCCGCTCAACCACGTACAGGGCTTCCAGGGCGTTTATGTACGTCTCTACCGTGGAACGGGTGACGGAAAGCCCGGCGCCTATGGATGAGATGTCCATGAACCTGCCCGACCATGCGGCCAGGGTGCGCACCAGTTCGCTCATGGCGTCGCGTCGCTGGATGCGCCCTAGATCCCTGAGATCGCGCTCCAGAAGCGCGTCCGCGTAGTCCCGGTGCCACAGTTTTCGTTCCGCGTCCCCGAGCAGGATGGCTTCCGGAAAACCGCCCCCGAAAGAGATATCCAGCATGGCGTCGCGGTCGTAAACGCGGTCGGGGCGCCCGAAATCCTGTCTGAAAGCCCTGTCAAGAAAATCCGGAGACGCTCCCAGGATTTCCCCGCGCGTGAGCGGGCGCAGCCTTACCTTTCTTATGCGCCCGGCGAGAGATTCCCGCACCCCCGGGGAGGACCGCATGTCGGCCGAACCCGTCAGCAGGTACTGTCCGGGCCTCGTATCCTCATCCACGCTTATCTTGATTGCGGAAAGCAGTTCGGGCGCGCGCTGGACTTCGTCGATGATGAGGGTTTTTTCCGCATGTTTTACGAAGCCTCGCGGATCGGTTTCGGCAATCTGCCGTACGGCCGGGTCGTCTAAAGTGCGGTAGGCGATATCCTGCGAAACCAGATCCCTGGCAAGAGTGGTCTTGCCGCATTGCCGCGCCCCGCGGAGCAGAAGCACGCGGCGCGTTTCGAGGGCTTTTTCCAAGGTGTCCCGCTGCCAGCGGACGTAAAAACGTGACATGATCCGAAACTCGCAGTATTGTTATTTTCGTATCCGCGGTTTTGTAAAAGCTATTCCCGCGATTTTACTAAAAACATACCCGCGATTTTATAAAAGACAACACATCCCGGAACTTTGTCACCGCCGCGTAAGTTTTGGCGATACGATATCCGGTCGCAGAAGCAATTGATTCAGGCGGCTTGTTCCCATAATTTGCAACTGACCGCTTCTTCAATTTTTCTCCGGTCGCCGAGAACGTCGAGGCGATCGATCCTCGGGGAGCTTTGACGGCTGGCTTCCCGCCCGCACGATGTTTCTACGCCAGGTTCCGGATCGTTCCGAATGGAACCGCTTCAGGCGCTGGAATACAGGTCCCCGTGAACGCTTGTCAGCGTGCCCGTGATGTGCGCGCTCAGGGAAGCGGTAAATTCCGGTTTCGCCACCGTTTCCGACAATGTCGCCTTGTCCAGGAACCTCGACATCTCCTGCTGAAACAGCCGTTTTTCAAAATACCCGGGCACTTCGTCGATCCTGTCTTCAAGAAGGGATTTGTAATGTCCGGTTATTCCGCGGTCAGCGATTTTCAGTCTGATTAAATCAGGTTTAACCACGGCGCCTCTCTGCTGCAGCCAAAGCGTGTCCCACAAGTCCCGGGCTTTTATTCTGCTGCGCGCGGGCACCGCCACCAGTTTGTCGGCCAGTATTTCGGAAAGAGAGGAGCACCTGACGAACATCGTGTCGTAGCCGTCCGGAAAATCCTGGTAATTGGTCCTGATGATTCGAGGCGAGGCTTCGTACGCGGGAAGACACGCTATGTCTATATTGATCCGCTGCTGAGGCAGATCTTTCCGCCTTCCGCCTGTCTTTATGATAACTTTCCAGGCGCTGCCCCGGCTGTTTGCGAAATCAGAGTCTTTTTTCAGCTCTTTCGGGCTCCTTACTTCCGTCTCGAACCCGTAACGGTCGTATATGTAAGGCTCGAGTTCAGAACGCATACTGTCAAAATCCTCCGGCCGGAAATCCGCCCCCGCGTGAAAATCAATATCTTCGCTGTACCGGTTCGAACCGTAGCACAGGCGCAGGCACGTGCCGCCCACGAAAGCCATCCCGGCGGACATCAGGGCCTTTCGCTGCAGGACGTAAAAAATGTCGTAGTGTATAAGCTCTTTTTCAATTACGGGGCGCAGTTGCGCGAGGGCCGGAGCGGCTCCGATAATCCTTTTCACTCTTTCAGTTAACGGGACCGCTGTCATTGGTCACCTCGTGATAAGTTTCCATGTCAACCATGTGGATGTTGCGCCCCACCCGCCTCAGATCCTCAAAGGCCGTCTCGGGGTTCGCGATCCTCAACGGCCTTCCGTCCTGCCGGGAAGTATTGCGGACAATCTCGGACGGCGGCCGTGAAGTATGCGTGAACTCTATGATTCCGTAGGGCGTTGTGTACTTCTGGCTCCTTCCCGTAGTCATCACCGTCAGGTAGCCGAGCGTCATCTGGCTTATCGCGCCGTATTCCGAAAGGGCCGTTTCGAGACTGATGTAGGAGTACTTCCCGCCGCGGAGCGCGGCCGCGATGGATTCAAGCTTGTAGACGTTAGAGGGGTTTGCGCGCGCGTACAGATACACGCCCCGGCAGGCTCTTTCGATTACTCGGCCCGCCACGGCTCTTGACAGCGTCTTTTTCAGGTTGTCTTCCGGTTCGCCCGGGAAGACGTTCCTGATCATTGCGTTGGTGAAAGCGTATACCCCGTTTTCCGACAGCAGATCCAGAAATTCCGTAAGCGCCGACATCTTCATTGCTTCGCCTCTACGGAAAGGGTAACTAATAATCCCCTTTCTGTACACCTTTTTCAAAAAAAAACAGGGCCGCGGCGCTCAATGATTCCCGCGATTTTGTAAAAGGCGGTATCTTCAGGCGGTATCAGCCGCCCCCGTCGTCTTTCCGCCGCTTTGCGCCTCCGCTCCCGTTCGTCTTTCCGGTTTCGGACGTTTCCCGTTCCCGGGGAGCCCTTTCCGATTTCGCGCCGTCGAGGCGCCCGCGCACCCCTTCAGTCGAGCGCTGGAGGCGCTCTCCGCCCTCAAGCACCTCATCCCTTCCCGCCGCGAGATCCTCCGCGGTTCCTGTCTCCGCGCCCTCGATTCCGCCCCGGGCCCGCCGCCGCGCCCGGGCCGCCTGCTCCCTCGCCGAGGCTGAACCCTCCTCCATGGAGCTTCGCGTCCGCTCCACACCGCCGCCGCCCGCCGCTTCCGCCGATTTCCTGTATTCCCCGAAGGACTGCTCCGCGTCGACCTCGAATCTTCTGACGTCCCCGAGGCCGTAGCCGTCCGCGGGCATGGCGGCGACGGACTCCCTTGTCTCTCTTCCCGCGCCGAGGAGTTCCGAGAGGCCCGTGACCCTGTGTATGGACCCGGAGACGGCCTCCGCTTCCTCTGAGTCGTATCTTCCGTCGCGAAGGTCGGCAAGCCCCCTCGCCGCGTAGCTGTCCGCGTGGCCCCGGCTCCTCATGTCGGCAAACACCGCCTGGGTGTACTCCCTTTCGAGTCCCGCGCCGAAGGACGTCTCCCCGGAGAGCACTTCCGAGTAGGCTTCCGCCCTCTCCCGGTGGGATGAGTAGTCCCGAAGCGAGCTTCTCGCGGAGCGAAGCTCGGCCCTCGCCTCTTCTGAGTCCCGGGCCGTGAACCGCAGGCTTTCGCGGGCCTCCTTTGATGAAAGCGTGCTCTCAAGCTCGGAAAACGCCCTTGAGAAACTGACCCGGGAGTTCGAGCTCGTGGCGAATTCCCGGGCCTCCTCGTACCTCTCGGCGGCGCTCGTGTCGGTCTTTCTCGCCCCCCGCGCCTTTATCCCGGCTCCGGCAGACGGCCCCCCGCTCCCCCCGCCCGGAAGGCCGAGGGAAGTCCCCGCCCGCGCCCCCGCCTCGTAGACCATCGCGGTGTCCCACGACATCTTGAGCGATTCCTGGCTGGAGAGGCCGAACCTTCTCTGAAGGTTCTCGGCCGTCTCGAGCACGGTCGCGAGATCCTTCCGCTCGCCCGTCGCGCTCGATAGCCCGAGGACCTCGGAATAGCTTCTTTCGTCCGCGGCCGCGCGCGAGGCCCCGACCGCCCGCGCGGACACAGCCGCCGCGGAATCCGTCACGGCCTCCCTGCTCGCCTCCATGTTCCTCACGGTGTCGGCGAGCTCCTCCCGCGCCGCGAACCGGACGCCCTCCGTTCCCGTTATCCGCATCCCGCCCACGCTCGAGGCCGGCTGCTCGTGGACTCCCTCGTAGCGGCGCGTGAGGCTCCCCGTTATGCTCTCCCGGGCGACGTCGGACTTGTTCGCCGTCACCGTGTCGTAGCGCCCCGTCGCGACCGACACGTTTCCGAGCGACACGTTTCCCGCGGCGTGGGCCCCCGCCGTCTGGGTGGAGATCGACTGGGTGGGTCCCATGAACTGCTGCACGGCTCCCACCACCGCGTGCTGGCTCGCCGAGACGACGTAGTAGGCGATCATGGGGACTATGGTGGCGGCGAGTCCCGCGACCGCCATGGCCATGTCGGATTCGTGGACGACGGACCCCCTCGAGATCACGGTGAGGGCGCCGTCGGCGTAGGGCACGAGCGCCCTTTCGAGCTTCAGGCTCGAGAACAGGTTCACCACGGCGTATATGGGGTTCCAGAGCTCCGTCCAGAGCATCGCGGTCAGGTAGGCCGGGATTATCCGCGCGGCAAGCGGGGTCATCGCGAGGAAGATCACCGCGGGGAATATGCCGTAGAGCATCCCCTGGAGCAGCCCCCTTATGTAGGGGAGGGTGTGGCGGGCCATCTCTCCCAGCACCAGGAACGAGTTTTTCTGCCTGGCGCGCGCCTCGGCGATCGAGAGGCTGAGAAGAGAGGCCTCCGACCCCCCGGCCACGGCGAGCGACCTGACCGAGCGGGAGTAGCTGTTTATCACTGCGTTCTGGATGATTATGTCCTTCGCGGACTCCGAGATCCCGGCAAGCTCCCTGTACGATTCCCGGAGCGCCTCCGTGAAGTCCGCGGTGTTGACCGCGTCGGTCTTGCGGTTCACGAAGCCCGATTCCTCGGCGAGCTCCGCGGCCCATCGCGGGTAGTAGGCGTCGAGGCAGGCCTTTACGCCCGCGTGCGCTTCCCCGCAGTAGGCGAGTACGGGCCTCGGGGCCGCGGAGCAGTCCCCCGCGCTCGACGGGGAGGCGTACGCGCCCGCGGGCAGGGCGACGTTCGTGTGGAGCTCGACGAAGCGGTAGTTGGTCACGCCCATGGAGGAGAAAAGGTCGGCCGACTTCTCGAGGCCCTCCGGGCTCACGAGGCCCGAGGTCACGCTCTTGAGTCCGCACTCCCTCACGAACGAGTCGAGCGTGTTGGCGAGATGGGGCTCCGCGACCGAAAACGCGGTCGAGCGCTTTATGAGCTCCGCGCCGCGGAGAAGCCCGTTTTTCGAGTAGCGAAGCGCGCCGGGAAGGGAAAACGCTCCCTCCATTATCTTGGTGAGCCCGCTTCCGACTCCCGCCGTGGCCCAGGCGAAGACCCCGACCCCGGCCGGCACCGAAGATATCACCCTCGCGTACGAGGTCACCCTGTCGTGGACCGCCATGTCGACCTTCACCCCGAAGAGCGTCATGTAGATGAGCAGGGAGATGGCGAAGTGGCGGCCAGGCGCCGTCCTCCCGCCGAAAAGCGAGGACATGACCGCGAGCAGTATGCCCGCCACGAGCCCAAGGCGTATGAGGCCAAGGAGGCCCGAGCCCGCGAGGATGGCGACGGAGTTCAGCACCTCGCCTATGAACTCCCCGTTTCCGTAGGTGTCTACCTGGAAGGCCGACTGAGCCCCGGCCGTCTCCGGGAAAAGCAGCGCCCCGGCAAGCGCGGTGGCCCCGAGCGTCCGGACGGGCCCCGGGAGGCAGTCGCGCGCGTTTCCCTCAGTCCGCACCCTGGGTCACCTCGCCGTCCGCCTTGTGGCGGCTTCTGCTCTCGAACACCGCGGGGGAGCGGGAATCGAGGTGCTCTATTATGGAGAGGGCGTAGACAAGCTCCTCTATCTTCGTGTTCTCCTGGCTCATCATGAGCGAGATCTCCCCGCGAAGCATCCTCATCCGCTCGGCGATCTTCTTTCTGTCCATCGCAGACAGCGTCCCCTTCCGCTCCGAGCTTCCGACGCCGCTCCAGAGGCTTCCCATGGCCCGCTCGAGCCACGCCGCGACGGAGAACACGGCTATCGGCCTCGCGAGGGCGGAGACGTAGGTTCCGCCTATCTCGGGATCCACGGCCCCGGCCGAGGAGAGAAGCTTCCACGCGGGAAAGGGGAGGGCGTCTAGGAACCTCACGGTGTCGTCCTGCGGGCGGCGGTTCCCGGCTATGGAGGCGTGGGCCTCGAGCAGCTTCTCGGAGACGAGTTCCGAAAACGGCTTGAATCCCGTCCCGACGGGCGCCGCGGCGGGCGCCAGGCAGTCGGGGTCCGCCCCGCAGTCATAGACTCTCCCCGCGCCGCCGCCCCCGGCGAGGTACTCGAGGCTTATGGTCGGGGGCATGTACCGGGAACCCGTCAGCGTGATTATGAAGGTTCCCGTGACGCTCATTATCTGCTCTTTCTGCTCCCTGGAGAGAGTCCCCGGCGGGATCGTCCGGAGCGCCTCCCACACCGTGTTTCTCGCGGGCTTCACAAGCTCCTTGTCCTGCGCCACCGTGCCCGCGTTTATGTCCGCGAGGGCGCTTGCCATCCCGCTCTGGGTCCGGCACTCCGAAAGCCCTTCGGCGGGATCGGTGAAAAGGGACTGCTTCACCCCCACGAACGCGCAGCGCCCCGCCTGCTCCCCCCTGATTATTCCCCCTTCCCCGAATATCCCCTCGGCCAGGCTCTCTCCTGCCCTGCACGTGTCGACGCTAAGCGAATTTGCGGCGCGGGAGGCGGCCTCGAGCTTTTCCATTATGTTCTCGCACGGGGAGCATAGGGTCTTGAGCGCCATCATGAACGCGTAGCTCGCAAACGACGTTCCTATGGCCTTCATCTTCCGTATGAGGTCGTCCGCGCTTATGTAGGAGATCGCCCCCAGGAAAAGGTCAACCCCGCCGCACCCCGAGCGCAGGTGCGGCAGGCTCACCGAAAGCGGCTGCAGGGTTTCGCTGGGGAGCCTTACCGAGACCGAGCCTCCCGTTACGAACCCCCTCGACTGCCCCTCGTAGACCCCGGCCGACGTGGCGCTCCCCGAGAGCCCGAGGCGGTCGAACATGCCGCGGACCTCGCTTCCGAGATCGGCGAGGCAGGCCCGGGGGACGGGAACTAGGGCGAGGACGAGCGCCGCGGCGAGAAACGTTCTTCTCATCGCGCCTCCCCGCCGGGGAGGAAAAGCTCCCCCCGCGCTTCCCGTCCCGCCCCGAGCGCCTCCTCTCCCACCACTTGAAGCCTCCGCCTTATCTCGCCGAGAGTGAGGTAGCCCGTGCCTACCCGGGCGATCTTTCTCTGCGAGGGAACGAAAAGGAAAAGCGCGGGCACCCTCTCGACTCCGAGGCGCGCGGCCTGCGCCCGGCCGTCTTTGAAGCGGGGGTAGAGGGGAGGGAGACCCCTTCCGTCAAGCGACGCCGCCAGCACCCCGATCCCGTGCCTTTCCTCTAGGGTTCTCAGCACCTCCGCCTGCCCGAGGCAGAACGGGCAGTCCGAGCGGAAAAAGAAGACGAGCTTTCCCGCCCGGGATATTCTCCCGATCACGCTGTCGCGCGCGGTTTTCCTGAGGCTCCTCGATATCTCGGCTCCCGCGGCGCTCACGGGACTCTCGACCGTCGAGTCGAGCGCGGGGCTCTCCCACAGCACCCGCTTCCATACGCGCGCGAAGCGCTCGCTTCTCTCGATCACCCGCTTCTGGTGCTCCATGTACGCCCTCACGTTCTTTTTTGTCGGGGAGAGAAGGGCGGCCTCGAAAAGCTCCTCCCCCCTTTTTCTTATCCGCTCCGCGGTCATCTTCTCCCCGGGGTTCCCGGGCAGAGGCGAGTCCCCGCGCCCGGGGAAGGCCTCGTACCAGAACCAGCCCCGCTCCCTCTGGTCGAAATAGGTCTCCGCGGGGGCCGCGCGCGGGGCGGAGAGAACGAAAAGCAGGACGCAGAGCGCCGCCGGAACCGCCTTCACTGCCCTTCCTCCCCGCCGCAGCCGGGCGATTCGGAGTCCTCCGGGCAGAGTTCCCCGATATCCTCTTCCGCGCTCCGCACCGAACCGGCAAGGTCGGGGATGTCGGCGGCGTCAACAAGGTCCGCGTATACCTCCGAGAAATCCACCGAGTCAAAGTCTATTTCCTGGAGCTGCTCCGCGGTCATCCCTCCGCAAAGCGGGTTCTTCGCGCCGCCCCAGCCGCCGTTTTTGGCCGTAGGCCATAGCCCCTTCTCTATTAGCTGTCCCCTCGCCTGCTCGTGGACCACCCTCGCCATCCTGGAATTGAAGCAGCAGTAAACCTTTCTTTTCCTGAGCGTTACCCCGAGCGCCTTCTTCTTGTGGATCCCGACGTAATGGCAGGCCCCCGCGCCGTCCCTTCTCGCGCGGAGCTCCTTCGTGCTCGCGGGGCACGAGCCCGAGAAAAGCCCCTTTTTCCGGCAGCAGTTCTGCACGAATCCCGCGAGATTGAGGTCGCAGCGGTAGCGCTTTCCCTTGAATATCGTCACTTCCCCGCCCGAGGCGTCCGCGCAGTCGATCGGTCCCGCCGCCGTACCCGCGGCCGCGTCCACCTCGATGGGCCCGTAGCCCCCGGGGGAACTCCCGCCGTCTTCGGTAGTCGCGAGACACCTCTCCATGTCCGAGAGCATGGCCATGCGCGCGGCCGCCAGGGGGAAATCCGCGCTCTGCTCCGTCGAGGTGTCGAAGCAGTCGTCCCCAGAGGCGCAGCGGATCTCGCCTCCGCACTCGTACGCGACGGTTTTCCTCCGGCAGAGGGTCACGCTCTTCGGGCAGTCGTAGGTGTTCTCCCGGATGAGGCACGCCCCGAGGTCAGCCCCCGGCGGGTCGGGAAGCTCGGGATGCTCGCCGGACCGCATGACGCAGCGCGCCCCGGTCTGGTGGCAGCCGTCTGCGCGGAGCCGGGCGCAGTCGGGGCCTTCGGTGAGAGGGCCGACGCAGCGGTAGTCATGTTCCCTGTTCGCGCAGACGGTTTCCCCGTCGCGGGTCCTGACGGTTTCCGTGCAGCGGCTCCCGGTCAGTTCGCAGCCGCTGTTTCCCCTGTAGTTCCCGCAGCGGTCGTCGGTCTCGATGCGCGTTTCGTAAACGGTTCTCGCGGCCGTGTACGAGGCCCTCCACCCGTTTCCGTCGCCGTCTCCCGCGCGGCACCGTCTCGCCCTTTTCCAGCGGGCCTTGACCGTCCCGCTCACCCGGGAGCCCGCGGGCGGGGGGAATTTCGCCCTGACCGCGGAAGCAAGCACGTTCTGGAGACTCGCGTTAGGGGAAGCGCCGTCTCCGAGAGGAAGCCGTCCCGAGGAGCCCGTAAGGCCGAAAACCGAGGTGCATGTCCCGTCCGGCGCCGGGACGAAGCTTCCCGAACCGTCGAGCGTGAGGCACTGCCTCCAGTAGGGGCCGCCGAGCGTGAACCCCCCGAAATCCCCCCACACGTCCCCGCTTCGCCTGTTCAGGCACCCGGGGGAGTAGAGGCTCACGTCCCAGGATCCGTCCCCGTCGGTGTCCACGCTCGCCGAGAAGCCGGCGCCCGAGTCGTTGCGGTCTATCTCGAGGGTCATGTACTCCCAGGTCTCGGTGCTCTCTGTCTCGGTCACGGTCTTTTTCACGTCGCAGGAGGCGCTCCCGAACGCCGCCTGGTCGTAGCACTCCTCCCTCTCGTTCCAGGAGTTCTCCGCGTACTCGGCGCACACCTCCGTTTTTTCGCATGAAGCGAGCGGGCTTTCGATCGCCCCCCTCGATCTCGCGATCACGGGGTCCGTTTCGGGGTCTATGGTGAATACGGGCCTCTGCGCTGAGCTTCGCCTGAGAAACCCGGGAGCGCCGGAAGTGGCGGGGTCATCTCCCTGCATCGCGTCTTCCGCTTCGGTTCTCATGCTCTCCGGGCTCCCCGTCCACCGGTCTCCCCTGTCCCGGAGTTCCCGCACGGTCTGCGTCCCGTAGCCCGGAAGGGCTTCCGTGCCGACGGCGGGCGGCCTCAGGCTCTCCGAGTGGCGGGAGAGCATTTCCGCACCGTGGCTCCTTCCCTCTTCGAGTCCTCCTTCGAAATCCTCCCCGGCGTGCGGCCGCGAAGGCGGGCAGGAGCAGGAGGCTAATCGCCGTGAAAGCCGCTTTTCTCAAGGCGTCTTGTAAACAGCCCGGCACTTGCGTCCTCCTTTTCCATGAGCCCGAGGGCGTAGGGAAGAGATACGTCCCCCGAAACCTTAACGTGGCGGAGCCCCCCGCAGTCCGCTCCTTCAAGGTAGCCGCGGGCGAGCACGAGCTGCGGGACCGCCCCGACCGAGAAGCACTCGAAAAGGGCGGGGTCTATCCATACCCGCGCCCCGGTTTTCCCGATCATGCCGGATACGAGCGAGGCGGTCTTCCCGAGATCCTCTTCCGGGAGCCCCCGGAGAACCATCACCGCGCCCCCCGCCGCGCTCTCCCGCGCCGCCTCGCGCAGGGAGGAACGCGGCATCGAGAACGAGAAGAAGTAAAAGAGCGCGGGATCCCCGCTTCCCGCCCCCGCGCTTTTTCCGGGGAGATTCCCAAGGGGAGGGGATTCCGCGGACAGCAGTTCCGTTATTTCTTCTGTTTCCTTTGCTCCGGGGGAATTCAGTTCAGAAAGCGCGCTCTCCGCCCCCGCTACGTCAGGTTCCAGCAGTTCCCCGAGAAGCTCCCTCGCGCGCGCAAGCTCCGCCTCGCCGGGTTCTGTTCTTACGCCCCGAAGCGAAGACGATATCTTCGGCTGGCGCAGGCCGTTGTTCCTGAAGTTGACGATCACCACAGCCGCTATCAGAGCAGGCAGCAGTCTTTTTTTCTCCATAGCACCCATACCCAGTCCTCTCCCTGCCCGGGATACCACTTGCCGGGGGCCCAGCGCGCGGTCGCCCTCCCTATCGGGAACGCCCGCGTGTTCTTCGGGAAGGCGAGCTGAATCTTGTACTGGTCTTTCACTATCACGCGGTGGGGCCGCGGCGCGCACAGGGAACCCTCTCCCGTGGTCCTGAACGCCAGAAGCCCGTTATGCAGCTTGGCGAGCAGCTTCACGGCCGAAAGCGCGTAGACGGCCGGGAGGTCTCCCGTCGCCCCGTTGTTTCCCGTGTGGGGGTAGACGCTCCCCCACGACCCCGCGCACCAGAAAAGCTCGTTTAGGGGAAAGCCCCCCGTCGCGGCCACAGCGTCCGCGGCGCACGAGGCCTGGGCCGCGGGGTTCGCCACGAGCGCCGTTTCGGGATGGAGCAGAAACGAGAGCTCGTCGTTGCTCCAGAGCGGGTCAAACGCCGTTATGTACGCGAGATCGAACCCTCCCTGGGTCATGCACCCGAAACTCGAGAAAAGGCTCAGCACCGAGAACACCGGGTAGAGAAAGTAGTGGACGTGAAGAAAGGAGGTCCTGTCCCCCCGCTGCCCGCCTCCCTCTCCGTACGTACCCGCCATGGCGAAGGAGGGAAGGGGAAGCTTGCGGCCCCCGAGCGAAGGGAAGCATCCCGGGTGCCTCACGACCTCAATGAGCTTCACCGGCTCCCAGAACGAAATCTTTATCCCGACCCGGGGAACCGGGGACCCGCAGAAGCAGAGGGGGAAACGGCTCACGGTGTCGGTCCCCTCTCCCGGCGTCACGGCGATTCCCCCTATCTTTATCGGGAACATGGCCCCCCAGTCTACGTCCGAGACCGGGTTGAAGAACCTCCCGCCGCACTTGGCCGACGCGGCGGCGTCCCTCGCGGCGACCGGGAGCAGGGCGGCGAGGAGAAGCGCGAGGAGCATCTTTTTTCGGGACATGATGGCAATAATGTAATACAAAATGGGAAATAAGGCAAGAAAAACCTGGCCGGGGAAATGCCGGAAGGAAAAAAGAATCTGGGAGGGTTTTCTTGGCCGGGCTCAGTGGCCGCAGCTTAGGTGGGCTTTTCCGTTCTCGTCGAAGCGTACCCTAGTTTCCGTTCTTTCCGAGTCGGGAGCGTCGACGATTATGGCGTAATCTCCGTTTCCGAGGTCGACTTTCCTGCCCTCAAGGACAGTGCCTCCGCTTTGGGGTTCCGGGGCGTCCTGGGCCTGGCGGGCCGCGGCGGCGCCCTGGCCGTCTCCCGTGCCGAGGGCCTGCCACTGCTCATAGGTGAGAATTTCCCCTGTCTCGGGGTGGATGAAGGCCTTTGCGCCGGTTCCCGGAGCGTCCGCGGCCGTTTCCCCCGGATGCTCCGCGGGAGAGGGCGGGCCGCCCGCGAAGGCGTCCGCCGACCAGAAGCAGAGCGAAAGCGCGGCGATGAGAAGAAGCCGTTTCATGTCAACATCAATTATAAGCGAGTTTGACTTTAAAGTGAAGGCGGATTGGATGCCCCCCGGCTCTCTCGTAAGGATTCTTGCCTGGGATTGTTCGGGATCTTGTATATACAATAATATATCAGATATTGTATTTGATATAGATTGATAGATAGTATCTTGATCTTTTTCCGCAGTGTGATATATTAAATTATATTAAAAAGCAGTTTCGATATATAGTTAGATATCAGGATGAATTACGTAACCGAACATATCGCCCGCGCACTCAGGCAGGCCCGCGAGGCAAAGAAGCTCAGCCAGCGTGAGCTCGGCAGAAAGGCGGGCGTTCCGCAGGGCCATATCTCCAGGATCGAAAACGGCGCGGTCGACCTCAGGATCTCAAGCCTGGTCGCGCTTGCGCGCGTCCTTGATCTGGAAATTGAGCTTGTCCCGCGCAGGGTTCAGCCCGCCCTGAAATCTCTTGTGCGAAACAGCGCCGCGGAAACGCTGATGGAGAGGGTAATGCCGCAGCCGCTCTACAGTCTTGATGAGGAAGGCGATGACTGACGTACATGTCCTGGACATCCTGCTTCACGGCGACCCCGTCGGCACTCTCACTCGCGTCGGCGACGACCGCGCGCTGTTCGCTTTTAACGATTCCTATATAGAGGATCCCGAGAGGCCCGTGATCGGTCTGGGACTCAGGGACCGGTCCGGCGGACTGATTACCGGATTTCCGCCCACGCAGACGCGGCTGATACCGTTTTTTTCAAACCTGCTTCCGGAAGGGCGCATGCGCGCCTACCTTGCGGAGCGCGCCGGCGTGAAGCCCTCCCGTGAATTTTTCCTGCTCCGGGCGCTCGGCGCGGATTTGCCGGGGGCGCTTGCTGCGAGACCCTCGGGCGGCGGGACATGGCCGCCCGACATCTCCGGCGATGATCACGGGGAGGATCGGAGCGAGGGCGCGCTCCGCTTCTCCCTGGCCGGCATGCAGCTTAAGTTTTCAGCCGTTCTGGGTTCAAGGGGCGGCCTTACCCTTCCGGCAAGGGGCGTCGGCGGTTCGTGGATAGTCAAGCTGCCTTCGCTTCATTTTCCGGGAGTGCCCGAAAACGAGTTCTCGATGATGACCCTGGCCCGGCTGGTCGGCATGGACGTGCCGGAGGTGCGGCTTGTGAACGTCGATGAGATCGGCAACTTGCCAGGGGATATTGCCCGTCTTAGCGGGCAGGCGCTTGCCGTAAAACGCTTCGACCGGTCGGATGACGGCGGCGCGGTTCACACCGAGGACTTCGCGCAGGTTTTCGGCGTCTACCCGGAGGACAAGTACAAAAGGGCGAGTGCCCGCAACATCGCCAGCGTGATCGGGGCCGAATGCGGCGAGGATGACGCTGCCGAGTTTATCCGGCGCCTTACCTTCAGCGCGCTTACAGGCAATGCCGACATGCACATTAAGAACTGGTCGCTTATTTACCCCGACAGGCGAAACGCGGCTTTGGCCCCGGCCTATGATTTCGTTTCCACGATCGCCTACATACCGGACGGCAAAGCCGCCTTGAAATTCAGCCGGACCAAGCGGTTTGACCGTTATTCTGAGAACGAACTAGCCCATCTTGCCGCCAAGGCCCGGCTGCCCGGGAAGCTTGTTCTGGATACGGCGCGCGAGACCGTCGCGCTGTTTTTTCAGCACTGGAACGCGGAGAGGGAGAATCTTCCTTTGCCGGGTGAGGCGGTCAAAGCCATTGAGAATCATCTCAGGGCTGTTCCCCTGGCGGTTTAATACCGGTAACCTCCGCTATTAATTCCAGCAGGTCATCCGAAACGGCGGGCGAACCGGAATTTCTGCCGTGTATCCGCCGCCCGTTGACTATGGCGGCGTAAAAGATTTCCCCGCCCGGGTTGATGCTGACCGAAATCACCCTGCCGACGGAGCGGTACCACTCAAGGGATATGGCTCCGTCGGGTTCGGCCCCCGTATCCGCCGGCTCAATGCCAGGGGGCAAGGATTCAACAAAGGCGGCGGCGTTTCGCAGAACCTCTTCCGATACCCTCTTTGCGTTTATGCCGTCCCAGCCGTCAGACGAGCATTCCCTGAAAGTTTCTTCAAGCTGGCGAAAAACGTCCTTGTCCGCAAAACCGTGCATCTTACTCGTACTCCTTTGAGGTTTTTCCGCGTTTCCGCTCCCCGGGTGCGCTACGGCCCGCCGCAGGCGCGTGCTCTTCCTCCAGATCTTTTATGACGTCCAGGATGTAGTCGCGAAGCCACGGTTCGGTCTCGCGGTGTTTCCCGAGAATTTCCGCCATCTCGGGGGCGCTCCAGGATTCCGCCGCCTGCACGGCGGCATCCCTTATCTGCGCATCGTCCGAGGCCAGTCCCGCGCGAACCAGTCCGGCGCGCCATGAAGGGCTCGCCGGGTTCTGCTGTCGCCCGACGCATCGCAGCACCGCCGCGGCGAAGCTCGGGCGCTCCGCGTCCAGGGAAAGGTTCTCAAGGCACTCAAGAACCTGCCGGTCTTCAGGGCGCCGCAGCGCCTCCGCAATAATTTCCTCCGCCGGATGATCCATTCCGCTCTCAAGCGGCTCAGCTTCAAATGCCGCGTGCAGCCTGTACCGAAGCCGCGCCTGCTTCGACGCGGCGTAAGGGGGTTGAGTTTTCATTTTCCTTTCTTGGGGAACCCGCGCGGATTTTCAGGACTGCAATGCAGACCTTTAGCTTCTGGGAACATCCGGTTTTTCGGCGTAATTGCTTTTATGAAGCTGTCAGGCAACAGAATTCCCTTTCAAGTGAAATATATGCGCTGATTTCCCGCAAACAAGGGTAATAAAGCGGGCTTGCAATTCTTTAATCCGCGGGAAGGTCGGTGATTTGGAATACGGCCGGAGACGATTTTTATTCCTTGGAGGATGGTCAAGATATTTTTTGGGCGACGATTGCTGGAGTCTGAGGGATTCCATCAGTGTCTGCGGCTTAGACAGTTCCTTTCCCTGCCTCTTTGCCCTTCGCACATCGCGTTTGAACTGCGTGGACAGAAAAGAGCAGGCATAATCAGACGCCAAGGTCCTTAAACGCTTCCTCGACATTGCTGTGGCGCGTACCTCCGCCATCCTCCAGTTCTTTCATGGCTTCGGCAGTAGCGGCATTGGGCACCTTAACGACAAATGGCAGCTGCTTTTCTTCCGCGACCCGCAGCAGCAAAAGACGAATCGCGTCGGAGATTGTCAAACCCATAGCCTCGAGCGCTTTCATAGCCTCTGTCTTGACGTCGCTGTTAATTCTGGCCCGTACGACAGTATCGTTACTCATATCAGGTCTCCAGGATTGGTAGCTTCAATATGGCTACGATTATCAATCGTGTCAAGCTCCCGGTGATTTTACGCTTGAGACGAATTACGGGAGGAAAGTTTTAAGATAGAGCATGCTGTTTTCACCCATGACGTGATTTTCTTTCGCTACGGTTTATTCTGCACGCCTGTTGAACATTGAAGTGCCCCACCCCATACCGAAACAGGGAAGAGAGACAGGATACGACAAGCCAAACGCTTGGTTCCGTCGGGAAAAAGCCCCGGCGCCCTTTTTTTTCTTGTCGGCATGGGATAGGCAGCTTAAAGAGATTTTTTCTCTTTTACATTGGCTTTTAGGGTCTTTTTGTGTATATTAGCGGTATGAAATGAGCTGATATCATATAAGGAGATATCAAATGATTATAAGTTTTTCAATAGAGAACTGGATGTCTTTTCGTGATCCCGCCTCTTTCTCAATGGTTGCCAGCCGGGAAAGACAGCATGGAGACCGGATTCCCAGGGCCGAAAAATACCAGATGAGGATTCTGCCTGTCGCGGCAATCTACGGCGCCAACGCGTCGGGCAAGACGAATTTCCTTAAGGCTCTCAGTTTTGTCAGGAGCCTGGTTCTTGAGGGAACGGGCCCCGGCAAGCCGATTCCCGTGGAGCCCCATCGACTTGCCGGTGGATATACGGAAAGGCCCTCACGCTTCACGATGGAGATGCTGATTGACGGAACGATCTACGAATTCAGCTTTGCCGCGACCAGAAGGGCCGTCGTCGAGGAGAGACTCGTCCAGATTACCGCCACGAGCGAGAAGACGCTTTATGACCGGCAGGGCGACGAACCGAATCTTCACGATTCGCTCGGCAGAAAACAGTTCCTCCTTTTCGCTTTTCAGGGCACCAGGGACAACCAGCTGTTCCTCACTAACTCCGTATCCCAGAAGGTTTACGACTTCGAGCCGGTTTACAGGTGGTTCGCGGATTCCCTGGCGTTGATTACCCCGGATTCGATATACCAGAGATTCGGGTATCTGCTTGATGAGAACCATCCGATGCGCGGCGCGGTTAATGAAATAATCCCGCAGCTCGATACGGGCATCTCCCGTCTGGGTCTCGAGGAAGTGCACTTTGACAGCATCCCTTTCGAAGAGAGCTTCAAAAATGACCTCAGTGAAAAAATTAAAGAAGGCGGATACATTGACGCCCGCCTCGGCAATGAGCGTTTTGTCTTCACGCGAACCGGCGGAGAGATCGTGGCGAACAAACTGGTCGCGTTTCATCCCAGGCCTGACGGAACGGACGCCAAATTCGAATTCCACCAGGAATCGGAAGGTTCCCGAAGGGTAATCGATCTGCTGCCCGCCTTCCTGGGCGAACCGCCTTTCGGCCTGAACAGGGCATATGTCATTGACGAGCTTGACCGAAGCCTGCACCCGTTGCTGACGAGAAAGCTGATTGAAACCTACCTGGCCGGCTGCAACGCGCAGAGCCGCGCGCAGCTGCTGTTCACCACCCACGACGTGTCCCTCATGGACCAGCACCTGTTCCGCCGCGACGAAATGTGGGTTGCCGAAAAAAACTCCGAGGGAAATTCCGACCTTTTTTCCTTCAGCGACTACAAGGATATCCGCTATGACAAGGATATCCGCAAAAGCTACCTGCAGGGCCGGCTGGGCGGCGTTCCCCGGCTCTTTTTAGGCGGTGCCGGGATTAACCCCGGGGATAACGGGTAATGCCTCCGAAAAAACGTAGAAGATTTGCACGCCCGCCGGGCGAGCGCCGCTACAGGAAAATGTTTGTGCTTGCCACCGAAGGCAGCAAAACGGAGTCGCATACATCTCTTCAATACATCACGATATAACGTATTCTCACTTTTCTAGCCGCTCTCTAGATTCTTCGTTGTATAATGATTTATGGTTATGCGTTTAATTGCAGAACAGGCTTGTTAGTTTGATCAATCGAGTTGAGAAAGACAGCAGTCTAAGTAATCATGTATTTGATAGAGAATAATTCGCACGAAAAATTCAACATGTGTTTAACAACACGGTAAGATTTTAGTTGAAGCCAGTATCTGAATGATGGTGTTTAATTAGTGCAACGGATTCTGGAGAGAAACCCATGAATGATTTATCGAATGGACTTTGCTTTGAGGTTGAGAACCTCGGCATTATCCGCAGTGGTGAATTCACGCAAAAACCACTAACGGTTTTCTGCGGTCCCAACAACAGCGGTAAAACCTGGGCCATGTACTCTCTTTACTATTTTTACAGGCTGTTGCATGAAGTAGCTGAAGTCGATAGACATAGTAGCGGGAACCGAAATCCGGGAACAATCAGCTTGAAGAGATTTAACGAGCATATGTCAACCAGTCTTGACGAACTGTTCAACACGTCTTTAAAAGAACTGAACAGTGCGACATTCCGGCTTAAGGTCGCGGACAGTGATTGGCAACGCATTGTCGATAGAGCGGAGAGTGCAACTCGTGCTTTCCTGATGCCTGCCGAGCGCAACGGATTGCATTTATTTTTTCGTGAACTCAGAGCACGTCGTACGCACTTGTTGCATCGTGCTTCCAGAGAAGAAATCGATTTCCCAAAGCTGCTAAGTGATGTTATCCATTCGCGTTACGCTCTTCCCATAGCGGATTATATCGACTGGCTGAATGATTTGCCCGCGAGGCAGAAACTGAAACGGGAAGACTTTCACGATCATGCTTTGCTGCTTGGGAGGAAGTTGATTGGCGGAACCTACAGGGTCGGCGCCCGCGGTAGTTCCATCCGGTTCAGGCCTTATCGGTCTAAGCGCAATGGGGCAGGAACGGATTTCATGGGCTTGCATGTAGCTTCCAGTATGGTCAAAAGCCTGTTCGGACTGTGGTTTTACCTGGAAAACCAAGCATCAAGAGGCAGTACCCTGATGATTGATGAACCGGAATTAAATATCCATCCTGCGAACCAGCGAGAAATAGCCCGGCTTCTGGCGAGACTCGTAAATGCCGGACTCAACATCGTTATCAGTACTCACAGCGATTACATAGTGCGTGAATTCAATTCGTTGATAATGCTCAGCCAGGAACAGGGTGAGAAACTGCGGAAAAAACATAAATACGACCGGGATGAGATTCTCAATCCCGAACAAGTAAGCGCCTATCTCTATGATGACCAGACAATTACTCCTTTCGAAATAACATCGGAGGACGGCATTTACGCGACGACTTTTGATGAGGTAATCAGTGATATAAATACCACTAACGACGATATTTATTACAGCCTACAGGAGCAGGGCGATGTCCAAAGCGGTGATTGACATAATAGAAAAGACCATCAGTGAAGATTGTCACCTGCCAAGGGAAAATCGCGACTGGCTTCTTGCCGATGACGTGAAACTACGGGCCCCTGACAGAAATTCTCTGGGTTTTTCCTTGGATAACGAGAAAAAACCGCCATTTGTATTTTTTGCAGATGATCCACCTGCTCATATGGCAAAAATGTGCGATGCCATTATAGCCTTATCTTTCAAGCGGCGGCTGTATCTGTTTATTATCGAGCAGAAAACGTCAAGTCCCGGGGAATACAAAAAACAACTGGCAAACGGCAGATGTTTTTGCGACTGGCTGTTCTCTCTTTACAAGGAACATGAATACTGCTCCGAAGATCCAATCTATATAGGATTGCTGATTTGGAAACCGCGCACGTCTCCGCCTAGAGGCGAGACTTCACACAGAAATAGACTTGTATCTGGAAAGCATCATCGTTTCGAACATTTCTTTGACGAGAAAAACAACCAAGACATCAATCTCCAAAAATTTATTAAGCACTTATGAGGTTGCGAGATTAGTATTTGAACCTGCGGTTTTGCGTAATCATTTAAGGACCATCTCCCGTACTTTGAGTTTTCTTCCCTTCTGCGTCACGAGCGACGGCACTTTTTCAACCTGAAGCCTCCTGAGCATGAAAGGAGTCGCCTTGTACACGGTCCGCTCCGCGAGCGAGGAGGCTCTCCGGATATCGCCGCCCGTAATTATCAGAATCGCGTTTTTCCCTCTCTTGCCTGTTTTCTCAAGCGTTCCTTTTATCTGGTCCTCTCTCAGCACTAGGATGCTTCTTGAAAGCGACACGTGATCAAGCGGATTCACCGTCCCCGCCGGAGAAATGATTTTTCCCGTATGGTCGTAAAGCGGGTTGCTTATCCTTACCGAGGGGTCTACATAGCGAACCCTCTCCTCCGTGGCCGGGGGCACGTCGAGGGAAACGGAAGAGAGTTTCGCGTAAGATTTCTCCGCTTTCTTCAGGACGCTTTCACGAAGCGCCCGCATGTCGATTTCCCCGGTCTTTCTCCTGACCCAGGAAAGCATGTCCTCTTCCCTTATCTCGTAGAGCTTCCCGTGCACGCCCAGATCCTTCCCCGAAGCCCCCGTCCCCGCGCCCCCGGACCCGAGAAAAAGCGCAAAGGCTAAAACAAGGGAAACGCCCGCCCGGCTATCCATGATTTCCTGACGAACCCCCAGTATCTCGAGTCATAGCTCCTCCCGCCGTCCCCGAGGACGAAGTAGCTGCCGGAGGGAATCGCCCCGTCGAAGCGAAAGCTCGAGACGGCGGCCCCGTCTGAGTCATGCCCGCCCGCGACGGCGACTTTCTCCCCGTTCAGGTAAAACTCTCTTCCTTCCGTCCGGAGCCTGTCGCCCGGGCAGCCGACGAACCTCTTCGCGAAAACCGCCCCGTAATCCCAGTAGGGGTTCCGGACGTTAAGGCGGAAAACCCCTATGCTCCCCGGCCCGCAGGAAATCTCCCCGCCCCTCACGGTGAGAAACGCCCGGTGGGGAAGCGACCCCGACACGTTAAACGAAATGCGCATCCCAGAGAGGTGCGCTCCCGAAAGCAGGGCGAAGACGCAGAAAACCGAAACGGCCCCCCGCGCCCCGCACCATACCCTGAGAAACTCACTCATTTTCCTCTCCCCGCAGAGAGAGCTCCTCGAGTATCTCCCCGGTTACGTCGCGCCCGCCCCCGAGGACCGACTTCGCGTCGAGCACCAGGTAGCCTTCCCGCTCGTAGCCCGAGAGGACCTCCCCGAAGCGTATGAAAAACCGCCCGACCCGCTCCTCCGCCTCCTCGCGCGAGAGCTCCCCGCGGAGCACCCTCGAGAATATCCTTTTTTTCTCCTCGGAGATCACCGTCTCAAGGTCTATGAAAACCACCTTCTCGTCCCTCTCCGGAGCCGCGCACGAGAGACTCCCGAAAACGGCAAGCGCCGAAAGCGCCACAAGCAGAACCCGGACCCTCATTCCCGCCCCCGCCCCCTCGAGGTCTCGACGCACCGCTCTATCGCCTCGCGCACTTCCATTCCTTCCGATATGAAGCCGTCAAGCAGCGAGACGTCGTCGGGGTTCGTGGTGTAGGTCCAGTAGGAAAAAGGGTCGACCACGAGGCGCCCGAGGCCCATGCCGCGCTCGCTGTTGTATATGAACACCTCGGAGAACTCCCCGGGGCGCGTCGAGAGCGTGGAGACAAGCTCCCCGAAGTAGTCCCCGAGAAGAAGCTTCCCTCCCTTTTTGATCTCCTCGACGCTCTCCCCCTTCTGGCGGAGCATGAACATCCAGGCCGAGTTCTCGAGCACCGACTCCCCGAGGTCCCCCGCCCTGTAGAAGTCAAGCAGGCTCTGGGTGACGGAGACGAAGGCGCCGTTGTACTTCCTCGCCCTGCGGTACCCGTGCGCTATGAACTCGCCCGAGAACCCCCCGCCGAGAAGATCCCACGCCTCGTCTATTATCGCGAGCTTCCGCCGCCCGCGGCCCCCGAGGTACATCTCCCTTTCTATGTGCCAGATGATCATGAGCACCACGACGGTCTGGAGCTCGGGCTTCGACTTGAGCTCCTCGAGCTCGAGAACGCAGAGGTCGCTATCGAGCGAGAGGCTTGACGGCCCCTCGAAAAAGCGCCCGTACTGCCCGCGGGAGGAGTAGGCGTAGAGCATGTGGGCGAGGTCCTCGGCCCTGCGCCGCGGGTCGGAGATGCGCGAGAGCGCCTCCACCACGTCGTCTATCCGCGCGTCGGGGCCGCGCCGCTCCCACGCCTTCTTTATCGCCTCCTCGAGAAGCGACTTCCCGAGGTCGCCTATTTCCCCCGACGGAGACGCCATCTGGGCGAAAAGGGGCTTCAGCAGCTCCATGTCCCCGTCTATGTCCGTAACGCGGGAGAAGGGGTTAAGCGAGATCCCGCTTTTCTCGTCGAACACCACGAACTCCCCGCCCGCAAGCCCGCAGAGCTTCTCGTAGGAGCGGCCTATGTCTATCACGAACACCCGCGCCCTTCGGAGAGATACCCGGTGATCATGTCCGAGACGAGAAAGGACTTTCCCGAGCCCGACTGGGCGAACACCGCGCAGTTGTAGTTGGAAGCCGAGCTGAAGAGGTCAAGCTTCATCACCTGCCCCCTCCTCGATATGAAGGTGAGGGGCCCCGAGCCCGTCCCCTTCCAGTCGGACATGACGGGGAGCAGGGAGGCCCCCGCGGAGCTCTGCATGGTCAGGTTCCGCCGGAGAAGCCCCGCGAGGGCGGGCTCCCCGCCGAGCGGGAGGCCTTCGAGCAGGAGAGGTAGCAGTATGTATTTCTCCTCGCGGAGGTCGAAGTTGCGCGTCCTCCATATCCCCGTCACCATCTCCTTCACCGTCTCCGCCTCCTCCGCGCCCCGGGTCCGGAGAAACAGGCTCAAGGATCCCGTGACCAGGTCCTCGTCCTCAAGCGCGTTAACGAGGAAATCGAAGTTCTCGGCCTTTCTCCTCAGCCTCGGTATGAATCTCGTCACCAGGCCGAAGCTCTGCTGCTTCACCACGGCGGCCTTGCCCCTCACCTCCGAAGCCTTCTTTCTCTCCGGGACGACGAACCCCGCCTGGAGGAAAAAGTACGCGGGCACCTGCGAGAGCCCCCGGAGCGGGTCCCCGAGCAGCCCGTGGAACTCGTCGAGGGAGAAATGCTCGGGCATGGACGCGGGGGAGTATCCCCGGAGGCTTGTCTCCCCGAGCGATATCTCCCCCGTACGCACCTCTATCGCGGTCTCTCGGTCTATTATCTGGCTTCTTATCTCCCGCGCCGGGTCGTAGGGGCCGCCTCCCGGCCGCCCGAGGTAGTAGGGGTCGCCGTACCAGCGCGCGTCGGGGTTCAGCGCCTCGCGCAGAAGGAGTATGAGCTCGCCCGGGGGGAAGCCGCGCGGGTAGAGCTGCGCCGAGCCGAGGACCCCGGACACGTTCGCCCCGAGCTTCCGGGCCTCTTCCGCGCGCTTCTCCCACGCGGTTTCCGCGTCCCCGCCTTTCCCCGGCCCCGGCGGAATCCGAAGCGACACCAGAAACCTGAAGTCCCTCGCCGGAACCCCGGTCCTCTCGCGCATCCCGAGCGCGTAGAGCCGCCTTCTCCCGGCGGCGATCTCCCCGAAGACCCCGCCCATCTCCGCCCCTTCCCCGGGGAAAAACGGGGATATGATCTCCGAGGCGAACACGTGGAACTTCACCGACGTCCCTGGCGGAAGCGCCCGGCCGCCGAGCATCCCGCCCAGTATCCTTTTCGTGTCGTCCCCCGCGAAAAGAAGCGGGTTTATCTCCCAAACGAAGCCGCACGACGCGTCGGCAAGCACGTACATCCCGTCCTCCCAGGCCACGTAGGGAAGGTAGCCGGAGAGGGAATCCCTCGCGGCAAGCTCCCGCAGGCGCTCTTTCGTGACGCCCGTCACGGGGTTCCCCCCGCCCCCCGGAGGCGGATGTCCCCCGGGCGCTCCCTCCCGGATTCCCCGAGCGGAACGGTCTTCCCGCCGATCGTCCACCGCCCCCCGCCCGGAAGCAGGTACACGTATTTTTCGGAATGAAAGACGCCCCGGGAATCCTGCCACGGGGCTATCCGGAGGCGTATCGCGCGCGGGGGAACGTAGACGGGCATCGCTTCTTCGGCCGGAGCGGCCCGGACGGCGCCCGCTCCGCCCCGTTCATCCTTCCCCCGGCGGAAGGCGGCGCCTTTCGGAAGCTTTCTCCCCGCGGCCCCCCGCGCGCTTTTTCCGTTCCCGGGGGTTCCGATCAGGGGCTGCTCGCCGCCCGTCCGCCCCGAAGCCTCCCCGGCGTAAACCTCGGAGACGCTCCTGCACGAGTAGCCCGGCTCGGCCGGGCATCCGTAGCGCGACGACCCGCCGGCGCAGCCCCAGAGAAACGGGGAGCACAGCATAAGAATCAGGGCGGATTTTCTCATCCCTCTTGCTCCCTCCCGGCGTAGGCGGTCTTTCTCGGAACGAGTTCCGTCCCCTCGGTTATTATCACGTCGACGCGGCGGCCCGCGTCTATCTCTATTACAGGGAACACCTCCTCGGCGAGCTTGAGGTAGTACTCGGCGAGCAGCCTCCCGGCTTCCCCCGCTCCTCCCCCGACGCCCGTCCTGACGAGGTCCCGCGAGCTCCTCCGGCTCACGGTGAACGTCCCCCCGGCGATCACCCCGGCGGTCGAGTTCGCGCTCTCGACCGCCCCGCCGAAGCCCGAGGCGAACCCGGCCAGGATTCCGCGCGAGAGCATCTTTCCCTGCTTCGAGACGAGCCGCCCGCGTATCCCCGTCTTTCCGTCCTCCCCGGCCACGTATCCCTTTATCCCGGCGTCTATCACGTCCCCCGAGCGGAGCACGCAGGCTATCCTCTCGAGCCTTACGTACGCCCTCTCGCTCGCGAGCTGCCCGTACCCCGCTCCCGTCACGCGGCAGCGGGCTATGTCCATGCGCCGAAGGCCCGGCAGGCGGGCGGGTCCGGCGAGGTGTATCAGCACGGGGTGGGGGTTTCTCGCGGCTGCGGTCGCGGTGGGGGCGTCGAGGCCGCTCAGGAGCACCCCGGGAGCGAAGCTTCCCGAGGGAATCCAGTTAAGCAGCGCGGGCTCCTGGGCGGGCCCTCGGCCGGGGCGCCCCCGAGGGGGGAGAAAACCCGTATCGGGCTTTGCGTCTCCGGGGGCCCGGGCGGCGGCTGCGCCGCGCCCGGCTGGAGGGGGGCGGGAGGGAATCCCGCCCGGGGCGAGGCTTCGTCCGCGCCGAAGGGCGGCGGGTAGGGGTAGTCTTGCGGGGGCTTTTCCCCGAGTTCCGAGATCGCCGCGGAGACGGCTTCGAGCTCCTTTCTTATCTCTCTCTGCTCGGCCTCTATCATCCCGAGGCGCTTTTCCCCCTCTATGCGCCATTTCTCCCGGGCGAGGTCCACTCCCCGAAGTATCTTTATGCTTCCCCGCGGCTCTTTCTCCCCGAGAAGCCCCTTCTCCTCCCCTCCGAGCAGGAAAAGCAGAAGCGCCGCGGCGCCGAGCACGCCGAGCAGGGCCGCCGCGGCGAGCGCCTGGCGTCTCCTCCCGGCCAGGGTTCTCCGTATCCTGCCGATCATCTCCGGGTCTCCTTTTTTACGACCACGAAGATCCTCGAGGACTCCCCGGGCGAAAGCCGGTCCCACTCCATGCCCACGGCCACCGTTTCCGGGCCGGCCGAGAACATGCTCTCCGTGAGCGCGGCGGTTTCGGAGCCGGAGTTGCGTACGACGTAGAGCGAGGCGAAAAACGGGGGCGACGCCGCCCCGCCCCGGCGCGAGAGGAGAAGCGGACCGGAGAGCTCCCGTTCCTCTTCCGGGCCTTTCTCCATGCCGGCGCGCTCCGCGGCCAGGGAGAGCACGAGTTCCGTTATGGCCCTTTCGTAGGGAAGGGCCCGCGCGCCTGCCGCCTCCCCGCCCGGCCCGGGGGACGGGGCGTCCCCGTCCCTCATTATTACGGTCCGCGAGGGGCCGTCCTCGGGCGAGAGCAGCAGGGTGAGCCTTCTTTTTCCGGTCAGGATTATGAGTTCCGCCGGGTCTTCCGTTCTCACGAGCGCGGAGCGGCCGGTTATCCTGACGTCCATCCCCGCGCTTGAGGAAAAGGCGTTTATAATGGTTTCGGGAAGCTCGATCCTGTTCGTCTCCGCGCGCGACACGCCAAGCGGCACCGGCTCCCCCTCGCGGATTTTCCCGAGGTCCAAGGTGAGGGCGGCCGCCGCGGCGGCGGCGAAGGCGAAAAACGCGGCGGCGAAGACGGCGAGGGCGCGCGGGGGAAAATCAGAATTCATCTGCGCCGTGCCCTCCTTCGTCCTCGGTGAGTCCCGTCACGAGCGGGCGGTTAAGGGCCCCGATCTCGAAGCGGATCCTGTAGACTACCTCCCTCTGGTCGGTCACCACGTTTCCGACGACCCTCGTGCGGCTTCCGCCGACGGCCACGACCGACCCCTCCTCCTCGACCGCCACGGTTTTCGGGAAAAACGCCTGGGCGACCCCGCTTGCCTTTATCTCCCTTGATTTCTCGAGCAGGAACCCGGAGATGGGGTCGTAGCTTTCTGGGTGGACGTAGAGGAGAAACTGCCTCACGTTGAAATCCACGGTCTCCGCCGTGAAGGACGCGACGAAGGGAAGGAGGCTGAGCGCCCACTGCTCCGTGTAGGCAAGCGATGCCGTCCCCGCCGCGCCGACCGTGAAGTCCTTCCGCATGTACTCGGGAACGTGGACGTGCACCGTGGTGCGCTCGGAGAGCTTTTTCATGTGGCAGCCCTGAAGCGCGACCGTCACGCAGAGCGCCCCCACCGCGAAGCGGAGCAGGCCGTTTTCCCGGGCGAGGTTAAGCCATCTCTCGCGGAAGGCGCGTATCAGCATCACTCGAAGAACCTCTGCCTTCGGCTCTCGGGCCTCACTCCCGAGAGGCCGTACCAGTAGGCGAGGTGAACGAGAAACGCGCTTCCCCGCCCGGACTTCAGGCGCTCGAGCAGCCAGGAAAGCGCGAAGCCCGCGAGCAGCCCCCCGAGGGCCTGGCCCGAAAGCGCCCCGACCACGAACGCCCCGCTGAAAAGGGCCACCTCGTCTATCTCCCACCAGAATATCTGGGGAGGGTCGTCTATGTACCTCGGTATCCTCGTTCTCATCTAGAACGTCCCCGTGGCTATTCCCTCTATGAGCGCCGGGCCGAGGGAGACCACGAGCGCCACCCCTATTCCCGTGAGCGCGGGGAAGAGGGTCTGGCGCATTATCGAGGCCCCGAGGCCTATTATGAACGTGCAGAGGGCGAGCAGCCTTCCGAGGTAGCCCGTCGACCATCCCTTGACCTTGGTGTAGATGCTCTGGAACTCGGTGCCCGTGGTCCCCCCGAGCGCCGCGTCGGGGAAGAAAAGCGCGAGCGCTACCATTGCCAGAAAAGCGGCCGCGGCGGCGCGGGGAAATACCGATTCTGATGTTTTCATGCGAGTCTGCCTCCTTGATGTGGCGTGGTTTCCGCTTGCCGCGGGATGTCCTTTCATGCTCGATTGCGGGTGCGGCATATGTCCGTTCCTTCTTTCATGTCACAGTGTTTCCGTCGTCAGGCCTCTCCGGGGGAACGGATATCCCCCCGTCTCTTCCGTCACCGGGACGGGGCCTTGTGAAGAGAGTTTCCGCGCTTGCGGGCGTCTTCCCGTTTCCCCTCGCCCGGAAAGTCGACGCCTCCCCACGCCTCCACCACGGCGTCGAACCTCTCCCTCGAAAGCGGCCTCTCGGGGAGCATCTCGGCCGAGATCCCTATTATCATCTCGGCGCTCTTGTCCGTCCCGCGCCCGGCCGCCTCCGCCTCCCGGCGAAGAAGGGAGTAGTGCCTCTCCGAGATCGACACGGACACCGTCTTCCCCGGGGCGCTTCCCGTGTTCGAGATGTGGTCCATCTCTATCAGCATCTCGAGGTAGTCTCCCGGCGAGAGCGCTCTCTTCCGGGCTTCCTGCTCGAGCTGCCCGTACGGCGTCTCGCCGATAACGAGCGTAAAGCTTCCTGTCTTTTCGTTTTTCATTGTTGTTACCTCCAGTGAAATGTGTGTTTTTTTTGCGGGCGGACACATGCCGCCCGGTTGAGTTTATTTACTTTTTCCGCCCCCGGGCAAGACACGGCGAAACGGAGGTGATCCGGCGAAGCTCGGCGCTCTTCCTTTTTTCGAGTTCAGGGAGCGCCACGTCGAACGCTTCGGCGAAAACGGGCACCCAGAATCCGCCCCGCCTCACCTTCTTCCCCCCGTGCTCGTAGTTCCAGAAGGCGGCGTAGTAGCCGTCACCCACCCCGTCGCCGACCCAGTTGCGGGCCTTGAGCGAGTTCGTGACGAGAAGCTTCGCCCGCAGTTCCGCCGGGCGGGAGGGGTCGAAAAACCTCATGTCCGCTATCTCCTCGCGCTCCATGTGCTCCCGCACGCCGTCAAGGAGGTAGTGGGGGCAGACGTAGACGATCCCGTTTGTGGAGGAGATCGCCCGGGCGAACGGCGGCCCCTCGAGGGCCGCCGCGTTTATCGCGGGCCCCACGTGGGCGTTAAGTATCCGGGGGATGTCGCGAAGCAGCCACCCGGGCGGCTCCGCGCCGGTCCCCTGGTCGCGCGCGGCCGCGGCGCGAGGGTTTGCGCGCCTGCCCGAGAACTCCTCCTCCCGCGCCACCGCGTCCGCCCTCCTCAGGTTCTCAAGGATGGGGCCGGGAGCGTCCGCGCTTCTGTGATGGTTCCTCACGGCGTCCACGGCGGAGCGGAACTCGAGCGCGGCTTTTTCTCCCCCGCGCTCCATTACCCACGCGTTAAGCGCCCTCGCGGACGCCGCCGCGTGGCCGTCCTTCACGTAACGGCCGCCTTCGGGGCGAAGGTGCTCCATCTTCCCGACGTCGTGTGCCAGGGCGGCTACCAGATGCTTTCCGAAGAGGACTCTCTCCGTGTAGAGAGAGTCGTGTATTTCCCTCATGCGCCGCGCGACCCGGAGCGAGTGGTCAAGCAGGGTTATGCGCGAGAACCTCCTCGCGGTCGGGCGGAACTCGCTTTTTCCGTCCCCGGAGACGACGCTTGAGCAGAGGCCGTGTCCGTCAAGCTCAAGAAGTATCCTCTCTATTACCTGGAGTTCGCCCCTTTTTTCGAAGAGGCGGCGGTGGGGATCTATCTCCTCCGCCCAGAAGGCCCGGGTCTGGGGATTTCTGAAAGTGGGGCCGGACTCGGTTTCCGAGTCCGAGAGCACGGGCGGCGCCTCGGGGGCGGCCCTCAGCCACAGGCTCTCGGCGAGTGCCCCTATGGTTCCCGGCTCCGCTCCGCTCTCCCTCCGCAGGGCCCGCCTCGAAGAAGCCGTCTCGAACTCTACTGCCTCGGGCCCGCCCGGTTTCTCCCTCCTGCCCCTCATGGCGAGCGCGCAGAGCGCCGCGCCGAGCGAGAAGCAGAGAAGCGAGAAGACGGCCGCGGTCTCCCAGCCGATCGCCACCTGGGGAAGGTATTTCATGCGGGATCTGTTTTCCCCCTTCATAGGTTCTCTATCTCCGGGAACCGTATTTCCCCGCACGGGCGCACGTCAAGCGTCCTGCCCCTGTATATGCCGTCGAAGGTGAAGGCGTAGAATTCCCGCCGCCCGAGCCGAAGGAACCTCTCGGGCGGAATCCTGCTCTCCTCGGTCTCCCTCACGCTCAGGCCCCCGCCGAGGCTCATAACGGGGGAGAACCTTTTCTCCGTCCCGGCCATCCGGGAGGCCCAGGCCGCGGTGTCGGGGTCGTTCACGCGGAAGACTATCTTGGTGTTCGTGTTGTCGAGGATCTTTCCCGCGTAGGCCGGGCCGAGCTCGGCCACCAGGTCCTGGCGGCTCTGGGTAAGCATGTGAAGCCACACCCCGGCCCCGCCCGCCTTGCTGAAAAGGTCGTCTATTCCGAAGTAGAGCACGTTCGACGCCTCGTCGGCGTAGACGGCCAGGGGAGGGTCGATCCTTCGGTGGGAGGCGAGCACCCTGCCGACGAAGCTCTGCACCATGGAGAGAAGCACCCGCGCCATTATGTGGGCCGTTTTCCTTGTGAGAAGGGAGCCCGTCTGCACCACGAGTATTACCCTTTTTCCCGCCTCGAGGCGCTCTATGAAGCGGTTCGAGGTGTCCTTTCCGATTATCTCCCCGACGGAGCCTGAGCTGAGCGACGTTATCACGGCGCGGAGGCTCGAGGAGACCTTGGAGAAGTAGTCCTGGGGGGAGGAGAGGATCTGGTCGAGGCTCGTTAGGATCTCCTCCGCCTCGGGGCCTTCTATGTCGGCCACCTGGGCGCGGAGGCCCTCAAGCTCCCTGTAGCCTATGTTCTCCTTTATCCTCCGGAACGTGAACTCGGGCCGCTCCCCGAGGGACCTCGATATGAGCATTAGGCCCTGCACCACTACGAGCGTCACCTCGTAGGCCACGTTGAAGTAGAACTCCTCGCGCACGCGCACGCCCGAGACCACGTGGTTAACCACCTCCTCGGGCATGAAGTAGTGGGAGAGGGGATCTATCCTTACCGAGTAGCGGGGGTGCACGGGGGAGAAGAAAAGAAGGTCGTCCTCCCTTCCCGCCTCCCCGGCCGCGGCGACTATCTTCGAGAAAATGGCGTTGTCCCCCTTGGGGTCTATCCAGAGTATGCTCCGCCCCGCCCGTATGTCGTGCTCTATCATGGCCTCGGCGAGGCGGGTCTTTCCGCTCCGCGTGGCGCCCATGGTGAATATGTGCCCCTCGCGGTCCGAGTCGGGAACCGTTATCGGGGCGGGCCCCGCGCCGGGGCCGCGAAGAAGCGCGACTCCCTCTCCTATGGCCGCCCCCGCGGGCGGGGGGATGTCGCGGAGCTTCCTTGCGCGGAGTCCGATCAAGTGTTTTTTCTCCAGGTTTTTTTCTCTGTTCCGGCTGTTGACATCTTCTTCTTTTCCTGCCATTTTTTGATATCTGAATTACAATGTATTACATTTAGATTCAAATGTCCAGAACTTTTTTTGAAAAATTTTTCGGGGCGGCGGATCCGCGGGAGCGGAGGGACGGAAAAACCGCCGGTTTCCCTCTCTTTATATATGGAGGAGAAGGACCGTGAGCGGAGGTAGGGGTGGGTTCGTGCCCGTGTCGTCTTCGTCCCGCGCGTTGCCGCGCAATCTTGTGGACGCGATATCGGAGATACAGCGCTACCATGTAATAGAGCGGACGGGGCAGGACATACCTTCTGACTTCCTTACGGTGAGGGGAACGCTCGCTTTTTTCGGGGCGGGGCTCAGAAGCGGTTTCCTTGAGGGGGCGATGCTGGCCCTGCTTCTTCCGCTCGCCTGGGGGGTGCGGGACGGCGCGATCCCGGCCTTCGGCGGGACGGCCGGAGTTTTCGGGAAGTGCCTGGTCTTTTTTTTCGCTTTAGGGATAAGCCTCGTGATGACGGCCGTTTTCTGCGGGATGCTTCCCGGGTACTGCGGGGGGAACCTTGCGAGGAAGGCCGCCGGGTCCCTCGCGTGGGGAAGGGCGCTCGCTCTGGCGGCGGAGGGGGTTCTTATATTCCTTCTGTTCAGCCTGCTCGTTTCTCTCCTGAGCCCGAAGAACGTTTTTTTATTCTGCGAGGCGGCGAGGGGGTTAATCGGGGACCCGGCTTCGCTTTACTCGTGGATAATGGCGATGAAGGAGCCCCTGCGGAGAAGCGCCGCGGCGCAGCTTGCGCTCTCGCCTGCGCTCGGTCTCGTTCCGTTTGTTGCGCTTTGGTTTTCCGGGCGGAGGCGCTTACGGTGAAAGCGGAATCCGGGCGGGACTTCCGCCGTCTGCGCGCCGTGCGGGACGACGCGGGTGTTTTCGTATCGCCCGGGGTTTGCGAACTGGCCGCGCTTTCTGAGTCCGTTGCGCTTCCCCGCGTTCGGATTTTCGGTCAAAAACTCTTGACACGGGAGCCTTTGTGGTTTACTGTTAAGTGCGTATTAAGAACAGGGTGATTTTCCGTTAAGGAAAAAAACGCTTGAATTGAGCTTGCTTTTATAGTAAGCTTGTAAGGAGTTTGATCATACTCTGCGTCCGTTTAAGGGGGATCAGGGCATGATCGTTTATTTTGGAAATATAAATTTTACAGGAGGTAAGGAGAGATGATTCAAGCCAGATGGCTTATAATATTTTTTGCCGTTCTCGGTATGTCGGTTCCGTCATTCGCGATAGACTGGTCGCTTGGCGGGTTCCCGAGCTACATGAGAACGAGAGCTCGTATCATCGGCAACGCCACCGCCGTAAATAACGGCGACACGATCAACGTTGTCGATACGACGCTCAGGCTCACCCCGCAGCTGGGGCTAAGCGACGCGGTTACCGTGAGGGCCCAGGTTGACGTGGCGAGCAACATGATATGGGGTGGAGCGACTTCCCACTTCTTCGGCGGAACACTCGGCGAGGATGACAGCGTGGTGCTGTCCGACCTCAGGCCGAGCGACCGTTTCAACGGCGCTATCCTGACGGGTAGCAAGGCGGTAGATGAAGAATTCGGGTTTTTCTCCGTGCGCATGCTTCACGCGGACATAGTTCTTCCGAACAACCTTGGTTTCGTGAGGATAGGACGCCAGCCTTTTGACTGGGGTCTCGGAATTCTCGCAAACGGCGGACACGATCCGCATTCCGACCTCGGTTTCGTGGTTGACAGGGCTCTTTGGTTAAAGTCCTTCCCCGCCGGAGCCGGAACCTTCACCTTGGTTCTCGTGTCTGATATCTTCAATAACGGCGGTCCCGGGCTTCTTCCCAGTGACGACAGTCAGGGTTACGACATACTTGCCGCCGCGGGTATCTACAACCAGCAGATGGGAGACGTAAACGTAACCGTCGGAGCTTACGGATTCCCGTACATACATCAGGACAACATATTCAGTGATGAAGGCTTTAGCGGTTGGCATGTCGACCGCACTTCGCTCTACGCCGGTATGCTCGTGCTTAAAGCCGCTAACTGGAGCTTCAGCTACGAGGTCCAGATGTTCGGTGGGGGAGAGCTGGATACGCCTTTAGGCGCGGAAGGAGCAAACCTCCCGCTTGAGTTTGAATATGCTTTCGACATGGCGGGCCGCCTCGAGATCTATCCTTCGATGATGGCTCAGGTAAGCACGATAGGTCTTGAAGCCGGTTGGGCGCAGGGTGACGATGCTTCTACACCTACGAAGATTGAAGGTAACGCCCTTCCGTTCAGCCCTGCCTACAACGTAGACAACCTTCTCTTCAAGCACGTCATTCCGACTATTTACCAGATAGAGGGAAGCGTAATAAACGCTATCTACGCCAGGGCGTACGCCAACATGCAGCTTGCCGACAACCTAGGGTTCACTCCTCAGGTTCTGTTCGCCTGGAACGACGAGACGAAAGCGGTTTCTGCTTTTGACAGCGGAGGATTCGGTAGCGGTATTGCCAATGACGGGTCTTTTGAAGCCGACAGCTATCTCGGTACGGAGATCGAGGGAACGCTTACCTGGACGCTTCATCCGGGCGTAAACCTTGACTTCATCGGAAGCTTGGTGCTTGCCGGAGACGGTCTTACCGATCTGATTGAGCAACAGGCGGGCGACGGTTCCGCAGCCGAGGATACGATCTGGGCGTACCAGACGAGGCTGATGGTTTACATCGATCAGTTCATAAAATAAAAACAAAATCAAAGCTCACAAAGCTTGAATGAAGGGGGCTTCCTAACAAAGGTCGCCCCCTTTTTTTGTCCCGCCGACGGTTAAGGGGAATTTTCCCTGGCGCCGGGAGCGGGATTTTTTCCGGCGATTGTTGTCGTGGATGAGGAGAATTTGAGATCATGAAATCGAAAAGACCTGCTTCCGAAAATTTCAAGCTGACTAAGGGTATCGTTGAACAGGCTTATCTTTATCTCAAAAGCTACTCCTACTATGAGAACCTGAATTTTTTCCTCAAGCAGAAAATAGCTGAGTTCGAATGCGGTTCGTTTGACGAAAGCATTGGGGAACTTTCCCGCCTGCTCCGCCGCGAAGATTTCACGACAAGTCTCGCCTTCGAGAAATGGCTTGAATCCATCGACTGCCGCGTTCTGCCAAAATCGATCGAGAGTCCAGAAGATAAAAACGGCGACAGTAGGAAGGGCGGACTTTTCATCAGCAACGTAACCACTTCGTCCAAGTACCTTGCGGACAGGGTGAACTACTTCATCATCGCCCCGGTTGAACTGCACATAGTCGAAGTTCTCTGGTGCCTGATTGTCGGTCCCCTGGTGGAGGAAGACTTGGAAGAATGCTGCTACGGCAACCGCCTGCAAGACTCGGCGAAAAATTTCACCCGGCAGAAAAACACAGGAAATTTCACCACTCTGTTTAGATTATATGGGAAGCAATACAGTTCGTGGCGTGACCGGGCGCTCAAGGTCGCCAAGGAAATCTCAAAGAAGGACGAAGACGTGGCGCTGCTGTTTTTTGACTTCAAATCTTACTTCTACGAAGTCGACCTGGACTTTGAAAAAATCGTGAATCGGATTGAAAAAGCCTTTGAAGACGACGACTGGCTTCGCGGTTTCGCGTTTAAGCTGACCGATTCTCTGCAAAAAATATTCTCCGCCTATCGCGAGAAAACAGCTTCGCTTCTGAAGTCCACTCATCCTGAATGCGAAGGCAAAACCTTCTTGCCCATCGGGTTTGCGTCTTCCTCCATACTCGCCAACTGGTACCTTGCGGAGTTTGACGGAGAGATGCTTGAAACCGTCAGGACGGATTACTACGGACGTTACGTGGACGACATCATAATGGTGTTCAGGAACCCCGGAAAGGACAAGGCGATTCGGACTTCCATCAAATCTTTTGTCGGGAAGTTTCTCGGCGGACAGCTTGTCAGGGACGGGGAAAAAGACTCCGACCCATATTTTTACGCTGAAGTTGACGATAACCGCCTTCCGATCCAGCGGGACAAACTGATACTTCATCTGCTTGACAGGGAGCACAGCCAAGTGGGGCTTGAGATATTCAGGCAGGAGATCGAGGAGCGGAGCAGCGCGTTCAGGTTTCTGCCCGGGGAGGATGTGGACAGGGATCTGGACAGGTTCGCGTACGATGTCGTCTACGAGGGTTCGCACAGCAAGCCGCGGAGCGTCGCGGGGGTGGTGGAGAATGAAACGAAGCTGGCAGAATATCTCGCCAAGCATATTACCCTGCACAGGCTCTGCGAAGTGGACAGGAAAGAGTCCGTGCTTCCCCAGCTTGAGCGTTTTTTCAAGGGGAGAAACGCCCTGCGGTTCAGTCGGCTGTGGGAAAAAGTCTATCAGTACGCGGTAGTCGTCAAGGACAATAAATTCGTCAGGACATTTTATGAGTCCCTGGATTCCGAGATAGCCAAGATAAAAGCTTTGTCGGCCGCAGGGGAGGCAAAAGGCAAGCTGTCCAGAAAATTACGGGAGGATCTCAGGCTTTACAACAAAATCTCCCTGGGATTATGCGTCGCTCTTCTTGAAGTGGATTTGTTCCGGTTCAAAGACGAGAAAAAGGAGCCAAGAGGAAAAGGCAAACGATTGCTTGGCACTCTTGTAAGGGAAGAAGGCATAGGACATCTGGCGGCGGCCTTTCGTGACTCGAACACCATCCGCCATAATCTTGTCGCCTGTCCCCTGGCCAACTTCACGGGCTTCACGGGCGATTTAACCGATGAACGGGAATTCCGTAACGCCCATTCGGATATGAAGAATCCGGATCTGAAAGACAGGAAAATTGCTCTTTCCCCAAGACTCATTCATTTTGACGAATGGCAGTCGTTCTACCTGCAGAAAGCTTTGGCCGAAGGAAGGTCAACAGCGCTTTTGAGATGGCAAAGGATATTTCAAAAGCAATATGAAGAGTATTTTTTCAATGTTCCCGTCGAGCGTTCCGAAGACGGAAAAACCGGCGAGGACCTGCAGACTTTGGTGAACAGAAAAGTTGCCGAGAGACTCAGGAAGTCTTTTTCCAAGTCCGGGGACAAGAAAAAAGTTAAGGGCAAGGAAGATGGCGGGAAAGTTCGGAAATTCATTTTTTCCATTGGCAAAAAAACTGAATCTCCCCCGAAGAAAATGCGAATCGCTCTGGCCAACATCAAGATCGAGGAATCGGACATAAAAAAAGCCGTAAGGAAAGACAAGAAACCGAACACAGGATTCGGAAGACAGAAGGATCTTTACAAAATACTGAACCAGACCATCGAGGAAAAGGCAGACATACTCGTCATGCCCGAACTCTCAATTCCCGTAAGCTGGCTGCCCTTCATGGTGGACCATTGCCGGAGACACAGACAGGCAATGATTTTCGGGCTTGAGCACTGGGAGGCAAAAGGTATCGTGTACAACCTGCTGGTGGAACTGCTGCCTTTCAAAGTGTCGGAGAAATACAATTCCTGCTTCATGACCGCGAGGCGTAAGAACCACTACGCGCCGGACGAACTGAGATTGATTGAAAACCTGAGACTGCTGCCCGCAGGCGCTCTAGGCAATGATAAAGATTATTACAACAGGATCAGCTGGAACAGCATCACGTTCGCAAGCTATAACTGCTTCGAGCTCTCCGACATCGAACACCGGATGCTCTTCAAATCGGAGATTGACGTTCTGTTCGCCTGCGTTTGCAACCGGGATACAAATTACTACGCACACATACTGGAATCTGCGGTGAGAGACCTGCACTGCTATGTCGTTCAGTCGAACGCGTCCCAGTATGGCGGTTCATGCGTCCTGAGACCGACAAAAACGGAAGACAAAACCATGCTCTACGTAAAAGGCGGCGAAAACCCGTGCGTTCTGATCACCGAGATCGATATAGGCGTGTTGAGGGATTTTCAGTACAAGCCGGACCCCGGGAACAAGTATGGTTTCAAGCCTCTTCCGCCGGGGTTTGATTCCGAAAAAGTGCTTGAACGCTGACTTGAGAGTTTCGGAGAAATCCTGTTTGCGGAAGGGGCGGGTCGGGCGAATTTCCCGGAATCACCGGCAGGGAAAACAGGCCTCTCTCTGAACGCGTACGTCCAAAAACCGGTCTTGGTTCGACCTTACGCTTTGCCGAGCGGTTTCAGGTATCTTTTCTCGTTGCGAATACGCGAAAAGTTCCTTACGCGTCGGAATCACGCGCTTGGGTTATGATACAGTGAAAAGGGCATCAAGACAGAAACTGTTTGCTGATATGCTGCACGAGTTCACCACGGTGGCGGAGGGAATACGCCCTCCGTCGGAACCGGCATCAAGAAACGCCAGGCTGCAAATGGCAATAAAGGCAATCGGCAGAATTAAGGAGAAAAATTTAAAGTTTAAAGCCGAACTCAAAGAGACGGACGGACTGGACAGCCACATGACCGACAAGCTGGACAGATGCCGGGAAGCTGCTGACATATTGCAGAAGTACCTTCTTCAATGTCTTCGCAGACAAAGAGGCGAGATAAAAAGAAAAGAAGCCGACGGGTGTCTTCGCTGGCTGGAGGAAGCTCATGAATGTTTCAAGCGACTCGAGGAGGAACTTGATTCGGTATGAAAACACTGACTCGTTCAGTCTGGGTTCGACGGGAAGTCAGGCTGTCTTCAAGAGGTCGCCTGATTCGTTGAAGTCCGTTTCGTTTCGTCCCCAGGGCTTGATGATCAGCATGTTTGTTTCCTCCTTAAGAGGGTTTGTTGCACCTTCGGCCAACAGTGCGCTTGGAAGGATATTTCCTGAACTGTATTCTATTCGTCATAACATAGATGATATTCGCCGGGGAGGGGGGACGTAGTGATCAGGACTTGTAATCGGCACACCTCGTCATGCAGGCAATCGCAGTAGGAAAGCTTGTTCGTGTTTCCAGGCGAAGACGACCATGATTAAAAAAGGGAGAATTGAGCCAAGATATACCGCGACAGGAAGACGCTCGGGATACCAGGTACGCGTGAGCCACTCGGGCCTGAACGAAACCAGGCACTTGACGGCGGCTGACAGGGATGTTCTCGAGGACAAGCTGAACAATCTCGTTAAGACATGGTCCAGAAAATGGCAGCGCAGACGGGCTGCGGCGCATAAAGCGAAGAGAACCGAGGAAGCGCAAAGGCTTACCGGAGAGTCGCAGGAGCTTATTGAATCCTTGGAACAGATACTGGCGCGCGTGCTGTCGTCGGTCGGTGAGCCCACGATTCAGTATTTCCTGAAAGACATCAACCCTTTTTCCGCTCCGGGATCCGTCGGGCCCGAAGATGAAAAGATTCCTTCCGAACCGAGACCCGAGGATTACCGTAAAGAGATACTTTTTCACCATGCGCTCACCGGACAAAAAAAGAAAATCCTGGAGGAACAGGAGGCCGCTTACCGGAAAGATCTGCTTCGCTGGGAAGGAAAGAAAAGGGAAATTGAGGCTGCCCGCGCCGAGCGGCTCCGCCGCAGGGAAGAAGCCGACCGCCGGAAGAAGAGGTATCTCTCCGGTGATGAGGCCGCCGTTGCGGAGTACTTCGGGACTGTCCTGAGCTGTTCCGCGTATCCCGACGGTTTTCCCTCGGATTTTGAAATTCAGTTCTCGGGAGATTCCGGGATGCTGGTTGTCAATTACGCTTTGCCCGGGATGGACGATATCCCCAAGCGCGTCTCGGTGCGCTACGTAGCCAGTCGGGACGTGCTTGAAGAAAAATTCCTGCCGGCCGCGAAGTCCAGGGCCCTTTACAACTCCGTCTGCTACCAGATAGCCATCAGAACGCTCTACGAACTGTTCGGGGCCGACGAGGCGAATGCCCTGAGGGCCGTAACCTTCAACGGTTTCGTGACGGCTGCCGATCCCGCCACGGGACACCTGCGGACCAGTTGCATCATGTCCGTACAGTCGGGCAAAGATGAGTTCATGAAGATCAATCTGGCGAACATTGACCCGAAAGCCTGCTTCAGGGCGCTTAGAGGCGTCGGAAGCGCCAGCCTCGCCACGGTCACTCCGGTCAAGGCGATCCTTGAGCTGAACAAGTCCGACCGGCGGTTTCGGGACCACTACGAAGTGGCCGCCGGTATTGATGACAGCACGAACCTTGCCGCGATGAACTGGGAAGACTTCGAGCATCTGGTTCGTGAACTCTTTGAAGCTGAATTCAGTTCCGTAGGCGGAGAAGTCCGCGTTACCCGGTCTTCGGGAGACGGGGGAGTCGATGCGATTGCGTTTGATCCCGATCCGATACGCGGCGGGAAGATCGTTATTCAGGCAAAGAGGTACACGAACACCGTCGGCGTAGCGGCGGTTCGGGACCTCTACGGAACGGTCATTAACGAAGGAGCGACAAAGGGCATCCTGGTCACGACGTCTGATTACGGAGCGGATTCGTATGAATTCGCCAAGGACAAGCCCATTACGCTTCTCAACGGGTCCAACCTGCTCCACATGCTGGAGAAGCATGGAACCAAGGCCAGGATTGACATCGGGGAGGCTAAAGAAATCCTTTCGGAGCGGTGACGGTCTGGAGAGAGCGTCTTCGCTGGAAATATCTGGCCAGAACCGGGAAGGCAGGTTCGTGCGCCCGGGACTGTCGGCAGCTTCCGTGAACCTTTCTTTTCCCGGCTGCTTGGGATGAAATCCTGTCTGGTTCCCCGGAAGGCGGGCCGAAAACGGACAGGAGCGGGTCATTCAGGATTAGGGTCCAGCAGCTTACGCGAAGACATGAACCTCAGAATGCAGTATCGCATTAACCGTTCCAGTCCGGGAAAAGTAGGGGCTTTTCTCAAAATCTTGGCGAAATTTTTATCGTCTACTACCAAGTTGTCGGGCCGGAGGTCTTTGTCAAATACGGAAGGTTCTATCAATCTCTCGAAAGAGACGCCCGTATGAACGTACGTGCTGCGCAGGTCATACGCCGCGCCGACGCTTTTTTCTATATTTGCCGGAGTGAAATAACAGGTGTTTTCTTCGGTTCCGTCCGTCGTATAAAACGGGTCGTCCAACAAGGAACATAGCGATTTCACGAAACTTCTCTTTACGGAGGTAAGACGTCCGGACATGCGTTTTGCTATACTGTCTCCACCTTCAATTTCGTTTTTTATGGTCTCAAGATCTTTCAGGGTTTCTTGGTCAAGTATTTCTTTTTGCGAATATGAGAAAAAACTTGAGAGTATCTCCCCGGCGGTGATCAGATGGAGGTAAGCGATCTCCGGATCGATTTCCGCGTTCTGTAGCGCCTGCATATAGAATTTGCAGACAGCGTCTAATTTTGACAGGAGCTTCTTGTCGATTTTGGGGTCGGTGAAAATTCTTTCGATTGATTCGAACCGGTCGATTTTCATAGGTACGGGAAAGCAGCTTCTTTCTTCATGGGAATTGAACGGCAACTTGGGGTTGCAGATTCTTCCATATGCCGCGAGGTCGGGAATCTGGTAATATCCGGTTCTTTCTACCGAGCCGTGGAAATCGAACCTTTTCCCGAACAGCACGGAAAGATAGGCGCAGATGGTTTCCCCCGTGGCAGAGTAATTCGGCACAGTTATGCTGGCATTCCTGTTTCTCGGCGGCGTTTCGAGTGCGATTATATATGCCGACCTGGATAACGGGTTTTCAATAATGCGCATGCGGGGGGGCAAATCATTGCTGGACAGGGCAAGAGTGATAACAATAGTATCGCTTTCATATTCGCCCACCATCCTGCTGGTGGTCGAAACAAGCATTTTCTGAACGGTCTCGTCCGGTTTTAGTTTATGGTTGGATTTTTTCATAGGATTCGGTCTCCTCTGCTGTGGGATTGCAGGCCATGTCAGGAAAATTTCCGGGTCGCATAAAGATATCGGATTTCCGCATCGTTACACACAGAGGTAAGTTCTTTCCTTGATTTTTGCGAACGCAGCTTCGGAAACAATTTCGAAAAATCTTGTCGGCAACGAGAATACCTGTACGATTATCACTCAAAAATTCAAACAGGCTAATCAAAAGGACAAGCGTTGTAGAGAAACGGTTCCGATTACCATAACGAAATACTGAAGAGGCAGCTTCCCGAATTCAGTCAGGCGTTTCAGCCGACAACCCGCTGTCCACGTGAACGAAGCCGTTTGGATGAAAATGACCTTATGGTCCGGTAGCAATCAGATTCTGAAATGTCCGTAAAAACAGAGAAAAATTTTGAACTGGTCAGCATCCGCTATGAGAATGTTCGAGGATTCTACGACGCCACGCTTCCGCTCCAGAACGAAAAAACCTTAATTGTAGGTCGAAACCACGCCGGCAAGACATCGGCACTGAAGCTTTTAGCCTGGCTGATAAATGATGCGGATCCGGACCGTTTGTTTGAAAATGACAAGTTGAGTCAAGAAGAGCAGGCCCTGCTGCTTCCGTCGCGGTCAGCTCTTCACAGAGCGCGAAGAATCACGCTTACAGTCTGGATCCCGGACGGCAGGACTGCGCGAAAATTTGAGTGCTACGGCAATTATGCAATCCTGCGCGTCGGTTTTCATGTTTCAGGAACACCTCTGGCCTTTATCCAGTTGGGACAACCCAGAAGAGAAAGCAGAGGGATTAGCCATCCGAAGGCAAAGGAACTGCTTCATCATATTCAGGAAATTTACTCTGTGATCTTCATCCCCTCGGCGCGTGATGCAAAATCGCCTCAGTTTCAGAAACGGTTTCAGCAATTATTCAAAGAGAAGCTTGCGAAACGTGCTCTGCATCCGGGAACTCCGTCCGGGCCAACAACTGAACACAAGAAAATTTTAAGGGCGATAGAATCACTCAAAGAAATGGCCGAAGATGTTCTTGATCCGATGCTTGACAAACTGGCTGAATCGTTGCCGGGCGGACTGCTTGAATCTCCGGTCTTGGATTTCTATGAAAACGAAGCGGACCAGGACCTTTTGAAATGGACGCTTGACCGAATCAGGTTCAAACTCATAACGGGCGGCCATGATAATTCGGGGGTGGAACCTGCGGATGTCGGGGCTGGGCTACAATCCGTTCTGGATATGGCGGCGGCTTCGGTAATTCTCGGAGAAGACAATAGGAGTTTTATAGTCGCCGTAGAAGAACCGGAGGCATTTTTACACCCTTCTCTGCAGAGAATCGTCGCGCGCAAGCTCCTCTCCGACAAGTACGGTTACAAGACCCTGGTGTCAACGCACAGTCCGATCTTGGTCGAGGAGGCGAGATACGAGAGCATCCTGCTGGCTGTGGACAGGAAGATTCATCAGCCAAAAGAAGAACCGGATCCACGAAGATCAGATATCCATACGGCACTGCTGAGCGGGCAAGGCGCGGAAATGATTTTTGCGACTTCGGTGCTCCTGGTTGAAGGGGAGGGGGACCGGGCCTTTTTTGAAGGGCTGCGTCGTCGCTTGGCAAGACGGGACCCGAGCGGTCGCGTCGAGAATCTTTTTGTCATAAAAGTCGGAGGCAGCAGCGATTTTTCCCCGTGGATAAAACTCCTGCATGCGCTCAACGGAGGGGGAACAAGAGGCCCGCTGGCTTTTCTGGTGGTTCCTGACGGCGATGCCATAAGCAGTACCAAGGAAGCATTGGAAGATAACAATATCAACATCGGTCAGGAAATATCCCGAAAACTGGAGGACGCGGAGGATAAACTCAGGAACAAAATCTTCAAGGAATGGCGTGCTCTTTTAAGTGAAGTCAACAAGAAGTTTTCGGATTCAAAACCCCCTGTGCCGACATGCTTTCTGAACGGCGACCTAGAATCATCTATATTTTCAGGTCTGTCAGGCAGACGATGCGAGTATTTCGCCGACCTGATCGGGGTTGAATTCGGAGACAAAGATGCCTTCATAAAAAGGATGGGTTCAAAGGCTGTTGACGGTAAGGGAGGGAGGAAAAACAAGACACCTTACATGAGAAAGCAGATTGCGGAACGAATTAAGTTTTCCGAACTTAGCGACAACATAAAACTCCTGCTCCGCAGGTGGCTTGTCAATGCGGGATTTTCCGATAATGACGCAAAGAACCTTTTATCCAAAGATGGTTCGTAGCGCCGATAACTCTGGAGGCTATCACCACCATCTGGACTACTTCTCAATTTTATCTGCCTGTTGCGAACGAAACTAAAGCGTTACGCTTCGGACTTGATGTCGGGAGACATGTTTGAGAAACTCCCGAGATTCCGTAAACTCAAACCTGCATTAGAGTGTTAAATGGTTGCTCTTTGGAAATAAAGGGATAATCAGGGCTCCTTGACATATTCACGCTCACGGATTTTACGGAATTGAGTGGAGAGGTTCAAAGTGGTGTGATGAATTCGGAGATTTAAAATGGGACACGAAAGACTTGGAGGATTACCAAAAAGCCAGACTTGGAAAACCATCATAGACAAACTGCGGATTCTTTACAAATCCGAGGAGCATTCCACCGACGATATCGCGCGGCATGTGCTGAAAAACGTTAGAACTCGATATGGAAAACTCGGAACGGATGAAATCGTCAAAACCGTTTTGTCAGCATTTATTCAGCTAAGTCATGCGTATTCTCACCCAGACTTTGACAACAGGATAGGGAACTTAAAACCGGATAACTCGGACAGTCCGACTGTTTCGTCGGTTATCCAGGCGATAAAAGAAGAAATCCCTGAAACGGAAATTAATTCGGAGTATGCGCAGCTTGCTTTGCGTGCGGCCAGCGATGCTTTGATAGATTTTCATAAGGAGAATCTTCCCCGTCAGGCGAGCCTGTTTCATCCCACGGACAGTGAATCTTCTCAATCCTGGGAAAGACTGGGCGGAGGAGCGGGATTCTGTGAACTGTCGAAGTCCTTTTTCGGCTGTCTGACGAAACGGTATTTGGATTACTATCTGGACCGTATCACTTCCGAACATCTTTCCTTTGGGGAAAAGGAAAGGTTTGATGCCGAATTGAAAAAATATGTCGGCGAGGTATCCAGACACGCTTTTGAAACCGCTCAGATAACCCAATCTTTTTCGGCTGGATGGTTTAATAAATACGCTGTAGACAATATTCCGAACGAAGAAACAAAACAAAGATTTATAGATAAGGTTTTTGCAAAATTGCAAGAAGAATTTTTGCGGGAGGAATCAAAATGACTTCCTCCGCTTCGAAACATGTCTTTCTGTGCAATGGAGCAACTTTATCCACACCAGTTTCTGAAGACACTAAGGAACATGAGTTTAATTACCTTGGAGATGAGCCTAATGTCAGGATCAAACTCGCCGAGTTTGTCCAAGATGTTGTTCACTTGCCGGAAATAATACTGGACTTGCTGGAAATAGCCGCATATGTATTCGCCGCTGACCGCTCCGCTACAAGGGGGGACAAAAACTTACTGGAATACCACAGATGGGGAAGATTCATGCGATTTGCTATCAAGGTGCGGAAAGATGAGTTTTGGAACAGAGAGGAAATTAAAAGCATATTATCCGAAACACTTGCTTTCATGACTGGGGACAGAGAGTACAAATTCGAGTTCCAGCCCGGTCATCGAACTTCCCAACAAGGCCTCTTTGATAGAGATGATTTTAATCTTGCATCATTCTACAACAAGGATAAAGGTATCATTCTCTTTTCCGGAGGATTGGATTCACTTGCCGGCACCATAAAGCATGTTAGCGAAAATCAGGAAAGAAAAATCATCCTTGTTAGTCATCAGTCTGGACAACCCGGCACCAAACGCACTCAGGATCGGCTTTTTAATGCACTCAGAAATAAATACCTCGACAGAGTGGAACATTACAAATTCGAATGCAGCTTAAAAGGCTACAGGGCAATAGAAGAGACACAGCGCACCAGAGCTTTTCTCTATTGTGCCGTGGCGTTTGCCATTTCCTTTTCTCTGGAAACCGATGAATTCTTCTTTTATGAGAACGGAGTCACTTCCTTGAATCTACCAAGACAAAGACAAGACATGATGAATTCCCGCGCCAGCAGAACCACCCATCCAAAGACCCTTCGCCTAATGGCCGAATTTCTTTCCATGGTAGCGAGAGAAATAAGAAATGATCAGGACATTTCCATAGAGATACAAAATCCTTTTAAGTGGTCAACTAAAGCTGACGTATTACGTGAGATCGAGAATTTTAATCAGGCGGGTCTGATTAGCAGTACCGTCTCTTGCAGCGCATCCCCTTATCAGAGATCGAACAGCAGCAATCATTGCGGAAAATGCTTTCAATGTGTTGACAGAAGAATAGCTATGTATGCGGTTGGTATTCAAGAGTGGGATAAGGGGGGTGTTTACGGAACTCGCTTTGAAGAAGATTTAGGTGAGGATGCAGCTCCGACAATTGGATACATAGGGCAAGCTTTAGGTTTCGGGAAAATGACAGAAGATCAGTTCCATGAAAAATATTTTATGGAGCTAGAAGATATAAACGAGAATTTCGAAAATATATATTCCCTTGCCCAAAAACACAGCAAGGATGTATCACGGGGCTTATTAAGCATAAGGGGAGGGGAAGACCTCTCATCAAGCGTTCCACATAAGTCTTTTTATGGAATAATATCTGAAAGAGAATACTTGAAGCCGGAATCACAGCGTATGGCAGAAAAATTGTCTGAGCGCTTCAGACAAGCAATTCCAATTGCTTTCCAGAAACAAAAGCCTGCAAACGAACAACAGTTAAACGATTACGTGGAATCTGTTTTGGCAAATGACAAAGAAGATTTACTGCGAGAGTTTCCCGTAGTGAATTTTGGAACCACGAAGGTTGTGCCTGACCATGAACTAAGAGAGTACGATTTGTTGATAGAGTGTAAATATCCCAGACATACAAGAAAATTAAGTCAAATTAACGAAGAAATTGCAGCAGACATTGTTCAATTCCCTGCCGGAGTATTTATCTTGTTTATCGTGTACGATCCTTCTAGCCAGATAAGTAATATCTCTGAGTTTGAGTCAGATATATCAGAAAAAGCAAGGAAAAAAAACACTGACAGCTTGGTATGCGTCATAAGATAATATGATTGCGTAGCTGCTGTCCCAATTTTCTGTACCGAGCGTGTCGGCCCTGTTGAACATTGAATAGAATGGTGGTTCGGGCAGGTACCGGGTATCCACGGATATGGCTGTGGTGCATTACGGTCAATTTCAACAGCAACTGCCAGTACGAGGAGAAGTTCCGCTTTTGCGTTTCAGGATATTCTGTCGCCAGCGCACATGCCGCACCGCCAGCGGTGTGATTCCGGCAAATTTTGGAAGGAAATACCGTTACCGGTTATTCAGATTATCGAGTGCTTAGTGTCTCGCGGAAATTCAACACTTTCTTGGGGCTTGATTACCGGGATTCCGCGTAACAGCCCAGAAATTCGGCGAAAATATCCTCATAAGGACACCGTCTGCAAGAATGAGCCATTTCGGGGGCTTTTCCTGCTAATCCGGGATTAGCAGGAAAATTTCACGAAATGGGACTCATTCTTGAAGACGGTGTCCTTATGCGGAAACCGTCGCCGAATTTCTGTGCCGTTACGCGGAATCCCGGTAATCAAGGGCCAGAAATTGTTGAATTTCCGTGAGATACTAAGCACCCTATAATCTGAATTACAGGAGACAGACTCCATTGTTAAAATTGGAAAGCAGGGTTTTGTACCTGAGCGGATGATTTGAGACTGTAAAAGTATTACTTAGCAGTCTCAGTTAAAACGTTTTTTATGACCCTAAAACAAATATTTGGAGAGGTGATATTATGTCTTGGAATAATACAAACCGAGCTGCGAAGACTACTTGGACCACTTTGATGTTGCTTGATCAGTTGCAGGAAGTATTTGATGAAGCCGGTGCTTTGAAGATGGAAGAGTTGTTTTTTTGGAAGGCTACCCAGAGCGAGTCAGTCCGCCTTCATGAGGCGGAAGGGCTTGCAATTCAAATTGACGATGTGTTTCGGAGAATTCGCGGAGCCGAGTTTGAAGCTGGCGTTACGCGGCTTCAGGCAATTGAAGATATGGTTAAGGTACTTAATGCAGCCGACAAGACGGTTTCTGACCTTGCGAAAATCGCAGATGAAGCTTACCACTTCTGGCGGGAGAGAGACAAGGGATGATAGCTCGAGCCTTCCCGTATTTTCTTGCTGCACTGCTCGTAGCTTCAAGCACGACAGCGGAAGAAAACAATGAAACTGTGAGAAAGCAAATACAGGCTGTTACAGTGCTGAAAAATGCCGTGCTGGGGCTCAAGAGCGAAGATCGTGAAAAAGCAGTCAGAAATGCGTTGCTTGACATCGCACTGAACAATGCTGATGTTGCAAACGATCTATTGTTGCAAAATATTACCGGATACAGTTCGCCTCTCGGGCGCTTGGTCGAGAACCTAAATCTTAGACTTAATGCGCTTGAGGGAGGCAACGAAGAAGAGGGCACAACTCTTGCCGTTAATTACGATTACCAGAAAGCTGTGCGCAAAGTGTTTGAAAATGATGCGAACCGATTCACAGGCCTCAAGGGTAGCTTCGCTGCTCGCGGGAACATCGCTTTCCAGTCAATTAAGAATCCTAGAGATTTTCTCGATACAACTTTGAATCTTGGTTACTTCAGTAGCTGGGGCGGAGTAGTTGACATAGCCGACAATGCATTTTATGACAAAGCAAATGACATTGAAGACAATCTTACAGAGATTAAGGAGCTTTATACGTTGCTTAGAAACGATGAATGGCAGGATTTCAAAGATCTTGTCGGTTCCCATTTATCTAACCAGTATTACTTGGGTGTGGGTCTAGATGCGGGTTTTGAGTCTGACCAACGGTTCGAAACAAAACATCTAACCTTCGGTCTGGATTTGGACTTAGTGCCGCGTGGCTGGGGTCAGGATTCATTTCTGGGGAAAATAAATGTTTTGGATTATGTGCCCGCGCTCATTCGCATGTTGAGTGGTCAAGATTCGCAGTGGTCGCCGCGCGGTTCCGGGTTCCCGACGCTTAATACTGCTCTAAAACGTGTCTTGCCTCAAGATGATGACCCGCGTGCCGAAGCTGGAGATGAGTCGGACTTCTGGCGCTATGAAATCGAGATTGGTTTCAGTAGCCTGCTTGGACGCTGGAAGGACCGGAACGTTACTTGGGAAAGCAACGTTCGTTATTACTCGGAGATCAACCCGGACAAATCAATTAAGCGAGCTGGCCTAAATGACTACACTTATTTTGTTACTGCGGTGACCATTGCAAATGGTATGTTCATCAGTTACTCAACGGGCAAATTGCCGTTTGATACAAAAAACGATCAAGTATATGAATTAGGGTTCAGCTATCAATTCTGATTTTCAAGGCAATATACAAGCGCGAAATAGTCTTGCTTTATGAATCTGCCTGTTTTCATTGGGATAATTGTTGATATTGGATTTCGGGGTTCGCTTCTATCTTTTCACTACCGGTTCCGGCGGAGGCGGAAAGACATTATAGAAAATTGACGAGGAATTTAATCAAGGGTTGAATGGGCGACAGAAGAATTTCTGAATGAATTCCCCACTCTTGATATCGATTATGGAAGGTCGAGGGATGCTCAGCCTCAGTGAGGTGTCTCCTCTGGAGCTTGCTTCTCAGCTTTGAGAAGAATGTGCATTCTTAATTCTATTCCACTTAACGCATATTGATTTAATAAAATCAATATACTCTATTATGTCCTCTTTATGTATTGGCCCAGGGTGAAATTGTTCTGGCGGTGCATGAGACAAAACATTCCGCAAACTTGCCCAGCTTATTAGCTCGTTGTACTCTTTATCTGTTAATGTGAATCCGGCCTTTTTAGCTGCTTTCAGTTTTTGCTTCAGACCGATCAGCTTTTCTCTGGGTGGTTGGGGTAAAAATGAGTAGGTTATTAGCCCTTCAAAGATAGCTTGTATTCGCCATAGACAAAATTGCCATAGATTCTGTTCATCAACCCATGCGTAATAGGCCAAGTCGGATTGTATCTCACACCAGATATCTTCTTGCGGATAATCGATCTTTGCCTGCTCTATTTCTCCGCGGATTTTTTCTTGAAGACTATCTATAAATTTCGTGACCATGCTGAATGTATAATCGAAATCACCTACACTCAGGCCATAAGTCCAACAATCTTTTTCGGTTAAAGATTTCAATTCTTTTCGCATGGATTTATGCTTTCCTCTCTTAATCAGGTAATGCTTATATTTCCGGCGATAAGCTCTTCCGCACATTCGTAGTACCAGATTCGGTGTCGTGTCTTGGCCTCAAAAGGGCGCAGCAGGCAATTCGGCGCTTTCGTGGGATTCTTTGACTTGTGAAAGATTATGCGTCTGGTTTCGACATGCTCGGTCAGGGAACAGAATAGTGGAATGTAGCTGTCTCCTCCCAGAAAGACAACCGGTTTGCGGGTGTCGCTCGGCAGTTTCTTGAAATCCTCGTAAACGTCCCGCCTCATGTCCCTGTATTTGTAGGGGCACTTTCTTTTGACGTCCTGCGAAAAAGTAATGTCGTATTCCGGAGTGAGGAAATCAGCGGGTATAAGACCCCAGCCGGTCGAGAGAATGAAAACGTTCTGGACGCCGAAGGCTTCAACGAGCTCCAGGTATATTTCTCCGTAGGGATGACGAGGCTTGTAGAGATCCGATGCGGAAAGCAGCCCGAGAGGATTGGCTGAACTTTCTTTGTGTACGCGGTTGTATTCATCAAGGACGTTTCTCCAGGATTCTCCCGTATGCGACGAATCGTCCGGGTGCCTGTATATGCCCGGTTTATTCCTCGGAACCTCTTGCGGTTTGGCGACGAACATGACGGGTTGCCCGTTTTCCGTTTCCAGTCGACCCGCCGAACTGTCTTTGCGGCCGGCGCACGCAATCACTACAATCATGTTTTTTCTGTTCACTGCAAGTTTCCTTCTCCGGGCTGGCCTGTAATACGGGGAATACGATAACGGGATTTTTTCCGCGAGCAAGGCAGACCGCGGAACCAAGGTAGCTGTCGCAGGTAATAACATGATGCGCCCTGATTTTCACCTCCTGCGAAGTTATTTCCAGGAATTCTTTACCGGACACCGTACATAATCAATCCTCCTGCCCGAAGATGTTGAGCCCGATGAAAAACAGGTTTAGTATGATGCTTCCGCGGGTCTCCTCGGATCCCGCGATAGCGCACCCGAAGTAATCGTCTTCGTCATGACAATGATAACCAGAAGTGCTGTCGTGGCATTCGGAAGCATCTGTCCTGCCGGAATGCGAAAGAGCAGGTTCAGCGGAAACCAGCAAAAACAGGAGCATGACCGAGGCAATCAGTATTCTCATCTTTTTGATCTTCTTTAAGCGACAGCGCGGAAAAGACCTTAACCGTTTCTCTTTTCCCGACCCTTTGTGAATAATATACCACAGCGGGAGTGGCGGGTCAGATGGAGTACCTGGAAATCGATAACAAAGAGAATGCCGTAGATTCTCTTCTCATGGCCGAAGAGCACATTGCCAGGGCGGAAAAGCGTGCTGCCGGCCCTGTTCCAGGTGACGGAACCCGCCGGAGCGAGTTTCATTGGAAATGGGTAATTATCTGCCTTCAGAATTCGCTTTATACTTTCGCGCTGACCGTGGCGGCGGGAACAAACCCGGGCAGTGTCCAGAGAAAAAGAGGTGGAGTCGTCGATCTTATGACTGCCCTGAAGCTTTGCGTCGGGGTAAAACGCTTTTATTATTCCGTTCCCGTTGAATTCACCCGCAACCAGAAGAACTCCATACTGTGGCTGCATTCTCATTTCAGAAACGGTTTCGAGCATTTTCGCCCCAATAATATCTGGGGCATAGAACTTAAAGGCATGCCCAATGTCTGTATTGACGTGTTGGACGTGATAAGGCTTCTGGCGCTTGACAGCAGGAACATCTTGTACTGGAGCCCGCATTGTCGGCTTCGGGAAAAAGAAAGAAAAATCGGGGCGTCCATAGACAGATCTGTTGAAATATTGAGGTCTTCCGCCTTGTATGAACCGGGAAAGGAAATCCCCGAACTTCCCGACCTGGATGAGCGGTGGGGAATTTCGTCATGAAAATCCGCAAGCAGGCGGGCTTCACGCCAACGGAAAAACTTCTCTCCCGTCTCTGCGGGAATACGTTTCTGGAGATGTTCAGTTACCTGAATCCGGTCAGGGAGGACGGAAAGGAGCTTTGCGACCTTATCGCCGTGTTTGACGACCATGTCTTTATTTTCTTCGACAGGGAAAGCAGGAAGATGGACAATGCCGCGAAAGATATATCGGTGAGGTGGAAACGATGGAAAAAGGAAGTAATCGAAAAACAGGTCAGGGCGCTTGCGGGCGCCGAGAAGTATATCAGGACGGGAAAACCGATCTTCCTTGATCCAATGCGCGAAACCGCGCTGCCCGTTACGATGCCCCGAAACCCGGTTGTGCACAGGTTCATCGTGGCCCACGGGGCGGCGGAAGCCTGCGAGGCTTCTTCGGGGTCCAACGTTTACGGAAGCCTTGCGGTTTCTTATTTGAAACCCGGAGTTCCGCCGCTTGATTTCCCGTTTTACGTCGAGCTTGGAAACGGCGACCCGGTGCATGTTCTTGACAGTGCTAACGTCGAACTCGTTCTGGGAGAACTGGATACTTTTTTCGACTTCACGTCGTACGTAGCCGAAAAAGAGGACGCCATAAGGAGATATGACTTTCTGGCGTACTGCGGGGAGGAAGACCTTCTCGCGCATTATTTCCGAAACTACGACCCGGAGGCAAACAGGTATCGGATCGGAGAGAGGGATTCGAGGATATCGGGGGTAGTGATTGAAGAGGGAGCCTGGAAGAGTTTTGCCGCGTCCGAAGAGTGCCGAGAAAGAAAGGAAGCGAACAAGGTTTCCTATTTCTGGGACGAGCTTTTGCAGAGGACGTATCGAAACGCTCTTGACGGAACTTTGATCGGGGATGTTGACTTGGGAAGGGAAAGAAACGCTTTAAACGAAATGGCTAAGGAACCGCGTCTGGCACGCAGAGAATTCTCTCGGCGGATGCTGAAAGCGATAGAGAATTTCCCGGAGACCGGCGATATTCCGGCAAGACATTTGAGCTTTATGTCTTCGTTTTACGCAGGTAAGGGGTACGTATTCCTGCAGCTTAAACCCCCTTCCCCCCGTGGAGAAGATTATCGCGAGGTTCGTCAGTACATGCTTAAAATCGCGTGCGGGGCCGCTCGGAACAGGTTTGCGCATCTGAAAACCGTTGTCGGCATTGCCATGGATCCTCCAAAGTTCACTGAGCTCGGCGAAATTTCAGAAGACTTTGTGCTGCTTGACTGCTCCCGCTGGGCGGAAGAAGAACGGGCGTTTTGGGAACGGGAGAATGAACACACGAAATTCTTCAAAACCTCAGGCATGCGGGAGACTAGGCTTCACGCGGAGGATTTTCTGGGTCGAGGTTGAGAGAAGAGAACGGTGATGTCCAAGATAATTAAAAGGAGGAAAACCAAATAACCCCACCCAAAGAAACGATTTGGCCAATAGAACCGCATACTGAGGCGAAGCACGCGATATTAAAGAAATACTTGCAGGCCTGGTTTCCGATCCTCGCAAGATGGAACGGACGAATAGTTTACTACGACGGATTTGCCGGACCAGGAGTTTATTCTGAGGGTGAAGACGGATCTCCCTTGATAGCGCTTAATGCCGCAAAAAGCCATGACTATCAGCCTGGGACCGAGCTGGTGTTTGTTTTTGTGGAAGAGCATGAAAAAAGAGCGAAAAATCTGCAACAGGTTATTGAGAAAGAAGCTCTGCCGGGAAACTTTCGCTGTAGAGTTATAGACAAAGAATTTGAAACCGCTCTTGGTAAGACCCTTGATTATGTTGAGAAAGAAGGTTTGGACATGGCCCCCACTTTTGCATTTATAGACCCTTTCGGAATTAAGGGTCTGCCTTTTTTTCTTATAGAACGGCTCCTTGGAAATGCTAAATGCGAAGTGCTGATTACTTTTATGGACTCAACTATAGAGCGCTTTGTGTCTGAACTTCCAGGGCAGGTAAATGAGTTAATCGGTAATTCATCCGCATCAAGCGTTATAAGATCATCCAAAGACCGCATTACCAAAGCAAGAGAACTATATTACAATTCACTGAAGGGAGTTGCGGAATTCGTGTGATTTTTTGAAATGAGGGACCAGAACAATAGGACTATCTATCATCTGTTTTTTGCTACCAACCATCATCTCGGGCATGAGAAAATGAAGGAGGCAATGTGGAAAGCGGACGAATCGGGTCTGTTCAGTTTCTCCGATGCGACTAATCCTAACCAGAGAGTTCTTTTTTCACCTGACCCGCGGAAGGATCTCGCGCCGATCTTGGGAAGAAAATTCAGGGGCAAAAAGGTTTTTTCGGATGAGGTTCTTAAATATACGAACGACGAAACTGCATTTCTTGAGAAACACGCTCGGGAAGCTTTGAAGCTCTTGGAACTTGATAACGGTTATAAAGGCTATAGAATCCAAGTAGAACCAATGAAGAGGGATGGCAGTTCCAGAAGGAAGAATACATTTCCGTTGGGAACAACTATTAGCTTTCACGAAGTAGGTTGACATGGCTGAAATCTCAAAAATCGAATGGACCGACTCAACTTGGAATCCCGTTACCGGGTGCACGAAAATAAGTCCGGGATGCAAATATTGCTACGCGGAAGTGATCGCGGAAAGATACAGAGGCGTACCTAATCATCCTTATGAACAGGGTTTTGACATGCGGCTGTGGCCCCAGCGCCTGGAACTGCCGCTTAAATGGAAGAAGCCCAGACGCGTATTCGTGAATTCAATGAGCGATCTTTTTCATCCTTACGTTCCGGATGAATTTATAGACAGGGTTTTTGAAACGATGTGCAAAGCGTCCAACCACCAGTTCCAGGTCCTGACGAAACGACCTGAAAGAATGTCGGAATATATGAAATCCTGGGACAGGAATCTGGGACCTCTTGCCGAGAAATATCCGAATATATGGCTTGGAACCAGCATCGAGACGGAGAAGTACATGGAACGGGCAAATATTGTCTCAATACTGTCTTCCTCGGTCAGATTTCTTTCCTGCGAGCCACTCCTAGGTTCCCTTGACCTAAGACCTGTTCTGGGCAGAGAACGCGGGGGGATCAACTGGGTGATAGTAGGCGGGGAGAGCGGGCCCCGTTCCCGACCCATGAAGAAGGAGTGGGTGACAGAAATCCGCAACCAGTGCAGAAGCGCTAAAGTCCCTTTCTTTTTCAAGCAGTGGGGCGGAATTAACAAGAAGAAAGCGGGGCGTATTCTGGAGAACCGCACTTGGGACGAGTACCCAGATGCCTAAGCTATGCGGGGTGCTTTTTGACTTCACATCGTTCATAAGGGCGGAATCTCCTCGTCCCGAACCCTCGTTAGGGGTTCCTCCCTCGGCCCGATCCGCCCAGATGTGTTCGTATATCCACTTCGCGCTTACCGAGAGCACGCCCTCCAGACGAAGCCGTCCCGCTATCTGCTCGGGACTCCAGCGTTTGTTAACCAGTATGTCGTCAATCATTGCCCAGAGCTGCTCGGTCATCTTGCGGGGAACTGAGGACGCTTCGCTGCGTCGGCGCCTGGCGAATTCATCCGCCTGCTTGTATTGGTAACCCTGCTTGGCGCTGTTGCGTTTCAGTTCCCTGCTGATGGTAGTGTGATCACGGTTGAGCTTGAAGGCGATCTGGTGACAGGAATAACCGTCTTGACGAAGTCTCTGTATCAGTAACCTTTCCTCTTGGGCCAAGTGCTTGTATCGCATTGGATAACCTCCTATTGTTTGGTCACTTTAGAGATTATCTTTGTCGCTTGGCCCTTTCAACCGAGATGCTCACATCAAAAGGGTTCAAACTCTGTTTTTAGGGGTGGTGCACTTCGAAGTTCAGAGCGCCAAGCTAACTGATGGCTGGGCAGCCGGTGGAAGTCCGGCGGAGGTGAAAGGATAACCACCACGCCTCGCCGCGAGCCGTGCGTATGCACCCGTGAGGGGGCAGACGAAGCGTCGGCAGCGGAGCGTGCGGGCGGGGCTATGGTGGAGCACCGAAAGGAAGATGATCTGGAGCGCCGAGGCTCTTGAACTGGCCGAAGGCAGAACCTTCTATGCTGTTATGGTAAGGGATGGAAGGGTTCCGCGGTGTCTAAGAACCCAGGCACGTACGTACGCCCGTCATCGGGACTTGGGAGAGCTTTACTTTGCCCTGGGGTCGTACCGGGGCCGCAGAAGAAAGGAGGTAATCCGAACAGAAGATGAACGAAGTAAAGCAGTCGGATGACGTCATAGTACCAAAGAGGGCAGCGAACAAAGGGGCGGAAGTTCCGGCGGAGCTGAGGGAGGGAAGGACGTCAACTAAAGGGAATCCGCAAGACCAAAGCACAGGCCGGACACAGAACCGGGGGACTGTGCCACAGGCGGTGGAGCGGATACGGCAAGCTGTAACGAGGAATCCGAAGGAAAGACTCACGGCGTTACTGCACCATATAACGCCTGACACATTGCGGTGGGCATTCTATACGCTTGGGAGCGGGAAGGCTGCCGGGGTGGACGGAGTTACGTGGGAAGAGTATGAGGAAGGGCTGGAAGAGCGGTTGCTCGACCTTGCCGACCGAGTACACAGGGGAACGTACCGGGCGAAGCCGTCGAGGCGGGTGGAGATACCTAAGCCAGACGGCGGGACGCGACCGCTCGGCATAGCCGCGATAGAGGACAAGATAGTCCAGAAGGCGGTGGTGAGTCATATACTTGAGCCGATATACGAGCCGGAGTTTCTCGGGTTCAGCTATGGATTTCGGCCTGGGCGAGGGGCGCATGATGTGCTCGACGTCCTTGCCTACTGCATAGAGAAGCGTAAGGTCAACTGGATAGTGGACGCAGACATCCAGAAGTTCTTTGACCGGATAGACAGGGATTGGATGATACGGTTCCTTGAGCACCGGATAGGGGACAGAAGGGTAATACGTCTGATAACCAAGTGGCTTAACGCCGGGGTAATGGAAGACGGGGAATGGAAGGACGACATGCGGGGGACACCGCAAGGGGCGGTAGTATCGCCCGTCTTGGCGAATATCTACCTGCATTACGTACTTGACTTGTGGTTCCATAAGAAGTGGAGAGTGCGGGAGGCAAAAGGAGAAGCGGTAATCGTCCGCTATGCGGACGATTACGTAGTAGGCTTTGAGTGCAAAGAGGACGCGGAACAGTTTCTGGAGGACATAAAAGAGAGGCTGTCGGAGTTCGGACTGAATTTACACCCGGACAAGACACGTCTCATAGAGTTTGGGCGACACGCAACAGGGGATCGGAAGAAGCGAGGGGAAAGACGACCGGAGACGTTTGACTTCCTCGGGTTCACGCACTATTGCAGGAAAACGAGGAATGGGCGGTTCGGACTGGGGCGCAAGCCGACGGGGAAACGCATGACCCGGACTCTCAAGCGGATAGGAGAAGTTCTGCGGCGATGGATAAACGGCAAGGTAAACGAAGTGGCGCAGTGGCTTGGCGGCGTAGTAAGGGGATGGCTTGAGTACTACGCAGTGCCAACCAGCTACAAGTACCTGCAGAAGTTTATCTGGCGGCTTAAAAGGAAGTGGCTCAAGGTATTACGCCGACGGTCACAGAAAGACCGATTTGCATGGGAGAGGCTAGAGAGGCTGACAAAGGCGAAATGGGTGCCGGTAAAGATATTGCACCCATGGCCAGACACACGGTTTGCCGTCAAACACCTGAGGTAGGAGCCGTATGCGTTAACGCGCACGTACGGATCTGTGCGGGGGGTGCGGGGAAACTCGCATTCCTACCGCAACACGGGCGACTTATTATTTTGATTCCGATAGCCCGTCGAATGGGTATACCAGAGATGGCAAAAATAATAGACCGAGTACTCAGCAGTATATCTGGGTTGTCAAAGGGAGAAGAATAAGAAGGCGCCCGTTAAACACCCACTTGCCTTCAGGGGGCAGTTCCCTCGTCAGTTTCTTGTACTTAAGCTTTTTCCTATTCATCCCCTTAGCCCGAACTTCGAATGCATATCAAGTTCAAGTTAACCGTGAAATTTCGAGGCGATTCGGTTTTCCGGCGGAAGAATAAGGTCAATTTGAACTGAAAAGCTTACGGACAGTCATGGTCTCAGGACCGCTTGAGATATCTTCTTCTTGAGTTGCCTGCCATACCGTGCAGCATACTTGTATACTTGTCCAGCGAACCGGATGTATCCTCCCAGTATGGATGATACGGTTCCATTTCCTGGTTGGTGAACAAAATCAAGGGAATATCTTCTTGGGCCGCTTCGGACAGAAGCGCTGTTTCTTCCTCCGTGAAACCGTCGGCCGTCTTGGCCAGCGTAATGTAGCAATCCAGTCCCGCCGCAACCAGTTCTTCCCTCATCTTCTTCAGGTTATCTAGATCCTTGTGGTCAATCTGTCCTCCGGCACTCTTGCACTCCCCAATCGCAATCTCGACACGGTTTTTGTGATAACTCAACACACAGAAATCAGTCTCGCAATCGGACGGCCGCAAGTTCAAGGCCGTGGTCCAGGCGAATCCTCCTGGGAATGCTCCACCAAGTATTCTTACAAACACGAGGAGGGTCAGCAGCACTGGTATTGCGCCTTCTTGGTTGTTGTCTTTGGCGAAAAGGCCGCTTTTTCGGAATTTCCAGTCACCTCGGCTTTGAAGATGCAGGCTTGTCAGGTTCTTGTTCCCGCAGTACTCGCATGTCCACACGTCATCAATCCCGCTGAGGGGCAACCAGTTGTTCAGCCTGCAGTCGTCGCACTTCAGTTCAAGTCCGCCTCGAAAGAACTCGTGCTTCAACAGGAAATCAAAAACGCTTTCTTTGGTGAGTTTCGTATCTGCCTCTCTCGGCTCAATGTAGAGATCCTCATGTTCTTGAAATTGTCCTTCAGCCCAAATCCTTCCTGTCGCCCCGCCGCGGGTTACGCTTTGATCAGGTCTCAATCTCTGCACAAGTTCCCGGACTCCTCTGATTTTAAAAACTCGGCTAGATTCAATTCCGCCGAGTTTCTCGATGATTTTGGCAGCCAGCCGACCCGGCTGGCTTATATCGGCATCTATATCGGCGAACTTGAAAATTTGACGAACCAGAGTTAAGGTCGGAATCGGATGGAGAGAAAGGAGTTTTTCCTTGGTATCGACTATGCTCGCAGTGCCTTCATTCTGAACCCGTATCGACCAGGGATTAAACGCAATCGCGCGGCTGTAGAACTCGTTAAGTTGCCGGATGCGTGGGACGCGTAGCACATGCCCGGAGTCCCACGGTTCTCCGTGGAGCAGTATCTCGGCTGCCAACTCGAATTTATGAGATTCTCTGTCAATGTCTGCCAGAAACTTCATCTCCGGCAACTGCACATACACCGTGAATCTTCCGTGCGCTCTTTCCACGCTTGCGAGAGCCTGTTCCTGCTTGAAGCGGAAAGTCGGGGCTATGGTGCTCAGGCCGTTCCAGGTCAAGTCCGTACATCGGTTTTTAGCAAGTTGCTTTCCGGTGGAAAATCTCTTGCCAAAGTCAGTTATCTCATCATCGGTTGCAGTTCTGTGATACAGGTTCAAATAGTTGAAAGCATGTCTGGGAAATCTATCCAACATTCTTAAATGAGCCGCTACGACATCCTGAATTCTGCACAGATGCGCTTTGGGAATGAACAGCAACACGGCGCCGGCAGCACGAAGATTCCAGAATGTTACCAAGTCTTCAAAACTGTTCTCGTCACCCAGAAACACCCCGTCTATACTGATACCACCATAGGGACTTAGCAGTTCCGCGGTCAGGGAAATCGGGTCTACAGTACCGACAGATTTTGCGTCCACGGCAGAATTCTTGGCAATAGTCATCTTTTTCGAATGCAGTCCGTTCAGGAAAGCTTCCTCGAAATTGTTTTGCAGATCGTACTCCGTGGGAAAAAAACCGTATTGCAGGGCAAAGACCGCACTTAACGCATCTTGCGGATCCCAGCGGAACAGGACGAAATCACACTGCCCAACTGAATCCGCTAGTTTTGCCTCCTTTTCCCTGCGGTAGTTGACAATCGAGCGGGAATCCAGAAACCGGACGAGTTTTTTTTCAGTATGAGGATTCGGGCGGAAAATCTTTTCCTTTACGGGGAGACCATGAGGAGACCGAAGAAATTTGTGTTTTTCCTCGAAATCGGAGATGACCTTGGTTTCAGACACTGGACTTAGCACATCAACCGAGAACAGATCGAGGAGTTGCTCAGCAAATTCCAGTTTTGGGGACGAGACGGGGATCAGCGGGTTGTAGATTCCACCCCACAAAAGCGTGTTCAGCCCCGCTGCAGTGATCAGATCGTCGATACGGCCATCTTCTACCAGAAAGCCAATTCTGACCGGCCTATATCTAATTGATGCGCTCGTTGCCGACATATCGGTGTCCTAACGGTAGTCTACTGTGAGAGGTTTTAGCAATCAACGACGGTATCAATAATAGAGTGGTTTTGAAAAACCCTTGAGTGTATCGCCACCTTCCATACGTTTCGGAAAAACTTTCTGGAATGAAATCCAGGAAACCTGTTTCTTCATCCCAGCTCATCCTGTTCATCAGCATTTGATATTTCCTCAAACCACTCTTCCAAGTCTTCTTTCTTGCTGAATTTCCGGACGTATTGATTTGTCAGCAGCCTGAGAATTATTATCTTGGCAATATTACGAACTTGGTTGCATTGCTTTTCTGTGACTTCGTGGAAACCGGTGTGAACAATCTTTGACCGGATATCGTATAATTCTTTTGCCATCTTCGTTAGATCTTTTTGCCTGTCGGTATTTTCGTCAAGCAACCTTGCGACACGCGAAGACAGCCGATGTCGCAGTTTTTGATCGCCGCGCGGCAGTAATAGGCAATCCAGGGCGATCATAAACAGCAGAAAAGATTCCTCCGGCATGTCTTCCGCTGTTGCCCTTCCCGCCCAACGAACTGCCCTCAGCATCAATTCTCCGACTTCGTTCCCGCCTGCCTTAAGCAGCAGATCTATACGCTTGACGGCAAGGCGGATTGTCCGGTTTTCACTCTGGCGGAGTCGCGCGATAGAAAATTTTCCTGCCGGAACACCTCCGGCACGCGTAAAAGAGTCAAATGTTCCGACAGACCCGTTTCCGGCGACGGTAAATCCTTTAATGCTGTTGGACCTGGGTTCGGTCGGAAGGAAGAGTTCCGCATAATTGTAATGATTGGGCATGAGATCCAAGAAGAAATTCAGGCACTCTATGGCGGAGCGGACTTTTCGCTCGCCTAGGGTTTTAGCCGCCTTGTCATCTCGCGCGCTGACTTTCACAACCGCGAAAGGGTGGTTTAGCAACGGATTGAGAGAAGTGTCAATGGCTTCAAGGTGGTCTGAGTGGTCGTAAGAGCGGTTAGACCGAAAGGGTTTTTTGATCTTGCGTAGCTGGTACGCATTAAAAACAACGAAGCGGACATCCCCGAAACCGCTCGGAAGAGAAGCGGCATCTAAACCTCCGACTGCGATGTAGCACTCGTATTCTTCGGGCTCGTGATTTAGAAAATTCCACAGTTTCTCCAAAGCGTTATCCAACCGAATATCCGGGTTTGAATCCCGTAGCCGCGGAATGTCCAAGTACTCGAAAATGGCGGTCTTGAGTGCCGAGTCAACAGTCGGCTCTGAGAGATTTTTTCCTTGGGAAAATTCTCTCATTATCTGGTCTCGGACATTTTGATAGTCACCAAGTCCCCCGGGGTCTAAAAGTATGAATCCCTCTTCCTTTCGGTAGCAGAAACAACTTTTTGCTAAGAGTTTGCGGGGGATTTGGGAAGCGGATATATTCTCTGGCAGCTTTTTTAGGAAATTTCCGACGAATGCTAATTCTTTCTTATATTGCGGGCGGTTGTCAGGTTTTGATTGACCTTTCATCGAAACACCTTGAGGTCATATATTTTCCACTTGGAAAGCTGGAATTCAACTAAGCCTGCCCACATCCGAGGTGAAGAATGGACAGCCAAGACCTTATGAACTTTGTAATCGGCGTAGCGTCAACAGTCGCAGGCGGGGGAATCCTCGCATTGCTGTTTTTTTTCCTGAGAGAAAAGTGTTTTTCGCTGCCGAACATGGCCGGATGCTGGGAGGTGGAAATGCGCACGGCCAAGACGGACTACAGACCGTACGAAAACATGGTGCTGCGATATGTGGCCATGCTCTGGAGAGACGGTTCCAGGATCAGGGGTACGGTGGAGAAGATCTACGAGAACTCCTCGACCGGCGAGCGGACCTATACCGGCGAAGAAAGGACCCGAGGTGAAATCGAAGGCTATATCGACAAGCGGTATTTTTCTAAGGATCGAATCTGCATCCATATCGTTGAGGAAGGCAAACGGCGCGAGTTCACTCATCTGCATGAGCTTAAGATGGAGAAACCCGGCCGCATGGCCGGCACTTTCTGCTCGATGGCTGCTGATTCGCAGGGCGAAGCTACTTGGCGAAAAGAATCATCTTCAAAACCGGACTCCTGATCCTGTCCGCGCCGCTGCTCGCGTTCTCGCGGGTTGCCGAAGCGGTCAATCTGTGGGATTTGAGAACCGAAATAGATATCTGTCTGCAGGCCGTGGACCGCAACTCTCTGCGTCCGGTTCCCGCGAGATTTATCCGGGCGCTTGCTGTCGCCGAAGACAAGCGAAACGCCCTGCATCCGGGGGTTGATCCTATAGGAATCTTCAGGGCGATCCTAGTTCGCGTATGCAGGAAAGAGATACAGGGCGCGAGCACCATTGAGCAGCAGTTCGTCAGGGTTGTCACCGGTTCTTATGAAATGACGATGCGGCGCAAGATCAAGGAACAGGCGCTTGCCGTCGCCGTATCGCGCCGGCGCAGCAAGACGCAGATCGCTTCAGCTTATCTCTTCATCGCACGTTACGGTTCAGGGCTGAACGGTGCATTGGGACTCGGCAAACTTTGCGGAACGAACTTGGATGAGTGTCAGGCGCACACGATTTATGAAGCGGTTGCCCGCCTGAAGTACCCGGAACCCTCGCACCCGTCATCGGCTTGGAGACAGAAGCTTGTCCGGCGAACCGTGTACATAGCGCGCGGAATGCCGGAGATTGCGAACCAATCCAGCTCGGGTTTCTTTCCAGTCGGCAAGGTCGGTGTGCCGTGCAGTCACGGCGGCAGTTCATAAAACGGTCAGTGAGGTGCGGGCAGGATGTGTGCGGAGTCAGCAGACCTGTTTCTTGGCGTAGCAAAATAATGCCAAGTAAAATCCACTTCTATAAGGCAATGCAACCTATAACTTATGGAGAATACCCTTCTTCACTTGGATTCGCCCTCGCTCCGAAGAGTATTGTCCCCTGTCTATCCGTATGCTAAACTCCCCCAAAAGAAGACTATCCGAGTGCGGTGGTGCATTTTAAAATTCAAGTGATGTTAAAAAATTAGGATTGTCTCTCCGTAGATGGATTTAATACATATAATCCAGCATGTTGAAAAAAAATGTGAAAGCGCCACAAACGCATATATTGAATCGCATAGTTCAGTCTTTCAGGAAGTACAAAGTTTCGATAATTTGTATCAGCAACTGTATCTCTTTGCTACTTGCTACTGGGGATGCCACGGACGAGAACATATCTTTGAGTATTTAGCCGGAAAATGTGTCTCAACCATCATCGTAGCTAAGAGAGCCCTTTATCAGGGGTACTATGATGAAGCGTTGCTGTTAACAAGAACACTTGCTGAAATCGCAAATTTATTAAATCTTTTTTGGGTAAAACCGGACCAAATTCGCCGTTGGGCCGATTCTGACGAGTCTGCCAGAATTCGTGATTTCGGACCTGCCGCAGTGAGAAGAGCTCTGGAGAAAGCTGAATGGATAATTCCCTTTGGGCAAATGGAATACAAGCGTTTGTGTGATACAGTGCACCCTGTTCCTAATATTGGACCAAATGCTCATCAAAACGAGTCTCAACCTGTTCTGGGTGGAATTTTTCAGGAAAAAGGATTTAAGCTAGTGTACAGAGAATTAGCTTACGGATTGGTTTTTGTGTGTGGTCCAACCGCGAAGCTGGCATTGATTGAGAGAAAACATGCCGAAAAAATGGTCGAATTAACTATCCATCTTGCCGAATTGATAGAGTTAATTCCAACTTCTGCTTGTTCCGATGAAAACGGATATACATTCCGGCGAAAGTAAACACTTGGTTCTCTTTTCTTCTTCAAGACAGACCCTTTACACTCCCCGTTTTTCTTTTTCAAACCACGAGTAAGAAGTCCGTTTTTTCTCCTTGTAATCACCTCTCGGAGTTGATTTTGAGACTGTTATAGCAAACACTTCATATTGAAGACAGAATCCTTTTTCAAATTCCGACAAGGAGTTTAGCGGCATTTCCAGATGGCCAAAAAACGCAAAGATCTCAGCAACTCATTTTCAACCGGGGGAGGAGGGCAGCACTTCGAGGCGCATGTTCAGGCTTTGTTCACCGCGCTGATGCTGACCGGAGGCTACGCGCCTTGCCTGCCCTGCTGGCCTATCGTAAAGATCAAGCTGCAAGGGAAGATCGACGGGTTCGACACGGATGATCTGATTGTTTGGGTCGAGAATCAAAATACTAGGGAACGCCGGAAACTTCTCGGGCAGATCAAGCATTCCGTCAACTTCACCCGTCGCGACCGTGTTTTCCCAGGGGTCATGCAGGCTGCGTGGAACGATTTCAGCAACCCGGATGTTTTTAAGAAAGACAAGGACATAATCGCGCTGATTACCGGCCCGCTGAACAGAACGGATTCGCGCAACGTGCAGTGGCTGCTGAACCAGGCCAAAAAAACTCAGGGCGCAAGTGAATTTCTGAGGAACGTCAGACAGGCCAAATTCAGCCCCCCGAAAGCCGGGGAAAAACTGGACGTGATCAGACATCACCTGAAAGCGGCAAACAACGGAACTGCGGTTTCGGACAATGAACTTTACTCGTTTCTCAACTGTTTTCATCTGCTCGGATACGATCTGGGAAAAGAAGTCGGAGTCGTATTATCTCTGCTGCATTCCCACATATCGCAGTTCAACAGGCGAAGCCCGGAGCATGTCTGGTCGCGAATCGTCGATATCGTGCAGGCATGGAACCAGGAGGCGGGAACCATAACCCCGGAAAACCTGCCCGAGGACTTGATAGAGGAATTCAGGCGGCCGGAGACTGTCCATATACCGGAAGGGCTGACGGCGGAAGCGAAGTCCGAACCTGGGGAAACCGACTGGAACGGCCATCCTAACGCTTCGTATCTCGCGCTTGCGAATTTGGTCGGAGCGTGGAACGGAAACAACGAGAATGACACAGCCGTCCTGCGCCGACTAACGGGGGAAGAATATTCCGCCTGGGTAGAAAAAGCCGTGGACATGCTTGATCTTCCCGGAAGCCCTTTGTCGCTTAAAAACGGCAGATGGAAGATAAGGGAACGCGCCGGCTTGTGGAATTCGCTTGGGCCAAGAATTCTGGATCAGAACCTGGCTGCCTTTAGGAACGCCGCCCTGACCGTGCTGACCGAGCGCGACCCCGCGTTTGACCTTCCCAAGGAGGAGCGTTACGCGGCAAGCCTGTACAAGAAAGTATTGAAGCACTCGCCGGATATCAGGGAAGGGCTGGCCGAGGGGCTGGCCATGCTCGGCAACAATTCCGGGGCGCTTGCAAGCTGCTCGCCGGATAAAGCCGGGCATGCGGCGGCCTTGATCGTTCATGAGATATTCGCAAACGCGGACTGGACACTGTGGGGCAGCCTGAACGATCTTCTGCCCGTATTGTCGGAGGCCGCGCCGGACAAGTTCCTGAACGTGGTTGAGACGGCATTGAACTCTTCTCCCTGTCCTTTTGACGAGCTTTTTGCGCAGGAAGGCGATGCCTCAACAGGAAGAAACTACCTGACTGGCCTCCTCTGGGCACTTGAAGGTCTGGCGTGGGAAGAGCAATATCTGGTCCGGGTTTGCGGCATCCTTGGCGACATTGCCAGCCATGACCCCGGCGGCAGTTGGGTGAACAGTCCTTTTAACTCGCTTGTAACCATTCTGCTCCCATGGTTTCCCCAGACTCTCGGTTCCATTGAAAAACGCAGGGTGGCGGTTAAAACGCTCTTGCAGGAGCATCCCCGGATCGGCTGGGAACTTGTCGTCAGCCTGCTGCCCGGTCGGAACAGGACATCTCTGGGTTCCCACAAGCCGTCGTGGCGCAGCATCGCAATACCGGAGGACGGAAAAACTGGAGTCGCTCCCGAGGAATACAGGGAGCAGGTATCGTTTTACGCGGAACTTGCCATCTCAGAAGCGAGCCATGATCCTGTCAGGCTTTCGGAACTGGTTGACCATCTGAACACTCTTCCGAAACCTTCGTTTGACGGGTTGCTCAAGGTCCTGTCGTCGGATATCGTCGCCGGCTTTCCTGAAGATCAGAAACTGGATATCTGGAACTGCCTCACCAAGTTCATTTACAGACACCGCCGCCGCCGCGACGCGCCATGGGCCCTGGATGACGAGTCACTCTCAGCTGTCGGGACAGTTGCCGACAGGCTGTCTCCTTCGGATCCTCTTAACGGCTACCGGCATTTGTTCTCCCGTGCCGGTTCCGACCTCTACGAAGAAACCGGCAACTTGGAAGAACAGGAAAGAAAGCTTGAGGAGCGCTGTCGGCATGCAGTCGGGGAAATACTGGAGTCGGGCGGAATTCCATCCGTCATCAGGTTTGCCGGATTGGTGGAATTGCCGGGACGGGTAGGGTCTTCTCTCGGCGTTATCGCCGACGAGGAAACGGACTCCGTTCTGCTGCCTGGATATCTGATTTCTGAAGATAACAAACTTTCTTCATTTATACATAATTATGTCTGGAGCCGCCGTTATACAGAGGGATGGCCGTGGGTTGATGAGATTGTCAAACCTGCCTGGGCTCCGGCCCAGATAGGTCAGTTTCTGGGCTTTTTGCCATTTGCCAGCGAGACTTGGGAACGCGCCGCGGAATTGCTCGGCAATAAACAAGGGGAATATTGGTCAAAAACCGAACTGAATCCCCGCAAAGACGGCAAACTGAACATTGCTGTCGAAAAGCTGATAGAATACAAAAGGCCAAAAGCCGCCATAAGTTGTCTGGGTCGGATGTTTCATGACAACCGCCCAATCGATCCGTCCCTGTGCGTCCGCGCTCTACTTTCTGCGTTATCATCATCGGAAGAGTCCTACTTTGCGGAAGAACATTACATTCTTGATTTAATCAAGTTTCTTCAGGGGAATTCAGAGGTGTCTTCTGATGATCTTTTCAGGGTCGAATGGGGATATCTTCCATTGCTGGATCGTTCTCGTGATGCCGAACCAAAGCTTCTTGAAAAGAAGCTTGCCGATGAACCGGAGTTTTTCTGCAAAGTGATCCGGTTGCTTTACCGTTCAGACAGGGCTGATGCGGAACCGGATAAACCATCAAAAGGATCAGAGGCCCTCGCAAAAAACGCCCGGCGGTTACTTCGCGAATGGAGCACACTTCCGGGAACAACAGATGACGGCGGTTTTGACGGAGAAAAGTTCGCGAACTGGTTTCAGCACGTTAGGGATATTTCCGCCGAATCCGGCCATCTGGAAGTTGCCCTTATGCGGGCGGGTGAGGTGCTGATTCACAGCCCCGAAGATGGCGATGGCCTGTGGATCAACCGGACCGTAGCAGAAATGCTGAACGCTCCCGACGCGGAAATTATACGCGGAGGGTACGAGACTGCCTGGCTTAACTCGCGCGGACCCTACTGGGTCGACCCCACTGGGAATCAAGAGCGGGAACTTGCCGGCAAATTCCGACGAAAAGCCGAGGACGTTGAAAACGAGGGATTTTGGCGTCTCGCCGTCAATCTTAAAAGATTGGCCGATCTTTATGACCAACAATCAGTCGAAACGCCATGAGACGCAAGATCAAGGATTTCGCCCGTTGAACATTGAAGTGCACCACCCGTAAAAACAGAGTTTGAACCCTTTTGATGTGAACATCTCGGTTGAAAGGGCCAAGCGACAAAGATAATCTCTAAAGTAGCAAACAATAGGAGGTTATCCAATGCGATACAAGCACTTGGCCCTGGAAGAAAGGTGCCTGATAGATCAGCTTGGTCAAGACGGTTATTCCTGTCGCCAGATCGCTTTAAAGCTCAACCGTGATCACACTACCATCAGCAGGGAACTGAAACGCAACAGCACCGAGCAGGGTTACCAATACCGGAGACAAGGATGGAGAAATCCTTCATTCACTTATTCAACATCTATGTCACGCGTTTCCCGAGCTTTGGGTTTCCTGCGGCAGAGCAGACGCGGCACTGAGGGCATTCAACGGAAATGCTCCCTAAATTCCTATATTCGGTTCTTGTGTGAGCGGTGTTTTTTAGAGTGGTTGTCGCCTTTTTTGATGCCGCTGGTAATACTACTATTCCGAAAAACACTGCAACGGGAGATCAACTATGGAAGGCTTGCGGGATGAGTTGAGAAAATTTGACGCTCTGCGAGACGGCGACGCTGGCAACGACATTGTCGTTGACGCGACCCTTGGCGCCATTTCCCCAACCTATGCCGACGGGACGGTGTTTGATCGTCTGTCTCCGAAGTTGGCCGAGGCCCTGCGCGAACTCGGCATACGTTTCTACCAGCATCAGGCGGAGGCGGTGCTTAAGGCGCTGGACGGCGGCAACGTCGTCCTGCAGGCTCCCACGGCCAGCGGCAAGTCCCTTGCCTTCCAGGTGCCCATGATCGAGACGCTGCTCCGCGAACCCGACGGCCACGCGCTCATGCTCTACCCGACCAAGGCGCTCGCGCTTGATCAGCGGGAACAGCTCAAGAGCCTTTCGGATCATATTGCGGACTCCGAAATCGAATCATGGTGGTACGACGGCGATACGGACCGGGAGCATCGCAAGCTGCTGAGAGAGAACCCGCCGCGTATTCTCATCACCAACCCGGACATGCTCCATAGCAGTTTTCTGGGGCATGCCGATCAGTGGCAGAAATTCTTCAGGACCCTCAGGTGGGTTATTGTCGATGAAATCCATGAGTACCGGGGCTATTTCGGTTCCAATGTTTCAATGATTCTGCGGCGTTTCTCTCATCATCTCGCCAGCGGGGGCGTACGTCCGCAGTTCTTCCTCTGTTCCGCGACCTGCGCCAACGCCGGAGAACACGCGCGCAATCTCACCGGGCTGCCTTTTGAGGAAGTAAACGCAAGCGACAGCATCCGGCCGCGGAGGAGGTTCCACTTCATCCAGCCGGATATCCCGGACCACAGGTACTGGGAGATCCTTCAGTTCCGGACGGTCAGGGCGGGTCTCGCCTGTCTTGCGGACGGAAAGTCCGTTCTCGCGTTCTGCCCGACCCGAAAGTTCGCCGAGGCTTGCTATCCGATTGCGATACGGGAGATCGAGGGGTATCGCAAGTCGGGCACAGTCCGCATCGATCCCGAAACGGTCAAGGTGTTTCGTTCCGGTCTCAGCACGGACGAGCGCCACGATATCCAGACCGGTCTCAAGAACGGTTCGGTGCGCCTGGTGTTCACCACCAACGCTCTTGAGCTCGGGATTGACATAGGCGGGCTTGACGGAGTCATTCTCGCCGGCTTTCCCGACAGCATTATGTCCGCGTGGCAGCGTATCGGGAGAGCCGGTCGCAACTGGGAATCCGAGGCGTTCGTTATCTATTACGCCCGCAACAACCCGCTGGACCGGTTTTACGCGTCCAATCTCGGCACGTTTCTTAAGAAGCCTCTTGATGATCTCGTCGTCAACCCGGGAAACGGGGATTTGATCGAAAAGCATGTGCCGTCTCTCCTGTTCGAGACACCTGCTCTGGAAGGGGGGCGCGCAATCCTGGGTGAAGCCCTGCATGGCGCCGCGGCGGCTAAGCTGGAATCAGGTGCCGGGCCGGTACGAACCGGAAACTGGCGGCCTCATTCCCAGCTGGACATTCGGGGCGGAGGAGGAGGCAGCTTTGAACTTATGGAGGGGGCGAAGGTTGTCGGAACCTTATCTGGCCAACAGCAGTTTCGCGAAGCGTACGAGCGGGCGATCTACATGCATGGAGGAAGAAAGTATCGCGTTGAGGGAATATCTTTCGCAGGCGGCGGGGGAGGGAAAATCGAGTTGAGTTCCGCCGAACCGTACCTGTCAACCAACGCGGCGACGTTCACGACGGTTTCCGAGCAGGACATCTACGACGGAAAGCGCTGGACATCCGGGAACATCAAGGTTCAGGCGTATTACGGCAAGGTGCTGATCACGGAAGCGTTAACCTCTGTCGAAGAGGTTGATGACCGCACTAGGGAAACAAGAGACCGGTGGGTGCCCAAGGTCAATTCTGCCAAATTCGATAACGCGCACGCCTTCTGGGTTTGTCAGGAGACACAGACCCGTGAAGCGGAAGTCGGAATCCCGGCCCTGCAGCACCTTCTCCGCGTCGGCGCCGTTTTCACCATTCCTCTTGACGCGCACGACATCTTCCCGCACGCCGTTGCCAAGGACAGCAAAGCCTATATCGTCGAAACCTATCCCGGCGGAATCGGAGTCGCTCGCAAAGCCCTCGAACGGTGGCGGAGCATTCTCGCGACCGGCATCAGCGTCGCTGAATCGTGCGGCTGCGAAAAAGGGTGCCCCAATTGCATCGTTCCGCCCAGGTCGCGGGAGAACCTCGAAAAAGGGGCCGGTATAGCGCTGGCGCGTTCGCTGCTAACGGCCACGGAGAATTCTCCCGACTTTGAGTTCGTCAACAATCTCTGGGAACGAGTCGGGACTTAGTTCTGAACCTTTCCTGACCCCTCGGGCCGTATCCTCGGGGCGATTGAAGGTCGTATTTGAAGTCGGCAGCTTGTTGCGTATGTAGAATGTCCTTTGGCGGATGAAACGCCGGATTCAGATCGCCCCCTTTTCCTGACTAAGCCCAGAATCGCAAAGCGGCCCTGCGGCGGCATAGCTTGGAAAGCCCGTACTCTAAGGACAGGCCACGGTGTCGTCGCCGAAGAAAAGCGGCACGATGCGGACCTGATGGGAATCCTCGATCTGGCTCTGCCAGATTTCCGCGCGACAAAGAGTTTCCTGCTGTTCGCTGTCAAGCCTCAGTACCGCGAGAGGATGTTTCCGCACGAGTTGTTCCAGTTTTTTGAGCCAATGTTCTCGCATCGCGTTTCCCCTTTTTCAGGAACTATACCCGTTTTCAAAGAAGCGACGGCGCGTTTCGCTCTATAAACTTCTTGACAACCGGCAGAGTCCGTTGTTATATCGAAGAGTGAGGGTCTAAGACTGTGAGAGTATTCGCGGAAAATGATTTCTTGGGTGGTGAAATATCTCAGAGATGCCTGAACTAAGGACATTTGAGGATGTTGACGGCACTGCCGAAAAATACTTTCACAGTTAGCGAGGACTCTGAGCAATGTGATGGGCGCAGGGAAGATGTTCGTTGAATGGATTAATCCCAGATTCCGGATAACGGGAAAAGATGTCGTTTGTAAAAACGGGGTGCTTTTCTTGGTTTTGCTTTCTCTGGTTTTCCTTGCTAGTGCCTGTTTGGCCCATGAATCTGAAAGTTACCAAGGATCAGGAGACAAATGCCCTGAATGTCCAGGAGGTCCTGGATGTCCCGGGGGACTTGGATGCCCGGGATGTCTAGGATGTCCCCAGTGTCCCGAATGTGAGAAGGTTTCCGAATGTACCCCGGGCGCTGCTAAATCTCCCAAAGACGGGGAGGTTTCCGAATGTGCCCCAGGCGTTGCTGAATGTTCCAAAGACGAGAAGGTTTCCAAATGTACCCCGGGCGCTGCTGAATGTTCCAAGGACGAGAAGGTTTCCGAATGTGCCCCGGGTACTGAAACTTCTAAACGCAAACTTTACATATCACATTGACGGAGAATCCCTTGTCCGGATGAGACACAACTAATAATCTGCGTTTTTATGGTAAAGATTCCCATGATGCGTAATGACATGCCAACAATAAATATGCGGTTTCGTTTTGGCAATCTTCGGCGACCTGTGCACCATGAAAAGATAAAACCCTCTCAACCTCGGTTCCAGGAAACGGCGATTGAAAATATCTGCTTCAGTCTCGGGTTCCGAGACGACCTGCCGGAAATACCGACCGGTCTTCAGTATATTTGCGTCAATCTCAAAGTCCGGGAGGAACTGTTTTCCTTTCAGGAGAAATGGTTTCCGCCCGGTGCGGACCTCGGGGTGGGACGTGCCGGTACGGACATCTGGAGAATTCCGGTTCTCGGGATTCCGAAGCGGGGTATTGGTTGGGGTTTTGTCTGCCTTTGCGAACCGTCAGCCAGAGGTCATGAAGGTCGCAAAAAGCCTGAAGAACCATTACACGGCTGTTGTCATTGCGATTCGTTTCCCGACAGCAAGAACGGGGGATATCCGGCCTATGCAAGGTTGTTGCGGGATGCTCTGAGGGTTTTGATCCGATATACAGCGGAGTCGGCACGGGGTGGGAAGGTTCTGATATGTGGATTCCGAAGCGGATGTCTTAGTCCATATTGCTGGCTGCGCAGAGATGTTTCTGTAACACGCCGAGAGCAAAATGTGACGAGACTGGAACATGCCAGTCGCGTTCACAATCAGGATGCGGTTTATAGCAACAATTTTTAAGGGGGAAGAAATGAACTTTTCTAAAGGTCTTATTAGGTCTCAGCATCCAGATCTAATAGAGGTACTGAAATCTGTCAAGTTATTAGCTCATTGCCGTGTTCGCCGTGAACTCGGACTTCCATTATTCGGAGAAAATGGGACACGTGACGAAGAGGCGGAAAAGGCTATTAACAACTTTTTTGAGCTGGGAGGGAAGGAAGAAACTTATAAAGGATGGTGTGCCAGAATCTCATCGTGGCTTGAGAATGATCTTGATTCAATTAATGATCGTAAAACATATTTGCGTATTTCTTACCGGGTTGCCAGAGAAACCGGGGATAAGGATAAAGCGGGGAAAATAACTTCAGCATATGAAGATATTACCGAAAGCATATCTGAAGTTAAGAAACAAATTGAAGAAAGTAAGAAAAAGAGTTCCGAAATCAAGGAGCAGATCAGGAGTCTTGAGGAAAAAAGGTCCGAAATCAAGGAGCAGATCAGGAGTCTTGAGGAAAAAAGGTCCGGAATCGGGGAGCAAATCAAGAACCTTGAGAAGTTGAAGACGGTACCTGGAATTAATGAGCGAATTAAAGATTGTAAGAAAAAAAGGTCCGAAGTCGGGAAGCAGATCAGGAGCCTTGAGAAAAAAAGGTTCAAAGTCGAGAAACAGATCAGGAGCCTTGAGAAAAAAAGGTCCGAAGTCGAGGAGCAGATCAGAAGCCTTGAGGAAAAAGAATCCGAAGTCAAGGAGCAGATCAGAAGCCTTGAGGAAAAAAGGTCCAAAATTGGGAAGCAGATCAAGAACCTTGACGAGAACAGTTCCGAAATCAAGAATCTTAACAAGAAGAAGTCCGAAATTGGGAAGCAGATCAAGAACCTTGCTGAACCAATGAAAATATATGAAATCTGGGAAGAATATTCAGATTTTCAGGAACAGTTCGGAAAGGAATTAGAAAAATTACAAGTCCTTTACGATTCCGAGGCAGAATTTTTTAGTTTTTCATTAAAAGAACTTGTTCAATATCTACCGTTTATTTCCGCCCTCATTATCGTCGGTGGATATTTTTATGTATTTACCGTCTATAGCCATTTCAATATTGAAACGAGTCAGTTCTTCTCTTTTGATGACTATCTTGACGCCAGCGTAGAGAAGATTGCTTCTGCCTTGTATCTAGTTGGTATCTATTTGGTTTATTTTTTCGCTATCCTCTGGGGATATCGAAACCTGACAGCATCCCAACTGCAGAAACTACTAAAATTTGCTAAGTCATTCGAGTATAAAGATTTAGCAGAAAAGGTGCAATCGAAATATAGACGATTACAGAGGCGATTAAATTCTCGAGCAGTCAATTTCTATTTCGGGGTTTTTCTATTTATGTTGGTGGTTAAACTCGGAAAATCAGAGTTGCTACTGTCAGTCCGTTTCTTTTTGGATGCCGTTTTGCCGTGCATGATCATTTTATTTCTTGCGTGGTGCTTTGGACGGGTTTTGAACTCTTGGCGTATCAAAAAACCGGAATATTTTAAGAATGATTTTACGAATATTCTATTACTAAGCATATTCATGTTCTTCTCAAGCATATATATCGATGCGCAGATACAAATTGCCAAAGTAGAATGTAAACCCGCAAAGGTTTCCGAAAAAAGCGTAGATGGGCCTTATAGAGGTTCCTTAATTGGTTTAAGCAACCGCTACATATTTCTACGAAGTGATAAAAGTGATAATAATATTATTATTCCTCGGTCGGAGTATGAGGAAATAGTAATTTCAACTGCTGAGGATGAATGTGAGGGGAAATACGCATTAATGAGGATGTATTGCTCCCTTTCCAACTACGTGAAGTCACTCTCGGGGTTAACAGTGCAGAAAAAGTCTACGGGGACCTGTTCAGAAAAGCCTGCGGAGACTAGTTCAACGAACTTGATTAAGTGCATTGAATCCAGTTTTAAACGATGCGAGCAATCGGAGAGGTCTAAGGATACACCACTTGAACTCCGAAGTGCACCACTGATTCGGATAATCTCTTTTCAGGAGAGTTTAGCATAGGGATGGACGCGGGACAATTCATATAACTTACTCTCTACGGAGGTTCCCCGCCGGCCGTCCGGTCGAATTCTGGTTCCACGGTTGAGGGATGTTTCACCTGGAGTACGCGTTCAGATGCCAGGGAACGGCCCTGATGCCGGGCAGCAGGGCCTGCGGTTCGTCAATGTTGCAGGCCAGCGCGCCGTGCGCGTTCGCGCCGGCCAGTTCCAGCCACTGCTTGAGGTTGCTGCCGTGCTGCGCCTGGGGTGTTGCCGTCGCCTTGATTTCCAGTGCGTACAGTCTGCCGTCGCGCTCGATGATCAGGTCGACTTCCCTGCCGCCGCTTGACTGCCAGTAATAGATTCGCGGCTCCTCCCCGTGCTGGCGGAAAAACTTAAGCCACTCCGCCGCCACGGCGGTTTCCGCCAGCGCTCCCAGAGAGGGACCCTGCAGAATGGAACTTCGCGAATGCAGGCCCAGCATGAAAGCGGCAAGCCCGGGATCAAGCAGGTACAGCTTGGGACTTTTCCTAAGCCGCTTGCCGAAGTTCCTGTGATAGGGCGGCAGCAGGCAGATCATCTGAGTGGTCTTAAGCACGGACAGCCAGCGCTTTACCGTAGGTCCGGCAATGCCGATTTCCTCTCCGAGCTCCGCCATGTTAAGAAGCTGTCCGGTACGGGAGGCGACCAGCACAAGGAACCTGTAGAAAGGTTCAAGATCGCTTACATGGGTCAGATCCCGGACGTCGCGCTGCATGTAGGTCTGCAGATAACCGGAAAACCACAGCTGCCTGTCCACCTGCCTGTTCAGGCATGGTTCGGGGAAGCCCCCGCGCAAAAGCCAGTCCTCAAGGCCGGGACCGGCGGCCTGCCTGCTGTCGTTGCGGAGGGACTCCGCGTCCGCCGTGTCAGCAGGGCCGGACATCCCGCCCTCCTTGGCGGGAGTGCGCTTTTCAGCAGATCCGAACATCCATTCAAGCATATCTTCGGGGGAGATCTGCGGTTTTTGGGACAGTTCTCTTACGGACAGGGGATCAAGGTTCAGCACGGCTACGCGGCCGGCCAGCGTCTGGCTTACTCCCCGCATAAGCGGGAAGCTCTGGGAGCCCGCAAGCAGCCACTGTCCGGGCTTGCGCCGCGCGTCTATCAGTTCCTTTATGTAGTGCAGCAGCTCCGGGGCGTATTGAATTTCATCCAGAATCAGCGGTCCTTCGGTCCGCGCGAAAAACCCCACGGGATCCGCTAGCGCCCTGCTGCGTATATCAGGGCGTTCAAGCGACACGTAATCATGCGACGCGCCGAATTCGGTACGCAGCAAGATAGTCTTGCCGGTCTGCCTGGCACCGGTAACCAGCACCGCCGGAAAAGAAACCATGGCCTTGCGGATTGTGTGGGTCAGGTAGCGTTGGATATAATCCATGTTTTGCAAATATAACATAGAACAACAGATTTGCAGGACATGGCTTCAAGGCATTTGCGGGTGCGGCGGGCTGACTGACGGCGGAGCGGGCGGAGGTGAAAGGCTGACCGCCACGCCCTGGAGAGACGATACTTGAAAAAGCATAGGGCGTGTAATATGATGCAAGCAACGGGTGAGGGCAGATGTTTGATATAGAAATCGCGGGACAGATGGCGGCGTGGTTCGTGCGCGAGCAAGGCGGGACAATGTCTCATCTTAAGTTGATGAGATTGTTGTATCTTGCGGAAAGAACCTCCATTGAACGGCACGGTTTCCCCGTTCTGGGGGACCAGCTTGTTTCAATGGATCATGGGCCGGTTCTCAGCATTACGTTGAATTACATGCAGGGGTACAAGAAACCCGGAAACGGCTGGGATAAATGGATATCGTCGAAAAAGGACCATAAAGCTTCTCTGGCAAGAAAATTCAGGACGCGTGATCTTGACCTGCTCAGCGAGGCCACGCTTGAAATTCTGGAAAACGTCTGGGGGCGGTACGGTCATATGAACCAGCGGGATATATGCGACCACGCTCATGAACATTGTCCCGAATGGCAGGATCCGCGGGGTTCTTCTCTGGCGATTACTTACGAGCATCTTCTCCGCAGTCTGGGGCACGAAAAGAAAAAAGCCGAAGAAATTGCGCTTGAGCTGGAAGCCCAGCGCGAAATCAGCGAATCCCTTACAAGGCACCGCTTTCCGCAGTAAAGCCCGGGTACTGTGAAGAAGATATTCATTCCCCTTCCCGGCGTCGCATTTCTGATTCCGATCCGAAAAGGGCTGCCACCTTCATTTTATTCTGACTCCCCCGCTGGGCGGGAAAGGAGCTGAAGAGGTTCTGGTTGTGGGGGTGACTTCCAGCAGAGTCGATCCTGAATACACGCTCAGTCCGGGGGATCATCCTTTCATCAGACACAGAAGTTACATCAATTATCCCAAGGCGGAGATATTTCCGGTGGAAGACCTCAGGAAAAACCTGGAGTCGGTGGAGAAAGACAGGAGATACAGACTGCAGGAATCAGCGCATTCGGATGTTGTCGAATATATTTGCCGGGGACTTCTGGAATCCCGGTACTCCAGCCCCAGACACATACGGTTTTACGAGGAAGCTTTGAAAAAGTCCCGTTAGGCAATGCTTCGCAGTCCGCTAATTTTAACAATTAACCGGCTACTCTGGAATGGAATTTCGGTGAATCTTCTTCTTCGGGTCTTATGCATGGCCGAAGAAGAAATGATCCGGCGGGATACTTCTTCTTTGCGGATGTATACGCTTCCAACTGGTCCTCATAGAAGCCTTCTGCCTCTTTTCCATGAATAACTGCGAATTCTCCATGGTGCTCCGCGGCGAATTTCTTCTGATTTTTCTTGAAGTATGCCAGAGGCCGTTCTAAGGACATGACTCAGCGCTCCCACCTGTCAGCGTGATTTCAGTACGAAAATTATCAAAAGCGGTATCGGCTGTCAATTGGTTTTTCCTCAGGCGCCCCTTGCAGAGAGTGAAAGAACATATAAATTCTTGATACGGAGCAATGCTTGTCATGTTTGCTGACGAGGATTGAAATCCGACCGGATGCGTGAAACTAATTGATTTTTATTGCGAGGCAGCCATGCGGACCACTGCGTTAGATGTAGCTGAGTACATACTCTCGAAAAAAAGGCCGATGACCGCCATGAAGCTTCAGAAGCTGGTCTATTACTGCCAGGCTTGGTCGCTGGTATGGGAAGAAAGGCCCATGTATGAAAACAGGATAGAGGCCTGGGCCAACGGCCCTGTGGTTGTTGACCTGTATTCCGCGCACCGGGGCGAGTACCTGATCGAGAGCGTTTCGGGCGATTCTTCTCGGCTTTCCGCGTCCGATGCTGAAACCGCCGATGCCGTTTTGGAGTATTACGGCGAAAAGTCTTCGCAATGGCTCTCGGATTTGACCCACCAAGAAAAACCGTGGCTGAAAGCCCGCGGGTCCCTGCCGAGAGGGCGGCGGGGCAGTGAGGAAATAACTCTCGCCTCCATGGCGGAATATTACGGTTCCCTCTGATCAGTGAACCGGGCGCGGAGGCATGGCGAAAAACCGTAACAGGCGGAAGCGTCCCAAGAGAAAAATTGATCCTAAACCCGAAAAATCCCCGCAAATCCAATCCGGCATTCCGGAATCGTTTCAGGGGCACAGGATAAGATGGTCTTTCTCGCTTCTGGATATGGATGATCCTTTCGGCTGGTCGAGATGTTCAGTTTCCGACCTGAAGAAGCTGAAATTGCGGCTTAGCGGTTTCGAGACAATGACCTGGGCAGAGATTGAAGGCAGCAGGCATCACTCCATTCCGATAGCCGATCTTTCGGCCCAGGCAAAGAGACGTCTTGACCGCGAAGACCTGAACGACGTGGATGAGGTTTTTTCCCTGGCCATAGGAGGCAGGGAGAGGGTTATCGGAATCCGGGACCGCGATGTGTTCAAACTGCTCTGGTGGGATCTGGAGCATGAGGTCTGCCCTTCAAAGAGAACGCATACATGATCACCGCTGTCCCGACGTTTTTCTTCAGTCGTTACGTAAATGACTGATTGCGCACACCAAATCGGTAATAATAGGGTGTTGCCGATTTGAACTTCTGAAACCGGGCAGGAGCCCTGATCCTGCTGCGCTTCAGAGTCATGACGAAGAAGGTGTTTTGACTGATGGCCGCCCCCTCTTCCCGGCAACCCGCAAATCCATTGAGGAGACCGGACAGTGAACCCGCCTGAATTTGTCGAAGAGCTTAGACGTCTTGATTTTGAAAACACGTTTAATCCCTACTCCGACCGCTGCGCGGTTCACGACCGCGATTCGGCGCGCCGCCGCCGCCGTGAATCCCTGCTGGCCATACTGGAAGCGGCTGTTGGATCAGAGGTTGATTCTTTATGGATTGGACGTGACCTCGGATATAAAGGAGGCAGGCGAACCGGCCTTGCCCTGACCGACGATGTGCATCTTGATGATCACGCCGGACGCTGGGGAGTTCGTATCGAAAAGCCGACGAAGGGAATCGTGGCGGAACGCACGGCGGCGGCAGTATGGAATGTTCTTAACAGGATTGAAGTTCCGGTCTTTCTCTGGAATGTTTTTCCGCTGCATCCGCACAAACCAAGTGATCAGTTCACAAACCGCAAGCACAACTCCCGGGAGAGGCGGGCCGGACAGGAACTTCTTTATGAACTTATAAGGCTTTTAAAACCACGCAGGCTGATTGCCATTGGGGAGGATGCCGCTTCGACCGCATGCCGTTTACGGTGCGGTCTGGAAGTTTTTAAGGTTCGCCATCCGGGCCGCGGAGGCCGGAAAAAGTTCCTGGAGCAGATATGGGGGCTATATGGCCTGTTCGAATCCTGACGAGCAACCGGGGACGGCTTCAGTTGATTCGGGGTTCGTGGTCATTGTTGATATGTTACTCTTTAGAGACTGGAATGTGTTTAAGAACAGACTGCTTGTATGAAGAGCCGACCTGCGCTCCCGCTCCGCTCAGGCGGAGGGAGCAAGGAAAAAGCTTATGGGTTCATCAGAAAAAAAGCTGTTTCTCATACCCTGCTTCCCTCGGCACGGAACCGGATAAAGGATTTTTTCGCTGGAGTACCCGAAGTGCCGATTTTCATGGCAGGCGGGGCTGGGACAAGGTCGTGGTAGAAGGACTGACACGCGATTTTCAGAAAATTCTGCAAAACGGAAAATGAAGGCAGTCAGTGCCGCGGTCGCTCACCCTGTGCAGATTTCAGTCTCTTGACATTTTTCCGCAAGAACATTACGTATATATTGTCTCGTCTGCCATGCGTAGAAGGAGCATTCGAAGCCGTCGCGGTTGCCCCGCGGCGGCTTCAGCGTATCAAGGTCCCTTGCGTCGCGAAACGCGGCGGAAGATATCTGTCGAGACATAATTACAGCTACGCGATTATTTTTCAGTCAGTTAGGATATAATTTGATTGACCGCATCCAGGGAATACTGACGAAAAAGATAAATCAGATCAGCGTTAACCAGTTTCTGCCGATGGGGTAAAATTCAACTGAAAGGAATACTTACGGCAACAGGAAAAAAGAAAAAAACCCAATACGGGTAAAAGACGCAAAAATGGGAACCAACGCCGCCACGACCGGCTATGAGGCCGAGCTTTGGAAAATGGCCGATACCTTGCGCGGCAGCATGGATGCCGCCGAATACAAGCATGTCGTACTCGGCCTTATTTTCCTGAAATACATCTCCGATGCCTTTGAAGAGAGGTATGTCTTTCTGGAGGGCGAGCGTTCACAGGGAGCCGACCCTGAGGATCCGGACGAATACCGGGCCGAGAACATATTCTGGGTCCCGCCCGAGGCGCGCTGGACAAACCTCAAGGCCCAGGCTCGGCAGACTGCTATAGGTCAGCTCGTTGACAACGCCATGATCGGAATTGAGCGGGACAACCTCGTTCTAAAGGATGTGCTGCCCAAGGAATATGCCCGCCCGGCACTTGATAAGCAGCGGCTCGGTCAGTTAATCGATCTGATAAGCAACATTGAAGTAGGTAACGAGGATGCCCGGTCCAACGACGTGCTCGGCCGCGTCTATGAGTACTTTCTGGCACAGTTCGCGAATGCCGAGGGAAAAAAGGGCGGTGAATTCTACACTCCCCGTTGCGTTGTCAAGCTCTTGGTTGAAATGCTGGAGCCCTACCATGGCCGGGTTTACGATCCGTGTTGCGGGTCATCCGGCATGTTTGTGCAGTCGGTTGAGTTCATACGCGCACATGCCACCGGCAACGGCAACGGCCGAAAATTTTCAAGGGGCGCGAAGGAGAATATCTCTATCTACGGTCAGGAGTCAAACTACACGACCTGGCGACTTGCAAAAATGAACCTCGCGATCCGCGGCATAGATGGCCAGATCGCCCACGGCGACAGTTTCCATGCTGACCGTCATCCCGATCTGAAAGCCGATTTTATCCTCGCCAATCCTCCGTTTAACATTTCTGACTGGGGAGGTGAACGGCTTGCAGACGACAAGCGCTGGCAATACGGCACCCCGCCCAAAGGCAATGCCAACTTCGCCTGGATACAGCATATTGTCCACCACCTGGCGCCAAAAGGCATCGCCGGCTTCGTGCTTGCAAACGGTTCGATGTCGTCAAACCAGAAGGGGGAAAGCGAAATCCGCAGGAACCTGATCGAAGCCGGACTCGTTGACTGCATGGTTGCGCTTCCCGGCCAGCTTTTTTATTCGACCCAGATTCCCGCCTGCCTTTGGTTCCTCTCCCGCAACCGCAGCGATGGAGAATTCCGCGGTCGCGGCGGCGAGATACTGTTTGTTGATGTCCGCAAGCTTGGCCGCATGGCGGACCGCACCCACCGGGAGCTTACGGACGAGGAAATCGGCCGCGTCGCTGATACATATCACGCTTGGTGCGAAAAAAAAGACGCGGAATACGCCGACGTGCCCGGATTCTGCAAAAGCGTGTCGCTTGATGAAGTGCGCGCGCACGGCTATGTCCTGACGCCTGGACGTTACGTTGGAGTGGAGGCTAAAGAAGATGACGGCGAGCCGTTTGAGGACAGGATGAAACGGCTTACGCTGCAGCTTCGCGAGCAGCAGGAGAAGGGAGCCGAACTTGATGCCGCTATTTCCGCCAACTTGGAAAAGCTGGGGTACGATCTTTGACAGCATGAACCGACTGCATCCGGGGCATTCGGAGAGAGCAATGAAGATTGATGTTGAAACGCTAAGAGATGCACTTGAGGAAATGGAGGAGTTCTGGGAAGCATACAGAACCGAAAAGACTTCCGGTGCTTCCGAGAGCAGCCTGAATTTCAGAATAAGTCGTGCGGCGGTTATAAAGGCATTTGAATTCACTTATGAATCGTCTATCCGGTTCATCCGCCGACAACTGTCCGAAGGCATTCTCACGGATGAAGAGCTTAAAAAGATGAGCTTCCGCGACATGTTGCGCGTAGCAGCGGACTCAGGACTTATTGCCGAACCTATACATTGGGATAATTACAGAAAGATACGTAATACCACAAGTCACATATACAGCGAGAACAAGGCTAACAAGGTTCTTTTTGTCGTAGACGACTTTCTTGAAGATGTCCGTTTTCTCCTTGCCGAGCTTATCAGGAGGAATGCCACTTGAACGCACCTGTTGACATCTCGCCGGGCGACTTGGAAACCGTCCGAGAAATTCTCGCCGAGCACATCCCCGAATATGAAGTTTTGGCTTTCGGGTCACGCGTCGCATGGACGGCGCGACAATACTCGGACCTTGATCTAGCGGTGATGACCGAGGAACCGCTTGATATCATGCGCATGGCTGACCTGAAAGAAGCCTTCGCAGAATCCGATCTTTCCTTCCGTGTGGATATTGCTGACTGGGCTGCAACATCTGAGAATTTTCGGAAAATAATTTGCAGGGAATTCTCAATTGTTCAGAAAAAACCAAAAAAAAACAGCGAATGGTTGGAGATTTCTCTTTCTGAAATTGTTGATCTGGTTGGCGGAGGAACTCCTAGGAGAAACAACCCGGAATATTGGAACGGTACAATCCCTTGGTTATCAGTTAAGGACTTTAATCATGACCGCCGATACGTTAATGAAGCCGAAGAATCCATTACCGAGCTTGGTCTTGCAAACAGCAACACAAAACTATTGCCTGAGGGTCATTTAATAATATCAGCTCGTGGCACTGTCGGAGCCATTTCTCAACTTTCAGAACCAATGGCGTTCAATCAATCTTGTTACGGGATCAATGCTAGAACTAATTATACAACGAACAATTTTTTGTACTATCTGATTAAATACCATATTGATAATTTCAAGCGAATATCACACGGTGCAGTTTTTGACACAATAACTCGCAAGACTTTTCAACATATTAACGTCAGCATTCCTCCATTACCTGAACAATGTTCTATTGCTAACATCCTAGCAATTCTAGATGACAAAATTGAACTGAACAGAAAGATGAGCAAAACGCTGGAGGCCATAGCTCAGGTACTTTTCAAGTCGTGGTTTATTGATTTTGATCCCGTCCACGCAAAGATGAAGGGTCTCGATGCTGTTCTGCCACAAAATATGGCCCATATATTCCCTGACCGACTTGTGGAATCAGAAATTGGGAAAATTCCGGAAGGGTGGAAAGTAAAACCTCTCGATAAAATAGCAGATTTTCATAACGGTCTTGCTTTACAGAAACATAGGCCACAAGGGGATGAAGACTGGCTACCCGTGGTAAAAATAGCCCAGCTCCGAAGCGGAAAAACTGAAAGCGGAGAGAAATCTACTGCTAGCATCCAAGCCGAGTCCATAATTAATGACGGAGATGTTGTTTTTTCGTGGTCGGGCACCCTTATGGTGAAAATTTGGTGCGGCGGACGCGCGGCCCTAAACCAGCACTTATTCAAAGTTACATCTACGAAATTTCCAAAGTGGTTTTTTATGCACTGCATCCGTTCTCATTTGCTTGGCTTCCAGGCTATCGCCGCGGGAAAGGCAACAACGATGGGACATATCAGGCGCCATCACTTGAGTGAAGCTATGTGTGCGGTCCCAAATTCTCAACTCCTAACCGAAGCCGATGGTCTCCTGGCCCTCCTGCTTGAAAAGAGCATTTCCTTAAACGTCCAATCCCGCACTACTTCCGCCATCCGGGATGCGCTGCTCCCAAAACTCATCTCCGGCCAGCTCCGCGTAAAAGACGCCGAGGCTTTTCTTGAAGGGGTACTATAATGGCCGAGCCATCAAATGCTGATTTCGTCATGCATGGCGCGCGCGAAGCCATGGAAGGCAGCTTGGCCCATATCGAACAGCAGGTTAAAGCCATTGAGGAGGCGGTTGCCAAGAACCCTTCCCTTACCTTCGACCTTGCCAAGACACTTATCGAAAGCATGTGCAAGGCTGTGCTTGACGAACATTCAGTGGATTACAGCAAAAATGACGATCTGCCGAAGTTGTTCAAGCTGGCAACCCGGAAATTGTCGTTTCTCCCGTTTACAGCCAGCGACGGAGTTGAAGTTGACAAAAGTCTGAAAAAAACGCTCTCCGGACTTAACACCGCGGTTCTAGGAATCTGCGAGCTGCGCAACCAGTGCGGTTTCGCTTCGCACGGGTCAGGAACCGCCAAACCCGCCCTGGAGAAAATCCAAGCCATGCTGGCTGCCGAAGCCGCGGATGCTATTGTGGGCTTCCTTTACCGCGTACATCGCCAGGGCAGGACTTCGTCGTCCACGCAGAAGCTCTCCTTTGACGATAATCCGGCCTTCAACGAAAGTCTGGATGAAACCTTCGGTCCGTTCCAGATCTTCGAGGTTGAATTCCGCCCGAGCGAGGTGCTGTTCAGGCTGGAACCGGAAACCTACCGGATCTACGAAGCGGAATTCGGCGACGATCCCGAAGCCGCGCGTTCAGACGGCGGGGAGGTTGCGCCATGAGCGGTGCCGGCGTTACGGAATCCATTATCGAACAGGCCGCTCTCGCCTGGCTTGAAGGACTCGGCTGGCACGTCGCCTACGGTCCGGACATCGCTCCTGACACCCCAGGCGCCGAGCGCGAAGATTACGGCAAGGTCGTTCTGGAACGTCGCCTGCGCGACACGCTCGCCCGGCTCAACCCCGGCCTTCCCGCTTCCGCTCTCGAAGATGCATTCCGCAAACTGGCCCGACCCGAAGGGCCGACGCTGGAGACCCGCAACCGCGCCTTCCATAGGATGCTGGTGGAGGGTGTAAATATAGAATACCTCGCCGGTAACGGCGCGCTCCAGGGCGCGCAAGTTCAGGTTATTGACTTTGATGACGCGGACAACAACGACTGGCTCGCAGTCAACCAGTTCACGGTTGTCGAGAACAAGCACAAGCGTCGGCCCGATGTGCTGCTGTTCGTCAACGGGCTTCCGCTCGGCGTTATCGAACTCAAGAATCCGGCAAACGAGGACGCGACAATCCGGACCGCGTGGCGGCAGCTCCAGACATACAAGGAGGAGCTGTCGGCGCTGTTTGCCATGAATACGGTCCTGATAGTTTCAGACGGCGTGGAGGCGCGAATCGGCACGCTCACCGCAGGGCACGAGTGGTTCAAACCCTGGCGCGCAGTCTCCGGCGATGCCCTGATCGATTCGCACATGCCGGAACTGCAGGCGGTGCTTGAAGGTGTCTGCGCCCGGAAGCGACTTCTTTCGCTGATTCGCGACTTCATAGTGTTTGAGGATGACGGCAGCGCTGCACTGGTCAAGAAAATGGCGGGCTATCATCAGCTTCACGCGGTCGAGGCGGCTCTGGTTGAAACTCTGCGCGCCGCGAAGCTTGAAAAAGAAGAACAGGGGCCGGGCCGGAAATCTGAGGGCCATGAGTCCGGCCGGAAGCCGGGCGGCGAGCGGGGAGACCGCCGCATCGGCGTCATCTGGCATACCCAGGGTTCCGGCAAAAGCTTAACCATGGTCTTCTATGCCGGACGCATCATCCGGGAACCGGCAATGGCGAACCCGACCGTGGTAGTGCTAACCGACCGCAACGACCTCGACGACCAGCTCTTCGGCACCTTCGCCCGCTGCCGGGAGCTGCTGCGCCAGCCACCGGTGCAGGCTGAGAGCCGGGAAGATCTGCGCGCCAAACTCACGGTTGAATCAGGCGGCGTGGTGTTCGCCACCATTCAGAAGTTTTTCCCCGAAGAAAAAGGCGACCGCCACCTGCTGCTTTCGCGACGGTCAAACATCGTGGTCATCGCGGATGAAGCGCACCGGAGTCAGTACGATTTCATCGACGGCTATGCGGGCCATATGCGCGACGCCCTTCCCAACGCTTCTTTTATCGGCTTCACCGGAACTCCGATCGAACTCCACGATGCCAACACCCGCGCCGTATTCGGCGACTACATCAGCGTCTACGACATCCAGCGCGCGGTCGAGGACAGTGCCACGGTTCCCATCTACTACGAGAGCCGGCTCGCCAAGCTGGCGCTTGACGACAGCGAACGGCAGAAGATCGATTCCGGCTTCGAGGAGGCTACCGAGGGTGAAACGGAAGCGCGCAAGGAAAGACTCAAGACCAAATGGGCGCAGCTTGAAGCGGTTGTCGGCACTGAAAAACGCCTGGCGACCGTCGCCCAGGATATCGTCGCGCATTTCGAGGAACGTACCGCAGCAATGCACGGCAAGGCGATGGTCGTGTGCATGAGCCGACGGATTTGCATTGACCTGTATCGCGAGTTCATACGTATGCGTCCCGGCTGGCATCACGATGACGACGACAAGGGACGCCTGAAGGTCGTGATGACCGGAGCCGCTTCTGACCCCCCTGACTGGCAACCGCATATCCGCAGCAAGCCCCGGCGCGAGGTGCTGGCGCATCGGTTCCGTGACGCCGATGATCCTTTCAGCGTCGTGCTGGTATGCGACATGTGGCTCACCGGCTTTGACGCTCCGAGTCTGCACACAATGTATATAGACAAACCGCTACGCGGCCACGGGCTGATGCAGGCAATCGCACGCGTCAACCGCGTATTCAAAGACAAGCCCGGCGGCCTGGTTGTCGACTACCTCGGTCTTGCGCAAGAACTCAGGCGCGCGCTGACTACCTACACCGAAAGCGGAGGTAAAGGAAAGACCGCGCTCGACCAGACCGAAGCGGTAGCGGTGATGCTTGAGAAGTACGAAATCTGCTGTGACCTGTTCTACAACTTCAGCTGGTCAAAATGGATTGACGGCACGCCCCGGGAACGGCTGGCTCTGCTGCCGGCCGCCCAGGAACACATCCTGAGCCAGGAAAACGGCAAGGACCGCTACGTGCAGTCGGTGCGCGAGCTCTCCCAGGCTTTTGCTCTCGCGGTGCCGCACGACGATGCATTGAAAATACGAGACGATGTTGCTTTCTTTCAGGCGGTTCAGTCGGTGCTTGCCAAGCGTGCCCCCGCTGATGCGCGACCCGAAGAAGAATTGGACCGTGCGGTCCGCCAAATCATCTCGCAGGCGACGGCATCCGAGGGAGTAATCAGCATCTTCGCCGCCGCCGGCCTGGAAAAACCCAATATCTCCATCTTGTCGGAGGAGTTTCTCGCCGAAGTGCGAGGTATGCCGCAGCGCAATCTGGCAATTGAATTGCTGCGGAAACTGTTAAAAAGCGAGCTTGCCGTCCGCGGGCGCAAGAACATTGTCCAGGCACGTTCCTTTGCCGAGATGCTGGAGCAGACCATCATTCGCTATCAAAACCGTTCCGTAGAAGCCGCTCAGGTGATCGAGGAATTAATCCAACTCGCCCGGGACCTGCGCGAAGCGGGCGCTCGAGGCGAAAAGCTGGGATTATCGGAAGATGAACTTGCTTTTTATGACGCGCTGGAGACTAATGACAGCGCGGTCCAAGTGCTTGGCGATGAGACTCTCCGGATTATCGCGCGCGAACTGGTCGAGACCGTGCGGGGGAACGTCACAATCGATTGGACGCTCCGGGAAAACGTGAGGGCAAATCTCCGCCGACTGGTAAAGCGCATCCTCCGCAAGCATGGTTACCCGCCGGACAAGCAGAAAAAGGCGACGCAAACCGTGCTTGAACAGGCGGAAGTGTTATCTGTCAACTGGGTATCCTAATCCGATTCAAGAAGATTGTGATAACAGGTTGATTTTACGGATCAGCGCGTCATTATTGAGCAATACGCCGTTTTGCTAAATGAAGTTCGGTTTAAACGGGTTGTGCTTATTGCGCAAAAACAGCAGTATTCGGGCTTATTGCGTATCAAGCCATTCATCAAACTCTGGTGGTAGCAGGTCAATCATCTTTTCGCAACTCATATTGAAGATATCGTATGTAAGTTCCAGCTGTTGAAATACGCTGATCAGTCTGCGCACGGAACCGGGATTCTCCTTGGAAGCGCCTCGTTTCCTCTTTCCTTGGCTGTTGAAATATAGTCTGTTCACAAGTTTTATAAACTCATGAGACCTTGCGAACTGCAGGCGTGAAACAATTTCGAATGTTATATCCATACGGGAGCCTATCGGTCCCGCCAGCAGCATTTTGGCTTCCTCTCCGTGGCGTCTATAAAGATAAAATGGAGTTACAAGCAGGTGATGCGAATACTCTCTCCATTTGAGATCTCCCTTCTCGACCTCAAGAATATAGTTGTCAGGGGCATTTAACCTGTTTTTCCCGAGAGTCTTTGCGCTTAGCAACTCTTCTAGGTAGTAAAGGCTGATCCATGACCAGAGTCCTCCGTTATAAGATATCTCCGCTTGATCAAAATTCGCGAAAACTCTGTACAGATAAGTGGCTGCTTCATATTTTGTATAGAATTGATTTCTTTCTACCTCGATATGCTGTGAGAGAGATTCCGAATAGGTGCTTTGATAAAGCAGATGAAACGGAGGATTCGGGGCAGGGCTGTTCTGCCGATTGTTCTGGATATAATCACGGAAGGCGTTTGTGCCCTGCTTGGTAAGTTGGCGAACTATATCAGCCATTGAAAGCTCCGTCTGCTATCCTGTTTTTGTCGCAGAAGGTCTCCACGGCTCCGTCAACCCAGTCTAGAAATTGTTGGATATCGGTATCTTCCGCTTCTTTATACGGCCCGGGGTACTCCTCTTGGTAGAACCCCGAAACAAACGTCAGCCATTTGCTCCAGGGCGACTCTTCGGCATCTTGTGGTTCCTGTTCCTTTTCCTGTTTTTCTATGAAGATAATGTATGAAAGAACCTCGCGGAGTACCGAGGGGAAAACCAGCGAACGAAACTCGGGGTTCTTGTCAATTCCATCCTTGCGCTGATTCAGTTCCAGCCTTACGCCTTCGTTCTCAAATTTCAATCTACAGATTTGATTGCCCGTATCCGTCAGATGCAGAGGGAGCAGCGCCTCTAACCCGTCTTGCGTATCTCCGCCCGGACGAAGTTGCGAACTTATGGCGATCAGTCTTCCGCTGGTTACGTCAACAACCTTAACGCGGAAACGGGAGAATTTATCTCCTTCGATATCCAGCAACTGTCGGTCAGGTGGAGGAATAAGCGCTTCAACGGTTCCGTAGTCAAACCGCATGAAGGAATTGCCCCGGTAGGCTTCTACAAATACTTTCGCAGTCGGTTGAAAAAAATAGCTGTCCAGATTGATCTCTGCGTTAAAAGACAAGGGCTTGGTGGTTTCGTCAAAGACGATTATAGCGTCCGATTTGCGAATGCGCATCCTTGACGTGTAGTTCAGCCTTCTAATCATTTCCCTTTTCCTGCTGCGTGACGGATTCGGCTTTTATGTAAAGGTCGCGGTTTACGTCAAAACCTGTAACGACGACTTTAAAACCTCTGCAGATATTCTTTATCTCAAGATGATTTCTTTCAGCTTCGCAACTGCAGTTTTCGTGTTCAACAAGGATTGGACTTCTGTCCAGTTGAAAGTCAAATGAACTGTACCTGGAAAGCGGATTGCTCTTGCACTCATAAGCCAGTTGTATGTTGACAGATTCGGGAAGGTCTAGGCCGTCTTGGGCAGAAACCGTAAAGCCACTGCTGATTTTGTTGATCTGGAACAAATGTGGTTCAGGGCTGGATGGTATAACAGGACTGGGCGTTGGAGGAGTCGGTTTGTGTCCGTTCTCATCGGGGCTTGTTTTCGGCTTTTTCACGAAGAAAACATCAATAAAGGCGTTTTCCCGCACTTTTTCTTCTTTATCTTTGGTCAGCGTTGCTAGAATCTCCCTGACGGCGTTTTTCACGAATCTTACCGTTGGGTCGACGTTGACGTATTTCGCTTTGGCGCGCGCGGCACCGGTTCTCCAGTTGGAATGCGAAGGTTCCTCCGTATCTCTCAACAGGTGGGCGAGTGGTTCATTCTCTTTTATATGCACAAAGGCGCGGGCTTGATGAGATTTTATGGTGTCGATATCTTGAATCGCCAGATTGCCCCTGACGTAATAATCTTTGCCCTGATCAATGGATTCGTCCTTTTGAACAATTGCTTCAAAATATGAGATATTCTCGGTACTCTCTTTTTTCTCTCTTACGGATACGGGAATTCTGAAGTGTAGAGTTTCTCCGGAATCAAAACGTTCCATAAGATCTTCTTTTTGGACCCCCAGCATTTCTTCAATATTCCTTCTCGGAGAATGGTTTAATCTCAGCCATTCGCCTTCAGGTTTTTTCAGTCCTCCGCGTACCATGTCGATAAGCTGGATCAGGTCCTCGCTGTTAAGTTCCCGGTCCTCTGGCCAGGTTACTTGCGAAACAACATCTTTGATATTGTCGCTTTTGAGGTGCCATTCCCCGGTGTCGTCCGAAATTTCAACGGTAAGATTGTCCGATATTATCGGATAGAAATAGTGCTTTATTACGGCTCGGGCGATATCTTCCGCGCGAATGGCGTTTTCGGTTTCGGACAAAAAGGGAATAGCTATCGACAGGCCGGATTCGTCCCTGCGCTGTAACTTGAAATCTGAGCGGAAGTTGTCAATTATTGTCCCGTCTTTTTCGTCGCTGAACGGTATCTGCAGTCCGCTTTCGTCGTCCTTGGTTCGGGAGAAAAAGCCGTAGGGATCATATTTCACTTCATTGATTATATGCTGCTTGATAACAGCCTGTCCCATAAGCAGGGTTCTGCCGTCATCCCTTCGGGTAAGGGCGAAGAATGCGTTCAGCAAAGAAGCGTCCGGCAGCACCCATTTGCCCAACCCCCAGCTTCCTCCCTTGTCTTGTCCCTTGCCGGACCTTCCCACGTTTCTGAAAAAATAGTAAAAATGGTTGTCTTTGTCATCTGTCGTCTGCTCAGGGTCTCCAGTAAGTCCCGTGGTTCCAAAATCTTCGATGACAATGTAGATGAGTTCTTGTCCTGAAAGATCGAATTCGGACCCTGCCGCGCGCAGGTGAGGAAGGAGTCCGTTGAAATAGATGTCCGATCTCTGTTTCAGGAAATCCGGTTCTGCCGAATGAATAGCAAAGCGAATCCTGACGGGTTCCTCTCCGTTTTTCACATCCAGGGAGTTTTGCAGTGTTTCTCTTACAAGACGGTCAACAATGTCGGAACCCGTAAAAAATTCTCCTTGAACGGGATCGTAATTCATTTCCGATGGAGAAATTTTTCTGAAATTCCAGAAGGATGTCATTCTTAAAGCACCACAAATTTCAAAAGCAAAGTCTGATTATAACACAAACCTTCATGCGAATGCCGAGGGGAAAAGAAAGTTTTTGGTTCAGGCGTAGAGGTGAATCCCGAAATTACCGCCTTTCCCGTTTCCAAATCCGCAAGAAAGCAAGTAATCTACATGGCGGCATGACGGTCTACGCGAAAACGCGCTCCCGGCTGGCGGCCGTGGTGCTGCGTCAGGACACCAAGGCCGGGGCCGCATTTGATTACGTCGTCCAGTTCCTGGTGCTGACGGCCCTTGCGGTTTTTTCGGTCGGAACGTTGCCGGATCTCGATCCCGCCGACCGGCGCAAGCTTGAAATGGCGGAAACGGCGATTCTCGCCGTCTTCACCTTTGAATACGCGCTTCGGATCTGGGTAAGCGAAAACAGGTGGGGCTACGTGTTCAGCTTCTTCGGCGTCGTGGACCTGATCGCCATTCTTCCGGTTTTCTGGTTCGCGAAAGGGACTGACCTGGTGTTTGTGCGCTCCTTCCGCCTGCTGCGTCTGCTGCTGATATTCAAGGCGGTGAAGTCATCCGAGGCGGTGCTGAGGCTGAAGCAGGCGTGGAAGGACATCAGGGACGAGCTTGCAATCTACGGAACGGCAAGCGTCGTAGTGCTGTTCACGGCGGCGGCGGGAATTCACCATTTCGAGCACAAGGCCCAGCCCGAAGCGTTCAAAAGCGTGTTCCACAGCCTCTGGTGGGCGATAACGACCCTCGCCTCGGTCGAGTACGGAGATGTCTACCCGGTAACCACAGGCGGAAAAATCTTCACTTTCTTCGTCGCGGTGACGGGGCTTGGAGTCGTGGCCGTTCCCACCGCCCTGCTGGCCTCGGCGCTCACCAAGACAAAAAGACAGGAAAACCAGTAGCCGGTTTCCGCTTTTGGAGGGAGCACCGGCGCGTGGTAAACTATCAGGAGTTTATGAACGGTTTGCCCGAATATCTTAAACGCGGAGAAATAGCGCGTCTTTTCCCTGTGCTGGCGGACACCTCGAAGGAGGGTCGCAGCACTTCAATTCTTCTTTCCTGCCTTGTGCATGTGCGCGAATTCGGCCAGGCGATGCTGGGTTCCGTCAATCAGCGTGTCGGGAAGCTCGCGAGTCTTGAGGCATACACCGAGGTCACCTTTGCGGACGAGGGAGAGGGAACCGCCCGCAGGCCGGACGGGCTGATCGTGCTCAGAGTAGGCAGGCGCCGATGGAGAGCGCTGGTCGAAACGAAGGTCGGCAACTCCAGGCTGGACGAAGAGCAGCTTGCCGCCTACATAAGTCTGGCCAGGCAACATAACATTGACGCCGTGATAACCGTCTCGAACCAGTTCACTTCAAGGCCGGACCATCATCCGGTCAAGATTCCCGCCAAGGCGCGCTCGAGGGTGAAAATCTATCACTGGTCATGGATGTACATCATTACGCAGGCCGACCTGCTGCTTTCCAACGACGACATTGAAGACGAGGACCAGGATTTTATCCTCTCCGAGATGCTGAGGTTCCTGACGCACGCGAGCACGGGGGTGAAAAGCTTCGACCGCATGCCCGAAGCGTGGACCGGCATCGTGCAGAAAGTCGCCGACGGCGCCCCGCTTCAGACAAAAAGCGAGGAGGTGCGGGACATAGTTGCCGCCTGGCACCAGGAAGTCCGGGACATCTCTCTCCTGCTGACCCGCCAGGTAAACGTGAAGGTCGAGGTCAGGATGTCGCGTTCCCATGTCCTGGATCCGGCGGCGCGCGCGAAGGAAGACGCCAGCGAACTTGCCGGGAAACAGACGCTTTCCGCCGGGCTTAAGATTCAGGATGCCGCGGCGCCGATTGAACTGGTCGTCGATATCGGAAAGCGTACGATCAGCGCGTCAATGACGCTTGAGGCTCCCGGCAACAGAAAAACCACCCCGGCTCGTGTCAACTGGCTGCTGCGCCAGATGCAGAAAACGCCCGAAACGGATATCCACGTCAGGCTGAACTGGCCCGGGCGGAGGCTCCGAACGCAGCACACGCTCAATGAACTGAGAGAGAATTCCGCGATTGCTTCCGCGAGCGGTCAGGATCTTCCCGTCGCCAGATTCGAGATATGCATGATTCGCCAGCTGGCCAGGCGTTTCGGTCAGCGCAAAATCTTCATTGACCAGCTCGAGCAGGTGGTATCCCGGTTCTACGAAACCGTCGGTCAGCACCTGCGCGCGTACCAGCCGCCCGCTCCCAAGGTTAACGAGGACAGAGCCGCCCCGCAGAGCGTTACTCCCGAGGGGTTGCAGCGTACCGAGAAATAGAAACTCAGCCGCCTTGGGCCCCGCGCTACCGGAGCCGTCAGACGCGATATAAAAAAACAGGGGACTTTTCTGTGTGAAGAGATCTTTGTATCCGTGCTTTCAAGTTATAAACGCAACGGGTGGACCGGTTCCTGATTCGGCGTTTTGAATCCAAGGCGTTTCCTCGGAATGAGTATTCATTTGTTGGAATACGCATTCCTTGCCAAGGTTCCGGCCAGCGTCTCGGGGAGAGAAAACCTTAGGCGTATCGCGGTTTCGCGAGGACAGTCCTGTATCCGGTCATGAGATTTGCTTTTTTCTCTTGCCAGGTTATTATATACCAAGTCGGTAAAAGCTATTGAATAACAGCTGGTTCGATAATTGGCAGAATTCAGTTAATTTTTTCGGCCCGGATGACCATGAATGGACATAAGTTTTCTGAACTCAGATCTGAAAAGGCTGTGCGAAGACCAGAAACACGCGAACAGAAAGCTTGGGAGCGCCTCGGCCAAGAAACTGAGAACTCGGTTAAGAGTTCTTAAGGTGGCGGTAAGACTCGGAGAGATCCCCGTTGGCCGCCCGCATCCTTTGAAGGGGGATCGAGCCGGGCAATTTGCCGTGGACCTGGGCGGCGGTAGGCGTTTGGTGTTCGAGCCGTCTGATGATCCTGTGCCGTTGAGTGAAGACGGTACCGTGGAATGGAGGGAAGTCAGGTCGATACGGATTGTGTTTATAGGAGATTATCATGACTGAGAATCTTGACCGGTTTGAACCGAAATGGATGTCGCCGCCCGGAGACACTATTCTGGAAGTTCTTGAGGAAAAAAGCTGGACGCAGTCAGAATTCGCACGTCGCGCGGGTTATACGGCGAAGCACGTAAGCCAGCTCATACGCGGCAAGGCTCCGATTACGGAGGATACGGCGCTTCGGCTGGAACGGGTTCTTGGGGGCAGTGCGAGATTCTGGCTTGCGCTTGAGGCGGAGCACCGTGCGGAAACGGCGCGTGCGGAAGAAAACAAGCGACTTGAGAGTCAGGTCGAATGGCTGAAGGAACTTCCGCTCAGGCAGATGATCAGCTTCGGCTGGATAGAGGAGCGCTCGAAAAAGACCGATCAGGTTTCGGAGTGCCTGAAGTATTTCGGCGTCGCTTCAGTGTCCGCATGGCGGTCAAAATACCCGGCGCCGTCGAAACTGGCCGCTTTCAGATCTTCAGAAAAGTTTGAGAAGAAACGGGGCGCCGTGGCCGCTTGGCTACGGAGGGGGGAGGGGGTGGCGGAGCGGCGTTCATGCAAGAAATACGACAGGCGGGGTTTTATCGAGGAGCTGTTCAACATTCGCAAGCTCACCAATGAAGCCGACCCGGATATATTCGTTTCTCAGCTGGTCAAGAGATGTGCCGGAGTCGGCGTGGCGGTCGTGTTTGAACCTGCTCCTTCGGGTTGTCCGGCCTCCGGCGCGACGCGATGGCTGGCTCCTGACAAGGCCCTTATAATGCTCAGTCTGCGTCATAAAACCAACGATCACCTGTGGTTTGCGTTTTTTCACGAGGCCGCGCACATACTTCTCCACGGGAAAAAGATGCTGTTCCTCGAAATTAACGGTGACGAGAGCAGGCATGAGCGGGAGGCTGATGAATTCGCGGGCAATTTCCTGATCCCGAAGGAAAAAGCCGATGCTCTCCGCTTCCTCGCGCACACCAAAAAGGCCGTAAAGGCGTTTGCCGAAGGGATTGGCGTCGCGCCGGGCATCGTCGTCGGCAGAATGCAGCACGAAGGATATCTGCCTATGAGTCATCTTAACGGGTTGAAAGTGCGTTACGCATGGAGAACCGAACGGAATTAACCCGAACTTCATTTGCCGTGAGCTTTCATCCAGGCATGGCGTTCCCTTCTCGGTCGTCTGATTCTGTATTTCCCCTCGGTTACATTTCCGGTTTTGAGCAGCCGGCAATTCTTTCTCAGCGAAAGTACACTCAAGTATTTCTCATGACACCAGAGGAGGGTGTTGGTTTCTTTTTCCCAGCACTTTTTATCGAAGCTTGGCCTGAAAACCGTATGAATTCGGATACGCCGAGGAAATGACTTTCCGGGACGCAGATACCCTTTACAAACTGCGCCGGAATGTTTACTATCCGATTTGCGGTGTTTCGGCGCCGGGGCGGTTTGTCATGCCAACTGTAGAAGAAATAAAATCCGCGATCTCGTCTCTTTCCAAAGAGGATTATGTCCGTCTGCGCGAGTGGTTTTCCAGGAAGGACTGGGAGCGATGGGATAAGGAAATCGAGAGCGATTCGGCATCGGGCAACCTCGACTTTCTTATGGAAGAAGCGGGGGAGGAGAGAAACGAAGGACGGCTCGAAAATCTCTAGATGCACGGAACAACGAGTCGCTTCCGGTCCTGTCCGGCGGGTCTTCCCGAGGAAATAAGGGAATCAGCCTGCTAAAACTATGCTTTGCCGAAAAGCAACCCCCGGCAGCCTGAGTTCATACTTGTTCGGGGGTGACCGATGAATCATAAGCGCAAACGCGCGCGCAACCGCCGCGCGGGATGCAAGCTCTGCAAATTCTGGAAGGTCAACGGGTACAGGACCGAGCGGCCCGGAGGCGAACGGTTCTCGGACCATGTCCGCAGGAGGAAGGCCGAAAGGGATGTCCGCGATGCGGCCAGGACGGGAGAATACTGAGACAGCGAAGCGGCGAGGTCAAAGCGGTGGCGCGGGAACCGGAATTAGGCTTTCTCCGGTTTTTTCAGTAAATTTTCATTGCGGATGCGGGGAATATTGCGAGAAATGCCGGACCGGGGGGATGGCGGACCCGGGATCCGGATAACGGAGTTGCGGCGTATGTCGAAACATTTAAGGGTCTTTCTGGTTTTCGCGGCGTGCTTTCTCCTCGCCCCGGGCGGGGCGGGGGCCCTTACCCTCACGCAGGCGAAGATAATGGCCCTCGAGAAAAACCACGACATAAGGGTCTGGAAGCTGGGTGTCGACGCCGCGCGCGGGGAGCACAAGAGCAGGCAGGGAACCTACGACCCGGAGGTAAGCTTCACGGCGTCCTACGCGGACACCAAGACCCCCACCGCGAGCGCCTTCATAGAAGACGGCCTGGTAAACGCCGATGTCTTTTCCTTCGGAAGCGAACTCTCAGGCAGGCTTCCCACCGGGACCTTCTACAGGCTCTACGACCTCGAGGTGTCGAGGACCAAGTCCGATTCCCCGCTTGAGAGCCTGAGCCCCTCATGGGCCGCGAGCCTCGGCTTCAGCGTGGGGCAGGAACTGCTCAGGGGCTTCGATATCGCTTCCAACAGAGTATCCGTGGTGCTATCGAGAAAGGACAGGGACATATCGGTTTACGAGTTCGAGCGCGTGGTGGCGAAGACGCTTTTCGATCTTGAGAAAAGCTACTGGGGAGTCGTGGCCGCGGCCCGCGCCCGCGACCTTGAGAAAAAGGCCTACGACCTCGCGCTTGACCTTGAGCGGAGAACCGGCGTGAAGGTCGAGGTGGGGGTTCTGCCCAGGGTGGCCCTCACCCAGGCGCGCGCGGAGAGCGCCGCGAGGAAGGTGAGGATGATAAACTCGGAGAACGCCTACGAGGCGTCCATGGACGCGCTCAAGAACCTCCTCACCGTCCCCATGGAGGAAAGCCTCGAGCTGCTCGAGGCGGCCGATTCCGTGCCGGCCGGGCATGAGCCGGCGGGGGAGCTTGAGGCCGTGGTGCAGGCCTTTGAGAAAAGGCCCGAGATGCGCCGGGCGGAGCGGGAGATGGAGAAGGCCGCGGCGCTGAGGACCTTCCACTCGCGCCAGAGGCTGCCGCGCCTCACCGTCGAGGGCCGCCTTGAGTACCTGGGTCTCGGGGGCTCCGAGAACCCGGACAGGCTTGTCTTCGGAGGGTCAGGCGGCGTGCCCGGGCGTTTTGCCGGTTCCTCGGGCGCCTACGACAGCATAGTCGACCGGGATTTTCCGAGCTGGAGCCTAACGGGGAAACTGAGCTTTCCCGTTTTCGGGAGAAAGGCCGGAGGGGCCTACGCGAAGGCCCGCGCCGACTATGACCGGAGCGTCATAAGCTACCAGAAGCAGAAAGACGCGGTGCGCCTCGATGTGAGAAACGCCATAAGGGAGATCGCCAGCAGCCGGAAAAAGATGGAAGCCGCCCAGCTCTCGACCGGCCTCGCGAGGGAAGTGCTCGCAAACGAGGAAGAGAAGTTCAAGGCGGGACTTTCCACCACGAGGGAGATTCTCGAGGCGCAGAGGGATCTCATAAGCGCGGAGGCCGACTACATAAGCGCCTTCGCCGGCCACCGGGTCGCCTTGGCCGACCTTGAGCGCGCGAGGGGCACGATGATAGAGAGCAACTCCTTTCTCATAGAGAACCACTCCGACATCGGGTCTTATCTTGAGGTTGACTGATCCGCCCGAAAACGCTCCGGTCTCTATGTCCGGCACGGAAATTTGTACAGGCTTTCTTTGCCGCGGGTCATGCCCGAACCTGGATTCGGGGGCGCCTGCTTAACTCTCACCTTCAATTGAAGGTCCGATCAAGGTTTTTCTGAATCTAGGACTTTCCAGATATTTTCCGTACGCAAGACAGAAAACACTTGTCGGACGAAATACGATTTCCCTGTCGCCGTATTTCCGGGAAGTGAATCTGCTGAGTGTGCAGCAAATCAGTCTTTTCGAATCGCTCGAAACGCCAAGCCGGTTTTCTTCGGCAAAACTGAGCAATGCCCTGAGCTGAGACGGGTTTTCAATCGGTCTGTCCGACCACTTGATTTCAACCGCCTGAAAGGGCTTTCCCAGCACATCCATGATTACCAGGTCAACCTCTCCGTTTTTCCAGCTCGCGTAGTACGGGTTTAAATATTCGGCAAAGTGGAAAAAGTGGCTGAAAACCGCCGTCTCCACAAGCTTTCCGAGAACGGTTTTGTCATTCTTGCCTACGGCGCCGAACAGCGCGGGATACATTGAGGCATTTCTCAGGTAGACCTTGAACTTGTGGTTTCTTTTAAACTTCCGGACGCTTCTGTCAACCCTGTTCACGCGTTTTATCAGAAAAGCAGCTTCCAGATATTCCAGATATCTCAATATCGTGTCTTTCGACACGTTTGAGTCCTGAGAGATGCCGGGCAGGTCAACTTCCTGCCCAGTGTTGTGGGCAAGCGTCACAAACAGCCTGTTCAGTTCCGCGATGTCCTGAATTCCGTACAGGCTCGGCAGATCCCGCAGAAGCACCTTGTCTATAATATCGTCCTTGACGAAACGGGGGTTTTCTCTGGCGTCCTTCAGGAATACGGTTTCCGGGTAGCCTCCGAAGTTTAAGTAGCTTATGAACTCATCGTTCAGCTCATCAATTCTTTCAAGAGTCTCGGCGGGTTTAAAAGAACCGTCTTTTCGCAGAAAAGGGGCTTTTCTGTCAGTGTCCGAGAACCTTATGTATTCATAGAACGTGAGGGGAGGGAGCGTGAAATCGGAGAATCTCCCGGCGCCGGACTCGTTGCTTTTCAGTTTGAGCGCGGCGGCGGCCGAACCGGTAGCTATGAAACGGTGCTGCGGGTAGGAATCAACCAGGGACTTGAGGTGTCTTTCCCAGTCGCTTAAATACTGAATCTCGTCAAAAAAAACGTAGCAGCGCTCCTTCCGCGTTACGGAGTTCAGTTCGGAGAACATAAGAAGTATTTTTTCAAGCCAGAGGCCCGAATACAGGGGGTTGTCAAGAGAAACGTAGAGAATCCGCCGCGGCGGAACTTTCTTCTTTATCAGCCCGGCAACTGCTTGGTGAACCATAACGGTCTTGCCGACTCTGCGCGGTCCCATCAGCACGACCGCCCTGTTGATTTTTTTCCCATATACAAGTTCGAAAAACGGGGCGAGATAGACACGTTCGGGATATTCTTTCCACCTGACGTCGTTCCGGTTTTTCCACCATGGGCTGTCGACGCGCATCCGCTTGAGGATTTCTTCTTCAGGGACTTTCCGCATACTGCCAAGTATGATAACAGAGAAAAGAGAGAAGTCAAATAAGCATAGCTGACTACCTTTATTTGACCATAAAACCGAAGATCCTGTAACGGCAGTTTTGACGAAGGCGAAAGCCGAGATGTTCCGGACAGTCGCGGAGGCGTTTGCCTATGAGGCATCTTAACGGATTGAAGGTGCGCTAACGAGCGGTGTCTCGGCAACTGATGCAGTTCAGTATAGGTTATCGTGAGTTCCAGCGTCGCTTCATGCTGAATGATGTTCTATGGGTTCTGTTCCTTCACTGAGTATGTTTACGTAGTCTTCATATACGAATATCTGCCCGCGGCTTTTTCCGGTGACCTCCTTCAGGATGCCGAGAGCCTGCAGATGCTTTAGAGCTTTCCTTGTTGTCGGCCGGGAAAGCTCGAGGCTTCTATGCGCGTCCGGGACGGATACGACAGGCATTCTCTGCAGGAATCGGTAGACCTGGAACACCGACGAGGCAGGGCGGCCCAGCTTTTCGATCCGGCTGTGGTCGCGTTTGGAGATATCCAGTATTTTGTGGGCCGTCTCGGAGGCCTGCACCGAGGTGTGGAGTACGGCGTTCAGGAAAAACTCGAGCCACGATTCCCAGTCGCCGGTTTCGCGCACATGCTGCAGCAGGCTGTAGTAAAGATAGCGATGGGTCTTGAAGTACAGGCTGAGATACAGAAGAGGTTCCCCCAGAATACCCTTCGCGCATAAAAGAAAAGTTGTCAGGAGCCTGCCGCGGCGGCCGTTGCCGTCTAAAAACGGGTGAATCGTCTCGAACTGCAGGTGAACGAGTCCAGCCTTGACGAGCGTCGGCATATCGGGCGTGTCGGCGTGAATGAAATTCTCAAGGTCAGATATCAGGTCGCGCACGCGTTCCTGCGGCGGCGGAACGAAAACGGCCGTCGCCGGATGCGGGCCTCCGACCCAGTTCTGCCGGTCACGCAGTTCCCCGGGGTTTTTTTCCCCGCCGCACACTCCGGACAGCAGTATCCGGTGAATGTCGCAGACCAGCTCGAGAGAAATCGGAGAACCTTTTTCCCTGATCTGCTCAAGTCCGTGGTTCATGGCCTTTACGTAGTTTGAAACTTCGAGAACGTCAGGGCTTGAATGCTTATCCGGTGTTTCCCTGCTCTCGAAGAGCAGAAGGTCGAAAAACGAAGACTGGATTCCTTCTATCTGGGATGAAAGCAGCGCCTCCTTCCGGGTGTACATGTGGATGAAAAAATGGGGATCGGGCAGCATTGAGGTGATTCCGTCCAGGCGGCCGAGGTTCTGGTTCGCTTTTTCCAGCAGTCCGTGGAATCTTTCGACCCGCACGGGCGGAACGGGGGGAAGGGGTGGAGGTACGAAGGCCTTGATCTTTTGTTCCAGAAACGGGGTTTCCACCATTTTTCCCAGGCGGGACGGTTCCGATTTGAAATCCATTTTTGTTAAATATCCTTTCTTTACGGTTTCGCTTAGGAAAGGATAACCGGAAAAACTTTTTAGCAGATTTTCTTAAGAAAGGAAACCCCGAAATCCTTTCTTTAGCCGATTTCTAAGGAAAGCTTCCTTTCTTTACAGTTTCCCTAAGGAAAGAATATGCCCGAATCCTTTCCTAACGGGGCGGAATTCAGTGCCTGAAGTGCCTTTTCCCGGTAAAGACCATCGCCATCGAGTGCTCGTCGGCCGCGGCGATAACCTCCTGGTCCCTCACCGACCCGCCGGGCTGCGCTATCGCGGTTATTCCCGCCCGCGCCGCCTCGTCGACCCCGTCTCTGAAAGGGAAAAACGCGTCGGAAGCGAGCACCGAGCCCCCGGTGGGCGTCTTGGCCTTCATCCCCGCGATCCTGACGGAATCGACCCTGCTCATCTGCCCCGCTCCTATTCCCACGGTCCGCAGGTCCCTCGCGTAGACGATCGCGTTTGACTTGGTGTGCCGGCAGACCTTCCAGGCGAATCGGAGATCGGCCATCTCCTCCGCTGTGGGCTTTCTTCCGGTCGGGATCTTCACATCCGAGAAATCATCCCCCCGTCCCCTGTCGCTCTGCTGTACGAGGGCCCCGCCCGTCACCTTCTTTATGTCCCAGGCGCCCGCCGCGGCGATGTCCATGCCGCCCGAGAGAAGCACCCGCAGGTTCTTCCTCGCCGATAGCAGCATGAGCGCCTTCTCCGAAAAGCCGGGGGCTATAACGACCTCCGAGAACATGCCGGCTATCTCCTCCGCCGCCGTCTCGTCGACCTCCCTGTTAAAGGCGATTATCCCGCCGAAGGCGCTTTCCGGGTCGCATTCCCTCGCCCGGGAGAACGCCTCCGCGGGAGTTTCCCCGAGCGCCGCCCCGCAGGGGTTGTTGTGCTTAACTATCACGCACGCGGTCTCCTCGAACTCTCTCGCAAGCTCGAAGGCCGAGTCGGTGTCGTATATGTTGTTGAGCGAAAGCTCCTTTCCCTGGAGCTGCCTCGCGGTCGCCACGCAGTGGGCTCCGGCTATGCCGCTCTCCGCGTAGAAGGCTCCCAGCTGGTGGGGGTTCTCCCCGTAGCGAAGATCGAGCTTTTTCTCGAGATAGAGCGTGTAGGTCTCGGGAAGCGGGTTTCTTCCGCCGTCGGGTTTGAGGGACGAGAGGTAGTTCGATATCGCCGCGTCGTACCTCGAGACGTACGAGAAGGCCTTTGCCGAGAGGCGGAAACTGGTCTCGGGGGAGACCTTCCCCTTGTTTGCGCGAAGCTCCCCGAGGACCGCCCCGTAGTCAGCGGGATCGGTGAGCACCGTTACCGACGCGTGGTTTTTCGCCGCGGCCCGAAGCATCGCCGGCCCCCCTATGTCTATGTTCTCTATGGCTTCAGAGAGCGTGGTCCCCTCTTTCGCTACCACTTCCTCGAAAGGGTAGAAGTTGACCACGAGCATGTCTATCGGCTCTATGGAGTTCTCCGCCATTTCCTCCCTGTGGCGCCCGTCGTCCCTTATTCCGAGAAGCCCCCCGTGGATCCTGGGGTGAAGCGTTTTCACCCTTCCGCCGAGTATTTCGGGGAACCCCGTGTACTCCGATATTTCCGTCACCTTCGCCCCGCCGTCCCGAAGCCTCCTCGCCGTCCCCCCGGTCGAGAGCATCTCCACGCCCAGCTCCCCGAGGCCCTTGGCGAGCTTGGTTATCCCCTTTTTTGTCGTAAACGCTTATTACCGCTCTTTTTATCCTCGTCATGAATGAAAGCTCCTTTTCGGGATCGGGGACGCGCCCCGGGGGGAATCGGATAATTGAGGTTATCACAGCCGCCCGGATTTTCAATTCCAAACAATGCGGTTTTTCGGTAGAATACCAAGGACAGGGCGCGCCGGGCGCGCCGGGAGAGCGCAGATGAAAAAAGAGAGATCCGCCCAGCTCAAGGTGGGGATTTTCGTCCTCGTGTCGATCGTCATCTTCGTCTACGGGGTTTTCACGATAAGCGGCCAGGAGGAGCTTTTCGAGAAGGAGTACAGGGTAAAGACCTACTTCGACAACTCGGCGGGGCTGCTCGAGGGAGCCTACGTTCGCCTCTCGGGAGTGGGAGTCGGGTCGGTGTCGACCATCCGCTTTTCTGACGACCCATCCCTCGGGAAGGTGCAGGTCGTGATGGAGATAAGCAAGCGGGCGTTCTCAAGGATCTCGGTCGACTCCCACGCCACGATCAAGACCGAGGGGCTCCTGGGGGCGAAATTCGTCGAGATCGTTCCCGGCAGCGGGGAGAGCATAGGGAAGGCGCGGGACGGGATCGTGATCAGGGGCTACACGTCGCCCGAGATGCAGGAGATAATAAGCCAGTCGGAGGAGTTCGTGACGAACCTCACGGCCATCTCGAGGAACCTAGACAAGATAGTTGAGGGGTTTGCCGACGAGACCAACCCGGGAAACGCGAGAAACACGCTGCTTGCCATGCAGGAGAGCTTCCGGACGATTTCCGAGACCATTAACGCCGTTGAGAAGCAGGAGGGCTTCCTGCATACTCTTATCTACGACGAGCAGTTCGCGGCCGACATGCGGAGCTTCTCCTCCAACCTGGCGGAGGTCTCCCGGATGATCAGGGAAGGGGAGGGCTCGATCGGGGCGCTCGTTGTGGACCCTTCCGTTCACGACGCCCTCAAGGGGGTGCTCGGCGAGGCGGAGAGAAACAGGTTCGTCCGCTCCGCCGTCAGGTACATGATAGAAGAAAAGGAGAAAAGGGCGTCGGAGGCACCCTAGGGTCAAGGCGGGTTCCGCCCGCCCGCGGCGCCGGCAGTTTTGAGTCAGACAGCTTCAAAGGAGGTAATACAGATGTCAGCTAGAAGGTTTTTGGTTTTTTTGATTGCTTTGGTTTTCTGCGCCGTTCCGCTAACGGCCTCGCACTCGGGCGAGCCCCCGGCCGCGGCCCCGGCCGAGCCGGTTTCGCTTCCGGGCCCGCAGCTCGTGACCGGCGCGTGGATGTTCATCGCGGCCTACAAGGTCGACCCGGAGGTTCTGAAATCGATGCTTCCGGCGGGTCTCAACCCCCATCCGAACAACCACGTGGTCATAAACATGTACACGGTTCCCGACAAGAACCAGACCTCGGGATTCGGGGCGTACACGCTCACCTATCTCACGATCGAGCTTGACGGCCACGACTCCTACGTCATGGATTCCGACATAACCTATCCCGGAAGGTACTTCGTCCACTACTACAACAGCTCCCCCACGATGAGGGCGTTCACAAAGCCCGTCGGCATTCCCGCCCAGGAGGGGCTGACCACCACAGTGGTGGAGAACGGGGTGCTCAAAACGAAGCTTGAAATCGGCGGACAGTCGATGATCGAGGCCACGGCCGAGGTCGGAAGCGAGCTCGGAGGATTCGGCGGGGGACACCTGAACTATTTCGGGTTCATGGAGGACAAGGGAGTGGTCAAGTACCCGATCCCGTGGAACGGGGGGACGGTATCGATGGCCAACCCGAAAATAACGTTCACGGCTCCCGAGGGCCATCCGCTTAACAGACTCAAGCCACATGCGGCCCCGACCTGGGCGATCTGGACCAAGGGAAGCTTCGTCTACCCCCAGTACCAGGTAGTCAACTGAAGGTAAGGCAGACGCAGTTTTGAGGGGTTGCGTCCCGGAGCCTCCCGCTTCGGGGCGCAGCCCCTTTTTTCCCGGAAAACCCCCATGACCAGATCGGATTACCCGGTTTTATTCGTAATAAGCGAGATAAACGCGCTTTTCCTGCTGCTTCTCTTTTTCACGCTCCGCGCCGAGATGCCCGGAGTGCACTCCGCGCTCGTGGGGGCGCAGTGGGGGATCTTCGTACTGAGCCCCGTGATCCACTTTCTTTTTCTCGGGTTTTTCTCCCGCTGGTCCTCGCTTGTCCAGTTCGCGAAGTTCTGCGTCATAAGCTTCTCGAACCTCGTGATCGACTTCGGAATGCTAAACCTGCTCATCTATTATTCCGGGGTGGCCGAGGGGGTTCTCTACTCGGTCTTCAAGGCCGCTTCCTTTATCCTGGCCAACGTTAACGGCTACGCGTGGAACAAGTTCTGGACGTTTCGCAGCAGGGAGGTAGAGGGGTGGATGAACCAGCTCATAAGGTTCTTCGCCGTCGTGGGCGTGGGGCTCGTGATAAACGTTACGGTCGCCTCTTACGTGGTCGCCGAGTTCGGCGGTTCCGGGGGTTCCATCTCTTCCACCGTGTGGGCCAACATAGGGGCCGCGGTGTCCCTGGTGCTCACGCTTTTCTGGAACTTCTTCGGCCTCAAGTACCTGGTTTTCGAGAAAAAATCCTGACTGGCCGCGATTCTTCGGTTGGAAAAACCTCATGGTTTATATACATTTTGCGGGAACCCGCGCGCAATATGATGCTGTAGATGCGGAGGAGGTATAAAAATGGTTAACGTAAAGCCAGTTCGTACCGAGGAAGACTATGAAGCCGCCTTGGCTCGTATCGACGAAATCTTTGAAGCCGAATTAGACAGTCCCGAGGGCAGGGAACTTGACGTTCTGGTTGACCTTGTTGAACTCTACGAAAGCAGACACGTGCCGATGGGGTATCCGAATCCCGTTGAAGCGATCAAGTTTCGCATGGAGCAGGCGGGTTTGAGCCAGCGCGACCTGGTTCCTTTCATAGGAAGCCGTGCGAGGGTCTCCGAGGTGCTTTCCGGGAAATGCGCCATAACGATGCCTGTGGCGCAGGCTCTTCACGAACATATCGGTATTCCGGCCGATGTGCTGATTCGCAATCCGTATGAGGGGGAAAAGGATTCGCCGGCAATTTAGCCTTTCGTGATATTTCACTGCTGTCTTGATATTCAATCAGATAATTTCAATTGGTTGCGATACGCGGGGGGTCGGGACAAAAATCCAGTCCTGTTGTAAGTAACTGAATCAGGACGCGGCGCTCCAAAGGATGCTGACCGGCAGAGCGAATATGCCGTTTCCGAAGCTCAGCTTTTCCCGGCCGAGATAAAATACCAGGCCTGTCACTTTCCTGGCGGCTCCGGGTCCTTTTTCCGCAAACCACTTGAGATGCTTCAGATCCTGAGGCGAGACCGTGGTCGAGGCCTTCACCTCGACGCAGACCAGCCGCGCTGCGGATTCAGCCAGGATGTCGATTTCGCGTCCGCGCCTGTCTCGCCAGTGATAAAAGCGGAAATCCCGGTCCTGGTACGGAGCCGAACGCAGCAGTTCTGAATAGACGAAGCTTTCGAGCAGGCCGCCCAGTGCGGCCGGGTTCGCGTCCGCGTGGAAACTCCCGGACGTCAGTCCGCGCAGCGCGCAGGCGACCCCGGTGTCTGTGAAGTGGGTTTTCGCTTTCTTGATTTCCCGCCTGGATTCGCCGGGCGCCCACGCTCCAAGCCTGGTTACCACGGACAGGCGCGAGAGCACCTCGAGGTACTGCTCAAGCGTGTTGCGCCGGACGCCGACCAGTTCGCAGATCTCGGAGAGGTTAAGCTCCATGGCGGTCCTCACGGCCAGCCGGCTGACAAGCCGTCGAAGCGCGTCAGTTTTCCGCACGGGCAGAACATCGGCCACGTCCCTGTCCACAATAGCGTCAACGTAATCCCGGTAATATTCCTGCCGTTCTTCCGTCTCCAGGGGAAAAATCTCCGGGAAGCCGCCCCGCAGAATTATATCGATGTAAGCCTGCCGTTCCGTTTTTTCGGGTGTCGGCAGCGCGGCGAGCTTCGGTTCGGGCAGCAGGGCCCACGTCAGCACCCTGGAAGGGTTCCGCTTCCTGATTTCCGAAACGGTAAGCGGCCACAGCTTGAGAACCCTCATTCTGCCGGCCAGGGAGTCGGCGACCCCCGCGGACGTGAAGATATTTGAAGAACCCGTCAGGATGAACTGACCCTTGCGGCGATTGCCGTCGACTTTCTTTTTGATCGCGAGGACCAGATTCCTTGAGCGCTGGACTTCGTCAATTATCAGAGGTTCCGCTTCCAGCCCCGCCGTCAGGCTTTCGAGTTGCCCGCCGGGATCGTTTTCCATGGCTGTGAGTACTGATTCGTCGTCAAGCGTGATGAATCTGCCGTTTTTATGCAGATCCCGCACCAGCGTGGTTTTTCCGGCCTGCCTGGGGCCTACAATGTTTACTATTCTTGCCGAACCCAGAGCCTTATCCAGTTTCGCCGACAGATGACGCGGCAGAATGTCTTCTTGTCCAGTCACCGTTTTTTTTCTCCGCACGGTTTTCCGACATATTGCCAGAAAGGGCGAAATTATCAATAGAGTAGAGGCAAAATTGTCAATAGAATGCAGGTCAAATTATCAGCAGGAACCGGGGAGATCTGATGTTTTTACGGTAAGTGCGGTTCCGGCGGCAGGCGGAGGGCGTATCCGGCCGATGAGGTTTAGAGCGGGCGACGGGATTCGAACCCGCGACCCTTGGCTTGGGAAGCCAATGCTCTGGCCAGCTGAGCTACACCCGCAATATCCGAAGGACTTTATACGGATATCGCCGACAAATCAAACCCGGTGCCGCGGACGGTTCCCCGCATAACCGGCGCGGGTTTCAGATATAATGTTTCCCGTGGAGAAGATTCGCCGGACAGGACACCTGCTCACGGAAAAAGCGAACCCGAGAACGGTCAACATAGACGAACTCTCGTGCTCGGAAATAATCGGGCTTATAAGCGCGGAGGACCGGGAGGCCTTCAGCGCCGTCTCAAGGGAGAAGGATTCCATCTCCCGGGCGGCGGAAATGGTTTTCCGTTCGCTTGAGCGCGGCGGCAGGGTTTTTTTCGTGGGGGCGGGAACGAGCGGGCGGCTCGGGGTGATGGAAGCCGCCGAATGCCCGCCGACTTTCGGGACCGACCCCGGGACGGTGCGGGCGGTCATGGCGGGAGGGCGGGACGCGGTGTGGAACGCGGTCGAGGGGGCCGAGGATTCCGTCACGGCCTCGGTGGAGGCCCTTCGCGCCGGGGAGCTCTCGGGGAAGGACATAGTCGTCGGAATCGCGGCGAGTTCCGGCACTCCCTTTGTGATATCGGCCCTTGAGTACGCCCGGACGGTCGGCTGCGCGAGCGTGCTTGTAAGCTGCAGCGAGCCCGGGGACGCCCCGGCCGACCTGGCCGTGACCCTGCTCGTGGGTCCCGAAGTGATAGTGGGTTCCACGAGGCTCAAGGCCGCGACCGCGACCAAGATGGCCCTTAACATGATTACGACGGCCGCCATGGTGCTTCTCGGGAAAACCTACGGAAACCTGATGGTGGACCTCAAGCCCACGTCCTCGAAGCTAGTCGACAGGGCGCGGAGAATCATAATGGACATATGCGGCGTGGGGGAGCGGGAGGCGGCAGCCCTTTTAAGCGAAGCGGGCGGGAACCTTAAAGTCGCCGTGGTGATGAAGCTCGGGGGTCTCTCTCCTGAGGAGTCGGCCGAACTGCTCGGAAAAAGCGGCGGGTCGCTTAAGCGGGCTCTCGGAAGCGGGTTCCGGGGGAAGCACAGTCCCTGACCCCGGCATGCCGAGGTTCCCCCAGTCGACCCTGAGACACCTCTACAGGCATGCCGGGTCGCCGATTGAGACTGACTGGCCGTTTATGGATCGGATCATTTCGATGAGGCAGCTGCCGCGGGATCACCGCGACCGGACCGGACGTCCTGGACGGAACCAGGGCGGAACTTCCGCATCAGACGCCGTAGAATCTGGCCGGCTCGGACGCTCCCCGGAAGCGGCCGCCTGCTAAACTGTTTTTTCATCAGGTAGTTTTTTCCGGGTGAACTGGCTTCATCGGATAATCTCAAAAGAGGAAAGACTGGTCGTCGGCCTTATTTCCGGGACCTCGATGGACGGCATCGACGCGGCCCTGGTGAGAATCCGCGGTTTCGGGGAAGATTCTGAGATCCGGGTCGAGGATTTCATCTGCCGGGAGTACTCGGGCGCCGCGAAGAAGCTTCTTCTCTCGCCCGGTTCCCTGAGCGCGGGTTCGGTGTCCGGTCTCAATTTCCTGCTCGGCCGGGAGTTCGCCGCCGCAGTCTTTGATCTTCTCCGAAAAGCCGCCCTGAGGGCGGCCGACGTGGATCTGGTGGGCTCTCACGGCCAGACGGTTTTTCACAACCCTCCCTCCGCGGGAGAAGGGGTTTCCTCCACGCTTCAGCTCGGCGAGGCGGACGTTATCTGCGAGGCGACGGGAATTACCACGGTGGGGGATTTCAGAACGAGAGACATGGCGGCCGGCGGGGAAGGGGCCCCGCTTATCCCCTATCTCGACTACCTGCTGTTCTCCGGGGCCGGGGGGGGCGTTATCGCCCAGAACATAGGGGGCATTTCCAACTGCACCCTGGTTACGGAGAAGCTCGGGGATCTCCTCGCGTTCGATACGGGTCCCGGCAATTCCCTGATCGACTCGGTGGCGCGCATCGCCTCTGGGGGCAGGAGGAATTTCGACGAGGACGGCGCGATGGCAAAGGAAGGCTCGGTCAGAGAGGAGCTTCTCCGCGCCCTCATGGAAAACCCCTATCTTGACATAGAGCCTCCGAAATCGACCGGCAGGGAGCTTTTCGGAGAGGAAATGGCGGGGGAGCTTTTTTCTCTCGCGCAAAAAAGGGGGATATCCGCGCCGGATCTTCTGCGCACGCTCGTTGAGTTTACCGTCCGCTCGATAGTTTCCGCCTACGAGAGGTTCGTTTACCCGGGCGCGGACGTAAGGGAAGTCGTGCTGAGCGGGGGCGGCGCCCGGAACCCGGTCATGGTCTCGAGGCTTCGCGAAAAGCTGGCCCCGGTTCCGCTTTCCCTCTCGGATAAGTACGGCATCCCCCCGGACGCGAAGGAAGCCGTCGGGTTCGCGGTGCTTGCCAACGAGACCGTGTGCGCGAACAGGGCGAACGTGCCGAGGGTCACGGGAGCCCGGGAGCCCGCGATTCTCGGAAAAATCTCGATAGGGAAGAACGAGGCGTAGAGATGTACGAGAATCCGGCCGTGTTTTCGTCAAGAGATCTTTCCGCGCCCCGCCTCGCGGCGCAGTTTCTTATGCCGAGAATCGATTTTTCCGATCCCGGCTCCGTGGAGCGGGCGGAACGCCTCGCGCGGGATTTTGCCGTCTGCGGGTTCATAGTGTTTAACGGCGATGTCGACCTGGTCAGGAAGACCACGAGCAGGCTCGCGTCAGTCTCTGAGTTTCCGCTTCTTTTCGGGTGCGACGTAGAAAGGGGCCTGGGTCAGCGGGTTTCCGGGGGGACCCTTTTTCCTTTCGCGATGGCCCAGGGGGCGGTAGACGACGAGGAAATTTTAAGGCGGCAGGCCGTCATAACCGCCCGGGAGATGAAATACTGCGGGCTCAATCTTGGCTTCGCCCCGGTCCTTGACGTGAATACCGAGCCGCTTAATCCGATAATAAACGTGAGGGCGTTCTCGGACGACCCCGCCCTGGTTTCGAGGCTGGGCGGGATCTTCGCGGAAACCATGCAGAAGGAGGGAGTGCTCGCGTGCGCGAAGCATTTTCCCGGCCACGGCGCCGCGCTTGAGGATTCCCACGCCCGCCTTCCCCGCGTCGAGAGGTCTCTTGAGCGCCTGATGGAATCTGACATTCCGCCTTTTCGGGAAGCGATAGCGAAAAGGCTTCACTGCGTGATGCCGGCGCACGTCTGCTTTCCGGCCCTTGACCCGCTCGGGGTTCCCGCCACGCTCTCGGAACCTGTCCTGCGCGGCCTTCTGCGCGAAGAACTCGGATTCAGCGGGCTGGTCGTCTCGGATTCCTTCAGGATGGACGCCCTCGGCGGAGAGGAGCGCGAGGAAGAGAATATCATCGCCGCCCTCGAGCGCGGGGTGGACATAGTTCTTGACCCCAGGGACCCGGAGGGGTTCCTCGAAAGACGCGCGGAGGACGGCTTTTTCCGGGATCCCGCGCGCGGGGAGTCTCTTTCCAGGATATCCTACGCGAAAAGGCTTTTCGCCCCGGGCGGGAAAGATGTCCCGGCGCCCGATTTCGAGGGAAACGCCGGGTGGGCGGAGGAGATCACCCGCCGCTCGGCCTGCGTCCCGAGGGGAGGCGCCCTCCGCGGCGCCGGGGTCTCGGTTCTTCATTTCGCCGGGGAGGGCGCGGCCGAGCTTCTGGGAGGACTTCGCGAGGGGCTCTCTGAGGGAGGGGTGACGATTGAGAAGTGCTTTCGCTTGCCCGAGGCGCCGGAGCTTGACGCTTCATCCCCGCTTGTGTGCGTTCTGTCCGCCGCCCCGGCGGGCTGGACCGAAAACAGCGCCGTGCCCCCGGAGATAACCGGCTGCGTAAACGGCTTTTCCTCTTTCCCGGGCGAAAAAGTCCTGCTTACCTTCGGCTCCCCCTATCCCGCGGCCGGGTTTCCCTTTTTCGACACCGTGGTTTCGCTTTTCGATTCCTCGCGCGCGGCGGGCCGGGCGGCCGCGGAAATCCTTGCGGGGAAGAGCGTGTCCGCGGCGAGGCTCCCGGTGAGAACGGGTCCATGAACCTCCACGCCGTAGACTGGATGCTCGTCGGCCTCTACCTGGCCTTTTCCCTGGGAGTGGGCTTTTATTTTTCAAGGAGGGCGTCGGGGAGTCTCTCTGACTATTTCGTTTCGGGACGCGGGCTTCCCTGGTGGCTTCTCGGGACCTCTATGGTCGCCACCACTTTCGCCGCCGACACCCCGCTTGCCATAACCGGGTGGATAAGAACCGAGGGGATATGGAAGAACTGGTTCTGGTGGAACTACATCTTCGGCCACGGGCTCGTGATAGTGGTTTTCTCGAGGCTCTGGAGAAGGGCGCGGGTGATAACCGATAACGAGCTGATAGAGCTTCGCTACGGGGGCCGGCCCGCGGCGTTTCTCCGGGGGTTCAAGGCGTTTTACTTCTCGACCATTTTTAACTTCATAGTGATGGGGTGGGTGATCACCGCGATGACCAAGGTATTCGAGGTCTTTTTCGGAGTGGGGCAGGTATACGCGGTTTCCCTCTGCGTGGGAATCGTGCTCGTCTACACGGTTTTCTCGGGGCTCTGGGGGGTCGTGGTGACGGATTTCATCCAGTACGCGATAGCGCTCGGCGCCACGGTCATACTCGCGGTCGTGGTCATAAATTCAGACGCGGTCGGGGGGTACGGCCAGTTCCTGAGCAAGATAGCGGAACTTCCCCATGAGCAGACGTCCATGTTCGTCACGCGGCCCGCCGCGGGCGAAGAGTTTTTCTCCTCCGACTTTTTCACGTTCCTTGTCTTCATGACAGTGGTCTGGTGGTCCTCCCACAACGCCGACGGCGGCGGCTACTTCATACAGCGGATCTGTTCCGCGAAGGACGAGCGACACGCTCTCGCGGGCACGGCGTGGTTCGCGCTGAACCATTACGTGCTCCGCCTCTGGCCCTGGGTGCTGGTGGCCCTGGCCTCGGTCGTGATCTTTCCCGACGCGGCGGGGGTGACGGGCGGGGACGACGAGTCGGTGTACCTCGTGATGATAAGGGACTTCCTCCCGCCGGGTCTCCGGGGGCTTCTGCTCGTCTCCTTTCTCGCGGCGTTCATGTCCACGGTCTCGACCCACCTTAACTGGGGAGCTTCGTACCTCGTGAACGATCTTTACGGGAGGTTCGTGCGCCGCGGCGCCCCGCAGCGCCACTACGTGCGGGTTTCGAGGATCGCGACGGTGGCGCTCGCCGTCATCGCGGGCGCGGTGGCGCTCCGGATAAAGAACATAGGGGACGCCTGGATATTCCTCTGGGCCATGAGTTCCGGGGTGGGGCTCGTGCTGATACTCAGGTGGTTCTGGTGGAGGATAAACGCCTGGAGCGAGATAGCGGCGCTCGCCTCGTCGCTTGCGACCATGCTGGTTCTCGTCCTCTACACCGGCGCGAAGGGCGTTCCGCTCGAGCTTCGCCACCAGATACTCGTCGTTCCCGTCTCGATAGCCTGCTGGGTCGCCGCCACCTTCGCCACGTCGCCCGAGCCGTGGGAAAAGCTCTCGGCCTTCTACTCGAGGGTGAGGCCCCCCGGCCTCTGGTCTCCGGTCCGCAGGAGGGCGGGGATTGAGCCGGGGCGGGGAGTTCTCCTCCTCGCTGCTTCTTAACTGCGCGCTTGTCGTGTCCTTTCTTCTCTGCTTCATGACGGGGACCGGAAAACTCGTTCTCGGGGACGGCCGCAGCGCCCTCTGGCTTCTTTCCGCCTCGGCGCTCGCGCTTGCCCTCATCCTTCGCCGCCGCCGCAGTTTTTTCCGCTAGCGGTTTCGGTATCTCCTTTTCTGTGGTATATAGATAGTGGCGATGGCTATAAACGTAAAGGTGCTCGAGCGGCCGCGGCTTTCCTTCTGGGAGAAGCTCTACATTCCCCAGGTCCTCAAGGGGCTCATGATAACCATAAGGCACATCACGCGCCATCAGCCGATAACCGTGAAATACCCCGAGGAGGTAAAGGCCCTTCCCGAGAACTACCGGGGGCTTCACGTTATGCCCGCCGACGACGAGGGCGAGATAAGGTGCGTCGCGTGCAAGCTCTGCGAGATCGCGTGCCCGACCCAGGCCATCTCCATAGTTTCAGAACCCGCGGACGATTACGGAATCGAGAGAAGGCCCAAGGTTTACAACATAGATTTCATGCGCTGCGTTTTCTGCGGCTTCTGCGTCGAGGCCTGCCCGTGCGACGCGCTTCGGATGGGAATGAAGTACGAGCTCTCCTCCTACAACCGCGCGGGCCTAGTTCACACCAAGGAGGTCTTCTTCGACCCCAACGTGAAAAGCGACGCCCCGAGGGACAACGCGAATTTCCTCTACAAGATGGGCAGGGGGGAGATACTCGATTCTCCCGAGGAAATCTCGAGAACAGCGGGGATGGACGGCACCTACTCGGAGAAGCCCGGCGCGGAATCCCGCGCCTGACCACAGACGGGAACCGCGCGCGTTCCGGTTCCGCCCCCGGTCGCGTCCTCGCTATAGCCAGTCATCTTCAAACGCATCGGCGGGGCGCTGGTGAAACGTCCCGGTGTCCAGACTGTTTTTAAAGCCCCGGAACTTGAGCAGGCCCGAGATCGCGGACTTTATCTGGCTTCTTTCGACCGCCAGGTGAACTCCGCCGTGCTCCTCGTAGAACTCAGAGGACATTATTTTCGGGTCGACCCCGCGGCCGCCGCTTGTAAGCTTGACGACCCGGTCTCCGGCAAAGGCGATCGTCGCCTTCTTCTCCGCTATCAGGAAGTCCCCCTGCACAGCGTAGCTTGCGAGGGCCCCTCCGGTTGTCGGGTGACCGAGTATGGAGATGTTCGGAAGCCCGTTTTCCTTGAGCCTCATGATCGCGGCTATGGTTTTCGCCATCTGGTAGAGCGCCACGGTTCCCTCCTGCATCCGCGCGCCTCCGCTTACCGTCACGGTCAGCAGGGGAAGCCTGTGCTCTATGGCGTAGCTCACCACTATGTTCATCTTCTCGCCGAAAACGGAACTCATCGACCCTCCCATGAACCGGAAATCGCAGACCGCCACCGCGACGGGTATGCCGAACATGGTCCCGTAGCCAGTTACGAGGGAATCCTTGGAGTCGGTTTTTCCGGCGAGCTTCTGCCTTGAGGACGAGTAGTTGAAGAACTTGTAGACGGGGTCGACGTCCTCGAGCGCGAGGCCGGGCTCTATTTCGTGGAAAGACGCCTCGTCCAGGAGGAAGTCCAGGTAGTCGTCTGAGCTCAGCGCCTCGGGGCGGCTGCAGTAGGGACACGAGGAGTTGTTCGCGTGGAGTTCCTTTTTCGTGAGCTGCTTCTTGCAGCCGGGGCGTATGATCTTCCCCTGGCCGTCCTTTTCGTCGTTGCAGAAATGGGGCTCCGACCCGTAGATGGCTATCTGCATCTCCGAGATGTCGGGGTTCTCCTTTCTGCCGCTGAAGTAGTAGGGAAGCCAGGCCTTTATCTTCTTCGAGATTCCTTCGTAGATTCTCTGCTGCTTTTTTATCCGCCCGCAGCGCTCGATCTTGCTCCGCAGCTCCTCGCGCAGGTGCCTCACGTCGAAGCGGTCCACCTCCTTCGAGGCGGCGGTGAGGGACGCCTGCAGGTTCTTCAGGGTCGAAGGGATGTAGCTGTTTCTTCCGAGAGGGGCTTCCTTTACTACCTCGTCTATTATTCCGTATTTCTTCATGTGGGCGGCCGTGGGCTGCAGGACCTCGAGGGCTTCGGCCACCTTGTCCGCGCTTCTGAAAAGGATGGCGGAGCAGCCTTCGGCCGTTATCACGGAATATTCGGCCCGCGAGAGCATGAGTCTTCTGTGCCCCAGCTGTATGGCGATCGCACCGCCGCTTCCCCCGAGCCCGAGCACCGTGGTTATCGTTTTCGTCCTTATGGAGATCATCTTCGACTGGCAGTAGGAAATCAGCCAGGACTGGAGCTTCTCGGCCGAGTACTCGTAGGGGTCTCCGCCGATGGTGTCGATGAACGTGTAGAGCTTTAGGCGGTTCTGCTCGGCGTATTCCATCATGCACAGAGACAGCCCGTAGCCGTCGGCCTTGACCATTCCGAAGTTGAGCGTGGTTCTTTCCTTTTCGCTCGAGGGGGTCTGCTGGGCTATTACGGCCACTTCCTCCCCGGTCCCCTTGAACACGGCCGTGCCCACTATGACGGCGGGGTCGTTCGCGAACTCGATCTTCTTGCCCGAGGGGGCGTGGATGAAGTTCCTGAAGCCGTGGAGCTTGTTCCAGGGGGTGAAGTCGGTGAAGATGGTTCCGATCAGGTGCTTTGACTTTATCCTGTCGTAGCTCTTCGCCTCTTCGTGGGCCCGGAGTATTTTTGCCGTTGATGCCATGATGTGCTCTGCGCCGACCGCCCGGCGGGTCCGCTACCTGTATAAGTATATAATCAAATCCGCTTATGCGAAAAGGAATCCGTTTTTCCTGAAGCCCGGTTTGCGCCGCTCCCTCCCCGCCGACCCCCAGGCGGAAAGCCCGTTTTTGCGGGGCGCCCGCGCCCGGTGAATCTCCGTCGCGAAAATTCGCCGCGGGACCCGGCGAAGGTCTTGTGGGGGAAAGTCTGGATGTTTCGGATTTCTTTTTCTACGCGGTGAAAGACTGTCCGCAGCCGCAGGAACCGGTCGCGTTCGGGTTTTCGATCGCGAAGCCCTTTCCGTCAAGACCGTCCTTGAAATCAAGAACAGATCCGTCGAGATAGGTGTAGCTGATCTCGTCGATGGCGACCTTTATGCCGCCGGACTCGATCATGTTGTCCCCTTCGTCGGTCTCGTCGTCGAATCCCATCTCGTAGGAAAACCCGGAACAGCCCCCGGGCACTATCCTTACCCTGAGAAACGCGTTTTCGATATCGTCTTCGGCAAGCAGCCTCTTTATTTCATCTACGGCTTTGGGAGTTACGGAAAACATATTTCCTCTGCCTCCTCGCAGTGTGAATTTCTTTTACCACTCCGTCTAACAAAATACATCTGCCGGGGGCGGTTGTCAAAACGCGGGCGCCGCGCGCCGCCGCCGGCTTGCCCGGCCGCCCGGGTTTCCTGTATAGTTTTCGGCGTGAGCAGGACCGCCTACCTTATAATCGATTCGAGCGAGCGCAATTCCGATCTTTACTACAGGACCGGTTTTTTCGTTCCGGATCCCGTTATTTTTTTCGAGCACGACGGGGAGGGGACGCTGGTTCTGAGCGACCTCGAGCTCGAACGGGGAAAAAAGGAGGCGAGGGTGGAGCGGGTCGTCCCGCTCGGGGAGTGGGTCGCCAGGGTTCGCGGCGGCGGGAGAAAAAGTCCCGGCATCGCCGAGGTGGCCGCGGCGGTCCTGAGGGAGAGGGGAATAAGGAGCCTGGTCGTCCAGAGGTACTTTCCGGTCTTCTACGCCGACGCGCTCAGGAAGGCGGGTTTTTTCGTCAGGACCGCGAAAACGGATTTTCTTTTCCCCGGGCGGCTTCGGAAATCCTCCGCGGAAGTCTCGCTCATAAAAAAGGCGCTTTCCGCCACGGCGTGGGCCATGAGGATCGCCGTTTCAATGATATCGGATTCGGCGGTTAAGGGTTCCGCGCTTTACCGCGACGGCAGGCCCCTTACCTCCGAGACGGTGCGCTCCGCCGTAAGCTCCTATCTTGCCGCGCGGGGGTATACGGCTTCGAACACCATAGTGGCCGGAGGGGTCCAGGGCTCCATGCCCCATGAGAAGGGATCGGGTCCCCTCAAGGCCGGGTGGCCGGTGGTGATCGACATCTTCCCGAGATCCCAGGAGAACGGCTATTACGGCGACATGACCAGGACGGTGGTCAAGGGCGAGCCGTCGGCTGAACTCTTGAGGATGTACGATACGGTTCTCCGCGGCCAGAAAATCGCGCTCTCCATGGTAAGGGACGGCGTGAGATCAAAAGACGTGCACGGAGCGGTAACGGATTTTTTCACGCAACGCGGGTTTCCGACCGCGGCTTCGGATTCGGGAAGCCCCGAGGGCTTCATACATTCCACTGGACACGGTCTCGGACTTGACATCCACGAGCCGCCGAGGATCGGTCCCAGGAGCGAGGTTCTAAGGGAAGGAAATGTCGTCACTGTCGAGCCCGGTCTTTACTACGAGCATCTCGGGGGAGTCAGGATAGAGGACGTGGTCCTGGTCACGCGGGACGGAAACGAGAATCTGACCCGGTGTTCGAAAAGGTTCCGGGTCTAGTTCGTCGCGGGGGAACAATGGAAGAGAAAAAGACTTTCGAGGATATAGTTTCGCTCGCGAGGCGCCTTCGCGCCCCGGGAGGCTGTCCGTGGGACAGGGAGCAGACCCTCGGGTCTCTTCGCGCCTATGTTCTTGAAGAGGCCTACGAGGTGATACAGGCGATAGAGCTCGGGGACACGGACGGGCTCGTGGAGGAGCTTGGGGATTTTCTCTTTCAGGTCGTCTTCATCTCGCAGATAGCGAGCGAGGAGGGGAAGTTCGACGTGGGCGACGTCACCCACAGGCTCCACGAAAAGCTCATAAGAAGACACCCTCACGTGTTCGGGGAGAAAAAGGCCGAGGACGCGGCCGACGCGCTTAAGACGTGGAACGCAGAGAAGCTAAAGGAGAAAAAAGGGAAGCCCGGCCTTGAGGAAGTGCCGAGGGCCATGCCTTCCCTGATGAGGGCGCAGCGGGTCGGCGAGAAGGCGGCCCGCTCCGGGTTTGACTGGAACGACGCTTCTTCGGTTCTCGCGAAGGTGAAGGAGGAGCTGCTTGAGCTTGAGCGTGAGATTGAGGCCGGCCGGAAAGACGGGTCCCGGGAGGAATGGGGAGACCTGGTTTTCTCCGTCGTGAACCTGGCAAGGCATCTTGACATCGACGCCGAGACCGCGTCTCACGGGGCCGTAGAGAAGTTCATAGGGAGATTCTCCCGGTTCGAGGAGAAGGCGCGGACCGGCGGAGAGGAGATAAGCTCTCTTTCCATGGAGCGGATGGACGAGATATGGGAAGAGGCGAAAAAGATTTAGGACTCCCTGTTTAACAACGCAGTTTCAAGTTTGAAACCGCGTTCAATAAAAAATATTTTGGAACGGATGAGAGGGTATCAGAGGGAAAGGCATTTTTCACCTTTAATTTGGGGAATTACATACACCGATTAAAGTCCGAAGTGCACCACTGACTCGGACAATCTCTTTTCAGGGAGTTTAGCACAGGGATGGACACGGGACAATGCTCTTCGTAGCGAGGGCGAGCCCGAGCGAAGAAGAGCATTGTCCATAAGTTTTGATTTGTCTTACCCCAGCCCCCCAACAGCACAAAACTCTCCCTCACCAAATTCCAATCAACTTACAGATGCCGCAGAACAATGCGAAGACCCCGAGAATCATTCTCTCCAGCGGCACATAGGGGAACTGCCTGGATTTATGACGATATGTGTCTCCGCTTCCGCAAACAGGGCAGGTTATGCCGTCCTTTCATCTAAGGCACTCAAAAAACTCAACAGCCTTTTCTTCAGTGTTGAATCTCTCTAGAAAACTGTATTCGCTTATCGTTGTTTTACTCATTTGACTTCTCGTTTATTACAGCAAGTAATATACCTAATAATACGAAAAAATCAATAGTTAGAGTGATTTAAAAGAGGAAAATTAAAATTCTGGTGGTATTTATTATTAGGGTTATAATAGACAGAAATAAAAAAAAAACACGGTGTTTTGAACCAACCAAACACCGTGCTATAATTTTCATGCGTCTGTGGCGGAATCGGTAGACGCTCCTGACTGCCAATCAGGTGGGATGGCGAAATTTCTAGTTGAGCCATACATCCCGTGCGGGTTCAAATCCCGTCAGACGCACATAAGCATAATCTTGATAAACAATTTGTCAACAAATAGAAAAATTTTTGTTTATGTATGTAATTCCCTTAATTTGACAAAAACTCCAGAGCATAATTATTTTATTTAACATGAGTGCCGATATTTCAGTAAAAGAACTAATAAGAAGGATTAGTGAGTCTGAAAAGACCCGTACTCCAGAGGATCGTTTACGCCTGTTGCAAAAAGCCCGCATTCTTGATTCTGACGGGAATTTTGTGAAAGAGCTTTTCAGTCCGGAAACCCGTCAGAAGAACCTGTCTTCTCCCAAGACAAAAAATTAATGTATTCGCCAAGGTCATCCATTGTTTACGGCTTCCATGCCATTGACAGGTCTGCCGGATTGAAAATACTGAATCAGGAGGATCAATTTGAGCCCGGCAGCAATGAATATGATTGGCTGGGTCCCGGCATTTATTTCTGGGGAAATAATCTGGAGCGTGCTTATCATCATGCTCTACAGATATGGTTTTCCACTCCCACCCGGAATAGCATTTACTTGTTACACCCGAGGGCGACCTGACTGATGCGAAGCTTGGTACCGTGCGAACCAGTTTTACTTCCCGACCAGCCTTCCCAGAAGCTTCCAGCCTTCCTCGACGTAGACTCCGCTTGCCGCCGCGCAGTCCTCGGTATAGACGAAAGAGTCGTGCTTCACCGAGGAATTTCCGGAATCGAGTATGGCGAAGGGGACGGGTTCGCTCGTGTGGGTCCTGAGGTCTACGGGGGTGGGATGGTCCGAGAGCACCAGCACCCTGTATTCGCCGAAACGCTCCATTCCCTCAAGCGCGGGTCCCACTACCTTCCGGTCGAAGTCCTCGATCGCCTGTATCTTGAGGCCAGCGTCTCCGACGTGGCCCGTTTCGTCCGTCGCCTCTATGTGGATCATCGCGAGGTCGACGCGGTCGAGCGACTCAAGCGCGCCGCTTACCTTCCCCGCGTAGTTGGTGTCGAGGTACCCGGTCGCTCCCGGAACCTCGATCACTTCCATCGCGGCGAATATCCCGATTCCCTTTACTAGGTCGACCGCCGACACCACGGACCCGGTGATTCCGTAAAGCTCCCGGAGGGACGGCATGTCGGGTCTCGTTCCCTCGCCCCAGAGCCATATGGAGTCCGCGGTGTTCTGTCCTTCGGCCCTTCTTTTCCTGTTCACGGGATGATCCTTCAGTATCCCGCGGGACCTCTCCATCAGGCCGACGAGCTTCTCCGCTCCCTCTCCCGAGGGAAGCCGGGGAGCGATCTCCTTTCCCGAGATGTCGTGAGGCGGGGTCGTGGTGATGCCGCTGTTTCCCCCGCGCCAGAGCAGAAGATGCCTGTAGCTTACCCCCTGGCTGAGGGAGAACTCCTCCCCGTCGAACTCTTTTTTCAGGTCCCCGATGACGGCGGCCGCGTCGTCGTCCGTTATGTGCCCGGCGCTGTAGTCCTCCATGACCGTCCGGCCGTCTCTCTGCGCGAGGGTCACGAGGTTGCACCGCACCGTTACGTCCGTTTCCCCGAGCGGGACCCCGATGCTCGCGGCCTCGAGCGGGGATCTTCCCGTGTAGTATTTTTCGGGGTCGTAGCCCAGCACCGCCAGGTTCCCCACGTCGCTTCCCGGGGGGAGAGGGTCCGGAATGGTCTTCGCGGTCCCGAAAACCTCGGCCCGCCTTGCGACCGCGTCGAGGTTGGGGGTCTCGGCGGCTTCAAGCGGAGTCCTGCCCCCAAGCTCGGGGAGCTTGTGGTCGGGCATGCCGTCGCCTTGGAGAATGAGGTATTTCACAGAACGAAGAGGGTATACGCAAATTCGGGGGAATCAAGCCTCAGGATACGTCGACCGCGTGTTTCTTGAGATCGGAGAGATCGATTATCCTGAGCACCGATTCGTGGGTCGACTGCAGAAAGACGGGGGGAGCCGCGCCGCCGTCAAGGGCTTCCTTCCAGCGAAGCGCGCAGATACACCACCTGTCTCCGGGCCTAAGCCCCGAGAAGCCGAACTCGGGACGGGGAGTTACGAGGTCGTTCCCCCTGGATTTCGAGAATTCGAGGAATTCCTCCGTCATCTCCGCGCAGACCAGGTGAAGCCCCGCGTCCTCGACCGCCGCCCTGCAGCAGCCGTCCCTGAAAAACCCGGTCATCGGGTCCGTGCCGCATTCCCTCAGATCCTCGCCGAATACGTTTTTCTCTTCCGTTTTCATCCCGTGCGTCCGGTGAAAAACCGCGCCTTACCGGAGATATTATATATTGTTTTGCCGAGTTAGGTATATAATCTTCACTCAGAAGATGGCCGATTTCATACTCAAGGAAAAGACCCGCGCGTTTGCCGGGGAGATAACCCCTCCCGGGGACAAGTCCATTTCCCACAGGGCGGTCATCCTGGGCTCGCTCGCGCGGGGAAAAACCAGGGCGAGCGGGTTTCTGGCTTCCCGGGACACCCTTGCCACGGCGAACGCCTTCAGAAGCATGGGGGTCGGGGTGGAGGCGGGCGCGGAGGGGGTGGAGATCGAGGGAAGGGGGCTTTTCGGCCTCAGCGCTCCCCGCGGGACCATAGACGCCGAGAACTCGGGAACCACCGCCAGGCTGCTTGCGGGGGTTCTCTGCGCCCAGAGCTTCAGCTCGACCGTTACCGGGGACGATTCGCTCCGCCGCCGTCCCATGTCAAGGGTGACCGCGCCGCTTCGCGCCATGGGGGCCAGAATCTCGGGAGAGGGGGAGACACTTCCGCTCCGCATAACGGGCTCCGAGCTTCGGGGGATAGACTACCGCTCTCCCGTGGCGAGCGCGCAGGTGAAGTCCTCGATCCTGCTCGCGGGCCTCTACGCCGCGGGAGGGACCAGCGTGACGGAGCCCGAAAGAACCCGGGACCACACCGAAAGGATGCTTCGCCACTTCGGGGTTCCGGTGGAGGCGAGCGGAACGCGCGTCTCTGTAAGCCCGGGGGCGGAGTTTGCGGGGACCGACCTCGAAATTCCCTCGGATGTCTCTTCGGCAGCTTTTTTCATCGTCGCCGCGCTTTTGAACCCGGGATCGGAAATAATGGTGAGAAACCTGGGTCTCAACCCGCTCAGGACCGGGGCGCTCGACATCCTCCGGGAAATGGGCGCCGACATCTCGGTCGAGAACCGCCGCGAGCGCTGCGGGGAACCGGTGGGGGACGTGATCGCCCGCCACGGCGCGCTTCGCGCCGTGCGCGTGGAAGGGGAGTCGGTGTCGCGGGCCATAGACGAGCTTCCCGTTATTTCCGTGGCCGCGTGCTTTGCCGAGGGCGAAACGGTGATAAGCGGCGCCGGGGAGCTCCGGGTGAAGGAAACCGACAGGATAAGCGCCATGACGGGCGAGCTTTCGAAACTGGGAGCGGACGTGCGGGAAACGCGGGACGGCATGGTAATAAACGGCACGGGGGAGCTTCGCGGCGCCCGGTGCGAGAGCCGCGGGGACCACCGGGTCGCCATGTCTCTCGCCGTCGCCGCCACGCGGGCCCGGGGGGAGACGGTGATAGGGGACGCCGGGTGCGTTTCCATCTCGTTTCCCGAGTTCTTCCCGCTTTTCGAGGCGCTTTCTGACTCCAGATGAAACGGGACGGCGACAATATCGTTACCATAGACGGACCTTCGGGAGTGGGGAAAAGCACCGTCGCGAGGCGGGTCGCCGACCTGCTCGGTTTTTCATGTCTCGACACGGGCGCCATGTACAGGGCCGTGGCGCTCAAGGCGGACGAGGAGGGGGTCGACCCGCTCGATTCCGCTTCCCTCCCGCGGCTGCTTTCCGCGACCGCGGTGGAATTCTCTCCGGAGGGCCGCGTTCTCCTCGACGGGCGCGACGTCTCGGAACTCATAAGGACGGAGAGGATATCCTCGCTTTCCTCCGAGCTCGCGGAGCTCGGCGAAGTAAGGGAGTTTCTCGTCGGGATCCAGAGAAGGATCGGGGAAGGGGGAAACATAGTCGCCGAGGGAAGGGACATGGGAACCTACGTCTTTCCCGGGGCGAAACATAAGTTCTACCTTGACGCCGCGGTCTCGGAGAGGGCGAAAAGAAGATTTCTTCAGAACAGGCGGGGGGATATTCCCCTCCCGGACGTTCGGGCCGAGCTTCGCAGGAGGGACCGCCGCGACACGCTTCGCGCGGAGAACCCTCTTCGTCCCGCCCCCGAAGCCGTGGTGATGGACACGACCCGGATGAGCGTCGAGGACGTTATCGCGGCGGTATTTCTTCGCGCGAAAGATATTTCCCTCCGCGGCGATTGAAAATAATTTTTCTTCCCCGGCGCTCTTTTCATTTTAGGCAGTTTTCATGTAACCTTGCCCCTATTAGTAAAAGACTGAAGGCGAAGGCGGCTAAACGAAATGATCCAGGATAATGGCGTTACGGATTCTAACGAGAAGAGTTTTGAGGAGTTACTTGATGAAAGCATGGAATCGCGCTTGAGCGAGCCCGAGAACGGGGAAATAGCGAAAGGAAGGGTCATAAGGGTTGACTCCGACGCTGTTTTCATAGACCTCGGGTTCAAGTTCGAGTGCATAGTTCCGATAAACCAGTTTCTGAACAAAGACGGCGAATACGATGTCTCGGTGGGCTCGGAGATAGAGGTCCTGGTCGAAAGACCCAACCCGAACACCGTCAGGGCCTCCAAGCAGAAAGCGGACCAGATCAGGGAAAAAAGGGCGATCGAGGAGAAATTCAGGAACGGGGAACCGGTCGCAACGAGGATTCTCAACAGGGTAAAGGGCGGTTTTAACTGCGACATAGGACGGCATACCCCCTTCAAGGTCTTTCTTCCCGGTTCCCAGGTCGGCCTGCGGCCGGTCGCGGATTTCGACGAGATGGTGGGCCAGACGATCGAAACCCGCATCATCCAGAACAACGACAACGGCATAGTGGTTTCGAGAAGGGTGATTCTCGAAGAGGAGAGGGAGGAGAAAAAGAAGGAGACGCTCGCCGCCATCTCCGAAGGCCAGGTCGTTCCCGGAAACGTGGTGAAGATAATCGACGCCGGCGCTTTCGTTGACATAGGGGGCATAGAGGGTTTTGTCCCGATAGGGGAGGTTTCCTGGGGGAGGGTGAGGCACCCCGGAGACGTCCTAAAGGAGGGCGAGGACATCCGGGTCAAGATTCTTCGCCTCGAGATCGAAAACGGGAAGATAACCCTCGGGGTGAAACAGACCACCGAGGACCCGTGGGAGAGCATACAGGAAAGGTACAGGGTCGGCGACAGGGTCAGGGGCAGGGTGGTCTTCGCGGCGGAGTTCGGCGTGTTCGTCGAGCTTGAGCCCGGGATAGAGGGGCTTGTGCACGTGAGCGAGCTTTCCTGGGTAAAGAATTTCCGCCATCCGAGGGAAGTGGTCTCGGTCGGAAGCGAAACGGAGGTCGCGGTCCTGGGGGTAAAGCCGAAGGAAAGAAGAATTTCGCTGAGCCTCAAGCAGATACAGGAGAACCCGTGGGATGAGTTCAAGCGGAACAATTCTCCCAACACCAGGGTCAGCGGAACCATAAGAAACGTCACGGAACTCGGGGTTTTCGTCGAGGTCGCGCCGGACATGGTCGGGCTCGTGCGCCCGGAGAACCTGAGGTGGGAGGGGGAAGTGAGCCCCCTCGAGGTTTTCTCGAGCGAAGACGTGGGGAAGGAAATAGAGCTTGTGGTGCTTAACGTCATACCGAGGCAGAGAAAAATCGGACTCGGAATCAAGCAGCTCACCCCGGACCCGTGGAACAAGGTGCTTCGGGACTACAAGGTGAACGAGACCGTGGTCACCTCCCGGATAGAGGAAATTCTCGAAAGCGGCGTCACCGTGGCGCTTGCCGACAACGTGAGGGGATTCTACGCCATCCGCGAATTTCAGGACGATGAGTTCAGCAGGGAGTCCATCAAGGTCGGAGACGAGTTAAGCGGCCTCGTCACGGGTTTCAACAAGCCCAAGCACCAGGTGAACCTCAGCCGCAGAAGACTTGAAAAGAAGCAGGAAAAGGACACGATGAGAGACTTCGCGTCCTCCCAGCAGGAAAGTTCCTCCAAGCTCGGGGACATCCTGAACGAAAAGCTCAAGGCCCTTGACTGAGGGGTGGCGAAGTGAGATTTCCCGACCTCGATTTCTTTCTCAAGACCTTTCTCTCGCTTCTGGTCATCTTCCTTGTCGGTTTCGCCGGAATGCTCATAGGAGCGCTGGTCTCCGACCACGGCCGAAGCCCCGGCGGGGACGGGGTGGCGGTGGTGAACATCGACGGCATAATAATCGACCCCGGCCCCTACATTGAAAGCATAAGGAAAATACGCGAGACCGATTCCCTCAAGGCCGTCGTGGTGAGGGTGAATTCCCCGGGAGGATCGGTCGCGGCTTCCCAGGAAATATACGAGGAGCTGAAAAGCCTGGGCGAAGAGATGCCGGTTGTGGCCAGCATGGGGACGGTCGCCGCCTCGGGCGGGTACTATGTCGCCTGCGCGGCCCCCACGGTTTACGCGAATCCCGGCACCGTGACCGGCAGCATCGGCGTGATAGCGCAGTTTGCGAGCTACGAGCAGCTGCTCAAGTGGGCGAAGGTGGAAGTCGAGGTGATAAAGAGCGGGGAGTTCAAGGATCTCGGCTCGCCGCTTCGCAGGATGCCCGAGGCGCAGAAGGCTTACCTGCAGACGCTTATAGACGGCGCCCACTCGCAGTTCAGGGACATGATTTCCGAACGAAGAAAACTCTCCCCCGAGAAAGTCGCCTCTCTTTCCGACGGAAGGATATTCCTCGGAAGCCAGGCGAAGGATCTCGGCCTGATTGACCGCATCGGGACTCTTGAGGCCGCGGTCGCCGAAGCGAGGAAGCTCGGGGGCCTCGACGAGGACTCGTGGATCAGGGAGTATCCCGTGAAGAAAAAAACGCTGCTTGATTTCGTTTTCCCCGAAACCCTGTCAGAAAGCGTGACCCTCGTCTCTCCCATGAGAACCGGGTTCGGCCTCTACTACGTAGCCGACGTGGTTTACTAGCCGGGGTCCGCGCCGCTCCGTCAGGCTCCGTCCCGCGATGCCCGCGCGGCTGGTATTTTCCCGAAAAACCGATATTCTACAATGCTGTACCGCCCGGCGGGTCGCGCCGGTTTGACGAAACCGTTTTTAAGACAGCCGATGAGACACGTAAAAAGATTCCTTCTCCTGATCGTATTCTGTTTCCTGGCCCTTTTCTTCATTCAGAACCTCGAGGTAGCCACGCGGGTGTTCAGGATCGAGCTGGGGTTTTTCTCCTACAAGCATACGTGGGCGGTATACAACGCCGGGATAATAGGGGCTTCGTTTCTTCTGGGTGCGTTCGTTTTTTTCCTGCTGACTTTCGCCAGGGGCCGTTCCGCGAAGTCCGAGCTCAGGCGGAGCAGGGAAGCCGTGAAGAATCTCGAGAAAAAAGTCGGGAAGCTTGAGGTGGAGCTTCTTCAGAACAAGCCCGCCGGCTACCGGGAGCGGCCTTCCTCTCCCCCCGATGCGTTCAGGACGCCGAAATGAGCTCCGCCCTAACCCAGACCCGCCCGCCCGGCAGTGCGGGGGCCCGCAGGAAACCCGAGTGGATAAGGGCGAAAATCCCGGGCGGTCCGAACTACGCCAAGCTTAGGAGCCTGGTGCGCGAATTCGGCCTTCACACCGTGTGCGAGGAGGCCAAGTGTCCGAACATAGGGGAGTGCTGGGGAGCCGGAACGCTCACTTTCATGATTCTTGGGGACGTCTGCACGAGAAGCTGCGGCTTCTGCCACGTGAAGACGGGAAAGGGCGGCGAACTCGACTGGGAGGAGCCCGCCAGGGTGGCCGCGGCGGTCGCGGAGCTCCGGAAAAACAGCGCGCGGGTCGAGCACGTGGTCATAACTTCGGTGAACAGGGACGACAGGAATTACGAAAGCGCCCGCATCTTCGCGCGGACCGTAACCGAGGTGAGGAAGACGTCCCCGGGGATTAGGATCGAAGTCCTGATCCCGGATTTCAAGGGGGAGCCCGAGGCGATCCGCGAAGTGATAGCGTCGTCTCCCGACGTTCTTAATCACAATATCGAGACCGTCCCGAGACTCTACTCCCTTCCGCAGAAAACCCAGTCGGGAAGGAGAAGGTCCGTGAGGCCGCAGGCGGTCTACGGCAGGTCCCTTGAGCTTCTTTCGCTGTCCGCGGAGACGGCCCCCCCCGGGATGCTCACCAAGTCGGGCATCATGGTAGGTTTAGGGGAGAGTTTCGAGGAAATCGTCGAAACTCTCAAGGATCTCAGGCGCGCCGGCTGCGACATAGTCACCATAGGACAGTACCTGCAGCCCACCGTCGACCATATACCGGTATCGAGATTCTACCATCCCGTCGAGTTCGAATCCCTTAAGAACTACGGGGAGAAGATAATCGGCATCCCGCACGTGGAAGCGGGACCGCTCGTGAGGAGCTCCTACCACGCGGAAAAGCAGGTTCTCGAGCTCTCCGGAATGACGACCGGGACGCCACAGACATTTTCAGAAGACGAACCGGCCGCGGTCGGGAATTACGCGTAAAAACAAAACGGCGCGTTTTATTCTGGCGCAGCCTTGGGGTTCGGTCATGGCGGGACAGACATAATTGCAGGGATGCAGAATCTGTTGCAAAGGGAGGATCGTATATTATCCCCTTGAAAAATTTTCAATTGTGATGATACAGTATTAATGTGGAATAATCACATAATACAGTATTATCTCAAAACACTAATAGGTGATTTCCTGTGTTAACTCTTTTTTAATTGCAATTTCTAAATTTAAACTATTAGCTGTATCTGTTTATGTTTCCGGCACAATATCTAGTGATTGCAGAACCATACGTGCGGATATATAATTATCATACAACATTTTAGGAGGTGTTGATCTTGGATCGAGAGTTCTTTCTAACGGTGCTTTTGTATAGAGAGGAAGGAGACTACGTAGCGCACTGCCTGGAATTCGATATTGTTAATACAACGACTGAATCCTTTGAGACTGCTTATACAGAATTGTATGATTTAGTCATAAGCTATGTAAATTACGCGTACGAGAACGAAAATACGGATCATCTTTACAATCCCGCACCCGCGGAGTATTGGAATATGTTTTATAAATCTATTCCTTATACCTTTAACTACGAAAAAGAGCCTATAGAGATTGAAGGGAAAAGCTTTAAACCGAAAAAATCTCTATATCAGATGGCTACCGCATAAATGTCGCAAAGACTGACCCGGCTCAAGATAGAAAAACTGCTGGCTAAACTAAAGAAGTTTGGTGTTGACGTCATGCCGAATGATAGGGGGAAGGGGAGCGAGATAATACTTCAAAGGCCAACAGAAGATGATTCAAAAAAAGGTCCTCAATATACACTGAAGAATCATGGCAAGAACACAGAAATTGGCGTGGGAACAATTAGGGCAATACTGCGGAGATTCGGCATAGACAGGTCCGAGTTTTTAAATGCGTAGAAGATTTACCAACTTTCACGGCAAAGCTGGAGATTTTGTTCTCAGTTAAAAAGTCTTTTGAGCTCTTCCGCGATCGCCTCAAGCTTGTCCTCCGGAACCCCGTAGTCCTCAGAAATTCTCTTTATTTCCCGGGAGGATACCCGGAGCCCCGCGGTTTTTTCCGCCACGGGTTCCCGTTTCTCCCTGTCGATGAGAAGCCTGGCCACGTCCCACCTTGAATAGTGCCCCAGAGAGTCGAAGACGGCTTTTACCGCCTTTATCTGGTTCGCGTGGCAGTCGGCGTAGAGTATCGCGTCTTTTTCGAAATGGGGTTCAAAAAGATACCTGCCGGCCGGGTTGACGATGGAGCTTCCTCCCCGGGCCCAGTCGCAGTTCATGTGGTCCCCGTCGCGCACGTAGTGCCACCTCTCAGGGAAGTCGTCATCGTCAAGATAGCCGCAGGCGCTCAGCACGAACGCCCCCGATTCGAACGCGTGAACCCTTATGAGCGGCTGCACCGTGCACCCCGCCGCGGGATCCTCCGTTTCGGCGGCAAGCAGCTTCTCGTCCCCTCTCCTCCAGTTCCCCGGCCACACAGCCACGTGGAAGTCCTGTCCGCTGTGAACCATCGCGGCCCTCACGAGAACCATGTGGTTTTCCCAGCAGACAAGCCCCCCTATTCTTCCTATGTCGGTGTCGTAGGCGGTTATGTCGCTTCCGTCCCCCTGGCCCCAGTAGATTCTCTCCGTGTAGGTGGGCATGAGCTTTCTGTGCCTGCCGAGCACCTCGCCTTCGCGCGATATGAAGAGAAGGGAGTTGTAGACTGTACGGCTTCCCTTGCGGTCGTCAAGCTCGTTGCAGCCTATCACCACGTGGGCATCGGCCGCCCGGGCGGCTTCCGAGAGCATCTCGGTGTCGTCCCCGGGAATCACGATGGAGTTGTCCTGGAGCGCGATCATGAAATCCGTCCAGTCGTGCGGCGGGGTTTCGTAGCCGACCGTGTAGTAGGCCGGGTAGCCCGGTATGAACGCCTCGGGAAACGCGATGAGCTCCGCCCCGTTGTTTCCGGCTTCCCTTATAACGCGGCAGGCCTTCTCGAGGGTCCGCCCCTTGTCCATGAACACGGGAGCCGTCTGGGCAACCGCGACTTTCACTTTTTCCCTGCCGCCTAGAACTTTTCTCATGAGCCTCGGGCCGCGGGCGCGCTCAGGTTATTATCCTGCTTCCGCCCTGGGGTTCCCCTCCGCCTTGTCTCTGCTGGTTCTGCCTGGCTCTGGCGTAGACGAGATCGAAGAACTTCTGCTTGAAGTCGTTGTCGAAAGCGCACACCCCGGGAATTATGTATCCCATAAGGGCTATCTGGAGAAAGTATTCGGTGTTCGCCTTGAGAAATGACTCGTTTACCTCGCCGCCGTAGGCCTGCGCGAAATTCTGGTATATCTGGTTTCCGAGCTCGGTCGCGATCTCAACGACGCTTTTTGACTGGCCGGACTCCTGGTGGGCCGCCACTCCAAGGTTGAAGGCCATGTTTATGGAGTTCATGAAATTGTCCGCTACCGCCTCTTCGGACCCTGCTCCATCCTGCGGCTTTGTGTCTTCTTCTGACATTTTGGTATCCCCCGTTTCTGTGTGGTGAAATCGTTCTGACGTATTATATTATATTGCTGATTTGATTTTAACAATTCTGGAGGAAAATCATGAAAGCCGATCACCTTATACAGAGACTCGGTCTGAAAAGGCTTCCCGGCGAGGGGGGATACTACAAGGAGACGTACAGAAGCGACGAGATGGCCGGGGAGGACCGCAACCTTTCAACCGCCATTTACTACCTCATAACCTCGGAGACGAATTCCAAGATGCACAGGGTGAACTCGGACGAAATCTTCCATTTTTACTTCGGAGACCCCGTCCAGATGCTGCTTCTCTATCCCACGGGAGAATCGAGGATAGTGTTCATGGGGGATAATCTTCCCTCCGGCCAGAGAACCCAGCTCGTGGTTCCCAGGGGAACCTGGCAGGGCGCGATGGTGGTGGAGGGAGAGCACGGATACGCTTTTATGGGAACTACGATGGCTCCCGGCTTTGAGTTCGAGGATTTCGAACTCGGCGCGCAGGAGAGCCTTCTGCTCAGGTTTCCCCAGCACGAAACCCTGATACGGGAGCTTACGTAAACGGGAGACGGAGATTTCAGGGTTGGAAAAACCGGTGATTTTCTTTGACGGCGTGTGCGGGGGGTGCAACAGGTTCGTTGATTTCGTAATCCGCGCGGACAGCCGCCGGGAAATATTCTTCTCCCCGGTTCAGGGGGAGGCGGCCGCCGAGTTCTCCCTTTACCAGAACGAGCCTCCGCGCGAGTGGAAAATCGCCTATGCTGACGAAAACGGGGTTCACGAGGGCGCGGACGCCGTCCTGCTCGTTCTCGGTAGGCTCGGGGGGCTCTGGAAGCTTCCTGCGCTTCTCGTCTATCTTCCCCGGCCGCTCAAGGACTTTTTCTACGGGATCATATCGAGGAACCGCTACCGTCTTTTCGGAAAAAGGGACGCCTGCCGCGTGCCGTCACCCGAGGAGAGAGAAAGGTTTCTGCCCTGAGTGTTTTTCCCTGCAGAAAGCTTGGTCGACTGGCAGCATCTGAGACTGTCCTTGCGCCCGGAGAGGACCGCCGCTTCCCGATAACCAAAGGAAGTGAAAGCCGCCGTGCGGAAGAGTTTCCCGCGGGCATGGATTCACATTGAGAAAAAACCTGAGGATTCGCGGGGAAACCGCATTTTCCAGTCAAGTAAAAACTTGTTGCGCAACACATTGATATGCAAGACTTTTCCCGAATCCGACCCCCGCAAGACCCCTTCAAAGTGATTTTCCAGTCAAGTAAAAACCGCTACCGTCTTTTCGGGAAAAAGGGACACATGCCGCCTGCTGTTTCTCAGGGAGAGAGAAAGGTCTTTTCCCTGAGCGTTTTTTGATAAATTCCCCCGTGTATGTATATTGAAGCCGAGGAGAGTTTTTGTTCGAGATGCCTTCACTTGAAGAACTTGTTTCGGCTGACGAGACAGCTAGCGAGATAAAGCGAGCGAGTGAAATCGCCCGGGAGGAATGGGAAAACATAAGGGTTTCCCTGGGTCTTTGCGGGGATACGGGGGATTTCCGCGGGGATGACTTCATGCTCGGGACGATTTCCGGGGAGACGATAACGCGCGAGCCGCTCGGGAGTCCGACGAAGTCCGTTTCGGTCTACTCTCCCACCTATTACCCGATGTATCTGGTGGAGAACCTGCGCGAGTTCCGTGAGAAGTTCCCGGAGAAAGGCTACCGCACGACGGAAGCCCTCTACGTCTACGTCGAGCTTGTGAACGCGGCGGCGCTGAGGCTCGGCCTCGAGGGAACGCTTGCCATGGGGTTTGCAAGCGGCTACGCGAACGTGAGGACGGGCTGGATAGCGGAGAAGGGGCTTGCGGAGCAGAGCGCCGTATTCTCCGAAATGTTTTTTTCGGACAGGCCGAAAAACTACGACTGGGATTTTCACTGGACCTCGGTCAGGCGGAAGTTCGGGGAAATCCACGAAAAATTCGCCGCCTGGCAGCGCTCCCCCGCCCTTTACCTGGAGGAGTCGAAGTCAAGAGCGGTCGTGAAGCCCTTCATAGTCTAGGCGAATCCCTCTTCGAATTCGTCCGAGGGATTCTCGAAGCTCGGAACCCCGTTCTGCTCAAGAAACACGAGCTTCACGGTGCCCGTGGGCCCGTTTCTCTGCTTCCCGATTATGAGTTCCGCCATGCCGTCTTTTTCCTCGGGGTTTTTCCTGTATATGTCCTGGCGGTGAATGAAGAGCACGACGTCGGCGTCCTGCTCTATGGCGCCGCTTTCCCTGAGGTCGGAGAGCTGGGGACGGCGGTCGGTCCTGGTTTCGGTCTGGCGGCTTAGCTGCGAGATCCCTATCACCGGAACGTCAAGTTCCTTGGCGAGCGCCTTCAGCGCGCCCGATATCTCCGCTATCTCCCTCTCCCGGGTTTCGTTTCTCGAACTGCCCCGCATGAGCTGCAGGTAGTCGACCACGATCAGGTCGAGCCGGTTGTCCTTTTTAAGCCGCCTCGCCTTCGCCCTTATCTCAAGCACCGTAAGCGCCGGGGTATCGTCTATGAATATGCTTGCGTTCGCGTACCTCTCGGCCGAGTCGAACAGTTTCTCAAGGTCGTCGTCCCTTATGTACCCGCTCCGCATCGCCGAAAAACTGACTTTCGAGTTTATCGAAAGAAGCCTCAGCATGAGCTGCTCCTTGGTCATCTCGAGCGAGAACATGGCGACCGACAGGTCTTCGTTCAGCGTGGCGTTGCTTATTACGTTGAGGCAGAGCGACGTTTTCCCCGCCCCCGGGCGCGCGGCGATTATCACCAGATCCGATTTCTGAAGACCCGAGGTCAGGTGGTCGAGCCTCTCGAAGCCGGTTCTTATGCCGGTTATGAGCTCCTTTTTCCTGTGGAGCCGCTCGATGTTGTCTATCGCCACCGGCGCGAGGTCCCTCGAGTGCCAGAAGCTCGGTTTTATCTTGTTCTGGGCGATGTCGAGGATCGACTGCTCCGCCCTGTCTATGAACTCGTCGACTTCAATGTCGGGTCCGTACCCGCGGTGCGCTATGTCGGTCGCGGTGAGCACCAGTTTTCTGAGAACGGACTTGTCTTTTACTATCCTCGCGTAATGGGCGACGTTTTCCGCCGTGGGAACGGTCGATACCAGGTAGGTGAGGTAGGCGGCTCCCCCGACTTCCTCCATGATTCCCTTGGAGTCCATCCAGTCGTACAGGGTGAGAACGTCGATGGCCCTGCCTTCCCTGTCGAGATCTATCATGCAGTTCATTATCTTGGAGTGGCTTTCGCTGTAGAAGTCCTCGGCTATGAGGATTTCGAGGACCTGGTTTATCGAGCTGTTTTCCTTGAGCACGGAACCCAGCACGGCGCGTTCCGCCTCCTCGTTGCTCGGAAGGGGGGCTTTCGTCAGATTCTCCATAGTTCGGGGTCCTCTCCTGTTACGCCTGTCCGATGGCTTTTCATTCTCCTATCAGAACCGCTCCCACGTCCATGACGTTCGTTCCCGTGCTTCCGGTTTTTATGAGATCGCCCAGGGTTTCGAAGAAGGAGTACGAATCGTTGTCGGCGAGATGGTCTCTCGCGCTTATGCCCATCGATCTGGCTATCAGGCGCGACTGCCCGTCGCATATCGCCCCGGCGGCGTCGGTCGGGCCGTCTATTCCGTCGGTTCCGGCGAAAAGACCCACGATTCCGCTGCTACCTATTATCTCGAAGCAGAAGGAAAGGGCGGTCTCGGTGTTGCGCCCGCCGCGTCCCCGCCCGGTCACGTTCACGGTCGTTTCTCCCCCGAAAAGTATGCAGGCGGGCTTTTTCACGGGCCTTCCGAACCTTTTTACGTCGAAGGAGATTCCCGCGAGCACCTTGGCCACTTCCCTCGCCTCTCCCGATATCTGGGAGGAGAGAAAAAGCGTGTTGTATCCCATTTCCCTGGCCATCTTCTCCATAGAGGCTATCGCCTTGTGGTTGTTCCCGACGACAACCGTCGCGGCTCCGCTGCGCTCGTAGCGCTCGCGGTCCATGGCGGGAGAAACGCTGTTTTCCCTTCCCCTTTCAAGATGCACCACTACCCTGGGGGGAATCTTGTGCTCAAGCTCAAGCGCCTCTATGACCCGCCACGCGTCCTCGTAGGTCGTGGTGTCCGGGACCGTGGGGCCCGAGGCTATGAATTCGAGCCGGTCTCCCACGACGTCCGAGAGAATCAGCGTGATGACCTGCGAGGGGAGGGCCTTTTCAAGAAGTCCTCCTCCCTTTATCTGCGACATCTTCTTCCTCACGGTGTTCAGGCCGTAGGTGTCGACCCCGCTCAGCATCAGCCTCTGGGTCACGGCTCTTTTGTCCTCTATGGTGAGCCCTTCGCTCGGCATCGCGAGTATCGAGCTTCCGCCTCCCGATATGAGGAAGATCACGAGATCCTTCTCCCCCGATCCCTCGAGAAGCGAGACCACCTTTTTTGCCGCCTCGAAGCTTTTTTCGTCCGGCACGGGATGGGAGGAGAGATGAAAGTCCATTTTCAGAAAAGCCCGCTTGGAGCGGACGTTCGATACCACGATTCCCTCGGTTATACGCTCGCCGAGAAGCTCCTCCAGCGCCGCGGCCATCGAGGACGCGGCCTTTCCGAAGGCCACGACGTACACGGACTCGAAATCGCGCAGATCGAAATTCCGCCCCCCGACCTCGAGGCGCTCGCCCTTGAGTTCGAGGTGCTCGAGGACGCATTTTCCCGGGTCGGCTTCCCTGAGCGCCTGGTCGAAAAGCTTCCTCGCGTCTTTTTTCAGTTTTTCGTTCATACGCCTTTCCTCAGCTCGTCCACTATCCTGTCGACTTCCGCTTCGGTGAGGTTCTCGTAAAGGGTGTCGTCGACGAGCATGGCCGGGGCGGTTCCGCAGGAGGCGAGGCATTCCGCTTCGAGAAGGGTTATTTTCCCGTCGGCCGTCGTTTCCCCGGTTTTTACCCCCAGGCGCTCGCAGAGGTGGTGTTCCAGTCCCTCGGCTCCGCGGAGCGCGCAGGAAAGGGTTCTGCAGAGCCACATGACGCGGGTTCCCACGGGTTCGGTGAAAAACATGGTGTAGAACGAAGCGACGTTCTGGACCGAAGAGGCCGGGATATCAAGCGCCTCGGCCACTTCCTCCATGGATTCCACAGAAAGCCAGCCGAACTCGTTCTGCACTTCCCGCAGGACGGGAATGAGCGCCGAAAGCCTGGTTTCGTGGCCGTCCGCTATTTCCTGTATTTTATCCCTGAGCTTGAGCTTGGGGGAGAAGGGCACTCCGAACCTCCTCGCGGCTTAAAACCGGGAATTAAAAGCTAACATGATTTGCCGAAGCGGGCAAGGCGGACGGACGGTTCCGCCCGGAGCCGCCGCCGTTCCCGGATCCGGCGCTACCGGTCCGTGCGGTACAGGTAGCGGATATCCCAGAGCCCGTACAGGGTGGGCGTCGTGTTGCCGAAGACATTGCGGATCGCGCTCAGCCGCTCGGCGCGCGTCGTGTAGATGAGCGGCACGTTCTCGGCCGCGATTTCCTGCGCGCGGCGGTAGAGCTCCACGCGCTTTGCGCGGTCGAGCTCCTGGCTGGCCCTGACGTAGAGGTCGTCGATTTCGGCTTCCCACTGCGTTGCCGGCCTGCTGCTGCCTGGGGTGCCACAGGTGCAGGTTCTCGCTGCTGTGCCAGAGGGTGATGCCGCCGTGGGGGTCCGCTCCGCTGCTGAAGCCGACGATTATGGCTTCCCAGTCATAGGTCCTGTCGAGCTGGGCGACGAGTTCGCCGAATTCGATCAGCCTGTAGTCCGCCTTGACGCCGATCTTCTCCAGACCTTGGCGGACTGTCTCTCCGACCCTTTGGCGTACGCCGCCTCCGGTGTTGGTCACGAGCGAGAACTCGATCGTGTCGCCCGCCTCGTCCTCGCGGAACCCGTCCCCGTCCGTGTCAGCCCAGCCGAGGCCGTCGAGAATGCGGTTGGCTTCTGCGATGTCGTATTCGTAGCGCCGCACGTCGGGATTGTGAAAGTCGCCGGAGGCCGGGCTGATGAACGACCACTGCGGGTAGCCGAGTCCGTGCTGTATGTCGCGGATGATCGCGTCCTTGTCGACGCTGTACGCCGCGGCGCGCCTAAAGTCCGTGTTCCGGAACCACCTGAGCTTGTTCGCGGCGACATAGGGCTCCCCCGTGTCCGGGTTCGCGCCCGGGTTCATGTTGAAGGCGAGGAACGTCGACCCGAAACCGGGACCCCGCCTGTAGACCGTGAAGTTCCCTTCCGTCTGCAGCGGTTCGAGTTCCGCGAACTCCTCGCCCAGCACGCCGTGGGTGTCAGATTCCCCGGACTTGAAGCTGGCGAGCTCGGTCTTCTGATCGGGGACAATGACATGCACTATCCTTTCGAGGTAGGGCAGGGGGTTGCCCTCGCCGTCGCGGAGCCAGTAGTCCGGGTTGCGCCGCAGCACCAGGCGCCTGCCGGGATCGTAGCTCTCTATGGTGAAGGGGCCGGTGCCGATTATCTCGGACGGATCCGTGTTGATGTCCCACGCCGAGGCGAAAGTGCCGTTGTCCACGTGCCGCTCGAGGATGTGCCTTGGATAGATCGGGGTGCCCATGGAGCGGAGAAAGGGAGCGAACGGCACCGGAAGGACGCAGAGGACCGTGTGGTCGTTCACCGCCGTGACGGTCATTTTCTCCTGCGTCCACGCGCCGGTCTCGCTGTCCTGAAAGCGGAAATTGAACGCCGCTCGGGCGCTTGCCTTGATTTCGTCGTTGTAGATGATCCGGTTGAAGGTGAAGTCGACGTCGTGCGCCGTGAACGGCGTTCCGTCGTGCCACTTCACGTCCTTGCGCAGGGAGAATATCCAGACCAGGCCGTCGTCCGAACGCGTCCAGGACTCGGCAAGCGCCGGTTCGACCCTGTCGGTAAGCCACGAGACCTCGGTCAGTCCCTCGAAGAGATGCCCCAGGACGTCAGACGACCCGGTGTCGACCGAGAGGGCGAGGTTCAGGGTAAGCGGCTTGGAGACGGTCGCCTGCGTGAGCGTCCCGCCGGTTTTCCCGACGGTGTACTCGAACGCCTCGGCGTTCTTCCTCAGCTGGTCGGCGATGGTGCCCGGTTCGTCCGGGCCGTCGCCCGGGCAGGAAAGCAGCGCCAGCGCCGCGAAAGCCAGAAAAACGGCGAAAAGAGCGCCCGCGCGGTTTTTTGATTTTTTCGAGTTGAGCATGTCGGTTGCCTCCCGTTGGGGTCCCCGGCCCTGTGCGGACCGTTTTCTAAAAAGATATTTCAGAACGGCGGGGCTGTAAAGCCGTTTCGCCGGTTCTCCGCGTAATTCCCGGAAGAATGCGCAACAAGGCCGCCGCGCGGGGTTTCGGGCCGCGCAATTGAAGCTCGCGGGGGGGCGGTTAAAATTTTCCGCGTGTCGAAAAAAAGAATAACTGCCGTCTACACCGGCGCCGGAGATGACGGAAAAACCTCTCTTCTCGGCGGAGAGAGGGTGAGGAAGTCCTCCCCCAGGGTGGAGGCGTACGGCGACGTGGACGAACTCAACTCGGTCCTGGGGGCCGCCCGCGCGAAAGCGGGCGACCCGGGAGTGAGGGAGCTTCTTGGGAGCCTGCAGAACGCCCTTTTCATCGTGGGAAGCGATCTCGCGACCCCGCGGGGTTCGACTTTTTCCCCGCCGAGGGTCACGGCACAGATGGCGGAGGAGCTTGAGGAGCGCATGGACGCCCTTTTGCCCGTGGTCGGGGAGCTCCGGGAGTTCATACTGCCTGGAGGGACGGAGGGCGCCGCCTGCCTGCATCTCGCGCGCGCGGTGTGCAGGAGGGCCGAGAGAAGCGTCGAGGCGCTTTTCGGGGATTCGGAAGAGGGAAGGGACGTCCTTGTCTATCTTAACCGCCTCTCCGACCTTCTTTTCATTCTCGCGAGGGTCGAGAACAGGGCCGCGGGGACGGGGGAGATATCCGTCGATTTCGGGCAAAGCGGGGAGGAGTGATGGACGAAACCCTAACCATAACGAATCCCGGGATCGAGAACTACATCCGCTCTCTTTACCCCCCGGTCCACGAGGTTTTCGGCGAAATGGAGAAGCGGGCGGAGGGAAGCGACGTCAGGATAGTGGGGCCCCTCGTGGGCAGGTTCCTTTCCCAGATATGCCTCCTGCGCGGGCCGCGGAGCGTTTTCGAGATGGGTTCGGGGTTCGGGTACTCGGCCCTGTGGCTCTCGCTTTCCCTTCGCGGCGGGGGAGTGATAACCTGCACGGACCGCCTGGAGGAAAACGCCGAGGCGGCGCGCGGGTACTTCGCCCGGGCCGGGCAGGAGCGCAAGCTCCGGTTCGTCTGCGGGGACGCCCTCGAGATACTGGCGAATTCGGACGGCAAATTTGATATGATATTCAATGACGTGGACAAGGAGGACTACCCGCGGGTCCTGGGGCTTGCGAGGGAGAAGCTCGCCCCGGGCGGAATGCTCGTTACCGACAACGTGCTCTGGGGAGGAAGGGTGCTCGAGGGCGGGGGTTCCGGGAGCACCGAGGCGGTCATGGAATTCAACCGGCTCCTGTTTTCCGACCCCGGGTTCTTCTCGACGGTGGTTCCCCTCCGCGACGGGGTGGCGCTAAGCGTCAGGATTTAACGGAAATACTGTTTCCCAGTGAGAAAACTTGAAAACACGGAAAAGGATCTTCTGGCTTTCTTCACCGATTCCTACGAGCATATACGCCGCCGGCATTACGCGAGGACCAGGAAGAACAAGGCGCTTATAGGCTACGAGCTCGCCCGCGAGAGGACCGCAATTGTGGACAGCCTCATCGAACGGGCGCTTTCGCGCTACGGCTACACCGAGCTTGAGGGCGTCTCCATAGTGGCCCTCGGGGGTTACGGCAGGGAGGAGCTTTCCCCGTACTCAGACATAGACCTTCTCTTTCTTTACGGGAAGGACTCAAAGGGCCTCGCCGAGGAGATAGTGGAGCGGCTTCTCTACCTTCTCTGGGACACGAAGATGGACATAGGGAACTGCACGAGAAGCGTCGAGGAGTGCAGGGAGCTCTCGATGGACAGAAACGACACCACCATCCTGAGCTCGCTTCTGGACTCCCGGTTCATCTGCGGGGACAGGGAGCTTTACGGCCGGCTCGAGAACGAGATCTACGGGGAGGTGCTCCCCAAGATATCGAGCGATTTCATAAGGAGAAAGGTGGACGAGAGGGACAGGAGGGGGGAGAAGTACGGAAAGACCCTCTACATCCTGGAGCCGAACGTGAAGGAGGGAAGAGGGGGGCTCAGGGAATTCCAGACGGCGATGTGGATAGCCCAGGCGAGCTACAAGGCCAGGAGCTTCGAGGAGGTGCTCCAGAGGGGGTTCGTCTCGGAGAAGGAATACAGGGTGATGCGAAAGTGCCTGAACTTTCTTCTGCTCGTGCGCGCCCAGCTGCATTACCAGGCGAAAAGAAGGGAAGACAGCCTGAGCTTCGAGTTCCAGACCCAGGCGGCGAAATCCTTCGGCTACAGGGACGGGAAGCTCCGCGCGGTGGAGAAGTTCATGAGAATCTACTACCTCCGCGCCGCCGTGGTGGTGCAGCAGTCCCGCAGGCTCACGGAAAAATGCACGAGGATCTACTCGCGAAGACGCCTCTCCAGAAAGGCCGTCCACCTCGACCACGGGTTCACCGTACAGGGAAACCATCTCTCCGTCACGAGCCGCAACGTTTTCAGCGAGGATTCCTGCAACTTCCTGCGCGCGTTCGAGTACGCCGACCGCCGCTCGGTCGAGTTCACCGAGTACATGGAATTCCTGATGAGCGAGCAGGTCGTCAGGGTGGACGAGCGGGTAAGGAACGACCCTGAGTTCAACAGGATATTCCAGAGGCTTCTGCGTTTCGGGAAGGACGTCTCGAAAATGCTGCTCAAGATGAACGAGATACGCCTTCTCGGCCGCTTCATACCCGAGTTCGGCAAGATAGTCTGCATGGTCCAGTTCGATTCCTACCACGTCTACACCGTCGACATACACTCCATATTCATGATCAGGGAGATCGAGCGGCTGATAAACTACGAGTACGAAAAGAAATTCCCCTTTCTCACCAAGGTCGCGGAAACCCTGGTGAAAAGACACGTTCTTTTCCTCGCGTGCCTTTTCCACGACATGGGTAAGGGCCGGGGGGGAAGCCACGCGCAGAAAGGCGCCGCCATGATCCCGAAGATAGCCGGGAGGATGGGTCTCGGCGCCTCAGACGCGGAGCAGCTCGAATTCCTGGTGAGGCATCACCTGGCCATGGTTCATTTCTCCCAGAGGAGGGACCTTGACGACCCGGTGGTGCTAAAGCGCCTCGCCAAGTCCATTCCCGACGAGGAGACGCTTTCGCTTCTCTACCTGCTGACTTTCGCGGACATAAGGTCGGTCGGCCCCGACGTGTGGAAGGACTGGACGGGAATGCTGCTCCAGGAGCTCTACGTGAAAACGCTCCGGCAGATGTCGGCGGGCACGTACCGGCGCAAGACCGACGAGGAGTGGATGGAGAAGATGACCTCGGACATCGTGGCCGACACGAGCGGGGAGATTCCCGAGCGCGGGGTGAGAAAGATGCTCGGGAAGATGCCGGTTTCCTACTTCAGCCAGTTCTCAAGGCAGAACATCCTGCGCCACGTGAAGCTGCTTGACTCCATGGAGGGAGAGTTCGCGACGGAGGTGATCCGCTACGAGGAATACGACGAGTTCACGGTCTGCGCCCCCGACAGAAAGGGGATATTCTCCGCGTTCTGCGGGATCCTGAGCGCGAGCGGGCTCAACATCCTGGGGGCGAGAATCGTGACCACGCTCGACAGGAAAGCGTTTGACGTCTTCTACGTGGAGAAGACCGATTACCTGAGCGAAGAGGAGTACGGCGAGGTGTGGAAAAAGGTGGAGGGGAATCTCGGCAGGGTGCTCGGCGGGGATGTCGGGGTCGACGAGCTGGTCGAGAGGAGGAAGAGGAACTACTCCTCCTACGGAAGGAAGGTTCCCGAGTATCCCCCGGAAATCGTGTTTGACAACGAGTCCTCCGACAGGGCGACCGTGATAGAGGTTTACGCCCACGACCGGGAAGGGCTTCTCTACGGCATCACGAAAGCGATTGCCGGGATGGACCTTTCGATCGACTACGCGAAGATTTCGACCAGGGCGGACCAGGTCGCCGACACGTTTTACGTGCGCGATTCGAGGGGGCGCAAGATAGACGGCGCCGGGAAACTTGCGGAGATAGAGGATTCCCTCATGGCGGCGGTGAGCTAGGGGGAAAGGCTGGCGGTTCTGATGAGCGCGGAAATTATTGACGTTGAGTGCGATTTTCTCGTTGTGGGCGGAGGGCTCGCGGGCCTTTACGCCGCGGTGTGCGCGTCGTCCCTCGGACGGTGCGTGGTGGTGACCAAGCAGACCCTCGTGCAGAGCAACTCGTACTGGGCCCAGGGGGGAATCGCGGCGGCCGTCGACCCCGAGGACTCGCCCGTCTTTCACAAGGAGGACACCGTCGCCGCGGGAAGAGGTCTCTGCGACGCCCGCGCGGTGGGAATACTGGTCGAGGAGGGAAGGGAGAGGGTCGCTGACCTCATAAATCTCGGCATGAAGTTCGATTCCGACGACAGCGGTCTCCTGCTCGGCCTAGAGGGCGGCCACTCGAAAAGAAGGGTGCTTCACGCGGGAGGCGACTCGACGGGAAAGGAGATGATCGAGTTTCTCATCTCCTTTGTGAGCTCAAGCGAATCGGTGACCATCCTCGAGCTCGTCACGGTCACGGACATAATCTCCGACGGGGAGAGATGCCGCGGCGTCTGGGGCTACGACGAGGGAAGAAAAAGCTACGTGAGGATCTCCTCTCCTTCCACCATACTCGCAACCGGCGGCGCGAGCGCCCTCTACAGGAGGACCACCAATCCGGAAGGGGCCTCGGGGGAGGGCATATCGCTTGCCTGGAGGGCGGGAGCCGAGATCTCGGACATGGAGTTCGTGCAGTTCCACCCCACCGTCTTCAGCGGTCCCGGGGGCGGCGCCTTCCTCCTCACCGAGGCGATAAGGGGGGAGGGGGCGTATCTTCTTAACGCCCGGGGGGAGAGGTTCATGGAACGCTACAGCCCCCTGCTTGAACTCGCGCCGAGAGACGTGGTCTCAAAGGCGATTCACAGCGAGATGAGGTCCTGCGGCGAAGACTACGTCTGCCTTGACCTCTCCCACATGGATCCCGGGTTCGTGAGGAAAAGGTTCTCCAACATAGAAAGACTCTGCAGGGATTCGGGCTTTGACCTCACGGAAGACCCCGTCCCTGTGGCTCCCGCCGCCCACTACACCATAGGCGGGGTGAGGACCGGCCTCATGGGAGAGACGAACATACGGGGGCTTTACGCCTGCGGGGAGGTCTCCAATACCGGGGTGCACGGGGCCAACCGCCTCGCGAGCAACTCCCTTCTCGAGTGCATGGTGTTCGCCAAGAGGTGCGTTGACGGCGCGGCGCGCGCGGGCGCTCCGGGCGGCCGTGCCGGGGACTTCCGGGGCTTCATGCTCGCCGACACCAGGGAGTCTGACGCCGGCTTTTTCGCCGAAGCCGGAGACGCGGTGATCGGGGGAATGAGCAGGCATCTCGGCATAGTGAGGGACGGAGCGGGAATGGAGGAATTCGTCGGGCGGCTTTCCGGGATCTCCTCGGCGGCCCGGGGCGTTCCCGGATGGTTCGGCTTCAAGCTCGGGACGATGCTTGATGTGTGCCTGCTCGTCGCGCGGGCGGCTCTTCTGAGGAAGGAGTCGCGGGGGGCCCATATCAGGTCCGATTATCCGGATGAGGACCCGGATTGCGAAAAGCACCTGGTTTTCAGGAAGGACATGGAGGTTTACGGAGCCGAGTGATGAAGAAGCGCGAGAGTTACCCGCAGGAAGTTGATGCCGTCTTGGAGCTCGCTCTCCGGGAGGATATAGGAAGCGGGGACATTACGACCGGGAGCGTGGTTCCCGAGGACGCCGTCCTGAGCGGAGAGATACGCGCGAAGGGAACCGGCGTGGTTTCGGGAATGGGGCTATGCGGCGCGGTTTTCCGGAAGCTTGACCCGGGCTGCGCGTGGGAGGAGACCGTGCGCGACGGGGACAGGGTTTCGCCGGGAGACGCTCTCGGCCGCGTTGCGGGCCGGGCCAGGGCGATTCTTTCCGCGGAGCGGACCGCTCTTAACGTGCTTCAGAAAATGAGCGGCATCTCGACCCTCACTTCTCTTTTCGTCGAGGCCGTGGCCGGTTCCGGAGTGAAGATAAAGGACACGAGAAAAACCCTCCCGGGACTCAGGTGGATCAGCAAGTACGCCGTGGCGGCCGGCGGGGGGCATAACCACCGCGCGGGGCTCTACGACGGGGTGCTCATAAAGGACAATCACGTAAAGGCCGCCGGGAGCATAGCGGCGGCGGTCGGAAGGGCGAGAGAAAGCGTCGCGAGAGGATTTCCCGATAGAGGTCGAGACCAAAACCATGGAGCAGGTAAGGGAGGCGGTTTCCTGCGGCGCCAGTGTCATAATGCTTGACAACATGGACGTCCGGGAGATCGGGGAGGCCGTGCGCCTGATAGACCGCCGCGCGCTTGTCGAGGTGTCAGGCGGGGTCACCCTCTCGAACGTAAGGGAGATGGCCAGAAGCGGGGTCGATTTCATATCCGTCGGGGCCCTTACTCACTCGGCTCCGTGTTTAGATATTTCCTTTGATGTGTTAGACTGAAAGTTGCGGGCTTCACAGGGGACGCCCGGCTGTTGAGATGGACAGCTTACGTGACATTTCAGGGGAAATAGAAGGGCTCAGAAGGGAGAAAAACGCGGTAATTCTGGCCCATAACTACCAGATACCCGAAATCCAGGATCTAGCCGACTACACGGGAGATTCCCTCGGCCTCTCGCAGAAGGCTTCCGAGACCGACGCGGAAATCATCATCTTCTGCGGAGTCCACTTCATGGCCGAAACCGCCTCCATAATCTCTCCCGACAAGAAGGTCCTTATCCCCGACCCGGAGGCCGGCTGCTCCCTCGCCGAGACCATAAACCTGGAGCAGCTCAGAAAGTGGAAATCCGAACACCCCGACGCACTCGTGGTCTCCTACGTGAACACCTCGGCCGCCGTCAAGTCCGAAACCGACTACTGCGTCACTTCCTCAAACGCCGTCAAGATAGTGGAATCCATTCCCAGGGACAGGGAGATACTTTTCCTGCCCGACATGTTCCTCGGAGCCTTCGTCTCCAAGGTTACGGGAAGGAAGATTCACGTCTGGCCCGGCGAATGCCACGTGCACGCGGGGATACGGCCGAAGGACATAAGGAGGATAAAGGAATCCTACCCGAACGCGGAGATGATAGTTCACCCCGAGTGCGGCTGCACCACCTCCTTTCTTCATTCCGCGGCCGGGGACGACGAGCTTGCGAAGGAGATAAAGTTTTTCTCCACGGGGAAGATGATTGACTACACGCGGAATTCCGATACCCCCGAGTTCGTAGTCGCCACCGAAACCGGAATTCTCCACACGCTCAGGAAGCAGAGTCCCGAGAAGGAGTTCTACCCCGCCAAGGCCGACGCGGTCTGCGAGTACATGAAAATGATAACGGTCGAGAAGGTGCTCAACTCCCTCAGGGAAGAGGTTCACGAGGTCAGGGTTCCCGAAGACATAGCGCGTAAGGCCAAGAAGTCGATAGACAGGATGCTTTACATATCGGCCCAGTAGTTCCGGGCGCGGGGCGGTTGGGATTCCCTGTGAGTTCCGGTGCGGTATGCGCGCGGCTATCAGGTACTGCCCGCCGGCGCGGCTGACGGACGCATCCCCTTTTTTTCGCCTAGCTCCCCTGCCTGGAGCAGGCGACGTTCCCGCCGGCGCCATCCTCCGCGGAGAAAGCGTTCGGGGAGAAGTTCAGTATCTCGAAGATATTCGTGAGTTCGGAAATCTCCCCGAGAAACGTGTAGAGAGAATCCCTGTCCCCGTCGCGAACGACGAACCAGGTTCCGTCGAATGTCATGTTTTTTCCCACGTGGTCGGGATAGCATGTTCCGTAGGGGCTGTCCTCGGGAACGTCGAGGGTGACCGCAATATCTCCTTCCGGCCGAAGCTCCATGTCGAAACTGACCAGCGTCTCGCTCGTGCAGCGCCAGTGATCCGAGTCGTCGTTCAGATATTCCCCGGGATAAATCCCCGCTATCGCCGGAATCGCGACGTCTCCCAGGTTGTCGCATCTGTCGTCGCCGGGATCCTCTCCCTCGCTTCCTCCACAGCCAAGCGCGAGCGCCAGGAAAAGTACGGACAGCAGGTTTTTCATTTTTGACGCCACCGCCTCAATTCAGTTTCTGATCCGAGGGATAATTATATCTCGCCGATACGGATTCCGGAAAGCCGCTCGCCGGAGTACCCCGGTTCAGGTGTTTCGAAGTGTTTTTCATCCGGCGGGGAATTTCCCCGGAATGCCGTCCGTATCCCGAAATTCAGCTCGCGGCCGCGTCTTGAGTCACTGCCGAAAGTTCTGAGTAACCGGCGAAAGTCTTTATCCGGCCGCCGATGTCAAAGGCGAGACCGGCGGTGGCCTTTACCCGTTGGTTCGGCGATTTGCTTTCCCCGCTTCTCTTCCCACGTACAGGATGTCGGGGAGCCGCTGGTGGTGTATCCTCGGGGCCGAGGAGAAGGATGGTAAAAAGGTTCCTGGAAGCAGCATTATGAACATCCGGGAACCGTCATCTCTTTCCTGGCTCATACCTTGCCGCTTTTGCGCATACTTTTATTCAGCAAATTTTTTACGAAGCTCGGCAGTTTTTTCCTAGAGCGTTTCGACAGCTCAACAAGACGATCATACTCGGGTACTTCTCCGCCTTTCCAGACGATATCCATGCGTCTGATGAGTTCCAGGGCAATATGCGCGTAGTTATCGGGCGCTGCCCAGTAGCACGATTGACAAACTTCGGTCAGATGGTCCGCAGTCCAGTTCTCGCAGTGCTCGCATGACCACGACTTAGCTCGATTGCAGGAACCGCAGAGAAGCATGAATTCTTCAACTTTAATTTTTCCTTCAGGGTTTCCTGCGACCTCAAATGGAACGCGATGGTCAATTTGCAGATAGCGAGGCTCATATGTTGTGGAACAAATTTCGCAACAGGAACCATAGTGCTCGACCAGTTGTTTCTTGAAATTTTTTGGCCAAGCTTTACGGCCTCCAATCCGTCCGCTTCTGATTTTGACTGCTTTGGGGAATCTGTATGCTCCTATTCTTCGTCCGTCTGACCCAGTAACACGAAAGGTTTCTAATGGGATTCCTTCTTCGCGCACGTCACGTGCCGCTCGGGGCGGATGGTTATATCCATATACATCTCTCAGTTCTTCGGTTGTAATATGTCCGTGTTTCAGAATATGGTTTATTACGGTCCTCGGGCGTTTTGCTGTTACGGATTCAAGCCGCTTGAGGAAAGTCTTGGGGACTTTCGGTTTCTTCTTCCCTTGCCCGCCTGTCATAGTTGAGAGTTATTATAAAAGCGAGAGTTGTTTCGATTCATGACCGTTTCTGGAAGACTTGGTGGCTGAGACAAGGGCAGGGGACAGATACAGCGATTCATATGTAACATCGGTCCGACCTAGTAATGTCGCCTGTGTCGATCTTCCCGCGCATACCTCCAGCCGGGCCAGTCCGAGTTCATCCGGCAGCGGCTTTCCGTATGTTTTCGTATCTGTTCGACCGTCATAGGATACCGCGAACATGATTTTTTTGTCGTTGAGTGACGCAAGTTCCCCGCAGAACTCATCGTGATCGACCTTCGGCAGATACCGCTGGTCCCGACTTCCGCCAACGCCCTGATAAGGCGGGTCCATATACACAAGATCGTCTTCGGTGCAACCGTCAAGAACCTGTTTGTAATCCCAGGACGTAAGCAGGGTTTTGCCGTGCAGTAAACCGGAAGCTCGAGCAATTCGCCAACTCATTTCCAGAGGACGTGCCCCCTTCCGTCGATTATCAGGAGTGTTATTGAATTCGCCGTTAGAGTTGTACCTGATCGAGGCTTTAACGCAGCGGGCAAGCAAATACAGAAAGTCAGCCGGGTTGTGCTGTTTATTGAAGCGATTGCGTACCATGTTGAAATATTCACGTTCGCGACCACTCTGATCATTCCATAGATGTGAATATTTGCCCGCTAATTCCTGAGGACTATTGATAATCTCTTTCCACAATTGAATTAGCGCGGAGTGTTTGTCGTTGATCCAGAAGCTATTCACTCGATTGTCCGTGGCAGCTGCAATGGACAATGCCGCAGAACCCGCAAACGGTTCTACCAGACGTGAAACATGGGTCGGGAAATGCCGTAGAATGGTTGAAGCTATCTGACGCTTGCTGCCTTGATAGGGAATGGGTTGCGGGATTCCGGCTAATCGACTCATCAGACTGACTACTTTACTTTAGCTCCGGTTAAAAATATAACGTGTAACGTTAAAAATATAAATTTAACTCGTGGTCGCGTCTTGAGTCGTTGCCGAAGCGCCCTGAGTAACCGGCGAAAGTTTTTGCCCGGTTTACGATGTTGACGGCGAGACCGACGGCGGTGGTTATTCATTGGCCCGGCGGTTTGAAGTCTGGGGGGATGACGCGTCCGGACACGGTGTTTGAGCCCGCGTGGTCTGTTTTCCCGGACACGGCATGCGGATCAGTATCCCTTCGCCAGTCCTCCCGGGCGCCTGGGGTCGGCCGCTCCGCGGAAAAGCCCGTCGATCCTCGCCACGCTCTGCGTGCTTCCCATCGGGGCGGTCATTTTCACTTCGTATCCCCTTTCCCGCAACCCGGCTTCGAGGCCTTTCCCCGCTTCTTTTTCCACGTACAGGATGTCGGGGAGCCACTGGTGGTGTATCCTCGGGGCCGACGCGGCCTCCCGTATGCTCATTTTATGGTCAATCACGTTCAGGATTACCTGGAGCACGGAAGTTATTATTCTGCTTCCTCCCTGGCTTCCCGTTGCGAGAAAAAACTTTTCGTCCCTGAGCACTATGGTCGGCGTCATGGAGCTCAGCATTCTTTTGCCGGGGGCGATGGAGTTTTTTTCGCCGCCGATGAGGCCGTACGCGTTCGGCGCTCCGGGTTTTGCCGAGAAGTCGTCCATTTCGTTGTTAAGCAGTATCCCGGTTCCCGGCACGGCGAGCCCCGAGCCGTAGGGGAAATTGAGCGTGTACGTGTTCGAGACCACGTTTCCGAACCTGTCGGCCACGGTGAAATGGGTGGTATCGGTGCCTCCGGCGGGAACCGGTGAGCCGGGCTTCACGTACCTGCTAGGAGTCGCTTTCTGCGGATTTACGCGCCCGGCCAGGCGTTTTGCGTACCGTTTCGAGGCGAGATGTTCCGTGGGAACGGGGGAGAAATCCGGGTCGCCCAGATGTTCTGACCTGTCCGCGTAGGCAAGCTTCATGGTTTCCGCGAGAATGTGGACGTACCGGGCGGAGTTATGGCCGTATTGCGATAGGGGATGCCGCTCGAGGATGTTGAGCATCTGGATGAGGTGGACCCCGCCCGAGCTCGGAGGCGGCATGGAGCGGACGCTGTAGCCTCTGTAGTTTCCGGTCACCGGTTCTCTCGTGAGAGCCTCGTAGGACGCGAGGTCCTGCCCGGTTATGAGGCCCCCTTCCTTTTTCATGTAGGCCGTGATTTTTTTCGCTATCTCCCCCCTGTAAAACGCCCGGGGCCCGCCTTTGCTTATCTCCCTCAGGCTCCACGCGAGGTTTTTCTGCCTGAGAATCTCCCCCTCCCGGGGCGGCTCTCCGTTTTTCCCGAAGAAAATCTCCATGCTCTCGTCCGATTTCCTCATGCGCCCCCTTGCTTCAAGAAGCGATTTCCTGAGCCCGGGCGTAACCGCGAATCCCTCTTCCGCGAGCCTTATCGCCGGCGCGATGACCTTCTCAAGCGGCATGGTCCCGTACTTTTCAAGGGCGAGCGAAAGCCCCGCGACCGTTCCCGGAACCCCGCAGGAAAGGACGCTGCGGCGAGCCCGTTCCGCGTCGACCTCTCCCTTCCCGTCAAGGAACATGCCGCGCGTCGCCCCGAGCGGGGCTTTTTCCCTGTAGTCTATGGCGACCGTGCGTCCCGTTTTCCCGATGTGCACCAGCATGAATCCGCCGCCCCCTAGGTTTCCGGCCCTCGGGTGGGTGACCGCGAGCGCGAATCCGACGGCTACCGCCGCGTCGACGGCGTTTCCGCCCTCTTTGAGAATGGAGAGCCCGACCAGGGTGGCGGTCCGCTCCTCGGATACGACCATGCCGTTTCGGAAGGATGCGGACTCCTCTGTGCTTTCGGCCGGATAGACGGGCTCCGCGCGGGCGGAGGCGAGCGCGAGGAACAGGGCAAGGAAGAACGCGACGGCGTATCTTGGGGCTGAGTCCGCGGGCATCCTGGGCGGCCGGGGGGCGTTCAGAAGGAAACTCCGTAGGCGTAGCGCTTCGACATGTTCATCCTGTCTTCGCAGATCTTTATCTTCTTGGAGTAAAACGCCTTTTCGAAAGAGTCCTCGGCAAGGCCGATCGCGCGGTTGAAGTTCGATATCGCGTCTTCGTACTTGTGAAGCTGGAAGTGAAGGTTTCCGAGGGTCGAGTACAGAAGGTCGTGCGAGCTGAGCTCCTCGACCCCGCGTATTCCCCCGATGGCCCGAAGACCTTCCCGCGGCCCCCGGGTTTTGGAAATGGCGATCGCCTTCTGGAGTTCGACGAGCGGACAGTAGTTGCACGCCAGGTACTTGTCGTAAAGCGAGATGATCCGGTCCCAGTTCGTGTCCCCGTATTTTTCCGCGAGCGAGTGGACGGCGTCCACGCCCGCCTTCAGGTGGATCTCCGTTACCTCCTCTCCTTCCTCGGCCGAGAGGGCCAGGTGCTCGAATCCCCTTCTGATCATGTCCCTGTCCCAGAGATCCCTGTTCTGCTCCTTTATCCCGAGCGGTCTTCCGCTGCCGTCGTTCATGGTGCGGAGCCTGGAGGCGTTGAGCAGCATGAATGACACGAGGGCGTGAACCCCGGGTTTTTTCGTCGCGGGGAAGTCAAGCAGCATTTCGCCGAGTCTTATCGCGGAAAAGCAGAGGGAGTCTATCGGGGGCGTCGCCTTGCGCAGGCCGTTCTGGCCGAGGCTGAAAATCTCGTATATGTTCCTGGTCACCGCCCCGAGATCTCTCTCCATGCCGGCGCCGGCATGGCGGACGGCCGCTTCGGTTATCTTCTTTTTCTCAGAGGAAAGCCGCTCTTCGAGGGCCTTCTCGTTTCTCTCCAGTATCCTTGCGAGGGAGGAGCAGGAAAAACCGCAGAGCACGTTAAGCACGAGATATTTCTGGATGGAACTTTCGATCCCGGGCGCGCACAGCGCGAAGAGCATCTCGACCTGGTTTTTCGCCACTTCCTCCTTGTCCGGAAAGGGAAGGCGGAATCCCGATACGTCGATTTTTTCCTCTCCCTCTCCCGCCCTTGAGAGGTAGTTTACTTTCCTGCAGAACAGCCTGCTTGAGTTCTCCGTTACGTCGGCCCACACCGCGCTCTGGGGATCCCGGGGAATCCCGTCCTTTCCCCACCTGGTCCTCATCCTCTCAAAAGAGTTCGCGCACACTCCCTGCACGTGCTCAAGACTCTCATGGCCGAAGGCCTTCGCGAGGGTGGAAACGATCGCTCCGTAGTCGTTTATGAGCTGTTTGGTGATCTGCCTGTTTACTTCGGGCCGGTTGTATTTTATTCCCAACTGTCTGCTTCCTTTTTTCCCGCCCGCGGGGGCCGGGTCAATCTATAACCAGAATAAAATACACAGGGAGGCGTTAAAATAAAGAAAAAATGCTTGCTAACCATAAAGAGAGAGGAAAGGAGACCAGTTATGAGCAAGAAAAAGACAGAGAAGATAAGCATGTAGGAAGGCATAATGTCAGACCCCTCGCCACTATAGGGCAGGTAGAGGTTACCTTCAAAGGAATGAACGGGAAAAGGCTCAAGTACAGGGATTTGATAGCTTGGTCGGGCTTTTCACACCTTGATTCTTGCTGATATCAAGATACAATAAAAAATGTCGATGAGGCAAAAACCTCCGTTTAAATGCTCTTGGTTTGTGCTTATATTATAGCTGCCATGGGCGCTTTTATCATCAAATTGATTGAGAACAATCCTTCGATTGTTTTTCTAGCTGTGTCCGCACTTGTAGGAATTGGTATATGGGTCGGTCGTGTCAATTCCGATAGGGATACATTTAAGAAATTTATGGACAAAATGGAGGGAAAGATTGAAGAGATTCTTCAAAAGCTTCCGCCTTCTACTGTCGCAGGAAAAAGCCCTCTGCATTTAACAGGTTTAGGCGAGAAAGTATCAGAGGAAATTCAAGCCTCCGAATGGGCAAAGGAAACTGCCCCCGCTCTTCTTGTCAGAGTCGCAAATAGGCACCCCTACGAAGTCCAAGAATTTTGTCTTGAGTATGTCAAAGGAGAGGATGCTTTACCTGAAGACATGCAAGAGAAAGTAAAAACTTCTGCTTATCAAAATGGAATAGAAAAAGAGCAAGTGTTGAGAGTCCTGGCAGTTGAGTTAAGAGACCAGTTGCTCCCTGAGAAAACTAACTGAAATTTTAGCCATTGGCAGAAAACCTAAAATAATCCCGCACATTCCTGAGACGCTTGAGCAGATAGCCGACGCTTTTTTTTGCGAAGGACCAGGTCTACGCACAGGCGAAAGCGAAAAAGGCTAAACGCCCAACCCGGGCGGCGGATATTGATAACCTTGCGACCGCGTGGCCGGAAGATGAGTCCATTGAGGAACTCCTGGCCGATCTTGACTGAGCGGTCTGCGCGTGAAACGTTTTCTTCTCGGTACCGGAATATTCTTGTTCGGCGAACTGACTCGGTCTGGATCCGCTTCGGGAAAAACCGACCCGCCCGGCGGAGCAGGCATGCGCGCCCGTTTCCCGGGTTCCCTCCTGCGCCTACTCGCCCTCCCTTCCGGCAAGCTCCCTGTCGAGGATCAGAAGCGCGGCGGGATTATCCTCGGCGAGCTTCAGCTGCTCGACGACCGCCTCGGCGCTTTTTTCCTCCTCGACCTGCTCCTCTATGAACCAGTGGAGCGTTACCAGGGTCGCCTGATCGTTTTTCGAGGAGGCAAGATCGTAAAGGTTGTTTATCATCCCCGTCACTTCCCTTTCGTGCTCCAAAACGTCCTCGAACATCTCAAGGAACGCCCCGAACTCCGAAGGAGGCTGCTCTATCGAGTCGAGAACCACCCTTCCGCCCCTGTCGATCAGGTAGTCGAAGAACTTCATCGCGTGCACAAGCTCCTCCTCGCTCTGCCTGCGGAGCCAGCCCGCGAAACCGGAGAAGTTTTTCGATTCGCAGTAGGCGGCCATCGAAAGATAGAGATAGGATGAGTAGTACTCGTTTCTTATCTGCGCGTTTATCGCGTCCTGTATGTCGCTGTCAATCATTTTCATTCCTCCTGGGTTTGCTGTTCTGCGCCGTTAAATGATAACCTTTCCCGTTAAAAATTACTACTAGATGGTAATTATTTCCAACAAGGGCTTTCCCCCGGATTATGCCCCGGCCCCCGAATGCTGTATAATAACAGGGTTGTAAATATCCGGACCTGTATTATATACTCTAAATAAGCCTGTGTATCTCAGGAGGAGAAAATGTCAGATTCCGAAAACGCTAGCGAGAAAGTTCTTCCGCTCCTTCCGCTTCGCGACGTAGTAATCTACCCCTACATGCTGGCCCCGCTTTTCGTGGGCAGGGAAAAATCGATCAAGGCCCTTGAGGAGGCGGCAAAGGGCAGCAAGGAGATCTTCCTTTCGGCGCAGAAGGACGCCAAGGTCAACGAACCCGGCAGCGAGGACATGTACAGAGTCGGGACCATCGGGACGATAGTCCAGATGCTGCGGCTTCCGGACGGCACGGTGAAGGTGCTTGTCGAGGGCAAGAAGAGGGCCTCGATATCGGGATTCGTTTCCCACAAGGACATGTTCGTCGTCGAGGTGAAGGAGATAGAGGAGCCTCCCGGGGAAAGCGTCGAGGTCGAGGCGCTTATGCGTTCGGCCACCAAGCTTTTCGAGGATTACGTGAAACTGAACACCAAGATCCCCTCGGAAACCCTCGTGACCTTCATGTCCATCGACGAGCCGGGCAAGCTCGGCGACACGGTCGCTTCGCACCTTAACATGAAGCTTTCCGACAAGCAGGAGATTCTCGAGGTGCTCCATCCGCTAGAGAGGCTCGAGAAGCTCTGCGAGAAGATGCAGTCGGAGCTCGAGATACTCCAGATGGAAAAGCGCATAGGCAAGAGGGTGAAGAAGCAGATGGAGAAGGCCCAGAGGGAGTATTACCTCAACGAGCAGATGAAGGCCATCCAGAAGGAGCTCGGCACCGGGGACGATCTAAAGAGCGAAATAGACGAGTTCGAGGAGAAGCTAAAGGAGAAGGAGCTTCCCGAGGACGTCGAGCAGAGGGTTAAGAGGGAGATAGGCAAGCTCCGCATGATGTCCTCCATGTCGGCCGAGGCGACCGTGGTGAGAAACTACATCGACTGGCTTTTGGACCTGCCGTGGATAAAGGAGATGACCGAGGATCGCCTCGAGATCGAGGAGGCCGCGTCGATTCTCGACGAGGACCACTACGGCCTCGAAAAGCCCAAGGAGAGGATACTCGAGTACTTGGCGGTCCGGGTTCTCGCCGAGAAGCTTAAGGGCCCGATAATCTGCTTCGTCGGACCCCCGGGCGTGGGGAAGACATCCCTTGCAAAGTCCATAGCGCGCGCGATGGGCCGCAAGTTCGTAAGGACGTCTCTCGGCGGGGTGAGGGACGAGGCGGAGATAAGGGGGCACAGGAGAACCTACATAGGGGCCCTTCCGGGCAAGATCATACAGGGGATGAAGAAGGCAGGGACCGTGAACCCCGTGTTTCTGCTCGACGAGATCGACAAGCTCGGGATGGATTTCAGGGGAGACCCGGCTTCTGCGCTTCTCGAGGCCCTTGACCCCGAGCAGAACTCGAATTTCAACGATCACTACATCGAGGCCGACTACGACCTCTCGAAGGTGATGTTCATAATGACGGCCAACGTGCTGCACACGATTCCCTGGGCTCTGCAGGACCGCATGGAGATAATCCGCCTTCCCGGCTACACGGAGCAGGAGAAGCTCCAGATAGCGAGGAAGTTCCTCATAGGGAAGCAGACGGAGGATCACGGCCTCAACGACCACAAGGTCTCCATAAAGAACGAGGCGCTCACCCAGATCATAAGAAGGTACACGAAGGAAAGCGGCGTGAGGAACCTCGAGAGGGAGATAGCGGCGCTCTGCAGGAAGGTCGCGAGGGAGATCGTCGAGAAGAAAAAGACCAAGGGGGTCAACATCACCGCAAAGAGCGTCGGCAAGTACCTCGGCACCCCCAAGTACGAGTACGGGGAGATCGAGAAGACCGACCAGGTGGGAACCGCCACCGGGCTCGCGTGGACGGAGCTTGGAGGGGAGCTTCTCACAATAGAGGTTTCCATCGTTCCCGGCAAGGGGAATTTCACCGTCACGGGCAAGCTCGGGGAAGTGATGCAGGAATCCGCGCGCGCGGCGATGAGCTACGTTAGGAGCCGGGCGCAGCGCCTGGGTCTCGAGAGGCTTTTCTACCAGAACGTGGACATACACATTCACGTTCCCGAAGGGGCCACTCCCAAGGACGGGCCTAGCGCCGGCATAGCGATAGCCAGCGCCATCACGAGCGCCATCACGAGAAGGCCCGTGAACAGGGAGATCGCGATGACGGGAGAGATCACGCTTCGCGGAAGGGTGCTTACCATCGGGGGGCTGAAGGAGAAGATCCTCGCCGCCCACAGGGGCAGGGTGAAGGAAGTGCTGATTCCCGTGGACAACAAGAAGGACATCGAGGACATACCGGAGAACGTGAGAAAAGAGGTGAAGGTAACCCCCGTGGAACACATGGACGAAGTTGTCGAGAAGGTGATTCTCTCGGATGAGCCCGTGCTCAAGAACTTCGTCGTTCCCAAGGCCGGCTACGCCCTCGAGGCCGACCCGGTGCCGAAGAACATAAACTGAAGGCGGAAAGCCGCATAAGCGCTCAAAAAGCCCCGGGCCGGCCGCAGCCGTTTCGGGGCTTTTCGGTTTTATGGAGACTCCCAGGATGAAGCCGCTGATAAAAGGAAGGGGATCCCAGGAGAACCCCGCGGGGAGGTTCGAGCGGATTGACTTCGTCGCGGACGGGGACGCGCCCGCCCCCGACGGCGCCCCCGCGAGCGTCTACTACAGGGACGCCGCGAAAACCGTAATCTCCTACAACCAGAGCCCGGACGTTTCCTTCGACGCGAGCATCAATCCCTACCGGGGATGCGAGCACGGATGCGTCTACTGCTACGCGAGGCCCACGCACGAGTACCTGGGGCTCTCGGCCGGGCTTGACTTCGAGACGAAGATATTCGTGAAGCAGAACGCCCCCGAGCTTCTGAGGAAAGAGCTCCGCTCGGCGAAATGGGTTCCCCAGCCGATAGCGATAAGCGGGGTCACCGACTGCTACCAGCAGGCGGAGAGGCATTTCCGGATAACGAGAAAATGCCTCGAGGTCCTGCGGGAATTCCGAAACCCGGTCGGCGTGGTGACCAAGAACTACCTTGTGACCCGCGACATAGACATCCTCTCCGACATGGCCGCGATCGGCTGCGCGCGCGCGGTCATCTCCGTGACGACGCTTGACGGCGAGCTTTCGGGAAAGATGGAGCCCAGGGCTTCGCACCCCGAATACAGGCTGAGGGCCATAGCCAGGCTCACAGAAGCCGGCATTCCCGTGACGGTGCTGATAGCCCCGGTGATCCCCGGGCTTACCGACCACGAGATCCCGGCCATAATGAAGGAGGCTTCCGCCCGCGGGGCGACGGACGCGGGCTACGTGATGCTCAGGCTTCCCCACGGGGTCGCCGACATATTCTCGGAGTGGCTCGGGCGCCACTACCCCGACAGGAAGAAGAAGATACTGGGGCGGATCGAGTCCATGAGGGACGGGAGCCTCAACTCCACCGAGTACCGCGTCAGGATGAAGGGCAGGGGGATTTTCGCCGAGCAGACAGAAAGGATGTTCCGCGTGGCTTACGGGAAGTCGGGTTTCGCGGGAAGGGGTGCGCCTCTTGACGTCTCCCGCTTCAGGAGGGACGGGCCCGCCCAGCTCGAGCTTTTCTGATATGCCGCGCGGGGAGGGGGAAGCGGCCTATCTCGCCTCCTCGAGCTTCACGATCAGCTCCTTTATCTCCCTTGACTTTATTTTCATGCTTACCTTGTTCACGATCAGCTTCGCGCTCACTTCCGCCACCACCTCCACTATCTCAAGATCGTTTTTCTTGAGCGTCTCCCCCGTGGCGGTGAGATCCACTATGGCGTCGCAGAGCCCTATTATGGGGGCGAGCTCGACCGAGCCGTAGAGCTTTATGACTTCCGTGCTTATGCCCTTTTTGTTGTAGAAGTCGCTCGCGATTCTCGGGTACTTGGTAGCGATCCGAAGGGACGTCTTGCCCGATTTCTCAAAGCCCTTCGGGGCGGCGACCACCATCTTGCATTCCCCTATCCTGAGGTCGAGAGGCTCGTAGAGGTTGCAGTCCTGCTCCATCAGCGTGTCCTTGCCGACTATCCCGCAGTCCGCGGCGCCGTACTCGACGTAGGAGGTGACGTCCGTGGGCCTCACTATGAGCAGCCTCATCCCTGCCTCCTCGAACTCGAATATGAGTTTCCTCGAATCCTTGATTATCTCCGTTATGTCCATCGAGGCCTTCCCGAAGAGCTCCACTGTCTCCTCAAGCAGCCTTCCCCTGGGCGTCGCTATGGTTATCATTCCTTTTCCCTCCAGATGCCGGCTCCCACCGACCGCAGCTTCTCGTCAAGTTTCTCGTATCCCCGGTCAAGATGGTAGATTCTCGACACTTCCGTCCTGCCGGCCCCGCAGAGCCCCGCCAGAACGAGCGAGGCGCTCGCCCGGAGATCGCTCGCCATTATGGGGGCGCCCCTCATCTCCCGCACTCCCCTCACCACGGCGCTGTTCCCGACAAGCTTTATGTCCGCGCCCATCCTCCGAAGCTCGGCGGTGTGCATGAATCTCTGCGGAAATATGTTCTCCGTTATGACGCTCATCCCGTCGGCTACGCACGTGAGTATCATCATCTGGGCCTGCATGTCGGTCGGGAATCCGGGGTAGGGGAGCGTGGAGAAGTCTATGCTCTTTATCTCCCCGGCGCCCCGCACCCTGATGGAGTCCCCGTCTTTTTCTATTTGCGTTCCCGTCTGGAGCAGTTTCCCGGGTGAGCGCCCCCAGGTGCTCGAACCTGCAGCCCCTGATCACGAGATCGCTTTCGTTGAGCGCGCCGGCTATCATCAGCGTCCCGGCCTCTATCCTGTCGGGCATCACGCTGTAGTCCCTGAGCGGACCGAGCGAGCCCGCCCCCGTTATCGTTATTATATCCGTTCCGGCTCCTTCTATTCTGGCTCCCATCAGGTTAAGCGCGTTCGCGAGATCAACCACTTCGGGTTCGCACGCGGCGTTGAGGATGACGGTCTCTCCCTCGCAGACGCTCGCGAGCAGCATTATGTTCTCGGTTCCCGTGACGGTCGAGAGATCGAAGGGCACGGTGGTTCCCTCGAGCCTCTCCGCGGCGGCGCTTACGTACCCGTCCTCGAGGCGCACCGAAGTCCCGAGGACGCGGAGTCCCTTTATGTGCTGGTCTATGGGCCTCTCCCCTATCGCGCATCCCCCGGGAAGCGAGACCTCGGCCTTTTTGAACCTGGCAACAAGCGGCCCCAGGACCAGAACGGAGGCCCTCATCGTCTTAACCAGGTCGTAGGGAGCCTTGTAGCTGTCTATGCCCGATGAGTCGACGAGCAGTTCGCCGTCTTCTAGCTCGCATCTCGCGCCCAGGGTCTCGAGCAGTTTCATCATGGTCCGCACGTCCGCGAGGTCCGGCACGTTCGAGATGGTGTTCTCCCCGTCGTTAAGTATGCAGGCGGCCATTATGGGAAGGACGGCGTTTTTCGCTCCGCCGACGCTCACTTCTCCCGAGAGCCTGCTTTTTCCTTCCACTATTATTTTTTCCAAGCCGCTTTCACCACCCTCTTCACGCCGCCGATGTCGGTGCGGAAGCTTATGTCCCGAAAACCGTTTTCACTGACTATTTTCCCCGCGCTCTCCGCCTGCCCGGCCCCGATCTCAAGGAGCAGGAAGCCTCCCTCGCGGAGCGCCCTCCCGGCCGAGGCCGCTATTTTCCTTACGTACGCGAGCCCGTCCTCCCCGCCGAGAAGCGCCGCGCGGGGCTCGAAGTCCCTTATCTGCGGGGAGATCTCCTCGTACTCGGCTTCTGATACGTAGGGCGGGTTGGAAACTATGATGTCAAACGAGGATTCCGCGAAGCAGCCCAGAAGATCCGAGCGGACAAAGCGGACGCGCGCTCCGTGGGCGAGGGCGTTTCTCTTAGCTACCCGCAGCGCCGCCGGGGATATGTCCGAGGCCAGAACCTCGCAGCCGCGCGCTTCGAGAGACAGCGTTACGGCCAGGCACCCGCTTCCCGTTCCGAGGTCGAGCGCGCGCGGGTTTTTCATCCGCCCCGCGGTCTCCGCGGCGAGTTTCGCGAGCGTTTCCGTCTCCGGTCTCGGTATAAGGACGTCCGGGGTCACGGCGAAGGATCTCGAGCAGAATTCCCTCCTGCCGAGTACGTACGCGAGGGGCTCTCCTGCGAGGCGCCGGCTGAGGAGCTTCCCGAACGCTTCTTTGCCCTCGGGGCCGACGCGCCTTTGCGGGTGCGTGTAGAGTTCAATCGGTTCCGCCCCGAGGCTTCCCGCGAGTATCGCTCTCGTTTCCGTGCCGGGGCGCTCGAAGCCGTTTTCCTCGAAGCTTTTTCTGCCTTTCAGGTAAAGTTCTTTAAGTTCCATTTGAGCTTGAATCGATGAGTGTATACGCAGAGGACGCGTTTTCAAGTTCCGGGCTTCCGCCCGGAGGGTCTTTTCCCGATGTTTAAGAACAGAAACTTTGTGCTCGCCTCCTCTTCCCCGAGAAGGCGGGAGCTGCTCGCGGGCGTGGGCCTTCGTTTCGAAGTGGTTGCGCCGCGGGTGCGCGAGAGCGCCCGGGAGGGGGAGGCGCCGCTTGATTTCGCAAGGCGCATGGCCAGGGAAAAGGCGCTTTACGTCTGCGCGCGGCAGCCCCGCGGACGGATCGTCGTGGGCGGCGACACGGTGGTGTCCGTCCCGGGGGAGATCCTCGGCAAGCCCCGCGACCCCGAGGACGCGCTCTCGATGCTGCGGAAGCTCTCGGGAAAAACCCACGAGGTCGTAACGGGCTTCTGCGTGGCCAGGTCCCCCGGCGAAGTCCTTCACCTCGGGTCCACCCGCACCGAGGTGAGGATGAAATCCCTTGATACGGAAGGGATGCGTCGGTACATTAAGACCGGGGAGCCGATGGACAAGGCGGGCGCGTACGCCATCCAGGGAGCGGGGTCGTGCCTTGTCGAGTGGATAAGAGGTTCCTACACGGGTGTCGTCGGACTTCCGCTTTTTGAGCTGGTTTCGGTACTCTCGGATATAGGTGTCGTGGAATCCGGATGAGCCTGAAGGACAACATAGAGGAAGTGGAGCGGAGAATCACGGAGGCGTGCCGGAGATCCGGGAGGAAACGGGAGGATGTGCGGCTGGTGGCGGTATCGAAGAAGTTCCCCCTGGCGGCGATCCTGGAGGCAAGCCGGCTCGGGCTTCGGGACTTCGGGGAGAACTACGCGCAGGAGCTTCGCGACAAGCAGAGGGAGGCAGCGGGCGCCGACGCCGGCGCGCTTCGCTGGCACTTCATCGGGGCCCTGCAGAGAAACAAGGCGAAGTACGTCGCGGGCAGGACGGACCTCGTGCACGCTGTTGACAGCGTGGCCCTCGTGGCGGAGCTTCATAAAAGGGCCGCGGCGGCCGGAACCCGCGTCCGGGCGCTTGTGGAGATAAACGGCGGGGAGGAAAGCAAAAACGGGATCAGGGGGAGCGGCCTCAGGGAGTTTCTCGAAAGCGCTTCGGGGTTCCCGAACGTTTCGCTTGAGGGGCTGATGATAATGCCCCCCTACTTCGAGGATCCCGCGCGGAGCAGGCCGTGGTTCTCGGAACTGAGGGAGTTGAGGGACGGGGTGTCGGGGGAGTTTCCCGCAATGCGGGAGCTTTCAATGGGAATGAGCGGCGATTTCGAGGTGGCGATCGAAGAGGGAGCCACGATTCTTCGGGTCGGGTCGGCCATCTTCGGCCCGAGGCCCGGGTGAGCCTGAAAATGAAGAAGACGGCATTCATAGGAGCGGGGAACATGGCCGAGGCGATGGTGAGGGGACTTCTCGCCTCGGGATTCCTCGGGAAAAAGGACATAACGCTCTCGGACACGGACCCCGAAAGACTCTCCCTGCTGTCCTCGCGGTACGGGGTCGCCGCCGCGTCCGACAACAAAGAAGCGGTAAGGAACTCCGACATAGTCGTTTTTTCCGTGAAGCCGCAGGCGCTTCCCCTGGTCTGCGGGGAAGTGAAGAACGTCGCCACCAGGGACAAGCTCTACGTGTCGATCGCCGCCGGGGCGGGAAGCTCTTCCATAAAGAAGCTCATCGGAAAGGAGATAAAGCTCGCGCGGGTCATGCCCAACACCCCGAGCCTCGTGCTCGAGGGGGCGTCCTGCGTCTGTTTCGGGGAAGGGTTCTCGGGCGGGGAGGAAGAACTGGTTCTCGGGATCCTGGGTTCCCTGGGAAAAGCCTTCCGGGTCGAGAGCGAGAGCCTCATGGACGCCGTCACCGCGCTTTCCGGAAGCGGTCCGGCGTTTGCGTCGATTTTCATCGAGGCGCTTTGCGACGGGGCGGTCAAGATGGGGCTCCCGAGAAAGCTCGCGACGGACCTTGCCGCGCAGACCGTTTTGGGCACCTCGAAAATGATTCAGGAAGGCGCCGGGCATCCCGCCGAGATAAAGGACATGGTGACTTCGGCCGGGGGAACCACCGCGAGCGGGATTCACGCGCTTGAGCGGGGCGGTTTCCGGGCCGCCGTCATATCCGCCGTGGAGTCGGCCGCCAGGCGCTCCGCGGAACTTTCAGGAGAGGAGGACTGACATGGAAATACTAGGAGGCAACTTCTTAAGGGCCGTCGCCGAGGTGGTGGACATACTTCTCAGCGTCTACATATGGCTCATAGTGGGACGGGCGATACTTTCGTGGGTGAATCCCGACCCGTACAACCCCATAGTGAAATTTCTTTACTCGGCCACGGAACCGGTTCTGGGTTTCGCGAGAAGATACATTCCTCCCATCGGGGGTTCGCTCGACCTGAGTCCCATAGTGGTTCTGCTTCTGATAGTCTTCATAAAGCGCGCCGTCGTCAACTCTCTTTTCCAGATGGCGGCCGGTTTTTGACGGCCCGGGAAGGGATACTTGCAGCATGCCGCCCGTTTTTGCCGGATTTAAGGATGCCCGCGGAATCCAAGGGGCGTGACCGGAAAAGCGTTTCCGATCAAAACCACACCGGCAGTTATGCTAAATTTAACTAAATTAGTATAATATTAGTATTTCTATCCCCCTTATATTGCTATATATTGAACGATATCGTTTTATTTTCTTGCTAAAACCACACCGGCAGTTATACTAAATTTAACTAAATTAGTATAACTTTGAGATATCTTGAGCTTGTTCAGAGAGAGAGGATTGAAATGAAGCTTCCCCTTAAGCCCCCGCCGTTTGAGGAACTGATTGCGGAACTGATTCAAAGCGGCAAATACCTGGAACTTTCAAGGCGTTTTCCCGGAAATGTTCCTAAGAAATATCTCCACTGGGATCAACTGAGGTTCCGGCGGGTTCCCGACGGCATGGACCTGCGGGAGTGGTGGTGTCTTATAAAATCCGCAAGAATTTCAGCTTCAAAGAATATTCCGCTTTTGCTGGACAAGGAAAGCAATCCTTTCAGCTACAACATTACAGAATCAATATCTGAAGCGCTGCATGAAATTGACATGAATTCCGGAGGTCTGATTCAGACCGGGGATAAAAACATAGATATAGATTCTCAGGAAAGAAACAAATACATTGTCCGCTCACTGATAGAGGAAGCCATCGCGTCCAGCCAGATTGAAGGGGCCTCAACGACCCGTTTAGTGGCTAAGAACCTGATACGTACGGGGCGGAAGCCCAAAGACAGAAGTGAAAAGATGATTCTTAACAACTATAAAGCAATGGAGTCAATCAGAGAGTTGAAAAATGAACCTTTGACTCAGGAGCTAGTGTTCAACATCCACGAGATTATAACCAGGGAGACTCTTGATGAACCAACGGCGGCCGGACGGTTTCGCAAGGAATCCGAGGACATAAAGGTCTACTGGAGCGATATAAAAGATATCTTGCTTCATGTGCCTCCGCCCGCAGCGGAACTACCGCAGAGAATGAAGAGAATGTGTGACTTCGCCAACGCAAAGGACGATCTGGGATTCATACATCCCGTGATCAGGTCCATTATGCTTCATTTCTGGCTTGCTTATGACCATCCGTTTTTTGACGGCAACGGCAGAACGGCCCGGGCATTGTTTTACTGGTCCATGCTCCGCCACGGGTACTGGCTGTTCGAGTTCATATCGATATCCGAAATAATCCTCGGCGGCCCGGCGCAATACACTAGGGCTTTCCTGCATACGGAGACCGATGAAAACGATCTCAATTATTTCATTATCTATCATCTTAAAGTGATACAAAGAGCCATAAACGCTTTGCATGAATACATAGAAAGAAGAACTGATGAACTGAAAAAACTTGAATTCCAGGTTAGATCCCTGGCTTTGTTAAACCACAGACAAAGAGATTTGATCAATAGCGCTCTCAAAAATCCAAACAACATATATACGGTAAGAGAGCATCAGACTGTTCACAACGTTACTTATCAGACGGCTCGAACGGACCTGTTTGAGGTTGTGGAAATGGGTCTTTTTGAGAAAAGAAAGCATAGAAGATCATGGATTTTCACGCCGGTGGCTGGCTTGGAAGAAGCGCTGGGGAGACTCTGACCGGTTCTGTTTTTCTGAGAAAACTGGCGAACCGGCTTTATGTCCCGAAATGCCCGATATTTTAGAAAATTATCTCTTTAAGTTGACAAAACTCAGAAGTTCAACGGGCGAAAGGAAAAGCGGATTTTCAGTTTTCTCTCTACAACACCGTTGAGATTCTTGCTAAACGGGTCGGCGGAGTTATACTGTGTTTCACTGCTGAGAGAGTCGTCTGTTGCTAAAGGTGCTGTATTCTGGAGGTTGATAAAGGAACAGTTCAGGAGATACGCTGGAGTTGAAAGAATCTTGGAATCCTAAGATATCGGATACAGACTATAAAGATATAGTTGAGAAAGTCTTGGAAGACCGAAGGCAACTTTCCCCAGATTATAGTCGGTCTCTGGAAGAATCCATCCGGAAAGTGGTACGTGTTAGAGGTTTTCATCGTGACCCACTTAAGGCACCTTCTGCATTGCTAATTCCAGCAATATTAGAAAATTATTCTGAGAACAGTCTAGTTTCAAGTATCTGTAGGGCATGGTTAGAACTACATGACGGATTACGAGAAAAAGCGGAGGTATTTCTAAACTCCTACCCATTACCCGAAGCGAAAATTCCTGCGGAACAACAAGAACAGACCGCTGCCCGGATATGGTCTTCTGAGGAAGCTTTCAATAAAGCGGTTAAAGAATTTCACAACCAGCATTCAGGTTTCGCGAGAAAAAATGCCGAAATTATGCTCTGTTTGCTCAAGTATTGCGAACAAGCACCTACCCCGGATAAGCCAACAGAGAAAGAAGAGACTCCAACAGTGTTGAACCAAGTTCTTCGTGAGTTGCAGGATATTCCTGCGGATTCGCCGGAATGGGAACCGGAAATATTCAGTGAATTTGTCAAAAATATTGAGGAACTTAGGAAAAAGAAATACCAGGAACGTGAAGCCCCTCGTGAACAACTCCGGCTAGCCTTGTCGGATTTGATTAAAGAAAAAGATGCTCTTTCTTTTTTCGAGTTTTCCGGTGTTTACTCATGGAAAGCGGAAGCGTGTTCATCATCGGAAGCCAAAGCACTCAAAGAGGAAGTAGATGACCTGCGCGGTCTGCTTGTTGAATACCAAGCTCTCTTTCGTCAGCCCTCTCCAGCCAAAATCTCAGAGAAAGAAGCCCGCGATGAGCAGCTTGGAAAAAAAGAGCTCAGAATTAAAGATATATACAGTCGTCTTGAAAGCTCATTCGCAATGCCAGAGATAGACCAAGTGCAAACTGAATCGGAACCGCCAACGGAAAAGGAGAATAGGAAACCGGTTGATGCGTTTAAGCCTTCTGCCGTTCTCTCACCTGAAAACAAGATAGAAGAAGTTGAGGAAAGTTCTCCGCAACCCGATACAAAAAAAGAGACATCTAAAGAACCTGTTCTGGAGACTGAATCTGGAGAAAGCTCTCTATCCCAAGTTGACTACGACGAAGATCGGAATGTTCCGGATAATCCGGATGTGGAGTTCTCACAAGAACTGCTGCCTGCAACAGAAGTCGCGAAACTTCTGAAGAAGAATGACTGTGCGCAGCTTTGGCACAAATTTCTGTGGGCATTGGTTGCCGAAGATGACCTTCCCGCGGCTTACTGGCTTGCTAACTCGCTCGCGGAGTCCGATAAATACAGCTCTCCCGTATCTGAAGACCTGCTGGCGGCGGTTCAGGCCGCACGCTGGCTTTTACATGACAAGCACCAGTTTATTGACAACATGCGTTCCATAATTGAGAAAACCGAAATTGAGAAAACTGACAATCCGGTTTATGCGGAGACACAGATGCTGATGCTGTCAGCTTCCCTGCATTCTGCCGTAATTGCTCCGCACAGCGGCATGATAAGCTGGCTTGTCGCTCCTCCCGGCTGTTCTGAACTTGCCGAACTTGTTAACGCCGTAAAAGAATTTGCCAACCTTGGCATAATCCTGCAGCCGGAAGATTTGAAAGGGGTTGCCCAGGAGGAAAGCCGCGAAATACGCATTAAGGAAATTGCCGATAACGCCGGGAACTGGTTAAAAGAGGCCCAGAGGCAGAGAATAAAATACAAGCCGGCCTATGATACCTGGAGAGCCCTTGTAACAAAGGACGGAGAACTGGAAAGGCTTCTTATTCCGGTTGTTGAGGATCGTCGCGATGATATGGAAAAAGTAAAGGAGATGATTAATAATAGCTGGAGAGACTCCTTTATCTCGACCCAGATCCAAAACGCCCACCAGGGGGCCGTAAGAAGACAGTTAAAGCCTATTCAAGGGAAAGTTCACAAACACCTGTTGAACCGTATCAAGGTCGCTCGCGACTTGGCATCTGACTGGTGTCATCAGATAGACGGCTTGCGTGAAATTCAGAGCAGAGATGTCCAATGGCACTTTGATCAGGTTGACCGCCTGCGAAACAGTGTCCAGAAAACTCTTCCCCCTGCGGAAGCAGCTTTGGAACAGATGAGTGAATCTGCTCAGCCTGCTCCGCTCGCGGCGGTGGCTTCCTGCCTCAGGCGCACCGTAAGACAACTCGGCGAAACGCTAAACTTGGAAACAAGCACCGTTTCGCTTCATGTCAACAGCTATAGATGGTTTATCCATGATGCTGAAAATCTTCACATCGCCTTGAGCAGACGGCTCCTCTGGTTTCCAGAACTGTCACTTTCTGATGACGGGCAGCCTGCTGAAAAAAAACAGATTGCCCAGCTTCTATGCACGGCCTGCGTTGAGGAAAGATCCTTAAATGCATCATTCGAAGCCTGGCTTGAGAAGCAGGATTATCGTTTTGTGGAGAGAATCCTGAATTCTTTCGGAGAGGAGACGAATACAGCAGAAAGGTCACACCGTTACCGGGAAGAATTTGCCGGTTCGCAGGTGGCGTTGCATGAACGCATGAACCAAATCGACGAGCAGATTGAGCAGGCACTTGTAGATGGAATTATCGAAGAAGAACGTTCTGAATACAGTGCGCGCGTAATTGAAATAGAACTCGAAGAGACCAGAAATTTCCCCGAAAAATTTAATATTCTTGACAAGATCGAATCTAATCTTTCTAAATCCAGAACCAAGCGTAGCGAAGAATTAAACGCAACGTGGAAAACGAAGAAAAAACAGCTTGAGGATTCGCATCTTAAGACCGAAAAGAAAAAAGAAATATCTGATGTTATATCGGAAGCTTTGAAGAAAGAAGATACGCGTCTTGCGGAAGAGGCGATATCCAGTCTTAACAGAATACTGGATGGCAACGCTGACCCTGAGGAGATATTGTTCAGAAGGGAAGAACCGGTAGATGCTTTGATCGAATTCGCGGAAAAGGCTCCCAGGATTGCGGATTGGCTGAGAAATAAAAGTGTCAAATCTATTATCCCAAGCATCCGGGGAGGCCGTCAGGTTTCCATTGACGGCATCAGTTTCATGAGAATTCCCAAACCTAGGAGAGACGAAGCGGTCAAGGCTATCGACCAATGGCATGGGTTGAAACAAAAACGACCAGCAGGTCGTGATAATCTTCATCCGCCTTTGAAAGTTCTGCTGGAGTACTTGGGCTTTGAGGATGTTACGTTGCACCATCAAGCAGATGGTGCGGACTGGCTGTATGCAAAGGCAAACATGTTGGCAAATGATTCGCTGATCAAGCCAATCCCCCAGTTCGGTTCCCAGGCGCATGGGCATTATCATATAATCTGTCTCTGGGAGCGCCCCGGAGCGGAAAGCATTGCCGCCCGTCTCAGGGAATTAAGACTGGATATGGGCACCGTGATCGTGTTTTACTTGGGCCGCATTTCGAAGGGGCAGAAACAGGACATTGCCCGCGTTTGCCGTGAGCAAGAACTGGCGTTAGCCATCCTTGACGAAATCCTGCTTGTCTTTTTAGCGTTGCAGCGAGATTCTCGACTGCCTAAGTTTCTTAATTGTGCGCTTCCTTTAACCGCACTCAACCCTTACACTCCATTCAAGGCCGGCGATGTTCCGCCTGAAATGTTCTTTGGAAGAGGAAGAATGGTGAGAGAGTTGCAAAACCCTGTTGGCAGCTGCATCGTATATGGGGGGAGGCAACTGGGGAAATCCGCTCTGCTTCGTCACGTCCAGCGGCAGTTTCATAATCCGGAACAAAAAAAGTTCGCATGGATTGAAGACATGAAACTGATCTTTGATCCTAATTCAGGAAGATATACGAACAATTTCTGGAGAACACTGCAAGATGGTTTCATACGCGCGAAATTGCTCAATCGAAAAAGAGCGACAAAAGATGAAACGATTGTAAAGCATATTCGGCAGGCGATGCAAGAGGAAAACATACATGTACTTGTCATGTTTGATGAAGCCGATGATTTCCTCAATGCTGATGCAAGAGAAGATTTCGAGGTGGTTTTGAAACTGCGGAGCTTGATGACGGAAACAGGACGTCGATTCAAAGTTGTCTTTGCCGGACTTCATAATGTCCAGCGTTTTCAGGGCATTCCGAACCAGCCTCTTGCGCACTTCGGTGATCCGCTATGTGTTGGTCCGCTGGAAGCAGATGCTGCACGTCAGCTTGTGGAAAAGCCGTTGAGAACTTTGGGGTACCGTTTTGATAATACGACAGTGCTGCGTGTGCTTTCCTACACGAATTCTCACCCGGGGCTGATTCAGATATTCTGTCAGGAGCTTCTCAGGCGGCTAAACAAACACACCCGGAATTTGCTGCCTCCCCACCAGATTGAAAAAGAAGACATAGAGGCCGTATACCGTCTTCATAAAGTCCGGGAATGCATCAAGGAGCGGTTTGATTGGACTCTAGCTCTGGACCCGCATTATCAGTTAATTGCTTGGGCCATGATTTATGACCAGACCCAGATAGAGAAGGGAGACAGTTATTCAGCAGCTTACACCTCAAGCGGTATTCTGCAACTTGCGCGGGAGTGGTGGAATAAAGGGTTCGGAGATATGAAATATTACCAGATACAGAGTCTTCTTGGTGACCTGTGCGGTCTTGGGGTGCTTGTCCGTAACGCGGAAGGGGAATATCATCTCCGGAGTCCCAATCTGGTTCGTTTGATGGGCACGGGGGATGATTTTGAAAACCGGTTACTGGATCTTTCTGAAAAAGAACTGCCAAGACCTTTTGAGGCCGACAATCGTCACACTTTAATAAACACGGAGAAGCGGAACTACAGCCCGCTTAGTTACGCTCAGGAACGCAATCTTATGGTTCAGCGGTTTGGTGTGGGGATTGTATGTGCCTCTGAAGCAATGGGTTTTTCCATGTTGAATGATGCATTCGAAAAATGTGCAGATTTTGACGGAGGCAGATATGCTGAGGTCCCGGCGGATATTACTGATGGCAACAAACTGAAAAGATGGCTTAAGAATCACCTCGACAAGACCGGCAGAGAGGATTACAAGTGTCTTGTGGTCTGCTGCAGCCCTCCACCTAGCGCACTAAGCAATCTGGATGATTTGGTAAAATCATCCTTGGAATTCTGCAGTGTGCGTTTACGTACAGCGGAACAGTGGCTAAGGATGTTGTTTCTTTTTGATTCTACGGCAACAATGCGTTGGTTGTTCTCATCTAGCGTAAAACGTACGCGGTTGGAAGATCGTACGGATGCCGTTGTCTTCCCGAACCACTGGAATCTTGAAGAAATTCATTGTAGGCTGGATCAGAATGAAAAAATAAGCACTGAAGACATACGTGAGTCCATTTTGCGGGAGACAGGTGGATGGCCCATGCTGCTGGACAGACTGTTTCATCTATGTCGTGGTGACGGAGACGTGAAGCCCGCTATTGAAACCCTCAAAACAGACTTACAAGACCCCAGTTCAGAGATAAGCATGAAGTTTCGTAAATCGCTTGGGCTTGAAGCAAACCCGCTGGCCTATGACATCTGGCGTTTTCTTTTCCAAGAATCAGACCCTGTGCCCGCCGCCCTTATCACCCCCGATATGGTAGAACCTGAGCATGAATCAACAATTGAAGATTGTAAAAACGCGATTGAATACCTCCACAGGATTGGCTGTATAGTGATGTTTGAAGATAGTACAGCTCAAGCTGAGGGATTCTCGATAGGGGTGGAACCTACATTGAAAAGACTGATTCTGTCATTATGAGAACCGCGCCTTCGAGCATTCTTTATCAGTTCCACAGCGTTCAGAATTTCTTAAGCGGGCTAATTGAAGACCTGACTGATAAACGAAGTCTTCTCGTACTGTTGCCTGACCAAGTGGACCCAACGGAATTTGCGAGCGCGCTTCAGGCGGAATTTCGGCGACGAGAGTTCGAATTCGAGAAAGTGTCTCTCGCCCGCTTATCCAATTCGCGGAGTTATGCACCGGTAACAGCGCTTAGCAACGCACTTGGGATCAAATGGCCTTCTGCAGATACCCCACATACAATCATGAATCTTATGGAGACGGGAAACCTGCCCGACTTCATTCTGCTTGAGGATGCTGGTCAATTATCTTCTCAGGAATGCGGTGTCTGGTCGTCTTTTCTGGTTCGATGGGCCGAGCACTGTCAGCACAGGGTTAATCAAAGGTTACCGATTACTGCTCTTTGTCTGGTCGGACCGGCTGCAGGAATGCTCTGCCATGTCCCTGAAAACAAGGTTTATCTGGTGGTGCACTGGTGGTGGGGGTTTCCTTCTGCACTGGAGATGCGTATCCTGTGCCGATTAACGACATCGGTGAACAACTGGGATACTATGACCCGGTGGCGTGAATATGTAGTGCCCGCATTGGCCGGCAACGACATTTTTTTAGCCAGCAATCTTATGGAACTGGACGTTCTTCGAGATGTGCAAACAATTAATCAGTATCTTCAAAATTTTGCTGAGCAACGTGGATGGGAGGCAGAAAACCTGCTAACATGGGGACTGGAGGAAGAAATGTCCTTTCACGACACCGGATATTCTCTCATGCCGCCACGCTCTCTACATACACTGTGGGCGCATGGGGTTGTGGGCTGGACTCTTGAATATGGTCTTGAACTGCATACGGCCGTACTTGCTGTTTTGGAGCGCCGGGAAGAACTTTCTCACCGATTGTGGCGCGGACAGTCTGAGTTGATTCTTCCACTTGTTGATCGGACCCGGTTGGAGATTTGCAAATACCTAACTTCGTTTCACGGTCCCGATTGGCCGGTGCGTGAATATGCACCGGAGTCTCCTCAGGAAGAAGAAATCGTCCGCAAAAACCCCTTGGCGTGTCAGTTGGGGCATTTGCACTTTGTTCTAAAGAACTCCTCTTTCATCAGTTCTAAACAACGCTTGACTACACCGATTTCCCTCTGTCGATGGATCCGAAATCAAATAGCACATTATCGCCCTATAGCCTTCAAGGATTTTGAGAATTTTTTGCGTGGAGTTGAGAATTCAGTGCCATCCAAAGTGCTCAGCAATTAAGGTGTTGAGCGACGAATCAGATTCCTACCATACGGTGAGAAAATTTGCTGGGCAGATGGGGTATGACCTGAAAACTAAATTGCCACTGACTTTCAGGTTGCATTTCCGTTTGTTCCCGGGGAACGATTACAATGTTTTCGCCCATGGCTTTTAAGCTGCTCTAAGCCGTGCCATCAAGTATTCCATCGGGCGGTCGCCTTTCCTGCGATTACAGTTTGAGCAAAGCAACTGTAAATTCTCCCGTTCATGTCCGCCTCCATGCGACCGTGGAACAATATGGTCTATTTCAAGGTGCTGTATCTCAAACTTGGTCTTACAAGCGGCACATGTTCCGTTCTGATGCCCATACAGATACTTCCTGTCTTCTCTTGTCGGAGCTTTCTTGTATTCAAGCTCCGTTCTTACTGGTCGGTCTTTTCTGAAGATGGGCTTTCTGAACATATCTGAAGGAACTTCTTTCTCAAGCCTTTCTATCACTAAATCGTAGGCTTTTTCTGAAACATCAATACCAATCCACTTCCTTTCAAGTTTTTCTGCCGCGATACACGCAGTTGCGCACCCGCAGAAAGGGTCAAGCACCGTATTACCTGAATTGCTGGAAGCCTTGATTATTCGTTCTAAGAGTTTTAAAGGTTTCTGCGTAGGATAGCCTGTATATTCTTTGCTGCGGTGAGAAACCGGAGGAATATCATCCCACAGATTTGAAAGAACTTGCCCTGTGGAAGCCTGCAAATATCTTTTAAGACGAGGCATCCCTTTGCCTTTTTCGGGCCAAAAAATTATTCCCGCTTCATCTAGGGCATCCAACCTTTCCTGTGGCGTTTCGATGGACCTGTAGCCAAGGATGATGTTTTCCTCAATCCATTTGGCATAGTTTCCCTTTAAGGGGGCAGACCAATGTCGCCCTGCGTCTCCTGGATCAATGCCCTTCCATGGTTTCCCGCTCTCCCCATCCGAAAGCCCTGCACCTGTTAAATCACCTAACGCATATAAACCTCTTTGTTCGTCTTCGTATTTGTAGTCTTTTTCGATTGTTCTACCTTTAAGCGGTTCTCTGATAGCGTCAACATTAACGTCAGAATTCCCATACATGAGAATTACATCTCGTACATTGCCGAAGGAGAGACTGTCATTGTGAGCACTTGTGCGTTTCCATGAAATCTCGGAACTGAACATCCCATGCCCGAAAATTGTATCCATCAGCAGTTTCAGGTAGTGGCTTGCCGTAGGGTCGCAGTGCAGATAGACGCTTCCATCTTCCTTTAATATGCGTCTTATCTCAATAAGCCTTACTGCCATGTAAATCAGATAGTACTTTGCTGACCTGCTTCCAATGTCTCCAACAGCGTCAAGATATTTATAAAGTTCGGGGAATCGGTCATTAATCTGATTGTGCCACTCATCCTTGACTTCATCTGGTGACCAAATGTCGTGAAAGGACGCACCCTCGGCACTTGTACCGATAGGGGCGTGAAAGGCTTTTCCTTTATTGAAGGGAGGGTCCAGGTAAACCAAGTCAATGGAATTACTGTTAATGCCACGAAGTACGGGTAAATTGTCGTGGCAGAAAACCGTTCTTGGCTGAACATTTAGGGGGGGGGGGCACGTCAACCATGATTTAAAAGATTAACAAAATGGCAGAAGCAGTGTCAAGAAGTTATTAATGACACAGGGTTGCGCCTTACGAATTATCCCGGTATTGTCTCTTTTATTGCGACATGAAAATTCAATCTTGTTTGTCGCACTACATTTAGAGATTATCTTTGGCATTTGGCCCTTTCAACTGACTCGAGGGACACACATCCAAGTCACGATTCAAGTCCTGTTTGCGGGGCGGTACACTTCAAAGTTCTACGGGCGTAATTAGAACTTCAAAGATCAAAATTTCTCCAATGAAATCTATCCATCCATTCCCAGCAAAAATGGCCCCAGACCTAGCAAGGCAAAAACTTGCTTCGCTACCCAAAGGGTCAAAGATTCTTGATCCGATGTGTGGTTCAGGGACAACTCTAAGGTATGCAAACGATGCGGGGCATCGTGCCGTTGGCTGGGACATTGACCCTCTTGCGGTAAAGATTTCTCGGACATGGTGCAGACGATTTGATTTGAAACATCTTAAAAAACAAGCTTCAGTCCTAAAAACAGAGCTTGAAGATCAACACACGCCTCTTAAGGATCGTTTTTCAAATTGTCCTGAGACCAGAATGTTTTCTCATTACTGGTTTGCTGAACAACAAAGAGACGATCTAAATAAATTGTCCATCTTGATTGAAAACTTGTTTTCTCCGGGAAGAACACGTGATTTCTTCCAAATTGCCATGAGCCGCATAATTATCACTAAAATCAAAGGAGCATCGCTTGCTTGGGATATTTCACATAGCAGGCCGCACAAGAAAAAAGATTTCAACAATTTTCAAACAATTCCCGAATTTTTTAATTCAGTAGACAGGCTAATCAATATATTCAAGAAGTTTCCCAACCATCATGACGCCACCGTAAAACTTAAGGATTGCAGAAAAGGGCATTCGCAAGAAGAGTTTGATGCGATAGTCACAAGCCCACCTTACTTAAACGCTATAGATTATATGAGAGGACATAAATTCTCGCTAATCTGGATGGGATATACAATTCCTCAATTGAGGGAAATAAGAAGCAGGTCTATAGGTGTAGAAAAGGGAATGCGGGGAATCTCAGAAAACGGAACATATAAAAATATATTAAAAAATATTTGCAGAGGTTCCTCCATGAACCCTAGAGTTGAAAAATTCTTGTTAAGATATATTTTCGACTGCGAAAGCACAATCAAACAGATGCAATACTTGGTAAAACCCAAAGGAGACTTGTTTGTCGTTATCGGAAATTCAACACAGTACGGAACCAACATTCTGAATGATAAAATATTCAAAATTCTTGGATCGGGTTTAGGTTTCAGCCTAGTTGACGAGAAACGCCGCAGTATTCCAAGCCGATCAAGGTATCTGCCGATCACAAGCAACGGCAATCAGATATCCAAACGCATGAAAACAGAAAAAGTCCTTCATTTCATCAAGGCGTGAACCATTTCCTCCGCAAAACCTCGCGGCTTATTGCTTTGCAGCCTGTCCCGTCCTCCCACTGTGTACATATGCCTTTTCCGTCTTTTAACATGAATGTTAAGAGAATTATCCGACTGCTTTTTATCGGACAGATATTGAAGTTCCTCCATGGATATCGTTAAGAATCCGTCATGACCGCAGACAAGGCATATAAACGTAAGTTCAGCACTTTCTTGAAGTATCTGAAGTTCCGTAAGGTTATCTTCCCTAAAAGAAAACAACCAAGGAGTCATTCGCTTCGAAGAGTGTTTGATGTACAGGCCAACCGAATTATTAATCAAAAAACTGTTTACTATTCCATGGGCATCATAGACTTTAATATGCACACCTTCGGGCAATTCTACTATCAATGCTCTAAGAACTGTTCCGTGGTACTGCTCGTATTCAGCCATGGCCTCTTACGTTCCATAGAAAATTCAAGGAAGCAATATCATCACAGTCGTATTTATAAAACAGCTTGCCTCTGCAATTCTTGTAGTGAAAAATCTTGAAGTGATGTATGGCCGAGCAATCTTTATCACGGTCGAATTGCCCCCAAAAACCTCGCGAACGCGATATGTTCTCAATATCATCATCCCGATTCGGGTCCGGGGTAAAAGTACTTACTTCCATGGGTTCGTACACAGCAATTCTTCCAATATCGTCCGATCCAGTATCGTCAGGTCCGGAGAAATTACGAATAAACCGGATAAGGTGTTCAGGAAAGGCCGTTTCAGGCAGCAATCTTTTGATTTTTTGCAGTTTTCTATGCGGTTCCAAGTTTACATCCTGAGAGGTTTCAATAGCATCAGTCAAATTTTCGGTAAACAGGCCAAAAGATAATTCGCCTCTCTTTGTATGATATATATTGACTCTGTCAATGCTGGAACCGGCAACCGCAGAAACTCTTTTATCGGTTATCCATATAGGTGGATTACCATTCCTGGCCCCGTCCAGAGAAAGTTTGTGATATATAAAACAGCGGTGCCAGTCGTTGTATAAATTCCGAGGTATAGACAATTCAAAATGTTCAAGATAGTCGCTACGCAGTCCGAACATTCGTGCTCTTTGGATATATGTGTCTTGCTGAATCTTGTGCCTTACATCGCGTGTAAAATACATGGAAAGCAAATTGTTCAAGGTGACACCACGAGAAACAATATTGCCTCCGACAACTATAGTGAACAAAGACTTTGGATCAGTTGCATCTTTTCCACTCACCGAAATATCTCGTTTTGAGTTAAGCACAATAAGCTTATGCCGAGAGATGTTGCGTAGCACAAAGTCTGTTAATAAATCCGGGTTTGATTCGGGATAACGCCCTTTAGCCTTATCCCAAATATCTTTTACGTAAGCTCCGTATTTAGGGGAATCCTGATCCATCAAAGCGGTGATTGTTTTTTCTATCTCAATTTTGTCTTTTTGATGGTCATCTACTTTTCCGCTTGTGTGGACAAGCATTGAATAATTATTCTTTTCTTCATTAATATTCAAGAAAGCGTTCGCCACTAGGAAACTAAACAACGCTTCTCTTATATAACTAGGAGCATCCCCTTCCTCCGGCAAAAGATTTAGTTGATATTGAATGTTTCTGTCAACCGGAAAAAAATGATCTTGGCCGGTATAGTTTTCATGTGTTCTGAATTCCACCCATTTTGCGGTAACATTGCCAAAAGTATTGTTCAGATCAAGTCGAGCGGGAGTAGCGGTTACACCAATATACATTCCTCTTGCTCCCAAGAGTTTCTCGATCAATTCATTTATCTTGGTTTTATGCTTCTGGTTTATTTTTGCGTTAGGAGTTGCATAATCGGCTTCATCGTCAATAACTATGACTTTGCCGAGAGTGTCTATTTTATCTATCAGTTTTTGTAAATCTTTTGCATTTTTTTTGCAAAACACTACATGCTTGATTCCTTCTATTTTATGATTTGGATCCAGAATTTCGGAAAAATTATGAGGGGAGGGAGCAAGTCCGCTACTTTGAAATCGCCCTAGGTTCTGAGACAGTAAATCTATGCTGTCGTTGAGAAGTAAAACTATAAACTCATGCCCTTCATCCAACAGTTTGGATGTAAGACATATCATCATCTCTGTTTTGCCGCTCTGGGGCTCGCCATAAATGATAAATGGGGGAGGATTTGGATCAGATAAATTTCTTAGAGCAGAATTAACCGTAGCCTCTATTTTGTCTGTTTTGAACCCTTTTTGTTTTAGTCGGTCAATCTGTTTATCAAATTGATTTGTCTGAGCATTTAAATTTCTGAATTTGTTTATATCAAATTGTCGCTCTGCAGACTTATCTTCATTATCCCGATGCGAAAATTCATAAATCGGTTCCCGAACCTCAGGTTCTACACCTTGTAAAGACATCTCCTGAGCGATAAGCACTCTTGCTCTCTCCTCCACTTTTCTCCGTCGCTCTGGAGGGAGGCTATCCATCCTCTCTTTTAAAGTCGTCATTCCAACCTCTTTTCTTTTTCCAACTGTTCAAGGTGGTTATCAAACCTTTCGTCCGCTTTGCTGATCAGTCTGTTGTAAAAAAGTCTTTCATTTCTACCAGCTTTGTCGCCTGCTATAAGCACTATGGCTCTACGCTTAGGGTCAAAGGCAAAAGCTACACGCCAGACGCCCTTGTCAACTCTAAAGCGAAGTTCCTTCATGTTAGTGTGGCGTGATCCTTTAAGGGTATCTACCGAAGGGCGCCCAAGGGTCGGTCCACGTTCCTGAAGAAGATTAGCTCGCGCAAGCAATTCGTTTTGTACCTCTTTATCTAAAGCATTAAATTCGGGGTCAAAGTCTTCGTGGAAAGCAACTTCCCAACTCATTACATGAGTATGATTCAAACAGCAGGTGCCGTCAAGAAAACAAATCCTGTTGTGGTGCTTGAAAAACGCTCCGCAGGCATATACGATAGAAGTTCTGTAAAAATTCTGACGCAAGGAGACATCAAAAAATGAAAATTTCACTTCTAGGCGGAACGGGAGACATAGCGGAAGGTCTGGTGTTGCGGTGGTCAAGAGCGGGGCATGAGATCTACATAGGTTCAAGAAGCGAGGAAAAGGCGCTCGGCATAGCGTCGGGCCACGCGGAAACCCTGAATGGGCTCGGAATCGAATCCAACATACACGGCATGGCCAACGCGGACGCCGCGGCGGCTTCCGAGGTAATAATAATAAGCATTCCTCCCGAGTACGCGGCGGCCACGGTAGCCGGATGCGGCGACAGCATCACGGACCAGATCGTCGTGACCCCGGTAGTCTCGATGAAAAGGGAAGGCAAGACTTTTCTGTTCACCCCTCCCACCCAGGGCTCTTCCGCTCTTGAGATAAAGGATGCGCTTCCCGAAACGGCGAGACTCGTGTCCGCCTATCACAACCTTCCCGCGAACGAGCTCGCGAAAATAGACGACGACCTTGATTACGACGTGGTCATCTGCGGGGACGACGAGGGAGCCAAGGAGGTGATCAAGAACCTTACCGAGGAAATGAAGAACCTGAGGGTGCTTGACGCGGGCCCGCTCGAGGTCTCCTCGATGATAGAGTCGCTCACGCCCCTCATCGTCAACCTGAACGTAAGGTACAAGCCCTCGCATTTCTCGGTCAAGTTCGTCTGAGGCGCGGTCATTCCCCGATAATCTGGACGATCACCCTTCTCGTTCTGGGGCGGTTGTCGAAGTCGACGAGCACTATCTGCTGCCAGGTCCCGAGAAGCGGACCGTTCTCCGAGAACGGAACCGTGAGCGAGGGGCCGAGCAGGGCCGCCCTCACGTGCGAGTGTCCGTTCCCGTCGCCCCACCTGGCGTTGTGCGCGTAACGCATGGCCTCGGGGGCCATTCTCTCAAACGCGTCCCTGAGGTCCGAAAGCGCCCCGCTTTCGTACTCTATGGTCGTCACCGCGCAGGTAGAGCCCGCGACAAAGACCGTAGCCGTGCCCGATGACATCTCCGCTCCCGATAGCTCGCGGCTCACCTGGGGGGTTATGTCCAGTATGTCGCAGTCGCCCCGGGTGCTTACCGTGAATGATTTCGTTTCAACCGCCATCCCTGTCCTCAGAAAAGCGAAAGCTGGCGCGGCTTCTTAAACGCCGTCACGTTCCACCCGTCTCGCTTGAGTCCCTCCGTGAAGCTGTCGCCGAAGTTCCCCCTCACGATCACGTTGCCGGGCCTCGTGACGCCCAGGTACTCAGACATCTCGTCGTACCCGAAGTGGTTGCTAAGCGGAAACGCCACCTCGGCCCTAAGGGCCGACCTCACGAACGCCCCGTTTTCCATCGAGCGCCCGCTTATAACCGCCACTTTCTTTCTCGGGAGGTTCTCGACGGCCGCGGAGTCCCTGTAGGAAAGGGGGGCTATCAGCACCCTGTTTCTGAAATGCTTTCTCTTTATCCCTCCGTAGGGGGGGATCCTCACCCCGAGCTCCCCGTAGAGCCTGAGGGTCCTCGCCACCGCCGGGTGAAGGCTCATCTCGACGTCCCTTTCCCCGAGGAAGATCGCGAGGTCCTGCGCCTTGCCCACGGGGTTCACCAGGATTACCGGCACCGCGTCCTCAAACAGCGTCCTGTTCACGAACTCGAATATGGATTCCATCACCACTTCGGGCGGCGGGAAAATGAACTTCGGGGCCCCGTAGGCGCAGTCGACGACCAGCGTGTCGCATCTTCTTAGCTCCGCGTAGCCTGAGGTCGGGGTATTCTTCAGCTTGAAGCCGCCCGCGTAGACCACTCTCTTGCCGTCTTTTTCGACGACCACCTGGGCTGCCCCGAGCATCTGTCCCGACGGGATGAGCTCGATCGAGTAGCTGCCCAGGGTGAAGGGCTTTCCGTAGGGGGAGGAAAGAACCGCCGAGCCCCTTGTTTTTTTCCCGAGAAGCTTTACCGTTTCGGGCGTGGCTATGATTTTTTCGCTTCGGGGGAGCCTGCTGAAGTTCGCGCTTGTGACAAAAGAAAGCGGCACGGCCCGCTTCGAGTCGAAGTGTATATCGGTACCGGAAAGCTTTATCTCATAGCTAGAACTGATCTCCAGCATACTCAAGGAAATTTACTTTAGTTTTCCCTTCATAACAAGCGGCGCGGTCTGTCCCCGCCGCCCTGCCGGATCGGCCTCCCGGCGGCGGGCGATCGGATGTCCGGCCGGAAACCGGATTGCCCGAAGACAGGTGTCCCGGGACGGGAAAACGGCCGGGGCGTCCGGTTTTCCCGGCCGTTATTTCACCTGCCCGGACGGTAAGGGCGGTTTCTCTCGCGGGACTTGCGTTTCAGGCTTTTTTGCCCGCGGCGCGGGGGTTCATGACTGATTGTCCTGAAAGTGCTTGACAGTCCTGCTGTTTTGCTGTTTTAATTTATACAATTAGTACTGCTAGTAACCCGGCGGGAGCCGGGGTTCCTTGGATCTTAAACTGAACAATTTGGTAAGGAGGATATAATGAAAATCTTGACGCGAAGTACTGTGTTTAGGACAGCGGCCCTCGCAGGTCTTTTCTCACTCATGCTGGCGTTCGGGGGTGTTTTTTTCGGCATTACGGCTTCCGTGCACGCCGTAACGGCCGGTGAAGTAGGTACGGACGAAATGAATCTCAAAGAATTCGTGGAGAGCGCGATTGAGGAGTATTACATAGGATTTTTCTTGAAAAAACACTGTGATCTTGAGAAGTTAGACCTTCCTAAATTGCTTGAAGATAATCTTGCCGTTAGCCTTCAGAGCATAGGTCTTAATATTACGGATCTTTCTCAAGATTCGATAAAAACATTGACGACAGAAGAGGTAAGGAGGTTACTTAATCTTTTTGAAGATCCTGCTACACAAGCTATTCTCGGTCCCGACTTTGATATGTGGGGGGGATGTCGCCCTCTTCCTCCCGATTCGACGTTTCGTGATGTATTCACTGCTTCAGGGGCGGAAGGAAGTTGGCTATCAGGTTCCATATACCTTTTCGTCATGGATCACAACAAAAAACTGCTTTTTCACGGGAGTGATGAAAAGCTTGATGGGGTAGTTCTTGAGGCCATTGACGGGGGGGGTAGGGATGTTGGGAGATTACTTGTCGACGAGGTGAGTTCCACTGCCGACGGGGACGGTTTGGTTGATTATTGCTGGAATGATCCGGCTATTACGGAGGACGACGTAGTTGACGACGATCCCGCTACGGCCCCGGGCGATTCCTGGAAGACCAGCTATGTCGTGGATCCCTTTGAATACTTGGGGGTAGACCCACCTTCAGGTTCCTCGTCCGTTATTTTCGGTTCCGGCATCTATCCGAAGACAGGTACCCCACCTGAGGGATGCATGATATATGGCGAAGAGCCTCCGACTACCACTCCTCCGACTACTCCTCCCACTACAGGAGGCGGTGATAGCGGCGGTGGAGGCTGCGCAATCGCGGCGGGAAGCGGCGGTACGCCCAAGGGCGTTGCGTTTAACCTGCTGCTGATAGCGTCCGCATTGTTTTTCACGGTGTCGCTCGCAGGCCGCGCAGGAGGCAGACGGAACGGCATCCCGTCTTAGTTCCAGGGATGTTTTCTGACTGAGGCGCCGCCGCCCCGGGAACGGTTTCCCGGTTCGGGCGGTCCGGTGTTTCGGTGAAGACAATAAACAAAGGGGGAAGCGTCGTCTGGCACTTCCCCCATTTTCTTCTTCCGGTCAGTTCACCTCTATTTTCTTTGAGGGTTCGTCCTGCTTTCTAGGCAGCGTGAGGCGCAGGACGCCGTCTCTGTACTCGGCCTTTATGTTCTCGCTGTCTATGCTCTCGTCAAGGAAGAAATTCCTCTCGAACAGCCCGTAGGATCTCTCGACCCTTAGATATCCTTCCTTTTCCGTACTGTTCTCAAGCTTTTTTTCTCCCTTTACCGTAAGCCGGTTGTCCTTCACGTCTATGTCGAGATTTTCCCTGCTCACCCCAGGAAGTTCGACCGACACGACGAAATTCCCTCCGTCGTCGAAAACGTCGGCCCTGGGACTCCGGGCCGCCTCAGCCGCCCGGGAATCGAAAACCCCCGGGAAGACGCTCGCGAAGCTGCGGAAAACGTCGTTCGGCTCCCATGGATTTACTGCGTATTTCATTGTTTTTACCTCCGTTCGAATGAATTTTTTATCCCCGTTTCCCCTTCCGCAGTTCCATATTAATCATCATCCGGGGACACTCAAGGAATTTTTTTGTTTCCCCCGGGTTGTATTTCCCACGAAATAATGGTTTGTTAGGGGAATTGTGTATTTAGCTTGACGGATTAAATTCCAGACGGTCAGAGAACTGGTACAGTATAGTGATGATAAAGACTTACAGATGTCGCGCTAAGCTATCTGCTACCGGGTATGAGAGGCTTGGGGAGATATTCGGATTATGCGCGAAACTCTATGACGCAGGATTGGAAGGAATTCCGTATTGACTACTACTGAAAGACAGAAGGGAGTCGCAGCCTCCTTGACCAGTGCAAGGAGCTCATGGAACTAAGAGAGGAAAAACTTATTCTTGATAAAGTATCTGTAAGTGGTAAGCGCAATGAAGAATTCGAACATCAGTGTTGAGCACATTCTGGTTAATGATCTTAAACGTTCTGTAAAGCAATGGCGTCATCAAGGGTATCCTTGTGATGATTATCCTCTGATTGGTTTTATACTCGATTATCAGGCAGAGAAGCAGGGAAATCTTCTGACTCTGAAATTCCTGCGAGAACCCCAGTTATTAGCCCTTGAAGTGTACTGGTATGTCCGCTTGGTATTGAAAACACCGAAAATTATAGACTTATACAAATATTACTATAATGAAGACAAGGAGGCCTTTTTTCATGCACTCGGCGTTCCCATATCAAAAGATGCCTTAGATTTTGCTGGAATAGATGAGATTATCGAAAGGGTTAAAGAGGATGAAGATTTCGTAAAAAACAAAAGAATTCAAGCCCTACATGAAGCAGTGAAACTGGACTATCCGAGTTATATTCTCGCTTTGGCAATGGGTGCAGGGAAAACCGTGTTGATAGGAACAATTATTGCGACTGAATTTGCCATGTCCATGCGCTATCCCAAAAGCGGAATCAATTTCATGAAAAACGCTCTTGTTTTTGCCCCTGGTACAACTATCATCGAAAGCCTAAGGGAGCTTAGTGATATTCCATACGAGAAGATTTTACCGCCTGATCTTAACCGGGATTTTCTAGCTAACTTGAAAATTGAGTATGCAGACAAAGGAAAAGACTTACAGGTGCAGAGGGAAAGCGTCTACAACTTAATTGTTACGAACACGGAAAAAATCAGCTTGCGTGCCAGACAGCGGAGAAACCAAGCAGAACTAGCTTTTCAGAGAGATGAGGTGTTGGCAAATTTAAGGCTTCAAAAAATCACGAGTCTGCCAAACCTAGGAATTTTCTCAGATGAGGCACACCACACTTATGGTAATACTTTCGAAAAGCTAAAACGAGTGCGGGAGACTATCAACTATATAAATGATAATAAGCCGATAGTGGCTGTTGTTAATACGACAGGCACACCTTACTACAAGCAGCAAATGCTAAAAGAAGTAATCGTTTGGTATGGGCTCGGAGATGGTATCAAGGACAACATACTCAAGGATCTCAACGACGGCATTCATCAATATGAGATTGGCAAACAAGATGAACAGAAAGTATTCCAAGATATCATTGAAGAATTTTTCGGTGGCTACAGAGATGTACGACTTCCTGATGGAGCTAAAGCGAAAATTGCCTTTTACTTCAAGACCCAGGAACACTTAGAAACTTCACGGGGCTTCATTGAGAAGGCAATAATTGAGATAGGCGAGGATGTTTCCCAGATACTTGTAAACACGCAAAGGTCTAACGTTGCTGAGATTGATGAGTTCAAAAGGTTGAACAATCCTGACAATCAAAAGCGAATAATCCTATTGATTGGCAAAGGTGTGGAAGGGTGGAACTGTCCAAGTTTGTTTTCATGTGCTCTAATCAAGGAGCAGACAAAAAGCAGTAACTATGTTTTGCAGGCTGCAACACGATGTTTGCGGCAAGTTCCAGAAAACGAGTACTCGGCGAAAATATTTCTGGACTCAGCTAACGCAAGTATTTTGGACAAGCAACTGCAAGATAACTTCCGTACCGATCTTGAGCGATTGAGCGTTGGAACGAAAGAAAAGAAAACCATCACGGTATACATTCCCCAAAAACCACTGCCCAGACTAGAAATTACCCGCACTGTTAAAAGAGCAATTGCAAAGAAGCCGGCAAGCGTAGAAATTCACCTAACAAAACCAAAAAGCAAGGAACTGCAGACCATATTGCGTGGTACATTAACTCTCGATTTTAGTGGACCGGGAGAAATATTGATGCCAACGGGTGAGACGAAAGAGTTGCCTTCTGGAGAACACTTTGTGGACTGTTATTCTGCCACTTCCCAAATAGCTTCAAGGTACCATTTACCTCGTATGCCGATCCTTAAGAATCTGAAAAAGCTTTATCCAGAGGGAGAAATTCCCCAAAACCATCTATATGGAATATTTGAGCAGGTCGAAGAACAGGGGACAAACTACGAAACGGTTGAAGAAGAAGTAACTGAAGCCATGGCTCTGATTCGGTTTAAGGACGAAAATGGAGAAGATGTTTTTGAAAAAGATGAAAATAATTCCTACGTTCACCGGTTACGCATGCAGAAAAGTGCTTACGAGCAAATGCAGGAAAATGGTTTGTTCATTGAAGATAAAGAGTTGGACGATAGACACGGTTTGACTTTCCATTACACTCCTTACAACTTTGACACTACTCCCGAGCGCTCTTTTTTCCGACAGATTTTGTCTATGCTCAATAAAGATCCCGAAGATATAGAAGTATTCTTGTTTACCGGAGGGTTAACTGACCCGAAGAAAACCGATTTTCATTTTGAGTACCTTGGTGAGGACGAACGCTATCATCGTTATTTTCCAGATTTTGTGATTCTGAAGAAAACAGGCGAGTTTTATATTGTTGAAATCAAGGCGGAGAAAGACAAAGGAAATAAAATAGTAGAGGCAAAAGCTAAAGCTGTGAAACAAATCCAGAAAGTACAGACACACAAGTTTAAATATCAGGTCGTTTATACATCGGTAACTCCGATAAGTCTACAGAACATTAAGTTCATTACAGACTGGATAAAATCAGGAGGAAAGCAGAGAGATGCCACCTACACTTAAAGTAATACCAGCTAAAGGTAGGCCCATGCTCCACTGGGTTGGCAAGAAGCCACTCGACACTGTTCGACATTATCCGGCGCAGTTGTGTGAGAGTTTTGGAATTGAGAATCCTGCTGCTGAACCATCTTATTCGAAATTCATCGAGGGAAATTCTAATTTGCTTTTTCACGGAGATAACAAGGAAATCCTTTCTTCTCTTTTGATTGCCGGGTTTCGGGGGAAGATTGATTTAATTTATATTGATCCACCTTTTGATTCTGCTGCGGATTATGTCCGGAAGGTAAGACTACGCGGGGAATCCGAAAGGCTTAAAGGCCAAGGTTATACTTTTCTAGAGCAAGTGCAATACGAAGACATCTGGGCAAATGATAACTATCTACAGTTCATGTATGAACGTCTGATTTTGATGAGGGAGTTGTTGAGTGATAAAGGTAGTATTTATCTTCACTGTGATTGGCGTAAAGGCCATCACCTACGCTTTTTGCTAGATGAGGTATTTGGAGAGGGAAATTTCAGGAATGAGATTACATGGAGAAGGCAAATTCCAAGAGGTAGGAAAGTAGAAGCAGAATTCATGCCTTACAGTGCGGACTATCTTATTATTTATTCAAAAACAGACAATGCGATTTGGAACAAAATTAAAAAAGAAAAATTTATATCGATTGAAGAGGCAGAGAAAAAGTATCAGAAAGATGAAAAGGGGTATTTTAGAACTTCTGATCCTGGTTCATATTCTAATGAAAGTCTGATAAAACTTTACAAGGAAGGTCGGATACAAGTATCAAAAGGAGGAAGAGTCAAAATTGAAAATGGAGTCTTAAAACCAATAGGCGGAAAGATAGGAATTAAATATTACAGAGAGAAAATCGGCGACAAAGTTAAGGAAGAAACAATAGCAGATAACATTTGGGACGATATTCCTGGGATGGGGATAGTATCCAGTGAGTATATTGACTACCCTACCCAAAAGACTGAGGCTCTTTTGGAGCGCGTTATTAGAGCTTCAAGTGATAAAGGTTCCATAGTTTTGGATTGTTTCTGCGGTTCTGGTACTGCCGCCGCCGTCGCCGAAAAATTAGGTCGTCGCTGGATCATGGCGGATATTAACAAAGGTGCAATCCAAACAACTATTAAAAGGTTGCTGAATGTTATATGTGAGAAAAACGGCGATATAGCTGAAAAAAACGGGTACGGATTTATTCACTACCGAGTGAACAACTACGATGCTGCCAAACAGAGTGAAATTAAGAAAATTATTGTTTCCAAGTATGGTATTCAAATGGACCACAAGGATCTCTTTTTTGACGGTTTGCTTAATGGACAACTTGTGAAAATCATCGATTTGAACAAACCTCTGACATGGTTGGACATTCAGATTATCAAAGATGAAATCGAAAAAAATCGTGGGGATGAAACAAGAAATATTATAGTCTTCTGCAATGGCTCTGAAATGGAAATCATCAATGAACTTGCTAAGGAGAAAAGACCTATAAATAAAATTACAGTCCGCGATATTCGGCAAGATGGAGTGATTACTAATCAGCCTGCTGAGGCTGAGGTCAAAATCACTAAAAAGGGTAGAAAAGCAAAGGTGGAAATTCTCGATTATATAAGTCCTACTATACTGGCCCGGATGGATATTGACCGCACGATTTTTGATGAAAAAATTGAAGACTTCCGTGCACAAATCGACTGCGTGTCAATCGATACTGACTACAACAGCAAACATTTCAGAATAGTCGAAAGTGACTGGTCGGAGAAAAGGAAGGACTTTATTAAGGCTGAGTATGAACTTACCCTGCCTCGTGTCGGTGCGAAAGTGGCGGTAAAAATTGTGGATATGCTGGGTGAAGAAATTTTAGAGGTTCGATGATGCCAGATGGTAAAACCAAGCAGATAATTCCCGACATGAGTGAGTTCGAGATTGATGATGTAGTCTCGATACTAATGGGGAGCACGCCTGACTCGGAAATTCATGGGGAGAACAATTATAGGATTCTAACCCCAGAAGAGCGACAAAGAATATAGGAATTATTCAATTGGAAGGTTCGAATGTTGAAGTCAGAGGATGCTACATGGAGATCAACTTTACTTATATGACTTCTGCGCTTGCTGATCTTAAAGACAAAGAGAAGAAGTTTTGGACAAGCACAGTAATAGCAGTTGCTACGTTGATCTTTTCCATTTTTTTATTGTTAAAAGATGAAGTCAATCTCTGAGTTTTGTCAATTTAAAAAGATAATTCCCCAAGGAAAAATTGTCTACAAGAGTTCACATTTGTAATTGGCGGCTTGTTTTGGACAAGGACGTGACCGCAACAATAATATCCTTCATCGAGGCGTCTCGATTGTGGTGGGAATATTACCCGCAGGGTCGGGAGGATGAGGGAGAAGCAAGACGGCAGTCTTCCCTCGGCCAAGAACAGTGTATTGAACGTCAAGTTAAATACATAATTCCTTTTGTTTGATTACGGAAGAACCATCCATGGCGAGACGACAGGGCGGATATCTGGTTTCAAGGGCTCTTTACGACCTGGGAGTGAGGGACATCTTCACCCTAGGAGGGGGGCACATAAACCCCGTTTACAGGGCCTGCACGGATCTCGGCATAAGGCTTGTCGACACCCACCACGAGCAGGGGGCCGCGATGGCGGCGGACGCTTACGGGAGGCTGAGAAGGGAGCCGGGGGTATGCCTAGTGACGGCGGGTCCCGGTCTTACGAACGCCCTCACCGGGGTGTCGGGCTCCTACCTCGCGAATTCCCCGATGGTGCTTGTCTCGGGACGTTCGGGGATAGAGGAGAACGACAGGATGTCCCTCCAGGAAATAGACCAGGAAGCGATAGTGAGGCCCGTAACGAAGTGGGCGAGGACGGTCTACGAGGTCGGGAGGCTAGAGGAGTACGTCTCGGCCGCCTGGGGAGCGGCGATCTCCGGGCGGCCGGGACCCGCGTACCTCGGGATGTCCTATGAGGTTCTCTATCCGGGCTGCGACGAGAAGGAGGCTTCGCCCGCGAGGGCTCCCGTTCCCGATACGGACTGCGAGCCGCCCGAGCGAAAGGTCTCCGAATTTTTCCGGTTGCTTTCGGATTCGAAAAGGCCTGTCGTGATCGTCGGAAGCGGCGGGTGGTACTCGGGCGCGGAGCGGAGCGTTCTTGAATTCGCAGAAAGGCTCGGGGCGCCTTTTTTCACCCTTAACATGGGAAGAGGAATCCTGCCTGACGGCCACAAATTCTGCTTCGGGGCCGCGTCCCCAGCGAGCCCGGGGGGATTCAGGGAGATAAGCGCGAACGCGGACCTCGTGGTGCTCCTCGGCGTGAGGCTCAGCATCTACGCCGGGTTCGGAAAGACCTTGAACCCCGACGCGAGAACCGTCCAGGTGGATATCCATCCCGAGGAGATCGGGAGAAACCGCCCGGCGGACCTCGGGGTGGTCTGCGACCTCGACTCCTTTCTCGCTAAGGCGAACCTCTTCGCCCGGGAAAACGGGGCGAGCTTCGATTTCGGTTCCTGGATGAAGGACGCCCGCTCCTTTCGGTCGCGCGCCCGCGCGGCGTTTCGCCGGAGCGTTTCGGGGTCGAAGGGAATCCATCCCGCCGCGGTGGCGAAAACCGTCTCGGATTACCTAGGGGGGGAGGGGATAATCGCGGTCGACGGCGGGGACTGCCAGTCGTGGACCGACCTTTCGTGCGAAGTGAAAAACCCCGGGCACTACCTTAAGGGAGGTCCGCTCGGGTGCATGGGCGTCGGGGTGCCTTTCGCCCTCGGGGCGAAGGTCGCCTTTCCCGAAAAGCCCGTGGCGCTCGTTACCGGGGACGGGGCCGCGGCCATGAACTTCATGGAGATGGAGACCGCGGTCAGGCACTCCATACCGTTTGTGGTCGTGGTCTGCAACGATTCCGCGTGGGGAATGACCAAGCACCAGATAGAGATAACCTATCCCGGCGCGGGGGCGACCCAGGGAGTCGACCTCGGTTTCGTCGATTTTCACGAGATAATGAAGGCGATGGGCGGATACGGGGAGAGGATAGAGGACATAAGGGACCTTGCCCCGGGACTTGAGAGGGCCTTTTCCTCGGGGATCCCCGCGGTGCTTAACGTGAGGACCGATCCCGACGCGGTAAGCGGGGCGACGCGGGTTATAACGGAGATGATGATGAGGGCGATGGACTGAAGCTCCCTTCCGGGGGACCCCGGCTTCAGTCGTTTTTGAGCACGGCAAGGAAGGCTTCCTGCGGTATCTCCACCCTTCCCACCTGCTTCATTCTCTTTTTTCCCTCTTTCTGTTTCTCGAGAAGCTTTCTTTTCCTGGTGACGTCCCCCCCGTAGCACTTGGAGGTGACGTCCTTTCTCATCGCCTTCACGGATTCGCGGGCTATCACCCTGCTTCCGATCGCGGCCTGTATCGCCACCTCGTAGAGCTGGCGGGGGATGAGCGAGCGGAGTTTCCCTATGAGCCCCCTTCCTCTCTCGTAGGCCTTGTCCTTGTGGGAGATTATCGAGAGGGCGTCGACCGGGTTTCCGTTGACCAGGATGTCGAGCTTTATGAGGTCCGAGTCCCTGTATCCGGCGGGTTCGTAGTCCATCGAGGCGTAGCCCCTGGTGACGGACTTGAGGTTGTCGTAGAAATCGTAGACTATTTCCGCGAGGGGAAGCTCGTATTCGATTATGGCCCTGTTCTCGGTCACGTAGCTCAGGTTCTTCTGAATCCCCCTTCTTTTCTCGCAGAGCTCGAATATCTGCCCCAGGTAATCCGAAGGGGTATGAACCGACACGTACACGTACGGTTCCTGGAGCCGGGCCGAGCGGTCGCCGGTCGGAAGTTCGCTCGGGTTGTCGACGTACACTTCCCTTCCTCCCGGGTAGACGGCCCTGTAGATGACGGTCGGCGCGGTCGTTATGAGGCTTACCTCGAATTCCCTCTCCACCCTCTCCCGCACGATCTCCATGTGGAGCAGCCCGAGAAAGCCGCAGCGGAAGCCGAACCCGAGCGCAAGCGACGTCTCGGGCTCGTAGACGAGCGACGAGTCGTTGAGCTTGAGCTTCTCGAGGCCTTCCTTGAGCCTGTCGTAATCCCCCGTGTCGATGGGGTAGAGCCCGCTGAAGACCATGGGCTTTATGACCTTGAACCCCTCGAGGGGGCTTTCGGTGGGAGAGTCGGCGTCCGTTATCGTGTCCCCGACCCCCGCTTCCCCGATCTCCTTTATGGAGGCGGTTATGAATCCGACCTGCCCCGTTGAGAGCTGCCCGAGCTCCGTCGCCTGCGGGGCGAACGCGCCTATCTTCCTCACCTCGTAATTCTTGCCGGTCGCCATGAGTTGGATTCTCATGCCGAGCCTCACCGTTCCCTCGTATATCCTGACCAGCATCACGACGCCCTGGTACGAGTCGAACCAGCTGTCGAATATGAGCGCCTTGAGCCTCGGGTCCTCGGGCCTCCTCGGCGGCGGCACGAGCGCCACGATCGATTCCAGTATCTCCTTCGTGCCGGTGCCGTCCTTGGCGCTTGCCAGAACGGCGTCCTCGGTTGAGATTCCGACTATGTCCTCTATCTCCTTTTTCACCCTTTCGGGTTCGGCGGAAGGCAGGTCTATCTTGTTTACGACGGGTATCATCTCGAGCCCCGAGTCGGCGGCCAGGTAGGCGTGGGCGAGGGTCTGGGCCTCGACCCCCTGGGAGGCGTCCACGACGAGCAGCGCTCCCTCGCACGCTATCAGGCTTCGCGAAACCTCGTAGCTGAAATCGACGTGCCCGGGGGTGTCTATCAGGTTGAACTCGTAGGTTCTGCCGTCGTCGGCCCTGTACCTGAGTCTCACCGCCTGGGCCTTTATGGTTATTCCCCTCTCCCTTTCTATTTCCATGTTGTCGAGGAACTGCTCGGTTTTCTCGCGTTCGCTCAGGGTGCCCGTGAACTCTAGAAGCCTGTCGGCGAGAGTCGATTTGCCGTGGTCGACGTGGGCTATTATGGAGAAGTTGCGAATGAGATCCGTTTCCATGATCAGGCTGAAAGTATAAAGCAATGTCTCTATGTTTCAAACGGCGTAAACCCGCCCTGCGGCCCGAAGAAAGCATGTATCGGCGCCTGCAAAGCGGTTTTTAGAAGAGTCGGCGGGGACGGGAACAGATTCTGACTTCCCTGAGCAAGGACTGGGTACCGTATAGGGAGTCGCCCGTGATTTATGTTTTGCTTATTCGGGGAATATTAAACAGCAGGTCGATCAGCTCCTTGTTAAGATAATAGCTTTCGCGTCCCAGTCGTCGCTTTTCCAGGATGTCTTTCTCGGCTAATGCTTCCAGGTAGCGCGTGGCTGTCGCTCGCGATACATTCAGGTCCTCCACCAGGAACTGAATTTTGGTGTAGGGATGCTTAAACAGGTTGTTAAGCAGGTCCTGACTGTAGATTTTCGGCAGGTCGTTACGAATTTTGTGTTTCTGCTTCTGTAGTAGAACTTTTATTTCCTCTACTAACGACAAGGTGCTTTGTGCCGTAAGGGAAACACCTTCAAGCATATAGATGACCCATTCCTCCCATTTGTCCTTGTCCCGCACCTCCTGCAGCAGGCGATAGTAATCTTCCTTGTTATGGCTGATGTAACGGCTGAGATATAAAACTGGGGTATCAAGAAACTGATTCAGGACCAGGTAGAGAATATTGAGAATGCGTCCAACCCTGCCGTTGCCGTCATAGAAAGGGTGTATGCTTTCAAACTGATGATGAATGAGCGCCATTTTTATCAGAGGATCCAGAGTGCAGGCCTGCCTGTCGTTAATGAATTTTTCCAGATCGTTCAGCAGGTGGTTTAATTCTTGAGGTTCCGGGGGAGTATAGACTGTTTCGCCGGTTTGCGCGTTCATAATGACGACTCTGCCCTGTCCGCTCATGTGCCGGAAACCCTTTCTGTTCTCTAAAACAATCTGCTGAATGGACTGAATTGTACTGAGACTGATAGTTCCCTTTCTGCGCACGGTGTGAAAACCCTGGCTGAGGGCCTCGGTATAATTGTGAACCTCTTTGGCGGCCGGGTCGTTGATTGTGGGCTGCAGCCGGAACTTGTATAATGCGTCCCGCGTAGTAACGATATTTTCTATGGCTGAGCTGTCCTGCGATTCCTGCATACAGAGTGTGGAGATGAAAATAGCCTGATTCGGTATGCCGGTACACGCTCCCTTGAGTTCTCCCAAATACCGGTTTGCTGTTACCAGCGGCTTTAGAATGGCGGGGGTTTCAAAATCGATCCGCTGTGTGGTTTTGTAAAGATCAGGCAACATTGCTGTTCCGCTTATTTTCTCAAAAAAGCTTAGTTTTGGTACATATAGTACCTTACTTTCTCAAAAAGGCCATTTTTTGAGAAGAACAGGCGTAATTCCCGAAGATTGCAATATTTCAGACGGAAGGCGAAGCAGCAATCTAATGTTTTTCGGAGGTTTCAATGTCGTTGCCTGAAACAAAAGATATTACTTTTAAGGTTCTCGGGTTTTATAACGAGCAGGAAAAGGAGTGGAATGCCGTAGCCCTGGAAATGGACATCTGGGGACATGGCAGGACCCTTCAGGAGGCCTGTGACGAGTTAAAAGAGCTGGTTCTTATGCAAATCTCCTTTGCCCTTCACAAGGAAAAGCCGGAGATGATCTGGCGCGACGCCGACCCTGTTTATTTGCGGCATTTTACAGACGCCGTGGCCGGGCAGCTTGATACTGCTGAGACACCTCGTAGTAATTACGATATCAGGAATCTGCCGTATCCTTCTCCTCAGGCAGTAGCACAGAAAAGAAAAGAGTTCGCGGGAACAGCTTAAATGTAAACTTTTCGTACGCTTGAGAAGAAACTCAGGAAAATCGATTCGCGTTTTCGGACCTTTAAGAAACGGGGCAGAGGAAGCGAGCGTGTAATCTATCACCCCGATATCAATGGAAGGCCGGAGTCCTATCCTGTTAAGTGCCATGGAGAAAATACGGAAATTCGAAAGGGGACGCTTGCGGCCATAAAACGCCGCTTTAACCTGAAAGGAAAAATCCAGCGGTTCAAGACGTTATCCTGTAGCGTGCAATATCCCTCAGTCTCCTTAAGCTTGGGAAACAGGGATTTTCCCTGTGTAAGGCTTCTCATTTCCCGTTATCCCCGGTTAGCGAAGCATGCAATCTCCCAAAGATCGCGGTTTAAATTAAGCCGCGTCCTGTGTTATAATGAAAACTTGGTATCATTTCGAGATTAGGAGGACTAGGATGAAAAAAGGAATCATTTCGGGGCTGGCGGCGCTGCTGATCGCAGGTCTGCTGAGTCCCCTGACGCACGCTTTCGAACTTGAAAAGCTCGTTGTGCTCGGCAGCCGTTTCGAGGAGCGCAGCGTTTCGGACTCCCCGGTTCCCGTTGACGTCATAACCGAAGAGGAGATCGTCGCTACGGGGCAGACCGAGGTGGGAAGGATTATTCAGGAGCTCATACCGTCTTTTAACTTTTCAAGCTCGACTATAAGCGACGGAACGGACGCTCTTCGCCCCGCCACGCTCCGGGGCCTCGGGCCCGACCAGGTTCTGGTGCTTGTTAACGGAAAGCGCCGCCACAAAAGCGCCCTTGTACACGTGAACACCTCCGTGGGCCGCGGCACCGCGGGCGTTGACATGAATGCAATTCCCGTGAGCGCCATAAAGAGAATCGAGGTGCTTAGGGACGGCGCTTCGGCGCAGTACGGCTCGGACGCCATATCCGGCGTTATAAACATAGTTCTTAAGGACGGCTACGACGGCAAGGTAACGGTGTCTACCGGACAGCTTTACGAAGGGGACGGAGAGACCGTGGTCGCGAGCGTTAACAAGGGTTTTTCGCTCGGCGGAGAAAGCGTCGTTAACGTAACCCTTGAGGTAAGGGACAGGAAAAGTTCCAATCGGGCGGGGCTTATGGGAGATATTCAGTATCGAAATAGCATGTGTCAGGACAATGTTGACGATAGCCCGGTTGGATGTCTTTCAGATGCAGCGAAAAGACCGCTTACTCTTACGGACGATTCGGTGAACGACCCCGAGCGCGATATTGACAGAGGCGTATTCAGGGTAGGCGACGCGGACTCAACGCACGTAAGTTTCGTTGCAAATATGAGAGGTCCGGTAGATTTTATGGATGGCGAAGTTTACAGTTTTTTTGATCTGTCCGTGAGAGAAAATCAGGGCGGAGGTTTTTACAGACAGAACAGAAATAGCGGCAACCCTGCCGGGTCTGATTTTCCGGACGGTTTTCTTCCCCTTATAAATACCCAAGTGAACGATTACGCATTCGGTGCGGGTTTCGAGGGAGACTTAACCGACAGCGTCAAGATGGACGTAAGTTATGTCGTGGGTGGAAACACTTTTGCCTTCGAAATAACCAATTCCCAGAATGCTTCATGGGTTGCGTGCCGGGAGAAAGCGGATAAAAGTGGGTGTATAGAAGGAGTGGATTACACAGGTAATGCCCAGACGTCTGCCGACGCGGGGGAACTTAAGCTTTTTCAGCACACTGTTAATCTTGATTTCACTTCTCCCTTTACGTTTGGAAATCTCGCCTGGGGAGGCGAGTTCAGAAGGGAGGAATATGAAATAGTAGCCGGCGAGAGATATTCATATGAAGATTACGATATGCCCGGAGGTTCGCCTGCTGGGATACAGGTGTTTCAGGGTTTCGAACCCAGTAACGAGGTTTCGGAAACAAGGGACGCTTTTTCCGCTTATGCCGACGCGGAGTTTGACGTGGGGGAGATGCTGCTTCTGAGTCCCGCGGTGCGCTACGAGAGATACAGCGATTTCGGCAACACCTTTAACGGAAAGCTCTCCGCCCGGGCCGGACTCTCCGATTTGTTTGCCCTCAGGGGTTCCGCGAGCACTGGTTTCAGGGCTCCTTCCATGCAGCAGATATATTTTAACAACAACTCGACGCAGTTTAACCAAGGTGTACTTAGGACGGTGGGGACTTACCGCAATGACAGCGATCTGGCGAAAGCGGTAGGGGTTCCTGAGCTTAAGGAGGAGACGTCGAGGAATTTCAGCGCCGGCTTTGTCTTTAACCCGGTTCCCGCTCTTACTCTCACGACGGATTTTTATTACATAACGATTGATGACCGTGTTATTCTGAGCGGAAGGATTGAAGATGAAGAAGGTATTCCGGATGTCATAAGGCAGGCATTAAGGGCAAATAATGCTCAGGGACAGTTTTTTATGAACGCCGCGGATACCACTACCAAGGGAGTTGATATAGTGGCGAGCCTAGATCACTCATTCGCCGATAGCTCTGCTTTAAGGCTTGTTTTAGCCGGGACGGTAAACGAAACCGAGATCACGGACGTAAATCTTCCCTCGAACTTGCCGGCGTCGCTTTTTACCGCTCAGGACCGTTCGATAGTTGAAGAATGGCAGCCTAAAGATCGTTTCTCCCTTTCCGGTTCCTATTCAAAGGGATTCGCGTCCCTGCTGGTCGCCGTTCACCGCTACGGAGAGTATACGGTGCTTGACGACGGAGAAAGACAGACTTTCGGAGCGAAGTACATCACCGACGCGAATCTCAGCCTGGAACTGGGCAGGATCGGCACGCTCAAGGTCGGGGCCAACAACCTTTTTGACGTAAAACCCGATAAAAACAAGATCGGCCAAGGAAGAGGCGGCACCATATACGACCACGACGGTTCCCTCATAGTCGATTCCCCGGGAGTTTTCACCTACTCGCGGCGCTCGGCGCCTTTCGGGTTCAACGGCGGTTACTACTACGTGGCTTACGAGTACGGCTTCTGAGCCCGTCTCGCCGCGACAATATTGTTTTCCTGCCGGGATGAACCCGGTCCCGGCAGGAACTTTCCCCCGGATTCCTCATATCGCGGATGACCTTATTACCATGAGCTTCTCGTGGGTCATCTCGCGCATCGTGTACGGAATTCCTCCCGTTCCTATCCCCGAGTGCCCGGCCCCGCGGAAGGGCATCCAGTCGACCCGGAACGCTGTGTGGTCGTTTACGAGCACCGACGCCGCCTTGAGCTTCCTCACGGCCCCGAGGGCCGTATCGATGTTCCTGGTGAATACCGAAGCCTGGAAAGAGTAGGGGAGGCTGTTTGCGAGTTCCAAGGCCTCGTCCATTTTCTCGTAGGAGTAGACGGCTATCACGGGTCCGAAGATCTCCTCGCGCGAGAGCCTGCAGTTCTGGCCCGGGTTCAGGATTACCGTCGGTTCGTAGCAGGTTTTCCCGATTCTTCTGCCTCCGCAGAGAAGCTCCCCGCCTTTTCTCAGGGCCTCTTTTACCCACCTGTTGACTCTCGCGGCCTCCCCGGGGTTTATGAGGGGGCCTATGTGCGTTTCTTCGCTCATCGGGTCTCCGACCCTTGCCTCGAGGGCGAGTTTTCTGAGTCCTTCCGCCACCCTTTCCGCTACCGAGCTCTGCGCGAAAACCCTCTGTACGGAAACGCAGACCTGGCCCGCGTGGTAGAATCCGCCTTTTGCGAGAAGGGGGAGCATGTCGTCTATGTCGGCGTCGCGCTCCACTATGACCGGGGCCGCTCCCCCGTGCTCAAGGGCGCACCTCGTTCCCGGCGCAAGTTTTGACCTCAGGTGCCATCCCACCCTGGCGGAGCCGATGAACGTGAGATAGTCGACCCTTCTGTCGGTGGCCAGATCCTCGGCGAGCGTATCGTCCACTACGGCGGCGCGGGCCCACTTTTCCGGAAGGCCGCTCTCGTAGAGGGCTTCAAGCAGGTTGAGCGCGGAAAGGGGAGTGTTGAGCGCGGGCTTTATGATTACCGGGCAGCCGACGGCCACCGCGGGTATAACCTGGTGAACGGCCAGGTTGAAGGGGTGGTTGAAGGCCGAGATTGCCGCCACGACCCCTATGGGCTCCCTGAGGGTAAACGCCATCCTGTTTAGGGAAGCGGCGTTTAAGCCCATGGGTATCTCCTCTCCCCCGAGGCCGGAGAGAGATTCGGTCGCCACCTTTATTCCGTTTACGGCTCTCGTGATCTCGGCTCTTGTGTCGATGAGAGGCTTTCCTCCCTCCGCGGCGGCGTCCGCCACGATGCGGTCGTAGTTTCTCTCGACAAACTTCCTGGTCCGCTCGAGGATCTCTATTCTTTCCGGAACGGGAATTCTTTCCTGCGGCCGGTCGGCGAGGGCCCTTGCCGCGGAAAGCGCTTTCCGCATCTCCCTTTTGCCGGTCACGGGAATTTCTCTTATGAGTTTTTCGTCGTAGGCCCGGAGAACCTCAAGTGTCTTCGGCATGCTTTTTTCCTCCTCCGCCGTTTGGCGCGCGCAGGCTCTGGTTCTTTTAGATACCTGATTTTAAGGCACTTTACATGCCTATGCAGGGTGTTTATATTGAGAAACGGAGGTCGTTTTCATGATTATGCGCGGAATTGCCCTGATTGTTTTCGCGCTCGCGGTTCTTGCCGTCTTGTCGCTTCTTCCCGCTGGGGGAGAACAGGTCGAAAAATCCCCGCCCGAGGGGGTCATGGGACTTACCGCGGAGCAGTGGAAAGAGAAGCTTTCGCCCCTTCAGTACGACGTGCTCTGGAAAAAGGGCACCGAAGCTCCTTTTTCGGGAGACCTGCTTTACAACAGGAAGAAGGGCACCTACGTTACCGCCGGCTGCCGGCAGCCCGTTTTTTCCTCGGAGCATAAATACGATTCAAAAACCGGATGGCCGAGTTTCTGGAGACCCATAAGCGAGGACGCGGTGGAGATAGTTCCCGATAACTCCTTCGGACTCAGGCGCTATGAAGTGGTGTCAAGCAGATGCGGAGAACACCTGGGACATGTCTTCAAGGATGGTCCTCCTCCGACGGGACTTCGATACTGCATAAACTCGGTCGCTTTGGATTTCGTTCCCTCCCGGTAATGCCGTTCTGTCCCATTCGTCGCCTCCTGCCTTGCCTCGACCGCAGTCGGTTTAGAACTGACAAAACTGGCACTTGGTGCCTCGGCACGCAGGTGCCGGGCCTTGTCAATATTCAAGAGTCTTGAAGTTCCGCTTATTTCCCGGATGGGTATTGTATTAGAACAGATACCCGGCTAAGCGGGTACTCTGATGAATTACTATTTGTTTTTTTAGAAGTTTGTGTGGTAAAATGGCTCCACAACCTAGGAGGGAGTTATGACTGAAATACGTTGTATTAAAGTCAGAGTTCGTATATGTGTTGAACCCGATGGCAACGGATACTACGCCTATTGTCCCGAATTAAAAGGTGTACATGAAGGTGGTGATACAATCGAAGCCGCAACGGAAAATGCTAAAAAGTCGGCGCTTGTTTATATAGAATCAATCCTCAGACACAATGACCCGCTACCCCTTTGCGCAGAGGAAGAGTTGGTAAGCTCAGAGTCATTGTCAATTCCCGAGATTAAACCTGAAGTTCTTCCCAAAAAAGACCTGATAACTCAATTTGAAGATTTGGAATTATCCTTTGCTTGATGAGTTATTCGAAGAATGTCTGGAACCAGATTAAGAATATAACTGTCGAGCAACTAATGAAGGGGCTGGAAAAAGATGGGTGGGAAAAGGACAATCCTAGTAGTGCTAGGATTCCATATGTAAAAAGAGGTAACAATAACGAATTATTAAATCGTGTCGTTATACACTATCACCCAAAGAAAACCTTCGGAGAAAAACTTCTCAAAGGGTTACTTAATCAAATTGGATGGTCTTCTGAAGATCTGAAAAGATTGAAACTTATCAAGAGGCTTTAATTTTGTTAACCGAGAGGGATTGGGCGTATTAACTTGCCCCCTTTATAATCGTGAGTAGAAAGCCTAATATGGATATGCAGCAAGGGGAAGATGACCGCCCGCGTGGGTATAGCGTTGGCAGTTATGATGGCGCTTGCGGCGGGTCACATAAAGGCGGGGAGGCCCGAGAAGATGAGGTCGCTTGTTTCCGGGTGTTACGCAGGTACCGGGTAGCGTTTCTCTGCTTGTTCACAAAACAATTTAAACGGCAATCCTTTTCTCTAGTCCTCCCTCGACTTTCCTTTTCTCTAAAGGCATGATGCGTCTAGACGCCTTCCAAAATCAACTGCCATTTCTTCAGCTCTTCTGGTTAGCTTGAGATTGCCTCTGTTAATATGGTCTTCACAGAGAACTGGAAGGACACCTTCTTGCAATGCCTCTAAAGCTTCACTTAATGTTTCCCCGTATGTTCTCAGGTCTTCATATGCATCTGTTCCGACCAACTCGAACATCCCTGTTTCTTCATCCCTGTTCCACTTAAACAGAAGCGGAGGTGAAACAAAACATGTTTGGTTTTTCCAAAGAAACGATTTTACAACCAGAGAATCTTGAAGAAATCTAAGAATTTTTCTCAGAGGATTAAGCCTCCTTTTTGTCGCAAGGCTTGCAGGATTTCGTAACTGATACGTTTCTTGCTTTAAGTTGAGTGTACGAAGACCCATAAATCACCTCTTGTCAGGAATTAGAATCAGGTACAAAATTTCTGTCAATGTACAATGTCACCTACAATGCCGTCAAATACATTTATCAAGCTTGGTAGAGAATCACCGCTATTTATCGCTTACTTGGTTCAGCATAAACCCCTACTTTACCATTCTATCACCCTCTTCACTGTAGTCGCAAGTGCAGACTCGGCAAGAAGAGTTAACAAAAGGAGCCAAAACCCGCTTGGAAGACTCTCTATTTTCTGGCTAGCATTGTATATAATCCCCGTAATTTACGCTTGACATTGAATACGCGCCTGTGATAAAAGCATAATTGACGGCCCCTGTCTCAGGGGCCAGGGACAGTTATGATTTCATACAGGAGGTATGGTTAATTATGGTTCCAATAGAAGCTTTGTTAGGTTACGTGCTGCTGCTCGTGGGGTTCGTGTTCTTCGCGAACGGTATGACCCTTCTGGGTAAGACCGGAGCGAAGGAAGTGGGCGTGCTCAATCTCGGTGTCGGCGTTCTCATAGCGATCGCCGCCTGGAAGCTGCACACCCTGGGTCTTACGGCGGCTACCGCGCTGGTGTCGGTGTTTGCGTTGATATACCTGATAGTCTACGCGGTATTCGTGCACGGACATGACGCGAAAGGGCTCGGAGTATACTGTCTTTTCGCGACGGTGGTGTTCATATGGTACGGGGCTCATTTCCAAGCGCTTGGGCTTGCGTATTTTGCGTACTTCTGCTGGGCATGGGCCTTGCTGGTGCTTCTCTGCTTCTTCGCGTTCTCGGAGGGCAAGGATCTCGGCAAGCCGATAGCCTATCTGTTCATAATAGAGTCGATAGTGACTCTGCTGATTCCGGGAATGCTTCTGCTTACTGAGAAGTGGAATCCTCTCGGGGGAGTACCAGGCTAAAATTTGACGCCGACTGCCGCGCTTCCCCGTTAAGCGGGGAGTGCGGATTTACAGTGATTTACAAAAAAAGGGGGACTTTCAGGTCCCCCTTTTTTCTTGGCTTTTCCGTTTTGTCAGCTTTGCAGCTGAGAAAATTCCGGAGCTTCTATCCTTCCTCTTTTCTCTGGACGAGAATCACCCACTTTCCTTTCTGGACGGGCTTTTCGGCGTCCTTGTGGGTAAATACGTTTACCTCAAAAATGAAAAATCCCATGTTCGGACGCTTGTGCTCCCTTTTCTCGACGAGCTTTCTCGTTATGTGAATCGTGTCGCCCGGGAATACGGCTCCCGAGAATCTCCAGTCCTCAAGCCCCATGAAGGCGACGGTAGCGAGCCTCGGCATGGTGAACCAGAGGCCGGTGGCTATCGAAGTCACCAGCATGCCGTGGGCCACCCTCGTCTTGAACACGGTTTTCTTGGCGAACTCCTCGTCTATGTGCATGTTGTTATAATCTGCGGAAAGTCCCGCGAAGTTGACGATGTCGGCTTCAGTAACGGTTCTTCCTGAGCTTTTGTGCTCGTCTCCCTCGTTCAGATCTTCGTAAAAAAGTCTTGGCATCTTAAGTTCTCCTTATTTATCCGGCTGGTTTGAATTTGGGCAGAGTCACCTGGTCGGTAACGTCGTCGAAGCAGACCTGCACTTCCATGCCGATGGACACTTCATTCGGGTCGACGTCAATAACGTTCGACATCATCTTCACTCCCTCATCCATCTCTATGAGGGCCACCACGTATGGAGGCTCCCCCTTGTAGGCCTTTGACGGTCCCATGTGGTGAATGGAAAAAGTCCACACCTTCCCCCGTCCCTCGCTCTCTACCCACTCTATGTCCTCGCTCATGTCCCCTCCGGGGGAAAGAGCTCTGGGGTAAAAGAAAAACTCCCCCGTCTCCCTCGACCTCGGGATGACCAGCCTGTGCTCCTTAGCCGCTTCCCAGAAAGGCTTTGTCTCCGGCCGGAACTCCGGCAAGGGCTTGTTGTACTCTTTTTTCTCTTCTGACATCTTCTCTGTTCTCCTTTATGTTTTAATTGATGGGCTGGTTCCCGAGAACCACCGTGCTGTGAGCGGACACTATCCCCCCGTTTCCGTGCACCACGGCAACCTCCGGGTCCTCGACCTGCCTTGACCCCGCGTCTCCCCTTAGCTGCAAGGTGGCTTCCACCACGTGATGCATGGCCCCGAGGTGAGCCTGCGACAGCAGTCCCCCGTGGGTGTTGACCGGAAGATCCTTCCCTATCTCCATCCTTCCCTCAAGGGCGAACGCTCCCCCCTCTCCCTTGGGAACGAACCCCAGTCCCTCAAGCTCAAGAAGCACGGTTATGGTGAAGCAGTCGTAAAGAAACGCTATGTCCACGTCCTTCGGCTCTATCCCCGCGGTTCCGAACGCCTTCTCCCCCGAACGCTCGACGGCGTTGTATATCTGGTCGAGGTTCTCAAGAGTAGTGAGGTACTGGTGTGAGTATCCCTGTCCCATTCCCCAGAGATAGGCAAGATCGTTGGTTATCCCCAGCTCCCTGGCCTTGTCCTCCGTAGTCACTATGAAAGCCGCTCCCCCGTCCGAGATGATGGAGCAGTCGTACTTGGTAAGCGGTTCGGCTATCACCCTTGAACTGAGAACGTCCTCTATCGAGAGAGGGTCCTTGTTCATCGCGTTTTCCTTGTCCGCGGCGTGCTTTCTCATTGTCACCGCCACAGCGGCGAGATGTTCCCTGCGGGCGCCCCAGTCATGGAGGTATCTCTGCGCCGCAAGGGCGTATCCCCCGGGAGTGGTGAGTCCGTAGGGGAACTCGAACTCCGCGTGGCACATCTCCCTTATGAGGGCGAGCATTCCAGAAGAGGATATTCCGGAAAGGGTGTTGTCCCCCCTTACGCAGAGCACCACTTCTGACTGTCCCGAAGCTATGGCCATGGCGGCCTCCGCGACCATCCACACAGCCGTGGCTCCCCCCACCGCCACCGAGGAGAAAAACCTCGGGTTCATGCCGAAGTAGTCGGCAAAGGTTGTGCAGTGCATGAACGTGTGCTCGACGAGGGAGAAGGCCGTCACGAGGCCGTCCACGTCGTCTTTCTTTATTCCCGCGTCCTCAATGGCAAGCTTGGATGCTTCGCTCAGGAAGTGAAAGGAGCTTTTGTCGGGTATTTTGCCCTGTTCCGTTTCGCCCACCCCCGCGATAACCACTTTTTTCTTCTTCAGAAGTTCTCGGGTCTCCTGTATGCCCGGAAGGTTCTCTGACATTGTAATGCTTCCTCCTTGCTTAAAACTCTTTTGTGTTCAAAATCCGTATCATATTACTACATACCCGGGACTTTTGCCAAGCTAAATTCCGAGTTCGCGCGAAATGACGATGCGCTGTATCTCCGAAGTGCCTTCGGTTATGGAAGCCAGCCTGGCGTCGCGGTAGTATCTCTCCGCGTTGTACTCGACGCTGTAGCCGTAGCCCCCGAGCACCTGCAGGGCTTCGGTGGCCACCCACTGCACCACGTCGGCCGAGTAGAGCTTGGCCATGGAAGCTTCCTTGAGACATCTCTTCCCGCCGCTGTAGAGCCACGCGGCCTTGTAGACAAGCAGCCTCGCGGTCTCTATTTTTACCGCCATGTCGGCGAGCTTGAAGCTTATGGCCTGGAACTTGGATATTGGTCTTCCGAACGCCTCTCTTTCCTTTGAGTACTGAAGGGCGTACTCGAAGGCGGCCTGGGCTATTCCGACGCTTTTCGCGGCGTGGGTTATGCGCGCTCCGAGAAGGGTCTCCATCGCTCCCGCGAATCCTCCTTCTCCCACGAGCAGGCTTTCCGCGGGAACCTCGCAGCCCTCGAATATGAGTTCCGAGGTGTCCGCGGAGCGGTGCCCGAGCTTGTGCATCTTTCCGCTTACGGAGAATCCCGGCGTGCCCTTGTCCACTATGAATATGCTTATTCCATGGCCCTTTTTAGTCTTGTCGGTGTAGGCGGCCACGACCGCGTAATCGCACATGGTGCCGTTCGTTATCCAGGTCTTCGTGCCGTTGAGCACGTAGCTGTCTCCCTTTTTTTCCGCCTGGGTTCTTATGCTCCGCGCGTCGGAGCCGGCGTTGGGTTCGGTAATTCCCAGGGAACCTATTATCCTGCCCTCGATTCCGGGCACGAGATACTTCTGCTTCTGCTCCTCTGAGCCGAATTTGTATATGGGGAACATGGAAAGGCTCGTGTGGGCGTTAATGCACATGGCTATGCCGGCGTTGACCTTCCCCATCTCCTCGGAGAATATGCAGTCCATTATCTTGTCCTGGGCGACCCCTCCGTACTCTTCCGGAAAGGAGATCCCGAGCAGTCCGATCTCCCCGAGCTTGGGAAACAGCTGCTTGGGAAAGGTCTGGGTGGCTTCCGCTTCTTCAACCAGCGGCTCTATCTCGTTCTGGGCGAAATCCACTATCATCTCCCTGAACATGCGCTGCTCGTCCGTGAATTCGAAGTCAATAGGCAATTTGGCGTCCTCCCTTTTGCCGACCCTCATTATAGAGAGAAAGTTTTTCGGGAAGGCAGTATAGCCGTTTTAACGTGCTCTGGCAAAGCAACTTTGCAATTTCCGCAAAAACCCTGTTGACATTCACGCCGGATAGATAGTACTATATGAAGTGTTCCACCTTCCGGTTGCCGCCGTGGCTGTTTTTTCCCTTACGGGATCAAGTGGCTTCGGCGGCTTTTTTCGCCCGGTTCGGCATGAGCCGTGACTGCGTCTCGGATGAGAAATCTTCCGCTCTCTTCACACCGGAATCAGCGTTTTCAGGGGGTTAGGCGGGGGATATTCTTCCGTACCCCGGAACCGGGAAAAAATCGCAAAAAAGTGCTTGACAAAAGGGTGTAAGATTTGATTGAATGTAAATCGGGTGAGGTTGCGTCTATTCGCATCCAACAGGACTGCCAACATTTTATCAACAGGGGCAAAGCGGGTGGTAGTGAGGTAAGCAATGGGTGGTGAGTTTTGGCCCAAATCTAGTATAAGGAGGCTTAAATATGAGCCATAGTCATTTAAACGTCCCAACGAAGTACTGGGAGTTGACGAAAGAGGTCCCGCCCCCTCCGATAGAGCGGGATATCAAGTCGTGGATCATAGCGAATCCGTCGGATCCGCTGTGGGACATAGACGTGCTGCCGCTGACGTACACGGACAGCAGGTGGTCAGCATTCGTAGTAAGGTGCGACGAGGCAACACGGAGTCGTCTGTGCCCGAATCCCCCGTTGCAGGTATGGGACGGCGAGAATGCGGACCTGGTGGAGTTTTGGTATGTGGATCACAAGAACACGATGTTGGGTCCATATCTTGAGTTCGGCGTGACGGTCTCGGCTACGTACACGGATCCCGACGGGAACACGTGGAAGGCGGGATACTATCCGTACATGTATCTTACAGGAGACGCGCCGGTGGACGCTGGTCGTGTACTCGGATTTCCGAAGAAGATGTCCTACATCAGGTGTACGGTGCATGGTGGAGAGAAGGGCACTGACTTTTTCGGGTTCGCGATGAGTCGAAACGGTTACCTGATGCACAGCGCGACGGGGCAGTTCGACGACAAGCAGGTAACGCCTCCGTATTTCTATGGCAAGACTGACTGGGGCAAGTTCAACATGAAGGTAATAACGCGTCCGGACGTATCGAGTTCGGAGTGGCAGCTGACGTATCTGCCATCGGCGTTGCCGCCTCCGTTTGACAGCATGATCCAGGGTCACAGGTTCAAGATAAAGCCTGAGCACACCAGGACGGCCAGCGGAGACGCTATAAACTGGTTCATGCAGGCGACTCCGTTTGACAACATGGGAGCGGAGCTGAAGATACAGGAAGTAACTGGACTGATATCGTTTGTGTTCGACCTGGTAATACCGCCAGCGGTAGTGCTTTGGACGGAGACGTACGAGAGGCCTGCTAGCTACAGGGGATACGCCACGCCATACAAGTATGGATTGAGGCAGCAGTTCCCGATCAGTCAGGGATCATAAGAGAAAAAGATTTAAGGAGGTAAAACCATAATGGGATTACATGCAAATGAGTACAGTTATCCCTGGCTTGATGAGGGAGAAGTTCCGCCATTACCGTTGGACAGGGACAGGATCCACATAATCAGCCAGGGAGTAGCGGACCCAGTGTTCGACTACGACATCATACCGCTTACGTATACTGAGAGCAGGTGGATGGCCTATGTTGTAAGGGCAGACATCAACGCGATGAAAGCGGTAGTGCCTGAACCTATAGAGGTGCAGGATGACGTGATAGAGTTCTGGTACGTGATACACAAGAACACGATGTTGGGTCCATACATGGAGATGGGCGTAACGTTCTCGGCAACAGTGGATGACGGAAGCGGGCACATATACAAGGCGGGATATTATCCGTACATGTATCTGTCGAACGACTCGCCGATATTCGCGGGCAAGGAGCCGTTCGGATTTCCGAAGAAGGCCGCCTACATAGCCGGGTTCGAGCATGGCACGAACAACAACTACTTCAACCACCTTATGGAGCGCAGGGGCTACATACTGCACACTGCGAACGGACGTTATTCGGACAGGCCTCTTTCGGCCAGGCCGACTTTCTACGGGAAGACGGACTGGGGAAGGATGAACTACAGGATAACGACACGTCCGGACGTATCGAACAGTATCCATGAGGTAACGTATCTGCCGTCGGATCTTCCTCCGGGCTTCGGGACTGGGCACAGGTTCCAGCTGAATCCGGAGAGCGTAAGGACGGCCGTTACCGAGGATGTACGTTCGTGGTACCTGTCAGGGACGCCGTTTGACTACATGGGCGGTCAGATACCTGCGACGGAGGTAGTAGGGTTGATAAGCTTCACGTTCAACCTGATCATACCGCCGGCGCTGACGATATGGACGAAGACGGTGGAGAGGGCCACGGAAGATATGGGCCACATAGTATACTCCACGCCGTTTGAGTACACGATGCGTCACAGGTTCCTGCTGCCGCAGTACAGCCAGGGATAATGGCGAAGAGCCTTTGTGTCTAGAGACGCATCGGTTCTTTATGAATGAAAAGAGGAGGGAAGCCCTAACCGGTCAACCCTCCTCTTTTTTTTGCGCGCGCGACCTGGGCAGCCAGCGCGCAGTCACATTGCGCTGCGCGTCCGATCAGTTCCTTGGATTACTCATGACGTTCGCCGGCATCCAGCCGGGACTGCGTAGACAAAGACATTTATGTCAAGCGGGAACCGCTCTTTAACGATCATGGATATCTTCCCTCTCTATCCTGAGTCCGCCGAGAGAAGCCCCTTCATCCAGCCTTGCCATCATCCGCTTATAGGCCATTGCCCACCCAGAATCGGCTGTCTTGTCTGCCGTGTGGGGTACCAGCCTGGCAACTGGGCGACCACGTCGGGTAATCAGAAAAACCTCCCCGCGTTCAACTTCCCTTACCAGCCTGGAGAACTCCCGGCTGGGTTTCGTCAAAGAAACAATACGCATGGAACCTGCCTGATTGTGGTATGTAACTGCATTTTAATGAATTTTGGTTCTCCTCTACCGCGTCAATCAACTTTGCACTAGCGCGACAATCAGGATGACACTCTGGGGATGTTTCTCGTCTTTTCCTGAACCTACCGCCAGAGAGGACTGAATACGAGTCCGGAAAGAATTTTCGGATAGAAGTAGGTGGTCTTGTGAGGCATCTTGGTTCCGTCGAGAACCACTTTGAATATGTCCTCCGACTTGAGCTTGGGAAGAAGAAACCCGGCCTCGAACTCCCCGTTGCGCACGTTCTCAAACACTTCTTCCGGGAACTTGGAGTACCGCACGCCGGCCTTGTCTTCCTCTACCAGTTTTCCGAAAACCCGGCTGTGAAGAACTATCACGGCGAGGTTCTCGTAGTCTTTTTCACGCGTCGTCCTGGGGGTAAGCCTGAAGGTTTTCCCGGGGTTCTTGGTTACGACGGATATCTGGTCCGGGCCGAGGTCAAGCGAATGCTCAAGCGCGACTCTCTCGACTTCGAAATCTTCCCGAAGATTGTCAATCAGCCTGTCTCCGACTTTTCTCGCCATCCTGTGAGTGGGATTGATTATAAGCCCCCGGCCTTCTCCGCGAGAGAGATAGGTCATCACGTAGTCCCAGGGCATCCGCCCCGGATCTCCCCCCGCTTCCTTTCTCTTAAGATCCCTGAAGTTTACCGAGGTTTCGTAACGGTGATGGCCGTCCGCGATCAGAACGGACCTGTCCGCGAGGCGGCTTTTTACGCGTTCTATGATTTCCGGGTCGGATATCTTCCAGAGGGTGTTTCTTATTCCTTCTTCGGAGGTGACGTCCACAAGCGGTTCCCCGATGTTTCTGTCCACATCCTCCTCGATCTCTCCCGAGGCGTCGGGATAGACGCAGAAGATCTGGCTCAGGTTGGAGTCGCACGCGACTGTGAGCGCGAGGCGGTCTTCCTTGTGTTTCCTGAAGGTCTGTTCATGGGGCAGCACGATTCTCCTCTCGAAATCCTCGACCTTAAGGTTCGCTATGAACCCCTTTCTCGTGTAGCGCTGTCCCTCGAACTCGAAATCCTGGTAGTAAGGATAGATCGAAGGCTCGTCGTCCCTTGCGAGCACCCCGTCGCGGAGCCACCCGGAATAGATTTCCTTCGCGTTCCGGTAGCGCTGCTCTCCTTCGCCGTCGGGCAGTTCGATTCTCACGACGTTAAAGGGGCTTTTCGCGCGGAGTTCCTCGCGCTGCCGCGGACTTATCACGTCGTAGGGAGGAGCGATGACCTCCGCGAAGTCCCCGACCGCTTCCCCGCTGTATCTTATACCTCTTAGGGGTTCTATTTCAGCCATGGAGAATCTTCTCTATTTCGGTTGCGGAAAGATCGCCCTCCCTTATGATCTCGGGCGGCGCGGTCGTCAGGTTCACTATCGCCGAACCCGTCGAGGGTGGAAGGTTACCGGAATCGACGATAACATCAATCCCGCTCGGGAAATCCCTGCGGATGTCGGCGAACCGGTTCGAGCTGCCCCTGCCGCTTATGTTCGCGCTCGTGGAGGTTATGGGTTCTCCCGCGCGGCGGAGGATCCGTTTCGCGAAGGGGGAAGTGGAGATTCTTACGGCGACCGAGTCCCTTCCTCCCGAAACCTCCTCCGGAAAAGCGGATTTCGGATGCAGTATGAGCGTGAGGGGCTTGCGGTTCCGGGAGTATCTTCCGAGCAGGTCGCCGGGGACGTGGAAGTGGCGCTCGAGCATCTCCCCGTCGCTCACGAGGACTATGAGTCCCTTGCCCTCGGATCTCCGCTTCAGCCTTACTATTCTCCGACAGGCCTCCCGGTCAGACGCGAGACAGCCGATTCCGTAGAGGGTTTCGGTCGGGTATATGATCACCCCTCCGCCCGCAAGGCATTCGGACACCTTGTCGAATACGAGGGGATCGGTCTCTTTGATGATGTCGGTCAATTTTTCGCGTTCCCGGGGTTCCGATATAATATAGGTTTAACGATGGACTCGCAAGCCGAAAAAAGAACCGCCGGATGGAAGTCCCGCATCGCCTCGGAGCTTGTGGAAATCCTGGGCGCCGGGGCGGTCATATCGGCCGAGGATGAGCTGATCGCCTATGAAAGCGACGGGCTCACGGGATACAGAGTGAAGCCTCTTTTCGTCGTTCTGCCCTCGGCCGCGGAGGAGGTTTCCCGGGTCGTCAGGCTCTGCAGCCGCGAGAAGATTCCTTTCGTTCCCAGGGGGGCGGGAACCGGGCTCTCGGGCGGCGCCCTTCCAAGCCGCGAGGGAATAGTGATATCGCTTTCGAGGATGAACAGGATTCTCGACGTGGACATCCCGAACCGCGTCGTCGCGGCCGAGCCCGGAGTGGTCAATATTTCCGTGACCGAGGCCGTGAGCGCCGAGGGGTTCTACTACGCCCCCGATCCCTCAAGCCAGATCGTGTGCACGATAGGGGGGAACGTCGCGGAGAACTCGGGAGGGGTGCACTGCCTTAAGTACGGGGTCACGACCAACCACGTGCTAGGGGTGGAGATGGTCCTGCCGGACGGAGAGGTGGTCACGCTCGGGGGTCCCGCCCCGGAGAGTTTCGGATACGACCTTCTTTCGCTCGTGGTGGGAAGCGAGGGGCTGCTGGGCATAGTGACCAAGGTTTTTCTGAGAATAATAAAAAAGCCCCAGATGGTCAAGACTCTTTTCGCCTCGTTTGAGAGAATCGAGGATGCCGGGGCGTCGGTCTCCGCGATCATTTCTTCAGGGGTTATTCCCGCGGGAATGGAAATCATGGACAATCTCAGCATAAACGCCGTGGAAACCACGGTGGGCGCCGGGTACCCGAGGGACGCGGGAGCCATTCTGCTCGTGGAGCTTGACGGGCCCGGGGCGGAGGTCAGGGCGCAGGTTCCCGCGGTAAGCGCGATGCTCCGGGAAAACGGCGCGGTTGAAATAAAGCTGGCGGCGGACGAGGGCGAGAGGCAGCTTTTCTGGAAGGGGCGCAAAAGCGCGTTTGCCGCCATGGGGAAGATAAGCCCCGGGTACTACGTACAGGACGGCGTGATCCCCCGCAGCAGCCTGGCCAGGGTGCTCGGGGAGATAGGGGAGCTCGGCGAACGGTACGGTCTTCGGGTCGCGAACGTCTTTCACGCGGGAGACGGGAACCTTCATCCGCTGGTGCTCTATGATCCGGAAGTCGAGGGGGAATCCGAGAAAGCCGAGGAGCTCTCCGGGGAGATTCTCAGGGTGTGCGTCGACGTCGGCGGCAGCATTACGGGGGAGCACGGCGTCGGCTTCGACAAGAAGAGGTTTCTTCCGCTCATGTTCAGCGAGCAGGAGATAGACACGATGAACCTGGTGCGGTGCGCTTTTGACGAGGAGGGTCTCTGCAATCCCGGCAAGGTGTTCCCGACTCCGAGAACGTGCGTCGAGCCCGGGATGGCAAAACCGGGTTCCGGGACTCCCCACGCGAAGGAAATGGGGGAGCTTTTCTAGCGGGGCGGGGCCCGCGTTCGGGATTTGACGGTCCGTTTGTCTGAAAAAACATGTCTCACGTAACAGAACTCTCAAGGATGGTCTCAGGTTTCCATGTTCCCGGTTCCGGCGATGCGGACCCGGGCGTCCCGCAGTTCGGCTTCTCCCCCGAAGTGATTCTCTACCCCGAAACCGTCGAGCAGATATCCCGGGTGCTCGGGTTCGCTTCAAAAAAGGGCATACGGGTTTTTCCCTTCGCGGGAGGCACCAAGCTTTCCCTCGGCAACCCGGTCTCCTCGGCCGGCGTGGCGCTTTCGCTCAAACGTCTCGGCAGGGTCCTGTTCCACGAGCCTTCCGACATGGTTTCCACGGTCGAGTGCGGGATGGAGGTGAGGGAGTTCCAGGATGCCGTCGGGCGCGAGAACCAGCTTTTTCCCGTGGACCCGCCCGGTCTTTACTCGGGAGCCACCGTCGGGGGGCTCGTGTCGACGAATCTCTGCGGTCCTATGAGCACCAGGTACGGCACGTGCAGGGAGCTTATCCTGGGAGTGAAGGCCGTGAGGGCCGACGGCGAGGTGATAAGCCTGGGGGGAAAAGTGGTCAAGAACGTGGCGGGCTATGATATTCCCAAGCTTATGGCGGGTTCGCTCGGAACCCTGTGCGTCCTTGCGGAAGCCACTTTCAGGCTCTACCCCCGCCAGCCCTTCTCAAGAACCCTGGTTCTGGGTTTTGACGACCATGTCTCCTGCTCCCGGGCGGCACAGGCGATACTCGCCGCGGATGTCGTCCCCACGTGCTTTGAAATACTCGACGGGAAGCTTTCTTCTGAATTCGCGGCGGCGCCGGGGGCCGGAAGAAGCATCCTGCTCAGGTTCGACAGCTTCCCTGAGGCGGTGACCGAGCAGATAAGGCAGGTGAGAGAGGTAACCTCCGGGGAATCCGCCTCCTTCACCGAGATGGGCGAGGGGGACTCGCGGGAGCTATGGGATTCGGCAAGGGAATTCCCGTTTCCATCCGGCGCGGGTTTTTCCTCGAAGCTCGCTCTCCCCGTAGCCGCCTCGATCGAGGCTGTCTCCCGTATTGAGAGCCATCCGGCGCTCTCGGGAGTCGAGGCGCGCTGCCTTACGAGGCCCGCGAGGGGGGTCGCGCTCGTCTCGGCGGGCGGCGGGGGCGAAGACGCGGTCGCGGCGGCGCGTTTCCTTGAAGATCTTGCCGATTCGCTCGGGGGCCGTATCATGTTCCCGTGGGTAAGCCGCGAACTCAGGGAGAGGATAAAAGCGTGGGGGGATTTCGGAGACGCGCTTTTTCTCATGAAGAACGTCAAGCGGCGTTTTGACCCGGGAAACATTCTGCCCGGCGAAAAAATGTTCGGCGCGGACTGAGGATACGTATTATGATAAGAAGGGAATCAGGCGAGGGATGGACTCTCATAACGCAGCCCGACCACGCTTTTCTTTCTTCGAGGATAATGAGTTTCTGGGGCAACGGGGATTTCGAGGCCATCGCCCCGGCGGACGAGGTGATGCTCGCGATAAGGGAACATGACTGCGGATGGGAGAAAACTGATTCCATGGCTGACCTTAACCCGGAAAACGGCTACCCGAGGAATTTCATGGAAATGCGGCCCGAGAGCCAGCTTGAGATCTGGTCCGAGTGTTTCGAAAGACATCTCGGCGGGCATCCGTACGCCTGTGCGCTCATAGCGCTTCACTTCTCCGAGCTTAACGAAAGGACCATATCCAGGTACCCGGGCAGCGAGGCCGCCGTTTCGCTCAGGGAGAAAATCAGGGAATTTCTGCGGCGAAGCCCGGAGATCGGGGCCGGGGAGGGAAACCCGAACGGATACCTGCCCGCCGACATCCGGGCCAATCTCAGGTTTCTTCAGGTGGGCGACATTATATCGCTCGCCCTCTGCCGCGGATCAGGATCGGTCAGCATTCCGGCCGTCCCGGTCAATTACCTGGGAGACACGGTGGAGATGGCGCTGTCGTCGGAAGACGGGCTTAACTATACGGTCCGCCCCAATCCTTTTTCGCGGGAACTTCTCCGTTTCGACGTATCGGGCAGGAAACTTGGGAAGAAATCGTTTGCCGCGGCGGCGGAACTCGAGGACGCGTTCCGCTCGGCGCGCGGCGAGACCCTTGATTTTTCGATTTCCTCGGGAGCGGAGGGACGCGATGCCGCCTGAGACCGCTTTTGACCACACGGACCGCCCGAGCAGGAAGATAATACAGGACTGCGTTCACTGCGGGTTCTGTCTTTCATCCTGCCCCACGTATCTTGAGACCGGAAACGAGCTTGATTCTCCCAGGGGAAGAATACACCTGATAAAGGCCGCCGAGGAGGGAAGAATCCCGATGGGCGAGTCGCTCGTAAGACATCTTGACCTGTGCCTCGGATGTCTTGCCTGCGAGACCGCGTGCCCCTCCGGAGTCAGGTACGGAAGCCTGATAGAGATGTCGAGGGGACAGATCGAGAGGAGGTACAAAAGAGGACTGAGGGAAAAGATTCTCAGGGCTTTCATCTTCAATATCTTTCCCTACCCCCGGAGGCTTAAGCTTCTTCTGCCGTTTGTCTACCTGGTAAAAGCGCTTGGCCTGAAGAAGGTTTTCCCGCCGCGGCTTCTTGACAGGATAAGTCCCCCGGCTTCTTCCCTGTTCCACATGCTGCCCGAGGTCGACTCCGCTTTCGGGAAAACTCTTTCGGCTTTTTATCCGGCAACTGGAGAGAGAAGAAAGAAAGTCGCTCTTCTCAGCGGGTGCGTCCAGGGGGTCTTCTTTCCGGAAATAAACAGGGCGACGGTCGAAGTGCTCCGCGCGAGCGGCTGCGAGGTTCTTGTTCCCGGGGACCAGGGATGCTGCGGGGCCCTTTCCGTTCACTCGGGAAGGCTTGAGGAGGGAAGGGAGTTCGCGAGGAAACTGGTGGCCCTTTTCACCGCCCTGGACATAGACGCCGTGGTCGTCAATTCCGCCGGATGCGGTTCCACCATGAAGGAGTACGCCGAGATGCTGCGCGGGGACCCGGTCTACTCAGAAGCCGCGGAGCGGCTCTCGGCGATGACCGTGGACGTCATGGAATTTCTTTCGGACGCGGAGATAGGGGCGTCGCTTCGCCCTCTTGATATAAGGGTCACCTACCAGGACGCGTGCCATATCGTCCACGGACAGGGGATACGGTCCGCCCCGAGGGAGCTTCTCGGAAGCGTCCCGGGACTGGAACTCGTCGAGATGCGGCGGTCGGACCACTGCTGCGGAAGCGCCGGGATATATAATATCGTGCAGACGGAAATGTCCGCCAGGCTTCTTTCAGGAAAAGTAAGCGAGATAGAGAAAACCGGCGCAGACTACCTGGCCGTCGGGAATCCCGGGTGCATGATACAGATCCGCAAGGGACTGCTCGGTTCGGATTCCAGGACCAAGGTCGTCCATCCGGTGGAAATTCTCAACTGGTCGCTTAGAGGCGACGTCAGCTAGGCAGGGCGCGGAGACGGTTTTAACCCAGCACAGCGTCCTTGCAGGCTTTCGCCACGCGGAACTTCAGGACCTTTCTCGCGGGTATGCTTATCGTTTCGCCCGTGGCGGGATTTCTCCCCATCCTGGCGCTGCGATCGCTGATAACCAGTTTGCCGATTCCAGGAATCGTGAATTCTCCTTTCTCCCTTACCTCTTCACACGCGATCGACGCCACAGCGTCGATAACGGTTTTGGCTGTCGCCTTGGTTATTCCAGCCTTCTCCGCCAAGCTGTCTGAAAGCTGGGATTTCGTTAAAGGTTTTCCGTTCACTAAAATCCTCCTTAAAATCTCTTAACAATTATCAGAGTATTTGGGCCGAAAGTCAATCATTTTATTTGGCCGTGTTGCCAAGTTTCGGAACTCTTGATAGTGTTAATGACTGCGCAGCCGTCTTTTTTTGCTTGAATTTCCGTGCGGAAGGCTATGATGAGATCCTGGTTCAGGGAAAAGAAAAAGAGAAAATGGGCGATTCTGCTTCTGATGTTTTTGGGTTTCCTCCTGGTTCTCTTCCTTCTGTACGCGAAGTTTCTTCTCGAGAGGGAATCTAGCGCGCGCCACTACGCCGAGGAAAGCCCCCGGAGGCCCGTGAAGGTGATGAACCCCGTCGCGTCCTCTGGTTCGGTCTACACCGAGGTTCTCGGAAGGGTGCGCGGCAAGCAGACCGTTTCGGTCCGCGCGACCGTTTCGGGGTGGGTAAAACAGGTGGATTCCGGCCGGGGGCAGGAAATCGGGAAGGACGGAGTGATCCTCGAGCTTTACGACTACCGGGTGGAGACGCGGCTTGACGAGGCGAGGTACAACCTTGAATCCGCCAGGGGAAATCTCGCCGAGGCCGAAAGGGTATACGAAAGAAACACGGTTCTTTTCGAGAAGGGAATAGTGTCCGGGGACGAGACCGAAGCGTCGCGGAACCTGCTCGAGACCGCCTCGGCCGGCGTAAAGGCGCTTGAAGCTTCCTACAGGAGGGCCAGGTGGAACCACGAGAACCTCAGGATCCGCTCCCCCATTCAGGGCCAGGTCGTCGAAATCATCCCGGACGCGGGACAGGAGGTGAGGAACGGGGACGTGGTGGCCAGGGTGGTCAACCTGAGCGGCAGGAAGGTGATAGCCGGCGTCGACGTGTCGGTTGCCAGGGGCGTGAGGCGCGGTGACGTTCTCGAGGTGCGTCTCTCGGGGGACGGCGCCACAGAAGCCGTGAGGGGCGAAGTCGAGGGCGTGAGTCCTGGTTCCGATGAGTTCTCGGGCACCTACGACATCGAGATCGCCGTATCCGACCCCTCGGTAAGATGGTGGCCGGGGGAGATAGTTTCCGTGAGAATACCGCTTCGGAAGCTTGATAACGTGGTCAGGATTCCCAAGACGGCCGTCCTGTCCGACGGCGGGGAAGCCTCGGCTTTCGTGCTGGTCGAGAAAAACGGGGAGGTTCTCAGGGCCGGGGTGGCGCCCACCTGGATTGACGATGACTCGGCCTACATATCCTTTGATTCGCTTCCCCCGGATTCAAGGATCATAACCGAGGGAAACTTCGGCCTGTCGCCCGGCCAGCCGGTGAAGGTAGTCGACTGATTCCGCGCGCGCACGCTGGTTCAGTGCGGGCGGCTCCTCAGAAATTCGCATTTCTCCCGGATGATCTCCGCCGCTCTATGCACCTCCTCCGGGGTGTTCTCCGGGCAGAAGCTGAATCTTACGCTCGAATAGGCGTGCTGTTCGCCGAGCCCCATGGCGGTCAGGACGTAGGAAGGCGCGACCTCGAAATTCGTGCAGGCGGAACTCTGCGAACACCTTATTCCCGATTCGTCAAGCAGGGAAACCAGCTTTCTTCCGTCAGTTCCGCTGAAGTGGATGTTGGAGGTATTGCATACTCTTTGCCCTCCGCCGCCGTTAACAGAGGTGTCCGGGATGGATTCGGTTATCGTTTTCTCGAACCGGTCGCGAAGATCCCTCATCTTTCCTATGGCCTGCTCAAGCCTCGCGCGCCTTGTCTCGCAGGCGGTCCCGAGGCCGGCTATGCCCGGAAGGTTCTCGGTCCCGGGACGGAACCCCTCCTCCTGGAATCCTCCGAAGAGGAAAGGATTCACAAGCAGCCTGTCTTTCGCGTAGAGAACCGCGGCGCCCTGGGGGCCGCTGATCTTATGGGCAGTGAAGGAGAGAAAATCCACGTGAAGCTCCGCGAGGTCCACCTCGAGCTTCCCCACGGCCTGGGCGGCGTCGGTGTGGAGAAGCACGCCGTTTTTCCTGCAGACCTCGGAAATGCCCGCCATGTCCTGCACGACTCCGGTCTCGTTGTTGACCCACTGCACGGAAACGAGGTCGGTTTTCCCGGAAATCGCGTCCTCGAGTCTCCGGACGTCGAGAAACCCCTGTCTGTCCACCTCGAGCATTTCCACGCGCACGTCGTTCAGTTCGAGGAAACTGCACATTTTCATTATCGAGGAGTGCTCCACCCGGGTCGTGACGACGCGCGGTTTCTCTTTTTTCCTCGTGCAGGAATAAAAGACCATGTTGTTCGATTCCGTGCCGGAACTTGTGAATATGAGGTCTTCGGGGGAGCATCCCACGAGGCCGGAAGTCCGTTCGCGGGCAATATCCATGCGCCGGCGCGCCCGCTCTCCGGCCGAATGGGCGCTTGAGGGATTGCCGAACCCCTCTCCCATGGCTTCGCGCATGGCCTCCGTCACTTCGGGGAGCGGTCTTGTGGTCGCGTTGTTGTCAAAGTAGATTTCGCCGGAAATGTCCTCTGTACACCCCATTGTAGAGCTAATAATACACGATTTTCCGGCTAAGTCGTTTCTTCCGGCAGGTCTTCGGGCAGGAGAAGCGTTATGCAGGGTTCCTCGGAGTCTTTCGTTACCGGGCCCAGGTAGGAGATGACCTGGAATTCCCGGCCCTTTCCGTCCCTCGTGACCGAAGCGGTGAAGTTGATCAGGTTGGTTCTCTTCGTTTTCCTGGTCGCCCTTATGGACGACACGAGCGGGGAAAGTATTTCCTTGAGCCTGGTGCTCTCGTCCTCGCCGCGGGCCGAGGCCTCGGAATCGGGCTCCATCATTTCCTTCTTAAGCGAGGAGGTTACGAATATGCGGATCATGAGGCCCGCTTCCCTCGCCACGCCGGATACCTCGAACTGCTTTTCAAGCTCGAGGTCGGCCTCTCTTTCCAGAAAAAATCTTTCCATTCTTATTCCCCCTGATGTCGGTAATATATAGTAGATGGTTTAACCGGCATATACAAAACGCCGCGGCGGCGTCGGGAGAGTTTCCGCATGGACAGGACTGGAGAAATACGATTCGTTCCCCTGAGGGGAATTCCGGAAATAAGGGAGGGGGACGGTCTCGGGGAGATGATTCTGGGCGCCGCCGCCCGCGAGGGATTCTCGTTTCTGGACGGCGACATAGCCGTAGTCGCGCAGAAGGTGGTTTCAAAGGCCGAAGGCAGGGTCGTCAGCCTCTCCCGGGTGGAACCTTCGGGTTTCGCGGTTACGGTCGCGGAGGAGGTTTCAAAGGACCCGAGGCTTGTGGAGGTGATTCTGGGGGAGAGCAGGAGAATCGTCAGAATGGACGAGAGGGAAAGCGGCAAGGGGCGGCTTATAGTCGAGACGGCCGGAGGGCTCGTGCTTGCGAACGCCGGCGTTGACGCCTCGAACGTTTCCGGGGGCGAGGACGTCACGCTTCTTCCGATTGATTCCGACCGCTCAGCCGGGGTCATAAGAGAACATATAGAACGGGAAACCGAAAAGCGCGTGGCCGTCATAATAAGCGACACGGTGGGACGTCCCTGGCGGGAAGGGCTTACCGACATCGCCATCGGCTGCAGCGGCATGAGGCCGCTTTCCGACCGCAGGGGAGAGACCGACACAAAGGGTCTTCTGCTTACGGCGACCGAGATGGCGACCGCGGACCAGGTGGCGTGCGCCGCGGGCCTGCTGATGGAGAAAACCGCGGCTCTGCCCGTCGTGATAGCGCGCGGGGTAGAGTATGTCCGGGGGGAGGGAAGTTCGGATGAACTGGTCAGGGACCCGGCCCACGACCTGTTCAGGTAGTTTCCCTGGGTTCCATGAAAGGTTTTTTCGAAAAGGACTTCCTCCTTATCTCTCACCGCGGCGCGAGCCGTTACGAACCGGAAAACACTCTCCGCTCTTTCCGAAGGGCCCTTGACATGGGATCCCGCGCGATAGAGTTCGACGTGAGAAAGAGTCTTGACGGCCGCCTGGTCGTCATTCACGACCGGACGGTCGACAGGACCACGGACGGCAGGGGAGCCGTTTCGGGGAAGACGCTTTCGGAGCTCAGGTCTCTTGACGCCGGCTTGGGGGAGCGGATACCGACCCTTGAGGAGGTCTTCGGGAATTTCGCGGGACGCTGCGGACTGGTGGTTGAACTTAAGGAGAAAGGGACCGAGGAAAAAACGGTCTCGCTCATAAAGGCCCATGGCCTCGTAAAGGACGTCGCGGTGGTTTCCTTCCGCGAGGACTGCCTCCGCGCGGTAAGGGAGCTTGACCCTTCCGTCGCGACGGGGCTTATCACGGTTTCCGGCTTCGGGTGCGTGAAGAAGGCTCTTTCGCTCGGCTGCCGGGTGGTCGCCGCGAATCACCGCTTCATGACGCGCCGCCTTGTCTCGCGGGCCCGGAGAAACGGCCTTTTTGTGTGCTGCTGGACGGTTAACGATCCGAAACGGGGCGAAAAGCTTGCCGGGGCGGGAGTTAACGGGATCATCACCGACAGGCCCGACCTGCTCTGAAGCCGGCCTGCCGGCGCTCCCGATCTTGACTTCGAGCGGTTAACCCTCTGATCGGGTATTATTCGCTGTCACGCGAGCCGTTTTTGCGATGGTGATAAAATGCCGCCTGATCACGGACATTCCATATATCTTGACTATAACGCGACTGCGCCTCTTGACCCGCGCGTTCTCGAGGAGATGACTCCGTACCTTGCCGGAAACTACGGGAACCCCTCCAGCATTCACTCTCCCGGGAGCGTCGCGCGCGCGGCGGTCGACTGCGCCCGCGAGAGGGTCTCGGGCTGTCTCGGGGCGAGGCCGGGAGAAATAGTCTTCACCTCCGGGGGCAGCGAGAGCAACAATTTCGCCATAAAGGGCCTGGCCTACGCTCTTTCCGGCAGGGGAAACCACCTGGTCACGACCGCGGTCGAGCACGCCTCGTGCCTTGAGACCTTCAGGTTTCTTGAACGCAGGGGTTTCGAGGTCACTTACCTTCCGGTGGATTCCTTCGGGCTGATCCGCCCCGAACAGTTCCGCGAAGCTATTACCGGGCGCACGATTCTTGCTTCCTGCATGTACGTGAATAACGAGACCGGGACTGTAAGCCCGATTCGCGATATAGGAGAGATTGCCCGCGAGAGGGGAGTGGTTTTCCATACCGACGCGGTTCAGGCCCTGGGAAAGGTGGAAATCGATCTCGGGGGTCTGCCGGTGGACATGGCGTCTTTTTCCGCCCACAAGATATGCGGTCCCAAGGGGGCGGGAGCTCTTTACCTGAGAAAAGGGGTCGGCCTTGAGCCTTTCGTGCACGGCGGGGGGCAGGAGAGGGGAAAGAGGTCGGGAACGGAGAACGTGGCGGCCGTCTGCGGATTCGGCTGCGCGTGCGAGCTTCTTAGGGGGGAGCCTGAGACGGAAAACGAAAGGCTGGGGGGTCTGCGCGACCGTCTTTTCGAAGCGCTTTCCCGGGAAGTAGAGGATGTTTACCTCAACGGACATCCCGACGCGAGGGTCTCCAATACCCTTAACGTCGGTTTTCCGGGCACTCCGGGCGATTCGGTGGTGATGAATCTCGATACCGCCGGAGTGGCGGTTTCGACCGGTTCTGCCTGCTCCGAGGGAAATGTCGATCCTTCCCACGTATTGATGGCCATGGGGCTTGAAGAACAGGAAGCGCTCTGCTCGGTCAGGTTCAGCTTCGGCCGTTTTACCCGTTCGGAGGAAATCGACAGGGTGATCGAGCTTCTTCCCGCGATAGTGGAGAGGATAAGGACGCTTCGGGATTTCTGACGGGATGTCCGGAAACCGCTTGCCGGGTTGTGTATATCGGCGGGCAGGGTGTATATGTCGCCTAATTCAGGGACTTATATAGGAAAGTTGGCAGGCTTTTATATAAACAGTCGTTTCCCAAGCAAAGCTAGGGATAAAGCGGGACGGAGTCGAGTCCCAGGTTCTCGGGAAGGTCGAGCATGATGTTCATGTTCTGTATCGCCTGGCCGGAAGCTCCCTTTACCAGGTTGTCTATGGCGCAGACGATTATCGCGGTCTTTTTCCCCGGGTTCGCCCTCACGCCTATGTCGCAGAAGTTTGAACCCCTGACGCAGGAGGTGTTCGGAAAGGTTCCCTCGGGAAGGATCCTCACGAAGGGCGAGTTCCCGTAGAACTGCCCGAGGGCATCCAGCAGTTCCCGGGTCCTGTGGCCGCCCGAGAGGCTTACGTATATTGTCGAGAGTATTCCCCTGTTTATCGGCACGAGATGCGGGGTGAAAGCGACTTCCACCTTGGCGCCCAGGAAATCCGAGAGTCCCTGCTCTATCTCGGGGGCGTGGCGGTGCTCGCCTACCTTGTAGGCCTTCATTCCTTCTGAGACCTCGCAGAAATGAAGGTCAAGCGAAGGGTTCCTTCCCGCTCCCGAAGCCCCGGACTTGGAATCGATTATAATTCCCCCGGTCTCCGCCATGCCGTTTTCAAGAAGCGGCGCGAGCGGGAGGATCGAAGAGGTGGGATAGCACCCGGGGTTCGCCACCAGCTTTGCTTCCGATATACGTTCCGCGTGCAGTTCGGGGATTCCGTAGACGGCGTTTTCGAGAAGATGGGCGCACGGATGGTCCCCGTACCAGTCCCTGTAGGCGCCTTCCCTGAGACGGAAATCCGCCCCGAGATCGATTATCCTTACGTCCCTTTCGTAAATTTCCTCTATGAGCTCGGCCGACGCTCCGTGCGGAAGCGCGGCGAATACCACGTCGGTATCGTCCGGAATGAGCGAGGGATCCGAACTGCTGAGCTCAAGACCGGCTGTTTCTCCGAGATGCGGAAAGACCTCGGCCAGGGCGCGGCCCGCGTGCCTTGCCGCGGTCAGATGGCAAATGCTTGCCCGGGGATGTCCCCCGAGGAGCCTTATGAGTTCCGCTCCCGTGTAGCCGCTTGCTCCCAGGATGCATACGTTAAGCTTTTTCATCACCGTGAAACGATACTACGGGAATCGGGAAAACTCAATCCATGTTAACTACCCGGGCATCTGTGCGGGAGAACGCGGAAGGAACTTCGCGTTGCCGATACCTCTTGCGGAGGCAGAGGCGCCTGTCCCGAGAATTAGTCAGCGTCCCCTTATCCGGTACAATTACCGGGAGGCGTCCCGGGGCCGTAACCGGCCGCGGACCGGGTGGAACGCGGTTCTGAACCTTGGGCGGAAATCCGCCGATTCCGGAGGTTGCAGCGGAGCGCGCGCCGGGCGCTCTTGATTGATCTTCCATGCACGTCGCCGATTTTTCAGTAAGAAATTCCTTTTTCGTCAATCTTCTGATGGGGGTCGTAATACTCGTGGGGATCCTGCTGTCTTTCTCTCTCCCCTTCGAGATGTTTCCCTCCGTCAAGCTCGAAATGGTGACGGTGACCACGTCTTTTCCGGGCTCCTCCGCCGAAGATGTCGAGAACCTCGTGACCGTTCCGGTTGAACAGCAGGTAAAGAACATCTCCGGCGTCAAGATCGTGAAATCCGTTTCCTCCGAAGGGATCTCGCGGGTCATAGCCGAGGTCTATCCCGGCGAGGATACGCAGGGAATCGCCCGGGAGATCGATTCCAGGATCAACCTGATAGCGGATGATCTTCCCGGGGACGCCGAGGAGCCGGTGACCGAGGAGCTCAAGGCCAGTTTTCCGCTCGTGAGCGTTTCGGTTTCGGGGGACGCCGCGGGAGACGCCCTCTACCGCAGCGCCAGGGAACTGAGGGATGAGCTCCTGGTTCTGGGCGGCGTCGAGGACGTGACTTCCGTAGGGCTGCCCGACCCGGCCCTGTGGGTGTATCTCAACTACCCGAAGATGGTGCAGTTCGGGCTGGGCGTCGAGGAGATTTCCGATGCCGTAACCGCGAGAAACCTGGATATTCCCGGGGCGACCTTCACGCGGAGGGAAACTGATTTCCTGCTGAGAACCGAGGGAAAGATAAGGACCGCGGAGGATCTTCTCGATATTCCGGTCTCCCGGAACGCGGAGGGCAAGCACGTTCTGCTTCGCGACGTGGCGACGGTCGCCCTCGGCGAGCGGCGGGAGAACACGAAGTCGAGGATAAACGGCCGTCCCGGGGTTTCCTTCTGGGTAAAGAAACAGAAGGACGTCGATATCCTGGATACCGTCGACCGCATAAAGCGGCTTGTCGAGAGATACGAGGGCGGGCTTCCCAGCGGTCTTGAGATAACGCTTGCGTTTGACAAGTCGCACTGGGTGAAGAACCGCCTTCGGACCATGCTTAAAAGCGGGGGTCTGGGGCTTGTTCTGGTAGTGGTGCTTCTCGGTCTTTTTCTTGACCGCAGGGCGGCCTTCATCGCCGCTTTGGGGATTCCCGTCTCCTTTCTGGGAGCCGTGATACTGATGAAGATGACCGGCACGACGCTTAACATCCTTTCCATGTTCGGCCTCATAATGATGCTGGGGCTGGTCGTGGACGACGCCATAATCGTCGTCGAGAACGTGCAGAGATACGTATCGAGGGGAATGGCGCCGCTTCGGGCGGCCGTGACGGGGACAAGGGAGGTAGCCTGGCCCGTGGTCGCGACGGTGATGACCAATATCGCCGCGTTCACCCCCCTTCTTCTCGCCACCGGGCTCATAGGGCAGTTCCTTTCCATAATTCCCAAGGTCGCGATATTCGCTCTCTGCTTTTCCCTTTTCGAGGCCCTGCTGATCATGCCGTCCCACTGCGCCGAGTGGCTTCGGCCAGGCGGCGTTTCCAGGCCTCCGCGCGGAAACGCGGCCCTTCTGCGCGTAAGGGGCCTGTATCTGCGGGGACTTCTGTTCGCGCTCAGAAACCGCTACGCGGTGATGGGGTGCTTCGCGGCTATTTTCCTCGTTTCGGTTTACCTGTTTGTCCGGATTCCCAACGTCATGTTCTATCTTCACGACACCCATGAAATGGCGGTAAGGGTTGAGAATCCCCCCTCCTCCAGCCTGGAGCATACGACGGTTTCCGCGGCCCGGGTGGAAGAAGCCGTGCGCGCCAGCATCCCCCCCGGCGTCCTGAGAAACGTTCTGTCCATGGTGGGTATCGACATGTCCGATCCCGACGACGCGTTTTCCACGGGGGACCACCTGGCCACGGTGCTGCTTGAGTACGAGGATTATTCCGCCAGGAAGGAGAACGCGATCGAGGCGTCCGCAGCTGCCGAGAGCAAGGTGAGGGAGACGGTAACGGGGCCGAAGCAGGTTGATTTCATCTCCACGGTCGGTCCTCCCTCGGGAAAACCGGTGGACGTCAGGATAAGCGGAAACGATATCCCGGTGCTCATGGACATAGCTTCCCGGGCCCGGGAGTTTCTGGACCGCCAGCCCGGGGTGAGCGCCGCGGCGAGCGATCTTGTTTACGGAAAGCCCGAGGCGAAAGTCTACGTGGACGGGAGAAAGGCCGCGGTGTTCGGCCTTGACAAGCGGAGCGTGGCGCGGGAAATCAAGGCTCTCGGGGACGGTCTCACGGTCGCGAAGACCAGGGTGGGAGAAGAGGAGGCCGAGATAAAGCTCAGGTACGGCAGGGGGGAATCCGGCGTTCTCTCCGTGAAATCGCACCAGGTCCCGACTCCTCTCGGCTCCAGGGTTCCCGTCGGCAGCGTGGCGGAGATAAGGGACACAAGGACGCCGCTTGAGATAAGAAGGGAGAACCTCCGCAGGACGGTGACCGTGACGGCCGAAGTCGACATCGCGGCGACCACCTCAAGGGAGGTGACCGCCGCCCTTTCGCGGTATCTTGACGGCCTTCTTGGGAGTTATCCCGGCTACTCGTTCCGGTTCGCGGGGGAGGAGGAGCAGTACACGCAGGCCATAAGCGACATAAAAAGGGCGTCGCTCGTGGCGGTGCTTCTCATCTACCTCATTCTCGCGACCGTGCTGCGCTCCTGCTTCCAGCCCCTCATCATAATGAGCATTCTGCCTCTCTGCGTCACGGGAGTGATCCTGGGGATCCTGCTGCGCGGCGAGCCCATGACGCTTCCGGCCATGATAGGAATGGTCGCGCTTCTGGGCATAGTGGTGAACGACAGCCTGCTGCTTATGGACTTCATCAACCGCAGGGCGGGGAAACTGCCGGGCAGGGCCGCCGCCGTCGTGTTTTCCGCGAGGTACCGCTTCCGGCCGATCGTCCTTACCACGCTTACCACCTTCTCGGGACTTTTCTCTCTCATGTTCGTCTACAGGGGGGAGGCGTCCTTTCTCGCCCCGATGGCAGCGTCTCTCGGGTTCGGGCTCGTTTTCTCGACCTTCGTCATACTTTACCTGGTGCCCTGCCTCTACCTGGCCCTTGACGATATCGCCGGGGGTCTTCGGCATTTCACGCGCGGGAGGATGTTCGGGCCGAGCGGAAGAGATTCGTTGCAGACCGGCTGACGCCCGATTGTCCGGTACAATCAGGCAGGGCGTTTTTCCGGGAGCTGGTCTGCCGGAGGCCGGGTGGAAGAAGTCATAGGAAATTGACGCGTTCAACCAATTGGGGCGGCCGTTCGTGCGGGAGCGTTTGCGTGCCAAAATGCGGCGATTATTCTCAATTATCGGGAATTATATACAATGCTAGCCAAATCGCCGATTTGTCTAACAACAGGTTATAGCACACCCTGAAAATGGCGAAAAACATGTTATGATTACTAGTGGCAGGAAAGACATGACTGAGCAGTTAAAAAAGAATTGGGATGCTTTTAAAGCAGCCGAAGGCAAGTACGGGCCCGAGGATGAAGGGAAAACAGTATTGCTGCATGACGGGCAGATTATTAAAGTCTATGATGATAGCAATGATGCTTACTCGGATGGTTGCAGAGAATACGGGTTAGGGAATTTTTCAACTCAGACCATTGGAGAGAAGCCTATATCTCTTGGGATACAAGCAATAAACATGTTGCCCTAGTTGCTGAGAATATACATATTGTTCCACATAGTCAGGTGAAAAGCGGACAAGAAATCCATGCCGAGTAGAACTTCATGGGTTTCTGGTTTGTAGGAAGGAAGAAACAGTACGACATCCATATCTTTGCCTCGCAACACGCTGTCCATAACAGTCCGCCCGCCAGGCAACGTTACTTCGCTTGCGATTGGAATATCAATCCTGACTCTATACTTGCCTGTTAAGGTTACGTTTCCGTCTATCCCGCTAACGGGAGCAACCCCATTCTCGACTAATCCAACTTCTTCGACCACTTTTTGAGAAATCATTGTTCCCTGTGCCCCTGTATCCAGCAGAGCGTAATAAGATTTAGCGTGTGTCCAGCCCCGGGGGTCCCCGGAAATAGTAACCCAAACGGTAAGGATGATCTGGTTATTTTCAGCTTTTCCAGAAAAAGTAGCCATGAAAGTTCGAGATTATTTGTCGGGAGGATTCTGCTTAATTTTAAGATTACTACTGCATATAAATTAACTAACTTTTCAGTCAACTACCAACGGAGGCGGTACAGTTCCTGCCCCCGTTGGGCAAGGAAGCTTGTTGTTTGGACTGACAAAGAGACCTCATTGCTTTGGTAGAAATAGGAGCGCAGTGTGCCGGGAATATACATGCTTTGGGCCGAGGGTAACAGTGCTAAGGAAGACCGTATAGACCAAGAGAAACTGGAACTTGGAGGTGTCTTGGAGTCTTATTTGAAGGCCAATTTTGGCTAACATTGTATATAATTCCCCCATATTACTATTGACTAAAGAAGGGCGAGCGTATAGTTTTTGCGAAGTCCAAAGTCAGGTTTCGGAGGTTCTGCGATGTCCATCAGGGTTGGAATAAACGGTTTCGGAAGAATAGGGAGGCACGTGCTCAGAATCGGTCTCGGCAGGGAGGATCTTGAGTTCGTGGGCGTAAACGACATTACGGACACCGAAACCCTGGCCCATCTTTTCAAGTACGATTCGGTGTTCGGCCGCTACCCGGGAGAGGTGAAGTGCGACCGTGAGGGAATAACGGTCGACGGGAGATTCATAAGGGTGTTTTCGGAGAGAAACCCCGCGGACATTCCCTGGGCCGAGACGGGAGCGCAGGTCATAGCGGAGGCAAGCGGCATTTTCAGGACCCGCGAGGCAGCCGCGGCGCACATGGGCGAGACCGTGAAAAAGGTCATAATCACCGCGCCCGCGAGCGGCAAGGTGGACTTCACCACGGTAATGGGCATAAACGACGGCGACTACGAGCCCGGAAGCCACGACGTGATTTCAAACGCGTCCTGCACGACCAACTGCTTCGGCATGCTGGTCAAGGTCCTCCACGAGAATTTCTCGATCAGGCGCGGGGAGATGACCACTATACACTCCTATACGAACGATCAGAGGATACTCGACACTCCGCACAAGGATAAAAGGAGGGCCAGGGCGGCCGCCCTCTCCATTATTCCCACAAGCACGGGAGCGGCAGACGCCATACAGCTCGTCTTTCCGGAACTCAGGGGAAAGCTCTCCGCGGTAGCCGTGCGGGTGCCCACTCCCAACGTGTCGCTCGTGGACTTTACCTGCGAAGTGGAAAAGGGAACTTCCGCTGAAGACGTGAACGCCAGGTTCAGGGAGGCGGCCGAGGGGACGCTCGGAGGCTACCTCGCCTACGTCGAGGACGAGATCGTTTCCTCCGACCTCGTGGGAGACACCCATTCCTGCTCTTTTGACTCCATGCTGACTTCGGTGGTGGAGGACAGCCTGATCAAGGTCGTCGCCTGGTACGACAACGAGTACGGATACACCTCCAGGGTGGTTGATCTTGTGGAACTCGTCGGGAGGACGCTTTGAAGAAAAAGCTTCTCGTGACCGACCTTCCCTGCTCGCAGTACGAGGGCAGAAGAGTCTTCGTGAGGGTTGATTTCAACGTTCCCGTAAACGGCGGAAAGATAACCGAGGACTACAGGATAAGACGCACCATCCCCACGATCGACTACCTTACCAGATGCGGGGCCAGGGTGATACTGGCTTCCCACATGGGAAGGCCCAGGGGGCGCAGGATAGAGGATCTTTCGATGGCTCCGGTGGCGGAAAGGCTAAACGAGTTCCTGGGGATCAAGGTCCGCTTTCCGGGCGCGGTCGTCGGCAGGAAGGTTGAAAACGCCTCGAAAAAGCTCAGAAACGGCGAGGTGATGCTCCTTGAGAATCTCAGGTATCACGATGAGGAAACGGAAAACGACGCGGATTTCTCGCGGAAACTGGCCTCCCTGGCCGACATATACGTGAACGAGGCTTTCGGCACCTCGCACAGGGCCCACGCCTCCACCTACGGAATGACCGCCCACTTCGAGAAAAAGCTCGCGGGTCTCATGGTGGGAAACGAGATAAAGTTTCTCAGCCGTCTCACGAGGAGACCCAAGAAGCCCTACCTGGTCATCGTCGGGGGAATGAAGATAAAGGACAAGATAGGGGCGCTCAGGAACATAATAAAAAAGGCGGACAGGGTTCTTGTTGGCGGCGGGGTGGCCTATACTTTTCTCGCGGCGCGCGGGGTCGGCGTCGGGAAATGTTCCGTGGAGAAGGAGATGATTTTCTGGGCCCGGGAAGCCCTTGAAACCTACAGGGAGAAGATCCTCCTGCCCGTCGATCACGTGATGGCCGAGGCCGCCGGGGGCAGGAAAACGCGCGTGGTGGTTACGGGCGCCGAGATTCCCGACGACATGACGGCTTTTGACATAGGGCCGAAGACGGTTGAGAAGTTCACCTCGCACATAAAGGGGGAGGGCACGGTTTTCTGGAACGGTCCCATGGGATTTTTCGAGGTGGACGATTTTTCAAACGGCACAAGCGCCATCGCCAGGTCGTTCGCGCTTGCCACGTGGAGGGGAGCCACCACGGTTCTCGGAGGAGGAGACAGCGTGGCGTCGCTTAAGAAGTCCGGGGTCAAGTTCTCCGAAGCGACCCACGTGTCGACCGGGGGCGGGGCCTGTTTCGAGTTCCTCGGAGGGTCGGACCTTCCGGGAATATCGATTCTCAGTGACAGCTAGGGCCGGATCAGGTATCTATTTCTGTAGGATCTTAAGATTTTTTCAAGGGAGAGCCCATGGCAATAAAGGAACTTAAGGGGATCGATCAGATACAGGCGGCGCTGGGAGAGGACTCGGAATACCTGCTCGCCCACAAATGCGCGACGATAAGCAAAGAAGACCTCTATCTTCCCGGCCCGGACTACGTGGACGAGGTGTTCGCGCAGAACGACCGCCCGCCCGCGGTGATAAGGAACCTGCAGACCATACTTGACCACGGCCGCCTGGGAGGGACGGGATACGTGTCGATCCTGCCCGTGGACCAGGGGGTTGAGCACTCCGCGGGAGCGTCTTTCGCGGTGAACCCCATGTATTTCGATCCCGAGAACATAGTGAAGCTCGCCATGGAGGGGGGATGCAACGCCGTCGCCTCGACCGCGGGAGCGCTCGCTTCCGTCTCAAGAAAATACGCGCACAGGATTCCTTTCATAGTCAAGATCAACCACAATGAGCTTCTCAGCTATCCCAACACTTATGACCAGATCCTCTTCGGAAACGTGGACCAGGCCTTCCAGATGGGGGCAGTGGCGGTCGGGGCGACCGTGTATTTCGGTTCAGAGGAAAGCTCCCGTCAGATCCAGGAGATATCGGAGGTTTTCAGCCACGCCCATTCCCTGGGGCTCGCGACCGTACTCTGGGCTTACCTGAGAAACCCGGCTTTCAGGCAGGACGAGGCCGATTACCACGTTTCGGCCGATCTCACCGGGCAGGCGAACCATCTCTCGGCGACCATGGGGGCGGATATAGTCAAGCAGAAGCTTCCTGAAAACAACGAGGGCTTCACGGCTCTCTCCTTCGGGAAAACCCACGAGCTGGTTTACTCGGAACTTACCTCAGAGCACCCCGTAGACCTTACCCGCTACCAGGTCGCGAACTGCTACATGGGGAGGCTGGGGCTTATAAATTCGGGAGGAGCCTCGGGCTCGGACGATCTCACAGACGCGGTGAGAACCGCCATCGTGAACAAAAGGGCAGGGGGGATGGGGCTGATAAGCGGAAGAAAATCCTTCCAGAAACCGTTTAAGGAAGGGGTCGCGCTTCTGAAAAGCATTCAGAACGTCTACCTGGAGCGGGGAATCACGATCGCCTGAGCAGTTCCGGGTCCCTACCTGAAGTGGCCTGTCACCTCTCCCGCGAGGGCGTTGAAGGAGTATTCAGGGTCGGGGCTGAAATCCCTGATTATGAAGTGGGTGACTCCGGCCTCTACGTATTCCTCGAACCTTTTTATAGCGTCTCGGGCCGTTCCGTATATGACGAAGTCAGACAGTATCTCCCTCGTGTAGTATTTTTCTCCCATCTGGCGGAACCTGGTCAGCATGTCCTGGTCGTTCGGCATTATGCTCGTGTAGGAAAGCCCCCTGTACCGCGGCTCTATTTCGAGGCCGTATCCGGCTTCCTCTATCACGTCGGGCCAGATTATGGCGTGCTTTATTCTGTCGAGGGTCTCGTAGGCGGCGTCCCCGTCCCTGGCTATGGACACGAAAATGTATATGCACTTCTCGAAGTTCTCCGCGGCGGCGTTACCGCCCATGGCCTTTTCCACTTCGGCGAGCTTGCTTGAGAAAACCCACGTGGGCATCGCGTTTGTCACCCAGCCGTCCCCGAGCGCGCCCGCGACCCCGAGAGCCTTGGGTCCGGTCGCGGCGATGTATACGGGAACGTCCTTTCCGTTAACGGGGCTTACCCTTACCTCGGCCTCGCTGAGAGAGAAGAACTCCCCCCGGAAGGTCACAGTCTCCCCGGCCCAGAGCCTCCTCATGAGCGGCACGGATTCCCTAAGACGCGCTAGAGGCCTGTTCCAGTCTATGCCGTAGTAGTCGAGATTCATTTTTTCCCCGTACCCGAGGCAGCTGAACGTTCTTCCTCCCGAGAGGTTGTCTACGGTCGCGAGCCTGTGCGCGAACATCGCGGGATGGGACCTGTGAGGGTCCCCTATGGCTCCGAGGCGTATCCTGTCCGTCTTTACCGCCGCGGCCGTGATTACCGACCACACCTCGGGAGTCAGTTTTTTCGCCATGAACAGTATGTGGTCCGGGTACCACACGGCGTCGAAACCGGCCTCCTCGCAGCGGACGGCGAAGTCCACGAGTTCCGTGACCGGTTTTCCCGGAAGGGGGGCGGTGAGCCCGAAGCTTGTTTTTTCACCCATTTTCACTTCTCCCCGGGTTCTTTTGCGTCCTTCAGGAAGTTGACGAACTTGCTTACCATGTTGTAGGAACCTATGTATATGGGGCTTCTCTGGTGAAGTTCCGCCGGCTGGATGTCGAGAGTTCTTTCCGTTCCGCTTGACGACGCCCCTCCGGCCTGTTCCACGATGAAGGCCATCGGGTTGCACTCGTAGAGCAGCCTGAGTTTTCCGTCGGGAGAGTCCGTGGTCCGCGGATAGAGGAATATTCCTCCCTTGAGCAGGTTTCTGTGTATGTCGGCCACCATGGATCCTACGTACCGGAGCGAAAGGCTTGAGCTGTTCTCCCCGTCCCTGCAGTGATCGAGATACGCCTTCACCCTGTCGGGGAATTTCGGGTAGTTGTAGTAGTTGACCGAGAAGATGCTGCCGTGGCTCGGGATCTTTATGTTCGGATGGGAGAGGCAGAACTCCCCTATCGACGGGTCGAGGGTGAACCCGTTCACTCCGTGGCCGGTAGTGTACACCAGCATGGTCGAGGAACCGTATATTATGTATCCGGCGGCCGTCTGGGCCTTGCCCGGCTGCAGGAAGTCCTCCTTGAGACACGGGGAGAACATCTTAGACGTTCTCCTGTACACGGAGAATATGGTTCCGACCGACACGTTCACGTCTATGTTGGAGGACCCGTCGAGAGGATCGATGGCTATGACGTATTTCGAGTTTCTCGAGTTCTCGTCGGAAAACGCTATGAAATCCTCGTTTTCCTCAGACGCCACCCCCGCGCATTCTCCGCCATGTTCAAGCGCGGTCAGAAACTTCTCGTTCGCGTAGGAATCGAGCTTTCTTACCTCTTCTCCCTGGATGTTTATCTGGCCCGTTTTGCCCAGAATATCCGCGACCAGACCGGCCTTGTTCACTTCCCTGTGAACTATTTTCGCCGCGAACCCTATATCCCGGAGCAGCCTGGAGAGCTCCCCGGTGGAATAGGGGAATTCATACTGATTTCTTATGATGAATTCGTCAAGAGTAGTTATCGAAACCATGTCGCGAGTCGTTCTAGAGAAAAGCCACGCGCAGAAAGCTCTTCGCATAAGAGTTTAACTGAATCGGCGCGGTTAATTAAGAGCGGGAAACTTGGCAGTTTGTCGCGAACTGGAATCAGCAACAATTCTTGCTTTACACCTATTTTGTCAGCATATAACATTCCCTTCGTGAGAATACGAAAGCCTTTCGAGGTTCTCTGGTCCAAGAAAAGGCGGAATGCCATGAGGAGTATTACGCTTAAAAATTTCCGATGCTTCAAGGATGAGCAAGTCGCTAGATTAGCTCCGCTGACCTTGCTTGTGGGTGAGAACAGCACTGGCAAGACATCTTTTATGGCCATGATCCGGGTTCTCTGGGATGTCGCTTATCGGAACCGGGTTCCGGATTTCAAGGAAGCTCCTTGCGACCTTGGCAGTTTTGAAGAGATTGTTCACAACGGGGGCGGGAGAAACGGGCGGGTTGATGCGTTTGAAGCGGGTTTCTGTTCAACCGCCGGTTGCTTCGGGGAATTGAGGGACGGAGGGACCGGTGCGGATAAAACCTGCCGCTTTGAAGTGACTTTCGCGAAAGAAGGAACCGTACCTGTTCCGGTGCGAAGGCGTTTTGTCTGTGAAGATCTGTGGGTTGAGGAACTAGCGGAAATCGAGAACCGAAATCTTGAGCTTCGCATTGGTACGGCAAGGGATTCCTGGAGTACTTCATTTGGGTCGGACACGAATAATTCATTAGGCATCCGCTACGGGGTTTCTCCTTTGATATATTCTCTTGCGATTGCGGCTGCGGAGAATGAAAAGAAATTTATTCCCCTGGATGGTTCCAAAGAGATTGACAAGAAAGACCTGGAGCGGATTTACAGTCTTTGCAGTCGAGTCTTGAGAAATCCTGTCCGCGCGCGTGGGCCCTACTTTAGCGCTCCTGTACGTTCCAGACCGCGGCGTACTTACGATCCGGCTCAGATGTCTTCGGACCCCGAAGGCGGCCATGTTCCAATGTATCTGGCCGACATTTACGCACGGCATAAGGCAACATGGGAGACTGTTAAAGACAAGCTTGAAAAATTCGGACATGATTCAGGGCTCTTTGATGAAATCAGAGTCAGGCATTTCGGAGATTCCCTGGGTTCGCCTTTTCAATTGCAGGTGAGGAAGTTCGGGGGCGGTCGAAAAGGACCTTGGCGCAACTTAATTGACGCGGGTTATGGCATAAGTCAGATTCTGCCTGTTCTGACGGAACTGTTTCGCGAGGATAAAGCTCCGTTAATACTGTTACAGCAGCCGGAACTGCATCTTCACCCAAGGGTTCAGGCCGCTCTTGGGAGCCTGTTTTGCCAGGTCGCCGCGCAAGGTTCCCGGCTTGTGGTTGAGACTCACGGCGACTATATACTTGATCGGGTGCGCATGGAAATTCGTGACAATAACATTCCATTAAGGCCGGAGGACGTTTCTGTCCTGTTTTTTGAGCGTACGGGACAGCATGTCTTAATTCACTCGCTTGGATTTGATGAAGAGGGCAATATTCTGGGCGCGCCGATTCACTACCGCAGATTCTTTATGGAAGAGGCTCGGAGGTTCGTGGGTCTTTAGTGGGTGCTGAGTAAAAAGCTGTTGGATGAAAAGAAATGCAAGTCAAATGATTCTCATGTTGCCGTTTTAGCTTAGGTTGGTGGAACCCGTCTTTTGTATTCCAAATGACAAAGTACTTTTCAGTTCTGATACAGCTTATCCGGCACTCACTCAAAGTCTGATTTCTGCTTTCCTTCCCGCAGTTCCCGGAGTTTTTCCAGGCTCTCGTCAAGATCATCCGGCGCCTGTTCCCTGATAATGTGATATCCGGTGACGACCTTGGGGGCCAGAAGGGAATTCCTGAGGAAAGGAGCGTCCTCATCCGCAAACTGCTTGACTCCGGTTACTGCCAGGTAGCAGAGCAGCAGGCCGACTATAGCCCCCATCGCCCCGCCGAGCAGGTGGTTAATCCATCCCAGTCTGACCTTTTCCAGCAGGTCCGTCAGGAAATGGGAAAGGTAGTGTATGAGCATGTACGCAAGGCAGGCTACGACCACGAATCCCAGGATGTCGGCGATTCTCGGTTCGGCGATAATGTTTTTTTCGAGCAGGACGCCCCCCAGCGGCTCATGGAAAAAAAAGCCCAGCGCCACTCCCCCTACTATGGCGGTCAGGGAGAAGACCTGCTTTATGAGGCCTGACCTGAGTCCTGCCCCGAAACAGACCAGAATCATGAACAAGAGTAGGATATCAAACAGGTTCAAAGCGGTTTACCGTTGCGCCCCCGCGGGCTGTTTTGCGAAAAATTTCATTTGAGAAAGGAAACTTACATCAGGTTAACGGCGGTGTCCAGTCTTTGACTTGTCGGCGCGGGGATGCTCGCGAGAGGTCGGTTGCCGTTACGCGCGAGGGCGGCGGTTTTATCGAAGTCATGGCGCAAAATCGTAGACGAGTTCGAGAGAGCCGGGTGTGCCCGAGTGCCGCGGATGCGGCAGGTGCCAGAGATGCAGGATGACGGAACCTTCGTCCGTCCCGTAGGCTTCCTGATACCGCGTTTTGATGGGTGCCAGGTCGAAGACATAGCGATCTGTCAGGTACGCCTCGCACGGGTCGTCGTTGGCGTTATGGGTCAGGGTGACGGCGAGCTGGACGGGGTCTGATTCCATGAAGCTGCCGTCCGTGACGAGGGTGAAGTCGTGTGCTTCACAGCCGCCGCCGTACGACACTGTGAGGCTAAGCGTGTCGTTTTCGATGACCGGCGCGTGGGCGCCGTCTGTTTCGAGTTCATACGCGTCGCTTTTCTGGAGCGCGATGACTCTGTCCACATTGTCGTTGATGACGACCGACCCATCGAGCGGGCGGTCGTCCGTGTTATCGTCCGACCCTTGTCCGCATGCCGCTGCGGACAGGAGCAGGAGGCAGAAAACGAGCCTGCTTGTTCTTTGCCAACGCATGTGACTGGGTTCCTTCGAAATGGCCGGTTAGCGGTAACCTAACCGGCTCTCGCGCCGCCGTCAAAGCATATGAAGGGGAAGTGCTGGTAATAAACTGACTGTCCGGTTCCCTTTGTTTTGCCGTCGGCAGTCTTTTGACTTGGAGGGTTCGTTCGTATAGTCTAAGCGTCCGATGGAGTTCTCGGACATAATTGAGATAATTCACCCCAGCCTCGCGGAAACGGAGAGGAAAATCGATGAATTCATAAAATCCGACATTCCTCTGGTTTACGAAATATCCAGGTATCTGCTCGGCGGGGGAGGAAAGAGAATCAGGCCTTCTCTCGTTCTTCTCTCAAGCGCCGCCTGCGGGCTTGCCGACGGGGGGGACCGGATCGCGGCCGCCGCAGGGATTGAACTTTTCCACGCGGGCACCCTTTTTCACGACGACGTGGTCGATCAGGCGGAGTTCAGAAGGGGAAACGCCTCTTCCAACATGGTCTGGGGAAACAAGCCCACCGTGCTCGTGGGGGATTTCATGCTGGCCCGGGGCCTTGAGCTCATATACAGCTGCGGCAGCCTTGAACTCCTGAGAGTGGTCTCCAGGGCCTCGTCGCGCCTTGCCGAGGGCCACGTGCTCGAGATTATGAGCGAGAGAAAAATGGTCGAGATCTCGGAGGATTTCTGCTTTTCCGTGATCGATCACAAAACGGCCGCGCTCATCGAGTGCTCGACCGAGACCGGAGCGCTCCTGGCGAATACTTCAAACGGAGCGGTCGAGGCTCTTTCGCACTACGGACGCAACATAGGAATAGCGTTTCAGCTTGTAGACGACGCGCTTGACTACTGTTCCGAGGAAAACAAGTTCGGGAAAAAGACCGGACAGGACCTGGCTGAGCGGAAGATGACCCTTCCGCTTTACTACTCGATTGAAAACGCCCCCGGGGACGTGAAGCGCAAAGTGATCGAAACGCTTGACAGGGAAGATGATCTCGACAGTTCCGAGATAGCGGAGATAACGCAGCTGGTAACCCGCTACCGCGGGGTCGATCTGACCAGGGAGCGGGCAAAAGAGTTCGTGACTGAAGCGAAAAAATCCCTGGACGGGATACCGCGGAGCGATTACAGGGAATCTCTCGGCCGCCTCGCCGATTACGTGGCGGAGAGAAACTTCTGATAGTAGCTCTCGAGCGCAAGGCCCATGACGTAGGCGTCCCCTTTTCCCCTTCCATAGTAGTTCTTGCGTGTTCTGAGAATTTCAAACCCGAGCTTTCTGTAAAGCGCGATTGCCGGGGCGTTTGTCGTTCTTACCTCGAGAACGACCGAGAGGGCGCCCATTTTTTCATAAAAACTGAACGTGTCCGAGAGCAGTTCGACCGCCACTCCCTTTCTCCTGTGGCAGGACGCCACGGCGATCTTGAATACGTGAATCTCGTCGTAGACAAGGGTGGATATTGAGTAGCCCGCGACGTCTTCGTCATTTCCGTTTACTGCTATGTTGCAGAAGAACCCGGATCTTTTGATGTAGTCCGCGAGCACCTGCTTCGGCCACGGAGAGATGAAGGACTCGTTTTCGATCTTAACGATCTCGTTTATGTATTTCGACGAGAGAGCCTTGATGATCATTTTTCCTGTGCCGAGCGGGGAGGACGAAGCCCTTCGAAATAAAGATCGAGCAGATCCGCGGCTCCCGTGTAGGGATCCGTCTTTCCTTCCATCACTTCTTTTTCCACCCTGACGAGCCTCTCCTTGACGAGCGGGTGTTCATAGAAGCTGTCCTCAAGATTCTGGGCGAGGGCCTCGTGCAGGCGGTACCCGGCCTGCTTTCTTCTTTTTTCCGCGAAGTATCCGTTTTCCCTGCAGATATTCTCGTAGTCCATGACGCACTGCCAGATTTCCCTTATTCCGTAGCCCGTAACGGAGGAGCAGGCATGCGCCTTGGGAACCCAGCCGGACTCGGGCGGCGGCCTGTGAAATCCCAGCGACTCCTCCATTTCCTGTTTCATGAGCTCCGCCTTTTTTCTGTTTCTCCCGTCCGCCTTGGTTATCACCACGGCGTCGGCGCGCTCGATTATTCCCTTTTTTATTCCCTGGATGTCGTCTCCCGCCCCGGTAATCATGAGCAGCATGAAGAAATCGACCATGGAGTGGCAGGTGATTTCTGACTGCCCGACTCCCACCGTCTCTATGAAGATGGTGTCGAATCCCGCCGCCTCGCAGAGAATCACGGCGTCGCTTGTCTTCTTCGCGACCCCTCCCAGGGAACCGGCCGACGGGGAAGGCCTTATGTAGACGTTTTCGTGCCGGGAAAGCTCCTGCATCCTGAGCTTGTCGCCGAGAACGCTTCCCCCGGTCTCGCTGCTCGTGGGATCGATCGCGAGCACCGCTATCTTTTTTCCGCGCTCGCGGGCCAGGTAGAGCCCCAGGGATTCTATGAAGCTGCTCTTTCCGACCCCGGGTATGCCCGTGATTCCCACCCTTACGGATTTTCCGGACCGCGGCAGGCACCACGTGATTATCTCCCGCGCGAGCTTTCTGTGCTCGGGAAGGGTGCTCTCCGCGAGGGTTATCGCCCTGCTGAGGGCCGGTATTTCTCCCCTGGCTATGCCCTGGCGGTAAGTTTCCGCTTCCGTTTTTCCGTGGGGGGTCATGTTCGGGTTTCCGTGAGGGGCGCGAGTATGGCTTCGGCCGCTTCGGACAGCACGGTCCCCGGGCCGAATATCTGCGAGACCCCGGCGCTTCTCAGGTAGTCGTAATCGCGTTTGGGTATTACCCCTCCCGCGACCACCACTATGTCGTCGCCTCCCATGTCGCCGAGCTTCTCTATGAGTTCGGGGATGAGCGTCTTGTGGCCGGCGGCCAGGCTTGATATTCCGATTACGTGGACGTCGTTTTCAACCGCCTGCCTCGCCGCTTCCTCGGGGGTCTGGAAAAGCGGGCCTATGTCCACGTCGAAACCGAGGTCGGCGAAACCCGTCGCTATTATCTTCGCTCCGCGGTCGTGGCCGTCCTGGCCCATCTTCGCGACCAGTATCCTGGGCCTTCTCCCTTCCAGGGCGGCGAAACGGTCGGCAAGCTCCCTCGCCCTGGCAAATCCGGCGTCCTTCGAGATTTCCGATGAATACACTCCCGAGATCGTGCGCCATCCGGGGCGGTATCTTCCCCACGCCTCCTCGCACGCGTCCGATATTTCTCCGAGGGTGGCGTTCTCCCTCGCGGCCTCGACCGCCAGGGAGAGAAGGTTGCCCCGCCCCGTTTTCGCGCATTCGGTGATTTTCCCGAGCGCGCGCCCGAGCGCCCCGGAATCCCTTTTTTCCTTGAGCTCCCTCAGTCTTCTGATCTGGTTCTCCCTCACCTTTCGGTTATCCACTTCCAGTATGTCGAATTCCTCCCGCGCGTCCGAATTATAACTGTTGACTCCCACTATCACGTCTTTTCCCGAGTCTATTCTCGCCTGTTTCCGCGCCGCCGCTTCCTCTATTCTCATTTTCGGCAGGCCGGTCTCTATGGCCTTGGACATTCCTCCCAGTTCCTCTATTTCCGTTATGAGCTCCCAGGCCCTTCCCGCCAGGCTGTGAGTCAGGCTCTCGACGTAGTAGGATCCCGCCCAGGGATCGATCAGCCTGCACACGTCCGTTTCCTTCTGAAGGCAAAGCTGGGTGTTTCTCGCTATCCTGGCGGAAAAGTCGGTGGGAAGGGCTATCGCTTCGTCCAGGGCGTTTGTGTGGAGCGACTGGGTGCCGCCGAGCACCGCGCTCAGGGCTTCGACGCATGTTCTCGTCACGTTGTTGAACGGGTCCTGCTCCGTGAGGCTCCATCCCGAGGTCTGGCAGTGGGTTCTCAGCATGAGCGACGCCGGGTTTCGGGGCTCGAAGGTCCTGACGATCTTGGCCCAGAGCATCCTCGCCGCCCTCATTTTCGCGATTTCCATGAAATGGTCCATGCCTATTCCCCAGAAAAAGGAAATCCTGGGAGCGAAATCGTCGATGTCGAGTCCCGCCCCGACGCCCGCCCTCAGGTACTCGAGGCCGTCGGCGAGCGTGTAGGCAAGCTCTATGTCCGACGTGGCGCCCGCTTCCTCCATGTGGTAGCCGCTCACGCTTATCGAGTTGAACTTCGGCATGTTCTCAGACGTGTATTCGAAAATGTCAGAGACTATCTTCATCGAGAATTCGGGCGGGTAGATGTAGGTGTTCCTTACCATGAACTCCTTGAGTATGTCGTTCTGGATCGTTCCGCTGAGTTTTTCCGGTTCCACTCCCCGGCGCTCCGCGACCGCTATGTAGAAAGCCATGATCGGCAGAACCGCGCCGTTCATGGTCATGGAAACCGATATCCGGTCAAGGGGTATCCGGTCGAGGAGGATCTCCATGTCGAGCACGGAATCTATCGCCACGCCCGCCTTTCCGACGTCTCCCGAAACCCTGGGGTGATCCGAGTCGTATCCCCTGTGAGTCGGAAGGTCGAAGGCTATCGAAAGTCCCTTCTGCCCCGCGGCAAGGTTTCTCCTGTAAAAGGCGTTTGACTCCTCCGCGGTGGAGAATCCCGCGTACTGCCTGACGGTCCAGGGTCTCGTGACGTACATGGTCGGGTAGGGTCCGCGGAGGTAGGGCGGAATCCCGGAGACAAACCCCAGGTGTTCGCAGTCGCCGAGGTCGTCGCGGACGTAAAACGTCTTTATGTCTATTTTCTCGGGCGACTCCCTCGCGACGTCTGCGCCCGCCCGCGCGTCCGCGCTTCTGTCTCCGCCGAAGCCGAGATTTATTTTCGAAAAATCAGGTCTCATGATCCTTCCCCGTCCTTGAAAGCCAGCCGCTGGTATCTCTCAAGGATGCCGCGGACATCCGAATCCGCGTCGATGAAATCATCCACCCCCGCCCGTGCGAGACCTTCCCGCGCGCCCTCTCCGGCGCCCGGGACGACGACTTTTATTTGCGCTCCCCCGTCCTTGAGTTTTCTCGCGACTTCCTCCGCGGACCGCTCGTAATCCCTGTCGGAACCGCAGATCACTGCTGCGAGCGGATTCTCGCGCAGGGCCGCCGCGACTCCCTCGTCGGTGCCCGGACTCTCCGCTCCGTCGACTATGGCGAACCCCCCGCATCCGAAGAAATTCATCGAGAAAACCGATCTTGCGGCTGCCTGCGGAGAATCGCTCAGGTGAAGCAGGAAAACCCTGGGCGCCCCGCCCGTTTTATCCGCGAATTCCTCGCTCAGGAGCCTTATCTCCTCAAAAGCCCGGGCCGCCCTCGACTCCACAAGAGGTCTTACCGCCGGGGCCGGAGCGTCCGTCCCTTTTTCCGGGGGCGGGGTTTTCCGGATGTCCCCCGCCGCTTTTTCAAGCGGATCTGGAAACTCGTTTGTCCCGACAAGCGTTTTTTTCCTCCGGGAAACGTCGCTCAGGACTTTCTTCCTGCTGTCTTCGACCGCGTCCTGTATGAAGCCGCTTTTCAGGCACTCGAGGTAGCCGCCTTTTCCTTCTATTTCCTGGAACAGCTCGAGGGATTTCCGCGAAACGGACTGCGTCAGCTTCTCTACGTGGTAGGAACCGCCTCCTGGGTCGGTCACCGCGCCCAGGTGGGATTCGTTCCTTATTAGAAGCTGAATGTTTCTCGCCACCCTCCTTGAGAACCCGCCGGGTTCCCCGTAGTGGGCGTCGAAGGGCTCCACGGTCAGGGAGTCCGCACCCCCGATCACGGACGCCATGGCTTCAAGCGCCGTCCGCAGTATGTTCGTGTGCGGGTCGTAAACGGTTTTGTTGAAGGCGGCGGTGCGGCAGTGGATCCTCATTTTCGCGGATTCGGCGGAGGAGGGGGAGAACTGTCGCGCTACGTTCGCCCAGAGCGCTCTCGCGGCGCGAAGCTTGGCGATTTCCGCGAAGTAGCTCGATCCCGTGGAAAAGCAAAAGACGAGGTGGCGGCAGGCGCTGTCTGAGTCGACGCCCCTTCGGCGGAGCATGACCAGGTACTCGACCGCCGCGGCGACGGTGAAGGCGAGTTCCTGGGCTATGGTCGCGCCCGAGTCCTTGAACGGCGAGCTTCTTACAGAAAACGCCGCGTAGCCGGGCGCGGCACCTGAGAGATATCCGATGGCCTCCGCGATTTTATCCACGTTTTCGTCAAGCGGCGTCGCGAGAGACCCGCGCGCGAGCAGTTCCGACAGGGGATCGAAGAACACGGCCCCGACGAGTTCCCGCGTGTCGATTTCCTTTCCGGCGCAGGAGGAAATAAAAAGCCTGCAGGCTTCCTCCGGGTTTTCCCTCAGGGCGAAGTTTATGCTTGTGCGCAGGGGATCTATGTCTTCTAGAAGAGTTTCGATGACCTCGGGTTTCATTTCCGCCTGCGGAATGAAGGTAAGAGAATCCGCTCCGCCTTCTATTGCCGCGAGCGCCGCGGCTCCGGCCTCTTCCGGCGCGGCGAGCTTGATCTCTTCCGCAATAAGCCAGCTGTTGTTTTTTCCGCGGGTTCCCCGGACGAACGGAAATTCCCCCGGAAGCGGGTTTTCCCCCGGGAGGAAGTCTCCGGCCTCTTCTTCGGTGTAGAGGGGTTCAACGGCTATGCCGTCTTCGGTACGCCATATGAGGTTGTCGTAGAACCCGGGCCCGGCAGATCCCCTGGTCTTCTTTTCGGCTTCCTTCTTCCAGCTTTCCTTCGATACGGCCGGAAAATCTCCGAAAAGAAGTTCCCGTCCCTTTTCCGTTTCGCTCATGGGTTTTTCTCTCCGTCCCGCCTAAATTTTACTCTGTAAATCGTTTCTGCCAACATTCTGAACCCCCGCGGATTCCGATCTGCCGCCGCAGAGAAGATTTCAGATCGGCCCCCTAGCGGCCCGCGGCCGGAAGACATGCGGGGGGAAACGGCGGAAACTTCCGTCGCTGGAGTACCAGCGGAATGACGGAGGTGGCTGCGGCAGGGGTGCATACATGCTTTCCGTATATCCTCAAACGCGGCGTGGAGATACGTAAACGGCATATCCTTGTTTTTTGTCTTCAGCCGCATGCTGACTGGGGATTAACCCGGCCTGAAAATCCGCTCCGGTTGGTTCTTCCGGTCAGAGAAGCGGTCCCGAGCAATTCTTCCTGCTTTCCGCCGAAAAAATAAATGAGAAACTTCAGGCAGTTAAGTTAGGAGTGAGCGCTAATTTTTATTGACAGATATCGGGGAGGGGGGCGATTATACTAACCAATTATGTCTAAACAAGAAGCATTATCATTCAGGCCAGGGTGATCCTGTTAACTCAACAATAAGGAGAATCGGATGTTCATGTTGTTTTCGAGAGGTTTGTTCTTTCTTGCGTTCCTGTTCAGTGTCCTCTTTGTGGTGACGGGGAGCGCCCAGCAGTACTCCACCTCCTGTGCCGCTCAGGCAAGCGAAGACCTGAAAAGGGACTGCACGGTTCTTGAATCGTTATACGATGCGACGGGCGGCGCGTCGTGGACAGATGACGATAAGTGGAAGACCAGTGACCCAGTCGGCCAGTGGAGCGGAGTTACGGTAATCGGGGACAGGGTCGCGTCGCTGATTCTCACCAACAACAACTTAAGCGGGGCTATACCGGACCTGAGCCACTTGTCCGGCCTGCAAATACTGTATCTCGACAACAACAGCTTAAGCGGGACGATACCGGACCTGAACAGCTTAAGCGGGACAATTACTGCGTCGGATTTTCCGACCAGCCTGTACTACCTGCATCTCAACGACAACGACTTAAGCGGAACGATACCGGACCTGAGCAGCTTAGCCAACCTTTACACCCTGTATCTCAACAACAACAAATTAAGCGGAGAGATTAACGCGTCGTACCTTCCGACCACCCTTTACCACCTGATTCTCAACGACAACAGTTTAAGCGGGACGATACCGGACCTCAGCGGCTTCTCCAACCTTTACTTCCTGTATCTCAATAACAACAGCTTAAGCGGGACGATTGCTGCGTCGGATTTTCCGACCACCCTGCAACGCTTGTATCTCAACAACAACAGCTTGAGCGGGACGATACCGGACTTGAGCGGCTTAGCCACCCTTTACCATCTGTATCTCAACAACAACAGCTTAAGCGGAGAGATTAACGTGTCGTATCTTCCGACCACCCTGAAACGCCTGTATCTCAACGACAACAGCTTAAGCGGGACGATACCGGACCTCAGCAGCTTCAGCCAACTTTACGAATTGTCTCTCAGCAACAACAACCTAAGCGGGACGATGCAGGACCTGAGCCCCCGAATTCTGCAATTGGCGTACTGGGGCAATCCGAATCTCGACCTTGCTCTAGATACAGCAGCAATAGACCGCGCCGCATTACAGAGCTTATATTCTGCAAATGGCGGTCTGGACTGGAGAGACAGCACCAACTGGCTGAGTTCCGAGTCTATGGGAGAGTGGTACGGAGTCACCACCGACAGCAGTGGCAGGGTCACGAAGCTTGACCTCTCCGGCAACGGTCTGAAGAACCCTGTCAGCAACAGTCTTGAGGCCCTGGGCAGTCTTACGACACTCAACCTCTCGGCCAACCCGAGCCTGAGCGGAACACTGCCGGTAAGACTGAAGGACATTTCGGGTCTTTCGAGCCTGAACATAAGGTGTACGGACGTAAGCACCCCGTCATCCAATGAGTTCAATACGTGGTTAAGAGGCCTCGGCAAAAGATTTATAACCGGCGTAACGGGGTTTGAAGCGTCGGGGTCTTTTGTTGCCCACGACACCGCCCACGACGGCAGATCTTCGGAGTTCCAGATTAAGATTAGCTGGGATGAGATTCCAAATGCCACCTATAAGGTAACCTGGGAGGATTCCCCACGACTGGGCTTCTCGGGTGTTGTCGGTCCTGCAGGCAAAGGCTACTACGAGACTGACGGGGATAAAATCTCCTACACTATTTTCGGGCATCACAGCAACAATGCCCCCGCCAGAGTCACATACGCGGTATCGTTAACTGCTATCGTAGATGGATGCGAAGACGTATCTTACGGTCCCGTGACGGTAAGTACGGGCGGGATCGCTGCTTCTGCTCCCGGCGGTGGCGCTCCCGGCGGTGACAATCGCGACGAAACCTGCCCCGATTACAGACCTGTCGTCACCGCCCAGGACGTGGAACGGGCAAGGGATCCCGGGACTCTGGCGGCTTTCGTGAAGGAGGCGCGAGCCGGGGTCGGGACGCTTCTGCGCAATGTGGCGTCGGAAGAGGAGGGGATCAGGAATCTGGCGGAGTGTTTCGGAGCGGACGGGGACTGGAAGCACGGTTCCGTCCATCTTTTCATGATCAGCGCCGACGAGGACAAGAAGTTCTTTCTCGCTCCCGGGGATTCGGATCTTGCGGGCGCCCCGCTGGACATTGAGGACGAAAACGGATGCGATGTCGGAGAGGAGATTCTCAGGGCGGCCGGAGGCGAGGAACTCCAGTGCGATGACCTGGATCTGGCGGGGGACGGTCCGGGGCCGGGTTTCGTGCAGTACCTGTGGCGCGACCCGGACGATCCCGACAGCGGGGACTACGATTCGCCCAGGCTGAGTTATGTGGAGGAAATCAGGTTTGAGCGTTTTCTGCCTTCCAGGAGCTTTGTCCTGGGTTCTGGCTACTACCCGGGAATCTCGAAACCGGAACCGGAAGGTGGAACGACCGGGTCGGGCGGCGGGTGCGCCCTTGTTGCGGAGACGGATGCGCGCGACGGCGGTGCTGTCGGACTGTTTCTGAACGTACTCGCTATTGGTTGCGCGGTTTTTCTCGGAAGGGGTGTTTTTCCTCGGCGCGGCTGAGGCCGGAGGCAGTGGGGCGCGGGTGGATGATAGCTGTTCCGCGGCGTTCCGCCGCTTTCAATAACCGGCAAATCCGTTATGCTTGCTTTGCGGGCATGTCGCGTCCGCTCATCAGGGGACGCGTGTCCGTGTGCGGTCGGACTGAAACCCGGCCGGTATACTGCAAGGAGACCGGGTTTACCGGGGAAGTGCCTGAAAAAGCGGTTGTCATGGTTTCGGGAGGCGTGGACAGTTCTACTCTCTGCCACGAGGCGGTGGGGGAAGGTTACGAGGTTTTCCCCCTTACCTTCATCTACGGGCAGAAGCACGAAAGGGAGGTCCGTTCCTCGGAGAGGATATGTCGCCGCCTGGGACTTTCCCCCAACGTAATTGATCTTTCTTCCGCAAGGGCTCTTTTCGGCGCCTGCGCCCTTACCGACAGCGGCGTTGAGATTCCGAGGGTTCCCGCGTCCGCGCGCAATTACGGGACCCTCTCCGCCACGGTGGTTCCGAACCGAAACGCCATCTTTCTTTCCCTGGCGGTCGCCTATTCGCAGAGCGTCGGCTGCGACACGGTATTCTACGGGGCGCATCATTCCGACAGGGGCGTGTATCCCGACTGCCGGCCGGAGTTCGTTTCGGCCTTCGAGAAAGCCGAGAGGCTCGCGACTGATAACGAACGCCTCACCATAGTCGCCCCGTTTGCGGATATGGACAAGTCCGGGATAGTCAGGCTCGGCGCGCGTCTCGGGGTTCCCTTCGAGGATACGTGGTCATGCTACGTGGGTTCCCGGATGCACTGCGGCACCTGCAGTTCGTGCAGGGAGAGAAAAAGGGCTTTTATCGAAGCGGACGTGGCCGACCCGACTCAGTACGAGGCATAGCGGCGGTGAAGGTAAGCGAGATTTTCTTTTCGATACAGGGGGAGGGAGTCCATATCGGGCTTCCGACGGTTTTTCTCAGGCTTTTTGCCTGTGATCTCAGATGCAGTTGGTGCGATACCATGTACGCCGTCGAGGGAGCCGACTTCCGGGATATGGAAACCGGCGAGGTGCTGAGCAGGATTCTTGAGTACGGCTGCTCCCGCGTCTGCATAACAGGCGGGGAACCGCTTATCCAGCGGGACGAAGTGGAAGAGATAGCGAAATTCCTCCTCGAAAGGGATTTTGCGGTCGTGCTTGAAACAAGCGGGAACAAGAAGCCGCCCGGAATTTTCTCCCATCCCGGTTCGGTTGTGAGCATGGACTGCAAGTGCCCCGGTTCGGGCATGGCCTCCAGGATGGATTTTTCGCTTTACGACGCCCTGGAGGGGAAGGATCAGCTCAAGTTCGTGATAGCCGACAGCGCGGACTACGAGTACGCGAGGGGTGTCATGGCGAAGCGCCGCATAAGGGCTTCAATCATATTCCAGCCCGTCTACGGAACGAAAGCGGACTGGATAGCCGAGAGGGTTCTTCGCGACGGCATGGAAAACGTAAGGGTGCTTCCGCAGCTTCACAAGATATTCTGGGGAGAGAAAAAGGGGGTCTGACCGGGTTGAAACGACGGGGTGAATTACGGCGGATAAAAAGACCATATGCTTCCCCCCGGCGTCTTTCTCAGTTGATGATCACAAGGTTTAACCTTATTAGTGTTATTTTTTTAATGTTCCTGTTGCTATTGTGTTAGAATTCAGGGTATAAAAGATATGTTGTGCGGACGGGCCGGGAGCCGAGGAGAGAAACTATGGAAAAGCACATAGAAGATTACAATTACGAGCCTTTTGCCGATACCGAGGAGTACAGAAAGGTAAACGGCGATATGACCAGAGACTGGATCCAGATAATGGTTGACAGGGGGGTCGAAAGTCTCGACAGGTTCCTTGACATCGCTACGGGCGCGGGCACCATGGCGCAGCTTTTCTTTGATATGCTTCCCGCGAACCTGAAGGAGTCGGCGGTTTTCTGCCTTGACCAGTCGGCGGGCGCTCTCAGGCTCGCCAAGCGCAGGCTTGAGAAAGAGGTTGACAAGCTGACCCTTATCAACTCGTCCATACAGGATCTCGATCTTCCTCCGAAAAGCCTCGATGTGGCCATATGGGGCAACGGCATACATTACCTTGACGAGGAGGAACAGCTCAAGAGCCTCAGAGCGATCAAGAAAGCGCTTAAGCCCGGAGGCTGGTTCTTTTTCAACACCTCTTTCTACGAAGAGGCAAGACCAACGGATACCATACCTTTCTACAGGACCCAGGTGAGAAGCGCCGTCCAGTTTCTGAGAAAGCAGGGAGTGAAAAGAGTGAAGGTCGAGGGGAAAGCCGAAGCCGCGAAGTTCCACCCGCGCTCCTACTACGAGGAACTCGTGGGCAACGTGGGGTTCGACCTTGTCGATGCCCGGGAATTCGCCGCTGACCTTACGAAAGAAGCGTGGGAATATATAAGCTCCTTCCAGCAGTACGCCGCCGGCGCCCTTCACGGCTATCCGGACGAGGCCGTTTCAGATGCTATGAAGAACGCGGTCGAGCCGGCGATTCTTCTCCACGGGGAAGTGAACGAGGACGGCAACCACTTTGTTACCAGGAAGTGGCTTTCCATAAGCGCGCGCGCGTGATTTTTCGCCGCGGGAACCTTATTCGCCCGCAACGCTGTTTTTCCTCAGGAAATCGAACGTGTAGAACCCGGTTTCGCACCAGTTCTCGCCTATGAACCTTATGGCGTAATTCCCGACGTACTCTATTCTCTCCGGCGCCAAGCCGCTTTTTCCGAGGGGTATCCGCTTTTTAAACGGAAGCTTCCCGGTTCTGCTTTTTTTCCTGAGTCTCCTGCAGGTGGCGCAGGGACAGATCTGCCTGAGTTCGTCGTAAAAGAATATGCTTTCTTCACCGTTGTCCCAGATGATCTGAAGAGCTTTTTCGGTAAATTCGTTTATTTCCTTAGGTTTTGCGCCCACGGTACGATATTCTACCCGCCCGCTCCGCAAAATCTTGGGGAAAAGTTTTTTACGACCTGTGAGAAAGTCTTGCCTTAGCGGGGGCAGGGAACCAGACGGGGACTAGGAAGCGGTCCCTGACGCGCCGACTTCCTTGGAAGCGCGCTTGCTGTCCCGCTTGGACTGCGGCACCACTATCAGTTTCATCATCTCGTCCAGGCTGTTGCGGAACACTTCCGCGGACTTGTGGGTTTTCGAAAGGAGGAACGCCCCGTGGATGTGCGAGTAAATCAGGCTGGCCATGGATTCGGGGTCGAGGTTCCGGGGGAAACAGCCTGCCTCGATGCCGTCGCTTATGCATTCGGCTATCAGATCCTTGTACCTCTGGAACAGGGCGCTCAGCACTGAACGGAAATTCTCATTGACCGCACTCTGTTCCAAGGTCAGGTTTCCGAAAAAGCAGCCCATGTATTCGTCAAGTATGCACTTTTCCACGATTTTGTCGTAGAAACTGTTCAGGCGTTCAAGAGGAGATAAGGACTTGTTCAGGAGAGTTTCCCCGAATATGCCTTGCTCCATTTCCCGGGAGAGATCCTCTATTATGATCATGGCCAGATCTTGCTTGCTTTTGAAATGATAATAGAAATTGGTCATGGAAACCCCGGAAGCCTGTGTAATTGCGCTGATTGTAGTTCCCGTATAGCCATAACGGTGAAAAGACTTCCTCGCTGTCATTAATATCTTCTGTTTTTTGCTCATATTCATTAAAAACATCCTTGAGCTTCGGCCGAGAGTTCCAAAACGGATATTAAAACCGAAGACGACTAGATATTATCGGTACTGAACTGACTGTCAATAAAAATCACCACTCATCCCTAATTTAATTGCCTGAAATTATTTGAATATTTTTTCAATCCCTTTTTCAATCCGAAGTGTGCGTCTCAGGTTGAAACCCCACTTTCAGAGGTGATGCACTTCTGCGCTAGGAAAATTCTGGAAGGAGGAAAGGCCAATGATGTAGCCGGAAATCGCCTGAAGCGAGCCAGCGGGTTCGACTCCCGCCCGCCGAAGCCAGAGTCGGCTGGCCGGAAACAGCTATCCTCTGCGCCCTAAGGCGGGTGCGCCTCCTCTTCCTCATCAATTTCCGGGTCCGTGTTGTCATTCGCTGGACTTCCTGCCGGGCATTTATCACGGCGCTTGTCCGAGCCAGGCGCCCTTTGGCGCAGGGAGTGAGAGGTAGCCCTCGGTCAGGCAACCCGTGAATTCAATTCAATTTTAAACTTTTTGCTTGATTCAAGCTTTCTGGAAAAGTGCGGGGCAAAGAGTTCCCTGCTCCCCCCGTGAAAACCCCTGTCCTGTGCGGATATATTCAACAGCGTAAACGCCTCATTACTTGATTGCGCTGTTTCGGGGTTTTTCGCGTCCTGAATCCGCCCGGCATCGCCGCGCCGCGATCAATTTGCGGACAGTCAGCGCAAGCGGTTATAATCAGAACCTGAAATGAGCGAGCAGGAACAGGATGCGCTCTCGGCGGCGGTCAGGTGGATCCGGGAAGCCTCCCAGATAGTTTTTCTGACGGGAGTTGAACTCTCTCTTGAAGCCGGGCTGCCCGACGTTTCGGATCTGAGCTTCAATCCCGACATAGGGAAATTCAAGAATCGCCCTGAGGTAAGAAAAGAGTACTGGGAAAAGATAATGGATTTTTATCCCAGAATCTCCGAGGCCCGGCCCTCTCCCGCACACGAAGCCATTTACGAGATGGAGTTTCTCTGCAACGTCGACTGCGTTCTTACCCAGGCGGCCGACGGCCTGCACAGCAAGACCGGAAGCGAAAAGATAATAGAGATATACTCGACGATAAACTGGATCCACTGCCATGAATGCGGGAACGATTACCGCACCGACGGAATACTGCTTGCCCTCGAGGACAGCAGGACCGGCATTCCGAAATGCAAGGAATGCCAGAGCGACCAGATGAAGCCCCCGCTGTCCTTTCCGGGACAGCCGCTTCCCCACTGGGAGATAAGGGAGTCGTGGATGAGGCTTCAGCACTGCGATCTTTTCATAGTCGTCGGGGCGAACCTGGAGATCGAGCCCGTGGCGTCTTTTCCCTTCCAGGTCATGAACAAGGGGAACAGGGTCGTTATCATCGGCGAGAGGAGCACTCCGGCCGACGATTACGTAAGCGCCGTCATATACGGAAGCCCGAGCCAGATCATGCCTTACATAGTCGATAAGCTCAAGGAAACCCATACGGTCTCCTGAACCGCGGGAGCCATGGGAGGGAACGGGAGAGCAGGCTTGTCCGCCGAGATAAAAATGGATGATAAAAACGTCGCCCGGGAGATGGAACGCTACGTTTCGAATCTCGACAGGGACATCTACACCATAAGCAACATTCCCGAGGAAGTCGTTGCCGTCATCTTCGCCTACGTAAGCAGGAGCCCCAAAAGTTTCAGGGAAAACATAGACACCGTGATAAGGGAGCAGGAGATGGGGAGGGACAGGGCGGAGAAGTTCCACGAGAAGTGGGTTCTTAACTACGGCCACGCTTCCGTCGCGGAGCACGCGACCGTGCACATAGGAGTCGAGAGGGTTTCAAGGCTTTTCTCCTCCCTGCTTGAATGCGCGAACGAGTTCCTCTCGTTTACCGAATACTCGCAGAGATACCAGAGACCGCGCAAGGGCGACAACTATATTCCCCGGGAGCTTGACCCGCGCCCCGCCCTCAAAAAGGAGTTCGAGGAGCTTTGCGATTTCCAGTACGAGGCTTACTCGAGGCTAAACGCGGAGCTCTTTGCTTTTCTGAAAAAGAAGTTTCCCGTTCCCGAAGACAAAGAGGAAAAGGCCCACCTGAGGGCGCTTGAGAAAGTGGCGTTTGAGGACGCGAGGTACGCCCTTAATCTCTCCACGCTTACGAATCTCGGCATGACGGCGAACGCGAGGGCTATGGAGCAGACCATCTCCGCGCTTCTCTCGAGCCGCTACCTTGAGGCGAGAGACAGGGCGGAGGAGATAAAAAGCGAGGTCAGGTTCTCGGTTCCGACGCTTGTTAAGTACGCCGACGAGAACCCCTACACGGTCAGGACGCGGGAGGCCCTCGAAGAGCTGTCGCGCGGTCTAGGCGACTCAGGGGAAAGCGCGCCCGGCGACGGGTCTTCGGTCACCCTTTTTGACTACTCGGGGCGGGGAAAGGAAGACCCCCAGGCCGAGGCCCTGAGGGAGATCGCAAGGGGCCTTCTTTTCGAATTCTCGGGGCTTTCGGTCGCGGACATAGAAAGGCACCTCTCCGAGAACACCCCGGAGCTTGAGAATATCTTTTCAATTGCCGTCCGGGAACTCGGAAAGCACGACAACCCGGCGGGCATATTCAGGTCGGTCAGATACGGCGCGGAGTTCGTCCTGAGCGAGGCGGCGTGGCATCAGCTGCTCAGGCACAGGAAGGTCAGCTGGACCGCGAAGGAGCCTTCCGTGGAGGAGGGCGTGACGGTTCCGCCGCACGTTGCGGAATCGGGAACGGAGGAGCTTCTGCTCGAAGCCGTCGGGCGAAGCGAGCGGTTTTATGGAGAGCTCGTCGACGCCGGTCTTCGCGACGTGGCGAGCTACGTCGTCACGAACGCCCACAACAGGAGGGTCTGCGGCAGCTTCGACCTCTGGGAGCTTTACCACCTGACGAACCTGCGGATGTCGGAGGGGGCGCAGTGGGACATAAGGAACGTTATCGGGCAGCTTGCGGGGGAAATCGCCAGGGTGCATCCGGTCTTTGTCCGTTCCGCCTTGAAAAGGGTCGGTTAAGAGGGAAAAAGGGATGGTTTGATGTCGCTTCAGCCTGTCAGAAGATGTGAAGAGTGCGGTTACGAGACCACGGCGAAAACGGATGTATGCCTTTCCTGCGGAGAGAGCATGCGGCGCAGGGCGAAAGGCGGAATCAGGGGACTTCTCCGAAGCCTGATACTTGTGGCGATCGCGGTTTACATACTTCTGTCCGCGCTCAAGGTTTTCGGATCGGCGGCGGTGGGGTGCTGTGGCTGATTCTGAGCACGTCTCGAAGGTGAAGGAGGGCGCGGCCGCGTGGAACCGGTGGCGGGAGGAGAAGCCCGACGTTATCCCGGATCTCGGCTGGGCGAATCTTAACGGGCTTAATCTTGACGGCGCGGTGTTTTCGAAATCGGTTCTCAAGCTTGCCTTCTGCAAGGGGTGCAGCATGGCGGGCGCGGATTTTTCCGACGCGAACATGCGCGGGGTGAACCTTGAGGTTTGCGATCTTCGCGGGGCGGTGTTCAGGGACGCCAACCTTGAGGGGGCCCACATGCTGGGCGCCGACCTCACGGGCGCCGATTTCGCCGGGGCCAACCTAAAGCTTGCGAATTTCGACGGGGCGGTTCTAAGGGATGCCGACCTCACCGGCGCAAAGAAATTGCGGGCTTCCCAGCTGTTTCATCTCAAGGACCTTGAGAACCTCAGGGTTTCAGAAGAAATCCTGGAGAAGGTGAAAAGCCGGTCTCCTCACCTGTTTGATTCTTCCACTCGGGGTTGAGCGGACGAACGCAAAGAATCAGAGAAATATGCGCTTACGGGAATTGTGTTTGACTTAAGAAAAAAACTGCATAAACTATCAGATAATGATACTTTCAGCATATAAATACGGAAATTGTTATGGATATTAAGCGTCTCAGGGCAAGCGAGGTGATAGATGATTTTGCTTCCGTCGGCCGGTATCATTTTACCACCGCGGAAATGCGCGAGGTGCTGGGCGTATCGGACGCGGCGACCAGGCTTGCTCTTGGACGGCTGGCGAAGAAGGGCTTGGTCGCAAGTCCTGGCCGCGGCTTCTACGTCATCGTGCCGCCGGAGTACCGGCGTGTCGGATGCCTGCCCGCAGCCCATTTCATCCCGCAGCTCATGGAACGTCGGAAGCGGCTTTACTACGCCGCCTTGCTCTCCGCCGCTAAGTATCACGGCGCCGCTCATCACAGTCCTCAGGTGTTTCAGGTCGCCGTCGCCGGGAGCCACCGGCCGATTTCCTGCGGCGCGGTCAGGGTTTCCTTCATCTCCCGGGCGCGCATAGCCGAAGTTCCGGTTAAGAGTTTGAATACGCCGCGCGGGACGATTCTGATTTCAAGTGCCGAAGCGACCGCGATTGATCTTGTGGGTTACGCTAGGCGTGCCGCTGGGTGGGACAACGTGGCGACGGTTCTCTGCGAGCTTGCCGAAGAGATTGACCCGGATCTGCTGTGCGAAGCCGCGCGGACCGCCCCCGTTACCTGGGCCCAGCGCCTTGGCTACCTCCTGGAACTTGTCGGCGCGGTGGACAAGGCGAAGCCGCTGAAGGACTATGTGCGGCGCAACGCCCGTGACATAACACCGCTCATTCCGCATGCTGCCGTGGATCGTGCGAGACGTGCCGACGACTGGCGGCTGCTTGTAAACGCCGAAGTGGAGTCCGAGGTGCCGTGGTTTCAGTAAATAATGACTACGATTTTCGTAATTTCCGTTATCCCGCCTGTCCCGGTCTCCATTGCCGAAAAGTCCGGTCAGTCAGCGCAGTTTGAGTCGATTCCTGCGGATTGGGAATTTTTGCGGTTCAGACTGTGTCGGCCATGATTTCCCGGTCCGTGGCCTTGCCAACGCGTTTGCGACCGATTAGCTTAGGGTTGAGATGAGCAGAAGAATCTACAGCGTGTCGGAACTCAATTCCTCGATAAGGGACGCGATCGAGCTTGAGTTCGGCGGGGAGACGATATGGGTCGCGGGGGAGGTCTCCGGTTTCAAGGGGCATTACGCAAGCGGCCACTGGTACTTTTCCCTGAAGGACGAAAGGAGCCAGGTCTCCGCCGCCTGCTTCAGGAGCGACAACCAGCGGATAAAGTTCACGCCGGAGAACGGAACGGACGTCATCTGCGCCGCGCGCGTCGGGGTTTACGAGAAAAACGGCATCTACCAGCTCTACGTGAGCGCGATGGAGCCTAAGGGAGTGGGCGCCGACGCGCTCGCACTCGAGAAGCTCAAGCAGAAGCTTCTCGAGGAAGGACTTTTCGACGCCTCGAAAAAACGCCCCCTTCCTTTTCTCTCCCGCAGGATAGGGGTGGTCACCTCCCCCTCGGGGGCCGCCGTTAGGGACGTCATCAGGGTCGTATACAGGAGATCTCCCAACGTGGAGGTCGTTATTTCCCCGGCGAGCGTCCAGGGCGACAGCGCCCCGGCCGAGATCACAGGAGCTCTTGACCGCCTCTACGGCATGGAGGGCCTCGACCTCGTGATCGTGACCAGGGGAGGGGGATCGAAGGAGGATCTCAGGGCCTTTAACGACGAGGGGGTCGCGAGAAAGATCGCCGCTTCCCCCTTTCCCGTCATCTCGGCCGTGGGTCACGAAGTTGACGTGACCGTAGCCGATCTCGTGTCCGACGTGAGGGCGGCCACCCCTTCGATGGCCGCGGAGCTTGCCGTGAGGGAAAAAAGGGAGATTCTCGAAGACCTCGCGCAGCTCCGCCTCAGGCTCAGCCGTTCCCTCACCAACCGCGTCGACATGTTCTCCATGCAGCTTGACGGGTTCGCAAACAGCTTCAGGCATCACATGACCTCGCGGATCGAGAATCTTGAACGGCGCATCGAGAACTACTCGGGGAAACTCACTTCCCTTAACCCTTTCGGTGTTCTTGAGAGGGGGTACGCCATAGTCTCAAGGGAAGAAAGCGGAGAGATAGTGCGCGATTCCCGGACGCTTGAGCCCGAGGAGAAACTCGTTTTGAGGCTGAGCAGGGGCAGGGCGTTCTGCAGCGTCGAGGGAACGGAGAACGAACCCCGGGCCTGATCTTCAGGGAACGGCCGAAAGGCTGCCGAGCCTGACGACCGATATGTCCTGCGAAAGAAGCAGGTCTCTCGTTCTCCCGGACGGCAGGACGTCCGTGAGCAGGAGCCTAGTTCTTCCCCCGAGAGCGCTTCTCAGGTTCTCAGCCGGACCGTTTTCGCCCCGCAGCCTCCTGACGACGTTCTCGATCTCGGTACCCGGAAGAAAGAGCATGACCGGCATTATCTCGGGGACGTCGGCGAAAAAGTCTTCCGCGCCTTCCGCTATGGCTCCCCTGGCCGAGGTCTGCAGGTTGAGCAGGTTTGCGAACTTGGAGAAGGAACCGCGGCCGGGAAGGTAGGAGAACGTCTGGTCCTCGATCGAGATTTCTCCCAGTTCCCGTTCCGCAAGGCGCAGGAGATCGAGTATGTCTCCGTGGGAAAAGCTTCTGCTCCCGGCGTCTGTCCCCGCGTCGAATATCACGGCCGGGGAGTCCTCTTTTACCGAGCTTCCGATCGCGCTTATCTCGTCCCTTAGCTTTTTCCTGCCGAGAAAGCCGAATTTAACGACGTTTGAGTAGCTGACCGTCTTTTCCTCCACGGGAATTTTCTCGTTTACGCTGAGAAAAACCTTTTCTATTTTCTCCCCGAGCGCGGGGGTCCCGGCGAGTCCGCGCGCCTCGTCCGCGGACGCGCAGAGAAAAAAGCAGTTTCCGGGCGAGTTCGCGAGGATTTCCCCCGCTTCCCTCACGTTCCTCGCGGGAAGGCAGACTCCTCCCAGCGAGAATACGGCCAGTTCGAAGAAAAGACACGCCAGGGTGTTGGGCGAGAGAACGACGATCCTGCTTCCCGTCGAGAACCCCGAATTCAGAAGAAAGCAGGCTATGCTTTCAACCTCCGTGACGAGGTCGGGCCAGGTTATCTGCTTCCAGCTCCAACCGTCTTTTTTCTGAAACAGCAGCCTTGAGCCGTTTTCCTTCGTTCTTTGCGCGAGAAAATTGCGGAAGTTCCTTTCGTTCATTTCTGTCCGGGCCGCCATTGCGGGTCGTGATTCGGGTAGAATTAAAGACTGTAGCTTAACCGTTTTGCGCGCCGTGGTGGCGGATTCATGAAAAGGGAACTTGATTTCGGTAAGAAAAATTTCGCGGGGGCTCTTGAGATCGTAAAGACCCTCGGGGAGAAGGGACACGAGGCTTTTTTCGTGGGCGGCTGCGTGCGCGACGCCCTGCTCGGCGTCGAGTGCGACGAGATCGACATAGCGACGGGCGCGACCCCGGAGCAGATCAGGCGGGCGTTTCCGAAGACCGTGGCCGTGGGGGAGAGCTTCGGCGTGGTGCTGGTGATAAAGGGGGACGCCAGGTTCGAGGTCGCCACCTTCAGGAGGGAATCGAGCTACGGCGACGGAAGACATCCCGAGCGCGTCTACTACACGGAAAACCCCGAAGAAGACGTCCGCAGAAGGGATTTCACGATAAACGGAATGCTTTACGATCCGCTCTCGGGGGAGCTTTACGATTACGCGGGCGGCCTCGGGGATCTTGAGCGGAGGCTTGTGAGAACCATAGGAGACCCCCGGGCAAGGTTCGGCGAGGACAGGCTCAGGATGATGAGGGCGGCGCGCTTCGCGTCGTGTCTCGGTTTCGAGCTCGACGGGGCGGCCCTTTCGGCCATACGCGGCGAGGCCGCCGCGATATCCGTCGTGAGCGGGGAGAGAATACGCGAGGAGCTGGTCAAGATACTCACCCGCCGCAATCCCGGGAACGGGCTCAGGCTTCTCAGCTCAAGCGGTCTTCTTGAGCACGTTCTTCCGGAAGTCGAACGCATGCGCGGAGTGCGCCAGCCCCCCCAGTTCCACCCCGAAGGAGACGTGTTCGAGCATACCTGCCTCGTTATGGACATGCTCCACGGCAACACCGGCGGCCGCTGCTCGGAGGAGCTTGCCGTCGCCGCGCTTCTCCACGACGTGGGCAAGCCGCCCACTTACAGCGAGTCCGACAGGATAAGGTTCAACGGACACGACAAGGTGGGGGCCAGGATGTCCGAGCATATCTGCAGGAGGCTCAGGTTCTCCAGGAAGCAGACAAGGAGAATCTCCGAGCTTATCCTCGAGCATCTCAAGTTCAAGGATGTTTTCAACATGAGAAAAAGCACCCTTAAAAGGTTTCTTTCCCTTCCGTATTTCGAGGAGCACATGCAGATGCACCTTGCCGACTGCATGGCGAGCCACGGACAGACCGACGCCTACGATTTCATCAGGGAAAAGATGGAAGAGTACGGAAGGGAGGAAATAAAGCCCCCGCCGCTTCTCGGCGGACGGGACCTCATAGATCTCGGGTATTCTCCCGGCCCCGTTTTTTCTGAAATACTGGGGAAGGTGGAGGAACTTCAGCTTGAAAACAGGGTTTCCTCGAAGGAAGAAGCGATAGAGTTTGTCCTGAGCAGTTACCCCGGCGGCCGCGGTTAGCGCCTTGAAAAGCGCCGCCGCCTAAGAACTCTGTCGCTCTGAAGCCGATTGCGTGTGACCGCTCCCGCGCGGCGGTCCGGAAGACTTCCGGCGTCTTCGTCCCCGTGTGGGACTGCGTAGCGGCGAAACGTTCTCCCCCCTGCCTCAAGGTGCGAGGCTGTCTCTGCCCGCGCCGGTTTTTTCTCCCTGCATCTGCGGTACGCCCTCCCGGCCTGATTCATCCCGACTCCCCGCGGGAACCTTGCCTGATCCGGGGGTATCTCCTCCTTGGCATGGAGAAGATGAATCAAGACAGCCGCTCCACCGCAAAGCCGGACGGATTGCGTGCTGTTAACCGGGGTCTCATTGCCGGAGAATTCCGCGCAGTCCGGCGGGGCCATGACGGGGCCGGGAGCAGTGATGATTCCGGGTCGCTCTCCAGATCCCCGTGCCGATGCCGCCCGCAGGGACGGGAAGGGGCCGCTCTGCGCCCACTGCCGAAGAACCGGGCATGAACGGCGCGAAACCCGAAGCGAATACCGCCATGAATGTCCGCTCCCGGCCTTTATTCCCGCCCCGCCTCTCCCTTTTCCTTCGCTTCGCGCTCCGCCCCGGGGCTTCCGCGCAACCTCTCATCCTTCGCCCAGCTGGTCCCGCCTGCCGTCGGTCCCCCTTTCGGGAAAAATCGGCGCCTTGGAGCGACCGTTACCGCCGGCTTCGGCTTCCGGGGATTTTAGGCCCCGCAATCGGATATTCCATCGGGCGGGCGCCTTTCCCGCGGTTACGGTCTGACCGGGGCGGCCCGCTTTGCCGGCTTCTCCGGTTTTTCCCGGGAAGGGGTGAAACGGCGTTTCCCCGCACAGGAAACTTGCAAAGAATTCCAAGATATGAGTATAATTAATTGTCTGTAGGTATGACCGGTCGTACTCTATGCTATGCGGAGGATTTTACAGATGAGTAATCACGGAATCGGGGGGAGGGTAACAAAATTGAGGTTTCTGGTCGCGGCGCTTGCCGCCCTGGCGGTTCTCTCGGCGTTTCTCGTTTTTCCGCGGGAGGCCGGGGCGCAGTCGCCGTCCCTGTCCGTAAGCAACATAACGGCCACCTCCGCGCAGCTACAGATATGGCATTATAGTTCCAGCTGGTGGTACCAGAACAGTAATGCCGGTATTTCATGCACCGGCGGTAATCTGAACAACCCCAAAACTGTTACCGGACTGCAGCCGGCCACTAGTTATTCATTCGCCGCGTTCAGCAACGACACTTGCACCGCTCGAATCACGCCATGGACGGCGGCCTTCACAACGCTCAGCCCCACGCTTTCCGCGAGCAGCAGCAAGTGGGATTCCGCGACGCTGACCATCAGCGACTGGAATACATCCTGGTGGTACAAGGGCACCCAGCAGGGCGCGCAATGCACCTCCGTCACCGCGGGAACAACAACGGCCACAGTTACCGATCTCACCGACGGCACTTCCTACACCTACAAGGCGTACAGCGCGAGCACCTGCGCGTCGTCCGCCGAACTCGACGACGTCACGTTCTACACGTCCGACCTTGACACAAGCGACATCAAGGGAACCTCGGCGAAGCTGACCTTGAGCCACTATGCCGGCGGTGCCTGGTGGTACAAGGGGGTTTTCAGAATAGGCGGTTCTGTCAGCGCGCAATGCACCTCAGTCGCGTCCGGAACCACGGAGGTTTCCATTACCGGGCTGCGGAGGGGCACCAGCTACGAATACACGGCGTACAGCGCAAGCGGCTGCGCGGAGGCGAACAAGATCGATAACGTACATTTTCAGACCGCGATACCGGCGGGAAAACCTCCGAAGGTTAATGGGCTGTGGGCCACAAGCGGGCCGGGAGGGAGCGGGCCGGAAGGGGCCGAAATAACTCTCAGCTGGAAAAGGCCCAGCAGTGAGTGGAACCTCTCGCATTACGAAATTTACTACAAGGAATCCGATAAAGTCAACTACGGGGAGCCTCAAAGACCTGCCAAAGACGACGTTACTTCCTATACCTTAACCGGTCTGAAGCCGCTGACCACGTACACAATGTATGTAGTCTATTACGTTATCCCGGACGATCTAAGCTCTAATACAAGACAGTCGGCACAATCACTATCTATAACCGGAAAGTCGACACACTTGAAGCCTGAGAAGGTGATAGGAGTTGAGATTACGCCCGGAGTGGGGAGACTCGACGTCACGTGGAAGTCCGCGAAGCATGCCGCGAAATACTCTACGGAGGTTTATAAAGACGGTAAACATCACTTTATGCAGTCTTCCGGAAGCGGAACTTCCATTACCTATACCGATCCATATCTTATTTCCTCCGGAGTCACTTACTCCGTCAGGATAAGGGGCTGCGGAACGAGCTCTCTTTCCTCCTGCGACGGTCCGTGGTCCGATTTCGTGAGCGCGACCGCCAAATACAACCCGCCCGGGGCGGCGACCGGCGTCAGCGCGACGGCGGGGGTCAATAAACTGTCCGTATCATGGAGCCAGGCAAGCAACGCGGACGGCTACGCGGTGCAGTGGAAATCGGGCAACCAGAGTTACAGTTCCTCAAGGCAGAACACGGTAAGCAGCGGGAGCACCACCACTTCCGACATCACGGGACTTACCGGCGGAACCGAGTACACCGTGCGGGTTACTCCCACAAGGACTCACGCCGATGACGGAAAGTCCGGAGAAACGAAGGGAACCCCGAAAGCCCCGAAGCCCGGGAAGGTGGAAGGAGTCTTGGTATCCGCGCCTTCGCGCGGAGCGTCGAATCTAGGGAAGCTTAACGTGTCGTGGGACGAGATCACCGGGGCTACGGGATTTCACGTGCAGTGGAAATCCGACAGCGACGACGGCTACTCCTCAAGCAGGCAGAACACCATAAGCATACCACCGGCACCGGTCGCGACGTCCGGCACCATAACCGGGCTCGTCAGCGACACCGAGTACACGGTGAGGGTGAGGGCCACCAGGACGCACGCGAAGAACGGGGATTGGTCAGACGAGACAAACGATAGCAAGGGAACGACGAACGCGGGTCCGCCCGCGCGGGTGGCGAAGCCCGAGGTGACCGGGGGTGTCGGAACTCTCGAGGTATCGTGGGACGCCGTGAGCGATGTCATGGGCTACAATGTGGAGTATCGGGAATCCTCAAGCCAGGGCGGCTGGTCGAGCAAAGAGGTGACCGGGACTTCCACAACCATCATATTACTCAAGCCGGGAACCGAGTACACTGTGCGGGTGACGGCGTTCAACGCGGATGGCGACGGGCAGGCTTCGCAGAGCAAGACGGGAATTCCGAAATACGACCCGCCCGAGCAGGTGGCTGAGGTTAGGATTACGGAGAAGGCAGAGCAGCTTGAGGTGTCATGGAGGGTCGTGAGCGACGTCGAGAACTATGTAGTTCAGTGGAAGTCCGACAACGACGAGGATTTCAGTTCCTTGAGGCAGAAGACCGAAACCGCCAAACCCGAACCCGGCAAAAATAGAGAAAGTTCCGACATCACGGGACTTACCGCCGGAATCAAGCACACCGTGCGGGTAAAAGCCACCAGGCGGCACGCCGATGAAGGACCTTGGTCGGAGAACGTAGAGGGCACCCCTATGGTTCCGCAGCCGGGCCAGGTGACGGACGTCAGTGCGGAAAGCGCGAGCGGGATTAGTGGAGGGTCATGGGTTGTGAAGCTTAGAGTGTCGTGGAAGCCGCCCGCAAGCTCGGCTTCGGACTACGTTGTGCAGTGGAAATCCGGCAAGCAGAACTGGGACCCCGTCAACAGGCAAAACACGGTAAACGGCGGAACCACCAAGACCCACACCATCGAGACGGGACTTGCCGCCGGAACCGAGTACACAGTGCGGGTAAAAGCGAAAAGGACCAACGCCAATGACGGACAGTGGTCCCCCACGGCGAAGGGAACACCGAAGGCCGAGCCGCCCGGTTCGGTAGCCAATCTCACGCTTGCTGCGGGGACGGAGCAGCTCGTGGCGTCATGGGATGCCGTGAGCGGCGCTTCGGGCTACAAGGTTCAGTGGAAGTCCGGAGCGCAACTGTATGATCAGGATCAGGAAAGGCAGCACGAGATAACCGGCGCGGGCAACACGACCTACACATACACAATCCGGGGACTCCAGGGGGGCGTGGAGCACACCGTCCAGGTGAAGGCCACAAAGGAGCACGCCGACGACGGGCCTGCCAGCGAGGCCAAGGGGAGACCCCTCTCTCCTCTGGTTACTGCGCCTGGGCAGCAAGGCGGAGATGACGGCGGAGACGATGGAACGCCCGGCGGCGGAGGTGACGACGTGAGATGCCCCGACTACGCTCCTTACGAGACGGCAGCTGACGTGGAGCGGGAGAGGGATCCGGACACGCTGGCGGAGTTCGTTAAGCAGGCGCGCGTCGGAGTCGGGGAGGTTCTGGGAGAGGAGACGGAAGAGAGCGAGGCGATCACAAGGCTGGTCGAGTGTTTCGGAGCGGCCGGAGCGGCCGGGGACTGGATGAGCGGTTCCGTCTATCTTTTCGCGATCACGGACGAAAGGAAATACCTCCTCGCCCCGAGCGGATCGGGGCTTGACGGGACGTACCTCAACCTTGTGGATGAAAACGGGTGCGACGTGGCCGCGGAGCTGATCAGGGCGGCCAGGGGGGAGGAACTCCAGTGCAAGGATCTCGGCCTGCTGCCCGACGGGGACGCCGCGGGCTTCGTACAGTATCTCTGGGACAATCCCTCGGACCCGGGTGACGACAGCGAGCCCGGGTACGAGGAGAGGGGGGAAGCCCCGGGCAATTCGCCCAAGCTGAGTTATGTCGAGAGGATAACGGACGAGGACATTCTGCCGGGCAGGATCATCATACTTGTTTCGGGCTACTACCCGGGCTGGGACCCCGGGGAAGAACCCGCGCCGACGGACGGTGACGGTGAAGGGGGATGCGCGGTCGCGTCAGAGAAAAACGCTCCGGGGAGCGCCGCGCTCGGCCTGTTTCTGGCCGTATCCGTTCTGCTCGCAGTTTCCCTGCGGAACCGTCCGGCGGGAAAACGGGCGCGCCTGGGGGCTTTACGCTCTCGGTGCCGGTCCTGATGAACGGGGCAGCTTTCCGGAGCCGCCCTGACCGAAACGGAGGGAAGGCCGTGGCTTGAAGCCGTCAATCAAGGGCAGGTTTTTTATTCAGGCGGTCAGAAACTTCTGTCCGGACGCACCCTCCTTCCATTTCAAACTGGCTGATTCCCCCGCCTGTTGACGCAGAAGTCTTAACTGGGTTGACGCGCCGGAACTGCGGATATGCCGCGTTATTCCGGTCGGAATGCGTCTTCGCGGAACGTGTCTTCCGGGTGGTCCGAATGACACGCGGGGACGACGGGGCGAAACCCGCAGTAGCGGGCTGTCTTCCCGCGCGGGAGCGGTTTCACGCAATCGGTCCTCAAGGCGATAGGGTCCTGCGGCTACCTTTCGAGCTTCGCTTACAATAAGGGCAGGCCGTTTTGCCGCTCATTTCCGCTCGATTGTGAGCGTCTAGTGGGTTTGTGTCTAATGTATGAGCGTCAAAGCGCGGAAGGTGTTTGTACAATAGCGATAAGTCGACGAATGTGGTTAGCGGCTGCCTTTCAAGCTTCGCTTACAATAAGGGCAGGCCGTTTTGCCGCTCATTTCCGCTCGATTATGAGCGTCTAATGGGTTTGTGTCTAATGTATGAGCGACAACACGCACAAAATCGTTAAGGAGTGTCCAGATGAGGCAGGAATCTGAAACCCTTGTCCCAAACGCCATTATCTTCTTCACATTGAACAGCGACTATTCTGTGTGCACGGGGATTTTCGTAATGCCTTGGGGGAGTGACTGATATCAGAGAAGGGACAGAAACCCGCCACCGAAGAATTTTTTCTTCCGTACGGGAACGTAGTATAAGAAGACGGGGAATAACCTTTTCGCTGTGGTATTCCCCGTCTTTATCTTATGCGCGTCAGATTTTCCCCTGAAGCAGAAACGCTATCAGCAGGGCGTAGATTACCAGAGACTCGATCAGGGCGAGACCGATAATCATGGGCGTCTGGATCTTCGCGGAAGCGCCCGGGTTTCTGGCTATGCCGTCAACGGCGGAAGCCGTGGCGAGTCCCTGACCCACTCCCGCGACGCCCGCGGCTATGCCTATGCCCACTCCGGCGCCGATTCCTAGCCCCATCTTGGCCAGATCTCCCAAGCCCCCCTCAGTAGCGGCGAACGCGTCGGGAACGAAAGCTCCGAACGAAGCCAGCGCCGCGAGACCCATAAAAGAAAACAACCTTTTCATTTTTTACCTCCTGGATTTATGTCAGTGTTCATGCGCTTCGGCAAGCGCGATATATATGGTCGAAAGTATGGTGAATATAAAAGCCTGCAGAAAAGATACGAAAATGCCCAGTCCCACGAAAGCCATGGGAATCAGTATGTGCGTGAGGTTGGTGAACACCCCGAGCACCATGTGGTCTCCCGTTATGTTCATGAAAAGCCTGAGGGACAGAGACAGGGGCCTTACGAGATGGCTTATCACCTCGATGATCAGCATGAGCGGCGCGAGGAAAATCACCGGGCCCAGAAAATGCCTGACGTAACCCAGCCCGTGCTCCCTTATTCCGTAGTAGTTGTACATGACGAATATGAGAAGCGAGCACGCCACGGTGGTGTTCAGGTTCCCGGTCGGCGGAAGAAAGCCCGGGACCATTCCCAGCAGGTTCGCGAACAGTACGAAGAAAAACGACCCGGCCAGAAGCGGGAAGTATTTCTTCGCCTTCTCGCGGGATCCGAAAACGTTCTCGATCGTGTTGAAGAGAAACTCGAGCCCCACGAGTTCGAAGAAGATGTTCATCGACGGCTTCTCTTCGGGGATTACGGACTCTTCTCTCGAGTAGTGCTTCGTTACCCTGAGGCCGATAAACAGTATGAACAGGATTACGAGAATCCCGCCCAGAATATGGTCGTACTCTATGAGGCCGGCGAGGGAAAACCAGCTGAAATGTTCCATGTCTAGCCCTTCAGACCTTTACCTATTATTACTATCACCACGGAAGTTAAGCCTATCATTAAACCATATATATTCAGTTTTGCAAATACGAGCAGAGCCGCTATTATCGCGAGCAGCGCGAGCATTTTCATGACCAGTATGAACATGGAAAACGCGAGCGAATACCTTCTCTCAGCAAGCGCCTTAACGACGAATCTTATGGCCGCGTAATCGAGCAGAAAAAGGATTCCCGCGACCGCCACGGCCACCGCGATCTCCCTTTGCCCGATGGCGATATTCACGGCGAAGAGAAGCGCCGTCACGGCCAGGGACAGTTTTTCGACGCTTAGATCAAGGTTCTTCATCGTTTCCGTTTTTTCCAGCCTGCCTAAGCCTGAGCGTCCGCAGAAGCAGGGTCAGTCCCGCCGTCACTCCGCACACAAGACCCAGCAGGGTAAAGAAAGGGAAGGCGGTGTCAAGTTTTCCGTCGACGTAGTTCCCGATGAAGAGTCCCGCTATGACGGAAAAAGCGAACTCGACTCCGATCACGATGAAAAAAAGCCAGCTGGGACCTCCGATTTCACTCTCCCCGGGAAATTTCCCCAAGCGACGCGCGGACCGCCTCGAGGGTCCGGTCCACCTGCTTTTTCGTATGCGCCGTCGAGACGAATACGCTTTCGAACTGGGACGGCGGGAACATGACTCCGTTGCGAAGAAGATTCCTGAAGAACCTCGCGTATTTCCCGGTATCGCATCCGAGCGCCCCCGCGTAGTCCGTCACCCTCCGGCCGGTGAAAAACACGGTGAACATGGAGCCGACGGAGTTCACGGTGGCGTCGGCGCCGCACTCGTCTATTATCTCCCTTATTCCGGATACGAGATAGGAGGTCAGGCTCTCGAGGCGCCTGTAGGCTCTGGGGTTAAGTTCCTTCACCGTCGCGATCCCCGCGGCCATGGCAAGCGGATTTCCCGAGAGGGTGCCCGCTTGGTACATGGGGCCTTCGGGGGAGACCGTCCGCATTATTTCCGCGCTGGCCCCGTACGCCCCAACCGGGAGGCCTCCTCCTATTATTTTCCCGAGACAGGTTATGTCCGGGGTTACGCCGTACATCTCCTGCGCTCCTCCCCTGGCGAGGCGGAATCCCGTTATCACCTCGTCGAAGATGAGGACCGCGCCGTGTTTTCCGCACGCGGAGCGCAGCCGCCCGAGGAAGTTTTTCTCGGGGGTCACCACTCCCATGTTCCCCGCCACGGGCTCGATTATCACTCCGGCGATTTTCCCGGGGTGCTTCTCGAAAAGCCTTTTTACGGAATCCATGTCGTTATACCGGGCGAGCAGCGTTCTGTTCACGAACGATTTCGGAACCCCGGCGCTGCTCGGATTCCCGAAAGTCGTGGCTCCCGAACCGGATTTAACGAGCAGGAAATCCGAGTGTCCGTGGTAGCACCCCTCGAACTTGATTACGTGTTCCCTTCCGGTGACGGCCCTCGCGAGCCTCACGGCGCTCATGGTGGCCTCGGTCCCGGAATTGGTGAGGCGGACCTTCTCGATCGAGGGGAAGTGCCTCGCTATCCGCGCGGCGAGGTCCGTCTCCAGTTCGCACGGGGCGCCGAAGCTCGTTCCCAGCGGAAGCCTCTCCCCGACGGCGCTTACCACCGAGGGGTGGGAGTGTCCCAGGATCAGCGGGCCCCACGAGGCCACGTAGTCGATGAACCCGTTGCCGTCGGCGTCATACACGCAGGACCCTTCGGCCCTCGATACGAAAAGCGGCGAACCCCCCACGGCCGCGAAAGATCTCACGGGACTGTTCACCCCGCCCACGAGAACGTTTCTCGCCCTGCGGAAAAGCTTCTCTGAATTGGTGGTCTTCATGAAAACGGTCCGGTTCCGGCCGCGCCCGGATTTATTCTCCCGGCGAAGACAGGGTCTTTAGGTGCTCTCCTGCCGTCTGGGCTTCGGGCGAGTCCGGGTACGCCTCGATCAGGGATTCGAAAAAGAGGCCCGCCTCGTTCGGTTTCCCTATCTCAAGCAGCGCGATTCCCTGGTTGAGCTGGCAGAGCGGGATTCTGGGGCTTTCGGGCCAGGTCTCGATTATGTTCTGGTATTCGAGTATGGACTCCTCGTAGAATTTCTCCCTGAAGTAGGAATCCGCGATGAGGAACATGGCGTCTGCGGCCTCGTCGCTTCGGGGGGCGTCGGCAAGATATTCCCGAAGCAGCGCCCTCGCGGCCTCGTAGTTGCCGTCGGCAAACTCCTTTGCTCCTAGGTCGTAGTTCTCCCTCGGATCCTTTTCCGCGGGGGGCGGCTCCGCTGCGGGTTCCCCGCCCGGACTTGCGGAAGCCTGCGGGGCGGCCTCGGCGGACTGCGTCTTCGGTTCGGCGAGCGCGGCCCGGGATCCGGCCTCCGCCGTTTCGGAGAGTCCGGTTTCTATCTTTTTGAACCGCTCCTCGCTCTGCGCGTGCATCTCGCCTATTATCTGCTCGAGCTCCAGGAGCTTGTTTTCGAGTTCGAAAGTCTTTTCCTTAAGATCAATGATATTGTCTTCTTTCTTTACTTCCGCCTTGAGCAACTCGATGTCCTTCTGCGTCTCCTTGAGGGTCGTCTCGATGTTTCTCTGCCTCGAGTAGATAAAATCCATGTCCCCTTCCGATGCTACGCAACCGTACATGAACATGGAGCAGAACAATACTGAGGCGGCGGCCAGGCTTTTTTTTCTCATTGGTCTTCCGGGGAATTGTTGTCGGAGAGGGGCATGGAGAGGGCCATGAAGTGTCCCCGCCTGTTGAGGTTGTACGCCTCCTCCGATGTTCCCTCCTGCCATATTTCCGTCTCTCCCTTGCTGATCGAGTTCAGCATGTCGGGAGACACGCCTTTTCCGATCATGTATTTCTTGATTTCATCCGCTCTTTTCTTTCCGAGGGAGAGATTGTATTCCTCGGTCCCGCGGATGTCGCAGAAACCGAAGATGAGAATGAACTTGATCCTGTCCTTGTTTTCTTCGAAGACGCCTATGTTGGCGTCGATTGTCTCCATCGCCTCTTCCGACATCTCCGCGCTGTCGAACTCGAAGAACACGTCCGAGGTGGGAAGGTTTAGCAGGTTTTCCCTGGAGAAGGCGTCGCTCAGCAGGGATTTCCGTATTTCCTGGGCCTCCTCGTCAAAGCCCTCCATGTAGGCGCCTTCCCTTGCGGCGCCGATTGCCTGGGTGGCCTTGAGTTCCGCCTGCGAAAGAACCTTCTCGGCTTCCTCAAGCTCCCCTTCGTTTATCAGGCTCTGGGCCATCTCGAAAAGCTTCTGCGCCTCTTCATACTCCCAGGTCTCTTCCGCGCCCTCAGCTCGGGCCTCCTCGAGCCTCTCAGACAGCGCCATGACCCTGTCCCGGGTCTCGGCCGAGGGTTCTTCGGCGGGGAGAGGAGCCGGGGGGGACTTCTTCAGGCACCCCGAGACGCTGAGGGCGCCTGCGACCAGAAAAAGAAAAGCGACCGCAGGGATTATTTTTCTCATGATCAGGATTTCAGTTCGTTTAAAAGGCACTTCCGCACTCTGGCGGGTAAACTTAAGGGACGGAGTTACTATAGCACAAGGGGGATGTTTTTTCAATTTTCCCGCGGCATTTTCCGCCGGGGATAAGAACAGGGAGTTTCTCAGTGAATGACGCGCCTTCAGTTTCCGGGATTTTCTGGCATAACTGCCCCGTGGTGATCATAACCAGCAGGCGGGAGGACGAGATAAACGGCCAGGTGGCGGTGACGCTCGTCACCTCCTCCATAGTTCACACCGTGCCCAGGCTCCTTGTGGGGATATGGAAGGGAAACCACACCCACGGGTTCATAATGAAAAGCAGGAGTCTCGTGGTTCATCTCCTCAGGAAGGACCAGATCGCCCTCGTGCGGAACTTCGGCTTCTATTCGGGCAGGGAAAAACGGAAGTTTGTCGGCATGGACCATTTCGAGGGCAGAAACGGCTGCCCGGTCCTGGAGGGAATACATTCCTACGTGGAGTGCTCGGTGCTGAACGCCATGGACGGCGGGGACATGACCGCTTTTCTGGTGAGCGCCGACTACGGGGAGATAGTGAGGGGAGGGGAGTGGATGACGCTTGCGGACTTCTATTCCCTGGCTCCCGAGCAGTGGGTGATCGAGTACGGACAGAAGCTCATGGAGTCGGTGAGCTACTCCATGCCCATAATACACAGGATAAGCCACGAGCCGTTTGAGCCGTGAACGGGCGGCGTTCCGGATCTTCAGCGTATTATTATGGTCGCGGAGCCCGAGTTTCTCTCCGCGTATTTCCTGAGCCTGCCCTGAAGCTTTTTCCTGAACCAGTTTCTCGTAAAGGGAACGAGAAGGGAGAAGCCCAGAAGGTCGGTGAGAAGGCCGGGGGTGAGAAGCACGACCCCTCCCACTAGCACCAAAAGACCGTTTAGGAGGCTTTCGGTGGGCGGGCGGCCTTCTGCGACCTCAGCCCTTATCGCGCTTATGACCCGCGTTCCCTGGCTTCTTGCAAGCGCCGCTCCCAGCACCCCCGTCGCTATGACTATGAATATGGTCGGCCAGAGTCCTATCGCGTTTCCGATCTTTATCAGCAGCGCGAGCTCGACGAGCGGAACGGCGATGAACAGGATTAGCAGTCTTGCGAACATGTGTGGCAGCCTGGGGACAAGTCCGGGTTATCTGTACGGTATAATAATACATCCGGGGGGAAATGCCGAATTGACGATGGGAAAGCCGTCTTTGCGAAGAACAATCCTCATGTCCTTTCTGCTTGTCCTGTGCCTTGGAGCCGGGGGATGCCGGCTTTTCAGGTTCATCGAGGTGAAAGGCCAGCTCGGGGATTTCAACGAGAATTTCAGCGTGAGCGACCACGACGGTCTCCGCCTCACCTTCAGGAAACCCGTACTGCTCGCAGAAGACATCGAGTGGCTCATGGTCTACTCGCCGCCCGTAAAGACCCGCGTCGCCGCGGACACGGAGTTCTGGACCTATCACCTGGTGAAGAAGTACCCGGGCGGAAAAAGCGAAAGCGGAAATTTCGATCTGGCGATGGGAATGAAGCTCTGCGGGGGGAAACTCTGCGAGGTGGTCTTTCCCGAGCGCTTCACCATGTATATAAACAAGGAGGTTCTCGGGAAGGTGATGAACTCGGTGGGCGGCGCCGAAGTGAAAAAGCTCGCGAAAACGAGCACCGCGGCCGTAAGGTCACTTGAACCCAGGGAAATCCCTAACTCCCGGGAAGTGATGGAGATTCTCGGCCGCCCGTACGCCAAGCTGAACGAGGACGGCGGCGTTTTCGTCTACAGGTACAGGCTCCGGGAGAGAACCCCCGAGGGGAAATACATCGTGTTCAGGCTTCTTCTCAGCTTCGATGAAAAAACCGGCAAGCTCAAGAAACTGGTGCTTCCGCTAAGAAGCGTGAGGCTCACGATGAATTTCGAGCCGGATGTGGCGAGAAGATGAGTTCCGTGAAGCTTCTTTCCCCCGCTAAGGTGAACCTGTTTCTCAGGATCCTCGGAAAACGCTCCGACGGCTATCATGAGCTTCAGTCCGTCCTGCAGCCCGTGAGCCTCTTTGACGAGATAAGCCTTTCGGTAGAACCGGGAGAAGGGTCAGGTCTTTTGTCTTCGGGGAGGGAGATGCCCTCGGGAAAAGACAATCTTGCCGTGGCGGCCTCCAGCCTCTATCTCGGGGAAGCTGGGATCCGGAAAAGAGTTTCCATAGGAATAAAAAAGAATATCCCCCTCGGCGCCGGCCTCGGAGGGGGAAGCTCGAACGCCGCGGCGGTCCTGGTGGGCCTGAACAGGATTCTCGGGAAATTCGCCGACAGGGAACTGCTCCGGATGGCCGCGTCCCTCGGGGCCGACGTTCCGTTCTTCGTAAGGTCCGCCTCCTCGTTCGTCGAGGGAGTCGGGGAGAGGGTGAGGGTGCTCTCCGATTTCCCGCTTTTTCACTACGTCATCCTTTTTCCCCGCAAAAGCCTTCCGACCCGGGAGGTTTACCGGAGGTGGGAGAGCCCGGAGCCCCCGCCCGGAAAAGCCGACCCCGTTTCTCTTGCGGAGCAGTTCCGAAGAGGGGATTTCCCCCTTGAAAACGGCCTTGAGGACGCGGTGTCCGGGATGCTGCCCGAGATTCTTTCCCTGAGGGAGATTTTCCGCTCCCTCGGGGCGCGCTTCGTGCTTGTCTCGGGAAGCGGGTCATCGGTTTTTTCCGTTTTCAGGGAACAGAGTGAAGCGGAGGAAGTCTACGAGTACCTGGGAACCTCCTCCGAATTTGACGTTTTCCCTGCCCGGGGGATAAGCGGCTGGCATTTTCTCGCGGACTGAGGCGTTTAGACTGACTTTGTTGTCGGCAGCCCGTTTGCAAAAACCGGGCAGTGGAAGTAGAATGGCTAGGAAGAGGGGAAAAAGCCGGTCGGAACCGGAAAGCCGCCCTGACTTGAGACAATCTTTGAGATGAAAACGACACGTTTTGGAAAACTGAGAAATCGCCTCGGGTGCGGGGGATGTTCCGTGCTGCGCGCCGGAAGGGGAATCGCCGGGGTCCTGAGCGTGTCGCGCGTTTTCGTTGCGGCCGCAGGGCTTCTGCTCGGGCTTCTGCTCATGGGAGCGCCCGCCGAGGTCAACACCCAGGAAACCAGCGCGGACGGCGACCTCAGGCTGGTGGATACGGCTGCGGGCACGGTGGTGAGCCTTGTTATCGCCGCCGAGCCTTCGGGCAGGCTTGAAATATTCGATGACCCCGACGGTGACGGCGCCGGCGAATGGAAGGGCATATGCGATGACGGACTTGTGACGCTGGGGACGCGGGAGGACGGCAATATTAGGGTGATCGGCAGGCAGGAGGCCGAGGTCGCCTGCCGCCAGCTGGGTTTCTCGGGAGGGACTCCGCTTGCCGGGCTAGCGGTGCCCGAAAGCGCCGCGGGGGACCCGTCGGCGTATTACCTGCTTGACGATCTTGAATGCTCGGGTTCCGAGGCCAGGATTCTCGGCGGGGACAAGTGCAAGCATTCGGTGCGCGGGGAGAACAACTGCGGCGGCAACGAGGCTTTCGGCGTCAGTTGCCGGGCCCGGACCTCGAACGACGATGCCGTCGGCCATACTGCGGTCAGGGGTGCGGAAACCAGAACGGGAATTGCGGTGACCGCGGATCACTCTGGGATCACGGACGCGGACGGGAAGCCCGCGGAGGAGAGAGCGTTCTCCTATCAGTGGATAAGGTCCGATCTTGCCTACAACGAGACCGAGATTCCGGGCGCGACGGATTCCGCCTATGTTTTCCAGCCCGAGGATGAGGAGAACTGGGTCAAGGTGCGGATCAGCTTCATCGATGACGCGGGCAACACGGAGCAGGTCGAAAGCTTCGACGTGGGGCCGGTTTACCCCGACCTTCCCGACGGCAGTCTCCGACTGATCTCCACTACCAGCCTTGAGACCGGCGAGGAGTCGGACTCCGCTTCGGGCCTGCTTCAGATATTCGATGATCAGGCAAAGCAATGGAAGGGGATATGCGACGACCTCTGGGATGATTACGACGCGGCGGTTGCGTGCGGCCAGCTGGGCTTATCAGGAGGCACCGCCGTAACGGACATAATCTGGATAGGACAGCCCTCGCTGCTTTTCCTGCTTGACGACGTGGAGTGCGACGGTACGGAAGAGAGCCTGCTTGAGTGCGCGTATTCGGAACCCGGAGTGCATGACTGCACTTCCTGGGAATACGCGGGCGTCACCTGCGAGGCCGCTTCCGATTCCCGGTAAGTTCTCTCTACAGTGGTAGCATTTGGGCTATTACCAAGTCGCCGTTTTTGCTTTAACAGTCACGCGAATGTGGTAACATAAGACTTCTTCCCGACTGGGGCGTCGTCTAACGGCAGGACACCGGGTTTTGGTCCCGGTAGTGGGGGTTCGAGTCCTCCCGCCCCAGCCAGAAAAAACGGTTCAGGATCCCGTGCCGAATAATTCTCTTAAAGGACTTAACTCTTCCCAGACCGAGGCCGTGAGCCACGGAGAAGGTCCGCTGCTCGTGCTCGCGGGTCCGGGATCGGGAAAAACCAGGGTTATAGCCCACCGGATCGCCTACCTCGTAAACGACCTTCACGTTCCTCCCGGAGACATTCTGGCCGTGACTTTTACAAACAAGGCGGCGGCGGAGATGAAAAGAAGAGCGCGAGAACTGACGGTCGGGAGGACGAGCGGTATATGGATCGGGACATTTCACTACGTCTGTTTTCGGATCCTTAAAATAGAGGCGGATTTTCTTGAGGGCTACACTAAGGATTTTGTCATCTATGACAAGGACGATCAGCTTCGCCTCTTAAAAAGCTGCATGAAGGAGCTTGACTATGGTGAGAGACTTTTTTTGCCAAAGGGTGTGCTTTCCGAGTTTGATGCTGTTGAGAACCGAGGAGAAGTGTTTTTCAAGGACGATTTTTACGGCCGAGCATTGAGAGAACTTTATGATTTCTATAAAGGTGAACTCATAAAGCAAGATGCTATGACGTTTAACGACCTGCTTCTCCTTGCAAACGAGCTTCTTTCTGAAAACGAGGAGATTCGCAACCGCTACCAGAACAGGTTCTCTCACGTACTTGTCGACGAGTACCAGGACACAAACACCCTTCAGTGCCGCTTCGTAAGGATTCTCTCTCAGACCCAAAACAACCTTTTCGTGGTGGGCGACGACAGCCAGTCGATTTACGGGTGGAGGGGAGTCGATATAAACAATATCCTGAATTTCGAGAAGGACTTTTCCGGGGCAGGGGTCGTCAAACTTGAGCGCAACTACCGCTCGACTTCTACCATACTCGGCATCGCGAACTCGATTATAAGGAAAAATCTGGACAGAAAAGAGAAGACTCTCTGGACCAAGAACCCTGAGGGGGAAAAAGTCTTGGTGTTCAGGGCCCTGGACAATGCCGACGAGGCGCGTTTTGTTGCGGAGCGGATTTCGGGTCTGGTCGGAACCGAAGATTTCACGTGGAGCGACATTTCGATTTTCTACAGAGCCAACTTCCAGTCGAGGGTGATTGAGGAGGGACTTAGGGCTGCGGGAATTCCCTACAGGATAGTGTCCGGAGTCGGCTTTTACCAGAGGGCGGAGATAAAGGATGTGATCGCTTATCTCCGCTTGATTCAGAACCTGAGAGACGATATTAGCTTCCTGAGAATAGTGAACGTCCCGCCGAGAAAGATAGGGGAGGTCACAATTCGGAAGCTTCGCGAAGCATCTCAGTCTGGCGGGTTCTCCCTTTTTGAAGCAGCTGAATACTGCCGGGAGCAGGAATTCCTGCCGGGACGGGCGCTTGATGCGCTCTCACGGTTTCTTGACATCATAAAGGAGCTTGGCTCGGTGGCGGAGAGTCAGCCGGTGACGCGTGTGATTAAAGCTTTTCTTGAGCGTACTGGCTATATGGATTACCTTGGGGAGGACCTACAGAGGATTGAGAATGTCGAGGAATTTTTAAATGCGGCCGAGAGAGTAGGCGATATCAATCTTTCTGATTTTCTTAACCTCGTTTTGCTTGCGACAGATGAGGACAGGGGGGATTCCGAAGAGGAAAAAGTTTCCCTCATGACGATTCACGCGGCCAAGGGGCTTGAGTTCCCTGCGGTGTTCGTGGTCGGGATAAACGAGGACCTTCTCCCGCACAAGAAATCCGCGGGGACCCCTGAGGGCTTGGAGGAGGAGAGAAGGCTTTTCTATGTGGCCGTTACGCGTGCCAGACGGCTGCTCTGCCTGAGTTACGCTTCCTTGAGAACTGCTTCGGGCGGGACGTACCATGCCAGAAGGTCGGCTTTTCTAGATGATCTCCCGCCCGAGCATGTCGTCTACGAGTCCCGCAGGAAAGAGCTCTCCGACCGGGATTCCGGCAGTTATTCCGGTTTGCCTTCGGAAGAGAGGATTTATGAGCTGAGAGATGCCGGTGCGAGCTTAAGGCCCGGACAGAGAGTCACCCATCACATCTTTGGCCCTGGGGTCGTTAAACGGGTTGAGGGGAAAGGAGACAATGCGGTGGCTACGATTGATTTCTTCGGTTCCGGTGTGAAGAAAATCCTCGCGAACTTTTTTGCCGGCTAGGAAAGGCAGCTCACGACGAGATCCTTGGCCCACTCGGGGGAGGGTCCCGCATAGCTTTCGCACTCCGGTTGCTCAGAGAAGGGGTTCTCGAAAATCTTTCTTACTTTTTCTATCTCCGAGAAGTCCTCCCGCTCAAGAGCCTCCCTTATCGCGGTCTCCATTATATGGTTTCTCAGAACGTACCTGGGATTGACGGAATCCATTAGTTTTTTTCTTTCGAGGTCGGGGAGCGAGTTTCCCCGAAGTTCCCCGGCGTACTCCGAGATCCACTGCCGCCACTTCCCCGGGGCCGCGCAGAGTTCCGCGAGCCAGGGATTTCCTCCAAAGGAGCCGTCGCGTCTTATGTCGGAGATGCTGCGGAGGAAGATATGGTAGTCCGTCCCGGATTCAGACAGCATCCCGAGGGTTTTTTCAACAAACCGAAGGGATTCCTTTTTTTCCTTCTCAAAGCCGAACTTGCGCAGCATGAGCTCTCTGTAGGTTTCGAAGAACGTCCTGTTGTAGGCCTCAATCGCGCGGGCGGCCTGTTTCCGGTCCACCAGGCCCTCCAGGCATCTTGCGAATTTCTCGAGGTTCCACCGCGCCATCGCGGGCTGGTTTCCGTAGCTGTACCTGCCGAAGTGATCCGAGTGGTTGGAGACGTAGTCCCTGTCGAACCCCTCCAGGAACGCATACGGTCCGTAATCGAGGGTTAGGCCGGTTACCGACATGTTGTCGGTGTTCATCACTCCGTGGGTGAAGCCGAAAGCCTGCCACCTGGCGACGGTGGCTGCCGTTTTCTCCGCGGTCGCGAGCAGGAAAAGCCCGTAGCCTTCCTCCGTCCCGCCGGGGATATCGGGGTAGTGGCGGGCGATTACGTAGTCTGCGAGCGTCCGGATGCTCTCCTCTTCGCCGCGGTAGTAAAAACCCTCGAACGAACCGAAGCGCACGTGGGTATCCGCGACCCGGAGCATCATCGCGGCGGGTTCCTTGGTTTCCCTCTCGATTTTCTCCGCGCTTCCCACCACGCAGAGAGCCCTCGTGGACGGAATTCCCAGGTGATGGAGAGCCTCGCTTCCCAGGTACTCCCTTATGGATGACCTGAGGGTGGCCCTTCCGTCAAATCCTCTTGAGAACCTGGTCGCCCCGCATCCCTTGAGGTGAAGGTCCCACCCGCGGCCGCCGGGGTTGACTATCTGCCCGAGCAGAAGCGCCCTTCCGTCCCCGAGGTGGGGGTTGTAGACCCCGAACTGCCACCCGGCGTAGTACATCGCCAGCGGGTCCGCGCCCGCAAGCGGCCTTTTCCCGCAGAGGTACTCGGCGAGAAGGGGGTTTCGCTTCTCGTCCGGGTCCATGCCGAGTTCCGCCGCCAGGGTTTCGTTAAACGCCACTATGTGAGGGCTCTCGAACGGAACAGGGTCTTTTTTCTGGTAGAACTCGGGCGGCAGCTGCGCGTAGGCGTTCTCAAAGCGAAGGTCTGTTATTTTTCTCATCTCGCGGCGCTCCCCGCGCTTCGTTGCGCATTATGCCGCGGAGGACCGGGCGGCACGGAAAATTCCCGCGCCCGGGCTCGCGCTATCCCTCGGTTTTGTAAGGAAGTATAATATTTCCCCGGGAGATCATGAAATACAGAAAAAACAAGATAAAAACCGAGCATTCGATAATAAAGGGGCTGAGGCGTTTTCTCGAGGACAACCTCTCGGACCTTGACCACGTGACGGGAATCATTCCCGGGGAGATAAAGGTCGGCCGCGCCACCGGGGAGAACCTCGCGGTGAGCTACAAGTACAGCACCCGGAGCGGGGCCAAGCTCATAGCGAGAAGCGGCACCTCGGTGCAGGAGGTGTTCGTCATCACGAAGGACCCCGAGGGGCTTAAGGCGGTCATAGAACTTTCAGGCGAATGAGCTTTCCCTGAGGGTCACCGCGCCTTTCCCGAGCAGCCCCTCTATGTTCTCTATCAGCTCGTCCCCGAAGTCGACCTTGCGGTTGCCGACCCTCAGGACGGCCTGCGAGAGGCCGGTTCTCATGTCTATTATCACGGTCGAGTCTCCCGGGAACTTCCCCAGGATTTCCTTGAGGCGGAGTATGTTCGGCTCGTTCGCGGCTTCGCGCGCGATGCTTATGCGGACCGCGGAGTTCGTTCTGGCTTCCTTGAGCGATGAGATGTCGCCCGCGAGAAGGCGCACTTTCTCGTCCGAGACTTCGACCTTTCCTTTCACTATCACCGGTTCCACCTTCTGCTCGAGCAGGGACTTGGACGTGCGCAGGGTGTCGTTGAACACTATCCCCTCCACGAATCCGTTCAGGTCCTCCAGGGTGAAGTAGCCGATGAGTCCGGTTCCCTTGCGGGTGTTTTTGGTTTCGAACGATCTCACCACCCCGGCGATCCTCACCTCCGCCCCGTCCTTCACCTCCCTTATGGATTCTGAGTCGCTGAGGGGCTTGTATTTCTCAAGCTCGGAGGAGTATTTTCTGAGCGGATGGGACGATATGAAGAATCCGAGCACGTCAAGTTCGTTCTCAAGCCTCGCGCGGTCATCCCACCGCTCGGTCTCGGCGAGCTCGGGGGCCGCCACGGAACTCGGAAGGTCAAACAGCATTCCCTGGCCGTTTGCCGGCGCGTGCTGCTTCATCGCGTTGTAGCCCAGCAGGGACTCGCGGGAGGCGAACAGCCGCGCCCTGTTGGGTTCGAGGGAATCGAATGCTCCTCCCATTATCAGGCTTTCAAGCGCTTTTTTGTTCAGTTTTCTTGAATCCACCCTGGCGCAGAAGTCGGTAACGGACTCGAACATCCCGTCTTTTTCCCTGCTCCCGACTATCTCCCCGATCAGGCCGTCGCCGACGTATTTGATCGCCGTGAATCCGAACCGTATTTTCCCCTCGGAGACCGTGAATCCCGAGGAGCTTCGGTTTATGTCGGGCTGCAGCACGTCGATTCCGAGTTTCCTGCACTCGGTTATGCCGGAGATCACCTTGTCCATGTTATGCGCCTCGACGGACATGAAGGCCGCCATGAATTCAGCGGGGTGGTGCGCCTTGAGGTAGGCCGTCTGGTAGGTAATCATCGCGTAGGCGGCGCTGTGGCTCTTGTTAAAGGAGTATTCGGCGAACTTCTCCAGGGTGTCGAAAAGCTCGGCGGCCTTCTTGCTCTCGAGGCCCTTTTTCTCCGCCCCCGTGAGGAACCTCTTGCGCTGCGCCCTCATTTCGCTTGATTTCTTCTTGCCCATGGCCCTTCGCAGTAAATCCGCCTCCCCCATGGTGAAGCCCGCGAGCTCGCTCGCCGTCTGCATTATCTGCTCCTGGTAGACGAAGAGGCCGTAGGTCTCCCCCAGTATTTCCCGGAGCGCGGGATGCGGGAAATCCACCTTTCCCCCGTTCTTTCTCCGGGTGAACTCCTCCGCCATGCCGCTGTCAAGGGGGCCGGGGCGGTAGAGCGCCAGCGCGGCCGTTATGTCCTCGAATTCCGCGGGCCGCAGTTTCGCCAGAAGCTCCTTCATCCCCTGGGATTCAACCTGGAATATCCCCATGGTCTCGCCTCCTCGGAGCAGGGAGTAGACCCCGGGGTCGTCAAGGGAAACCCCGTCAAGGTCGAACTCCTTCTCGTCCCCTCCCTGGCTCTCTCTCACGTACCTGACCGCCTTGTCCAGTATGGTGAGGGTCTTCAGGCCCAGGAAATCGAATTTCACGTAGCCGAGCTTCTCTATGGAGTTCATGTCGAACTGGGTCACGATCTCGTTCTTGCTTCCCCTGTAGAGGGGTATGTAGTCGGCAAGCGGCTCGTTCGATATCACCACGCCCGCCGCGTGGGTGGAGGAATGGCGCACCATGTTCTCAAGCGACCTCGCGAGCTCAACCGCCTCGGAAAGCTCCTTGTTTCCGGAAAGCCGCTCCCTTATCTCCTTCACCTTGCCCACGGCGTCCTCTATGCTGAACACCTTTCCCCGGAAGGACGGGATCATTTTCGAGAGCCGGTCGACTTCGGAGTACGGAAGCCCGAGCACCCTTCCCACGTCCTTTATCACGGCTTTCGAGGACATGGTTCCGAAGGTGCCGATCTGGGCCACCTTGTCCGCCCCGTATTTCTCCGTGACGTACCTTATCACCTCGTCGCGGTGCTCCCCGCAGAAATCGACGTCTATGTCGGGCATGCTCACCCTCTCGGGATTGAGGAACCTCTCGAAGATAAGGTTGTGCCTTATGGGGTCGATGGCCGTTATGCCGAGGGCGTAGGCGACCAGGCTGCCGGCGGCGCTGCCGCGCCCCGGCCCGACCGGGATATCGTTTTTCCTGGCGTGGAGTATGAAGTCGGAAACCACGAGGAAATACGCGGAGAACCCCATCTTGCAGATGGTGTCAAGCTCCGAGCGCAGGCGCTCGCGGTAGGTCTCGCGGGCCTCCTCGGGTATTTCCTTCTCCCGGAGCATCTTTTCGAGATTCCTGCCCGAGATCTCGCGCATGAACCCGTCAAGCGATTTCCCCTCGGGAGGGACGTACTCGGGGAACCTGTACCCCTCGCTTCTGAACTCGAAGCCGCAGCGCTCGGAAATCCTCACCGACTCCTCGATCGCGTCCTCGAACCCCTTCATGTCCCCGGCCATCTCCTCCCTGGTCTTAACGTAGAAGTCGTCGCTCTGGAACCTCATTCTCTTCTGGTCCGCCACCATGCTTCCGGTCTGGATGCAGAGAAGCGCGTCGTGCGATTTGTAGTCCTCCCTGGTGAGAAAATGGCAGTCGTTGGTAGCTGCGAGCTTTATGCCGAGACGCTCGCCGATTCTCCGAAGCCCCCTGTTCACCCTGCGCTGCTCCTCGAGGCCTATCGCCTGCACTTCGAGGTAGTAGCGGTCCCCGAATATCTCTTTGTATGTGGACGCGATCCTCGCCTGTTCCTTGAGGTCCTTCCTGAAAATGGCCTGGGAGAGTTCGCTGCTCATGCACCCGGAGAGGACTATGAGCCCCTCGCTGTGCTCAGACAGCATCTCGTGGTCGACGCGCGGGCGGCGGTAGAATCCCTCGAAGTATCCTTTCGTGACGAGCCTGGAGAGGTTCCTGTATCCCCGCTCGTTCATGCAGAGCACCGTGAGGTGGTAGTTTTTCCCGTCGGACGGTTTCTCGAGCCTGAGCGTGGGTGTCACGTAGAGCTCGCAGCCTATTATGGGCTTTACGCCGCGGGCCTTCGCCTTTTCGAAAAACTCGTACGCTCCGAAAAGGTTTCCGTGATCCGTGACGGCTACCGCGGGCATGGAGTGCTTCTTCGCCCTTTCTATCAGCTCGTCGAACTTTATCGAGCCGTCAAGAAGCGAGTACTGCGAGTGCAGGTGTAGGTGAACGAAGGAGTCTGCCATTGCGGATTACGGAATTGAATTATACATTTTCTCGCGGTTTCATCCAGCGGCGGCGGGAAAAGAGGCATTTGCGATGTAACGATTTCAGGATTCCGGTTTCTGAATGAGAACGGGCCGGTACCGAAAAACCCCGGCGGATTGATTCGACGGAAACGCTCTTCGGCGCTGAACTCCTCCCGGCAGAAAAGCAGCAGTCAATCTCCCGGCAGCGGACCAGCCCTGGCTGATCCGGGCCGCCGCCCGGCAGCCTTAACCGGGGCGGCGTCTCTCCCCGCTTTGCCGACGTCCGCGACGCGAAACCGCAAGCGTCAGCGCAGACGCGCAGAGAAGCAGCCCGAAAGCAGCGCCGGGCTTCGACCCGCCCGCTTCGGAGAGCAGGGCGCATCCTCCGCCTTCAGTATCCCCCGAGACAACCGGCTCCTCCTCGGACTCCGTTTCAGTCCCTTCGTTACCTTCTCCCTGCCCCGATCCGCCCTGCTCTTCGACTTCTTCTTCCGCAGGCGGCGGAGGAGAACTCTGCTGGCTCACAGGCGCCGGACAGGCTTGAGCCCCTGTGCATGTGCCGTCGGTGAAAGTGACGGTGGCGCCGTCTTTCCAGTCCGTAAAAGACTGATCGCTCGGAAGCGTCATCCCCGTTGAGCATATGTTCACGGTCGTGAGCGGGGTGATGTCTTTCAGTCCCAGGGGAAGCTCTCCGCTAAGATTGCTGTTGCACGAAAGATCAAGCGTCCCAAGCGAGCCGAGAGCCGCTATGCTCCCGCTTATCCCGCTCCTGAGGTTGTTGTTCCTAAGATTGAGCGCCGTCACGCGTCCGCTGCCGTCCGTCGTCACACCGTGCCACTCCTCCATCGGACTCGCGCCTGTCCACTTGCTCCTGTTATTCCAACTGTAACCGTTGTTCTTGTAGTGAAGCGTCCACAGCGCCGCCCAGTCTATCACTGACTTGCTGATCCCGCTTGGAAGCGTTATGTTCATGAGATTAAGGTTCGGGTTCCCCCAGATGCCGAGCGCCTTGAGTCTGGCGAGACCGCTCAGGTCGGGTATGCTCCCGTTCAGGTTGTTGTCGTTAAACTGAAAATACTCAAGTATCCCCGGAAGCTTTGACGACACCGGAATCTCTCCCGTAAGCCTGTTCCCCGAAACGTCCAGAACGTACAGCTTGCCGAACACGCTCAGGTCTCCCGAAGAACCTCCCAGATCCCCCATCTCCCCCGTGAAATCGTTGTCGCTGAGATCAATAATTAGAAGCTCGGGGAAGGAACTCAGGTCGGGAATCTCCCCGCTAAGCCTGTTGCCGTAAAGAGACAGCAAGATCGCTTCGGAATCGAGAAAACCGAGGTCCGGTATGGTCCCGCTTATGCTGTTTCCCCCGAGGTCAAGATTCGAAAGACTGTGCAGAGTGGTCAGGTTCGACAGCGTCCCGCTCAGATTGTTCCCGGCTACATTAAGAGTATGAAGAACACGAACCTTGCTCAGGTCGGGAATCTCGCCGCTCAGGCTGTTGTTGTTCAGGTTAATATCGAACAGAGATCTTCCCTTTGATACCAAGGCGTCAAGGGTCCCGCTCAGGTTGTTGTCGTTAAGATAAAGCCTCGCCAGATAGTCGTTGGAACTCAGGTCCGGCACCGTTCCGCTTATCTTGTTGCTGCCGAGATAAAACCACCCAATCTTGCTTGACGCAAGCCCCGTAGAGTTTATGGTTCCGACCAGACTGTTTCTGTCAGCCCTGAAACGCTTGAGCTTTGCGAAACCGCTCAGGTCAGGCACGGACCCGCTCAGGTTGTTCTTGTCAAGAAAAAGCTCCTTCAAGTTGTCAAGGGAACTCAGGTCGGGAATGGTTCCGCTCAGGCTGTTTACTCCCAGATCAAGCTCCACCAGTTCCGCAAGACTGTTCAGCTCCGAGGGAATAATGCCGGTAAGCTGGTTGTCGTAGAGATCGACGGACGAAACGCGGCCGTTCTGGTCACGCTGACGCCGTGCCACTGGCCAAGGGGATTCGAGCTCTTCCAGTCCGTGCTTGTTTTCCAGTTAGCGCCGCCCGTACTGTCGTAGAGAGACTCAAGCGCCGCGCAGTCGTCTCTCAGGTCTTCGGTGGACTGGGAGGAGCAGGAAGAGGCGGCAACCACCGTTATGTTGAAAGTGGTCGTGGCGGTTTATAGCAGTCGTTAGAACATCCCTGCACGGTATATGTGTACTGGGTCTCCGCGGTCGCCTGCGTGGGCGTGCCGGATATCATCCAGTGACGACGGTCCGTGCCCCAGCCGCCACCGCCGGCAAACGAAAGGCCCTGCGGAAGCGTGGGGCTGAGGCTGTAGTCTGCATATACTATGTCCAGTCCCCGAAGCAATTTCCTATGGGGAACATCGCTTTCCAATCGATCTTGGGCAGCGTGACGCTTACCGCCGTCCCCACGGTGAAGGTCTGGTCCGGGACGGTGCTGAGGAAACTGTCGGCGCGCGCCGCCTGTGGGGACGGCGAGCAGAAGGGCGGCCGCCAGGAAGCCCGCATAACCCGGATCATTACACCCCCCCCCCGCCTCGGGAAACTTAAGTGCGACAAGTTCATTCAGGTAACCTCCCGTGCCGGATGTCAGTCGCCAGGCCGACCAAGCCCGATGTCCCCGGTCCGGGACTTCCGGCCGGAGAAACCGCTTTCCGGAACTGGTTTCAGATTCTGGTAATGACCGTTCCTATCTACAGCTTAACAGCGAACCGTCAGCATTGTCAAGGAATTTAAAGCGGACTCCCGGAACGGGGGCGGGGGGCTTTGAAGGCGGACAGATGACGGGGCGGCCACGGCGGCGGACCCGAAGCGGAAAGACCCCGCCGTTTCATTGCCGCCGCGCTCTCCCGTTGCCGGCCCCGGACGTTCCCGCGCGTTCCCCGGCCGCTTCGGCGGACCGGGGCGGCCGAAGCGGCGGTTCCGGGCCAGTATGGCGGTAGGCCCTGTATGTCGTCGCCGGGTGCGGATCCTTGAAAAGCCGAAGCGAGAAAAGCTCGCGCCCCGACGCGTCCACCTCGCTTAGCGCGGGCCCGGGCCCGCTCCCGCCCCAGGCGACAAGCCAGCTGCCGTTTGGAAGAAGCGACACCGCCCCAGCGTACGCCGCGAGGCGGCCGGACTCGTGGTGGCGCACGAACGACGCCTCGCCCCCGGGGCCGAGGCGGTATTCCACCACCCGGCTCGAAGGCCGGTCCCCGCCGGGGCACTGTCCGTTGTCGAACATCAGGACGCGTCCCGGCGCGGGTTCAAGCGTCGCGTGCTGGGCGCAGAAGCCCCCGCGCGGGTCCCCCTCCACCCTGTACCATGGCCGCTCGAAGACCGGGCGGCGGCCGTCGTGGACGTCGGGCGCGGCCGGGTCGCTGCCCCCAAGCTGCCAGAGCACCCGCCCCGACGGCCTCTCTATCCTGAGCACCTGCGAGCAGGCGCGGAAAGACGCCACGATATTCCCCTCAGAAAGGCTTATCGAGTTTAGCTTGGCGTACTCGCGGGGAAACAGCCTCCACGTGTTGCAGTCCGAAAGCTTCAGATGATCCCAGGAATTCCAGCGGAAAACTTCGCGGCCGTCAGGCGAGACTTCCTGGATCACGGAATCGTGCGTCGCCTGGGCGCTCGAAGGAGCGGGCTCCCCCTCCCTCACGGGATAGCGGCTCAGGTCCCGTTCGACCGGGTTGTTCACTATGAACAGGTAGCTGCCCTCGTCGGTGATCAGGAAGTCGTGCATCATGGCCGGGGCGAGCCCCCCGACCGTGCCCGCGCGCCCGACCTCCTCGAGGCTTTCGTCAAGCAGCACGACGTCGCCCGCCCGTTCGGCCGGGTCTCGGAGTAGGAATAGCGCCGCGCTCGCTCGTGCCAGCGGAAATTGTGCGCCCCCGGCGAAACCCGGCGCGAAAAACGCGGCACGCCGTTTTCGTCGAGCATGGCGAGGTAGGACACAAGCCCTCCCCCGGTCAGGCTGTAATAGGGCGTTACCAGCAGCAGGCCCGGGGCCGTTCCGGGCTCCCTGCTTACGATCTCCACGTCCGGAAAGTCGGGCGGCACGCAGTGCACCACGTAAGCGGTCCGCTCGTCAGTCCCCGCCCCGGAAACCTCCACCACCAGGTCCTCGTCGCCCGCGAGGCGCACCCGCGCGTCCGCGAGCCCCCCGTCCGCCGCCTGCCCGTTAAGCAGCAGGTCGGCCCCGCCGCCTTCCACCTCGGCCGACACCGAAAGCGTCTGCCGCTCCTCGCAGCGAATGGCGTAGTGGAACACCTCCGGGGCGAACGCGGGCCTCATCTCCCCGGCGCCTGTTACCCGCAGGGAGGAAAGCCGCGGGGGAACCGGGTCCGGCCCGCCGGACGAACTCCCGCAGCCGCCGCTGCCAGCTCCGCCGGGCGCGGATGAATTTCCCGCGGCCAGGCTCGACAGCGCGAGAAACGCCGCAACCAGCAGCCGCGCCGCCCACCTGGCGCTCATGACGCGGCGCTCCCGCCGGTCCGGATTGCGGGGAGGGGGGAACCGGCCGCCGCGGCGGCGGAAGAGGAAAAACGGGAGACCCCCCCCCCGGCGAACCCGCATGCCCCGGTCCCCGCCCCGCCCCTGTTTCGGAAAGCCGTCTGCCGTGAAACCCGCGCGCGTTATCTTCATTCGGTCAGCCTCTCTGCGTACCGTGAAGTTATCAGTACCGAACGGTACGTCCCAGGAAGACCGTACCTGATCGCCCCGCGTTTCTCAAAGGAACCTCTTGCAGAATTATTGAGTCAAAAGGCTGCCTGAAAAACCCTGCCACTCCCATAGTGAAAAAGAACAGAGAAAGCGCAAAACCCCCGGTTCACGTCTGTTTTCGGAGTTGCGACGATTAAATGTACTGCAATTACCCATAAACCCAGACTCCAGAGCACGTAACTCTCCCGCCAGCACACATACAGAAGCAGATAAAAGGGAGAACAAACAAAGATCAGTTGAGCAATCGCATCAGCTGATCAACCGTAAGCACCAGGATGCCGAACATCAGATGGCAGAAGGCCTTGGCATGACCCCGCACCCGAAGATGTCTTCCCCCGAACTCATCCTTTAACCGTCCGTTGGTTCGCTCAACAGTGGAACGCTCCCTGAAACGCTGTCTCTGCGCGTCAATTATCCCCGTAACGCTCTGCGCCCTTGCCTCGTTTCTCAATAGAAACATGAGACGGGCGGGGTCTTCAGGACGGCGGTTGCCTTCCCGCGGTGCCGAACCAAAACGATACGTGATTCCGGGCTTATGCCTGCTTGGGCAAAAGTGCTGTTTGAAAACGGGGCTTTTTAAGTACATTGCTGTTTGCGCCGAGCGGGTGCTTTCGCGCGTCGGAGCGCCGGACTTTGCGACAGATGGAGGGGAAACAGTCGCCTGAAAAAACGGACTATGGAGCATTGAACGGAAACCCGCGTATTTTGCGTTCATGAGGAAAACGGAGAAAAGAACAGGGGCCGGGGATCCGCAGGACAGGGAGACTAAACCGGAAAAGCCCTGGAAGCACCTGCCCCTGGTGCTCGCTCTTGCTTTCGCCGCGCGCGCCGCGACGGCGCTTTCGGGCGATTTCATACTGCACCCCGACGAGGTGCTGCAGTACCTGGAACCGGCGCACCGCCTGGTCTTCGGCAACGGAATCGTCGTATGGGAATACTTCTACGGAGCCCGTTCGTGGCTTGTGCCCGGCGCGATAGCCGGTCTGCTGAAGCTGTTTGATCTCTCGGGTCTCGGTCATCCCGCCTGGTACGTGGGCGGCGTCAAGCTCGCATTCTGCGCCGTATCCCTGCTGATTCCGGCGGGAATGTATTTCTTCGCCCGCCGCCACTTCAGCGAAACCGCGGCCAGAGCCGCGCTGCTGGGCGGAGCCTTCTGGTACGAACTGGTCGCGTTCGCCCACAAGCCCATGACGGAATTTGTCGCTTCATACCTGCTGCTCGCCCTGCTGGCTCTCTGCGCGGGATCGTTCCGTCGCGGCGCCGACGCGGCGGCGGACGCGGACTGGAGGCTCTGGCTTGCGGCATTTCTGGCGGTGCTCACGGTGGCTGTGCGGATGCAGTACGCTCCGATTGCGCTGCTTGCGCTTGCGGCAGTGTTTTTGCGCACGGAGAGAAAAGTCCGGCTCGCGCTCGCCGCCGCAGTGTCTTTTCTCCTTGTCGGGCTGTTTGATGCCGTGACATGGGACGCCGGCATGTTTCACTCTTACATAGTCAATTTCCGCGTCAACATGTTTCTGGGCAGTTTCAGAATGGGGGAAAGTCCCGTTTACCAATATCTTTTATGGTTCGGGCTCGGGGGCGGTGGACTGAGCCTGGTCTTCATCGCCGCGGCCTTCGGCAAACTTCGCCGCTACTGGTTCCTGGTGACGCTGATAGCCCTTACGCTGCTTTCCCACTCCTTTCAGTACCACAAGGAATACCGTTTCGTATTCGCCGTCGTTCCCATCTGGCTTCTGGTAGGTTCCGACATTATAACCCGGACCGCGAACGGCACGGCAAGGCCCCGGAGGATCATGCTCCTGGCGGCGGCCGTGTTCGCCGCAGTCTCGCTCGCGGGGCTGCTTAATACGCTGCCTTACCAGAACAAGGTCTATCGCAACTATTCGGGGGTCGAGTTTTCAAACGGGTTCATCCGGAACCAGGACCCGATCTTCGCCGCTTACTCCTATCTCGCCCGCGCTCCGGGCGTGAAGGCGGTCTGGCAGGCGGACCGACAGTACCTGACGACCCCGAGTTATTATTACCTGCATCGGAAAATACCATTTTACACACAGGATTTGCCCGTACCCGGAGAAAAACTGAAACCGAGAGCGTCGTCCATGGTCAGTCATGTAGTGACTCAGAATCCGGGATTCTCCATTCCCGGCTACTCTCTGGAACGGGAATTCGGCGACATACGCGTACTGAGCCGGATAAGAAACGAGCTTCCGGTCAGACAGTGGGAAGCCCATTCCCCTACATTCGTGGAATCGGCGTATACCTTCGTAATCCGGATATATACTGACGCGCCGCCTCCGCCCGTTGGTTTCGGCGTTCCCGAGGCACAAGTTCCGTAGAGTTCCAGTCAGCCGCAGACCCGCCGCAAGTCTTTTCCAGAACCGGGTTCAGGGAGTGGAAAACGTCTCAGGTGGAGAAAATGACAACCGTTTCCCGGTCGAGTAAAATAAAAATTCCGGTCGCGTACCGGACGGGTGGTTGAATCTTTACGTCATGCACGAGGAAACGGAGTTCAAGCTGTCCCTTTCGCCCGCCGCGGCGAACCGGATCCTGCGTCACAAGGGGCTCAGGTCCCTCCGCAGGGGCCGCCGCACGAAGCGCCGTCTCGTAAGCACGTATTTCGATACCCCGCGCCACGCGCTGCGGAAATCCGAGATAGCGCTCCGGGTGCGCGATAACGGAAGCGGCAGGCAGCAGACCGTAAAGGCGCCGTTCCGGGGCCCAGCGGGCCTTCAGAATTTCCGGGAATGGACCGTGGCGGTAAACGGCGACTCCCCGGATCTCCGCGCCGTGGACGATCCCGAGCTTGCCCGCCGACTCGCCCTCCGGCGCTATGAAGAGCGCCTCGCCCCCGTGTTCACAACGGATTTCGAGCGCGAGGCGGTCCGCCTCGGGACCGGGGGCGCCGAGTTCGAGCTGGCGGTCGACCGGGGAGTTATCCGCGCCGAGACGCCCGGGGGACCTGTCGAGGAGCCCATCTGCGAAGCGGAATTCGAACTGCTCTCCGGGGACCCGGCGGGGATGTTCGACGTGGCCATTGAGCTCTGCGAGGCCTACGACCTGCGCCTCGGCCACCTCACCAAGGCGCAGAGGGGCTACGCGCTCGCGAGACCGGCCCTCCGGCCGAGACCCGTAAAGGCCCAGAAGGTCGCCCTCGCGGAGGAGATGAGCGTCGGGGAGGCGTTTAACCGCATCATCGCGGGCGCGCTCGAGCACATGTTCGCAAACGAGATTCCGACCCTCGAGGGAAGGGCGGAGGGGGTGCACCAGACGAGGGTGGCTATGAGACGCGTGCGCGCGGCCCTGCGCGCCTTCAAGAAAGTGCTTCCCTACGACAAGCGGAAGGCATTCGGCGGGGAGTTCCGCTGGTTCCAGCGGCGCCTGGCCCCGGCCCGCGACTGGCAGGTGTTCCTGGGCGAGACGCTTCCCGGGATGGAGTCCTGCGCGCGGGGGCGGGATGGGGCGGTGGAGCGTCTCCGCCGCGTCGCGCGCGACGAGCGCCGCCGGGCCGTCGGGGACGCGGCCGCCTGTCTCGGGAGCCGCCGCTACGCCCGCCTGCTTCTGCAGTTCGAGCGGTGGATCGCGTCTCTGGAGAAGGATGCCGGTTCAGGGGATCTCGCCAAGCCCGTTAAGCCTTTCGCTAGGGGCGTGCTCGGGAGAACGTGGCGCTATTTCCTCGAGGATACGAGGCCCCTTTCGCGCCTTCCCGACGAGGATCTTCACGAGATAAGAAAGCGCGGGAAAAAGGCCCGCTACGCAACGCAGTTTTTCAGCTCGCTCTGGACCGGCCCCGAGGTCCCGCCCTTCATGAAGCTCATGGGACGCTTCCAGGACAGCCTCGGCAAGACGAACGACGCGATAGTCGCGCGGCACATCCTCGCGGCGGTAAGGCCCGGGAGGCTCGATCCCTCGGTGATCCGCCTCGCCCATGAATGGTCGCGGGGGCGGGTTAAAAAGTGCCTCCGCGCGGCGCAGCCCCAGTGGAGGAGCCTCGCGCGGGCGGCCCCGTTCTGGGAGACAGCGCCGTGAGCGCGGCTTTTCACGCGCCGGGCGGTTATGTAAACTCATGGATAGCGGGGGCCGGGACGCGTCGCGCCCCCGGGAGGTTGCAGGTGGCTTCTTCGGTAACGGATATCTCAAGCAGGAGGATCTCGCTTCGCTCGTCTGAGCGGTACCTCAACAGGGAGCTTTCCTGGCTTGATTTCAACCTGCGGGTTCTCGAGACGGCGGGCAGCAAAAAGGTTCCGCTTCTTGAGAGGGTGCGCTTTCTCTCCATCTCCGCTAGCAACCTCGACGAGTTCTACATGGTCAGGGTGGCGGGCCTCGCGGGACAGGTCATGGAGGGGGTCACGGACCGCACCAAGGACGGCCTTACCCCGTCCCGGCAGCTAGAAGCCATAAGGGAGAAAGTCCGCTTCCTGCTCGACAGCCAGCACGAGTGCGAAAAGGAGCTGTTCTCCCTCTGCAAGAAGGCGGGGATCAGGATCGTGACTCCCGAGAGCCTCGACCGCCCGGGCGCGAGGTGGCTTTCGGAGTGGTTCTCGAAAAAGCTTTTCCCGGTGCTTACCCCGCTTGCCATAGACCCGGCGCATCCGTTTCCCTTCATACAGAACGGAAGCCTCGTGTGCGCCGTGCAGCTTGCCCGCGCCGAGGACGGAAAGCGCATGAAGGGCCTCATACTGCTGCCTTCCCGGGTGGAGCGCTTCATAAGGGTTCCGGGGGGAAAGAAAACCCTGTTCGTCCCGATCGAGAAGGTCATCGGGCACAACATGAAATCCCTTTTCCCGGGCTTCGAGGTGGAGGACAACGGGATCTTCCAGATAACCCGCGACAGCCTTTTGGAGATAGACGAGGACGCCGAAGACCTCGTCGAGACGTTCGAGACGGCGCTTAAGCGCCGCAGGGGAGGCTCCGTGATCAGGGTCGACGTGAACGCGGACATGCCGGACGCTATAGTCGACTTCATAATGGATAAGCTCGAGGCCCGCGACGCGCATTTCTTCAGGATAAAGGGGATGCTCGGCCTTGAGAGCGTGGAGCAGATAATACTCGATGAGCGAAGCGACCTTCTCTACAGGCGCATGAACATCCGCTACCCCGAGAGGGTAAGGGAATTCGGAGGCGACGTGATAGCCGCCGTGCAGCAGAAGGACTTCGTCGTTCACCACCCCTACGAGAGTTTCGACGTCGTGGTCGAGTTCCTCAAGCAGGCCGCCGAGGATCCCGCGGTCGTCGCCATAAAGCAGACTCTTTACCGCACGTCGGAAGACTCCCCCATAGTGAAGAGGCTGATAGAGGCCGCCGAGGCCGGGAAATCCGTGACCGCCATGGTGGAACTGAAGGCCCGCTTCGACGAGGAGGCGAACATCCGCTGGGCGCACGACCTCGAGGACGCGGGAGTCCAGGTCGTCTACGGGTTCATCGACCTGAAGACCCACGCCAAGGTGTCCCTAGTGGTGAGAAGGGAGGGCTCAGGCATCCGCACCTACACGCACTTCGGAACCGGCAACTACCACCCCGTAAACGCCAAGATATACACTGACCTGAGCTACTTCACCGCCGACGAGGCGCTGGGGCGCGACGCCGCCAAGCTCTTTAACTACATGACCGGCTACGCGACTCCGAAGAAGATGGAGAGGATATTCTTCTCCCCCGTCACGATGCGCCCGAAGGTGCTTGAGCTGATAAGCGACGAGATTGGCCACGCGAAAGCCGGCCGTCCCGCGCTCATATGGGCCAAGATGAACTCCCTTGTCGACAGGAAGATAATAGACGCGCTTTACGCCGCGAGCCGCGCCGGGGTGCGCGTCGAGCTTTTCGTGCGGGGAATATGCTGCCTTCGGCCCGGAGTGCCGGGGCTGTCCGAGAACATAAGGGTAAAGAGCATCGTGGGACGTTTCCTCGAGCACAGCAGGGTCATCTGCTTCGGCGCCGGGGAGGGGCTTCCTTCCGACGGCTGCAAGGTTTTCATCTCGTCCGCCGACTGGATGCCCCGCAACCTTGACCGCAGGGTGGAGTCGCTCGTTCCGATTGAGAACGCCACCGTGAAGAAGCAGCTCGTCGAGCAGGTGATGGTGGCTAACCTGAACGACGTCGAGAGCAGCTGGGAGATGCGGCCCGACGGCTCCTACCGCAAGCTCAAGGGCGACGCGGACAGCTTCTCTGCCCACAGGTACTTTATGACCAATCCCAGTCTTTCGGGAAGAGGCAAGGCGCTTGCCGAATCCAGGCCGGTGATGCCGGCCGAGTTTGTGCAGGAATAGTTCATGACGGAAATCTCTCCTCCCGCCGCGCCGTTCGGCAGAACCGGAACCGTGGCGGTTATAGACGTAGGGTCGAATTCCATACGTCTCGTGATCTACAAGGGGCCGCGGCGCGCCCCGCTTCCGATACTTGACGAGAAGGTTCCCTGCGGCCTCGGGCGCGGCATGGACTCCCGGGGCAGGATGTCGCCGCGGAGCATGGATCTCGCGCTTCGCACCGTGAGCCGCTTTGTCGATATCGCCCGCTCGATGAGGGTTTCCGGGATAAAGGCCGTGGCCACCGCCGCCGTGAGAAACGCCGCAAACGGCCCCGACTTCAGGGAGGCCGTCGAGCGCGAGTGCGGGATATCGCTTCGGGTGCTCTCCGGCATGGAGGAGGCGGAGCTTTCCGCGCTCGGCACCCTCTGCGCCATCCCCGACGCGGACGGCGTGATGGGGGACATAGGGGGCGGGAGCCTCGAGCTTGTGGAGATCTCCGGGGGAAAGACGGGGCACCACGCCACGCTGCCGCTCGGCACCATTCCGCTTCTTGAAAGCGGCCTCGGTCCCGAAAAGGCCCGCAAAAAGCTGATCGCCCCCCTCCTTGACGAACTTGCGTGGCTTGAGAACGCGAAAAAGAAAACCTTCTATGCGGTCGGGGGTTCGTGGCGCGCCCTCGCCAAGAAACAGATGGAGGCTGAGGATTACCCGCTTCGCATAGTTCACGGCTACAGCCTCTCAAGGTCCAGGGCGCTCGAGATGACCCGGGAGATAGCCGGGATGCCGCCTGATTCGCTTCGCAGTCTGTGGATTCTCGGGCGGAACAGGGTTGAGTCCGCCCCCTACGCCGCCGCGCTCCTGAAGAGTCTTCTGAAAAAAACGGGGGTTAACGATCTTATGTTCTGCACTTACGGACTTCGGGAGGGATGCATATACGACGATCTTTCCCCGGAGCAGCGCTCCCTTGACCCGCTGGTCGTGATGTGCGAGGAGATCGCCCTCAAGATGGGAAGGTCAGTTGGTGACGGCGAGGCTTTCTGCGGGTGGATAGAGGCGGCGATGCCGGACGAATACGCCGGAGACTCCAGGCTCAGGCTTGCCGCGTGCCATCTCTCTGACATAGGGATTTCCGAGCATCCCGAGTACCGGGCCGAGCAGGTGTTTCTGAGGATACTGCGGATGCCTTTTGTGGGAATCACGCATCCCGAGAGGGTGAGGGTGGCCCTTTCGGTGGCTTCGAGGCACGCGGCGACAGGGAACCTTATACGCCGCTGGGAAGTTTCAGAGTTTCTTTCCGATGACGACGTGGAGGAAGCTAGGGTTACGGGGCTTGTGCTTCGCCTGGCCTACACGGTTTCGGGAGGGGTGACGCGGATTCTTGAGAGCACGAGGCTTGAGAGGTCGGGAGAGAAGCTTATCCTGCATATGCCTGACCAGATTCCTCACCCGGAAACAGTCGGTCGTCGTTTAGGAGCCCTTGCCAAGGCCGTCGGATGCGACTACGAGACGATTGCGCGCGGGGATGAGCATGGGGAACTTTTGGGTAAGGGTCGAGCCTCTGTATATTGATGATTTAGGGGATTATATGGTCGGAGAAAACTTATTTTACGTTCCAGAAATAATCACAGATTTAAGGTTGTAGCCACGAAAACAACATTTCCCATGCAAGTTCTTTCATTTGTTTAGTTCGTCTTCTAATTAGTTTTGCATTCCATGTCCCACTTTCTCCAACACATAAGACGGCCTCTATAGCTCGGTTATATTTCACCTCCGAGAGTGCATCGACCGTTTTCTTTGTGAGGGTGATTCCCTCCTTTTTTTTAGCGTTGCGTCTAAGCTTTTCTAATTTCGTCCTACTCCGTACTGCTACGTGACAATAGTATAGATACTTAACAGCCCAACTTTTGTTGTCTGCCAATCTATTTATATTTACTGGAAGGAGTATCAGGTTGCCGAGTTGCTGGACTAGATTGTTTTCGTAAATTTTCCGGTCCCACTTGTGCCCGGCGGGGGGATTTTGCGGGGCGACATGTTCTACCGACTTATAATCCTTTGCAATCCATTGATTAAGATTCAGCAATGTGCATGTATCTTTGATTCCAGGGATTGTCAATCCAGGACTCTCCTCATTGGCGATACGGTCGTGTCCGCTTATGAATAACATGAAACGGCAAATCGTTTTTAGCTCGTTGTAAAGTAAAAGATGCTCAGATGCTGTAATCCATGCTCTTTTGTTTGCTATTCTTTCGAGTTTAAGAACTTCTAGGAAATATTGTTTCAGATCTTTTGTCGAAATTGGCTTTGGGTGTTCTTTCCAGTTGTGATTTTTAACCGCTATAGGCTCATTGCTACCCTTGAAATATCTTCTATATATATTATCAAGTCCTGATGTAGTAGAATTGGCAGACCGCCATAAGGTAAAGAAGGCAGCACAGGCCTTTACGCTTTCTACAAATTCGTCTAAAGACGATTTTTCATCTAGAACTTGTGCGTAAAAACGTGCAAGAATGGGAACAGACAGCTTAGAATTTGCACGTCTTAAATATTGAATTAAGAGAGATGTTAATTCACCATCCGGGTGTTCTTCAAGCCTGTTTATACAGTCCCGGACTTTATATTCTTCCATGTACCATGCGTAGTAGAAAAAATTAGCTGTCTGGGCCAACTTTCTTGTGAACTCCCGCTTATCATCAATCACAGTTAGTTCTTTCTCATAGATTCGCATAATCCAATTTCGTTGCTCACTGAATTTGTTGCCTAGCTTTTTTCCTTCATAACATAGTGCAAAGGTGCCTAGGAGTTCATTCGTTCTTTGATTTTTCCGCTCGTTGGTAGTTGTAACTTCGAAAAGGTTTTGTATTTCTTCCATATATTCATGAGAAGGAGTTTCTTCCCATTTGTGATCGTTGATAGATTCAATGCGCATAACTTCAGGTAAAAATGTCTCCATAACTGTTAACGGGGTGCCGGTTGAATTGAGAGATTGGAACATGTCGAAACCCCATTCTTCATGAGTTGGTTGCAGGCGGTTCACACCACAACGACATAGGAGATAGTACGTTAGCAGTAAGAGTTGATATATAGCAGTTGCGTGATAGTCATTTTCCGTTTTTCTTGTTTCCATTCTTTCAACAGTGCTTTTGACTTTGTCACTGGCAAAGCCTAATACGTATTTTTGTATTTGGGTAGTTGTGATATTTTTTCCAACGGGAAATTGGTCATGTACGTTAGTTCCGACTATATGTGCATCGCAGACTTCCTCAAGCCGCTTGTCTATTAATTCTATGTTTTTACTCACTCTCTTTCCCGCTACGGAATCAAGGGAGGTAAAAGCTTTTTTAGCATCTTTAGTTCTGATAAATGTTGCAATATATCGTGCAACTGGAGATTTATAGACACTGTCGTTTCCTCTGTAAGTCCATAAATCGTTTCGACCATGAATGATCTTGGGTTTCTGTGGAGGCTTCGCACCTCTTCCATGTTCAATTCTATGAAGCTTTGTCAATCGTTTCATGAACTGTTTGCCAGCATTCCGTAAGTCTACATACAGAGTTTTACTTGGAATGTCTTTAAGATGTTGTTCTAGTTTTACGATGATCTGGATTGAAATCAGCGCTAGAGTGGATATCCGCTGTTGACCATCTATGACAATTTGAACGGCTGTCGGCTGTGCACGTTCCTCGCCGGGCTTGACGACTTCTTCTTTATTGCCCAAAGTCGTAAGGATTGTAGTTCCTAGGAATGTAGTTGTATTCTCGTTTTCAGAAAGCTCACGGACGCCTAGAACCAAATCATCAAATAGTTGATTTATGTTTTCTTCTTCCCATGTATATTCCCGTTGATAGAGAGGGACGAAGAAACCCTCTTCTACCCTGTCGAAAAGATCCTGTACACTTTCTCCGTACGAATTATATTCTTTATGAAGCTCAATCTCTGCCATGCGTAGTTTCCACTATTTTAGTGTAACAGTTGGTATGAAGCACAGGTTTATGCTCCGTCCTGATTTCTTAGGATTGAGTCGACCGCATCCGACAAGTTCCAAATTGGTTCTGCGTTGCCGTCTTTTAGCATTTCAATAACATTCGGTAGCCCTGCTACGGCGAGGCCGTTTGCTAGGGCCATCATTTTTCGCGGGTCCGACACAATCTCAACATTGCCCGTCTGGCCAATTGCAATAAGCATGAGAGTGTGAACACGCCAAGGATCACTACCGAAAATTGATCCGTCAATAATTTTCCGCGTTTCCTGTTTCGTCATGTCGCAAGGTTCCAAACCTAACCGGGCGGCAACACACACAGCTAGGAACCAAAAATCAACCATGCGTGGAAAAGGGCTTTGGTCAATTATAGGGTCAGCACTTCTCTGACAGTATCGCGTGAACGATTCGTGGAATTCAATCGGCACATTAATGTCGATAGCTTGAAAGGGGTTGAAATAACGATCTGCCATAGGTCCCTCCTATAATACCTCTTTGTCTGTTTGTGCATCCATGCGGCGTTGACAGAGTTGACACTTGTTTCGATGATCACATTCACAACGGAGAATCTTACGTTCGGTAACATCAGGATTATTTACCAACATTTTTGGATAGTGTGCTGGATTTGTCAGGGTGAAAACTATGTCGGCTGCTTCATCAATGATGTCTTCGCATCCTGCGATCTCATCGTGTGTCAGGAATAGAATTAGCTGTGTACTTTCCTGTGTTGCTGTTCTTAGAATTGAACGCTTAACATAACCACTTGTCATTCCCAAGGGTGTGTCAATGACGTTCGGCGCTTCGATCTCGCTGACCTTCGTTAGTGCTAGGATGAAAGAAAGTGTTAGGGCACGACGCGATGCACCGTTCAGATCTCTATCAGGATTAAGAGTTCTATCGTTAGGTCCATAAACGATAATATCGAATTCACGGCTAATCTCAGCACGTCGGATAATTGCACCTTGTTCAGGATCAGCACCTATCATTTCTAGGAAAATAGAATTCATAAGCTCACTGACTTTGTGCAGTTCCTCGTCTGTGATTCGCTTATACGCATTTTGTAGAACTCCTGTTATATCTTGTATGACTTCCGATTCGGCGAGAATCTGCGCTCCTTTTTCCTGTTCGTGTAGCAGGCGATTGCGTCTGGTCTCAAGTTCCTCGCGTCTTTTGCTTAGTCCGGTCAGTTTAGTTTCAATAACTGATCGTTTTTTTAAATTTTTGTCACGCAGATCGTTATATTGACGGCGAGTTTTGCGTAGGCCTTGAATATCTGTATCAGGAAGAGAGTCAAGTTGTAATTCTAGCTCTCTTAGCTTTCGCCCACCTTCGTCCCGCAGAACTTGGAGTCCATCTCGGTGCTTGACAACCTTTTTGTAATCCTCCAACCATGTGCTTGATCCTGGGGCTCCACCGGCTTGCAAGGGTTTTGAACTATAGTAGAGGTCCGTAATGATTTCTTGAATTTCATCAGCTTTCTGGCTATCGTCAATTAGTTTCTGGATATGCTTCCGGCGTTTCTCGCCGTCCTTATTGCTAGGTTCAAGTGTTTCACCGCATATACACATTTCGGCTGCAAGACATTCCTGTAACACAGGGACCGTTGTATTTGGTATCTTGCCTTGATCATGGAGATCTTCAAGTTTCTCAAAAGCATGATTAAGTACTGGTGAAAGCATACCTACTGCAATCGCTCGACCGCGAAATAGTGCTGAATGTTCTTTTTCTGCTGCCGCTAACTGGCTATCTAGTTGCTTGTTTTCGTGCCTCGCACGCTCAAGGTCTTTCTGCAGTTTTTCCCTGTCGCCTTTCTGAAGCGCCTCTGCGATATTACGATCTATTTCATGGACTTTTTCGTCAAAGGCTCCAAATTGTTGTTTTGCATCTTCAAGGTCGGTCTCTAACTCTTCACGGTCGATTTCGATACTCTCAAGGGATGAGACGACTTCTTCCAACTCACTACTGCTACTAACCTTCCTTGCCTTCTTATTCACCTCCATTGCCGATTTACGCACATGTTTGATTGCATCGCCTATTACTCCAAGACCGAGAAGAGAGCGTATGGCACGTTGTACGCGGTCACGTTTTGTTGAAAGTGCAATGTCCGCTTCGATAAAACTCAGAGCTCTATCGCCATCTGTGAAAAAGATTTCCCGCAGTTCCGGTGGAAACTCTTCATTGATTATTGATCCCGGTGAGTCAATTGGGTCTGCACCTTTGTCTGTGAGTGCAAACAATTTAACCGTTGAATCGGTGCGTCCTGTTTTAGCATCTATCTCCTCGAATGCTGAGCGAACAAGGCGATAACAATGTCGCTTTTCGCGCATTCTGCCTGATACGCGTCGATAGGTTGTCATTTCGAATTCCACAGTGGCTGTTATTGGTACCTGTTTTCCTTCATCTAGGTTCCAGTCAATTGGGTGCAGACGAAACCCCTCTCCCTTGCCGGGTAAAGCCGAATCTCCATACAGTGCCCATTGCAAGGCATGAAGGATAGTTGTCTTGCCTGAGTCATTTGCAGCACGGATTACGGTTAGATTCTTATCTGGGTCGCTAGCGAACTTGAGTTCCAGATCGCGAAGTAACCGAAAATTCTGAAATTCCGCACGGAGTAGCTTCACGTGTTTGATCCCTCCACTTCTGAGTTTGCATTCTGGCCTCGTTTTTTTGCTAGAAACCGTGCCGTAGCATTACACTTGTCGTTTATCTTCTTCTGAATGTTTGTAGCTGAAACACGGTGATTTCTTTCATATTGAAGTATTTCCGAGATGACATCAATAATTTCTTCTCTGTAGCCATCACATCGTTCTTCTACCTGTCTGCATTCTTCAAGAATGATAGAAATTATTTTTCTGCTATTTGGTGGCATCTATTGTTCCTCGGTTGTTCATAAATATGCTGCATTAACCATTTTATTGATCAGAGGAAGTGGTCCGTCCGGCCGTCCTGCATTTCTTGCTAACCTTGCAAATTCTTGGGCACGAAGTAGCTCTGAACGCACGAGGGAACGTGCATCTGGATCGAGTCCTTCCTCCATCCCTGGCGGCAAGGCTAGTAGGTCGTGAATGATGCTGTGTGTTTTGCCAATGGTGTTGCAGGTGCGAAGCAGGCGACCGCGTCGCTGTACCCACTGCCGTTCGACTGTCGTGCTTGCAAGAATAAAAGCTTTACATATCTGAGGAATATTCACTCCTTCATCAAGTACACGTTTTGCGGTTAAAACTTGTATCTCTCCGTTCTGAAACGAATTGATGATCTGTTTCGTTCTATTACGATTTGTTGTCTCCTCGGCGGTGAGCTGACGAAAAAGGATGTTTTTGTCGCGCAGTAGTCGTTTGACACCGTCAAGTTGGTCAGGTCCTTTGTCCGAAGTGTAGACAAGTGTATGCTTGAGACCTCTAGTGTCTTCATTATTTAGAAGAGTTTTCAGCATGGAAAATTTCCCCGATGCGGTTTCCAATAATGCGCGTCGGTCACGTAGCAGTTTGGCAAGGTAATCATCTGGCTTTCCGTCTTCGTCACGCCATGCATTTTTCTTGATTTTTTCTGTCAAGTTGAACCATTTATCCATTTCGCTTTCTGTAAGATCAACGGGATGCACATAATAATCATATTCGACAAGGCAACGGCCAATTGCTTCCTCAAGTGTAAACCTAAAGACTGTACGACCGAAGAATTTAAACAGGGCTTTTGTCCCATCCTGATCGTATTGGCGTATCGGTGTAGCTGATAGAGCAAGTCGATGCTCAAAAAATTCGGGGGGATTATTAATGAAGGACGGACGGCCAAGATTGTGCGCCTCATCTGCGATCAGCAGGCGTGTGCAATCAAACTCTTTGACGGTGGCGAGAAATTCAGGTGTACAGAGCGTGTCATGACTGACAACAACCGCTTCAACATCCGACACACCTGTACGTAACTGCCGGTGTAATTTCTGAAGCTCCTTGGCGCGTTTTGCCACATTGCCCACAACTGTAAGGTTTACCGGAGTCAGTCCGAACGGTGCGATTTCATCGCACCACTGTTCAATTAATGGAACATAAGGTGCCGCAACTACAACCAGAAGCGGTTTGTGCAAGCTGTAGAGCCGGTGTGCGGCGATCATTGAAGTGATTGTTTTTCCAGAACCAGTGGCCATCTCTAGGACTCCTCGATGGCTAGCATCACACCAAGAGGTTACAGCCTTACCCTGATGTTCAAACGGGCCATCTTCGTATCTTAACCAGTCTGGTATAGCAAAATTCTTTTTAGGAATAAGATCTGGTTCGCAGAGAACCAGTCCCTCCGAAAAGCTCTTTGCTCGGGTGTATAATGCCCTGAGTTCATCTTCGGTTGGAGGTAATTTGGAATGGTAGGTTTTCAACAAACGCTTTCTGACTGCTTCCGGTAATTCAATCACAAGACAATTTTCATCTTGGTTTTCCCACAATTGATTGAATTCATGGCGAAGCTTGTCCGTGATGTAAAGCTGAGTCGTATCTTGCCACGATCTAGAGATTGAAATCTGTTCAATATTCTTTTCGATCCCCGCACGAGTCACATTGCTTGATCCGTGTACTGCAATGATATCTTGCGAATTTTCGAACAGCCATACTTTTGGATGAAAGAGAGCATCTTTCATCAAGGCAATCTTGATCTGAATTCGGTTTTCCCGCAGTAACCATGATAAACATTTCAGCGTATGAATCTGGAGCAGTTGCGCTGTTACGGTTAATTCTTCCAAAAAATTATTAACGACTTTATTTGCAGGTTTCAGCCCGTTTCTGATTGCAGCCTGGTCTTCGTTACTTAGAAGAGGACTTATGATGAGTCGCAAGCTGTTTTTCGAATCATTGATATAGGTTGCAAGCCCAGGGGCTAGGGATGCTAGCACTTCACTTGAGAAGAAGCCTACCATGCAGTCGACTCTCTCAGCTGCCTTAAATCCAGGAATTAGAACTTCTTCGGCGAATGGATCGGTCGGCAATATGTACAGAGGTTGAACTTCATCCAGTGATCGCAATGTCTTCTTGAATATAGTAGTCGGAGGATCTTTCTCTAAAGTAACGGGGGCATTTGCCATGGGAAAAGGAATTATACACCAAACTGCGAATTTCTAACAAATAATGGGGCTTTGTACAGGAATATGGCAGTTACTTGTGACAAACAATGCACGACGCAGCTACTTCTGGAATCCCGTATACTTCATCAATTTCTATACATTCAAGACCTTCATGGAGTGGATTTTGTTGTTTGCGGCTTTTTTCTCTTTCAACCCGCTTTCGATAATCTTTTTTGATTTCTTCTATTCGCCTTGGTTGCTCAAGTTCTGCAAGAGACTCGTTTTCGCTCCAAGTAAAAGGTGAACCATGCTTCAAAGCGGTTTTTTCATACCGTTTTGCTTCTTCAAAAGCTTCCGGATGCTCATGTTTTAGTCTTACCCACTCGATTTTCTGCTGAAAGAAGCAAAATGTGCAACCACTCCGCGAACGCCAACGATAATAGCTGGGAAGTCCAAGACCCGAGGATTCAAGCAGGTTAATTACTCCGGCCTTATCAATGCTATTTTCTCTGAAAGGAAACTTGATCTGAAGATTCGCATGGGTAGTTTGCATGCCTAGTCGTTCCGGTTCGTCTGCCCTGATGGCGATATAGCTGAATACCTTTACCCCAGATTCCAGATCACTCTTAATCCATTGCTCAAATGGTCTCAGCTTGAGTTGACGTGTACACCACCGAGAGCGTGCCGAGGGAAGAAAGTTGCCGTATTGACGAAGCCAGAAATCAAAGTCCCGATCTGGGTTAAGCCTTTCTATAGGTTTCCCCAAAAATCCCTCAAGGTGGCCGAGAAATTCATAAACCTCCGGTAGTTCCTTGCCCGTGTCAGTAAAAAAGTAATGAATATTAAGATCGGGATAATGTTGTCGCATAAATACAGCTAGCGCTGCACTGTCACGGCCACCCGATAAACCTAAAACATGTTTTTCTTTCACGGAGTGTTTTTCCTCAGTATCTATGTCTCTATTGATATATGTTTTAAAGCTTCAGCTAAAGCAGCTAGCTTCTGTTTGTTATTAATACCGTTTTTACTAAGAACGGACTCTATATCTCGTGCCAGTGTTAAGATTTCTTCTTTTTCACCTTCGGTGACATTAAAAGTTTCAATCATAGTATAGCCGTTTTCTCCTGTACCGAGCATTAAGGCTAAAGCCTCGGAGGTTGGATTTCGCTTTTTTAACTGTGCCAGCATTTCTGCCTGACGGAACTTAAGTGAAAAGTCTGCGATTTCAAGCATAGCAGCTTTAGGGTCGTTATCAGACCATTCACGAACTGGTTTGTTGATTGCCAAGCTTGCAATTGATTCCATATCCTCCAGAGCATCGGAGAATTTTTCAAGTCTTCCAGCGAATGCATCAAGACGAAAACTTCCGGTTATACCATGAACAATTTTTGCCCGTAGATGCAAAGTTTTCAGGTTTAATTTTTTTTGTCCCAGTGATTCAAACATGTTTTCGCGTAGCTCTTTCATCATTTTCGGATATGCGTCTTCGAGTTCTTCTAGTATGTCTTTAATGAATCTGCCGAAGTGTTCGTAGGATTGTTTATCCTGAAGCTGACTTCCCTGAAGCCTGTCGGTTTCAAAGATGATTGGTAGATCCACAAACAACACCTGAAGGGGGTCGCTGGCTGATAACAGTACGCTACGTACCTTCCGGGCTTCATCAGAAATTGAAGATGTCCTTTTTGTCCAAGCAGGGAGCTTGAAGGCGAATTGCACTAGAGCCCTCGCAATATCAAGAGGTTTTTTTGAAATTGTATTGTCACTGATTTGATTTGCTATATACTGGAGAGATTTAAGTAATTTTTTGTTACGTCCTCTTAGATCGACCCAACGGAGTTGAATTGTGCTGTTCTTTTGCAATAGGAGGTCTGCTACCAATTCGTTTATTTCTGTCTGAAATATGCCCTCGTTATAGACTGCGACCGATGTACGGTTTGTCATTAGGAAAGCTATCGCTAGAATGGGCAGCACCCCGCGACGTATGCCAAACGGTGGGGATATCCAGTGTTCATATATTTGGGAGATAGGAGCAATCTGATTTTTTTTAAGTACCTTTTCGGTGTTTTTCCAAAGCCGAAAAATTTGTTCGTTTTTTTCGTTTCCCGACAAAGGTTTAAGAAACCCGTAAGAGCCGTTTTTTGTCTTGCCGTGGAGATCTAGAGCTTCGAGAATGCTTTTGTATATTCCCAATTCTGAGGGAAAACCCTTTATGCCGAGGTCTTTCTGGTCTGGGTGGTTTACCATGCTGTAAAGCAATTTCCGTATTGCCGCTTGCCCATTTCCTGAGGGTTTTTCTCGGTTAACTAATTCCGTACGAATGTTTGGTGCATGTGGAAATGTCTCGTACGCTAGAGTTGAGGCAAAGGCCGACAAAGAAGAGGTTGTTGTTGCTCGCTTACAGCGTCCTCTGACAAACCATCTAGTTTTATTAAGGGAAGTTTTTAAAGTGGTCTGTAGTTGCTCTTTTACGATGGTGATTCTTGCCTCAATTTCTCGCCTTGCAACAGAATCGCCTTCAAGTTCAGGATTGTTTCTTTTAATATCGTGTAAGGCACTCAGCTCTTTACCCAAATCATTTATGCGCTCATAACCAGGGCTGAATCCTACGGCGACTGGATAACCGCTAACAGCCAACTTAGATGCTTCTCTGCAAGTGATCCTTATGTTTTTCGAGCTAGAATTATTCTCGGTTGGAACGACTAGAAAGAATGCTCCAGCAGTTCCGTCGGTCGGACGAAAGTTTCTCGCTAAATCGCATATTTTTTCGGCTGATACGATTTCTACTTTGAACCACCTTAGAGTGCCGGTTTCGTGATAATGTTTTTTGGCTACAATGGGCCGCATTTGAACCAGCTTGCCAAGTTGTTCTATATTCAATTCTCTTGCAACAAGTTCTCTTTGAAGCGAGACCTCAATGTCAAAATCACTGCCCGCATATATAGCCCATGAATTAAAATGTTTTCTGAATATTACAGCTGACCATTTCTCTATGTCCTTAAGTGCTTTTTCTATATTGTTTTCTTTGGCATCTGTAACGCAAGCTTTTAAAACTTTGCTTTCCGGCATTAACCCGGACCCGTGTCGGAACATCTCAATAACCGCAATTGTCTTGGCAAGTTTTACATGTAGTGGTGTACCCCTCGCTTCACAAAGTGCTACCGACTCTACAGACTGAGCCCACCTGTGGCTGTCAGTAGATGCCATAATTGCCGATTCAAGATTTATTCTTAGGTAATTCCACAAGCGCCATGGTTCATATGTAGCTCCCATGAGTTCAGTTGACTTTAGGAAATCCTGAAAACCCTCGGGTTCGCTTGATCCGAGAAAACCGAATACGCTTCTTTCATTCTGCCCGAATCGCCATCGTGACAGAGGACCAAGCAGTACGGCTGTCGCAGGATGAATAGGCCAGCAGGAGTCAAGGCAGGTGGCAAAATCAGATGGAATGCCGACTCGCCTGTTCCTTATTGAATTTGCTATGATTTCTGCTGTCGCAAAACTTTTAGGGTGTTCCCAATCTGTATCTATTGCTTTGCCTATCAAATCGACTACTTCTTCAACGGCTGTAACAAGGGGGATATCAACGTAACGCCCCTGTACCTTGGCCCAGTCTTTGCGTACTTTTTCTCCAAGACGGGAAGCGTATTGTTCAAATGACTGATGGAGAATTCCTAATACTACAAGACGTCCCTTGGTACGGCTTGCTGACTCGGCGAGTTCTTGGAAGAAGTGAATATCCCCTCCCTGCTGTGTAGCTGCTTCAAGATATTTGCCCATTTCGTCTACTACTAGCAGGACTCCGTTTCTAGGGCGTTCTTCAGTTTTTTCCCGAAGAAGTTTAATGATAGCTTTTGCCGATTGCGTCGTATGGTTTTCTTTCTCCGTTCGAAAGAGTTTTTTTCTGAGATCGTTTACTAAATCGCCTCGATGTCCAACTAACGGAATAATAAGCCAACCTGATTCATCCGACGGGAAAGCCTCTTCAAAGTAAGGGATCTCTTTTGTCAATTTTTTAGCTTGACGGCTAAGGGAATTATTGGTGACCGAAGCGCATAGAACTAAGGCTAGGCTTGATTTGCCTGCGCCGTAGGGCCCCGTACAGGTAAAAGCCCGACGGTTGGACTCCACAATCATTTGGGCCATTCTTTGCAGTGCGTACTTAGCCGAATTGTGAAAGACAAATCCGTCGAGGGCTTCAGGAATCTCTAGATCGGTATCAATACGTGCGGATTGCTGAAAAGTCTTGGCTATCTTGATTTTTTTGGCAAGCGGCATTTTACTTTGAATCAATTATCGCTATACGCGAGATCAAGAAGATCAATTCGTTTTATGGTTTCTTTAACTCTGGTTACGTTTCTTATTCCCGAAGTATCAGTCCATTGAAAACGCCCCTCTGAATTTTCTCTTATTCTTACGAGTCGCTCAACCAAGGACTGTTCGTCAAGCTTGAATATTCGCCCGGGAGAACCTGGAGCATAAGTCAGAATTTCTACCGAAGCGGAATTCCGAGTGGGCATCCGTTGGTTCCAAAACTCATTGAGCAAATATAGAAAGATACCTTCGGGCAGGTTTGGCTTTGGTCCGTAGTTAAACTCGTACATGTGAGATCCGGCTGCGTTTATCAATTCCAATTCCGACAGAACGGATTCTATGGAATCTTCTGAAAATTTTTCATCTCCTTGATGTACGTAGCTTCTCAAAAAACAGTCGACATCTCTTTTGATAGTTACCTTGGATGTGCGTTTCCATCCCCGGGCCCTGCACAGATTTACTATGGAGTTGACGATGTCTTCACGTTCGAATTTTCTTTCGGAAAAATGGTTAAAGGCATAATACCAAGTTGAAGTTCTCTCCCATCGTCCTGCTATCATACAATGCATGAGCCACAAGGTTGCTTCCTTTTCCATAAAAGGGTCGCGACCGGTTTCTGAGTTAAAAAGAAATTCGCCAATACTAGTTGGTTTAAATGATCCGTCTTTATGTTCTATGATTTTACAAGCGAGGGACCAATGGCGAATCGAATTCACCATATTCTTCCCGACTCCAAAGGTCACTATGGCATCGGAGTCAGAAAACGGGTTTTTCTTGCGGTTTTTTTTGCTAAGGTCCGCAACTTCTGTGTAAGCTTTATACAACCAAAGATATCTAAGTGGAAAGGTCTCGTGACCTGTAAAATGTCCTTTGGTGATTTCGTCTGCTAGGGATCCTGTGCACACAAGAATAGCCTGACTGGATAGATCATCCAGTTTCTATTATATGCGTTTTTATTCATTGAATGCAAGTAGAAACTCAAGACTTTAAGAATCAGAGGAAGTTACGCAATTTATAATCTGGATAGCTTTTTCGGAAATCAGGTCTGCGGCGCGATTAACTTCTTCAAGTGAAGTAAATCTGCCGAACCCGAGACGAATAGAACAATTTATCTCATCTATATTAAGTCCCAAAGCGGCGAGTACATAGGAAGGTTCGACAATACCGGCATTGCAAGCGGCTCCGGTTGAGAAGGCAACTTTATCTTGGAGCGCGGTGACGAGCGCATCTGAATCGATGCCGGGAAGTTGTATATTGAGGTTGCCTGGAATCCTTTGGTTCAGGTCTCCGTTAATTACTAGACCCGGGAAATGATTGCGCAGCTTGCCTATCAAGGTGTCTCGGAGCAACAAATTGTGTTCTTGGTCCTTTTCCATTTCCTCATTAGCGATTCTGCAGGCTTCGCCGAGGCCTGCGCAAAGAAATACGGGTACCGTCCCGGCACGTAAATTGTTCTGCTGAGCTCCTCCGAAAATAATTGGTTCTATTTTGGAAGAATAGTGGTGAGATACATACAGCGCCCCTATACCCTTTGGACCATACGCCTTATGGGCGGATATGCTGAGCATGTCAATTTTCATTTCCTTAACATTTATCGGAACCTTGCCTATTGCCTGTGCTGCATCTACGTGAAACGTAATATTTTTCTTGCTACATAGTTCGCCGATTTCTCTAACCGGCTGAATAGTTCCGATTTCATTGTTGACGAGCATAACGGAAACCATGACAGTGTCTTTAGTAAGAGCAGATTCTATCTTCCTAACGTCAACGATTCCATTTTTCTCGACGGGAACTATATCAACTGGGCAATCATATTTTCTCATGGCGAGTGCAGTATTCAGTACGCACTTGTGCTCGATTGAAGTTGTAATAAAGTGTTTCGATTTAAGTTTCTTATTGCGCAGAATCCCTTGAATGGCCAGATTGTTTGATTCTGTGGCTCCCGATGTGAAAAGTATTTCAGACGGTTCTGCTCCTACAAGTGAAGCGATTGATTTCTGCGCTTGGTCGATTGCTTCCGCGGATTTCCAGCCAAAAATGTGTTCGGAATGTGGGTTGCCGAACCACTTCATCATGTATGGTTCCATTTTTTCAATAACTCTAGGGTCCAATGGGGATGTAGATTGATAATCGAGAAAAATCATGAGAATTTTTTAGATTTTGCGTAAAAGTCTTAACGTGTGTTTAGCGAAATAAACTAACCAATTTTTTGCTGGTATGAGATAGTAACGACGGAAAACCCTACGTTAGTGTTTTGCGCGCCTTTTTACACTGCTTGATCATCACCTGCTCGATGCGTTGCAAAGCCCTGTATTCGCCGAATTTCTCTTCAAAAAAAGCCCGCGTCGAAGCTAGGTTCTCAAGCAGCCGGGCAGCGACCTCTTCAACAAGATCAAGCAAGTATCGCGGTCGGATGTCGCATTGCCTGGCCATATTTTCCCAGTCGCGTTTCAGTATGGAGCCAGGGTTTCTCTCCTTCCCGACCGAAAATGCCAGCCGGTGGTCAATTCTCTCTATGGCGCGTGTGCACACGAGATCGTAAAAGGGCGCCAGCTGTATTTCTCCGCCGTTCTTGTACAGAAGAGAGAGATTCTTGGCGTGGCCGTCGGAATTGCCCGCAAGCACGTTGAAAATCTGCCAGCGCAGCAGATGTGCAAGATCCGTGGCCGGATCGCTCGACACGTCGCGGAGCATCTGAAAGCACTCCGCAAAAGATGGCCCGCCGTCCTGCTGATATTTGCTCTGATGGCCGTACCCGAGCGCCTGACAGAAGTCTTCCTGATGTGTTCGAGCCACCTTTCCGTCCGTGCCTAGTACAGCGTTTCGCTGTTATGGTTACAGCATTAAGCTACCTCAAGATCAAACTTGTTCCACCTGTGCACAACAGGGTCCGCATTAATTTCTTCAATACCCCTGAGTATACGCTCTTTTAACTCAGCCTTGCTCGACACTCGAATATGCCGTAAAAAACTGCGGGTCATCTTCGAGAATGCCGTCTCCACAAGATTCAACCACGACCCATGCTTTGGAGTATGCACGTATATGAACCTCCCGGGCCTGCTGCCAAGATACCTCATCGTCTCTTTCGATACATGAGAAGAATGATTGTCCAGCACCACCCGAATCGTGTTTTTCTTGGGATAATACTCGTCAAGCTCCTTGAGAAGCTCTATAAACTCCCTGCTGCGATGACGATCCCTCACCTTCGCTATTATCCTTCCGTCGTGCAGATCCAGCGCCGCAAGCAACGACACCGTACCCAATCTTTTGTACTCATAGTCTCTTCCCATTTCTCCATGCCTGCCCGGCTTCGGAGGCAAGTCAGGCGCAACGTTTGCTATAGCCTGTATCCCCGGCTTCTCGTCAACCGACACGGTTATCACATCAGGTCTTTGCCCCGTGTCTCCCGACTGCTCATTCTGGATGTTAACCTCCTGATATACCATTAGAACCTCTTCCATCTTCTTCTCAAACTCCTCGTCTCTGCGCTCAAGATAATAACGTATCTTGTGAGGCTTTATCTTCGCCTGATTCAATATCCTCCATACAGTGGCCTTCGATGCTCTTGATAAAGATTCGTATCCCTTCTCAACCGCTGCACCCCTGATGTATTTGGCAAGCGCGCTGTACGACCAGACCTCCGAAGCAAGACCATGCTCGGTGGGCTTCGTGCACGCCACGTTGATCACCCATGCCTTGGCGTCATCGCTTATTACAGGTTCCGTGCCGTGATAAGCGTCCCTGAGCCCTGCCTCTATCCCCTTGGCCAAAGCTTTATTCACGCACTTGTATATTGTGGGTCTTGAAACATTGAGCTTGCGATGTATGGAAACTATCGTGTTCCCTTCGCAGTAGGATAACAGTATCGAGGCTCTCTGCACTTCCCGCTGCGGAAGCTTCTTTGAACGGCTTATTGTAAGAAGCTTCTGTTTTTCCTGTTCACTCAAAACAAGTTCCGGTCTCTTGCTTCTTGTTGACATGGTTACACCTTCCTGTGAGATTTAGTATATCACAAGTGTAACCAGAGCAGTTATACATGTAAATAGATAAATGAAACGGTATACTAGCGACCGGTCGTAGCGTTCCGTGATAATATAGCGAATCTTGTTAATGGACCTCAGCTGGATATTGACTACCGGCAGACCGACGGACCCGGCGAGTAATGTCGTAAAGGTTTCGTAAGCTGGTACGTTTCGGTATTCCGCAAGCTCAAACTTGAGTATGTGGCTTGAAGGAGATTCCCCAAGCGGCAGCAGGTATTTCCCTTCACACACGAGAATCGGAATCTTGTTCTGCGCGCCTGCGAGCACGAACCTCGGTCTTTCTTTTTCCGAAAGAAAGTATGGCTGCCCGTGTTGAGCGACAAGATCTGCCAGTTCCTCGTCGTCTATAAAGCGGTAGCTCTGTTCTGTCGGAGGCTGGCGATGCTCGGGAAGAACGGAGAGAGTCCCCGCGCACTCGCCGCCTATGGCCCGCAGCAGGTTAAAGTCCGTGTCCGATGTCTTGAGGTTGCGGACTACCTGTTCACGAAAGCGGCCTTCGGGAAGCAGGTTGGCGAAAAACCGGTGGGCGACTCCTTTCTCCGCCGTGAATTCCTCTGTGCCGGGAGGGAGACTCTGCGAGATAGCAAATCCTCCCCCGGAAACCCATTCGGGGTCGTAGCGGAAACTCATGTAGCCGAAGGAATTCCGTCGCAGGCGGCCAACTCGCCGCCGCCCGCTCCATACGCCCATCGTGTCGGGGTCAGTCATCGGTTTTTCTGTTGCTTTCCGGGAGTTCGGAAGCGAGTGTCGCCCCGCGGGGCTTGATTACGACTTCAAGCCCCAAGGTCCGCAACGCTTTTAACACCTTGCCGATCTCGGCGGTCTCCTTGCCGCGTTCGAACTCCGAGAGGAAGCGAGGGCTCAGGTTTCCCAGCCCGCAGACCGTTTCGAGCGTCAGATTCCGGTTTTTCCTGTGAGAGCGGGTTACGCGGCCCAGTTCTTTTACCGACCGGACGATACCGTACTTGGGATTCTGTTTTTCCATCATAGTCACCAGAAATGTTACAGCACGGTAAAAATATCATCATTTGTACGGGGAAATCAACTAAAATTTACCGTACGTGATCGTATAACCGCTAAAAGCTGTCTCCGATACGTGTTTTTCTTTGCGATACGGCTTGATATGCGTCAGTTCTTGGGTGATATTGGTTGACGCATTTCAAGGACAGGACTGCAATGAGAACCATATCCGAACAAATCATGGAGTATGCGGAAACCTTGCCCGAAGGAGCGCTTTTGTGTCCGAGGGATTTTTTTGATCTGGGCAGCCGTCCGGCGGTTCATCAGGCGTTTTCCCGCCTTGCCCGTCAGGACAGGCTCATGCGCGTATTTCAGGGCGTGTACGTGCGGACCATCGAGACTCGTTTTGGAAAGTGTCCCCCGGATTTCAACAAGGTTATAATTGCGCTTTCGGAGTTGTGGGGGGAAATCATTGTTCCCTCTGGCGGGGGAGCGGCAAACTTCCTCGGCCTTACCACCCAAGCGCCGATGCGGTTGTCTTACCTTACCTCGGGACCCAGCCGCCAGTTGCAATTCTATACGAAGGTTAACTTGCGTCATGCTCCGCGCTGGCAACTCGTAGCGCCCAACCGTCCCGCTGGCACGCTGATCCGCGCGCTGACTTTTCTGCATCCTTCCGAGGCAAGAGAAGCCATAGACAAGGTTGTGCCCAAATTCTCGGAAGAGGATGTCGCGGAACTTCTCGCGTTGCGCCCGGTTTTACCGAAATGGATTGCGGAACCTATAAGCGCTTTTGTGAATGATCAACGGTGAGGACTTGTTCCATTTTTCTTTGTCTTGCGCTGGCAATCTTCGCAGGCCTGTTCACTGGCATTTTCTCTCGATACCTTTAATGCCTTGTCCTCGGTCGCTTTGCTTTCGAGTTCTCGTCTCGCCCTGACCTTTTTCCATGAACGGACGTACTCGCGGTTATAGACGCGGAACGGTGCGCCGGTATTGAAGCGAGAGCGAACGAAGCTTAGGGCGCCCCAGAAGATTCTTTTTTATTGTCGTGATAAAGCAGTTTCTTCGCTACATCCGGCGCCCGGCTGCTAATGCCGTTTGCGCTCAGGCAGCCGGACCAGGAATCGAGATAGTCGGGGAAAGTCTCGTCCCCTTCCGGATCCCAGTGATTCAACCATCCGCATTCGCTCCAAAGCGAGGGGTCTTCACGAAAGCGGTCTAACAGGGCAGCCGCCACCACTCCGTTCAGCTTCCTTTCTGCAGGAGATGTCTCAAGAGCGGAAATGTTCTCGGCAAGCCACCCGGAGACATCTTCACCGGAAGATATGATGTATTCCGCTTCAACGTACTCGGCGTACTCTCTGTGGTTCGGCGCGAAGTCCGCCGCCTCGAATACGCCTGCGGGCGGACTTTCAGCCCAGGTTTCGGCCAGTCGGTGCAAAACGAAAAGGGACGACAGTTCACACAGGCTTTCCTCGAACCACTTGTGCCTGTGCTGCCCGGCGCGATCAAAGTTGGTCAGTATGCGGCACAGCTCACGGGAAAACTGGTAAACATACTGGCTCCAGTAACTGTCCCGTGCGCAAAGATACATCTGGTATGGGCGCCTGTCATGAACCACGAGGGGATGCTCCTGGTTCCATGGGGTTATGCGAATGACGTCCTCCGGTTCTTTTTCGAATGCTTCAACCAGCACTGCGTACGCGGATTCGACAACTCCGTGTATCGCTCTCAGGCTCACGGCTCCCCAGTTCCCGTTCTCCACTACAAGCGGGCTTGTCTTCTGTGTCTCGGCCGCTTTATCCATCACTCCTCTCCGCAGATCTTGGGCGAGGCCTCGACCGTGCCTTTTTTATCTGCCTTCTTCCCCGACGAGCATGCGCCGGAAGTCGTCAAGGTCTCGGCAGGTCCAGCCAGCCGTTTCAAGCTCGCGGCGCTTTCCGGTGGAGAAACCCGGAGAAAAAAGCGCGAACTCATGCCGCCATTCCCTGAAGCGTTTTCCTTTTCTGGTGGACAAAAAGCTGTCCACGTTGTTTCGGAATATGCGGAGCGATTTCGGGTTGTGTTCCTCGGGGTTGCGTTTGCAGGACCCGAAGCGCACGCGGCGGTCATCCTCATTCCAGGCTATGAAGTCGATTTCCATGGTTTGCGGTCCGTTGCGCGGTCTGTTCCAGAAACCTCTCAGGCGGTCTGTCATGGGGAAATCAGCCTTGCCGGCGCGGGATGCTTCCTCGCTCGCGTCGCGGATCATTCTCTCGAAAGCGTGTCCTTCAAGCGTGCGAAGCTTCGGGATAAGGCGTTCTGACACTTCCGAGATGGGCAGAATCCGCGCGGATTGACATGCTGACTGAATCACGCCGAGCCACGCGGAGAGAAACAGGTCCGAAACGACATACCGCGCACCCCTGGAATGCTCGCCGGCAAAGACCGGCAATTCCTTTTCCACGAGGCGCAGGTCCCCGGTCAGGTTCTTTAGATACGGTCCCAGCGTAGTATGTTCCGGCAGCGCTTCCCGCAACTGCGCGTGGGTGCACTTCCTGCGTTCCGCCAAGGTGCGGAGAATGGCGAGGGTGTTTAGGTGCAGTTCACGTTTCAGCAGGCTCTCCCCCTCCTCCCGCAAGGGGGGCGTCTGAGCGCAGAAAAAGTCTCTCGCAAAGCTCCTTTGTCCACTGCGACCATCCGGGTATGTTGTCCAGGCCGTCGGTTTCGGCAAAATGCCGCCAATACTTGGGCACGCCGCCGAACAGTGTCCACAAGGTCAGGCAGCGTGCCGGGTCAAGTGCCCCGTGTCTCTCGCATACTTTGAATATTGTCGAGAGGCTCCAGGGCGCAAGAGTCATGTTGAAGGTCGTCCTCCCGAAAAGCGGCGCCCTGCGATTCTCAAGGAGCGCCTCCATTTCGGTCTCTACGGAACCCAGCACTATCAGTCCTCCTTCGGGGTTCTGGTTCTGGAGGCTGTCCACTTGCGCCTGGAGAAGGGACGGGAAGCCGCGCAACGGTCCGCGATGGCATATCTGGAACTCGTCAAGAACGACGGTCACCCCCGACCTGCAGAGGTCCCCTGCGGCCGCGGCGATACCTGCGAGGTCCTGAATTGAACCCGCTCCGCCCACGCGGTTCTCAAGCCCCGCTTCCCATACCGCGTTTCGAAATACCGTCGTGAAATCCGATGGATTGCTGTCGGGCAGTTGTACGAGAAGCGCCGGGATGTCGCCTGTCCGGTCTTCTGCGAGTACCTTAATGGCCTGCTGAATGAGAGCGGTCTTCCCGATCCGGCGGCGGCCGCGTATGGCGCCGAAAAACCAGCGTCCCCTGCGCATGTGAGCAAGCAGGCTTCCAAGCTCTTCCCCTCTTCCGTAGAAATCCCATCGTCTTTTCATGCTTATAAGATAATTATTTTTACAAAATACGCAAGCAGTCTTTGCTCTTGTTCTGATCGGCAGGCCGTCGGTTTAGCGGCCGCAATGTTGAGAGGGGTTTGAAATGCCTTTTAACCGGAGTTCCGGATTCAGGCGGGACAGGCAGTTTCCCGGTTATATATGTACCGGCGGAAGTCATTGCGGGCGTGGCTGCTCTTTTTCTTCGATTCCGCCGTTTCTTTCGCGCGGTCGGGCATATGGTGGGCATACGCGGTTGGGTCACGGTGCGACATAGATTATCTCCGCCTCTTCCAGAACTTTCTGGCGAAAGTATGGACTCAGGAACTGCGGCGTGTTGAGATCCACCCGCCGTCCCAGAATTTCTGAAAGGTCGTCGGGTATTGAACCGAAAAACGCCAGTCCCGGTGTTCGTCCCGGTTTGAACTCTACTAATACGTCTATGTCGCTTTCGGGCGTGAAGTCGTCGCGCAGCACGGAACCGAACAGAGACAAGCGCTGTATGCCGTTTCGTTTGCAGAACTCCGCGATCCTGTCTTCGGGTATGTCAATTCGGGCATTCATGCGCTTACCCTCTTCAGTGGCATAGCGAGGTAGGAACCGGTCTCAAGATACTGTGTTTCTACCTCTTTAGCTTGTATCCGGCCTCTACCATGTCCCAGGTGTCTTCAGTCACTCCCTGTTCCCGGAGCTTGTTCTTCTGGGTTCTCTGCGTGCCCGTCTTCGGGAAGGAATCGACGAACCTTATGAATCTCGGGATCATGAAGTAGGGCATCTTGGGCTGGAGGTAGTCCATGAGCTCCGGGGGATATATCTTTTTTCCTTCCTTCGGGATCACCAGTATCATGAGCTCGTCTTCCGCGTATTTCCCGGCTTCCGACTTTATGCCTATCGCGGCCGATTCCTCGACATCGGGGTGGGAATTGACGATCTTCTCCACCTCGAAGGAACTTATGTTCTCTCCCCTTCTTCTTATGTAGTCCTTCACCCTGTCGACGAAGTATATGTAGCCGTCCTTGTCCATCCTTCCCGCGTCGCCCGTGTGGAACCAGAAGTTCCTGAAGTCCTCGACGGTCTTCTCGGGCATCTTGTGGTAGTAGTGAAGCATCACGTTCGGTATCCTCGGGCGCACTATGATTTCCCCTATGCTTCCCCTCGGCACCTCCTCGTCCGTCTCCGGGTCGGCGACCTTTATTTCGTAGTTTGGGGCTTCCTTTCCGCAGGATCCCACCCTGAACGGCTCTCCGGGCCTCATCCAGGTGCACTGGCCTATTTCCGTAAGGCCGTAGCCCTCCATGAACTTTATCCCGAAGCGCTCCATGAACTCCTCTATCATGTCGTGGGGGGCGGGCGAACCCAGGACAAGCTTTATTTTGTGCTGCTTCTCCTCCGGCACGGGAGGGGTGTTCCAGAGAAAATACGACATGGTTCCCACGGTGTTGAGCTTCGTCACCCCGTGGTCGACCATCCATTTCCAGAAGCGGCTCGAGCTGTATTTCTCCTCCACCACGGTTTTCGCTCCCTTTATGAGCGCCGGGTAGACGGTCATAACCATGGCGTTCGAGTGGAAAAGCGGAAGGCACGTGAAGCACACGTCGTCGGGGCCGACGTCCATTATCTCGGCGTAGTTTCTCGCGCTGCTGTAGTCGGCGGCGCAGGGTCTCATGACTCCCTTCGAGCGGCCCGTGGTGCCGGAGGTGTACATGAGCCTCGCGTAGTCCATGAAGGTGACCTCGACGTCCGGTTCCCTGCCCGAGCCCGAGTTTATGAACTCCGTGTAGGAGATCATCCTTCGGAACCTGTATCCGTGCCTTTTGAACTTCCCGCTTCCGCTCCTTGTCCAGACTATCACGTGGCGGAGCTTCGAGAGGTTCTTCGCTATGGGCGGCATCCGGTCTAGGTACTCTTCCGCTATGAAAAGCACCTCGGCGTCCGAACTCTCGATTATGTACTCGAGAAAGTCCATCTTGTAGGCCGTGTTCACGGGGACCATGACGGCGCCCGCCTTCAGGATTCCGAACCAGGTTATCACGTAGTCATCCGAGTTAGGCATGTAGACGGCCACCTTCTCCGCCTTGCCTACCCCGAGGGAGGCGAGGGCGTTTGCCACGTGGTTTGCGAGGCGGTTCGTCTGGTAGAAGCTGAGAGGCTTTCCGTAGCCGAACTGGAGGAAGGGCTTTCTGCCCAGTTTTTTCGCCTGCTCGCGAAGCACCCTGGGAAGCACCCAGGCGGACCTGTCTTCCTTGAGGTACCAGTTTACGTCGAATTTCCCGTTCTCGCGCCTGTAGGTTACGGGATGCATGAGGTCCTTGGGTTTTTTTCTTGTCATTTCTCTCTCCTTTTCCGCGTCGGGGCGGGGATTCCCGGTTAAGGGTCAGGTCTTTTCATTCAGCTCAATTCCTCTCCTGCCGGTTCCGTTTCGGGTTTTTTCTTTCCGAATATCTTCGCGATAATTATTCCGAGCTCGTAGAATATGAAAAGGGGAACGAGCATGAACATCATCGACACGGCGTCCGTGGTAGGGGTTATGAAGGCGGCCAGGATGGCGTTTAGCAGAAGGGCGTATTTCCTGTTTCTCGCGAGAAATCCCGCCGTCACGAGCCCGAGCCGGGAGAGGATGAAGACCACGAGCGGAAACTCGAACACGAGCCCGAAGCCTATCATGAGCGCCGTGAGGAACGAAAGCGCCTCCTTTATGCTCGGAAACGCCTTTACGTACTGGGTCGTGTATTCGCCGAGCAGGAACCGGAGTCCCTGCGGGGCGGCGATGAAGTAGCAGAAAAGCGCGCCGATTATGAAAAACAGCGTCCCGAAAATGACGAGCGGGATGACGACCCTTCTTTCCCTCTTGTAGAGCGCCGGGGAAACGAAATGCCAGGCGTTATAGAGAATGAACGGAAAGGAGAGGAAGAAGGAGAAAAAGAGCGACACCTTGAGGTAGGTGAGAAACCCCTCGGCGGGGCGCGTGAATATGAGGGAGCTTCCCTCGGGCAGGCTCCTTATTATGGGTCCCATGAGCAGGTCGAAGAGCTGTTTTGAGAAAATGTAGCAGGGGACGAAGAAGACAAGTATCGGAATCAGGGAATATATGATTCTTTTTCTGAGTTCTTCTGCGTGCTCAAGAAAATTCATGCCGCTTTCTTCTTTCATTACGGCAGGTTAGGTTAACGCAAATCGCGGTTTTTAACAATTTCGCCGCGGCGGCGGCGGGTTCCGGGGGCCCGCTCCCAAAACGCGCTGCGGCTGATTGACATTGTCTTTGCTTTAACTATTATGTTACTGGTTTTTTATCCCGCCTTCCCGGAGGAATCTCTTGAAAATACTGATAACTGACGGACTCGCAAAGCAGGGCCTCGAGCTTCTTAGGGAAGCCGAAGGCATCGAGGTTGACGAGAGAAAAGGCATCTCTCCCGACGAGCTTGCGGACATAATAAAGGACTACGAGGGCCTCGTGGTAAGAAGCGCCACGAAGGTCACGAGGGAAGTCATAGAGGCTTCGGGCGGCAGGCTGCGGATCATAGGGCGCGCCGGAATAGGGATAGACAACATAGACCTTGACGCCGCGACCAGAAACGGGGTGGCCGTCATGAACACCCCCGAGTCAAACTCGATAACCACCGCGGAGCACACGATCACGCTGCTGCTTTCGCTCGCAAGAAGGATTCCCCAGGCCCACTCCTCGATAAAATCGGGCAAGTGGGAGAGAAACAAATACAAGGGAGTCGAGGTCTACGGGAAGACGATAGGGCTTGTGGGCCTAGGAAACATAGGAAAGCTGGTGGCCGAGCGGGCCATGGGCCTCAAGATGAAGGCGATCGCGTACGATCCCTACCTAAGCAAGGAAGCCGCGAAGAAGCTGAGCATCGAGCTTGTCTCCCTGGACGAGCTTTTCCGCCGCTCGGACGTGATAACCGTGCACACGCCCCTTACGGACGAGACGAGGGACCTTATAGACTCCGGGTCTTTCGAGAAGATGAAAGAGGGGGTGATAGTGATCAACTGCGCCAGGGGGGGGATAGTGAACGAGGCGGACATGGCCGAGGCGCTGCGCGAAGGCAGGGTGGGGGGAGCGGCGTTTGACGTTTACACCTCTGAGCCCGTGGATCCCGGAAACCCCGTCCTCTCGGTTGACGAGAACATAGTGCTTACCCCGCATCTCGGCGCCTCGACGGAGGAGGCGCAGATAAAGGTCGGGACCACCATGGCGGAGCAGCTGATAGATTTCGCGCAGAAGGGGGTCGTCAAAAACGCGGTCAACATGCCGTCGCTCACAACAGAGCAGCTCGCCGTCATGAAGCCGTACATGTCGATCTGCGAGAAGATAGGAAGTCTTCACGGGCAGCTCTGCTCCGGCGCGGTCCGCACGGTGGAGGTGACTTACGAGGGCGAGGTGGCCGAAACGGACTGCGGCTACCTGACGGTTTCCGTGCTGAAGGGCTTTCTCTCGCACATAATGGACATCTCGGTCACCTACGTAAACGCCCCGTCCATAGCCGAGGAGAGGAAGATAAAGGTGGTGGAATCGAAATCCGCGGCCATGAGCCAGTACACCAACCGCATTACCGTGACCGTAGCGACGCGGGAGGGAACCAACGAGATTTCGGGAAGCGTCTTCGGCGGGAACCACGGAAGGATAGTCAAGGTGAACGGGGTCGAGATCGACGTCGTTCCCGAGGGATTCCTGCTGGTGAGCCACAACTACGACCGCCCGGGCTTCATAGGCTCCATGTGCTCCGTTCTCGGGAAAAACGACGTGAACATCGGCCGGATGCACCTCGGAAGAAAATCCGTCGGCGGGGAAGCCATAGTTTTCACGAACGTCGACACGAGGGTGAGCGAGGAAGTCATCCGGGAAATTTCCGCCATAGAGAATATTATTTCCGTAACCCAGGTCAGTTTTTCAGATGAATAAGTTTCTCACACTGCCCCAGGGAGTGAAGGACTTCGGTCCCGTGAAGGCCGAGAACCTAAAGCGTATAGAGACTGCGCTCCTAGAGGAGTTTTCCTACTGGGGCTACAGGAGGGTCATAACCCCCCTTTTCGAGTACCTCGACACCATGGCCGCGGGCATAGGGGAGGACTTCGAGCACAGGCTGATGAAGTTCGTCGACCCGCACACGGGCGAGATCGTGGTGCTGCGCCCCGACATCACTCCCCAGATAGGACGCATGGTCGCCACGCAGCTCAGGGGCCACCGCTACCCCCTCAGGCTCTGCTATTCGGGAAGGGTGGTGAGGTACGAGGAGAAGGGAAGCGGCAAGGAAAGGGAGGTCTTCCAGCTCGGCTGCGAGCTTCTGGGGCTAAGTTCCACGGAAGGGGATTCCGAGATAATCGCCCTGGCCCTTAAGTCGCTCAACCGCCTCGGCCTCAAGAAAATAACGCTCAGCCTCGGGCACACGGGCATTCTCGACGCGGTTCTCCGCGACGCCGGGGAGGTAAGGGACGAGCTTGTGGGGGCGCTTGTGAAAAAGGACCAGGAGCGGATAAGAAGCATAGTGGAGCCCTCCGGGATCCCCCCGGACGTGAAGGACGTCCTTTTCTCCCTTTCCGATTACTACGGCGACGCCGGCATCCTCCGCAGGGCGGCCCGCAACGGGAGATTCAAGCCCTTTGTCGAGGAGATCGTCTCCGTCATCTCCGTGCTCGAGGAATACAATATCGAATGCGACATATCGGTTGATCTCGTGGAGGTGAAGGGTTTTGAGTACTACACCGGGGTCACTTTCGAGGTGATATCCTCCCTGGCTCCCACTTCCCTGGCGACGGGCGGCAGGTACGACGGCCTCGTCAGCCGGTACGGGCGGAGCGTTCCCGCGGCGGGATTCGCGATAGACGCCGAGGCGCTCATGCAGCACACCAGAAGCGGCGACGGCGAGAACGAGGTCCATTTCATAATAGTGCCGAGAAGCGGGGATCTCAGGGGCGACGCCATCAGGCTTGCCGAGTGGCTCCGCTCGAGCAGCTTCAAGGTAATACTTGACCTGAACGGAAGCTACGCGGACATGATCGATTCCGGCGATTCTCCTGGCGGGGACGGCTCGTTCGCCACGTACGGGGTCATAAGGCTTGAATCCCCTTCCGAGATAAAGCTGGTCGAATCCCGGACCGGGTCCATCAGGGAATTCTCCAATCTCGAGGAACTTCTTACCGGGGGAGGGCTCTAGGCTTGCCGAGCATAGTGGTCCTGGGTACGCAGTGGGGGGACGAGGGGAAGGGAAGGATAGTGGATCTCATAGCCTCGAGGACCGACCTGGTGGTGAGATACCAGGGCGGGAACAACGCGGGCCACACAATCGTCACCGACGGAAAGAAAATCATACTCCACCACGTGCCCTCGGGCATACTCAGGGAAAACAGCCTGTCCCTTATCGGAAACGGCGTGGTCGTGGACCCCGGGGTGCTGGTCGGGGAGATGGAGGCGCTCAGGGGCGCCGGGTATCCGGTGAGCCCCTCGAATTTCCTCATAAGCGACAGGGCCCACGTGATAATGCCCTATCACAGGGAGATAGACATGCTCAGGGAGAAGCGTCGCGCAAGCGGAAGGAAAATAGGCACTACCGGCAGGGGGATAGGCCCGGTCTACGAGGACAAGTACGCGAGACGGGGCATAAGGATGCTCGATCTCACCGAGCCCGAGGCCTTTCGCCGCAGGCTGCGCTCCGTCATGGCCGAGAGAAACGCCTACATAGAGAAGGTTCTCGGGGCGGAGCCCCTTGATCCCGAGAGCGTGTATGAAGAGTACGTCGGGTACGGCGAGGTTCTCGGACCCTTCATCTCGGATGTCTCCGCGATTGTCCGAAGAAGCGGCGAGGAGGGCAAGAGGATCCTTTTTGAGGGGGCCCAGGGCTCGCTTCTCGATATCGACTTCGGCACTTACCCCTACGTCACGTCGTCAAACGCGGGTCTCGGGGGCGTGTTTTCCGGAACCGGGGCGGTGCCCGCGCTCGTAAACTCCGTGGTCGGGGTCGCCAAGGCGTATACCACGAGGGTCGGGGAAGGCCCCTTTCCGACGGAGGAGTCGGGCGACATACAGGAGGCGCTCAGGAGGGATGGGGAGGAATACGGGGCCACCACCGGGAGAAGCAGAAGGTGCGGGTGGCTCGATGCGGTCGCGCTTAACTACGCGCTCAGAACAAACGGCGTGACCGCAATCGCCCTCACGAAGCTTGACGTGCTCTCGGGTTTTGAAAAAGTGAAGATATGCACGGGCTACGGATACAACGGATCGGTCACGGAGGAGTTTCCCGCAAGCCTCTCCGTTCTTGAGAACTGCGAGCCTTCATACGAGGAGATGGACGGGTGGGATGAGGACCTGGCCGGGATAAAGAGCCCGGAACGGCTGCCCGCAAACGCCATGCGTTTCATAAGGAGGGTCGAGGAACTGACCGGAGTTCCGGTCTGGATAGTCTCCGTGGGACCGCAACGCGACATGTACCTTGAGCTCCGCGACTGCGTGTTTTCCCGGTAGTCAGTCTTCCTTGAGAACCCTGACGGTCTTGGCCGCAAGCCTGGGGTCGAACCTGTTCTCAGACGAGATGAAGTTGCTGTCGAAAAGGCCCGCGGCTTCCACTATGTCCCCCTCGGCAAAGGAGAGTTCTTTTTCCCAGACGACGGTTATGTGGTTCCCGTCGCTGTCTGCGAGCTTGAAGGTCGCCGGTTCCGCCGGTTCCCCCGTCATCTCGATCTCCCACACTTTTCCCCTCACGCGCACTTCCTGCATCGTGTATACCGAGGGATTAAGCACGAGAACCGCCACGGATTTGTCGGACGAGATCAGGGAAGTCGCGGGGTTCTCCCATCTGGTGCACGAGGGAGCGAGCAGCATGGCTGCGAGAACAAATACGGCGAGTGTTTTCATCTGTTTTCTCCTGTTACGGGGTACGTCCGCTCACATTATCCTTGATTTTCTCGTACGCGTCTATTATTTTCATCACGAGCGGATGCCTTATGACGTCGGTTTTCGAGAAATTGACGAACTCTATCCCCTTTATTCCCGAGAGGATCTTCATGGCCTCGATCAGCCCGGAGTTCTGCTCCCTGCCGAGGTCTATCTGGGTGATGTCTCCCGTTACGACCGCTTTTGAGCCGAATCCGAGCCTTGTGAGAAACATCTTCATCTGTATCGCCGTTGTGTTCTGCGCCTCGTCGAGAATTATGAACGCGTCATTGAGCGTTCTTCCTCTCATGTAGGCTATCGGGACGATTTCAATCATGTTCTTCTCTATCAGCCTGTTCGCCTTCTCGAATTCCATCATGTCGTAGAGAGCGTCGAAAAGGGGCCGCAGGTACGGATTCACCTTCTCCTGGAGGTCGCCGGGGAGGAATCCCAACTTCTCTCCCGCTTCCACGGCGGGCCGCGCGAGCACTATCCTGTTCACCTTCTTGTTCGTGAACGCCGAGACGGCCATCGCCATCGCGAGGTAGGTTTTCCCCGTCCCCGCCGGTCCTATGCCGAACACCATGTCGTTTCTTCTTATGGCGTCGATGTAAAGTTTCTGGTTTATGGTCTTGGGGCTTATTATTTTTTTCCGTACGGATATGCAGACCGTGTCGAGGAATATCTCTTCGAGGGAGGCGTCCTTCTGGCCGAGGAGCCTCTTCGCTATCTTTATGTCGGAAGGCTGAAGGACGTACCCCTTCTCTATAAGCGAGTACATCTGCCCCATGAGCATGCCCGCTTCCGCGGTTCTCTCCTCGTTTCCCTTGAGGGTGATCTTGTTGCCCCGGGTGTGGATGCTTATGTCGAATTCGTTCTCTATTTCCTTGAGATTCGAGTTTAGTTCCCCGTAGAGAACCTTTACCGCTTCTATGTTCTCAAGTTCGAGTTCCCTGATTCCGTCCATAGGCACCTAGGCTGCCGCGCCGGAGAAATTACGCTTCGCGTTTAGAAATTTTACGGTATCCATCCGAAAACAATACTGTACAGCTTGGCGTCTCACTTCTGTCTATTTTCCCTCTTTTTAAGGTTTTTCTCAACAGTTTTCAAATCACGGATTGTCGGCGTCGCCTCTCCATTCTTCAGGGTATTCCAAGCGGGTCGGGATAAATCAGACTGTACCCGAGCGTTTTCTTGAGCTTTTCGTTTGAGACTATCTTGTACTCTGGGGGATTCTCCGTTTCGAAAAGCGGCGGCGGGATTCCGTATTTCCGGGCTTCGCGGGAATAGAACTCCCTTCTCGTCGGATGCTCGTCGCAGGCGGCGTTCAGCACCGTGTTTCTGACGTCGAGATCTATTATTCTTCTCACGATCCCTATGCAGTCGTCGCGGTGTATGAGGTTCAGGGGACAGTCGGGGTTAAGGACCAGTTTTTTTCTTTTTATCGATTTTATCGGAGCCCTGTCGTAGCCTATGAGTCCCGAAAAACGTATCACGGTCGTATCGAATTCGGGGTTATCCATTAAAAGCCTCTCCACGCGCAGAAGCGCCTTTCCCGACGGCTTGTCGGGATGGAGGGAGTCCTCTTCCCTCACGATCCCGTTTGTGTTCGGATAGACGGATGTCGAGCTTGCGAAAATGACCATTTTCCCCCGGGGCTCCGGTATCGCCCCGATGAGGTTTCCGACCTGCTTTTCGTGGTAGGTCTCTATGTCGTCTCTTCGCTCGGGTGGAAAGTTTATGAAGAGAATATCAGAGGAGAAAAATTCATCCGCCCTCTCTCCTCTTACTTCCGGGGCTATGTCTATAAGGTAAGGTTCTATTCCCTTTTGCGAAAGGGCGGCGAGCCCATCGGGGTTCCTCGCCGACCCTCTTACCGGAAAACCCGCTTCCCCGAGGGAGAGCGCGAGCGGCTCCCCAAGCCAGCCGCAGCCGAGGACGCTCACTGTCCTCACCGGTCCTGCTCCGCTTCCCGCCGCGTTATTTCAAGCATGACCTCGGCCCTCTGCTCGTCTGAGTACTCCTCCCAGTTCGCTATCTCGTCGCTTGTGCGGAGGCATCCGACGCAGAGCTCCGTGTCCTCGTCCATTATGCATATGCCGTTGCATGGGGAACTTGTTTTTCCCAAGGCGCTATCCTCCGCAGAAAAGCCTCAGCATCTCGAGATACTTCTCGCTTGTTTTCCTGACTATGTCGGGCGGAAGCCCGGGAGCCGGGTGGTTCCTGTCCCAGCCCGTCCGCTTGAGGTAGTCCCTTACGAACTGCTTGTCAAAGCTTGTCTGCGGCCCGCCGGGGGCGTATTCCGCCAGGGGCCAGAACCTTGACGAATCAGGCGTCAGGGCTTCGTCTATCAGGATGAGTTCTCCTGTGCCGCGGTCCGTGCCGAACTCGAATTTCGTATCGGCTATTATCATTCCCTTCTCCTCAGCTATTTTCGCGGCGGCCGCGTAAACCTCGATGCTTATGTCCCGTATCCTGCCCGCGAGCTCCCCGCCTATCATGTCGCGCACTCTCCCGAACGTTATGTTCTCGTCATGGGTTCCCTGCTCCGCCTTGGTCGACGGGGTGAATATGGGTTCCGGAAGCTTCTGCGACTCGACGAGGTCCTCCCCGAGGGGTATCGCGCAGACGGAGCCGGTTTTTCTGTACTCCTCCCACCCCGAGCCGCTTATGTAGCCCCTTACGACGCATTCCACGGGAAGCGGATCGGTCTTTTTCACGAGCATGGAGCGGCCGGCGAGCGTCCCGGCGTGGTCCCCGAAGGGCTCGGGAAAATCCCCGGGGTCCGTCGAGATCATGTGGTTCGGGATGATATCCTCTGTTTTCCGAAACCAGAACTCGGAGATGCGGTTCAGCACTTCGCCCTTTGCGGGTATTCCGTTCGGGAGTATCACGTCGAAGGCCGAGATGCGGTCGGTGGCTATCATCACGATGCGCTCGCCGAGGTCGTAGATGTCCCTTACCTTGCCCCTTCTGGGTTCTCCCAGCCCGATGAAATCCGTGTTGAGTATGGTTCTGCGAATGGTTCCGTCACTTGATTCCCGTTTTTGCGGGACGCTTTGACTGAATCGTGAAACTACCCGAAACCGGTGCTATTCTCAAATGCGCGGAGCGAGTTCTCCGTGATGCTGGAGAGATCGGTCAATTGCTGTTCTTGCGTTATACTGTCTCGCCGCGAGAAATCACCGTTTGCGAACATGCCGGGTTTGCTTTATGCTTTTTCTCCTATACTATCCCACCGACTTTATTTGAAGGCGAGAGATGTCGTTCAAACTGGAAATAAAAAACTTTGGAAAATTGTCCGAGGCAGAAATACGTATCGGACAATTTACCGTATTCGCGGGACCCAATAACACCGGCAAAAGTTCCGTCTCGAAACTGCTGTACTCGATTTTTAACGGGATGAACGCCAACCATGCGTTGGTATATTTCAATACTTTGACGAAACCCTTGCGAGATAGGTTGACTGGATTGATACGGTTTGCTTATGAGGATAAAGATTTTCCGTTATCTGTTTTAAATACTCAAATAGACCAGATGGAAAAAACAATCAAGCTGTGCTCCATTGACAATCTTGAGGAGATTGAAGGACGGTTAAGCGAGGTGGTTGAATATGCGGAAGAATTGTCCCGGACATTCACGCGTGTTGAACCGGAAGCCAGAAAGCGTTGGAAGAAACTCAGCCTTCCCCCAGATTTATACGAGGAGGGCCTAGATGGGATAAAAAAGGCACTTGATGAATTATGCGCAAATATTAAGGAGACGGATGATCGGAGACTTCTTATAAATGGAATACGGCATAGCATCCTCCGAAATTTAATCCAGAATTTTCAGGTGCCTAGCCTCTCCTCCCTTAGAACGCGGCCGAAAGAACATTCCGAAGTTTCTATTGAAGGCATCGGCGAGTTTCATCTGGAAAACGGCGATTTTGTCAATCTTAATAGGATTATGGTAGCTGGACTTGAAAAGCTTCAGCATTATTCCAGAGTGATCTACCTGGAGTCGCCTGTTTACTGGAAACTGAAACTGGCGCTGGAGAGGGCTGAAGAATTCCGGCATTTTTACCATCCTGCGGAAAGCGACACGCTGACTGGAGTTCCTGGCTATTTTTATGATCTAGCGAGGGTTCTGAAAGCGAAGCGCTCTGGTAATATTGCTTTTCCGAAACTGTATGAAAAGTTGGTCTCAGAACAGGTTATGGGTGGAGAACTCGTGATTTCCGAAACGGGAGAATTAGGTTTCCAGGAAAACAACCGCAGCTTCCCCTTGTCTCTGACCGCGATGGGAGTTGTAAACCTCGGTATTCTCACCTTGCTTATAGAGCGCAGAATTATGGATGAGGGCACCTTTCTTTTTATTGATGAACCGGAAGCGCATTTGCACCCTTCCTGGCAGGTTAAAATGGCCAGAACGCTTTTTGAATTGGCCCGCTCAGGCGTTAATGTCGTGATTGCTACCCATAGCGTCGATATTCTTAAGTTTCTTGAAGTAGTGGTGAAAAAACATCCCGAAACTAGAGAACTCATTGCGCTGAATCATTTTTCAAAGGACGGCGTTAGAAGCTATGAAGATGATTTTGATTCAACTCTGGCGGGCATCCAAGAGGAACTAACCCATCCGTTCACAGAACTGTATCTAGAAGGTCTCTAGTCTTGAAATCCTTACACTACTTTCTAAGCCCTTTAGAGGTCCAGCGTTTAAATGGAGATATGCAAAAACTCTCCGTTCTGGCCTACGCGGTTGATAAGCCTTGTGGAAAGGATGGAATTAAGCTCAAAGATCAATTTGAGATGGGGAATTTTCACTCCTGTGACTACATTCTTGCAAAAGAAAGTGGAAATAAAATCTTGTTGATAGAAGACTCAAATCTTAAAGAGAAAAAAGAGAGTTTGGAAAAAGAATGTCTTCGTTTTATGCTAGATAATGAGCAAGCCAGAAAAAATTTGTCTCGAAAAATTATGGACAAAATCAGAGACGAACAACGCTTGAAAGCCTATGCGAGTTTGCTGCTATTATGTCGTTTGATTTCAGTAGATGCGGATGCAAAGAAACTGATAGGAAACAAGGAGATTCATTTTTGGGTCATAGTTACTGACGGTATCGCCTCGGATTTTCAAGCGTTTGTAAACATTGAATCTAAGTTGGAGGGTTGTCTAAGCCCCCTTGTCTCAGATGTTGCGTTCCTTCCCCTAAAAGAAGCGGAACGAAAACTCAGTAAATGGGCTTAGCAGTGGAGTTGGATAGCCCGTTTTAAGCCACTATTTACATCTTTATACCCATAATGGTATTTGCTATGCAGTCTCCGGTCAGCGCTCTCAGACATATTTGACAATACGTGATAATTAAAGACAATACCAAGTTTTTGAGCACGTAGCTCAGTGGCAGAGCACTTGCTTGACGTGCAAGGGGTCGCAGGTTCAAATCCTGCCGTGCTCACCACGTGATCCAGGGGACGAATCGGTTGGATATAGAGGTAAACATCGACGGGAAGCGGGGCGCTTTCTCTTCGGGAATCACCGTCGGGGAAGCGCTGGCGGAGCTTGACGGGGACAGGCGCACAGTGGGCGCCGTCGTGGACGGCGAGGTGGTTGATTTCTGGCACCGCCTTGAGGGCGACTGCGATCTTCTGCCCCTGAAAAGCAATACCGAAGCCTCTCTGGGGCTTCTTCGGCACACCGCGGCCCATGTTCTTGCCGAAGCGGTCCAGTCCCTTTTTCCCGAGGCGCGGGTCACCATAGGTCCCGTGATAGAAAACGGGTTTTACTACGACTTTGATTTCGAAAGGGGCTTCACTCCCGAGGATCTTGAGAACATCGAGGCGAAGATGCTCGAGATAGTAAGGAAAAACCGCCCTCTCGTGAGAAAATCGGTCACCAGGGAGGATGCCGTCGCCACTTTCTCCGCGATGAAGGAGAACTACAAGGTCGAGATAATAAACGACCTTCCCGAAGGGGAGGAGATAACCATATACGATCAGACCGACTGGTATGATCTCTGCAGGGGACCCCATCTTCCCTCGACGGGCCTCGTAAGGGCCTTTAAGCTCACTTCTTCCGCGGGGGCTTACTGGAGGGGCAGCGAGAACAACCCGATGCTCCAGAGAATCTACGGAACGGCCTTCTGGGACAAAAAGGATCTGCGCAGGCACCTGCGCGATCTTGAGGAGGCCAGAAAAAGGGATCACCGCAGGCTCGGGAGGGAGCTTGATCTTTTCAGCGTGAACGACGAGATAGGCCCCGGTCTCATTCTCTGGCACCCGAGGGGAGCGAAGGTAAGGAGCGTGATAGAGGATTTCTGGAAGCGCGAGCATGTCTCAAGAGGCTACGAGCTGCTCTACACCCCGCACATGGCCAAGCTTGATCTCTGGCGCACGAGCGGTCACGTGGACTTCTACTCGCAGAACATGTTCTCGTGCATGGAGGTTGAGAACTCCGATTACCAGGTAAAGCCCATGAACTGCCCTTTCCACATACTGGTTTACAAGTCAAAGACGAGAAGCTACAGGGACCTGCCGATCAGGTGGGCCGAGATAGGAACCGTTTACAGGTACGAGCGCTCTGGGGTTCTTCACGGCCTTCTGAGGGTGAGGGGGTTCTCCCAGGACGACGCCCACATATTCTGCCGCCCCGACCAGATACGCGAGGAAGTTTCCGGAGTGCTTCGCCTCACTCTGGATTTTCTGAGAACCTTCGGGTTTGATAATTACGAGATTTTCCTTTCGACGCGCCCTGAGAAGTTCGTCGGAAGCGAGGAGAACTGGGAGAAGTCGATAGAGGCGATAGAGCAGGCGCTCTCGGACGTCGGTCTTCCCTACGGGGTGGACAGAGGCGGGGGAGCCTTTTACGGCCCCAAAATAGATCTTAAAATAAAGGACGTGATAGGCAGGGCTTGGCAGTGCTCAACTATTCAAGTAGATTTCAACCTGCCCGAGCGGTTTGACATGGAGTTTGTGGGTGAGGATAACGCGAGACATACCCCGATAATGATACACAGGGCCATATTCGGCTCCATAGAGCGGTTCTTCGGAATCCTGATAGAGCATTACGGGGGAGCGTTTCCGCTCTGGCTCAGCCCCGAGCAGGTGAGGGTGGCGTCCGTGGGACAAAGCCAGGCCGGGTACTGCGAGGAAGTCTGCGCCGAGCTTCGGCGCCGGGGAATCAGGGTCGGCAGCGATTTGCGAAACGAGAAGCTGGGATATAAGGTCAGGGAAGCGCAGGTAATGAAAATTCCCTATCTGCTGGTTGTAGGAGACAAGGAGGTCGAAACGGGAACGGTTGCTCCGAGAAAGTACGGCGAGGGCGCCATGGAGGCGTTGCCGGTGGATGATTTTCTTGAAATCGTCGCCGGGGAGAACGATCCCTACAGCTGGATGGAGGTAACGGCATAGCTAGGAGGAGAAGAAGTCATAATTCCAGGGCCCGCGTTCCGGAGACCCGGGTTAACAGGCGAATCACCGCCAAGGAAGTAAGGCTGATAGACGTCGAGGGCGAGCAGCTGGGGGTCGTCGGCATTGAAGACGCCTTGCGGATTTCGGAGGAAAAGGAAGTCGATCTGGTCGAGGTGGCGTCAAACGCCACGCCTCCCGTATGCAGGCTCATGGATTACGGGAAGTTCAAGTACGAGCTCAGAAAACAGCGGAGCGCGAAAAAACAGAAGGATCAGACCGTAAAGGAGATAAAATTCCGGCCCAACATAGGGGAACACGACCTTGAAGTCAAGGTAAACCGGATGAAGAGTTTCCTTGAGGCGGGTCACAAGACAAGGATGAGGATATTTTTCAGGGGCAGGGAGATAGTTCATCCGGAACTCGGCCGCGAACTGGCCAATGAGGTTCGCGAGAAACTGTCCGACGTGGCCTCGGTGGACATGGAGCCCAAAATAGAGGGCAAGAATCTGATAATGATTCTTGTGCCGGCAAAAAAACAGTGAGGGAATTACCAGATGCCTAAGATGAAAACGAACCGCAGCGCGGCCAAGAGGTTCTCCGCCACGGGAAGCGGAAAGATAAGAAGAAACAAGGGCGGTAAAAGCCATATAAACGTAAAGAAAAGCTCAAAGAGGATGCGGAGGCTGCTCGAGCCGGATTTCATTGAAGGTTCCGCCGCCAGGAAGATCAGGACCTACGTTCCTTACCTGTGAGCTGATACAGACGGAGAATACCGATGCGCATAAAAAGAGGAGTTACTTCCAGGAGACGGAAAAAAAGAGTTCTCAAGCTCGCCAAGGGGTACTGGGGAAGAAGAAAGAACAATTTCAGAAGGGCGAAGGAAACCATACTCAGGGCGCTTGCCTATTCCTACAGGGACCGGCGCCGCAGAAAAAGGGATTTCAGGGCGCTCTGGATAATGAGGATAAACGCCGGCGTGAGACCCTTCGGTCTTTCCTACAGCAGGTTCATTAACGCGCTCAAGAAATCGGGAGTCGAGCTTGACCGGAAAAGCCTCTCCGAGCTGGCCGTGAGAAACCCCGAGAGCTTCAGGGCCGTGGTGGAGTTCGCGACCTCGAAAAAAGCCTGATTTCCGCCCCGTCCGGGGCCTGTTCCATCCCCTGGCTAAAACGGATACGTTCCGGGGTCGTGCGGGTCATGCTCAAGCGGGCAGCCTTCGCAGCGGGGCGTTTTCCGGCAGTGAAGCTTTCCCGTTTTCACTATGAGCGCGTGGTACTCTCCGAAAACTTCCGTGTCGGGAGAAAGGCTTTGCGAAAAAAGTTTCTGCATTTCCGAGTAGCTTGCTCCCTCGGGGATCAGGCGGTGGCGGCGGAGAATTCTCCGGGAGTAGTTGTCTGCCACGAACACGGGTCTTCCGAGCGCGTATAGCAGTATCGAGTCGGCCGTCTCCTCGCCGATGCCGTTTACCGAGAGCAGTTTTTCCCTGAGTACGGAGGTGTCCTCGGCCAGCATGTTCTCCATCTCTCCTCCGTAGTCGGCAAACAGGAAGTCGATGAAGTTCTTGAGCCTCCTGGCTTTCAGGTTGTGATATCCGCAGGGGCGGATCAGAGCGGCGAGGCGTTCGTGCGATGCCGCTTTCATCTTTTCCGCGGAGAGCATGGAATTTTTCCTGAGCGCCTCTATGGCTTTCTCCACGTTCTTCCAGGAGGTGTTCTGGGTGAGTATGGCTCCCGTCGCGCACTCAAGCCTAGTCCGGGCGGGCCACCAGTTCTGCGGGCCGTATCTCCCGTAAAGAGCGGAGTAGAAATCCCGTATTCTCCGGGAGTCGCTTCTGCCGGTCAACCCGCCGCGCCCCCGCCGCTTCCGCGGCTGACGCGGGAGACGATCATGAAAAAGGCGGCCGAAAGAGCGTATCCGGCCGCCCACCTGGCTCCCGTTCCGAAACCGAGAGAATAGAGGTTTCCTTCAACCGAGATCTCTCCCGCGTGTATGAAGCCGAAAAACGCCATCACCGCTCCCGCTCCCATCCACGCCGCCGCCTGGATGAGCCTGCGTTCGACGAGGCAGACGGCCGTCGCGGCCCAGACCACCGACGAGAGCATGAATCCCTGGGAAAGCGCCACCAGCCCGGGCAGCTGGAGACCCGAGAAGACAAACGCGTTTACGTTCTCAAACGCGCGCGTGGCCACCGAACCGTCAGAGACGGCCGCCCCCACGGCCGAGACGGTCTGGGAGACCACCACGGTTCCCCACGCCGCGAGCGCGGGTACCAGTCCCAGGGCAACGGCCGGGGCATGGGAACGGGGGGTGGTCTGAAACGCCTGGGACGTCATCACGAGTCCTATCCATATGAGTATTACCCCGGCGGCCTCGATCGGCACGAGCGCCGAGGCCAGGGAACCCAGGCCGGCAAGCGACACCACGGCGAAGAAAATTCCGTTCATTACCGAGTATCCTCCCTTCGCCCCCATCTCCTTCCATCCCGGATGTCCTATGTATATGGTCGTCGGGAAGCACGACCCGAAAAGCGACGCGGCTACCGATCCCGCGCCGTTAACCGCGAGACACGGTCCGGTGGGGTAGGAATCTCCCGCGGCCTCGGCGGACTCTATGTTCTGGAGGGACCCGAGGATGTTGTAAAGACCCATGGGAAGCACGACCGGAATCAGTACCGAGCGCACGAGGGGATCCGAAAGCCCGGCTACAAGATCGCCCAGGATCGGAACGGGCAGGTAGAATCCCGCGTCGCCGAGAGCCCGGCTCACGGCAGGTCCCGACACCGTCGTTTCCGCTCCGAATCCCGCCGCGAAGAGAAGCCACGCGGCGAATATTCCCAGGGCGAGCGCCAGGCCGACTCCGGGAATTCCGAGCGGAAGCCTCGTTCTTGAGAGCAGGGCGAACAGCAGCACCCCCAGGGAGAGCAGGGCGACCAGGGGATGGGCGAAGCATCTCGCGGCGAAGTCCATGCAGAGAAACGCTACGGCTATTCCGGCAAGGGAAGTGAGAAGCGCGGCTCGCGGAGTCGCCTTTCTGATCCTCTCGGCCACCAGGGATCCCGCGAGTTCGATCACTCCGGAGAGAAAGCACGCCGCCACCCCGACGCGCCAGGCCACGAGCGCGGCTTCCTGGGGCGGGACTCCCCGGCTCTCGGCCGCGAGCTTCGCCGGGATCATCACCAGGAAGATGAAGGCGAACAGGGAAATCGTGTTTACCCCGTAGGGAAGCGCCGTCACGTCTTTTCTTCCCGTGGCCGCCGAGAGTCGCTGCGCGAGCCAGGCGTAGTAGAGGTTGCCTATGATGAGCGATACCGCTATGGCCGGGAAGACGGAGGAGACGACGAACTCCCTTTGCAGACCCACGAGACCGGTGAGCAGTATCATGATCAGGACGTACTGGACGAGGTTGTCCACCATGAGACCGAAAAAGCCCTCTGCGTCGGAGGACGAAAAAAGAGGCTGCGCGCCCGCGGGGAAAAAGAGGTTTTTCATGTCTTGTTCCGGTTTTGCGTGGAACCGCGGGGGCAGATGGCGCCCCCGCGGTCGGCCATTGATTATAATGAAAAAGATGCCTCGGGTAAATCCGCCGCGCGTTGCCCGCGGCGCCGCGGGAAGAGGATTGGGGGCAATTTCCCGGCGTTGTTTTGACAGTCCGTTTTTTTGGATGTTTAATCTAGTATATGACTTACACCCCTTTATACGAAACACACAAGAGTTTCGGGGTGCGGATGATCGATTTTGCAGGGTGGAAGCTTCCTCTTCAGTTCGACGGCATAAGGCAGGAACACATGGCTGTCAGGACCGCCTGCGGCCTTTTCGACGTAAGCCACATGGGAGAGATAGAGATCACCGGGCCCCAGGCTGAAGCGTTCTGCCAGAGGCTTAACACCAACGACATGGCGAAGCTCCGCGACGGCCGGGCCCGCTACGGTCTTTTCTGCTACCCTGACGGCGGGGCGGTTGACGACCTCATAACCTACAGGTTCTCGGCCGAGCATTTCCTTGTGTGCGTAAACGCGTCCAACACCGGGAAGGTCTGCCGCTGGATGGGCGACAACTGCGGGCGACTTGACGTCGAGATAACCGATGCGAGTTCGGCCTACGCGCAGATCGCCGTTCAGGGACCCCGTTCCGCGTCGGTGATGGAAAAGGCGCTTGGCGAGGAGAGCGTGCGGGATTTCCCGAGGTTCTCTTTCAGGATTCTAGAGGATGACGCGGCGGGAGTCATAGCGGCCAGGACGGGTTACACGGGCGAAGACGGCTTTGAGCTGTTCGTGCCCGCGGGGGACGCGGCCGGGATCTGGGAGAAGCTTTTTGAAAGCGGGAGGGAATTCGGGATTGCTCCTTGCGGGCTGGGAGCGCGCGACACGCTTCGCATAGAAGCCGGATATCCTCTTTACGGAAACGAGCTGGATGAGAAAACGACCCCGGTCGAGGCCGGCCTTGGCAGATACGTGAAGATGGACAAGGGCGATTTTATCGGCAGGGACGCGCTTTTGGAGCAGGTGGAGAGCGGAGCGGCCAGGGAAACCGTCGGTTTCAGGATGCTCGGGAGAGGAGTTCCAAGACACGGCTACGGGGTAGTGAAAAACGGAAAAAGGATAGGAGAGGTTACAAGCGGCACCATGTCGCCGGTTCTCGGTATCGGCGTGGGCATCGCCTCGGTTGCCTCGGGTGAAATTAGGTGCGGAGACGAGATAGGAATTGAGATCCGGGGAGATGTGAGAGGGGCGGTTTCTTCCGAGTTTCCGCTTCATAAGGACGCTATGTCCTGAGAACGAACATACAAAGGAGCATTTACGGTTATGAGCGTACCGAAAGACTTGAAATATACTGAGGAGCATGAGTGGGTGAGATTCGAGGAGGACAGGGCCGTGATCGGAATAACGGATTACGCGCAGGAAGCCCTGGGGGAAATAGTCTTTGTCGAACTGCCGGTCGAAGGGAGTGAACTCGTTCACGGAGACTCCTTCGGCGCGGCGGAGTCGACGAAGGCGGTTTCCGAGCTTTTCGCTCCGATCTCGGGGGAAGTTGCAGAGGTGAACGATCTTCTCGTGGATTCCCCGGAACTCGTGAACGCCGACCCTTACGGCGACGGATGGATCGTGAAGATCCATACCGACGAACTTGACGAAAGCGAGGTCGAGAGCCTTCTCGATCCTTCCGGTTACGAAGAACTGATAGAAGACGAGGAAGATGCCTGATATGTCCCGGCGGCATGCATGGGGCGAGGCGTTTCACCCGATTCTTCGGGGAGAGTTTTGATTGCGAAACGAAAACGGCATTTATGAACCAGAGGATTTTTTCCCGGCGAGGCATATAGGTCCCACGCCCGGGGAAACGCGCCGGATGCTTTCGCGCACCGGGGCGCGGAGTCTTGAGGAACTGGTGCGGGAAACCATACCGGCCGACCTGCTTTCGGAGACCGAAATGGCCGTTCCCGCCGCCATGACCGAGAGTTCCTATCTTGACCATGTAAGGGGTATCGCGCGCGAGAACGCCGTATTCAGGTCTTACATAGGCCTGGGCTACTACGACTGCGTGGTCCCGGCGGTCATATCGAGGAACATTCTCGAGAATCCGAGCTGGTACACCCAGTACACTCCTTACCAGGCGGAAATATCGCAGGGACGCCTTGAAGCCCTCCTTAACTTCCAGACGATGATTTCGGAGCTTGCGGAGATGGAACTCTCAAACGCCTCGCTGCTCGATGAAGCGACGGCGGCCGCCGAGGCCATGGCCATGTTTCACAGACTGAGCGGCGCGAAGCGGGAGAAAGCGGACGCCGACGGGTTTTTCGTTTCCCGAAGATGTTTTCCCCAGACAATCGATCTTCTGAAGACCAGGGCCGGGCCTCTGGGAATAAGGATCGTGGAGGGAGAGGAGGAGAATGTTCCGCTTGACGGAAGTTTTTTCGGTGCGCTGGTGCAGTATCCTGACGCGTTCGGAGAAGTGAGGGACTACTCGGAATTCGTCAGAAGCGCTCACAGCCACGGCATCATGGTCGCGGTCGCGGCCGATCTTATGAGCCTCGCGCTGCTTACCCCTCCCGGGCGCTTCGGAGCCGACGCGGTCGTGGGGACTTCGCAGAGATTCGGGGTTCCGGTCGGCTACGGCGGCCCCCACGCCGGGTATTTTGCCACGAGAGACGAGTTCAGAAGGCAGGTTCCGGGGAGAATAATCGGGGTGTCTGTGGACAGGGACAAGAACCCCGCCTACAGGATGGCCCTTCAGACCCGCGAGCAGCACATAAGAAGAGAAAGGGCCACTTCCAATATCTGCACCGCGCAGTCTCTGCTTGCCATAATGTCCTCCATGTATGCGGTTTACCACGGCCCGGCCGGGCTGCGGCGCATTTCCGGGAGGATAAACACGCTTGCGAAGATGCTCGATCTGGGCTTCAGGGAAATGGGGCTTGCCCAGCTGAACGGGGCGTTTTTCGATACCCTCCTCGTGGATCTTTCCCCCTGCGGGGAAGAGTCTTTTGAAACGCTTCGCGCAGGGGCCCTCGAAAGGAAGATCAACTTCAGATATCTTCCGGACCGCAAAGTCTGCATATCGCTTGACGAAACGGTAACCAAGGAGGATGTGGCTGATATACTTTCGCTTTTTTCACGCTCCCTCGGGCTGGGCGAGGAGGCATTCGTCACCGCGGAGCGCGCTCGTGCCGTTGCGTCCGTACCCGAAAACCTTCTCAGAGAGGGGGATTTTCTTGCCCAGTCCGTGTTTAACCGCTACCACTCGGAAACCCTGATGCTCAGGTACATAAAAAGCCTTGAGGGCCGGGATCTTTCCCTGGCCCATTCCATGATCCCTCTCGGTTCCTGCACCATGAAGCTCAACGGCACGACCGAGATGATACCGATAAGCTGGGAGGAATTCTCGAGAATTCATCCTTTTGCGCCCCGGGACCAGGCATCGGGATACGCGCGGGTGATCGGGGAGCTCGAAAAGTACCTCTGCGAGGTAACCGGGCTTCACGCCTGCTCGCTTCAGCCCAACTCGGGAGCTCAGGGGGAGTACGCGGGCCTTATGGTAATACGCAGGTACTTTGAGGAGAGAGGGGAAACCGGAAGGCGCGTGGTGCTGATTCCCTCTTCCGCGCATGGAACCAACCCCGCAAGCGCCCGCATGGCGGGGATGGACGTCGTGGTGGTGAAATGCCGGAAAAACGGGGATGTGGACATGGACGACCTTCGGAGGTGCTGCCGGAAGAACGATGGGAAAGTTGCCTGCCTGATGATTACGTACCCTTCGACTCACGGGGTGTTCGAGTCCGGAATAAGGGAGATATGCGACATAGTTCACTCAAGCGGCGCGCAGGTGTACATGGACGGGGCGAATCTTAACGCGCAGGTAGGCCTCTGCTTTCCTTCCCTGATCGGCGTTGACGTATGCCACATAAACCTGCACAAGACATTCAGCATCCCCCATGGAGGCGGGGGGCCGGGAATGGGCCCCATATGCGTCGCGTCCCACCTCGCCGCGCATCTTCCCGGACACGCCGTCGTGGAGGGGGTAGGGGGCGAAAAGCCCTGCGGAGCGATATCCGCGGCTCCCTGGGGAAGCGCGAGCATACTGCTTATATCCTACGGATACATAAGGCTTCTCGGAAGGGAGGGAATGAGCGAGGCGTCGCGGTACGCTATACTGAACGCCAACTACCTCAAGACCCGGCTCGGGCAGCACTACGATATTCTCTACGAGGGAGAAAACGGAAGGGTCGCCCATGAATTCATACTTGACCTGCGCGAGCTCGGAAAGAGCGCTGGAATAACCGTGGAAGACGTGGCCAAGAGGCTCATGGATTACGGGTTTCATGCGCCGACGATGTCATGGCCGGTCGTGGGGACCCTGATGGTGGAGCCCACGGAGAGCGAGTCCCTGGAGGAAATGGACAGGTTCTGCGACGCGATGATAGGGATACGCGGGGAAATCCAGGATATAATCGACGGCGGGGCGGACCCTTCTGACAACGTGCTCGGGAACTCTCCCCACACGGTGCTGGATCTCGTGTCTTCGGACTGGGAGCATCCCTATTCCCGCCGGCAGGCGTTCTTCCCGCTTCCGTATCTGAAAAGCAGCAAGTTCTGGCCGCCGGTATCGAGAATAGACAACGCCTACGCTAAAAGTGACAGGAATCTGGTGTGCACGTGCCTTCCCCCCGAAGCTTACGCGGCGGAGGACTAAGTACGGGGGACTTCAGATCTTTATCTCTATGTAGGAGTTTTTCTTGGTGTCCTCAAGCCAGGAGGTTATGAACCGCTCGACCTTCTCCATGTATATCTGATGCTTTACTGCGGGGGCCAACTTCAGATCTTTATCTCTCTTGGTGTCAACCGGGAGACCGAGGATGCGAAGTTTCTCTGTCCCCCTCCTCGGTTCTTTCGAGAACCTTTACTATGTGGTAGCCGCGGGAACTCTCTACCGGTCCCGCGATGCCGTTCACTTCGGTCTGCTCCACGGCGTTTTCAATCTCGGGAACCAGGTCTCCCTTGACGAAATATCCGAGCAGCCCACCGCTTGGGGCCGATGACTCGTCCATCGAGTGCTTCCTGGCGAGCTGCCCGAAGGGCTCCCCGGATTTCGCGAGTTCCAGAACCTCCTGCGCCTTGGAGAGGGCGTTTTCCGTTTCCTTGTTGATCAGTATGTGGGCGATCTTGGTCTGCGTTCCGTAGGCGCTGCCTTCTTCTGCGTAGTGTTCCCTGTGGTATTTCTCTATCTCTTCGTCCGTTACCGCTATGCTTCCCTGCGTGACCGAGTCGAGAAGCCTTCTCGAGAGTATCTGGTATTTCCACTGGCGGTAGAAGAGTTCCTCCGTTAAGTTCTGTTTTTTAAGCTCCTCGGTTATGGCCTCTTCATCGAGGTTAAGCGCCTGCTGCTGGCTTTTCACTATAGCCCTTACCTCCTCGTCGCTTACCGATATCTTCCTCGCTGCCGCCTGCTGATCGAGCAGGACGCGGTCTATCATGGCGTCGAGCACTTCGCGGACGTCTACCTCCGCCTCGGGATTTATGACTACTTCCTTAAGCTCCCGGTCAAGTTCGCTGAGCGTTATTATCCTGTTGTTCACCACGGCCACCACTTTCTCCACGACCGCCGCGTGGGCGGGCGCGAGCGTAAAAACCGCAAAAAGCGCCGCGGCCGCGAACCACCATGGTCTTTTCATATGAAATCTCCTTTCAAACCGTTTTGTTTTTTCTCTGCCGCACCGACCCCGAAACTATACTATACACGGGCTTGGGCCGGTTTTTCCACCTTTTCCACGGCTCTTATGAGCGCTTCGTACCTGTCTTCGGGCGGAAGGGGAATGCTGAGCCTCCTCTCGCGTCCGCGGGTTTCTCCGTCCGCGAGGCTGAGAGTCGCCGCGTTTTCTCCTATCTCGGCTTTTTTTATGAGTTTCTCTCCAAGCGCGACTCTCAGCTCCGCGATGAGAACGAGCCGTTTCAGCGGACCGGGCATCGCCCCGAACCTGTCTTCGATTTCCCCGGCGATTTCTCTCGCCTCCCCGCGTTTCCCCGCCGAAGATATTCTTTTGTAGTAAAAAAGCCTCTCCGAGCCGCTCTGGATGTAACGCTCGGGGATGAACGCGTCGTCCCGCGTTTTTATTTCCGGTCTGATTTCACGGACGCGGTCCTCCCCCCTTCTCTTGGTCTCGATCGTGTTTCTCAGCAGCTCGAGATAGAACTCAAGTCCTATGTCCGCTATGTGTCCCGACTGCTTTTCTCCGAAAAGGGTGCCGGCCCCTCTTATCTGGAGGTCGGCCGTGGCGAGCTTGAACCCGCTTCCAAGGTCGGTGAGGCGCGAGAGAACCTCGAGCCTTTTCCTGGAATCCTCGGTGAGGGAGCTTATGGACGGCACGAGAAAATACGCGTATGCCTTCCTGTCCGATCTTCCGACGCGGCCCTTGAGCTGGTAGAGGTCCGCAAGGCCCATGGCATGGGCGTTGTTCACTATTATCGTGTTGGCTTTCGGTATGTCGAGTCCGGATTCCACTATCGCGGTGGTTACGAGCAGGTCTATTTTCCCGTCGGTGAACTGTTCTATGGTTCTTGAGAGCCGCGTTTCGTTCATTCGTCCGTGCGTTACCCCTATTGACAGTTCCGGCATGAGTTTCTGGAGAAGGTTCGCCTTCTCGAATATGTCCTCTATCCTGTTGTGTATGAAGAAAACCGTGCCGTCCCTTCCGGTCTCTTTTTGCACCGCTTCCCTTATCGCCGCGGCGTTGAACTGCTGAATGTACACCTCCACGGGCTGGCGTCCCTCGGGAGGGGTGTTTATCACGCTTATGTCCCTTACGTCGGCGAGGGAAAGCTGCAGGGTTCTCGGGATGGGAGTCGCCGAGAGCGTCAGCACGTCAACGGCGTTTTTCATCGACCTTATGGATTTTTTGTGATTTACCCCGAATTTCTGCTCCTCGTCTATGACCGCGAGTCCCAGGTTCTTCAGCTTCACTTTTTTTCCGAGAAGCTTGTGCGTTCCTATTACGACGTCGAGAGAACCGTCCTCGAGTCTTTGCAGCGTCTCTTTTTCTCTCCTGCCCGTCGTGAACCGGGAAAGCATTCCGACGCTTACCGGGTAGTTTCTGAACCTCGAAAGCGCGGTCCGGTAGTGCTGGCTTGCGAGAAGGGTGGTGGGCGCGATCACCATGACCTGTTTTCCGTCAAGGCATGCCTTGAAAGCGGCCCGCAGGGCCACCTCGGTCTTTCCGAACCCGACGTCTCCGCAGATGAGCCTGTCCATGGCCTTTTCGGATTCCATGTCCGACATCACGTCCTCTATCGCCGCCGACTGGTCCGGGGTCTCGCTCCAGGGGAACTCCATCTCGAATTCGTTGAACATCTGATCCCTCGGGGAAAAGCGGAAGCCTTCTCCGACCTTTCTCTCCGCGCAGAGATCCACAAGCTCGGTCGCGACTTCCTCGACGGCCCTCTTGACCCTGCCGACGGTTTTTTTCCAGTTCGCGCTCCCCAGCTTCTCAATCTTCGGCTCCCTTCCGGCTCCCATGTACTTCTGGACCAGCGCCAGTTTCTCAACCGGGACGAATATCTTGTCCCCGTCTTTGTATTCGCACTGGAGAAAATCGCCCTGGTGGTTCCCGAACGAAAGCCTTCTCAGCCCCCTGAAAATCCCTATCCCGAATTCCTTGTGAACTACGTGATCCCCGGGCCTGAGCTGGCTGAACGAGGTGAGAAACGCGGAGGGCACGTCGCTTCCCCCGAAGGCCGCGCCGCGGCTTATGGTTTTCCCGACAAGGGTTTTTTCCGTGAGAAGGGCGATTTTGAAATCGTGGAGAACCGTGCTTTCGAAAAGCTCCCCGACCGCATGCGCGATCCCCTTGTCCGAACGGCCCTCCGCAAGCTTGAGGAATTTTTCTCTCTCCGCCTGCGAAGCGAAAAAGACGAACACCGAGTAGCCGTCTTCGGCGAGTTCTTCCGCCTTGTCGATAAAGACCTTGAGCGAAGGTTTCGAAAACGATACCTCTTCCGTGCTGAACCTGAGGCCGTTTTTTCCCCCGGCGCCCGTCCCCATCGCCCCCGTGTACGCGAGCCTTGATTCCCGGAGTTTCTCCGCAAGCTCTTTTTCTCCGAGGTACAGTCTTTCAAACGGGGGGAGCGACTTTTCAAGCTTTCCCAGGGATTTTCTTCTCGCTTCGAATTTTTCCTCGAGTCTCAGGAGCAGCGCCTTCTCGTCGAACCCGTCCGGAAGGCTCACTATCAGATCCTCCCGCGGGTAATCGAGCGCGCATTGCCGCGAGTCCCAGAAAAACGGCGTGAACCATTCGATTCCCCTGAAGTACGAACCGCTCCGAAACGCCTCCACGAGAGGTTCCACCTCGCTTGAGGTAAGTCCCCTGCTGTCGGCCCCGGAGAGAATCTGTCCGACCAGGGCGTCCCCGCCTGTCCGGCGGTAAAGGGCGAACGAAGCCGGATTGATCACGGCTTTCCGCTTTTTCCCGATGGATTTCTGGGTCGCGGGAGAGAATTCCCGGAGCGAATTCACCCGGTCCGCGAAAAGCTCCACCCTGAGGGGGTTCCGCGACCCGGGGGAGAAAAGGTCCACTATGGAGCCCCGGACGCTCATGTCCCCTCTTTTTTCCGTAAAATCCGCCTCGCTGTAGCCGATTCCGAGGAGTCTCTGAGCGAGTTCGTCCCGGTCGAGCGGCACTCCCTCCTCTATGGCGAAGCTCTCGGCCTCGAGCGCTCGGGGCGGAGGCAGCACCTCGGCAAGCGCCGCCGCGTCCGCGCAGAGAATTCCCGTCTGCGCCCACCTGAAGATGGAGTGAAGCCTCTCGGGTTCCGTGATTTCCGTTTTCTCGAAGAGGGAGCGGTTTTTCTCCATTCCCCTTGAGAGGAGAACGGGGATTTCCGTTCCTTTCAGAGAGGAGATGCTCCGCGCCGCATGGGCGCACTGCTCTCTCTGCTCGCAGACGTGAAGCACCCTTTTGCCCGGCGCCTCGGAGAGCACTGCCAGGAGAAAATAGGGCGAGTTTCCGTAAAGACCCGCAAGATCAGCCGGCTCTCCGGGCGGTCGCGCGAGAAACCTCTCCACCAGGGGGTTTTCAAGGTGGGATGAAAGTTCAAGCGTGGGGTTCTTGCGGTTCACTTCCTGGGACCCGGGTCGTTTTCTCTCACAGTTCGCCGAGTATGAGAGACCCCATTTCCTCTGTTCCTACCCTTGTTTTTCCTTCCTCGTATATGTCGGAGGTGCGGTAGCCTTTGTCAAGGACCTTTCTCACGGCTTCTTCGACCTGCGTCGCGGCCCCGTCCATGTCAAAGGAGTAGCGCAGCATCATGGCCATCGAGAGAATCGAGGCTATGGGATTCGCTATGCCCTGGCCGGCGATGTCGGGAGCGCTTCCGTGGACCGGCTCGTATATCGCCCCTTCGTTGCCGACGCTTGCCGAGGGCAGCATGCCGAGGGAGCCGGTCAGCTGGGCCGCCTCGTCGCTTATTATGTCGCCGAACATGTTCCCCGCCAGCATTACGTCGAAATCGGCGGGCCTTCTTATAAGCTGCATCGCCGCGTTGTCCACGTACAGGTGCTCAAGCTCGACGTCGGAGAAATGGCGTTCGTGGAGTTCCGTTACCGTGTCTCTCCAGAGCACCATCGATTCGAGAACGTTCGATTTGTCTATGGAGGTGACTTTGTTTCTTCTTTTCCTGGCGATCTCAAAAGCCGTTTTCGCCACCCGTTCTATCTCGGAAGTCGTGTAGCTGAGAGTGTTAAACGCCTTGCTCTCTTTTTCGCCGAGCTGCTCCGCTCCTCTAGGATCTCCGAAGTATATTCCGCTTGTAAGTTCCCTCACCACCATTATGTCGACCCCTTCGACGACTTCCCTTTTGAGCGTGGACGCGTCGGCGAGGGCCGCGTATACGGTCGCGGGTCTCAGGTTCGCGAAGGTGTCAAGCCGCTTTCTGAGTTCAAGGAGACCTCTTTCGGGCTTGAGGTGGTGCTCGAGGTTCTCCCATTTCGGCCCCCCCACGGCCCCCAGGAGCACCGCGTCGCTCCGCTTCGCTTTTCCTATGGTTTCTTCCGTTGCCGGGACGCCGTGGGCGTCTATGGCGCATCCGCCGAGAAGGTCGCTTTCAAGCGTGAATTCAGTTCCGCTTCTCTCGCCGACGGCCTTCAGTATCGACACGCTGATTTCGGTTACTTCGACTCCTATCCCGTCTCCCGGGACTACCAGTATCTTGGGCACTTTCCGTTTTCCTCTGCGTTTGTGATTTTTTCAGGGCATTAACCTACCTGAATCATCGTCAAGTCAGAAGCTCCGCGGGGCGCCGCCGGGCACGGGGAAATACGGACCGGCTACAGGGCGACGCGGTTTACGAGCCTTCCGATCCCCTCGATTTCCACTTCCACCACGTCTCCCGGACTCATGGGGCTTATCCCGGAGGGGGTTCCGGTCGCTATTATGTCTCCGGGAAGAAGCGTCATCACCTTCGATATGAAGCTTACGAGTTCGGGGACGCTGAATATCAGGTTCTTCGTGCTTGAATTCTGCTTTGCTTCCCCGTTCAGAAAAGTCTTTATGGGGAGGTCCGCGGGATCGACTTCCGTTTCTATGAAAGGTCCAATCGGAGCGAAAGTGTCAAAACCCTTGCCCCTTGTGAACTGTATGTCCTTTGCCTGAAGGTCCCTGGCGGTCACGTCGTTTATGCAGGTATACCCGAAGACGTATTCAAGGGCCCGCTCCCTCTCCGCCATGCAGGCTCTTTTTCCTATCACGACCCCGAGTTCTCCTTCGTAATCGACCCTGCTCGACATGTGCGCCGGGTATTTTATCTCTTCCCGGTGCGCGATGACCGCCGTCGAGGGTTTCATGAACAGCATGGGATCTTCGGGAGGAGTTCTGTTCATCTCCCTCGCGTGATCCTCGTAGTTCAGCCCGACGGCTATGATCTTGGTCGGCAGGCAGGGAGCGAGCGGCGTTATGTCCGCGTAATCGTATTTCGTATCCGTTACTGAATACTCCCCGAAGATGTTTCCTTCTATCTCGAAAACCGATCCGTCCAAGTATTTTCCGAATACCGGTTTCTCTTCGGCGTTGTTGAACCTAAGGAACTTCATTGTACGCTTCGCTTAATAAAACTTTTGATGAGATATCCTCTCGCGTTTGCAATTTAATTGCCAAGCAGAATACATAAATGTTGTGGAAACCAAAATCAACCAAAAAAAGTTAGAGGGCTGCAAACCGTATTTTGAGTTGCCATGCGTGGAATGAATACGAGATGACTACCTCAGATGTTTTTGCAGAAGGTCAAGCGCATCCGAAATTTCATCCATATCCGGCAAAAATCCATCAGAGAATGTTCCATTCTTTTGCCATCGGCCACTGCGACCGAGCTAGATTGAGTCTATAAACTGTTAAGGGGTTAAGCGAAAGTGTTAGACTGTCCGGTATGGGCAACTGCAAATTTGAAAAAAGCAGGCATACCAGCACTCTGACTTGGGGAGGGTAATAGTTCTCGGCCAGAGAAGCGAGTAGCGACTGTTCGCGTCTGGATAACTCGGATATGTAGCGGCGGATAATTTTGAGGGAGAGGTTTATATCCGAATCTGGTATGTTCTTTATATCTTTTAGGGCGTCCAAATACTGCATAAGCCGTATGTTCTTTTCTTCAATAGGTTTGCGGCTTACCACGGTATTGATGCGAATCGTACCGAACTCCTTTTGCTGGCGACCGCCTCTAAAGGCGATTGTGATCGTGCGGGGTACTTGGGTTGTAAGTCCCAACCGGTTATAAAGCGATAGCCCCGTAATGTAGCCGCGGAGTCGACCATCCTTATAAATGGTCGAGCGGATGATTTCTCCATCCGAAGGTCTTCTGCGCCCTAACAATCCTTTTTTCGGTACGTAGAAGTTGCCCTTGGAAAAACGTTCAATTTTTCCATCTGAAACCATCCTGTTTACCGCCTTGATAACTGCGCCCGGAGATTTTAAGTAATCCGGCAGTTCCCGGTAGCTGAATATCCGCCCGGCGGGTATTTTCCCGACGCTTTCCTGTACAGCCCTGGCAATGCTCATATGCAACCCCTAGACGTTAAAGCTAGCTGCATCTTCGAAAACATGCAAGTTTTTATTTCTAAAAACATGACATATTCTGAGACCAGAGATTCCCGGCCTTTTTATCGACAAGGTTTGTGCGGCCACGAATTTAATAGACTACTTTTTTAAGAAAAAGCCCCTGAGGGGGGGCGGTGAAGACGTTTTTTGTCTTTTGCCCTTCTGCGAGTATCTGCGCGAATCCCTCTGGGGTGAGTTTTCCCTTTCCCGCTTCCACCAGGGTTCCGGTTATCATTCGCACCATTCTCTTAAGAAACCCGTCCGCCTCTATTTCAATCAGTATTGTTCCTTCACGGGTTTTCCTGACGTGAACCCGTTTTACCGTGCGCACGGTGGTTTTCACCGTTATGTCGGCCGTGGCGAAAACGGAGAAATCATGCGTTCCCTCAAGGTATGCGGCGGCTTCTCTCACTTTTCTTGTATCAAGCTTATCCTGGACGTGCCACACCCTGTTTCTCTGAAGCGCGGGGGGATGCGACCTGTTGAAAATCCTGTACTCGTACACCTTGCTCCGGGAGCTGAACTGCGCGTGAAAGCCGTCCGGGACCTCCCGGGCCTCGATGATCGATATGTCCCGTGGGAGCGTGGAGTTAAGCGCTTTTCGCAGGGTCTCGGGATCCATCCGCGCTTCGGTGAAGAAATTCGCCACCTGGCCGATGGCGTGCACTCCCGCGTCCGTTCTTCCCGAACCCGTTATCTTCACATCCTCTCCGGTGATCTTCCGGATGGCGTCCTCTATGGTCTGCTGTACCGTGGGGAGGTTCGCCTGGCATTGCCAGCCGTGGTAGTCCGTGCCGTCATACTCGATGATTATCTTTACGTTTTTCATCTCCGTCCGCATTTTCTGCCGTCAGGCGACCGGTTCCTGCTTTCTGAGCTCTATTCTCGGATCAAGTATGGCGTAGAGAAGATCGACGATAAGGTTTGCTATTACCAGCAGAAGCGCGTAGACGATAGTTATTCCGAGCACTACGGAGTAGTCCCTGTTTGACACGGCGAAAACGAAAAACTTCCCCATTCCGGGTATCGCGAATATATGCTCGACGACGAAGGATCCCGTCACCAGGTAGGCGGTCAGGGGACCCAGCACCGTCACGACCGGTATAAGCGCGTTTCTCAGTATGTGCTTTGTGAATATCTTCGTTCTTCCAAGTCCCTTGGCCCTGGCGGTTCTTACGAAGAACTGGCCCGACACGTCAAGCATGTTTGAGCGGACGAGCCTTGAGATGTAGGCGAACGGAGCCAGACTCAGCGTCACTGCGGGAAGGACAATGTGCTTGGGCTCCCCCCAGAGGGCGGCCGGCAGAACCCCCCATCTGACGGAGAAAAAATATATGAGCGCCGCCCCGACGACGAAGCTCGGGACAGATACAAGCGACGTGGAGATCAGCACGGAGGCGATGTCGTGGAGGCTTCTCGGAAACAGCGAGGAGATCATTCCTACGGCGGTTCCCATGAAAAACGCCAGCACTAGGGACACCAGTCCGAGTCCCATTGAGACCGGCAGGGTTTCCCTTATTATGTCGGTGACCGGCCTGTCGTCGTATTTGTAGGAAGGTCCGAAGTCGCCGCGGGCCAGGTTCCCCATGTAGATGAGGTACTGCTTGTGCAGCGGCTTGTCCATGTGGTATTTCTTCTCGATGTTCTCGAGTATGTGCGGGGGAATGCTTTTCTCGGCGTCGAAAGGGCCCCCGGGAAGCACCCTGAGCAGAAAGAAGGTTATGCTCGCGACCACGAGGATTACGACTGCTCCCGTCAGTATTCGAAAACAGAGAAATTTAAGCATCACTCCGCCCCTCGGACTTCATCCGCGGTCTCCGGCGCGCGGTAAATATCATGAACTTAGGAAAGATCCTTTCTTATGGCCAGGGTTCTTTTGGACGTCATGCCTTTTTCGTCCTTGGCCACTATGGTGAAAAGATTCATTCCTTCCTCGAGAGTCAGGGGAAAAAGCAGGGAAACGTCATTTTTCCCCGGCGTAAAAAGCTTTACCTTGTCGTCTTTTTTCCAGACCGAGACGCTCTCTATGCGGTCGGTGTCCCTGACCGACCCTTCCACTGTTATCCTGGATGCTTCCGTGGACATCGGGAAATCCGAAATCATGATGAAAGGAGGTTCTTCAAAGGTTTCCTCAAGAGCTGAAATCTCCCGCCGGGAGCCGTTCTCATCCGACGTTTCGCCGGACGGACCGTCGTGGCCTGCCCGGGCAACCCTGACGGCTTCTTCCTCGACCCAGCCCGCCAGGGAATTCTTTCCCTCAACCCGTATCCATCGCCCCGAGGCGCCGAGAACCTTTACCATGGAATTTTTCTGTGCCGAGGCCACCGCGGGGGCCGCGGGGAAGGTTCCCCCGAGTACGGAGACTGAGTCCCTGAACACGGCGGTTTTCTTTGCGGAAGCGGGGGAAAACGGTCTTTGCTGCGCGGAGACGGGCAGGATTATTTTCTGTGTTTTTATTTCCCGGAAGTCCTCATCCATTACGAGAAGCTCGAATTCCGTTACGCCGCCTTCCCCGCTCTGCCTGAAGCGAAAAGGCGCGGATCTGGTTTCCCCCGGACGGAAGTTCTCAAGCTCGACTCTTCCTTTCTCAAGAAACACGTCGTCACCCGAAAGATTCTTAAGAGTCGCGACCGTCTTTTTGGATATTCCGTCCCCGGAGTTTTTCAGTTTTACGTTGAGTACTATCGTTTCTTCAAGTTCCGCGTGGCCGTTTCCGTTGCCCTTGCTTCCGAACCTCCCGTCGTCCACCACTTCGTGGTTATGGGAATAGACGGGACGCTTGTCCGCCACGGTCTTTACGAGCAGATTTTCTTCCGTAAAGGTCTTGTTCCCCGAACTCGTGAAAATGAGCTTGATGCTGTCCTCTCTGGTGGTGACCCACCTGGGAACGGAGAACCTGACTCTTGAGCTCCTGCTCTGCCCGGGAAGCAGTTTCCCGAACAGGAGCTCCCCGTCGCTGTAGACGCGGTTCTCGCAGTCGGTAACGGCGCTGAGCCTGTATATCGGGTCGGAGCCGGAATTTGTCACCTTTATCTCAAGAAAACTTTCTTCCCCGGCCCGGAAAACCGTTTTCGGTGGGACCGTCTGGACCGATACGGAAGGCTTTTTTGTTTCGCCGGCCGACCAGTCGATTCCCGTGTTTTCAATCCGCGTTCTGATCTCTTCAAGCTGGGCGTCGGAAAAATCGGCAGCCGTCGCGTACATCTGCTCCCTGGTTTCCGCCAGAAGCATCCTGCTTGAAAGCTTCACGTAAAAATCATTCCTCAGCTTCTCAAGCTTCTGAGCTTTCGTAAGCGACTCCTCAGGCTGGATCTCATCCTCGTCTTCTTTTTGGGGCGCCAGGCTCTGGTCAACGTACTTGACCGTGAATTCGGGGACTGGCATGTCCGCCTCTTCCGCGTTTTCTCTTTTTTCGGGCAGAGGGTTATAGACGACCTTGTCTTCAGTTATCACCGATCCCTGAAGAAGAATGTCGGGGGTTATGCCGCTGTCCTGGATGGAGATGTTGCCCGGGGTAAGATACTTTGCTATCGTGAGTTTCAGCGCGGCGCCGTCTTCGAACTCGAAAACCTTCTGGACCGATCCCTTGCCGAAGGATCTTTTCCCTACAACAAGCGCTCTTTTGTTGTTCTTGAGTGCCCCGGCCACTATTTCCGACGCGCTTGCGCTTCCCTGGTCCACAAGCACTATCACCTTTCCCTTGTACTCAGGCCGCTTCGCCGTAGCTCTGTAGGTCTTGGAGTAATCCCTAGCCTTGGTCGTCATTATGGTTCCCGAGGAAAGGAAGAGATCGGCTACCTTTTCAGCCTCCGAGAGAAGACCTCCGGGGTTTGCCCTGAGGTCGAGGATTATTCCGTTAATCGGGCGGGAGCGGCTGCCTATCTCTTTTTTCAGGTCCGAGGACGTGTTTTTCTGGAAATTCCTTATTCTCAGGTAGAGAATGTCGTTTTCAAGGTCAAACCCCTCAACGCTTTCTATCTTTATCGTGTCTCTCACTATCGAAAATTTCCGGGGCCTGGAAAAGTTTTTTCTCGAGATGAGGAGGTTTACTCTGGTTCCCTTCTTGCCTCTCAGTTTCCCTACGGCTTCGAGAAGGGGCATGTTTATGGTCGACTCGTTTTCTATCTGTACGATCCGGTCCTTGGTCTTTATCCCTGACCTGTAGGCCGGCGTGCCCTCTATTGGAGATATCACGGTCAGCTGGCCGTCTCTTATGCCGACCACTATTCCGAGTCCCCCGAAACTTCCTTCGGTGTCTATGAGGAACTCCTTGTAGATATCCGGCGGAATCATCGCGGAGTGGGGGTCAAGGACCTTCAGCATGCTGTTCGATATGGAATATTCTATGTTTTTGACGGCGCTGTCTTCCGTCCCCGTGTTAGAAAGGACAAAAGACACGACCTGGCCCAGAGTGCTCGTGACGTCGTTTGGGGACGGCGATTCCTTTTCCTTGAATTTCCTTGCCTTCTCCTTTACGTGAACGGCGAATGCGTCGCCCCGGTCCTGGGGAAATTCCACCAGCACGTCGTCAAGAAAGGTCTCGAGGCTGGAAACCGCTTTTTCAAGCATTTCCGCATAGTCGACCTTGCTTTTGTCCAGATAAAACTTGTTTACGTGCTTGAGGGTGTCTTCGGCGGTTTTTATGCTCTGACCGTCGTGTTTGCGGTCAAGACTGACCGGCTCGGCGACGAGAAGAAAAGATAGGACGATAATGGTTCCCAAGGCAAGCGCCAGGTACCCGTTCTTGAGAAAGCTGGGGATTTTTTCAGACAATTCGGATCACCGTCCCGGAAGCTGTATTATCAATTATAAAGCGGATTATATCAAACCGCCTTGCTAAGGGACTGGCGGGGGAATGAAGAGAAAAACAAAAAACAACGGGCGGAGGGAATTCGTTATAATTCCCTCCGCCCGTTTATTGGTAAATCAGCTAAAAACTATGAATCTTAGCCTGGTACTCCTCCGAGAGGATTCCACTTCTCAGTAAGCAGAAGCATTCCCGGAATCAGCAGAGTCACTATCGACTCTATTATGAACAGATAGGCTATCGGCTTGCCGAGATCCTTGCCCTGCGAGAACGCGAAGAAGCAAAGAAGCACCAGCAAGGCCCATGCCCAGCAGAAGTACGCAAAGTACGCAAGCCCAAGTGCCTGGAAATGAGCCCCGTACCATATGAACACCACCGTCGCGAAAAGACAGTATACTCCGAGTCCTTTCGCGTCATGTCCGTGCACGAATACCGCGTAGACTATCAGGTATATCAACGCAAACACCGACACCAGCGCGGTAGCCGCCGTAAGACCCAGGGTGTGCAGCTTCCAGGCGGCGATCGCTATAAGAACGCCGACACCGAGATTGAGCACGCCCACTTCCTTCGCTCCGGTCTTACCCAGAAGGGTCATCCCGTTCGCGAAGAACACGAACCCCACAAGCAGCAGCACGTAACCTAACAAAGCTTCTATTGGAACCATAATTAACCATACCTCCTGTATGAAATCATAACTGTTCCTGGCCCCCTACATCAGGGCCTAGTAAAATTTCTATCACAGACCGACACTCAATGTCAAGCATAATTTTTGCCGAGGAGAATTTCAGTGCATCACCTTAACTTATGAAGTAACCAACTTCTTATCATCCTAAGTCAGCCCGATTTTACCTGTTTCGGGATCTTCAGTGACGATTTATCTTTCCCGAATCGTCCCTGTTCCCTGAAAACCAATTGGCCGTCCTGTGTCGTTATGGGTTGATTAGCCCCTGCAGACAGGCTTTTCCGGGCAATCCATCCCGGCCTTAATCCGGTTTGCAGGGAATGGATATCCGGCAGAACCCGAGAAGCGGTCTTTCCTGTCGGACCTCGGCAGGTTAGAATAACGAAGTTCTTAACTTAGAGTTTTTATGGTATAATCAGCCTGCCAAGAGAGTCTTTGCCAAAGAAGGAGGAATGCCATGGCGGATGAAAAGACAAGTGAGGGAGTAAACCCGAATATCTGGATAAGACAGCCCGAGGAAAAAAGCATCAAGAGCGGTATTGCTGGCCCTGCGCAGAGCCCGAAGCCCGAAAAGCCGCCGAAATACAAAACCTTTGACGTGCTTACGTTAAGGATAAGCGGTGAGGATTTCGAATTTCTTCACAATCTCGAAAGAGAGATAATGAAAAACCGTTCCAGGGAAAACAGGAAGGAGAGAATAACAAAAAACAGCATTATGCGGGCGATGCTCGCCTGTCTTAAGAACGTAAAGTTCGACAGGAAGGACATTCCGGACGAAAATGAGCTTCGAATCAGGATGATGAGAGGCCTGAAAGACCTGCCGCCGTGGCTGTTTTAACTCCTCCGCTCCATGGTTTCAGCCTGAGGTGTTTCTTAAAATTCATGAGTTTGCAGGTTGTTACCGCAGAAACCGAAAACTCTGCTTTAAGTATGAAAAAAAGTACTTGACAAAGGGGTATGAAATTTGATTGAATTTAATCGGGTGAGGTTGCGTCTATTCGCTTCCGACAGGACTGCCAACATTTTATCAACAGGGGAGAGAGGGTGGTAGTGAGGTAAGCAATGGGTGGTGAGTTTTGGCCCAAATCTTAGTTAAGGAGGCTTAAATATGAGCCATAGTCATTTAAACGTCCCAACGAAGTACTGGGAGTTGACGAAAGAGGTCCCGCCCCCTCCGATAGAGCGGGATATCAAGTCGTGGATCATAGCGAATCCGTCGGATCCGCTGTGGGACATAGACGTGCTGCCGCTGACGTACACGGACAGCAGGTGGTCAGCATTCGTAGTAAGGTGCGACGAGGCAACACGGAGTCGTCTGTGCCCGAATCCCCCGTTGCAGGTATGGGATGGCGAGAATGCGGATCTGGTGGAGTTTTGGTATGTGGATCACAAGAACACGATGTTGGGTCCATATCTTGAGTTCGGCGTGACGGTCTCGGCTACGTACACGGATCCCGACGGGAACACGTGGAAGGCGGGATACTATCCGTACATGTATCTTACGGGAGACGCGCCGGTGGACGCAGGTCGTGTGCTCGGATTTCCGAAGAAGATGTCCTACATCAGGTGCACGGTGCATGGTGGAGAGAAGGGCACTGACTTCTTCGGATTCGCGATGAGCCGTAACGGATACCTGATGCACAGCGCGACGGGGCAGTTCGACGACAAGCAGGTAACGCCTCCGTATTTCTATGGCAAGACTGACTGGGGCAAGTTCAACATGAAGGTAATAACGCGTCCGGACGTATCGAGTTCGGAGTGGCAGCTGACGTATCTGCCATCGGCGTTGCCGCCTCCGTTTGACAGCATGATCCAGGGTCACAGGTTCAAGATAAAGCCTGAGCACACCAGGACGGCCAGCGGAGACGCTATAAACTGGTTCATGCAGGCGACTCCGTTTGACAACATGGGAGCGGAGCTGAAGATACAGGAAGTAACTGGACTGATATCGTTTGTGTTCGACCTGGTAATACCGCCAGCGGTAGTGCTTTGGACGGAGACGTACGAGAGGCCTGCTAGCTACAGGGGATACGCCACGCCATACAAGTATGGATTGAGGCAGCAGTTCCCGATCAGTCAGGGATCGTAATAAGGAAAAAAGATTTAAGGAGGTAAAACCATAATGGGATTACATGCAAATGAGTACAGTTATCCCTGGCTTGATGAGGGAGAAGTTCCGCCATTACCGTTGGACAGGGACAGGATCCACATAATCAGCCAGGGAGTAGCGGACCCAGTGTTCGACTACGACATCATACCGCTTACGTATACTGAGAGCAGGTGGATGGCCTATGTTGTAAGGGCAGACATCAACGCGATGAAAGCGGTAGTGCCTGAACCTATAGAGGTGCAGGATGACGTGATAGAGTTCTGGTACGTGATACACAAGAACACGATGTTGGGTCCATACATGGAGATGGGCGTAACGTTCTCGGCAACTGTGGATGACGGAAGCGGACACATATACAAGGCGGGATATTATCCGTACATGTATCTGTCGAACGACTCGCCGATATTCGCTGGAAAGGAGCCGTTCGGATTTCCGAAGAAGGCCGCCTACATAGCCGGGTTCGAGCATGGGACGAACAACAACTACTTCAACCACCTTATGGAGCGCAGGGGCTACATACTGCACACTGCGAACGGGCGTTATTCGGACAGGCCTCTTTCGGCCAGGCCGACTTTCTACGGGAAGACGGACTGGGGAAGGATGAACTACAGGATAACGACACGTCCGGACGTATCGAACAGTATCCATGAGGTAACGTATCTGCCGTCGGATCTTCCTCCGGGCTTCGGAACTGGGCACAGGTTCCAGCTGAATCCAGAGAGCGTAAGGACGGCCGTTACCGAGGATGTACGTTCGTGGTACCTGTCAGGGACGCCGTTTGACTACATGGGCGGTCAGATACCTGCGACGGAGGTAGTAGGGTTGATAAGCTTCACGTTCAACCTGATCATACCGCCGGCGCTGACGATATGGACGAAGACGGTGGAGAGGGCCACGGAAGATATGGGCCACATAGTATACTCCACGCCGTTTGAGTACACGATGCGTCACAGGTTCCTGCTGCCGCAGTACAGCCAGGGATAATGGCGAAGTGCCTTTGTGTCTAGAGACGCACCGGTTCTTTATGAATGAAAAGAGGAGGGAAACCCTAACCGGTCAACCCCTCCTCTTTTTTTGTGCCTGAATTGATTTTTCCGTAAACATGTTTTCTAATATAGAGGCGATGCCTTCCAGTACCCTCATAGTGTACGAGCCTTTGGATTCTTTCAGGGAAAAATCTGAATACTGGAGCAAGTACCTTAAGTTTTATGAACGCTACTGGGGCGGTCCCACCTCTCCTTTCGGAATATGGTTCGGCAATGAGTACAGCGCGTTTCGCCAGGCGCTCTCGGACCATCTTGATCTGCCCCACGAAGATCTGCCCGACTGTCTTTTCATGAAGGATGAAGCCGGCAACTATTTTGTCGCGCCCACTTCTGATTCCCTCAATTGCTTCTCGTCTGAAAACGTTGTTCCGTTTGAGTGGTTTCTTCTTTTTTCCGAGGAGGGCAGGAAAAATTTTTATACCCACTGGGGATTTAACTCAATTCATTACAACTCAACCCTTGAGCAGTCGAAAAGGAAGCTGCTCTCCTCGCGGGAAAGGATAGAAAAGACGATGTCCGGAGAATCCGCTAATCCTCTGGGGATTTTCCTGCGCAATCTTGACCGAAGTCTGGAAGACCTCAGAAAATGGCTTGTCCAGTTCGATTCCCAGAGCTACCTGGTGCTTAATTACGGCGACATCTGCAATTACATACATCCCTACACGCTGAAAAATGAAAACAGCGTACCGGAAGTTGCGAGAATCCTGGAACTTGTCTCGCTGTCGGACTTCGGCGAGGCTGAGCTTGCGCTTAAGGTGTTTTTTCAGAAATGGGAGGATATAGCGGGCAAGTGCGCCGGAGGCGCTGAAGACTCCCGAATCCAGTAAGGATTCGCTCCCGACCGAGATGACCGCGAAACTCGAGAGTAAGAACATCGGAAGGGTGCTGCGAGTGCTCAGAAAGGAAGCCGCCGGATGGAACGTTCCCGTGGTTACGCTTACGGCCGTTTCCTCGAAAAGCCCCTTCAGGGTTCTTATCTCCACCGTGCTCAGTCTGAGAACCAAGGACGAGACCACGGCCGGGGCCTCCGCGAGGCTTTTCCGGGAAGCTTCAACTCCGCGCGGGGTGCTTGAGCTCGGGGAAAAAAGGGTAAGAGATCTCATATATCCCGTCGGCTTCTACAGGGTGAAGGCGCGGAATATCATCGGGATATGCGAAAAGCTGATAGACGAGTACGGCGGCCGGGTTCCGGACAGCATTGACGAGCTCTTGGAATTCCGCGGGGTCGGGAGAAAAACCGCCAACCTGGTTCTTTCTCTCGGGTACGGAAAGCCCGCTATCTGCGTTGATATTCACGTGCACAGGATCTCGAACAGGTGGGGTTACGTGGATACCGGGAGTCCTTATGAAACCGAGATGGCTCTTCGGGAAAAACTGCCCCGCAGATACTGGATAGAGTATAACTCCCTCCTGGTGGCCCTAGGGCAGCAGATATGCAGACCGTTGTCCCCTGTTTGCAGCCGCTGTCCCGTGAGCGGCTACTGTCCGAGGAGGGGAGTTTCCAGAAGCCGGTAGAACCCTCGTCCGGTTTGACTCTGCCCGCATTGTAACTATAATTGATTGCCAAATCTTTTTCCGGAAAACCCGTTGTCTCATACTGTCCTTTTTTATATTTTTTCTACGCTCGCGGTACTCGGGGCCGTTATGGTCGTGAGCCATAAAAACCCCGTTTCAAGCGCCGTTTCGCTCGTTCTTACCCTTTTTTCCACCGCCGTGCTCTTCGTTCTTCTCCACGCCCATTTCATCGCGGCCATACAGATACTTATCTACGCGGGAGCGATAATGGTCCTGTTTCTGTTCACCGTCATGTTCCTCAATATAAGGGACAGCGAGCTCAGGTTCGACAGTATGAACATACCGAAGAGGATGACGTTTCTTTTCCTCTTCATCGCTGTCGTCGGGTTCTTCGCCTCGAAGCTTTTCTCATCTTCTCCGGTCGTTTTTCCGAAGCTCGGGGATCCCGAGAATTTCGGTACCGTGGCCGAGGTGGGAAGATCCCTTTTCAGCGATTACCTGCTCGCGTTCGAGCTTACCTCGGTTCTAGTGGTGATAGCCATGGTAGGCGTTCTGGTCATAGCCAAGGGGAGGGAGTCATAAGATGGAAATCGCGGTCTCTCACTACGTAGTCCTGGCTTCCGTGCTCTTCGCGATCGGGGTTTACGGGGTGATCACCAGAAAAAACATACTGGTCGTGCTTATGTGTCTTGAGCTCATGCTTAATTCCTGCAACCTGCTTTTCGTTGTTTTCTCAAGGCTCTACGAGGGTGCCACGGGGCACGTGTTCGTTCTGATGTCGGTAACGGTGGCGGCGGCCGAGGTCGCGGTCGGCCTTGCGTTCGTCGTTTCGATTTACAGGCAGAAAGAGAGTCTTGACATCGATCTGCTGAAACTGCTTAGGGGTTAATAATTTATTCTCGGAGGTTTAGCTGAGTGCTTGCTCTCATAGTTCTTGCGCCGCTTGCGGGGGCGATCTTCAACGGGCTTTTCTTCGCCACCGGCCTCTGCGCGAAGCTTACCGGGGCCAGCCGGCACGCAAGCGACAGGATCGTCGGGATGGTGGCGTGCGCGGCCGTTCTGGTCTCCGCTCTTCTGTCCACGCGTCTTTTCCTCGACCTTCTCTCGCAGAGCCCCGCGGGAGCCGAGCCGGTTACGGCCGAACTTTTCACCTGGATGCTCTCGGGCACCCTTGACGTCAGCTTCGAGTTCCTCTTTGATTCCCTCTCCGCCGTGATGGCCCTTGTCGTGACGTGGGTGGGATTTCTCATACATGTCTATTCGATCGGCTACATGCACCGCGACCGCTGCTACGCGCGTTACTTCACTTATCTGAACATCTTCGTTTTCTTCATGCTCGTTCTGGTTCTGGGCGGCAACTTTCCCATGATGTTTGTCGGATGGGAGGGGGTGGGCCTCGCGTCCTATCTGCTTATAGGGTTCTGGTATGAGGATTCGTTCAGGGTCTACGCGGGAAGAAAGGCCTTTGTGGTGAACAGGGTAGGGGATTTCGGGTTTATCCTAGGCATCTTTCTCATTTTTACCGTGTTCGGGTCGCTTGACTACCAGGATGTCTTCTCCCGGCTCGCCGACCCGGCTTTCGTTTCCGGGATTTCACAGCCGCTTATAACCGCGATGGCCCTTCTTCTGTTCGTCGGCGCCGTCGGGAAATCGGCCCAGTTCCCGCTTCACGTCTGGCTTCCCGACGCTATGGCGGGTCCGACGGCTGTGAGCGCCCTTATTCACGCCGCGACAATGGTTACCGCCGGGGTTTACATGCTCAGCCGCTGCTCGCCGCTTTTTGACCTGAGTCCGGCGGCCCTGACCGTCGTTCTGGCAGTGGCGGCGTTCACCGCGTTTTTCGCCGCCACGATAGCGATCACCCAGAACGACATAAAGAAGGTGCTTGCGTACTCGACCGTAAGTCAGCTGGGCTACATGATGATGGCCGCGGGGGCGGGAGCCTACGTGTTTTCGATATTTCACCTGGTCACCCACGCTTTTTTCAAGGCGCTCCTGTTCCTCGGGGCTGGAAGCGTCATACACGCCATGGCCGGGGAGCAGGACATAAGGAAGATGGGGGGGCTTCGCGGGATGATTCCCGTAACGGCCGTCACTTTTCTGGTGGCGACGCTTGCGATTTCCGGCTTTCCCCTTCTCTCGGGGTTTTTCAGCAAGGATGAAATCCTAGCTTCGCTTTATAACGGCGGCCATACGTTTTTCTGGGCCGCGGGGCTTCTTACGGCCGTGCTTACCGCTTTCTACATGACGAGGCTCTACGTGCTCACCTTCGAGGGGACGGCAAGGATGGACTACAGGACGAAAAGCCGCGTGCACGAATCCCCGGCCGTAATGACCGTGCCTCTCGTGATTCTCGCGGTTCTCTCCGTTTTCGGGGGGCTTCTCGGCGTGCCGGGATTCATGGGCGAGAGCGTGGGTTTCCATTACACGGATCTTATCAAGAAGTTCCTCTCTTCTTCGGTGGTGGTGCACTACGGCGCGGAACACGCTTACTCTCATTATTTCGGCCACTGGGCTCTCGTGGGGTTCTCGGTTCTCGCCGCTTTTGTCGGAATAGCGGCCGGTGTTCTGATCTACTGCCGCAGGCGCGGGGAAACCGCCGTGCCGGAAGGCGGGGCGGCCGCCGCGCTTAAAAGCGGGTCCTTCAACAAGTGGTATGTTGATGAGATTTACGAGGCGGTTTTCGTCTCTCCGTTTAACTACATTTCGGGACTTTGCTCCGATTTTGACCGCTCCTTCATAGACAGCTCGCTTGACGGACTGAGCGATTTCGTAAGAGGCCTGTCAGGACGCCTGAGCGCGTTGCAGACAGGTCTGCTCAGGTATTACGTGGCGGCCATGGTAGGCGGGGTCGCCGTAATAGTAGCGCTTCTTTTCATATATGGTTCCGCAGCTTCCTGACGGACGACTTTTTCCCCGCTCTGGGTTAAGGAAGTTGTTCTCCCGAAACAAGGATATCGTCCGGGGCGAAATATTTTTCCAGGCCGGCTTGACAAACAACCCTTAATATGGATATTGATTGTCCGCAATATCCGGGTAAATCCTGCCTGTTCTGCTCATTTATGGATGGTCCTGATTTCATGAAGCCTGACTGTTCACGCGGGCAGCTGTAAGCTGGAGCGGGCGAATTCGGTGGATTTACCTGTAGAGGCGCAGGCGATGACTGAAAAAGTGCTTAGGAGGAAGACACTGCTGATAGCGGTCCTGGTTATAGCTGCCGCGCTTTATTTTGTTCTCGGACGTTACGATGTCTCGGCTACAAGGCCGCATCCGGCCGTTGTGGGCATGGCCTTCCACAGCATTACCGAGAGATCGATACAAAGAAACTCCGCGAATCTCACGGTTCCCTACGACATAAATGACAGGAACATTTACATAAAGGGCTTTAAGGAATACGAGCACATGTGCGTTCAGTGCCACGGGGCGCCCGGCACCGAACCTTCGCCGACCGGAGAGGGGCTTTTTCCCAGGCCTCCCAGATTTCCCAGTGAAGAATTCAATGAATATTCTCTTAAGGATATTTTCTGGGTAACTAAAAACGGGGTCAAGATGACCGGAATGCCCGCTTACGGACCCACGCACGAAGACGAGACGATCTGGGCGGTCGCCATATTTCTTGACAGGTCGAGAAATTTGTCCGAAGCGGAGTATGAAAAGCTCAGGGATAAATATTCTGATACGCAACACTGATGTCCGCAGCTTGAACGGACTGCTGAAATCCTTTGAAAAGTGTTTTTCCCTCCGGTTGACTTTGTCCGAATAATGGTAATGATTACCACCTAGACAGCTATTTCATGGATATATGAAGTATAGAATAACGTTATGCAGGTAAGCAGAACACTTGACTACGCCGTCAGATGCCTTATCCACATGGGAGGCAATCCGAGGGACAGATTCAGCATGAAGCAGATATCCGAGACCCAGCACATTCCGCAGAACTACCTCGCCAAGGTGATGAGGAGGCTCGTCAATCGCGGGATACTCAGGTCGAAGGTGGGACCCGAGGGCGGATACATGCTCCGCAAGCCCCCGAACGAACTCAGCCTGAGAGAGGTGTACGAAGCCATAGAGGGAGAGATAAGGATAGTCGACTGCATGGACGATGACGGTCCCTGCGCCCTTTATGAGAACTGCGGGCAGCTTCCTCTCTGGGACAAGCTCAAGGTTTCCATGATAAGGATTCTTGAAGATACCACTATCGGGGACATGGTGAACGAAACTCGGGGCGGCAGAAGTCACTAGCAGGAGGATACTTTCTTAATGAGCGTTGATCTTGAAAAACTCGCGCAGGAGGAATACAAGTACGGATTCGTAACCGACGTCGAGCAGGAAATTGCCCCCAAGGGTCTGAACGAGGATGTCATCAGAATGATCTCCTCGAAGAAGAATGAGCCCGAGTGGCTTCTCGAATGGCGCCTCGGGGCCTATGAGCGCTGGAAGAAGATGAAGGAGCCCCGCTGGGCTTTCCTGAGGTATCCGGAAATAGATTTTAACGACATAAGTTATTACGCCGCGCCGAAAAGCAATCCCAGGCCGAAGAGCCTTGACGAGATAGACCCGGAGATAAAGGAGACCTACGACAAGCTCGGCATTCCGCTTGAGGAGCAGAAGATGCTGGCGGGAGTCGCCGTCGACGCGGTTTTCGACAGCGTTTCCGTCTTTACCACCTTCAAGGAAAAGCTCGCCGAGGAAGGGGTTATTTTCTGCTCCATATCAGAAGCCGTCGAAGAGCATCCCGATCTTGTGCGCAAGTACCTGGGTTCCGTCGTGCCGCGCGGGGATAATTTCTACGCGGCTTTGAATTCCGCGGTCTTCACGGACGGTTCCTTCGTCTATGTTCCCAAGGGAGTGAGATGCCCGATGGAACTCTCTACCTATTTCCGCATAAACGCGGAGAACACCGGACAGTTTGAAAGAACGCTCATAATCGCCGACGAGGGAAGCTACGTAAGCTATCTTGAGGGCTGCACGGCCCCGCAGAGAGACCAGAACCAGCTCCACGCCGCGGTGGTTGAACTCGTAGCCCATAATGATGCAACCATAAAGTATTCGACGATACAGAACTGGTACCCGGGAGACAAGCAGGGCAAGGGCGGAATATACAATTTCGTGACCAAGAGGGGAAGATGCGTCGGCAGGGCCTCCAGGATTTCCTGGACGCAGGTCGAGACCGGTTCCGCCATCACGTGGAAGTATCCGAGCTGCGTTCTCGAAGGGGACAATTCGGTCGGGGAGTTCTACTCCGTAGCCCTTACCAACAGGCTTCAGCAGGCCGACACCGGGACCAAGATGGTTCACGTGGGGAAAAACACCACCAGCACGATCATTTCCAAGGGAATTTCCGCGGGCGAGGGACAGAACATATACAGAGGGCTTGTTGAGATTGGCAAGAATGCCGAAAAGGCGAGAAATTACACGCAGTGCGACTCGATGCTTATAGGGGATCGCTGCGGAGCGCACACTTTTCCATACATAGAGGTAAGAAATTCCACGGCCCACATGGAGCACGAGGCTTCTACCTCTAAAATAGGCGAGGACCAGATGTTTTACTGCCGCCAGAGAGGGCTTTCCGCCGAAGACGCGGTCTCGCTCATAGTGAACGGTTTCTGCAAGGAAGTTTTCAAGGAGTTGCCGTTTGAGTTCGCGGTCGAGGCCGAGAAACTGCTGAGCGTGAGTCTCGAGGGAAGCGTGGGTTAATAAGGGTTCCGCCGGAATTCTGAAAAAAAAGTTCTTTAGGAGGAGCGAGACATGCTCGAGGTGAAGAACCTGCATGTGCAGGTAGATGACAAGGAAATACTGAAAGGGATGGATATTGCCGTGGCGCCCGGGGAGGTTCACTCGATAATGGGCCCGAACGGTTCGGGGAAAAGCACCCTTGCCCAGGTTCTCGCGGGCAAGGAAGCGTACGAAGTCACCGAAGGGGAGATAACTTTCCAGGGCAAGGATCTTCTCGATCTCGAGCCCGAGGAGAGGGCGTGCGAGGGGATATTCCTCGCCTTCCAGTACCCCGTCGAGATCCCGGGGGTCGCGAACACCTATCTTCTCCGCGAGGCCCTTAACGCGAAAAGAGAGTACAGAAACGAAAAACCGCTTAAGCACGTTGAGTTCGGGAAGCTTGCCCGGGAGAAGATGAAAGTGCTCGGTATTGACGAGGATCTTCTTAAAAGGTCCGTGAACGCCGGCTTTTCGGGCGGAGAGAAGAAACGGAACGAGATATTTCAGATGCAGATACTCGAACCGACGCTGGCGGTGCTTGACGAGACGGATTCCGGTCTCGACATAGACGCGCTCAAGATAGTGGCAAACGGGGTGAATTCGATGAGAGATTCCGGACGCTCCTTTATAGTGATAACCCATTACCAGCGGCTTCTTAACTATATAGTTCCCGATTTCGTCCACGTGATGGTTGACGGAAAAATCGTAAGATCGGGAGGAAAGGAACTTGCCCACGAGCTCGAGGAAAAAGGTTACGCCGGGTTCTAGGACCCCGGGCGGCCTGCAGGGAGCATAATACTATGGCTATTGTTTTTGACGGTACGCGCGAAAGTTACGTCGGAGGACTCTCCGAGTTTCTCGATAGCGGGCAGAAGGATGCCCCCGAGTGGGTAACAGCCCTTCGCCGCGAGGCGATTTCGGGATTCGCCAGGCTGGGATTTCCGACGCTTTCTGACGAAGAGTGGAGATTCACCAATCTTGAGGCGCTTCGCAGAGGTTCCTTTTCAATTGCCGGGAACGGAATCTCCGGGGTTTCTGAAGAGTCCGTGGATTCCTACGGGTTTCCCGGGCTTGACTGCCTTAGGCTTGTCTTTGTGAACGGCCGTTTCGCTTCCTCCCTTTCGGACACCGCAGATGCCGGGGGAGGGGTACTGGTGAAAAGCCTGTCGGAGGCGGTCTCCGAGCATGGCGATCTTGTGAAGGACCACCTGGCTAGATACGCGGATTACGAAAAAGACGCGTTTATTTCCCTTAACACGTCCTATTTTGAAGACGGAGCGTTTGTCTACGTTCCCGACGGGACCGTCTTCGAAAAGCCCGTACATGTTCTTCACGTATCGACGGATGAAGGCCGTCCCTTGTTCATAAATCCGAGAAATCTCATCATAGTCGGGCAGAGTTCGGTCGCCAGGGTAATAGAGCATTACGTGTCGGCGTCCCAGAGCGTCTATTTCTCAAACGCGGTCACGGAGGTTGTCTGCGGGGAAAACGCGAATCTTGAGCACTACAGGCTTGAGTTCGAAAGCCGCAAGGCGTTTAATTTCTCCACGCTCAGGGTGGATCAGCGGAAAAACAGCAACATCGCTTCCCACTCGGTTCTCTGCGGAGGGGCCATAGTGAGGAACAATGTTCATCCCGTCCTGGGCGGGAAAGGGTGCAACTCCGACATTTACGGCCTTTTCATGTCCGAGGGACGCCAGCACATGGATAACTTCATGCGGGTTGAGCACGCGAGCCCCCATTGCGACAGCCGCCAGTTCTATAACGGCGTGCTTGACGGCCGCTCAAAGGGAGTCTTTCACGGAAGGATACTGGTTCACGAAGGTGCGGAGAAGACGGACGCGAAGCAGACCAACAGGAACCTTCTTCTCTCCGACACTGCCCAGATAGACACGAAGCCCCAGCTTGAGATATACAACGACGACGTGAAGTGCACCCATGGCGCCACGATCGGGCAGATGGATGAAGAAGCCCTTTTCTACCTGCGTTCAAGGGGAATCCCGATGAGGCAGGCAAAAATCATAATGCTCCGGGCCTTTACCGGCGAGACGCTGGAGCATATGTCGATTGACTCCGTTAGAGAAGCTCTTGAGGGCGTGGTCATGAAATGGTTTGAACAAAGGCTCCAGGGCGGCAAAGGGAGGTAGGCTTATGTCCGATTACAAGAAAGTGGCAAAGGTTCCAGACATAGCTGAAGGAGAAGTGGAATCTTTTTTCATTGATGGAGATCCGATTGCCGTATGCAGGGTGGAGGGGGATTTCTACGCTTTTCGGGATGAATGCACCCACCAGTGTTTTACTCTTTCAGACGGCGACCTTGAAGGAGAACGCATCACCTGCTGCTACCACGGGGCCGAGTTCAACGTCAGAACCGGCGAGGTGCTCTGCCTTCCGGCGGTCGAACCCCTGGAGACCTACCCGGTAAAGGTTGACGGGGACGACATACTCGTAAAGCTTGATGACTGACCGTCCCCGCTTTTTTATCCGGTCGGTTTGAATTTGGGCAGGGTCACCTCGTCGGTAACGTCGTCGAAGCAGACCTGCACTTCCATGCCGATGGACACTTCATTCGGGTCGACGTCAACAACGTTCGACATCATCTTCACCCCTTCATCCATCTCTATGAGGGCCACCACATAGGGAGGCTCCCCCTTGTAGGCCTTCGACGGTCCCATGTGATGTATGGAAAAAGTCCACACCTTTCCCCGTCCCTCGCTCTCTACCCACTCTATGTCCTCGCTCATGTCCCCTCCCGGGGAAAGAGCCCTGGGGTAGAAGAAAAACTCCCCCGTCTCCCTCGACCTGGGGATGACCAGCCTGTGCTCCTTAGCCGCTTCCCAGAAAGGCTTTGTCTCCGGCCGGAACTCCGGCAAGGGCTTGTTGTACTCTTTTTTCTCTTCTGACATCTTCTCTGTTCTCCTTTGTGTTTTAATTGATGGGCTGGTTCCCGAGAACCACCGTGCTGTGGGCGGACACTATCCCCCCGTTTCCGTGCACCACGGCAACCTCCGGGTCCTCGACCTGCCTTGACCCCGCGTCTCCCCTTAGCTGCAAGGTGGCTTCCACCACGTGATGCATGGCCCCGAGGTGAGCCTGCGAGAGCAGTCCCCCGTGGGTGTTGACCGGAAGGTCCTTCCCTATCTCCATCCTTCCCTCAAGAGCGAACGCTCCCCCCTCTCCCTTGGGAACGAACCCCAGTCCCTCAAGCTCAAGAAGCACGGTTATGGTGAAGCAGTCGTAAAGAAACGCTATGTCCACGTCCTTGGGTTCTATCCCCGCGGTCCCGAACGCCTTCTCCCCCGAACGCTCAACGGCGTTGTATATCTGGTCGAGGTTCTCAAGAGTGGTGAGGTACTGGTGTGAGTATCCCTGTCCCATTCCCCAGAGATAGGCAAGATCGTTGGTTATCCCCAGCTCCTTAGCCTTGTCCTCCGTCGTAACTATGAAAGCCGCTCCCCCGTCCGAGATGATGGAGCAGTCGTACTTGGTAAGCGGTTCGGCTATCACCCTTGAACTGAGAACGTCCTCTATCGAGAGAGGATCCTTGTTCATCGCGTTTTCCTTGTCCGCGGCGTGCTTTCTCATCGTCACCGCCACCGCTGCGAGGTGTTCCCTGCGGGCGCCCCAGTCATGGAGGTATCTCTGCGCCGCAAGGGCGTATCCCCCGGGAGTGGTGAGTCCGTAGGGGAACTCGAACTCAGCGTGGCACATCTCCCTTATGAGGGCGAGCATTCCCGAAGACGATATTCCCGAAAGGGTGTTGTCCCCCCTTACGCATAGCACCACTTCTGACTGTCCCGAAGCTATGGCCATGGCGGCCTCCGCGACCATCCACACAGCCGTGGCTCCCCCCACCGCCACCGAGGAGAAAAACCTCGGGTTCATGCCGAAGTAGTCGGCAAAGGTTGTGCAGTGCATGAACGTGTGCTCGACGAGGGAGAACGCCGTCACGAGGCCGTCCACGTCGTCCTTTTTTATTCCCGCGTCCTCGATTGCAAGCTTGGACGCTTCGCTCAGGAAGTGAAAGGAGCTTTTGTCGGGGATTTTTCCCTGTTCCGTTTCGCCCACCCCTGCGATAACCACTTTTTTCTTCTTCAGAAGTTCTCGGGTCTCCTGTATGCCCGGAAGATTCTCTGACATTGCAATGCTTCCTCCTTACTTGACTTGTAACTCTGTTATCTTCAAAATCCGTATCATATTACTACATACCCGGGGGTTTTGCCAAACTTTACGGGTCGGGGCCGTTGCGCAAATCATTCTCCTTTTACGTTCAAAGGAAGTATAATGTTTCGGAAATGGAACTTGGATACTTCACCATGCCCCTTCACCCGTTCGGCTCTCCCCTTTCCGATACGCTCGAAGCGGACATGGAACAGATGGTCTTTCTTGACGAAATCGGCTTCAGGGAAGCCTGGATAGGCGAGCACTTCACGGCGGGCTGGGAGAACATACCGGCTCCCGATCTTTTCATAGCCAAAGCCGCCGCTCTCACTGAGCGGATAATTTTCGGCACAGGGGTTTCATGCCTGCCTCAGCACGACCCTTTCATGCTTGCTCACAGAATCGCGGTTCTCGACCACCTGCTTAAGGGAAGGTTCTACTGGGGGGTGGGAGCCGGAAGCTTCATCGGAGATTTCGAGGCGTTCGGCATAAACCCGAAGACAGGGGAGCAGAGGCGGCTTATGAACGAGTCCCTTGAGATGATACTTAACCTGTGGAACGATCCGCGCCCGGGCGCCTACTCCAACTCCCGGTGGAAGTTCACCGTTCCCGACCCCGTGGAGAGGGTCGGTCTCGGAGTGCACGCCAGGCCCTACCAGGAGCCCCATCCTCCCATAGCGGTTGCGGGAATCTCGGAGAATTCCGCGAGCCTCAGGACGGCCGGGGAACGCGACTGGATACCTATGAGCATTAATTTCGTTATCACTGACGTGCTCAAGTCTCACTGGGCGGGATACGAGCAGGGCGCGGAGGCCGCCGGCAGAACGCCGGAGAGGGCGAAATGGAGAATAGCGAGGGACGTCTACGTCGCGGAGACAACCGAAGAGGCGAGAAAAGAGGTTATAGAGGGCACGCTCGCAAGAGATTTCCGGGATTACTTTTTCACTCTGGTTCCCATGATAAGAGACAACCTGAATCTGTTCAAGATCGACAAGTCAATGTCGGACCGGGAAGTGACCATGGATTACATGATCGAAAACATGTGGCTTGTGGGAAGTCCTGAGGATGTCGCCCGGAAAATAACCGAGCTTCACGAACTCGTCGGGGGGTTCGGGGTGCTTCTGGCCATGGGACACGAGTGGAACCCGAGGGAAAAATGGCGGAAATCAATGAGGCTCCTCAAGGAAGAAGTTCTTCCGATTGTGAAGAAGAACCTGCGGCGGGGAACCTGAGAGCGCCCGCGGCTCTTCAGGACCGCGGTTCGTGGCTGAAGTGGATTCCGCATTCCTTGTCCGAGCCCTGCTCCCACCACCACCTGCCGGCCCTCGGATCTTCTCCCTCCTCTACGGCCCTCGTGCAGGGAGCGCATCCTATGCTCGGATATCCCATGTCGTGAAGCTTGTTGTAGGGAACGTCGTTTTTCCTTACGTAGTCCCATACCTGGTCGATGGTCCAGTCGAGAATAGGGTTTATCTTGAGCATTCTTCCGTGCAGGTAGTCGATCTCGAACTTGCTTGAACCCGCCCGCTGCTGCGTCTGTGTCGCCCTTATCGAGGTAATCCAGGCGTCGAGGGTCTTCAGGTATCCGTTAAGCGGGTTGGTCTTTCTCACCTGGCAGCAGAGTCTTCTGTTCTCGACGCTCTTGTAGAAAAGATTCACCCCGCGGCCGGTCACCATTTCCTCCACTTCTGCCGTGTCGGGGAAAAGCACCTCGATGCCGATATTGTATTTCTCTCTTGTTCTCTCCATTGCTTCGTACGTACGCGAATGGAGTCTTCCCGTATCGAGAGTGAAGATTCTCGCCCCGGGGTCCGCCTTCACGAACATGTCGACGAGCACCATGCCCTGGACCTGAAAGCTGGTCGCGAGCGCCGCCGAGCGGCCGAGGTTCCCGGAGACCCAGGCGAGGATGTCCTCGGGAGAGCTTCGCTCGAACTCGCGATTGAGATTTTTAACGTCTTCTTCGGAGAACTTCATTTAACCCAGAAAACTCAGGTACGACGACAGGCCGTACTTTATGTATATGAGTGATATGTAGTAGCTTACCGCTACGGTTATCACAGGAACAACAAACCAGAAAAAACCGATTTTTACAACATGGCTGTTTTTGGAAGTCCGGGCGAATCCGTGCTGCGCGCACGAAAAGCCCACTACCCCGGCCGTCACTATCTCTGCGATCGAGACCGGAATTCCGTAAAGCGACGCGAGCAGTATTATCACCGCGGCCGTGAACTCAACCGAGATAGCCCTTATGATGCATATTTCCGTTATCTTCTTTCCCAGGGTCTCAAGAACCCTGCCTCCCAGCAGAATCGCTCCCACTCCCATCGCGACGCCGGCTAGAATCGCGCCCGGGTAGGAGTCTATAAGCCCCAGGCTCACTATGGGGCCTATGGCGTTTGCCGAATTGTTGGCCCCTCCCGAGAAGGCGATGAAAGTTCCGGATATGGTAATCAGCACGGTCAGGATGACGTTGACTCTTTTCTCCGAGAAATTGCTCGCGAGATAATGGACTATCCTGAAATAGAAAAACTTCGCCACGGCGAAATTTATCAGCCAGGCGACTATCGGCGCCAGAATCCACCATTTGAGCACCCGGATGAAGCTCTCGGAATTGAGCGTGTGGGTATAGAGACCGATTCCCACTATGGCGCACACTATGGCGTGGGTGGTAGCTATGGGCGTGCGGGCTACGTTGGCCCAGGCGATGAAGCCTATCCCGAGAAGCAGAATTATGAATATGAAGCCTATGTCGGAGGAGAGGGTCTCTGCGGGGACTATTCCCTTGCCTACGGTCTCCACCACGGGAGCTCCGGCCGTAAGCGCCCCGAGGAGGGCGAAGACGGCTATGAGCCATACGGCCTGTCTTTTCGACCTTACTCCGGCGCCGTACGACGTCGCCATGGACGCCGCGGAATTGTTGGCTCCTATGTTAAGGGCCAGAAATGCCGAAAGCACTAGTGTTACAACAAGCAAGACGCTCAATAAACTGTCTCCCCGCCTGAATGTCGGCGGCAGTGATTACGTAAAACCAAATATCATTCCGGTTTGTGCGAAAAACAAAAGGGCTTTGCGTGGAGTTTCCTAGAGAAGTTCCGAAACCCTGAATACGGAAAAGAAGCCGCAGCCCCGCTCGAGGAAGGTTTTTTCCGTCTCCTCTCCCCTGTCGACGACGCAGAGAACCCCGCGGACCTCGGCCCCGGCGGACTCCGCGAGATCAATGGCCCTCAGTACGGAGCCTCCGGTCGTAATCACGTCCTCAACTATGGCCACGCTGTCTCCCCGGGCAAGTCCGCCCTCTATCATGTTTCCGGTTCCGTGTTCCTTTTCCTTCTTCCTTACTATGAATCCGCGAAGCGGCATGCCCTGCTCAGAACTTCTGGAGATAATAGCTCCCACCATGGGGTCGGCGCCGCTGGATGGTCCTCCGACGGCTGTCACGCCTCCCAGGGCGGCGATTTCGCCCAGGAATATCTCCGATATCAGGCGGGCGCCTTCGGGGTCCAGGGTCGTGAGCCTGGCGTCAATGTAGTAGGAACTCCGCTTTCCCGATGCCAGGGTGAAGTTTCCGAGCAGGATTGATTTGCTTTTTAGAATAAGTTTTAATTTTTCTCTGTTCTTTTTCATCTTCCGGGATTCCGAACCGAGTGAAACGTTATCTTCGTAATTGTACCTATTGATGGGGAAAATCAATAAACCGAACCGGCTCCTTGTTCTGTGCGGAACAGCCGTTTTCCTCCTGCTCGGGGCCATCGCCCGGATCTCCCCGGAACTTTCCTCCGGGGCTTTTGAGAAAGACCTGATACCGGTTTTCATATCGCTTCTGGTCGCCGCCTCGGCCGTTTACTTCGCGGCGGCGGGAAGTTTCAGGAAAAACCGCGCGTGTTCGCTTCTTCTCATAATTCTTTTCGGCCTCGGGTTCCGCGTTCTGTTTCTTTTTTCGACCCCGATACTTGAGGACGACTATCACCGCTATTTCTGGGACGGAGCCGTCGTCGCGGGCGGAATGAATCCCTACGAGCACTCCCCGGAGGAAGCGGCGGAAGGCGCGGGAAACGAAAAGCTCAGGGAACTCGGACGCCTCCACGGCGATACGCTTGAGAAAGTGAACCACCCCCGCGTAAAAACCATCTATCCGCCCGTCGCGCAATTCTTCTTCGCCGTATCGTACAAGGCATCGCCCATGGGCGTAACGGCCTGGAGGATTATGCTCATGGCGTTTGATCTGGTCACGCTGGGGCTTCTGCTCGCCAGCCTGAAGAAACTCGGCATCCCCCGTCAGTATTCCATTATCTACTGGTGGAACCCGCTTCTGGTGAAGGAGATATTCAACTCCCTGCACATGGATGTCCTGGCGTTTCCGTTCGTGCTGGGAGCGATGCTGCTTTTTCTCTGCGGGGGGAAAAGACTCTGGGCGCTGGTACTTTCGCTCGCGGTGGGAGTCAAGCTCTGGCCGGCGCTTCTTTTCGGAATGTTTCTTAACCCCCTCAGGGAGAAACGGCAGACGCTGCTGCAGGTCCTTGTTTTCGCCGCCGCGGTCCTGATCATATTCCTCCCCATGGCTGCGTTCAGGCCGGATTCGGCTTCCGGCGTCGTGGCGTACGGAAAAAGCTGGGAGAACAACAGCCCGTTCTTCACGGCGGTTCTTTCGGGGTGGGAATTTGTCCTGGAGGCGTTTGATATTCACCCCGGACACGCGCAGACGCATTCGAGAATCGGTCTTGTCGCGATTTTTCTTGCCTGGAAGTCTTACGTGGCGTTCGCGTGCGGGTCTCTGGGTCTTCACAGAAAGGCTCTTCTCATAATCGGAGGCGCGTTCCTGCTGGTTCCGGCGCAGTTTCCCTGGTACTACACGTGGCTTCTCCCGTTTCTCTGCGTGGCCCCGAGCCCGGGTTTCCTCGCGCTCACCGCGCTGCTCCCGCTTTATTACCTTCAGTACTATTTCCCCCATCACCCGGAGCAGGGCGGAATATTCAGAGACGCGGTGATATGGGCGGAGTTCGCGCCCGTGTGGGCGATGCTTTTATGGGAATGGCGGAGGTTCCGGGCTTCGAAAAAAGCCTCGGCCGTCCGAACGGACATTGCTGACAGCGGCTGAGAACAGGGAGTCGTTCAGGTTGCCGGACGGCTCTTAGGGTGATTACTGGACCGGGATTCTGCTTTGTATCGCGTCTTTCACGGCCTTGTAGTCGTTCGGAAGCTCCACCGGAAAATTGCTCAGCTCAGAGGATATGCCCTCAAGGGTGGACCTGTGGTACCCGGCTTTGAACTCAACGAACTTAAGCCCGTGAGCGGTGGAAACCACCACTATTTTTTCCCTGGGGGAAATAACCTTCTTCTCAAGCAGTTTCAAAAACACCGCGAGAGCGACTCCCGTGTGCGGGCAGTTAAACGTGCCTGTTCTGTCGGCCATGGCCGAGGCGTGGGAAAGTTCCTCTTCCGACGCCTGCTCCACGATTCCGTCGAATCGCCTGAGGATCGAAATCGCCTTGTTTACGCTTACGGGGTTTCCGATCTGTATGGCGTTTGCGAGGGTTTTCTTCGCTCTCACGGGGGTGAATTCCTTGAAGCCCTTGAGGAAGCTCAGGTAAAGGGGGTTCGCGTTCTGCGCCTGCGCGCAGACTATTCTCGGAAGTTTCTTTATGACGCCGAGCTCATACATCATCAGGAATCCCTTTCCGAGCGCGGACACGTTGCCGAGATTGCCGCCAGGAATTATCACCCAGTCCGGGACCTCCCAGCCAAACTGCTGGCAGAGCTCTATGCTTATGGTTTTCTGTCCCTCTATGCGCAGGGAGTTGATTGAATTCGCGAGATAGATGTTATGCTCGCTGGTTATTCTCTGGACCATCTCCATGCAGCCGTCAAAGTCCGTATCCAGGGAGAGGACCAGGGACCCGTTCGATATGGGCTGGATCAGCTGGGCGATTGATACCTTGTCCTTGGGGAGAAAAACTATGGAGGGAATGCCCGCCGAAGCGCAGTAGGCGGCCAGGGCGGCCGAAGTGTCCCCCGTTGAAGCGCAGGCTACCGCGGGGATGCTCACGTCGTCGCTTATCATCTGGTTCACTGCCGACACGAGCACGGTCATCCCCAGGTCCTTGAAGGATCCCGTGTGGCTGTTGCCGCACATCTTTATCCAGATATCTTCGACGCCTACCTGTTTTCCGAATCTCTCGGCCCAGAAAAGGTTCGTGCCTCCCTCGTACATTGAAACTATGTTCTCGTTTTCGATTAAGGGCAGAACCCACTCCTTTTTTCCCCAGACGCCGCTTCCGAAGGGCCAGGCCTGCTTTCTGTACCTGCTGTCAAAAAGCTCCTTCCATTTCTCGGGCGTCTTTCGCCCCAGCATTTCCATGTCGTGCTGAACGTCAAGAAGATTGTCGCACTTCCTGCACCTGTAAATGATTTCATCGATGGGGTAGGTCTCAGAGCAGTTCTCGTCTATGCATCTGAAATGGGTTCGGTACTCACTCATCAGGCTAAGAAAATACATTTTGCCTTTTTCCCTGTCAACGCCGCGCGGATCCTTTTCTCCTGCTCCGGGGCTTGCTTTAAAGCCCCGGATCCCTGCGTTAATTGACACTGGCAGAGGCTTTCGGTAGTCTGGAAGAATCGGATGGAACGAAGAGCCGTTATCCAGGTAAGGGGAAGGGTGCAGGGAGTTTATTTCAGGGCCTCGGCGGCCCGGACGGCGACTGAGCTCGGCATCAGGGGACATATCGAGAACCTCATGGACGGAAGCGTCAGGATAGTTGCTGAGGGAACGGCTGAAAACCTCGAAAAGCTGATTGAGTGGTGCGGAGAGGGACCGCCCCGCGCAAGGGTAGAATCGGTTGAATTCGAGTGGCTTCCGCCTGAGGGCGGGTTCATCGGTTTTCGTGTAAACAGGATTCAAGGGAGATCGGATTGATAATAAAATGCATCCCGGGCGGGATATTCATTGAAAACTGCTACATCATAGGGGACGAGGATACGAACGAGGCTATGCTCGTTGATCCCGGAGAGCAGATAGCGGAGATATCCGCAGAAATCGAAAGATCGGGGCTCGAGGTAAAAAAGATAGTCAACACCCACGCGCATCTGGATCACGTGGCCGGTGTCGAGACCTTCAAGAAAATGCTCGGCATACCCTTTTACATACACGAAAAAGAACAGCCCGTGCTCGATGTGCTTCCCGAGGCGAAGATGAGGTTCCCCGGGTTTGACTTTGTCGAAGTCCCCGAGGTGGACGGTTACGTGAAAGAAGGAGAAACCCTTTCCGTGGGAAATCTCAGGGGAGAGATACTCCTTGTCCCGGGACACACCTGGGGGCATATATGTTTTGTTTTCGGAGAATCGATAATAGCCGGAGACACCGTTTTCGCCGGAAGCGTGGGAAGGGTGGATCTCACGGGGGGGACGACCATGACGGAGCTTGTCGGGTCAATCCGTTCCGAGATTCTCAGGTATCCCGGCCATTACGAAATCCATCCGGGCCACGGTCCCCAGACGACAGTGGAAATTGAAAAAAGAACCAATCCTTTTCTCGTGGGAGCTTCTGCCCTTTAAAGGACACATGAAACCGCAAAGATTCATCAGGCTGGCTGTATACTCGGTGATTGCCGTGGCGGTGGCCCTGATGTTTTTCAACGAGATTTCCAAGGTCTATTTTCTCAAGAACGAAAACAGGAGGATAGAGAAGAGGATAGAGGACCTGGAAGCGCAGAACAGGGCTTACGGAGAGGAAATAAAGGCCCTCAGGCAGGACGAAAGATACATTGAGAAAGTACTGAGAGAGGAACTGGGGATGATAAAGGAAAAGGAAAAGATATTCAGGTTCAAGGAAGAATAACTTTGCGCCTTCATTTTCTGCTTCCATACTTGAGAGCTGTTCCGAAACAGTATCCGCTTTAAACGGATGGATGACATGAAGCGGGAGCAGGTATTCCGTCAGACCAGGAGGCTCGGACAGAATTTTCTGAACGACCCCAACATACTCCGCAAGATCTGCGCCGCCGCGAAGCTCCGCGAAGAAGACCACGTGATTGAGATCGGGCCCGGCAAGGGCAGCCTCACGGAGCATCTCGCGCAAGGCGCCGGCAGAGTCACGGCAATTGAGAAAGACAAGAGGCTGAGAACCTTTCTTGACGAGAAGTTCGGGGGATCCGCAAACGTCGGATTCGTTTACGAAGACGTCCTCAAAACCGGTTTCAGCCGTTTTTCCGACGGGGAGAAGACGAAACTCGTATCCAATCTTCCCTATAACATATCCACCCAGGTTCTCCTTAAGCTTCTCGATGAAAGAGAATTTTTCTCGAGGATAGTGGTGATGCTTCAAAAGGAGGTGGCGCAGAGGATATCATCTCCAAAGGGGCGGAAGAGCTACGGCTCCCTCTCGGTACTTCTCCAGAGCTGTTTCAGCGTGGAGCTTGCCTTCAATGTTTCCCGCAACGCGTTCCACCCGGTTCCCGAGGTGGATTCGGCGGTGGTGGTGCTCGACCCGCTTGAGGAACCCGTGTTTTCCTTATCAAGCGAGAAGACCTTCAGAACCGTTACGAAGTACGCGTTTTCCTCGCGGAGAAAGACCATAAGGAATTCTCTCGGCAACTTCTTTGAGAGGGAGACAGTTGAACGGGCGCTTTCAGACTCGGGAATCGACCAGGGAAGAAGGGCGGAATCCCTTTCGGTTGAGGAATTCGCGGGACTGGCCGACAGTTTCCACAGAATAAAGGGGAGTTGATATACAACGCTGACCGCGAACCTGGGTTGAGCATCCGACTTCTGGAACTTTATTCACGTCAACAACGCCAAGTACCTACTCCTTATTCCCGTTAACGGCATTATAAAAGAAATGTAAGAGTGACAGCAGGGTTTCATTCGATTGCTTTATAGAAACCCTGTTTAATGAGATATTTTCTCTTCTTTCTTGATATTTAGTTAATTATAAGTATGTTAGCATTGTTATATGAGCTAAAAATCGCATAAGGAGATGTTAAATGATTGTAAGTTTCTCAATAGAAAACTGGATGTCCTTTCGTGACTCGGTCTCTTTTTCAATGGTTGCCAGCCGCGAAAGACAACATGGGGAACGGGTCCCCAAGGTTGAGAAATACCAGACGAGGATTCTGCCAATTGCTGCGATTTATGGCGCCAACGCGTCGGGTAAAACAAATTTCTTCAGGGCCCTGAAATTTGTCAAAAACTTGGTTGTCGAAGGAACAGCACCAGACAAAATGATTTCGGTGAAGCCCTATCGACTTGACAGCAGGTACATGAGAAAGCCCTCCCGATTCAGGTTGGAGTTGCTGATTGACGAAACAATCTACGATTTTTCTTTTGCCGTAACCAGAAAAGCGGTGATCGAGGAAAAGCTTGTTCAGGTAACAAGTGCAAGCGAGAAGATTCTCTATGACCGCCAAGGTGATAATCCGAACTTTCACAGTTCACTGAATGATAAGCTGTCTCTGGATTTCGCTTTTCAAGGAACAAGAGATAATCAGTTGTTTCTTACAAATTCGGTATCTCAGAAGGTTAATGATTTCAAGCCGGTGTATGACTGGTTCAGAAGTACTTTGCAGTTAATTGCTCCAAGTTCGGCATATAGAAGATTTAAGTATTTTCTTGATGAAGAACATCCGTTGAACGATGCAATAAACGAAATGTTGCCACAGCTTGATACTGGCATCTCTCGTTTGGGTGGAGAAGAAGTGCCATTTGACAATATTCCTTTCGAAGAAGATTTCAAAAGCGAGCTGGAGGAAGAAATCGAAGAAGGCAAACATACCGAAATTTCCTTAGACAAAGAACGTTTTGTTTTTACCCGAAAAGACGGAGATATCGTGGCAAAGAAATTGGTTGCGTTTCATCCCAAATCTGACGGGACGGAAGCTAAATTTAAATTACGTCAGGAGTCAGAAGGTTCTCAAAGGTTAATTGATCTTTTGCCTGCTTTTTTGGGAGAATCTATCTTTGGTTCGGAGAAAGTACATGTCATTGACGAAGTGGACCGAAGTCTGCACACGTTGTTGACGAGAAGACTACTTGAAGTTTACCTAGCTACTTGCAGTCAGGAGAGCCGTGCGCAGTTGTTGTTCACCACACACGATGTTTTACTAATGGATCAGGATTTGCTACGGCGTGACGAAATGTGGGTCACCGAGAAAAATTCCGAAGGTAGTTCGGATCTTTTTTCTTTCAGTGACTACACGGATATCCGCTATGACAAGGATATCCGTAAAAGCTACCTTCAGGGCCGATTGGGAGGTGTTCCCCGGATTTTTTTAAGACATGATCCTGTGAGCCACGAGGATAATATCTAATGTCTCCTAAAAAAAGGAGAAAATTCAAACGTTCGCCGGGCAAGCTTTCTTACAGGAAAATGTTTGTACTCGTCACCGAAGGCAGTAAAACGGAGTCGCACTATTTCGCAATTTTCAATGGCTATAACTTGGTGGTACATATCAAATTCCTCAAGGAAAAAGGCGACAGTGCGCCTCCGCAGGTTCTTGCGAGAATGAGAAATTATTTAGATACTGAAGACCTTAGAAGCTCAGATGAGGCATGGCTTGTTGTCGATAAGGACCAATGGACGGATGGTCAGCTTTCTCAGCTTCATGACTGGGCGCAAGAGTCTGACAACTATGGTTTCGCTTTGAGCAATCCCAAGTTTGAATTCTGGCTGCTTCTGCATTTTGAAAATGGTAAAGGTGTCAGCAATTCTAGAACTTGTTCCCAAAGGTTGAAACGTCACATTCCGGGGTATGACAAGGACATCAATGCAAGAAAGATATCGGAGGATATGATTAAAAAAGCTATCGAGCGAGCGAAGAAGCGAGACATGCCCGCTTGCCACGATTGGCCGCGAGGCACCGGAACAACTGTTTACAGGCTGGTTGAAAATATTCTGGAATCACGCAGCGGTGAAGAATAGCTGCCGAAACATCACTGCTATGGAGAAGAAATTTCCAAGGCAGGAAAGTCGAGTTTTATGCGTTGCAAATTCAGTAGACAAGCTCTCGCAGAAGCAGATCCTGAAGTTTCTTCACTTTTGCTCCCATGCCGTTTGATATGATGGAAAAAACATAAACCCGCCCGTTTTTCCCGAAGGCGTAACCGGACAGGGACCTGGCTCCCTCAAGATATCCGGTTTTCGCGTAGATCCTGCCCTTTAGATTGCGAAATCTTTTCTCGAGAGTTCCGTCAACTCCTGCGATCGGAAGGGACGCGACAAACTCCTCGGAAATGACCGGATCGCTGTAGGCCCTGGAGAGCGCCTCGGTTATGTCTTCCGGGGAAACCCTGTTCAGCCTCGAAAGGCCGGAACCGTCGGCCACGGAGAAGTTTCCGTTAAGGCCCATTCTCCTCAGATGGTTTTCAATTGCGTATGTGCCGGATTTCCATGAACCCGGGGTGCCGGAGAACTCGGCGCCGATTACCTTTACTATGCTTTCCCCGATTATGTTGACGCTTTCCTTGTTGTACTCATGAATAATGGTGTCCAGGGGCTCTGAGTAATGAGTGAGTATTCTGCCGGCCCACTTGGGAACTCTCCCGCGGTCTATGCCCCCGCCGACCTCGATTCCTTTTTCCTCAAGGACTTTTCTGAGGGCCGCCCCGAAGTAAAAAAACGGGTCGGGCACCGAGAGATCAAGGGTTTGCGCTTTTTTCCGGAGGGAGACATGTCCGGAGATCACGAGTTCGTTTCGTTCGTTGTATTTTGCGCTCACGCCCGACTTTCTCTGCGAGGTGGAAACCCTGTTTCTGATCGGGAAGGGGAACTCCTCGGGTTCCGTTCTCACTACCGCGGGCGCCCCCTGCACCCTGGACGCGGAAATTTTTATCTTGGCAGAGTTGTAGTTAAATGAAATCGCCGTCACGGGAGGGCAGAACCCTTTGTCGAACCACTCCGGATCCCAGCCCTCCGCGTAGTGGATGTCGTCGAAGTACGAGCCGTCAAGGTATATCCCGCCGTCAATTCTGGTTATCCCGAGAGCTTTGATCCGCCCCGCGATTTCCCGGATTTTTTCGATGTCTATCGAGGGGTCTCCGAACCCCTTTACGTAAAGACCGCCGTGACCGACTCCGGAGTGTATTCCTCCGCCCAGATAAAACTCCGTTTTAAACCGGAAATCCTTTCCGAGCAGGGAAAGCGCCGCTATGGAGGAAAGTATCTTGTTGTTGGAAGCCGGGATGAATTTCTCCTTGCTGTTGTAGCGGAAAACCGTCCTGCCGGTATCGGCGGAGCGTACCATGATCCCGATTTCCTTTCGCGACGAGGCGTTTTTCGAAATAAAGGAGAGTATCTTTCTCTCGTTTACCTCGGCGTGAGAAGATGCCGCCGGCAGAAACGCGAGGAGCAGAGCGAGCGAGCGCAGAATCAGGGTCTTTCTTCTGGAGTCCATCGTTGCCGTGTTCTCAGTGGGCCTCGGCCCAGTTCTCCGCGGCGCGCATCTCGACCCTGAGCGGCACCCGGAGTTCCCAGGCGTTTTCCATGTCGTTTTTTATGTGGGTCCGCAGTTCTTCAAGTTCCGCTTCATGAACCTCGAAGAGAAGCTCGTCGTGAACCTGGAGGATCATCTTGGAGCGGAATCCTCCTTCCTCAAGTCTTCTGAATATGCGGATCATGGCCAGATTTATTATATCCGCCGCGGATCCCTGTATCGGGGTGTTTATGGCTTCACGCTCCCCCCTGCCTCTCTCCACCCTGTTTTTCGACGTAAGCTCCGGTATCGGCCTTCTTCTCCCGATAAGCGTCTCCGTGTAGCCCCTGCTCCTGGCTTCTTCAACCGATGACTGCATGTAGGCTTTCACCTCGGAATACCTGTCAAAATATCTGTCTATGTAGTTTTTTGAGACCGACACGGTGGTGCCGAGCTGCTTTGAGAGCCCGAAAGCGCTTATTCCGTATATTATCCCGAAGTTTATTGTCTTGGCGAGATTCCGCATCTCGGGGGTGACCCGGTCTTCGCTTGCGTTGAAGATTTCGCAGGCCGTCGCGACATGCACGTCCTTGTTGTTTCGAAGAGCTTCGAGCAGGGTAGGGTCTTCGGAGAAATGGGCGAGCAGGCGAAGTTCTATCTGTGAATAATCGGCCGACAGCACGGCGCAGCCGCCTTTCGCCACGAACGATTTCCGTATTCTTTTCCCGTCCCCGGTCTTTATCGGGATGTTCTGAAGATTGGGGTCGCTTGAGCTTAACCTTCCGGTTGAAGTGCCGGCGGGGTTAAAAGAGGTGTGGATCCTTCCCGTTGCGGGGTTGATGAGCCGTGGAAGCTGGTCTATGTAAGTGGATTTCAGCTTGGAGAGAAACCTGTGCCTCAGTATGAGGCGCGGCACGTCGTGGATTGCCGAGAGATCCCTCAGCACTTCGGAATCGGTGGAAAAGGCGCCCTTCGCGGTTTTTTTCCTGGCGGGAAGCCGAAGCTTCCCGAAAAGCACTTCGGAGAGCTGCTTTGTCGAGTTTATGTTGAATCTCCCTCCGGTCTTTTCATATATTTCGGCCTCGATGGAATCGAGGTCCTTTTCGAACTCCTCGGACATTTCCCCGAGAATATCGGTGTCGACGCTCACTCCCGTGAACTCCATGTCGCAGAGAACCGGAAGAAGTCCGAGAACGTTCTCCCTGTAGAGGTCCCAGAGTTTCTCCTGCCTGAGAGTTTCAAGGAATTTTCTTGAAAGAACGAGCGCCACGTCCGAATCCTCGCACGAGTACCTTGTCGCCGTCTCGATACCGACTTCGGCGAAGTTTTTCTTCGATTTCCCTTTTCCCGTAACTTCATCGTAGGAAATCATCCTGTGGCCAAGCTCGGTTCTTGAGAGTTCGTCAAGCTTGTAGCTTCCTCTGGAGGCGTCGAGCAGGTGCGCGGCCAGCATCGTGTCAAAGTGAATTCCCCTGAGGGTGACGCCGTGGTTTCTGAGCACGAGCATCTCGTATTTTATGTTCTGACCCGTCTTTTTTATGTCCTTGGATTCCAGAACGGGTCTAAGCATCGAAAGCGCGGCATCAAGCTCCATCTGCTTTCCGGCTTCCATAATGTCCGTATGTCCCACGGGAACGTAAAATGCGCGTCCAGGGACGGGGCAGAGCGAAAAACCCACTATGCGGGCGTTCATCGGCAGTCTCGAGTCCGTCTCGAGGTCTACCGAGAGTTCCCCTGTTTCCTCTATCATGCTTACGACCCCGGCGAGGGATTCCTCCTCGAAAACGGTTTCGTAGGAATCGTATTTTACCTCTTCGCTTCCGTCTGGAGGCGAGGAGACCCCGATCTCATCAAGAAGCTTTTCGAATTCAAGTTCCGAGAATATTTCCAGAAGATTCTCGGTCGCGTATCCCTCGTACCTGAAGTCCTCGATTCCGGTTCCCACTTCGACGTCGGTTTTTATGGTGACGAGCTCGCGGCTTAGGTACGCGTCGTCTTCGTGCTCTTTCAGTCTCCGGGCGACTGCGGGGCGGAGCAAGTCGAGGTTGGCGTATACGCCGTCGAGGTTTCCGTACTCGGATATGAGGGCCGAGGCGGTCTTCTCCCCGACTCCCGTGACCCCCGGAACGTTGTCGACCTTGTCTCCCACGAGAGCGAAGAAATCGATCATCTGTCCGGGCTCGATCCCGTATTTCTGCTGCACTTCCCGCACGCCGGTCACCCGCCCCCTCATCGTGTCGAGCAGAGTCACGTTCCCGGACACCATCTGGCAGAAGTCCTTGTCTCCCGTAACCAGAACCACCTTCGATGTCTCCTGCGCCCTGGCTATGGTCCCCATGATATCGTCGGCCTCGTACCCTTCCATCGCCAGCATCGGTATCGAGAATGCGCGCACCAGTTCGAAAATCTTGGGGAACTGGAGCTGGAGGCTTTCCGGAGCCTCGTCCCTGTTGGCCTTGTACTCGGGGTATATTTCGTTTCTGAACACCTCTCCCTTGGAATCGAACACCATCCCCAGGTACCTCGGTTCGTATTCCCTGATAAACTTAAGAAGCATGTTCGCGAATCCGTAGACGGCGTTGGTCGGAAACCCCTCGGAGTTGGAGAGGTCGGCCCTTACGCCGTAATACGCCCTGAATACATACGAACTGCCGTCGATCAGATAGAGCGGGTGCTGGAACATGAAAGAAACCGCTTACGCGTTGTTCGTTAAGTATACCCAACCGCCCCCGCGGTGGGGAATCAGCCTGCCGGCATGGTTTCGGGAGCTGGCGGAGACGGCGTCACTTTTCCGCGCTGTACACGAATGCGGGAGGGAAATTGGACCAGACGGTTTTCGACTTGACGACGCTTGTGAACTTGTTTCGCAGCATCGAGCGGAATCTCCTGGCGTTCGGAACCATCATGCTGATCGAATAGCTGAAGGTGACCATCCTGCCTCCCGGCCTCAGCACGTCCCAGATGGCGTCAAGCAGCCTGTCCTGGGTCGCATGGTCAAACACCGTCCACGGAAGGCTCGAGATGACGCAGTCGCAGGAATCCTTTCCGTGCCGCTCAAGATATTTTTTCATGTTCTCCGCGGAATCCATGTAGACCGTCGCGGAAGGACACCGCGATTTGGTCGCTTCGCAGAACTCGGGGTTGATTTCTATCGCGAAAAACACCGCTTCCGGGCTCTTCTTCTCGAGAATCTTCTCGGTGAAGACCCCGGTTCCCGAGCCGAGTTCCACCACGGTTCCCATTTTGTCGAGCCGGGCGGTCTCGGTGACGAGTTCCGACAGTTCCTCGTTTGAAGGCGCTATGGAACCCGTGCTCTTGGGGTCTCTTAGAAACTGCTTTATGTAACCGTACGCTCCGAGTTTCAACGGTGCCTCCGATAAACCGTGAATCAGGCTAATTATAATGACTTGGACAGCTTTGTCCATTGACTTTTCGTGACGGCTTTTGAAGCGGGATTGCGATGCCGGAAATATAGAGCCGGAGCGGAAAACGATCATATCGGGAAAGATGCTTCGGAAACCAGGCCCGGCGAACCTGTTCCCGGTGCGATGAAAGGCGCTGGTTGAAATCGCATGCGCCTTCCGCTGTCGGGCAATGCGCCCTCTTGCCCCATATGAAGCCTGGTATAACCGACGGCATCTGGAACTTAATCCCGTGAGACAGTCCGGCCGCATTAAATGCCTGGAACAGGTGGCGGTTCATCGGAAAATCCGGCTGTCAGCCATGCCCGACAGGGCGGAATTCTCACTGAGGCGGCAGGTTGCCCAACAGCCATTTCCAGGGGTCGGGAATCCAGCCCATTCCCTTGAGCTCGGCCGCCCGCTTGCATATATTCACGCCGTTTCCGTCGGTGTCTCCGCTCCCGAACTTCAAGCTGATTCCCCTGCCCGTAATCTCACATGAACCGTCAGGATTTATTATTATTTCAAGGGGAGGGGCAGATCCGCCGACGTCGGGAGCGGTGCAGCTGCCTCCGTCCGCGTTATCCGCGCCGCACCCGGCAGCGGGAGAATCAGTCCCGGGTTCAGTTTCATGCTGTGAAGTTCCGAGACCGCCGCTCAGCATGGCGGGACTCCGGGCGCTCCAGGCGCCCAAGGCGCTCACGCCGCCGCCAGTCGTGAAACCGAAGGTTCCTGCCGCCGTCCGCGGAGTTCCGTAACCGTTCCCGAGGAACTGTCCGCCCCATTTGCCTTCGCCCCCCGCGCTGTCCGGTTCTGTCACGTCCGTCTCGCCCGAGAAGAAACCGCCGTCCGAATCGCCGATGTTCGCCTCTTCCAGATCCGCCGCCACCAGAACATTGCTCCCTCCCCCGTCAACGAAGAAATGAATCCTCCCTTTCACGGTTCCGCGGTCGAAATCAACCGTCAGGGCAACTGAGGCGTCGGCGGGATAAACGCCGTTCTCATCGGAATACATAACGGTGGCCTCCCCTCCATAGACCGCGGTGCCGGTCAAAGCGGACAAGTCGCTCCGTCTGAAAGGATCGTTGCCGTCCGCGAAGGCGCCGAGGCTCAGTTCCGAGTTGCCTCCGCCGTCCGGCACGTATATCCAGAGTCCGCCGGCTAAATAATCCTTGTTCTGTCTCGCTCTGTCCTCCGAATGGACGTCGACGTAAAGATTTCCTCCCGGCAGCCCTTTCATGAGCTCGACCCTGTCCCATCCGATACCGGAAAACCTCCTAACGACAGCGTCTGTGCCGCTGTCGACGGACCACCCGCCGCCGCTGTTTTGAACCCTGTATCGAACCTGCCCTTCCTCGTACGAAGCTTCAACTGAGACCCTGTCGGTCGTGACGCCGTTAGCGGCGTTTGAGGATTGCGTAACGCCGTCTTTGCCCGGGTAATTTCCCGAGGCTCGGGAAACGGCGTCCCCGGCGTTGTTTTCATCGGCCCTCGATGGCACGCCGTAAAGCACTTTTCCGGAAGATGCGGAAATCGCGGTTTTTCCCGCGGACGGTTCCGCGCCCCCGCCCTCTCCGCCGCAGCCGTACGAGGCCGAAAGCCCCATTGCGAGAGAAAGAACGCAGGCATAGAGAAATCTGTTATTCGCGGTCTTCATGAATTGCCCCCTGTTTTTTTGCCAGACCCTTTTCCCGTTGCCCGGACATCTTTCCGTCAGTCGTGATTTCAAGTACGGGCTCCGCTCTTTAAAGTTAACAATAAATCTTGACAGTTGTCAAGAGATTTATCAGTGATTACAGTGTGATACGGAACGGTTGCGGGGTATTTATGCAATGATTACAGTATAGTACGGAACGGTAGGTGCTAACAATCGGAGGGAAATCCAATCAGCTCTTGAGCGCGGAACCGCCACTCCGGCTTCCGCCCCGCCCGGCGCTGCCGTGCGGATACGCGCTCTGCTTGTTGTCCGCGGCCGGGGAAGGATTGTATTTTGTAATTCCGGACTTCCTGTCTTTTTCAAGCAAAAATTTTATGTATATAGCGGATTCGTTCTAAAAAATTCCTCCTTAGTTTTCCCTCTCGCCGATTTCACTTCACTCTGGTCCTCTTTATGCGGCATCCGGCAGAGGTTTCCTGAACTCCTTGTCGAACAGCTCTCCTTTTCCCAGGATGGCGCAGGCTACAAACAAAAGGCGGTCGGCCACACCGCGAACAGACCTGGTGGGAACCTCTTCCCCAGTCAATGCCTGCAAAAAATAGAGATTCATGATTCTTCATGTAAATTAATACCTCCTATGAAATTCGGGTTAGCCGTGATGCCTGTCAGAACAAGTACTGGCGCTCAGGGGCGCTGGTATTTTAAGGCAGCTCTCGGTCAAGCAACCCGTGAATTAATTATAAATTCGATTTGTCGTTTTACTTGATTTAAAAAGGTACTGGTATTATATAGACCGTGACGCCGTCCCGGATGGCCCGGCGGCCAATGCAGCTATGTTTGAAGGAATCTCAAAGAAACTCGGCACCACCCTCAAAAGGATAGGGGGCTACGGAAAGCTGAGCGAAAAGAACATAGAGGACGCGCTTCGCGAAGTGCGCCTCAGCCTTCTTGAAGCGGACGTCAATTTCAGGGTGGTCCGCCAGTTCACCGGGCTTGTCAAGGAAAGGGCGCTTGGCCGGGAAGTCGAGGGGAGCCTCAATCCAGGACAGCAGTTCGTAAAGATAGTCAAGGAGGAGCTTACCGGCATCCTGGGACTGGAAAACGAACCCCTGAACCTTGGCGTCCCGCCCCCCGTGATAATAATGCTGGTCGGGCTTCAGGGCTCGGGGAAAACCACCACGGCGTCGAAACTTGCCAAGTTTCTCAAGGACCGCCACGGCAGGACCCCGCTTCTGGTTCCCGCCGACATCTACCGTCCCGCAGCGATAGAGCAGCTAAAGGTGCTCGGAGAGAAAATAGACGTAAGCGTCTACGATACCGTGGCCGGTTCGGATCCCGTGGACGTGTGCGCGGACGCGGTCTCGGCCTCCGCGAAACGGGGGACGGACGCGGTGATCATAGACACTGCCGGACGCCTTCATCTTGACCGCGAGCTTATGGATGAGCTGGGGAGCATAAAGAAGAAGGTGAATCCCCACGAAATCCTCCTCGTCGCCGACTCGATGACGGGGCAGGATGCCGTGAACGTTTCGCAGAGCTTCGATGAAGCCGTTGATCTCGACGGCGTGATTCTCACGAAGATGGACGCGGACGCTAGGGGAGGGGCGGCCCTTTCGATAAAGGCCACCACGGGCAAGCCCATAAAGTTCTTCGGGACGGGAGAGAAAGCCGACGCGCTTGAGGTCTTCCACCCCGAGAGAATAGCCTCGAGAATCTTGGGGATGGGAGACGTCCTGAGCCTCATAGAAAAGGCGGAGGACGCTTTTGAGGAGGAAAGAACGAAAAAGCTCGCGGAGAGAATATCGAAAAAACAGTTCTCCCTCGAAGACTACAGGGAGTCGATACTGGCCATGGGCAAGCTCGGTTCGATAGAAAGCATAGCCCACATGGTCCCCGGGATGAAGAAGGTTGCCGACAACCCGGGGGCGATGGCGAAGGCGGAGGATGAGATGAAAAAGAGCCTTGCGATAATCAACTCCATGACGGTGCCGGAAAGAAGGGATCATACTATCCTCAACGGCAGCCGCAGAAAGAGAATCGCCAGGGGAAGCGGCACCACGGTGCCTGACGTGAACCGCATGATAAAAAATTACATACAGATGCGAAACATGATGAAAAACATGGGGAAAATGGGTAAACTAACAAAAAGGATGATGAAATTCAGATGACGGGAGCGTATCTTCAACCCCGGATTCAGGAGGTAGCAGCAGTTTGGTCAAGATAAGATTGAGCAGGATTGGATCCAAGAAGAGGCCGTTTTACAGGATAGTCGCCGCGGATGTCCGTTCCCCGCGCGACGGAAAGTTTCTTGAAATACTGGGACATTACGACCCGCGGAAAAAACCTCACGAACTCAAGGTGGACATGGAAAGAGTGAAAGCGTGGATGGATAACGGCGCCAAGGCGACCAACAGGGTGAGCAAGCTAATATCGCAGGTTGCGTAACGCGTTTTCTTCCGCGCGAAAGTTCGTACGCAAAGATTCTAGTTTCAGGAGGGATGCTCCTTATGAGTCAGCTCAGAGAGTTTGTCGAATTCATGGCTAAATCCATCGTTGACAACCCCGAGGAGGTTCAGGTGACAGAGGTGGCGGGCGAGAAAACTACGGTTATTGAGCTTAGAGTGGCCTCCGAAGACTTGGGGAAGGTAATCGGAAAACAGGGAAGAACCGCGAAGGCGATTCGCAGCATATTGAGCGCCGCGGCCGCGAAAATAAAAAAACGCGCCGTGCTGGAGATCCTTGAATAGCGTTGCCGGAAAGCGCGAAACAAAACCTTGTCCTCTACGGAAAGATAACCAGGAGACACGGTCTTTACGGTGAAGTGAAGGTGTTTGCCTTCGGCGGACGTCCCGAAACCCTCTCCGGGGCGAAGGAAGTCTACGTGGGAGTTCCCGGCCGGAGGGAACCCCGAAGGTTCGGTCTGTCCCGGATAAGAATCCAGAAAAGCGTCGCGATCGTGAAGCTGAATGATATAGATACCCCCGAGGCCGCCGACGCGCTTAAAAATCTCCACGTGCTGGTCGGGAAAAACGATCTGCAGCCCCCGGGAGAAGATGAATATTACTGGTCTGACCTCATAGGCCTTCGGGTCCGCACCTCCCGCGGAGACGATATCGGGGAGGTGAAGGATCTCATCGATTCGGGCGGACACGACATTCTCGTGATAAGGAGCCCGGAGCGGGAATTTCTGGTTCCTTTCGTCGGGAAGTTCGTGACCGCGGTGGATCTTGACAGCTCGATGATCACCGTGGAACCGGTTGAGGGGCTCCTCGAGTAATCCGGTGACGCTTCGATGAAGTTTGACATAGTGACAATCTTTCCCGGTTTCTTCGATTCCGTCTTCTCGTTCGGAGTGATAGGCAGGGCCGCTGAGAACGGAGCGGTGGAGATAAACGTCCACGACCTCAGGAGCTATTCGGACGCGAAGCACGGAAAAACGGACGACACCCCGTACGGAGGGGGAAGCGGAATGCTCATGACCCCGGGACCGATAGGGAACGCCGTCGGCCGCATAAGGGAAAAGGGGCTTCGCTCCGCCGTGATTCTCACGACTCCCAAGGGAGAGGAGTTTGACGACCGCAAGGCCCGGGAGCTCTGCGGGTTTGAGCAGCTGATAATCCTCTGCGGCCGGTACGAAGGGGTGGACGACAGGGTGAGCGAACTTCACGTCGACATGAGGATATCGACCGGGAAGTATATAAACTCGGGGGGAGAATACGCCTGCTCACTTATAGTGGATGCCGTGTCGAGATACCTTCCGGGAGTCCTCGGAAACGCGGAGTCCCTTGCCTCCGAGTCCCTTACGGAAGGGCTTCTCGAGTATCCCCAGTACACCAAGCCCCGGACGTACGGGGGAAAGAAGGTTCCCGACGTGCTTCTTTCGGGAGACCACGAGAAAATAAGAAGATGGAGGAGACGGGAGAGCGTAAAGAGCACCTTCCTCCACAACCCCGCTTCGCTTGACGACGCGCGGCTTTCAAGAGAGGAAGACGCTTTCCTGAAGGATCTCAAGGCCGGCAGCTCCCCGGATTTCAGGGTTTACATAGCGCTTGTGCACTATCCGGCGTACAACAGCCGCCTCGAAGTCGTTTCAACCGCATTTAAGAGCATGGACGCCCACGACGTATCGAGGGACGCCACCACGTACGGAGTCAGAAGGTTCTATCTTGTAAACCCCGTTGAAGAGCAGCGCCGCCTCGCGGGCAGGCTGGTTGATCACTGGACCGAGGGAGAGGGGAGGAACTTCAACGAGACCAAAAGCAGGGCTTTCGGCATCATAAGCATAATGAGCACGGTCGAGGAAGTTGTGAAGCAGATAGAGGAAATTGAAGGGAAAAAGCCGAAAATAGTGGCTACCGACGCCCGCTTTTCGGACGACATGACGGGCTACCGGGCGCTTCGGGAGAAAATATTCGAGAACACGGAGCCTTTTCTGATTCTTTTCGGGACGGGGTGGGGACTGACGCTTGAGACGGTAAAAGCGGCCGACTACGTGCTGAAACCGATAAGCGGCTACAGTGAATTCAACCATCTTTCCGTGAGAAGCGCGGCCGCCATTGTACTCGACAGGCTGCTTTCCTGCGGAGCCTGATCCGCTCAGGCAGGGTGGGGTGGGTGCCCGGTAAAATCCCCGAGGTCGGTCGAAAGGAATCCCTTTTGGTATCTTATGATTGATATAGAGCAAAAATCAGGATGCCTGCGGAGGTGTTCGGCGAGGTGTTGGATGTTGTTGGGGGCACGGTTCTAAGCTTCTGCCTGATCTGTGTTTGGGAGGATGATTCCAAGAATCTGAGAGCTATCCCTTGTCCATCCCCGTCCTAAGATCTCCTGAAAAACACCGGTTCTGCCATATACCCAAATACATCCTATTAATTATCACATGAACCAGTTGTCTCAAACGTATAAAACCCTTGACAATATGTGGCTCCAGAAGCACTCTGACCAGTCACGCCACCTGCGGCTGGACACACCAAACGTAGGTCAACCCAGTTTAAGCCTTCACAAATAATACCAGTAACAGTTATTGTGGAATAGTCAGGATTTACCTGAACAGTCAAATCAGTAGCAATTCGATGATCGGTGAAGGCATTTACCTATCTCATGCTCTTTCAATTCCCATACAGACCCTGGAAGCTTCCTGGCGGTGCCCAGCACCGCTGCCACGTGTCCGTGGGGCAGGGAACGCTTTATGGGGAAGGCTTCTGCGATACTTTTGTAAACCACCCCGCCTTTTAGCATGTCGCGGATACTGTGTTGTTACAGATGATTGCGGAGATAATTGAGCTTTGGATTAAATGAAGTTCGGTTTAGAACAGTCAAATCAGTAGCAATTCGATGATCGTGAAGGCATGTTCAATTCCCTTACTGTCAGCATAAAGATGCGAATCTGGACCCAGAGATATATCAGCAACCCTTTCGCTCGCACATGTAGCAACATCGTCGATCTCATATTGTTCCCAAGGCCTACACTCAGAATAACCATCTTCATAGTCCCCTTCCAATAGGTTCACGATGTCGTCACTTGAGCAAGACGCAAGAAATAACATCGTCAATATAATTATAATAGAGCTATTTGATCTCATATAACCTTTTTTCCTCCTTTGTACTCATTCAAAAATAATTCTCTAGGTTCTATTGGCAATACTGCTGGCAGTACTGCTGACAACTTTCCCCCTGATTAGCGGTATTCTCTTCAGCCAAAAATTCTTTGGTAGCTTTCTTGGTGGCATCACCAGCAGCTTCTCCAACTACCTCACCAGCAATGTCGGTAGCCATATCACCGGCAAGGTCACCGGCAAGGTCACTAACAGCGGTATCAACGGCATCATCAAAAGCTTTTTCCACCATTGAACAACTTGAAGTCGTGAATAAAACTCCAAAAACCAGACAAAGAAAAAACACAGTTGATTTTTTCATAGAACAATCCTCCTTAGGTAGAAACCCTACCCCCCCCCCGATTTGTCAAGCCTTGGTGTGCAAGTGTATATATTCCCTCTTTCATTATATAAGAGAGTGATCTTGCTATACTATGTTGCTCGCTTGCGGGTTGTCCCCACTGTTAAGCGCGTTATTGGTAGTTGCAAAGATTCATGACCCCAGTATTTTGACAATCCCCATGAGGTTCTGTATATTCAACATCCCGCAAAAAGGAAGCGTGAGAAAATGGGAATCATAGCCGAAGTTGAGAAGAAGCACCTGAGAACCGACCTGCCGGAATTCCGGGCCGGGGACACGGTATCGGTCCACTACAACATCAAGGAAGGCGAGAGGAGAAGGATCCAGGTTTTCGAAGGCACCGTGATAGCCAGGAAAGGTTCGGGCTTCAGGGAGACTTTCACGGTAAGGAAGGTTTCCTACGGCATAGGCGTCGAGAGAATATTTCCCCTGCATTCCCCCCTTATAGGGAAAATAGAAGTGAAAAGAAAAGGCCGCGTGAGAAGGGCCAAGCTTTACTACCTGAGAGGCCTTTCAAAGAAGGCCAGCAGAATAAGGGAGAGAACCTCCTAGTCCGCGGCTTACGCGGTTCCGTCAGTCCCGCCGTCCTCGGCTTCCTCCATCCTGCTCATCACGTGAACCATTCTCTGTATTGAAGTGTAGAGGGAAAAGACGAAGAGGATGATGATCGAAAGCTTCAGAAGGTAGTCCCTGTTTCCAAGCCCCATGAGAAAGGTGACTATGTTGCCGAGGAAGTTAAACGCCGACAGTACCCCCAGGTAAACCACCCTTTCGGCTCTCTGCATTATCCCCACCTCGCAGTCGATTCCGAGCCCCTCGGCCCTGGCCTTCGTGTAGCTGACCATCATGGAGCAGCTGACTATAAGGAAAACGATGTAAATGAAAAAAGTGTCCCTGAAAAAGCTCAGAAGACCCAGGTAGATGAGAACTTCCGAGTATCTGTCCACGCAGGAGTCGAAAAAAGCTCCCTTGGGCGAATTAAGGCCCTGGGCCCGCGCCACCCTCCCGTCGAAAATGTCAAAAGTCGAGCCGGCCAGCAGCAGAACTCCGGCTACGAAGATCATGCCCAGATGGAAAAACCACCCCGCGAGCGCGGAGACCACCAGTGTGGTGATGGTGAGCACGTTGGGGCGGAAATTCTTTTCTATGAGAAAGTCCTCTATGGGCCTCATGAGAAAGACCCACCAGGACTTGATCCCGCCCGAGAGAAGCTTGGAAGAGTCCGGTTTTCTCCCGGTCTTTGACCTCTCGTCAGACTCCCCGGAGTCAGGTTTTGACCATTCGTTTTCCATGAGAAGATAATACCTTGTAATTCCCCCTGTAGTCTATTGCGGGCAGGCTGCGCGCGGCCGCTCTCCGCCGTTCAGTCGTTAACGGTCACGTAGAACTTGAAGTCCCTTTCTTTTCCCTTTATTTCGTTTCCGTATTCCCGCGCCTGCTCCTTGGACTGAAAGGTTCCTATCCTGACTCTGTAGAAAGTCGTGATTTCAGAGGGCGAATACTCCCTTATAAAGGCGGGATACCCCTTGTCTTTGTAGAATCTCACGGTCCGGCTGGCGACTTTCCTGCTCAGAAAAGAGCTGATCTGAATGGTGTACTTATGGTCGGGATTGATCATCGCCGACAGGTACTTGTCACGGGCGGACGGGTCTTTTTCGTCAGGAGCGACGGCCGGTTTTTCCTCTTCGGCGCTCGGGGTTTCCTCCCGCGAGGCGAACGAAAACAGTCTTTCCAGCAGTCCGGGAGATTTCTCCGCCGAGACGGGTTCGTCTGCGGGGATGAATTTTTTCCCCACCACGACTCCCAGGGAAAACACCATCGTGAAAACAACGAGAAAAACCAGGGAAAGCCGTAGCGGCCGGGGATTCTGTTCTTTTTTCTTTTCAGCCATTTTCACATGCTTCTGGGGGCGTTTATTCCGAGGAGACCGAGACCGTTTTCTATTACCACCTGTACGCAGCGTGCCAGGTAGAGCCTTGCGGAGGCCGTGGCGGCGTCCTCCGGGTCCAGAATTCTAGTCTTGTTGTAATAAAAATGGAACCCGGCAGCCAGTTCCTGGAGATAATAAACCACCTTGTGCGGGGAAAGCGACTCGGCCGCCGAACCGACCACCTCGGGAAACCTGAGAAGCGTTTTCATTATCGCTCGTTCTTCATCGTCCGAAAGGAGACTGAGATGCTCATCCGAGGCGCTCACCCCGGCTTCCCCGGAGTTTCTTATCAGGCTTGAAATTCTGGCGTTTGCGTACTGAACGTAGTAGACGGGATTTTCGCTTGACTCCTTTTTCGCCAGTGAAAGATCAAAATCAAGGTGGCTGTCGGAACTCCTCATGAGCAGAAAGAATCTCGTGGCGTCGCACCCGACTTCGCGGAGCACTTCGCGGAGCGTGACGAAATCTCCCGTTCTTTTCGACATCTGGACTTCCGCGCCGTCTCTTACGAGCCTCACGAACTGTATAATGAGCACATGCAGGGAAGATTCATCCAGGCCGAGAGCCTTCATGGAGGACTTAAGACGCGACACGTGGCTGTGGTGGTCGGCTCCCCAGACGTTTATCAGCCTGGAGAATCCTCTTGAATACTTGTCCGCGTGGTAGGCGATGTCGGATAGAAAGTAGGTCGGGGCGCCGTCTTTTTTTATTATCACCCAGTCCTTGCCGTCCCCGTAGAGAGAAGCCCTGAACCAGAGCGCCTGCTCCTTTCTTTCGACCGCCCCGATATCCTCGAGCCTGGCAAGGGTCCTGCCGAGCTTTCCCTCTCCGGAGTCGCGGCCGTGCACTTCGGTCCTCTCGCTGTACCAGTTGTCAAAATCCACCCGGAGGTCGAGAAGATCGGTTTTTATTTCCTTAAGAAGCCTTTCGTAGGCAAACTCCCTGCAGAACTCGACGGCCGCCGGCTCATCCTCCGGCACTTGATGTTCTTCCGATTCCCTTATTTCCCCGGCGAGTTCCGAGATGTACTCTCCGTGATAGCCGTCTTCCGGAAGTTCTCTCGCGAGTCCGCGGGACCGCGCGAGGGCCGAGTATACGGACTCGCCGAGCATGTCCATCTGCCTGCCCGCGTCATTTACGTAGAATTCCCTGGTCACCTCGTATCCGCGGAAGGAAAGTATTCTGCACACCGAGTCTCCGACAACGGCGTTTCTCGCGTGGCCGAAATGAAGGTATCCCGTGGGATTGGCGCTTACGAACTCGACCATGACCTTATGTCCGGAACCCTCGCGGGAAGCCCCGTACTTTTCGCCGAGGCGGATGATTTCCCGAAGCTGCGATTCGAACAGGGTTTCGTTAACGAAAAAATTTATGAATCCCGGCCCCGCGATATCGAGTCTTTCTATGAACCCGCGCTTGAGCCGCTCTATGCCCCCGACTATTTTTTGCGCGACTTCACGGGGATTCTCTCCCGTCATGCTTCCTATTACGAGCGCGGCATTCGTGGAGAAATCTCCGAATTCCTTTTTCTTGGGTACCGATACCTCGAACTCCGTCCCGTTTCCCGCCGGGCTTGCGGGTAAAGCGAGCGAATCCACGGACTCTTTTATGATTTTCAGTATTTCGTCCTTCATGGGTTTTCGCGGCCTGGCTTACTCCGCGGGAGGGCGCAGGTGATCGATATCGTTAAAGGATATTATAACGAACCTGTCGTCATATACTTCAACGACGCTTTTTGAGGCTTCATCCACTATGTAATCCCGCAGTTTCTTAAGGGAGCTTCCGGTGAAACTGCAGAACAATGTGCCTATGACCATGTTGTGACTTACGACCACTACGCTTTGCGACCCTAAACAGCTTCTGATATCCGCTATGGCGTCAAGAGCCCTTTGCTGAACGCCTTTCAGCGACTCCCCGCCCGGCAGCTGCAGGGTTTCCGGGTCCCTGCGCCAGTGCTCAAGCACGTCGGAATACTCCTCCCTTATGTAGGAAAAATCAAGCCCTTCGAAAATTCCCTGATCCATCTCCCGGAGATCATCCCTGATGCTGACCTCAATGGAGTGGTAGGCGGCGATTTTCTCCGCCGTCGTCTTCGCCCTCACAAGGTCGCTTGAGTATATGCGGTCGATCCTCTCGTCCTTGAGGGAGAAAGCCACTTTCTCCGCCTGCTCCACTCCGGCGCGGTTAAGCGGAACGTCGCTTATCCCCTGGCATCTTCCGGTCTCGTTCCAGTCTGTTTTTCCGTGTCTTACGAGTATCAGCCGCATTCGAATCACTTCTTGCTCTCACAGGAGATCACAAAGAATTCCGACTTTATCCTGTCTCTCAGCTCGCTTGGCGGAGGGGGAAGCGGCGAAGCGTCGTTTACGGCCTTTATGCAGTAAGAATCGAACCTCAGGTTTCCGGAGCTTCTTTCTATTCCCACGTCGTACACCTCGCCGGTTTCCTTCATGTAAAAATTTACCTGAGCCGCGAGAAGGATACCGGAATCTATGTTAAGCGGCAGTATCAGGCTTCTCTGTATCCGTTTCGATATCGTTCTGTAATAGACGTCAAGCACAAGCGAGATGACTCCCGGGCCGGATTCTTCTGAAGCCGGTTTGACGGACGACTGCGCGGCGCTTTTCTTGATGCTGCTCAGGACGGATTCCTTCTTGATGTTCCTGATCACTTCTTTTTTCCCGGATTCAAGGGCTTTTTTCTCGGCGGCTTCTTCTTTCTCCGTTTCGGGTTCCGTCACGGGCGGTGTCTCCCCGCTTGTCTCCTGGGGTTCTTCCGGCTTTTTCTCCGGTTCTGTCTGTGGCGCCGGGGCTTCCGGGCTTTTTTCCTTTTCCGCCACCGGCGGTTCCGCTTTTTTCTTCGGGGAAGGCTTTACCCGCTCCTTGGGGGCTTCCTTGACCTTTTTCGCGCTTTTCTCGGGCTTTTTGGGACGGTCGGGAGCCCTGGCGACCGGTTTTTTCTCGCTGGCACGCGGAACCTGGGTCGAGAGCGACACTTCTATCGAGCTCTCGGGGGAGACCTGCCCGTGCCTTCCGACTCCGAGGAAAAGCAGGCAGACAACCAGCAGATGAAGACCCAGGGAAATAAAAAGCCCTTTGCGAAACTGATTCCTTTCTCCCTCCATCTTTTCACATGTCCGCTTATTTGTCCCTTATGCTTTTTGACTCCGTGATCAGGCTCAGCTTTTCGATGCCGGTTTTCTTTATCTCGTCTATGACCTTTACCACGAACCCGTATTCGACCGACTTGTCGGCCCTGAGAAAGACCCGCCCGCTCCCGGGCGCGGTTCCCTCCTCCGCCATTAGTTTGCCGAGGGCGGCGGAGATTTCAGAAAGCGGGTAGCCTGAGTCTTCGAGAAATATGTTTCCGGACCCGGTCACGGTCACGGTTATCTGTTTCTGGTTTCTGACCGGGATCTTGGAAGATGCCGTCTGCGGAAGGTTTACCCTGATTCCCTGGTAGAGTATCGGGGTGGTCACCATGAAAATGACCAGAAGAACCAGCATTACGTCAACAAAGGGAGTGACGTTTATCTCCGAGAGGACTGGCCTGCGCCGGCCGGTGTTGAATCTTCCCGCTGCCATGAGGCGAAATTCCCCGCTACCTGTTCAGATACCTTTCCGCCGTGTTGAGAAATCCGGCGCAGAAATGCTCCATTTCCACCTCCATGGCCCTTACCCGGTTGACAAAGTAGTTGTAGGCTATCGTGGCGGGGATGGCGGCCGCGAGGCCGATGGCGGTCGCTATGAGCGCCTCCGCGATTCCCGGAGCCACGACCTCAAGCGAGGGAACCCCCTTGCTTCCCGCGAGTCCTATGAAGGAGTTCATAATGCCCCACACGGTTCCGAACAGCCCTATGAACGGAGCCGAACTGCCAGTGGTTGCGAGGAAAACCAGGGACTTCTCAAGCTTTGAAGCTTCCTTGGTCATTGCCCTGTTAAGCGCCCTTTCCACCAGGTCCACGGATTCGGAACGGGAAGAAAGATCTCCGGGCTCCTTGGGGTCGAGTTCGCCCCGGCTTTTCTTCTTTTCCGTTTTCACCACTTCCGCGTAGCCCGCCCTGAACAGCTCGGCGACCGGGCCGCCTGTTTTCTCCGAGAAGGAGAGAAGCGTCCTCATGTCCTCGTTTGAGTGGTAGAGGTTGAGAAACGCGGCTGATTTCCTGGAGGAACTTCTCAGAAGACGGAATTTAGTGTAGATGATCGCCCAGGAGAAGACCGACATGAAGATTAAAAGCAGGAGCACGGCCTTTACCACGGGCCCGGTGCTCACAAGCAGCATCAGTATGTTGTTTGTTCCTTCCGTGAACAGATTCATAAGGGGCGCTTAGGCGAAATTCGAAAATTCCGGTTCCGTCGGCAAGTTTCTCAAGCCATGTCGCGTGCGGCACGCAGCCGGATAACCGGATGCCGTGCGAAAAGATAACCGCTGACAGAAGTCAGACAGGAAACCCTGATTAGAACATTCTACCCGTTTTGCGGAATTAAACATAACTTCGCTTTGGGCTATTGTATACTTAACTGGCCAAGATTTTCGTGAAAACAAGTGGGTAAAAAGCAGGGAAATTGGCAATTCTTCCAGCCCTTTTCTAAAAAATCTAGTTTCTAGATACAGGGTTCCCTTCCGAAAATACTTTTGATAGATCTCTAGACAATGGACCTATACACTTGAACATATACGCATAGCGGCGGGATTATTCACCTGGTTGCTATCGTGTCCTAAGTTGTGTTCTTAGCATGAAATTGCATCCCAAAACGGGTCTACATTAGAGTCATTTCAGTGAATGTGAGAGAGATAATTACAAGAGCGAACAAAGTATGTCGAGGCTTGATTTTGTGAACACGTCTGAATAGAACCTGTTCTTTACAGGGGAAGAACTAGATTCTCTAAGAACCGTTCGTCTTGTTTGGATTCTACTGCATAGGAGTGACTTTATGCTATTGTTTCGAGTTGTCCAAGATCATTCTGATGCCTGCATATACGGTTCTCGAGGCACTTAGAATCTCTAAACGCAGGTTCAATCTGGATGTCGAAAACTTTTAACGTTTATTGTGATGAGAGTTGTTATCTTGAAAATGACAATATCCCTGTAGGAGCTGGGGGGGGGGTGATTTGCCTAGCGCTTCGTTCGGGATTTGTCAAAAGAAATAAGGGAACTTTTTGAACACGGTCTCAAACCCGATTTTGAGGCGAAGTGGATCTGGTTTCACCCGAAAAAGGATCCCTTTTACCTAGCGTCTTTGTAAACCTTTTTATTAAAGATAACTACGATTGCGGTTTCGCGGGGTCGTTGCACCTGGACAAGAGCATTCCCGCAGTGAACAGTACCTGGCCTTGCTTGCGGGGTCGCGCATGACAGCCACTGCGTACCCAAAATAGTATTTTCTGATGTCTGCGAGCAGGATCTTCGGTTCGAATGACGTACTTGCTCTTGCCCGACTGTTTCGTCACCGGAGCGGCGCCTACAACACACCTAAGCGCCCTGTAGTCGGTCGCCGTATCAGGTCATAAGCCTCGGAGACCAGCGTGGCCGCAGTGACAAAGCCGATTCCCGGCAAACAGCAGGATTTCGACGTCGCTTGGCTTTACCGCGGGATGCGTTCTCCATGCGAGCGATTGCGCGAAGCATTTACCTGATACTTCTCGATCGGTTCCTTGAGCTGCCTGGCGACGATACCGAGGAACTGACAATGCTCAGTACGCGCCAAGCAACTTGAACTGTCTTCCGAGAGGTCTGGATTTCCGAAAGCGGAGAAGTGCACTTCCTGTGCGTCAATACGCCGTTTCTGTGACGCCAAAGTATCTTCTAGTCTGGGACGCGCCTGATCCGCCTGGGGTGAGGAGTTGGCGCAAGTCTTGTTCAAAACTCCAGGGGCGGGTGGTGTCGTCACCCACCACTTCTTTGAACTGGGGGTAGTAAGTCCACCACTGGCTGCTCAGCCGATTGGTCCAGCGCGTGCGTTCAGACACAAGTTCCTCTCTTCTGCGCGAGAGGCTGGCAGGATAGGGATATCCTGGTACTGATTCAAGTGAGCGGAAGTGACGTCTGTCGATGCGCAGCGCCGAGGCGAGAATGGCGTCTTGCGGTCGTCCTTCGCCCCGGCGGGGATTCTGTCGCGGAAGCGATCCAGCTGTTTCGGGTTGATGGAGGAAGCCGCGAGCTGCAAGGCTTTCCACGACGGGGCCGCGAGTGATCAATTCCTATGACGATATTCTCCGGGGATTGGTTGTTTAAATCCGCTCTCCCATACTCCAAAGACCTTCGCCGCTGTAAGCTTGAAGGAACTTTCCCCAATGAATGGAACCGTCGCGGTCGGTGACGCAGACAAAGTGGGATACGGGATCCCCAGTCGACGCCGACAAAAAATAGCTGGATTATCATTGTTCATGATAGAATTAATACCTCCTAATGGTTTTAGTCGGGTCTGCCGTGATGAGTGTGTCTGCTCCGATACGGAGGTGCTCAGACCACGAACTGTCCTACTGGACATTATTCATCAGCGTTTGGCACTCGACCGAGGCACAAGTCCCTACTAGGCGCTCAGAGGCGCAGGGGGGCGAGCTTCCGTCGAGCGGCCCGTTTCAGATTACACTTGATTCTTAAATTTCCGCTAGATCAAGCCTGATAAAAGGTATCGGGGGGGGGGGTGATTTGCGAAAAGCGCTTCGTTCGGGATTTGTCAAAAGAAATAAGGGAACTTCGTTGAACACGGTCTCAAACCCGATTTTGAGGCGAAGTGGATCAAGGTTTCACCCGCAAAAAAGGATTTTTACCTGCTTGTAAACCTTTTTATTAAAGATAACCGATTGCGGTTTCGCGGGGTCGTTGCACCCAAGAGAGCTAAATCATAAGGTTTTTAACCAGTCGCTGACGACTGGTACTACAAAATGTATTTTCTGATGTTGCGGCAGGTCTTGACCGGTTCAAATTGTTACCATGTCTACTTGGACATCAAAGATACGAACGGCGGACCAAAGATGAGGAGGCTACATGAGTTTCTCGCAAAGGAAATTAAAGATTCCAAACAGCAATATATTGAGCGCGTACAGCAGATACGTTCCCATGAAAGCGAGTTGCTGCAGATTACCGATCTTCTGATCGGTTCGCTGACTTATGCCAACCGAGGTCTGAATACCAGTACTGCCAAGACAAAAATTCTTGACAGGTTGCGCGAAAGATTCGGAGAGCAGGCGCTTACTGAAACATCGGCTTTTTCCACTCCAAAGTTTAACATTCTACTCTGGCAAGCGCGGGAGACGCCTGGATGAACCGGCCGCCAGATCTTCTCCTGTTCCAAAACTTCGGCGGTGACTGGAGCAAGTATGAAGAGGAACTGAACCGTATTTTCACAGAAGAAATAGCGTGGGGGAGTATTCGTTTCCGAAACCGACCAGTAAACTGTCGTCGTATCCCAGAAACGGGAGGACGCTGGGCATCATTCTGGCATCTGATTCAAGAGGGAAAAGAAGAGGATGAACGTACGCCCGACTTGCGTCGTTGCGAGCGTTTACCGTGGATACCATGGGTGATTAACAACGCTAAGACCCATCCCGAAATTGATGAATGGCAAAACAAGCGGGGTAGTGAAACCAACACATTGCTGTGGTATCGTGAATAATATCTGGTTGTACTTTCACAGAGACGGGGTTATTGGTTGCTTAAAACCGCCTACTTTACCGACAAGAAATATCGAGTTAAGCAGTTGCAAAAAGAGCGCAATGCATATTTAAAAACTAGTGGTCAGGGTAGCAAAAAAAGCTGAAGCCGCTACGGGCTAACCATAACGGCTTCGAATGCTCGCTCTACGCATGGCAGACGAGACACTATATATTTACTACTTTTAGCGCAAAAAATCAAGAGTTTTTTGTGGGGGAGGCATGGTTGATGATTACTTCAGACAATATATTATTTTTTTGTTTTTTCGCTTGATTCAAGCCTTGATAAAGGGTACTGGTAAAATTGTAAAACCGCGCTGGGCTTGCGAACATGCGCGAATACTGAGTTCGATGGAGGAACCAAGGTGTCAAGAAAGCATTGTTTCCCGGCTGTTTTTATCCTGATTTTTTCCCTCGTGACCGCCGCGGCGGTTCACGCGGAGGAGAACAGGTACACGGTCGTGGTGGAGGAGAGTTTCTATACCGTGGCACCCGAGAACCGCGAAGAGTTTCTCAGGGTGTACAGAACGCGTCTTTTTCCTTTCTGGCAGGAAATGAAGAAGATGGGCATCACCGTTGACGATTACAGGATGTATTCGCAGAGGATACATACCGTAAAGCCGCTTTGGACCTACAAAACCGTGGTGAAGTTCAAGAACTACGCGGCGATAGACAGGTGGCTTGAGATGAGGGACGAGGTATACAGGAAACTGTTTCCCGGCGAGAAGGGTTACAAGGAACCCAGAAAAATAATAGACTCCATTTCCGGCAATCACTGGGATGAGTTCATAAGGGAAATTCCGCTTGACTGAGTGTTCTCGGATCAGAGAAGTTTCGGCTGACCCTGGCCCGGGCTGAGTCCCAGGTGCCCGTAGGCGAGCTTCGTGGCCTTTCTTCCCCTGGGGGTTTTTTCCACCAGCCCTTCTCTTATCAGGAAGGGTTCGTAGACGTTTTCTATCGTGTCCTTGTCCTCGCTCACCGCGGCCGAGATAGTGTCTATTCCCACGGGGCCCCCTCCGAATTTCTCGATTATGGCGGTGAGTATCGCCCTGTCGAGGTTGTCAAGGCCCATTGAATCGATCTCGAGCATCGACAGCGCGTCCCTGACCACGGTTTCGGTTATGCGGCCGTCCGACTTCATCTGCGCGTAGTCCCTCACCCTCTTGAGGAGCCTGTTGGCTATCCTGGGGGTTCCCCTGGCCCTTGAGGTCATCTCGCGGGCCCCTTCATCCGTTATCTCGACCCCGAGAATCCCGGAGGACCTTTTCACTATGCTAGAGAGCTCTTCTGTGCCGTAGTAGTCAAGCCTGAGCTCGACCCCGAAGCGGGAGCGGAACGGGGAGGTGAGAAGCCCCGTTCTGGTCGTCGCTCCTATGAGCGTGAACCTGTCGAGGTTTATTTTCACGGACCTCGCCGTCGGGCCCTCTCCTATCATGAGGTCGATGGTGAAATCCTCCATCGCGGAATAAAGATATTCCTCGACGACCCTGTTTATCCTGTGTATCTCGTCGACGAAAAGCACGTCCTTTTCGCCTAGGTTGGTAAGCATGGAAGCGAGATCTCCGGTTCTTTCGAGAACGGGTCCCGAGGTGAGGTGCAGCCCCACGCCGAGTTCGTTTGCGAATATGTGGGCGAGGGTGGTTTTTCCGAGTCCCGGGGGGCCGGAGAGGAGAACGTGGTCTAGGGCCTCGCCTCTCGCCTTGGCGGCGCCGATGAATATGGCGACCTGCTCCTTCACGCTCGGCTGCCCGATAAAGTCTCGAAGAAAGGCGGGACGGAGATTTACGTCCGTAAGCTCGTCTGTTTCGGTGTACTCGGGCGAAACGGTTTTTCTCGTGTTCTGCGGCATCTAGTTCCTGATCACCTTGAGGGAGTCCCGGAGTGCGTCCTCTATGGAGCCCGAGGCCTCGATGATTTTCTTTATCTCGGGGGTTTTCTTCTCCACCTCGGTTCTAGTGTAGCCCAGGTTGAGCAGCGCGGAAATCGTGTCGCTGAGCATGGTGTTCGATGCCGGGGACTCTTCGTCCGCCGCGAGGTCGTCAAGATTGTCCTTAAGCTCGTTTACTATCTTGGCGGCGGTTCTTGCGCCGATGCCGCGGATTTTTCTCTGCGCCAGGTCCCCGTTCATTATGGACCTTACAAGTTCCGGGACGGAAATGTTCGAAAGCACGTTCGTGGCCGCTTTCGGTCCTATGCCGGAAACGCCTATGAGTTTTTCAAAGAGTTTTTTTTCCGCCTCGGTGAGAAAACCGAACAGTTCAATGCTGTTCTCCCTCTGGCTTGTATGTATTCTGAGTTCGACCTCATCCCCCGCGGCTCCGAGATCATAGTAGGTGGAAAGCGGAACGGTGACGCCGTAACCGACCCCGTTTACGTCAATGACCACGGTCCCGATTTCCTTGCAGGCGATCGCGCCTCTAAGCAGATAGATCATTTGCGGTGAATCTCTTTTTCCTGCGCCGGCTTCCCGCGCCGCGGGCGGTGCCGTCCGGCAGTCCGTATTTTGAAAGGCTCAGGTGGCAGATCGCGATTGCGAGCGCGTCCGACTCGTCCGTGCTCTGGAATTCGCCGACTCCGAGCATGTAGGAAAGCATTTTCTGCATCTCTTCCTTGCCCGCCCTTCCCCTGCCGGTCAGGGCGAGTTTCACTCTGGTGGGCGCGTACTCGCTTACCGGGATTCCTCTCTGCGCGGCCGCCAGGATCGCTATGCCCCTCGACTGGCCGAGCTTTATCGCGCTTCTCGCATTTTTGGCGAAAAACATCTCCTCGACCGATACGACGGAAGGAGCGTAATCGTCGATCACCCTCAGGATCCCGACATAGATGTCGTTCAGTCTTTCGGAAGCGGAGTTTCCGGGTACGGGAGTGATCGTTCCGCTGGCTACGTAGCTTAGCCGGTTTCCCGCGCCGTCCACGACCCCGTAGCCGCAGGATCTTGACCCGGGGTCGATTCCCATGACCCTGGTATCGGAATTACTGTCCAATTGCCTCGAGTAACTGCTCGTCTATGTCGAAGTTGGCGTACACGTTCTGGACATCGTCGCTGTCTTCAAGCGCTTCCATCAGCCTTATCATGTGCTCGGCGTCCCGGCCCTCGATCCTGACGTTTGTCTGCGGTATCATGGTGACTTCGGCGGATTCGTACTCCATTCCCGCGTCGGAGACCGCCCTCTTTACCTCTTCGTAGTTGTCCGTGGGCGTTATGACCACGATATCGCTGTCCTCGGTGCGCACGTCGTCGGCCCCCGCGTCTATCACCAGGTCGAAAAGCGCGTCCTCGTCAACCGAGTCTCCGGCGAACGCGATTCTTCCCTTGAGGTCGAACATCCACGCGACGCAGCCATTCTCCCCGAGACCTCCGCCGTGCTTGGTGAATATCCTTCTTATCTCGGAGACGGTCCTGTTCCTGTTGTCGGTAAGGGTCTTTACGTATACGGCGCTTCCGCCGGGCCCGTAGCCTTCGTAGAATATCTCGTTGTAGACCACTCCCTCGATGTCCCCGGTGCCCCGCTTTACGGCCCTCTCTATCGTGTCGTTGGGCATGTTGGCGCCCTTCGCGGTCGCCACGGCTGTGCGAAGACGCGGGTTGGATTCGGGATCGCCTCCCCCTTCCTTGGCGGCGACCGTAAGCTCCCTGATGAGCTTGGTGAATATCTTTCCCCGCTTGGCGTCAACCGCGGCCTTTCTGTGTTTTATGTTAGCCCATTTGGAATGACCCGCCATCCTGGCTACCCCCTGTCTCTGCGTTTTCTGTGCGTTCCTATGTAAAGTATAACCGGAAATCCCCCCGGATTGCCACAGCGCTTCGAAAACTCCCCGCTGCCGTCTGAGAGGTGTGAGACCGGAATCTCTTGACATTTTTTCTCATTCGTGTATTTACTAAAAGCGGTTGTAATCGCGTAGTTCTACAGTGTTAAATACGCTTGTCAGGCGGGAGCGGGGTTTTCATGGAGAAGCGGCGCGGGCTTTTCTCCCGGCAGGTTCGATTTTAGATATTGACAAGCTCGTCGCGCGGCAATAGTATTAACTGTATCGGTTGTACTGATTTTTCACTTTGAACTCTTAACGCGCGAGATTGTCGCATTCCTGACACTTCAAAAGACTTCAATTATTTTTTGAACCAAGAGTTTTAACAATGCCTTTAGTTCAAGGAGTTCCACCATATGGCAAAAGTCTCTAAAGCGGAAGCTGCCGATGCTGTCCAGAAGAAAGAGGAGCAGAAAAACGGAAACGGCAAGCTGCTTTACCTGAACGATCTCAGGGCGAAAAAGCCTTCGGACCTGATAAAGCTCAGCAGGCAGGCGGGTATTGAAGATACCTCCAGAATGGCGAAGCAGGATCTTATCTATTCCCTGCTCAAGGCCCAGAGCGAAAACCATGGTTCCATAATAGCCGAAGGGGTGCTTGAAATCCTGGCCGAAGGTTACGGTTTCCTGAGGTCTCCCAAGTACAGCTACCTGCCGAGCCCGGACGACATATACGTCTCGAAATCCCAGATAAGGTCTTTCAGCCTGAAAACCGGGGACACGATAAAAGGCCTTGTGAGGCTCCCGAGAGAGGGAGAGAAGAACCTGGCCCTTCTCAAGATAGAGGAGGCTAACTACGATTCTCCCGAGATATGCAGGCAGAGAACTCCTTTTGAGAGCCTAGTCCCCCTTCACCCGGAAGAGAAGATAGATCTCGAGTATGAAAAAGACGAGTTCTGCTCGAGGGTGATGAATCTTTTCGTGCCCGTGGGCAAGGGACAGAGAGCCGTGATAGTGGCTCCTCCCCGCACCGGCAAGACCATAATAATCCAGAGAATAGCCAACGCGATAACGGAGAATCATCCCGAAGTCGAGCTTTTCGTTCTGCTCATAGACGAGCGCCCGGAGGAGGTCACCGACATGCAGAGGTCGGTCAGGGGGGAAGTCGTGAGTTCGACTTTCGACGAACCGGCGCAAAGGCACATACAGGTCGCCGACATGGTGATCGAGAAGGCCAAAAGATATGTCGAGCACGGAAAGGACGTCGTTATTCTGCTCGACAGCCTTACCAGGCTCGCGAGAGCGAGCAACACGGTGACTCCAGCAAGCGGGAAAGTGCTCTCCGGAGGAATAGAGGCAAACGCCCTTCAGCGGCCCAAGAGATTTTTCGGGGCGGCCAGGAACACCGAGGAGGGAGGAAGCCTTACCATAATAGCCACCGCCCTTATAGATACCGGAAGCCGCATGGACGAGGTTATCTTCGAGGAGTTCAAGGGGACGGGAAACATGGAAGTGTACCTTGACCGCCGCCTTGCGGAGAGAAGAGTGTTTCCCGCCATAGATCTTCAGAGGTCGGGAACCAGGAAGGAAGAGCTTCTTATCCCGGAGACCGAGCTTAACCGCATATGGCTTCTTCGGAAGATCCTCAACCCGATGAACACTACCGAAGCGATGGAATTCCTGCTTGACAAGCTCCGCGGAACCAAGAGCAACACGGATTTCCTGAACATGATGCACCAGTAAGACCGCCTGGCGCCTGAACCGGTTCGGAAAAACCACGATACTTCCACATAAATTTTCTTTCCCTTTATTTGTGTATCTTTTCCTGAAGATGACGCTCGGACATTATAAAAAGAGGGCTTTCTGGAAGTAAAGACCTGTATAGCACTTTACAATAGGCTTGTTGCTGATTTCAAAACGTATTTCCCCGGAAGGGGAGGGGCGGCGACCCGGCCTTTTTCTATCGTCGCGCATTCTTGCCTGCGCTGGTTTTTTTCTTGAACCTGCGTACCCTGGGTTCGGTAATCTTGCCTTTGCTCACCGTTAAGCCGCATTCTGATAAGCACTGCCCGGTGAGGCCGAATAGCCCTTCGACAATTTGATGCTTCAGCAGAAAGTGGCGGAACTTGCAGATAGTGGTCTCGTCCGGAATTCTCTGTATTGACACTCCGGCAAAACGGCGCATGGACTCGATATCGTAAAGACTTTCCTCCATGGCGGGGTCCGACAAACCGTACCATTGCTGCATCAGGTAAATCCGCAGCATGACCCCGGCCGGAACAGGACGGCGTCCCTTGGGCGACTTCGGATATTTGGCTAATATCGGTTCAAGCAGCAGTTCCCAAGGTAAGATCTCGTCCATTTTTTCAAGGAATCGCTGCTTGCGGGTTACCTTCTTTTTGTTTCTGTAGGCTAAATCAGAAAAACTGGGTTTGTTCGGCATTACCCCGTCCTCGCTTCTCCGCAATACTATACCACAGCGACTCGATTGAGATTTGTCGCATTGAGTTAGGCCCTTAAATCATAGATAATTAACCCCTAAAGTCTGGTGATGAAATATGAGCAAGCCCGCGGACATGACGCTTGACTTAAGTGAGAAAGGAGGAGGAGAGTCTCTCGACAGAAGGCTTTTTATCCAGTTCCTGGGTTTCGGGGGGATAGACCCCGTATCTGAATCCCGCCTGATTCGCGACCTTGAAGACTCTTCCTTAACGGCGGTTCTCTATTCGGACGTAAATGATTACCAAGGCGCTGGCCTTCTGACCATGAGCGAGACCCCGGACTTTTTCGTTACGGAACTCAGGCGATTTCTCTCCGGCTCCTCGTTTGCCGGGCTTAAGCGGAAGCCCGAGTACACGATGCTTGGAAGGACATACTCGATCGGTTACGAAAACGATCTCGAAAAAACGCTTGTTTCGGGCCCGAAGCTGAAAATCCTCGACCCGGAGCTTGCCTGGGCCATCTGGTACCCGCTCAGGAGGGCGAAGGCTTTTGAAACCCTCGCTCCCGAGGAGCAGAGGGCCGTTCTCGGGGAGCACGGCAAGACAGGGTTTCAGTTCGGGGACGCGGGATATGCGAAGGATATCCGCCTTGCGAGCCACGGTCTTGACAGAAACGACAATGATTTCGTGATAGGGATTCTGGGCAGAGACCTCTATCCGCTCTCAGCGCTGGTCGAGAGAATGAGAAAGACGCAGCAGACTTCAAGGTACCTTGAAAGCTTGGGACCCTTTTTCATCGGCAAAAAGCTGTTTTCAACCGGGCAGGCCACATGAAAGAGGTTACTGAACTTTTATCGGCGCTTGGAACCCGTGTCGACCTTGAGGTTGCCGTCCCGGTCGCGGTAGCGATCATCGTGTCCGCGGCGGTTTATCTTCTCCTCAGAAAAAAAGAAGTTCCGCCGGAGACCGCGGCGCGGGAGAAGCCCGAATCCGTTTCAGCCGAACCCGAAGAGGCGGAGCCGCCGACAGAACCCCCCGCCCCGGAAGCCGCGTCCGCGCAGGCTGCCGAGCCTGCGCCAGAACCGCAGTTCGTTGCGCCAGAACCCGAAGCGGAGGAAGAAAAAGAGGCTGCGCCGCCGCCCGCAGATTCCGTGCCTGCCGCTGAACCGGTCGAGGTTCCCGAAGGGCCGGTTCCCCCTGAAGAAACAGAACCTCCACCTGAAGAACTGAAAGCTGAAGAGGAACCGGAAGAAGACAGGGCTGCCCGGGAGCCGGAGAAGGAAATCGTTGCGGAAGGGGAAGAGAAGGAAGAGGATGCGGAGGGTGATTTCTTCTCGAGGCTCAGCCTCGGGCTTTCCAAGACCCGCAGTGGGATTCTGCAGAATCTTGAGCATGTCTTTTCATCCGGGAGGATTGATGACGCGGCCTGGGATGAGTTCGAGGAGATACTCATAATGTCGGATATGGGAGTCGCTACCACGGCCAGGTTGCGGGAGAGAGTCTCGTCCGCGGTCGGGACGGGGGGCGGAGTGGACATGGAGAGAATAAAAACCCTTCTCGAAAAAGAGATTCTCGATATCCTGAGGGAAGTCGAGAGCCCGGTGGCAGAGCTTTCCGCCAGGCCGACGGTTTTCATGGTGGCGGGAGTTAACGGCGTCGGAAAGACCACTTCGATAGGAAAGATCGCCAGCAGGTTCACGCGGGAAGGAAAGAAGGTGATGGTAGCCGCCGCCGACACGTTCAGGGCGGCTGCGGTTGAGCAGCTCGGGGTGTGGGCGGAACGGGTGGGAAGCGATTTTCTTCGCGGCCAGACCGGGGCTGACCCGTCCGCGGTGGCTTACGATGCGGTAAAGGCGTCGGTTTCAAGGGACGTTGACCTGCTCATAATAGACACGGCCGGGAGGGTTCACACGAAAACGGGACTTATGGACGAACTAAAGAAGCTCAGAAGGGTGGTCGCCCGCGAGCTCGAGGGAGCTCCCCATGAAACTCTCCTCGTCGTCGACGCCACTACCGGGCAGAACGCCGTGGAGCAGGCCAGGGTTTTCGGCGAGACCATAGGGGTGACCGGCATAGTGCTTACCAAGCTCGACGGGACCGCCAAGGGGGGAATAATAGTGGCGATAGCCGAGCAGCTCGGTCTTCCGGTTAAGTACGTGGGCGTCGGGGAAGGTCTCGGGGACCTGCGCGAATTTGACGCCGAACAGTTCACAAAGGCGCTCTTCACATCGGACAAGGAGGCTCTGCACTAGGTTTCCCGATGCCCGCTCGAGATGACAGGGAGTTCATGAGAAAAGCCCTCAGGCTTGCCCTCAGGGCGGAAGGGTGCACCAGCCCCAATCCCATGGTCGGCGCCGTCTGCGTACTGGAGGGGCGCGTCGTGGGCCGCGGCTATCATAAAAAAGCCGGGGCTCCCCACGCGGAGATAGAGGCGTTCGCCGATGCCGCGCGGAAGGGAATTTCCCTGAAAGGCGCCACGCTTTACGTGACGCTTGAACCCTGCTGCCATACGGAAAAGCTCACTCCCCCGTGCACTGACGCCGTAATAGCCTCGGGCGTATCCGATGTCGTCGTGGGGGCCATTGACCCCAATCCCGAGGTAAGCGGAAAAGGGGTGGAGAAGCTTCGCGAAAACGGGATAGCGGTGAGAACGGGGGTGCTTGAGAGGGAATGCGCCGAAATAAACGAGTTTTTCAACAAGCACGTCGTCTCGGGGCTTCCTTTCGTGACCCTGAAATGCGCCTCCACCATTGACGGCAAGATAGCTTCCGCTACGGGCGATTCCAAGTGGATAGGAAGCGTGAGGCAGAGGAAAATGGCCCATCGCCTGAGAAAAAAGGCGGACGCGGTAATTGTCGGGATAAACACGGTGCTTGCGGACGACCCGGGGCTTGACGTCCGCCTGGTCGGGGGGACCGTGCGCCAGCCGGTTCCGGTGATTATGGATTCAAGGCTTCGGACTCCGCCCGGGGCGAAAGTCCTCGGCACTCATCCCCGCTCGATAATAGCCACCACGGAAGCCGCGGGGTCCGTCAGGGAAAGGAGGCTTCGCGGGTCCGGCGCCGAGATCCTGAGGCTTGAACCCGATGCCAAGGGCCGCGTGCCCGCCGCGGACCTTCTTCGCGAGCTCGGCGCCGGGGGAATGTGCGGGGTTCTGGTTGAAGGGGGGAGCGGGGTAGGGGCCTCTTTTCTCCGCGAGGGCCTGGTCGACAAGGTAGTCTTCTTCTACGCGCCCAAGATTGTCGGGGGCGACGGGGTGAGCATGGTCGGGGATCTCGGGAAGCGGTCGATAGAGGATGCCATCGGCATAAAAAATATCAGGGTCAGAAGGTTCGGCGATGAAATGATGATAGAGGGGTACCTATGAAGATAGGTCTTATGGGCGGCTCGTTCGATCCCGTGCACGCTGGTCACCTGAGGGCCGCCGAGGAGATTAGCGAAAGGCTGGCGCTGGACGAGGTGGTCTTCATTCCGACCCTTGTCTCTCCCCATAAAAGCTCGGAAACCATGGCCGCCCCGTCTCACAGGCTCAACATGCTTGAGCTCTCGGCGAAACGCAATCCCCGGTTCAGGGTTTCCGACATGGAACTCCGCAGTGAGCCTCCTTCCTACACTGTCGATACGCTCAGGGCGCTTAAGCGGAGCGGTCCGGAAAACGGATATTACTTCATAATGGGCTGCGAACTTTTTTCGGAAATAGACACGTGGAAAGATTTTGCGGAGCTTTTCAGCTACTCGAGTTTCGTCGTTCTTCGCCGCCCCGGTTACGACTTTGCCGGTTCCGCCAGTCCGATCCCTCTTGCCCTCGAAAATGACTTTCGATATTCTTATGGCGACAAGGGTATGGATGTTTTTGCTCACAAAAGCTCAAATGAACTGTTTTTCGTGGACATCGCCGGTATAAGGGTTTCCTCCACGGAGGTCAGGGAGCTTGCGCGCCGCGGAGGCTCCCTCAGGTATCTGGTCGCGCGCGAGGTGGAGGGATACATAGCGGAGAACGGCCTTTACCAGCTGGAGGAAAAACCATAGAGCCCAGGGAAAAAGCCTTGTTTGTCGCCCGCGCCGCCTGGGAGAAGAAGGCGGAGGACCCCGTGATTCTGGAAATCAGGGAAAAAAGCGACGTGGCGGATTATTTCGTCGTGTGCAGCGCGAACTCCGACAGGGGAGTGCGGACCATAGTGGAGAGCGTTGAGCGGGAACTTAAGAAACGCGGGATAAGCGTATTCGGAACCGAGGGCGTCTCGGAGGGCAGGTGGGTGCTGCTTGACCTCGTGGACGTGGTTCTCCACGTTTTCCACCGGCCCGTCCGGGAATTCTACGACATCGAGGGACTCTGGATCGATACCCCGAGGGTGGACCTGCCGTTCCTCAAGGAAGGCAGGTCCGAGGTTGTCTGAGGCCGCCCGGTGCGTTCTCAGCGGGCGATTCTTTCTTTTCTTCTGACGAAAGTCGGTATATCGAGGTCTTCCTCCGTGTCCGCGTCGGGGCTGTACGGCTGTTCCGAGATTATATCGGTCGCCCTTTTCTCAATGCAGTTTTCTATCCCGGTCGCGACCACGGTGATTCTTACGAAGTCCTTGGCCTTTTCGTCGAAGACCAGGCCGAAAATCAGGTCTATATCGCCGTTCGCCCTTTCCCTCACGTGACTGCACGCCTCGTTCAGCTCCTCAATTCCGAAATCCTCCGAAGCCGTCACGTTCATCAGTATTCCCTTGGCTCCGGCAATGGACACGTCCTCGAGAAGAGGGCTCGTTATGGCCATCTGCGCCGCCTGGGTCGCCCGGTTCGGACCCTGCGCGAACCCGGAACTCATGAGGGCCTTGCCTCCGTGGTTTGCCATTATGCTTTTCACGTCGGCAAAATCGACGTTGATGTATCCGGTTCCCGTGACGATGTCGGAAATTCCCTTTACCGCCTGGTAAAGAACTTCGTCCGCCTGACGAAAGGCTTCAAGGATGCTGACCTTGTGTATGGCCGCGAGCTTGTCGTTGGGAATCACGATCAGCGTGTCGACGTGCTTGTTAAGCTCCTCGATTCCGTAATCGGCGTTTTCCCTTCTCGCCACTCCCTCGAACTCAAAGGGCCTCGTGACTATGGCCACGGTGAGAATATCCTTCTCCTTGCATACCTGGGCGATTACGGGAGAGACGCCGGTCCCGGTTCCGCCTCCCATTCCCGCGGTTATGAAAACCATGTCGGCCTCCCCGAGAACCTCAGCTATCTTCTCCCGGTCCTCAAGAGCGGCTTCCTTCGCGATCTGGGGATTTCCCCCGGAACCGAGCCCCCTCGATACGCTGTCCCCTATCTGGAGCTGCGTCGGCGCCAGTGATTTTCTCAGATCCTGGAAATCCGTGTTCACGGCGACGAACTCCACTTCCTTAAGCTCCCTGCTTATCATGGTGTTGACGGCGTTTCCGCCGGCTCCGCCCGTTCCTACAACCTTGATTCTGGCCCTGTTGAAGCCGTCATCAGCATTCTCAATCCTGAAACTTGCCATTGTGTCTACCCTCCAGTTGGATTTCTCCTTAAAAAAATTCGTTAAACCAGCCTTTCATTCTCGTAAAAACATTTTTCTGCGTCAGAACCGCTGCCGGAACGCCGGATTCCCTGTTCAGGCTCGCGTATTTGATCAGTCCCACTCCGGTTGAGTACACGGGGTCGGTGATAATGTCCGTGAGACCGTTTACGTCGCGGGGTATGCCGATGCGGACCGGCATGTCGAGCACCTGCTCGGCAAGAGCTGTCATCTCCCGCATCTTGCTGCTTCCTCCCGTGAGAACCACCCCGGCCGGAAGCATGCCGGTGAATCCCTGCCTTGAGAATTCCTTTTTTATCAGCGTGAAGATTTCCTCCATTCTCAGCTGAATTATCGTCGCAAGGTCCCTTTTCAGAATGCGCTTGGGCTCGCGTCCCGAGGCGCTTTCCACCTCTATTCTGTCGTCGCTCATCATTTCATCCGGCCTCGCGGTTGCCACGCCGTGATTTTCCTTTAGCCTTCTTGCCTCTGGGAGCGGCACCGAGAGTCCGAACGCGATATCCCTGTCGAGATGATCCCCCCCGAGGGTGATGCTTTCGGTATACTTGACGCTTCCGTTGATGAACACCGCTATATCGCAGGTGCCTCCTCCGAAATCTATCATCGCCACCCCGATTTCCCTCTCGTCATGCGTGAGAACCGCCTCGCTTGAAGCTATCTGCTCGATTACCATGTCGGCGGAAGTCATCCCCGACATCTCTATGCATTTTATGATGTTCCGGGCCGCGGTCACGTCCCCCGTTACTATGTGGACGTTCGCCTCGAGCTTCAGTCCGTGGATGCCGACCGGATCGTTTATGCCGCTTTCCCTGTCGACCGTGTAGTCCTGGGGGATGGCGTGGATAACCTCCCTTTCCGCCGGAATCAGGAGAGCGTTTGCCGATTCTATGACCCTGTCGATATCCCTGGGAGTCACCTCCTTTTCCCGCAGGGTGACCATTCCGTGCCCGTTCATTCCCTTTATATGCCCGCCGGCTATTCCTACTATGACCTCGTTTATCGCGTGTCCGGACATGCGCTCGGCTTTCTCGACCGCGTTCTGTATGGAGTCCACGGTTTTCTCTATGTTGACCACCACCCCCCTTTTGAGCCCGTGGGAAGGGTGGTTGCCGACGCCGATTATCTTGATCTCGCCGTTCGGGCCGGACTCCCCGACCACTACGGAGACTTTTGTCGTTCCTATGTCGAGGCCGACTATCGGTAGCGAACTGTTTTTTCTCTGCGCCATTTCGTTATGTCAGGAATCGTAGCCTATTACGCCTATGTCGCCCGAACTTATGTCTATATCCTTTTCCACCAGGTTGTTCCTGCGCGAGTGAACTATTATCCTCTCGACCTTGTGCCACTTGCTTTTCATGTTGTTTTTTCCGAAAGTCACGAATCTGCGGTCGAGGGTCAGGAGCTTGATGCCGAAGTTCTCCTCCACGGCTATCTCCGAAATTTCCGACCAGCCGAGAGCCGGACTGGACTTTGAGAGGCTGAGAATCTCGATTGCCTGGAGCATGAGACCCGGGCTGATTTCCCCTTTGCTCGAGATAACCGGGAAATCAAGGCCCTGCGACGGTTCCGCCGCGCCCAGCCGCCCTCCCTCCGCGTTTATGTAATATGGCTCGGCCCCCTCCCGGGCCACTATGCAGAAGGGTTCGTTCTCATGGATCTCGACTTTTATTTTTCCGTGAAGAAACTTTTTTATCCGCACTTCGCTTACCCACGGATTTTCAAGGATCTCCCGCTTCGCCCTGGAAGCGGGAAACAGCATGGATGTCGCCCCGGCTCTTATTCCGGAGCGTTTTATGATTTCCGAGGAACTTATCTTGCTGTTTCCCGTGATGACAATCTCCTTGACGGTGAGATGATCCGACGGGTCTATCGCGAAAAGAGCGATCACGCAGACCGAAAGAATAACTGCCGCTATTGCCTTTGCGGGTGTGCTCATGCGGCTCCCTCCTCCCTGCCCATTATTTCGACTTCGGGCTCAAGGGTTATGTCCCGTTTCCTCAGGGCGGCTTCCCTCGCTTTCTCGATGAGCGCGATGATATCGTCTGCTTTCGCCCTGTTGTGGTTCACGATGAAATTCGCGTGGATTTCCGAGAACTTGGCTCCGCCGACGCAAAGCCCCTTGAATCCCAGCCCCTCGAGCAGTTCTCCCGCGCTCACCGTGGGCGGATTCTTGAAGACCGACCCCGTGTTGGCCATCTTGACGGGCTGGGTCCTGTTTCTGTACGCGAGGTACTGTCTCACGTTTTCCTCGCTTTTCTTCCTGTCTCCCCTGCGCAGTTCGAACACGGCTTTTGTGACTATGGCGCCCGCGGGCAGGTTGCTTTTCCTGTACTCGAAGTTTATCTCCTCTCTCGGGAATTCCTTTTCCTCGCCTTCGTGCCATACGTGGACTTTAGCCACCGCGTCCTTTATCTCTCCCCCGTTCGCGCCGGCGTTCATGTATATGCTTCCTCCCACCGTTCCGGGTATGCCGGCGGCGAACTCGAACCCCGTGAGTCCGAGGCGGATCGATCTGTTCATTATGGATGAGAGCATCGCCCCGCATTCGGCTTCAACGCGCGTGCCGTCCATGCGCACTTCCTTGAGCTTCCTCGTGCTTATGACCACGCCGTCTATTCCTCGCTCGGTTATTATGGTGTTGGAACCGGCTCCGAGCACCGTGACTTTTTCCCCCGACTCGTGGCAGCGTCTGAGCAGTTCAAGAAAACTTTTCATGTTCCGCGGATAAACAAGGCGTTCCGCCTTCCCCCCGACTTTTATGTACAGGTATTTCCTCATCGGGTAGTTGTCCAGTATTTCAAGGTCGCTGTTCTGAGTTGAGCTGTTCATCCGATCCGTTCCGCGATCCTGTCCCCGTACTTCCAGACGTTTCCGGCGCCTGAGGTAAGCAGGATGTCTCCTTTTTTGAGTTCGTTCGCAATGCGGTCCACGAAGGCGTCGGGGTCATCCACGTGACGCGCGTTCGCGTTGCCCGCCTTCTTTATGTCTTCAACCAGCTTTTCTGAAGTTATTCCCTTTACCGGTTTTTCCCCGGCGGGATATATGTCAAGAACGTACAGGTTTTTTATTTTTCCTAAAACCCTGACGAAATCATTGTAAAGAAGCTTTGTCCTGGAAAATCTGTGGGGCTGGAAGAGAAGAATCGGTTCCCGGGAAAACGCCGCCTTAAGAGCTTCTATGGTGACTTCCAGCTCGCTCGGGTGATGCCCGTAGTCGTCTATTATTCTCACCCCTTTCTTCTCGCTTTTCAACTGCAGTCTTCTCTCCGTGCCCTCAAAGGCGGCAAGACCCTCTTTTATCTTCTCGAAACTGAAGCCGAATTCCATTCCCACGGCTATCGCGGCCAGCGAATTCAGGGCGTTATGGGCCCCGAGGGTGCTGAGTTCCGCCTCTCCGAGCAGGTAGCCTCCGTAGGTTACCTCGAACGATGTCCGCAGCCTGGAGAAGCGCATGTTCCCGGCCATCAGGTCCGCGGGGGCGTTTATTCCGTAAGTCAGTATTTTCTTGTTGAATTTCCTGCTTATCTCCGCGGTTCTCGGACAGTCGGCGCACGTTACGGCGAGTCCGTAGAAGGGAATTTTATGCAGAAAGCGGGAGAATGCGGCCTCAAGCGCCTTCATGTCCCCGTAGTAGTCAAGGTGTTCCCTGTCGATATTCGTTAGCACCGTGACGACGGGGGAGAGTTTTTCGAATGATCCGTCGCTCTCGTCGGCTTCCACCACCATGAAGCGGCCGGTTCCGAGGTGGGCGTTTGAGTCTATGGTCCGCAGCTTCCCTCCTACCACTATGGTCGGGTCGGCGCCGCAGTGGGAAAGCACCGACGCTATCATGGAGGACGTGGTGGTTTTTCCGTGGCTTCCGGCGACGGCGATTCCGAACTTGAGTCTCATCAGCTCCGCGAGCATTTCCGCCCTGGGTATGAGGGGAACCCTGGCCGCGGCGGCGGCGATCATCTCGGGGTTGTCCTTCCTGATGGCCGATGAGTATACGACCACCTCGCTTCCCTTGATGTTCTCCGAGCCGTGACCCGTATGAACGGCGGCTCCCAAGGAAGCCAGCCGCCGGGTTGTCGGGGTTTCCGCGAGGTCGGAGCCGCTTACCTCAAGACCCATGTTGATCAGCACCTCGGCTATGCCGCTCATTCCTATACCGCCTATGCCGATGAAATGGACTTTCTTTATTTTGCCGTACATTGTGGTTATCCGATCATGCGCTCGATTTCGTTCACTATCTCCCGGGCGGCGTGCGGCCGCGCGAGTCTTTTCGAGTTTTCCGCCATGCGCCCGAGGGTGCTCTGCTCAAGGGTTTTCTCAATGACCGCCCGGAGGTTCTCAACCGAAAGTTCCTTTTCCTCGATCACCGCCGCGGCCTCGGCTGACTCCAGTATCCTGGCGTTTTTCAGCTGGTGGTCGTGCGTGGAGGAGGCAAGCGGGATCAGTACTGACGGTATGCCGAACGCCGTCACTTCGGACAGCGTTCCGGAGCCGGCCCTGCAGATCACGAGATCCGTTTTCCCATATATCCGCGAGATGTCGTCCGTGAATCCGAACACTTCGGCCGGAATGCCGAGCTGGCGGTAGGTTTCCCTCACGCTTTCTGCGTGGGCTTCCCCGGTCTGATGGGTCACGTTCACCCGGGCGGCGAGTTCCGCCAGGGACCGGGGAACGATTTCGTTCAGTTTCCGCGCTCCCTGGCTTCCTCCGAGTACGAACACGTTTCGCGGGGCGCTCCGCCGGGGTTTTTTCTCCGCGGCCCCGCGCGCGAGATCGCGTCTTACGGGGTTTCCGGTGAGCACGGTCTTTTCCGCCGGAAGATGCTCTGTGCTTTCTTCGAAGGTTATGAATATCCTGCCGACGAACCTCGAGAGGATTCTGTTGGCAAGTCCCGGAACGGAGTTCTGTTCGCAGACGGCGGTCGGTATGGAGCTCACGGAGGCGCAAAGCAGGGTAGGCCCGGATGCGTATCCGCCGACTCCTATAACCGCGTCGGGCCTGAAGTCCCTGAGTATTCTGAACGAACTCAGCATCGCTCCCATTATCGAAATCACCGCCGTCACTTTCTGCGAGAAACTTTTTCCCACGATTCCCCTTGAGTTTATGAATTCGACCCTGTACCCCTTTTCGGGGAGAACCCTTTTTTCGATTCCCTGCTCGGTGCCCACGAACAGAACCTCGTTTCCGCCGTTTCTCTCAAGTATTTCCTCCGCGATTGATATCGCGGGAAAAACGTGTCCTCCTGTTCCTCCTCCGGCTATTATCACTCTCATCTTTCCTTAGCACTGAATCTGGAGACGCTCAGGATGATTCCGAACGCCGCAAGCGTCGATACAAGAGAGCTTCCTCCGTAGCTTACAAGAGGCAGCGTCAGTCCCGTGGTGGGGAAGAGCCCGACCGCCACTCCCATGTTAAGCGCCGCCTGGAGCGTTATGAGCGCCGTGAAACCGAATACCATGTATCTTGAGAAAGGATCTTCCGCCCGCATGGATATCCTTACGCATCTTGCCAGAATCATGAGGAAAAGCGCGATCAGCGTCATTACCCCTATGAATCCGAATTCCTCGCCTATTATCGAGAAGATGAAATCCGTGTGGGCCTGGGGGAGGAAAAGCAGTTTCTGGGAACTGTTTCCGAGACCGCTTCCGTATATTCCTCCGAGACCGAAGGCCATGAACGACTGAACGGCCTGGTATCCAGAGCCGAGGGGATCTTGCCACGGGTCAAGAAACGACATTATTCTCTTCATTCTGTAGCCCTCGTTGATGATGGCCAATGCGAGCAGCCCCACGGCCACGGCCCCGATGCTGAGCAGGTACCGGAGCTTCGCCCCTCCGACGAAGAGCATTACGAAAAGAATCGCCAGAACGAGAAAAGAGGTTCCGAGATCCGGTCCGGCCAGGATAAGCCCCACGTAGGCGCCGCCGGCGAGCAGGGGGGAGAAAATGCCGATCCAGAAGCTGTCCATTCTGTCCTCCTTCTTGAAGAGGAAGTGCGCCATGTATATGACGAGCATGTACTTGCAGAACTCAGACGGCTGAAACGAAAATCCCCAGACCGAAATCCACCTTCGTCCCCCGCCGACTTCCTTTCCTATCTCCGGCAGAAGCACGACTGCGAGCAGGGCGAGTCCGAGCAGATAGCCCGGGTAGACCAGCTTTCTTACAAAAGACGGCTTCACGTGCATCAATGTCACCATGGCCGTTATTCCCACGAGAAGATATATGACGTGAAATTTCAGAAACCGCATCGAGTTGTCGTAGGTTTCAAGCGAGTATATCGAGCTTGAGTTGTATACGGCCACCACGCCGATTCCCGCCACTATGAGCACGAGCCCCAGGAGCAGTATGTCGAAATCCCTGTTTCTGAAATCAAACATTCCTTACTATCTCCTTGAACAGGTTTCCCCTTTCCTCGTATGAGCTGAACATGTCAAAGCTTGAACACCCGGGCGAAAACAGGAGCGTGTCTCCGGCTTCGCAGAGATCAAAAGCGCTTCGCGTCGCCTCTTCAATGGAACCCGCGCACGTCGTCTCCGCCAGGTCTCCCAGCTGGGCGCGCATTTTCTCTCTTGTCTCCCCTATCAGGACCAGGGCTTTTACCTTGCCTGCCACCGCGTCCTTAAGGCAGTAGTAGTCGATTCCCTTGTCCTTTCCTCCGGCTACCAGTATGATCGGGGAGGGCAGGCTCTCAATTGCTCTCAGGGTGGCGAAGGGGGTCGTGGATTTTGAGTCGTTGTACACGTCCACCCCCCTTACCGTCAGCACGAATTCCGTCCTGTGCGGAAGCGGGCGGAATTCGTCTATGCTTTTCTGCACCGGGTCCCGCCCGCAGCCCAGCGCTCCCGCGACGGCCACCGCGGCCATTATGTTTTCCCTGTTGTGTTCTCCGACGAGCGCCGAGTTCCGAAGACAGAAGGAAAGCTCCCCGAAAACTACCTCGTCTTCCCAGCAGCAGACGTCGGTTTCTTCCTTGCCGGTTCCGAAAGATATTTTTTTCGCCCTGAAGCTCTCCGAGCCCTTAACCACCGCCGGGTCGTCCGCGTTGAACACGGCCCAGTCGTTTTCTCCCTGGTTTGCGAAAAGCCCGAGCTTGGCCGCTTCGTACTCCTGCATGCTCGAGTGGTGGTCCAGGTGATTCGGCGATATGTTGAGAATCACCGCAACATGGGGCGAGAACCCCCTTATTCCCTGGAGCTGGAAGCTGCTGAGCTCGAGCAGCAGAAAGTCGTATTCGTCGTCTTTTCCGGCTACCGATATGAGCGGCGTTCCTATGTTTCCTCCCGTGAAGATTCTCAGGCCGCTGCGTCTCAGCATTTCCGACAGAAGGGACGTGGTCGTCGTCTTCCCGTTTGTTCCCGTTATGCCTATTACCGGTTTTGACAGGAAGTTCCACGCAAGCTCGATTTCGCTTATTACCGCTTTTCCCGCCGCCCGGGCGTCCCTGATCTCGGGAAGATCGAACCTTACCCCGGGGCTCAGAACTATCGTATCGGCCCATTCGAACAGTTCGGGCGCATGAGTCCCGCAGCGGATATCCATGCCTCCCGCCGCGAGATTTTCCACCGCGGGTCCGATCTCTCCGGCCTCCCTTGAGTCCGTCGCCTTAACCGGGATTCCTCTGGAGCGGAGGAATCTTGAAGTCTCAATTCCCGTTATTCCCAGACCGACGACCAGGAACCTGTTTTTCCCGAGTTTCATCCGATCACCTTATCTTCAGACTCGAAAGAGCCAGAATGGAGAGAACCACGCATATTATCCAGAAACGCACCACCACTTTCGATTCCGCCCATCCGGCAAGCTCGAAATGGTGATGAAGAGGCGTCATCCTGAAAACCCTCCTGCCCGTGGAGCGAAACGAGATCACCTGGATTATCACCGAAAGCGTTTCCACGAAAAATATCCCTCCCGCCACTATCAGGAGTATTTCCTGCTTTATCATCAGGGCGCTGAATCCTATGGCCGCCCCCAGCGCAAGGGAACCCACGTCTCCCATGAACACCTCGGCCGGGTGGGAGTTGTACCAGAGAAACCCCAGGCATGCTCCTCCGACCGCCGCGAGGAAAATGGCCAGTTCCCCGGCTCCCTGCACGTGCGGGATCTGCAGGTAGCTTGCGAACTGCAGGTTTCCGGCGAGATAGGCGAAGATTATGTAGGTGGTGGTTACGATGGCGATCGAGCCTATGGCCAGACCGTCAAGGCCGTCGGTGAGGTTCACCGCGTTTGAAGACCCTACCGTGACCAGGAGGGCGAAAAATATGTAGAGATATCCAAGATCCACGACTGCCTGCTTTATGAACGGAAACACCACCGAGGTCGACGAGTACACCGCGCTTTCGCCGGCTCTCATGGACATTGAAAAACTTCCGCTTTCGTTCATGCAGAGAATAGCCACGAAAGTCACGGCTATGAGAGTCTGGCAGAGAAACTTCACCCTCGCCCTTATTCCCTTTCCTCTCCTTACCTTCATGAAATCGTCGAAAAATCCCAGGATGGCGAAGCTTGCCGTGAACAGAAGCACGAGCATGACCTTGTCCGTGAGGAAGTTTGTCCACAGGAGAGACGAGATGATTACGGCCATTACGATGAATATTCCTCCCATCGTAGGAGTGCCGGCCTTCGCGCCGTGACTGCTGGGTCCTTCCTTGCGTATGGTCTCCTGGAACTGCGCGGCTTTCAGCAGGTCGATCAGCTTTTTCCCGAGGAGGACGCAGAGGATGAATGAAGTCAGTCCGGCCCCGAAAGAGCGGAAGGTTATATACTTGAAGACGTTCAGGAAAATGAAATCGTCTTTTAGAAGGTGCAGAAAGTAGAACATGGCTTATTTTTCGTAAAGCATCTGTATTACCGTTTCCATCTTCATCCCCCGGGACCCCTTTACGAGCACCAGATCGTCCTCCCGGCACACCTCAAGAATCAGGGCCGCAGCCTCCTGCGGGCTCTCCGCCACGCGCCGCGCCGTCTGTCCCCGTACGGACGATACGAGCGACCGGGAGAATTCCCCCATGGCTATCACCATGTCAAGGCCGAGCTTCGAGATATGCTCCCCGATCATCCGGTGTTCCCTTTCGCCGCTTTCTCCCAGCTCCAGCATGTCCCCGAGAACCGCTACCGCCTTCGCTTTTCCGCGCCGGTGAGCGGCGAGTTCGTCAAGCGCCGCGCGCATCGAGTCGGGATTCGCGTTATACGAGTCGTTTATGATTCTGAAGCCGAAAGGGGTATGGAGAACCTCAAGGCGCATGGCCGGGGGAGCGTATTCCCCGAGGCCTTCCAGTATCTCGTTCATTCCGCATCCGAGCGAGTACGCGAGAGCGGAGGCGGAAAGGGCGTTTGTGACGTTGTGAGCGCCTATCCCCCTTATTCTCGCTCTGGCGGACTGCCTGCCGACGTGTATCGTGAACTCGATAAGCTCCATCTCCTCGCGGCTGACGTCGTCCGCCCTTATGAAAGCCTCCGGAGAGGCCACTCCGTACGTGACCTTCCGGCAGCGCGCGCGGGCCGCTATCTTCTTCACCCAGGGGTCGTCGACGTTTACGCAGAAAGTGTTTCCCTCTCCGAAGTTTTCAACCAGTTCTCCCTTGGCCTTCGCGACTCCCCCGAGGTCCCCCATTCCCTCCAGGTGGGCCTTGCCTACCGTGGTGATCGTCCCCACGTCGGGCGAGGCGACATCCGCGAGAGTCCTTATCTCCCCGAAAGAGTTCATTCCCATCTCGAGCACGCAGAAATCGTGGCTATTTTCCAGTTTCAGGAGGCTCAGCGGAAGGCCTATCTGGTTGTTCAGGTTGCCGCGGGTGCTGAGCACGCTTCCCGATACGGACAGTATGCTGTGGGTCATGTTCTTGGTCGTGGTCTTTCCGTTCGAACCCGTAATGGCGGCGACTTTGAGGCCGGGGAACGAATTTCTCCAGTGTCTCGACATCTCGAGGAGAGCTTTTTGCGTGGATTCGACCTTTATTATCGCACCGCAGCTGCGCCTTGAGTCCTGTATCTGCGGGCGTTTTTCCACTATCGCTCCCGCCGCGCCTTTCTCAAGGGCCTCGGCAACGTAATCGTGCCCGTCGAAGTTGGGCCCCTCTATGGCGATGAAGATCTGGTTTTTCTCTATATTTCTGGAATCGATGGATATTCCCGAAGCTCCGACCGGCATCTTGCCGCCGACGAGGCTTCCCCCAGTGGAATTTAGCAGAAAGTCAAGACTGAATCTCAAAGTTCTCTCCTGTCCCTGGCTTCAAGGTATTTTTCCGCGATCTCCCTGTCGTCAAAATGAATTTTCTCGGTGCCGATTATCTGGTAGTCCTCATGACCTTTTCCCGCTATAAGTACCGTGTCTCCGGGCCCGGCCTCGCGCACGGCGTGCCTTATGGCTTCTTCCCTGTCGGTTATTACCGCCACCCCCGGGTCCCCGGGTTCTGTCCCCTCGGTCATATCCGCTATTATCCTCTCCGGGTCCTCCGTTCTCGGGTTGTCAGAAGTCACTATCAGCATGTCCGAATACCTGCGTCCCGCCGCGGCCATGAGGGGACGTTTTCCCCTGTCCCTGTCTCCTCCGCAGCCCACGACGGTGATGAGTCTCCGCGCGCAGAAAGGTTTCAGGCACGCAAGCACGTTCTCAAGCGCGTCGGGAGTGTGAGCGTAGTCTACGAAAACATCTATTCCCGAGGCGGTCTCAATCTTCTCGAGTCTTCCCGGGATGCGCCCGAGTCCGCTCAGCGCTCTCCCGGTCGTCCCCGGGGACGAACCGAGAGAGAGGAGCGTTCCGGCTGCCGCCATCATGTTGTAGAGGTTGTGTTTCCCCATGAGTTCTGAGTCAAGTTCCACCTTGCCCCACGGGGTGGCCAGCGCGGCCTTTATGCCTCCGGAATCAAGCGTGAAATTCTCCGCGAATACGGCTGAGTCCTTTCTTTGCGCGGAAAACGTTATTTTCCGACTTTTTTTCGGGACGGATATCCTGTCCGCGAAAGGATCATCCGCGTTTATTATCGAGAACACCTCTTTTTTCGCGCTTTTTTCGAGGATTTCCGAGAAAAGCCTTTCCTTGGCCCTGAAGTAATCTTCAAGCGTCTTGTGGTAGTCCAGATGATCCTGGGTCAGGTTCGTGAATATCGCCGCGTCGAAGTGACATCCGTCAACCCTTTTCAGATCAAGGGCGTGCGAAGACACCTCGAGCGTGACGTTTGTCACTCCGGCGTCTTTCATTTCACGCAGCGCGCCCATGAAAGCTACGGGGTCGGGCGTTGTAAGGGAAGCGGGTTCGGCTTTGCCCATGTATCTGTTCTCTATGGTTCCCAGAAGTCCCGTGTTTATCCCGTCGGCCCTCCAGCCGGCCTCTATCATGTGGGACACCGTGGTTTTCCCGTTTGTTCCCGTCACCCCGACTACCTTCATCGCGAGGGAAGGGTGGTCGTGAAAATTGGAGGCGACGATGGACGCCGCGGCCCTTGAGTCGCCCGTTTTTGCGAAGGGAACCCCGAGGTCCGGGATTTCCGCCGAAACCTCCTCAAGCAGGAGGGCGGCCGCTCCCTTCTTTACCGCGGAGGCGACGTAACTGTGCCCGTCGGCGACCTTGCCCCTGATGGCAATGAAAAGGGATCCCGGTTCCACGTTCTGCGAGTTGAGAGTTATTCCCGTAATTTCCGTATCTCCCGGATTCTCGGATCCAGTCAGAGCTTCGATTCCCGCGTTTCTCAGAACATCCGCCAGTCTCATATGTTCTGCTTGAGGGTAAAGGTGCAGTCCGTTCCCCTTCTTATTTTTTTTCCTGAAGGCGGATGCTGGCTGACCACGTAGCCGCTTCCTATGAACCTGACCGACACTTCCTCCTTTTCCGCCCATTTCATGACGTCTCTCGCGCTTTTGTTCACCATGTCCGGCATGACCGTTTCTTCAACCTTTTTCTCGCGTGGAGGTATCTGCATGTAAAACAGGACTTTTTCGGTTATGGACTTGAAAATGGGAGCCGCGACCACTCCCCCGTAGGTGTGCTTTCTGGGGTTCTCGACGATTACGACGAGGGCAAGACGCGGGTCATCGGCGGGGGCGAAGCCGATGAACGACGAAAGATACCTGCTTTCGTGGTAAGTGCCGGTCTCCGGATCGGGCATCTGCGCCGTGCCTGTTTTTCCGGCGACTCTGTAGCCGGGAATGGCGGCGTTTTTGCCCGTGCCGCTTTCCACCACCTGTTCGAGGATTCCGGTGACCTTCGAAGCCGTATCGTAGGAAATGACTTTTTTAACAAGCTCCGGGTTTCTTTCCGTGAGAACCTTGCCCTCGGGCGAGACTATTTTCTTCACGATATAAGGCTTCATCAGGTATCCGCCGTTTGCGATGCTCGAAAGGGCGGTCGCCAGCTGGATTGCCGTTACCGATATTCCCTGCCCGAACGATATCGTCGCCAGTTCTACGTCTCCCCAGTTCCTCAGGTTCTGTATTTTCCCTCTGGCTTCCCCGGGAAGGTCCACTCCGACCGTCTCTCCGAAACCGAAATTCCTGAGCGAATCGTGAAGTTTTTTCTTCCCCAGGGTCCTGCCCATTTTCCAGGCGCATATGTTGCTTGAATACGTTATGGTCTCGGAAACCGTCAGGATTCCGTGGCCGTGCACGTCTTTTATTACTTTCGGGCCGATTTTCCGCTTTCCGTTCTCGCAGTCATACTCGGTATTTTCATCCCCCATCTTTTCTTCAAGCAGCGTCGCCGCCAGAAACACCTTCAGCGTGGAACCGGGCTCGAAGGACATCCACACGGGGAGATTCTTCCTCGTTTCCTGGGGAAACTTGCCGAAGCGGTTAGGGTCGAAGAACGGATAGGAGGCCATGGAGAGTATCTCACCGGTTTGGGGGTTCATCAGGAGGACGGCTCCCCTATCCGCTTTCATTTCCTTTATGCCTTTCTCGAGCGCGGCTTCCGTTATGTGCTGTATATTGGAATCCACGGTAAGCAGCACGTCGTTTCCCTTCGTAGACTGTTCTTTCGCGTTCAGCAGGACGTCGGATATACGGTTTCCCCTGCCGTCGGTTCTGATTCTCGCCGTGGCGGGCTTGCCGGCAAGCATCTTTTCGAAGCCGTATTCAAGACCCTCCACTCCCTTGAGATCTATGTTGGTGAATCCGATCGCCTGCCCGAGCAGGGAACCGTTGGGGTAGATTCTTTTCGGTTCCTCGGCGAAACCGACCCCCGAAAGATTCAGGGCCTCTATCTTTTTTGCCGTTCCGGGGTCCTCTCCCCTTTTGATCCACACAAAGGACTTCTTGGAGCGCGCAAGACTGGTCAGTTTCTTGCGGGACATGCCCAGCGGCTTCGATATCGCCCGCGCAAGCTTGTCAGGGTCTTTTACTTCCTTGGGATTCAGATAGATCGAAGTTGCCCAGACGCTTGTGGCCAGGGTTTTTTTGTTCCGGTCAAGCAGGGTTCCCCGTACCGGAGGCATCTTGTAAACCCTGCTGTGCTGTTTTCTGGCCCCGGCGGAAAACTTCTCGCTCTGGAGCACCTGGAGTTCAAAGGACCTGTATCCCAGAGCCGCAAAGAGGCCGGCGATAAAAATCGTGGTGACATAAAATTTCCATCTTCCTTTTTTTGACTTCTTCATTCCGCCCTTCCGGCAAGCACTACCTCTTCAACGAAAACGACATCCTTATAGGTTGCGAACCTGAAACCCATTTTCTTCGCCACGGGTTCCAGGAATTCGCGGGACTTCAGCTTTGAGAGTTCGTAGCTGAGAATCTGGCCCTCCTTTAAGAGTTCCGCCTCCTTTTCCTTGTTCTCCGTGATCTCGTAACCGGTTCTCGTGTGTTCAATCTTGACGCGCAGAAAGCAAAGGGCCGTTACGAACAGGACCCCGAGGATGATCGCGGCGCGCAGGGGAAATCCTTCCCCCTTTTTTTTCCTCGCGGCAGGTTTTTTTCTCATTTGCTGCTATACCCCCTCTGCTACTCTCATTTTTGAACTTCTCGCCCTGGGATTCTCCGCCACTTCTCTTTTTCCGGGCCTTACGACCGAGCGGGTCACCCTTCTTGCCTGCTGAACTCTTCCGCACGCGCATACGGGAAGGTCCGGAGGACATGCGCACGGGGAGTCGAGTTTTCTGAACATGTGCTTGACCATTCTGTCTTCAAGCGAGTGGAAGGAAATGATCACAAGCCTCGCTCCTGTGTTGAGGATACTCACGGCTTCTTCGATGAAGATCGCCAGATTGTCGAGTTCATTGTTAATCGAGATTCGAAGCGCCTGAAAAGTCCTGGTCGCGGGATGCGTTTTTTTCGGATGGAACTTCTTGGGAATCGAGTTCGATATTATCGAGGCCAGTTCCGAGGAAGTCTGTATGGGTTTTTTGGCCCGGCTTTTCACTATCGAGTTGGCGATTCTCCGCGCGAATTTCTCTTCGCCGTACTTTTTCAGTATGTATTCAAGCTCTTCGCTTTTCATTTCGTTTACAAGATCGTAGGCGGAGAACTGAAGACCCGCGTCCATCCTCATGTCGAGGTGCTCGTTTCTGCTGAAACTGAATCCCTTGCCGCTGCGCTCGAGCTGAAAAGAGGAAATTCCCAGGTCGGCGACTATGCCGTCCACGTATTCTATTCCCATGGAATTGACCGTGTTCTTGATGTGTATGAAATTTCTGTTCACTGTCTCTACTTTTTCCGCGCTGGCCGAGAGCCTGCCTTTCGCAAGAGAGATCGCGGCCTGGTCGACGTCCATGCCCACAAGCTTCGATATCGAAGGGTACTCGTTAAGGATGTGTTCGGAGTGTCCGCCGAGACCCAGAGTCGCGTCGACCACTACTGCGCCTTCCGGCAGGTCGAGGTATTCGGCTACCTCTCTTGCCATGACCGGGGAGTGGAACTGTTCCTGCGGCTCGGAACTTGCCTCCGCGGCTCTTACCCTCTTAGAGTCCATATCCGGCAAGCACCTCCCTGCCTTGTATGAAAGTGTCAAATGCTCCTGAGCCGTTTTCCTTCTCCCATATCTCCTTTGACCAGATCTCTATCTTTTTCAGCATGCCGACCAGAACGACTTCAGTTTCAATGGCGGCGTATGAGCGCAGAGACTGGGGAATCAGAACTCTTCCCTGGTTGTCCACGGGGCAGTCAACCGCGTTTCCCATGAGATAGCGTATTGAAGACGTTACCTCGCTGTCGGTTATGGATATCTTGGAGAGCTTCTTTTCGAGTTCGTTCCATTCCCTCATGGGGTAGGCGATGAGGTAGCGGTCAAAGTTCGTGATTACGAAGGTCTCGTCGGAATATTTCTTCCTGCAGACCTCCCTGAACTTCGAAGGAATGCTGACCCTTCCGGTCTTGGTCATAGTGTGTTCGTATCTTCCTCTGAACATTTTATGCTATCTTCTGCCATTATATGCCATAACATATTCTTTCCATGCCATTTCATAAATTATAAAAAAACATGTGAAAAGTCAAGTAACATTTTGAAATAGTTAGTCTTTTCAGCGTTTGAACGGTAAAAACATAAGGCTAGATATTGCTTTAATAACGGATGCCGCCGTGAGGGGATTCAAGAAAAAATACTATCAGTTGGGGCCGCAATTCCACTTGTTGGCTTATTTTGTATATACTCTCATCCGGGGACGCGACGGTTTGGAAGGCGAGATTCCACATGGGGTTGTCTTAGGAAAAATGTCTGTTTTTTTCATAAAGCTCGCGGACAGGAGTTCCAATGTTCTCTTGCAGGCGATACTAGGCACCTACGGGCACCTGATGTGGGTGAGAACGGAGATCCCGGAAGAGATGATAGTAAAGGTGATCACCACTCCTGAACTCGCCTCGGAAACGCGCGGGGTGCTGGAAGCGCTAAGAGGCGAGATAGAGTTTGAGTTCGTCGATCCTCCCGGGAACGGCGACCTGCCGGAGGACCAGGGTTTTCATGGAAGCAAGACAGGACCATAGGCGCAAGTGGGGGCTGGTAAGTTTTCTTACCCTGTTGAGCAGGATCGTCGGATACCTGCGGGATGTCGTGGTGGCGGCGCTTTTCGGAGCGGGCTTCCAGACCGACGCTTTTTACGTAGCGTTCCGCATCCCCAACCTGCTGCGGCGCCTTTTCGCCGAAGGCTCCCTGGCGGCGATTTTCGTGCCCGTGTTCTCGGAGTACCTTGAATCGGGGGACAGGCGGGGGGCGAGGGACGCCCTGCGCTCCGCGTTCACCGCGCTTTTCATCATTCTCGTTCTGGTCGTCGTGCTGGGGATAGTTTTCTCCCCCTGGCTGGTGAAGCTCTTCGCCTACGGATTCGATCAGAAGACCTTCGACCTGGCGGTCTATCTTAACAGGCTTATTTTCCCCTACGTGCTTTTCATATCTCTCACGGCTCTCGCGATGGGGGTTCTTAACTCCGTGCGGCATTTCTTCGCTCCGGCTTTCTCCCCGGTTCTTTTCAACCTGTGCATAATAGCGAGCGCCCTTTTTCTCTACAGGGAATTCGAGGTGCCCGTAGCTTCTCTCTGCTTCGGGGTCCTCGGCGGGGGAGTGCTGCAGCTGCTGCTCCACCTGTTTTATCTTCGCAGAGAAAAGTTCATGTTCGGCTTCGCGAGGACTCTTGGTCACCCCGCGGTCAGGAGACTCGCGATTCTCATGTTCCCCCAGCTTTTCGGAATAGCGGTCTACAACCTCAACATACTCGTGAATACCCAGTACGCGTCCTTCATGTCGGAAGGAACGGTCTCCTACCTTTATTTCGCGGAGAGGATAGTGGAGTTTCCCCTAGGGGTGGTGGCCGTTTCCCTGGCGACCGTTACGCTTCCCGCGCTTTCGGGCCACGCGGCGAGAGGGGATTACGGGGGCTTCGGCACAGAATACCGGCGCTCTCTCAGGCGCATGCTGTTCATAATGGTGCCCGCGATGGTCGGGATAGTGGCCCTGCGGGTGCCTCTCTGCAACTTTCTCTACCAGCATGGCCAGTTTGATTACGCGGCGGTCATGAACACTTCCCAGGCCGTCCTGGGCTACGGGCTCGGGCTTTTCGCGGTGGGAGGAATCCGGATCACCGTGCCCGCCTTCTTCGCCCTTCAGGACACTAAGACGCCGGTCAAGGTGGCGTTTTTCTGTTTCCTGCTGAACGCGGTCTGCGGGTTCGTCCTGGGGTTCGTCTTCTCGCTTGACCACCTGGGTCTCGCGCTTGCGAGCTCAATCTCCTCGGTGGCGAATTTCGTTCTGCTGGTTATCCTGCTGAACGGCCGCCTGGGACATTTTCTCTCCCGCGACATCCTTTTCTTTTCGCTCAGGGTTCTTGCGGTCGCGGTTATCATGGGCTTTGCGGTAAGCGCCGTCGCCGGTCTTTCCGCTTGGAGCGAAACCGGTTTTTCTCTTGACAAGGCGCTGGTCATGGCCGCCTCGGTGGGCCTGGGCGTCATACTCTATTTCCTGTTTGCCAGGCTTGCCGGCATAAGGGAAGTGGAGATGTTTTCTTTCCCGAAAAGAGGGTAGCTCCGGGCCGCGGCGGCGTTCCGTTCGGTGTTGTCCGCTCCGCCGCATTGCGGTATTCTTGGTAAGGCGGTGCCGATAGGATTCCCGCATATGATATTGCTCGGAGCCGACTGAGAAAAGACGCGGCGGTTGCCGGGGTTTGCGGGAACGACAAGGCTTATGGACAAGCAGCTTAGGAGTCTGAGTCAGCGTGAGCTCGAAGCGCTCCGGGAGAGGTACGAGTATACCCTGAGGACGTTTCCCGATTCCGATTCGCTCCTCGCGCTTGCGGAAGTTCATCTCGCGCTTGGAGAGGTGAGCAGGGCGAGACGCGCGGTTTCCGATTTCACGGAGAAAAAGGGCGACAGCAGCAGGGCGAGACTCGTTCTGGCCAGGGCGCATCTTATGTGCTGGAATGCCGCCGCCGCGGAGGATGAACTCAAAAAAGCGCTTTCTCTTGACCGCCGCAACGCGCAGGCGTCGGACCTGCTGATACACATATACAAAAGCGCGGGCAGGACGGCCGAAGCCTTCAGGGTCGCCCTGTCGCCCGTTCCGGATCCATGGCGCCTAGAGGAGGGTGCCGGGGGGCCTGAAGAGCCTTCCCCGGAACCGGAGGAGAAAGGCAGGCCGCGGGCCGGGGCTTTCGAGACGGACACGATGCTTAACCTCTATGTTTCCCAGGGACTTTACGAAGACGCTCTGGGGATAGTTGAAGTTCTCTGCGAGATGGAACCCGACAACCCGGCTTACAGGGACAAGCGGGAAGAGATAATGGTTCTTCTCGGCAGGTAGGAACCCCGCTTGGTTTTTCCCGGCCCTTTAATTATTATTACTCCCGGTATCTTGTCCCATGGAAATACTTGTCATAAACGGTCCGAATCTCAACATGCTGGGCAAGAGGGAACCTGATATTTACGGAAGCCTTACCCTCTCTGAGATTGAATCTTCTCTTTCTTCGAGCGCCGGTTCCCTCGGCGGGGATGTCGGGCTTTCCTTCTTTCAGTCGAATTCGGAAGGGGAGATAGTCACCGCCATACAGGACGCTTACGGGAATTTCGACGGAATAATCATAAACCCCGGCGCCTATACCCATACAAGCGTGGCAATAAGGGACGCCATACTCTCGACCGGAATGCCTGTTGTGGAAGTTCATATTTCCAACATATACAAAAGGGAGGACTTCAGGCAGAAATCGTTTGTCTCGGGAGTATCGCTCGGAGTGGTTTCGGGGTTCGGGGCGCACAGTTACTACCTCGGGCTTCTGGGTCTCGCTGAACACCTGGGGAAGCAAAGCGTCTCTTCCTGAATTCCTCCCCGTGGAATTCTTATGAACAAAAGAAAATGGGTAGTCGCAAAACCCGCCAGGGGGCAGGTTGAGAGGATTTCGGCAAAACTCGGCATCCTGCCGGTAACCGCGGGACTTATGGTGAACAGGGGGATAAGTTCCGCCGAGGACGCCGAAGTGTTTCTCTCCGCGTCTCTCTCGGACCTGCCTTCTCCCTTCCTGATGAAAGGCATGGAGGATGCGGTGGCGCGCCTTCGTAGCTGCGTATACGGAAAGGAAAAAGTCGCCGTCTACGGGGACTACGACGTCGACGGCGTCACGGCGACCTCTCTTCTCACGGGTTTCCTGAGGGCTCTCGGCTGCGACGTCACGTACTATATCCCCGACAGGTTCAGGGAGGGCTACGGGGTGAACTCCGGGGCGCTTCGCGCCCTCAGTCAGAAGCGGGTGACGCTCGTGATCTCCGTTGACTGCGGAATCACCGCCGCGCAGGAGGTGGCCGACGCGCGGACGCTCGGGATGGATTTCATAGTTACGGATCATCACAGCCTGCTCGGCCCGGTGCCCGAGGCCGCCGCCGTTCTCAACCCCCGTCAGCCCGACTGCCGCTACCCGGGAAAGGAGCTCTCCGGCGTCGGAGTGGCGTTCAATCTCGCCCTCGCGCTCAGAAGAACGCTGAGGGAGGAAGGATTTTTCAAAACCGTGGCGGAACCCAACATGGGGGATTTTCTCGATCTCGTGTCGCTTGGAACGGTTTCTGACCGCGTGCCGGTTGAGAACGTGAACAGGATCATGCTGAAAGAAGGTCTTAAGAGAATGCGGGATCCGAGACGGCAGGGACTGCGCGCCCTCAAGGAAGTGAGCGGCATAGGCGAGGGCATCGAGATGTTCGATATCGGATTCCGTCTCGGTCCCAGGATAAACGCAGCGGGGAGACTTGATTCCGCAGACAAGGCGGTTGAGCTTCTGCTCGCCGAGAGCCCCGAGGACGCTCTTTCGCTTGCGAAATTTCTTGATGAGCGAAACTCCGAGCGCCGCGGGGTCGAGGAAGAGATACTGCGGGACGCCATCAGGATGGTCGAGTCCGCTTCCGGGTACGCGGACGGCAATTGCCTCGTTCTCGCCTCCCGCGAATGGCACAAGGGCGTCGTAGGCATCGTGGCCTCTTCCCTGGCCGAATCCTACGGAAAACCCGCTTTCCTGATCTCCGTCGACGAAAACGGAGTGGGCAAGGGGAGCGGAAGGTCGTTCGGAGGAATCGATATTTTTTCGGTGCTCTCAAAATGCGGTGATCTTCTCGTGGAGTTCGGGGGACACGCCTACGCGGCCGGAGTGACGGTCCGGGAGGAGGAAATAGATCTTTTCAGGGAAAGGTTCTCGGAAGAACTTCGAAAAAGCGGCCAGAAACCGGAAAGCAGGCTTGATATAGACTCGGAGATCGAACTCTCTTCCATAAGCGACACCCTTGTCTCGGAGATTGAAACCCTCGCGCCTTTCGGAGAAGGAAATCCCGAACCGCTTTTTCTCTCGAAGGACGTCGCCGTGGTGAACCAGAATTCGCTTAAGGACCAGCATGTCGCGTTCAGGGCGGGGGGAAACGGATCGGAGCTGAACTGCATCTGGTTTAACGCTTCCCTGAAACGTCTTCCCGGAAAGGTGGACATGGTTTTCGCCCTTCGCTTCAACGTGTGGAACGGGCGGAGGACTCCCCGCCTTTTCATAAAGGACGCGAGGGAAGCGGCGCATCGGTGAATCCGCGCGCAGCCGTTCGCGGGCGGTGATACGCCTGACGGCAGGAAATACGCTTAAGCCGTTGTCTGAACTTCGGGGTCCGCTTCCCGGTCTGCCTTGCAGGCAGTTCAAGATTTCTCTCTGTTTTCTCTTGAAGGATGCTGACAATTCAGCCATTTTAAACCCGTAAATAATGGAGTTCCAGTACCTGATATGTCGGATAAGGAGTTTCCAAGAGAAATAGCCGCGTCGGTAAAGCGCATGGCGGGGCACTTTCCCGCCGTTATCGTCACGAGCGCCCGCCAGACGGGCAAGACAACGCTGCTGACAAGACTGTTCGGAGATTACAACTACGCAAGCCTCGACCTTCCGGCGGAAGCGCGGCTGGCCGAAGAGGATCCTCAGTCGTTTCTCTCGCGTCATCCCGCGCCGCTGCTCGTGGACGAGGTTCAGTACGCGCCCGGGCTGTTTCGCTATCTGAAGGTCGAGATAGACAGGCACAGGGAGATGAACGGGTGCTTCATTCTGGCCGGGTCGCAGAAGTTCGGCCTGATGCGGGGGGTGTCTGAGTCTCTGGCGGGACGCTGCGGCGTGCTTGAGCTTGAAGGCCTTACGATTGAGGAGCTGGGATCCGCGTTTTCCCGGATGGAGAAGAGGGAGGGGATGGCCGGGATTCTCTGCCGCGGGTTTATGCCGCAGCTCTGGGAGGATCCGGCGATGAGACCCGCAGACTATTTCGGCAGCTATCAGGCGACCTATCTTGAACGCGACGTGCGCCAGCTTCTGAACATTTCGTCGCTTCGGGACTTTGACCGCTTCATGCGCGCCCTGGCTCTTCGCAGCGGGCAGATGCTTAACAAGTCGGAAGTCGCCAAGGAGACGGGAATAAACAGCAAGACCGCCGACAAGTGGCTTAACGTGCTTGTGGCTTCCAATCAGGTTACGCTGCTTGAACCATGGTTCGCGAATCCGGGAAAACGTCTTGCGAAGACGCCCAAGCTTTTTTTCAATGATGTCGGGCTGATGTGTTTCCTCCTGGGACTTGGCGGAGAGGTGGTGACAGGAAGCTATCTGGTCGGAGCGATATGGGAGACTTTTGTTTTCGGCGAACTGCGGAAATACCTGTCTCTTGCGGCCCCGGAAGCAAGAATATGGTACTATCGGGACCAGTCGCGCGAAACGGATTTCATTATTGAGAAAGACGGCCGTCTGACCCTGGCGGAAGCGAAATGGAAGGAACTTCCTACGCCGCGCGACTTCGCCCGGGCTCTCAAGGTTCACAAACTGCTCGGAGGGCGGGCAAGATGGCCCGTAATGATGCTGTGCCGCACCCGTCAGAGCTTCCCGGTTGCGGAAACCTGCTTGCCGTGAACGCGTTCAGGCTTCGGGAACACCTGACATGAATTTCCGTTTACAGTTCCCTGCCCCGGGGGATTTTCGCCCGCGTCTTATTGACGACGATGGGAAAACGCCCTTGCTCCCCGCGGAAGTTTTTTTCTTGCGAGTTTCGGTTTTTACGCAGGCATTATAATGTATCGGTACGCAAGTATCTGATTAGCGGATTCACATGGCTTTGCTTCTCGGCGGACTTATATCAGCTGCAACTGCCTCGAGGTTTTGCTGATGCTGTATTTATGTTCGTTTTCCAGTTCTGCTGTTAGCCCGTCAATGTCCAAGGATCTAAGCAGCTGAACTGTAATTGGTCTTTTGCTGTCCCAGAAAATAAAAGACCTGTAAAAGCTGTTCGCTATGCCCGAGTTCAGCAGTTCTGCCAATCGGCAAGATTCATCGAAGTTTTCCATGGCGATAAAATTTACGGTATCATCAAACACAACTGCCTTATCCTCGTGAGGACCTACAACAAAGAATTCAAGTTGTTTGTAAAGCGCGGGAATGGCTACTTTCCAACTGCTGAACGCATAATCCCCTACTCCAAAAACGGAGAATCTTGGCTTGCCTTTGTATATCGAACTCACTCTCCGGTCCAGCAGGTCGCCATGTTTTGTCAAATATTCTAATGTTCTGGGTGCCGCCTCTGCCAGATATCTTGTTTCCTGCCCGATTCTTGTTTGAGGAACCAGCATGAATCTTTCAGGAGTCTTTTCGTTGGCGAGATCAGAACCTTTCAACAGAGGGTAAAGACATAAATCTTCAATTTCGATTGTCTCACCAAACCCGTTTACATACAGGCCTTCCCCCGTTCTTTTCAATTCCATGACTCTTGAGCAGTCATGTTTAATCCCGGTTCTCCACTTGTAATGTTGACTGTTTTCGATCAGGTGTTTCGTTCTCTCGTAACCGTGAATATCGGCAACAAGAAAACGGTCCCGCAATCCTATTGTCTGCGCCGGGTTATCTTTCTCGATGTGGTCGTACACTTTGCACTCTTTGTGTTTCTTGTCAGAGGAAGTTACGGTCAGCAGACACGCGTCGGCGGAAATCTGGAAATGAAGTTTCGAGTTGATCAGGTGCATAGTGGCAATTTCCATTCTTTTGTCGTTTTTCCATGCGTTCAGCAGAATTTTTCTCGCGACCGAGGTTTTACATAACATTGCTACCGTTCCCTGCTTTTTCTGGAGCCACTCAATCATCCGGCTTATCATCCACTCCGATATGTCAAAATTACTTTTTCCGGTTAAAGCATCCAATCCTTTCATCTTCTTATGGTTGATTTTTGGGGGCAGGTTATCACTTCCCAACTGACCGAGCTGTGAGTTTGTTACCCATGGAGGATTTCCTATTACCAGAATAGGTTCCGGCAGATTACACAAGTCGGATTCCCAGTCTTTAGAGAAAAAATCAGCCGTTTCAATTCTGGCCGGAACACCACCTGAATAACACGAGAACTTGTTTTTCAGCACTTCAATATAGCCGTCATTAATGTCGCAGGCGTATCCCTCCCTTGCTTCGTCGAACATGCTCAGCGCTTCCATGAAAAAAGCGCCCACTCCGCAGGTCGGTTCAATTATGCTTCTTGGAGTTACGTTGCTTTTTTTTAAGAGTCTACAGACCTGGTGGGCTAGTTCTTCCGGTGTTTGAAAATCACCGTATTCCGCCTTTTTAGCGTTTTTGGTCATCGCTTTGATTTCAACAGGTCATGCACTCCATTAACGTTTCCGGCCACCTCGATTATGCGGCCGTACTGCAATCTCCACTGCAGTGCGTTTGAAATAGTCAGGTAGCCCTGTTCAGGTTTCTGCTTAAGTATTTCCTCCGCGATCTTGTTCGCCTGAATATCATCAATGGGTAAATTTCTCTCATACATAAATGCTATGAGATCATCGCTGTTGCCTTCGTTGTCCAGTATATGGCGTAATCCCCTAGTGGTCTGGTAGTCACCCGTGATTTCTTTTTCTACAAAAATTGTGTGCAGAAAATTCAGGCGACCGGTTTTGTTCTTATGGTCGTCTGTTTTCTCGTAAACAAAAACCAGAAGAGAGTATCCCAGACCGTAAATTTTCTGTCTTGCTGATCTGTAAGGACAAGATGACTGAGGCTGTTTTATGCTTGTGACTTTTATGTCAACTTCCAACTCCGGGAAATCAATTCCTTTTGCCGAGCTCCCAAATTTGAATTTATAATTTTCCGCAAGATGTTCCCTGAACCTGTGTTCTATAAAAGTACCTACCGCTTTACCATCGGTTATTCCATAAATTTCAGGAAAAGTTATCTTTGAACAGGTTGGAGAAAACGTTTTAGCTCCTTGCAGAAGTCTTTTTCTTGTGAGCTTCGGTTTTTTCACACAAGTATTATAATGTACGGGCGCATAAGTATCTAATGGGATTGTTAGGATAAGAGTCGGGGGGACGGACTATAATATGAAACTTGAGGTGATGTCATGATCGACAGGCAATTGAAGTTTTGTGCCCGAGATTACCTGAAATCTCTGGCGTCTTTGTTTCTGGCCGGTCTTTTCGCGGTTGCGGGTTGCGGCGGGGATGAATCTTCTGTGGATGACGGACCTTCCGACGTCAGGATATTCGCCGAAGACAGGTCGGAACCCGTGGAAGGGGCGAAAGTCAGGATAACGCATCCTGAGAACGAGGCGATGGATGCCGCTGAAGGCCGGGTGGTTCTTGAAGTCAGCGGCTTGGAACTCGGCGCGCAGACTCAGTCGCCGAGAGCCGCTGAAATCGCTAATTCGGCCGACGGGCAGCATGTGCATCTCATAGTTAACAACGAGCCGTACCGGGCGGTTTATAAAGCCGGGGGATGGGTAAAGCTCGACGGCCTGTCGCCGGATCTTTATACCGTGTTCGCTTTTCCCAGCCGTTCCTACCACGAAAGCTTCAAGAACCCGGGAGCCTCGGACCTGGTCAATTTCTGCGTTCCCGACCCCCAGGGCAACTGCATACAAAAGGATTTTGACGTTCGGCAGAACGGGGCGGCAATTTTCTACAGCAGGCCCAAGGGAGAATACTCGGGCGCCGATGCCAAGAAGATCATGCTTGATTTCTACCTGTATAACCTGGAACTGTCAGAAGACGGATACAGGGCAAGGTATACCGTTACCAGGAAAGATGAACCGGGCAGGAGATGGTCGATTGTTCTCGACGAGTGGAAACCGGCATTTATAACCGGTCTTGAAACCGGAACTTACGTGGTCAGGCTGGACCTGATTGACGGCGACGGACGGATCGTCGAGGTTCTAGATGTGACTTACAATGAAACGGAGAGAGAAATAAAGGTGGTTGCCGAGTAGGAGCGGAACCTGGGAGGATTCGGCTTATATCGAATCCTCTTGCGTGGCAGGGCGAACCTTTTTTCGTGAGTTTCTGTTTTTTCGCGCGGTGATTATAATGTATCGGTAACAAGTATCCAGACGGAGGTTTCAGATGAGAGTCAAGAGGCAGTTTCCCAAGCTTAATATTTTTTATCCGATAATTTTTATTCTGCTGTTTTTCCTGGTGACGGGAGTTTTCGTAATAGTGGAAAGCGGGCATGTTGGAGTCGTGCGGACCCTTGGCGCCGTTCAGCCCAAGGCGCTTCCCGAGGGGTTCCATATCAAAAAGCCCTTCATGGACAAGGTCGAGCAGATCGATATCCGCCTTACCGCGGCGACCGCCAAGGCCGTTTCCGCTTCCAAGGACCTCCAGACGGTAAAGACCCAGGTCACTCTTCAGTATTCCATTACCGGAGATCTCGCTCCCCTCATATACCAGAAGATAGGGAAAAGAAACACCGTGTCACTGACGCTCATAGAACCCGCCATACAGGAATCGGTAAAGGCTATCACGGCCAAGTACACCGCCGAGCAGCTGGTTACCAAGAGGGCCGAGGTCAAGGTCGAGATACAGGAAGCCATAAATAATTTCATATCGATTACCCTGGCCGAGAAGGAGATCTCTCCCACTGCCCTTAGAATAGCCAACGTCGCCATAACAGACTTTGATTTCTCGGATGAATTCAACAGGGCGATTGAGCTCAAGGTGAAGGCGGAGCAGGAAGCGCTTCAGGCCAAAAACGAGAAAATAAGAAGAGTTACCCAAGCTGAAGCCGCCGCTGAGGAGAAAAAACTCGCCGCGAGCGCCCAGGCTTTCGAGATAGAAGTGGGGTCCAAGGCGAGAGCCGACGCGATCGAGAGAGAAGCAAAGGCGCTTCGGAACAATCCGCAGATCATTCAGCTTCGAATCGCGGAGAAATGGGACGGCACCCTTCCCAAGTTTTCAGGCGGCGACACGGTGCCTTTGCTAAACGTGGATTCTCTTCTGAAAGAAGAGTAGCCCAGGGAGACGCCGCATGTACCCGGTACTTTTGGACCTCGGCGGAGGTCTTGTCATCTACTCGTATTCGGTATTTCTCGCGCTCGGATACCTGGTCGCCTACTGGGTTGTATCCGCGGAGGTAAGCCGCAGGAGAATGGACCCGGCGCTTCCTTCCACGCTCCTGCTCGCGTGCTTTATCGCCGGGCTCGCGGGAGCCAAGATGCTTTTTCTTTACCAGAACGCCACCCTGGCCGAGTTTCTCTCCGACCCGGCGCGCTACTTCGTATCGGGGTATGCGTCGGTAGGGGGGCTGGTCGGGATATTCTGCGCCCTGTGGATCGTCTCGAGGCTCGGGAAGACGGATTTCCAGGCGCTTCTCGATATCGTCTGCCCCGCCCTCATCCTTGGCCACGGGGTCGGAAGGATAGGATGTTTCCTTAACGGCTGCGATTACGGAACCGCGTGCTCCCTGCCCTGGGCGGTCTCCTTTTCCGAGAGGGTAGTCAATGTCCATCCCACCCAGCTCTACGATACGCTGTTTATGGCCCTGCTTTTTGTCTTTCTCTGGAAAATCAGAACCGGGAACCGTCCCGCGGGCTTCGTCTCCGCGGTGGGGTTCGTCATTCTCGGCGCCCAGAGATTTCTGATCGAGTTCATCAGGGAGACTACCCCTAGCTTTATAGAGTATTTTTCCCAGGCGCAGCTCGCGGCCTTGCTGCTAGTGGCCGTCTTTGGGATAAGGCTGTTTCAGCTTTCCGGCGGCGCTCTCGGAAAGCAGGCACGGAGCTAGTTTGCTGCTATGCGGAGAATTCTGATAATAGGTCTTGGTCAGGTCGGGAATTTCCTCTCAAGGGAGCTTTCCAAAAGCCAGGAAGTCGTGGTTATCGAGAAAGACCCCGAGCTCATAGCCAGGGCCAAGGAAACCCAGGATGTTCTGGCAGTCGAGGGGAACGGGGACGACCCCGCCGTCCTGAAACAGGCGGAAATAGAGAAGGCCGACATAGTTCTCGCGGTCACGGGAGACGACAGGACGAACATACTCGCCTCGTTCATCGCCCACGCCTCGGGAGTCAGGAATATCGTAGCCGCGGTAAAAAACGCGAAGTATGCCGAGTACGAGAGGGTAATAGAGAATTCGAACATCTCGCTGATAAGCTCAAGCAGCATAATCTCGGAGAAGATAAGCGCGCTTATAAGCGCTCCTTTCGCGGGAAGGGTGGAATTTTTCGCGAGCGGACAGATAGAGCTTCTCAAGCTTAGGGTGGATGATGGGGTTCCCATAATACACGAGAAGCTGAAAAATTTCGTCAGCAGCCCCAGGAACTGGACTTTCGTCGGGCTGCAGAGGAAGCACAGGATAACTATTCCGCGGGGGGATACGGAGCTTCGCCCGGGGGATTTTGTTTTCGCTCTTGGAGTTCCCTCGGCGCTTGAGAAGCTTAAGAAGCTTTTCAGCCTGAAAATCCAGAAGGTCAATTCAGTCATCATAGTCGGCGGGGGCAGGGTGGGGTGCGAAGTGGCCTCCGCGCTTCACGCGAAAGGACTTTCCGTGAGGATCATCGAAAGCGATCATGAAAGGGCCAGGGCCGCGGCCGAGGAAGTTGTCGGAGTGATGGTGTTTGAAGGTGACGGAACCGATCTCGAGATACTCAAGGAGGCCGGAGTCGAAAAGAGCGATTACCTGCTCGCGCTTACCGGTGACGACGAGAACAACGTTCTCAGCGCGCTTCTCGCGAAGAATCTCGGCATCGACCGCTGCACCGTGCTTTACTCGAATCCCGATTACGTGGAAGTGCTCGAAGCGATCGGCATTGACAGTGCCATAAGCGTGAACATGGCAGTGGCGAACGGTATCCTGAACTCGCTTCATCTCGGCGGAGAGGCTAACGTATCGCTTCTTTACGAGGGGGCGGGAGAGATTCTCGAGTTTGACGTAACCGAGGATACAAAGATCCTCGGGATACCTCTTTCCGAGTGCAGGATTCCGCACGGTTCGGTCATAGGCGTCTGCATAAGAGACGGGAAACCGGTATTCCCCGGCGGGGATTTCGTAGCGCAGGTCGGGGACCGCCTGGTGGTGTTCTCCCTGCCGACCGCCGTGCAGAAAGTTGAAGAGATACTGGTTTCGTGAACGTCAGGTTCTGTTTTCAGGTCACGGGAAAGTTCGTGATGTATCTCGGGCTGCTGATGCTCGTGCCGGCCGTCTGCGCGCTGTTTTACCGGGGGGACGACCTCTTCGCCTTCCTTGTCTCGGCGCTTGTGACGTCGCTTGCGGGTCTTGTGCTTATGGTTATCTGCCGCGTTCCCGAAGCTCCGACCGAGATACGAAGAAGAGAAGGTTTTCTGATCGCGGCGCTTTGCTGGGTGCTTGCGAGCGTTTTCGGCGCCATCCCTTACTATGCTTACGGGGTGTTCGCCAGCCCGGTCGACGCGCTTTTCGAATCGACCGCGGGTTTCACCACCACCGGAGCCACAGCGCTTGCGTCAATTGAGTGGCTCCCCGAGGGAATTCTTTTCTGGAGGAACTTTACCCAGTGGCTCGGCGGCATGGGGATAATAGTCCTTGGAATCGCGATTTTCCCCAAGCTTTTTGTCGGCGGGGCGCAGCTGATGGGGCTTGAGACCACGGGACCGACGACGGAGAAGTTCGCTCCGAAAATAGCCGAGACGGCCAAGAAGCTCTGGGTCGTGTACATCGCCCTCACGGCCGTGCTGGCGGTACTCCTCGTTTTCGGCGGAATGAGTTTTTTCGACGCCCTGACGCATTCGTTCAGCACTCTCTCGACAGGGGGTTTCTCCTGCAGGGACGCGAGCATAGGGGCCTACGACAGCGTCTACATACAGGGGCTCATTACGCTTTTCATGTTCCTCGGGGGAACGAGCTTCGTGCTTCATTTCTACTTTTTTACCGGGAGGCCCGGGAGGCTTCTCAGGAACTCCGAGTTTCGGTTCTATCTCTTTTTCGTCATCGCCGCGACGATGTTCATTGCCATGGAACTCATCCAGACAGGTGTTTACGGGACCTTCTCAGAGTCCCTGCGCTACGCTTCTTTCCAAGTGGTCTCGATTATCACCACAACCGGATTCACAACCACGGATTTTGACGCGTGGCCGGCCTTCGTGAAATGGGTGATTTTCATGCTGATGTTCTTCGGCGCGTGCGCCGGGTCGACTTCCGGGTCGGTAAAGGCGCTGAGAATCATGGTGCTTTTCAAAAAGGCGCACAGGGAAATACGGAGACTCGTTTATCCGAACTTGGTTTCCCCCATAACCATAGAGGGAAAGGCCATAAACGAGAAGGCGGTCGCAAGCATAACGAGCTTCTTCATCCTCTACATTCTTCTTTGCGGCTTCATCGCTTTCCTGGTTCTTATGCTTGAGGACATATCCATGGAATCCGCCGTCTCGGCCGCGGCTGCGTCGATAACCAACGTCGGACCCGCTTTTGACGAGGTCGGTCCGACAAGCAGCTATTCCCACCTCGGGTCGCTTACGAAAATCGTACTTTCGCTGGCCATGATCATAGGGAGGCTTGAACTCTACACGGTCCTGGTGCTTCTGATGCCGTCTTTCTGGAAGAGGTAGAAAGATATCTTTAATCGGTTTAGCTGACGAGTGAATACGTGTTGATTTAATCTTGCAGACCAGTATACTGACCTGCAAAGGCACTATTAAGGAACAGAGAATTATGTCCAAAAAAAATATAGGTTCCTACGAAGTAAAAACCAAGCTGTCTGAAATACTGAGACGGGTGCAAAGAGGAGAAAGCTTCACTATAACTAACCGCGGCAAGCCCGTTGCGGATCTTTTGCCGAGCAGAGATGCGTCCAGACAGAAGACCGCAGCCGCAATTGGCAGTATTCTAAGGATAAGCAAAACAATTGCTCCTGTTTCCAATGATGTTTTGGAAAAATACAGAAAGGAAGGTAGAAAGTGACGCGATTCGTGCTGGATAATTCAGTGGCGATGCGCTGGCTTATACCGAGCCCCAGAAAATCAGACCAGCAGTATGCTGAAAGAGTACTCGAAAGCATGAATAATGCAGATGCTCTGGTACCCGAGTTGTGGTGCCTTGAAGCATTAAATGTAATGCTGTGTGCCGAAAGAAACTGTGAAGTAACTGTTGGACAGGTAGAGACTTTTGCTTCCCGACTGGAAAGCCTGCGCATCACTGTCGACTCCCACGACTGGAAACGGTCCTTTGGCCGGACCATGGCTCTGGCTCGTTCCTACGGTCTGAGCAGTTATGATGCGGCCTACTTAGAACTTGCCGTCCGCGAGTCTCTAATGCTTGCGAGTTTGGATAAAATGCTGATAAAGGCGGCTAAGAAAGCGGGTGTAGGGATCTATCTCAAAGACCTTGAATCGAAATCGGAAGTGCACCATTGAGTTTGTTCAAACCTGTTTTACGAAACTTTCTCCGAATCTTGATAGACTGAGAAAGATTGTCGGGAATGGAGGTTTCTAGCGGCAGATGCTAACTCTTTCTCAAAGTCAGCTAAACTTCTTCCGCTGGAATACGTGGTTTCAAACTTAAAACCGCGGAGTCAAAAATTATGTGCACTGAAGAAGGGGGAATCTTAGTCAACAACTTAAATATTTTCTCAATGATTCTGTTCTAAGGAGTTCTCCGTTCGTCATCAAGGACTAATCAAGAAATATTTTATGATAACATTCAGTTTTTCCTTTCCCGCTTCCAGCGGGTATTTGTTTTTTTACGATTTTGGTTTTCGGAAAGCATGAAGATTATTTTTGACCCCAAGCATCCCCTGGACTTCAAGATCTCGGCGGGCATTGGAAATTTTGACGGCATTCATCTCGGGCACAAAGAGATAATAGAGGCTGCGAAACGCCGCTCGCGGGAGAATTCCACGCGTTCCTGCGTGATCACCTTCAATCCCCATCCGCAAAAAGTTCTCGGCAGAAAGGAACTTTCTCTCATCTTCCCTCTGGAGCGGAGGTTCGAGATGCTTGAGGCTACGGGGATTGACGCGGCCGTGTGCCTCAACTTTACCCGTGAACTCTCGAAGGTGAGCGCGGAGAATTTCATAAAAGACATACTCATCGACCGCCTCAGGATAAAGGACATAATCGTGGGTCCGGGGTTTTCTTTCGGACACGAAAGAAGAGGAAACGTCGGCCTTCTGCGGTCCATGGGGGATGCTCACGGCTTTAACACGGTAGTTGCCGAAGCCGCGCGGGTGGATGACCGGGTGGTAAGCAGCAGCGCCATAAGGAACCTTGTAAGAGATGGGGAAATCAGCGAGGCGAACCGGTTTTTCGGTTACGATTACCACATAGAGGGCGTCGTTGTGGAAGGTGAAAAAAGAGGCAGGGAGCTGGGTTTTCCGACGGTTAACCTCGATACGCAGTGGGAGATCCTTCCCAAGCCGGGAGTTTACGCCACGTACGTAAAGCTCTCAGACGGATTTCACGGAAGCATCACCAACATAGGGGTGCGGCCGACGTTTGAGGAGAGCAAGCTTACGGTCGAGACCCATATTTTCGATTTCAGCGACAATCTTTACGGAGAGGAAGTCAGGGTTAATTTTGTTGAAAGACTGAGGAACGAGAAACGTTTTGCGGGCGTGGACGAGCTCGTGGCGCAGATCGAACACGATGTCGCGGCGGTGCGGAAAATTCTTCGCGGTCACCCCAAGGAAGAGCGGATTTGGAAATAAAAGCCACCACGCGTATATACGGCATTTTCGGCCACCCGGTATCCCAGAGCCTGTCTCCCGCCATGCATAACGCGGCGTTCGGGCATCTCGGACTTGACTGCGTTTACCTGGCCTTTGACGTGGACCCCCGGAATGTGGACGAGGCCGTAAGCTCGATAAGAGCCTTCGGTCTCCGCGGGGTAAACGTCACCATCCCGCACAAGCAGTCCGTCATGGCGGGTCTTGACGAGATCGCTCCCGAGGCCTCCATGGTCGGAGCGGTAAACACCATAGTTAACGAGGACGGCAGACTCAAGGGCTACAACACGGACATCTCCGGGGTGCTGAGAGCCCTCGACTCGGAGCTTGGGTTTGTTCCGCGGGACAGGAATGTTTTTATCGTGGGGGCCGGTGGAGCGGCGAGGGCCGTAATAGTCGCGATGTGTACGGGCGGGGCCCGAAGCGTCGCGATCGCCAACAGAACCTATTTGAAGGCGCAGGAGCTTTCGGAGGAATTCTCCCCGGGCTTCGGGGACATCGGATTCTCCGCGGCGCCGCTTGGGGACACAGAGCGTGTAGCGCAGTTGATGGAACAGTCGGACATCGTGGTTAACTGTTCTTCCGCGGGAATGGGCGATATTGAACCCCTCCGCCTTCCGCTTGACCTGCTAGGCAATAACTGCGCGGTCTACGATCTTGTCTATAAGCCTCCCGTCACTCCGCTCGTGAGGGACGCAAGGGCCCTGGGGTTAAGAGCGGAATCCGGGCTCGGAATGCTCCTTTATCAGGGAGCTGACGCTTTTGAGATCTGGACGGGCGAAGACGCCCCGGTTGAAGTGATGAGGAAGGCTCTTTCTGTTTCCGGATGAGGATTACGGTATAATGAACCCAGAGGTTAATCGGTCACGGGAGAATTTTGATGAAAGTAACCAGTCCAGCCGGGGATTTTGAGATAACGGTGGCGGAATCGTCCGTGGAGGGCGACTTCATAGTTGTAAGCGGCCAGATGGGGGTATGGGATTCGCAGATCTACATGAAGCCTTCCGACCTTCTGAATTTTGCGGGGGTGCTGTTCAACCTTCAGGTTGTTCTGTTCCTCGCGAAGCAGCCGTTCAGGTGGATTTTCGGCAGAAAGCGGGATTAGCATCCGGAAAGCCCCCTTGCAGCATATCATAAGGGGTTATGAGATAACGCGTGGGTTTAATTATGGGAATTATCTACTTGACTCCACCCCGTCCCGAAACTCCCGTTCACCGCTTAGACTAGCTCCCTTCTTCCGAGGGGAATTCCGATAGCATCGCCGTCGCGCCGCGTGTTCAGGGGTGTCCGTATGTATGAAGCGAGGTTGACTCTAGGGGAAGCGGGAAGGGAAGTCAATGGGCCGAACCGTGCTGAAAAGCGGGTTCCTTCGGGGGCGAGACTGGACTGTGACAAGGTTGGATGCGTCGCCGGGGGGATGGAGCGGGCGAGAAGCGGGATGGCGACCCGCCGGGCGGTGAACGTCGGTCAGCGGTCGCTAGCCAGTCCCATAGCCGACGTGCAGCCCAAGCCTGAATCCCCGGCAGCCCTTGGTATTTAGTCGGCGAGAGAGACCTTCGAGGGACAAAAGATGATCGAAGATCAGTACACGATGCTTTTGCAAACCGTCTGCGCCATGGCGGATTCTCCGCCTACGCTTTACTCTTCTTCCCGCAAAGGCTCTAAAACTGCCTCGATTCTTCCGCTGCCGCGAGTCATGTCCACTTCGGCACTCAGTTCCCCGTAACCGCCCCTGCGGAACAAAACACGAATCTTCTCAATTCCTGCGGGAAGATTGACGAAGATTTCCTCTCTACCAAGAACCTGCGAATAGCTATAGCCAGACTTATCCTGGAACGACACCTCGACGTGCTTCAACGGGTTTCCGTAGACATCTTGGGCGCTTATAAAAAGGCCTCCGCCAGCCCCCAGAATGGTGTCCGTCGGGCTGATGGCGAACCCCGGCTCCTTTCGAGGGACACCATCAAGTTTCTTTGGATAGGGACCGAACACAAACAGATCGTCTAAAGAGCTAGGTCGATTCTTATTAATGTAAACGTCCCTGCCGGACTCGGCGTCGTACATGGAAATCGCCTCGCTCTCTGCGTCGTAGGTCACCGTCAAAGGACGATTTCCGCGGCCCACATCTACACTGATTCTCTTTGCTGCGTCTTCTAGAACTCTACGCTCCCAGTTGTTTGATTTTTGTTCATATGTTATTAAGTTGAAGTGTCCATCGCCATAGCTACTCTCAAATGTATTTGCTCTAACCGTATAGTGATAATGGCCGACCCCACCATTGGCTCCATACAGCCAAACCGCAATGGCCTCCACCTTCCCTGTCGTTCTTGAGATGCTGACTCCAAAACCTTCCCACAACAAACCCGATTCGTTCCTCGCCGACCTCAGCCACCCGGGAAAAAATCTTTTGAGGATGCCGCGTTCCCCAAGACGAAAAAACCTGAATCCGTCGCGGCCATGGATTTCATTCTTTTTGAGTTTCGGAAGTGGCTGGAGAGGAGGATTCCTGTGACTACCGAGCAACCAGACCAGTACCACCGCTGCAAGGGAAATGGGGCCAGGATAGAAATCAACTATGTTACAAACCCCTGCGAGGGAGAAAACCACCAAGACCCAATACTTGGTGCTGACCCGTTTCCGCCAAACCACTGCCGCTGTCGCAATGGCGACAATAATCGCACACAACACCACAAAAAGCCCTAAAGAGTCCCAGATAGTGGATTGGGACTCGACCTGAGTCCACGTGGGAACCCATTCGCGGAGCACGGAATCGACATCTAAGACCTTCACACCTACCACCCCACGGCTCCTTCGTAGCATCCGAATTCGCCACATGCGTTCCCGTCCACCAACTGCCGATAGGTGATCCGTGCACTGAAGGCCAGTTCCACGAACGCTTCCAGGTGCGTCAGCGTGTGGAAATTCACGTTCGCCTCGTTCAGCCGGAACGTGGCTTCGCTGACGTAGCACCGCAGGTGCTTCACCGAGACATGGTACCATGTCCCGTAAATGTCGCGCTTCAGGACGGCCCACATGCTTTCCACCAAGTTGACGTGGATATCGCCAGCACCGACGAACCCCCCGCACCATTCTTGACGTTTTTGCGGACGTAGTTCGGCAACCCTTCGTATTTCGAATACTCGTCGGTGTGGACTTCGCTCCCCGGCTCGACGTGCTCGGCGATTGCCGCACAAAACATTTCCTTCTGGGTGTTCTCGATGGGCATTCCCACGACTGCCTGCTTTCCTGCCGTGCCATGTCCGGCCTTGAGCTTCTTACGGGCGTGCCTGTTCCCTTCCTTACCGCCGATGAACACTTCGTCTACTTCCACGGTGCCGTTCAGTCTCCCCCCGCCAGGATCGCCAGCGTCGAGGACTTCGCACAGATGGTCCAGGAGAAACCACGCGGAATGCTGGGTGATGGAAAGCTCTTTGGAAAGTTGAAGGGAGGAAATTCCCTTCTGCGCCGTTACGACCATGTACACGGTGAGCAGCCACTTGCCCAAGGGGATGTGGTTATGCTCACGGGCGGCAGACTGGTCGGGAAACAGCCTCAGAAGCTGATAGGCGCTGATGGTGACGCTGTCGTGCATCATTCTCCCTTCCCGTAGAAGAGAGCATGCTCGAAACCGGAGGTGGAGTCAAGTAGATAACTCCCTTAATTACCTGTCCGAAAACGGATCGGGAATATCGGGGTGCCAGCGCGTGAAATGGTTTTTGTGCGCCTCCGTGTAGGCACCGGGCGGGTAGTACTTGTCGTAGAAATCCAAGTCCAGATGATGGGCCTGCACCATGAACCGAAGAAACATGGGGTCGGAAAAAGCCGGAAATCTCCCGTACGTATCGTAGACGTAGTTGCAGATGTCCTTTACGACCTGAATTTCGTCCTTGCTGGGTCTTTCGACTTCCGCGAGCACTCCGGTCGGGTCCTTGTAGGGAAGCTTGTGCGATTCCCAGTTTGTCCATTTCATGTCGTTAAACGCTTCCACGGCTTCTCCCATGTCCTTGTAGTACGGCGGGCAGAACGCCTGGAACAGGTCGTCTCGGCCCACGGCGACGGGATTCGGATTTCCCGTGTCGCCCTGTATCCTGGGAGTCGCGAAGCGAAAGCCCAGCCCCCTGTTAAAAGGGGTTCCCCCGAGCATGAACATGCTTGCGAATCCGCTGAATAGCCATCCTCCCAGACCCAGGGTCTGAAGCGCCAGGACCATGTTCTGCCCCATGAACGCCTGCTCGGCGATGTAGCCGTTGGCGAAACGGAGTTCCGCCTCGACAAGCGGCATTCTCTTCGACTCGTCAAGAAAGCCTTTTTCAAGCCAGTGCGCGGTTCCGGGCGGCCTCAGCCTGTGAAGCTCGTCGACGAAGTTGAACCTGTGGTCCGGCCTCATGTAGAAGAAGTAGAGGTTTATTATGCACGCCGAAAGATCCGTCACCGGCATGAACACTGTCGTTCCGGGCTTGTTCACGTTCCAGAGATTGTGGGCGGCGATTCCCGGAGGTTTTGACGGCAGGTCCGCCCTTCCGTCCGAAAGCTTGATCCTGGATTCGCGGAACAGCTCAAGTATCCGGTCCACTCTCTGGTGGCGGGTCATTTTCTCGAGGCCCTCAAAATCCTCGGCGCGGCGGTCATGCATCTTTATCATGTAGAGACCCTCGTCATTCGTGTAGAAAAGCTCCGTTCTGTGCACGTCCCCGAGGGCGGGGATAGTCTTGCTCGTAAACTGCATCTCGAGGTCAAGACCCACGTGCGGGGGGAAATCGGAGAGGTTTATGTTCTTTATGCCGAGGCCCGTCCACACCAGTATGGCCTCCTCGAGTTCGGACAGCGGCACCGGTTCGTGCCTGGACTTGTACTGAAGGGGTCCCTTTTCGATCTCCATTCCGAGGCCGAAGCGGCGGGACCTTCTCTGGAAAACGGCGTCGTAGAAACCGTGGTCTATGGCGTGATCGAGGCCTTCTGGGTATTTGCTCATGAGCTTCTCCTTACGTTATTCTGCCGGCTCCCTCGGGCGATGTCATTCCTGCTGCCCGGAATCGGACCGGGTCAGGAGTTTCATGTATTCCCTGTCGGTAATTATCTCGCGCGGACTCTCGACCCTGTCAAGAAACACCATCCCGTTTACGTGGTCGTATTCGTGCTGGAAAACTCTCGCCGCGAAATCCGAGAAATCCTCTTCCACGAGGTTGTCGTCCCTGTCCCTGTAGACGGCGCGGATCGACTTGTGTCTCGGTACGAGCCCCCGGATTCCTGGGATGCTCAGGCAGCCTTCCCAGTCTTTTTCCACCTCTTCCGATACCGAGACTATCTCGGGGTTGATTACCACCCTCACTTCCGTCTCGGGGGCATCGGGATACCGTGAACTCGGGACCCCGGCGATTACGAAGATGCGGAGGGACTCGGATACCTGGGGAGCGGCGATTCCGGCGCCGCTTGCCTCGGCGGCCGTGAGAATCATGTCGTCGATCAGCTCCTGGATTTCCGAGTCGCTTATGTTTTCCACCCTCGGAGCCATCTGCCTGAGCACGGGGTTTCCCAGTTCGGTTATTTCACGCTGGTTTGCCATGGTTTCGCTGATTGAAAACGGACTGCCGTCTTCAGCCTCCTCATATGGATTGCGGGCGGGTGCTTAAGACTCTATTATTATAAAACAAAAAGCCGGGAGGTTAAAGAGATCTGTGCCGGGAATCGAACTTATAAAAAGAGCGGGCGGATTCGGACAGAGGACCGCGGTTGAGGACTGGACGGGGAGTTTCGCTTACGCCGACCTGCTTCGCGTCTCGCGCTTCGCGGCTCTTAACCTTCTCGGCGGCGAAAGGGATCTTCGGGAAAAAAGGGTCGCGTTCCTGGTCCCCCCGGGATTCGGGTACGTGGCGCTTAAGCTCGGCGTATGGATGGCGGGAGGCGTGTCCGTTCCCCTGGGAGTCGCGCATTCTCCAAGAGAAATAGAGTATGTCATAAAGGATTCCCGCGCCGGGACGGTGGTCTTTCACCCGGCCCTCGCCCGCAAGCTCGAGGGGGCTTTCCCCGATGCCGGCGTGCGGCTCCTGAAGCTTCCGGAAGTTTTCCGGCCCGCCCGGGGAGAACTTCCCGGCATCCGCGAAGAGAGAAGGGCTATGATCATATACACAAGCGGCACCACATCCGAACCCAAGGGAGTGGTCTCGACCCATCTCGGCATAAAGGCCCAGATAAACAGCATGACGGAGTCGTGGGAATGGGCCCCCGAAGATTCGATACTCAACGTCCTGCCCCTTCATCACCTCCACGGGATACTGAATGTCGTTCTCTGTTCCCTCTGGTCCGGCGCCAGGTGCGTGATGATGGACGGGTTTGACGCGCGGGAAGTGTGGAAGAGGTTCGAGAAAAAAGACCTGACCCTGTTTATGGGCGTTCCCACGATTTATTCCAAGCTGATGGACTTCTGGGACGATTCCTCCGCCGGGGAGAGAAGACGCATGAGGGACTCCCTTGCGGGCTTTCGACTCATGGTTTCCGGCTCCGCGGCCCTTCCCGTGGCCGTTCTTGAAAAATGGAAGGAGGTAAGCGGGCAGGTGCTCCTTGAGAGATACGGAATGACCGAGACGGGAATGATTCTTTCGAATCCATACAGGGGCGAAAGGCTGGCGGGACGCGTGGGGTTTCCCATGCCCGGTGTCGAGGCGGGGATTTTCGACGGGAACGGCGGGCGGCTGGGTGTCGGAGAGCGGGGGGAGATCGGGGTGAGGGGAAGGGGCGTCTTTCTTGAATACTGGGGAAAGCCCCGGGAGACGGAAAGCGCTTTTCGCGACGGGTGGTTCAGAACCGGGGACATCGCGTTTCTTGAGCGCGGAGGTTCCTACAGGATACTCGGGCGGGAATCGGTGGACATAATAAAGTCGGGCGGATACAAGATATCCGCCCTTGAAATCGAGGAAGTGCTGAGGGGGCATCCGCTTGTTGAAGAATGCGCGGTGGTAGGGGTCGCCGACCCGAAATGGGGAGAGAGGGTAGGGGCGGCGCTCGTGCCGGGTGAGGGTTTCTCAATTGAACTTGAGGAGCTTCGCGAGTGGGCTTCCGGCAGGCTTGCCCGGTACAAGCTTCCGACCCGTCTCCTGCTTCTTTCCTCGCTTCCGAGAAACTCGATGGGGAAGGTGACCAAAAACCGCATTAAGCAGTCTTTTGAAAATGGTTTATAATCTTCCCGTGACCCGAAGTCGGTCTTTTTGGATTTTAAGGATAAGGCGGAGAGAAACATGAACCGGACTGAGAAAGAATCCATGCCCTCAGACGGCCGTATCCGTTACGGTCCCGACATGAGAGTTCTTGTCGTCGGCGCCGGCGTCGCCGGACTCACGCTCTGCGGACTTCTCGAGCAGCGGGGCTTCCGTCCGACCCTTGTGGAGAGGGCTCCACGGTTCGGGGACGTGGGGTACGTGATAGTGGTCTGGCCCTCGGGCAGCAGGATACTCAAGGGGCTCGGGCTTTACGAACTGCTCAGGGAGCGGGGCTGCGCTTTTACCGACTACAACATTTCAAACTACAGGGGCGAGATTATAAACAGCTACACGATTGATTCCGTGGTTGAGAAGTACGGCCCCATAATAAGCATTTACCGTCCTGACCTGATAGACATACTGATTCGCGCGGTAAGCGGGGATTCGATCAGGATGGACACCACGGTTGTTTCCCTCGTGGACACCGGGGACGGAGTCGAAGCGGCGTTCAGCGACGGAAGCGCGGGGACCTATGATCTAGTCATAGGATGCGACGGGATAAGGTCAGGGGTACGGAAGGACATCTTCGGCGACATGCCGCTTCGCTACAGCGGCATGTCCGGGTGGGGCTTCTGGGTCAACCCGGACCTCTGCAAGAGCGAGGGGATCATCGAGTACTGGGGGAAGGGGAAATTTCTCGGGATGTGGCCGACGCGCGGACGTCTTGCCGTTTTCACCAGCGTGAGGAGAGAATCCGGCGTCCGCGACAGCGTCGACACCAGAATAGAGAGCATCCGGCGGAGCTTCGCCGAGTTCGGAGGCGTGGTGCCGGAAATCCTGCGCAGTCTTGATGATCCCCGCAATATTTACTATGACGAGTACAACGACCTCAGGATGGACAGCTGGTCGCGCGGGAGGGTCGTTCTTGTCGGAGACTCGGTTCACGCGATACTGCCGAACGCCGGCGCCGGCGTGTCGATGGCGATGGAGTCGGCGGCCGTCTTGGCCGAGGAACTCTGCAGGACCGATTCGGTGAACCTCCCCCACGCCTTCTGGCAGTATGAGTCGAGAAGGAAGGGCAGGGTGAACAAGGTCCAGAACCAGTCAAGGATCATGGGGAAGTTCATATACACAGAAAGCGGCGTTCTCTCGTCTGTCCGCGATTATATCGTGAGAGCGTATTCGAGCAGGCAGCTTTTCAGGTACTGGGACAACATGCTGAAAGATCCTCTTTGAGACCTGTGTCCCGCGGTTTAAAAATTTTCTGATTCCGGAGCGTGACTTCAATGAAATCACTTAGACATTCACTTTTTTTCTTCATCGCGGCGGCGGTCATTCTCGTTTCCTTTCTCGAAAGCCCTTGCCCATGGCCCCTCCGAGTCCATCTCGCCTACGGTAAAGCGTCTTACCCCTTCGGTCGTCAACATAAGCACGACGAACGTGATAAAGGCGTCGCCGTTTGCTTCGCCGTACCAGGACGAGTACTTCAAGAAGTTCTTCGAGAAGTTTTTCTCCGACCAGATGCCGGAGAGGGAGTTCAGGAACAAGGGACTGGGCTCCGGCTTCGTGATGAGTTCCGACGGCTACATAGTCACTAACAACCATGTCGTGAGAAAAGCCGAGGAGATCGAGGTGATACTCGAAGGCGGAAAAAAATACACCGCCGAGATAGTCGGCACCGACCCCGTAACGGATCTTGCGCTGCTGAAAATCGATCCGCAAGAGCCACTTCCCGCCGTGGAAATGGGTGACTCGTCGGCCCTTGCCATAGGGGATTCGGTGTTTGCCATCGGAAACCCTTTCGGCCTGGGTCACACGGTTACCGCCGGGATAGTCAGCGCGAAGGGAAGGGCGCTTGGAATCGGGCGGTACGACAACTTCATTCAGACCGACGCGGCCATTAACCCCGGAAACAGCGGCGGGCCGCTTTTTGACTATGGGGGCAGGGTGGTGGGAGTGAACACGGCGGTCGTGGCCCGCGGCCAGGGCCTCGGTTTCGCCATACCGATAAACATGACGAAGACCGTAGTTGAGCATCTCAAGGTTCACGGAAGGGTTATCAGGGGCTGGCTCGGAATAATGATTCAGGACATAACCCCGGAAATTTCCGAGGCTCTCGGGATCAACCGCGACGATGGAGGGCTCGTATCCGAGGTCAAGGAAGGAAGCCCGGCGGACAAGGCGGGCCTCAGGAGGGGGGACGTTATCGTTTCCATCGAGGGGGAGAAGGTTCCCGACGCCGCCACGCTCGCGAGAAAGCTGGCGCTTACCAAGCCCGGGGTCGATACGGAATTCGCGGTGCTTCGCGACGGGAAGGAGAAGACCTTTACCATAAAGCTTATCGAGCATCCCGAGAACGAAAAAGTCGAGGAGTCCCCCGGCAAGCCGAAAGCTGGGGAGGAACTGGGCATTGAAGTGAGCGAGATAACCGAGCAGCTGAGAAGCCGGTTCAAGATCAAGGCGACGGGCGGAGTCATTGTCGCGAAGGTCGCGCGCGGGAGCCTGGCTTCCGAAGCGGGGTTTCGCCCGGGCGACGTGATACTGGAGGTAAACGGCGGCGCGGTCGGCGGACTCGATGAATACCGGGAGGCGCTTGAGGAGCACGGGTCTGAGGAAACCCTGCTTTTTCTTGTCGAGCGCAGGGGCAGGACGATATATCTTGGTGTAAAGACGGGGAGCGGGCGGTGATAGAGGAAAAACTCGCGGAACTCGGAATAAAGCTCGCGGAGGAGGTTCCGGCCCTCGGAAGCTACGTTCCCGCTGCGGTGTCGGGCAACCTGGTTTTCGTATCGGGACAGCTTCCCGTCGAGAAGGGAAAGCTTCTCTTCACGGGCAAGGTGGGGTCCGACCTTACGGTTGATGAGGGCTTCGAGGCGGCCAGGCTCGCGGCGATAAACGGCCTTTCCGTGATCAGTCATACCCTGGAGGGACTTCGCCGGCTGAGCAGGATCGTGAAAGTGACGGGTTACGTGGCAAGCGCCCCCGGGTTTACGGAGCAGCACAGGGTGGTTAACGGCGCCTCGGAGCTTTTCTCCGACGTGCTCTCCGAGAGCGGACGCCACGCGAGGGTCGCGGTGGGGGTTCCCGCGCTTCCGATGGACTCCCCGGTGGAAATTGAAATCGTAGCCGAGTTCTCGCCCGCCGCCCCGAGAAGGTCGGATATTTCCCCCTGATGTTCCCCGTATACCTTTATTCGGACAGTCCCCCGCAATCGCTCGTCATGGAAGACGTGGCGGGTTTTCTCTCGGACCTGGGTCTTTCGGTTGAGTTTCGCGGGGACTTCCTTGGCTATCTCTCGCTTGCGGCCGGGGAGACGGCCGAACTTGAATCACTTTTACCGAGGGCCAGGGTCCTCGACATTGAAACGCCCGTTGATTTCTTCGAAACTCATCCGCCGTCAGAACCGTTTGAAAAGGAGCTTTACGACGGTTTCTGGGTCCAGAGAATATTCTCGAGATTCTTCCTCGGAAAGCATCCCGGCGGACTCGCGGAGAGCGGCTTTCACGCGGTCATAACGGGGAGGCTGCTTGGCACCTACGGGTCCCGCAGGTACCACGCGAGGGTCGTTATTTCCGGGTTTCCGTCCTTTGTTTCAACCTCGGGGCTCGTGGAAGGCCCGGCAAGGCCCAGGGAGTATTACCTTCTCAAGGCGGAGTTTTTGCGCTCCGGAAAGGATCTCTCGGGCCTTGACGAGGCGTTCCGGGGAAAGTTCGTCGATTACGAAGACGGGAGAATGACGAAGATAGCGGGCCCATACGTGCTTCAGCCTCTTCTGCATCATTTCTCCGGGAAGGAGTTCTGCGAGGACGCCGGATGCGCGCTTTTCAATTCGCACTGGCAGAAAGAAGTTCTCGATATCCAGTACCCGGGCTTTCTGTGCGCCGGGTGCGAGAGCGAAATAAGAAAGATGGCGAAAAGGCGGTAGTTACCGCGCCCCGCCGCGCGGCAGCGAACGGGAGACCGCCCCGGTCTCTCTAGTCCATCTCGTCAAGTATGTTTATCGCCACCTGGGCTACCTTTTTTCCGGAAAGCAGCATCCCGCCGAAAGTCGGTCCCATCCTCGGAAGCCCGAAGGTGGTGTTGACCGACATTCCGCACGCGAGCAGGCCGGGGTGAATTTCTCCCGTGTATTCGACTAGCGCTTCTTCCGATTTCTCGACCCACATCGATCCGTGACCCGGAAGTTTCCTGTAGAGGCCCTGCTGGGAGAGCCTGGAAATGCAGTAGGCGTCGTGCCCCGTGGCGTCTATCACCAGTTTTGACTCTATCGCTACGGGGTCAAGGCAGGTTATTTCCTTGGGCATGTTAGCGATGGGCGTCCAGTTGATCACTATTCCCGCGACCCTTCCGTTTTCCCTGTATACCAGATCGTCAAACAGCGTCATGTTTCTCACTTTCGCCCCGGCTTCGCATGCCGTCGCTATCAGTTTCGAACAGGCGTAAGGGCCGTCGGCGACGAAAAGCCCTTCGGAGACCTCTTCGTACGGCACCTCGATCTCGTCGAGAACCGTCTGCCCCGGGGCGCGCACGGTGACCTTGTTCATCAGGTATCCGCCGATCCAGAATCCTCCCCCGAGGTAGTTCATTCTTTCGACGAGCAGAACCTTGTACTTTCTTTTCGCTATGTCCTTCGCCGCCACGAGCCCGCTCGGCCCCGCGCCGACGATTATGACGTCGCTTGTGATGTATTCGCTGAACTCATCCGAGAATCCATCGACTATGGCCCGGGTGACCTCTTTTTCTCCTACCGGCGCGAACTGGGGGGTTTTCAAACTGTCTGACATGTGGTTTTCCTCCGGAAAATGTCAATAAGGTTCCGCTTCTTACTCCTGTTCTTCTTCCTTCACGACGTTCACGGTTAGCTGCTGCGTTATGTCCGTATGGAGTTTCAGCCCGACCTTGTACGTTCCGAGCTCCTTCAGGGTTCCGTCAAGCAGTATGTCCCTTCTCGATATCTCGAATCCTTTTTCCCCGAGCGCGTCGGAGATGTTCTGCGAGGTGACTGACCCGAACAGCCTGTCTCCCTCCCCGGCTTTGGCGGGTATGGAGATTTCGATACCCTCGAGTTTTTCGGCAAGCGCCCTGGCGTTCTCAAGGATTTCGGTTCTGCGCAGTCTTATGGCCTCTATCTTGCTTTTCCAGGCCCTGAGGTTCGATTCGGTTGCCTTTACCGCGAGCTTGCGGGGAAAAAGATAGTTCCTCGCCATCCCGTTTTTAACGTCTTTAACGTCTCCGACGACTCCTACGTTCTCCACGTCGGAAATCAGAATTACTTTCATTGTCTACCTCCGCGCATCGGTTAAGCGGTTCACTTGTGAGTCACCGTGTAAGGCAAAAGCGCCATGAAACGGGCTCTCTTTATCGCGATCGCCACCTTTCTCTGCTCCTGCCTGGAGAGCCCAGTGTTTCTCTTGGGCAGTATTTTCTTTCTCTCGGTTATGAACTGAGAGAGAAGTTCCGTGTCCTTGTAATCTATCTGCTTGCCTTCCTTGGCAAGGTCCCTGGGTTTCTTTCTGCGCGAGTAGAACCTTCTTCCTCCCCCGCCCATCGGTCTTCTGCTCATGACTGGTCGCCTCCCTGCGTCTTTTCTTCGTCTCCCTGGGGCTCCTCCGCGGCTTCCTGGGGCGGCTCGTCGTCTTGCTGAACCTCCTCCGCGGCCTCTTGGGGCGGCTCGTCGCTCTGCTGAGCCTCCTCCGCGGCTTCCTGGGGCGGCTCGTCGTCTTGCTGAGCCTCCTCCGCGGCCTCCTGGGGCGGCTCGTCGCTCTGCTGAGCCTCTTCCGCGGCCTCCTGGGGCGGCTCGTCGCTCTGCTGAACCTCTTCCGCGGCCTCCTGGGGCGGCTCGTCGCTCTGCTGAACTTTCTCCGCGGCCTCCTGAGGCGGCTCGTCGCTCTGCTGAGCCTCTTCCGCGGCTTCCCCAGACGGCTCACCGCCGGCTTCGGCTTTCTCCTCGGGAGCTACCGGAGGAGTCTGAAAAGCGCTCTGGTCCTCCTGGCCGGACGGTCGCGGAGGAATGTTCCCCGCGGCGCCCGCGGGTTTCTGCTCCTCCTCGATGTACTTTACGGTCATGAACCGCAGAACGTTGTTCTTCGAGAGGTTAAAATATCTTTCTATGTCCGTTACGGCCTTGGGTTCAGCCGCGTAAACGGCTATGTAGTAGGTGCCTCTGGTATAGTTGTCTATTCTGTACGCGAGATCCCTCTCGGCCCATTTTTCGGATTTTATCATTTCCCCGCCGTTTCCGGTCACGCTCTGCTCGACCCTGTTCTGGATCGTGAGAAGATCTTCGGGGGATATGTCCGGCCTTAAGAGATAAAGCGTTTCGTACTTCCTTGGCTCGATAGCCATTCTTACTGCCTCCTGTTCTGGTCTAAGGCCCCTGAACGTCCTCGCTTGGAAGTCAGGAGCAACAGAAAAAAACCATTATACTGATTTTCGATGACCGTGTAAATAACAAGCGGGCGGGACCGCGGTCCCGCCCGCGGATAAAGCGTCCGTTTTATATTATGAGAAGAGGAGCCACGACAAGCGATACTATGGACATCAGCTTGATCAGGATGTTCATGGCCGGTCCCGACGTATCCTTGAACGGGTCTCCTATCGTATCTCCGACGACGGCGGCTTTGTGCGCCTCCGACCCTTTTCCTCCGAGATTGCCCTCCTCTATGAACTTCTTCGCGTTGTCCCAGGCTCCGCCCGAGTTCGCCATCATGAGGGCGAGCATGACTCCCGCCACGACCGCGCCGGCGAGAAAACCTCCAAGGGCCTCCTCTCCGAGGGCAAACCCTATTACGAGCGGCACCACCACGGCGGTAATTCCCGGCAGTATCATCTCTTTGAGGGAGGAGTCAGTGCTTATCTGGACGCACCTTGAGTAATCCGGCGTGGATTTCCCTTCGAGAAGTCCGCTTATCTCCCTGAACTGCCTTCTTACCTCCTCGACCATCTGCTGCGCCGATCTTCCCACGGAACCCATCGTCAGGGCGCCTATCAGAAACGGGATGGTTCCCCCTACCAGCATTCCCGCCACGACCTTGGGCTGGGTAATGTCGATCGAAGAGAGCCCGACGGCGTTTGTGTAGGCGGCGAAAAGCGCGAGGGCGGAGAGGGCCGCGGAACCGATGGCGAACCCTTTTCCTATGGCCGCGGTGGTGTTGCCGAGAGAATCGAGCTTGTCCGTGATCTTTCTCACGTCCGCGCCGAGTTCCGACATCTCCGCGATGCCGCCCGCGTTATCCGCGACCGGGCCGTAGGCGTCGACCGACATCGTTATTCCTATGGTAGCGAGCATGCTGACCGCGGCTATTCCTATTCCGTAGAGCCCGGTGAGCCAGTAGGACAGCACTATCGCCCCCGCGATTATGAGCACGGGGTAAGTCGTGCTGTACATTCCAACCGCGATTCCCTCGATTATGTTGGTCGCGACTCCCGTCTCCGAGGCGTTGGCTATTTTCCTGATCGGCGGTCCCGAGGTGAAATGCTCCGTGACCTTTCCGATGAGTATTCCCGCGAGCAGCCCCGCTATGGAGGTGATCCATATGCTCATGTATCCCTGCGTCCCCATGGTCGGAAGGTTTTCCACCTGCGCGAGCCCGTAGAGCACCAGCAGCGAGATAGCGCAGTACACGACCGCGGCGAATATCGTGGATCTCTCAAGCACGGCGCTCGGCTCTCCTTCCCTGAGCCACCCCACGGCCTTGGATCCGACCAGCGAGGCGAGGCTCCCGATTACGATCAGTATCAGGGGAATCGACATCATGGCGAGCTGGTTTGTCGCCATGCTGGCCGCGATCACTATGGTCGCGATCACGGCTCCCACGTAGGATTCGAAAAGGTCGGCTCCCATTCCCGCCACGTCTCCGACGTTGTCTCCGACGTTGTCGGCGATGGTGGCCGGATTTCTCGGGTCGTCCTCGGGTATCCCGGCCTCGACCTTTCCGACGAGATCAGCTCCGACGTCAGCGGCCTTGGTGAAGATTCCTCCGCCTATCCTGGCGAAAAGAGCCACGGTGCTCGCCCCCATCGCGAATCCGCCTATCATTCCTCCGAACTGCTTGAGGAACGCGTTAAAGACAGAGGCGTCTTCGGGCTTCGTCTGAAGATCGATTCCCACGAAGAAAACGATCGAGAGTCCCAGAAGACCCAGGCCCGCGACCGCGAGCCCCATCACGTTTCCGCCCCGGAACGCCACCTCAAGGGCCTTTCCCTGCCCCTCGCTGGCCGCCGCCTGGGCGGTTCTCACGTTGGCCTTGGTGGCCGCCTTCATGCCGCAGAAACCGGCTATGAGCGAACAGAGCGCCCCGCCGATATAAGCAACTCCGGTTTCAATTCCAAGAAACACCGAGAGCAGGACGAAGACAATCACGGCGAAAAGTCCGATTATCCTGTATTCCCTCTTCAGAAACACCATCGCTCCCTCGTGGATCGCCGAAGCGATCTGCTTCATCTTGTCGTTGCCTTCGGGGAGCTTGTCCACCCCCCTGTATACGAAATACGCATATAGGAGCACTATAAGACCTGCCACGATTCCCACAAGTCCCACGTTGCCCGCTATGACTTCACTCATTGGTAAATTCCTCCTAGTAGAGCTTTTTTTTCAGTTAAGTCGACTGTTAAATCTGTTCATCGCCGAGTCCACTCCCCGGCTTATTATCTCAAACGTCGCCTCGACCGCGGTCTCGACCATCCCCGCCGCCGTATCCCTCTCGTCCGCGGCGAATGCCGAGAGAACATGGTCTCTGGCCTCTTTTTTCCCTTTTCCTATGCCGATTCTCACCCTGCAGAATTCCCCGGAGCCGAGAGAGGCTATTATGGATTTTATTCCGTTGTGCCCGGCCGAACCTCCTCCCCTGTTCACCCTTACGTTTCCAAGAGGGAGGTCGATCTCGTCGTAAACCACTATTATCCGCTCAAGCGCTATCCTGTAGAATTCCTTCGCTTCGCGAAGCGCCTCTCCGCTTGCGTTCATGAAAGTCTGGGGCTTTATTATGAGCAGCTTATCATCCGAGTAGACCGCCTCCGCGCAGAGGCTTCTGAACTTTTTCTTCCCGATTCTCGCTCCCAGGCGCTCGGCCGCGCGCTCGGCCGCGCGGAAGCCTATGTTATGTCTCGTATTGTCGTAGGCGGAACCGGGATTTCCCAGGCCGGCAATCAGGTATCGCATGGATTCGGTGACTTATTCCTGGGTTTCTTCGGCTTCCTGTTCCTCTTGTTCTTCTTCGTCCTCCACTTCCTCTGTCGAGCGCTGCGCTATCACATGGACGACTTTTTCGCTCCCGTCACTCACCGGGGTTACTCCCTCGCCGAACTCAAGGCCCGCTATATCCACGAAACCTCCTATGCCGAGAGAGCTTACGTCTATTTCTATCGAGTCGGGAATGTCGCCCGGCAGACATTCAAGGTCAATGGTTCTCATCAGTTTTTCGAGCTTGCCCCCTGTTCTTTCCCCCTCGGATCTTCCCCGGGTGCTTACCGGAACCTTTACCCTTACGCTCTTTTTCATGTCGATGGCCAGAAAATCAAGATGGATCACCCTGTTTCTGATGGGGTCTTTCTGGATTTCCCTTACCATCGAGAACCTTTTCGCCGGGGGATCGGAACCGTCTATCTCGAGTTCCAGGACGGTGTTTATTCCGGCGTTGTTCGAAAGCGCCCGCTTGAGTTCGTCGGGGCGCACGACAAGCGGCACCGGATCCTCTCCCCGGCCGTAAAGTATGGCCGGTATGTTTCCTTCCTTTCTTACTTCCCTGGCCCCGCTTTTGCCGATTCTTATTCTGGGCTTTACCCGAAGCGAACTCTGTACCATGTTTTTTCTCCTGGAGTTTCGTTTAAGTGAAAAGCGCGCTTATCGACTCCCCGAGCGCCGTTCTCCTTATCGCCTCGCCGATCAGGTCGGCGATGCTGAGCACGGTGATTTTCGCGCTTTTTTTCTGGTTTTCCCTCTGGGGAATGGTGTTCGTGATTATTACCTCGTCGATGTCCGAGCTGTTTATCCTGTCAAGAGCGGGTCCCGAGAGCACGCCGTGCGTGCAGCAGAGCGATACGCTTTTCGCTCCTTTCTCGAGAAGCACTTTCGCGGCTTCCGTGGCCGTTCCCGCCGTGTCCACGAGATCGTCCACTATTATCGCGTGCCTGTCTTTCACGTCGCCGATTATGTTGCTTATCCGCGCGACGTTGGGAGCGGGCCTTCTCTTGTAGCAGATGGCGATCTCGGAGTGGGTCCTGTTCGCGAACTCGGTCGCCCTCTCGACCCCCCCGGCGTCGGGAGAGACGATCACGGTTTCTCCGTCGCGGTATTTTTCCCGCAGGTAGTTGGTTATGACGGGCGCGGCGTAGAGGTGGGTGACCGGAACGTCGAAAAATCCCTGTATCTGTCCGGCGTGAAGGTCCATGGTCACTATCTTGCTCGCTCCCGCCACGACTATCAGGTCCGCGGCCAGCTTGGCGCTTATCGGGGCGCGCGGCTGAACCTTCCGGTCCTGCCTCGCGTACCCGTAGTACGGTATGACGGCGGTTATGGACCTCGCCGACGCCCGCTTGAGCGCATCGGCGATCACGAGAAGCTCCATTATGTTCTCGTTAACGGGAGGGCACGTGGACTGTATCAGGAACACGTTCGACCCCCTCACGCTCTCCCTTATGTCGACGAAGATCTCCCCGTCGCTGAAACGGTTTATCTCCATCTCCCCGGGGGAAACCTCGAGATAGTCGCATACGTCCTCGAACAGGGGATGATTTGACGTGCCGCTGAATATTCTCGTGTGCTGCATTTTACGTGCCGGACCGGAAAATATAAAAACCCTGTATTATAGAGCAAAGTTCGGATAATTCAAGCGGCGGAGATTGCCGCTGAATCGGCGGCGCGGACTACTTCCTGTAAGGCGAAAAATCAGGCGGCCTTTTCTCAACGAACGCCCTGGTTCCCTCTGCGGCTTCCTCGGTTCCCTTGAAAAGATCGAGGGACGCCCTGCCCATGCTCGATATTCCGAAAAGGCCGTCGGTCCCGGAGTTAAACGAGTACTTGGCGAGCTTGAGGGCGGTCGGGCTTTTCGAGAGAAGCTCCCCGCACCAGGCGTTTACCTCCGAGTCGAGCTCGTCCGGGGGGACGACCCTGTTCACAAGTCCCATCTCGAGGGCTTCTGCGGCCGAGTACTGCCTGCATAGATACCACATCTCCCTCGCCTTTCTCTCGCCGACGAGCCTTGAGAGGTAGGCCGTTCCGAAGCCCGGATCCACGCTTCCCACCTTCGGCCCCACCTGCCCGAAGACGGAATCCTCAGAAGCGATCGTAAGGTCGCACATGAACTGCAGTATGTTCCCTCCGCCTATGGCGTAGCCCCTAACGGCGGCTATTACCGGCTTCGGTATGTTCCTTATGAGATAGTGGAGATGGGAGACGTAATCCCCGACTCCGAGAAGGCCGTCTCTTCCCCCGGGCCCGCTTTTTTTCTCCTTCAGGTCCCCCCCGCTTGAAAACGCCTTCCCGCCGGCGCCCCGGAGAACCACCACGCCGACCCGCTCATCCGCCCATGCGTCCGTAAAGGCCCTGATCATCTCCTCGAGCGTCACGTCCCGGAAGGCGTTTAGCGCCCCGGGGCGGTTTATGGTAACGAAAGCGACTCCGCCCGTTTTTTCGTAGATTATGTCATTGAAGCTCATCGGCTACCCCTTGTACCACTTCCCCGCGCTTTCCCCGGTAAAGATGTTGACGCACTTGGTCTCAAGGTAGTTGTCTATTCCCTCCGCCCCCAGTTCCTTCCCGATTCCGCTCTGCTTGAATCCCCCGTAGGGAGTTTCGGGAATTATTCCGCCGTAGGTGTTGATCCAGAGGTAGCCGGCCTTTACCGCTTTCGCCACCCGCAGCGCCCGGTTTATGTCCCGGGTCCATATCCCTCCGGCGAGCCCGTACTCGACGTCGTTCGCCATCGCGACGGCCTCTTCCTCTGACCTGAAGGGCGTGACGCAGACCACCGGCCCGAAAACCTCCTCGCGCGCGAGGGTAGAGCCGGGGGGGACATCCTCAAGAACCGTCGGCGCGATGTAGTAGCCCTTCTCGAATCCCTCGGGGCGGTCTCCGCCCGCAATCACCCGGGCTCCTTCCGAGACGCCTTTTTCTATGTAGTTAATCACGTTCTCAAGGTGCTCTCTTGAAATCACGGTCCCGAACTCGGTTTCGGGATCCTCGGGGTCGCCGATTCTTATCCTCGATATCCTGTCAAGATAAGAGGATAGAAACTCGTCGTATATCTCCTCGTGGAGCATGAGCCGGGTCACTGCGGTGCAGTTCTCTCCCTGGTTAAAGAAGCCCCCGCGAAGACACGCCTCGACTGCCCCCTCGACGTCCGCGTCCGGAAAGACCACGCAGGGGGCCTTGCCGCCGAGCTCAAGCGACACCCTTTTTATCGCGCCCGCCGCCGTTCTCATGACGCTTTTTCCGACTTCCGTGGAGCCCGTGAACGCTATCTTGGCCACCCCGGGGTGCTCGGTAAGCGCCTGGCCGGCCACGGATCCCTCCCCCGGCACCACGTTAAGCACCCCGTCCGGGAGTCCCGCCTCGGAGCAGAGCTTCGCCACCTCGAAGATTCCGCACGAGGTGAGTTCCGCGGGCTTTATCACCACCGTGCATCCGGCGACGAGCGCCGGGGCTATTTTCCAGAAGGAAAGAAGGAGCGGGAAGTTCCACGGGATTATGTGCGCCGCCACCCCCACGGGCTCCCTTATGGTGAGGGATATCTGGTTTTCGTTTACCTGGAGGGTCTCTCCGTTGAGGCGGGTATGCGCTCCCGAGTAATACTCAAGCGTTCTTACGGAACCGCCTATCTCGACCGCGGCGCTCTCGCGGATGGGCTTCCCCGTCTCGCGGGTGTTAACAAGGGCGATCCTGTCCCCGTTTTCGGAGAGCGCCCGGGCTATCCGAAGAAGGTACTTGGCGCGCTCTGACGCCGGGATACGGGACCACTTGGGAAAAGCGCGTTCGGCGGCCCGGACCGCCGCGTCGATGTCTTCCGGTCCTCCCCGCGCGACCTCCGCCAGGGGTTTTTCCGTCGCCGGGTTCTCCCTTACGGAATAGGCGCCGCTTCGCGGTTCCCTCACCGCGCCGTCAATGAAAAGGTCTGCACCTTGTTTCCGTACCGGCCATAGTGAGAATTATAACAGACAGTTCCCTGTTCGGCATCCGCCCGGGAACAGTCCGGGCATTTCGCCGCCTTGTCCCGGAACCGGCAGCAAGGCGTGTTCGAATAGCGAAAAAAACAGGGGCGGTCTTAACCCGGTTAAGACCGCCCCCGCTCAGTCATCCGTTGCCGACGGTCCTGTGAGAACCGCCAGTATTGCAGGAAATCTTCTATGCCCGCTTTCTCAGGAATACGACCGAGAACAGAACGGACGCTGCCAGCAGCAGGTTAAGCGCTGTGCTCCGAACCGTATGTCCAGCCCCGGCGATTGCGCATCCTATCCTCATTCATCATCGCTGCTGACGGCGCAGGCGTCATCTCCGGGATAAGTTCCGGAACCGAAGATGTATGGTTGCGCGGTAAATTGACCAGCAAAAAGCTCAGCAGAAATATCAAATGCTTTAGCAACTGCGGCGGCGGCCTGTCCGTTCAAGTCCGCCACCTCAATGTAGCTTCTCTTGCATGAAGAACCGGGAACCACTCCGTCTTCAAACCAGTTGGCAACGTCATCGTCCGTAGTTGTGGGGTCGTCCCAGTGATAGCTGACGTAGGCGGAGTTTCCGACTGACCTGTCGTCTCCCAATGCGTTGTTAAACAGCTTCGCTATGTTCTGTTCGCCTTGCAGCTGCTTATCAGCCAAATTAAGGTTGCCGCCGTTCAGGTCAAAGTTGTTTCCGTTGAAAAGCACCGTGGAGACCGCCGGATTCGCATCCATTACGAAGGCATATATGTTTTCATGCTTGGCATCCTTGCTTCCAAAGCAGGCGACTTTATCGAATAGCCTTTGCCCCATCTCGGCTGCAATCTGTTCCTGCTTAGCTTTATCCTGTAGAGCTAACAGGTTTCCTCCGGATACCTCCAGGAATACTGCGGCTGTTGTATCCGCGATTAACTTTTGAGCTGCCTTGATAATGCCTTTTACGTAAGCTTCAAGATTCGTGTCGGTCGGGTCGTCGAAAACAGCCTTTGGGGTAGTTTCAAGCGTGAATTCGCTGCAGTCGGGAAGGGAAAAAGCGGGGTCATTTCCCGCATGATGAAGACCCGCTATGGTCGTCACGTCCCCTTGGGGGCTTTCTACTTTCTGCGCGCAGGCTACCCTGTTTTCTTCGCCGTACGTTTGGCATTTCGGTTCAGTAAGAGTCGAACCGGCGATTAAAGCTTTTATGACGCTCGCTATCTCCGAATCCTTGGCGTCTGGATTAAACTTGTAACCGAGCAATTGTGGATATCCCGCGTGATTCGTTACGAATCCTCTTGCGTTTATGCCCATTGAGTACATGTTTTCGTTTTTATAGTCTCCTTCTCGTCTGATATTTCTGCCGTATATTACCAGCTCTCTGTTCAGCGCGTCGGAGTCACTCATGTTATCGGCTAAAACTTGGTTGTAGTAGTTGTTAATATGAACAAGAAAGGCCTTCACGTCCTCTTCACTTGTGGGGTCGACGTCTTTCGCGACTTTGCCTGTATCTGTACCGTCCCCGTCGCTTCCACAGCCGAACGAAAAAACAAGCCCCAGCGCGAAAAACAGGCTCAAAACCATTCCGTATATTCTGAATTTCATATTGGTATTCCTCCCGTGTTTTCAGTGTACCGATATCTAATAGCGAACAATCAATTTTTCCCAACTCTTATACCACAAATGCGGCTTGTATTGCAAGGCAATTTTTAAATAATCTTCGGGTTATTCCGGAGGTTGTCAAAGAATATGATAGGTGATTCCAGTTAGGTTGAAACGGTCTGTACTAAACCGGGTTTCTCAGCGCGCCTATGGAAAGGCGCCTGTCTTCCCCGGAAGCGACTTTGCGTATTGAAATGATTCTTAGTCTCCGCCGACCGGTGCTCCCTGTTCCGCTCAAGCGGCTTGCGGGCGGGTATCCGCCGCCTGTGGGTCGGCGAAGCGCAGCCTTGAGGCTTCAGGTTTTCACGGAAACTGAGGTCGGGAGGAACATCCGGGCCGCCCGGCCCGGCGGGAACGGGACTTGGAAAGCCGCTTTCCCGTTCAGCGCGAAATGCCTTGCGGTGTCCACGTCTCCTTGCTTCGCAACCGGCGACAAGGCGCGTTCGGACGCCGAAAAAAACGAGGGCGGTCCGAAGACCGCCCTCGTCTGATCAGCCGATACGGGCAGTCTTCCCGAAACTGCCCGTATCGCGGGAAAGTTCCTAGGCGCGTTTTCTCAGGAAAATAGCCGAAACCAGTACGGATGCCGTCAGCAACAGGCTGAGCAGGGCGCTTTTGGACGTATACCCCGCCCCGGCGACTGCGCACCCGCCGTCGCTGCCGCTTCCGTCTCCGGCATCATCTTTCGGATAAAACCCGGAACCGAAAATGTAGAGCCTCTCGGTGGTCTGTGGCATTATTTTCGCGTTCAGGTCCGCCACCTCGATGTAGCTTGTCTTGGATGAGGTGCCGGGAACCGAGTTTGTCTCCAGGTAGTTCTCAACCCTGTCTTCGGGCGTTTCGGGATTGGCCCAGCGGTACTTGACGTTGGAGGCGGAGTCTCCGGCTTTCGGCTCTCCGCTTCCTCCCGTCAGCGCGTTTCTGAACAGGCTCGCTATGGTCTTGTCGTCTCCCGGCAGCTGATCATCCTCCAACTGGAGGTTGAGGCCGCTCAGGTCGGGGTTGTTTCCGTTAAGAAGCACTGTGGCATCTTCCGTCGCGCTCATGATGAAAGCGTATATGTTTCCATGCTTGAAGTCCCCGGTTCCGAAGCATCCGATCTTCTCACCGAATCTTGCCAGCACTTTGGCCTCCAATTCTTTCGCTTCCGGCCCGTCAGGGTCTGCCAACAAGGCACCAATGTCTCCCCCGGATTCTACATACTCGGCAATCGCGCCATCCGCCGACTGCTTCGAATGATCCTGAAATGCCCCGATGACGCTTTTTACGTAGGCTTCGAGGTTCCCGTCGGTAGGATCCTTGTAGACGTCCTCGGCGCTGGTCGCAAGCGACAGGCCTGTACAGTCGGGAGGAACTATGGCGGCATCGTCCTTTTCGTGATGAAGACCCGCTATAAGCATCATTACTCCTGTGGCGTTACTGGTTATTTCAGCTGCGCAGGCTACCCTGTCCTGTCCTTTGTGCTGATACGGTTCGCACTGCGGGGGACCGCCAAGAGTCGTCGATTGTTCCAGTTTGTCCAGTGCCGCCGCGATTTCCGAAGGGCCGGCATCATAATTGATCCGGTAGCCGAGCAGGTCCGGATACAGCGCGTGGTTTACTATGAACCCTCTTGAGTTAATGCCCACGACGTAAACATTGTCGGCGGCGTCCTTAAAAACTTCCTCTTTCCTGTACTTCTGGGCGATTATTACCGCATCTTTTATGCTCTCAGCCTTGGAGAGGGTTTTATCCTCCTCAATCAGGGTCGAATGCTTGACGAGGTGGGAAATAAACTTTTTCATGTCCTCTTGGCTGTTAATGCCGACATCCTGCGCGCTTACGTCAATATCGGCGGAATGCTTATACTTCAGGTAATCGTGGGCCTGCGCGTCGACGCCGAGCGAGAAAACAAGCCCCAGAGCGAAAAACAGGCTCAAAACCATTTCGTATATTCTGAATTTCATCGAGATTATTCCTCCTGTAGTTCAGTGTGCCAAATATAATCCTTCCCCCAACTAAACCACAAACGCGGTTTGTATTGCAAGCATTTTAGGTCGGAGCGATATGTCCTGAGCCGGGTTTCTCGGTGCGCCATGGAAAAGCGCCTGTTTTCCCCGGAAGCAGCTTTGCGTATACGGAAAATCCCCCCTGCGCACCCCTCCCGGATTCTCCCGGGCCCGACCGCCGCTGGCGGCTTCGTTTGACAACCCAGTCCGTTTCTGTAACCTAGATTCCCCTAGTCCTAAGACTTCGAGGCAGCCGAAATAGACATTCTTGACGTAGTTTCCGAAAAGCTTCTTGAAAAAGAAGAAGAGATAACCTTCGAAGACGCTCTCGCTCTCGCCGAGCTTTCCGGGGAGCGGCTCTCCGAGCTCATATCGCTCGCGAGGAAGGTGACCCTGAAGTACAAGGGCGACGGCGTGTTTCTTCGCTCCATAATAAGCGCCCAGACGGGGAACTGCCCCGAGGACTGCTCCTTCTGCTCCCAATCGGCCCATTTCGATACGGAGGTCGAGGCCCATCCGCTGATGGCCGCGGAGAGGATCCTGGGAGCCGCGAGGCAGGCCGAGAAGATGGGCGCGATGGATTTCTGCATAGTCATAAGCGCCAAGGGCCCGACGCCGAGGATATTCAGGAAGGTTCTCGAGGCCGTCGACCTTCTCTGCGCTGAAACCAGTCTCAAGGTCGGCTGCTCCCTCGGCGACCTTACCAGGGAGCAGGCCTACGAGCTCAGGGACCACGGGGTGTGGAGATACAACCACAACATCGAGACCTGCAGGAGCCATTTCCCGAGCATATGCACGACCCACAGCTACGACGACAGGCTCAAGACGGCCCTTCTGGTCAAGGAGACCGGCATGAATCTCTGTTCGGGCGGCATACTGGGCATGGGGGAGACGCTCGCCCAGAGAATAGAGTTCGCCTTCGAGATAAGGGATCTCGACCCCACGTGGGTTCCGATAAACTTCCTCGACCCGAGACCCGGAACCCCGTTTGAGAACCTCGAGACCATACAACCGCTCGAAGCCGTGAAGACCATCTCGATTTTCAGGCTCGTGCTTCCGGACAAGATAATAATGACGGCCGGCGGGAGGGAAGTGACGCTTAGGGACCTCCAGGCCATGGGACTCGTGGCCGGGGCGAATGCCATGATCCTCGGCAACTACCTCACCACTCCCGGGCGCACGCCCCAGGAGGATCTCAGGATGCTTGACGACCTGCAGATGCCGGTCAGAAAGGAAATTCTCAACTAGTCCCCCCTCGGCGTTTTCATGATATTCTTTTCTCTCGGGGCTTCCTTTGCTCCCCGCGGACCGAGATGAGCGAAAGATCGAAACAGATAGGAGCCTACGACAGGGAATTCGTGTGGCATCCGTTCACCCAGATGAAGGATTACGTGCGCGAGGATCCCATAGTGGTCGAGCGCGCGGAGGGTTCGTACCTGATAGATTCCGAGGGAAAAAGGTACATAGACGGCGTCTCGTCCCTCTGGGTGAACATCCACGGCCACGCGGTGCCCGAGATCGACGGGGCGATAAAGAAGCAGCTTGAACTCGTGAGCCACAGCACGCTTCTCGGGATAACCAATCCCCCCGCGGCTGAGCTTGCGAAGGAGCTTGTGGAAATCCTTCCCCCGGGACTCGGGAAGGTGTTTTACTCGGGCGACGGGGCAAGCGCCGTCGAGGTCGCGCTCAAGATGGCGTTTCAGTACTGGTCCCACAGGGGCAGGCCCGGGAAGAAGGCTTTCCTCTGCCTTGACAACGGCTACCACGGCGACACGCTGGGGGCCGTCTCGGTCGGGGGAATCGACATCTTCCACAAAACTTTCTCTCCTCTTCTGTTCAAAACATACAGGGCCCCTTCCTACTACTGCTACAGGTGCCCGCTCGGGAAGACCTGGCCCGGATGCGGAATCGCGTGCGCGGACGAGATGGGGGAGATACTGAAGAAAAACCACGAGGAGATAGCCGCGGTCATACTCGAGCCGTGCGTCCAGGCCGCGGGAGGGATGGTGGTGGCTCCCGACGGGTATCTCGCGAAAGTGAGGGAGTACTGCACGCGCTATGACGTGCTCATGATAGTCGACGAGGTGGCGACCGGGTTCGGAAGGACCGGCAAGATGTTCGCGTGCGAACACGACGGCGTTACGCCAGACATGATGGTTCTCGGAAAGGGGATGACCGGGGGATACCTTCCGCTTTCGGCGACGGTGACGACCGACGGGATCTACGAGGAGTTCCTCGGGGACTACGAGGAGTTCAGGACCTTCTTTCACGGCCACAGCTACTCGGGAAACCCTCTTTCGTGCGCGGCCGCCATGGGGAATCTCGAGGCCTTCAGAAACAACGACACCCTGGCCTCCCTCGACGCGAAAATCGAGTTCCTGGAGGACGAGCTTCGCGAGTTCGAGGGTCTCTCCCACGTCGGAAACGTTAGGAACAAGGGGCTTATGGTCGGAATCGAGCTCGTGAGCGACAAGGAGACGAAAGAGCCCTACGGGGCGGCCGAGAGGATGGGGTGGCGGGTCGCCGAGGAGGCGCTCTCGCACGGGGTTCTCATAAGGCCGCTCGGAGACGTGGTCGTGCTCATGCCCCCCGTGGGAATCGGGACGGACGATCTGGCGAAGCTTCTGCGGGCGACGTACCTCTCCATAAAAAAGGTCACGGAAGGGGACTAGCGAGGATGGAAGCCCCCGGTTCTCTTGAGTGGATTGAGGATGAGCTGAGGGAAATACGGGGGAAGAATCTTTTCAGGACGCTTACGGAGATCGCCTCGGGGCAGTCTCCCGAAATAATCATCGGCGGGAAAAAGCACATACTTCTCGCTTCCAACAGTTACCTGGGTCTTTCGACCGACCCGAGGGTCGTCGGGGCGGCCGCCCGGGCGCTTTCTGAGTACGGCACGGGCTCCGGGGGGTCGAGGCTCGTGAGCGGAAGCTCCGACCTCCACGCCGAGCTTGAGAGGAAGATAGCTGAGTTCAAGTCGACCGAGGCCGCGATTCTTTTTTCAAGCGGCTACCTCGCGAATGTCGGCACGATCGCCGCGCTGGTCGGGGAAGGGGACACGGTGTTCAGCGACGAGTTCAACCACGCGTCCATAATAGACGGATGCAGGCTCTCGCGGGCCAGGGTGGAGGTCTATCCCCATCTCGATACCGACAGTCTCAGGCGCATGGTTTCCCGGAGCCGGGGCGGCGGGAAGAAGCTCATAGTCACAGACACCGTCTTCAGCATGGACGGGGACCTGGTCGACCTCGGGGAGCTCTGCTCGGTCTCCGAGCGCCACGGGTGCATGCTCATGGTGGACGAGGCCCACGCCATGGGAGTTCTCGGGGAGAAGGGAAGCGGCGCCACGGAGCATTTCGGGGTGGAGCGGAGGGTTCCCGTGGTCATGGGCACTCTCTCGAAGGCCGTGGGATCCCTGGGCGGATACGTGGCGGGCAGCCGGAGACTTATCGACTTCATCCGAAACAGGGTGAGAAGCTACATTTTCGACACGTCCCTTCCCGCGGCTTCCCTTGCCGCCTCGATCGAGGCGATCGGCATTATCGAGGGCGAGCCGGAGAGAAGAAGACACCTCATGGAGCTTGTCGATATGTTCAAGGCGGGTCTTCGCGGCATGGGATTCAGCGTGCTTCCGTCCCAAAGCGCCATCGTGCCCGTGCTTACGGGAGAGCCGGAGGCCACGCTCGCGCTTGCTGCGGCGATCCGGGAACGGGGCGTCTACACTCCGGCCGTGAGACCTCCCTCGGTCCCCGCGGGAAAATGCAGGATAAGGGCGTCGCTCATGGCGACTCACACGGAGGATCACATAGCGCGGGCCCTCGGGGCCTTCGAAACCGCGGCCGCGCTCGTCAAGGCCCGGCGGAAGCGGGTCTAGCGGCGGCGTTGCCGGAAGCTCCGGCCGCGGCTTCCGGGTACCGAAGGTCGTAAGTCTGCGGTTCGCCGCATCCCCTGGTCGGCTTGGTAGGGACGCTGGATATGCCGCCGACAACGAAGTCCCTGGCGGTTTCCAGGTGAACCCTGACGACGTCTTCTATGAAACCTCCCGAGACCGCGTACCCGACTCCGTCGTTCGAGAGATCGCTTATTACCTCTCCGCCCGAGAATTCGCCGTCCCTCTGCGCCTTAATGATGTTGTAGACGGCCGTGTCCACCCTTTTCAGCATTGAGGTCAGTATGTATTCCCGCACGGATTCCTCCGCCGTCAGGTACTGGTCGGAGTCGACTCCTATGGCCCAGACCTTTTTCCCGGACGCGGCGCTGAAGTCTCTCGCCGCCTCGAAAAGCCCCGCTCCCGAAGCCCCGGCCGCGTGGAAGACGATGTCCGCGCCGGCCTTGAACATCGCTCCCGCCGCCGCCTTCGCCCTGCCCGGGTCGTTGAAGCCGCTTATGTCGGGCCGGCCGTTTACGGAGTCGGTGAACTGGGAGAGATACCGCGTCCGGAGACTGAAGTCCCTCTGCACGGTTTTCGCCACCGTCAGGACTCCCTCGACGAACCCGGCTTCGAACTTCTCGATGATCCCGTCCGGGGTTCCGCATACTCCTCCTATGAACCCGATCCTGTCCGTTCCGGTACTGTACCCGGCGGCGATGCCGACGAGAAAGGACCCCTCGGCCTCGTTAAAGAGCAGGCTCGCGAAATTCGGGGGCGAGTCGTCTCTCTGCAGGATGTCCACGCCCGCGAAATTCGTGTCCGGGTATTCCGCGGCGACCTTCTTTACAGCCTTTTCGAACGAGAACCCGAGCGCTATCACCAGGTCGTTTTCCCCGGCGAGGGACCGTATCATGTCCTCCCGGTCGCTGTCAGTCCCGTCCGTCGTCCTCTCGCTCACCACCGCCCCGAACTCGGCCCGGGCCATCTTTACGCCCTCGTACGCGGAATCGTTGAACGACCCGTCGCCCCTTCCCGTCGAGTCGTAGACGATTCCCACCTTGGGGGCGGTCCCGCCGCCGCAGGAAAGGACCGCAAAAAAGAGAAACGCAACAAGCGGCAGAATCAGCGCCGGCGCGCCGGCGCCTGATATTCTTCTTAGAGTTTTTCGGATCATTTTTTCTCCTCTCGCCGGTCCGCGGCGATAAAAGGCCGCCCGGCGGCGGCCGTCCCGTGAACTGCCCGGTTTCCGGGCGCGTAAAGCCGGAACAAGTATATACCGGGCAGGGGAAAATTGCACCCGGCGCGGAAAACTCCCGGGCGGCCCGTTCCGGTACGGGCGGCCTCCGCGGGCGTACCCCCGGCCCGCGCGTTTTCGCCCCCGCCGGGAGTTTGACATGCGGCGGGTTGTGCTCTAGAGTTTAGCGAGACGGCGACGGGAGGATACGCGTTCCGATGGACTGGGGCATGAAAAACAGGATGGCCCGCATCATAAGGCCCGATACCGGAAGGGCGGTGATGCTCGCCCTCGACCACGGTTACTTCCTGGGTCCGACCCACCGCCTCGAGGTTCCCGAAGAAACCATAACTCCCCTTCTTCCCTACGCCGACACCATAATGCTCACGAGGGGAGTGCTGAGAACCTCGGTCGACCCCGACTCGGGAGCCAACGTGGTGCTCAGGGTCTCCGGGGGAACGAGCATAGCCGGCCCGCACCTTGAGGACGAGGGAATCACCACGGATTTCGAGGAGGCGATAAGACTTAACGTCGCGGGAGTGGGGCTTTCGGTATTTGTCGGGACCGAATTCGAGAGACAGACCCTGCTCGGGCTCTCCGAGCTTGTGAACCGGGGAGAGAGGTACGGCATCCCGGTTCTCGGGATAACGGCCGTCGGAAAGGAGCTTGAAAAAAGGGACTCGAGGTACCTCGCGCTCTGCTGCAGGATATGCGCCGAGCTCGGGGCGCGCATCGTGAAGACCTATTACTGCGAGGATTTCGAGAAGGTGACCCAAAGCTGCCCCGTTCCCGTAGTGATCGCGGGCGGCCCGAAGCTTGACACCGAGATGGACGTTTTCAACATGACTCACGAAGCGATATCAAGGGGAGCCGCGGGAGTGGACATGGGAAGGAACATCTGGCAGCGCGACAACCCCGTGGCGATCATAAGGGCGATCCGCGGGATCGTTCACGAGAATATGACCCCGGAGCAGGCCCACGAACTTTTCACGGAACTAAAAGAACAAAGTTCCTGATATGCTTGCCGCGGTCTACCACACAAACAGCGACTTGAGGATCGAGGAGTTTCCCCGCCCGGAGCCTGGAGAGGGGGAGATACTGATCAGGGTGAGGGCGAGCGGGATCTGCGGAAGCGACCTGATGGAGTGGTACAGGGTTCCGAAGGCTCCCCTGGTGCTGGGTCACGAGGTTGCCGGGGAGGTTGCCGAAACGGGGCCGGGGGTGAGCCGGTTCCGCGCGGGCGACAGGGTCGTGGCCACCCACCACGTTCCCTGTGGGGACTGCCGCTACTGCCTTGCCGGAAGGCACACAAACTGTCCCATGATAAGGAAATCTGGGTTTTCGCCCGGCGGCTTCTCTGAGTACGTGCGCGTGGCGCCGCCGAACGTCGAGCGGGGCGTCTTTCATCTTCCGGACAGCGTTTCTTTCGAGGAGGGATCGTTCACCGAACCCCTTGGCTGCGTTACGAGGGCGGTCCGGGCCGCGGGGCTTCCGCGCGGTGAGAGCGTGACGATTCTTGGAAGCGGCACGGCGGGGCTTTTGTGCCTTCAGTACGTTCTTCATCTCGGCGTGGGGCCGGTCTTCGCGACCGACTCGAACGAATACAAGCTCAGAAAGGCCATGGAGTTCGGGGCCGCCTGCTCTTTCAGCGCGGGCGACGACGTCGCTTCGCTCGTGAAAGAGAACAATTCGGGATACCTCTCGGACCTGGTGATAGTCTGCACCGGGGCGAGAGCCGCGATAAAAAGCGCCTTCGAGCTTGTCTCCCCGTCGGGCAGAATCCTTTTTTTCGCCCCTTCCGACCCGGAGTTCACCCTTGATATGCCCTTTAACGAATACTGGTGGTCCGGAGTGCGGGTTGTAAGTTCCTACGCGGCCGCTCCCGGGGACCTTGAAGACGCCCTTTCCCTCATTGAAAAAGGGGCTGTTGACGTTGAGAAGATGATTACCCACAGGTTTTCCCTGCGGGACATCCAGAGAGGCTTCGCGCTTGCCGAAAATCCTGAAAGAAGCCTTAAAATCATGATAAATCCCTGATAATATTCTTCATGGGTCTGCGGTTATTTCAGGCAGGGTCAATATGGCGAATCGCGAGGGAGTCTATCATGTCCGTCAAAGGATCGGTTTTCAGAAACAACGGAACCCAGGCTGTCACTCTTCCGGATGAGGCGCGCTTTCCCGATAGCGTCAAGGAAGTCATCGTGCGGGTAGTCGGTTCCGACCGCGTGCTGTCGCCCGTTGACCGCGCCTGGGATGCGTTTTTCCTGTCGGAAGAGCGCGTGACGGATGATTTCATGACTGAACGCGCCGGCCAGCAACAGCGGGAAAGAGAACCTTTTGACTCCTGAAACGCTTGAGACCGATAATTCTATCCGTTCCCTATTTCCTTTATCCTGTCGAGAATCCTGTTTGCGAGTTCGAACTTGCTCATGAGCGGAAGCTCCTCGACTCCCTCCCTGTCAACCAGCCACGCTATGTTGGTGTCTTCCCCGAAGCCCGCCCGCGGGGCCGTAACGTCGTTTGCCACCACTAGGTCGAGATTCTTTTCCCGAAGTTTTTTTCTCGAGTTGCTGACTAGGTTTTCCGTCTCGGCGGCGAACCCCACCAGTATCCTGTCCTTCTTGTCCTCCCCGAGCGATTTCAGTATGTCCCGGGTTTTCCTGAGGGGAATCGAAAGCTCTTTTTTCGATTTCTTTATTTTCCGGTCCGATTTCTCGCAGGGCGAGTAGTCGCTTACGGCCGCCGATTTTATGACTATGTGAGCCCCTTCGAGGCGCTCGTGGATTCTTTCGTACATCTCGTCGCAGTCCGTTACCCGGACCACTTCCACTCCGTGGGGGTCGGGAAGGGCAGAGTGTCCCGAGACCAGGGTCGCCCGGGCTCCGCGAAGCCACCCTGCCCGGGCTATCGAGTAGCCCATCTTGCCGGTCGAGGGGTTTGATATGAACCTCACGGGGTCTATGTGCTCCCTAGTCGCCCCGGCGCTCACCAGTATGTTCTCCCCCGCGTAGTCCTGCGGCGTGACGGCCTTGCGGACCTCGAGGGCGATGACCTCCGTTTCGGCGAGCCTTCCCCTGCCGGTCCATCCGCAGGCGAGCTCTCCCTCGCCGGGTTCCACTACGGCGAATCCGTGGCGCCTCAGTTTCTCCAGATTCTCCTGCACTATGGAGTTTGAGTACATGTTTGAGTTCATCGCGGGGCAGATGATCACGGGAGCCCTGGTCGCCAGTATGACCGTCGCGAGGAGGCTGTCGGCTATCCCCGAGGCGATCTTGCCTATGAAGGACGCGCTTGCGGGCGCGACCACTATGACATCGGCCTCGTCGGCGATCTTTATGTGGCCTATTTCGGACTCCGAAGTGAGATCGAAGAGATTGGAGGCGACCCTGTTTCCGGAAAGTGTCTGGAGGGTGAGGGGGGTTATGAAGCGCTCGGCGTTTCTGGTCATCGCGCACCGGACCTCCGCCCCGTCTCTGACGAGCGATCTCACGAGTTCGCAGGACTTGTAGGCGGAAATGCCGCCCGTTATTCCCACCACGACGTTCTTTCCGCGAAGCGTCTCCATGGAATTAAAGTATATTCCCGCCGCGCAAATAGGCAATACGCGGGGCGGGGCGACCCTAGACCCTGTCGGTTACCGCTCCCTGGGACGCGGAGGAAACGAGCCTCGAGTATTTCGCCAGCACGCCGGTTTTTTCCTTCTCCCGCGGTTTCTTCCAGGCTTTTCTCCTCTTTTCGATCTCTCTCTTCGCCACGTTCAGGGTTATTTCCCTGCTTCCGGCGTCGATCGTGATCTCGTCCCCGTTCCTTATGAGCGCCAGCGTGCCGCCGTCAACCGCCTCGGGCGTTATGTGCCCGACGACAAAGCCGTGCGTCCCACCCGAGAAACGCCCGTCCGTGATGAGCGCCACGTCTCCTCCGAGCCCCTTGCCCATCACAGCCGCTGTCGGCGCGAGCATCTCCCTCATACCGGGCCCGCCCTTGGGACCCTCGTACCTCACCACTATGACGTGACCTTTTCTGACCCTGCCGCCGAGAATCGCCTTGAGGCTCTGCTCCTCGGAATTGAAGACTATCGCCTTCCCCGTAAAGGAGTTTCCTTCCTTGCCCGTTATCTTCGCCACCGCCCCTTCAGGCGCGATGTTTCCCTTGAGGATAACTATGTGGGCCGATTCCTTTATGGGGCTTTTCACGGGGTGGACTATCTTCTGCCCCTTGGGGTATCTTTTCACTCCCCGGAGGTTCTGCCCGAGGGTCTTTCCGGTGACCGTCACGCAGTCGCCGTGGAGAAGTCCCTCGTCAAGCAGGATCCTGAGCAGCGGGGTGAGCCCTCCTATCTTGCAGAAATCCGACATCATGTACTGACCGCTCGGCTTCAGGTCGGCTAGGACGGGAACCCTCTTCCCGACTCTCGTGAAGTCGTCTATCGTCAGCCTCACCCCGGCGGCGTTCGCCATCGCCAGGAGGTGAAGAACCGAGTTGGTCGAGCCTCCGAGCGCGACGATTACCGTTATGGCGTTCTGGAAAGCCTTTTTCGTCATTATGTCGCGGGGCGTTATGTTCTCCCTTATCAGGTTAACGACCGCCGCCCCGGCGTTCTTGCAGTCCCGGACCTTGTCCTTCGAGACGGCCGCCTGGGCCGAGCTGTTGGGAAGGCTCATCCCGAGGGCCTCTATCGCCGAAGCCATGGTGTTCGCGGTGTACATCCCCCCGCAGGAACCGGGACCCGGAATGGCGCAGGACTCGATTTCCCTCAGCTCGGAATCGGTTATGTCGTTGTTCGAGTGCGCCCCCACGGCCTCGAACACCGAGACGATGTCCACGTCCTTTCCCCTGTAGTTGCCCGGAAGTATCGTTCCTCCGTAAACGAACACAGAGGGCCTGTTGAGTCTCGCCATCGCCATCAGGCACCCGGGCATGTTCTTGTCGCATCCTCCTATGGCCACTATGCCGTCGAAACCTTCTCCCGCGGCCACCGTTTCGATCGAATCGGCGATTACCTCCCTCGATACGAGCGAGTACCTCATTCCCGGGGTTCCCATGGATATTCCGTCGGACACGGTGATGGTGTTGAAGATTATGGATTTCCCGCCCGCCTTGTTGGCTCCCGCGGCCCCGTGCCTCGCGAGCTGGTCTATGTGCATGTTGCAGGGCGTCACCATGCTCCAGGTCGAGGCTATCCCCACGACGGGTTTCTTGAAATCCCTGTCGGTGAAGCCCACGGCTCTCAGCATGGAGCGGCTCGGCGCCCTGTGCGTTCCCTCCACGTAGATCGAGGAGTATTTTCTGGGGGTTTCTTTCTTTTTAGCGGTTTTCGTTGCCAATGGGGTATTCCTCCTTGCGTTAACCCTGACGCGTCGGGTTAATCAGCACTCAAGGTAGATTTTAACCTGAAAGCGGGAAATTACATACCTTTTCACGCCACATAGGGAGGCATTGCGTTTCGGGCGGCCCGCTAGGCTGTCTCCCAGAGCCTGCGGATCGGCACCGCGTAGAGCCCTTCGCCGAACCCTACGGATACCTCCCCGTTGTAGAGTACCACTCCTGCCCTGAACCGGCGGCTGCCGACCGCCTCCCTGAATCTGCGCAGGCCGTGGAAATCGGTTCCGGTCACTGTGCCGGACGCCTTGACCTCCACGCCCGCCACTTCCATGGTTCCGCGTTCGATAACTATGTCGACCTCCCCGCGGTCGCGGTCCCGGTAGTGATAGAACGACATAAGATCGTCGCGGCAGCTTGCCTGGCGCCGCAGTTCATGGAAAACAAACGTCTCCAGAAGCTGGCCCAGAAGCGGCCGGTCCGCCTCTAGGCCGGCGGCGTCCACTCCCAGCAGGGCGCAGGCGAGTCCCGTGTCGCCCATGTGAAGCTTCGGCGTTTTGATTAGTCGGCTCTGGCGGTTGCTGTGCCACGGGGGCAGTCGTTCCACAAGAAAAGCCGTCTCAAGAAGCCTTACGTAACCTCCTATGGTTGGCCGACTTAGCTGCAGCGAAGAAGCCAGGCTGGATATGTTGAACAGTCCGGCTGTCTGCGTCGCGGACAAAGCCAGCAGCTGCGGAAGCATGTCCGGCATGCTGATGCGGGAAAAATCAAGCAAGTCCATCTGCAGCTGCTGTATGTAGTCCTTATACCAGGTGATCTGCCGCAGGCCGGGCGGTCGCGCCAAAGCGGCGGGATATCCGCCCGCGGCGATACGCTCGGCGAGGTTCCCGCCCAGCCGCTCCGTTACTTCGATCCTGAATCCGCCCTCAAAAAGAGCGTCGAGGAAGCGAGGAGAGGACTGACCCTCAAGTTCGCATTGCGAAAAAGGATACAGATTAATCATCGCCATGCGCCCCGCCAGCGAATCCGAAAGCTTCGGAATCCGCAATACGTTGGCGGAACCCGTCATTACGAAGCGGCCGGGCATCCGCCTGCGGTCCACGTGAATTTTCAGGGCGGAGAATATTTCGGGTACCCGCTGCACTTCGTCCAGGATGACGCGCTCGGGGAGCGAGGCGACGAAACCCATCGGATCCTCTCTGGCGGTTTTGGTTACTGTGTCGTCGTCAAAATCAATATAGTGATACCCTGAAGTTCCTGTCGTTCTCGAACCGGGCGTCTGGTGCTGCGTTGGCGTGACGCTGCTTTTTTCCGGATGCAGGGGGGCGCATACCATCCGTGCCAGAGTTGTTTTTCCGCACTGGCGGGGGCCGTGAATCAGAACGACCGGCGAATATTCCAGAGCTTCGATCAGATGTCGTTCTATATGCCGGGGATAAAGCGTGATTTTGTTCATAGGCTGATTATAACCTTTATATGTCGCAGATTGCAAGGTTTATATGTCGCAGATTGCAGGGTTTATATGTCGCAGATTGCAGGGTTATTAACTTTAATAGCTAAAATACCAGAATTTACAGCTGTCGCAGATTGCAAGGTTTATATGTCGCTAATCGCAAGGTTTAGGGGTCGTGATTGCAAGGTTTGAGGGTCGCTGATTGCAAGGTTTGGAGGCTGAAAGCCAGTCATTTCAGGGTGTTGGATGAAAAAACCGGCTCTGGAACGCAAGGGGCGGTTCGGCGGCCGGGAAAACGGAAAAAAGAGCGCCGCTCCGGGACTCAGTGATTCAGTATCTGGCTCAGAAACAGCTTCGTTCTTTCGTGCCGGGGGTTGCGGAAAAACTCCTCGGGGCTGTTTTCCTCGACGATCTCTCCGCCGTCCATGAAGATGACGCGGTCGGCAACGGTTCTCGCGAATCCCATCTCGTGGGTCACGCATATCATCGTGATTCCCTCGCTTGCGAGCTGGATCATGACGTCGAGCACTTCCTTTATCATTTCGGGGTCAAGGGCCGAGGTGGGCTCGTCGAAAAGCATGATCCGGGGCTTCATGCAGAGGCTTCTCGCAATCGCGACTCGCTGCTGCTGACCCCCTGAGAGCTGGCCCGGGTACTTGTGCGCCTGTTCCGGGATCTTGACCCTCTCGAGGTATTCCATTGCCATGGCGTTGGCTTCGGCAAGCGGCATCTTGCGGACCCATATCGGGGCCAGGGTGCAGTTCTCGAGCACCGTAAGGTGGGGGAACAGGTTGAACTGCTGGAACACCATGCCCACCTCGCGGCGGACGGTGTCGATGTTCTTGAGGTCGTGGGAAATCTCTATTCCGTCGACGAAGATGTCCCCCTTCTGGTGATCTTCGAGCCGGTTGATGCATCTTATCAGGGTGGACTTGCCCGAACCCGAGGGGCCGCATATGACGATTTTCTCCCCGCTTGCGACCTCGAGATTGATGTTCTTGAGCACGTGGAACTGGCCGTACCACTTGTGCACGCCGCGCATTGTTATCATGGACTGGGCATCCTCGGCCGAATCCGTTTTCACCTCAGCTGTCTGCGTTTTCCGGGTCATCCCGCCCCCTATCTCCTGTAATCGGTCTTGAGCTTGTCCTCAAGATAAAGAGAATACCTTGCCATGGCAAAACATGATATGAAAAAGAATACGGCCACGAACAGGTAGACCTCGCTCGAGAGCCCCGTCCACCTCGTGTCGGCCAGTGACGCCCTGCCTATTCCGAGAGGGTCCAGGAGCCCGATGATGATCACGAGGGTGGTGTCCTTGTAGAGCCCTATGTAGGTGTTCACGATGCCCGGTATGGAGATCTTGAGCGCCTGGGGCAGTACGACAAGGCGCATCGAGGACCAGTAGTGAAGCCCCATTGAGTCCGCCGCCTCGAACTGTCCCCTCGGTATGGCCTGCAGCCCCCCCCGGATGACTTCCGCCATGTACGCCGAAGCGAACAGCGTGACCATGATCAGCACGCGCAGCAGAAGATCGAAGGTCACTCCCGGGGGAAGGAAGTAGTTGAGCATCGTCGAAGCCACGAACAGGAGGGTTATGAGGGGCACTCCGCGGATGAACTCGATGAATCCTACCGAGAGTATCCGGATGACGCGGAGGTTCGACTGGCGCCCGAGGGCGAGCAGGACCCCGAGCGGAAGCGAGAACCCGATGCCGGTTACGCCGATCACAAGCGTCAGCATGAAGCCGCCGAACTGGTCGGTCTCGACAGGCGCAAGACCGAACCCCCCGATCAGGAGCCAGCCCGCGACGAAGGGAAACGCGGCGGCGATATGAAGGGCGTACCTGCGCAGGGGCGCCCTGTCGAAGAGTATCGGGACGAGCGTCAGGGCCAGCAGGGCGAACGAGAGGTTCACCCTCCAGCGCTCGGCGGACGGGTAGAAGCCGTAGGTGAACAGGCTCAGGCGTTCGCCGATAACCGCCCAGCACGCCCCGGCGGCCTTGGCGCGGCACTCGTCGCGGCTCTCGGCCGTCCAGGTCGCGTCGAAAAACAGCCAGTCGGCAAGCGCCGGGACGGTTTCTATTACGAGCCAGCACGCCAGTGCCGTCATGGCTATGTTCGCGGGAGTCGAGAGGAAATTCTTCCTCGTCCAGGCCCACGGCCCTATCATGCTGGGGGGCGGCGGAAGGTCCGGGTGTTCTCCGACTTTGTAGCTCTGCTCGTTCATAGTGGTTTTCTCCTAGCGTTCGGCCAGCCTGATCCGGCTGTTGTACACGTTCATCGCGGCGGATATCAGAAGCGACAGCAGGAGGTAAAGCGCGAGCACTATTATCATGCACTCCATTTCCCTTCCCGTCTGGTTAAGCGAGATGCCGCCTATCGTGGCGACTATGTCCATGTACCCGATCGCGATGGCGAGGGATGAGTTCTTGGTCAGGTTGAGGTACTGCGAGGTAAGCGGCGGGATTATCACCCGGAGCGCCTGGGGAATCACGATCAGGTCAAGCGTCCTGCCGCGGCTTATCCCGAGCGAGAGCGCGGCCTCGGTCTGTCCGTAGCTCACGGCGAGGATTCCCGCCCTCACTATCTCGGCGATGAAGGCCGCCGTGTAGAGAGACAGCGCCAGCCAGAGGGCGGTGAATTCCGGGCGCACCACCATGCCTCCCTCGAAGTTAAATCCCCTGAATTCCGGTATTTCGGAAGCGACCGGTGAGCCCAGGAGGAAAAAGGAGACGAGCGGAACGCCGATCACGGCCCCGAGCGATATCCAGAGTACGGGGTAATGCTTTCCCGTTTCCCTCTGGACGCGGGCGGCATACGCGCGGAACCATATCGCGAAGACGGCGCCCGCGGCCAGCACTCCCAGGACCGCGAGAAACAGGGGTTCGAAAAGCGGCTTCGGGACGAAAAATCCCCGGTTCGTGAGAAACGCAGCGCCGCCGAGGTCCATCGCTTCCCGCGGCGGCGGGAATGTGTTCACTATGATCCCGTACACAAGAAGTATGTGGAGCAGCACGGGGACGTTCCTTACGAAGTCTATGTAGATGTGAGCGAGCTTGCTCGCGAGCAGGTTTCCCGAGAGACGCAGGACGCCCAGCAGGAACCCCGCGACCGTCGCCAGAGCGATTCCGCACGCCGCCACGAGCAGGGTGTTCAGTATGCCCACCAGCATCGCCCGGAAGTGGGTGGAGCGGGACGTGTATTCTATGAGGTGCTGGTTTATGTCGTAGTTTGCGGGTTCCCAGAGGTAGGCGAAACTGAACCCCTTGCCTATGGCCTCCAGGTTGACGACGGCGTTTCTTACGAGGTACGCGAGAACCGCGAAGAGCACGACGAGCGCCGCGACCTGGACGATTACGGCCCGGGAATTCTCATCCCTCCACAGCCGGTATAAAAAAAAAGCTTGCGGACGCGCGTGCCTCATGCTACTTGCGGACTTCGATCATCGTGCCGGGGTCCGTTCGCGGTCAGCGGATGGGCGCCGCGTACAGAATTCCTCCGTTCTTCCAGGAAGCGTTTAGCCCTCTTTTAAGGGCTATGGGAGTTTTCTCCCCCAGGTGCCTTTCGAATATCTCCCCGTAGTTGCCTACGGCCGCCACGGCGCGGACGGCCCACCTGTTGTCAAGACCCAGCATCTTGCCCATGCTGCCCTCGGTGCCCAGGAAGCGGTTCATGGCCGGGCTTTTCCCGGGGGCCGAGGCGAGCTTCGTCACGTTTTTCGAGCTGATGCCCATCTCTTCGGCTATGATGAGCGCGTTCACGACCCATTTGCCGATGTCGGCCCAGCGGTCATCGCCGTGGCGCACCGCTCCGGCAAGCGGCTCCTTGGAGACGACCTCGGGGAGAATCATATGCGCCGAGGGATCCTTGAGCGCCGCGCGGGTCGAGGCCAGGGCCGAAACGTCGGTGGTGTAAACGTCGCATCTCTTGCTCGTGTAGGCCGCGATGCTTTCCTCGTTGGTCTCGGTGTTCACGGGCTCGTACTTCATGTTGTTCGAGCGGAAATAATCCGCCAGGTTGAGTTCCGTCGTGGTGCCGGTCTGGATGCAGATGGACGCCCCGCTGAGCTGCAGGGCGGACTTTACGCCCAGGGCCTTGCGGATAAGGAAGCCCTGTCCGTCGTAATAGTTGACCGGAAGGAACATGAGCTTGAGGTCGACGTCGCGGCTCAGCGTCTCGGTGGTGTTGCGGAACAGGATGTCGCCTTCGCCGGAATTCAGCAGCGTGAAGCGCGTCTTGTTCGAGGAAGGGACGAATTTCACCTTGTCCGCGCTTCCCAGCACGGAGGCCGCCACGGCGCGGCAGAAATCGACGTCAAACCCCGTCCAGTTGCCTTTTTTGTCCGCGGACGCGAACCCCGCCAGGCCAGATGAGATAATGCAGTTGAGTTTTCCCCGGGCCTTCACGTCCTCAAGCGTGCCGGCCTCGGCGGCCGCCAGCGAAAACAGCGCCGCGAGCATTACCAGAAACTTCGTTACTTTCATGAGTGTTCCTCCTGCTGAAATGATGCGTTTCGGGGCCGGTGATGTGAATGGAAACGGACCGCGCTCCCGTGCCCTTAAATGTAATCATATTCCCCGCCGTTTTGCAATGAAGGTCCGGGGGCCGTTTTTCGCCCGCGGGAAATTCCTCCGCCGGGCGCTTTCATCCGCCGGGCCGCCGCGCCTTTTCCTGCGGCCGATGACCGAAGATTTTCCGGGCGGCGTTTCCGGGAGACGTCCGCTCCTGAGGGGGCAGGCGGCGCATCTCGCGGCGAAGCCCCACCCAGACGCCGAACAGTATTGCGAAGAAAAGAGCGGCAAGCGGCAGGCTCGCCGCTATGACCGCGGACTGAAACGACGCGAGCCCGCCTCCGAGCAGCAGGACCGCGGGAATCAGTCCCCCCATGACGCACCAGAACTCGCGCTGCAGCACCGGCGCGTTCAGCTTTCCCCCGGCCGTTATCGAATCGATCGCCAGGGAGCCGGAATCAAGCGAGACGACGAGGAAGGAGAACAGCATGAAGATGCTGGCGAAGCATAGCGCGTGCACGTGCGGAAACGTCTCTATCAGCTTGAACAGGGCGAGCCCGTGGCGCCCGCCCGCGACTGTTTCGGTCACTCCGGTGTAGCCTTCCGAGATGAACTGGTGAACCGCCGTGCCTCCGAACGAGTTCATCCACAGCACGCAGATCAGGGTCGGAAGCACGAGCACGAAAAACAGGAACTCGCGCACCGTTCTGCCCCTTGAGATGCGGGCGATGAACATTCCCACAAACGGCGCGTACGAGAACCACCAAGCCCAGTAAAACACGGTCCAGTCATGCAGAAAATCCGTGTCCCCGCGTCTCGTCCAGTCGCTGAAGGACACTATGCTCGCGGCATAGGCGGCAAACGACGTCGCGCAGTGGCGGAGTATGTCAAGCGTCGGTCCGGCCGCGGCGATAAACAGCATCAGCGACAACGCGAGGGTTATATTGATCCGGCTCAGGCGGCCGATCCCGGAGTTGATCCCGGTAAGCAGGGCGATCATCGCCGTCAGCGCCACCAGGCCGATCATCAGTACCTTGGACAGGTCGCCCGCGGGGATCGAGAACAGGTGATCGAGACCCTCGGCTATCTGTTCCACCCCCAGGCCGATTGAAACCGCGATGCCGAACAGCGTGGAAAACACCACCAGCGTTTCGATCAGGTGCCCGCTCCAGCTCCACACGCGGTTGCCGAGAACCGGGTAGAACACCGAGCGGATGGAAAACGGCATGCCCATGTTGTAGGAGAAAAGCGCCATGGCCAGACCCATTACGGCGAATATCGACCACGGGTGAAAGCCCCAGTGAAAGATCGCTCCCGCCATGCCCGTGGCGAAGGCGGCTTCGGTGTCCGAAGGGTCGACGCCGAGGGGAGGGTTCTGGAAATGGTATACAGGTTCGACGACGCCGAAAAACAGGAATCCGACGCTTACCGACGTAGCGAAGATCATGGCGAACCAGCTCGGGTAGGAGTACTCCGGCTTCGCGTCGCGCCCTCCCAGGCGTACCCTGGCCAGCGGGGACGCGGCGATCAGCAGGCAGAAGAGCAGTACCGCGTTGGCGGATATCATGAACAGCCAGTAAAACCGGGTGACGACCCAGTGGCGGATGTTCGCGAAAACCTCCGCCATTTCGTTCTGGAACATCGTTCCCGCGGCGATGAAGGCAACGATCACGAGCGCTGAGATCAGGAACACGCGGGCGTGGAAGTCGAGCCCGAATATCCTGACGTTGTCCCGCCCGCGCCGGTAGCCGCGCTCCTTGTAGATTTTCGGTCCGTGCGGCGGTTTCTTCATCGTAACGGAAGGTTAAACTACGATGCCCGGATTGAAAAGCCCTCCTGTTTCCGTTCCGGATGATTTCCTCTTCCTTCGTTCCTGCTTCATGCCGGCTCGTGGTTTCAGGCGACCAGCGTTGCGTGGTCGGCCTCGATTCTCTTCCTGAACAGTTCGGGGATATTGTCCCAGACGAACAGGTCCACCCGAAACGGCAGGTCGCTTTCCTCCAGGGCTTCCCGAAGGTCGCCGACCTGTCTTTTCTGCCAGCGGTCGGCGAATACCACCATGTCTAGGTCCGAATTCTTTCTCGAAGTAAACCTGGCGCGGGAACCGTATACCCAGACGCGGGTATCCGGAAGATGCTTCCGCAGCAGCGCGAGCAGAATGTGCTGCTGCTCCGTCGTGATGTCGATAGATTTCTTCAGTTCCATGTCTCTCCGCTCATTGTTTTATGGAGAGCGGCAGCGTCGCTGATAAAGTCGCTCACGATATCAAGGCATGCCTTAGCCTTCTCCCGGTCGTAATCATGACTGGTATCAATGCGGCTGTTTGCGTAGTCCATCCATCGCTCAATCGGCGCGGGGAAAAGATCGTTTTCAAATGCCAGCCTGAAGAGAGGTTTCGGGCTGTTGGGGACGTTCGGGATCCCAAGTTCTTGTATCATATATCGCCTCAAGGCCTTCCACAGGCAGTCGTAGCAGGTTTCAAACCGATGTATGACCGATTCCTCCACGGCTTCCCTGGTTATCGGGTTCAGAGAAAGACTGCCGGAGACGCGGCAGTTTTCATATTGTTCCTCAAGGCGTTTTAGGGAATTTCGAAATTTGTCGTATTCAATCATTACTGCCGCTCCGGTTCATTTATATTTTACCTAGTCGTCCCCGTTCATAAAACTGCGAGCAGGCGGATTGTGCGGAGAAGTTCGCCGGGACTCCTGACTTCAATGGTCCTTCTTCAGGAGAGCGTTTTTGCGCCCTTGATAATCTCATGCCTGCAATTACACTTCCAGAACCCCTTTTTTCCGGGGGATACTGTCTTTAAAACGGTTTACGGGGAAAAGCGCGGCGGTTTTTTCCCATCCCCCGGTGCCAATGCGCTGAAGGAAGTCCGCGCGGCGCCGCGGCAGCCCGGGATGAAAAAGCCGCATGGAGGGCGTAAGGGTTGAGCGAATACCAGTATTACGAGTTTCAGTCTGTAGACAGTACGTTGAGCGAGAAGGATAGGGCGGAGTTGCGGAGAATCTCAAGCCGCGCGCGGATCACTGCCACGAGCTTTACTAACCACTACGAATGGGGGGATCTGAAGGCCAATCCGGTGAACATGATGAAGCGCTGGTTTGATCTGCATCTCTACCTGGCCGACTGGGGCTCGCGCCGCTTTATGATCAGGTTGCCGAGAAAGTTCATTGACCGCGAAAGGTTTGACGATTTTTTGCCCGGTATCGGCGAGGTAACCATATTTGATTCTGGGGACAATACGATTATTGACATCGATATTGGTGAGATGGAGCAGGATTCTCGTGAATGGGATGATGGTTCCGGCTGGCTTGCCGCCCTGGCGCCGCTGAGGGCCGACCTGCTTTCAGGCGACCTGAGGGCTCTGTATCTTGCGTGGCTGATCGGTGTTCAATGGGGTACTGTTAAGGCCGATCGGATGGAACCGCTGCCCGGTATAGGTCCGATGAACGGCGGGCTTGAAGCCATTGCCGATTTTTTCCGTATTGACCCTGATCTGGTGCGCGCGGCCTCGGAATCAGGCGCCGTTTCCGAGACTCCGGAACTTTCCGCCGAAACATTCCGCGCGGCCCTTGATGGCATGGCGGATGAGGAGAAAACCTCTTGGCTCTATCGCTTGACTCAGGGCGACCTTCGCGTGGCGACGGAGATAAAAAGCAGAGTCAGCGAAGCAGTATCCTCGGAGTTCCCAAGCGCGCGAACGGGTTTCCGTACCGTATCTGAGCTTCGCGCCCGCGCGCGCGAAATAAGAAGGGAACGTGAAGCTGCCGCGGCCGAACGGCGCGAAGCGCGGCGCCTTGAGTCTGAGCGTCGCAAGGAGCAGGAGCGAAGGGCACGTCTTGATAGCCTGAGACTGTGCGGAGAGGATGTGTGGCAGGATATCGAGAATGAAATCAACAGGCGGGATGTTTCGGCCTACGACCGCGCCGTGGCCCTGATTTCCGATCTGCGTACGCTGGCTCAGGAGGACGGTGCTTTGGACGCATTCTCAAGCCGTCTGGATTCGTTGCGACTCAGGCATGAACGCAAAGGCCGTTTCATGGAAAGGCTGGACAGACCTGGCTAGGCCTGATGGGGGGGTCCCCGCTCTGAATCAGGATCTGCCCTGCCGCACGGCCTGGGGCTGAACGCCTGGCGAAGCCGGAACCTGTTTCAAAATATCTTCGGGAATGCTCCGGGTTCAGTTTTTTTCTTCCTTTATCCTTGCGAAAAGATTCTCGCCCTTTTTGACGGCTGTTCCGGGTTTCGTGCCTCCCCAGTCCGTATCCCCGGTCCCATCGGGCGGGAGGCCGATTTTCCTTCGGATCTCGCGGGCGGTTTCCGGCAGGAACGGGTAGACGAGAAGGGAAATCACCCTGATGCTTTCCGCGAGGGTCCAGAGCACGGTTTCGAGTCGCTCTCTCTGTCCCTCGTCTTTGGCGAGTTTCCAGGGCGCCGCGCCGTCGACGTACCTGTTCACAAGCCCTATGAATTCCCATACGCGGGAAAGCGCCCTGTTAAAGGCGAGCTCTTCAAGGTCCGAGCCGACCTGGCGGGCCGTCTCGCGGTAGGAAGCCTCTATTTTTCTCTCGCTTTCGGAGATTTCCGCGGGCTCGGGAACGATTCCCCCGAGGTATCTCTCCATCATCCCGAGCGAGCGGCTCACGAGATTCCCGAGCCCGTTCACGAGTTCCCCGTTTACGCGGCTTACAAGCGATTTCCTCGAGTAGTCCCCGTCCTGCCCGAAGGGTATTTCCCTCAGCAGGAAGTAGCGGAAGATCTCGGACCCGAACTCCTCCACCACCTGGTGGGGGTCGATCACGTTGCCGAGGGATTTCGACATCTTCTCCCCCTCGACCGTCCACCACCCGTGGGCGAATACGGTTCTCGGCAGAGGAAGCCCCGCCGACATCAGGAACGCGGGCCAGTAGACGGCGTGGAACCTCAGTATGTCCTTTCCGACAAGGTGTATGTCCGCAGGCCAGAACTTCGCGAAGTCCCCGCTCTTCCCGGGAAAGCCGAGGGACGTGAGGTAGTTGGTGAGGGCGTCGAACCACACGTAGACCACGTGCCCGTCTGAGCCGGGGACGGGGATTCCCCACGAGAAGTTGGTCCTGCTCACGCTCAGGTCCCTGAGGCCCCCCTCGACGAAGCTCACGACCTCGTTTCTCCTGTAGTCGGGCTTTATGAACTCGGGGTGTTCCCTGTAGTGGCGGAGAAGGGGTTCCTGGTATTCCGAGAGTCTGAAGAAGTAGCTTTCCTCCTTTATCTTCTCAAGCCGGGGGCGGCTTTTTTCGGGAAGCTTCATCATCTCCTCGACCTGGGTCTCGGTTATGAACGCCTCGTTTCTAACGTCGTACCAGCCCTCGTACTCGTCAAGGTATATGTCCCCGTTTTTCTCAACGAGCCTCCATATCTCGGATACCGCCTCGCGGTGACGCGCTTCGGTGGTCCTTATGAAGTCGGTGTTCGAGATGCCGAGAACTTTCCAGAGGTCCTGGAATTTCACCACGACCCTGTCGGCAAGCTCTATGGGGGCTTCTCCGCCCGCCTGGGCGGTCTGCTCTATCTTCCTTCCGTGCTCGTCGGTTCCCGTGAGAAAGTAGACCTCGTGTCCCGAGGCGGCCTTGTGCCTCGCGATCGTGTCGGCCGCTATGGTCGTGTAGGCGTGGCCGATGTGCGGCACGTCGTTTACGTAGTATATGGGCGTCGTTACGTAGAACTGTTTCTTCATGCGCTTTCGTAACCCCTTGAGGCGGAACCGGCGTTGCGATTAGTAAAGCACAACGGACGGGTATTTCAATTGTTTGTCGCCCGCGCGAAGTTTCTTTTCCCGTGGATCAAGTTTTGTTGATCGTGGTTTCGGCAGCCGCGAGCTGTTCCATGATCCATCCGAAGTCAGGGGGTTCGCCGAAGAGCATTTCCCTCATTTCCGCGTAATCCTGTTCGATCACGGCGCGCGGTTCCACCTGCGGAAGCAGTCTGAGCGATCCGGGGACGGCCTCCTCAAGCTTCTTCCACGCCTGCCGGAAGGCTATGGTGTTGTGGGCGCGCACTTCGTCCAGCAGGCCTGTGTCGGACAGGGCTGCTCTGCCGGTTTCGGTCCCCGTGATCATCGCCGCGTCGTAGTAATGGCGGGAGATGCGCTGCTTTCCGGTCGGAAGGCGCCCCGCGTCGCGGTAGCCGCAGTGCACGCCGTGGAGGATAAGCAGCTTGTCGAGATAGGTCCGCTCGGGAGTGATCACCGTTATGTTCTCCGCGTCAAGCGTCCAGTCGGGCAGTTCGTCGGCGATGTAGGGAGCTATGGATCGGGTCAGGCTCGGTTCCAGCGCCGATCTCGCTCCTCCCTCGATTTTTATCCGCGGCACCACGTAGGCATTATCCTTGCGGGGATACAGCGAGGGATATTCGACAAGGAGAGTCTGGCAGTCCTTGTCGTCTGGATCCGGGTACACGCGGCATCCTTCCGCGACCTCGTCTACCAGCGCCGTCAGGTCTCTTTCCATGTCCGTTAGAATGTAGCCGCTGCATGCCGCTCTGAGTTCCTCGAAGAGGACCTTCCGTTTCTTGTTTGAAAGATTTTCCGCGAGAGTCGGGTCCCGTTCCCCCTCGAATCCGAGATTCTCACGATAAACGACTATGTCTATGTCTTCTGAAAATCGCTGAACGAGACCGAAAGCCTTGGACAGGGACGTCCCGCCCTTGAAAAGCAGTTTCGGGTGCCCGTCGGGCAGTCCGTTGTAGAGAACGTCGAGGACGAGACATACCCAGAAGTCTTTCTCTATGTATTCTGATGACGTGGCGAGGCGGTCCGCACTTTCTTCAAAAATATCTATTCTGTCTCCTTCGGGCAGATTCAGGAAGGATTTGAAAGTTTCGTTCATGATTTAATTCCCTCTTCGTTTGTAGCGTTCCGCACGATCGGCTGCATCCATATCGGCAGATAGCAGATGTTCTGCGACAGGTCAAGCTTCACATAGTCGGGCAGAACGCGCCTGAGGATCGGAACTACGTCTGGATCCTTGGAGGCATAGGGGCCGAGCCAACGGAGCGCCTGGACTACCGGAGCCCCAGGTTTGCCCGTCCACCGCATGACGCTCGGCGGTGCGTGGCGGAACTGTACCGTTCTTCTGTTAATTCTGACTGTTCTTGATGAGCCGTCCGTGTCGTAGACGGGCTTTGCGGGCACCTGGTTGGTGAGGCCGAGCAGGTTCGCGTGCACGGATCCGCTGCTCATGACCCTGGCGTCATCCCGTCTTGCGACAGCCGCGATCGCGGCATCCAGATTAGGCGGCGCGAGGCGCTTAAGTATCTTGCTGATCCTGGGCACATCGTAGAGACCCCGGCCGACCCTGCGCAGCCGCTCGGATTTGACCAGGCGCGACAATGCCTGGTCAACGGCCGCGCGCTTTCCCATGTCTGAAAAATCCTTCGGCGTGCATACCCAGCCCGTTTTGTGTTCCGAAATTCTGTCCATGATTCTGTCAGCGATGCTGGCCACCTGATAACGCTCCTTGTTGTTCGCAATCTCCCGTTTCTGTCAGAAAATTACATTATTTTTCTTACACTGTCAACAGATGCTGAACGGATTTCCGGCGGTTACTCCTCATTTCCGTACCGTTCGATTTTCCGTTTCTGTCAGAAAATTATATTATTTTTCTGACAGAAAATCAAATCCGCCAAGTTAACAGGCCGGAATCCGGGTTCGCCGCCGCCTGAACGGACAGGTTCCGGTTTCGAGCTGATTCCGGGCCGGGCTGTGCTGCGGACCGGGTCTATCCCGGCCGCTTGGTATTACGCGGCCCGTATTGCCGGGAACCGTCCGGCGGACGCGGAGAGTCGGTCGACACCCCCGCGGGATTCATTCGGAAACATGAAAAATCTTCGGTTTGAACAGGGTGGGGGTTCAGCGGGTATCAGGGGTATCGGCGTTTTCCTCTTCTTCGCCCCGGGCCTCGACGCCGCGCGCCCGCTTCAGCCCCTCCCGCGCCCGTTCCAGCGAGGGGTCGAGGGAAAGCGCTTGCCTGAAGCTTCGGGCCGCCTCTTCCGTCCTGCCGGTGTTCAGCAGGGCGATGCCGATGTTCTGGTGGGTCACCGCCGTCGCGGCCCCCCTCTCCGCAAGCGCCAGGTAGAGCGCCAGCGCGTCTTTGTAGCGCCCGCCTTCGAGGCGCAGGTCCGCCAGGGCCGCGACGGGGTCCGCGAAGCCCGGGGCTGTGAGCATGGCGTTTTCGTAGTGCTGCGCCGCCTCCTCGGGCCGGCCCGCTTCCCGCGCCGCCTGGCCCATGAGGTAGCGCAGGGTGGGTTCAAGCGGAGAGGACGGCCAGAGCGATATGGCGCGCCGCATGCTCGATATCGCTTCGTCGTACTGCCCGGTGCGGTAAAGCGAATCGCCCATTCCCATGTAGGCGAGGGCGTAGTCGGGTTTCATCTCGATCGCGGAACGGTACCACCTGAGCGACTCCTCGTACCGCTTCTGCCTCCTGAACGTCTCCGCCCGGTTTAGGAACGCCTCCGGGGAGCGCGGATTCAGCGCCAGCCTGGCTTTCATGCTGAGGTCGAAGTGCTTTTCCGCCTCCCCGCGCCGTCCCATCATCTCAAGCGTCCGCCCTATGACGTCATGCGTTTCGGCAAGCATGTGGGGATTGGTCTGCAGCTCGGCCGCCCGCTTCATGCTCGAGACGGCCTCCTCGCGGCGCCCGAGCGCGAAGAGAGTCTTGCCCATGGCGAAGTGGGCCTTGGCGTCGTCCGGTTTCATTTCGATCGCCGAACGGTAGGCCTCAAGCGATTCAGAGTACTTTTGCTGCCCCCTCAGTATTTCGCCCAGGTTGTAGACGGCCTTCTGGTCGCCCGGGTCCGTCTCGACGGCCAGGCGGAAATATCTCTCCGAATCCTCGATCCGCCCGAGCCTGAACATTTCAAGCCCTATGTTGTAGTGGGCCCCGTACGCCCGCGGGTTAAGGGAGAGGACGTGGTCAAAGAACGTGAGCTCGTCCTTGTATATCCCCGACTGGCGCCATGTCAGGCAACCCAGCAGAACGAGCGTCGCGAGGGCGGCGGCCTTGGCCGCCTTTCCCGCGGCGGGGGGCAGCATCCCCGCGGCGCGGACGGCCGCGGCCGCGAAGAGAACTATCAGTCCCGCGCCGGCCAGGTACTGGTAGCGGTCCGCCACGAACGAAACCCTCATGTAGTCGTAGTCGATGAAGCCGAGCGTGGGAGAGAGCGTCGCGCCGAAGAACAGGACGCAGGCGAGCGGCCCCCGTCCGATCCGTCCGCGCAGGGTCCAGAGTGCCGCGACAGCGGCGACCGCCCCGGCCAGAGCGGCCAGGCCCAGGAGGTCCGAGACCCTGATTTCCCAGAGCGGGTATATGACGGCGAGTCCGGCGGGCCAGAGAAGCTTACCCACGTAGAACCACAGGGCGCGCGCCGCGATAACCGTCCGCTCGGCCAGGGAGTAGTCAAAGGAATGAAGCCCTTGCATCTTGTAGAACCAGAGGTCGGCCCCCCCGAAGACGAGCGCGACCAGGAAAAACGGGACGGCGTGGATTACATCCGCCCGCACGAAGCGTCCCCGCCTCCACCACTGCAGGATCAGCAGCGCCGCGGGGAAGGTGATGGCGATCGACTTGCAGAGCATCGCGGCCGCCAGCAGCGAAAGCGCGGTCGCGTAGAGCCGCCGCCGGGGCGACTCGGTGAAACGCACCCACGCCAGCAGGGCGCAGAGATAGAACAGGGCGCAGAGCAGGTCCTTGCGGGAAATCGCCCACGCGACCGATTCCGTGTGCAGGGGGTGCACGGCGAACAGCGCCGCGGCGAACAGCGCCCCCGGAACCGCGAGGCGGGCGAGCAGGCGCCAGATCAGGGCGGTGTTGGCGAAGTGAAGCAGGATGTTTATCACGTGGTAGCCCGCGGGGTGAAATCCCCAGAGCTTGTGCTCTAGCCAGAAGGTCGTGTAGACGACGGGCCAGTAGTGGTTTTCCGCGACGTCCGCCTGGAAGTAGGCCCTTACCGGGTCGAACCATATCCAGAGGATGCCTTCCCAGCTCGAAACGGCCCTGAGCTTGGTTATAAGCACGTCGTCCCAGACGAACCCCCCGCCGACGGCGGGAAGGTAGAAGACCGCCACGAGCAGGCCCAGAAACGCCGCCCGGGGGGCGTCAGCCCGGGAAATCCAGGGAACCGGAGAAGCATCGCGCGCTGTTTTCTCGTCTCGTTTCATTTGACGTAAGCCGGTGTTATGCTACCACATCTGCGCGGGAAAGACCGTCCCTCCCGGCATCGCCGCGCGCGATTGCGCGGGGCTGCGGGTCCGGGCGCCCTAGCGCGAGAGCCGGAGCAGGAGATTCTCAAGAGATACCTCGACGTTGGCGTTGTTCTCAGAGATCCGCGCCATGGTTTCCTCAAGGGCGGCGAACTTGCCCACAAGCTCCGCCACGTCCCTTTTCGCCGAGTATTCGCCGAGCCGCTCAAGGAGGTCCGTGTTCACTATCTCCCCCGTTTCCCCGGAGGTCTTGAGAATCACGGAGTCCCGGAGCCATGCCGACAGGATGTCAAAGACCGTCTTCAGTTCTTCCGGTCCTTTCCCCTTTACGTCTTTCTGGATTTTTTCCACGGAATCAAAAAGGGTAAGCGGCTTTCCGGGGTCGACGGCCATGACGCAGTCCACGTATTCGGTTCTTTTGCGGAAGTACTCCTCATCGGTACTGAGAGCTCTTGAGATGCTGCCTCCCGATATTCTCGAGACGAGTTCCGGGTCGCCGCCCTCCGGTTTTTCCTTTTCCAGAAACTTCCTCACCTGCCCGGCCTCAAGAGGCTGGAACACCACCGACTGGCATCTTGACCTTATGGTCGGCATGAGGAGGTCCGCAAGCGTCGTTATGAGGATTATGACGGAGTTCGGCGGCGGTTCCTCGAGGGTCTTGAGAAACGCGTTCTGGGCGTTGAAGTTCATTCTCTGCGCGCCGTCGATTATGAAGACCTTGTAGGGATTCTCGTAGGGCGCGAGATGGATCAGGCGCTCTATGTCCTGCCTTACGTGGTCTACCTTTATCGTCTTCTCGTCCGGGTATCCGAACACGAGCACGTCGGGGTTGAGCCCCTTCTCGGTCTTCGCGCACGAGGCGCATTCGCAGTCAGGGTCCCCCGTCCCGGAGCAGTTTATGAGTTTCGCGAAACCGGTTGCGACCAGCTTTTTCCCCACGCCCTCGGGCCCCGAGAAAAGGTACGCGTGCGAGATCCGGTTTCTGCGGACCGAGTTGCGAAGAAATTCCTTCTGGGGTTCGTGCCCCGTGATCTGCGGAAATCCCATGGGTCTTTATCTTACCGGCAGAAGCGGGCGTCTTCCATGTCCGGGAGGCGGTTATTCCGGTTTTTCGGCCGACAGGGATTCTTCAAGCAGCAGGGCCACGTGAACGGGGGTCGCGTCGGTGAAATGGGATACCTGCTCCATGCACGAGACGCCCGTCACGCAGACCCTCTCCGATTCCTCCATGTCCCTTATTTTCGGAAAAAGACCGCACTCCCCCATGGCTTTTGATACTTCGTAGTGCTCTTTTTCGTAACCGAAGCTCCCCGCCATGCCGCAGCACCCGGCCTCGCTCGGCCTCGCGTCGTATCCCAGGTCCCTGAGAAGAGAGAGAGTCTCGTCGAACCCGCCGAGGGATCTTTCGTGACAGTGCCCGTGGACGAGCACTCCTCCGCGCGTCCGCTCCCCGGGGCCGCGGAGGTCTCCCCCCTGCGCGCGGACGAATTCGCAGACCGAGTGGATGTTCGGAAGGAGCGCGCCGAGCGGTCCGTTACCCGGAAGAAGGTCCGCGTATTCGTCGCGGAACGCGGAGAGGCAGCTTGGTTCGGAGAATACCACGGGGATATCGCTCCGGGCGTAATCCGAGAGGACGCTTACGTTGTGAAGCGCGTTCTCCCTTGCCTTCTCCGCCATGCCGACACTCAGCATCGGCCGCCCGCAGCATTTTCTCCGCCTCTCAAGGAGCACTTCGAAACCCATGCTCTCAAGCGCCCCGGTGACGGCTTTTCCTATTTCGGGGTAGAAAAACTCAGACCACGTGTCGTGGAAATAAACCACCTGCTTTCCGTTCCGGGTACTCTCCTTCCTCCCGCGGAACCACCCGCTGAAAGTGTCTTCGGCGATCGGGGGAAGGGACCTTCTCCGGGAGACCCCCGCGAGAGAAAGCAGCCCCCGGGAAAAGGATCCCTCAAGTGCCCGGTTAAAAAAGCGGGGAAGGGCGCTTCGCGCGGAACTTATCCCGTGCACCCGGCCGAACAGACTGTCTCTCGCCGTAAACCCGGTTTTGCCCTTGTAGAGGGCCAGGAACTCGGTTTTCATCTTGCCGACGTCGACCCCCGAGGGGCACTCTGTGCGGCACGCCTTGCACCCCACGCAGAGATCGAAAACGTCGCGGAATCCTTTCTCGCGGATCATGTCCGCGTCCATGCGGCCCAGCAGAAGCTCCCGGAGCAGGCCGGCGCGCGCCCTCGTGGTGTCGCCCTCGTCGAGGGTCGCCCTGTAGGAAGGGCACATTATCCCCCCGGCGGTCTTTCTGCAGACCCCCTGGCCGTTGCACATCGCGGCCGCCGCGGCGAGACCCCCCTCCCGGGACCAGTCAAGAAATGTGGCGATGTCCCCCGCGGACCTCCCCGCCCTGAGGTTAAGGGAAGGATCGGGACCGCGGACGACTTTTCCCGGATTGAGTATTCCCCCCGGGTCGAATATCTCCTTCAGCCTCTCCATTACCGAGTAAAGCTCCCCTCCGAAGAGCCTTTCGTTAAGGAAGCTTCTCTGGAGACCGTCTCCGTGCTCGCCGCTCATTACCCCCGAGTGGCGAAGCGCGAGCTCGAGGGCGCGCTCCGAGAGGGCCGCCATGTCGGATACTCCCCTGCGCTCCCGGAGGTCGAGAAGGGGCCTTACGTGCAGGCATCCGGCGCTCGCGTGGCCGTAGAAGGCGGCCTTGAGGCCGAACTCCTCAAGAAGCGATATCACGTCCCTCGTGTAGCGGGCCAGGTTCTCCGCGGGGACCGAGACGTCCTCTATGCACGGCACGGGCTTGCGGCTGCCCCTGTCGCTCATCAGGATTCCGAGACCCGCCTTTCTCGCGTCCCAGATTTTTTCCTGCTCCTCCCGTCCCGCCACGGCAAAGGCGGAATCAAGGGATTTCGCGAGATTCTCCGCCCTCCCGGCGCTCTGTCTTTCGTCGTCCCCCTGGAATTCCACTACCAGGACGGACCCCGGGGTTCCGTCGATCATGGGGAAGGAGAACCCTTTTTTTCTTCCCGCGAGACCTATCAGGGTCCCGTCGATGAGCTCTACCGCCGAGGGGCCGCGGGAGAGGATTTCCGGGACCGAGTCCATCGCCTCCGGAATCTCGCGGAACGGGATGACGCAGAGCGCGCTTGAGATAGGCTTTTCGACGAGGCTGAGTTCAAAATCGGTCGAGACCGCTAGAGTGCCTTCCGAGGAAGCGAGAAGTTTCGCCGGATTGAACTCCTCGTCGAGAAAACAGTCAAGCGAGTACCCCGAGGCTCTTCTCCAGTGTTTCGGGAAGCCGGTACTCACCAGCTCCCCGCTTTTCTCTATAAGCGCGGCGAGCTTTTCAAAAAGGCTCTCCGCGATGCCGGATCCTCCGCCGCGTCTTTCGTAGTTCTCCCGGGAGAGTTCGAGAGAGGACCCGTCGGCGAGCACGACGTTTGAGGAGACCACGTGGTCGCCCGCCATTCCGTAGAGTATGGAGTGAGCCCCCGTGGCGTTGTTCGCGACGGCTCCTCCTACTGTGGCGACGCTCGCGCTCGAAGGGTCGGGACCGAACATGAGGCCCAGGGGAGAGAGGTTCCCGTTAAGCGCGTCGATCGGGATTCCGGGTTCCACTCTGACTTTTCTCCCCCCGGCGTCAACGTCAATCACCCTGTTCATGTACTTTGAGAGGTCGAGGATTATTCCTTCTCCCACGGCCTGTCCCGCGAGGCTTGTCCCGGCTCCGCGCACCGTTACCGGTATGCCGAGGGCGGACGCTTCTGAGACGGTGATCTCCACGTCCAGGGGGGTTTTCGGGATTACGACCGCTTCGGGGAGAATCCTGTAGTTGCTCGCGTCCGTGCTGTAGATCGCCCGGTCGACGGGGCTTTTTCTTATCTCGCCCCGGATCCGCCCGCCGAGCTTCCCGCTCAGATCTTCGATTCTTGATTTCTCCATGGAAACCGCTGCCCGCCGGAGCGTTCCGGGACGCAAGGCCGCGCGCGGGCGGGAAAGTCTTCAGGCCCCGCCGTTTTCAAACGTTTTCAGTATCCCGTAGGTCGTGTCGCGTTCGGCCGGAATTCTGCCTATTTCCCTGGTGAGCTTCCTGAACTCCTCGGGCGGAAAGTACTGTCCGTAGCTCGCGCCGGCGAAACGGGATATCTGCTCTTCCATGAGCGTCCCCCCGAAATCGTTCGCCCCGGCGGTCAGGGAGAACTGGGCGAACTCGGGTCCCTGCTTCACCCACGAGACCTGTATGTTGTTTATCCATCCCCGGAGCATCATTCGGGATACGGCGTACATTTTCAGCTGATCAAGATCGGTCGGGCCCTTTCTCACCTTTCCCTTGGAGTGGATGAAGAGCCTCGTGTTCCAGGGAATGAACCGAAGCGGCACGAACTCCGTGAACCCTCCGGTCTCTTTCTGTATGTCCCTCAGGATTCCGAGGTGTATGGCCCAGTGATGGCGCTTGTCGAGGTGTCCGTACATTATGGTCGAGGTGGTTCTCATTCCTTCCCTGTGGGCTTTCTTGACCACCCTTATCCATACTTCGGTCGGTATCTTCCTGGGAGCGATTACCTTTCTCACCTCTTCGACCAGAACCTCGGCCGCGGTGCCGGGGAATGTGTTGTGACCGACATCCTTGAGTTTTCTTATGAAATCCTCTTCCTCCATGCCGAGAGTCTTGGCGCCGTAGTAGATCTCGTAGGGGGAGAAGGCGTGGGTGTGCATCTCGGGCACGGCTTTTTTCACCGTTTTTATTAGCTCGACGTAGAAATTGCCGTCTATCTCGGGATGCATGCCTCCCTGCATGCATACTTCCGTCGCCCCTATCTCCCAGGCTTCGACGGTTCTCTCCGCTACTTCGTCCATCGAGAGGAAATAAGCCCTTTCGTCCCCCTCGTCCGCCATGAAGTTGCAGAAGCCGCAGTAGACGTCGCATATGTTGGTGAAGTTTATGTTCCTGTTGACGACGTAGGTGACCACGTCCCCGACGTCTTCCTTCCTTATCCGGTCGGCCGCGAGGGCGAGGGCGGATATCTCGTCCGTATCCTCTATGCCGAAGAGATGAACCCCGTCCTCAACCGAGATCTCCTTTCCCAAAAGCGCGTCCTCGATTATGCGGCCCGTCGTGCCGTTTACGCGCGACATCACCCCGTCGACGCCGAGGGGCCTTCTCTGCTCTATCGAGTCTATTATTCTGCTTATGTCTTCCATTTTCTCAGTTCGCGGGAACGTATCCCCTCTCGTCGACGCGTTCCCTTACCTTGCCGAGAACGTAGGGGTCTATCCACCGCTCGTCTATGTACTCGGGGTAGACGGGAAGCCTCTCCCGAAGCTCGTAGCCCAGCGCGCTCACCTCTTTTTCCATTCTCTCGACCTGCGGCCACGGGGCCTCGGGGTTCACGTAGTCTATGGTGAGAGGCGACACGCCGCCCAGGTCGTTTATTCCGGCCGCGAGGTAGAAAGTGAAATTCCTGTTATTGAGGTTGGGCGGTATCTGTATGTTCATGTCCCCTCCGAATACGAGCCTCGAGACGGCGACGGTCTTCAGCATCTCGAAAAAGTCGGCGGGAGGGTACTGCTCCATCCTTATCCCTTCCTTGGGGTTGAAATTCTGGATTATTATCTCCTGCAGGTGTCCGTGCCTGCGGGAGAGCTCGAGCAGGGCGTAAAGCGAGTCCACTCTCTCCTCGAAAGTCTCCCCGATTCCGACCAGTATGCCGCTTGTCCAGGGAATGCTGAGCTCGCCCGCGTGCTCCATCGTCTCCATCCTGAGCTTAGGAACCTTGTCGGCGCAGCCGTGGTGGGCGTTCCCCCGCTTAAGCAGTCTCTCGCTTATGTTCTCGAGCATGAGACCCATGCTCGGGTTGCTCTCTCTGAACCCGGAGAGCTCTTCCGGGGTTGAGAGCCCGAGGTTCGTGTGGGGGAAGATTCCGTGCTCAAGCCCGGTCTTTCCCATGTCGATCAGGTACTCCGCCGTCGTTTGGTAACCGATTTCCCCGAGCGCGTCCCTGTATACCTCGTAGGCGAGTTCCGGCTTGTCGCCCGTTACGAAAAGAAGTTCCGTGCATCCCGCCTCCGCTCCTTTTTTCGCCATGTCGACGACCTCTTCGGGGGTCATGAACAGCTCTCCCTCTCCCGGTTCTATCTTGAACGTGCAGTACCCGCAGCGATCCCTGCAGAGCTGCGTCAGGGGAACGAAAACGTTTTTGGAGTAGGTTACGGTTTTTCCTTTCGAGCGGTTCCTTATCGCCGACGCGGCCAGAAGAAGAAAGGGAATTTCCCTAGGAAAAAGTTCCGCTAGGTAAAGGGCGTCTTCGCGCGCGAGGCCTTCTCCCTCGATCGCCCTTGATATCACTCTCTCAAGCTTCGGGGATGCGCGGAACTCGGAGAATTCGCCCGCGCCGAATGTGTCTAGCAGCATGGCGCTTTCGCCTGCGCCGAATGTCTTTTCCCAGGTATCAGCTAAAAGGGACATATACAGAGACCACCCATTGCGCTTCCCGTGCGGAAGCAATTTCAACTCCGCCAACCCCGCCTGTAAGTATCTTATACGGAGGTCGTTGTTGTCAAGGAACATGTGGAGAAGCCGCGCGATTCCTTGTTCGAAAATATGCCGGATTCAGGGTACTATACGCAGAATGACTCCGCTTAAGCACTGCAGACTGCCGGGTCCGTCCCTCCCGCCGCGCCGGGACGGTATCTGCGCGCGGGGGCGCACGCGTCTCTCCCGTTTCTCCCGCGTCTTCCGCACTGCCTGCCGAGCCGCGGCGGGTTTTGTTCTCCTTGCCGTCATGGTTCTCGGCGCGCAGCAGGAACCGGCCCGGGGGCAGACCGACACGGAGTCCGCCACCTACACGGTAACGTTCGAAGGCAACTGGAACACCGACAGCACGCCCGGCGGGGTTGCGGGCGGAGCGCATTTCACGACGTTGATCGGCGCTGTGCACAACGGCGATGTGACTTTCTGGAAACCGGATGACACGGCCACCCCCGGCGTGGAACGGGTGGCGGAACAAGGCCTCACGGGCACGTTCGAGACGGAAATCGCCAATGCCGGGGCGGCCGTAAGATCCAGGGTCAGGCACGATGGAACCTCAGCCACGGGCCGCAGGACGTTTGAAGTCGAATCCAGGGTCAGGCACGATGGAACCTCAGCCACGGGCCGCAGGACGTTTCAGCCGGAGTCACCCGCTGTTTACCCTTTTGTCGATGATCGCTCCCAGCCCGGACTGGTTCGTGGGTGTCTCAGGCATGTCTCTGCTTGATGGATCGGACTGGCTACCCTCCCTCCCGGTAGACCTGTTTCCCTACGACGCCGGCACCGAAGAGGGGGAGGATTTTTCGCTGAGCAATGACCCCACCAGTCCCCGGGAAACCATCACCAGTCTCAGGGGAGAGAGCAAGTTCTCCGACACAACGCCCATAGCGAGGCTGAGCTTCACGCTCAAGGTTGACCCGCCACCGCCTGATTCTCCTCCGACAGAACCGCCGCCTGATTCTCCTCCGGTGGAAGCAGCAGGAGGGTGTGCCGTTTCGGGCGCAGCCGATGACCGCGGCCCCGGGGGAAGCGGAAGCGGCGGCGCGTTCGGACTGCTTCTGGGAGCTTTTGCGCTGCTTCTGGCGGTTTCACTTAAAAGACGCCTTGCGGAAGACAGGACGCCTTAAGGCGAAGCCGAACCCCGGGTCAGTTCCCCCTGATTTTCTTCCCTTATCGGCCGGTTGTCGTGCGGCGGGACAGCCCGTCGCGGAAGATCAGACCGGGGAGGGCGGACCGGCATTGTGGCTGCGCCCGTCGCCGCACGCTGCGTTGCGAAGACGGCTGTTAAGACCCGTCCCCAAGCTTTTCTGACGTCGTCTCGGGGACCGTTCCGGCTTGGGGAAACCGGACAGGCAGCCTGGTTTATATGGTGAATGTTCACCGCGTAATGTATAATTACGCCCGAAAAATCAATGTCGCTCGGTTCTGTTCTTGAATTTCTCGCGGGTTTTGCGTCCGGCGGGGCTTAAGGACTCGAAAAGATTCGCCGGGCAAGTTTTTAAGAAACCGGTAAAGCCATGTCGAAAACCAAAGTTTTTCCGCCCCCGGAAGCCGTTACGGAAGGAGCCCTGATAGACAGGGATGAATATAACCGGATGTATCGTCAGTCAATCGATGACCCGGAGGGATTCTGGGGTGCTCAGGGCGAGCGGATTGACTGGATCAGGCCCTACACGAAGGTAAAGGACGCAAGCTACGGTCCGGGAGAGGTATCGATCAGGTGGTTCCACGATGGGACCCTCAACGCCGCGGCGAACTGCGTTGACCGCCACGCGGAGAGGACCCCCGACAAGATCGCGATCATATGGGAAGGGGACGACCCCGGCGAAGACAGGAAATTCACTTACGCGGAGCTCAGGAGCGAAGTCTGCCGCATGGCCAACGTGCTCAGGTCTCTCGGCGCCCGCAGGGGCGACAGGGTGACCATATACATGCCGATGATCCCCGAGGTCGCCTTCGCCATGCTTGCCTGCGCGCGCATCGGCGCCGTTCACTCGGTAGTGTTCGGAGGCTTCTCGCCGCAGGCCCTTGCGGGGAGGATTTCCGACTGCGAATCCGAGATAGTCGTTACGGCGGACGAGGGTATTCGCGGCGCTCGGCGCGTGCCTCTCAAGGTGAACACGGACAAGGCGCTTGAGGACGGCGCCGCGGGCCCGGTCGTGAAAAAAGTCCTGGTGGTGCGCCGCACGGGAGCGGACGTGCCCTGGGACGGGAACCGGGACGTATGGTATCACGAGGCGGCCGCGGAGGCCTCCGATGAATGCGCGGCCGAGGAGATGGGCGCGGAGGACCCGCTTTTCATCCTCTACACCTCGGGCTCCACGGGAAAGCCCAAGGGGGTTCTGCACACGACGGGCGGCTATCTTGTTTACGCTTCGATGACCCACCAGTACGTGTTCGATTACCACGAAGGGGAGACCTACTGGTGCACGGCCGATGTCGGCTGGGTCACCGGCCACAGCTATATCGTCTACGGGCCGCTTGCAAACGGCGCCACCACGGTAATGTTCGAGGGGGTGCCGGGCTATCCAGACATCTCGCGTTTCTGGAGAGTCTGCGACAAGCACGGCGTCAGCATTTTCTACACGGCTCCCACGGCCATCCGGGCGCTCATGCGCGAGGGGAACGGACCGGTCAAAGAGACCTCGCGCGCCTCGCTTCGCGTGCTGGGCACCGTGGGAGAACCGATCAATCCCGAGGCCTGGATGTGGTACTACGAGGTGGTCGGCGACGGCCGCTGTCCCATAGTGGACACCTGGTGGCAGACCGAGACCGGGGGCGTCCTGATAACCCCGCTTCCCGGCGCGACGGATCTCAAGCCGGGTTCGGCCACGCTGCCGTTTTTCGGGATCCGCCCGGAACTGGTCGACTCCGAAGGCAACATTCTTGAAGGCGCGGCCGAGGGAAATCTCTGCATAGCCGATTCTTGGCCGGGGCAGGCGCGCACCGTGTACGGCGATCACGACCGCTTCGTCGAAACTTATTTCACCGCCTATCCGGGCAAGTACTTTACCGGCGACGGCTGCCGTCGCGACGAAGACGGCTATTACTGGATCACCGGGCGCGTCGACGACGTCATAAACGTGTCGGGTCACCGGATGGGCACGGCCGAGGTGGAAAGCGCCCTCGTGTCGCACGGAAGCGTAGCCGAGGCCGCGGTGGTCGGCTATCCGCACGAGATAAAGGGCCAGGGAATCTACGCCTACGTGACGCTTAACGCCGGTTCCGAGCCCTCGGAAGAGCTTCGCGGCGAACTGGTCAGGTGGGTGAGGAAGGAAATAGGGCCGATCGCCTCTCCCGATCTCATACAGTGGGCCCCAGGCCTTCCGAAAACCCGCTCGGGCAAGATAATGCGCCGGATCCTGCGCCGCATCGCCGCCAACGAGCACTCCGACCTCGGCGACACTTCGACGCTTGCCGACCCGTCGGTGGTCGCCGACCTGATCGACAACCGTATGAACCGCTGAACCGCCTGGACGGTACTGTCCGCGGGTTTTCAGTCCTGTCGCCGGATGAAACGGGGTAAAACTTTACAAATTCGGAATTATGTTCCATAATTGTAAAGAACATGATAAGTCGTACAATAGAAAGCAGGCTTCTGGGCCTGGCCCGGCAGTATCCCGTCATAACGATTACGGGACCTCGCCAGTCAGGAAAGACGACCGTGTCGGTGAAATCGGGTTTTCCGGAGCATCTTTATCTCAGCCTGGAAGACCCGGATGTGCGGGAGCATGCCCGCAAAGACCCGAGAGGATTCCTCGCCCAGTCGGAAAGAACGATTATAGACGAGGTTCAGCACGTTCCCGATCTTGTCTCCTATATTCAGGGGATCGTGGACCGTAGCGGTCAGGCGGGACAGTTCATTCTGACAGGAAGTCATCAGTTCAGCCTGACGGACATAGTCTCCCAGTCGCTTGCCGGAAGGACGGCGCTTGTAAACCTGCTTCCCTTCTCGCTTGAGGAACTGGGGGAAAGGTCTCCGTATGAAGACCTGATCTACCGGGGGTTCTATCCCGCAATAATCGACAGGAACCTGAATCCTACCGAGGCCCTTTCGTTTTATACCGACACCTATGTTCAGAGAGACCTGAGAGATATAAGGGAAATCAGGAATCTGAGGCAGTTCGAGAGCTTCCTGAGATTGTGCGCATCGAATGTCGGGCAGATGCTCAACAAGAACCGCATGTCCAACGATATAGGGGTCGACGGCAAAACCGTAGACGCGTGGATCTCGGTTCTTGAGGCAAGCTACATTATTTATCTTCTCCCGCCGCACTACAGAAATTTCAGGAAACGGATCGTGAAAACGCCGAAGCTCTACTTCTGCGACGTGGGGCTTGCCTCCTATCTGCTTGGAATCAGCACGGTCGAGCACGTGAAATCGCATCCGCTTAAGGGGATGCTTTTTGAAAATCTGGTCGTGATGGAAAAGGTAAAGCGCAAGCTTAACAGCGTTGAGTCTCCGTCTCTTTATTTTTTCAGGGACAACACCGGCAACGAGGTCGACCTGCTGGAGCAGGACGGCGGCAATGTCGTATCCTACGAAATAAAGACAACGCGGACTCTCAGTTCCGGGCTGTTCAGGGGACTTAATTTCTACAAGAAACTGAATCCCGACAACAGCAGATCGGTTCTTATCTATACGGGCCGTGAGAAAACAAACCGGTACGGGCATGAATGTTTGCCTTTCTGGAGCGTCTGAGACTGCGGGGCGATGTCTGAACATTGGGACCTGAAAGCGGACAAAACAAATACTGAAAAAAGATTTTGAGTAAGTCTAACTCCCTGATATTGTTCATCCAGTGAATAATACGAAACCGGACAAAAAAGCGGACATTAAAGCGGCCGTGGAATTCGGAGCGGAGAACCGGGGGAAACAGTAACCCGGATGGAACCGCTTCTGAATGTCCGCCTTTGCGGAGCGTCTGATCAGACGAGGTTTGACAGGTTCCTTAAGAAGGAAAGCTGCATATTAAGATTATATTCGGACACCGGTTCCCCGCACCGACATGAAGTCCGAATTAATTGGAATAAGCATTCTGTGGTGTACTCCCTACAGATTTGTTGCCAACAATGTTGTTGCCAACAGTATTGTTGGCAATAGTGTCAACTCTCCCGTGTATAAACAACAGCGCGTCGGAGATAGTCAGTGTCACGCTTTTTTCAGTGGTTCGGTTGGCTTGGAAACGGGTATGGCGCGACAACCTGATTGATAACCGGATGAACAGCTGATCCTGTCAATTTTTCCGGCACACGCCGTAGCGCAACCCGGTTCGAATTTCATCAGGAACTGAGCTAGCTTGTGGATTTCCCATATTCTTTCAGGCGGGTATCTGTTATAAGATAAGGCAACTCTTTTTTGGCATTGGATCAGATGAGGCTTAACAGGTTTCTTTCCGAGTGCGGAATAACATCAAGAAGAAAGGCGGACAACCTCATAAAGGCGGGGCGGGTAACCGTGAACGGAGAGGTCGTCCGCGTTCTCGGTTCCGTGGTGGACGAGACCTCCGACGCGGTGGCGCTTGACGGAAAACCCGTGCGCGCGGAGAGGAAAAGATACGTGGCGCTTAACAAGCCCCCTTTCTGCCTCACTTCGCTTAAGTCCATGGAAGACGGTAAGAAGACGATAACTTCCTTTCTCGGGGACATAGAGGAGAGGGTTTACCCTGTCGGGAGGCTTGACTACGACTCCGAGGGGCTTCTGATTCTCACAAACGACGGTGAGCTCGCGAACAGGATACATCACCCCAGGTACAGGGTGGTGAAGACCTATCTGGCCGAGGTCTCGGGAGAGGTGCCGGATGATCTTGAGACGGCGCTCGGGGGCGGGGCGGAAATCGAGAAACGCTTTGCGAAACCGGATTCGGTGAGCGTTCTGCGGGCGTCCGCCGGGCGCGCGCGGACGAGGATTTCCTTTCACGAGGGAAGGAAGCACCTCGTGAAGAAGTACTTCGAGGCCTTCGGCCTGCGGGTCAGGAGGCTCAGGAGAATTTCGTGCGGCAGCGTGCGTCTCGGCAAACTTGAGAAGGGAGCGTGGCGGGACCTCAGCCCGGGAGAGCTGAGGGATCTTCGGAAGATGACGGGACTTCCGCCCGGCGGTTCGGGAGAAAAACCGCCCGGCGACAGATGAGCGGGGCCGCTTGATTCAGACCATTGCAGGCCGACTTTCCGGGTTCTGGAGGTTTGCCGTCGGGAGCTTGATTCATGTAACATAACGGCGGTGGATGTTTCGGGCGGCTCGGACGCGGTTCCCAAGGACATTCTTGCTTGCGGCGGCGCCGGGGTCGAATGCCGGAGCGACTCCGTCAACAGCGTTCTTGCTCGCGCGCTTCGCGAAGGGAAGATTCTCCATGGGAGACCTTGAACAGGCTTCGGCGCTTATGGACGCCGCCGGAAAAAATTTTTCAGCCTTGCGGGCGATGGGCAACAGGCCTGCTTTTGCCGATGAAATTTTCGGTTTTCATGTACAGCAGACGGGCGAGAAAAGTTTAAAGGCCTGGCTGGCTTTTCTGGGCGGGGACTACCCGCTGACTTATGATCTGGCGTGGCTGCTGGGGGCGCTGAGGGAGCAGGGTATTCGGACAGCGCCCTTTAAATGGCTGATTGATTATAATCCCTACGCCGTTCAGTTTCGTTACATGGCCGACCCGAGAATCGCGCCGATTGACCGCGATGCGGCTGTAAGGCAGCTGGAAGCGCTGATGGAACATGTACGGAGAATGCTTGCGGGCCCGCGCAAAGCGGGCGATGATAAATAGGACTTCATTCGGCAACGCGCGTTTCGGGGAACCTGCGAAGGGAATGAGATCTCCATCACTTCATTGAAGACAGAACGCCTGGAAGTGTGTCATGAAAAAATTCATCACGTTTGAAGGAATAGACGGAAGCGGCAAGTCGACACAGGCGAGACTGCTTGCCGACTACCTCTCAGGCAGGGGAGCCAGGGTGTTTCTCACCAAGGAGCCCGGCGAGGGAAAGCTCGGCGAGGCGATAAGAGCCGAGATCCTTGACAGAAGGGACATAAGCATCGATCCCTACGCGGAACTCTGCCTTTTCTGCGCGGACAGGGCCCAGCACGTAAGGGAGATCATACTTCCCAGACTCGAGGACGGCTGCACGGTCATCTGCGACCGCTACTACGATTCGACCCTGGCCTACCAGGGCTCGGGAAGGGGGCTTGATCCCGACCTGGTCCGCCGCATGGCCATGGCTTCGAGCCTCGGCGTCGAGCCCGACGTCACGTTTTTTCTTTCGATACCGGTCGAGCAGGCGCTTTTGAGGCTAAGGGACCGCGAGAAGGAGAGAAACAGGATGGACGAGGAGCCCCTAGAGTTCCACAGCCGGGTGGACAGGGGTTACGGGGAGCTGATCGCAAGAGGCGTCCCGAGAATCAGGGTAGTGGAAGCGTCCGGCTCCCTCGAGGAAACCCACGTGGAGATAATGCGCTTTTTCGAGCGGTCACGCCTCTCCGGCTGATTCTGCCGTCCTCCGGACAAGCTGCTCCACCCTCGGATACATGTAGATATGCAGAATGATTCCTATTACCGAGAAAGGAATCATATCCTGGGGATTTTTGCTCAGAAACGCGAGCACGAACCCGAGCAGCACGACCGTCTCGTTTATTCCCCAGGGAACCACGTGCGGGAGCAGGAGACGGTTCGAGAGATCCTCGAGCCTTTTTCCCGGTTCCTGGCCTTGAGTTGAGAGAAACTTCCCGCGAAGCGATTTTTCGGAAAGGGTGAACCTGTATATGAGAAGGGAGATTATTCCAAGGGCCGCGCCTCCCATGAAAAAGGCCGCCTTTATGTTTTCTCCCATGTCCGGCGCCTCGGGCGACCTGAAAACGAAAACCACCGCCGTGTAGGCGAACATGGCGAGCAGCAGGGCGGACCAGACTATCTTAAGGGCGCTCTGGTTCTTCGCGACGGATGAGGCCCGGTTTTTCCTGTCCATGGCTCTGGCGGGGAGCGGAACTTCTCGCTCAGGAAGTGATCTTGGCGAAGATCACGCTCAGGATTATGAGCGCGACCAGGATTCCCATCATGTAGAAAGGCACGCTCGTGTTGTATCCCTTTTCTATGTTGGGAACCCTTTTCTGGGACCAGATTACCGGGGGGGCTTCCGCGGTTTCCTCCGGCTCCCCGGCTTCCTGTGCGGAGGACTCCGGCTCCGCCGTTTCTTCTGTTTTCTGCTCTTCTGTTTCCGACATCGCGATGTTTCTCCCGGTACTGCGCCTGCCTTGGAATTATCACGCAGCGCGCCCCGAAAATCAAGTTTTCCGCCGGGCGGCGTCCGCCCCCGGGCGCTTTCTTGAAAACCCCGCCCCGTGTATTTATAATTAGCCTTATATTCTAAAGGGCCGCGGAACCGCGCGGCCGAACGGAGGTTTTGGAGATGGCGGATTACGCGAACCCGGACGTTCTGGTGAGCACGGACTGGGTGGAGGAGCATATTGACGACCCCGGCATAGTCATAGTGGAATCGGACGAGGACATACTGCTCTATGAGATAGGACACATAAGGAATTCGGTGAAATTTGACTGGCAGACGGAGCTTCAGGATCAGCTTGTGAGGGATTACGTGAGCAGGGAGAACTTCGAGGCGCTGCTTTCGGAAAAAGGCATTTCGAACGACCACGCGGTGGTTTTCTACGGGGACAGGAGCAACTGGTGGGCCTGCTACGCTTTCTGGACCTTCAAGGTCCTCGGGCACGAAAAATGCCTTATAATGGACGGCGGCAGGCAGAAATGGGTTGACGAGGGAAGAGACATGGTAAAGGATGTTCCCGAAAGGCCGAAGACCGATTACAAAGTGTCTGCGGTGGATGAGTCGATAAGGGCTTTTCGCGATGACGTCGTGGAGCACATGGGTTCCGGCAGGCCGCTTGTCGACGTCCGCTCCCCGAAAGAATACTCGGGAGAGCTTCTTCACATGGAGGCCTACCCCCAGGAAGGCGCGCTTCGCGGAGGACACATACCGGGCGCGGTGAACGTTCCTTGGGCCACGGCCGCCAACGAGGATGGAACCTTCCGCTCGGCCGACGAGCTTGTCGAGATATACGAAAAGGGGCAGGGGTTAAGCAAGGATCAGGACGTGATCGCCTACTGCAGGATAGGGGAGCGCTCTTCCCACACGTGGTTCGTCCTTACCTACCTTCTCGGGTTTGAGAACGTAAGGAACTACGACGGCTCCTGGACCGAGTGGGGAAACCTCGTAAGGGCCCCGATAGAAAAGTAAGGGGAGAAAAGTTCTTTGCGGGAATGAGAAAGGATGCGGTCTTGAGGGTCCGCATCCTTTTTTTTGGAATTGCGGGGAAATGGACAGCGTAGAGGAAATAGTCAGGGAGTTTCAGGAGGCGGACCGCCAGGGGATGCTGGAGCTGCTAAGGGACTACTCCGAGAGCCTGCCGGAGGTTCCCGAGAGGGTCCTCGGCCTGATGGACAGGGACGCCAGCAGGGTGCACGAGTGCGAAACCCCCGTTTTCATCTGGGTCGAGACGGAAAACGGCGCCGTTACCATATTCGCCGACGTCTACGGGGAGTTTCCGACCGTGAGGGGGCTCGTTTCGATTCTCGTGAGCGCCTTTAACGGACTAAGCCCCGAGGAGATAGAGTCCGTGCCCCCCGATTTCATCTCCCGCCTGGGACTCGCCCAGATGCTCGGAACCAGGAGAATGTGGGGGATCTCCGCCGTCTACGCGAGGATAAAGAGCGAGGTGGGGAAAACGAGGGAAGCGTCGTGATAGAAGAAGAAAGAATGAAGATGATCATGGATCATTACGAGAATCCGAGGAACTTCGGCCCGCTTGAGAGCCCCACGGCGACGCTCAGGGGCGGCAACCCGAACTGCGGGGACACGCTGAACATCTATATCCGCACGGGCGGCGGGGGCGTCATAGAGGATATAAGCTTTGACGGGGAAGGATGCACAATAAGCCAGGCCGCGGCCTCGCTTCTCACGGAATTTGTGAAGGGAAAGACCGTCGAGCAGGTCGGGAAAATCGATTCCGGCTACCTCAGGGAACTTCTCGGCAAGGACATCATGGTAACCCGCCCGAAGTGCAGCCGCCTCGCCCTTGAAACCCTCAGGTCGTGGGTAAGGGATTTCGAAAGGGGAAAAACGGCCTGATTTCGTGTATAATGGAACGCTGACACTCAACCAGACTCAAGGAGATTCACGACGATGAAAAACGGCAAACCAGACAAGGCGGTTCTTAGCGAAAGGATTGAGGAAGCGCTCAAGTACCCTCTTTTCGATTCCATATTCAACAGGCGCTCAAGGAGGTTCGGTCTCGGAATGGAACTCAAGGACAGCACCCTTGAGTTCAAGTCGAATTACGACCCAGTGCCCCTGACCGAGATCGAGGAAGCTCTCCTGGTATGGGCCGGAACGGGTCTCACGGGGCTCTGCCTCGCCGACCTGCCGCCCGAAAACGGCATAGACCTTCTCTGCCAGTGGACGGGAAGGACCTGGCCTTCGGCGTGCAACAACCACGGAACGGAGCTTTTCTTCACGAACGACCAGGGCCTCTACCACGTGGACGTGAAGAACATGCTTCCCAAGGAGCACGAGCTCGACCTCTTTTTCCAGCTGTCCCGCGAGGAGAAAACCGCGAGGGTTCTCGAACTCTACAGGGAAAGCCTGAACAAGCTCGAGGACGGAAGAGCCGACATGCCGGACAAGATGCCGGGGCTCTTCGAGTTTAACCAGTGGAACACCAACAAGCCCGGCACCACGCTTTTCGTTCCCGTTACGGACGTCACGGAGGAGTACCTCAACCTTCTCACCCTTTACTGCAGTCACAGCTACGGGTTCACGATCATCGACGATCTCACGGGAAAGCCCGCGGGCGTCGAGAAGTGGGTGGAGAAGGGGAGGCTCAAGGGGGAGATCAAGCTTTCCCTGTTTGACCTCGAGGTGAGAATCCTGACGGGGCTTAACGTCGAGCAGGCGTTCATCACGCAGAACATGGCTCTCGCCCTCCAGCCCCTGGGGCTCGCGGGATGGGCGTTTACGGGCTTCATACCGAGGTTCGCGATGGGGGCGGCTCCGAACCTGTTCAAGGGGCTCGGATTCCGGTTCGTCCAGCCGAAAAAAGGCACGATCGATCCCCCGACCACCGTTCCCGTGGGGAAGGACGGAGTCTTCGAGGCCTACTGCCCGCCCTACTACGAGAACATGGACGACGCGATTGATCATTTCCTGGCCCACAAGTGGAAGGCGTGGGAGTCCGACAAGCCTTTTCCGTACACGGAGCCCGACAGGCATCTCATGAAGGCCCCGAGGCCCACGGACACCACCATACAGATTGTGAGAGACGTCGCGAACTATATTTACGACACTTACGGCAGATTTCCCGCGTTTGTGGATCCCATGTACATGAGACTGGTTTTCCAGGCGATGCACATAGACGTGGATTTCTATGACCGGTATTACCCGAAGGGCTCCTATTCGGACAGGCACCTGCAAGCCTTTCTCGAGAACAATCCGGACCAGAGAGAGCGGTTCGGAGAGTAGCGCCCGCGGAGAGCCATGACCGGTCTGCCGCAGGTAAGGAAGCCAGCCATGCGCATAGCGATTGTCGGAAACGGGGTGACCGGGGTCGCGGCCGCCCTCAGCATACGCAGGCTGCGGCCCGACTGGGAGATCGTAATGATCTCGGGGGAATCATCCTTTCACTATTCCCGCCCGGCGCTCATGTACATATTCATGGGCCACATGAGCTACGGGGACACCAAGCCCTACGAGGACGGCTTCTGGAAGAAAAACCGGATTGACCTGGTCAGGGGCTGGGTCACCGGAATCGACGCCGCCGGGAAAAAGCTCGCCATCCACGGAAAGGATCCCGTCGCGTTCGACAAACTGCTCCTGGCCACGGGGTCAAGGCCCAACAGGTTCGGGTGGCCGGGCCAGGATCTGCGGGGAGTTCAGGGCTTCTACAGCCTGATGGACCTCAGGCTTCTTTACGAGAACGTGAAGGGCGCGCGAAGCGCCGTCATCGTCGGGGGAGGCCTGATCGGGATCGAGCTTGCCGAGATGCTCCACTCCCGCAATATCCATGTCACTTTCCTGGTCAGGGAGAAGTCCTACTGGGCGAACGTCCTTCCGGCCGAGGAATCGCGGATGATAAACAGCGTGATAGAGGAGCAGGACATAGACCTCAGGCTCTCGACCGAACTCAGGGAGATAGTCGGGGACGACTCGGGAAGGGTGCGGGGGGTCGTGACCGGCGGGGATGAATTTGTGGAATCCCAGATTGTAGGACTCACAGCCGGGGTAAGTCCCAACATCTCCCTCGCCGAGGCAGGCGGCGTAGGGACGGGGAGGGGAATCCTGGTCGACCGGAGCTTCAGGACGGATACCCCGGACGTGTTCGCCGCCGGGGACTGCGCCGAGATAGTCGCCGGAGGGGAGGGCGGGAACCTGATTCAGCAGGTCTGGTACACGGGCAAGAACCAGGGGAGGGTGGCCGGAGAGGTGATAGCCGGGAAACAGAGCGTGTACGACCCGGGGATATGGTATAACTCAGCCAAGTTCTTCGATCTTGAGTACCAGACTTACGGCACCGTGAGGAGCGTTCCCGCGGAAGGGGAAAGCAGTTTCTACTGGGAACACCCAGACGGCCGCCGTTCGGTGAGGATCGTCACGAAAGAGGGGGCGGTTAGCGGAATAAACGTCATGGGTCTTCGCTACAGCCACAGGGTCTGCGAGAGCTGGGTGGCGGAGCAAAGGTCCCTTGACTACGTGCTCGACCATCTCGGGGAGGCCAGTTTCGACCCCGAGTTCTACGAGAAGTGCGAAGCGGAAATAATAAGGGAGATAAGGAGACAGGCCGCCTGATGGAGCAGAACGTTATAGATTACGATTTTGACGAGGAGACCCTGGGCTTCGGGGAACCGGAGAAGGTTCCCGCCGAGCCGCTTGGAGCGGGAGAAAAGCTCTCTCTCGCCGTCCTTGGATTCGGAGTGCTGATGTTCGCTCTCCAGGCCATGGGAATGCCCCCCGGCGGAACGTGGGCCGGGTTTCTCCTGGTGTTCATTCCCGTCTGCCTCGGCACCGCGTTTTACTTCTACCTTGATTTCAGGGGTACCGTCCCGGGGATCAAGCATGACAACGTCTACTTCAGGGGAATAACCTCAAGGGGGGTTCTCGGCTGGCTCGTCGGCATCGTGTTCACCGGTTTCTACATAGCCCTTTACTGGTTTCCCGAATACCTTGCGGGGGGAATAAAAATCGTCAACCCGCTTTCGCTCGCCCTTTCGGGTTCTCCCGCCAACAACTGGTTTTTCTACGGTTTTCTCTACACCGTTGCCGTTTTCGTCTTCGGCACAAGAATGTTCATGAAATACAGGCGTAACCGCTACCAGCAGATAAGGACGGCCTCGGTCATGTTCTTCCAACTCGGCTTCGCCTTTCTCATTCCCCATATTCTCATGCTCTTTAACCAGCCCGAGTTCTACCTCAGCTACTTCTGGCCGCTTAAGCCCGAGTACCTGTTTCCGGGCACCTTCGGCTATCTGGTGAATCATCCCGGCGGCCTCGGACTGTTCCTCGTTTTCTGGGGAGCCGTGATGTCGTTTGTCGCCACTCCGCTTCTCACCTACTATTTCGGCAAGAGGTGGTACTGTTCCTGGGTGTGCGGCTGCGGGGGTCTCGCGGAGACCATGGGGGATCCGTGGAGGCAGCTTTCTGACAAATCTAAGAAGGCCTGGCGGGTTGAGCGCTGGGTCGTGCACTCCGTGCTGGTGTTCATCGTCGTCACGACGGTTCTTCTCTGGGTCAACTCCGCTACCTCGGGAGCGGTGTTCGGGGAAGCCTCGATGTCCCTTAAGAAGTGGTACGGGTTCTACATCGGCGCCATCTTTTCCGGGGTCATAGGAGTCGGTTTCTACCCAATAATGGGAAGCAGGGTGTGGTGCCGGTTCGGCTGTCCCATGGCGGCCGTGCTCGGGATTTTCCAGAGATATCTCTCAAGATTCAGGATTACCACAAACGGCGACCAGTGCATGTCTTGCGGGAACTGTTCCACGTACTGCGAGATGGGCATAGACGTGAGGGCTTACGCCCAGAAGGGCGAGAACATAGTCAGGGCCTCGTGCGTAGGATGCGGAGTGTGCTCGGCGGTGTGTCCCAGCCTTGAGAACGGAGGAACGCTATTCAATCTCACGCACCTTCCCCCGGAGTGCTTAAGCTTGAGAACGGAGGAACTTTCAAGGACAGGTTTTCCGGGGCCGACAGGCCGCTCGGGGCGCTCATTGACTCGCTTAAGCATGCTTAGCTTTAAGCGGGAAATCATTGAGACGGAAGAGAGGAAAAGGTTCAACACCTTCCCCCGGTAATCGTAGACGGCATCCGCAACATGCTGAAGGGCGGGGTGGTTTACAAAAGCGTCGCGGAAGCCTTCCCCATAAAGCGTTCCCTGCCCCACGGACACGTGGCCGCGGTGCTGGGCACCGCCAGGACCCCTCAATAGACTGGCCCTTTAAGCGGGAAATCATTGAGACGGAAGAGAGGAAAAGGTTCAACACCGGGGACCCCTACCGTAAGGAACCATGGAGAAGGTTCGCCAGCCGGAATTGACAAGGTGGCGCTGGTGGGAGACCGGGGGATGATACGGCGAGGATAAGGGAAGACCTTGAACCCTGGGGGCTTACCCCTATCTTACCCCCGCTGAGAAACGGCAAGAAGAAATGGCGAAATTACGGACAGACCGCTTGGGGCATTATCGATTCGCTGAAGCATGTTTAGGTTGGGGATGGCGGACAGGGAATAGACCCCTGTTGGACCCCTACTGGACCCCTATTGGACCCCCTCGACTTTAGTTTTACCCTCTGTCTTACCCATTAAGAATTTTTAGCAAGCTCGAATGTATCAACTATATAAGGCTGATAGGAACTGATTTACCCACTGTCTTACCCCATCCCAGCGGAGCAATGCAGAAAAATTCAGATGTTGAGAAACTGGACGGATTTCAGACTTTCCGCGGTCCACCCTGCGTGCACAGTTTGTTTCCGCGGTCCACCCTTTCTAACACCTCGCCGCTTTCCGTATCAAAAATAAAGCAGGATATTCCGGAAAGTATCTCCATGTTGAACTCAAGGAAATTGTTCACGTACACCTTGGAGTCTTCAATGGTTTCCTTCTTGTCGGCCTTCTCCGGTTTTCTCAAGAGAATGAAATACGCGCACAGAAAGTCAGGAAGATCGGAGTTGTGGGCGAACACGGCTTTTGAGTCGTACTTGAGAATCACGTTATTGTTGAAATAACGCTGGTATCCCGCGATGAGCGGCTGGTTCAGGTGGGACAGGGCGTAAACGATTGCGCAGGCGATTTTGTCCTGGTTCTCAAGCATGAAATCAAGCGCTTCCTTGTTGAACCGCTCAAGCGTCTTTTCCGGTTCTTCCTTGTCTCGTGGTTCTCGCATTTCTTCCTCCTTCAGCGGTTCCCGCTTCCCGGTCTGTTTTTAAGTGCCGGTGTAATATACCACAAAGATCCCGCGTTTGGCGTATTTTCTATGAAGCGTACGCCGTGGCCCTGCTTTCCCTTATGACCATGATCTTTATCTGCCCCGGGTAAACCACCTCTTTTTCTATCTTCTTGGCTATCTCGTGCGAGAGGATCGCTCCTTCCTCGTCGCTTACCTGGTCGCTCTCCACTATCACCCTTACCTCGCGTCCCGCCTGGATCGCGTAGCATCTCTCCACGCCCGGGAAGGAACTCGCGACGCCTTCTATGCTCTCGATTCTTTTCACGTAGTTCTCGTACGTTTCGCGCCGGGCGCCCGGGCGGGCGGCCGAGATGGCGTCCGCGGCCTGGACGAGAAGCGGCAGGACTCCCTGGGGCTGGGGGTCATGGGTTTTTTCGAGCGCGTCTATTATTTCGGGGGGCTCGCCGTATTTTTTGACTATGTTCGTCCCTATGTCCACATGGGAGCCTTCGACCTCGTGATCGACCGCTTTTCCTATGTCGTGGAGAAGACCGGCCCTTTTGGCCAGCTTTTCGTCGTAGCCGATTTCGGAGGCGAGCATTCCGCAGATGAACCCTACCTCGATCGAGTGATTGAGTATGTTCTGCGAGTAGCTCGTCCTGTATTTAAGCATCCCGAGATTGTTTATCAGTTCCGGGTGCATGCCACTTATGCCCAAGTCAAAAAGCGCCTGTTCCCCTTCTTTCTGTATCTCCTTCTCTACTTCCTTCTCGACCTCGGTCACCACCTCCTCGATTCTCGCGGGGTGAATTCTCCCGTCGGCTATCAGGCGCTCGAGAGAGATTTTCGCCACCTCCCGCCTAATGGGATTGAAGCACGAAATCACGACCGTCTCGGGCGTGTCGTCGATAATGATGTCCACGCCGGTGCGAAGCTCTATGGAGCGGATGTTCCGTCCTTCGCGCCCGATGATCCTCCCCTTCACGTCGTCGCTCGGAAGGTTGACGACGGACACCGTTTTCTCGCTCGTGTAGCTTCCTGAATATCTCTGGATCGCGAGGGATATTATGTCCTTCGCCTTGCGCTCGGCCGAGGAATTGCACTCCTCCTCTATCTGCTTGAGTTTTTTCGCCGCCTCGTGTCTCGCTTCGTTCTCAACCAGTCTCACAAGTTCGGCCTTCGCCGCCTCGCGGGTAAGACCCGACACCTCTTCTATCTTCCCTTTTATCTCTTCGATGTTCTCATCAAGAGTTTTCCGCTTCTCCTCAAGGGCAAGGTTCCTTCTCTCGGCTTCCGCCTGCGTCTTCTCAAGTTCCGCCTTTTTCCTGTCAATCTCTCCGTATTCCTTGCCGAGGTCCTCCTCTCTCGCCTTAAGCTTCTTCTCGGCGGCGGAGAACTCCTTGCGTTTTTCGCTCGACATCCTCTGCATCTGGGAGTTTCTGTCCTTGACGAGTTTTTTCGCCCTGTTCTCGGCCCTGCTCCTTATGTCTTCCGCCTGTTTCTCCGCTCCCTTGATTATGCTTTGCGCCTGTTCCCGGCTTTTGCTGATTTCCTTTTTCTCCGAGATCATCCTGTAGATGAAATGGGCGGCGAATCCGAGCCCGAAGAGGATCAGAAACAGTAGTATTGATTGTGCTTGCATTTCAGTCTCCTTCTTTTTCCAGACAGTCGGTGGCTCCGTCTTCAGTGATTATGCGGCCCATCTTAACGTCGGTTTCGTGCGAAGGGATGCTCTCCAGCACCTGGAACCGATAGGACAGCGCGAAGCGGACCTGCCTGGGTATGTCTTTTAAAAACCTGTCGTAAAAACCTTTTCCGTACCCGATTCTGTTTCCGGAGAAATCAAAAGCCACTCCGGGCACCACTACGAGGTCAAGCTCGCCGCCGCGGGCGCGTTCTGCGTCCGCCGGGGGTTCCGGGATGGCAAAGGCCCCAGGGGCAAGTTCCCCGATATTTCTCGTTCTCAGGAAAACAAGGCCGGAGCCGAGGGTTTTCGGAAAAAAAACCTTTTTTTCAAGATCAACGCATTTTTCGAATATTCCGCGTGTGTCGACTTCCCCGTTTACGGGAAAATAAAGGGCGACGCTTGACGCGTCGGAGAAAGCCTTCTCGGAGAGAAGAACCTTGAGAATCAGGGCGGATTTTTCCCGGCGAAGAGACTGCGGAAGACTTCTTCTCTTCTCGAGAAGGTTTTTTCTCAGCCTGTTTTTTTCCTCAGGGGCGGGGCCCCGCGGGCCGGTTTCCCGGGAACCGTTTGCGTATGTGGAACCGGAGCGGGTCTCAGAAGCCGCTTCCTCTTGATCTGAAAGGGTCTTCGGGGCTTTCTTCAGCAAGGACGGGTTCTTTTCGGCTTCCGGGTGATTCGAGCAGTCCGACCAGTTCTTCCGTTTTTCTCTCCGCGGTTCTCTTGAACTCATCAAATTCCCTCTGCAGTGCGAAGAAATCATCGACGATCTCAAGAGAAGCGAGAAAGACGGGAGTGGGGACGGTTATGGATGACTTGTCTTCAGCCGCCCCGGTGATTTTCTGTTCAAGATAATCCACAATTTTCATGAGGTAACTTTTTTCGGCATCCGTGAGGACCGAATACTCTTTGCCGAAGAAAACTACTTTTATCCTGTCTTTCATGCCGACTGTTCGCCGAGGTGCTGTTCGATTATCCGTATCATGTTGTCAACGCGCGTTCCGAGGCGCTCCTTTTCGGCTTCAAGCGAAGCGACGTTTTCTCTGAGCGCCTTAATTTCTTCAAGCAGTCTGTCGTGTTCTTCAGCGACCCTGGCGTTTCTGTCCACAAACTCTCTGATTTTTCTCTCAAGAATCTCCAATGATTCCATAATGAATGTAAATTGTATCACCATGACGGCATTATTACAAGAATCGCGCCTCGGCTGTATTTGCCGGGGCCGCAGGGAGAGTTTTTACGTTTTGAAGACTTTTTGTCTATAATTTCTGCCATGCAGACAAGTCCTGTTGAAGACAAGAAGCTGTTTGAAAAGCTTGAGGAGCTTGAGCGGAGGTTTGTTGAGCTTGGGGAGGCGCTCGGCGATCCCGACATCTCCGCTCAGCAGAGAATCAGGTGCTCGAAGGAGCGCGCGGAGCTTGAGGATGTGGTCTCCGTCTACGCGCGGCTTAAGGAAGTCGCGGAGGCCGCCGAGGAGAACCGCGGGCTGCTTGACGACAGCGAGCTCGCGCCCCTAGCCCGCGAGGAGCTCGATAAACTCTCCGGGGAGAAAGACGAGCTTGAGGACAGGCTGAGAAAGCTTCTTCTGCCCAAGGACCCGAATCTCGGGAAAAACGTTTTTCTTGAGATAAGGGCCGGAGCCGGAGGGGATGAGGCGGCGCTTTTCGCGGCCGACCTTCTCAGAATGTACTCAAGGTACTGCGAGAACCGCCGCTGGAAGATTGAGACCATAACCCTCAACGAAACCGGGATCGGGGGGATAAAGGAACTCGTGGTGAAGATCGAAGGGCGGGAAGTCTACGGTAAGCTCAGGTATGAAAGCGGGGTTCACAGGGTCCAGAGAATACCTTCGACGGAGGCCGGCGGGAGAATACACACCTCAACGGCGACCGTCGCAGTGCTTCCGGAGGCCGACGAGGTTGACGTGGAAGTGGACGAGAAGGAACTCAAGGTGGATACCTTCAGGTCTTCCGGGCCCGGGGGCCAGCACGTCAACAAGACGGATTCCGCGATAAGGATAACCCATCTTCCGACGGGAATCGTCGTGCAGTGCCAGGATGACCGCTCGCAGCAGAAAAACAGGGTTCATGCCATGAGCATGCTGCGTGCGAAGCTTTACGAGATGGAAGAGCGCAGGCTCGCAAGCGAGATCTCGCGCACTAGAAAAACCCAGGTAGGAAGCGGGGACAGGAGCGAGAAGATAAGAACCTACAACTTCCCTCAGGGGAGGATAACCGACCACAGGATAGGTTTTACTCTCCATAAGATGGAATCGGTGCTTGGAGGAAACCTTGACCCTCTTCTGGAACCTCTCGCAGCCCATTTCCAGGCTGAAAGCCTTAAGAATCTCTCGGAGGGCTGACAACTTTCCCTGATTTGTATTTGCCGGGCCAAGCAATAGAATATAGCTTCAATGAATGCCATATACTTGATTTCCGCCCTTTACCTGATTTCCTCCCTTCTTTACGGCACTTACCTCTGGTCGCAGAAAAGAAAAATCTCCCGGGCGGGCGTTTATTTCGCCGTTGCGGGAGTGCTCGCTCATACCGCGCTGCTCGTCGTTTTCCTCGTGCGCGGCGACGCGCTGGCCGGAAGCACGTCAAGGCCGCTTTTCATCTTCTCGTGGCTGATAGCGCTTGTCTTCCTGGTCTCGCAGCTCAGGTTCAGGACCCCGGTGCTGGGCGCGTTCGTGCTGCCCGTGGCCTTTCTCGGAACCCTGCCCTACGTGATCATTCCGGACGGGATGATCACCCGGGACCCCACGCTCGGCAACCCGTGGGTGCTGGCGCACATACTGTCCATTTTTCTCGGGGAGGCGTTTTTCGCCATATCGTTTCTCGCGGGCGTGATCTACATATTCCAGGAAAACCAGCTTAAGTCCAAGAAAATCGGAAGCAACCTGAAAAAGCTTCCTTCCCTCATAACCCTCGACAGGATAAACCACCTGAGCCTGCTGCTCGGCTTTCCGCTTCTCACCGTGAGTCTCGTGATCGGTTTCGTGCTGGCAAGGGAGATATGGAGCGAGGGATGGACGTGGGGAGCCAAGGAGACGTGGTCCACGGTTACGTGGCTTCTCTACGCTTTTTTGATAAACGGACGCCTCTCGCTCGGGTGGCGGGGCAGAAGGGCGGCGCTCGGGGCGGTGGCCGGGTTCTGCATCGTGGTGGTGACGTTCGTCGTGGGATATATCTTTCCGGGGCAGCACAGATTTGAGTGAGCCCGCCGGTTTACAAAGATTCGGAAATAGCGTTATAATATAGCCCCGAATTGCGGCAAAAAACTGTTTTAAGGAGGATTGCAATGGCTGTAGCTAGAGTGACTGAGGTGATAGGATCATCCGACAAATCATGGGATGACGCCGTGCAGGAGGCTCTTGACAGGGCGAACAAGACGATAAGGGGCCTTACCGGAATCGAGGTAACGAAGATGAACGCCCACATAGAGGACGGGAAGATCACGGAGTACCGTTCCCACGTCAGGATCACCTTCATCCTGGAAGATTAGCGTTTTCTTCTGCAGTGTTTTCCCGAAGCTTAAGACAGCGTGATGAACTGTTTCGTAAAATCGCACGGGCTGGGAAACGATTATATCGTCTTAGACAGCGCCGAGATAGATTTTGAACTCGGCAGGGACGCCGTGGAGCTTATATGCCACAGGAACTACGGCATAGGTTCTGACGGCATACTGCTTCTTGTTCCCCCTGCGAGGGGGGACTTCGGGCTCAGGATTCTCAATCCTGACGGGAGCGAGGCGGAAAAAAGCGGAAACGGGCTCAGGATTTTCGCCAAGTATCTCTACGAGAGAAAGCACGCCTCGAGCAGGACTTTTTCCATAGACACCCCCGGCGGCCTGGTCACTGCCGAAGTTGAGGAAGAAGACGGAAAGGTCCACCACGTCACGGTGGAAATGGGCGCGGCGACTTTCAGGGCGGATGAAATACCGGTAGATACCGAAAAAGAGGAAGTGGTGGGGGAGCGTCTTGCGCTCGGGGGTGAGGAATTTGATTTTACGGCCGTTTCGGTTGGAAATCCCCACTGCGTCATTTTCGTCGAAGAACTGAGAGAAGACCTGATAAGGGAACTCGGACCCGGGATAGAAAACCACCCCGTTTTCCCGAACAGGACCAATGTTCAGTTCGCCCAGGTGATCTCGCGCGACAGCGTCCGCATACTGATATGGGAAAGAGGGGCCGGCTATACGCTTGCCTCGGGAAGCAGTTCCTGCGCGGTCGCCGCCGCGTGCGTGAAGTCCGGTCTTACGGACCGGCGGCTCAGGGTCCTGATGCCCGGCGGACGTCTTGACATAAATGTCGGGGAGGACTGGTCGATCACCATGCGCGGAGAGGTGGAAGAGGTTTTCTCGGGAGTGCTGAGCGGCGACCTGCTTCACAGGCTGAGAAATCCTTCCGCTGTAAGCTTATAGAGTGCCCGGTTCGTTTTCTGATGGAAAGACTGCTTTTAACGGCGGATGTGGTGGTTCCGGTAAGTTCCGAACCGATCCGCGACGGAGCCGTCGTCGTGGACGGGGGACGTATCGTCGACATCGGAACATCGGGGGAAATCGAGGCGGCCCATCCCGGTCTGCGGAAAATAGAAAGGCCGAACTCGGTAATACTCCCCGGCTTTGTGAACGCCCACACCCACCTTGAACTCAGCTGGACAAAGGGAAAGATCCGGGGCTTCGAAGATTTTACCGGCTGGCTTGAGAGGCTGATCACTCTTAAGGCCGGCGGGATTGACGAGAACCTCGTTCGGGACTCGATGAGGACGGGGATTCGCGACGTCATCGAAAGCGGAGTCACTACCGTCGGGGAAATATCCTCCCTGGACTTCGGCGGTGGGGAGATGCTTAGGGACTCGGGGATGAGGGTCATCGCGTTTCTCGAACTCTTTGACCGCATTTCGCCGAGACTTTCCTCGCTTGAATTCCGAAGCGAAGACCTCTACGAGGAAAGGCCCTTTCCGCACGCGCCTTATTCCTGCGGTCCGCGGTTTCTTGAGGCGGTTTTCGCCCGCGCGCGCGAAAACGCGGTCGCGACGGGAATCCATCTGGGCGAGAGCCCCGATGAAGTCAATTTTCTGAAGAACCTGCCCAATGAATTTGAACGGAAGATCTTCCCGCTTATAAAAAAGGAAACCTTCAGGAGGTCCCGGGCCGAGACCCCGACGCGCTACATAAACGGATTTCTTCGCGGAGGGGACGTGAAACTCTCCGCCGTCCACATGGTACAGGTGGCGGGTGGGGACATGGAGATAATCCGCGAGGCCGATATCGGCATTATTCTCTGCCCGAGAAGCAATGTTTTTCTCAAGGTGGGAAAACCGGACCTGCGCCTGATGCTTGATCATGAAAGGATAGGGCTCGGCACCGACGGGCTCTCAAGCAACTCGGACCTTGATTTCTTCCGGGAGATCAGGTTCCTGCATGACATTATGGCTGAGCAGGGAATACGCCAAAGCGCCCGTCTTGCGGTTTATTTCGCGACTCTGGGCGGGGCGAGGGCTCTTTTCATCGAGGAGAAAACGGGCAGTCTTGAAGTCGGAAAAAGCGCCGACATAATATGCATCGGCCGCGAAGGGGAAACCGCCTCCGATCCCTATTCCCGCGTAGTGTCTTCAGGACCGGAGAATCTCCAGTTCTCAATGGTGGGGGGGAATTTCATCTACCGCAAAGGTTGCTCTGCCCCTCGTGAGCATTAACTCCCCCGGTATCCGCGATGACCGAATCGAGACCCGAAAAGCTTTTTGTATATGGAACCCTGCGAAAAGGCGGGACAAGAAGCGGGAACTTTGAGCGATGCAGGCTGCTCGGGATGATGAAGGTTCCCGGGACTCTTTACCGCACGCCATTCGGTTATCCGGCGGCCGTGTTCGACGAGACTTCCCCGCTGACGGTACAGGGAGAGCTTTATGATCTCCCGCCGGATTCCGAAGACTTTATCAGGAGCGTGGACCGCCTGGAGGGCGTGGATCAAAAACTCTTTTCAAGATCCGTCATCCGCCGGGAGGAAGAGTCTTTTTACGCCTATGAACCCGGCCCGGAGCTCAGAAGGCGTATTGGCGATGCGGACATAATAAAAAGCGGCAACTGGTTCTCGGAGCCCTCCCTCTGCGGCGAGGATCCCTTTTCTTTCGCCGTCAGTTTTGAGCATGTCCATAAATACTATTACAGGATGAGACCCGACGGCCGCTCGCAGGAGAACATTTTTCTTGAAGGCGCGGTCCCGGTTCTGGTTACCTGTCCGCACTCGACCGCTCACAAGAGAATGGGAAAACTGAAACGCCATGAATTCTACACCGCCGCTCTCGGCGCCGTGCTGCATCTGGTTCTCGGCTGCCACTGTCTTTACGCGAACAGGGAACAGGATACGGACCCGAATTACTACGACGACTGCGCCTTCAAGGCCGCGCTCGGGGACATTCTGTCCGAGAGGGAAATAGACCTGGTCGTGGACATACACGGCACGGGAAACGAAAGGCCCGGGGACCTGTTTCCGGGAGCGGGCGTGGAGAGAGAATTTCTTCTTTCCGTTCCAGACGTTCTTGACAAGTTCTATCTTGCCGCCGGGGAGCATGGAATCGCGGCCGGGAGCGCCGACATATTCCCCGCGGCAAGACAGATGACAGTGGCCAAGTTCGCCGCGAAGCGGTTTTCGGTTCCCGCGATCCAGGTCGAGATAAGCGACAGGCTCAGGATGCCGTGGCGGCGGGAAGAGGAATTTCGCCGCCTGATAGGGTTTCTTCTCGGATTCGTTGAAAAAGTGATCCCGGAGAAAACGGGCCGCGGCGGATAACGGGCGCCGTCTCCCCTGGCTGGAATGAAATTATTCGCAGAGAATGTCAAGCCTCGGGCGCTCGGCTATGATTCCCTTCGCGCGGGCTTTTTCGAAAAGATACTCGAGCGCCCCGGTTCCGCTTTCGCCGAGATCCCTGGTCCACTCGTTTACGTACATCAGAACGAACTTCTCTCCCGTGTCCTCGCTCATTCCCCTTCCGAAACCCATCGCGTAATCAAGGGCCTCTTTTTTGTTTGAAAGGGCGTACTCTATGCTTTCCCTGTGTACCCGGAGAACCTCTCTGTCAAGCCCCCGGGGTATGTCTCTTCGAATCACGTTAAGCCCAAGCGGCATCGGAAGATCGGTCTCCCCGGCCCACATCTCTCCGAGGTCGAACAGAAGCTCAAGCCCCGTCTCCTCGTAGGTAAGCTGTCCTTCGTGTATGAGAAGACCCGCGTCCGTCTCTCCTTCGAGCACCTTGTCCATGATCCTGTCAAAGGGCGCTTCCACCGGGATGAAACCGTCTGCGTAGAGGCTCAGAAGAAGATACGCGGTAGTGAGCTTTCCGGGCACGGCGACGGTCTTTCCTCTGAGATCGGAAATTTTCTCCCCGGCAACCACTATGGGGCCGTAGCCTTTTCCCATGCTGGCCCCGCAGGAGAGAATCCTATAGCGGTCCTGCACGCTCAGGTATCCGTGGGCGGAGATCGCCGTCGTTTCAAGTTCCGCCTTCATGGCTCTCCTGTTGAGGGACTGTATGTCCTCGATCACGTGCTCGAAGTCGATTTCCTCGGAAGCCACCTTTCCGCTCGCTATGGCGTAGAACATGAACGCGTCGTCCGCGTCGGGGCTGTGCCCCAGCTTCATTATCCGTTTTTCCATTCTCGTCTCCTTCTCGGTTTCGTCTACGACGGGTCTGTATAGAAGCTGATTTCGTTTTTCTTTTCTATTTCGTTCAGCTCGAAAAGAAGGTCGCGGTATCTTATGAGCCCGTCGATTTTGGGGCCGTCGAGGTCGTACCTGATTCTTTCCTTGAGGTAGGTCGTGCAGTGCTCCCTGCTGAGACCCAGTTTCCGGGATTCGATATCCACTATTTCCGGGATGAGTTCCACTCCCCGTTCTCTCGTCGAAACGAGACATCTGCAGCCTTCGGCGGTGGCGTCGTCCCCCTTCTTGATCGCCATTACGGCGTATACAAAGGGGAGGGCGGTCTCCCTCGTCCAGAGTTCCCCCAGGTCGTACGTGAAGGGGGATTTTTCCGCGGGTAGGTGACGGGCCTGAAGGCCAGCGTTGCCGATAAGCATCCCTGCGTCGACTCCCTTGAGGAAACCGTTTCCGGGCTCTCTTTTTACGTATTCGGGCCTGAGCCCCAGAAAGAGTTCCAGGACGATTCTCAGCAGGGCCGTCGAGCTTCTGGACCTGCTGTCAACCGATACGCTGCTTATTTCCGTTATTTTCTTTCGCGCCTTGAGTATGACGCTGTCGACTTTTCCGAAGGAGGATATGGAAATGTCCGGGAGAATGCAGTAATCGCCGGTTCTCAGAAATTCGATCGAGGGAATGGGCGCTACGTCCACCACTCCCCCCGACAGGTTCTCGGAAAGAAGGAAAGGGTCAAAATACATTATGTTGAAGCCGTGCTCGACGATCCCTTTTTCCAGGGGATAGACAAGCGGCCGCATGTTGAGAAAAGGCGCCGCTCCGAGATTTATCAATGACCGGTTCTCCCTTTTTTCGCTCATAGGTAAGCGTCCCGTATTTCCTGGCCCCTTGTCCATCTGCCCGGAAGAAATATCTTCTGGTAAAGCGAAAGCGCGTAAAGATCGGACATTCCGGCGATGAAGTCGCATACCGCCCTTTGCAGGGTTTCATCCTCCCGCAGGGGCATCTTGCAGAAGCTCTCGCGGAAGATCTTCTCGTTCTCGCAGAAATACAAGTAAAGTTCCTTCACGACTTTCTTGGATTTGTTGTGAAGCGAAAGCAGCCGCTCGCTTACGTAGACATTCTCGTAGAGATAGGTTCTGAGTCCCAGAAGCGCCTCGAACACTTCCTCGCTCATCAGAATTCTCGTCCTGCCTCTTGCGATGGTCTGCTCCACGATATCGACCACCATCGTGTTTATTCTCTGCGAAGCCGTGTCTCCGAGGACCGAGATATATTCCGCGGGAACGTCGCCGGGGGATATGATACCCGAGCGGATTGCGTCATCAAGATCGTGGTTCGTGTAAGCGACAAGATCCGAAATCTTGGTCACCTGGCCTTCGAGAGTAAGCGGCCTGTTCTCCTCGGTCTCTATTCCTTCCTTGCCCCAGCCCTTGGAATGCTTGGCTATTCCCTCCCTGACTTCGTGCGTCAGATTGAGTCCCGCCCCGTCGCGCTCAAGCACCTCCACGATCCTTACGCTCTGGCGTACGTGTCTGAACCCGTCCGGGAACACCTCGTTAAGCCCCTCCTCGCCGGAGTGGCCGAAGGGGGTGTGACCGAGGTCGTGGCCGAGCGCTATGGCCTCGGTCAGATCCTCGTTGAGCAGAAGCGCCCTCGATATTGTCCTGGCTATCTGGGAGACCTCTATTACGTGGGTCAGCCTCGTGCGGTAGTGATCGTTGGTCGGGGAGATGAACACCTGGGTTTTATGCTTGAGTCTTCTGAAGGCCTTGCAGTGAATTATCCTGTCCCGGTCCCTCTGAAAGCATGTCCTTACGTCGCATTCGCGCTCGGGGTTCGCCCTTCCCCTGGATTCGCAGCTCAGGGTGGCTGCCTGGCTGAGCAGTCTTTTTTCGTTTTCCTCGGTCTGTTTTCGTATCAGCAAGGTATCTCGAGCCTCTTTTTACGGCAGTCTTACAAGCACTCCTCTCTCCGACAGGAACTCCTTCGCCTCGTTTATTGAATACTTGCCGTAATGAAAGATCGAGGCGCAAAGAACGGCGTCCGCCCGCCCCGCTTCCACGGCTTCAAGCAGGTGCTCAAGCCGTCCCGCTCCCCCGGAAGCTATGACGGGAATGCCGACGGTCCTGGAGATGGCTTCCGTGAGCTCAAGGTCGTACCCGTCCTCAGTTCCGTCCCTGTCCATGCTCGTAAGAAGGATTTCGCCCGCTCCGAAATCCTCCATCTTCGCGGCCCACCCGACGGCGTCTATTCCGGTCGGATTGCGTCCGCCATGGGTGAAGACCTCCCATCCGCCCCCGTCTCTTCTCCTCGCGTCTATGGCTACCACTGTGCACTGGCTTCCGAACCTCGAAGAAGCCCGCCTCACGAAATCCGGGTCCGTTATGGCCGCCGTGTTGATCGTAACCTTGTCCGCTCCGGCCAGCAGGAGTTCCCTCACGTCCTCCACGGTCCTGAGGCCCCCTCCGACAGTCAGGGGAACGAAGACTTCGCTCGCGGTCCGCTCCACCACGTCTATCATGGTTTTTCTCTTTTCGTGCGAGGCGGTGATATCGAGAAACGTTATCTCGTCGGCGCCTTCCTCGCTGTACTTTTTCGCCGCCTCGACCGGATCCCCGGCGTCCCTTAGGTTGACGAAGCGCACCCCTTTCACCACTCTTCCGTCCTTTACGTCAAGACATGGAATTATTCTTTTTGAAACCATCTCACTGAAACCTTCGTATGCTGTCTTCAAGATCTATGGAACCCGAGTAAAGCGATTTCCCAAGTATCGCTCCCAGCAGGCTGTCGTCCCCGATCGACTCTATCTCGCTGAGGTCTGAAAGCGAGGCTATGCCGCCCGAAACTATGACGGGAAGGGGGCAGAGGGAAAGAAAGCTCTTTACTGAAGCCGCGTCTATTCCCTCCATGGTGCCGTCCCTGTCCACGTTCGTGTGAATGACGAGCGACACGCCCATGTCGCGGAATTCAAGCGTTGTCCGGGCAATGCCCGTGTCTATTGTCTCCTTCCATCCCCGAAGGGCTATCTTTCCTCCCTTCGTATCGACTCCGACGGCTATTTTCCCGGGGAATCTCCCGCAGATATCCTTGAGAAACCCCCTGTCGGTAAAGGCCGAGGTGCCTATTATGACCCTTTTGATGCCGGCTTCGAGATACTTCTCGACGGTGGCGATGTTTCTTATCCCGCCTCCGACCTGGACGTTTGAGGAAACGGAGCGGACTATTTCCTCCACGGCCTCGAAGTTCCTGGGGTTCCCCCTGAAAGCCCCGTCAAGGTCCACGACGTGAATCCACTCGGCTCCGCAGCGCTCCCACTTCTTCGCGGTATCGGAAGGGCTGTCTGAAAACACGGTCTCCGTGCCTTCCTCTCCCCTGAGAAGCCTTACGCAGTTTCCGTCTTTCAGGTCTATGGCGGGGATTATGAACAATTCAGAACCTCGTTGAACTTAAAACCACGGGAAATAATACACAAGCGCGGAGGTTATTATAAGGATATTTTCGAAAAAATACCGATTTGAATCCGCCATCGCGCTCAGTCCGCGGAGCCGCGCGATATCTTCTCCCTGATCTCCCTGAGCGTGAATCTGCGTGATTTGAGTTCGTTTATCAGCCTTATTCTTTCGACCGTCTCCCGTGCGTAGAGCTGGTACCCGGCGTCGGTAATCTCGGCGACTTCAAGCAACCCTTCCTTGGTCCAGTGGCGTATGGTGGAATTTCTCCGGTTGACCAGTTTTGCCAGCTCGCCGATTTTAAGCAGGGGACTCCCGCTCTCACCCGTATCCGTTTCTCCCCCGGCCGCCTTGAGATATATATCGAGCGAGCGGTCAACCGCCCGTGCGACAATTTTCATGTAAGCGTCCTTGGGCCCGCCCATCTGCGCTTTTTCAAGCGAGTCGATATAAGCCAGCCGGTCGCGTTTGCGTATTATCGCCGCCGGGTAACCCGACATAAGCAGAATCATGTTCATCAGAAGCCGCGCCGTGCGGCCGTTGCCGTCGGTAAACGGATGGATAGTAACCAGCCGGTAATGGGCTTCCGCGGCAGTTTCCGCAGGATGCGGGCCGGCTGCCGACTTGAGCCATTTCGCCAGCCCGTTCATGAGGTCCGGCACTTTGCGCGGATTCGGCAGCACAACCGCCGAACCGGAGATTCGCACCGGCGTCACGCGATAACGGCCGGCATTGAAATCATCAATGCCTTTCATAATCAGGTGATGAATGTGCAGGATGTCTTTTTCGGTCGGCGGATGCGGTTCGCCTTTCACCCGTTCCTTCACCCAGTCAAGCGCACGGGCGTGGTTTACGGCTTCCATGTGTTCCAGAAGCGATTTGCCGCCGATTGCGAGACCCTTTTCGACCACCAGGGCGGTCTCGCGTCGGCCAAGCGTATTTCCTTCGATCGCGTTGCTCGTGTAGGTCAGCTCAACCCGGAACCATTCGTCCAGATTGCTCAGGAGCGCGTCAGGAAGCGGTTCGTATTCGTCCAGCAGCTTCTTTTTTGCGGTCAGTTTTTTGTAGTTCATGAAGTAAGCTTAAACCATAACGTTATGGTTTTCAAATCTGGCAAGGAATCCCGGTAAAAGTTTACGAGTATCCGCAGCTTTCTCACGGTTGAAGGTACAGGAGATGTCGCGGCGACATGCTTTTCAGTCGACACGCGGGCTTCTCATGGAAAGAAAGTCCGGCTTCTCGATAGCGGGAAAAATCTTGCCCCCCCCCCATAATCCTGACCGGAAGGAGTGAGCAATTGCGGAAAGACAACAAGAATTCCAGATAATTAGATTAAGACCGAACGGGCGTTTTTATTGACGGTCAGTTTAGTCTATGTTACTAATTAACCTGATTAAGAATAAGAAAAGGAGAAGGGACAATTGCCTGCCTCACACGCCAAAAAATTCTTGAAGTGGAAAGTAATTATTTCTCATTTAAGTCTGGGTCTGGGATCAGGAGGGTGATTATGTTCACGGAATGCGGTTTGTTTTTCGGCGCAGGGATGCGTCACGTCTTAAAAGGGTTGGTCTTTACGGTTCTGGCGCTTCTTGCCGGAGTAATTCTTGCGGGGGGATGCTCCTCGGATACGGAGCAGTCTCCGCCCGGCACCTCCCAGCCCTCACCGGACCCGGGCAGTACCCCCCCCCCTGCGGGGAACCTTTCTCTTGAACTTTTTGACCCTGCCGGTTTCGAGGCTTTGAGACCCGACCTGGATTTCAAACGCGGCCGGGACTACTTCGGCAGCATATATCGCGGGACATACACCGCGCGTGACGGCGTATCGATAGATGTTTGGATCTCCGTCCGGGAAAAAGCCGCGACGGGCGTCGTGGGCACGGTCGCGCGCACGGGCGTCGTCATTCAGGGCGGAACGGGAGCCGAGGTAATATATCTTCTGGGCGCCGACGAGGGAGTTCATACTTTCTGGGTGGCGATCAACTACCGTGGGTCCAGCCTGTCCGACATGACGGCCGAGCGGGAATGCCTGCCGGGCGACGGGTTCGTCTCCTGTCTGCAGAACCACGACACCTTCGACAAGATTAACCCTCAGCTCAACGCCTGGGACGCCAACTCCGTGATAGGGCTGCTTACGGGAGATGACGGAGAGGTCACCGTCAAAGGGGTTTCGATGAAGGCGTCGGAGTTCATCCCTTCCGGCACCCTTCCTTCGCCGGTGAATCTTTATACGGGATCGTTCGGGGGAGTGATCGTAAGCCATATGCTCGCCCAGAAGAACAGGCCCCGGCTTCACAACGTCTTTTTTGAACAGGTCACCGCTCCCTCGGAAGCCCCGATATCCGACGGTCTCAATACCGCGGCGCGAGCGTTCGACGTTCTTTTCAAGGCGTGCGAGGATGACGCTTCCTGCAAGGCAGCCTATCCCGGCCTCCGGGTCAATTTTCGCCGTTTCATGGATGCCTATCATTCCACCCAGGTCGAAATTGACGGTCACCGGGTTTACGCGGGCGCCGTTTTTGACGGGATAAGGGATATAATAAACGACGGCAAAGTGGGCCGGGCGATCAGGTACATGGGGGAAATCGCGAACGCCCACGCCGACGGCAGCACCGCTATAAATACATCCCCTTACGGGCCGGAGTCGTACGACAGTTCTTCCGGGGGGAAGCCACGGGCGACGTACGGGTTGCCTCCGCTTGATAGCGACAGCGACGGCTGGACTGCCTTTCTGAAGAACCGGGGACTGGATTTTTTTCCCGGGATAACCAACCGAACCGCCATGATATGCTCTTTCGGCATAAACAGGGTTTCAAGCCCGGACAGCCTGTCCTATTTCGACAAGGTAAAGGCTCAGGAGCTGCCCGGAGACAGCGGCGGAACGAAGGAGTCATTCGGGTACGGATTCCTGGTAAGTTACAAGACTTATCTTGCCGTGTGCCCGCAGCTTGCGGAGCAGACAGGCGGTCTTCCCTTTCCGGATGTTCCGAAGGCGGGCGTGGAAGCTGAAAACGTGGTCGTTTTCCGCGGGGAGCTTGACATAAAGCATTACTTCGAGCCGAACCCGGAAGATGACGAGATCATGGCTTATTTCACGAGTTCGCCGGGGCACCGCCGCGTCATCACGCAGAAGTTTTTCGGTCAGGTGGAAGGACAGGACCGCGGCTGCATGCACGCTATCCTGAGAAATTTCTGGAGCGCCCCGGACACTTCAGACGGGAGCCTGGGAGACGACTGCGAAGAAAGCAACAGTCTTACGGCAAGCGGCCTTGACGGCTGGGCCCCTTAGCCGATGGTGTTGAGTTCCCGCTCCGCAAAGCCTATACTTACGGAACCGTGAACTACTGGCTTGTCAAATCCGAACCTTTCAAATATTCGTGGGAGGAGTTTCTCCGCGACGGCTGGACTTACTGGGACGGGGTCAGAAACTATCAGGCGAGAAACAACCTCAAGGGCATGAAAAAAGGCGATCTCGTTCTTTTCTACCACAGCAACAAGGGCCTTGAAGTGGTAGGCGTATCCGAAGTCATAAGGGAACATTACCAGGATCCCACGACGGAAGACGAAAGATGGGTCGTGGTTGACCTTAAGCCCGTGGAAACGCTTGAGAACCCCGTGTCTCTCGGGCAGATAAAGGGCGACGAAAGACTCGAGGGCATCTCCCTCGTTAGGCAGAGCAGGCTTTCGGTCATGCGGATCGAAAAGAAGCATTTTGACACGATCGTCGAGCTCGGAAGAAAAAGCCCCTGACTTCCGGGAGAACGCGTAAAAACCGTTTCCTCCCGCGTACGGCCTGCCGGGAAGATCCGTATCGCCGAAACGGTGAACGGAAGTTCCGACCGGCCGGTGAGCCTGTTTTTTTCACATCGGCCTCTTGCGGTTATACTTACCAAAATAACTGATTCATATTTCAACATCCTATGAATACTCAACTTATCATCAACTCGCTTTTTAACGAGACGAGGATAGCGGTCCTGGAGAAAAGCAGGCTGATCGAGCTTTTCATCGAAAGAAAATCCAGTTCTTCAATGGTGGGCAACATCTACAGGGGGAAAGTCGAAAAGATAGTTCCCGGAATGCAGGCGGCGTTTGTCGGCATAGGAGACGCCAAGTCCGGGTTTCTCTCCGCCGAGGACGTGTACGAGGAATCGCTCAGCGAACTTTTCCTTGAAGAGGAAGAGACGAAAAAGGCCTCCAGAAAAAACCGCCAGCCCATACAGAAAGTGCTGCGCCAGGGCCAGGAAGTGATGGTTCAGGTCACAAAGGAACCCACCGGAAGCAAGGGTCCCAAGCTTACCTCTCACGTGGGGATACCGGGCAAGTATCTTGTCCTGCTTCCCGGGTCGGACTCGGTGAACCTGTCCCGCAAGATAACGGACAGAAAAAGCAGGAAGAGATTTTCCGAAATCATGCGGAACAAGCCGGAAGACATGGGCTTCATAGTGAGAACGGCATGCGTGGAAGCGGACGAGAAGAATATCAAGGCCGAGATGAGATCGCTTGTGAGAAAGTGGAGAAGAATAAAGAAGAAATACGAAGAATCGAAAGACCCGGGCGTGATATACGAGGAAGCCGATACCTGCATCAGGGTTGTCAGGGATCTTATGGGAAACGGCCTCAAGAAAATCGTCGTCGATTCCCCCAAGGCCCACGGCCGGATCACCAAGTACTTTTCCGACAGGATTAACAAGGATGGCTTCAAAGTCGATATTTACGACAAGAAAGAACCCATATTCAACAGGTACGGAATCGAGAGCCAGATCGAAAAAATGTACAGAAAGAAGGTCTGGATGAAGTCGGGAGGCTACCTGATCATAGACGAGGCCGAGGGGCTCACCGTGATAGACGTCAACTCCGGCAAGCTCGTCGGAGAGGAATTTCAGAAGAAAACAATAATGAAAACGAACGAAGAGGCCGCGGTCGAAGCCGCGAGGCAGATAAGGCTCCGTAACCTGGTCGGAATCATAGTTATCGATTTCATAGACATGCAGTCTGTCAGATCCAGAAAGAAGATAGAGTCGCTTTTCACGGACGAGATGAAAAAGGACAAGGCGAGGACCACGATCCAGGAAATATCCTCTTTCGGCGTGATCCAGCTTACCAGGCGCAGGGTCAGGGAAAGCATACTTTCCGACCTGACCGAACCCTGCGATACCTGCGAGGGGAGGGGACGGATAAAGTCGATATACACCACCTGCTATGAAATGCTGAGGGGTATTGATCAGTGGACGAGGGAAAGCGCCAAGGGGCCGCTTGTCGTGCAGGCCAACAAGAAGGTCATAGCGAAGCTCAGGGAGATAGAGGGAAGATCCATAAGAAGAATCCAGAGGGAGAGGGGTATCAAGATAAAATTCGAATCAACCGAAGACGTTCTCGAAAAGTTCACGATTTCCAGAGAGGAAGGTTCGGGTTAGCCGAAAGGAGTGTTCCAGGTTGAGTAAAGACGGATTTCTTTATCATGTGGCTATCGCCGTAAAGGATATCGGGAAGGCTGAAGACATTTACTCCAGACTGCTCGGGCTACGGGTCATTCACAGGGAGGACGTGGTCAACTACGGGGTCAAAACGTCGATGCTCTGCTCCGAGTCGGAAGAGGGCACCGCGGTGGAGCTTATCGAGCCTCTGGACGAGAATTCCCCGATCTCGCAATTTCTGGAGAAAAGAGGAGAGGGCGTTCATCACATCTGCTTTCTCGTGGACGATATAGAATCTTCTCTCCGGGCCCTCGAAAAAGAAGGCGTAAGGCTTATCGACGAACATGCGAGGCCGGGATCCTACAACTGCAAAGTCGCCTTCATACATCCCAAGTCGATGAACGGAGTGCTGGTAGAACTTGCTGAGAAGATAAAGGACTGAGAGGAGAGGAAAAGCTTTCCGGTCAGACGCCGCTCTGGTTCTCTTCCTTGCTGTCCGAATCTTCGTCTTTTAGGGATTTTCTGAACCCGCTTATTCCCTTCCCGAGCGAAGAACCCAGATCCCCGAGCCTGCTGGGACCGAAGATTATAAGCAGGATTGCCAGTATCAGGATTAATTCCCATATGCCGAATTGTCCGAACATGTAAACCAAATAATACCCGGATACTGTCGCTTCTCAAGTATTTTGGACGGATGCGAGATAATTCCATGCTTGGGAGTGGATTTTTTGGGGTGATATGTGAGAGGGAGCGATTTTCCGCAGAAAACCCTGAATTTAGACCTCAAGACTCCTTGATTGCACCTTAACAGTCCCGCAGAAGAGACAGTTTGCCGTCTTTTGGACGAAGCGCTCCCGCAACATCTCGGATTTCATGGAAATTTGAAGGTGATTTCCCTAACCCGTTTCGAGCAAGGCCTCAGAAGCGTCTTCTCTGTTAAGAACAAGATGTCTTGTTGCCTCTGGAGCGGTACTGAAACCTCTTTGGAATATAATCGCAAGTGGTATGTTGGCGCACACCGCGTTGTTTGCGGGAGCGCAGCGCACGAGATCTGCACACGTCCTCGCCGAAGGTAACATCCCGTAAATCTTTAATAAAACCTTCCCCCATATCCAGAACGGAATTGTCTTGCTTGCTCTGCATCGCACATGATGAACGATTGAGGTTGACAGAGGGGGGGGGGGATAAAATAGTCTGTAAAGAAGGAGGATTCCGAGATGAAATTTAAACGCACAGAATGTTTTCTGAGTCTGTTTTTCGCCCTTGCCGTCGTTTTTTCATTCGGCATCGCCGCGTCCGCTCATGACTATCCGAGGTCGGACGGACAGCATACCTATACTCACAATGACGACGTGAATATACTTGCAAAGGATGTCGACCCGGCTTCCGAAGACGACGTCAAGAAGCTTACGAAGCATTTAACGAAGCATATAGAATTCATTAATACCTTGAAGAAGAGGTATATCTGGGGAGATCAAGAGAATTCACAATACTCTTTAAACAGATAAGAGATGATAAAGAAGGGAACTTCAGTTACGGAGAGATTTATCCCGTAACCGTATTTTCCTCCAATAAGGCTATATACAATCACGCGAAATATCCAAAATTCTACGGCAGGAAATATAATGTCACGAATGATCCCTTAAAAACCCTGCTCGGCGATAATGTTCCCTCGGTCTCCTCGGCCAACGTCGACACCTTCGATCCGGTGTGCGCACGTTACGACGGCAAATGGGCGTGCGCGCTCAAGTGGGAATCAGACAGCTACGGGGTTCTAGCGACCATGGTAGGTTTTCATCACGCGGAAACAGACGCTGTAGTTAAACCTCTCGACTGTACCGGTATGAGTCTTGCTGGGGGGACTACCGCCGTCTCTTCCCATTTCTCCAGGATGTTGAGAACGAAAAAGACCCGAAGAAAAAACTGGATCTTCTCTCGGAGTATATAGACGACACTATTTCGTTAACTAAAAAGCTGCAGGACACAGTACTCGCATCGTTACTGAAAAGTTATCCTGATCTTGATCCTGTGAAAGAGCCTTTAAAACTTTTAGGTCTATATAATCAAGAACTAGGGGCAAGATCGGCTTGTCTGGCTGAAGGGGATTTCAAGAGCGGGAACACATATCTCTTCATGATGGATCCGATAAGTGCTGTCGTGTTCTTTAACGGGCTCGATTTTGACCTCCATGGTCTGAGCGCTGCCTTAGATGACCCGAACCCGATTCAGTGCGACGGAGCAAATATCCTGAGCGCTTTTCAGAATACACTAACGAATGGAAGCGGGAACGTTGAGGACGACTTAAAAGACGGAAACAGCGGGACCGTCATATATAATTGGAACAATCCGGCCGACCCCAATGACGACGTTCCGGATTATCTCGCGAGGGGCGTGGTTCCCGGCAGCTCGGCCAAGCAAAGCTATCTTAAAGTAGCGGATATTGCGCCGGAGTGGTCACGCAGAAGAGAAATTCTTATGATCTTCGGTTCCGGATTTTATCTGAGTCCGGACGATGTGGAGAAAGAAAACTGTGAAAGCGCGGATGATGATGGAGGGTGCGCAATTGCCGGAACCGGCGGCGCGCTTCAAAACATCTTGCTTAATTTGTTCCTAGTAGCATCTGTTCTGCTCCCGGCGGTTTTTCTGAGAAAACGCGCTTAGGGTGGAGGAAAGATTTTTCCGCTCAACTGATCCGGTAGCGGGGTGGAATTTCTGGTTTCCGGCTTAAATCAGGCGGTTTTTAAGGTCGCGCGTCCCTTGGCGTATTAGGCGAGGGACGCCTGTCGACGGTTTGACGGGCGGGGTATGCTCAGCGAAAATGGTCGGCATGAACGAGGAACAGCTTCACAGCGTGATGGTATGGGCAGTCATTGTCGCGGCTGTCCCGACGTTTCTTTACCTGCTCCGTAGAACCGCGCCCTATGGCCGTCATTACGCGGGTACGGGCTGGGGACCGCACGTTTCCAGCAGGCTCGGCTGGGTCATCATGGAACTGCCAGCGGTTGTCGTCTTCTTCGCCGTCTATCTTGACGGGAAGGCCGCGTTCCAGATCGTGCCGCTGCTCTTTCTGCTCATGTGGCAGGGTCACTATCTGAACCGGACGTTCATCTACCCGTTTCGGACCCGGGCAAGCGGGCGGAAAACGCCTTTGCTGGTGGTCGGGTCGGGCTTTTTCTTCAATGTGATTAACGCCTACATAAATGCCCGGTTCATTTCGGAATTCGGCGGGTATGCTATTGGATGGCTCGCCGACCCCCGTTTCCTGATCGGCGTCGGGGTTTTCCTGGGCGGGGTTGTCCTCAACCTCCACGCCGACAATATCCTCATCCGTCTGCGCAGGCCGGGCGAAACCGGCTATGCGGTTCCGCGGGGTGGCGGGTTTCGCTTTGTCTCGTGCCCGAATTATCTGGGCGAAATCCTCGAGTGGGCGGGCTGGGCGCTTGCGACGTGGTCGTCATGCGGTCTCGCCTTCCTGCTGTTCACCTTCGCCAATCTCGTTCCCAGGGCACGCAGCAACCACCGATGGTACGTGGAAACCTTCAGGGGTTACCCGCCGCGCCGCAAGGTACTGATACCGGGCATTTATTGATTGACGGGTGTATGGCTGGTGCAAGTCCTGACAAGGTTCGTCCGCGGTTCCGGCGGGACTTAACCCTTCTGGCGCAGCCTCTCGGTCCGGTTCCCGCATTGCGGACATCACGTCGAACACTCACTTGGCTGACGGTTGGTTTCGGGTCAGGTTTTCGAGAAGTCGGCGATCATGAAAAACAGATCTTTTATTTCGTTCAGCAGAGCCAGGCGGTTGTCTCTGATCTTCTCATCTTTGTCCATGACCATTACTGCGTCAAAGAAACGGTCTATCGGGGCGGAAAGCGTTTTTATGGATTCAAGCGCTTTCAGGTAATCTCCCTGCCGGGCGGCTTTTTCGGGATCGGCCAGTTTCTTTAAGACCGTCTTCTGTGTCTTGGTAAAGGCTCTGTGGAGATCCTTTTCCTCTTTTTGCCTGAACAGTTTCCTGTCAAGCGGTGAAGAGGGCCTGGTTTTCGCTATGTTGAAAACCCTCTTAAAGCCCGTGGCCAGGGCCTCAAAATCCTTCCGTTTCGCGAATTTCCCAAGCGCGTTTATCCTGCGGTAGGCGTCAAGGGGGCTGTCAAAACCCGCCGAGATTACGGATTCGACGACATTTCTTTCGTGGCCCGACTCTGTCATCAGGTTGCGGAACCTCTCGGAGAAAAACGCGAGAATGCTTTCCTTGAGTTCTTCTTCGGACAGCTTGCCGTTGCGGGCTTTCTGCGCGTCCATGGAATCGAGCACGAGCCTTATGCCGCGTTCAAGGAGCGCGGAGAGAGAAATATCGAGCTTCTTCTCTATGGCGATTCTGATTATTCCGAGGGTCTGTCTTCTCAGCGCGTAGGGATCGGAAGACCCGGTGGGCGCGAGATCGGCGATGAAGCACGAACAGATGTTGTCTGTTTTGTCCACGACGCTCAGAAGGGCCCCGGTTTTCGTTCGCGGGAGTTCGCCGGTTCTCGTAAGCGGCATGTATTGTTCCTCGATCGCGGTTGCGACGGCTTTTTTCTCCCCGGAAGCAAGCGAGTAGTACTTGCCCATGACACCCTGGAGTTCGGCGAATTCAAAGACCATCTGGGTCGCGAGATCAGACTTTGAGAGTTGCGCGGCCCTCTCAAGGTCGGGGCTGGCAAAAATGTCGGCGGCGAGCATCCTCATGCGCCCGACTTTTTCCCTGTAAGTTCCTATTTCAGACAGAAACACCATGCTCTCAAGATCTTCTGTGTGATCGCCCAGGCTTTTCTTCGTGTCCTCGGAGAAAAAGAACTCGGCGTCGTTAAGCCTTGCCCTTATTACCCGCTCGTTTCCCCTTGCAATCACCTGCTTGTCTTTGACCGGGGTTCCGCAGACGAAGATGAAACGGGGAAGCAGCCTGCCGGTCTTCTCGGAGTAGACGGGGAAGTATTTCTGGTGGTTCTTCATCACGCTTGTAAGCACTTCCGCGGGCAGGCGCAGGTATTTCTCCTCGAACTCTCCCACGAGAACCGTCGGGTGCTCCACCAGGTTCACCACGGTCTCAAGCAGTTCGGGATCCTCCTTCACAACTCCGCCTATCTTCCCGGCTGCCGCTTCCGTGTCCCTTCTTATGATTTCCTTTCTTTTCCCGGGATCCGCCACCACGTCGCTTTTCTCAAGGGTTTTCAGATAATTCCTCCAGGATGTCACTCGAAACGGTTTCGGGGAAGTGAACCTGTGGCCGAAGCTTCGGTCGGAACTTCTGATGTTCTCGACGCTGAATTTTACCGGCTTGCCGTCGTAGAGCGCCGCTATCCACCTTATGGGCCTCGCGAAGGTCAGTTTTCCGTCGCCCCATCTCATTGATTTCCGGAAGGGAACCGACGAGATCACTCCCGGAAGAATCTCTTTTAGAACGGATGAAGTTTTTCTTCCTTTCACGGTTTTCCTTACGCAGAGGAATTCCCCGTTATCCCTTTCCGCGATGACGAGTTCCCCGACGTCGACTTTCTGGGATCTTGCGAAACCCGCGGCGGCCCTGGTGGGCTTGCCGTCCTCGTCAAACGCTATGCGCTTGGGCGGCCCGAAGTTCTCGGTCGTGCGGTCCCTCTGCTTTCTCTCAAGTCCGCTTACCCTCGCCGAAAGCCTTCTCGGGGTATAGAGAATTTCAATTTCCCCGAATTCAATCCCCTTGTCGCGGAGCTCCCCGCTCAGGATACTGCCCAGATCTTCCCTGGCCTTCTCGAGGAAGAGAGCGGGTATTTCCTCCGTTCCGATTTCGAGTATCAGTTCTTTTTCCATGGGTTGTTCTTCAGTAGGGGGAATCCCAGGTTTTCCCTGGTCTGCAGATACGAGGTCGCGCACAGGTTCGCAAGCGCCCTTACCCTCGCTATGTAAGAGGCCCGCTCGGCCACCCCTATCGCTCCTCTCGCGTCGAGAAGGTTGAAGGTGTGCGAACTTTTAAGACAGTACTCGTAAGCGGGAAGGGGAAGCTGGTTTTCGATAAGCGACCTGCACTCCCGCTCGTACATGTTAAACAGGTCGCTCAGCATCGCGGGATCGGATTCCTCGAAGTTGTACTTTGAGAACTGGACTTCGCTTTGATGATGAATCTCCCCGTACGTTATTCCCTTTGTCCATTCAAGATCGTAAACGCTTTCGACTTCCTGCAGGTACATCGCTATTCTTTCGGTTCCGTAGGTTATCTCGGCCGATATCGGATCGAGGTCTATTCCGCCGGCCTGCTGAAAATACGTGAACTGCGTTATCTCCATGCCGTCAAGCCAGACCTCCCACCCAAGTCCCCACGCTCCGAGCGTCGGGGATTCCCAGTCGTCCTCGACGAACCTTATGTCGTGCTCTAGCGGGTTTATTCCGAATGACTTGAGACTGTCGAGGAAAAGTTCCTGGATATCATCGGGGGAAGGCTTTATTATCACCTGGAACTGGTAGTAGTGCTGAAGCCTGTTGGGGTTGTCTCCGTATCTCCCGTCGGTAGGTCTTCTCGAAGGCTCGACATAGGCCACGTGCCAGGGCTCGGGGCCGAGGCAGCGCAGGAATGTGGCCGGATGAAAGGTTCCGGCGCCTTTTTCCGTGTCGTATGGCTGGACCACGAGGCATCCCTTGGATGACCAGTAATCCTGGAGAGCCAGAATGAGTTCCTGGTAAGTCATGACCGGTGAAATACTACCATTAAAATAGAAGAATCAAATACGCCGGGGCGTTTGCGGGGACTTCGCCCGCGGGTACTTTCGATGATCCACGGGCGTGACTGTCAGGAGATTGTTTCTTGACGGTCCGATTCCTCAAACGGAGGCAGGTTGAGCCGGTATCGCGTGTGGCGCCGCTGTCCGGTTTTTTGAAGCGCGCCCATGGCTACCATGCCGGCCAGGTCGCGCGTCGCGGTTGAAGCCGTCGCCCCGGTTATTCTCTGGTAGTTCTGCGCGCTCAGACCTCCCTCAAAACCGTCTGGCTCGGCATCGAAGAGCCGCAGAAGGAGTTTTTCCTGCCGCGGGTTGAGCAGGCCGCGGAGCCGGTCAAACAGCCGCGTCTGCTGAATTGAGCGGATCAGGCGGCGTTCGCTCCAGACCTGGGCGTCCAGCACGGCATCCGCAAACCACGTCAGCCAGTCGGTGATATCAAGAGACCTGCAGCTCTCATCCAGGATATCGTAGTAAGCCCCGCGCCTCCGGGCGATGGTGCGGGAAAGCGCGATCAGGCTCGGTTCGCCGAGCGACTGGGCCAGAACTTTCTCTGCCAGGGCACGGGCTATGCGGCCGTTTCCGTCCTCGAAGGGGTGAATACGCACGAAGTAAAGATGCGCCGTTCCGGCCCGCGTCAGAGAGGACAGCCTGTTGCCGGTGGACGCGGTACGGCCGTACCATTCCATGAAACGTTCCATCTCCTCCGTCATCTGCTCCGAAGGCGGTGCCTCATAGTGGATCTTGGGCTTGTAGTCAGGTCCGGAAACGACTTGCATGGCTTCGGGATGGCGACGATAGCCGCCGACAACCTCCAGATGGGAGCGGTCGCGCATAAGCATACGGTGCCAGCGCCACAGCGTTTCGTGGTCAAGCGGGCGGTCAAACTCATGGTAGAGCGCTACCATCATTTCAGCCACCCCTTCTTCCGCGGGCGAAGCAGTTTTCCGGCCGGCGGCTAATCCGAATCGTCGGCGGATGGAGGACTGCACTGATTCCCGGTCGAGAATTTCACCTTCAATTGCGGATGTCTCGACGGCCTCGCCGCTCAGCCATCTGACCCGCAGTTCGGACTGGTCTTCATGGGTGAGCTGGCGCCAGGCGCCGATCCTGCGTCCTGACTCATGCAGAAAACGCTCCTCGAAAGGCATCAGAACAGACCGGTCCCATCTGAAGTCCGGCCAGTCAGAATGTTGCCATACCCATTTCATGGGCGATAAAAACGCCTCCTATAGCCCATATTTCTAGCTGTTTTTGGGCTATAGAGCAAGGTCATGGTTTCAGGAAAAAGCGGACGCGCGGCAAGAAGGGTCGTACGCGCGTATGCTCTCCATGGCTCTCTGGGCGATGATTTCACGCTTTTTTTCTTTCCCCATCCTTCCTTCCACCCTGGGAAAAAGCCCGAAGTTTATGTTCATCGGCTGAAAGGCGGCTTTTCCGGGGGTTGAGATGTACTCAAGCAGGGAGCCTATGGACGTCTCCCTCGGGACGGGGGCGGGCGGGAGTCCGAGCGCTTTTCTCGATGCGTTTATTCCGCAGACGATTCCGGTTGCCGCGGACTCGACGTATCCTTCGACTCCAGTGATCTGTCCGGCGAAAAAGACGCTCGGGCGGGACCTCAGGGAAAGGTCTTTTTCAAGGAGCCTCGGGGAATCTATGTACGTGTTTCTGTGCACGCTTCCGTATCTCAGAAACTCCGCCCTCTCAAGCCCCGGGATCTTCCTGAAGACGGCCCTTTGCTGCGGGTATCTGAGCTTCGTCTGAAACCCCACCATGTTGTACATCGTTTCCTCGCTGTTCTCCGTTCTAAGCTGCAGGACGGCAAAGGGGGTTTTGCCGGTCCTGGGGTCAATCAGGCCGACGGGTTTCAGCGGGCCGAATCGAAGAGTATCCCTTCCTCTCTCGCACATGACCTCAACCGGCATGCAGCTCTGGAAGTAAAGCGCTTTCTCAAACTCCCTGGTTTCCACTTTCTCTCCTAGGATCAGGTCGTCCACGAGTTCGTAGTACTGATCCCGCGAGAGCGGACAGTTGAGATAATCTCCCTCTTCCGAGTCTCCGCGGCCGTATCTCGATCCCCTGAAGATTTTCGAGCGGTCGATCGTGTCCGCGTCGATTATCGGCGAGATGGCGTCGTAGAAGTAGAGGTGTTCGGATTCCGTGAGCGAGGAGATCTCCGCGCAGAGCGCGTCCGATGTGAGCGGACCGGTGGCCACGATCACGATTCCGTCTTCGGGTATCTTGGTCGCCTCCTCCCTCTTCAGGTCTATAAGTTCGTTACCCCGGATCCTCCGCGTTACGTAGTCCGCGAATATCTCCCTGTCGACCGCGAGGGCTTTTCCGGCGGGAACCCTGGACGCCCCGGCCGCCTCGATCACAAGCGAACCGAGATGTCTCATTTCTTCTTTAAGTATTCCGGAAGCGTTCTCCATGGACGCGGATTTCAGAGAGTTGCTGCACACAAGCTCCGCGAGGTCGGAGGTTCTGTGCGCGGCGGTTTTCCTGGCGGGTCTCATTTCATAGAGAGTAGCCCTTATTCCGAACTTCGTTATCTGGTTCGCGGCTTCGACTCCCGCGAGTCCCGCGCCTATTACCGTTATTGACAACTGTTTACACCAATATCCTTCTGCTTGAGCGGCGCCTTCGGCTTTCTCCGCTTTGAGACGGTTTTCAAATGCCGGAAATCTTCGCGGGAGAAAGGCCGGGGCAAGTTCGATTGTCCGAGAGCATCATTTGCCAACAGGTCATCCGGAAATCCGGGAATTTCACGCAAGGCGTTTTTCGGAAAAAGTCCCTTTCTCGCAACATTTCCCCCGGATTCCCGGGTCCCGGCCGGAATTTTCAGTCGATACTGCTTCGTCCCATAATTCGGCAGAACGTTCCATCGTCCCTGAGATCCGACTTCCAGAGCTGAGGGTTCGTCCAGCAACCTCCATACTCGAGGGAGTTTTTCTGACAGTTTCTGAACTCTTCGGTCTGCTCGTACTCCCGCCGCAGCCGCTCCCGGTTCCGCCTTATTTCTTCGCTGTCAAGCTCGGAAGGATCAAAGTCCTCCTGGTAATTAATTCCCGACCCGTCAGAATAAGTTTCCACCATGTCGTCAAGCCTCAGTATCGTTTCTTCCTTTTCGCTTTCGGAATAGGTCTCCTCGTTAAAGGAAAAGGCGTACGACTTGAGCCTGCCGGGGAGACCCTCTTCCTTCAAGTAAAGGCGTCCGCCGTAAACCCGCCATTGCCCGCCCCATTGCCCCGTCCTGTCAAAAGCAAACCCGGGATCCTCCGTTTCCCACGTGGAATTGTAGGGCATTCCTCTCCTGTGACATCCTTTGTCGGGAGGAAATAAAACGGGCGCGTCCGCGATGAAGACTTGCCACCCGGCAAGCCTGTTGAGGTACGTTCCGTCATAGTGAAAGCGGATTTCCGTTTCGATTCGGAATGACCTCGTGTTTCTTACGCAGTTCCAGGCAGAATTCCCGTCAAGAAGAAAGTTCTCATTTAGATTTTCGCCGGGAAGCGGGAGGTCTTCACCTTCATATACGGAACAGGTTGTTTCAACCCAGTCTTCTTCCATCTCGAAATCTCTGGGGTGCAGCTTCCAGGCCGTGGAACCTTCCGGATTCGGCGTTTCAATTTCCCCGTCCCCGGTTTTCGCTGTTTCAAAAACGAATCCGTTTCCTCCTCCGCAACCCATCGCCAGAAACAGGCAGAGAAGCGAGGCGATGCAACATGGGCGGTGGTCTCTGTACTTCATGTTCGATTTCCCGTTTGATTTTCAAGGTGATATTTTAACAGATTGCGGGGTCATTGTATCTGCCGCGACCCTTTTTGAAGGAAGGACGGACATAAGATAAAATAACGATCTGTGGCGTTCAGCAGTATGTAGCGAGCTTACCGTTTCTGATTGAAAGCTCACACAGGCGAACTGACCGCAGAGCGGAAATTGGATATGAACTTATTTCTTCTGGAATTGGAACGAAAGTGGCGATTAAAGTCAACGATACAGTCGGTTCGAAAGTTTTAAAGATACCACAATTCAGTGCGGAACTATGAGCTACGGAGCAGTTGTATTTGATCTTGACGGAACCCTGATCGACTCTCTTGAGGATCTTGCCGACGCGGTGAATCAGGCGCTCGGAATAAACGGGTTTCCGCCGCGCGCGACCGGGTGCTACAAGTACTTCATAGGAAAAGGTCCGAAGGTCATGGTGTCGAGGGCCCTCCCCGAGGACGAAAGAAACGATGAAGCCGTCGTTGAAAAGTGCCTTGCCGATTTCAACAGCATCTACAGCCGCGCCTTCAACGTGAAAACCACTCTTTATGACGGCATACCGGATCTTCTGAACCGGCTTTCTGAAAGGGGGCTCAAGAAGGCGATTCTTACCAACAAGCCGCACGTGTTTACCGAAAAATACGTGGAGGACCTCCTTGCGGACTGGAGTTTCGAGGTGGTCATAGGCCAGAGGGACGGGATTCCGAGAAAACCCGATCCCTCGGGAGCGCTGCGGATATCAAGGGAACTCGGGATTGACTCGTCGCAGATGGTTTACCTGGGAGACTCGGGAGTGGACATGCTTACCGCCGTCGGGGCGGGTATGCTTCCTGTGGGAGTTCTCTGGGGTTTTCGAACGGGAGACGAACTTCGTGAAAACGGAGCCGAACATCTTATAGAAACCCCGATGGAACTGCTCCCGATTATTGACTTGTAGTTTCCGGCGCATAATGGCTATGGATTTTGAAAATGTAAGACTGGGAATTCTGGGAGGCGGCCAGCTCGGGAAAATGCTCTGCCTGGTCGCGAGCAACTGGAACCTCCGCACCTACGTGCTAGATCCCTCAGCCGATTGTCCGGCGGCCTCCGTGTGCACCGGGTTTTCCCATGGAGATTTCAGGAATTACGAGGATGTATGCGAGTTTGGCAGGAATGTCGACGTCCTGACGATAGAGATTGAGCACGTGAACCTGCAGGCGCTTTTCCGCCTGCGGGAAGAGGGAGTCGTCATAAGGCCCGAACCCCACGCGCTCGAACTCATACAGGACAAGGCGAAGCAGAAGGAGTTCTACGTCTCAAAGGCTCTTCCCACGGCCGGCTTTTCGGTCTTTGCGGACAAAGAGGCCATAGTCGCGGCCGTCGGGTCCGGGGAGATAGAAATTCCTTTTGTCCAGAAACTTTCAAGGACTGGTTACGACGGAAGAGGGGTGTACGTCGTGAGGGAAAAAGAGCAGCTCGACGATCTCTTGGAAGGAGAGTCCGTCATTGAGGACCTCGTTGACGTGGAAAAGGAGATTTCCGTTATAGTCTCGCGCAATCCCGCCGGAGAAACGAAATGCTTTCCTCCGGTAGAGATGCTGTTTAACAGCCGGGCGAACATAGTCGAATTCCTGATAAGTCCCTGCGAGCTTGACGACGGGCTGTCCGCTCAGGCATGTGAGCTTGCCGAGCGCACGATAAGGTCTTTTGACATGTGCGGTATACTCGCGGTCGAGATGTTTGTTTCCAGAAAAGGCGATATTCTCATAAACGAATCCGCCCCGAGACCTCATAACAGCGGGCATCACACGATTGACGCGGCCCGCACCTCGCAGTACGAGCAGTGCCTGAGATCGATTCTTGATCTTCCCCCGGGCGACACTGAAATAAAAACTCCTTCCGTTATGATTAACATTCTCGGACAGCCGGGTTTCGAGGGCGACGTAAGATACGAGGGGCTTCGCGGATGCATGGGCGTTGAAGGAGCCAAGTTCCACATATACGGCAAGACCCGGACCAAGCCTTACAGGAAGATGGGGCATGTCACCGTGGTTGACGACGATATTTCGAGCGCGCTTGAGAAAGCGAGATTCATAATGAACAATCTGAGGGCGATAGCATGAAACCTGCCTTGGTAAGCGTTATCATGGGCTCTGACTCGGACCTTCCGGTCATGTCGGAGGCGGTCGAGATTCTCGAGCAGTTCGGCGTAGGGTATGAGGTCACCATAGTCTCGGCGCACAGAACTCCGGAGCGCCTAGTGGATTTTTCAAAAAAGGCCCATAAAAGAGGAATCAAGGTAATAATAGCCGGGGCGGGGGGCGCCGCGCATCTTCCGGGAATGGTGGCCTCGGTTTCTCCCCTTCCGGTAATAGGGGTCCCGATAAAATCCTCAAATTCGATTGACGGATGGGATTCCGTGCTTTCCATTTTGCAGATGCCCTCGGGCGTTCCGGTCGCCACCGTTGCTCTCGGCGGGGCGAAAAACGCTGGCATCCTTGCAGTTGAGATTCTTTCCGTAGCCGACCCGGAACTTTCACGCGCGGTGGCCGAGTACAAAAAGAAGCTTTCCTCCGAAGTGAAGAAAAAGGCTGCGCGGCTCGAAAAGCAGGGTGTCTCGGTTTATCTTGGAGGGAGTGGCGAAAAGAAGGAACCTTCCTGAGACTTATATTGGCCTGTTGCTGTTCTTCCTGCTCTCTTTCAAACGCTGCTCTGCCAGGTCGGCCAAGCTAATCACTTAAAGACATCAAAGAACTTTTTCCCCTCGGCGACTGGGACGAATGCGGTGTTCGTAATTGCCATGGATCTTCCCACTCCGCCTTTTTCGCAGAATTTCAAGATTTCCTGGTTGGCTTAACAGGTAGAGGAAATTATCCATGGCTTCATTCTGAATCAGGTAACCCCGTTCCCACCTGCTCAGGGATGCTTCGTCGATCCCCGTTTCACGGGCAAATTCTTTCTGAGACATGTTCATACCCTCTCGAATACGAAGTATCTCTTTGGGTGTCAGCACCCCTAGGTAATTACATACGGCTTCATGTCTCAAGTCATCCGCCTTGTTGCCTGTATATTCAATGGAGCACTCATTGCACCTGTAGACATCTATAACTGCGCTCAGAAAAACGCCGGTTTCAGCATACCCATACTCAAACCTGTCCTCTTCTTTTCTTATGTGCACATCAGAAGACCCACACATGCAGCAGGTAATATTCTCTTCCGAAGAAAACTGATTAACCTTGCTATTCCTGTCCATTTTTATCCTCTTCTTTTAACTGCGATTACTTCTCTCTCGGTCGCTGTAATGAAAGCTTCGTCCAAACAGCCACTTCTGGTCCTTGCCGATATCTACTGTATGGTCTTTTTATCCGGTTCGTAACCCCGCACGGGGATTGGCGAGGCGTGGTGAAAGATCATAAGCCACCTGCCGTCCTGCTTCTCGAATATGTTGGTCGACTGGGAGAGATTGAACATGACCGGGTCCCTTTTTATGTATACCATCTCCTGCAGGCAGGTAACCCAGGCGATGTTGTCGCTTATGTCCACGGTCACGTTTGAAATGCTGATGTCAACCTGATCCTCGGGGTCAAAAACGCTTTCCCAGCTCTGCCTTATGGCTTCCCAGTCGCGAAGGGCCGTCCATCCCGGGTGGACGCAGCCGGACCTTGAGTCCTTTACCCAGACCTCTCCCATCAGTTCCAGGTTTCTGGTTCCCAGGGCCTCGTAAAAAAGGCTGTTGATCCTGAGTATTTCTTCGCTGTCCTTTTCCATGGGCATTGGCTTACTCTTAAATTTTACCGGAAAAGGTCCAGAATTCTGCCGAACTGCGAGAATATGTCTTCGCGCATCCTGAGAACATCGTTATACAGGGCTGCTGCCATGATGAAAATGAGGAAGGAAAATCCGATTCGCTGGGTTATCTCGAGGGTTTTTACGCTGAGCGGCTTTCTCTTTATCTTCTCGATCGCCAGATAAAGCAGGTGTCCTCCGTCGAGCATCGGTATGGGGAGAAGGTTTATCAGCGCGAGGTTTATGCTTATGAGCGAGGTGAACTGGAGGAGGTTCGATATGCCGCTCTGGGCGACGTCCCCCGATACCTTGGCGATGAGAAGCGGTCCCGCGACTGTCTTGCCGGCGGTGGCGAGCGCTATTTTCCCTGTCACGAGCTTGAACAGGAAGCCGAAGAAAAGAACGGTGATATCAACTGTCATGCGCGCCGCTTCCGCTATTCCCCTGCGGAGCGACTCGAAGAAGCCGTATTTCTTGAGCACCCTGTCTGTGGCCGGAGTGACGCCGATTATGTAGCGTCCGACGCCTTCCTGCATTTCCGCCGCCAGGAGGAAACGCATCTTCTCTCCCCCCCGCTCGATCGTGAAATCAAGTTCCTTCCCCCCGCTTCCGGCTATTATGTCCGACATGTGGTTCCAGTCAGTGACCTCCACGCCGTCTATCGCCCTGATCCTGTCTCCCGGACGTATGCCCGCTCTCCACGCGGGGCGGTCCTCGGCTACCTCCGCTATGGCCGCGTCTATGGGCCTTGCGAACCCGGTCTCCACCCTGCCGTCGGGACCGGCTTCGGCGAAAAGGGTGAGGGTCCTGGTCTCGCTTCCGGTTCTTACCTCGAATTCAAGCAGCGAATCGGGATTTGAGTGGACGGCAATGTTCACGTCCTTCCAGTTTCTTACCTCTTTTCCGTTTATGCTGAGTATCCTGTCGCCCGCGGCGAATCCTGAGAGATGGGCTAGGGAGTCTTTCTTCACGTAGGTTATGTCGGGAGGATCTTCAAGGTAGCCCGAGACGCTTATGCCGAACATGAACACGAGGGGCATGAAGAAGAAGGGAATTATGAAGTTCATGGCGGGCCCCGCTATGATCACCAGGAACCTGTCCGTAATGGACTTGCCGGAGAATCCCCTGTGGTAGTCCTTTTCGTAGTAGGCCTCTATGCCGTGAAGGGCCGGGCTCCTGACGGTGAGGGCGTAGAACTTCCCGTCTCTTTCGATTTCGAGTTCTTTTTCCTCGTGCGGGTCTGATCTCAGCGCGTAGAGAAGCTTCTCCCAGCTTGCGTATTCCTTGAGGTCAAATCCCTTTATCCCGATGATTCTGTCTCCCGAGGCAAGCGGGGATCCGGCGTCCGGGACGCTCTCGACGATTACGTTATCCTCCTTGCCCTCGCCGTACATCTTCACGTACCCGCCGAGGGGAAGGGCCGAAATCAGGTATTCCGTTTCGCCCCTTACGAAAGAAACGAGTTTCGGGCCGAAACCGAGGGAAAACTTCTCTACCCTGATATTGCTTCTTTTCGCGAGCAGAAAATGCCCCATCTCGTGAAAGAAGACCAGGATTCCTATTACGAAGATAAAAGCCAGGATTGTAATCATCGCTGAGAAACAAGACTCTCCATTATGGAACCGGCGGCGCTCCTAGACCGTCTGTCCGCCTCTAATATATTGTCAAGGCACTCCGAGTCAAGTTTGTCGTGACGCTCGAGAGTCCTCCTCACTGTCGGGATTATGTCGGTGAATCTTATCCTCCCGTCAAGAAACGCGGTTACCGCCACCTCGTTCGCGGCGTTGAGCGCGGTCGGATAGGTACCGCCCATCCTGATACATTCAACCGCAATCGCGGGAGCCTCGAATTTATCCGTGTCGAGCTTTTCAAACGTGATGTCCGAGAGATCGTCCGGCGAGGCGGCGGGACGGCCGAGATCGAGCCTCTCGGGGTAGGAGAGCGCCCGGGCTATCGGTATTTTCATGTCGGAGGCGGAGAGGTGGGTTATGAAGGAGCCGTCAACATATTCAAGGATCGAGTGCACGATGCTCTGGGGGTGTACCCAGACTGATATTTTCTCGGCAGGCATGTCAAAAAACCACCTTGCCTCTATGATTTCAAACCCCTTGTTCATCAGCGTCGCCGAATCTATGGTTATTTTCTCTCCCATCTTCCATGTGGGGTGGCGGAGCGCGTCGGCGACCGTGACCTTCTCCAGGTCCTTTTTCGGGGTTTTTCGAAACGGCCCGCCCGATGCCGTTATAATGATCCGTCTGAGGAATTCGCGGTCCCTCTCAAGAAGCGTCTGGAAAACGGCGCTGTGCTCGCTGTCCACGGGAAGGAGGGTGACGTCCCGGTTCTCTGCCTCGGAAATAAGGAGTCCTCCGGCGACTACGAGAGATTCCTTGTTCGCTATCGCGACGTCTCTTCCGGCCCGTATCGCGGACAGCGTGGGCAGAAGCCCCGGGAAACCCACCATGGAGGATATGACCAGGTCGCAGTCGCCTTCTGCGGCAACCGCGATATTACCCTCGTCTCCGTAATGTATCTTTGTATCCGGACCGGCGATTTCCCTGAGCCGCTCGGAGTCCTCCTTCCGGGCGACCGATACTGTCTTCGGAGCGAATTCCGTTATCTGTTCCGCGAGAAGACCGATGTTTTTTCCCGCGCAGAGCCCCGTCACCTCGAATTTTTCGGGAAATCTTCGCACTATCTCAAGCGTCTGCGACCCGATCGAGCCGGTTGATCCGAGTATGGAGATCTTTTTCAATCTACCGCCCTTTCTCCCGTATCTGCTCTCCCGTGAGTCCGAACCTTCTTTCCCTGCTGCGGTAATTGGCGATGGCCTTCAGCAGGTGCCTTCTTCTGAAATTCGGCCAGAGCGTCTTCGTGACGTATATTTCGGCGTAGGCCAGCTGCCACAGCAGAAAGTTCGAAAGTCTCATTTCTCCCCCGGTCCTTATGAGCAGGTCCGGTTCCGGCAGGCGGGAGGTATAGAGATATTCCTCGAAATCCGCTTCGGAAACCGGTTTTTTCTTTCCCTCCGCGATTATGCTGTTCACGGCGTTTACTATTTCCTCCCTGCCCCCGTAGCTGAGCGCCAGGGTTATCGTCAGGGAGTCGCATTTCTCGGTCATTTTCATCACGCGCCCGAGAAGTTCGCGTATGTCCTGCGGGAGGTTGGAGAGATTCCCGATCGCGTTCAGCCTCGTGTTCTGCGCAAGCAGCTTCTCGCCTTCATCCGAGAGGTACTGCCTTAAAAGACCCATGAGCGCGAGAACCTCTTTTCCCGGCCTCTTCCAGTTCTGGGCGGAAAATGCGTAAAGGGTCAGGTACTCTATCCCGATTTCCCGCGCCGCGCGGGCCACCGATCTTGCCGATTTTATTCCTTCCCTGTGACCGATCAGCCTGTCGAGATTCTTCCGCCGCGCCCATCTTCCGTTGCCGTCCATTATTATGACAACGTGTCTGGGGATAGTACCCGGCGCGGGGATGTTAAGGTTTTTCTGCATTGCGAGACACTGTTTGAGAGCTTAGCTGACAACCGTCGTTTCAGTCCGCCGCCTGGTAAATGTAGGAAACGGGATACGCGATCACAACGACCGTGGCAATTACCACCATGGCCACGATCAGGGCGACCGGGAATACGAGAAGCGCCCCCAGGTAGAAAAGGGCTCTTTTCAGCGGAACCCACTCCCGGGATGCTTCGGGAAGGTCGGAAACGCAGCTTTTGACAAATCCTGATATTATTTCAGTAAAAAGTGTGGACATATAAGTGAACCGATTCACCGTAAACCTATCTTATTTCCTCTTTTTCATCAAGGGCGAAACCCCTGCTTGCCCGCTTAGTCCAAAAAAAATCCCTTTCAGGTAAACTACCGGAAACGTAGGTCGCGATGACAAAATTCCGCTTTTTTCTCATAGTATGCGCATTAGTTCCGGCTTCTCTTTTTTCAACTCCTCTTCTCGCGAAGGAAGATACGTACAGGGGCCTTTCCGACTTCGCGAAGGCCCTGAACCTGATAGAGAAAAACTATGTGGAGGAAGTTTCCTCCGAGCAGCTGACCCGAAGTGCCATAAAAGGCATGTTCGATTCCCTCGATCCCTACTCGGTTTACCTTTCATCTGAGAGCCTGAGAAACCTCGAGATAGGAACCATGGGGGAATTTGAAGGCATAGGGGTCGAGATCACGGTGCGCGACGGGCTTCTGACCGTCATATCCCCGATCGAGGGAAGTCCCGCTCAGGAAGCCGGCGTGAAGTCGGGAGACGTGATCGTCTCCGTGGACGGGGAAAGTACGGATAAAACCAACATAGTCGACGCTCTTGACCGCATAAGGGGCAGAGAGGGGACTGAAGTCGATATCGTTGTCAGAAGAGACGGAACCGGGGAAACCCGCAAGTTCACCATCACGAGACGGATAGTGAAGCTAAGAAGCGTCGAGTCCAAGTTGATTGAAAAAGACATAGGTTATATAAAGCTCTCGCAGTTCCACAGGGACTCCGCGGATGAGTTTCTCAGCTCTTACAGGGGGCTTGAAGAGGAAAACGGCTCGAAGCTCGGAGGACTTGTGCTTGACCTCAGAAACAACCCTGGAGGACTGCTTGAACAGGCGCTCGCGCTCAGTGACATGTTCATGAATAAAGGGCTTATCCTGAACGTGAAGGGAAGGTCCGAACTGACCTCGAGGGAATATTTCGCCAGGGAGGGGATGGAGATACCGGCGAATCACGTCGCCGTGATCGTAAACCGGGGAAGCGCGAGCGCTTCCGAAGTTCTTGCCGGAGCGCTTAAGGACAGCGGCAGGGCGAAGATAGTCGGCACGAGAACGTTCGGCAAGGGCTCGGTTCAGTCCGTAATGGAACTTTCGGGGGAAACGGGGGTGAAGATAACCACGGCGAGGCTTTTTACCCCCAAGGGGATTCTGATAGATGACAAGGGCATAGAACCTGATATTTTTGTTGAAGGCGAAGAGGATGCCCCCTCGGATCCGCAGCTCGCGAGAGCGTTGGAAACTGTAAGGCACATGTGAGGAGATAAGGCGCTTGAGTCAGAAGAAGCGAACGAGAAAAAAACCGTCCGCGGCGAAAACCGGCGATAGAAAACGCACTTCGGGACTGACCCACGCGGTTCTGGTCCTGCTTTTCTTTTTCGCCTTTTCGATTTTCGGCCTCAGGTTTATCGAGGGATTTATTGACGAACGGTCACCCCGCGAGACCGCTTCCGTTCCGGCGGACAAGGTTGCGGAGAAAAAGCCCCGGCGTCCGGGAGTTATTCTCATAATAGATGATCTGGGCTATGACAAGGGGTCGATTGACAGAATACTCAGGATCAAGCAGCCAATTAACCTGGCCGTGCTTCCGCATCTTCCCCATTCCCGCTACGCCGCGCACGCCGCTTACCGCAGGGGAAAGGACGTGATTCTCCACCTCCCCATGGAACCCAAGTACTCTTCCGGCTACACGGCCGATGACGCTGGGGAAGGGGTCTTGCTACTCGGCTTCTCGATTGAGCAGATGAGGGAGGAGCTTAGAAGAAACATCATGGCCGTCCCGAACGTAGTCGGAGTCAACAACCACATGGGCTCCAAGTTCATGGAGAATGAAGAGCCGGTAAGAACGGTAATGCAGGAACTCAAGGCCAGGAATCTTTATTTTGTCGACAGCCTTACGACCCCGGACTCCCGCGGATACGACGTGGCGAAGCGGCTTGGAGTAAAGACGCTTAAAAGGGATGTTTTTATTGACCGGAGCGAACGGGGCAAGGAATATACTATTGAGCAGCTTGACCGGCTGGTAAGGATCGCCGAGAAAAAAGGCATAGCGGTAGGAATAGGCCATCCTTACCCGCAGACCATAGAGGCTCTTGCGGAATACATGCCCGGGGCCGAGGAAAAAGTGGAATTCATCAAAATATCCTCGGCCGCTCTGAACTGAATCCGGTAGCGGAGGAAAGACCTGAAAGGAGAAACGTCATGGGACTTGTGGACGAAATCAGAAACAGACGGGATTCATGGAACCGGAGACTTGAGGAACAGAGAATTTCCCAGGAACCCTACGACCATGAATTCGAGAAGCGAAACGCTGGCAGAATCGAGCGGGAGATAGAAAAGAACCGGGAGATGATCGGTAAATTTCCAGCCGTGGAGAAACTGCCGGGGTAATCGGCGGCGGCCGACGGGTGATTGAGGCATTCTCGCTGTTGACCATACGCGATCATAGATCAGAAATTCCCGTGCGGGACAAAGAACTTCCTACCCCGTGATTTGCATAAAGACCCTTGAAAACCGGCTGGTTCGCGCCAGACTGGATTGTCCGCAAGCTCCCGAGCATGAAGCCTTCAGCGGCAAGATCATGCGAAACCATATTCGCATTGCAGGGGTTGTTTTGCGGGTCTCCTTCCCGTTGGTTGCCTCTTCGCAAGCCTGATCAGCCGCCTTGGGAAGACCGCCGGGTACGCCGGCTGGTTCGGGCGGGAAGTGTTTCGCCGGATATATCCACGGTTGCATCGTGATTTGACAACGTTTTTTTTATCCTTTAGGATTCTCACTCCCATGAGGATGGAGGTTTTGTTTTTTGCCAGGAATAACAGTAGGTAGCAGCGAAAGCATAGACAGTGCCTTAAAAAGGTTCAAGAAACAGGTTGAGAAGGGTGGGGTTCTTTCTGAAGTACGAAGGAGAGAATACTACGAAAAACCGAGCGAAAAGAAAAAAAAGAAGCTGTTTGCCGCCAAAAAGCGCAGTTCAAGCAGAAAAAGAAGGTGAACCGTCTTGCTTTGCGCGGTTTTCACCTGAAGTTATTTCTGAAGGTCCCCCCGATTAAGTCGCTTTGAATGAAGAACTCCTCTTCCACATCAGCGATAGCGGATATAAAGGCGAGGCTCAGTATAGTAGACGTCATACAGGGTTTTGTTTCCCTTAAGAAATCTGGAAAGAACCATATCGGGCTCTGCCCGTTCCACGACGACAACAACCCTTCCATGCACGTGAATGACGAGAAGGGTTTCTTCCATTGCTTCAGCTGCGGAGCCGGAGGAGATGTATTCGGCTTCCTGATGAGATACAGCAACATAGGTTTCCCCGAGGCCCTGAAAGAGCTTGCGCGTAAAGCCGGAGTCAGTCTCCCGGTCTCGCGTCCGCGCACAAAGGGCGAGAAGAAAAAAGAGGCCGAGGAGGGGAGATTCTTCAAGATCAATTCCCTTGTCCGCTCGTTTTACCACGACAGTCTCCTCGGTTCAGTCAAAAATTCCGCGCGGGCAAGAAAGTACCTGGAATCAAGGGGAATCGGCCCGGAGATAATCGAGGAGTTCAAACTCGGCTTTGCCCCCGACAGCTGGGACGCCGCGGTGAAATTCGCTTCTGGAAATAGTATCGGTATCAAGGAGCTCAAGGAGCTTGGTCTTGTCGTCGCGAGAGAGAAAGGAAGCGGGCACTACGACCGGTTTCGAAACAGGATTGTTTTTCCGATAGACGATATAACCGGGCGGATTTGCGGTTTCGGCGGCAGAACCCTGAGCGAAGACGAACCCAGGCAGCCGAAATACATGAATTCCCCTGAATCCCCGGTCTTTGACAAGAAAAGCGTCCTTTACGGGCTTTACCACTCGAAAAGCGAGATCGGAAGGGAACGGAAAGCCGTCCTGGTTGAAGGCTACATGGACTTCCTGAAGCTCTACGCGAACGGAATACGCAACGTGGTCGCCACCCTGGGGACGGCCTTTACGAATGAGCACGCTAGGCTTCTGCGGCGTTTCTGCGATGAGGTCGTGATTGTCTACGACGGCGACGCGGCCGGGATACGTTCCGCCGTCCGCGCCGGAGAGATTCTTCTTGAGCAGGGGATTTCTTCAAGCATCTGCCGTATTCCCGACGGACTCGACCCCGACGATTACCTGGAAGAGCACGGATCTGAGAGCCTCGCCGGACTGATCGCGGACGCCGTTGATGTCTCGGATTTTATTATTGACGACACTTTCGCGAGATACAGGGAAAAGAGAATGTCTTCTGGAGAGTCGATAAAATTTCTTGTGGATCTGGTTTCGAAAATAAAGGACCCGGTCAGAAGGGCTGAAGCTGTTTCCAGGGCGACGGGACTTTTCGGGATAAGGGAGTCTGAGTTCCTCTCCCTGGTAAAGACCCCGAATCCGGGGAAAAACCGCGGGTCGCTTGCGCCGTCGACCCTGATTCCGGAAAAGAACGTTCACGAGAGAGAGATTGTCAGGATACTGCTTAAGTTTCCCCGCCTGATGGATGCCGAAGAGATTGAAAATATCGGCAGGCATTTTGAAAATGGCGAATTAAAGGTTATTCTCAAACGTGTGGGTGAATGGGAGTTTACCGAAGTTTCCTCCCTGGTGAGTTCTTTTGAGAAAATCGAAATGCAGCAACTGCTGAGCGAGTTGATTTTTTCTTCGGATGATTTGATAGACGAGACGACTTCGGAGAAAATATTAAACGACTGCGTGAAGGAGCTTGAACTGAGAGATATAGCTTTTAAGCGTAATGAAGTAATAGAGAGAATCCGCAAGCAGCGCGACTCTTCGGATAAAACCCTTGAAAGACAGCTTGTCGAGCAGTACAGGGACCTGGTGAGTATGGAAAAGACCATAAGAGGAACTGCAAGTTGAATCCAAACGACGAGACCAATGGGCTTGGAAACGAAGTCGGCGAACGGGACGAAGGAGAATTCTCCGAGCCCGCACAGAGTTTCCATCGCACCCGGTCTGATTCCCGGGCGGAAGACAGGCTCAAACACGCAAAGACTCATGATTCCGACCAGGACCCCATAAGGTCGTACATTCTCGCTATCGCGCAGCACTCCCTCCTTTCCAAGGAGGAAGAAGTTGAGATAGCGAGACAGATTGAAAAAGGCAAGAAAATAATCGCGAGAATGATAATAGAGAACCCCTTCATGATGAAAAAGGTTCTCAAGCTCGAAGAAGAGATAAAGGAAGGGGCGCTCGGAGCGGGCGACGGTTCCTACCAGGGCGAGGACATGGAATCCTCCGCTGACGGCGAAGCGTACAGAAATTCCGCAAGGAATTTTCTTCCGATCAGGAAGCTTTTTGCCGAGAGCGAAGAGCTGAGAGAGAAGCTCGATACCCCGACGCTTTCAGACAGCGAAAGGGCGAAAATCTCCAGACAAATCAGAAAGAACAACGAACGGACCGTAGAGCTTCTTGACGAAATCGATTTTTCCTCCGAGCAGGCCAGCAGGATATACAACCTGGCCGTGGAATATGTGGACAGGGTCGAGGGCGGAGACTGTGACTGCGTGATGGACGGCTCGGACGACGCGGTCGGCAACGGTTCGAGACCTGAATATTCCGAGGAGGAAATCGCTTCGCTTAAAAGGGTGCTCAGCAGATTCGAGAAAGCGAAGAAAGCTACCAAGGAAGCCAGGAAAAAACTTATCGAGTGCAACCTCAGGCTTGTCGTCAGCATAGCGAGAAAATACGTTAACAGGGGACTGCCGTTTCTCGACCTGGTTCAGGAAGGTAACATGGGGCTGATGAAAGCGGTGGAAAAGTTCGAGCATGGGATGGGGTACAAGTTTTCAACCTGCGCCACGTGGTGGATAAAGCAGGCCATTACGCGAGCGATAGCCGATCAGGGAAGCCTCATAAGAATTCCCGTCCACATGACCGAGAACATAAACAGGCTGAACAAGGTTTCAAGGTCCCTGATGCAGAAGCTGGGGAGGGATCCCAAACCGGAAGAGATAGCCGAGGCGATGGACATGCCTCTTGATAAGGTCTTGAAGATCATGAAGGTGTCGCGCGACCCGATTTCCCTGGAGTCCCCGATTGGCGAGGACGACTGCAGGCTGATGGATATTATCTCGGACCCGGCATCCACTTCTCCGCTTGACATGCTCGAAACCAAGGAACTTAACCGGATCATGCGCAACGCGCTCTGCACCAACCTCAGCAACGGGGAGGAAGGAGTGGTTAAAATGCGCTTCGGCATAGATGAGGACAAGGAATACACCCTTGAGGAGATAGGGAAGAAGCTGAACGTCACCCGCGAGAGGATAAGACAGATCGAGGTAAAGGCCATCAAGAAGCTCAAAAGGTTCGGAAGGGCCCTTCCCATACGGGGTTTTAACACTGACTGATATTCCGGCTTGACATTATTTCCCCCGGTGGTACTATTTTCCTCTAGGGTGGCTATGCTGAAGGGGAAGCACCCGGTCCCATCCCGAACCCGGAAGTTAAGTCCTTATAGGCCGATGATACTGCTCCTTTCAGGAGTGGGAAAGTAGGTAGCTGCCCTTTTTTTTCTTTCCTCGCTTTCCCAAGTTCCCGGTGCCTGCGATGTCAAAGACCAACGTTGCCGTGTTTGTTTCCGGAAGCGGAACAAATCTTCAGGCGGTGATAGATTCCGGCATAGAATCCGCGAACATAGCCGTGGTTGTCTGCGACACTCCCGGAGTCATGGCGATTGAGAGGGCCCGGAAACACGGTATTCCCGTAGAACTCGTAAACAGCAGGGATTTTGAATCAAGGGAAGAGTTCGAAAGGCGTATAGTCGCCAGAATCGACAGATATGACATAGGCCTTGTCGTGCTTGCCGGTTTCATGAGGATACTCACTCCTTATTTCATAGGCCGTTTCGCGAACCGTATCATCAATATTCATCCTTCCCTGCTTCCTTCTTTTCCGGGAACAGATTCAGTAAGACAGGCACTTGACTACGGAGTGAAGCAGACGGGCTGCACTGTCCACTTCGTAAGAGAGGAAGTTGACGCAGGCCCGGTCATTCTCCAGGCAGTTGTTCCGGTTACGCAGGAAGATACGGAAGAGACCCTGCTTGAGAAAATCCATGCCGAGGAACACAGGATATTGCCTGAAGCCGTAAGGCTTTTCTGCGAGGGGAAACTGACTCTCAGTGAAGGAAAAGTCCTGATTTCCTCCTGAGAACCGGGAAATCTCTAAACGGTTCTTCCGATGGCTTCGGCAACGGGGGCCGCTTTTTCCATCAGGCTCTTGAACGTCTTCGGCTTGAGCGACTGAGCTCCGTCGCTGACGGCGATCTCCGGGTTGTTGTGAACCTCGACTATCACTCCGTCCGCTCCGGCTGCTATTGAAGCTAAAGTTACCGGGATCACGTACTGCCAGTAGCCGGTTCCATGGCTGGGATCGGCGAAAACGGGCAGGTGGGTTTTTTCCTTGAGTACCGGGATGGCGTTCAGGTCGAAAGTGTTTCTGGTCGCAGTCTCGAAGGTCCTTATCCCCCGTTCGCAGAGCATTACGTTGCTGTTGCCCTCCGACAGTATATATTCCGCGCACATGAGAAACTCGTTTATCGTCGTTGACATCCCCCGTTTCAGCAGGACGGCCTTTTTTGACTTGCCGACATGTCTTAAAAGCGAGTAGTTCTGGGAATTTCTGGCTCCGATCTGAAGCACGTCCGCGTATTCCTCGACCAGTTCAAGATCGTCCGGGCTCATTATTTCGGTCACTATGGGAAGTCCGGTCATCTCTTTCGCCTTGACGAGGAGTTCCAGTCCCTCTTTTCCGAGACCCTGGAAAGAATAGGGAGACGTTCTGGGCTTAAATGCGCCGCCTCTTAGCATTGACGCTCCTGAATCCTTTATGGAAGCCGCGATCGTCATTATCTGTTCTTCGTTTTCAACCGAGCACGGTCCTGCGATTATGGGAACCTTCCTGTCCCCCACCGTGACGCCGTCCACATTGAAAACGGAGGTTTCGTCGTTTACTTCCCTGCTTGTCAGCTTGTAGGGCTGAAGCACGGGAACGACCTTTTCGACTCCCTGGAGCTGCTTGAGAATGTCGAGTTCATGGGGTTTTCCTCTCTCGTCTCCGACCACCCCGATGACGGTCCTTAGAATTCCTTCAATCGGATGCGGCGAATAGCCGAGTTCCTTTATAAAGGATTTGACCTTGTCTATCTCTTCCTTGGTCGCCTTTGGCTTCATTACTACTATCATTTATAAAACCTCCATATTTTGTGCGGAACGGACAACTTAATACATAGAACATTCTTAATGTCAATTATAATGTCTTTATATATTGACGTATTGAACCCGTTTACTGGGGAAAATTGAGAAAAACGGCGCTGAATATCTTCTGCGAGGCTTCCCTGAAATGTTTTTCAAACTTTGTTTCTGTTTCTCCCGCTTGAGCCTCAATGAAGCCCGGTGGTGGGTATGCCGGGCGGAACAGGCGACTTCTTTCGAATTCGGACGCTATCTGCTCAATGTAGCTCAGCTGATCGGTCTTTATTGCGACCCTGCCGCTTCCCGCAAGCGCTTTCGCCAGGCAGCTTATGAATTCCCGGCTGAACATCCTGTGCTTTGAATGTCTTTTCTTCGGCCAGGGGTCGGGGAAGTTCACCAGGACAAGGTCGAACGTTCTTTCCCTGAAGACCTGTCTGAGCGCGATCTCGGCTTCAATGTGGAGGAATTTCAGGTTTTCCAGGGAGAGCTCTTCCGCGGCACGCACCGCTTTTCGGAATCTTCCTCTCTTGATCTCGATGCCGAGGTAGTTTCTGCCTGCGTCGCGTCGCGCCGCGTTTATGAGAAACTCTCCTTCTCCAAAACCGATTTCAAGCACCAAGGGCTTTTCGTCGCAGAAGATGTCTTTTTTGCCGATGGGAAGCGAAAGCAGGGAGATGTCCACCGCGGGGCCGGTCAGCGTCATTTTCCGTGTCAGGATCTAAAGGCGGAAGTTATGTTCTGCTCCCCGACCTTTACTCCGTAATCTCCCCCGTGTTCTTTCATCCTGCCTATGCACTCGGGAAGCGACATTTCTATCCTGCCTTTTCTGGCTTTCTTGTCGATCTTCATTACGTCGATTATTTTCCCGACGTCTACCCCTCCCGGAGGCTCGGTAGGAAGTCCCGCCCTCTCCAGGAGGAGGGTGAGCCTGTCCTGCTCTTTTTCGCTCCACCCCGTTTCGCCCAGAGCGATTCTTCCCTCAATCACCATTCCCGCGGAAATCGCTTCTCCGTGGGAGACTGTGTAGTCGGACAGCTGCTCGATCGCGTGGCCGACCGTGTGTCCGAAATTAAGGATTTTCCGCAGGTTCTGCTCCTTTTCGTCCTTCTCGACCACTTCCGCCTTGATCCTGCAGCTTTTCTCTATCACTTCAAGCAGCGCGGCGTCGTCGAATTCGTAGATTTTCTCGATATTCGCTTCCAGGTACCGGAAGAAGTCCTCATCCCTTATTACGCCGTATTTGATTATCTCGGCGAGTCCCTCCGCGAGCTGCTTCGGTTCGAGGGTCCTGAGCGTGCCTGTGTCCACGTACACTCGCCACGGCTGATAAAAGGCGCCGATGAGGTTTTTTCCGTGAGGGGTGTCTACGGCGGTTTTTCCTCCCACCGAACTGTCAACGCAGGCAACTAGGCTTGTGGGAACATGGACGCAGGGGATTCCCCTCATGTAAGTGGCGGCCACAAATCCCGCTATGTCTCCCACGACCCCGCCGCCGAGTGCTATGACCGAAGAGTCCCTGCCGAATCCCGATTCAAGCATCCTGTCTTCTATGAAGGACTTGATTTCTCTGGTTTTGCTCTGTTCTCCCGCCGGGAAGACAATCATGCCGACTTCCGGGAGCGCTTCCTCAAGATCGCTCAGAAGTTTCGCTCCATAGAGATCCGCCACGTTTGAATCGGTTACCAGGGCGTGGGAGTGAGCTATGGATGCCTCGGCCAGGTCGTCGGCAATCCGGCTCACAAGACCTTGGCCGATCAGGATTTCATAGGAATTGTCTTCTTCTGAACTGACTTTGACTTCTATCTTCTTCAATTTTCACCCCGGCATTTTAAGCAGGGACCAGACCGGGTGGGGGGAAAGAGCCTCGGCCCCCTTGAGTCCCGCGAGTTCTACGAGAAAAAGGTATCCGGCGACGCTTCCGCCCAGTTCTTCCACCAGGCGCCCGGCACTGCGCGCCGTGCCTCCCGTGGCCAGGAGATCATCGACGATTACCACCCTGCTTCTGGGGTTTATCGCGTCTCTGTGAATCTCCAGAACGTCTTTTCCATACTCGAGATCATATGAAACGCTTGCGATGTCGCTTGGCAGCTTGCCGGATTTCCTTACCAGGATCAGTCCTTTTCCAAGCTTATAGGATAAGGCGGAAGCGAATATGAAACCCCGGCTCTCGGGCGCGACAAGGGAGGTTATATCCTTGCCGGCGAGCATTTCCGCCATCATGTCAACGGATTTTCGGAAAACTCCAGCGTTTTTAACGAGCGTGGTTATATCGTAGAAGAGTATTCCCTCGCTCGGGAAATCGGGAACGCGTCTTATGTGACTTTCGATTTCTTCCAGCGCCGTTTCCTTTTCCGTCTGCTTGCTTGGGGAGGTTTTCATCAGGCTTTTTCCCTGAGGGGGGATAGCTCAAGGGCTGTTCTCACTGCTTCTTCCGGGGTTTCGCATTTGATAATTTCCTCAGAGACATCCCAGGTGTCAAGCCCGATGACGGGAATTCCGGACTTGAGCGCGAACGATATTTCCGACAAGGTGCCGAAACTGCCTCCAATGGCGATTATGCAATGGCTTGACTTCGCTACTATCACGTTTCTCGCTTCACCCATCCCCGTAACTATCGGTATATCGATGAATCTGTTGGCCGAAGAGGATTCGGGACCGGGGAGAATCCCGATTGTGGTGCCCCCGGCTGATTTCGCCCCCCGGCACGCAGCTTCCATGACTCCTCCCATTCCGCCGCAAAGCAGAAAACAATCTCTTCTGGCAATCAGAACTCCGACCTCTTCCGAAGTTCTTTTTTCCTCCTCGTTCGCGTTGGCAGCTCCGATTACTCCTATGATCGTTTCCATCAGGGTTTCACTGGATTGCGTTTAACAAGATTGTGTAAAACGGTTAGAATCACAAGTCCCAAAGTATACCACGTGTTTAAGCGATTTATATCACGGGAAAACCTTATGTATCGCACGAGAACTTGGCTGACGCTTGTTTTTTCAGTTTGCTTCCTCTTCCCCTTCCCTCTTGAGGGAAGCCAGGTGAATCTCAGGATTCCTCACGGTTTTGAATTCGGGATTTCCAGAAAAGACGCGCTTAATCTGGTCGAATCTTCCAAGCTCGAGGTTGTTTCCGACCGCAAATACTCAAACGATCTGCGAAAGGTCGTCCTGGACGGTTCGTTGTCCGGGGTTGCTCTTGACCCGCCGCCCGACCATGAAACCCGGCTTGAATTTTATAAGGACAACCTTATGTCGAGTTCCATCCTGTTCAGTTTTGAGGATGAGTCCCGTTTTGCGTCCGCGAAAAGCGAGCTTGTCGGCGGTCTCGCCAGTGTTCTCGGCGGCGCTTTCGAGCGGGAGAAAACGTTTTCTTACGAGGTTCTGTCGTGGAATCTTTCGGACACGGTGGTGCTTGCGAGCCTGAACCCTAAGAAAAGAACGATAGAGATTGAATATATCCACAAACCCGTTCTCGAGAAAAAGACGGCGAAGGACCTGCGCCGCAAACGCAGGGGGGATCCGGGAGATCCTGCCCGGGAGATGTTTATCGACAGCAACTTTTCGGCGAAGAAAAAACGCTGACCCGCGAAAACAATGATTTTTTCGCTCGATTCAGGCTTTTTGGAAAGGTGCTGGATCAAGCGAGCCTGAGAGAGCGCCTGTAATGACGCGGCGCGGGAAAACCAGGAGCTTTCCCCAGTCTTCGCGCTTTACGAAGGTCTTCCGTAAAGATTCAGAAGCGTTCCTATGTGAAAAGCCAGGGCTACGTATACACCGCAGAGAAAGAGCTTCTGATAGCCGGCAAGATACTTGTTCACTAGGAATATAAGCGAGAGAAGCAGCAGAAACCATCCTGCGGTTTCCAGAATCAGATGCACGAGCCTCTGTACTGGAACTTCGGGACTCCCGCTGGCTCTTGATCTGAAAACCTCCGGCAACTGCATGAAAACGAGGGAGAAGAAGTTCCCCAGTATATAAGTGCCGGCGAAGAATCCGACAAGAACAAACACAATGAGCAGCAAAAGCTCCATGGTTAAGCGACCTCAGCAAGAATAATATCATATTGCCGTATTATTATGTATAAGGGGATCCTGTTTTTTGCCGCTATGCGTGCGGATAAGGCAGTCTTGTCAGTTTCTTCTGGTCCGGAATCGTTCTGCGTGCGGTTCTGCGCACGCGGCGGGTTGCCGTCGGCTCTTTTACGGCTGAAGTGCCTGCGTCTGTCTTCCGGCGCGCCGGTTTTTTTCAGTTTGTCCTTGTTAAAATCAGCTTGTCCTTGTTAACATTAATAGAAATGGATAGCCCTATATTTTCTCTTTCTGACCGCAACGATAGCGGCGGCTTCCCTCGCGGATTCCTCCGCATGCCCCAATGCGTCGCTTTTTTGCTCCCGGGACTTTTTTTTCTTCTCGTGCTTTTTCCCCTGGCTTCGGATGCTGGAGCCGAGGAAACGGAGAAGGATGAAACGGTTTTTATCTCCGGGATCAGGATAAAGGGGCTGAAGGATGTGGAACTCGAGATTGTAAAAGACTCCATGATAACGCCTTTTCCCTCAAGGAAGCCCTGGAGAAAACATCCGGAATTCAACGAGCAGTTCATCGAGGATGATATAAAGAGAATAGAGCAGGTTCTCCGGGAACATGGTTATTACGGTTCCACCGTAACCCATACATTGGATTTCCGGGACGGAAACCGGAAGGTGGATATAGAAATACGGGTGGACCAGGGAGACCCCGTAATTGTGAAGACTCTTGACATAGCGGTTCTCGGGGACCAGCCGGACGACTATGTGTCCGATGTCGCCGAGGTGATTCTCCTGGAAGAGGGAAAGCCTTTCTCCCAGATAAGCTACCAGAAGTCGAAAGCCTTTATCACGGACCTGTTTTCCGACAGGGGGTATCCTCTGGCGGACATAAGGTCCGAAGCGACTGTCAACCTGAGGAACAGGGAGGTTAGCGTTGAGTTCATAATCGACCCGGGCCGGAAATATTATTTCGGCGAAGTGGTATTCAGGGGGAATTCCGGTATTGCCACCAGGCTTCTCGAGCGGGAGATAGAGTACGAGAAAGGGGACCTGTTCTCTCTCAGGGAAACTCAGAAGTCACGGGCGAACGTTTTTGAAACCGGCCTTTTCAACTCCGTTATAGTGGATACTGACTACGACGAGCAGAAGTTCGAGGTTGAGACTGTATACAGCGTTACAGAGAGGAAGCTCGGAACCATAAGGCTCGGAGTCGGATACGCCACGGAGGACAATCTGAGGGCGCAGCTGTCCTGGAACCAGAGGAATTTTTTCGACGGCGGAAGGACCCTGCAGATTACTTCCAGTTATTCATCCCTGACGCGGGGGCTGCTGGCCAGGCTTGATCAGCCTCACCTGCTCGGCAGGAATTCCAGTCTCGCTTTTCTGCTTGACGCCAGAAGGGATGATTTCCCGGGCTATGAGGGCCTGAGTTTCGATTTCAACAGCACTTTGTCCAAGGAGTTTTTTGATCATCTCACGCTTTTCAGTTCCCTGAACGTCGTATACGCGGATATAAAGTCCCAGGTGGTGAGAACGCCGATCGAAAGTGCCCGCGACAGTGTCTTCCTGACTGTCGTTGATCTGGGAGTTGAATATGACCTGACCGACAGCCTTGTTAATCCTACCAGCGGAATGCGGCTGTTTTTATTCATGGAAAGGCCGATTCAGACTACCAGCTCCTCCCGCACCGACTACCTGAAGTTCCTGGCCGAGTTAAGGTTCTACAAGGATGTTTCCGGGGTCGTTCTGGGAAAAAGGGCGACGATCGGGAATATAAGCACGCTCGGGGAAACCGACCCGCTTGACGTACCGATCTTCAAGAGGTTCTTCGCCGGAGGCAGCGCAAGCATGAGGGGCTACTCGTTTCAGCACCTGAGTCCGCTTAATTCGAACCGGGACCCTCTGGGGGGCAACTCCATGATCGTCGGCAACGCTGAAGCCCGCTTCGGGCTTTTCAGTAAGCTTGGAGCGGTAATTTTTTTCGATTACGGAAATGTTTATTCAAAGAGTTTCGGTTTCAGTGCTTCCGACCTGAAGTACGCGGCCGGCGCCGGATTGAGATACCATACGATTATCGGGCCGATAAGGGCGGATTTCGGCTACCTTCTGAACCCCGAGGACGAGGAGAGGGGAGACAGGTTCAAGATTTTTATAAGCATAGGACAGGCTTTCTAGTAGCCGCGGGCGCCCTGAAGAAGCTTCCTGACACCCCTTGCCGCCTGAGTTATTCTGTTCTCGTTCTCAACAAGCGCGAGCCTTACGAATCCTTCCCCGTAGTTTCCGAATCCCACTCCGGGGGATACGGCGACTTTTGATTTCTCTATGAGAAGTTTCGAGAATTCAAGCGACCCCATTTCCGCAAACTGTTCAGGTATCCGCGCCCATACGAACATCGTGGCTTTCGGTCTTGGAATTTCCCATCCGGCCCTTGCGAATGATTCGATCAGCTTGTCTCTTCTGGACCTGTAGGTTTCCCTTATACGTTCCACGGGTTGCTGGGGTCCGTTGAGAGCGGCAATTGCGGCTATCTGGATCGGCTGAAATATTCCGTAGTCAAGGTAGCTTTTTACCCTTTTGAGCGCGGAGACTGTTTCCGGGTTTCCCACCATGAAGCCGACCCTCCAGCCGGGCATGTTGTAGGCCTTGGAAAGCGAATAGAATTCCACCGCGACGTCTCTGGCTCCTTTTGCCTGCATTATGCTCGGGGCCCTGTATCCGTCATAGCACAGTTCCGCGTAAACCAGATCATGCACCACTATAAGACCCGTTTCATGCGCCAGGTCACAGATTTCTTCGAAGAAATCAAGGTCCATGACCTGCGTGGTCGGATTGTTGGGGAATGAGAGAATGAGCACTTTGGGTTTCGGCCACACTTCCTTTATCGCCTTTTCTATTGACTGTATCAGGTCTTTTTTTTCCCCCAGGGGACAGCTGTGAGTGTCTCCTCTCGCTATGATTACGGAGTAGCTGTGTATCGGGTAGGTAGGGTCGGGAACTATCGCTATATCCCCCGGGGAGAGTATGGAAAGCATTAAATGCGATATGCCTTCTTTTGACCCTATCGTGACTACGGCTTCGGAATCCGGATCAAGGTCGACATCGTATTTTCTTCTGTACCAGTCGGTTATGGCCAGACGAAGCTTGGGCAGTCCGGCGGAGGCGGAGTATCTGTGGTTTCTGGGTTCCCTTACCGCCTCGCGCAGTTTCTCCACTATGTGGTCCGGCGTCGCCTGGTCGGGATTTCCCATGCCGAGGTCGATTATATCCTCTCCTCTGGCGCGCGCCTGGTGTTTCAGCTCGTTGACTACACCGAGTACGTAAGGAGGAATTCGGTTTATCAGGGAAAAATTATGATCCGGCCGGTTCATCGTGTCTGCCTGTTTTCTGGTGGCACTATTTTATTATAACCGCTTATAATCTCAAGATTGCGGGCGGCGGAACGGGTATTTCCAGCGTGCCGGTATCTGCGAAGGGATCCTTTATGGTAAAATAAAACCTTATGATCCGGGTGAGATTAGCTGTCTTGGTTGCGTTTTTTGCGGCCGGTTGCCTTCCTTTTTCAGGTTCCCCGAAGTGGGAAAGCCGGGATTTTGAACGGCCCAGGTCGACGAAGACCGTACAGTACGGCAAAGCTTCGTGGTATGGGGACAAGGAGCATGGAAGGAAGTCCGCAAGCGGCGAGTTCCGCAAGCGGCGAGGTGTTCAGCAGATACGCCTATACCGCCGCGCACAAGGAGCTTCCTTTCGGTACCGTCGTGCGTGTTACCAATCGCGAGAACGGCAGGCAGGTAAAGGTCAGGATAAACGACAGGGGCCCTTTCATAAGGGGCAGGGTGATAGATCTCTCATACGCGGCCGCAAAATCCATCGGGCTTGTCAGAAGCGGCGTTGCGGAGGTGAAAGTGGAGGTGCTGTCGACGCCCTCTGAAAGGTCGGAAAGCCTTTTCGTCTCCCTCTACACGGTCCAGGCCGGTTCTTTTCGAAGCAAGGCGTCGGCCAATGAACTCAGAAGAAAGCTTTCGCGTGTCACGGACGAGGATGTGAGAGTGGAATCTTTCACCATTGAGGGAGATACTTATTACAGGGTGAGGGCGGGCAGGTTCAAGAAAAGGAAAGACGCCGAGAAGCTTCGCGCGGTTTTGAGGAAGCGGGGATACTCGGCCAGAATATACGTTGAGTGACCCCCCGCGGTGTCAAAGAACAGGTAGAGTCGAATGACGAAGAAGCTGAGAACGACTGATTTTCGCAGGATGAAGGAGCAGGGCGAGAAAATCGCCATGATAACGGCGTACGATGCCACCATTGCCGCGATAGTGGACGCGGCGGGGGTGGATGTGGTCCTGGTCGGGGATTCTCTCGGCAACGTGGTTCAGGGCCTTGAAGACACGCTTTCCGTTACGCTCGACGAAATGATTTATCACACGAAGATCGTTTCAAGAGGAGTGGCCCGGGCCCATCTGTGCTCGGACATGCCCTTTCTTTCCTACCAGAAGTCTCCCGAAGACGCCGTGGAGAGCGCCGGAAGACTACTTAAGGAGGGGAGGGCCGAGTCGGTCAAGCTCGAGGTGAACGACGCGTACGTCGATACCGTGTACCGCATCCAGAAAGCCGGGATTCCCGTCGTCGCCCATATAGGGCTCTGCCCGCAGTCCGTTCACGCAATGGGCGGCTACAAGGTGCAGGGAAGTCTGCCGGGCGACCGCGAGGCGCTTGTGGATCTTGCAAGGTCCTGCGAGCAGGCGGGCGCTTTCATGGTGCTTATCGAGGGCGTTTTATCCGAGGTGGCAAGAGATGTTACCGGGAGCCTGGGAATACCGACGGTCGGGATAGGGTCCGGGGCGGACTGCGACGGACAGGTGCTTGTCATAAACGACATGATCGGCCTGACGCCGGAGCCGCTTCCCAGGTTCGTCAAGAAATACGCGGAGGTTGCGGAGACAATCTCCGATTCAACAAGAAAATACGTGGAAGAGGTAAAGAAAGGGGCTTTCCCCTCGCAGGAGCAGTCTTATGGATAGCGTGGGGACGCTTTCCGTGCTCAGCCGCCCTTCCGACATGAAGAAGATCTCCGATGCCTGCAGGAAAGCGGGCGGAAAACTCGGCTTTGTTCCCACCATGGGGGCCCTGCACAAGGGGCATATCACCCTCGTTGAGGAATCGGTCGCGAGGGCGGACGTGACGGTCGCGAGCGTCTTTGTCAATCCCGCGCAGTTCGGGCCCGGCGAGGACTTCGACCGTTACGAAAGGGATTACGAAGGCGATGTGGAAAAACTCGCGCGCTGCGGCGCCGACTATCTGTTTTACCCGGACGTAAGCGATATTTATCCCGACGGTTTCCAGACCACGGTTTCCGTGGGGGATCTCGGGGACTGCCTCTGCGGTCCCTTCAGGCCGGGGCATTTTGACGGGGTGGCGACGGTCGTTCTCAAGCTGTTTAACATTGTCCGCCCGGATTTCGCGGTGTTCGGAAGGAAGGATTACCAGCAGCTTAAAATCCTCCAGAAGATGGTGCGGGATTTCGACATGGACATCGAGATAGTGGAAATGCCGATAGTGCGGGAACCTGACGGACTTGCCATGAGTTCAAGAAACGCCTACCTCGGCGCGGAGCAGAGAATCAGGGCGGCTTCGGTGAACAGAGCCCTGCGGGAGGTCGGAGAGAAGTTCAGAAGCGGCTGCGATGACTGCGAAGTTTTGCTTGCCGAGGCGGACAGGGTCTTGCGCATGGCTCAAATTAATGATATTGATTATATTGAGATAAGAGACCCTGAAACCCTTGAGCTCCGGCACAGGGCCGTGGAGGGCGACCTAGTGGCGCTGGCCGTGAGGCTGGACGGTGCCAGGCTTATCGATAACATTGTGCTTTAAGAGGTTGGCAATGCAGAGAGTGCTCCTGAAATCCAAGATACACAGAGTCACGGTAACCGACGCCGAGCTGGATTACGAAGGGAGTCTTACGCTTGACAGGAATCTCATGGACGCGGCGGACCTGTTTCCCTATGAAGAGGTTCACATTTTCAATCTGACCAACGGTCACCGTTTTTCAACCTACGTGATCGAAGGCGCGAGAGGCTCGAACATAGTCTGCGTGAACGGCGCGGCGGCGCATCTCGCGAGAAAGGGCGACTGCCTGATAATAGCGGATTTCGCGATCTATGACGAAGAACAGAGCAAGACGCACAGGCCCAGGCTTATATACGTGGACGAGATGAACAACATAAGCAGCGTAAAGTCCGGAATTAACGGTCTCAAGCTCGCGACCGATGGGTGACTTCACCCCGTTTCAGTCAGAGCCCGCGTAAGACTTGCGGACTTCCTGTGTTTGACATGGCCGGTTCCTATAGTTACATTAAGTTTTGGAGGATGTTTAAGAATAGCGGGTCATCTCTGGTGTTTTTCGCCGGGATTACGCCCCGTGCTTCTCTATCCTAGGGGTGCATGACTGTCATTTAAGAAGTCCTGACTTATGAAAGCTATAATTCTTGCAGCGGGCAGGGGAACCAGACTGTACCCCTACACTCATGACAAGCCCAAGTGTCTTCTCGATATCGGGAACATATCCATACTTGAGCACCAGATAAACCTTATAAGGGACTGCGGCATAAACGAAGTCGTAATCGTCGTGGGTTTTGGTTTTGAGAGAGTGGAGGATTTCCTGCGAAGCTACGACGGCCTGGGAATGAGAATCAACACCCTTTACAACCCGTTCTACCAGTCTACAAACAGCCTTGTGTCTCTGTGGATAGCCAGAAGCGAATTTGACGAGGATCTGGTGGTCATGAACGGGGACGACGTGTACGAGATAGGCGTTCTGGACAAGGCGCTTTCGGTCAGGGATGAAAAAATCTGTCTTCCCATAAAGAAGAGACCCCGGTATGAAAGGGAGGACATGAAGGTTGTCGTCGACGATAGCAGAATCACGAAGATCAGCAAGGAGATATCAAACGCCGAGACCTCCGCCGAATCGGTCGGCATAAGGGTGTTCAGGGATACGGGGGTTGAATTGCTCAAAAGGGCGGTTGAAGAGGAGATGAGGAATCCCGGCGCCGAGGGGAAATGGTACATTTCCTCAATACACAGGCTTATAAGCAAGGGGTACAAGATCAAGCCCCTCGACATAGGCGAACTTTACTGGATGGATGTCGACTGTCCGATGGATCTTTTCAGGGCGAGAAAACAGGCTGACAGATTCTTGAAAAAGGGATACCGTGCCCCAAATCTTCTGAGAGTTGTCGACTCCTCTGAATAATCTGCCATGAAAGATGCTATTGTACTTTGTTCTGGCACGGGAACAAACGGCGAGGATCTGTCCAGATTCCCAGGCAAATCGATAGCGCAAGTCCCCCAGCTGAAAAGAATCATAATAAACTGTCAGCGCGCCGGAGCTGAGCGGTTCCACGTAATTACCGACAATCCGGGTTTCCTGAAAAACGTTCTTATTGACGACCCGAGAATCACGTCGAACATAGAATGGGTTATGCCCGGAGGGGCGGTGTCGATAGATTCGGGCAGGGTTCTTGTTCTGGAATCCTCCCTGGTTGTCACGAACTCCGGTTCCCTTGAAAAATTCATTCGCGATTCATCCGATTGCCGCGAGGATGAATTCTCTGTGCTTGTTAACCGGGACGCCGACCCCGTCGTCGGCGCGGACAGGGAAACCGGTTACGTAAACAGGTATTTCGGCGGAGGAAGCAGCGTTTTCGGCGCTTTCTCCGTAAATTTCACGGAAGTCCCGGCCGTGCTTTCGGCCGCCGGGCTCGATACCTGGCTTGGCGACGAGGCCACGCGGCAGCGCATGAGGACCCTCAGCGTCGGCAGCGGGTACTGCTACCGTCTTTCCGATACCGAGGAATCCCGGAGGGAAGCGGAAAGAATCATTTTTTCTCACGTGGGCAAGACGGCCACCGGATGGATAGCGAGAAACATAAACGGCCGGATGTCCCTTCCCCTGAGCAAGCTCCTGATAAGAACGTCTCTTACGCCTAACGCGGTCAGCGTCCTGATTAACCTGATAGGGGTGCTCTGCGGGCCGTTTTACGCCCTTGGTTATCCGGTGCTCGGAGCCCTTTTCATGCAGGCGGCGACTGTTCTGGACAGGTGTGACGGGGAAGTCGCGAGAATAAAGCTCATGGAGACGAAGAAAGGGCAGTGGGTCGATACCATAAGCGACCAGTTCACCGTGCTTTCTTTCCTGATCGGAGTTCCCGTCGGGTACTACCTTCAGACCGGAAGCACCGTCGCGGTGATCCTCGGAAGCTACAACATCATCGTTTTCATCCTTTTTCTGATATGGTCGTTCTACTTTCTTGTAAAGTACACGAACTCGGGAAGTCTGGTCGCCTACTTTGAAGTCGACAAGCACATCGACCCCGAGGAACTTTCTCTTCCGAGGAAACTGATTGCCCGGCTTCGTTTTCTGGGGAGGAGAAACTATTATTCGGCCGTGCTGGTTTTCATAGCCATAATCGGAGGGAATTCCCTGGTTCTCTTCGCCACGTCTTTCACTCTTACTCTCTTTCTGATACACCAGCTTGAAGATGTTGTAAGGATTCTCCGTCTCGGAAAGCCCGAAGAGATTCTTCAGGAAGAAACGGAACAGAGCTAAGCCGGCAAAATACCGACCGGTTGAGACTGTGAAAATATTATTTTACAGTCACGTTAGCATGCCAGAATGGCTGTCTGATGACCAGGAACAGCCTCAAGAATGCCAGAATATTTCTGGATTCGGTATTCCTGAGACATTTTTGCACAACCTGTTGCCAAAGAGATTGCTTTCCCTGAATATTTTCACAGTCTCAATTGTCCGATTGTTTTACTTCTGGCAGGCTTTCCCTGCGGGTTGCTGTACTGAAAAGAACGATTTATGTGTCGAAGTCAGAAGCCCGGGAGCCCGGAAAGAACGCAAACGCCTTTTTACGCCGACAGGGCCGGATGGCGATATATGCCATCCCCAAGGGGAAATTGCTTGCGGTTCCCGGTTCCATCGGGTTATAATTTAATTTGTATTGACCGTTCGGTACTAAGTCATGGTGCGACTATGCACAGGGAGGTAGCCTGAATGAGCATATCCGAACTGAGTTTCCCGAGGGTATCGGGGGGGGGGCACTACCTGCCCTTCACCAGGCAAAGAATTCACGCATACGCAGGAAATTCCCGCCCCGGGCGGTTTTCCGCGCGCTGCTTGCGCTCCTTATTCCGCTCACATTCGTAATACACTCCCCAGAGTCCCTGGCAGCGCCGCCGGGAAAAGTATCAGGTGTCCAGATAAGTATAATAAGTAACTATGGGTTTTATGTAGGCTGGAATGAGACGGCTTCCGCAACTGGTTATAAGATACAATGGAAATCGGGGAACCAGGACTACGACCCCGACAGCCGACAGAAAATAGAATGCGCGGTTTGCAGCATACCGACAAGTATTACGGGACTTCAGTCAGGCACCACCTACACTGTGCGCGTAATCGCGTACAACAACGACGGCGACGGACCGCCGTCGGACGAAGTGACGGCGACGACAACCGGGTCGCCTCCGCCGTCTTCCGGCGTAACGGTAAGCCCGACCACCCTTGATATCGACGAGGACAGCTGGGGCTACTACACGATCGTCCTTGATTCCGCTCCCTCGGCGGACGTTACCATAAAGCTTTCAAGAAGCGGAGACAGGGACATCTTCGTCTATCCCATGAACGGCAGCGATATTATCTTTTCCTCTTCTGTCACCTTCACTCCGTCGGACTGGTCGGAGGCAAAACGCGTGGGAGTCATGGCAGTTCCTGACTCAGACGAGGACGACGGCACCGCCACGATAACCCATACCGCGACAAGCTCGGACAGCAGCTACGACAATATCACAATCGCAAGCGTCTCCGTAAACGAAGATGACGAGAACAAGCCAGTAAGCGGCGACTGCAAATGGGGCTACGCCTGCGCGACTCCGGCACCCGGCACGGCTTCTGACGACACTCCGGCGCCTGTGTCTCCAGCCCCCGTGTCTTCCACCCCAGTGTCTATTGCGGGGAGTACCTGCTCCCGTCAGCCGACCCCGGGGCTTGAAAGCGACTGCGAGACACTGAGCGACCTCTACGACGAAACGGGAGGATCAGAGTGGAGCCAGAGCGGGAACTGGATTACCGAGAGTCCCCTTGCGCAGTGGCACGGTGTCACGGTGAGCAGCGGCAGGGTCACGGAAGTGAATCTCGGCGGCAACAACCTCAGCGGAGAGATTCCCGACCTTGGGGGTCTGGGGAATCTTAAGACTCTTGATCTCTCGGATAACGAGGAGCTTGGAGGAGAACTTCCCCTGGGTCTCATGGACCTTCTGAGTCTTGAGACTCTTTACGTGCGGTGCACGGAGGTTACCGTGCCTGACGATACGGAGTTTGAGCAGTGGCTTGACGGCATAGACTTCGGGGACGCGGGGGACTGCGCGGGTTCCGCCGACTCGGAACCGCAGGATGAAGCCTCCGCCGTCGAAGAAGACGAACTCTCTGCCGGAGGAGGGTGCGCTGTTTCGGGGAGATCGGGGACGGGAACAAGCGCCGCCTTAGTCCTGCTTCTCATGGTATTAGCCCTGCTTTCGGTTTCGTTTGGAAACCGGTCGGGGAGAAAGAAAGCGCACTGACAGACTTCGGGTCCCCTCTGTGGCGGTGGTTTCCTCAACTCTGTATCGAGCCATCTTATCCATGTTATTTCTGCAGGAGAATTCTGAGGTGGCGTCAGGGCAGCAGCAATCCGGAAGGTTTTTACCCCTGAGATGCGCTCGTCTCGCAAAACCGGCTTGTTGAAAAAAACCGGGCAAATGAATCCAGAAACATTTTGGCATTCTTAAGGCTGTTTTTGGTCATCAGACAGCCATTTGGACATATCAACATGACTGCAAAATAATATCTTCGCAGTCTCAGTTGCCGAACCAAAGTCGTGGAGCAGGCGCTTTTGCGCTGATACCGTTGCGGCTGTCAGGGGTTTCTGTGGAATTTCATCAGACAGAAAAAGAGAAGACTCAGGACGCTTCCCCAGGAGATGAACATGAAGAGCGCGGCGGCGAAATCCATTATTTTTCCCTCCTGCCGGCAATATAGACCATAACTGACAGGAAAACAAACAGCCCCAGGATGTAAAGCCTGGCGAACCAGATGTTCCAGCCGGTTTCCCCGATTATTGAAGGCAGGGTGCTGTATCCCCACCACGATATAAGAATCAGGAGGAAAAACGGCGTCAGGTATTTCAGAATGTAGTAGAAAACCCGCGGCGCCTTTATGAGTCCCCCCGAGTTTATTTCATTCCAGGCCTTGTCGGCCCCGAATACCCACATGAACATTACTATTTCGATGAATCCGAATATGACGAGCATTATGGTGCCGGCCCAGAAATCCCATTCGTCAAGAACCTGACTTATCAGTATCACCGGCAGCACGCTTACGATTATTATCAGCATGGTGTATACGACCGCTCTCTGCCTTGAGATGCCGAACTCGTCCTGAAGGAAGGTTACCACGGGGTATGATATGGCTACGGACGAGGTCATGCCGGCGAAAAACAGGAGAAAAAACCACAGGAATCCGAAGATTCTGCCCGTCTCGACGCCACCCACGCTTCCCGAAATACTGCTGAACACCGCGGGGAGGCTTATGAATCCAAGGCTGAAAGCCCCTGACTGCGCCACGGTGACCACGCTCGCGACTCCGAAGAACGCCACCGCCGCCGGAATGGCTATCGAGCCCCCGAGAACCACCTCCACCGTCTCGTTGAGGGTTGCCGAAGTCAGGCCGCTCAGGGTTACGTCATCGTCGATCCTTATGTAGGACGCGTACGCGACTATTGCCCCGAAAGCCAGGCTCAGCGTGAAGAAAATCTGCCCGGCCGCCGCTATCCATACTTTCGGGTTTTTAAGGGCTCCAAAATCGGGATTCCAGAGAAAGTTAAGCCCCTCTATCGCGGTTCCGTAATCGGTTTTTAGCGTCAGGGTCTTTACCACGAGTATTATCGCCATGACAAACAGCATGGGGAGGGCGTACCTGACGAACACCTCTATGCCTCCCGATATCCCTCTCAGCATGATGTAGAAGTTCGCGGCGATCGTGATTACGAAGGCGGCAATGGCCATTCTGGAAGGGGTGAGAAACACGCCGTCTCCCGCGCCGATATAATCGCCGAGAAAGGCGCTGTAGGGCTTTACGTACTCCGCGGCGTTTGAAACCGCTCCTGGGTCGAGGCTGGGATTGCTTCCCAGGAGAAAGTGCAGGGCGTATCCCAAGGTCCAGGATTCGATGTAAATGTAGTAAATTGCCACGACAAGAGGTATCCAGAGTCCTATGACGCCGAGGGTTCTGGAAACGGGACTCCTCCAGAAAAGATTGAATATCCCGGGGGTTGTTCCGTGCCCGCGGGACCCCCCGTACCTTCCCATTCCCCATTCCATCCACATGATCGGAATTCCTATCACGATAAATGCTATGAAATAGGGGATCATGAAGGCGCCGCCGCCGTTTTCCGCGGCCTGCGTCGGAAACCTGAGAAAGTTGCCGAGACCTATGGCGTTGCCCGCCATGGCCAGTATAAGGCCTGTCTTGGTCGCCCAGGCGTCCCTGTTTTTGGAACCGTTTTTCATTTCGGAAGGACCGCAGTCAGAAAAGCTATATTATCACCGAGGCGGAGAATATGACAAGATAATAACCCCTGAATGTGGGAAACAAACGGTATTGACAAAAATAATAATAATTTTATCTTAATTCACTTTTGAAAAATCCAGACCTTGATCACCAGAGGAGTCAGCGTGTCCAGAGCAAAGCAGGAAAAACCTGAAAAAAAACCTTTGAAGAAAAGTTCTTCCGCGGCGGCCGGCGCAAAAGCCAGGCCGAGGAGGACCAACCCCAGAAAATACACCAAGAGGTTCCTTAACCAGATGACTGCCATGCTTAAGGAGATGAGAAAGGAACTGCTTGAGGATGTGACCCGGTCAATGAAGGAGGAATCGGATCATCTGCGTTTCAATGTCGGAGATTTTTATGATCACGCGTCCGAAGACAGGCAGAGAGAACTTGCCCTTACTCTTTCGAACAGGGAGCGCAGCAAGCTGCATCAGATAGATGATGCCCTAAAGAGGATTGAAAACGGGGAATACGGTTTCTGCGAGGTTACCGGGGAAAAGATAGGAGAAGAGAGGCTCAAGGTCATGCCCTTTACGAAACTGAGTGTCGAGGCCCAGGAGGAAATCGAAAGGGGAGATTACTGATCTTTCTTTTTAAGCCTGCCGAGAGATTTCGCGTAGGGTTTTTCAAACAGTCCGACCTCAGTTATCAGGCATTCGATATTCTCGGCCGGCGTAATGTCAAAGGCGGGATTGATTGCGGCTACTTCCGCGCTTATCCGTTTCCCGTCCATGTGAGTTACTTCTTCGGGTTCCCGCTGCTCGATTATGATGCCCTCTCCGCTTGGGCATTCAGGATCTATGGTTGAAGTGGGGGCCGCCACGTAAAAGGGAATGCCGTGGTGCTTGGCCAGGACGGACAGGGAATAGGTTCCTATCTTGTTTGCCGTATCTCCGTTTGAAGCTACCCTGTCAGCCCCGACCACGACCGAATCCACGAGCCCCTTGCTCATCAGGTGTCCGGCCATGCTGTCGGTTATCAGACGGACCGGGATGCCGTCCCGCTCAAGCTCCCACGTAGTGAGTCTCGCTCCCTGGAGAACAGGTCTTGTCTCTGACGATATTACGCTTATGTTCTTGCCTTGACTGAAGGCTGACCTTATCACCCCCAGAGCCGTTCCGTAACCGGCGGTTGCAAGTCCTCCGGCGTTGCAGTGCGTGAGGATGACGGAGTTTTCTTTTATGAGCTTAGCTCCGTTTTCCCCGATCCGCATGCATGTTCTGAGGTCTTCTTTCTGTATATTGACTGCCTCGGTTATGAGAAGGTTTTTTATCTCTTCGACTTCCTTGCCTCTGCACCCGGAAATCAGCCTGTTCATTCTGCCGATGGCCCAGAACAGATTTACGGCCGTCGGTCGCGTAAGGGCCAGGTGCTCCGATATGGCTTTCATGCGCTCTTCGAAATTTTCGTAGGAGCAGTCGTTCCCGATACCCGCGGCCCCGAGGGCCATTCCCATGGCGGCCGCTATTCCTATCGCCGGGGCTCCCCTGATGACCAGTTTCCTTATGCACTCGCCCACCTCTTCAAAAGTGGCGCATTCAACGTAGACCTCCTCCCCGGGAAGCTTTCTCTGGTCGATCATCAGGACCCTGTTGTTTTTCCATTCTATGGTTTTAAAGGGCTGGGACTTCATTGAGTCGGCTTCCTCGTTTGCTTCAGCTTAAGCAGCAGTCCGGCCCATCCGCCCTCGACCTTTCCGCTGACAATATCATAACCCGAATTTTCGTACATTCCGGCCACTTCGTCTTTCTCGTCCGCCTGTATTCCGGAAACTATGAGACATCCTGGGGGGAGAAGCCTTTCTTTCAGAATCTCCTTCATCGAGATAAGAGTATCCCTGGACGTGTTGGAAACAACCACGTCGAATTTTTTCCGTGTGCAGTCCGCGGAACCGCACCAGATTTTCACCCTGTCGGAAACTGCGTTTCTCGCGGAATTCGAGATGGTTTCCCTTGCGGCCCTGAAATCAGTATCCGCGCAGAACGAAATGCGCGCTCCCAGCTTAACCGAGCAGATACCCAGAATGCCGCTTCCGCATCCCACGTCAAAAACGGAACACCCGGGGGATTTTTCGATAATTTCATCCAGATAACTTACGCATATTCTCGTTGTTTCGTGATGTCCCGTGCCAAAAGCGTTTCCCGGATTTATTTCAACTACCCGGGTTCCCCGCTCCGCCTTGTATTGTTTTTCCCATGGAGGCTTTATGACTATTCGACGACTCGCCCTTACCGGCTTCAGATAGGATTTCCAGCCTTCCCAGTCCGCCTGATCTATGTATCGGGTGGTGAACTGCGCCGCCTCGGCGTTCTCGCCGAAAAGCGCTGAGAACTCCTTTACGGCTGCTATGATTCCCGCGATATCCGTTTCTTCCTTGAAATACGCATGAATTAACGGTTCTTCTCGTTCTCTCTGTTCCTCGCTTACGGCCCCGGCTTCAAGACCCAGAAGCAGGTCTGAAACAGGCGTGGCCATCTCCTCCGGCAACTCAATCGTAAGTCTCTTCATTCTCGGCATGACAGATAATTAATTATATTCGCTGCGCTTCGTCAAATTTACAAAAAGGCATGGGCATATATAATATTTTCCATGAAGGCAGAAACCAGGGAGACGGTAAGAACCATCCTGATTCAGAAGATGTCCGATATACTGGGCATTGCCTATGATACTGTTGACAGGATGAGCAAGGGATCCAATTCTTTCCCGGACCCGCTTGACAGGGCGCTGTCCGAGTCAAACAGGGTTCTTGAGCTTCGGGAAAGGGACAGGGAAAGAAAGCTGCTTCGGAAAATACGCGATGCGCTTTCGAGGCTTGAGAATGGTTCTTACGGAATCTGTGAGGTGTGTGAAGAGGAGATCTCGGAGCAGAGACTGATTGCAAGACCGGAGACTACTCTTTGCATAGAGTGCAAGGAAGAACAGGAAGATATTGAAAAGAAATTCGGCTAGTTCCTAGTTATCAAGAATCATGGTCCCGCTGAGCAGGTTAAGCATGGACTCCCTGGTTATTTTCCACTTTCCCAGTACTTTCGATAAGCTGATAACCTCCTTGGCTTTGTACGTCATCGAATAACCATCTATCTTTACGTCGATTGAAGAGAGCATCATCACCCTTGCGTCTGTTCCGTTGATGTATATGTATCTTTCGGATTCGCCGAACGATACCGTGTCGATGATGGATGCGTGATCCCTGAACCTGCTTACCAGCTTGTGCTTGTCAACTACTTCTTCGCCTGAAGCTACCCTGTAATCTTCGTGTATGCACTCGGAATATATTTCAGGGTCTTTTAGCTCAAAGGCGCTCGTCCTCTTGTCCAGAAGCAGGTTTATCTTCTCTTCGTCCGAAGACCCGCAGGAGACGAGAAGGATAATAGCAGCCAGATATGCAAGCAGATTGTATGTCGTCACCATGTCTGTTTTTTTGCCTGAGCGGAACTGCATCGTCTGATCAGGAGGTACGTTCCGGATCGATACGCACAGCCGCCCGGCGAATCATCGAGTCGTTGAATTCACGTGGCGGATTGCTTGCCCGCAGCTTCGGGGAGAGGTTTCTCCTCTTGCTAGGATGACTGCCCGGATAATTTCTCCTCGGTCTCTTTGAGAAGCTTCCTGGCTTTCTCCGCGTATTCGGTGTCAGAGTAATTTTCAAGAACGTTTCTGTACCTTTGCGCCGCGGCCTCGTAGTTCTTTTTCCTCTGGTAGAATTTCCCTATGTAGATTTCTCTTTCTGCGAGCGTTCTTCTGGATTCCTCGATTTTATCCTGTATCTGCTCGGCATGCGGGGAGTCGGGGTAGGTTTTCTTAAGCAGTGTGAACCACTTTATTGCCTGAAGCCGCTTTGAATGGTTTCTGTCCTTTCCCGCTTTCATTTTATAGTAGGAAAGTCCGAGGCGATACATTGCGTAGTCGAGTTCCTCGTGACCCGGATGGTTCGTTATGAAATTTTCGTATTCCTCGGCGGCTAGAGTGTATTGCTTTTTCTTAAAATAGACATCGCCGCTTCTGAGTTCGGCCAGCGCGGCATACTTGGTGTACGGATAGCGGATCTGTATTTCCTTGATGATGTCGAATACCTTGTCGTAATTTGTTCCGCCGAATATCCAGGGAAAACCGCTTTCCTTGTTAAGCTCTTCAGACACTTCGTCGTTAAGCTGCTCCGCCGTTCCTTCGTAAATCGCCTGCTTTCCCCCGCAGGAAACCGTAAGGAGCAGTGCAAAGGCGACTAATAATTTTTTCGGGTTTTTCATAACTCTGTTTTGTGAAGCTGTTTTTCTATGGGAGCAAAAGGGCTCCTTTAGTTCTGAAGTAAAAATTCTCCGCGAGTCACGTGATCTGCTGTCCCGGTTCCAGGGCGACCACGCTCAGCGAATCCATATCCTTGGTAAGTGATTTCAGTTCCTCCGGGGTTCCCAGCAGAAGCGGAAAAGTTCCGTAGTGCATGGGGACGATCCATTTTACGTTAAGGAGCCTGCAAGCGTATGACGCCTCAAGCGGAGACATCGTGAAGAGGTCTCCGATGGGCAGCATTGCCAGCTGCGGTTTGTATATCTCCGATATGAGTTTCATGTCGCCGAAAATGTTGGTATCTCCGGCATGGTATATTGTGTAGTCGTTTTCAAACTTTATTACGTAGCCTGCCGGTTCCCCGCCATAGACAACAGTTCCGTCTTCCTCCTTCATGCTGCTGCTGTGCTGGGCGTGTGTCATCGTGAACCTTATTCCGTCTATGACCACGTTGCCTCCCTTGTTGCACGGCATGCAGTTTTTGACTCCCTTTGAACCCAGCCAGTCGCATATCTCCCAGTTTGCCACCACCTTGGGACTGTACTTGCCGCACAGGGGAATCACGTCGCTTATATGGTCGAAATGTCCGTGCGTGACCGCTATTATGTCAACGTGACCGACTTCGCGGAGCTGCTCCGGGCACGAGGGGTTTCCTTCAATCCATGGGTCTATCATCACCGTTTTTCCGGCAGGTGATTTCACTGAGAAGGTGGAATGCCCGAAGTAGGTTATTTCTATTCCGTTATTCAGTATTTTCATTGCTCGCTCCCTTCCTTGACGTTCTTTCAGCTTCGTATATCCCGTTATTAAACCCGAAAAGAACCTTTTGTGCAAAGTCCCGGGCTGTTTGAAAATATCGGCTGTGAGTGTAAATTAGACATCTGGCTTTTGGTTTTTTTCAAGTTCCGGCGGAGTATGTGTTTCAGATGCTAGACCCCAGATTAATTGAGCGAAATATTGACCTTGTGAGTGAAAAACTCGCTGCCCGCGGTTTTGAGACCGATCTCTCGGAGTTTGCCGTGCTGAATTCCGGGAGAAAAGAGATAATAAAAAGGGTCGAGACTCTGGAACACCAGAGAAACGAGGGCTCAAGAAAGGTGGGCGCCCTCAAGAGGTCCGGAGACCAGCGGGGGCTTTCGGAACTTCTGCCCGAACTGAAGGCTCTCTCGGACGAGATAAAGAATCTTAACGAGAAGAAGGCGGAGACGGAGGAGCTTCTCAGGGAATTTCTCCTGAATGTCCCCAACATGCCCGATTCCTCGGTTCCCGAGGGTCCGGACGACACGGCGAACGTCGAGATAAGGAAGTGGGGAGAACCGAGGAATTTTGACTTCGAGGTAAAGGACCACGTGCTGCTGGGGGCCGAGCTCGACATACTGGATCTTCCGAGGGCGACGAAGATCGCGGGCGCGCGGTTCGCGCTTTACAAAAACGCGGGCGCGCGGCTTGAGAGGGCCCTCATAAATTTCATGCTCGACGTTCACACCGGGCGGCACGGGTACACGGAGGTTCTCACTCCCTTCGTAGCCAACACGGAGAGCCTTACCGGAACGGGAAATCTCCCCAAGTTCGAGGAAGACCTCTTCAGGCTCAGCGATACGGACTACTACCTGGTTCCCACCGCCGAGGTTCCCGTTACCAACATTCACCGCGACGAGATAATTCCCGCGGAGATGCTTCCGGTTAAGTACGTGGCTTACACTCCGTGCTTCAGGAAGGAAGCGGGTTCCTACGGGAAGGACGTACACGGGATAATAAGGCAGCATCAGTTTAACAAGGTGGAGCTTGTACGCTTCGCCGACCCGGAGAACTCGTACGAGGAACTTGAGATGCTGACCGCTGACGCCGCGAAGATTCTTGAACTTCTGGGCATTCCTTACAGGGTCGTTGTTCTTTGCACGGGAGACATGGGATTTTCCTCCGCCAAGACTTACGATCTCGAAGTATGGGTGCCGAGCGAAGGCAGGTACAGGGAAATATCTTCCTGCAGCAATTTTGAGGCGTTTCAGGCGAGGCGCGCCAACATAAGATACAGGAAATCAAAGGGGTCCAAGCCGGACTATCTCCATACTCTTAACGGTTCCGGGGTGGCTGTGGGCAGGGCCCTGCTGGCGATTGTCGAGAATTTCCAGACCGAAGAGGGGACGGTGGAAATTCCCGAGGTGCTGGTTCCCTACATGGATGGTATCAGGATTATCGGCCGGTAATCCGCGCGGTTCTCAGATTTCCAGTATTTCTTTCTCTTTCTTTTCGAACAGGGCGTTCAGCCTGCTTATTCTCTCATCCGTCAACTGCTGTATTTCGGAGAGGGCTTTTTTTATCTCATCTTCCGGCAGGTTCTCTGTCTTTCCGCCTTTTTTTATGAGGTTGTTCGCGTCTTTTCTTATCTGCCTTACGGACACCCTGTGTTCTTCGGCGACTTTTCCCGTGTGTCTGACGAGTTCCTTTCTTCTCTGCTCCGTCAGGGGAGGTATGGCAAGCCTGATCGTGCTTCCGTCAACTGACGGGGTTATTCCGAGTTCGGACTGCGCGATCGCCTTCTGGATTCCCTCAACCGCGCCCGGGTCCCAGGCCTGTATTAATATGGTCGAACTGTCGGGCACCGAAACGTTGGCGAGCTGATTAATCGGCGTCTGGGCGCCGAAATAGGAAACTCTCATCGTGTCGACAAGAGCTGCCGACGCCCTGCCGGTTCTTATTCTGGAGAGTTCCTGCTCGAAGGCGCTTACAGTCTTGTCCATCCTGTCTTCGGCATCAATACAGAGTTCTTCAACGGACAGTTCTTCGCTCATTGTTCCGCACCGCTCCTTACAATAGTACCTACTTTCTCTCCTCTTATTACTTTCTCCATGTTGCCTTTCTCGAAAAGATCGAACACCACTATGGGGATACTCCCTTCCATGCAGAGAGAGATTGAAGTCGCATCCATGACTTTTAACCCTTTTTTGAGGATTTCCATGTACGTGAGCTCGGTGAACTTCGAAGCGTCCTTGTTCTTAACGGGATCCTTGTCGTAAATGCCGTCGACCTTGGTCGCCTTCATTATGATGTCAGCTCCCATCTGCAGCGCTCTCAGGGTCGCGGCCGTGTCGGTCGTGAAAAACGGGTTGCCCGTTCCCGAGGCGAATATGACTATTCTTCCCTTTTCAAGATGGCGTATGGCCCTTCTCTTGATGAAGGGTTCGGCGACCTGCTTTATTTCAAGCGCAGTCTGCACCCGGGTTGAAAGTCCCTTTCTTTCAAGAAAATCCTGCAGGGCGAGTGCGTTTATAACGGTCGCGAGCATTCCCATGTAGTCGGCCGTGGAACGGTCCATTCCTTTTGAAGAACTGGAAACGCCCCTGAAGATATTTCCTCCGCCTATGACTATGGCCGTTTCCACTCCGAGCGAGTGAAGGCTTTTTATTTCTTCGGAGACGTACTCAATTACGTCGGAACTGATGCCGAACTGGCCGGGACCCTGAAGAGCTTCCCCGCTGAGTTTCAGGAGTACTCTTTTATATTTCGGGATGGTTTTTTCAGAGGATCCCATCGTCCAGTTTTTTCATTCGCCCAGCTGGTATCTTACGAACCTTTTTACGACTATGTTCTCGCCGATCTTGGCTATCAGGTTGTTTACGAGATCCGTGACTTTCATCTTGGGGTCTCTTATGTAGGGCTGCTCAAGAAGGCATATTTCCTCAAAGAACTTGTTTATTCTTCCCGCGACCATTTTTTCCGCTATATTCTCGGGTTTTCCGGATTCCATGGCTTCCGCCTTGAGGATTCGCCTCTCGTTCTCTACTTCCTCTTCCGAGACCTCTTCCTTTCTTACGTAGGTCGGATTGTTTGCCGCTATCTGCATCGCGACTTCCCTGCAGAGGTTCTGGAACTCGTCGTTTCTCGCCACGAAATCCGTCTCGCAGTTAACCTCGAGCATTACGCCGATCTTGCCGCCCGCGTGAACGTACGAGGATATGATTCCCTGATCGGTCTTTCTGGTGGTTTTCTTGGAAGCCTTCGCGACGCCCTTTATTCTCAGCACCTCGGAAGCTTTTTCGAAATCCCCGTCGGTTTCCACAAGCGCGTTCTTGCAGTCAATGAAAGGGGCTCCTGTCTTTTCTCTCAGTTCCTTTACCATTGTTGCCTTGATTTCAGCCATTTTCAACCCTCTTTTTTATCTTCTGTATTCTCCGACATCTCTTTCTGCGCCCGGGCGTCTTCACTCTGCGAAGATTCGGAGATCGCTACCGAAACAAAGCTCTCCTCGCTGTCGCCCGACTCGGCTTCCTTGAAAACGAACACCTTTCTTTCCACCACTACGCCGTCAAGGCTGTCTTCCTTTACCTGCTCGACCTCTCCGCTCACCAGCTTCTCCTGGTATATGTGGGTTCCTTCGATGCAGGCGTCCGCTATTTTTGAAGTGAACAGCTTTATCGCCCTTATGGCGTCGTCATTGCTCGGAATCGGATAATCCGCGTTCGCGGGGTCGCAGTTGGTGTCCACGATCGCTATAACCGGTATCGACAGGTTCCTCGCTTCCTTTATGGCTATATGCTCTTTTTTCGTATCCACGACGAAAATGGCGTCGGGAGCCCGCCTCATGCTCACTATTCCGCCCAGAAGCCCCTCGAGCTTGACCGTCTCTCTTCTGAGGTTTTTCGCTTCCCTTTTCGGAAGCAGCTCCATCTGCCCGTCTTCCTCGAGCTTCTTCAGTTCCAGCAGGTAATCAACCCTCGAACGTATCGTGTTGAAGTTGGTGAGGGTTCCGCCCAGCCAACGCGTGTTTATGTAGGGCATGCCGCATCGGACCGACTCTTCCTCGATTATTCCCCGGGCCTGTTTCTTGGTTCCCACCAGCAGAACGGTTCCTCCGTCCGCCACCGTGTTTTTCACGAAACTATGCGCCCTGTTAAAGAGCGTGACGGTCTGCTGAAGATCGATTATGTGAATGCCGTTTCTCGCTCCGAAGATGAAGGATTTCATTTTCGGATTCCAGTGGCTTTTCTGGTGTCCGAAATGCACCCCCGCTTCAAGCAGGCTTTTCATGCTGAGTTTTTCGCTGGCTACGGCTTCTTCTGTCATTAAATATCCTCCGAATTCCTTTTGCAAATCAGGTTTTAATACCAGAAAAACAATTATTAATCAAGTTGTAGGGTATCATAATGTTCCGTGACCCCCGATTCCGGGAGCAGAAAGACAGGATGAAACACCTCGTGATAGCGAATCCCAAGGCGGGTAAAAAAGCGTTCGGCCCGGCGCTTGAACATGTCCGCGGGGCTTTTGAAGCAAGGGAGATTGTCCACGAGGTGAGATTTACGCAGTTCCCCGGGCACGCCGCGGAGATCGCCGCGGAAGGGCTTCGCGAGGGCTTTACCCGCATGGTTTCCCTCGGGGGGGACGGCACGTCGAGTGAGATCGTAAGTTCGATCCACGGAACCGAAGCTGTCCTGGGAATTGTTCCGGGGGGCAGCGGGAACGATTTTTCGAAGGCGGCCGGCATTCCGCTCGATACGCGTGCGGCGGTGGACAATATTTTTTCCGGCCGGACGAGAGAGGCCGACGTGGCTTTTGTCGACGAAAAATGCTTTATAAACGGTTTCGGGGTGGGGATGGACGGGGCCGTGGCGCACGATTTCGGGAATCTGGGCCTGAGGCGCCTGGGTTCCTTCGGTTACGTTGTCGGGGCGGTGATCGAGGCGTTCCGCTTCCGGGGGTTTTTCTCCGAGATGGACGGGAAAGCCTGCGCCGCGGGCGAAAAGCTGCTTCTCTTCGGCGCCTCAAACGGTCCTTTTCAGGGCGGAAAGTTCAATCTGGCTCCCGGGGCCGACATATTCGACGGATATCTCGATATCCATATAATAAGCGACATGAGTACCCTGGGAAGGCTTTTCAAGATACAGAAGGTGCTTGAGGGACGCCACGAGGGACTCCGGGAGGTCAGTATCGTAAGGACGAAGCGGCTGGGGTTTGAAACCTTTGCCGATCTTCCGGCCCACATGGACGGGGAGACGTTTCTTCTTCGTTCCGGAAAACATGATATACGGGTCGGGGAGCGGGGAGTGAACATTATAGTTCCCGGGTAGTCCGGACTCGCGGAAGCTCTTTCTGGGAAGCAGTGATGAAGAAAATAAGAAGCATTGCGGCGATAATTCTTTCGTCCCTGTTTACTGCGTTCTGGGGCAGCGTGGGAGTTGTGGCGTCGCTTGTCGCCGTGAGGCACCTTATAAAGTTCTCCGTCCGGCCCTGGGGGAAAACGGTTCTCTGGGCCTGCGGAGTGCGGCTTGACGTTGAGGGAACCGAAAATCTCCCCGAAGGTCCCTTCATAGTCATGTTCAACCACCAGAGTTCCCTCGACATACCCGTTTTCTCCGCGGTGCTGCCTTTTGAGTGGAGGGCGGTCATGAAGAACGAGGTCGCCTCGATTCCCTTTATCGGCTGGGTGTGCGTGCTCAGCGGACAGTATTTCGTCGCGAGGGACGGTTCGATTGAAGATACGAACAAGGTCCGGGAAATCATAAGGAAAATAAGGAAGGGACCTTCGGTGATTATCGCTCCCGAGGGCACGAGAAGCGAGGACGGGGAACTTCTTCCTTTCAAGCAGGGCGGTTTCTTCATGGCCTCGCTTTCGAGGGTGCCGGTTGTGCCGATGATCATGTGGGGAGGCAAGGATATAAGAAAGAAGGGTTCCTACGAACTCAATACCGACAGGGGTATTGCGGTCAGAATCCTTCCCCCTATAGATACCGCAAGCTTTCCCAGGGGAAAAGAAGGCGGCGAAAAGCTTGAGAGCGTCGTCAGGGAAGAGATGCTTCGCGAGATTGAAAAAATCCGCGGCAGGCGTTAGACTCTAGGTTGCCCGGGCTTGGTTGGAACTTTCGCTTACTCTGTTTTGTTTGCTCCTGTACCTTATTCTGATGCGGGCTGTGTGAGGGTGTCTTCTTTATGAACGATCGTCAGGGAATTGCGGATCTGGATCTGCAGACCATAGCGGCGCTTTCCGGAATGCCGAAGGTAAAGAACCTGGTTAATCCCAAGAATCCGGCCGAGATGTCGGAGCGGGTTATCGTAACCTTCAAGCCGATTCCGAAAAATTACCCGGACGCCGGGATAAGCGCGTACAGGGAAAGACTCCGCGACTCGCTTCTCGGCAACGGGGTCAACGTGATTTCCTGGGAAGACGCGACAACCGAGGACGTATCTTACGGAATATTCTCCAGGCTCATGGGACTCAGGTCCGTGAGGAGGAAGGTAAACGCCGTAATAGACGTTAAGAAGAGACTGTCTCCATTCAGATGGTTTCTGAGCAAGGTGGCCGAGAACATCTACAGGATGGTCAGGAAGGACAGCCTGTCGGTGAGCAGCATACTGAAGATAAGCGGCTGGGCGGACGACTTCACCGTCGGCTATCTCCAGGATCCCTACAACACCCAGGTTATCACGATAATGTCCCTTGACCCGGAGTTTGAGAACGAGGATACGACCTATGAAAGAAAGATATCCCTGGGCCTGAAAAACCTGATAAACAACATGTCGGAGATCGTTATAGGGGTTTCGGACAGTAAATTCGCGATAATAAACATGAATCTCTCCGATTCCATATACACGCACGATCAGCTTGATGACTTCGTGCTCTACTCGCTTATTCCGAAGATATACGCCCCCATAAAGCCGCCCGTTCTGACGCGTTTTTCCGTAAGCGAGTACGACCCGAAGGAATTTGAATACGCCGGGAAGCTGTCCGCCCTGGGCGCGGACCTCAAGAGCACCGACCTTTTTCCCGCGGGGTCGAAGTTCATAGACGCGATAAAGCGCCTTTCGCACAGGGATGTGGCGAACAAGATACTCGACGGGAGAACCGGAGTTTCGTACGGCTTCATAGCGCTTGCCGAGCCTCCCGGGTACGACGGAGACAAGTATATCGACGGGAGCGCGTGGAACTCCCTGCAGGAAATTCCGGGCTACAACCCCGACGAGGTAAGAGCGGCACCGAACGACAGATGGTACGTCAGAACCCTTCTCGGCGGCGAGACGGAGTACCAGCAGGTTCCGGACATATGGATTGTCACTTCAAGGTCGGGATGCGACAAGACGAACCTGAATCCGGATTCGGATATAGTCAGGATCGGCCTTGTGAAGGGAAAGCTTCACCTCCAGATACCGAGAGGAGTCGACCTGGGAAGAAAGGACATAAGGCCGTCTTTTGACACTTACGTAATACTCTCCCAGGCGCTCTCCTCCGCCCTCTACGCGCCTTCCCTGATCGAAAAGGAGATGTCCATTCTGCATTTCCACGGCTACCCCGACCCGTGCTGGTTCGGCGTGAGCGAGCACCACGCCGGAGCGCGGAACCCCTCTCTTCCCTGCGGCACCGTGGAAGCCGCGCTTCTTAACTATTCCGCGGTTTACGAGACCGCGACCAGAAACGGAAGCGACATAAAGCTTCTCTGTCTCGTGGAGTCTGACCACGGGGTCAACGTTCTCGGACCCGACAGGGAATATCTCGTGCGGAGGCTCCTCGCCGGCTCAAGCGAGGGCCATATACTCCTCGGCGGAAAATATCTTCCGATGCTTAAGCGCCAGGCGGTCGCTTCGCAGTAGTCTTCAGCGCAGATGAATGAGATAAGTCCCGAACAAAGCTCGATAGGGTGGATAGGAACGGGGATCATGGGCGCGCCCATGTGCGGGCACCTTCTTCGCGCCGGGTACCGCGTTTTCGTTTTCAACAGGACGAGGGAAAAGGCGGAGGAACTGCTGGGTGAAGGAGCCGTATGGTGCGGTTCTCCCGCCGAGGTTTCCCGCCGGGCGGACGTTGTCTTTACTATTGTCGGTTACCCGGATGACGTAAGGGAAGTATATTTCGGTCCCGAAGGCCTTTTTGCCGAACCCGAACCCGGTCGCGTCTTCGTCGACATGACCACGACCGAACCGACTCTTGCCGGGGAGATATACGAAAGGGCGCTCGGCTCAGGCTGCGTCTCCCTGGACGCCCCGGTCTCCGGGGGAGACGTGGGCGCAGTGAAGGGGGAGCTTTCGATAATGGTCGGGGGGGACGAGGAAGTTTTCGATTCGGTAAAGCCGCTTCTCGGGCTTTTTGGGAAAAACATCGTGTACCAGGGGAAGGCGGGTTCCGGCCAGCACGCGAAGATGTGCAACCAGATCACGGTGGCCGGGGTAATGATAGGAATCTGCGAGAACCTGATCTATTGCAGGAAGGCGGGGCTTGACCCCCGCACCATGCTTCTCTCCGTGGGGAGCGGAGCGGCCTCGAGCTGGCTTCTCAGCAACCTCGGCCCCAGGATGATGGACGGGGATTTCCACCCGGGCTTTTTCGTCGAACACTTCATAAAGGACATGGAGATCGCCCTCGGGGAATCGGAGCGGATGGGGATTGATCTTCCCGGGCTTGCCCTTGTCAAATCGCTTTACGAAAGGGCGAGCGCGCTCGGGCACGGGAAGCTTGGAACTCAGGCGCTTCTGCTTGCGCTTGAGGATCTATGCGGAGACGAAAACCGAAACTGAAGGAGGTTTCAAATGAGTTCTGACGATTTCAAGGCGATGGTTGTAAGCGGGGATGAAGACGGAAAATTCACGAGGGAGATCACAACCAGGAAACTGGAGAGCCTTCCCGGCGGGGAGGTGCTCCTTAACGTGAAATATTCGTCCCTCAACTACAAGGACGCTCTTTCGGCCATAGGAAACAGGGGCGTTACCAGGAATTACCCTCACACGCCCGGAGTTGACGCCGCCGGCGTGGTCGAGCGTTCGGAAAGCGCGGAGTTTCAGCCCGGGGACAAGGTTATAGTGCATGGCTACGATCTGGGAATGGATACCTCGGGAGGATTCGGACAGTACGTGAGGGTTCCGGCTGAGTGGGTGGTCAGACTGCCCGCGGGACTTGATCTCAAAGAGTCGATGATGTACGGGACCGCGGGTTTTACGGCGGCGCAGTCCGTGCTGAGAATCGTTGAGGGAGGAGTGAGCCCTCGGGACGGAAGGATCCTCGTGACCGGGGCGACGGGAGGGGTCGGCAGCATGGCAGTCGCTGTTCTGGCTAAAGCGGGCTACAGCGTGACCGCCTCGACGGGAAAAAAGGAGCAGGAACGGTTCCTGGCGGGCCTGGGAGCGGAGGAAGTCATCGGGAGAGAGGATTTGACCGACCCTTCGGGCAGACTGCTGCTCAAAGGGCAGTGGGCCGGGGTGGTCGACACCGTGGGCGGAGAGATGCTTGCCACGGCTATTAAGTCCACCCGACAGAGAGGAGTTGTTACTACATGCGGCAACGTGGCTTCCCATGAACTCAACACGAATGTCTATCCTTTCATACTGAGGGGAGTTACGCTTGCGGGGATAGACTCCGCAAGCTGTCCGATGGAGAGAAGGCGGCTTGTGTGGGAAAAGATATCCGGCGAGTGGAAGCTCGATACGCTTGAGCGTATCTGCAGAACGGTCTCCCTTGAAGATCTTGACCCCGAAATAGACGTCATACTGAAGGGCGGCCAGGTCGGAAGGGTGGTAGTTGATCTCTGGAATTAGAGATTCCGGGGTTCTGGGGGGAGTTCCGTAATAACGCGCCGCCCGAAATTCCGCTCCGATATCTCTTCTGTATGGTCTTTCCGCTCATGCGCTGAAATGACGGTTCTCAAAAAAACATGTAGTTTAAACATGCGCGTATTTCAGTGATCAGGGTTTTCAGGATGGCAATCAGAATCGGGACATTGTTTTTGTTTCTCATGGCTGCGGTCATGTCATGGGACATGGTTCTTGCGGAAGAGCATTTTTCAGAATCTCCTCCCGGCGCCAAGGCTTATATCATTTCTCCGAAAGACGGGGAGGTTGTAGGCAGGACCTTCACCGTGAGGTTCGGGCTGGCGGGCATGGGGGTCGCTCCGGCCGGGGTCAGGGTTCCGAATACCGGGCATCACCACCTGCTGATCGATCTTGAAAACCTGCCGGACATGGAAAAACCTCTTGCTTTCAGCGAGAACGTGAGGCATTTCGGAGGCGGGCAGACGGAAACGGAAATAACTCTTGCCCCTGGAAAGCATACGCTGCGCCTGCTGCTGGGAAATCATTTGCACATACCTCACAAGCCTCCCGTGCTTTCTGAGAAAATAACCGTTACGGTGAAAGGCAAGTGAAGCGCGTCCGGTTTGTCTGTATAATCTGATTCCTGCCGGAGGGCTGGCAGAACGGCTATTGCACCGGTCTTGAAAACCGGCGTCCGAAAGGACTTGGGGGTTCGAATCCCTCGCCCTCCGCGACGGTCCGTGGAAAACGGGTCTGCCTGTCTTGGCGGACAAGGAACCGATATGCCTGGAAAGCTCTTCGTGGTATCCACCCCGATAGGAAATCTTGAAGACATGACTCTGCGGGCCGTGAACGTCCTTAAAGACTGCGACGTCATAGCGTGCGAGGATACGAGAAACACGAAAAAACTTCTCGCCCGCTACGGAATCGAAACCCCCCTCACGAGCTATCATGAACATAACGAGACTGAAAAGTCGCCCAAGCTGCTTGAAAGACTAAAGGACGGCAAAAACGTGGCGCTGGTTTCCGATGCCGGGACTCCCTCGGTTTCCGACCCCGGGTGGAGGCTTGTGAATCTCTCGATTGAAAACGATATGGAAGTAGTCCCCGTCCCCGGTCCTTCGGCTGTCCTCTCCGCGCTTGTCGTCTCGGGACTTCCCACGGACAGTTTTCTCTTTCTCGGGTTTTTTCCGAAGGTAGCCGGCAGGAAGAAAGAGCTTCTGAAGGACGTAGAACGCTACCCTCACACCCTGGTTTTTTACGAGTCCGCCAGGAGACTTTCACGTACCTTGAGTCTTATGCTGGAAATTCTCGGCGACAGGAATATCTGCGTCGCGAGGGAAATGACGAAACTTTACGAAGAAGCGCTCAGGGGGTCGCTGTCCGAGGTGATTTCCGTTCTTTCGGAAAGAGAAGCTCTGAAAGGGGAGGTGACGGTAGTTGTGGAAGGGAGAGGGGACGGGCGCGACGAGGCGTCCGCCGATGCGGCCCGGAGGACGCTCCGGCTTCTCAGGGAAAAGGGGTTTTCGCTGAGTGAAGCTGTTTCCCTTGTAAGCACGGCCTTCGGAGTTTCTAAAAACGGAATATACGGAGTGGCTCTTGAAATCTGGGACGGCGACGGGCCGGTTGCGTGAAGAAAGGGAAAGAATCCTGTCTCCGGTCTGCTCTCCCGCTGGCTGTCTTGTCAGCTGTCGCCGCGAAGGGCCGCCATGACCGCGCCCGCGTCGACGATACGGGTGTTCTCCGCGGTGCCGGACACGCTGTCTGCGCGGGGAACAAACAAAACCCTCACCACCTTGCTTCCTGCCGCGCCCGGAAGAATATCCGTGCTGCCGCGCCGCGGGTCAGCCGCGCGCTTTCCCCACTTGGCCTCGCCCACCAGCGTTGTGGTTCCGTCAACCGACCGGGCGACGACGTCGAATTCGGGATCATTGCCGTGCCAGTAGCGCTGGGCGGGCTCCCAGGGGCCTAGGTCGGCCAGCGGACCGCCATTTAGGTGAAGAAAGGGCACGGACATTCTGCACAGTTCTTCCCACGCGGCTGATTCAAGCCCCGGCCTGTGCCTGCGCCAGTAACCGAGACGCGTTTCGCGTGGAGCCTCCGCAAGGGCGGCGCGGTGGGGCGCAACGACGCGAAACCACAGGCGAAAAAACGGATCGGCTATCCTGTAAAGACTTCGCTTGCCGGAACGGGTGTCGCTTCCGAACGGAACCTCGCGAAATACGAGGTTCATTTCCGCAAGCGTCGATAATGGTCGGGGGAGACTTGACGCGGGGCGGCCCAGGCGGGCGGCGATTTCGCTTACCCTGTGCGCGCCCGAACCGATAGCGTCAAGAAGCGGCCGCAGGGCAGCCGCAGACGGCGTTTCCTCAAGCAGCAGCCGGTCAGGCTCGCTGTGCAGAGGTCCCGAGGAATCAAGAACCAGCGAGTCGACGGCGGAATCAAAATCCGTGCCGAACGATTCGGCAAGCTCCCAGTATCTTGGCATGCCGCCCCAGAGCGCATAGAGAGAAACAAGTTCCCTGGGAGCGGATACGGTGAATACGTCGCTTAGATGTCTGGGCCTGAGGGGACGAACGGCGAAGGACTCTGCCGCCCGCCCGTAAAGCGGCGCGTCCGCATCAAGGACCGCGCTGCGCATCATCCGCAGGACGGATCCGCTGACCACTACGCAGGGTCGATGTCCTGGATCGTCAAGCCAGTTCTGAAGAACGCTGGCCACGGAGGGGTCGGCCGCAACCAGGTACGGCAGTTCGTCCAGAATAAAGGGACCCTGCCATTCTGTGCGTGCCGCTTCGGCTGCAAGACGTGCGAAAAACGCCCTCCAGTCCGGATACTCGACATCTGCGAATCCCGGGAACCGCTTTGCCACCGCGGCCGCTAGGTAGCGCCTCTGCACGGCGGGAGCCGACTGGTCCGCGACGGTGTAGAGACCCTCGTTGCGTCTGGACCACTCGATGAGCAGGCGCGACTTCCCCACCCGGCGTCGGCCCCAGATAACGGCAAATCCGCCCGGACGACGCAGCGCGTTATCGAGTCTGCGCATTTCTTCAAGTCGATCAATAAAATCCATATATTTATTATGCATGAAAACATTATGTTTATCAACATAATAAATTCAGAAGAACTGCTTCCGACCCGGAAGCGGCGAAGAAGATTAACGAACTGCTCTCTGACGTATCAGGCAGGCTAAGGCTGTATATACAGAAAGGTCTTTGAAGTCCGGGGGGACTGGCTGATCAGGAACGCTGTTTGGACTGTTCGTCGGCCATTTTCCCGCCGACTTTTACGTTCCTTTCCATTTTCGCTTTTTCCCCGGCGGCTTCGGCCTGAACGCTTGCCTTGCAGGAATCGCATATGGTATCAGGGGAAGCCTTGCCGCACATCATGCATTTCTTGTCTTTGCTCACGGTTTTCCTCCTTGTTAAGACCGTTATATTGCCATTATAACACGTCTGCGGTGAAAATGAGCGGACGGATTATGGCCGCCCGCGGGGTATGTGCCGCTTTTCATGGCATCCGGGGCATTCATTCATGAGTCGCCCCGCCGTCCCGTGAAAAGAGGCTTTATGTTTTCGGCAATGAAACGCTTTTACGCCGGGGTGTGTCCCGGGCTGCGGTTATCCGGGCGGCGCCGCTTCTTTTTCGTGCCACTTCGTGCTCTGTTCGTAGGCGTACGCGACGTTGAGTACCGTCTGCTCGTCAAACGGCTTTCCCATTATCTGAAGCCCTATCGGAAGCTTCTCCGAGCTGAATCCGCATGGAACCGATATTCCCGGCAGTCCCGCTATGTTGCAGGGGATGGTGAGGATGTCGGAGAGGTACATCTTAAGGGGGTCGTCAGCTTTTTCGCCTATCCTGAAGGCGGTCTCGGGAGAAGTGGCGCTCGCTATGACGTCGACTTTTTCCCACGCACTCTCGAAATCCCTTATTATCAGGGTTCTAGCCTTCTGGGCTTTCAGGTAATAAGCGTCGTAATAGCCCGTGGAAAGGGCGTAGGTTCCGAGCATTATTCTTCTTTTCACCTCGTCTCCGAATCCTTCCGAGCGGCTTCTGAAAAACAGGTCCCTCAGGGTCTCCGCGTCTTCGCAGCGGTACGTGTACCTTACTCCGTCGTATCTTGCGAGATTAGAACTCGCTTCGGAGGGGGCTATTATGTAGTAGGTCGAAACCGCGTAGCGGGAGTGAGGAAGCGAAATCTCCACGATCTCCGCTCCTAGGGTTTCAAGCTCGGCGATAGCCTTGCGGATGGATTCTTCCACCTCGGGATCCATCCCTGGAATGAAATATTCCTTCGGTATGCCTACCCGGAGCCCCTTTATGTCCGCGCTGAGCGCGCTTGCGTAATCGGGGGCAGGAAGGTTTACGGATGTCGAGTCCATCGGGTCGTGGCCCGCTATGGAAGAGAGGATTATGGCCGCGTCCTCAACGGTTTTCGCAAGCGGTCCCGCCTGATCGAGGGAGGAAGCGAACGCGATCATGCCGTAGCGGCTTACCCTTCCGTAGGTGGGTTTCATTCCCACTACTCCGCAGAGGGCCCCCGGCTGTCTTATGGATCCCCCGGTGTCCGTTCCGACCGACGCGACGCACAGGTTCGCCGCCGTGGCGGCGGCGCTGCCTCCGCTCGACCCTCCCGGAACCCTGTCGGTGTCCCAGGGGTTTTTTACCGGTCCGAAGTAGGATGTTTCGTTCGAAGATCCCATGGCGAACTCATCCATGTTGTTTTTCCCGAGCACTACGCAACCGCCCGCCATGAGCTTCTCGGCCACGGTGGAATTATAGGGGGCGACGAAATCCCGCAGCATCTTAGACCCGCAGGTGGTCCTCGAGTCCTTCGTCACGAAAATATCCTTAAGCGCTACCGGGACTCCATGGAGAGGTCCCAGGTAACTTCCTCCGGATATCTCTTTTTCCGCCTCTCTGGCGGCATCCAGGGCCGCTTCTTCCCAGACGGTTATGTAAGAGTTTATTCTTCCGTCCTCGGAGGATATGCGCTCGAGAAAAATCTCGGCGAGCTCTACCGGGGAAACCTCTCTTTTTTCTATCAGCGCGGCTGCCTCTTTTATGGTTCTCGGGATGGACATGGGACTAGCTCTGATCCTCTATTACTTTTGGAACCGTGAAAAAGTCGTTTTCTCTGCCGGGCGCGTTTCGGAGGGCGTCTTCGGCCGTTATCAGCTGGTTCACCTCGTCTTTTCGGAAGGGGATTGAGAGTTCAAGCACATGGGATGTGGGCTCCACGTTTTCCGTATCAAGCTCAGCAAGCTCATCTATGTGGACAAGGATGTCGCCGAGCTGGCGGGTGAATTTCGAGAGTGTCTCGTCATCGAACTCGAGTCTTGCAAGCTCGGCTGTGTCGAGCACGTCTTTTTTCGATATTTTCATTGTTAGAGTCCTGTGCGGAAATTTCTAGCGGTTCTCCTGATCCCCGCGGATAACGCTCTCCGCGAAATCGACTATCTGCGATTCAAGCCTGGTCCCGCTGAAAAAATTTATTTCCTGAACGCATGTCGGGCTCGTGGTGTTGACTTCGGTCAGATACCCTCCGACTATGTCGATTCCGACCAGATAGAGGCGGTCCTCCATGAGTTTCCGTCTGAGGCCGTCGCATATTTCCAGATCCCTTTCCGTAAGCGTGGTTTTCTCGGGATGTCCTCCGGAGTGGAAATTGCTTCTGAATTCCCCCTTTGCGGCTACCCTCATTACGGCCCCTATGGGCTGGCCGTTTAGAAGTATAATCCTTTTGTCTCCCTGCGAAACCTCTTTTATGAATTTCTGGGCCATCACGTAGGTCCGCCCGAAGCCGGTTATGCTCTCGAGTATCACGTTGAGGTTGGGGTCATCGGCCCTTACGAGGAAAATTCCCTCCCCCCCGTAGCCGTCAAGCGGCTTCACCACCATTTTGTTGCCGGTTTCGCGGAGAAACTCCTTCAGCTTTCCGATGTCTTTTGAAACCAGGGTAGGGGGAATGTAGTCGGCGAAGTTAAGGCTGTACATTTTCTCGTTGGATTCCCTTATCCCAGCCGGATGGTTGATCACGTGAGTCGTGGACTCGTCAACCCTGCTCAGTATGTAGGTTGAGTAGATATAGTCCATGTTGAAGGGAGGGTCCTTCCTCATCCATACGACGTCGAAGTCGTCAAGCGGAGAACTTTCCGTGGAACCCTTGGAGTAGTAATCGCTTTTTCTCTCGAGGCGAAGCGCCGTTGAATCCGCCCATGCCCTTGAGTCTTTGACGAAAAGGCTTTCGAGTTCGCAGTAGCGGACCTCATGTCCCCTCGCTTGGCATTCAAGCATTATGACGAAGGTGGTGTCCTTGTTTATGTTTATGGATTCGATCGGGTCCATTACGAAAAGCATTTTCGACATGGTGATACTCTATACAAAGCAGGGGAATTATAAAGGACACATTTGAACGGAGAATTGATGGTAACTTCTATATCAATTAGGATGACCGGACGGTCCTGTAGAACCACGCCTCTCTGCCCCAAAGCGCAGTTCTTGGTAGGTGCATGATATAGCTGAGCGTATGCTTATCGGGCATGTAGTTCATTTAAACTTCACCCTTTTTTCGTCAATAGCGAACAAGTCAGGTCGATCAGCCAGAAAGTTGCCAGCTGTTCCTAACGGCTCGATCTCGTCATACAGAGTTAGCCAAGACTTACGTACTGGTTCCAGAATCAGTTTTTCGCCGATTTTCTGGACAGTCAGTTCCGTTACGCCTTCATAGGCGAAATCCTTCGGTATGCGGATAGCTTGGCTACGGCCGATCTTAAAAATTTTTGCGATGTGAGTAACCATCCTGTCTATCTGAGGGAGTTTGAGAGAGTCGACAACCTTCCGCAAATGGTGAATGCCGAATGATTCGTTTCTGGAGACAATTAGCCGGCAACCCTAGAGTGGAATACAGCCACGCTTTCTTCTTCGGGCCTTAGGCATGGCCGAAGAAGAAACGATCCGTTCGGATGCTTTTTTATTGCGGCTGTGTACGCTTCCAATTCGCTCTTGTAGAAGCCCTCCACATCTTCTTCATAGATAACCACGAATTCCCCATGGTGCTCGCTGGCAAATTTCTCTTGGTGCTTTCTGAAATATGCAAGTGATTTCTCTAACGGCATCTTCCCTCCCTCTTGTTGCTGGATTATATCATAGTTTCTGCCGCATTTTATAACAGCAGAAACTGCATTAGGGGATGGGTAGGTTGTTTCAGCCTACAAGAGTCTCTCGACCGAGGAGAGGGTGTTTCGGTCGATTTATGTTCGAGAAGATTACAGGAAGGGGACGGGGAAGAAACGGAGCACCCCGGTAGAGAAGGTACAGATGTCGGATAGAGCGAAGAGGATAGAAGTTGGAATGCTCTGAAAAATTCTTTTATCCGAAAAATGAAAGCAGTTCCGCGGAGGTCTCTTCGGGTTTTTCCTCCGGGACGAAATGGCCGCAGTCAAGCGGCTTCCCCGAAACGCTGAGCGCTTTTTTTCTCCATACGTCAAGCACGTCGTAGGTTTTGTGAATGAATCCCTTTCCGCCCCAGAGGGCAAGAAGCGGACACGTTATCCTGGCATCCATATCCTCTTCATCGTGAACCATATCTATGGAGGCCGCGGCCCTGTAGTCTTCGCAGCTTGAGTGGATTGCGCGCGGATCGCTGAAACAGCGAACGTACTCCTTTACGGCCTCCGGGTGAAATTCCGCGCCGGGGGCGCTCCAGCGTCTGAGTTTCTCAAGAAGATAGTACCCCGGGTCTGCGCCTATCATTTTCTCCGGAAGTCCGTCGGGCTGGATAAGAAAAAACCAGTGATAGTACCCCGTGGCAAAATGCTTGTCCGCGGTCTTGAACATGTGGTGGGTAGGGGCAATGTCCATGACGCAGGCCTTCAGGACTTTTTCAGGGTGATCGAGACACATGCGGTGAAGCACCCTGCCTCCCCTGTCGTGTCCCGCGGCGTAGAATTCACGAAAACCTAGGGCTTCCATCACCGAGACCATATCCGCTGCCATGGCCCTTTTTGAATAATTTGAATGATCTTTTTCCCCGGCGGGTTTGGAGCTGTCTCCATAGCCACGGAGATCCGGGCACACGACCAGAAAATTCGAGGCGAGCGTGCGTGCTATCGCGTGCCACATAACGTGAGTCTGGGGGTAGCCGTGCAGAAGGAGCAAGGGTTTTCCTTCTCCCCCCCAGACGGTGTTTATCTCGACTTCGGGAGTCTGGATTTTCTGCTTTTTGAAGTTTTTGTCGAACATGTTTTCGTATATTCTATTCTAACCAGACGTAACCGCTTTCCTAAAAGTCGCGGGAGTGAAACAATGATTGAATACAAGGGGTATGTTGCAGAGGTTGAGTTTGATGATTCCGTAAGGCGTTTTCACGGAAGAGTTATTAACAGTGGCAGTTATCCAGTTGCCTCTTTTGAAGCGACTGATGCTGATGGAATCGAGAAAGAATTCCGTCGTTCGATTGACGAATATATTGCTTCATGTAAAGAAGACGGGTCAGAACCCGTAAAACCTTTCCGGATTCCAGCTTAAAGTGGTAAAGACGACAGATAACAGTTTTTCAATCTCTAAAAATGTCTGACCAGGCACAAATAGTAAAAATGATTGCTGATGACTTCTACTGCAATGACCTCGATCTGTCCGAGAGAGATATGAAGTCTTACAACCTGTGGTCACAAATGCCTGCGGAAAAACTTGTTCTGGAGATGCGTGATTCCGGCAATTCCGAACGAACTATACGTCTGTTTCTAACTTTTGTTTCGGCGATGGATCGTATGCGAGATGCAAATAGTTTGTGGCAGGCTGCGGCGAATTTGTTCAGATCACATCCCGAACTTTTCGACCCTGCCGAGGTAGTAAAGATTTCTCTGAACACCCTCAAATTACTTTTGTCTGAGAACAAGGTAAGTAAGTACCACGGACAGGACTCAAAAGCCTGGCACGTTATTTCTGCCAGCCTAATCTCGGATGATTATAGTCCTATCCGCCGCGTAATAGACTGTGGTTTTGGAGATGCAGGGGAATTACTCAAGGCGCTAAAAACTAGAGATGGTATGGGTCAATCCAGGTTTCCGCTTCTTCGCGGTCCGAAGATAGGGCCAATGTGGGTTCGGATCATGGCGGACCCGGGTGGAGCTGAAATAGAAAGCATAGAAAAGGTTCCCGTAGCGGTGGATGTTCAGGTTCGCCGCGCGACGGAGAATCTGGGAATTGCGAACACGCGAGGACTTAAGCTTAGAAAAGCAAAACCGATAATACAGAGCGCCTGTTACGAAGCGGTCGCCCGGACCGACATAGGGGGACCAGACCGGATCTCGGGAACGAGTGCGGCGCTTGATCCAGTGCTGTGGTTCTACGGCAAGTACGGTTGCAGTCATTGCGAGAGGGCAGGCAAGCAAATGCATATAGGTAGAGCTTGCAGCTACTGTCAGCTTTAGCGGGGTGTTCTGTTTCCATGCGCAATAAAGGCGATTTGACAAAAGACCTTGAGATACTCTATTCTGCAAAACCTGCTCCTGTAAGGGAAGCTTTTCGTATTCAGAAAGAGCTCTCCCTAAGAGTCGTGCAAACCCCTGACCCGAAGCCTGTCAGTACGATTGCCGGTGCCGATATCGCTATATGCGTTAAGGAAAAAAAGCTTGTCTGCGGAATGATTCTTTTCTCCTATCCCGAACTGGAGGAGATCGAGAGGGTATGGACTGTCTCGGATGAGGTATTTCCCTATATTCCGGGGCTTCTGGGGTTCAGGGAGGCGCCCTGCGTCATAAGGACCTTCAGTGAGCTTCGTGAGCGCTGTGACATGATCATGATAGACGGACACGGACTTGCTCATCCAAGAGGCTTCGGGCTTGCCTGTCATGTCGGAGTTCTTCTTGATATCCCGGCAATGGGCGTCGCGAAAAAATGCCTCTACGGGACTTTCAGCGAACCGGGGCTTAATAAGGGTGAAAGAACGCTGATGAGGGGAAAGGACGGCGAAGTCGTCGGCGCTGTTTTGAGAACCAGAGACGGCGTGAAGCCGGTTTTCGTGTCTGTCGGGAACAGAACCGATCTCGATACCTCTGTCGCGGTTGCCCTTGAGTGTTCCCGAGGTCTCAGGATTCCCGAACCTACGAGGTTTGCCGACAAGTACGTCGCTTCGCTCAAAAAAGATGTGTGCGGATAAATTGCGCCGCATACCCCTGAGTGGGCACGTGAGACTATCCCGTTTCCGCGATAATTGGTTTCCGTCGAAAGGACGCGTGTAACGAGAGTATCCGGTCGGTTAAACTCATATTGCTCCAGGGAGGAAAATAATATGCAGAAACAGAAGATAAAAACCCCTTCGGATATATATGATCATCTGTACAATATGCTCAACATGAAAATGAAAGAGGAAAGATTTGAAGGGCTTGATGAGAAAGCGGAACTTACGTTGCGGATAATAGAATTTCTTGAGAGACATCTGGAAAGAGAAGAAATGGGGTAATACGCAGGGAAAAAAACTGGATGAGCGGTTCTTTGGACCGGCATATTGCGAATTTCGATAGATCTTTTGAAACCTGAAGTGTTGAACTTTCCCAAAAGGCTGTCTCTATTGCATCTTCGATGCCGGGTATCTGTCGTTTCCTGTCTGGGCGCTTACGCCGAGAAATCTTCCATCATCTCGACGAAGTCCCTGAAAAGATAGGATGAGTCATGCGGTCCGGGAGAGGCTTCAGGGTGATACTGGACGCAGGAGAGGGGATAGTCATTGTGCTTAAGTCCCTCGACGGTCTGGTCGTTCAGGTTTACGTGGGAGACAGCGACATTGCTTTTAAGCGAATCGGGGTCGACGGCGAAGCCGTGATTCTGCGAAGTTATCTCCACCTTTCCGGTCGCGAGATTCTTAACCGGCTGGTTCCCTCCGCGATGCCCGAACTTTAGCTTAAAGGTTTTTCCTCCTAGCGCGATGCCCAGGATCTGGTGTCCGAGGCAGATTCCGAAGATGGGCTTTTTTCCGATAAGTTTTCCCACGTTTTTCGAGGCGTATTTAACCGCGGCCGGATCCCCGGGCCCGTTTGAGAGAAAGATTCCGTCGGGGTCGAAGGCCAGCATGTCCCGAGGGTCCGTTTTTGACGGAAAGACCGTCGTTTCGCACCCGAGATCGTGAAGCTCCCTGAGTATGTTTCTCTTTATTCCGAAGTCGTAGACGGCGACTTTGAATTTCCTTGAGGGTTCGGAGTCCTTGTTCCTGCCGTGGCGCCACTTTCCCGTTCCCTCGTCCCACGCGTAAGGCTGCGCGCAGCTTACTTCCGTTATCAGGTCGCGCCCGACTATTCCCGGCGAGGAGTCAACTTTCTCGGCCAGAGCCTCGGAGCTTGTCTCGACAGTCGAGATAATCCCCTTTATCGCTCCGCCGATTCGTATGATCCTCGTAAGTTCCCTGGTGTCGATTCCCTGTATGCCGGGTATTCCGTGTCTTGAAAGAAAACTGTCGAGGCTCTCTTTCGATCTCCAGTTGCTCGGGTGGTCCCAGTATTCCTTTACGACGAAACCGCTTAGGTGGGGTTTTTCCGATTCGAAATCCTCGGGGTTGATTCCGTAGTTGCCTATTTCGGGGTAGGTCATTACGATGATCTGACCGTTGTAGGAAGGATCCGTGAGTATTTCCTGGTAACCGGTTAAAGAGGTGTTGAAAACGACTTCCCCCGTCACCTCTCCCTGGGCTCCGAAACTTGTGCCTTCGAATACTTTTCCGCCTTCAAGCGCGAGGTAAGCTTTTCTCATTGTTCAGGGGGTTAAAATATATACGCCTGTGGCAATGTCAAATGCTTCCTTCCCGCGGAGATTAGCGCGGCGGATTGCCAAGTGCTCCCTGCAGGCCCCCGGTCTGTTCCAATTAGCAAATTTTACTGTATTATTTGTGGTCTGAAAAAGCTTTTACGGCGGAAATCTCGCTGCGGACCAAAGCGTGGAGAATACAGATATGAACTGGGACCTAACTTCTTATTTCCCCGAATTTCAGGGGCCAGAGTATAAAGAATTCAAAGAAAATCTCTCCTCCGGCATAAAAAGCCTCGACGAGAAGGCTTCGGCTTCTGACCCTCTTTGCGGAGAAAACCTCGAGTTCTGGAAAGACGTCTTCCTGGAAACCGAGAGGTTCATAAGCAGATATTCCCATATACGTTCCTACGTGGGATGTCTCAGCGCTTCTGACTCCAACAGGGAGGACTACCTGCGCGAGGAGGCGGCGATTTCCCTTCTCGGTTCGGACCTCGAAAAGCTTGAGGTCCAGCTGCAAAGAGCGCTTCGGGACACAGACGAAGACCTGCTTTCCGAGTTCGTCTCTTTCCCGGATATCGGGTCGGCTTCCTATTACGTGAGGCGCGTCTGGCGGAATTCCCGGTTCACCATGTCCGCTCCGAAGGAAATTCTGGCCTCGGAGCTCGGAGTCGACGGGATAAGCGCCTGGGGGAGAATCTACGATACCGTGTCCTCCAAGATGACGTTTGAGATGGTCTACCCCGACGGGACGAAAAAAAGGCTTCCGATGTCCCAGAGAAGGTCGCTCATGGAAAGTCCCGAAAGGGAGATAAGGAAAGCCGCTTTTTCCGGGGGCAACGCGGCCTGGGAGGATTTCGAAGACGTGGCCTCCGGGGCCATAAACGCCATCTCGGGAACCAGGCACACTCTCTACAGGCACAGGGAGATCGATCATTTCCTCGACGTGGCGCTCTTTGACGCCGCGGTCTCCAGACAGACCCTGGATTCCATGATGGAGGCGATACGGGAAACGGTCGAGCTTCCGAGGGACATCCTCAGGCTCAAGGCCGAGACGCTGGGGCTCGACGGGGTGTCGTGGTACGACCTGGGAGCCCCGATGAATCTCGGCAGAACCGGCGGGGTAGACTGGAGCGGCGCGAAATCCATGGTTTCCGATTCCTTCTCGGCCTCCTACGCGCGCCTCGGCGGGTTTTTCGACCATATGTGCCGGAGCGAGTGGATAGACTGGGAAGTAAGGGAGGGGAAAAGACCCGGGGGGTTCTGCACGGGTTCTCTTCTCACCGGGGAGTCGAGGATATTCATGACCTACAACGGCGGGGTAGGCGACATACTCACCCTCGCTCACGAGGCGGGCCACGCCTTTCATTCCCACGTGATGAGGGAGCTTCGCCCCTACGCCCAGTTCTACCCAATGACGCTTGCCGAAACCGCCTCGACTTTCGGGGAAATGCTGCTTGCAGAAGGACTGCTGCGGGACCCCTCGACGAGCGTCGAGGACAAGGTGCTCGTTAGGGACGCGGAAGTTAACCACGGGGCCATATACCTTCTGGACATCCCCGTCAGGTACGAGTTCGAAAGGAAGCTCTACGAGCGGCGCGCCGAAGGGGAACTGACCGTGAGCGAGCTGAAGGAGCTTATGACCGGGACCCAGAAGGAGATATTCGGAGACGTGCTCTTGGAGTGCGACCCGTTTTTCTGGGCTTCAAAGCTTCATTTCTACATAACCGGCGTCAGTTTCTATAACTTCCCCTACACGTTCGGTTACCTGCTGAGCAGGGCGCTTTTCGAGAAATTCAGGCGGCACGGGGAGGAATTTATCCCGGTCTACGAAGAGTTTCTCTCCCTCACCGGTTCGGACGACGCGGAAGGGGCTGTGAAAAGGTCCATAGGGGACGATATAACGAGCAAGGATTTCTGGAAAGAGGCGATTTTCACCCTCTCGCGGCCGCTTGAGGAACTAAGGGAGCTTCTGCCCTCGGTCGCTACATGAGGTTCCCGATAACCCTCTCCACCGGGGAGAGCGACCTGACCAGTATGTCAACCACTATGCCGAGCATTATGAGAAGCATGTAGATGATTGAGGCCGAGAATGCCTTTCCGTAGCCGCGGTTGGCGAAAACGCTCCTTATCACAAGATAATTGAAGTATATTCCGGATACCGCTGCGAAAGCCGCGAAATAGACCGTGTTTGTTCCCGTGAGCCAGAGGATGAAAGTCAGGGGTATAAGCGAGAGGGAGTAGATAAGTATCAGCATGTTGGTGTACTTTGTGCCAAGCGCGACGGGAAGAACGTTTATCCCGGCTTTTTCATAATCCTTTCTGTATTTCTGCGCGAGCACCCAGAAGTGGGGGGGCTGCCAGAGCATCATGAATATGAATACTATGATCGCGTCGAGCTGCGGGACCGGTTTTACGGCTGTGTAGCCTATGAGCACGGGAAGGGCGCCCGGTATTCCCCCGAGCACGGTGCCGAAGGGGGAGGTTCTCTTGAGGAAAAGGGTGTAGATAAGGGTGTAGCTCAGAATCGCAAGGAGAATGAGCGCCGCGTTTACGTAATTGAACCAGAAAAGCGAGATGAGCAGAGCCGCGATCATCATGAGTATCGAGATCGCCCACGCGTTTCTGTCTCCGAGAACTCTCAGGGCTTCCACCCTCTTGTTGAGGCGGGACATCTTCCTGTCGATTTTCTTGTCGAGCAGGTTATTGAGAATCGCCGCTCCGCCGGCGCTCAGGAGAAGGGAGGCGACGCACAGAAAAACCGTCTGCAGGGAGGGAAGGGCCCGGCTGGCCACCACCATTCCCGCAAGGCCCGTAAACGCCACGCTCATTATTATTCCGGGCTTTGAGAGTATGACGGCCGAAACCGCCATGTTTCCCACGGATTTTTTCTTCGCTTCGCTCATCGCTGGAATGTTTTTTCGCCGACGGGGTCCTTACTTATATACCCGAACCAGGTGAGAAGGCAGAGGGAAAGTATCAGAAGACCGATCGCGAGATGAACGGCGGTTACGTAAAAGAGAAGCTTTGAGGTTACGACCACGATTCCAAGTCCGATCTGGAGGAAAAGCAGGGCGACCGCCCGGGACATGTTTTTCCGGGCTTCCCTGAGTCTTTCGGATTTCCCGGAGAGAATCAGCACCAGGATAAATACCACGGTGAGAAGGTAGGCGACCGCTCTGTGCGTAAAGTGCGCCAGCACCTTGCCCGAGAGCTCGGGCGGAATCCAGTAGCCCAGGCACGTGGGAAAATCAGGGCACGCAAGCCCCGCTTCCAAGTGTCTTACGTATGCTCCCAGGGAAGCCTGGATGAATACGAGCAGAAAAAGCGCGAAAAAGATTCCGGCCGGGCCCGAGAAACGGAAACCGGGCCTTCTTGTGACGCCGTCGAAGTGCACCATGTAAAGGGTAATTGAAAAGATTATGATGGCGTTTGTGAAGTGAATGGTCGTCAGGTTCACGGGAAGCCTGGCGAGAACCACTATACCCCCCAGCACGATCTGGAACAGGAGAAGCAGAACTACGAGCAGCGGCAGTATCCTGTAGTTTTTCCTGTACGTCTTAAATCTCCTGTAACAGAGGATGAAGAGCACTATGGACGTTATGCCGCCTATTACGCGGTGGGAGAATTCGACGTATATGTCCCACCTGAAAGGCGGGATCAGCTCTCCGTGGCAAAGCGGCCAGTCGGGACAGGCGAGTCCGGCCTTGAGTCCCGATACCGCGTTTCCCCATATGAGAAGTATGAACAGAAGCCCTAGGGCAGTTTTTGCAAGCATGCCTGTTTCTATACGGCTACTTTATTACCTCTACCCTTGTGAAGGTTTCCATTATGGTGAAACCGATGAGAAGGAAAAGCAGGAAAAGGGGATACAGGGCGTATATCCACGTGAGCTTGTCTTCAAACTTGAGATGCATGAAATAAAGGGCGACGATCGCCGCTTTTACCGACGCTATCAGCATGGCGACGACGATGTTGAAGTCGCCAAAATCGAACTTGGCCACGTAAACCGTGACCGCCGTCAGGACGAACAGCGCGAGACATACGGCTGCGTATACCCGGAAACCCGTGTGATGTTCCTCAGTGTGATCGTGTGTGCTCATTTTCTCTCTCCGTTTACCCGATTAGATACAGCAGCGGGAACAGGTATATCCAGATCAGGTCGACCAGGTGCCAGTAAAGCCCTCCGACCTCGACCGGGGTGTACCTGTTTCCTTCCTTGAACCTTCCCTGCTTGGCCATTATTATCAGGGCGAAAATTATGCCCATTCCCACAAACACGTGCAGCATGTGAAGTCCGGTCATCATGAAGTAAAGGGCGAAGAATATGTTCGTGTCGGGAAATATGTCGTGGTGGAACTTGGCGCTGTACTCAAAGTACTTGTTCACTCCGAAAGCCGCCCCGCATATGAAGGTCACGGAAAGCAGTATCATCAGCCATTTCCTGTTTCTTTTCTGCGAGGCCGATACCGCAAGAGCCATCGTGAAACTGCTGAAGATCAGCACTATGGTGTTTACGGCGCCCAGGGTCACGTCCAGTTTCTTGTGCGATTCGTAGAAAAGATCCGGGAACTTGGCCCTGAAAAGCGCGTACGCCGCGAAGAGTCCCCCGAAAAGAAGGATTTCCGTCCCGAGGAAAAGCCACATCCCGAATTTTGCCGCGTTGTGCGTTACGGCTTCTCCGAGCCCGTGTCCGTGCGCGTGGCTTTCGGCGTGTTCTGCTGTGCTGCTCATTTTCTGCGTTAGCCTCCGATCTATTTTTTCCCGTAAGAGTAAGTCCAGTCAGTTACAGTCGGTATCTCGTCAAAATTCTCATGCGGCGGCGGGGAAGGAACCTGCCATTCAAGAGAGAGGGAGCCGTAGGGGTTTGACGATTCGGGCCGCCCTTTTTTCCACAGCGGTACAAGCAGGTTAACGGTCATTATCAGAATCCCGAGCCCGAGTATCCATGATCCGTAGGTCGAAAGGGAATGATAGGATATGTACTCTTCGGGATAGGTCGCGTACCTTCTCGGCATCCCCTGGAAACCCATGAAAAACTGCGGGAAAAACGTTACGTTGAATCCTACGAAGACCAGGAACCACGCGGCTTTCGCGACAAGTTCGTTGAATACCTTCCCGAACCATTTCTGATACCAGAAGTGAAGGGCCCCGAAGAATCCCATCACGGTTCCTCCTATCATGACATAGTGCATGTGAGCCACTATGAAGTACGTGTCGTGCAGGTGCACATCGACGGCCAGGGCTCCCAGATAGACGCCGGTCAGCCCTCCGATCGTGAAAAGCACTATGAATGACAGTGCGTACAGCATGGATGAATGAAAGTCTATTGATCCCTTGTACAGGGTCGCGGTCCAGTTAAACACCTTTACGGCCGTCGGGATGGCGACAAGCATGGTCAGAAACGAGAATATCGCCGCCGCCGTTTCCGATATGCCGCTTACGAACATGTGATGCAGCCAGACGAAGAAGCTTATTATGGCTATCGCGAAGCTTGAATACGCTATCGCCTTGTACCCGAAGATGGGTTTTCTCGCGAAGACGGGGATTATCTCGGAGATGATCCCGAAGGCCGGAATGACCATTATGTAGACGGCGGGATGTGAGTAGAACCAGAAGAAGTTCTGGAAGAGTATCGGGTCCCCTCCCTTTGCCGGATCAAAAAAGCCTATGTCAAACGCCCTCTCGGCTATCAGCAGAAGAAGCGTGATTCCCACAACCGGCGTCGCGAGCAGCTGCAGTATCGCGGTCGCGTAGGACGCCCATATGAAAAGCGGCAGTCTTGACCAGGTCATCCCGGGCGCCCGGAGCTTGTGGATGGTCACTATGAAGTTCATTCCGGTGAGAATCGACGAGAACCCGAGGACGAAGACCCCCAAGGTTATCATTATTACCTTGGTGCCCGTCTGAATGCTGTAGGGAGTGTAGAACGTCCAGCCCGTGTCGGCCGGCTGGGCAAGCGCGGAAAGCAGTATCGCCGTCCCGACGAGGTATATCCAGAAGCTCAGCAGGTTGATCCTGGGAAACGCCACGTCCCTGGCCCCTATCATGAGCGGTATCAGGAAATTGCCGAAACTCGCCGCGATTCCCGGGACGATGAAGAAGAAAACCATCAGGGAGCCGTGAAGCGTGAACGCCACGTTGTACTCCGTCGCGGTTCTGAAGAAGTCAAGCTCGGGAGTCATGAGCTCGTACCTCATTCCCAGGGCCGCGAGGCCGGCGATCATGAAGAAAAACGAGATCGTGACGAGATAGAGGATCCCGATGCGTTTGTGATCCGTTGTCAAAATCCACGACTTTAAACCTTTCTGGGCCAAGTACGGTATATGCTGGGTCTGCGTCATGACTCCGTTTGCCATCTTTTTCTCCTTGATATCGCTACTTCAACGTCTTTATATACTCGATAAGAGCGGTTACTTCATCCTCGGACAATATGCCTTTGAACGAAGGCATCGTCGGCGGGTAGCCCTCTACCATTTTTGCCTGGGGTTCGTAGATTGACTCTCTCAGGTAGTTCTCGTCCGCAATGACCGAGGAACCGTCGGCGAGCTTTTCCTTTTTCCCGTAGAGATTCTTGAAAGTCGGCCCTATCACTTCCTTGCCGTCTATGCTGTGGCACGCGAGGCATCCCCTCTGGGAATACAGGTCCTTTCCTCTCTCCGCCGGGGACACGCTGACTGCCGCCAGGGAGGTTCCGTCTTCAAGCTCGTCTCCTTTTTCCCATCTCGCGAACGCCTCCGGACTCAGGACGTTTACCTTGGCGAGCATCTGCGAGTGCCCCGAACCGCAGTATTCCGCGCACAGAAGGTCGAAGGTCCCGACCTTGGTCGGGGTGAACCAGAGCTGCTGGTAACTGCCTGGAAGAATATCCTGCTTCACGCGGAACTGGGGAACGAAAAAGCTGTGAATGACGTCGTCTGACCTCATTATCAGCCTTACGGGCTTGTTCTGCTGCACGAAAAGCTCGTTCAGCGATTTCTTCCCGGTGAAATACTCGAATTCCCAGAGCCACTGCTTCGCCACGACGTTAACCTCGATCGCTTCCGCGGGAGGATTGCGAAGTTCCTTGAAAGCTACCCATCCCCACACGAAGATGACCATGAGCAGTATGGAGGGGATTATGGTCCAGATGGTTTCGATGACCGGGTTGTGGGTTATGTAGGCGGTTTCCTGGTCCTCGCTTTTCCTCCTGTACTTGATTGAGAAGCCTACGAGCACGGCCGAAATCAGGACGAAGAAAAATACTGATATGATCGTTACGAACAGGGTTATGTTATCGACGCTTGCTGCGAGATTCGAAGCTGATTCCGGTATCCAGGTGGACATTTACGATTTACAACCTCCGCAATAGTTAATGGGTCTTTCTTTCCCTTCTCCACATGACGCAGAGAAACGCTACGAGAACCGTAAGGGTTACCATTCCTCCCGCCTTGACGACGTTGAGAGCGGCAAGCGCGTATCTTTTCCCCACAGGGTCGAACTGATAACAGAACATAAGCACTTTGTTAAGCACTTCCGAGGAACCGATCTTCCCCTCGGAAGCCTCTATCAGAGACAGTTTGAAGTTGCGTGGGTCATGCTGGACTCCGTAGAGGTATCGCGAGATTGTCCCGTCCGGCGTGAGTATGATCATTCCCGAAGGATGAGCGAATTCCTCCCCGTCTTTTTTGAAGCGGAATCCCACCGAATCGGTGAGCCTCAGTATGTTCTCCGCCGTCGCAGTCAGAAAGTGCCAGTCCTCGGCTTCCTCGGCCCCGCCCGCAAGCGCTTTTTTGTATCTTGCGGATTTCTCGGCGATGACATCGGGGGGCTCCTCCGGGTCAAAGCTTACGGTTACCACCGTGTAGTCCCTGCCCGGCCTGAAGGAATCCAGCTGGTTCATGACTTCCAGAACCCCGTCCGTCCCGAGAAGGCAGAGCCTCGGGCACGTGAAGTAGGCAAGACTCAGGACCACCGGTTTTTCCTGCCCGAAAAAGGAGGAAATGCTCACCGCTTCCCCGGTCTCTCCGCGAAATTCCGCGTCAAGATCTATTGAAGACGCGAGTTTCTCGTCAAAACCTATTTCCTCTACGTCGTTTACGTTGGAGAGCGCCCGAGCGTCTGATGTGAAGAGAACCGGAACCGTGCCTGAGATATACATAACACTGAGAAAAATGAAGAACCTCCACATGAAAGGAGCCGTTTTCTGGCTGGTTTTTAATGAAAACAATCGCTTGAAGGCTTCAGGGGAGGGGAGTTTTTCCCTTCCCGCGCTTCAAATAGGCGTAGATTCTATCTGATGTTAATTCTCTGTCAAGAATTCGGTTTTTCCCCCGCTTATTCGGATTTCCGGACTCTGTTTGTTATTTTCTCAGGCAAAGAACCATGCCGATTCCGATAAAGGCCGTAAGGGTTGAAGAACCGCCGTAGCTGATGAAGAAAAGAGGGGTGCCGATGATCGGCATAAGTCCCGTCACCATGGCGACATTTATCACGGCGTGCCAGAAGAACATGGCCGCGATTCCAAAGCACGCGATCATCGAGAAGCGGTCTTCTAGGGATGTCGCGATATTGAGGATAAAAAGGATTATGGAGAAATACAGAAGAAGGATAAACACCGAACCCCGAAATCCCCACTCCTCGGAAATCACCGAAAACGCGAAATCCGTGTGGTGTGCGGGAAGAAAATTCAGGTTGGACTGCGAACCCAGAGAAAAGCCTTTTCCGTAACCCATGCCGGAACCTATCGCAATCTGGGACTGAATCGAGTTGTAGCTTATGCCGAAAGGATCAGAGGAAGTGTCCATGAAGGAATATATCCTCTCCTTCTGGTAGTCCTTGAGCAGAAGATGCCATGCCGGCAGGATGGATATCAGCGCTATGATTATTATTTTAAGCAGCGCCTTTCTGCTGATTCCCAGAAGCAGAATGACGCTTGAACCTGTAAGAAGAATGGTAATTGCGGTTCCCATGTCGGGCTGGGCAATTACTGCCGCGGCGGGAACAAGCAGAAAAGCCATGGGCTTGAGAAGTTCCGCCGAATTGTAATTTTCCTTCGCGGCCACCTCGTTTGCGTAGTAATTGGCAAGCGCCATTATTATTCCGATTTTAATGAATTCGGAAGGCTGAACGGAGACAGGCCCTACCTGGAACCAGCTTCTGGACCCGGATACCGTTTTTCCGAATACGAAAATCAACGCCAGCAGCGCGAGGAAAAACAGGTAAAAGGTAAGCGAGTGTTTTTTCAGGGTCGAGGGTCTTGTGCGACTGATAGCCGCCGCCGCCAGAAGTCCTGCGATAACCCATATGAGCTGTTTCTTGAACGCGCCCAGGCCGGTCGACAGGGAGATGCTGTAGAGATTGGCAAGTCCCGCCAGGCAGAGCAGAGCGGTCAGCAGCAAAAGCCACGAGTATCTACTCGGATTTGGCAATTCGAGCTTCCTCCCGTTCCTTCTTGAGCCTGAAATAGGTTTCGATGATTTTCTTTGCTATCGGAGCCGCGGCCACGCTTCCGCTTCCCCCGTTTTCAACCAGGACGGTTACGGATATCTCCGCCGAATCCGACGGCGCGTAGGATGTGAACCAGGCGTGGTCCTGAAACCGTTTTTTTGTTGACTCGACTGTTGCCGAGACGACCTGGGCCGTGCCAGTCTTACCCGAGACGGACGTGATACTTGATCTTGCGTAAATCCCGGTGGCCCGGTGTTCGTTTACGGCACCGTAAAGCGCTTTTTTCAGAAAAGATACTGACTTCGGGTCAAGGCGCGGAGGCGCCCCGGTTATCAGCAGTGGTTTTTTCTCATCCGTTTTTCTTATCTTCGGTTTGACTATGGTGCCTCCGTTCGCTATCGCTGAAGTCATAATGTTTATCTGAAGAGGAGTTGCGGTAACGTATCCCTGACCTATGGCCAGCATTGCGGTTTCGCCCGGGTACCAGGGTTCTTTCAGGTGCTTTCTTTTCCATGTTCTGGATGGGTTCACTCCCCGTTTCTCGGGCAGCGCTATGCCGGTTCTTTCTCCCAGTCCGAACTTCTTCAGGTAAGTGTAAAGGCCGTCAACGCCAAGCTTCAGGGAAAGTTTGTAGAAGTATACGTCACACGATTCGACAATTGCCCTGTGGAGGTTCATATGCCCATGGCCTTCTTCGCGCCAGCAGTTAAGACGCTGCTCGTTTATCAGATAATAGCCTGGGCAGTATACGGACAGATTCGGATCGGCAGTTTTTTCCTCCAGCAGCGCAAAGGCCGTAATTATTTTGAGTACTGACCCGGGCGGATAGGTTCCCTGGGTCGGGCGGCTTAGAAGGGAAAAAGATTCTTTCTTTTTTATTTTTTTTCTTTGCCTGGAGGAGAGTCCCTCCGAGATGTGCTCGGGGTGATAGGACGGACGAGTTACCATTGCCAGAATTTCTCCGCTTTTTACGTCCATTGCCACTATGGCCCCTTTCTCTTTGCCCAAGGCGTCATAGGCGACCTTCTGCAGCTGCGCGTCAATAGTGAGGTATATGTCTTTTCCCTGAACCATTTCTCTGCTGTTGCGGGTTGGCAGCAGTGCGGCAACGGAGTCGGAAATCACTTTTCCGTGCGCGTTTACCATGACGTATTCAAGACCGTTTGTTCCTCTGAGTTCGCCGTCAAAGACCTTCTCAACGCCCATCTTTCCGAGTTCGTTTCCCGACTTGATCCGACCGTAGGTTCTTACCTCTTCCGCGTCGGCGATTCCCGTGTATCCCAGAAGCACGGCGGCCGCCTCTCCATGCGGATAGAATCTCTTGTGCCCCACTTCAAGAAATAAGCCTTCCAGCGATTCCTTGCTTTTTTCGACCAGAAGAAGTTCATCCCTGCTTATGTCCTTGGCGATCGTAACGGGATAGAAGCTTTTGGTGCCGGCTATTTTCCGAAGTTTTTTCCGAAGTTCTTCCTCCGGAACGTTTATTATCTCCGCGAGTTTCTCCGCAAGTTCCTCGGCATCCGTAATTTCTCTCGGAAATATTCGTATGTTGAAAGACGGTCTGTTGTAGAGGATTTTTTCGCCGTTTCTGTCGAAAACACGTCCTCTGGGCGCGGGAAGTTCAAGCGCCCTCAGGATGTTTCTTTCCGAAAAATTTCTGTATTCCTCGCCCTTGTATATCTGGAGGTAGAACAGTCTTGCCGAGAAGATGGCAAAAAACAGCACGGCCAGGGAAAAGGCTATTGCGAATCTATGTTTTAGAAATCCCATCCAGTTTTCTCAGAAGCATTATTATCGGAACGCCGACCGCTGTGTTAATGATAGCCTGATAGAACGCTAGCTCAATACTGAGAAATGCCACCTGTCCGCTGTTCTGCTTGAGCAGGAGCAGCATCAGCATCAGCAAGTGCATGAGCAGGGTTCCTGTGAAGAGAGCCAGGGGCCGGGAAAAGGGGTGGTCGCGGTTGTAGTTGAGATTGTGCATGCCTACCCGCAGTGCCAGAAACAGGGCGAATCTTGAGACCGTGTGAAGCCCCCAGGCTCCGGCCGAAAAAACATCCATTAGAAATCCGTTCAGCATGGCAAGCGTGAACAGATAAGGTATTTCGGTTCTGGTCGCCAGGCAGACTATTAAGATCAGATTGAGATCTGGGGTGAGCTTGCCCAGAGAAGATGTCGGGATTACCGACGTCTGGATAATGATGAAGAGGAAAGAGCAGGACAGGTAGAAAAGAAAAGAGAAGTTTATTCTCATCATATTCCAACCGGATCCAATCCAGCTGGCTGGAGCTAATTGAGATGTATGAGCACCTCTTCAACCCTGCTCACATCGATTTCCGGTTTTATGATGGCCTTTTTAAGCCCTCTGTCCGGCTCAATTCTTGTTACGGTTCCTATAACGATATTTTTCGGGAAAACATTGTCTTTTCCGGATGATATGATCTTGTCTCCGACAATAATATCACCCTCGTGCTCAACATACTTCATAACATAATGGTTTCCCGCTCCAGCAACTATGCCTCGTGCGCGGCTCCTTTGCACAATTGCATCCGCCACGCTTGAGGGATTCGTCATCAGCATTACCATGGATGTTTTTTCACTTGCCGAGTGTATGGTTCCTATCGCCCTGACGTTGTTCAGCACCGGAGATCCTTCCTTTATTCCGGAAGAGGACCCTTTGTCTATTATAAGGAAGCCGGGCCCTACCACCGAAGGGCTGCTCCCTATGACCTTTGCTCCCACCATCTCTCCCTCAAAGGAGTTTCTGTAGTTAAGGAGACTTCGTAGCCTTTCATTCTCGAGTCTTATTTCCGTCAGCATCAGCTTTTGTACTTCCATTTCCTGCAGCTGCGCCTTCAGGCGGGAATTTTCAATGCTTGTATCGACCAGGTCAATGTAATGGTTCCAGTAGTACCTTACCCCATCCTTTACGTGGTTTGCGAAGGCACCGGAACCGTAATTGATGCTGAGCATCAACTTTGTGGTGTGATTGGTTTCCCTTTTTGTCAGATCAAAAACAACGGGCAGCAGATGTATCAGCGCGATTATAAGTACAAAGGATAGAAAAAGCTGATTTCTGCTGAAAAAATTCCTCATCAAGTTTCCCCTGCGGTCTGGAAGAACGCTTGGTCTTATTCTTCACAACTGGTGGAATAAACCATGGTCCACGCTATAATGGTAGCCCTTGCAAGACCTTACGAGACATAACTAGAACGATTCTACTATAAGAACAGAGAAACTCAAGTTTTCAAGGAAAAATAAAGTTGCGACCCGGTTTTGCGATGGATTAGAAAATTAGAAGCAGATCAAATTCTGCGCTGACAATTCCATGGGTCGGGACACGCAATGGAATCCGCCTTATATTGCGGACTTTCTATGATTATATAGCGACGGAGTTTAGAAGATCTATATCTTCGAGAGCTTTACCGGAACCCATGACGACGCAATCAAGAGGCTGCTCGGCCCTTCTTATCTGTATGCCGGTTTTTTGCTCTATACGGCTGCTCAGCCCTCTTAGAAGCGAACCGCCTCCGGCCAGCATTATTCCCGATTCAAAGACATCCGCTGAGAGTTCGGGCGGGGTTCTCTCCAGGGTCTGCAGGATTGCGTCGACTATCTGGTTTATGGTTTCCTCCAGCGCATCTCCGATTTCTTCCTCGTCGATCTTGAGCATTGAGGGGACTCCGGAAACGTTGTTTCTTCCGGTTACTTTCATCTGCATCTTTCTGGTGTTGCTTATTGCCGGATATGAAGAGAACTTTTTCTTAAGTTCTTCCGCCGTCCTGTCTCCGATTACTATATTGTGATTTCTTCTCAGCCACTGCTGTATGGCCTCGTCCATCTTGTCCCCGCCGACTTTGATTGATTTACTCACAACTATCCCGGACAGTGCGATAACGGCTATTCCCGTGGTGCCGCCTCCTATGTCTACCACCATGTTGCCCGAGGGTCTGTGCACTTCTATCCCGGACCCTATGGCGGCGCACATTGTTTCCTCAATGAGATATACTTTCCTGGCTCCCGCCGCCTCGGCCGATTCTCTTACGGCTCTTTTCTCTACTTCCGTAATCTGAAGGGGAACCGATATTATTACTCTCGGACGGATGAAGGTTTTTTTGTTGCCGGATTTCTTTATGAAGTGCTCGATCATTTTCTGAGCCGCTTCGAAGTCGGCGATAACCCCGTCGCGAAGAGGTCTTATGGCTTTGATAGACTCAGGAGTTCTTCCCACCATATTCCTGGCCTGCTGGCCCACAGCGATGAGTCTTGATTTCTGTCCTGGAATATTCTGCACTGCTACAACCGACGGTTCGTTAGACACTATCCCCTTGCCTTTGAGGTATACAAGGGTGTTCGCAGTTCCAAGGTCGATTGCCAGATCGTTTGAAAAAAATTCCAGAAGCTTGTCAAATATCATTTTTTATAATTACCTCTTTTTTAGTTAAAACGAAATCAAACCCGGAATACTCGCCGTACGTACCTGTAAAACGGACGAGTCCGCGGCCAAATAATTAACCATTGGATTATATCATTTTTTTTAATTATTCAAAGCGGCTGTAAAAGGGTTTTTCCGTTATTTTTACCGCGTTAGGAGTTTTATCGGCGTGTTCCCCGTCAACGGATAGCTCTCCCCGAAAATCGCGGAATTCCCTCCTTATATAGCCGATGGAGATATTTTTCCCCAGGGTCGGAGAGTATGCTGAAGAGGTTACTCTTCCCACTTTTTTCTCCTTAATCCAGAGCGTGTCTCCGGGTAACGCGCCGCCGTCTCGCTGAGCCTCGAAATACGCGAGGTGCCAGTTCACTCTGCCTCTCCACTTTATCCTCGCTATTACTTCCTGTCCCACGTAGCAGCCCTTCTCAAAGTCAAGGGCATTCCATATGCCTGCTTCAATCGGTATGGTGGAGATGTCCATATCCTTTCCGTAAACGGGGATTCCGGCTTCTATCCTCAGTATCTCAAGAGCATCCTGTCCGCAGAGTCCGGGGGCCGGCCGACTTTCGACAAGAAGTTCCCAGATTTTCCGGGCTCCGCGGTTTTCGAAAACAATGTCAAAACCGGTTTCTCCCGTTCTGTTGAGCTTCATTACGGTCGCCCCGCCGCACGCCCGGTGGTCGTATTCCTTCATCCGCTTTACGTCGACGCCGAGGCCTTTTTCGATTAACTCCCCGCAGCCGGGACCGCACACGTGAAAAACGCAGTAGTTTTCCGTAACGTCAAGCACCTCGGCTTTGTATGAAAGTCTGAATCTGCGAAGAAGCTCCGCTATGTTCCCGCCCATGCCCGGTTCTGTGTCCATGTAGACCGAGTCTTCGTTCTTGAATATTCTCATGTCCGAAGTCATTTTCCCCTTGGGAGTGAGTATTGCGGCGTAGACGCCTGTCCCGGGGATTTTTTCCTCCACGTCGTTTGTGAGCATCCCCTGCAGGAATTTTATGTGGTCGGCTCCCGACAGCATGAGCTTGCCTCTGCTTGAGATATCTATAACCCCCACGGACTCTCTTGCGGCTTTTGCTTCTTCTTCCGGGCTGCCGTAGCTTTTCGGAAGAAAAAAACCGCCCGTCTCGCCGAATACGGCTCCCCGGGCCGCGTGTTTGTCATAAAGCGGGGTTTTCTTTGCGGATTCCATTAGCGTACGCGCCTGCGCGGAAGGGTTTTCGGCCTCCTCCTCCGTTTGTTTTTTCTCTTGAAAAAGCACTACCTGAATGTAGTATAAAATGCCTGTTCCAAAAAGAAATTGCAGGGGTGCGAAGTGAAAGAACTGAAAGAAAACTACAAGGTGGTCATCATGGGTTCCGGCCCGGCGGGGCTGACCGCGGCCCTTTACGCGGCGCGGGCGAATCTTGAGCCGCTTGTATTTGAAGGCCCGGAGGCCGGAGGGCAGCTTACCACGACTACCGATGTCGAGAATTTCCCGGGGTTTCCGAACGGAATCATGGGCCCCGAGCTTATGGACCTTATCAGGGAGCAGTCCGAACGTTTCGGGGCGCAGTGCGTGCAGAAGGCCGTAACCGCGGTCGATTTCTCCGAAAGGCCGTTTCGCGTATCGACGGGAGACGGGCAGATACTTGCCTCCACGTTCATTATTTCTTCGGGCGCGACGGCGAGAATGCTCGGTCTGTCTTCCGAACGCGAGCTTCTGGGTTACGGGGTTTCCACATGCGCCACATGCGACGGATTTTTCTTCAGGGACAAGGAGCTTGTGGTTGTCGGGGGAGGCGACAGCGCCATGGAGGAATCCATTTTTCTTACCAAGTTCGCCACCCGGGTTACGGTAATTCACCGCCGCGACAAGCTCAGGGCGTCGGTGATAATGCAGCAGCGGGCCAGGGAAAACGAAAAAATAGATTTTATATGGAACAGCGTTGTTGAGGATGTGCTGGGTTCAAGAGAGGACGGAGTAACGGGAGTGCGGGTAAAGGATGTCGTAACCGGGGAGAGCCACGTTAAGGAATGCCAGGGCATGTTCGTGGCGATCGGGCACACTCCCAACAGCGGGATTTTCAGGGGACAGCTTGATATGGACGATAACGGTTACCTGATCACCGGCAACGGCACCTCTGAAACGAGCGTCGCCGGAGTTTTTGCCGCCGGAGACATACAGGATACAAGGTACAAGCAGGCTATAACGGCGGCGGGAAGCGGGTGCATGGCGGCCATGGATGCGGAAAAATTCATGGAAGAGCATGGATTTTAGCTGCTCCGTGCCCTGGTCTTGGACAAAGAGTTTTTATTCGGTTATACAGATTGCCTGCTTTTTGCGTTTTTGCGGGCGGTTAGCTCAGCGGGAGAGCACCTGCCTTACAAGCAGGGGGTCACAGGTTCGAATCCTGTACCGCCCACCATCTGATTCAAACGGGGCCGTAGTTCAGCCTGGTTAGAACGCTGGCCTGTCAAGCCAGAGGTCGCGGGTTCAAATCCCGTCGGTCCCGCCACCCCGATTGAAGAACCGCACTGAATTCCGCCCAGGGCCCGGGGGAGTTTCCGGCTTTTTTATGTATAGTTCTCACATCAGGTTCCGCTGCGGGAAATTCGTATCTTGGATATTCAAAGACAGATTGAACGGTTCAAAAGGGGTTACCCCTTCCGCAGACTTCTTCGCCCCGCGACAGCAGGTGACGGCATAAGAAGACTGGGGGAGGAGGAATCCCGGGCGCTTCAGCGGCAATACGAGGATTCCCTTCCTGAAACCAGCGTGTGCAAATTCGTTCCGGCATCGGGAGCGGCCTCGAGAATGTTTCGGGATCTCGCCGTGCTCCGGGAAGCTTTTTCCTCGGGCGAAGCGGTTCTGGATCACCAGAGAGAAAAGGCACTTGAGAGATTTCTCTCAAACGCGGCAAGATTTTCCTTCGCGGACCTGCTTGAGCAGAGGCTCGGAGAAAAAATAGAAAAGGTCGCTTCGTCGGGGAACTTCGGACTCATCTTCGACGCCCTTCTGGGAGACGACGGTCTGGGTTACGGAAACGTTCCGAAAGGGCTTGTGCCTTTTCACAGCTACGGCGGGGAGCGGAGGACGGCTTTTTGCGAGCATTTCAGGGAAGCCCTCGGATATATAGGCTCGCGCGGCACGGCCTCCATGCATTTTACGATTTCCCCCGCGTTTGCCGGGGAGTTCGCCCGGGAGGAGAAGAGAGCGGTTTCTCTTTTTTCCTCCGAGGGGATCTCGTTTGACGTGACTTACTCGGTTCAGGATCCCGGAACGGACACAATCGCGGTCGCAATGGACAACACGCCCGTTAAGGATGCCGACGGATCCTTGCTCAGAAGGCCCGCGGGGCACGGAGCGCTGCTGAAGAACCTGGACGAACTTTGCTATGACTGCATTTTTATAAAAAACATAGACAACGTGGCGAAAGAGGCGCTTCTTCCGGATACGGTTAAGTGGAAAAAGACCCTCGGGGGACTTCTGCTTTCCATCCAGAGAAGGGTTTTCCGGTACGCGGAGGCTGTTTCTTCCCGCAGGATCTCAGAATCTCTGGAACGGGAAATAGTTTCTTTCTGCCGGGAAGAGCTTTTAATGGACCTTTCCAGGGAACTTTCAGGGCTGTCCGAAGCCGACAGGAGGGAACGCCTGCTGCATGCGCTCAATAGGCCCCTCAGGGTATGCGGCGTCGTAAAAAACGCGGGCGAGCCGGGCGGCGGTCCGTTCTGGGTGGAAGGAGAAGGAGGGGAATGTCTTCAGATAGTTGAGAGCGCCGAGGTTGACCACGTCTCTTCTTCCCAGCGGCATGTCTGGGAGATCTCAACCCATTTTAATCCCGTGGATATTGTCTGCGGAGTGAAGGACTTTAAGGGGGAGAAATTCAGCCTCCCCGGCTTTGTCGACCCCGAAGCCGGGATTATAACCGAAAAGACCTTCGGTACCATGAAGATAAAGACTCTTGAGCTTCCCGGGCTCTGGAACGGTTCCATGTCCGGATGGATAACCGTTTTCGTGGAAGTTCCCTCCACGACGTTTAATCCCGTGAAAACCGTGTGGGATCTTCTGAAGGAGCCCCATCAGGTAGAGTAAAGCTCAGAAGCTGTTCTGCGAACTCGGTTCTCAAAATGCCTAAACAAAACCTTTACTGTCTTATCCTTGCCGGGGGACGGGGAACCAGGCTCTGGCCTCTCTCAAGGGAGTCTCTGCCCAAGCAGTTCCTAAGCGTAAACGGAAATGAATCGCTTCTGCTTGGAACGCTCAGGCGCGCCGCCCGTCTTGTCGCCGAAGAGAACATATCGGTTGTGCTTGAGGAAAAGCAGCGCCCGCTGATTGAAGAGAACCTTCATTCCACGGATTTTCCGGGAAAGATAAAAATTGTGACCGAGCCCGCGGGCAGAAACACCGCCCCAGCGATTCTGCTCGGGACGCTCGGGATTGCCTCAGAAGACGAAGACGCGGTGATAATGGTCTTCCCCTCGGACCATGTGGTCGGAGACGGCGGGAGTTTCCGTGATCACGTGCGAAGGGCGGTCTCGCTTGCCGAAGACGGTTACATAGTGTCTTTCGGGATCGCTCCTTCCGCTCCCGAGACCGGATACGGCTACATCGAGGGGGGGGAACCGCTTCGCGGGGGCGGGCTCAGAATAAAAAGGTTCGTCGAGAAGCCCAGTGCCGAGGTCGCGAGTGAATACCTGCTTTCGGGGAATTTTTTCTGGAACAGCGGGATGTTCGTTTTCCGGGCCCGGACCATGATCGACGAATACGCGGCTCTTTGCCCCGAGGTGTATGAGCCGGTACGCGAAGCTTTTCATGGTGAAATCGGCATGGATATTTACGCCGGGATTCCTTCCGTTCCCGTTGACCGGGCGGTGATGGAGAAAACCTCGCGCGGAGCCGTAATACCGTCTTCTTTTCGATGGAGCGACGTAGGGTCATGGCGGCTTTTCTACGAATTTTTCCCGAAAGATTCCGAGGGCAACGTGGTTGAGGGAGACGTGATCCTGGAGGGCACGGAGAATTCCATTGTGAAAAGCGGCTCAAGGCTTGTCTGCGTATCCGGTCTTCGCAGCGTTGCGGTGATTGAAACCAGAGACGCCGTTTTTGTCTCCGATCTTGACCACTCGAATCAGGCGGGCGAGTTTGCGAAGGAATTGAGAGAGCGGAAGAGGGATGAGGCGGACCGTCCGAAATTAGTTCGCTACCATTGGGGCAGCAGGGAGGAAATTGAAAAAGGAGAATTCTCAAAAGTAATGAAAACGACTGTTCTTCCCGGCAGGTCCGCAAGCACGGAGAACACCTCTTCTCAGGACGTGAGACTGCTGGTTCTCGAGGGAGAAGCTCTGGTAACCGGCGATAAGGGCAACTACGAACTCCACCAGGGGCAGGTAGTTTTTCTTGAAAACGGTGAGAACTGCACCATTCAAAACAAAACAACCGATGTTCTGCTGATTCTTGAGATTTTTTCTGTTAAGGATTAAAAAAACGGGAAAAATGGGGTTTTGACTCTGTTTTCCGTTGAGTTATCATTTTTTTACCGAGCGGGGAGAGGTGGCCGAGTGGTCGAAGGCGCTCGATTGCTAATCGAGTAAGGGGTGAAAGCCCCTTCGTGGGTTCGAATCCCACTCTCTCCGCCATAATTTATGAATGTCATTCGGGTCAGCATGAGGCACCTCGAGGACATTTAAGCCGTTTATGGCTTTTTCAAGTTTTTCCGCAATAAGCATTTCCAGAAAGTGTGTATTTTAGGAGATAGACTCCGAAATTGCATGGTGTCTCTGCGTGAAGAGACATAAAAACAGTTGTTTATTGAATAGCACGGGAATGAGCTTGAGCAGCCTGGTCGCGAGGTAATTCAGGAAAACCGTTCACACCGCAATTGCGTAGGCGACTTCGTTTCTTACGTCTTTTATTTCCACCTTTATTTCCGTTCCGGCACTGATGTCGCCTTCAATCAGCTTTACGTTGATGTAGTTTTCCGTGGTGCAGTTCGCCCTGCTCTCGACAATGGCGTCAAGGGTCTTGCCGATGAAAGTCCTGTAGAAGTTTTCTTTTTTTGTTCTTCCGAGCGCGCGAAGCTCCGCCGCTCTCTGCTTTTTTACCTGCGGGGGGATCTGGTCTTTCATGTTTGCCGCGGGGGTCATTTTCCTTACTGAATAGGGAAACACGTGGAAATAGGTTAGCTCCGACGCGGCCGCGACGTCACGGGAATTCTCAAACTGCTCCTGCGTTTCTCCGGGAAATCCAACCATTATGTCCGTACCGATCGAGGCCTCCGGCAATGCGTTGCGTATAGTGTCCGTGCACCGAAGGAACTGCTCGGGGCCGTACCTTCTTCTCATTCTTTTGAGAACTTCTCTGTCTCCGCTTTGAAGCGCCACGTGGAAGCTCGGGCAGACAATTTCGGATTCCGAGACGAAACTGATCAGCTCTTCCGTGGTATCCGCGGGATCAAGCGAACTCAGTCTTATCCTGCGTATCGCCCCGGATTCCTCAATTTTTCCAAGCAGGCCGACTAGGTCGGAACCTATGTCCCTTCCGTAGCTTGCCAGGTGGACACCCGTGAGGACCACTTCCCTGTAACCCGCGCGCGAGAGAGTCGCGAGCCTCGAGATGACTTCATCCGCCTCCAGGCTCCGGGACCGCCCGCGCGCCCTTGGTATCACGCAGAACGTGCAGGCATAGTTGCACCCGTCCTGCACCTTGAGGAAAGCCCTCGTCCTGTCGGGAAAGAACCTTATGTCCGGGGTGTCGAATTTCCTTTTCTTCTCCCTGAAGATATCGGATATGAGAACCTTCGGCTCGCTCTGGACCTCGCCCCGGCGAATGATTCCCAGGAGGGACGAGAACTTGTGGGAGTTCCCGATCACGTAGTCGACTTCCTCCATGGCAGAGAGCTGTTCGGGGGAGATCTGGGCGTAGCAGCCCGTGACTATCACAACGCCGCGGGGGTTTGATCTTTTCGCCCTGTACACGTAGTTTCTGGCTTCCGAATCCGCCTTGTGGGTGACGGTGCAAGTATCTATCACGTACACGTCGGCCGGTTCGTCGAACCTTTCGTTCTTCGCGAACTCCGAGGGCGGCAGGTGGTTGAGCAGGGCGGCCGTGTCATACTGGTTGACCTTGCACCCCAGGGTTACGACCGAGATCCTTTTCATTGCACGCGCGCCTCTTTTATCCAGCCGCCGCCCACCACCGCCTCGTTCCTGTAGAAGACGATCGCCTGGCCGGGCGTTACGGCTTTCTGAGGTTCCGAAAAACTCACCACGGCCTCTCCGTCGTCCGTGACGGTCACCCTGGAAGGGGTCGCGCCGTGGCGGTACCTTATTTTGGAGCGCACCTCGATCTCCCCTTCGGGAGGCCGGCTTACCCACGACAGGTCTCCCGCCGTGAGGCCGTCGCTGTAAAGCTCCTTTTCCTCTCCGACCCTTACCTCGTTGCGCTCGGCGTCGATGCCTACGACGTACATAGGCTTTCCCTTCGCGAACCCGAGTCCGCGCCTCTGCCCGATCGTGAAGGACGCGATTCCCCCGTGCCTGGCGACGGGGTTTCCCCGCATGTCCACTATGTCCCCTTCTCTTTTTCCCCTCTCCAGGTAGGGCTCGAGAAATTCCCTGTAGCTGCTTCCCGTGATGAAGCAGACGCCCATGCTCTCGGCCTTCGCGGCGACCCTGAGTCCCATGTCCTCCGCGATTTTTCTCACCTCGGTCTTCGTCTTGTCTCCCAGGGGGAAAATCAGCCTTCGAAGCTCCCTCTGGCCCAGGGTGAAGAGAAAATAGGACTGGTCCTTGGCGGGGTCGACGGCCCGCTCGAGAGAATACTCGCCGGTTTCCGTGCTGCGGGATATCCTGGCGTAGTGGCCCGTGGCCAGAAAATCCGCGTCAAGCTCAAGGGCCCGCTTCAGAAGGAAATCGAACTTCATGAACTGGTTGCAGAGCACGCAGGGTATGGGCGTTTCGCCGGAATCGTACTTGCTTACGAAATCGGAGACCACGAGTTCCCTGAAGGAATCCATGTAATTCACTACGTAGTGAGGTATGCCTATCTCGTACGCGACTCTCCTAGCGTCGCAGACCTCGTCCGCGGAGCAGCACCCTCCCTCGCTCTCTCCGTAATCCCAGAGCTGCATCGTCATTCCTATGACTTCATGCCCCTGGGATTTGAGAAGGGCGGCGGTGGTGGCGCTGTCGACGCCCCCGCTCATGGCTACCACGATTCTCTTTCCCATAACGCAAGGATTCTACCCTAGAAAAAAATGCGGACAAACGGAAATTTTTTCTTCGCCGCGCGTCGGGAAAGAGCGCGGGGCGTTAGGTAGGGACCTTGAATTATGCTAAGATTTACGGAATGAACGAGGTTTCATGCTGCCACACTCCGCCGCCCGGCGAACCCCTCCGGGTCGGCCGAAACCTGAAAATCTCGCTTGCGCTGCTTCTCTGCCTGGTTGCCGTCTCCTTCCTGCCGCCGCTTTCGGCCCTAAACGCTTCCCTTCTGGGCTACCTGAAACTGCTTGCCGTCCCGCTTATCGTGGGCTTTCTTCTGGGCGGGGCCGTGGATTACTTCGTCCCCCGGGGATTTATATACAGGTACCTCGGCAGGACGGGGAATTCATCCCTTTTCTACGCGCTCGCGGGGGGCTTTCTCATGTCTTCCTGCTCTCACGGAATACTCGCCATAGCGATTCAGATCTACAGGAAAGGGGCGGGCGTTCCGGCGGTGATAACGTTTCTTCTCGCTTCTCCCTGGGCGAATTTCCCCGTGACCATTCTTCTCGTGAGCTTTTTCGGATGGAAGGGCGTCCTGTTCATAGTGACGGCCGGATTTATCGCGATCGTTACGGGACTTGTCTTCGGGACGCTTGAGCGGGGCGGCTACGTGGAGAAAAACGACGTCGGGGAAATGGAGGAAGGATACGAGTGGGAAAAGATAAGGAACTTCTCCCTCGGGGAAAGCGTCCCGGGGGTTCTCAGGGGAAGCCTCGGTCTTTCCAACATGATCCTCTGGTGGCTCATAATCGGCCTTGTCGCGGCGGTGCTGATAGACGTGTACGTGCCCGGGGAATTTTTCATGCGGTACCTGGGCCCGGATACGGGGGGCCTCCTGCTCACCCTTGCGGGAGCCACCGTGATCGAGGTCTGCAGCGAGGGGAGTTCAGTTATTGCGCTTGAGATATACGACAAGGTCCAGGCGTTCGGAAATCCGTTCGTTTTCCTGATGGCGGGGGTCGTGACCGACTACACGGAGATCGGGCTTCTCTGGACCGCCATAGGCAGAAAGACGGCCCTGCTGCTTCCCGCGGTGGCTGTCCCCCAGGTGCTTTTTTTCGGGTTTCTCTACAACGCTTTTCTTTGAACCGGAGGGAGAAATAAGATGCGAAGATGTCCCTGGTGCGAGCGGACCGATATTGAGAGGGCCTACCACGACGAGGAGTGGGGAGTGCCCGTTTTCTCCGACGGAAAGCAGTTTGAGTTCCTGGTGCTGGAGTCCGCCCAGGCCGGGCTCAGCTGGCTTACGGTCCTTCGCAAGAGGGAGAACTACAGGCGCCTTTACGACGGGTTCGATCCGGAAAAAGTCGCCCGCTACGGGGAGGAAAAGATACGGGAGCTCATGTCTGACAGCGGAATAATACGGAACCGCAGGAAAATAGAGGCTTCGATAAACAACGCCGCCCGGTTCCTTGAGATACGCGAAGAGTTCGGAAGCTTCTCCGGTTACCTGTGGGGGTTTACCGGAGGGGTCCCGGTTACGAACAGCTGGGAGAAGCTCTCTGAAGTGCCCGCCTCGACGGAACTCTCGGTGACGGTCAGCCGCGACCTCAGGAAGCGGGGCTTCCGCTTCATGGGTCCCGTCATCGTCTACGCCCATCTTCAGGCGACGGGGGTGGTTAACGATCACCTGGTCTCGTGCTTTCGCTACGGGGAGATCCTGGGTCTAGGCAAGGGAGTCAAATAGCCGCATCAGGTAGTTTCCGCTTTCCCTGCTGAACTGCACTATTTTTCCGATCTCCTCTTCGCCGAGATCCCTTTCGATTCTCCTTACCGTCTTTTTTATCGCCAGGGAGTGCGCGGGATCTTCCCTGGCGTGAACCTCTATGAACGTCGAGGGGTCGGGAACCGTCTCCAGTTCGGGGAAAAGAAGCCCCGACACGTTTTCAAACAGGTAGGAATGCCCGAGTATCGCGAGAGGGAACCGCTCGGCGGCGTTCTGCAGGAACTCGTCGTATTCCCTTACGATCTCAAGGCAGAAAGGGTTGATCTCCCTCTCCCCGAGATCCCTGAGGTCGCGAAGCGCGATCTCGGCATGTCCGAGTTCCCCCTGCGCGCAGGAATGAAACCTCTTGCTCAGGTAGGGATCGGAGTCCTTGGTGTTTACGCTTGCCATGTTGACCGCCCTCTGGCTCAGGAATTCGATGATGTAGAAAGTAAGCAGGAATCTTGCGTAGGTCTTCCGGGTGAGGTTCCCGGAAACAAGATCCTTTATCTCTTCCTTGTCCTTCACCCTGCGAAGATAGGTTTCGACTTCGACGTCAAGAAGCGGTTCGAGCTTTTGCATTTCGTTTCTTCCCGAAATAAAATTCAGAACGACTATTATAATACAGAAATCCGCATTGTTAACTGTTCCTGCCGTTTTCCGGGTTGACTGCGCGACTCGGCTCAGGAACCATTAGGAAGCGTTTCATCTCCGCGCCCGTAGCCCAACTGGACAGAGCGCTTGACTACGGATCAAGAGGTTGGGGGTTCGAATCCCTCCGGGCGCGCCATTCTTCAATATTTAGACGCATTTACGAACCTGCGAAACGGTTTTTTCAAGGGGCGAGGTGCAACAGAGGGTCAATCCCCCTGGCTTCAGGTTCGAAAATACAGAGTTCATCAGCCGTCGTCTTTGTTCAGGATTTCCGAACGTAAAGGCGTCGCATGCGCCGGAAGCCGCTTCTTTTGACACTGGCATTCTGCCTCCGCCGTCACATGCTCTGGCTTATGACATAATCTTTGTCAGCAAGATAGTTCATAATATTGGATACGGTCCACGCGGATGCGGCTAACGCTTGCAGGCAGTCACCCAGTTCGAATGATCCGTAAGCAATGACGGAAGCCAGCCAGGACAAACTGGCAATCAGCTGGCATAACCGTTGTATGTTTATATTGGCCTTAACTTTTTTCTGAACCAATTCTTCTTGCATCAGCAAACACACTCCTCTCCGCAGCAGCTCAAATCATCCAGGTAGAGACCTTCATTACGATATAGCTCAAGCAGCGTCGTATCCATAGCTCAAGCAGCGTCGTATCCATACCCAGTCGTTTTCCAATCGCATTGGCGACAACACCAAACCTCTGCCGATACTTATAGATAAAACAAAAAATAAGATCGTCATGACGAACTTGCGGACCAACTAGAAACAATCCGGGAGTCTTGGTTGATTCATCCTGCTCATTCAGCAGACAGTAAGCTTTGTTTTTCTTCCAGTTAAACAGGTCTTCAATGACGACCAGACTGCTTTTAAATCCTGTTGCCAGAATGGGCGGTGCGGCGCTTTGATAAGGCAATGATCTGCCTCTGACGTAAATCAGATACTTGTCCTGCTCCAGCCTTATCTCCCTGACCGTGGATTTGCCGACAAGCTCAATCCTGTCATAAATCATTTCCTGCTTCAGCCTCTCCAGCGTAAAAGGCGATAAGTTTTCACTTGGGTCAGTTGTTTTCTTGCTCCAACGCGCATCGCGGTCCAGTACACGGACCTTTTTGCCCAGTCGGCTTAAATGGATGGCAGCGTCAACGCCGCTCTCATAACCGCCGATAATGTAAATTTCATCGCCTTTAACGTGTTCCCAGCTTTTCACTCGGCTGTTATGCAAACACAGTTCAGCACCTGGAACAGAATTTGTATTCGGGTATTGAAATTCTCCGGCCGCCCAAATCAAAAAGCGAGACTCTATCGGCTCTCCTTCAGTAATGTGAACCTTAAAAGAGCCTTCGGAATGAAGCACCTTCTCTACATTTGCATGTTCCATAACCGGCAAATCAAAATATTCCGATACAACTCTTAAATACAGCGCGTACTCCTTGCCGGTAGGGTGTTCCTTTTGAAGCATATATGCCGGCGAGGTTCCGGATACAACAGCATTAAGGTCAAGATGACCATAAAAATTAGTTGTAAATGAAGGGGTAAGGAGCTGCATTTCCTTCGGCCATTTGTCGAAAGTCGCGCCGATCTGTTCTCTCTCAAGAACAGTCATTCGCTTTATGCCCAGATCCTTAAGCATGGCGGCAATCCCTATCCCCGCCGGACCGGCTCCAACAACAGCAACGTCAAATTGTCTCATCTCTCTAATCTCCTAACCCTGTTGATCGATACGCAACTTTTAGCGGTAGCATTGTGTTGATTCGCAAATTCCTTGCCAGGGCGCGCATAGTAAACTCTTCTTAAGTTTTCTGATCCCCGTTTGCTATCCTGGTCCCCCGTATAATCAGGGCCGTTGCAGTATACGAGAGGATGATGACCGGTCCGGCGGGCATGTCGGCCGCCGCGGCAAAGGCGATTCCGGACAGAACCGCCGCCACTCCGCAGAGCCACGCGACAAGGTACGGCCGCCCGACTTGTACCGCGGCCAGAGCCGGGAGTATAAGGCTTGCGAAGACCACGTAGACGCCGACCAGCTGGACCGATGAAGTGATGGCGAGAGCGAAGATCAGATAAAATCCCATGTTGTTTCGCACCTTTGGCTTGGAGAACCAGGCCAGCAGTATCAGCGCGTAAATGGGCGCGTGTTTCGCTACGTCCGCCCACGTGACAAACAGCATCTGTCCCGAAAGCAGGTGTTTTACCTCATCTCCGCCGTGGGGGTGATCGGCCAGCAGCAGAAGCGCCAGCGATGCGGCAAGCACGAAAGAGCACCCTATGATCGCCTCCTGTCGCTCTGGCATTGCAGTTTCCACCTTGCGGAAAAACAGCCCTGCCGCGACCGCGCAGCCAAGCGCTATGAACTGGATCAGCCACGGAGACGGATCATGGATAAACATGTTGCCGACCACAAGCCCGAGGCCCGCGACCTGTGCCACCGCGAGATCAATAAAGATGATGCCGCGGCGGAGCACTTCAATGCCCAGGGGAGCGTGGGTAAGCGCGATCATGAGGCCGGCAGCCATTGCCGGCCCGATGATTTCCAGAAGTTCACCGATTAACACGATGTGTCTCTTTCAGTAAAGCTATAGTCCTTTCAAACAGTGCGAACAGATCGCCGCTCTGCTCGTCGCCGCCAACTGTGTAGGGAAACACGATTGCCCTTGTCCCGGTTTTCTCCGAAAGCCATTCACTCGCGTCATCCGGATCGTAAGGAGTACGGATAATCACGTCCGCCGGGCTGCTTCTCAGCTCCCGCAGCAGATTCTTCAGGTGAGAAGCAGTCGGCGGAATGCCGGGTTTCGGTTCAAGTGTTCCCACTCGTTTCATTCCAAGCCAGTCAATCAGGTAAACAAACGATTGGTGGTGAACCACAACCGGTTTTCCCTTAAGCGCGGCAGCCTCGGATTCCCATCGGGAAATCGCGGCGCGGAAGCGCGACGAAAAATCATGGTAATTATCTCTGTAAAAAGAGGCGTTTTCAGGATCTATCCCCGAAAACCGGTCGGCGAGAATCTCGCCCACCGTCACCAGGTTGTACGGATTCAGGTGCACGTGTGGATTGCCTTGCGGATGTATGTCTCCCATGCTTCGGTCGACTACGACCGGGACTTCAAGCATCCTGACCAGATCCGCCGCCATGAGGTAGCCGATGGAGCCGGGCTGGAGGTCGGAGCTTGCCTTCTTAAGCAGAATCGGAAGCCAGCCTATCTCAAGACTTGCGCCCGAGCAGAGCAGCATGTCGGCTTTGCGCGCTTTGGATATCAGGCTTGGGCGCGCCCTTATGTAGTGCGGATTCTGCACGGCCGAAGTGGCCGCAAACGCTTCCACCTTGTCACCGCCTATTTCCCGGGCCAGCGCCGCCCATTCCGGCTCGCAGGCAAATACTCTTACCTTCTCCTGGTCAGAAGCGGCGAAAGCGGGCATGTGAGAAAACGGCAAGACGGCAAAAAACGCGGTTATGACCGCGAAACGCAATGTATTCATTTTTTCCTCCTTAAGTTTGAAAAAAACTACGCTGCCCGCGCGTATGCGCGGGGAACAAAAAGTCTGTTTACAGCTTAGGAGGAAAGGGGAGGTCCGCGGGTAGTTCCCGCTTCGCAGGAGTCCCGGACGACGATAACGTCAGCAGGCGGTTGCGGGACGTGCTGTGCGCGGTGAAGAACGCGGACTTTGCTCGCGGCGCCGGGATCCGTATGGTCCTGATACTTGGCGTTCAGGCATATCTCGCATTCAGTTCCCTCGTGCTTGTGCTCCCGGGAATCGCACTCGGCCGCATGGGCAAAGGAGAGCATCTGCGCTCCCAGAAAGGCGATCGTAAGCAATAGGGAAAATGTTCTGCTCATCTGCATGGTTAAATGAGAAATATTATAATTCAAGCTGCTATACGAGAAAGCGCCGTGTCAATATGTCGCGCTCCGAGCCGTTAGTTCCGCCGGTTTCTTCGGCCAGCGCCGCCCGTTCCGGTTCGCGGGCAGATAGCTCTGCCTTTGCGAAGGAATATGCCGGGGCCGCGAAAAGCGGCCCCGGCAGGAGGATGGAAAGAAAAGTCGGAAAACGTCTCATACCGCGGTCGCTCTTAGTATTTATGCGCCGCGTGAGCGCCTATGCCCATTATGTACTGGAGCAGAATCTGGTTGTCGCTCAGATCCTCTCCCAGTTTTTCGTAGTTGTACTGAAGGCGTATGCGCGAGAACTCGCTGTTTGACCAGTCGCCCATTATCGCCACCGCGTAGGGATCGTGATCTATCCCCGAATCTTCGGGAGAGTAGATCTGGGAGTAGCGGGTGCCTATTCTCCACTTCGGCGCGAACTTGAAAACTCCTTGCGCGTACCAGCCGTGGCTTCCCCCGTCGAGACGCTCTTCATGCGGCTCGCCTTCTTCCTCGAGGGTGTAGACGCCTTTTTCGTCACGCCAGAAATACTCGCCCTGGAGGAGCACCTCCTTCTGGCGGGAGTTTCCGGTGGGAGCCCAGGTGTAGCGGAAATCGAGCGCGTAAAGCCTCGTGTCGCCCGTGAACATGCCGGCGGAGAAGAACTCTCCGAGATTCTCCCCGTGTTCGTCTGCGTGTTCATCTCCGTGGTCGTGCTCGTCTTCGTGCTCTTCCTCATGACCGTGGTCGTCTTCAGCGGCATGATCGTCTCCATGCTCATCTCCGTGCTCGTCTCCGTGCCCGTGTCCGCCGCCGCGACCGCTTGCCTCTCCGTCAAGCAGGTAGCCCCCGATTCTCCAGGATGAATTGTCTCCTATGTCACCGCCTACGCGCAGAAAGGCGCTGAACGAGTTTATGTCGTTACCGTCAGCTCCCGCAAACGGGAAATCGTCTCCGCGGAAAACACCGCCTCCCGCCTCGACATAGAAGTCGGTCGGGAGCACGTATGAAATCTCCGCTCCGGTATCGTTAAAGCCCTTGTCGAGAAACACCCTGTAAGGCAGGGGGCGATCGGCGAAGTCATCTCCGTGGGCGTGATGCTCGTTCATGTACCCCATGGTCCAGAACGCGCGTCCTATTCTTATGGTCGCTCCCGTCGGAAGCCCGGAACCCGGGAGAGTCTCCACGTACGCTTCCTCAAGCTCGATCTCGACCCCGTCTCCGTGGTCGTGAAGAGCCGAGGTTATGTGGCCGTAGAACTTGTCGTCAACGCTTGTCGAGAAATTAAGCTCGGTCTCTCCAAGGGAGATTCCCTCCTTCCCGCGTTCTCCCTCGTGTCCCAGGACAAACCCGGGAATTTCGCCCTCATCGGAAGAAAAGGCGGCGAATCGTCCGCCCAGTATTGCTCCGATTGAAGGGTTAAGGTTCCTGTTGTAGATGGCCCTGCTGGGGTAGACCCTGTCCTTGCTCTTTGAGTAGGTCGTTTTCGCCTGGAAGTCTTTGGACTCCATTTCGGCGAGTTTCTCTTCCATCTGCATAATCCGGTTCTCGTATTCCGATCTCATGGTCTCTATTTCCTTCCTGAGAGCATCTATCTCCTGGTCGGAAGCCGCGGAAGCGGGCATGTGAAAAAGCGGCAGAACGGCAAAAAACGCGGTTATGACCGCGAAACGCAATATATTCATTTTTTCCTCCTTAAGTCTGAAAAGAAAACACTGCTCCCCGACTGTATGCTGGGGGAGTCCTGAAAAAATCTCTTTGCTGCTTCAGGAGGAGAGGGGAGGTCCGCGGGTAATTCCCGCGTCGCAGGAGTTCCGAACTGCGATAACGTCCGCAGGCGGCTGCGGGACATGCTCCGTGCGGCGAAGAACACGGTCTTCGCTAGCGGTGCCGGGACTCGTATAGTCCTGATACTTGGCGTTCAGGCATATCTCGCAGGCGGATCCCTCGTGTTCATGCTCCAGGGAACCGTACTCGGCCGCGTGGGCGAAGGAGAACATCTGCGTTCCCAGAAAAGCGATTGTCAGTAGTAAGGAAAGTGTCCTGTTCATCTGCGTAACTAAATGAGAATGTTTTTCATTTAGTATAGCCTGCTGGAGAGTACGGTGTCAATGGTATGAGCGAATTGGCGAGGTTTTCGGTTTCGGTGGGGCGGATTTTATTTTTCCGCCGGAATCTGCGGAAAGTCCAGGCGGATGGACTCAACCCCGTCCATCCTGTACTGGTACTGAAATCACGATTTCGATGATTCCCGTTTGTAGTAGTTAGTCGTCATCGTCATCATCATCATCGTCATCGTCATCCTCAAACTCGATTTCTCTGGCTGTGACGGTTCCCGAGCTTGTTCTGGTGCCTTCAACTTCTACGCGTCTGCCGACGGCTAGGTTGCCGGCGTTGCCGTATTCGAAGCGGGTTGAAGAATCATGCGTTACGAGAATGCTGCCCAGATAGAAGGACTGGGAGTCGACGATGCTTGTGATTGTGCCCTCAATCTCGTAGTAGTTGGAAGAATTGTCATCATCGTCGTCGTGATCGTCATCATCGTCGTCGTGACCCTCAAACTCGATTTCTCTGGCCGTGACGGTTCCCGAACTTGTTCTGGTGCCTTCAACTTCTACGCGTCTGCCGGTGGCCAGGTTGTCGGCGTTTCCGTATTCGAAGCGGGTCGAGGAATCATGAGTTACGAGAATGCTGCCCAGATAGAAGGACTGGGAGTCGACGATGCTTGTGATTGTGCCCTCAATCTCGTAGTTGTAAGAGTTGTCGTCGTCATCCTCGAATTCGATTTCCCTGGCCGTGACGGTTCCCGAGCTTGTCCTGGTGCCTTCAACTTCTACGCGTCTGCCGACGGCCAGGTTGCCGGCGTTTCCGTATTCGAAGCGGGTTGAAGAGTCATGCGTTACGAGAATGCTGCCCAGATAGAAGGACTGGGAGTCGACGATGCTCGTGATTGTGCCCTCAATCTCATAGTTGTCCCCATAATCATTGTCGTAGTTCTTATTCTTAAACTCGATTTCTCTGGCCGTGACGGTTCCCGAGCTTGTCCTGGTGCCTTCAACTTCTACGCGTCTGCCGACGGCCAGGTTGCCGGCGTTTCCGTATTCGAAGCGGGTCGAGGAATCATGAGTTACAAGAATGCTGCCCAGATAGAAGGACTGGGAATCGACGATGCTTGTGATTGTGCCCTCAATCTCGTAGTTGGAATCGATGGCTGACGTACCGGTATTGCCGGTATTTGTCTGTCCTGTAGTGCCTGTTTTTCCGTTGCTGACATCTCCGCCTCCGCAGGCTATCAGGCTGAGCATAAATAGAACAGCTATAAGTGCTATCCCTGCAAAACTCTTCATTGAAGTTTCCTCCTCTCTTTTTCTGTAAATTCGATTTCTCCAGCTGTGACGGTTCCCCCACTTACCATTATATCACCCCCCCCCCGATGATAATCAACGATTTTGGGATAAGTGAACGGCTATACAAGGAATCCTTGGTCCCACGGCCGGCGTAGCGGGGTTTGTTTTTCCGCCGGAATATGTGAAGAGTCAATACGGACGCTAATCCCGTGTCTCCGGTTGAGTATCTTCGCTGTTTGAGTAACATTACCGCCACGCATCGATTTTCGGAGGCTGATAGTGAGTTCAAAACCCATTCTGGTTACTGGAGACAGACCGACGGGAAAGCTTCATCTGGGGCATCTTGTGGGTTCGCTTCAGAACCGCGTCAGGTTCCAGAGCGAATACGACTGCTTTTTCCTGGTCGCCAACCTCCACATGCTGACCACGCATTACGACAGGGCCGTCGAGGTTGAGGAAAACACGGTCGAGATGGTGTGCGACTGGCTTTCCGTGGGAATGGACCCGGAACGCTCCGTTTTCTACGTGCAGTCCCAGGTGCCGCAGATAACCGAACTCTTCACCATACTCTCGATGCTCTGTCCCGTGCCGAGACTCCAGAGAATCCCCACCCTCAAGGAGAAAATCCAGGACATGGGAGTGGGGGACAACTACTCGGCCGGGCTTCTCGGATACCCCGTGCTGATGGCGGCCGACATACTGATGTTCCGGGCTACCAAGGTTCCCGTGGGCGAGGACCAGCTGAGCCACGTGGAGCTCACGAGAGAGCTTGCCAGGAGGTTCAATTTTCTCTACGGCGATTACTTCGGGGAACCCGAACCGCTCATAAGCGAAGCGTCCCGCCTCGTCGGCACCGACGGAAACAGGAAGATGAGCAAGAGCCTCAACAACTGCATATACTTAAGCGACGGCGAAAAGGAAGTCGAGCGCAAGGTAAGGAGCATGTACACGGACCCCAAGAGAATAAGGGCGGACATACCGGGCACCGTGGAGGGCAACCCGGTTTTCATCTACCACGATCTTTTCAACGACGACACAGGGGAGATAGAGGATCTCAAGGACCGCTACAGGACCGGAAACGTCGGGGACGTGGAGGTGAAGAAGAAGCTCGCCCGCGCCGTAAACCTTCTCCTTGAGCCCGTCAGGGAAAAAAGGGCTCAGTACGAAAAAAGGACGGACGAGGTAAGGGACATACTCCGCGAGGGAACCCTCAGGGCGAAGCGGATGGCCGAGGAGAACATGGAGGAGATAAAGGAGAAGGTCGGTCTTTTCCGCACGTAAAGCTCCGCGCGTCTAGTTGACAGGAACGCGGTCTATTCTATATCCTGCTTAAAGAGGCTGTCCGCGTCGCGATCTTTTTCGCCGAGTGAAGAGGACATGCAGAGATGAACTCCATAGAGGAAATTATTGATGACGTAAAACGGGGCAAGCTCGTGATACTGGTCGATGACGAAGACAGGGAGAACGAGGGAGATTTCGTCATACCCGCCGAAAACGCCACCGCCGAAGTGATCAACTTCATGGCCACTCACGGCCGCGGTCTTATCTGTCTCTCCCTTACCCAGGAGGACGCGGACCGCCTGGCTCTTCAGCCCATAAAGCCCGAGTACAACGAATCCCCCGAACACACGGCCTTCACCGTTCCCATAGACGCGAAAAAGGGGGTAACGACCGGCATATCGACCCACGACAGGGCCTCGACGATAAGACAGGCCATATCCGGGGATTCAAGACCCGAGGATTTCGTGCGTCCCGGGCATATTTTCCCGCTTATAGCGAAAAAGGGCGGGGTGCTCGTCCGCGCCGGCCACACGGAAGGCTCGGTCGACATATCGCGCCTCGCGGGTTTTCACCCGGCGTCGGTCATCTGCGAGATAATGAAGGAAAACGGCGACATGGCGCGCCTTGAGGACCTGATGGCCTTCTCCGAGAGGCACGGCATAAAGATCGCCACCATAGCAGACCTCATAAGGTACAGGATAGGCAAGGAGAGCTTCGTGCGCAGGGTGGCCGAGGCGGAAGTGCCCACCGAGTACGGGGTTTTCCGCGCCATCGCTTTTGAAAACGAGATAGACGGCCTTCAGCACATGGCCTTCGTGAAGGGTGAGCTGAGCCCCGAGGAGGGGACGCTCGTCAGGGTTCATTCGGACTGCGCCATAAGCGATATCTTCGGTTCGCTTTACTGCCACAGCAGGGCCAAGCTTACCCAGTCCATGAGGATGATAGAGGCAAACGGCTCCGGGGTTCTCGTCTACATAAACCAGGAGTCAAGCAACGGGGGGTTCGCGAAAAAGATAAAGAGCTATTCGAACGGAAAGATAAAGGAGACGCCCGCGCTTGTCCCGGAGCGCCAGGAACTCAAGGCGGAGCTCAGGCACTACGGGGTGGGAGCCCAGATACTCAGGGATCTCGGAGTGCGCGACATAAGGCTTCTCACCAACAATCCGATAAAGGTAAAGGGGCTTGAGGGCTTCGGGCTCAGGATGGTCGGGAGCGTTCCCGTTGACATTTCGGACTACACGGAAAGGGAAACCGCGATGGGAAAAAGCGCCGATTACGGTAATATTCTTTCCATATCAAAGTAAGAGGGAAGCAAATGTGTGAAATGATAGAAGGAAAACTGAGCGCCGGGAAATTCCGCTTCGCCGTCGTGTCAAGCAGGGTCAACAGTTTCGTCACGAACCCCATGACGGAGGGAGCGGTCGACACCCTGGTTCGCCACGGCGCGGGCGAAGGGTCGATAGACGTGATAAAGGTGCCGGGCTCTTTCGAGGTGCCCCTGGCGGTGAAGAAGGCGGCGCTTTCGGGAAAGTACGACGCCGTCGTGGCGATCGGGGCCGTAATAAGGGGACAGACTTCCCATTTTGACTTCCTAGCTTCGCAGGTGACGAAGGATCTCTCGGCGGTGGCTCTTGAGACCGGGGTGCCCGTCTGCTGCGGCATAATAACCACCGAGACCACCGAGCAGGCCATTGAAAGGGCGGGGGTGAAGGCCGGGAACAGGGGAAGCGAGGCCGCGCTCAGCGCGCTTGAGATGGTCAACCTCGTAAAAGCGCTTTCCTAGATCTGCCAGATGGGGAAAAGAAGGTCATCAAGAGAAACCGCCCTTCAGTTTCTCTATCAGGTTGATCCGGCCTCCGGGGACACCTGCCCGCAGCCGTCCCGCCTGCGTTCCGATTTTGAATCTTTCTGCCTGCTTCATCACGAAGCGGCGGACCGTGAAGTGCTCGAATTCGCGTTTCTGCTCTGCCGGGGCGTCGTGGAGAACATTGACGCCATAGACGGCATCCTGAACAGGAGTTCCGAGCACTGGAGGGTGTCGAGAATGTCCATGATAGACAGGAACATCCTGCGTCTCTCGGCCTACGAAATCGTTTTCTTGAGCGATATACCTCTGCCTGTTACTATAGACGAGGCGGTCGAGGTGGCCAAGGAGTTCGGCTCTGAGACCTCCGCCGCGTTTGTAAACGGCATTCTCGACAAGGTTGGGAAAAGCATGGACAGAGGCGGGTTCGGCGATGATAACTGAAGTGATCTCGAAGCTTGTGGAAGGCGGGGACCTCTCGGAGGAGGAAGTGACCGCGGTCTTCGGCCTTATGATGGAGGGAGAGCTTCCCGAAAGCCAGATGGCCGCCTTTCTCACGGCGCTTCGCATGAAGGGGGAAACCGTTTCCGAGATAACCGGCGTGGCGAAGGCCCTTCTGGGCAGGGCCGAAAAAATAGACTGCGACCGGGAAACCGCCGTGGACCTCTGCGGAACCGGCGGGGACGGGAGCGGGACGTTTAACATATCAACGACCGCCGCCTTCATAGTCTCGGGGGCCGGAGTGACGGTCGCGAAGCACGGAAACAGGTCGGTCTCAAGCCCGGTTGGAAGCGCGGACGTGCTTGAAGCGCTCGGAGTGAAAATAGGCATCTCCCCGGCCCTTGCGCAGAAATGCCTTTCCGAAGCGGGCATAGCCTTTCTTTTCGCTCCCGTATACCACCCCGCCATGAGAAACGTGGCCAAGTGCAGAAAGGAACTCGGGATAAGGACCGTCTTCAACCTGATAGGTCCCGTGGTGAACCCCGCCGGAGTGAGAAACCAGGTTATGGGAGTCTACTCACCGCACCTTCTCGTTCCCGTCGCCGAGGTGCTCGGGAACCTGGGTTCGCGAAACGTCATGGCGGTTCACGGGGAAGGGTGCGTGGACGAGATAACCGTTACGGGAAGCACGAAAGTGGCCGAACTTCGCGACGGCGAAATCAGCGAGTACGATCTGCGCCCCGAGAATTTCAGCCTGAAAACCCGCTCGCCCGAGGAACTCATGGGCGGAGCCAACGCGGCCGAAAACGCGGAGATAACCCTTTCCGTGCTGAGAGGAGGGGAGAACGGCGCGAAAACGGACGCGAGCCTGCTTAACGCGGCGGCGGCCATATACGTTTCGGGCGGGGCGGAGAACCTCGCGGAAGCGCTCGTTCTGGCCCAAGATTCTCTTCTGAGCGGGGCCGCGCTCGGAAAGCTTGAGATACTCGTTGAAATTACCAACCGACCGGAACCAGCCCGATGATCCTCGATGACATAATTGCGCATAAAAGGCGTGAACTGGATGAGGCGAAAAAAAAGCTTCCTCTCGGAGAGCTCGCCTCCGCCGCCGCGGACCGTTCCCCGGCCATCGATTTCGCCGCTCTTCACTCAAGGACCCGGGGAGTGAAGATAATATCGGAAATAAAGCGCGCTTCCCCTTCCAGGGGAGTCATAAGGGATGATTTCGATCATTTCTCCATTGCCAGGGAGTACGAGGACTCGGGGGCCTTCGCGCTTTCGGTCCTTACCGACCGCAGGTTCTTCGGGGGCGACATTTCCTATCTCTCCGATATAAGGACTCACTCGGCGCTTCCGATTCTGAGGAAGGATTTCACCATAGACCCCTACCAGGTCTACGAGGCGAGGTGCCACGGGGCCGACCTCATGCTTCTGATAGTCGCCGTGCTCGACCGGGGGCAGATAGAGGAATATCTTTCCCTCGCCCGTTCCCTCGGGATGAACTGCATCGTGGAGGTGCACGGCGAGGAGGAGCTCGAGACCGCTCTTCTGGCGGGAAGCGAGATAATAGGCATAAACAACAGGGACCTTCGGACGTTCGACGTTTCACTTGACGTGTCAAGGAGGCTCTCCGGCATGGTTCCTGAAGGCAAGATCATAATAAGCGAAAGCGGCATATCGTCGGCCGAGGACATGGCCGGGCTCATGGCCTGCGGCATAGACACTTTTCTTATAGGAGAAACGTTCATGAAGGCTGAGAGCCCCGGGGAAGCCCTTCGCGGTTTTCTCTGCTGACGGAGCGCTTGTGGAAGATGCGAGGAGAAGGAAGAAAAAAGCCCTGGCTGGCTGTCCTGCTTTCCCTTTTTTTCCCGGGACTCGGACAGCTCTACAACGGGCAGTTCGTCAAGGCCGTCTCGATCTTCGCTCTCATAATCGTCGTGAACATGCTTTCGCGCGAACCGCTTGAGGTTTTCCTTGAGTTTGCGGACGCCCGGACGCTTGAAGATGTTCCCCGCTCCACATTTACTCTCGTTGTGGGGTATTCTCTTGCGACGCTTTTCATCGCCGGGATATCCATTTATGATGCGAACGTAACGGCTAGGAAAATAAATCTTGATATTGAAGAAAAACAGCTTTGAGGAGGGAAAAGCCAGATGGAAAGAGAAAATGCTGTAAAACTGAAGGGGACCCCGTTTACCCTTATAGGTCCTGAACTGAAAAAAGGTGGCCGGGCTCCCGATTTCAGGTGCGTGGAGACCCTGGGAAGCGAGGTAAGCCTCGGGAGCTTCGGAGACGACGTGAAGGTTTTCAACGTGGTGGTTTCGGTGGACACGCCGGTCTGCGATGTTCAGATCCGCAGGTTCAACGAGGAAGCGGCGGAGCTTTCCGACTCGGTGCAGATAATAACGGTGAGCATGGATCTTCCGTTCGCGCAGAGCCGCTACTGCGCGGCCGCCGAAGTGGAGAGGGTGAGGACGGCGTCGGATTACCAGTACGCCTCTTTCGGAGAGGCCTACGGGGTGCTCATAAAGGAGAACAGGCTCCTTGCCCGCGCGATTTTCGTCGTGGGCCGCGATAACGTGCTCGAGCACGTTGAGTACGTGGAAGAGGTAGCGAACGAGCCGGATTACGACGCGGCGCTTGCGGCGATAAGGTCAATAGGATAGGGAAGAGGGCCTGACATGGAATTTCTTGGACTGGCGATCGCGTTTATAGCGGCGTTCTGGGTTTACACGGACGCGAAGAACAGGGGCAAGACCACGGGGAAGGCGTTTCTTTGGTTCCTCGGCGTGTTCTTCGTCCTCATACTGTTTCTGCCGCTGTGGCTCATCACGAGGCCCAGGGTAAAACTCTGTCCTTACTGCGGCGAATACTACGAATACGGAAAGTCTGATGAAGGCTTCTGTCCCAGATGCGGTGTTGAGTTGAGGGCCGGGGAATGATATTTTTTAAGCAGAGGTGTTTTTTCGATGAGCGAGGCGACTGAAAAATCCCAAGTCACAGAAGATGACGTGATGGAGGTGCTCGGCGACATATACGATCCCGAGATACCAATAGACATAGTCAATCTGGGCCTTGTCTACCGGGTTGCCGTTGAAGGTTCCCGGGTGAATATCGACATGACGATGACGTCTCCCGGATGTCCCGCCGCGACGCAGATAGTCGCAGAGGCCAAGTACCTTGTCGAGGAGCTTGACGGGGTCTCCGAGGTGAACGTCGAGATCGTGTGGGACCCGCCCTGGGACCCGGGAAAGATGAGCGAGGCGGCGAAGGAAAGCCTGGGGATGTTCTGATCCCCGCGTTTTGCCGCCGTAACCAAGGAGGCTAGAAATGGGAGAAAATCTTGAGACAGGGAGCAAGGCTCCTGATTTTGAAGCCGAAACCTACGGCGCGGAGAAGGTAAGACTGAGCGACTTCTATTCGAAAGGGACCGTGGCGCTCTACTTCTATCCTAGGGACAACACTCCGGGCTGCACGAAGGAGGCCTGCTCGCTTCGCGACGCGGAGGAGGAACTTGCGTCTCTCGGGGTGCAGGTCCTGGGGGTAAGCACAGACGGGGTAAAGTCCCACGAGAACTTCAGAAACAAGCTCTCCCTCAACTTCCCGCTGCTCAGCGACAGAAGCAGGGAGATAGTGAATCTTTACGGCGTGAAGAGCAGGTTCAATTCCGCCCGCAGGGTTACCTTCCTTATAGAAAAAGGCGGCAGGATAGCCCATATCTGGAACAAGGTGAACACCTCGTCCCACGCCGACGAGGTAGCCGCGAAGGTAAGAGAACTGGGTCTGTAGTTTCCCGCCGCGGATTTGATGAAGGATCTTCCCAAAGCCGTTTTCATAACCGGTACCGACACGGGAGTGGGGAAAACCGCGGTCACTGCGGCCCTTGCGGCCCTTCTCTCGGAAAAAGGTCCTGCGGCCGGGGTGATAAAGCCGTTTCAGACGGGGACGGAACTTGACGGTCTCGGCGACGCCGAGTTCGTCTACGGATTTCTGGGAAGGGAGTGCGTGCTGTCCGAGGTTTCTCCCTGCCGCCTGCGGGCTCCTCTTTCCCCCTATCGGGCCGCCGCGATCGAGGGGGTCGATATCCCCCTTGAGGACATAATAGAACATACGCGGGATTATATATCCCGAAACGACGTAACCCTCGTTGAAGGCGCGGGAGGCATCTGCGTGCCCGTTACCGAAAGCTACATGATGGCTGACCTTGCCGTCGATCTTGATGCCCCCATGGTCATAGTCGCGCGTCCGGGACTCGGCACCCTCAACCATACCGCCCTTTCGCTTGAGTACGCGAGGCAGAGGGGCGCGCGGGTTCTCGGGGTAGTGATAAACGGGTTTCCTGAGCCCGCGGATGTGGCTTCGGCGACCAACCCGGAGGTTTTGAGGGATGTTTTCTCGGTTGACATACTGGGGGTGATTCCATATTTCCCGGGGCTTGACGTCGAAGGCGGTTCCTTCTCGGGGCTTGAGCGGGCGGGGGAGGACTGCTTTTCCCCTCTTTTCGGCGGAAAATTCTCTGCGGACGCCTTTTTAGAGGAGCTTTCTGAGAAAGCGCGGTGGTGATTTCTTCCGGACCGCCGCCGGGCGCCACCGGCTTTTTTCTTCAGGGTTCCGCAGTTTTTCCGAAGCGGCCTCTGAGTTCTTGACAGATTTGAAGAACTTGCTAATAATACTAGCCCATTAATTTGCTTCCTGATTAAATAACCCGTTTTTAAGCAAGTTTAATGAAGAAGAGAGAGAGATTTCTGCCCATTGCTATAACCGTTTTGCTTGTGACGGCGGGTTTTTTCCTTTACGCGGAAACTGCCGAGAGCAGCGACAAGGGCCCCGCGCAGCCCGTTCTTTTCAGCCACAAGATACACGCCGGGGACAACCAGATACAGTGTCAGACCTGCCACAGCTACACGGAAGTTTCTCCCCATCCCGGCATTCCCTCGGTGCAGAAGTGCATGGGATGTCATGCCTATGTTGCCGGAAGGGACGTTGAGTACACGACGCAGGGAGGCCAGACGATCAACATAAGAGAGGAGATAAACAAGGTGAAGGGCTACTGGCGCAGGCAGGAGCCGATACCGTGGGTGAAGGTTACCGGGATGTACGGCACGACCTCAGCGGGAATGCCGGAGTTTGTGCGCTTTAACCATAAAAGGCACATAAAGCGCGGATTCGAGTGCAGCACCTGCCACGGGGAAGTTGAGAAAATGGACGTGGTCCATAAGGCGAAAGACCTGACGATGGGGTTCTGCATATCGTGTCATGAGGAAAACGCCGACAACGAGCAGCACAAAACCGAACTGAAGGATTGTCTGACCTGCCATTACTAGGCGGAGGGGATATATGTCTCGGAAAGAAAACAAAGCAAAGGGTGGCATGAAGAGAAGGGATTTCCTGAAAGTGATCGGGGTGGCCGGCGGTACGGCGGCCGTTGCCGGAAGCTGTTCTGAGCCCGTGGAGCAGATAATCCCCTACGTTATTCCTCCTGAAAACGTCATTCCCGGAGTGCCCAAATTCTACGCGACGACATGCAGGGAGTGCTCGTCGGGTTGCGGTCTCGTGGTGAAAAACCGCGAGGGACGCGCCATAAAGGTCGAAGGCAACCCCGAGAGCCATATAAACAGGGGCAAGACGTGCGCCGTGGGCCAGGCTTCCCTGCAGGGCCTTTACAATCCCGACAGGGTTCGTTCCCCTCTCAGGCACAACGCCGATACGCAAAGACTCGAACCCATAGGCTGGGAGCGGGGCGAAGAAATACTCGCGGAGAAACTGAATTCCCTCGGCTCCGGGAAGATCGTCTACCTGAGCAACGACGTGTCGGGAACTTACTCGAAATTCGTCGCGGAATTCCTGAGACCCCTTGGAGGAGAGCATTGCGTTTACGAGACCTTCTCCCACGAGCCCATCAGAAAGGCGAATTCGATAGTTTTCGGAAGAGACGAAATACCTTCATACAGGATAGACAAGGCGGACTACCTTCTTTCCTTCGGGGCGGATTATCTTGAGACGTGGCTTTCCGCGGTTTCAAACTCCATAGGATATTCAAGACTGAGGGACATAGACCACGGAAAAACCGGCCAGGTCGTTCATATAGAGCCGCGCTCCGGAATGACCGCTTCAAACGCCGACACGTGGATCGCGGCGAAACCGGGCACGGAGCAGTACCTCGCTCTCGGGATCGCGAACGTGATGATCTCAAAGGGTCTTAACAAGGTCGCCCCAGGGCCGACAGCCGCGATGGTTTCCGGCTACACGCCCGAAAAAGTAGCGGAGCTTACCGAGGTCTCCGCGGGCACGATAGAAAAAATCGCCCGCGATTTCGCAGCTTCGAAGAGTCTCGCGATAGGCGGCGGCGCCGCCAACACCGGATCGAACGCCACCGAGACCATGGTTGCCGTGAACATACTGAACTACCTTGCGGGAAACATCGGTAAGACGGTTGATTTCTCGGATCCGCTCTCGATATCGGGAGCGAACACTTTCGGTGATATCAGCAAGCTTGTGGAGGAGATGAGGTCGGGCAAGGTGGAGATTCTCATCGTTCATAACGTGAACCCCGTTTTCACTCTTCCCGGGGAACTTAAAGTCGCCGAGGCGCTTGAGAAGGTGCCGTTTGTCCTGAGTCTTTCCGCGTTCCTCGATGAAACTTCCGAGAAAGCCCATCTCGTGCTTCCGGAAAGCACTAATTTTGAAAGCTGGGGCGACTACAGCCCGAAAAAAAGCGTGACCGGCATCGTTCAGCCCGTCATGAGACCCGTTTTCAATACCAAGTCCGCGGGCGACACCCTGATATCGGTTTCAAAGAACGTCGAGGCGCTTAAAAACACCTTTGCCGAGAAAAAATACTACGACTACCTGAGAAACGCCTGGAAGAAAAAGGCCGCAACAATCTCCCCCGGAACGGGCTTTGAGAAGTTCTGGGAGAATTTCGTCGTAAAAGGCTCTGTCACGACCGCTCCCGCCCCCGTCAGCGTTTCCCTCTCGCCGAAGATAAGTTCGGTTTCGTTCAAGGATCCGCAGTTCAGGGGACAGGGGGATTTTCACCTGATCGCCTATCCGTCATACAGGTTTCTTGACGGAAGAGGGGCGAACAAGCCGTGGCTTCAGGAGCTTCCCGAAGCTCTTACCACTTCGGTCTGGGATTCCTGGCTTGAGATAAATCCCGCGGTCGCGGCGAAAATGGGCCTTGAGGACGGTTCCTACGTGAAGGTGGACGTCCCCGGGGGAAGCTTCGAGGTGCAGGTTTTCGTCTATGAGGGAATAAGAGCCGATACGATAGCCGTCCCGCTGGGGCAGGGGCACACTTCCTACGGAAGGTACGCGAAGGGAAGGGGAGTGAATCCCTTTGCCCTGCTGCCGGCTGCGACCGACGCGCTCTCGGGGGGATTCTCGCTGCTTTCGACAAAGGCGGGCGTAAAGTCCCTCAGGAAAAGAGATCTGCTCGTAAGAACGCAGTACACAAAGAGCCAGGGGGACAGGCACGTCGCCAAGACCGTCGCTCTTGACCAGATCGGTCACCATAACGGCGCCCACGGGTCGGAGCACTCGAAACACCCTGATTTCTACCCGGAAAAGGAATACTCCAAGTACAGATGGGGAATGGCGATAGACCTCAACAAGTGCACCGGCTGCGGAGCCTGCGTTACGGCGTGTCAGGCGGAGAACAACATTCCCTTCGTCGGAAAGAAGCAGATGGCGAAGCGCCGCGAGATGAACTGGATCCGCATAGAGAGGTTCTTCGAGAAAAACAGCGACGGAAGCCTCGACGTGAGATTCCTGCCCATGCTCTGCCAGCAGTGCGGAAACGCCCCCTGCGAGCCCGTGTGCCCGGTTTTCGCGACTTACCACAACCACGAGGGCCTGAACGGCATGATATACAACCGCTGCGTAGGCACGAGGTACTGCGCGAACAACTGCACCTACAAGGTAAGAAGGTTCAACTGGTATACCTACAAGTTCCCCGAGCCGCTTAACTGGCAGCTTAATCCCGACGTGACCGTGAGGTCGAAGGGAATTATGGAAAAATGCACCTTCTGCGTTCAGAGAATAAGTTACGGGAAAGATCTCGCCAAGGACGAAGGAAGGCTCCTTCGCGACAGGGAGGTTCTCACGGCCTGCGAGCAGGCCTGCCCGAGCGACGCCATAGTGTTCGGCAACCTAGTTGACGACAAAAGCAGGGCATCGGTGCTCTCTGAGGACGAGAGGGGCTACAAGGTTCTCGAAGTGGTGAACACCAAGCCCGCGATCACCTATCTTAAGAAAGTGAAACAGGAAAGAGTGTGATGAGCCAGACGCAGCAGACGCCTTTAACTTACGCGAGAATAACCGAAGACGTGGTCAGGATGGTCGACAAGCCGTCCAAGAAGTGGTGGGCTCTTTTTCTTCCCACGGTGGCGCTCGTGGGACTCGGCGTCACGTGCTTTTTCTACCAGGTGGTGGAGGGACTTGGAGTGGCCGGCTACCGTCACCCGGTTTTCTGGGGAGTCTACATAACCGATTTCGTTTTCTGGGTCGGAATAGCGCATTCGGGAACCCTTATCTCGGCCATACTCTATCTTTTCCGCGCGAGGTTCAGGATGTCCATATACAGGATCGCCGAGGCCATGACGGTCTTCGCGGTTCTCACAGCGGGACTTTTTCCCATAATCCACCTCGGGAGACCGTGGAACTTCCTGTGGCTCATCCCCTATCCCAATTCAAGGGAGCTGTGGATAAACTTCAAGTCGCCGCTTGTCTGGGACGTGTTCGCGGTAAGCACCTATCTTACCGTGAGTTCGGTGTTTTTCCTGGTCGGAATGATTCCCGATATCGCGGCGATAAGGGACAAGGTGAAGGAGGCTCCGAGAAAGATCATATACTCGATTCTCTCCTTCGGATGGAAGGGGTCGAACAGGGAATGGCTTCACTACACGAGGGCCTATCTTTATTTCGCGGCCCTCGCCACGCCTCTTGTTCTCTCGGTTCACAGCGTCGTGTCCTGGGACTTCGCGATGGGCAACGTTCCCGGATGGCACACCACGATATTCCCGCCGTACTTCGTCGCGGGAGCCATTTTCTCGGGGCTCGCGATGGTCATCACGCTCACCATACCTATAAGGAAGATTTTTCATCTCGAGGACTACATAACGCTTGATAACTACGACGGCATGGCGAAGCTCATAATTCTGACTTCCTGCATAGTCGGCTACGCGTACGCGGCGGAGTTCTTCATGGCGTGGTACAGCGGAAGCCCCTACGAGTGGGGACAGTTCGTCTACAGGGCGACCGGGGAGTACGCTCTTTTCTACTGGACGATGGTGATATGCAACTGCGTCGTTCCGATAGCCTTCTGGTGGGAGAAGGTGAGAAAGAACATAAAGGCGCTTTTCGTCATCTCCATACTGATAAACATAGGAATGTGGTTCGAGCGGTTCAATATCATCGTCATATCGCTTTCAAGGGATTTTGAGCCCGGCGCCTGGGGCATATACAAGATATCGTTTGTCGAGGCCGGCATAACGATCGGAAGTTTCGCGTGGTTCTTCATGTTCTTCTTGCTGTTCGTGAAGACTCTTCCGGCAGTCTCCATAGCGGAGATGAAGGAAATACTTCCGGTGCCGAAGAAGGGAGGTTAGCAGGAAATGGATCAGGGCGTAGTAGGGATTTACTCGTATCAGGACTCGGTTCTTTCGGCCGTGGAGAAGCTCAAGGAGGCGGGCTACCGCAACATGAGGGTGTTCTCCCCGTTTCCGGACCACGAAATCGAGGCGGCGGTCGATCTGCCCGAGAGCCCGGTGCGGTTCTTCACCCTCTTCGGGGGCCTGCTGGGGGCGACCTGCGGAATCGGCTTTACGGTTCTTACTTCAAGTGCCTGGCCGATAGCGGTGAGCGCCAAGCCGATAGTTTCGATAATTCCCTACATGGTTATCGTTTTTGAGCTTACGGTGCTTTTCGGCGCGCTTTCGACCTTTCTGGGGCTGATAGTGAATTCCCTCATAAGACAGAGAACCCCGGTAAGGCTTTATGACGAGCGTTTCTCGGACGACAAGTTCGGCGTCGCCGTCATATGCGAGAAGGAAAACATAGGCGCGGTCGAAGCGATACTGAATTCTGCGGGAGCCGAAGAGATCAAGTTTGATGAAGCATAGAAGGTTTTTTGGGACACTTCCGGGGAGAACCCGGGCGCTCGGTCTCTCCTTGAGACTGAAGGTGTGCGCGGCGGCTGTTTTCGCGGTCGCGCTTTCGCTTTCCCCCGCCCATTCGCTTCCCTGGTCATGGGACATGTGGTCTCAGGACTCGATTCAGCCTTACGAGGAGCCCGTGCTTTTCCCGCGCAATTCAATTTCCACCGACGGCGAGAGAACGAAGCTCGGGGACAGGAACGAGGTCGAGCAGATAGAAAAAGGGCCGGTTCCCCAGAGCGACGAGTCGGCGGCCAGGGGAGAGAAGGTTTTCGGGGAGCAGTGCGTCGTGTGTCACGGCCCCGGGGGACTTGGGGACGGAATAATAATAAAGAAAGGACTCGGTTTTTACCCGGTCAACCTCACCACGCCGGCCGTGGCGCAGAGAACCGACGGTTACATCTACGCCTATATACGCTACGGGGGCAAGGTAATGATGCCTTCCTACAGCGAGAACATCTCGGAGCAGGACGCGTGGCACGTGGTCAATTACGTGAGAAAGCTTCAGAACCCGGGTTCTGCAAAGGAGAATCAGTAGAGAAATGGATCAGTCCGTAAGCCAGGAGATACTAGCGAAGAGAAACCAGATACCCAGATGGGTATTCATGGTTTTTGTCGCCCTCGCGGTTGTGGGCGCGGGAGCTTTCGTGATAAACGCCAAGGGGGAGAGGGCCGAGGAGGTCTGGCAGCTTTTCCTTGTGAATTTTCTTTTCTGGACGGGAGTGGCCCAGGGCGGGCTTGTGTTTTCCTGCATACTGAGGATAACCAACGCCAGGTGGGGCAGGGGGCTTCTCCGCATAAGCGAGGGCTTCGCGAGCTTCACCATAGTCTCCTTCGTGCTCCTGCTAGTTCTTTTCATCGGAAAGGAATTCATCCTTCCCTACGCGCATCATCACTACCACAGTCCCAAGGACATATGGCTCAACGTGAATTTCGTGATGGCGAGGAACGTGGCGGGTTTCGCGATCCTTCTCATCCTGAATTATTTCTACCTGAGGACATCCATTGAACAGGATCTCAAGGGTAGCGAAAGCATTGTCAGGCTGAAGAAGCTTGCCCCCGCGGTAATCGGGGTCTACGCCATTGTTTTTTCCCTTTTCGCTTGGGACTTCATGATGTCGCTTGATCCTCACTGGTTCAGCACGCTTTTCGGACCCTACTATTTCATGGGAAGCCTCATAGCCGCCATAGGGGCGACGATAATACTTTCGGTTCCCATCAAGCGTTATCTCGGACTTGACGACTACCTTTCCCTTAATCATTACTGGGATATGGGAAAGATACTCCAGGGTTTTTCCCTTTTCTGGGTTTACCTCATGTTCTCCCAGCTTCTTACGATCTGGTACGCGAACATGCCGGAGGAGACCGGGTTCGTGATAAAAAGGGTGGTGGACGAGCCCTTCCGCTCGTTTGCGTGGGCCATACTCACGTGCTGTTTCATATTTCCTTTTGTCTCCTTTCTGCCCCGCACGCACAAGATAGTTACCCCGATAGCCGTCTTTATCGCCACGGTTTCTTTCTCGGGCCTCTGGATGGACAAGTTCCTGCTGGTCATCCCCTCGCTTACGAGCGAACTGGTTTTCAGCATCAATCACTTCCTGATCACCCTGGGTTTTCTCGCGGGATTCGTGGCGACTTTTCTTGTGTTTATAAACAGGTTCCCGGTAATACCTTTCGGCGACCCGTACTTTGACGGAAAATCGAAGGGAGGAGGGCATTAAGATGAAACTTACTCCTGAGCAGCTCGACAAAATAGTTCTTCTTTTCACCGTGAAAGTGGCTATCGGTATCGCTGCTTTTATAGGCATAGTGGCGACCGTCGCGCTTTTCGGCACCAAGATAGCTCCGTTGATGGGCAAGCTTCCCTGGTAATTTTTTCACTCCTTCCACTGCGCGTTAAATGGGCGTCACGGAATGTGTCTTGAGACGCCTTGCCCGAAACCGGATATAATTTCCGCGCGGATTTTCCCGTTCTTTATAAAAAATTTCCAAGGAGTTTTCCATGTCCAAAGACGCCGAAATCAAGCTGAAGGTAGTGCTAGGTGAAGACAATGTTCCCGAGGAGCTTTTCTGGGAGGCCTCCCAGTCCGAGGAACCGGGAGAGAGGCGCTGCGAGGCGGCTTTTCTCTCCATGTGGGATACGGACAAGAAGGAATCTCTGGTGATAGATCTTTGGACGAAGAAAATGGAAGTGGGGGAGATGAACTATCATTTTTACTATACGATGATGAAAATGGCCGACACGTACGAAAGGGCTACCTCAGAGAGCCGGATATCGAACAGAATGAGAGAATTCGCGGGCGAGTTCGCCGAGATGGTCCTGGAGTCTTTCGGGGACCAGAAAAATTCCTGACCAGTGCCCATGGCGCCTCGCAGGTCAGGGAAACTCCGGTTTTCCCGGACATTTCCCTAATCTGAAGGCCTGAAGGAAATCAGTAAAAAATTCTCGCGGCGATAAAAGCGAAGAAAAAGCCCACGCACCACAGAAGCACGGACAACAGGTATATCCAGTTGCTCGCCTTTCGCAGTCTGGCGCATGCAATTGCCTGCGCCGGGTCAATCGGACAGGGAGCGTTCCTTGAACTCCAGAGAGCGGCTCCGGCGATCAGGATCATCGCGCCTGAGATTCCGAACGTCCAGATCTTGTATTTTGACAACGCGATAAGCCAGGGCGCGGTTCCTACGATTCCCGCCAGAGCCGCGCCTGCGCCGATCGTCACCAATAAAGCGGGCAGGGCGCAGCACACCAGCGTTCCGGCGGACGTGAGCAGACTGAGCGAGGGCAAAAGCGTTTGCTTCACTCCGTAGCCGGGATTTGTGTTATCCATGCTCGCACCCCCTTTGAATTGCGTTCACGCTGTACCCCGAATCCGTGATGAGCTTCGTAAGCGTCGCATCTTCAATGGTCAGTCCGGGTTTCATGGCGATTACTACGGAGCCCTTGCCGAGATCAACATTGATTCCCCCAACATCGCCGCGTTTCAGGAAGACTTTTTCCAGGGAACGGGCGCAGAAATCGCATACAAGTCCGCTTACCTTGATGTTGATGGTATTTTCACAGGCGGCATTTTCCATGTCGTTTGAAGTTGCAGAGGGCTCTACCACCTGACCTTCATGGTTATGGTTATGTTCGTGTTTTCCATGTCCATGTTGCGCATGGCTTTGGAACGCGAAAAAAAGTGTCATAAAAACAATTGCCGTAATTGATATTTTCATAGTTTTCTCCTTAAAATCTTATTATTAAATTGAACAAAATCCCACCTTTGTCGCTGATTCCGACCTCGGCGAGATACTCGTTCTTAAAAAACCGCACGAGAGGAGTAAACGAAATGTTATCCCTCTCCCCCGTGATGTGGTCAACTTGCAGCATGAGCCAGGTGTGGATATCGCCGTAGTCCCCGAGATAAGGGGCGATTCCCACCCGCGCTTTCTGCCTGAAGAACTTCGCTGTGTCTTCGGCGTAGTAGACGCGGTTCTCATAGCTCGTAAAATACCGCCGGGTTTCCCAGTCAAGGGCGATATCGGCAAAGGCGGCGGGCCGGGGTTTGCCGTCGGGCACTCCGAGATCGCCGTACGCAATGCCGAGACCGCTCTTAAGATAGAAGTTTGCCTGCGAGGCCGGCGTGTTGTGGCGCTTCACCAGATAGTTGAGCTGTGCGCCGTGGAACTGCCAGTGCTCCTCGCGCCAGTATTCGGTTCTGTATCCTATTGAATACCTGGCCGTCGGCGAATAATGAACGTGAACAGAATGTGCGTTCTTGTCGTTTTTCTGCATGACCGTCCAGCCGCCCGGATATGAGACCGGACGGGACAGTGACTGAGGGGCATATCCCATCAGGATCACGCAGCATAGAGCGAAAACTGCTGATTTCATGTTTCCTCCTGAGTATTGATTATGGCTTGGCGACGCCAAAGCGAAGCCGTTTACAGCGCGCGGGCGCGCGGGTTTGCTCAGGAGAGGTGTTTTGGAGGTCGGAAATGGGTTTCGATCTGGCGGGAGGACAGGAGCTGACCAGCAAGAATTCCTACAGCAGCTCCCCCGTGAGGATCTTTTAATTCTTCAACCGGCAGTGCGTTCGTCTGGACGCAATGCTGGCAATCACAGCCATCGCATTGATCGGAACTTCGGTCTTCTGAATCTTCTGTTTCATGGCAGGGCATGTCCATGTCGGCATCCATCTGCATTTCGGCGGGAACCTCGTCCATATTCATTGGACATGTGGAGAAAAAAGCGTTCGCCATGCCTCCGGTAAAAAACAACGCGATGCATGTTGCCAGTAACAGTGCTGTCTTCATAGTGCTCACACCCTAATTATAAACTATTAAATTTCAGCTCGGATTTCAAGGGCAGGGGTTTCGAAAAAGAGATTCCGCGGGAGCGTTTGCAAATCAATGAAGAACTGCGACAGCCGGTTTTTATCTGAATTCGGGTATTACTTCCTCTGCGAAAAGCTCTATGGTCTTCGGGTTCATCACGTCTGAGAAGAAAATCGTGTATTTGGATATTCCCTTTTCCAGGTCCGCGTTGATCTTCTCTACGCAGTCTTTCGGGGTTCCCACGATCCCGAGTTTTTCTATGTCTCCGAAGAATCCGTAGCGCCTCTGGGCCTTTTCGAGCTTTTCCGGGAGATCTTTTCTGTCCTCGACCAGAACGCAGACGGTCTGCTGGGATATCGTTATATCTTCTATGCTTCTCCCGACTTCCTCGCAGTGCTTGCGGAGTATCGAGTGCTTGCGGTCGAATTCAATCGCGCTTGTCGCGGGACAGTTCCATTCATCGGCGAGTTCCGCCACTGCCCTTAAGAGGAATTTTTCCCCGGAACCCCCGATGCATACGGGAATGCGGGGGCTCTGAACGGGCTTGGGGTTGCAAATCGCGTTTTCCACCCTGTAATGTCTGCCCGAAAAAGAGGCGGTTTCATCCGTCCACATAAGTTTGAGTATCGTGACCGCTTCTCTCAGCATCTCTATTCTTTCTTTCGTTGAAGGAAAGGGATATCCGTAAGCGCGGAATTCCTCTTCAAACCACCCGGCTCCTATCGCGAACTCGACCCGCCCGTTGCTTATCACGTCAAGCGTTGAAGCCATCTTGGCCAGAAGCGGGGGGTGCCTGAACGGGTTGCAGAGCACCATGGTTCCGAGCTTGACGTTCTCCGTTACCGTCGAAAGCGCGGACATCAGTGTCCAGGGTTCATAGATGTCGATGCCTATTATTCCCTGACCCAGGACATGGTCGTAGAACCAGACGGAATCATATCCGGTCGAGTCGCATAGCTGCGCCGCGGCCTTTATGTCTTCAAAATCTATTTTCTGCTGTCTCAGCATTACTCCGAATTCGGGTCTGCCCATCTTTTGTCTCCGTTTTTTGGTGTTCGTATGAGTTTAGTGGAACGTACTGGTGAATAGTCTTGGTGAATTATATACTTGTTTACCCAAAAATCGAAACAGTGACTCGAGTCAACCAACCTTGAATTTTTGCGGCAATCGAGATTGAACTGAGAAGAGAGAGTTTAAGAAATCTCTTCCCGGCAAATCTTCATTTTCTGGGTTTCTTTCAGCGTTCGCAGCTGGTCGGGTAAGAACCCTGCTCCACTTTGTCGATCGGGGGACGGCAACTCTTGTTTGACAATCTGTTTCTATATATCTATACATAGGGGGTAGGAGTATAAAATGATTCCTAAGTTGCATGTTGCCAAGCTGGGAAACGGTCTGGCTGTCCGTATCCCCAAGACCGTAGCCGAGCAATTGGGCATTCAGGAAGGTTCCGCCGTAGAGATTCTTCCGCGCGGAGACCGTATGATTATTCGCCGAGAAACCTTTAATCTCGATGACTTGCTGGCCCAGGTAACTGAGGACAATCTTCACGCGGAGCAGAATACCGGACCGTCTCAGGGCAACGAAGAATGGTAGAACCGAAATATGTCCACGATGCGGGTGACATAATATGGATTACCTCTACTCTTCAATCTGGACATGAACAGTCGGGTCATCGTCTGAGATGTTGCGACAGGTTTAAAAATCTGCCATGTCTCCGAAAGTCACGCTTCCTAAGAAGATCATAGCTGACCCTGTGGATGATCGAGGGTATATTTGCCGGAAACGGTTTTTACGGCTGGTGTTACGGGTAAATTCATGGAGAACTGCCGGTTGCCCGGCAACTGGTGTGCAAAAAACTGCCGCTGGGAATATATACCCGCGATGTTCACTGTTTCGCTTCTTTGTGCTATCATTACGGGCGACGGGAAAAAGAAACCCCACAGTGCCTGAGGAACTTTCTGCCGCCTGTTTTAAATAGAACAAATTCCGTTTCTTCTTAAATCTACGATCCAGAGGTTTCCGATGAAAAACGCAGCTGTTTTCGCTTTATGCTTTATTTTCGCTTTGATCGCTTTTCCCGGGGAGGGACTCTCTCATTCCGATTCCAAGCACGACAAAAACACGTCCGCCGATTCGAGCGGCAAAAAAGAAAGGAGAAAGCCAATGGTTCTTATTTCGACTTCGCACGGTGACATAAAACTCGAGCTTTATGAAAAAGAAGCGCCGGTTACCGTGGCGAATTTTCTTTCCTATGTGGAAGAGGGTTTTTACGACAACACCATATTTCACAGGGTGATAAGCAATTTCATGATACAGGGCGGCGGCATGACCGCGGACATGAAGCAGAAGCCGACCAAGGCCCCGATAAAAAACGAGGCCGACAACGGCCTCAAGAATGAACGTGGCACCATAGCGATGGCCAGGACCGCCGTTGTGGATTCCGCGACGTCGCAGTTTTTTATAAATCACAGGGACAACGCTTTTCTTGACCACGGCGCCCGGGATTTCGGTTACGCGGTGTTCGGGAAAGTTGTCGAGGGAATCGAGGTTGTTGACAAAATCGCTGCCGTCAAGACTAGGCCCGGGGACGTTCCCCTCGAGGCTGTGTCTATTCTGTCAATAAAGGCCATCAACTGAGAAGCGGTACTCTTTTTTCGTGTCGGAAGAAGTTACTTACAAAAGCGCCGGTGTTGACGTGGAGGAAGGCGAGAGGTTCGTGCAACTCATAAAGCCTCTTGTCGAGTCGACCTACGGCGAAAGCAAGGTAAGCCCGCTCGGGGGTTTCGCGGGCGCGTTCCCGCTCGACGCGGGCGCTTTCCGGGAACCCCTGCTCGTATCCGCCACAGACGGCGTCGGCACGAAGCTCAAAACGGCTTTTTCCGCGCGCAGGTTCGATACGATAGGCATAGACCTGGTCGCCATGAGCGTTAACGACGTGATCACGTGCGGAGCGAAGCCCCTGTTTTTCCTTGACTACCTGGCAACCTCGAAGCTTGACTCCGGGCAGGCGGCCGAGGTGGTGAAGGGCATCTGCGAGGGGTGCGTCCGGGCGGGATGCGCGCTTATGGGGGGCGAGACGGCGGAGATGCCGGGATTCTACGCCGAGGGAGAGTTTGACCTCGCGGGTTTCTGCGTCGGAGTGGTGGAGAAAGATCTCTATATTGACGGTGCCGGGGTAGGGCCCGGCGACGCGGTCATCGGGCTTGCTTCAAGCGGCCTTCATTCAAATGGCTACTCGCTTGCGAGAAAGGCGCTTTTCGATATCGGGGGCTATTCGATTGATTCAGAGCCTCAGAGCCTCTCGAAAACCCTGGGAGAGGAGCTTCTCGAGCCCACGGTCATATACTCAAGGGCTGTTCTCGGACTCTGCCGAGAATTTGACGTAAAGGCTCTTGCCCACGTGACGGGCGGCGGGATTCCGGGAAACCTCTCAAGAGTGATTCCTGACGGGCTTTTTGCGGCAATCGACGGCAAAAGCTGGCAGCCTGCCCCCATTTTTGACCTGATAATGAAAACCGGGAACATAAGCCGCGACGAGATGTACTCGACGTTTAACTGCGGGGTGGGAATGATAGCGGTGCTGCCGCGGGAGCAGTCAGAAGAAGCCTTGTCCTTCGCACAGGAACTGTCGGAAGCGGCTTACCTTATCGGCGAGATAAAAGAATCCGGCGCCCCCGGCCCCAGGGTCCGCATTCTCTGAGGACGCGGGTTCAGTTGTAGTACCTTCTTACCCAAGTGGGAAGCTTGTAGTCGAAAGTGGCCGGTATCTTTAGCTTCTCTTCCTCCCAGCTTTCGGGAAAAGGGTTGTATGGGGAAGCCACCCTTATCGTCCGAAGCACTTCCCTGTCCAGGTTCTCGAAACCGGAAGGCTGGATTATCCTCACGTTTTCAAGATATCCGTCTTTTCTGAGCGTGAAGACGATCCGCACGTTTCCCTGTTCCCTTCTTGCCTGGGACTCCTTGGGATATTTCCAGACCTGGTAAATCCTCTCTTTCAGTTTCGTGAAATAGGAGATGTACTTGTATTCCGTGGTGTTGAGATCAACGGTAATTTCCTTCTCGACGTCCTTGGTCCCGAGAAGCTGCTCTTCGGTGTTGTAGTCAAAGGGAACGTCCGCTATCCTGGGGTTGACCATCTGCGAAGCGGAGGCGCTCGGGCTGCCTCCGGGCAGCTGATCGGGACTGGCCTTTCTTTTTTCGGGCTTGCTTCTTTCTCCCTCTGGTATCATGGCGACCCGGTCTTTTTCGGGAGAGAACCTCTCCCGGCTCTTTTCCTGCTCTCCGGGCTCAACCGCTCCCGCGGGTTTTCTCTGCGCCGTGCTTTTCTTCGTCGGCTGCGGGGCGGATCTTGAGAGTTTCGTCGTGTCGTCTCGCGTAGTCTCTTTTTCCGCCCTGTGAGACTTGTCGGCGAGTCTTGACGGCTTGTCGGGAGGTTCGGTCTCCTTAACCGGTATCTCGATAAGTTCTATGTACGTTCTCTCAAGCGGATCCTTGAGGCTTTCAGGGTCGGGCAGTATCTCCGAGAAAAGAAACTGAATCAGTATCAGGTTAAGCACGGCCGAGATAAGAAGAAAAACCGGGAAGGGGACTTTTCTGTTCCTGCTCATCGGGGCTTACCAGCGTTTTGCCGCGCGCGGGGCGGGGCCTCTCTATATCTTCAGTATATTCTGTATGAGAACCCTGGCAAAGTCGGCCGTGTTGAGGTCGCCCCCCAGGTCCCGGGTCTTGTCGCCGTCTGAAAGGGCTATGTTGTAGGCCGTCTTTATCTTGTCGGCCGCTTTCCTCATGTCCTCTCTTCCCTCTGAATCGGCCAAGTACCTGAGCATCATTACCGCCGACATTATCAGGGCGAGCGGATTCGCTATCTCGAGCCCCGCTATGTCCGGCGCCGAGCCGTGCACCGCTTCGAAGACCGAGTATTCATCCCCTATGTTGGCGCCGGGAACGACACCGAGTCCCCCGACAAGGCCGGCGCAGAGGTCGCTCATCACGTCGCCGTATAGGTTCTCGAGCAGCAGCGTGTCAAACAGGCCCGGGTCCTGGACCAGTCTCATGCATCCCGCGTCTATGATGTACTCCTCATATTCGATGTCCGGGTACTGTTCGCTTGCCTCCCTTGCCTTGCTGATAAAAAGACCGTCGGTAATCTTCATTATGTTGGCCTTGTGAAACACCGTTATTTTCTTTCTGCCCCTTTTTCTCGCGTACTCGAAACTCCATCTGGCGATCCGCTCGCATGATCTTTCGGTCGCGACTTTCATGCTCATCACGACTCCCGGGGAAACCGTGTTTTCAACGCCGCTGTAAAGACCTTCGGTGTTCTCCCGCACGATGACTATGTTGACGTCTGAGTATCTGGTCCTCACGCCCTCGATGCTCCGTACCGGTCTTACGGCCGCGTACAGGTCAAGTTTTTTTCTCAGCTCCACGTTTACCGACGAGAACCCTTCTCCTATGGGAGTAGTGCAGGGGCCCTTGAGCGCGACTTTATGTTCCCTGATGGCGTCCAGGGTGACTTCCGGCAGGACTTCCCGGTACTTTTCGATAGCCGATACGCCGGCCCCTCTTATGACCCATTCGATCCTGGCCCCGGAAGCGGCGATGACGTCCTTTGTCGCTTCGGCGATTTCCGGGCCGATGCCGTCCCCGGGGATTAAAACGATTTTTCTAGGCTTCATGACTGGTACGCGCTATACGGTCTGAAAACAGATTCTGATGAAACATATATGCCTTTATGCGGCAGGTTACGTGCCGGATTGCCTTCCTGTGTACATGTCTGCAAACAGCTTCCTCAGCCCAGCTTCTTCAGGAGCAGCAGCCCGGCCAGAAGCAGCATGAAAAATATAACCGTAAATATGTTGAAGTATTTATCGATAAGCAATTTTACCCTTTCTCCGAGGACCGAGAGAAGCAGGGCGATTACGGCGAATCTGGCCGTTCTTCCCACCGCGCACGCGGCGATGAAAGTCGGGAAATCGACCTTGAAGACTCCCGCCGTCACGGTGAACGCCTTGAAGGGTATGGGGGTGAAAGCCGCGGCCAGGACCGCTTCAAAAGCGTTCTCCGAGTATTTATCGCCTACAATGGCGAACGCCTCCGCGGTTATGACGTGCGAGATGAAGAAATCCCCGACAAGCTCCCAGACCCAGTATCCTATGAGGTACCCCGCGGCCGCTCCCAGCACGGAAAAAACGGAGCAGTAAAGGGCGAAGCGGTACGATTTCCGGGGGTTCCCGAGGCAGAGCGCCATGAGAAGCGGATCGGGGGGGACGGGAAAAAAAGACGCTTCAGTGAAGGAAACCAGGGAAAGCGCGAAGGGACCGTGCTTTCTGTCCGCCCAGCCGAGAACCCAGTCGTATAGGCTTCTAAGCATGGTTTTCCAGCTGTTCCCTGAGCTCTTCTAGGTACCCGTAATCCGTCATGTCGAGCTTTATGGGGGTTATGGACACGTAGCCTTCAAGGACGGACACTATGTCCGAGTTTTCTATTCTCAGGGAATCAAGCTCGTTTCCGCCTATCCAGTAGTATTTTTTCCCCCGGGGGTCGGTTTTCTCCACTATGGGGGCCTGATAAACCCTTTTGCCCTGGCGAGTAACCCTTATTCCCTTTACTTCTTCGAGGGGAAGGTTGGGCACGTTCACGTTGAGCAGGGTGTTTTCGGGAAGACCGGCCTTGAGAACGAATTCCGCGGCCACCCTTGAATAGTGGGCGGCGGTCGGGAACAGAAAGTTCTTTTTCGCCGCGAGCGATACGGCTACGGCGGGGATTTTCATAAGGGTCGCCTCTATAGCGGCGCTCACTGTTCCGGAATACGTTATGTCATCTCCCATGTTGGCGGCCATGTTTATTCCGGAGACCAGGAGATCTGGCTTCCTGTCGCTCAGGATTCCGTTAACGGCCAGATTCACGCAGTCCGTGGGAGTTCCGTCCACGGAAAAAACCCTCTCTGAAACCTCCTCGATCCTGAGGGGTCTCATGAGGTTGAGCGAGTGGCTCGAGGCGCTCTGGTCGCGGTCGGGGGCCACGGTGTAGACTTCTCCCAAGTGGGAGAGGGCCTCTCCGAGCGCTTTCAGGCCTTCTGAGTTTACCCCGTCGTCGTTTGAGAGCAGTATTTTAGGTTTCATGTCTGGGAATGGTCGGGGTGACCGGATTTGAACCGGTGACCCCTGGCTCCCGAAGCCAGTGCGCTACCAAGCTGCGCTACACCCCGAATAAAAAGTTCCGGCTAGATTTTAACCCATCAGGGATTTCTCGCAACAGGCAATCCCGGCATGCGGAGAAAGCCGCACGGACGACGGAACTTGCCTTGGAACGTGACTTGCGGATTTGATTTGGTCGGGGTGACCGGACTTGAACCGGTGACCCCCGGTCCCCCAGACCGGTGCGCTACCAACTGCGCCACACCCCGTATTGAACAGAAACCGGATCAGAGGCGAACGGGACGCTCAACGACCCGTTCAGAGATCCTGCCTCAGGGATTTTAACTCATTTAGAATTTCGCGCAACAGCGCTTTGTCCGAATAGATGGGGGATATGTTTCCGCTTCCGCTTTTCTCATCCCTGAGTCTTTTCTGAACTCCCGCTATGGTGAACTTCTGATCGTGAAGCAGGTGCTTTATCCTGTGGAAGAGGTAAATCGTGTCCTTGTCGTAAAGCCTCTGGGATTTTCTCCTGATGGGCCTTACCTCTTTGAACTCGGTTTCCCAGTACCTCAGCACATAGGGTTTCACCCCTATGATCTCGCTTACTTCTCCTATCTTGAAATAAAGCTTGTCCGGCAAAGACAGGCCCGAAAGCATCTCAGACATACCTATATTATCGTTTCAATACCGGGGAAAAGTCAAGATATAATTATGTCAATCAGTTATAAGACACCTTTAAAGGATTTTCTATGTATCGGGCAGGGCCCCAGGTTCCGCAGGGCGGCGAGATGCTCTTTCGTGGGATACCCCTTGTGGCGGGAAAAGCCGTATCCGGGATATTCCCTTTCGATCTCGGTCATGATGCGGTCTCTCGTCACTTTCGCGACAATTGAAGCGGCCGCTATCGACGCGCACTTTGAGTCGCCTTTTATTATGGCCTTTTGCCGAACAGGGAGAGAAGTCTTCGAGTTGCCGTCTATGAGGACGCAGTCCGGTTTTTTTCCCAACTCCAGGATGGCTTTTTCCATTGCTAGGAGTGCTGCCTGCAGGATGTTTATGCGGTCAATCTCCGCGGCCCCGGTTATCCCGACCGAGTACGCGAGGGCTTTTTCCCGGATCTGCTCGAAAAGCTCGTTGCGTCTTTTTTCAGAAAGCGTCTTGGAATCCCTGAGTCCGTGAATAGGCCGGCTCCCGTCAAGTATTACGGCGCCCGCAACGACCGGCCCGGCGAGGCATCCTCTTCCGGCTTCGTCGACGCCGGCCACGATCCTCCCGGATCCTGAGGTTCCATCTTCGGTGTGTGAAAGGCGGTCGGATTCAGACAATTTCCGTGTTACGTGAGCCCGTAGATATCAAGTTCCCTTTTAAGTCTCTTGAGGTTTTTTCCCGAAAGCTCATAGAGCGGGGGTCTTATATCGGGGCTTATTTTTCCCATCACGGCGAGAGCGGCCTTTACGGGTATCGGGTTTGATTCCAAAAAGAGAGCCCTGCTGAGCGGGAGAAGGCGGTAGTGAAGCTCTTTGGTCCTCCCGAGGTGCCCTTCTGCAAAGGAGTTGTACATTTCCGCCACGTCCGCGGGAGCTATGTTCGCCGTCACGCTTATGAACCCCTTTCCCCCGATCGTTAAAAGGGGATAGTTAACCGCGTCATCTCCCGAGAGGAGGACCAGTTCCTCTCCGCAGAGATAAATGATTCTGCTTGCCTGCTCAAGCGAACCCGAGGCTTCCTTGATGCCGATTATGTTCTCGCATTCGTAAAAAAGCCTCTCCACGGTCTCCGGTTCCACGTTCACGACCGTGCGCCCGGGCACGTTGTAGAGTATCAGGGGAAGAGAGGTTCTGTCGGCAATTACGCGGAAATGCCGGTACATTCCTTCCTGCGTGGGCTTGTTGTAGTAGGGGGCTACCACAAGAGCCGCGTCCGCGCCGGCCCGCTCCGCGAATTTCGTGAGCATTATGGCCTCAGTGGTGCTGTTTGATCCCGTGCCCGCGACCACGGGAATCCTTTTCCTTACCGCGTCCACCGTGAATTTTATTACTTCTTCGTGCTCGGCGTGGGAAAGGGTGGGGGATTCTCCAGTGGTTCCGACCGGAACTATGCCGTGGGTTCCGCTCTCTATGTGGAACTCTATCAGCTCTTCAAGCTTTCCGTAGTCAATGTCGCCGTCGCTAAACGGCGTTACTATCGCTACTATCGAACCGTGTATCAATTTTTTCTCCGTCCCAAAGGGTCTATACCCTAACTTTTTTCCCGCAGGAAGAACAGAAGACGCTTGCCGCGGGAATCCTCGCTCCGCAGTGCATGCAGAAAAAAGTCTCTCCGGTTCCTGAGGAGAGTTCAATGGCCTGGGCCATCGCCTCTTCGAATTTCCCCGAGAGCTCCTCAAACTCTTTTCTGTACTGCTGGTGAAACATTATCGTGTCTTCCGCGTCAACTGTTTTTATTTCAAGCTTGAGTCCCTTGCTTCTGGTGGAACCGAACTTGTGATGCGCTATGGTGTCAAGCTCTATGTCCCTTAGAACGTTCACTCTGGAGCTGTTCTTAAGTATCAGGACCCTCTTTCTCGTAAGCATCAGGATGCTTCTGAAAAAGGTGTTTCTGTCTACCCACGCCCTCGGCTTGTACGTGCAGCTGAGGGTCGGAACCGTGAGCAGCACAGGATCGTCTTCCCCGAGCAGTTCCCTGAGTTCACCGGAGTCGACCTTGGTTGGCGCGAGAAAAAAATCCGAAAGCTTTTTCAGAATACCCGTCTCAGACATGGTTTCGAACCAGAAGCTCCGCTATCTGCACCGCGTTGAGGGCCGCTCCCTTTCTTAACTGGTCTCCGCTCACCCAGAGGGAAAGACCGTTTTCGACCGTGTAGTCCTCCCTGATTCTTCCGACGAAGCAGTCGTCCTTCCCGGAACTTTCAACCGGCATCGGGTAGGCGGAATTCTCCGGGTCGTCAGCGAGCGATACCCCCGGGAAATTCCTGATGGCCTCCCTTGCCTCCTCCACGGTCACTTTCCTTTCCGTCTCAAGGTTAAGCGAAACCGAGTGGGACCGGAAAACGGGAACCCTCACGGTCGTCGCCGTGAGGACTATGGAATCATCCCCCAGTATCTTGCGCGTTTCGTTGTGAAGCTTCATTTCCTCCTTCGTGTAGCCGCTTTCGGTAAAGGAGTCTATGTGCGGGATCACGTTAAAGGCTATCTGGTGGGGAAACGTGTTCGTTTCCCCCGGGGGCTCTCCGCTCTCGGACCAGCTTCGCACCTGGCTTTCAAGCTCCGCTATTCCGCCGGCTCCCGCCCCGGATACCGCCTGAAAGCTCGTCGCCACCACCCTTTTTATTCTTGATACGTCATAAATGGGCTTAAGCGCCATGACGGCTACCGCGGTCGTGCAGTTGGGATTCGCCACTATTCCTTTCTTATCGTGGAGCGCGGCCGCCCGGGGGTTTATCTCGGGTACTACCAGGGGGATTTCGGGGTCCATCCGGAATGCCGAACTGTTGTCGATGACCACCGCTCCGCTCGCGACGGCGCAGTCGGCGTATTTTCTGCTTCTTTCGGAGCCGGCGGAAAAAAGAGCTATGTCCATGCCGCGAAAGGAATCCTCGCCCAGCACCGAAACGGCTATCTCCCCTCCGCGGAAACCGTACTTTCTCCCGCTTGAGCGCTCTGAGGCGAGAAGGCGCAGTTCTCCCACCGGGAAATTCCTTTCCTCGAGTATCCGCATCATCTCCTGTCCCACGGCGCCCGTGGCTCCCGCTATCGCCACGTTGTATTTTTCCTTTCTTTCCATTTTCCGATCAGTTCGCCCGGCTGCGGTACTTTGACTCTATTCCGGCTACTTTTTCTATGTTTTCCTTCTCCGAGGGGTCCGGTTCGCTCTGGAACCACGCGTCGAGGATTTCCCTGGCTACGTCGGGGGATACGAGGCGCAGGCTCATGGCGAGTATGTTCGCGTCATTCCACATGCGAGCCCCTGCGGCCGTCTTTGAGTCCGTACACAGGGCCGCCCGTATTCCCGGGACCTTGTTCGCGGCGATACTTACCCCGGTTCCCGTCGAGCAGAACAGTATTCCCTGGTCGCACCCTTTTCCGGAAACCCTCTCTGCCACCTGCTGGGCGACTTCCGTCCATTCCACGTTCTCATCCGCAAGCGGCCCGAAGAGCTCGACTTCCATGTCTCTTTTGCGAAGCTCCTCTATTACCTCGTCAGTGAGGGCGTTTCTTTCATCACTTCCGACTGCGATCTTCATCTTCAGGGTCTCCTTTCTCGGATCGGAAAACATGCCGATTCATTATTGGTATAAGTCTATACCATAATATGGCGAGAACACACCTGAACGAGGCATTTGCGTAGTAAGGATTTTTGGGGCTAAGATTTCCGTGACAAGAGCGGGGACGCCGTGGCAACAGCCCGGCGACGGCAATCCGGCCCGATTCAGAGGGGACACGCCGCCGATTTCCCGAAGAATCGCCAACCCCGACCAGCCGCGGACGCAACTGTCCCCTCAAGGTCGATCGCTGTTTAAATTGTTTTGTGAACAAGCAGAGAACCGCTACCCGGTATCGGCGTAACACCCGGAAACAAGCGACCTCATCTTCTCGGGCCTCCCAGCCTTTATGTGACCCACCGCAAGCGCCATCATCACTGCCAACGCTATACCCACACGGGCGGTCATCTTCCCCTTGCCCCTGATGAAGTGCTTTTCGAACCCGAAGCTGTTGTCTATCCTCGAGTTGATACGCTCTAAGGCGTTTCTGCACTTGTAAGCTCGCTTCCACGACACGCTGCACCGCGGGGTGGGAGTAAAAATACGACGGTCAAATTCAAGAGGCACCCGGATCACCCTCCCGTAACCGTTGGTTTTGCAGCCGGAGTCACTGTGACACTTCTTCCACCCCTCGCAGTTAAGACCGTACTCCGCCGCGGGACAGTGGAACTTCAAACTGCATCGCTCGGATTCAAAGCCGCAAAACGCCATCTTGCGTTCCGTCCCTTTTACCGGGCAGCGACACCATATCTCCGCGCGCTCCGTATAGAAGATATTATCGTGAACGCTCACAAGGGGTCTCATGATCTTCTGCCCCTCCACATAGCTCTGTCCCTTCTTCTCTTCCCTCCACAGTTCCCTGTTGTCGATAATCGGACGAATCCGCCACCTGACCCAGAACTTCTTCTTCAAAGGACCGCTGTCAAGCCCGCGGTCAGCGCTGAAGTATTCGCACCTCCGAGCAAGCTCAGGCTCCCGCACGAACAGCACATCCACCATGCGGTCGAGTTCCTTTACCTCCGAGACAGAAGCCCTCGTAAGGCTGAAGGCAACCGGCAGTTCGTATTTAGTGTCGGCAATGATATGAAGCCCGTAGCCGAACCATGTCTTTATCTTTGTCCACGCCTTTCCGTTTGAGTCAAACCCCGAGGTCTCGTGCTTCCCCCAGTCCGCCTCGGGATCCGACGTTTCGCCTTTTCTGCAGTTCTTCCGTCCCGTTGAGTTGCTCCTCAGCGCCTTGCCGTCATAACCCAGGTTCTCCCCGAAGTCGGGCAGCAGTTCCATAAGCTCTCCGCGCAGACTGTCGATCATCCTTGAGACAAGACCCTGCTCCTGCTCAATCCTGACTACGTTTAAGAGGAATCGGGAGAAGTTGAAGCTTTTTGGAGCGGGACTGCGCGGGGGAGGGTCTATGACCGTAACCCTGGCTCCGCCGCAAGCCGGTTCGGTTCTGTACCTGGCGCGGCTTTGCAGAGGCACGGAACTGAACCCGCAAAGCTCAAGCAGCGAGGAGTTGCGGTCAAGCTCCCGTATGAGTGACTCGATGGATTCGTGCTGAAAGACTATGCCCGCGATAAGAGCCCTCCACATCGCCGACACCGGGTATTCGTTACGGCCGTTTTTACGCATGGCCCTCAGAGCGTTTATGATATCTGTGTCGGGCAGGGCCTCCAGAACAAGACTAAGACGGTTGAGGTCTGAGAGCTTATCGACTTGATCCCAGGAAAAAGGTAGATTAGTTTGCGTCGCCATGGGTTTGTTCCTCCTTCGGGAGAGATTTTTGTGGCTAACTTAAATTCTAACCCATGGCGACATTAAATCAAGTAATATCAGCAAGTTACTTGTCCATCCGGTAAGTTTTTTTACTCCCCCCCCCCCATCTCAACTGCTCCGAATCCTGGGGTGGAATTTCTGGTTTCTGGCTTGAATCAGGCGGTTTTCAAGGGTTTTTATGGAAATTCCGGGGGAAAAGTTTTTTTGCCCCTGCGAAAACCCCTGACCTGTATAGGAATACTCAACATCGCAGGTGCCTCTGAACACTTAAGCGAAGAAGGGGGGCTGCTGAAATTTGTAATAAATTCCGGGTCCACTTTTCTTCTTCTGGATGTTCTCCCTGAATTTTTCCGGCGGCCGGGAAGGGGACTTGTCGTCAATACCGCTGGTTTCAGGGATTCCAGTATGAGTTTGAAGAGCAAAATGATTCATTAACTCTCAAACCATTCCTTGGCCGGAATCGATAAAAATTCTTCGAGCGGGATTCCATCTCCGCCGACCAGAACGGAACGCAGGGGCTTGAACCGTTTTTCAAATTCTCTTAGGCCGCTTGTGTTAACTTTTCGCAAACCGCTTTTGACTTCAAAAGCAACTATTCTGCGACCGCTTTCCAATACGAAATCCACTTCATAGTAACCGTCTCTCCAGTAATAGAGGCGAAGGTTGTCCTGTGTGCCGGTATTGAGCAGATGGGCGCCGACCGCGCTTTCGACAAGACGCCCCCAGAAGCTTTGGTCCGCCCTGGCTTCTTCAAGCGTAAATCCTGAATACGCGGACATAAGCGCGGTATTTAACACGTTTAGCTTCGGACTTGACGCTTTGCGCCGGGAGAAGCCGCCTGCGTATTTCTCAAGACCTGCGATCAGACCGGCTTTTGACAGCAAATCCAGGTAATGTGCCAGGGTTGTCGTATTGCCGGCATCCTTTAGCTGGCCAAGCATTTTGTTATATGAGAGTATCTGCCCTGAATACAAGGCGCCGAGTTCACACAATCTTTTCAGCAGGGCAGGTTTGTCAACCCGCCTCATTGCGAGAATATCGCGTTCGGTAGTGGGTTCAACCAGAGCACCCGTGACGTAATTACGCCAGTTTTCCTGGTTGCGCGTTAATTCCACGCTGCCGGGATAACCTCCGAAATAAACATAGCTCTCAAAATCAAAATCGAACGCCGAGGACATTTCGGTAAACGACCAGTGGGCGAGGCGTACGGGCAGAAAGCGTCCGGCCAGACTTTCGCTTAAGCCCGTTTGCATAACCAGAGGAGCGGAACCCAGCAGAACAACATGCAGGGGACAGTCATTCCACCTGTCTTGGTCCCATAAACCCTTCACTGTTTCCGACCAGTTGGGTATTTTCTGAATTTCGTCAAACACTAGAATAAACCCGCGCTCCGAACGCCCGGCCTCCTTTCTCGCTAGTTCCCATTTACGTATCAGCCACCTTGAATCCCTTTCCTCCCCGGTTGAGATCCCGGGTTCATCGGTTGAGGTGATTGAGCCTTGTTCCGCGTATGGTGACGAAGCTGGTTCGGGCTTGTCCACGGGCAGATATAAACTGCGCAAATCACACCGGGTCAGCGCTTGTCGGATGAGAGTGGTTTTCCCTGACTGGCGAGGTCCCGTAATAATCGTAAGGAGTTTGGGCTTCTCGTTCAGACGTTCTACGAGAGGTGATATCATGGGACGTTCATATTTTTTCATCGTTTGTTACTCTATTGAGAACTTTTACTCAATAGAGTAATTCCCACGTGAGAATAATCAACTCTGTATTTGTTCTTGACAGAAAACACCAAGTATTTATAATGGTTAGCTTCAAAAGGGAGTAAGCTTTTTACCCGCTTTTTCCTTAAAAGATTTTCATCTCTATTAAATCAGTCCAGCATGGAGGTAGTATCAGGTGAAGATAGTGGTTTTTATAACACAGACTCAGGACACCGAAGCGAGAATAAAGGTCGGTTCTTCCGGCGATTCCATAGACACAGAAGGCATGAAATGGATCATGAATCCTTACGATGAATTCGCCGTCGAGGAAGCCATCAGGACCAAGGAAGCATACGGGGGCGAAGTTGTTCTGATCACCGCGGGCCCGCAGCGCGCTTCACAGGCGCTGCTCCAGGGGCTTGCGATGGGAGCCGATTCCGCAGTGCATGTTTCGGATGAGTCTCTCGGGGAAACCGTGGATTCCCTCGTCATTTCGAAGCTCGTCGCGTCGGAACTTGGAAAGATTGAAGGGGTGGACCTGATTTTCACGGGGATGAAGATCATTGACGAAGAATCCGTGCAGGTGGGAATACAGATAGCCGAGGAACTGGGAATTGCGCACCTTGCGCTCGTAAGCAAGGTAGTCGACGTAAAGCCTGATGAGAAAAAGCTCGTCTGCCAGAAAGAGATTGACGGCGGAAGCGTTTCCGTCGAGGTCTCTCTCCCGGCGCTTATCACATGTCCCGACGCCATGAACGAGCCCCGCTACGCATCCGTTCCGAATATAATGAAGGCGAAGAGAAAGCCAATGAAGACAGTTTCCCTGGACGATGTGGATTTCGGTTCTCTCGGCATCAGCAGGGATGCCGTGGGCAAATCCGGGGCGAAGATAAAGACAGTGAATCTTGAGGTTCCCGAGGTGGAGAGAAAGCTCAGAATCATAAAGGGTAGCGACGAGACTACGGTCAAGGGAGACGAGATTGCCGAGTCCGCAAAAGAGCTCGTTAAGCTTTTGAGAGATGACGCGAAGGTCATATGATCCGGGGTATCCGGGGTCGCTTTATTCAGAAAGTATCGCTAGGAGGCTTGAATTAAATGAGTAGTGAAATCTGGGTTGTTGCTGATATCAAGGCCGACGGACAGGTAAGAAAGGTGACGTTCGAGGTTCTTTCCGAGGCCAGAAGAAAACTTGGGGGTCCGGTCTGCGCGGTGCTGCTCGGAAGCGGCGTTTCGGGCAAGGCTTCCGAACTTGCGGGCTACGGAGCGGAGAAAGTCTACGTGGTAGACAACCCCAACCTCAGGGATTTTAACCCCGACGGCTACGTGAAGTCCCTCTGCGAACTTATAAGGAAACACTCTCCGGCGGTTGTGCTCTCGGGCAACACGGCCTTCGCCGAGGATTACATTCCCAGGGTCGCTTCGGGCGTGGGTTCGGGGCTTGCCATGGACTGCGTAGATATAGGCATGACCGACGACGGAAGGCTCAGGATAAAGAGGTATTCACACTCAAGCAGGGCGATATCCACCCAGGAGTTCAGCGGCGACGGAAGCGCTATGATAGCCACCGTAAGGCCCAACTCCTTCAAGGAGGAGGAATCCGCCGGCGCGGGGCAGGTGGTGAACGAGGATACGGGAGTCACGGACGCCGACATAAAGATCAAGGTGCTTGAGATGAAGACCAAGGAATCCGACAGACCCGAGCTTACCGAGGCCGAGAGGGTGGTTTCCGGCGGCAGGGGCCTTGCGAGCGAGGAGAATTTCAATCACATATACGATCTGGCGGATCTTCTGGGTGCCGCCGCGGGGGCGACAAGGGCCGCGGTCGACGCGGGATACTGCCCATATGACATGCAGGTAGGCCAGACGGGGAAGGCGGTCTCTCCCGTGCTTTACGTCGCGGTCGCCATATCCGGGTCGGTGCAGCATTTCTCCGGCATGGGCTCGTCAAAGGTGATAGTTTCCATAAACAAGGATCCGGAAGCCCCGATTTTCGCGAAGTCGGATTACGGAATCTGCGGAGACCTCTTTCAGGTTCTTCCCCCGCTTACCGAGGAACTCAGAAAAGCCCTGTCCGAGTAACGGAGCCCGTCACACTATATCGACGACTTCCGTTTTTTCCACGGGCCTGCCGAGGAACCTGGACGCGATTGAGGTGAAGGTTTCCGAATCGTCGGTAAGGTAAAACGACATCTCCCGCGCCTTGCCGCCTTCTCTCAGAAGTCCTTTGGTCCTGAGTATGTTCTCGGTCTGCTTTGCGGTTTCTTCGGCCGAATCGACGAGTCTTATCCCTTCCCCCATAACCCCGGCGATCGTGTTTTTAAGAAGAGGGTAGTGCGTGCAGCCGAGTATCAGCACGTCTATTCCGGATTCCTTCATGTCTCCGAGGTATTTCTCGGCTATTAGTACGGCGGTCTCGTCATTTTCCCACCCTTCTTCTGCCAGCGGAACGAAAAGCGGGCAGGGTTTTGAGTGTATCTCGACCGGAGAGGAGCAGACCTCCCGCAGCTTTTTCTCGTAGGAGCCGCTTTTTACGGTCGCCTGGGTGCCTATTACCCCTATTTTGCCGCTAACGGTGAGTTCCGAGGCTCTCTTCGCTCCCGGTTCCACTACTCCCACGACGGGAATTTCGAGGTTTTCCTTAAGCATCTCTATCGCATACGCGGACGCGGTGTTGCACGCCACGACCAGGAGCTTTATGTTTTTCGACAGAAGGAAATTAGTGGTGCTCTCAACGTATTTTCTTACGGTTCTTCGGGATTTCGTTCCGTAGGGAACTCTGGCCGTGTCGCCGAGATATACGATATTCTCCCCGCGAAGAAGGTTCATTATCTCCTTTGAGACCGTTAGTCCTCCTATTCCCGAATCAAAAATTCCTATTGCCTGGTTTTTTCTTTCTTCCCTCATTCTGGTGGTGTTAAGGAGTTTTTGTAAAAAGATTCATTGAGAATTTTGTCCGTTTAATCTTTGCTTCTTGACAAAGTGCAGGAAACTCCGGTTTCAGGCGAAATCCGATTTCCATAAATGAACGGCTCTCGCCGCAAGTTGACTTTGCCGTTTGTCCACCAGTTGCGGTGTCCATTGCTCCGGTGCGATTTCTGGAATTTCCTTGGCAAGCATGTATTCACTATCTTTGTATGCGGAAATTTTATCGGTGTACTTTTTGTTTCCGATTTCCCGGTTGGTGGCAGATTTTAAAAGGGTTAAGTTGCCGAGGCGGTACACGTATGTCTCCCAAAGTTGGGGTGCGAAGGTTTCTTCCCAGATATCCACTGGGTTTTCCGGCAGGATGTGTTCAATCGTGCCGGGGTCTGTTTCAGGGTCGCAGAACCGCCCGCTGGCATCATGTTCAAGTCGTGCGAGGATATATTTTGCGAGTTTTTTCTTCTGGCCATTAGTATTGATCACGAGAAGGGAAAAGTCTTGACGCATCTTCTCGTCTTCTACATAAATTGGTTTAAGGCGTTTAAACACGTCTGCCGGGGTGGATGCGTCTCCATTTATGACTGCTTTGGCGGCATAGTGGTAGATGGGTTCAAGAGCGTTCGTGTTGAGGTCGCTGATTATAGTGTAGCGAAAGGAAACAACGCTCAGGAGCTTCAGGATTCGCACGAAGTTCTCCTTTGAAAAATGCTCCCACGTGGCGAACACAAGCGGCATCATCTGATGCGTTCGAAAAAGATTGAGTTCGCGTATATACGGTTTTGCGTCTGGCAGTTCCGTCCAGTAGCCATGATTCGGGTCCGAGAGTGCCGCGAACAACTCCGCTCTGCTTTCCAGTTCGTCAAGAAGTGAGAAAACATCCTCTTGCGTCTTTATTTGGTCTCGCAACAGTTTGAAAAGGTGCTGACTACGGATCTCGCACTGCTTGCAAAACAGGTGGTACCGCAGAAATTCCACGAACCGTTCCTGTTCTACGGTTGCAATCAGGTTTGCCCAGCGTTGCTGTAGGATTTCCAGGTCGGCGCGGACTTTTACTTGCGAGAACAGGTAACTCCTGAGCAAGTTCATTCGGCCCTGTGCATCATAAGTCTCGAATACGGTATAAGCATCGAGTTCGTCATCCACGGTTATGAGAATGAAAAGCAACCGGCGCGCCACGGTCTCGGACATAATCCCCGCCACAGCTTCTCCGTCAGTTTTCAGTTCATCCAACTTGTCAAGGCACCGGGTAAAGTACAGGAAACATTCCCATAGCAGGCGGTTTGACTCCGGGAGTCTTCTGGGATTAAGTGGTTTTCTGAGTTGAACCAGATAGTCCTGATAGAAGGAATCGTCCGTGCTATTCATAAAGAGGCGGGAATTTTCATTTAGTGACGCCGGATCCGTTTCTCCAATGAAGCGATTGCGAAGGTGCTGCGCGCGTTCCTTGTTTTGTTCGGCATTTATCTCTTGGTCGGCCATCGCCTGCAATTTTCCTATTACGGCCAAGGCGAAAAGGCTTAGAGTGGCTAACCGCTGCTGACCATCAATGACCAGAAATTCGCGGTCGCTTTCCCCCAGAATTATCAAGGCGCCCATATAGTGATGGTCTCGCGGGTCGGATCTCAGTTCAACGATGTCATTCCAGAGATCTTCCCACTGCTCTTCTGACCAGAAATAATCACGCTGATACGGCGGCACGCTGTATAATTTTCCGTTGCCTATCAGTTCCATATAGTTGATTGTGCGAGTATTCGGGACATTTGTTCTTGCCATCTAGGAACCTCTTTTGTGCGCCAAAATCGTAATATACCCTACTTAAAAAAGGAGGAGGATAGTAGCAACACCACTCGGGTCTGGTCAACTCTTTTCCTCTGATCTTGAACTTACCTTTTTGTATTCGTTCAGGTAATCGTCGGCAAAACGTCTTGTTCTCTCCACTCTTGCTCTTCTTTTTTTCTTTCTTTTTTCCGCTTCCTTCCAGAGGCGGATTTCGTAGGGGGTTTCAGGGGTGAACTCGGGAACCGGAACGGGGTTTCCGGCTTCGTCGACTTTCACGTAGGTAAGAAACGCAGTGCACGCGTGGGACGACTCCCCGGTCCGGGTATCGTACGAATCAACCTTGATCGCAAGCTCAAGCGACCTCGTTCCCACGTGGGTGATGCCCGCCTTGAATTCAATCAGATTCCCGACATTAAGCGGCGAATAGAAAAAAAGGTCGTCAAGGGACCCCGTAACCAGAACGCCCTTGGAAAACCTTTTCGCCAGTATGGCGGCGCTCTCGTCAATGTACTTCATGAGCTTTCCTACAGACATGAATTTTCCGTAGAAGGCGTCTTCCGGGAGCACCATCTTGGTGGTATTGAAAATAAGCCTCGAGCTTTCGGTCTCGTCCGCTATGTTGGAGACGTTTCTTCGCCTTCTTTTTATTTCCGGAAGTCTTTGAGCCTTCCTTTCCTCGGCCCGGGCTATTAGCTCGCGTTCAACCGTGCTGGACGCGCTCAGTTCTGCTTCTATCTTTCTGGATTTTACGTTTTCGTCCACGGCGACGAAGGCCATGTAGGACAGGGTTATAAGCTTTTTTTCTGCGGTCTCGCCGTCTTCTGAGTGCACGCGCACCGCAACTTCAATGGAGGAGTTTCCCGCATACTCGACCCAGCTCTCAAGAATCACTATCTCCCCGATCTTCACGGGGTTAAGAAAATCTATGCTGTCCGTGGCTCCCAGGACCGCGGGCCCGTTTGCGAACTTAAAAGACGTGATGCTGCCCGTGAGCATGATCCAGTCCATGAGTATTCCGCCGTGCAGGGTCCCGTGGTTGTTCGAGTGTTCGGGAAGCACGTACTGGACCATCTTGTTGGCAGTTTCGCGTATTGAGATCATGGGTTTTCTGGCCGCGCGCCGCCGCGGCGCGCGCTCCGGGAGAAGTTCAGTCAGCTTCGGCCCGAAGAACTATCTGTTCATCTTCAAGGGAGACAACCGCCCTGCCTCCGCCCGAGAGTTCGCCGAAGAGAATTTCCTTTGAAAGCTTCTCCGCCACCTCGGAGTTTATTATTCTCTGCACGGGTCTTGCGCCGAGCTGGGGATCGTAGCCCTTGCGGGCGAGAAAAAGCCTCGCTTCCGGCGTAAGACTGATCGTTACTTTTTTCGGGACGAGCCTCTGCTGAAGCTCTCCGATCATCTTGTCGACTATTCTCTCCACTATTTCTATGCGAAGAGGGTTGAACCTGATGATTTCATTAAGCCTGTTCCTGAATTCCGGAGAGAAGTACCTGTCTATGGCCTCCGGGCTTCTGTCCTCAAACTCTTTTTTCGCGAACCCGACGTTCCTGTTCATGCTTTCCCTCGAGCCGGTGTTCGTCGTCAGAATCAGGATTACCTGGCGGAAATCCACCTTCCTTCCGTTCGAATCCGTAAGCGTCGCGTGGTCCATTACCTGAAGCAGGATGTTGTATATGTCCTCGTGCGCCTTTTCGATCTCATCGAGCAGAAGGACGCAGTGGGGAGACTTGTATATGGCCTCGGTAAGCTGTCCCCCCTGATCGTAGCCGACGTATCCCGGCGGCGAGCCTATGAGGCGGGAGACGGTGTGTTTCTCCATGTATTCGCTCATGTCGAAGCGTATGAATTCGACTCCCAGAAGCTCCGCGAGCTTTTTCGCGAGTTCCGTCTTGCCGACGCCCGTCGGTCCCGAGAACATGAAGGAGCCCACGGGCTTTTCCGGCTCGCTTATGCCCGCGCGCGACATCTGTATGGCGTTCACCAGCTTGTCTATGGCTTCGTCCTGGGCGTAGATGAATTCCTTGAGGTTGTCCCCGAGATCGTGGAGGAGGTTCCTGTCCTCGGCCTTTACCGACTTGGTGGGTATTTTCGCGATCTTCGCGACCAGCTTCTCCATGTCGGACACTTTCACCTGTCTCGTTATCTCGGGATCGGGGTTGCGCAGCTTGACGGCGGCTCCGGCCTCGTCCATGATGTCAATCGCCTTGTCCGGAAGCTTCCTGTCCATTATGTACCTGTCGGAGAGCTCTATGCACGCCCTTATCGCTCCCCGGGAGTATTTCACGTTATGGTACTTCTCGTAATGGCGCTTGAGTCCGAACAGTATCTTTCCGCAGTCCTCAACCGACGGCTCGTCCACGGTTATTCTCTGGAATCTTCGGGAAAGCGCGTGGTCTTTCTCGAAGATGACCCTGTATTCCTTGAGCGTCGTCGTTCCTATGCACTTTATGTCTCCCCCGGCAAGGGCGGGCTTGAGCATGTTGGACGCGTCGAGGCTCCCGCCGGAAACCGCTCCGGCGCCTATGACCGTGTGGATCTCGTCTATGAAAAGCACGTTGTCCGGATCCTTCTTGGTTTCGTCTATGACGGCGTTCAGCCTTTCCTCGAAATCCCCCCTGTATTTCGTTCCGGCCGTAAGGGTTCCTATGTTGAGAAGGTGTATCCTGAGGTTTTTCATCGCTTCGGGAACCTCTCCCGAGACCACGCGGTGAGCCACTCCTTCAACTATCGCAGTCTTTCCCACCCCCGCGTCCCCGACGAGCACGGGATTGTTCTTCTTTCTCTTGCCGAGAATGTGGATTATCCTCTGAACCTCCTTTTGTCTTCCTATGAGGGGGTCTATGCTCCCGTTACGGGCTTTTTCGATCAGGTTCGTGCAGTAGGTCTCAAGGGGGCTTCTGGTCTCTGACTTTTTCGCTTCCTTCTGCTGCTCCTTCGCGGCCGCGGGGTTTTCCCGCTGTTCCTCGGCTCCCTCGCCTTTCCCGTGGGATATCTGCTTTATGACGGCAAAGCGGGTGAGCCCCTGGCGGTTGAGGAAGTACACGGCGTGCGATTCGGGGACCCTGAACATGGCGATCAGTATGTTGGCCCCGGTTATTTCTTTTTTCTCAGCGCTTTCGGCGTGCATTGAAGCCACCCTGAAGATGTACTTGCTTCCTTCGGAGTAGGTCGGTTCGGGAAGATGGGGAGAATCGATCGAGGATACGTTCTTGCTCAGGTGCTCCTCGAGATCGTTCGCGAGAAGCCCGGTGTCGACGTCGCATTCTATCAGCAGTTCCGCGGCGACCCTGTCCCTCGTGAGTTCAAGGAGTATGTGCTCCGGGGTGATGAACTCGTGCTTGCGGTCCTTTGCCTGCTGGTAGGCGCGGTAGAGGGTTTTCTCGAGTTCTTCTGATGCCACCATGTCAGCCCCCCGCCTTCTGGACGTCAAGTATGCATTTCAGCGGATGCTCGTACTTCTCCGCCAAGTCCTTTACCTGTTTTATCTTTGTGGTGGCTATGTCGTAGGTGTAGCAGTCGACGACGCTTTTTCCCTTGGTGTGAGCCTCGAGCATTATTCTCCTGCTGTCGTTTTCATTCTTGAAGAACACCCTCATGAGAACCCAGACCACGAAGTCCCTCGGGGTGTAGTCGTCGTTCAGCAGGACTATCAGATACATGTCCGGCCTTTTCACCCGGATATCCTCCCTGACGACCTGCTGGGGATCCCTGGTATGAGTCGGATTCTCGCGCTCAGACATGCAAAATAGTCTATACGATTTTTTCCGGTTTGCCACCGCGGGCCTGCTTGAGCGGGGAGTGGCGGTTGTACTCCGAGATAAGGGAGCGCATGTAGGGTCTTTCTCCCCGGAGGAAGTTGTCTATGGATCTCTGCGCCCCGGGGTTGAAAAACAGGTGGGAGCTGTAAACCGCTACCGCTTCGAAGCCGCGGAGGAACTTGTGCTCGCCCTGCGCGCCGGCTTCGAAGACACTTATCGCGTTTTCTATGGCGAATTCTATCGGTCTGTAGTAGCAGCACTCGAAATGAAGGTACGGCACCTCGACGCTGCATCCCCAGTACCTGCCGTAGAGCTTGTCGCCTTTTCTGAAGTTGATCGTGCCGCCGACGGGACGGCCGTCCATCTTCGCTATCACAAGCACGGTTTTTTCCCTGTAAGTCTCGAACACGAGGTCGAAAAACTCCCTGTTAAGATAGGCGTTTCCCCATTTCCTCGAGTTGGTGTTCACGTAGAATTCCCAGATGGAGTCCATGTGCTCGCGGCGTATCTGTTCTTTTTCGAGGATCGAGACCTCGACGCCCAGGTCGCCGAGGCGCCGCCGCTCCTTTCTTATCTGTTTTCTTTTTCCCGAGCGAAGGCCTCCGAGAAAGTCATTGAAGCAGAGATAGCCCGGGTTACGCCAGTGGTACTGGTGGGTGAGCCTCGACAGGAAGCCGCAGCCGGAAAGCAGTTCCTGTTCCTCTGCCGTTACGAACAGAAAATGTACTGAAGAGAGGCTCTTAAGGGAACATACCTCAACCAGTTTCTTTACGAGCGTCTGGGCGCATGTTTCGTAATCGTAGTCTTCGCGAACGATTATTCTCGGGCCGGTCGTCGGGGTAAACGGCACTCCCGCGACCGCCTTGGGATAGTATCTCAGCCCCGCGTCCTGATAGGCCCGCGCCCACTCCCAGTCGAATATGTACTCGCCGTAGGAATCGGTTTTGAGATAGAACGTGACCGCCCCGACGAGCTTTTTCCCCTCGCGAAGCAGAAGATGGCGCGGTTCCCATCCGGTGCCCGGCCCCACGCATCCGGATTTCTCGAGAGCGAAAAGAAAATCGAACTCGAAAAAGGGGTTGTTGTCGGGCTGAATGGAATCGTATTCTTTTTTTTCCACTTCCGTTATCGAATGGCATATCTGGAATGCGGTTGATTTTTTAGACAGCTTTTTTCGTGCTTTCATTATCCGCAACCGGCAGGTGAAACCTCAGTCTGTGGTCTCCGGTTAGAAAACTACCTCATGGACCTGTTGTTGTCATACAGCGTGATTGCCCGTGACCGGGGACATGGATTCTGCTGTACTACCTGATTTCAGCCATTATGAGCTATAATGATAGCCTGTATGAGAGGGGGACATAATGAAAATAGCTATCAGTGAAGCGAAGGCGAAATTGTCCGCGCTGGTAAACGCGGCCCTGGCGGGTGAAGAGGTAATTATCACGAAGCACGGCAGGCCCGTGGCTGAAATAAGACCCCTTGCCGCCAAAAAGAGCCCCGCCGAGAAACTGTCCGCACTTCAAAGAATAGCGGCAGGGGCCGGGACCAATCGTCTGGACGGCGTTTCCGCGGCGGAAGCCGACAACTTTCTTTACGATGACGATACCGGATTGCCTTCATGATCTCTGCCGACATATCCGCAATTGCGTTGCCCCGCATTCCGACCTGGGCTTTCTCCATGCTCGCAACCCGGGAACATGGCCGGCATCACTGGAAAATAGCGTCGGGTTTGTTTTGTTTCTGTTGAGATGATCAGTCTGTCTGGCATATGTCATTCCTTTGCCGGGAAGGAACTTTTCCGGAGCCTTGAGTGGAGCGTAAAAAAGGGAAGAAAATACGGCCTTGTGGGTCCGAACGGCTCGGGCAAGACCACTCTGCTTGAGATCGTAATGGGGCTCATGGAACCGGAAAAAGGGCAGACCTCCGTTCCCTCCGCGCTGACCGTGGGCTATCTGCCGCAGATAGTCGATCCGCGCACGGGCGATCTTACTGTGCTCTCGGCGGCCCGCGCGGGCGACCGCGACGAAGCCGGGGAGGGTTCCGAAAAACCCGTACACGAAGCCGAGAAAATCCTTTTCGGGCTGGGTTTTACGGGGGAACAGCTTTCCCACAAGGTTTCTTCTCTTTCGGGCGGCTGGAAAATGCGGGTCGAGCTTGCGAGGATACTTCTTCTGGAACCCCGGGTTCTTCTTCTCGATGAGCCGACCAACCATCTTGACATAAAGAGCATAGAGTGGCTTGAGGGGTACCTTGGAAACTACCGCGGAACCGTGGTTCTGGTATCCCACGACAAATACCTCCTTGACCGCATGGTTGACACGATAGCCGAGCTTGAAGGCGGGGCGATAAGGGAGTTCCGGGGCGATTATTCCTCTTACCTCGAGAGAAAAGAGCAGATTGCCGCGGTCGCCGAGGCGACCGCCAAGAACCGGGAGAGAAAGCTCCGGGCGCAGCGCCGTTTCATAGAGCGTTTCAGGTACAAGGCCTCAAAGGCGAGACAGGTGCAGAGCAGGATAAAAATGCTTGAGAAAATGGAACCCGAGGCGCCGTCCCCTGAGACCCGAAGAATCCTTGAGTTTGATTTTCCCGCCCCCGGGCGCGCGGGACGCGTGGTCTACGAGATAAGCGATTTCTCAAAGGAGTATGAAGCACCCGGCGGCGCGAGGAATGTTGTCTTTCGAAACTGCCCCGCGCTTCGCGTGGAAAGGGGGGACAGGATAGCCGTCACGGGGAAAAACGGCGAGGGGAAGACCACCCTCTGCAAGATGATTGCCGGCGCGGAGGGCTTCTCCGGCCGAAGCCGCCTCGGCCACAACGTAACCCTGGGATACTACGCGCAGAACCAGGACGAGATGCTCAACCTACGGAACACGGTTTACGAGGAGTTCATCGGGGCTTATCCTCTTTTTTCCCAGACCGAGGCGAGAACGCTTCTGGGCTCGTTTCTCTTCGGCGCCTCAGATATAACCAAGAAAGTCTCGGTTCTCTCGGGCGGCGAGAAAAGCCGCCTCTCGCTTCTCAAGATTCTGGTTTCCCGCTCCAATTTTCTGGTTCTCGACGAGCCCACAAACCACCTCGACATGGCTTCAAAGGAAGTGCTTCGCCGCGCCCTCGAAGAGTATTCCGGCACCTTTCTGCTGATAAGCCACGACAGGCATTTCATTGACAGCCTGGTGAACGGGATATGGTACGTGGAAGGGGGAGGGGTCGAGACCTTCATAGGCAATTACTCGGAATTTCTCGAGAAAAAAGCCCGCGACTCAGGTGACCGGCAGGCGCCCGCCGGGACACAGAACGAAGAACCCGGGAAAAAGACCGCAAAAACCCTCGAGGCGGAGCGGCGCAACAGGCTCTACAGGGAGCTTCGCGAAAAGGGCATAGAGAACATGGAGAACTGGAAGCTTCTTTCGAAAAAACAGATGGAAAACGCCCTTTCGGATCTCGAGGGCAGGATATCGGAATGCGAGACTGAAAAAGAGGAGATGGAGAGGTTTCTCGCGAACCCCGAGACTTCTTCCCAGGGCACTGACTGGGAAGAAAAAACAAGGCGGCTCAGCGAACTTGAGGTGAAGCTCTCCGCTCTTTACGGCAGGTGGGATGAGGTGAGCGAGCACATGCGCGAGAATTTCAGTTGAGAACAGCCCGGTTTCAGTCCCGCGGGTTTTTCTTTATAATGATTGAACCCTCGATTTTCTGACTTAAGGGAACTTTGTATGAACGCAGCCGTAATAGCGATAGCCGTAATAGCTCTTTACCTGGTCGGATACAGGTATTACTCGAAGTTCATTTCCGAGAAAGTTTACGGAGTGAGAGACGGGGAGCCCACTCCCGCCCACCAGCTGCGGGACGGCGTGGACTACGTGCCCGCCGGCAGGCACATTCTCTTCGGGCATCATTTCGCGTCCATAGCGGGCGCCGCGCCGATAATAGGGCCGGCCATAGCCGTTTTCTGGGGATGGGTTCCGGCGATTATCTGGGTCGTGTTCGGAACGATTTTCATCGGGGCCGTTCATGATTTCGGCGCTCTTGTCATCTCGGCGAGAAACAGGGGGAGGTCCGTCGGAGACCTTGCCGGAATATTCATAAGCCCGAGGGGAAGAACCCTTTTTCTTCTCATAGTCTGCTTTCTGGTCTTTTTCGTGATAGCGGTTTTCGCCTACGCGATCGCTGTTCTTTTCGTAAGTTTTCCCGCGAGCGTGCTTCCCGTGAACTTCCAGATACTGGTGGCGCTTGTTATCGGGTTTCTCTTCTACAGGAGAAATGTCCCCATCCTGTGGCCGTCTGTAATCGCGCTTGCGCTTCTTTACTTCATGATCTGGGCGGGAACCAGGGTTCCCCTGACCATCCCCGAGGTGATGGGAAGCCAGGTGGTGACGTGGGTGATCATTCTGATGGTCTACTCATTCGTGGCCTCGGTGCTTCCCGTGTGGATGCTTCTTCAGCCTAGGGACTACATAAACGGGATCCATCTTTTCGTGGGGCTCGCGATACTGATAACCGGGATAATGGTCGCGCGTCCCGAGATGCAGGCCCCGGCCATTAACTTCTCCGCCGACGGCCTTCCCGTGCTTCCGTTTCTTTTCATAACCGTCGCGTGCGGGGCGGTAAGCGGATTCCACGGTCTTGTAGCGAGCGGAACCACCTCGAAGCAGCTTGACAGGATGTCGCACTCAAGGTTCGTGGGTTACGGCGGCATGCTGGGGGAGGGCACGCTGGCCATGATAGCTACTCTCGCGGTCGCGGCGGGGATAGAGCGCAGCGAATGGCTTAAGCACTATCATTCGTGGGAATCGGCGTCAAGCGGCGGCATAGCGAATTTCGTCATGGGAACTTCCAGTTTTCTTACCTCGATCCATATCCCCGAGGTGCTGGGAACCACCCTTATAAGCGTGATAGTGATAAGTTTCGCGGCGACTTCTCTTGATACGGGGGCCAGGATACAGAGGATAGTTATAGGGGAACTCGGGGAGGCCTACGGAATAAAGGCTCTTAAGAACAGGTATGTCGGGGCGTTTTTCGCCATCGTCCCCCCGCTTGCGCTCGCGCTTTTTGCGCAGGTTCCCGGCAAGGGGCCCGGATCGGGCGGATTTCTGCTCTGGCCTCTTTTCGGCGCCACGAACCAGCTGATAGCCGGAATCACGCTGCTTCTTATCACCCTTTATCTCAGAAGATCGAAAAAACCGTTTGTCTACACGCTCGTGCCGATGGTTTTTCTGGTGGCCATGACTACCGCCTCCATATTTTTCAACCTTAAGTATTTTCTGGATAACACGCTTCTTTTCAGCCTCTCGGCGGTAATGCTCGTTCTTGCCGTCTGGCTTGTTTTTGAGGCCGCGGTCGTGTCGAGAAAAACCCCCGGCGGCGGCTGAGACGCCGCGTTACATTTCCTTTCTGTCCCGAAGCGCCTTGCCGAGCGTGAGTTCGTCTATGAACTCTATGTCTCCGCCGACGGGTATTCCGTAGGCTATTCTCGAGGTCCTGATCCCCAGGGGCTTTATCGTTCTTGAAAGGTAGACCGCGGTGGCCTCGCCTTCGACGTTCGTGCCGGTCGCGATTATTATTTCCCCTGTATCCCCTCGCCCCGCCCTTGCCAGGAGTTCTTTTATGCGAAGGTCCTCCGGGCCCACGCCTTCAAGAGGGGAGATTACCCCGTGGAGGACGTGGTATTTCCCCCGGAACTCCCCGCTTCTCTCTATGGCCAGCAGGTCAAGGGGCTCTTCGACGACGCAGATGACCCGCGGGTCTCTTGAGGTATCCGAGCAGATCGCGCAGGGATCTTTTTCCGTGAAGTTAAAGCACGTGCCGCACGTGCTTACGTCGGATTTGGTTCTGAGTATCGCGCTTGAGAGACTGCGCGCGTAGCCTTCCGATGACCGGAATATGTGAAACGCGAGGCGGGTCGCGTTCTTCTCGCCGATTCCCGGAAGCTTGGATAGTTCTTCTATGAGTCTTGAGATCGGCTCGGGAAGGCCGGTTCTTCGCATCTCAGATAAGCCCCGGCGGAAGCCCCATGCCGGACGTAATACGCGAGACTTCCTCTTTCATAAGCTCCTGGCCCTTGTAAAGAGCCTCGTTCACGGCGGCGGTCACAAGGTCCTGAAGCATCTCAATGTCGGTTTCGCTTATTATTTCGGGTTCTATGACTATTGACGATATCTCCCCCTTCGCCTTCGCCGTAACCGTGACCATTCCGCCCCCGGAAGAAGCCTCCACGGTCTTTTCCCCGGCCTCGTTCTGAAGGCGCTCCATCTGCTCCTTCATCTTCCCCATCTGCTTCATGATGTTCTTCATGTTTCCGCCCAGTTTCATTTTCTCACTCCTGAGTTAGGTTCTTTCTTTTTATCACGCTGGCGTCAAACTGCCGGATGGCGTAGTTGACCAGTTCGTCTTCCGCGGGATCGGGCTTTCTCGAGGCTCCGCCGGTCCCGTTAATCCCCTCGTCGTTTATGGTGCCTATATCGAGCTTTATTCTCTCGACGCCGAGCATTTCCCCGAAAATCTCTCTTAATTTCCCCGGTTTTTTAAGCTCTTTTTCATGATTTATGCCGTTTTTAAGATATTTTATGCTAACCTGATTCCCGTTTACTTCAAGGAGATGGGCCTGGGACAGCTTTCTCGCCAAAAACCTGTCCTTGCCGTGCACGAAGTCGACGATTTCCTGCTTTGCGGGACCGCTGCCCGCTGTTTTTGTCTCGTCCGGGGGCTCGGAGGCCTTCTTCTCCCGCTTCCCGGCCCTTTCTTCCTGTTTCGCCTGGCCGCTCTTTTTTTCTGCGGGTTCCTCTTCCCGTTTCCCGGCGGCACGCCCCGAGGTTTTCGTACGCCCTCCCTCAGAACCCGGCGTTTTTTCCGCGCCGGGCTCCCGGGGCGACAGTTTCTCGAGCCTCCTCAGAATGTCGTCTATCTTTTCGACTTTCCCTACGGTGCTCATCTTCACGAGCGCAAGCTCAAGCACTATTTCCGGGTAGAAAGAACTGCGTATCCTCTCCCCCCCGTCTATCATTACGTTGAAGAGAAGCTCCACGGTTTCAGCGGATTCGTTCTTCACCAGCTCCGAAAGCTCGTCTTTTTCATCCGGGGAGAGGTCGGAAACGAAATCCTTGCCGCAGATCTTGAGATAGAGCAGGCTCCTCATCATGTAGATGACGTCCTGGGCCATCCTCCTCGGGCTTATCCCCTTCGTGGCGGCGTTTCGCGCAAGCTCAACGCACTTTGCCGGCTCCTTCGCGAAAACGGCCCTCAGGATGCTTTTAAGCGACTCGTTATCCGGTATGCCGAGCAGGCCTATCACGTCCTTGTGGGTTATCCTGTCTTCAAAGGACACCGTCAGCTGGTCAAGCAGGCTCAGCGAATCCCTCATGCTTCCCTCGGATTCCCTCGCGATCAGGTAGAGGGTTTCCGCGTCGATCTTTATTTCCTCCGCCTTAGTTATCTTCTCCAGGGACTCCTTTATTTTCTCGACGGGAATTTTCTTGAAGTCGTATCTCTGGCAGCGGGACATGATGGTGGGAGGAACCTTGTGCGCCTCCGTGGTCGCCAGTATGAAGATCGCGTGCTCCGGCGGCTCTTCCATTATCTTGAGAAGGGCGTTGAAGGCCGACTGGGAGAGCATGTGGACTTCGTCGATTATGTAGACTTTTTTTCTTGCCGAAGCCGGGGAGTATTTCACGCTCTCTATGATCTCGCGGACGTCGGCCACGCCGGTGTGCGACGCGGCGTCGATCTCCTGCACGTCAAGCGACTTTCCTTCCGATATCCCCTCGCAGCTTGAGCACTGGTCGGTTGAGCAGGGGTATTTTCCCCCGTCCTTTCTCTCGCAGTTTACGGCCTTGGCGACGATTCTCGCCGTGGATGTCTTTCCCGTGCCTCTCGGGCCGGCGAAAAGCAGCGCGTGGGCTATTTTTCCGGATTCGATTGAGTTTCTGAGGGTGACGGCGGGGAATTCCTGACCTATCAGGTCCTCGAAAGTCTGGGGGCGCCACTTGCGGGCGAGTACTCTGTAAGCCATCTTATTAAAACCAGCGACCAGGTATCCGTAACGCACGGAGGTTGTTGCTACCGTTGCTCCCTTCCGGGCCTGGCGGGATTCGCAAGCCCCAGTCGTACGGGCCCGGCCACTGGATTCCGTTCTCCCAACTGATAATACCGTCACAACTCGACAGCTAATCAATCTACACAAAAACGGGTTGTTTAGAAATGCGCGCCCGCGAATTTCGTTTTATATCAGGGGAAAATGGTGTGATATGCCGGTTGGCGGATTTCCTCCAGATTTCTCTTTTCATCCGCTCTGTTTATTTTTCGGCATGGCTTCACCCGCGCTGAACGGCGCCAGCCGCCACTGAATATCTGCGGAATGATCAGTCTTTTCTGTGTTATAATGCAAGTATGTACGTAAAAAAGCTTAAAGATGTAGAGAGCACAGTTATCGGAGCGGGGCAGGGTACTTCAAGGCAGATTCTCATCAGTCCGGAGGAAGGTCCGAATTTCGCGATGAGGAAATTCGTTATGCAGCCTGGGGGCGATATCCCGGCTCATACCAACGCCGTAGAGCATGAGCAGTACGTGCTTGGTGGCAGGGCGCGGATTGGAATCGGAGACGAAGTGTATAACGTCGAGAAGGACGATGTAGTCTTCATTCCTGCCGGGGTGCCGCACTGGTATGAAGTTGATGGCGACGAGCCTTTTGAGTTTCTGTGTCTTGTGCCGAACCTTGAAGACAAGATAGAGCTTATCAGTAAGTAAGCTTAGAATTTTGGTCAGTATTGCTATCTTGACTGACGTAAAATGTCGGGGCTGTGCCGTTTACGCCTAGTTCGTATAGCTAGAACTACACATTATCCCTATACTTAGCAATTGAGATTGATTGCTATACGTTGCCTGAGTTTGTAATTGGTGCGTAGGCCACGGAAACTTTACAAGGTCTGGAATGACCGCTTACCCAGATGTAGTTTTGTCAAAGCATGTACGAGATCAACAGAGGAGGTTGAAGAAAATAAAGTGGCTAGAGAGCAGAAAAACCCAAGGCTTTGGCTGATTCGCTCTGGAAGTCGAGGAGAACGTGAATTAAATGCCCTTGAGCAAAACAAAGCACTAATCGGCTTTAGTGAAGTCGGAGATCTAAGTAATAAAGATCGTAGCGAGATTGTTAGGCGACTTGAAGAGGTATACCCCGGTAGCAGTAAAAACCGGATTGCAAATTACGCTTCGCAACTTCACCGGTTTGTAAATATTATTCAGATAGGTGACTTGGTGGTTATGCCTCGCAAGCTTACCGATGGTATTGCAATTGGTGAGGTGACTGGAGATTACAACTATATTGATGACCCTAATGATCTTTTTCCCAACTCGCGTTCCGTTAAATGGCATAAGGAGTCTGTACCTCGCGATAATTTCAAGCAGGACTTGCGTCACTCGTTTGGGGCATTTATGACGGTCTGCGAAATCAAACGAAACAGGGCCATTGACCGCGTGCGAGCGGTTCTTGAAACTGGAAAAGATCTAGGTCCGCTTCTTGACAAGCCAGGACTCATTCCTACTCAGATTGTAGATGATGAACCTGATGTTGAAGACTACGAAGTTGATATTGAAGAAGTAGCTAATCAGCAGATTGTTTCGCTGATCAAGTCTCAATTCGCCGGTCATGATTTAGCCAAGTTGGTAGCGGAAATACTCGAGACCGAAGGTTACACGACAAAAGTTTCACCCCCAGGACCCGACGGGGGTGTCGATATCCTTGCTGCAGGAGGGACTCTGGGTCTTGGCGAGGACCGTATCTGCGTTCAGGTCAAATCAAGTGACGGTGAAGCCAATCATGATGTTGTGCTCAGACTTATAGGTTCCGTTACTAACAGTGGAGCACAAACAGGGTTACTTGTAAGCATTGGTGGTGTGAATAAAGCCGCACGAAAAGAGCTTGAAAATAATTTTTTCATGCTCCGCCTGTGGCAAATAGATGATTTGCTAAAGGCGCTTTTCAAGAACTATGCTGAATTACCTGAGTACATACGCACTAAACTTCCACTCAGGCAAATCTGGGCTCCTGTTTTGCAAGACGATTTATAACGTAATATTGTCTTCTAAAAGTGTTTTTGGATCAAGGAAGAGAAAGCTCCCACTGGCATATGGTTTTTTGTTTTTCGTGCAAAATGAGACTATGAAAATACTATTTTGCAACGATGTCAACATACCAAAATAGCTGTCTGATAGTCAAAAACAGTCCCCAAAATGCCAGAATGTTTCTGGATTCAGCGTTTATGAGATGTTTTCTGACAATCTGTTGCCAGAGAAGTTGCTTTCTCTGAATACTCTCACAGCCTCAAATGCTGGGGTATAGATTGCTACGTGTCAGTAGGAAGAGAAAATAACATCTGTTTCTTTAAGGTTTTTAACGGTTCCATAATTTAGGTCTATTGCCAGCTGGGCATTGAAGCCACGGTGTCAATAGTACGCCATCTGTCCGTGTAGGACTGAGACTTTGTCAGTTTTCTGGGCAAATGGAGGGCAAGCCTGTGAGTGGGGATCTTACGTCAAGCAATTTTTACCTTTAGCGGAATCCTTTAAATTCGACAAATTGTTGAAACTGCCGTGGTTCTTACCCCTCAGATCCTTGAGAAACCGCCGTGATGGGCCTTTATGAAGGCCAGTTTTTTGGTGAACTCTGAGAATGTGGAATGTAAATATGCTGATTCGCCATGTTGAGACGTTACCCGTCAAGGACTAAGATCCTTACAGCAAGGCTTACCAACTTTTGAAGTATCAAAAGCGGTTTTTGCGAAGGCATTTATGCTTGGAATAATCTGGGTGGAATCTATCCTCGGGAGAGGTGGTGGGAAAACGGGCCTAGCGTCAATTGCTTTTCGAGACCATTGCATCACTCGAGTGCATAGTTGCGGCGGAACTCTCGGTCAAGCTGTTTCCGGCAACTCTCGAGCGGCAATAACTTAGAGATTCCGACCTACAAGGGAGAGTTCGAACCGCTCAAAGTCTGGCGGCGGCCGACGTGGACTAGGCAAAGACCTTAGAAGTGGCAGACTTGAAATTGGAGGATAAAAATTTAGGGGTTATCGTCGGCAAAATATTCATCTTTAAGTTGAGGCATTTCTTCTTCTATTCTGTGGATAAGTCTCAAAATTGATGTAGAAACAAAATCGTGGTTCCCTTTTAGGGTTGGTGCGAGTTCTTGAAGGCGAGAACGGAACATATTGGCTGATTTTGTATTACCCTTAGAGCGTGCTTCTTCATACTGATCAAGATGCAGGTTGTTTATCCTATAAGAGTCTAAAAGGGCATGTAGCAATGTATAAGTTTTCACTATTCTCTCTCTCAGGTGTGGGGGTTTCTTGATATGACCGATAAGGCTTGCGTTTGAGCGATAGACAATCGAAAGATCTACAGAAGCCGGAAAGTTGTAGTAAAAATAAGGTTTCTTGTCATCTGAAAGTTTAAGTTCTTTCCATGAATCCTCATTTTGTTCAAAGTAATCCCAGGCTTCTAGTACCATCAGTGAATCAAGTTCGCTACGGATTACGTGGAGTTCTACGTATATCGCCCTTAAGACACCTTGAATCATTCTTCGATGATCGAACCAATTAAGCATGTACTGTCCTAGAAGCCCCATACATACACCTAGAAGAGCAGCACTAGCAGCTATTAAGGCAGAAGTGTCACTTGGCGAAAAATTAAATTCCATAAGCTTTTTCTCCTTATTATCTTTTTATCAAGTTGTTTTTGTCGTGGGATATGGAAGGCTATCACTATTCCCAAGTGCCTGAAAAACCCTTTGTTTTCATTTAGTTATAAATTTATGGTGGCGGAGAGAGTGGGATTCGAACCCACGAGGGAGCGTAAACCCCCTACACGCTTTCCAGGCGTGCACCTTCGGCCACTCGGTCATCTCTCCGTGTTATTTCTGTTCTGACGACACTGCAAAACTGTCGTTTTCTCGGGAGTTTTATAAACGATTTTCCGCAGTTTGTGAAAAACCATCTCTAGTTTAACAAGATAATCGGGGTTTGTTAAACTAAAGAAATGCCGAAAGAATGGAAACTTCAAAAGAGCACTCCGCTTAACGACTACAGAATTTTCTCGACGAAAAAGAAAAGCGCCGTTTCTCCCAAAGACGGCGCCGTCCACGACTTCTACGTGGTGGACGCTCCTGACTGGGTCAACATTATTCCCGTTACGCCCTCCGGCGAGATCGTTCTTATAAGGCAGTTCCGCCACGGCACCGGGGAGGTCACCCTTGAGATTCCGGGCGGAATGGTAGACCTGGGAGAGAGTCCCGTCGAGTGCGCGCGCAGGGAACTGCTTGAGGAGACGGGGTTTGCCTCCACCCGGTGGGAGCAGATAGGGTGCGTCCGGCCGAACCCGGCCTTCATGTCGAACTCCTGCTTTACCTTTCTCGCATCCGGGTGCGAGCGGACGTCGGAACCGTCTTTTGACGCTACGGAAGACATAGAGACCCTGCTTGTCGCTCCGCGGGAAATAAAACGTTACATAAGGGAAGGCGCCATAGATCACTGCATAGTGATAGCGGCGTTCGGGTTTTACTTTCTCGGGGAGTGACCCTGTTGATTTCTCCGGGTTTAGCGAGAATAATAGTCCCCTGTCTTAAGGGCGGGTGGCGGAATAGGTAGACGCGACGGCCTCAAAAGCCGTTGGGCTTTGGCCCGTGAGGGTTCGATTCCCTCTCCGCCCAGGAAAAAGAGTTCCTCCCCTTTTCCCAAGACCCCTGATTCTCAGTACCTGGCCATTTCCGAGTCGTACTTCTCGGCCCACTCGTCTATGCCGCCCTTGAGGTTCCTGACCCTGCTGAAGCCCTGCTCGACAAGGAAAGTCGCCGCCTTCATGCTTCTCCCGCCGTGGTGGCAGTGAACGACTATGTCGTCTCTGGGGTCAAGTTCGTCCGTTCTGTCCTTGAGCTCGCCGAGGGGAATAAGCCGTGAGCCCTCTATGCTGCATATCTCGTACTCATGGGGCTCCCTCACGTCGACCAGAACGAAGTCGGCCTCGTTATCCTTGATGGCGCTGAACTCCTCGACTGTTATCTCCTCGACCCTGGGTTTCTCCTCTTCAGCCTCCTCGCCCCGGCCGATGCCGCAGAACTCCTGGTAGTCTATGAGTTCGGTCACGGTGGCGTTCTCGCCGCAGACGGGGCAGTCGGGATCTTTTCGGAGCTTTAGTATCCTCGGCTCCATGTTGAGGACGTCGATGAAGAGAAGTCTTCCTATAAGCGGCGTCCCCTCGCCGATTATGAGCTTTACGACCTCGGATGCCTGCATGGTTCCCACGACTCCGGGCAGTATTCCCAGCACTCCTCCTTCGGCGCAGCTAGGCACAAGTCCCGGGGGAGGGGGCTCCGGATAGAGACACCTGTAGCATGGGCCCCTTTTGGCGTCAAACACGCTTACCTGGCCCTCGAACCTGAAGATGCTTCCGTAGACGTTCGGAATCCCGAGGAAAACGCAGGCGTCGTTCGTGAGATACCTGGTGGCGAAATTGTCCGTTCCGTCGACGACAACGTCATAGTCTTTCATTATCTCCATGGCGTTGTCCGAGTTCAGCATCTCGTTGTAGGTAACGATATTGGTATCGGAGTTAAGCTCAAGAAGACGGTCCCTTGCGGATTCCACCTTGGGAGTGCCGACGGTCTTCTCGCTGTGGATAACCTGCCTCTGCAGGTTGCTGAAGTCCACGACGTCGAAGTCCAGTATTCCCAGGGTGCCGACCCCCGCGGCCGCGAGGTAGAGAGCAAGCGGAGACCCGAGCCCTCCGGCGCCGATACAGAGAACCCTTGCGTTCTTGAGTTTTTTCTGTCCCTCAATGCCGACTTCGGGCATTATGAGGTGCCTGCTGTACCTCGTTATCTCCTGGTTGCTCAAGTCCATTTCGAATACCTTCCTCGCGAATCTGGAATCATAAAATATTCAGACAGTAAAGTTAGTACATGATTCTCTTGTTTTCAAACCGCAAACGCAACTGTCCCGTCGGTTGAGAAGCGGGATTTTTCCCTAGGAAGCAATAAACGGATTCTGAATTCCCTTAGGAAGTCTTTATTACGTTGGTTGCGGTGGGTCCTTTTTTACCTTGAGTGATCTCAAAGCTTACTTCGTCACCTTCATTGAGAGTCTTGTAACCCTCGCCCTCAATAGCGGTGTAATGAACAAAAACATCATCCTGCACTTCGTCGGATGTTATAAATCCATAGCCTTTGGAGCTATTAAACCATTTTACAGTTCCCTGCATTGTAATACCTACCTCTAGAAATTAATATTTGCGGGATTATTCCACACCTGTACTGCTTTGTCAAACTGTACTTCCTCCGTCTCCGGAGAAAATTCCGGATTCGGAGGAAAACATACAGTAGTTCTCAAAGCGTTTCGCCGTATACCTGCGTGGATCTCAAATCCGCGCAAAGCGGATTCCTAAGCAGGCACAACGTTGGTTGCGGTGGGTCCTTTTTTACCTTGAGTGATCTCAAAGCTTACTTCGTCACCCTCATTGAGAGTCTTGTAACCCTCGCCCTCAATAGCGGTGTAATGAACAAAAACATCATCCTGCACTTCCTCGGATGTTATAAATCCATAGCCTTTGGAGCTATTAAACCATTTTACAGTTCCCTGCATTATAATACCTACCTCTAGAAATTTAATATCCGCGGGATTATTCCAGACCTGTATTGCTTTGTCAAACAGAATTTTTCCTTCTCCGGGAAAAATTCCAGGTCAGGAGGAAACTATATAGTGGTTCTCAGAACTTTTCGCAGTATAATTACGTGCATCTCAAATCCGCGCAAAGCGGATTATTAAGCAGGTATAAAATCAAATGGAAGACAGGAAAAAAAGAATCTACATTTTCTGCATAGTGCTGTTTCTGCTCGGAGGGGGACTTTTCTTTTATAACGTAGTGAAAAGCTTCACGGGGCTCGGCGAGACGCTTAACGAATACGCTTTTCCGGGAAGCCACTCGATCCGGCTTGAGGAAAAAGGGCTTTATTCGATCTACCACCAGTATGAAAGCGCTTTTGATGAAGGAGAGACAGGCGGAGAATCCGTCGAGGGGGGCTCGATAGCCGTCTACCTGAGAAAAGCTTCCGATGCGGAAAACGTGGAACTCAAGGTGCCCGATTCCCGGAAAAGGTACAGCTACATGGGAAAGAGAGGAGTGAAGATACTTGAGTTTGAAAACCCCGGGCCGACGGGTTACGTGATCGAGTCCTTCTCAGATGTTCCTTCGCAAACCTCCGGGTACACCCTCGTTGTTGAGCGCGGGTTCGAGATAACCAGGCTCAAGGGAATACTTGTCTCCCAGGCGTTTTTGCTTGCCCCGACCCTTTTCGCGATAATACTTTTCATGCGCACCTACATAAGGAGCTGACCCGATGTTCAGAAAAGTGGAATCCCGCGTCCTAGCCTTCGACATAGAATGGGTTCCCGACCCGGAATCCGGCAGGGCCGTTTACGAACTCCCGGAAGGGATGACCGACCGCGAGGTGATCGAGTTCATGTGGAAGGAGGGCGGAGCGACGGAGGAAGAGCCCATGCCGTTCATAAAGACGGTTCTTTCCCGGATAGTTTCGATCTCGATGGTTTTCCTGAAAACCGACGAGGACGGCGGAGAGCCGCCGAAACTTGTCCTCCACTCGATACCTTCGATTCCGACTTCCGAAGAGGACTGCTCCGAGAGAAGAATCATAAGGGAGTTCTTCGGGATTCTGGAAAAGTACCACCCGCAGCTTGTCGGATACAACACCTCGGGGGCCGACATTCCTATTCTCGCCCAGAGAATGATCAGGCACGGGCTTCGCTGCCGCTACTTCGCCGAGAGGCCGCAGAGAGCGTGGGAAGGCGCCGATTTCTTTATCAGGGGAAGCGACCGCAACGTCGATCTCATGCGCTGCATAAGCGCGTGGGGGAAGGGAACGCCGTCCCTTCACGAGATATCCGTCGTGAGCGGAATCCCGGGGAAAATGGGCGGCGTGGACGGAAAGCATGTGGCCCCCATGTGGCTTGAGGGCCGGCTTGACGAGATAGTGGCCTATAACGAGTGCGACGCCCTTACCACCTATCTGCTGTGGCTCAGGATGGCCCACTCGATCGGCTACTTCAACTCCGGCCGCTACGAATTCGATTCCGCCCGCTACGATCATGAACGCAGGCGGCTGCGCGACCTGATAAGAGAGGAGTCCCGGCGGGAGGGAAGGGGACACCTCTCGGCCTACCTCTCGAAGTGGGAGAGTCTCGGAGGAGCGCCCGGGGATGAGTGAGCGGCCCGCAAGCCATGATGTCGCCGTCCTCTCCTTCTACAAGTTCGTCGATCTTGACGGCCTTGCCAGGATAAGGGACTCCCTGCTCTCGCTTTGCGGGGAAAACGGCGTAGACGGCACTTTCATTCTCGCTTCCGAGGGAATAAACGCCACCGTGGCAGGTCCCCGCGAAGGCATAGACGGGCTCATTGAGTATCTTGAGAGCGACGCCAGGCTCTCCGGCGCGCAGTACAAGCTCAGCTACAGCGGGAAGAGCCCCTTTCACCGCCTCAAGGTCAAGTTCAAAAAGGAGCTGGTCCCCATGGGGGTAACCGGCATAAGGCCGCAGCGCCTCTCCGGGCAGCGCGTGCCGCCCGAGCGGTGGAACGAAATTGTAAGCCGCCCCGGCGTACTCCTCATAGACACGAGAAACGATTACGAAAACCGCGTCGGAACCTTCAGGGGCGCCGTGAATCCCGGGACGGGGCACTTCAGGGAGTTTCCCGAATACGTGAGGGAAAACCTCGACCCCGTAGAGCACAAGGAAGTTGCGATGTTCTGCACCGGCGGGATAAGGTGCGAGAAAGCGACTTCGTATCTTCTCGAGCGGGGATTTGAGCGCGTGTATCAGCTTGAAGGAGGGGTGCTTTCCTACCTTGAGCGGGTTCCGCGCGAGCAGAGCCTCTGGGAAGGGGAGTGTTTCGTGTTTGACGACCGCACCTCGGTCGGCCACGACCTCTCCGGGGGAACCTGGAGCACCTGCAGAAACTGCCGGGAGCCCGTATCCGAGCGGGACAGGCAGTCGGAGAGATTCCGGGACGGGATATGCTGTCCCCGCTGCCGCCCGAAGCTTACCCCGGAGAGGATTTCATCGCTTGAGGAAAGGCAGAAGCAGATGAGGCTTGCCAGGGAGAGAAACCAAAAACATCTCGGGGCCGTGATAAGAAGAGGGAGCGCGAAACGGGCGCGGGGCTAATCCCGGGCTTCAAGCTCGTCCTTCAGGATCTTGTAGTCTATGCTGTCGACAAGGGCTTTCCAGCTCGCTTCCACTATGTTGTCGGAAACCCCCACCGTGCTCCACGTCTTCTCCCCGTCCCCCGATTCCACAAGCACCCTCACCACGGAATCGGTGCCTCCCGACCTCGACACCACCCTTACCCTGTAATCGAGCAGCCGCAGGGTCTTGAGACTCGGGAAGAATTTCTCAAGCGATTTCCGAAGCGCCCCGTCTATAGCGTTTACGGGACCGTTTCCCCTTGACACCGTGTATTCCTTGACGCCGTTTACCTGTACCTCCGCGGTGGCCTCCGAGAGCGGCTCCTCGTCTCCTTCCCGCTTTTCGACCAGCGTCCGGGTGTTCTTGAGGTAGAACCGCTTTTTGTAAGTGCCCAGGGTTTTTCTCACCAGCAGTTCAAAGGACGCGTCCGCCCCCTCGAATTCGTAACCCTGGTTCTCAAGTACCTTAAGCTCGCTCAGTATATCGAGGATCCTTTCGTCCTTGGGGTCTATGTCCACTCCCAGTTCCTGGGCCTTGTAGGCTATGTTGGCCCGGCCGGAGAGGTCGGAAACCAGCACCCGCCTCCTGTTGCCGACGCTGCGGGGCTCCACGTGCTCGTAGGTGTCCGAGTTCTTCATTACGGCGCTTACGTGGATTCCCCCCTTGTGGGCGAAGGCGCTTTCGCCGACAAACGCCTGTTTCTTGAGAGGCGGAAGGTTGGTGAGCTCGTGAATGAAATGGGACACGGAATAGAGTTTTTTAAGGTTCTCCGCGGAAATGGAATCCATCCCGAGCTTGAGGGCAATGTTCGGTACTATGGCGCAGAGATTGGCGTTTCCGCACCGCTCCCCGTAGCCGTTCATGGTTCCCTGTACCTGGGACGCTCCCTCCCTTACCGCGTAAAGCGTGTTGGCGACCCCGACCTCGCTGTCGTTATGGGTGTGTATTCCGAGGCTCGGGCTGTCGAACATGCCGTTTACTTCCCTTATGGCGCCCTCGACGTCCCAGGGCATGGAGCCGCCGTTTGTGTCGCAGAGAACGACCGTGTCGACCCCCGCCCCGTAGGCGGTCTCGAGAACCTTAGCCGAGTACCCGGAGTTTCTCTTCCAGCCGTCAAAGAAGTGCTCGGCGTCGAAAAACACCTTGTCCACGCGGCGCTTTAGGTACTCGATCGAGTCGTGCACCAGCTCGAGGTTCTCTTCAAGCTCTATCTTGAGGGCTTCCGTAACCTGGAAGTCCCAGCTTTTCCCGACGATCGTCACGACCGGGGTCTCGGCCTCAAGGAGCGCCTGTATGCTCGGGTCCTCCCCGCAGCTTTTCCTGGCGCGTCTCGTGCTTCCGAAAGCCGCGACGCTCGCGTTTCTGAGCCCCAGCTTCTTCGCTTCCTCGAAGTACCCCTTATCCCTCTCGTTTGAGCCCGGCCACCCGCCCTCGATGTAATGCACCCCGAGGTCGTCCAGCCTCTGCGTTATCCGGACCTTGTCGTGTATGGAGAAGGATATGTTTTCCCCCTGGGTTCCGTCGCGCAGGGTCACGTCGTATATTTCAACGGTTCTTGAATCACTCATCGGTCTTTCCAAGACTGAAGGCGTCGTGAAGGGTCCTCACGGCGGTCTCCGTGTCCTTTTCCTCAAGCACGCAGGAGATTTTTATTTCCGAAGTGCTTATCATCATAATGTTGATTCCCTCGTCTGCAAGCGTCCTGAACATGCGCGAAGCCACCCCGGAGTGAGTCTTCATCCCCACTCCCACCAGGGAGACCTTGGAGATGAGGCTGTCGGAGAGTACCTGCTTCGCCCCGAGCTCCCGGGCCATCTTCTCCGAGAGTTCTATCGATTTCTTGAAATCCGACTTGGGCACGGTGAACGTGAGGTCAGTAAACCCCTCCGTGCTCACGTTCTGAACGATCATGTCGACCACTATGTTCTCGTCCGCAAGCGACGAGAAAAGCCTGGCCGCTATGCCGGGCTGGTCGGGCACCTGGGTCACGGTGATCTTGGCCTGGTCCCTGTCGTAGGAGACTCCCGATACCAGAACTTCTTCCATGGATTTCATGACTTTTTCCTCGTCAACTACCCACGTTCCCTCGTCCCCGGGCCTTGGAGTTGACTTAACATGTATAGGCACTTTAAATTTTTTTGCAAATTCAACCGCGCGGGCCTGAAGCACTCTTGAGCCCAAAGATGCCATCTCGAGCATCTCGTCGTAGGAGATCCGGCCGAGCTTTCTCGCGTCGGGACAGATCCCGGGATCCGTGGTGTAAACCCCGTCCACGTCATCCTTGTAGAGTTCGCACGCGTCGGCTCCCATGACGGCCGCGAGCGCCACCGCGGTGAGGTCCGAGCCTCCCCGCCCGAGCGTGGTGAGGTTCCCGTCCCCGTCGACTCCCTGGAATCCCGCCACTACGACTGCCTTTTTCTCCCCGAGGGCGGCGCGGATGTTCCTGTCGTCGATCGACTTTATCTTCGCCCTGGAGTAGATGTTGTCGGTGGTGATCCTTATCTGGTGTCCCTGGAGGGATATGGCGTCCTGCCCGAGCGACTTTACCGTCATAGCCACGAGGCCGGAGGATACCTGCTCCCCGCTTGAGGTTATGACGTCAAACTCCCTTTCGTCGGGAGGGTCCATCACCTCCTTCGCGAGGCCGACCAGCCTGTCGGTTTCACCCGCCATGGCGGAAACCACCGCTATAACGTCGTTTTTCTTCTTTTTGGTAGCTACTATGTGCTCGGCCACGCGCCTTATCTTCTCGATGCTAGCAACGCTTGTTCCGCCGTATTTCTGAACGACAAGAGCCATTCTCCCTTACCTGCGACCTTTATTGTTCTCGATTCCTCGCCCCCCCGGGGCGGGAATTGGATATCAATTATAACAGCGTTTTCCGGTAATACATCCCGCACCTTGTCCGCCCATTCCACGACGGAGACCCCGTCCCCGTAGAAAAATTCCTCGTAGCCCGTATCCTCGAACTCCGCGCCGCCCGACAGCCTGTAGACGTCGAAGTGAAAAAGAGGCAGGCTGCCCTCGTAGCAGCTCATTATGACGAACGTGGGGCTGTTGGGCTCCTCCTCTATTCCGAGGCCGCGGGCGAGACCCTTGGCGAAGACCGTTTTCCCCGCGCCGAGATTTCCCGTGAGCCCCACGACGGAGCCCCGGGGTATGAGCTTCCCCATTATCTCGCCGCAGAGCAGGGTCTGCTCGGGTCTGCTTACTTCCAGAGTGAATGCGGGTTCCATGGGAACTACCTTACCGTGGCGAAATGCCTTTCCTGCGTGGATGAGATGACGGAATTTATCGAAGCGGGGATTTTACGCGATATCTCCGACGCGGTAAAGCCCGCGGCGCCCGTTTCCTCAAGAAGAAGGTCGGCCGCGTGGCCGTGGAGAAAGACGCCGAGCAGGCAGGACTGGAGGGGGTCGTATCCCTGGGCCGCGAGGCCCCCGATTATTCCCGTGAGCACGTCTCCGGTTCCGGCCGTGGCCATGGCGGAATTTCCGGTGGGGTTTATGAAAACCTCCCCGCCGGGGGTGGAGACGACCGTTCTCGCTCCCTTGAGGACGACGTAGCAGCCGTATTTCTCGGAGAACCGGGTCGATACCCCGACGCGGTCGTCCTGCACCTGTTTCGTTCCCGTGCCGCAGAGCCTCGCCATCTCCCCGGGGTGCGGAGTTATCACCGCGGGAACTTTCGTTTTCCTCAGGATCCCGGGGTCCTTTGAAATTATGTTAAGGGCGTCGGCATCGAGCGTGACCGGCACGTCGCACCGGGTTATCACCTCCTCAAGGAACTTTCCCGCGCCTCTGGAGGTCGATATCCCGGGGCCGGCGGCAAGCGCCGTTTTTCTGCTTTCAAGCTCCCTGAGCGCCTCTTCGCAGGCGTCCGGATGGAAGGTTCCGTCCTCTGAGTCCCTGAGCGAGACGGACATCACCTCCGTCGTCTTTTCCTCTACGGCCGGGGATATGCTTTTCGGAACCCCCAGGGTCACGAGTCCGCTTCCGGCCCGAAGCGCCGCCTCGGCGGAGAGTACCGCTGCCCCGCTTTTTCCCGGAGAGCCTGCGAGCACGAGAAGATGCCCGTAGGTTCCCTTGTGTGAATCCGCGGCCCTTTTCCTGATGAGTCCCCGGCATTTCCGGAACGTGAGAAGTTCAAGGGGGAGACCCTCCCAGAGCGTCCTCGGGATCGTTATGTCCGTTACGCAGAGCTTTCCCGCGTAATCCACTCCCGGGTGGATGCATGTCCCGAGCTTGGCCGGGGCGAAGGTGACCGTGACGTCGGCCCGCACCGCCGCCCCGAGGGGCCGTCCCGTGTCGGCGTCAAGTCCCGAGGGTATGTCGACGGAAACGCGCCGGGCGCTCTGGCGGTTCATGAATTTTATGAGCTTCTCGTAAAACCCTTCTACCTCCCTTCCGAGTCCGGTACCGAAGACGGCGTCGACTATGACTTCCGCGTCCTTTATCCTGGGGAGTTTTCCGCCGAGCTCTCTCACGTCGGCTCCGGTCTCGAGAAGCGAGTCGAGGTTCGTTTTCGCGTCTCCCCCGTAGCGCTCCTTTTTCTCCGCGATGTGGACGATTACCTCTTTTCCCGAGGAGATAAGATGGCGCGCGATTACGAAACCGTCACCTGCGTTGTTCCCGGCGCCGCAGATAACCGCCATATTCTTTGCGGAGGGGTACTCCGCGAGGATGACCGACGCCACGGCTCTTCCGGCGTTCTCCATCAGCACTACGCCCGGAACTCCGAATTCCTCAATCGTCCTTCGGTCTATTTCTCTTGAGGTCCGCTTGGTTGAGAGTTTCATGTTTTTTCGGGGTCGGCTGCCCGGATTTCCCTATTTCCCCATACCGCCCGCCCCGGTCGGTCTCGTATCTCCGAGTTCCTCTATCTGCGTGCTGATGAATTCCTCGGCATGGTCGAAGCAGAAGTAGTAGGAAAGAAGGGTGCTGCCGCTTCGGTTAACGGTGATCAGCTGGTAGTGGCGGCTGCAGATATCCATCCCGCACCTTGTGCACTGCTTGATATGGTTTCTTTCTCCCGAAAGCTCGCACCTCTCCCCGCCGGGATTTACGTGATCGCACTGGTAGATTTCAACTTCTATTGTTTTTACCGACAAATGCCTTTACCTCCCCTTGGTTTCTGCGTTAATTATACAGTCTCGCGCGGAAGTTTGGTAAATCGCGGGCGATTGGGTGTCGCGAAGGTGCCGGGGGAGGATTTTCGCAGCCATGCCGCGCGGAAGACAGGAGGCGGGAAAAGCCGGATGTTCCGCGCGTTTTATGAATTTGGAAAAGCAGCCGCGCTCGGGTATGTTGCCCGGGAAGGTGGAAAAATCAGGTTCCGCCCCTGAGGTCATATACCAAGGAGCTGCGAAAGACCCGTTCCGGTCTGCCGAGGAGATATCTATGATGAAAAGACTTGCTGGCGGTTTGCTTATGGTTGCCCTCGTCTGTTTAGGCGCGTGCTGGGGTGATGATGAAGGCGATAATAAGGTCGAGTGGGAGGTCTGGCTGTCCGACCAGCTGGACAGTGCCGGCATTACGGCCGAGAATCCCGCGGGAACTTACGGAAGCAGGATACTGGTCTACCAGGGCAGCGACATCGCGGCCGCTTCGCCCGGAACCTACTATGAAAACGACAAGAGCTTCGGGCCGACGGTGATTGAAGCCGAAGATGTGTTTCCGAACGCGTTGAGCGAACTGGGAGTGAACGTGAGACGTCTTCACGGCATGCTGCCGCATCCGCCGTCGCACCGGTTCATGAACGCGAACTTCTTCGGCCCGGGCACGGGACTCGTGGGCATTATTGATGCGGAAGGACAGTGCGTCGAAACGGCGGACGGACAGAAGCAGTGCGACGAAATTCGCGGGGAACCCAACAGGGCCGTCCATCTCGCGGAAGCCCTGTTCCGCACCACCGGACCGGAAGGCTCCTCGCCGTCGAACCACATGTCGTTCTGGACGCCGGACGGCACGAAGATCATCATCGCGAACCTCGGCGCAAAGCTCCTGGAGCGGATCGACTACGATCAGTCCGCAGGCACCTTCACTTTCAACAAGGCGGCCACGCTCGACCTGGTCGGCGGGCGGGACCTGAATGCTCAGCCGGCGATGGCCGATTCCACCTTGCCGGCGGGGCGGGTAAGCGGCGAATACGCAAGTCCCCAGACGACGCAGACGCCGAGCGGCGCGTTAAAGGAAGGCCCGGGGAGGCCGAACAACGTCGTGGTCTGTCCCATCGTTACCGACAGGCATGCGTACGTCACGTTCGGCGGGGGCGGTCTGTTCGTGGTTGATATCACGACCGAACCGATGGCGATTGTCGCGGAATACACCAATGACGTAATCAGCGGGGCCGGTTGCGGCGGGGTCAGGGGCGGGGACTTCATGTATCTAAACGCCGGCGTCTCCGCAAGCCCGGCGGGTGCGGACGACTCGGTTTTTATCATGTACCAGCTGCCGCTTGACTATCCTGACGGCGCTGATCCCAGGACGGTTGCCAATGAGCCCCGGCCGGTCGAGTTCTACAGGGAAAAGTCCCTGGACATGACCGACGAAACGCAGCTGGCCGACCGTCGCGACGCTCACGGCCTGACGATTTCCCCTTCGGAACGGCTGCTTTACCAGTTCGACCGTATTCAGAATAACGCGGAAGTGTTCGACGTAAGCAAGATCGTAAACGATCCCTCTCTTGCGGCTTCGGAGCAGGGCGCCGCGCATGTCGGCACGATCGACCTCACCGGGTCGGGATACTGCGAGGGCGAGGGAGAACCGTTCGTCAATCAGGACGGCGAGGGATATCAGCGAAATGACGACCCCGCGCCGGATCTCCTCGATATTACTCCTGACGGCCGGCAGATCATCGTGTCGTTTCGCGGTTCGAACCCGATTACGGTTAAGCACGCGGCTTTGGGAAGCTGCCCCGGGTTCGGCGTCGTCACGCTTGAGGGTGACGGGTCGACCGGTCGCCTGACCCACGTGTTCAGAACGTTTGTCTCCGATCACACGGGCACGAAGAATCTCAGCGACGTTCACGCGGCGGTTGTTCGAAGGAAGCTGAACATGTAGAGATACCGAGGGCCTTCGCCGGAAACCCGGAGAGTTGTTAATTTACTCATCTGCTTTATAATTCTCCAGATAGTACGATGATACATCCAACACAGGCCTTAAGCGGCACATTAAAATATTTCTACATAAAGTCCACCGGAAGGCCGAAGCTGCTCAATCTTGAGATAACAAAGCTCTGCAACGCCCGCTGCGATTTCTGCGACTACTGGCAGACAAAGCACGAAGAGCGTCTTTCCGACTACACGCCGGTAATAAAGAAGATAAATCCCCTCGTAACGGTTATCACGGGAGGGGAGCCCATGATCAGAAAGGACCTTCCCGATATCGTGAGACAGGTAAAGGGATGCTCCATATTCATTTTCACTTCCATGGTCACCAAGGGAGATTTCCTTACCGAGGAAAAAACCGAAGAGCTTTTCGACGCGGGAATGGACCAGATTGCCGTCTCCCTCGATTTTCCGGGCGAAAAGCACGACACCTACAGGGGCATTCCCGGACTCTGGAAAAAGCTCTCGGAAACCCTGCCCGAACTGGCGGAGCGGTTTCCCGACAAGAGCCTAGTGCTTAACACCATAATAATGGAAGACAACCTCGACGAGGTGATCGAGATAGCGAAGAAGGCGAGGGAGTGGGGCATAGCCATATCCTTCAGTTCCTACTCGGTCATGAAAACCAACAACGAAGACCACTTCGTGAAAAAGGAAGCTCTCTCCAAGGTAAGGGATCTCGTGGAGGAACTGGTCGCGCTTCGAAAGAAATGGAAGGGCACGATACTCTCGACCGAGTACTACCTGCGGGAGATCCCGGGCTATTTCGAGAGGGGAAGCGTTCCCGACTGCCTGGCCGGCATCAACCAGATACACGTTACCCCGAGCGGGCATCTGAAACGCTGCTCGGAGATGCCCGTTTCGGCCCACTACAGCGAATACAGGCCGGATCTCTACGGAAAAACCAAGTGCACTTCCTGCTGGTACAGCTGCAGGGGGGAGACCCAGAGCCCGGCGAACGTCAAAAGGGCCATGGAATACATGGGAATCTATATTTAGTCCGGGCAGTCAGGATTCTTTTCAATACTTTCCGTGTTTAATCTGAGTCCGCCTTTGTCGCACTTGGTTGAGTTGCGGGCGAAGGACCCATGATCAAAACCGTTCTATGGCGTTTTTGCCCCTCGCAGCTTCTGGGCGGCTTTATCAAAGGTATAGGAACCGTAGAATGAACCGCTCTGCGCTTCGGTTACCGCGCGGGCCTTGTTTATGATCAGACAATCTGCAAAATCGGTACCGTCAGATTCTCGATAGTCATTTAAAGCCCTCCACACAGTCAGCCCGTCTTCAAAGCGTATGTTCGGTTCTTCAAATAATGCGCGAACCACTTCAGCCAACTGATCTTTTTTGAGCCGGTACTTTTTTCCGCTTAACGTCCAAAGAGTTTCTACCAGCACCACATCGGTTATCAGAACCGTGTCTCCGCCTTTGATCAGATTGGCCGCCGTATCGGCCTGCGTTGCATCATCATTCAGCAGATAGCGCAACAGCACATTGGTGTCGACCGCGATCATGAAAGCAGAGCATCTTCTAGGGATTCCTGGTCTGTTATTGAAGGGTCACCCTTAACGTGCTGAAGAAGGTTCTGGGCAGACCCTTCTACCTTCTTAACGATTGTTAGGCGGCCATCGGCAACAAAGGTTTCAATATCATCACCGGGCTTAATGCCAAGTTGATTGCATTGGCTGGCCGGGAGCGTGATTTGTCTTTTACGACTAACTTTTGGCATTTTGCACCTCTTTACAAGGGTTGATGACGGTAAGGATAACATATTCTTTACCTTGCGGCAAAAAGTAAAGAACTCGTTGGTTGTTTGAGACGTTTTGTTGCAAGTTCGGAAGTGGCCCTCGGTCCAAGCCTGTAGCACGGATGACTTGCTTCCTTTATTTTAGCCCACTTTCAGGTTCTCTGCGCTTTCCAGTCAGTGCCGCCCGGACGGTCTTCAAGCACGATTCCCTTGGAACTCAGGTAGTCCCTGATCTCATCGGCTTTTTTCCAGTTTTTCTCCTTCCTGGCCGAGTTTCTCTCTTCTATCAGTTTCTCTATCTCAAAGGGGTCTATGTCCGAGAGGTTGGCGGCGGACTTTCTTTTCTCCATGTACTCGGCCGGTTCCTGGGAGAGCACTCCGAGCACTCCGCATATCTCCTTTATCTTCTCAAGCGCGAGAGTCGCGCTCCGCGTACGTCCCACGGAGTCAAGCGACCTGTTAATCGAGCGTATCAGGTCGAAAAGGTTTCCCACGACGTCGGCGGTATTGAAGTTGTCGCTCATCGAGGAGTGAAAGTCCTCCTCGAATTTTTTGATTGAACTTTCAAGCGCGGGGTCAGAACCCTTGGCCTCCCGAGCCTCGGCGGCCCTCAGCAGGGTGAGGTATATCCTCTCAAGCGCCGCCTCGCTGTCGTGCATGCTTTTCTCGGAGAAATCGGCGGGATTCTGGTAGTGGTGCGAGAGGAAGAAAAGCCTTATGGCCTCCGGGGACCATCTCTTCGTGGCCTCAGACAGCGTGAAGAAGTTCCCCAGGGACTTTGACATCTTCTCCTTGTTTATCCTTATCAGGCCGTTATGAAGCCAGTACTTCGCAAAAGGTTCGCCCGAGGCGGCCTCCGACTGGGCTATCTCGTTTTCGTGATGCGGGAAAATGAGATCCTTTCCCCCTCCGTGTATCTCGAAATTCGTCCCCAGGTACTCCATGCTCATGACGGAGCACTCTATGTGCCATCCGGGTCTTCCGTCTCCCCACGGGCTCTTCCATGCCGGCTCTCCGGGCTTTGATTCCTTCCATAGCGCGAAATCAAGGGGGTCCTCCTTTTCTTCGTTAACGTCTATCCTCACGCCCTCGAGCATGTGGTCCAGCGACCTGCAGGAGAGCTTCCCGTAATCCGGGAACTTTCTCACGGAGAAAAAGACGTTGTTTCCCGAGCGGTAGGCGAAGCCTTTTTCCATTATCTTCTCTATAAGCGCCGTTATCTGCTCCAGGTGTTCCGTTACCCGGGGCTCGACGTCGGGAGTCTCGACCCCTATAGAGGCCATGTCCTCTCTGTATTCCTTTATGTATTTCTCGGATATCTCCTCGCAGCTTACCCCTTCCTGGTTTGAGCGGGTTATTATCTTGTCGTCTATGTCGGTGTAGTTCCTCGCGAACAGCACGTCGTAGCCGGCGTACCTCAGAAATCTCTGTATGATGTCAAAGGACACCGCGGAGCGGGCGTGTCCAAGATGAGCGGAATCATATACCGTGGGACCGCAGACATACATGCGGATCTTGTTTCCCTCAAAGGGAATGAGATCCTCTTTTTTCTGCGAGAGAGAATTGTAGATTTTTATCTTGGGAAGTTCTTTCTGCATGTTTTCGGGGAGGTCGCAGCGGGGTTTCACTGTCCCGCAGTATTTTTGAAAGGAGAATTTTACGTATTCGTTCCCTAAATTCAAGAGACAAGCTGCTCCCAGGGGCTTTAACCGGGATTGCTTCACATTCTTTCGAGAGCTGAATTCTTATTTCAGGAAACATCCGCTAGAATTGTTGCCAACGCAATAACATGTATGTGTGCTGCTAGGTTGTGAAGGGCTGAAACTATATGGAAACTCGAACCGACATGATCAGGTATCCGGCGTTGATTGACGGAGAGAAAGGAGTCTATGGTGTTTCATTTCCAGATATTCTTGGTGTCGTTTCAATGGGCGCAACCATGGAAGAGGCACTGTTAAATGCCCGGGAAGCGCTTCTGGACTACGTTATTGAGACAGAAAGAACTGGAGACGAACCTGTTTCCCCGAGTTCAACTGAAGAAGTAGAGACTCCTGCCGGAAGTACACTCGTTTTAATACCGCTTGACCGCCTTTCATGACATGGCGTGTGCGCCAGTTTTATGATGAATGAGGCTATGGGCTTGACAATCTCCTCTGACAAGCCTGTTCTTCGCCAAGTGACGGTTCCCGTATTACTGCTTAGCCCAGAAAGCGGTTCTCGTTGTGCCACTCCAGGATCCTGGGTTCGGGAACGGACAGGGACTTTTGCGGAACGTGAACCTCGCTGCCGTGAAATCTGTAGTAGTGGCGTCCGTTCTCAAACTGCTCCCTGATTTTCTTGCTGACCTCAAATCTGAGGTCAGGCGTTACAGTAACGTAGCCCCGGTCAAACAGGCTGTGGATATCCCGGCGCAGAAGAAGACCGTTTGATATCTCGTGTTCCCCTCCCTCGCTGTATGGGCGTATATGGGCCGCGTCGAGAGCCGGAAGGGTGCGCTCCCGCGTAACCGCGCACCGTCTCCCGTAGGCGTCCACCACTTGTGACCGAAACGCTCCCTGACCCAGGCGGGGTCGTATGATTAGGGGTTTTCCCGATCGCTCCGCCGGAGCTTTTTCGTCGGGATGAGTGATGGCCAGCCGCCCGCTTACATCTTTCCAGAGTTCGAGGCCCTCCGACTCTTCCGTGGAATATTTTTTAAATTTCACGATACTGCGAGACCAGCTTCGCGGAACCTGAATCCATTGGTCTTCAGGCAGAAAAAAGGGCTGGGTAAGAATCCGGCAGCCTATCTGGAAATCATTCTGTTTTTCCGGATCCGCCTTGCGGTACTTGGCGATCATGGAGCGCATCTCGTGAAAAGACCCTGCGCCGTTGGCTTCGCCGAAAAAATCCCAGGCCGTACTGCACGGCATGAGAGTCTCGTGAGCGAAGACGCCGCCGCCAACTATGAAGTTATATGGATAATGAAGCTTGAAGAGAAACAGTTCACCCGGCTTTAACGCCCTGAACCGTATATTTGACGGCGTCCAGAAATTGACTTCGGTCAGACCTGTTCTTTGGCTCAGATATTTAAACCAGTCGTTGTCCGTTACCGCTATGACCAGATTTACAGACATCTTTTTCCTGCCGGAATAAGTCTACCTTCTCGAAAAAGCCTGGAAAAATAAATTTTCGAAAAAGACCTTGCCAAACTGAAACCGTCCGTTAGTATGATGGCTCACTTTCATTTTTCTTGAAGTTGTTTCGTTTTTCTTGTTCTTTGCAAATTGACAATTTCCTGTGGGCGAGTACTATACTCTACCCATTTTGATAACTTGATCTTTGAAAATTAAATAGCAGATGATAGCGGGCGAACTAGAGCAGTATCCGTAAATTCTTTTAAATTCTTATGAAGAGTTTGATCCTGGCTCAGAGCGAACGCTGGCGGCACGCCTAACACATGCAAGTCGAGCGAGAAAGTGACTTCGGTCGCGAGTAAAGCGGCGAACGGGTGAGTACAACGTGGATAATCTACCCTAGGGTCTGGGACAACCCCGAGAAATCGGGGCTAATACCGGATAAGACCACGGTATCCAAGGATACAGTGGTAAAAGATTTATCGCCCTTGGATGAGTCCACGCCCCATCAGGTAGTTGGTAAGGTAAAGGCTTACCAAGCCTAAGACGGGTAGCCGGCCTTAGCGGGTGAACGGCCACATGGGGACTGAGACACGGCCCTGACTCCTACGGGAGGCAGCAGTGGGGAATATTGGGCAATGGGCGAAAGCCTGACCCAGCGATGCCGCGTGAGGGATGAAGGCCTTCGGGTTGTAAACCTCTGTCAGGAGGGACGATGGGACACTTGTGTCTTGACGGTACCTCCAGAGGAAGCCCCGGCTAACTCCGTGCCAGCAGCCGCGGTAATACGGAGGGGGCAAGCGTTGCTCGGAATTACTGGGCGTAAAGGGTCCGCAGGCTGTCAGGCAAGTTGGTTGTGAAAGCTCAAGGCTTAACCTTGGAATTGCATCCAAAACTGCCTGACTAGAGTCCAAGAGAGGTTGGCGGAATTCCCGGTGTAGCGGTGAAATGCATAGATATCGGGAGGAACACCAGAGGCGAAGGCGGCCAACTGGCTTGGTACTGACGCTCAGGGACGAAAGCGTGGGTAGCAAACCGGATTAGATACCCGGGTAGTCCACGCCCTAAACGATGGATGCTAGGTAGGGGGAATTCAATTCTCCCTGCCGTAGTTAACGCATTAAGCATCCCGCCTGGGGAGTACGGTCGCAAGGCTGAAACTCAAAGGAATTGGCGGGGGCCCGCACAAGCGGTGGAGCACGTGGTTTAATTCGATGCTAAGCGAAAAACCTTACCAAGACTTGACATGTTAACTTAAGCCCTTACGAAAGTATGTGGTGGTTCCGGGCTTGCCCGGAACAGTTATCACAGGTGCTGCATGGCTGTCGTCAGCTCGTGCCGTGAGGTGTCCGGTTAAGTCCGGTAACGAGCGCAACCCCTATCTTTAGTTGCCATCACTTCGGGTGGGCACTCTGAAGAGACTGCCAGCGACAAGCCGGAGGAAGGTGGGGACGACGTCAAGTCATCATGGCCCTTACGTCTTGGGCTACACACGTGCTACAATGGCTGGTACAATGGGTCGCGAACTCGCGAGAGAGAGCCAATCCCATCAAAGCCAGTCTCAGTTCAGATTGCAGGCTGCAACTCGCCTGCATGAAGTTGGAATCGCTAGTAATCGTGGATCAGCATTGCCACGGTGAATACGTTCCCGGGCCTTGCACACACCGCCCGTCACACCACGAAAGTCGGTTCTGCCCGAAGTAGCTGTGCTAACCTTCGGGAGGCAAGTTCCTAAGGTAGGGCTGGTAATTGGGGTGAAGTCGTAACAAGGTAGCCGTAGGGGAACCTGCGGCTGGATCACCTCCTTTTTCACGGAGATATCTGTCTTTTTTTCGCTCGCCATCTGCTTTTTTACGAAAAAGTATTTCCTGCGCTTAAAAAGCAACAGGGGGCCTATAGCTCAGCTGGTTAGAGCGCACCCCTGATAAGGGTGAGGTCGTTGGTTCAAATCCAACTAGGCCCACCACCAGGGGGTGTAGCTCAGTTGGGAGAGCGCCTGCTTTGCAAGCAGGAGGTCGACGGTTCGAGCCCGTTCACCTCCATAGAAAAAAAGAATTTCTGAATGCTTTTTTGATCTTTGACAATTGAATATAACGCTGAGAAACAGAATTGATCGTGTTGTTAGTATTATCGAGGATTTTCACGCCTCGCAGATAAGATATGTAGAGCAGAAGGTGGATGCCTTGGCAACGGACGGCGATGAAGGACGTAGTAAGTTGCGATAAGCCTCGGGGAGTCGCTTAACAGGCTTTGATCCGGGGATTTCCGAATGGGAAAACCTGACCGAGCAAACCTCGGTCATGCCATCGTGAATATATAGCGGTGGCAGGCTAACGGGGGGAAGTGAAACATCTCAGTACCCCCAGGAAAAGAAATCAACCGAGATTCCCTTAGTAGCGGCGAGCGAACGGGGAACAGCCCAAACCGAGAGGATTTTCCTTTCGGGGTTGTGGGACCTCAGCATGGGACTTTGAGAAGTAGCGGAATAGCCTGGAAAGCCTAGCCACAGAAGGTGATAGCCCTGTACGCGAAACTTTGATGAGCCCTAGAGGGATCCCGAGTACTCCGGCACACGTGGAATGTTGGAGGAATCTGGGTGGACCACCATCCAAGGCTAAATACGTGCCGTTGACCGATAGTGAACCAGTACCGTGAGGGAAAGGTGAAAAGAACCCCAGTGAGGGGAGTGAAATAGAATCTGAAACCATCTGCTTGTAACCAGTGGAAGGGCTATGTCCGCACTTACGTGCGGAAACGCCTGACCGCGTGCCTTTTGCCTAATGAGCCTGCGAGTTATCCTCAGTGGCCTGATTAAGCCGATATAGGTGTAGTCGTAGCGAAAGCGAGTCTGAATAGGGCGCCAGTCACTGGGGATAGACCCGAAGCGAATCGATCTATCCATGGCCAGGGTGAAGCAGAGAGAAAACCTTTGTGGAGGCCCGAACCGGTCAGGGGTGAAAACCTGTCGGATGAGCTGTGGATCGGAGTGAAAGGCTAATCAAGATTCGTGATAGCTGGTTCTCCCCGAAATATATTTAGGTATAGCCTCATGTGATGACTAGCGGAGGTAGAGCACTGATTGGACTAGGGGGTCGAAAGATCTACCAAACCCAGACAAACTCCGAATGCCGCTGGGTTAGCATGGGAGTCAGTCGGTGGGAGATAAGTCCCATCGGCGAAAGGGAAACAGCCCAGACCGCCGGCTAAGGCCCCTAAATACGGACTAAGTGGTAAAGGATGTGAATTGGCATAGACAGCCAGTAGGTAGGCCCAGAAGCAGCCACCCTTTAAAGAGTGCGTAACAGCTCACTGGTCGATGCGAATTTGCGCCGAAAATGAACCGGGGCTAAGTTCGTTGCCGAAGCCGCGGGTTGCGTACTTGTACGCAGCGGTAGGGGAGCGTTCCCAACGGGCAGAAGGGTTACCGTAAGGAAGCCTGGACTGTTGGGAAGTGAGAATGCAGGCATGAGTAGCGATAAAGGTGGTGAGAATCCACCTCGCCGTAAACCCAAGGTTTCCTGGGCAAGGCTCGTCCTCCCAGGGTAAGTCGGGACCTAAGGCGAGGCCGAAAGGCGTAGTCGATGGAAAACGGGTTAATATTCCCGTACCATTCGGTCTGAGTGATGGAGTGACGGAGAAGGATAGGTCATCCGGGTGCTGGATATCCCGGTTCAAGCTTGTAGGGGGAAAAGACAAGAAAAACCTCTTTTCAATACCCTGAGAAGTGAGTACGAGAGGCGTTAGCCTCGTAAAGTGATTGAGTCCATGCTTCCAAGAAAAGCTTCTAAACGTTGACGACCGAGTGCCCGTACCGAAACGGACACACGTGGGTGAGTTGAGAATACTAAGGCGCGTGAGAGAACTTTGGCTAAGGAACTCGGCAAATTAACCCCGTAACTTCGGAATAAGGGGTGCCCATATGTACGTGAAAGCCCTCGCGGCTGGAGCGGAAATGGGTCGCAGTAAATTGGCGGTAACGACTGTTTACTAAAAACACAGGGCTCTGCAAACACGCAAGTGGACGTATAGGGTCTGACTCCTGCCCAGTGCCGGACGGTTAAGGGGATGGGTTATCTTCGGAGAAGCTCAGAACCGAAGCCCCGGTAAACGGCGGCCGTAACTATAACGGTCCTAAGGTAGCGAAATTCCTTGTCGGGTAAGTTCCGACCTGCATGAAAGGAGTAACGATTGCCGCACTGTCTCGGCCAAAGACTCAGCGAAATTGTGGTTCCGGTGAAGACGCCGGATACCCGCTACGGGACGGAAAGACCCCGTGCACCTTTACTATAACTTAGCATTGAGTTTTGGTGCTGCATGCGTAGGATAGGTGGGAGCCTGTGAAACTTCGCTTCAGGGCGGAGTGGAGGCAATGGTGAAATACCACCCTTGCAGTTCTGGAATTCTAACTTAGGTCCGTTATCCGGATCAAGGACAATGTTAGGCGGGTAGTTTGACTGGGGCGGTCACCTCCTAAAAGGTAACGGAGGTGTGCAAAGGTTCCCTCAGCTTGATTGGAAACCAAGCGCAGAGTGCAAAGGCATAAGGGAGCTTGACTGTGAGACTGACAGGTCGAGCAGGTGCGAAAGCAGGTCTTAGTGACCCGGTGGTTCTGTGTGGAAAGGCCATCGATCAACGGATAAAAGGTACGCCGGGGATAACAGACTTATCTCCCCCAAGAGTTCACATCGACGGGGAGGTTTGGTACCTCGATGTCGGCTCATCGCATCCTGGGGCTGGAGAAGGTCCCAAGGGTTGGGCTGTTCGCCCATTAAAGCGGTACGCGAGCTGGGTTTAGAACGTCGTGAGACAGTTCGGTCCCTATCTGTAGCGGGCGAAGGAGATTTGAGAGGATCTGCTCATAGTACGAGAGGACCTGAGTGGACGAGCCTCTAGTGTACCAGTTGTCGCGCCAGCGGCAGTGCTGGGTAGCTATGCTCGGAAAGGATAACCGCTGAAAGCATCTAAGCGGGAAACCTGCCTCAAGATTAGATCTCCCGAACGTAAGTTCCTGAAGGCCCCTTGAAGATTACGAGGTTGATAGGCTCAGGGTGTAAGTTCCGCGAGGGATTAAGCTGATGAGTACTAACCGGCCGTGAGGCTTACTGCGGGGCTTGAAAATTCTCGATACCGACACGCAATTCCTCAAGCGTTATATTCAGTTGCCAGGGATTCTTCCGAATCTGCGGCTTGTTTTTCCTCTGGAAAACGGCGTTCCTTCCGGCAGATCCCGACAGTTTATCTTCAAATGCGTTTTCATACTTGATAAAATACTTCGGCGGGCATACAGATATTTTTTGATTGTCGCCTACGGAGAGTAACAGCGGAGTATCATGGACGCGACGGAAATCCTTAAGATCATGGAAGAAGGCGAGAACTCCCGGGTTGAGTTCAAAAGAGACGACGCGCAGGCTAACTCGCTCGCAGAGGAAATGTCCGCGTTGCTTAACCTTGAAGGCGGCCTGATTCTTCTCGGGGTGGATGATGACGGGGCGGCTTCCGGTCTTGCCCGAAGCCGCGGTGAAGCGGAACTGCGGGTTATGAATATCGCCCGGCAGAATCTTCAGCCCGAAGTTGTTCCTCACTGGAGTTCCGTTACCTTGGAGGGAGGAAAAATTATCGGCATCATCCGCCTGCCCTCAGACAGCCCGGGCAAACCCTACAAGGCGAAAAGCGGTTCGGCCTGGACCACCTATGTCCGGGTCGGGAGCACCTCGCGGGCGGCTACCCGGGAAGAGGAAGCGCGTCTCTACCAGTCTGCCCGCGTCATCAGGTACGACATAAAGCCGCCAGTTCATTATATGTCGTCCTCAATGAATGGAATCTCGCGTCCGGGTTCATGTCGGTCCGGTATTTCAAGTTCCGTTCCCCGCGGCATATTTTCAATCAGCCACTGACCCATGGGTTTTCTGGGTGATTTTTTGGCTTCCCACAACTCGGCAGGTACCAGAATGAAGGATTTCCGTACCCCGATACGCTGCGGGCCTTCGGTCTCGGCCAGTCTCATTATTTCGGAAAGCTTCGCCTTGGCCTCGGCGACCGTCCAGACGCGCGTGGTTTTCGGAACTTTCATGTCTGTGCTCCCTCCGAACGGAATGCGTACCGGCTTGTCAGGACCGGGTGCGCATGCTCGTTTTCATTATCAACCCGGATAGTTTACAATATATAACCTGCCATGAATATCCCCGACCTGCTTACCCATCTGGGAGCGATTGCAATTACCGCCCTGGCGCTGTTCTACTACCTGACCAGGGAGAAGGCCCGTCGCGAGTCGGCTGAAGCCGAGCTCTCCCGTGTCAGAACTGAGATCGAAGAGTCAAAGAGCAGAAGCACCTTTTTGGAAGAAGAGCTTAAAAGCTCGGTTGATGCCGCAAACGCTCTTAACGCGGAGAAAGCTTCCCTTGAATCCGGCATAAAGGAAAAGGAAGCCGCCATTTCGGATCGCGATTCCAGGATTTCCGTGTTCGAAAGGCAAGTCATGGAACTTAACTCCCGGATTACCGAAAAAGAAAGCCTTCTTTCAGGGCTGAGCGCTACCCTGGAGCAGGAAAGGAAGGGTTTCGAGGAAAAACTGGCCATTCTGGACGAAGCGAAAAAAAGACTCGGGAACGAGTTCGAGAACCTCGGAAACAGGATTTTCGAGGATACGACCAGGAAGTTCACCGACAGGAACAAGGCGGACATGGAGACCCTGCTTAACCCCCTCCGCGAGCAGATAAAGGATTTCGAGAAAAAGGTTACCGATACCCACAAGGATGCGAGCAGCGACATGGCTTCCCTGAAAGCCCACATAGAGAACCTCAAGAACTTGGGCGAGCAGATGAGCCGCGAAGCCCTCAATCTCACCACCGCCCTCAAGGGAGAGTCGCAGACCCAGGGCGCCTGGGGGGAAATAGTGCTTGAGAGGGCCCTTGAGATGTCCGGCCTGTCCGAGGGCAGGGAGTACCACTCGCAGCCGAGCTACAGGGGCGGGGACGGCAACACGCTGAGGCCCGACGTGATAGTCCATCTTCCAGAGGGAAAAGACGTCGTGATCGACTCCAAGGTATCGCTCACCGCCTACGAGAGGTACATGTCCTGCGAGAATGAGGAGGAGAGGGGGGACTGCCTAAGGCAGCATGTCCTCTCGTTTCGAAACCACATAAAGGAACTCAGCTCCAAGGCATACGAAGATATTCCGGAAATCACGAGCCTTAACTACGTTCTGATGTTCGTTCCGCTCGAGTCCGCTTTCATGCTGGCCATAGAGACCGAGAGGGATCTTTACTCCGAGGCCTTCGAGAAAAACGTGATAATCGTCTGCCCCTCGACTCTTCTCGCGACCCTCAGAACCATACACAGCATCTGGCAGTTCGAGTACCAGAACGCAAACGCCAGGAAGATAGCCGAAAGCGCGGGCAGGATGTACGATAAGTTCGTGACTTTCACCGAGCATCTCAAGGAGGTCGGAAATCGCATAGAACAGTCCGACCAGGCCTACCGGAAGGCAATGGGCAGTCTTCGCGACGGGAAGGGCAACCTCGTGAAAAGAGCCTTGGATCTCAGGGAGTTGGGAATAAAGACCTCGAAGGAGCTTCCCCCTGATTTATCCGAGAGGTCAGAGCTCCCGGGATACGCGGTTTCTTCCGGCGAGGAGGCGGACGAGGGACTGCAGTGATCCGCCGGGCTTAGAAAAAGGAGGGGAAATCGTGTACGATTCCACTTCCTAAATTCGATATCAAGAGAGGTAGCAAAGATTGTTTGAGAATTCTCTTAAAGGTAACTGGGCGCTCGTGCTCGGTTCTTCAAGCGGTTTCGGTGAGGCGTGCAGTCTTGAGCTCGCGCGCCGGGGAATGAATATTTTCGGCGTGCACCTCGACCGCAGGGGCACGATGGCGAAGGTGGAGGGCATAGTCGAGGAGATAAAAGCCGCGGGAAGCGAGGTGAAGTTCTATAACGTGAACGTGGCCGACGCGGAGAAAAGACAGGAGGTCATTTCGGACATAAGGGACGTGGTGCGGCAGGACGGCTCCCGGGTAAAGGTAATGATACACTCCGTCGCCTTCGGAACTCTCAAGCGCTACGTAGCCGATGAGCGCAGGGACGTTCTTAACAGCAGGAACATCGACATGACCCTTGACGTGATGGCCCACAGCATCGTTTACTGGGCGCAGGATCTTGTCATGGAAGGGATAATGGGCGAGGGCGGGAGGATATTCGCCATGACGAGTTCAGGGAGCCACAGGGTATGGCCCACTTACGGCGCCGTATCGGCCGCCAAGGCGGCCATAGAGGCCCACATACGCCAGCTGGCCGTAGAGCTCGCCCCCAGCGGCATTACCGCGAACTCGATAATGGCCGGGGTGACGGACACTCCCGCGCTGAGAAAGATTCCGGGAAACGAGAAGCTCATTGAACATGCTCTCCGTGCAAACCCTTCGGGAAGACTGACCACGCCGGAAGACGTGGCGAAGGCCATCGCGCTTCTCTCTCTTGACGAAGCTTCCTGGATCACGGGCAACGTGATAGGGGTTGACGGCGGAGAAGATTTTGTCTAACGCGCATTCTTAGTATAGAATTAAAAAAGAATGTCAACTTACGGCAGAAACAGGGATGTGGATTTAGGAATTTTCCTGCTCAGAGTGGGCTTCGGCCTCTCGATGCTCATTTTCCACGGCTACGGGAAGCTGGTTGGGGGCCCCGAGAAGTGGGCCAAGCTCGGGGGGTCGCTGCAGACCTTCGGCATTGATTTTTATCCGGTTTTCTGGGGTTTCATGGCGGCTTTCGCCGAGTTTTTCTGCTCGGCCTTCATAATCGCGGGGATTTTCTTCATGCCTGCGACTCTTCTCCTGTCCGTTAACATGATCGTGGCCGTTCTCTTTCACCTGTATCTTCCGGAGGAATCTCCGGCTGCGGGATGGTCGGGGGCTTCAAACGCGATCGAATATCTTTTCGCCTACGTGGCGTTGATGGTTACCGGCCCCGGAAAATACAGGATAAAACTGGGCTGACGGTCTTCGCCTGAATTCACTGTCATTGTGCGTTCCTGGGATTATCCCTAAGGTGAAGTCCCGCAGGTCTGATTTGAAGACAGCGCAAGCTATAACCATGTCCAGAAACCGCAGAATCAGTTCCCTTGTCTTGCTTGCGGCCGCAATGTCAGCCGCTTTGGCGCTGTCCGGCTGCCGGACTATGAACTGGAACGAAAAATGGCAAAGCAACTTTGTCGATCAGATGGCCGTGGCCAGAGACAGCCAGATGCTTAAGAACCTGGTGCGCATGCGTTATGGAGAGCCGCCCGTATTCACGACCGTTGGAACGGTAACGGAAAAATACAAACAGGCGCCGAGTCAGATTTCATTAACTGGAGCGGTAGGCATCCTCCTTGACACCGCAGAAGAAAATAGCAAGAACACCGATAATAGTCTCTCAGGGCAGGTGGGAATAGGCGGCACCCGCGAGACTACCGTTCAATACAGTCCGCTTATCGGCAAGGAACTGAATACGACCATGAACCGACGTCTGGGGCTTGAGACAGTGTTTGGTCTTACCCAGTCCGGGTTTTCGATAGAACGCGTTCTGGCAATAGCAGTTGAGAGTTTCGGCCCTGCGTTAAACGCCCCGTTTGCGTCCGGACCTACCCCGGATCATCTGCCAGAGCAGGAAGAATTCGACAAATACGAAGAAATACTTGTTGCGTTAAAAGATTTGAGACAGCAGAACAAAATAAGATTTCTCAATGCCAGCCCTGATGAAATCTGTCCCTCTAAGAAAGACAAAGAAGAAGAATCGTCGAAAAAATTAATAGCCTGCTTTTTGAAGGACAACGATTGCTTGTGCAAAAACAATGAAGACCCGCAATGGAAAAAGCTGACGGATCTTCTGAAAATTGAAGACGGAGAAGGAATTTCAATGCTGATCGACTCTGAAACCAGTTCCCGCTCCGAAATAAACGAAATAAAAATAAGAACCCGCTCACTGTTCGGAATAATGCACTACCTGTCGCAGAACGTGAAAGTGCCCGACGGGGACAGAGAGATAGTCAAGACCTCGAAGATCAAAGACGGCGAAAGTTGCGAGAAAAGAGGCGAAAAGCGGGATGGCTGGGACTGCAGCCCCGCCGGGCAGCGATTCGAGATCGTATCGAGCGATACGCGGCCCCGGCTGATCTGTTCAGGTTCCCGAACTGACGGAGACTGCGCTTCGGTCGTCGCCAGGCATAACGGCCGCTGGTTCTACATCGACGCCGGGGATCACGAGAGCAAGGCGACTTTCGCGCTGCTTACAAAGCTGTTTGAGATACAGATCTCCGGCAGGGAAACGAATCAGGGCATTTTCCTCGTTCAGTAAGCGTTACCCGCTGTCGACCGGCACTTTTTCGAGGTTTGTTTTTATTACCCGAAGGAAGTTCTTCCCCATTATTTTCTCCACAGCCCCCCTCGGATATCCCTTGCCGAGGAGATGCTCGGAGAGCGCGGGAAGTTCGGATATGTGTCTCATCTCCTCCGGGAAATCATTTATCGGCGCTCCGTCCATGTCCGTTCCCACTCCCACGTGATCCTCTCCGCAGACACTTATGATGTGGTCTATGTGGGCGTATATGTCTTCGAGGGTGGCGCGGCCTTCTCCCCGCCTCAGGAATTTCCCGTAGAAGACAACCCCGGTCACGCCGCCCCTCTCGGATATGGCGCGAAGCTGCTCGTCGCGCAGGTTTCTCGGATGATCCACGAGCGCTCTTGAATTCGAGTGGGTCGCTACGGGTATGAGTTCGGTCAGCTCCACGCTTTCCCAGAAACAGCGTTCGTTAAGGTGGGAGAGATCAAGCGTCATGCCCAGGGCGTTCATCCGCCGCAGAAGCTCCTTTCCCTGCCCGGACAGCCCCTCGCCGCTTTCCGGCCCGGAAGCGTAGATGTTCCTGTTGTTCCAGGAAAGGCCGAGAGCCCGGACGCCCCTTTTGTGGTATTCGAGAAGATGCTCCGGGTTAAGCACCGGGTCAGCTCCCTCCATGAGGGTGAAAAACCCGATTTTTCCGCCTTCCCGCAGCCTGTCCGTGTCCCCTCTGTTCTTTATCTGAAAGACGCTTTCCGGGTATTCACGGTATATCTCGTCGTAGAGGTCGAGCTGGGCCATGGCTTCCCTGACGGAACCCGCGGGCTTGTGCCTGGGGTGTATGAAAACGGTATTGAAAACGACCCTGGCCCCGCTTTGCCTCAGCCCGGGAAGGGTTATCATGCAGGGAACCTCGGGGTTCTCGAAATCCCTTTTGTAATGGAGTACGTGGAAGGCTATGTCCTGGTGGGCGTCTATGGTGAAGAAAGTGGCCGGGACGGGCGCTCCCCATCCTCCTCCTCCCGGAGTCTCGATTCTTACCGCTTCTCCGGCCCTTACCGCGATGGAGCATTTCGCGGGCAGCTTTTTCTCCTCCGCTCCCGACACAAGCGTGTTCCGCCCGCTTTTTCCGTCTTCTCCGCCCCGAGCTCCCCAGGGCCGCTTCTCCCTTCTCTCGGTTATGAGGGAGACGTGGGAGTCCTCGAGGAACCTGTACTGCCTTACGATTCCGTCCCCGCCCGGGAACCTGCCCGCGCCCCCCGACCCCTTTCTTACGGAGTATGACTCCACCATCACGGGAAGCTCCCTCTCGATTGCCTCAACGGGGGTGTTGAGCGTGTTCGTCATGTGCGTGTGCACCGCGTTTGCTCCCCCGGCGCCCGACCGTCCTCCCATTCCGCCGGCTATGGTCTCGTAGTAGGCGTAGGAGGAAGCGGAAGGCGCGTCCCGCGGCGAGCCGAACGCGAGGTTGCTCATCGTTCCCGCGCTTGCCGCCTGTATGGTTTCGGGCACCGCCTCCGCGAGCGCCCCGAACACCGCGTCCACTATCCTCTGGGACGTCTCGACGTTTCCGCCGACGACTGCGCTCGGGTACCTGGCGTTAAGAACCGAGTCCTCGTCGACCCTGATCTCGATCGGCCTCAGGGTTCCCGAGTTAAGGGGCGTGTCTTCGCCCGAGAGGCACTGAAAACAGTAGAGAACGGCTGACGTCGTTACGCTGAGGGGAGCGTTAAGGCATCCCCTGACCTTCTTCGAGCTTCCCCTGAAGTCCACCTCCGCCGCGCCCCCGCTTATTCCTATTTTTACCCTTATCGGTATGTCCCTCGTCCCCGCCCCGTCGTCTTCAAGGTAGTCGGTGAAGGCGTAGTCGCCGTCCGGTATTTTCTCTATGGCGCTTCTCACGAGCCTCTCCCCGTAGTCAAGAAGCCCCGAGGCGGCCTGGTTTATCTTCTCGAGGGAGTATTTTTCGATAAGCTCCCGCATCCTTCTCTCCCCGGTGTCAAGCGAGGCTATCTGCGCCCGGAGGTCTCCCTCTCTTTCCTCATGATCTCTGGTCGAGAGGATTATCTCCCGAAGCAGGCCTTCGCGCAGCACGCCTCCTTCCCGTATCCTGGTCGGGGGTATTATGATTCCCTCCTCGTGGATTGTCGTTGAAAGCGGCATGGACCCCGGAGTGTCGCCTCCTATGTCCGCGTGGTGGGCCCGCGAAGCCAGCAGGAACTCGGGCTTCCCGTCGACGAACACGGGCGCGACGCACGTTACGTCCGGGAGGTGAGTTCCGCCGCGGAACGGGTCGTTGAGTATGAAAACGTCTCCCGGGGAGAGGTTCTCCGCCGCCACGGACCTCGCCGCGAACGACATCGACCCCAGGTGTATGGGGATATGGGCCGCCTGCGCGATCATCTCCCCGTCCGAGTTGAATATGGCGCAGGAAAGATCCCTTCTTTCCTTTATGTTCGGGGAGAACCCGGCTCTTACGAGAACCGAGCCCATCTCCTCGGCGACCGTCCCGAGAAGATTGTTGAAAATCTCAAGTTCGAAAAGTTCGATCCGCATACGGGGAAAATAATAACCAATTATGAGGACTGCCCGCCCGAAAAGGGACCGGGACGCAGGGAGGAGAGCCGTTACGCCTGCGGACTCTGAGATATCGCGGCCTGCAGGGCTTCTCCCATCTCGGCCGGGCTTTTGCAAGTGGCGACTCCTGCGCGCTCAAGGGCCCGGAACTTGTCCTCGGCGCTTCCCGAGCTCCCCGAGATGATGGCTCCCGCGTGGCCCATCCTTTTCCCCTTGGGCGCCGTGGCTCCCGCGATGAAGGCGGCTATGGGCTTCGTGAAGCTCCGGCTTATGTACTCCGCGGCCTCTTCTTCGTCCGACCCCCCGATTTCCCCTATCATTATCACCGCGTCCGTGTCAGGGTCGCTCTCAAAGAGCGAGAGCGCGTCGATGAACGTGGTTCCGATGACGGGGTCGCCTCCTATGCCTATGCACGTCGACTGTCCTATGCCGAGGTTGGTAAGCTGCCAGACGGCCTCGTAGGTGAGCGTTCCGCTTCTTGAGATTATTCCCACCCTTCCGGGTTTATGGATGTAGCCCGGCATTATGCCCACCTTGGCTTCCCCGGGGGTTATCACTCCCGGGCAGTTGGGTCCCACGAGCCTGGAAGGAGAGCCTCTCAAGTGCTCCTTTACCCTTACGACGTCCAGGGTGGGTATTCCCTCGGTTATGCAGATTACGAGCCTGACGCCGGAATCAAGGGCCTCGAGCATGGAATCCATCGCGAACGCCGCCGGAACGAACACGAGGGACACGTCCGCTCCCGTTTCCCGCACCGCTTCGGCCATGGTGTCGAAAACAGGGAATCCCTCGACGCTGCTTCCGCCTTTTCCGGGAGTGACGCCGCCGACGACACTGGTTCCGTACTCCCGGCACTGCGTCGCGTGGAAAAGTCCGGCGCTTCCCGTTATCCCCTGCACCAGGACTTTTGATTTTTTGTCGACAAGAATGCTTATTTTAGGACTCCCCCTGAAGAAATTCAGCCGTTTTTCAGATGAGGGGGGAACTATAACATGCCAGGTTTCTTTTTTCAAAATCTCCCGCCCTGATTCCCCGATGACGGCGAAGGACGCTTTCCGGCTCCGGAACGTTCTTTCGGAACACCGTCCCGCGGCAGCTCCCGCCGCATTCCCGATCACCCTGAGACTGAGAATTAACGACTTTTTCCCTGACGGCTCACGAGCCGTCAGCACTTGCCACTTAGAAATGGGAGGAATCATGATACAGATATACAAAATCACCTTTCCCGACGGGTCGGCCTACGTCGGGCAGACGAGACAGCCGGTCTCCTTGCGGCTCGCGCAGCATCGGGGGTCGAATCCGTGCAATTCGATCCTGTACCGCAAGCTTCTGATAATGAAGCCGACTGTGGAAATTCTCTCGCGTCACCGCAAGCAGGAGGTTGCCGACAGGGAAGAGAGAAAGCAGATAATGCGGCTTGAAAAGCCGATAAACAGATACGTTGAAGGAAAGCAGATCAACAAGAATCCCGAGGCGCCGCCGCTTCGCAACAACAGGTGGTCGAAAAAAAGAAACCGCAGGGAGAGACGCAAGTACCCCCGCAAGGCCAGGGGCCATCACGTCTGTTCCTGGTGCTGGCGGAAGCTTTCCGTGTCGGAGTTCTATTCGGACCGCTGCAGGTCGGTCGGTCTCTCGAGCCGGTGCAAGGACTGTTCCAGGATCCAGAACAAGGCCTGCCGGGATGCCATAAAAAAAAAGAGGACCCTTCCGTCGCCTACATGCAGGCGAAACTTGCCCGCCAGGCGCTGCGGAAAACGAAAATCCGCCCCGTGGTCAGCGTTTACGAGGAGTAGGGAGGCGGAGGCTTCCGTCCGTAGCCGTCGCCTTGAGCGCGGAGTACAGCGTTGCGGCCCCGCCGGCGGAGCCCGAAGCCCGCCACCGCGCTTCTATTCTATGTTCTGCACCTGTTCCCGTATTTTCTCGAGTTCAAGGCGTATGCTTATGGTGAGATGCGAGATTCCGGCGTCCTTGCATTTCGCGGATATCGTTCCGGCCTCCCTGTTCATTTCCTGGACCAGGAAATCAAGCTCCTTCCCCACGGGACTTTCCTGAACTTCGAGATATGGGCCTCGAGCCTGACGATCTCCTCGTCAATCTCGCTTTTCTCGGTCACTATGGCCGCGGCCTCCTGGGAGAGAACGACCCTTTTTCCTGGCGGTTTTCCTGAACTTCGAGATATGGGCCTCGAGCCTGACGATCTCCTCGTCAATCTCGCTTTTCTCGGTCACTATGGCCGCGGCCTCCTGGGAGAGAACGGGGTCGTTTTTGTGCTTTGAAGAGAAGATTTTCTCGATTTTCTCCTTCGTCTTCTTCTCGGATTTCTTTACGAATTCCTTTCGTTTCTTTTTTACGCCGTCAACCGTTTTCTTTATGATCTCGAGGCGCCCCAGTATGGCTTTTTCAAGTTTCTGCCCCTCGATCTCCCGGCTTCTTGCGAACTTTACGAGGGCTTTCGCCACCGCTTCCCTGATCCTGGATTCCGTCTCCCTCGAGACCTCGGGTCCGGCCTGGCTTTCAAAGGAGTTCTCCATCATGAGCAGGTGCTCGATTCCTATCTCCGTCTTGAGCCCCAGGGCGGAATTGATTCTTCTCAGGGAACTGTGGTTTTCCCGGAGAACCTTTTCCGACAGACGCTGTCTTTCCCTTCTGTTTGTCTGCACGGAAAGCCTGAGGCGGAGCTTCCCCCTCTGAATCGAGTTCTTGAGCCTGTCCTCGATGGCGGTTTCCATGTGGAGCAGCGATTCGGGAACGCTCGCCTTGACGTCAAGGAACCTGTGGTTCTCCGACCGCATGTCCACCATGACCTTTCCGATCTCCGTGTTCACGGACGATTCCGCGAATCCCGTCATGCTTTTCATGGTCTGCTTCTTTCCTCTCCGGTATCCGTCTTTCTTTTTTTCTCAAGCAGGATACCCGCAACGGGTTCCGCTTCGCAACCGCCGCCGCGCGCGCGGAGAAAACCGCGGCGCGGGGCGCCGAAACTTGCCTGCGCCCTTTTTCTCGTTTAACTTCTTAGCTTATTCACAGGATCTTCAGTTTCCGCTCCATGAGAAAAGCTTATCTTTTCGTTCTGCCGCTGCTGCTTCTTTCCGTCTCCTGCGCCATTCCCGTGCGGGGTTCGGGTGAGAGGAGGCCGCAGCCCAAAGTTTCGGCCACCAGCGTCGTGAACTCTTTTCTCGAGGCGCTCAAGGAGCGGGACTTCGAGTCCGCCTACGACAGGATCCACATATTCAGTTCGGACCGCGAGGGCTACGTGAGCAGGTTCAGGCTCCTTTACGAGCGCTACGACATGAGGATAGTCGACTACAGGGTGCTTGCGACCCAGCTTTTCAAGGATACCGCCATAGTGGTCGCGGAAGTGGAGGTCGACTACAGGGAGCCGGGCGAGGACAGGCGCCGGAGGAACAGGTACACAAACCGCTACGATCTCTCCATACCCGGGAAGGAATGGAAGATAGTGAAGGACAAGTGCATTGAGAACTGCAGCTACGGGCCGGAGGCCGACGGCGGAGACGAAGGAGGCTAGAGTGATAAAAGTTGCGGTAGTCGGGGTGTGCGGGCGCATGGGAATGAGCGTGGCTTCGCTTGCGGGCGCGGACGGGGATATTGAGCTTGCGGGAGCGACGGAGGCGGCGGGACACGCCTCGGTCGGCCGCGATCTCGGGGAACTGGTCGCGGGCGCGGGGCCGGGAGTGAGCGTGAGCGCCGACATCGAGGAGGCGGCCCGGGACGCGGACGTCATAATTGACTTTACCGTTCCCGAGGCGACCCTCGCCCACGCGGAATATTCCGTGCGGAACGGAAAATCGATGGTCATAGGGACGACGGGATTTTCCCCGGAGCAGAGGGAAGAGCTCCTCGGGCTGCTTCGGCGGATACCGTGCGTCCTCTCTCCCAACATGAGCGTGGGGGTAAACCTTCTTTTCGAGATATCAAGACAGGTGGCTTCTCACCTGGGAGACGGCTACGACGCCGAGATACTCGAGGCTCACCACAGGGGGAAAGCCGATTCTCCGAGCGGAACGGCGATTGCGCTCGCCGAAGCGGTCGCCGCCGGCCTCGGGTCGGAACTTGAAGACGTGGCGAGATACGAAAGACACGGGCGGATAGGGGCGAGAAAAAAGGGGGAGATAGGCATCCAGACGCTTCGGGGAGGAGACGTGGTCGGGGATCACACCGTCATGTTCCTCGGCGACGGAGAGAGAGTGGAGCTTACCCACAGGGCTGCCAGCAGGGAGAACTTCTCCGCGGGCGCGGTCCGCGCGGCGAAGTGGATTCCGGGAAAGCCCCCGGGGGTCTACGCGATGCGGGACGTGCTCGGATTCTGACCCCGCGCGCCTATCCACCATGTACCGGTTCAGGCTTATCGAGAAGGAGAAGGGCGGTTCCGCCAGGCTGGGGGAAATCCGCACTTCCCGGGAAACGATCGAGACTCCGGCCTTCATGCCCGTCGCGACCCAGGGGGCAGGCAAGGCCGTAACGCCCCTTGATCTCCGCCGTCTCGGTTTCAGGATCCTCATCGCGAACGCCTATCATCTCTACCTGCGGCCCGGCACGGACATAATAAGCTCCCTCGGCGGGCTTCACCGCTACATGTCGTGGGACGGCGCGGTCGTCACCGACAGCGGCGGCTACCAGGTCCTGAGCCTCGCCAAGAGCAGGAAGATAACGGAGGACGGGGTCTCCTTCCGCTCCCACGTAGACGGAAGCAAGCATTTTTTCTCCCCCGAGGTCTCGATAGCCGTTCAGGAGGACCTGGGGTCCGACGTGATGATGTGCTTTGACGAATGCCCGCCCCACGACTCCCCCTACGGGTACATGGAGAAGTCGGTTTCCCTCACGACGCGCTGGGCGGGGCTCTGCAAGCGGGCGAGGCGCGATCCCTCAAGGGCCCTTTTCGGCATCGTGCAGGGAGGGGTGTACGAGGATCTGCGGGCGCGCTCGGCGGGAGAGCTCGTGGACATGGGGTTTGACGGCTACTCGATAGGGGGGCTCGGGGTCGGCGAGCCGCACGCGGCGACTTTCGAGATTGCCGAGCTCTGCGCGGGGCTTCTGCCCGAGGACAGCCTGCGCTACCTGATGGGCATCGGGAACCCCGGCGACATAGCGAGGGCGGTGGCTCTCGGGGTCGATCTTTTCGACTGCGTCATCCCCACGCGCAACGCCCGCAACGGAACCCTCTTTACAAGCCGGGGAAAAGTGGTTATAAAAAACTCCCGTTACGCGTATGACGGCTCGCCCCTTGATGAGGACTGCGGCTGCTACACGTGCGAAAATTTTTCAAGGTCGTATCTGAGGCATATATTCATGGCCGGGGAGATTCTCTCTCTTCAGCTGCTGACCCTTCATAACCTCTGTTATTACTCCGAACTGATGAAAAAGATAAGAGAATCGATAAAAACCGGCACCTTAAGGCAGCTGTGCTCTGAGCTCGGCGGTGCGGAGGAGGAATAGGAATTGAGAAAACCAGCTTTTGTCGCCGTTTCGGCGCTTTTTCTTTTGTCATGCATGCCTCCCGGGGCCGGCCAGGGAGGGGCGGGGGGATCGACGTTCTCGGCCATACTCCCGTTCGTTCTCATATTCGCCCTTTTCTACTTTCTCATAATCAGGCCGCAGCAGCGCCAGAGCCGCGAGCGCAAGAAGATGCTCGCCGAGATAAAAAGGGGCGACGGCATTGTCACCACCGGGGGCATATACGGCAGGGTGATAAACGTTGACGGGGACGACCTCACGGTCGAGATAGCCAAGGGCATCAACATAAAGATGGCCCGCTCCGGGATCTCGGAGAAGACCGATTCCGCCGCCGCCGAAGGCAAATCCAAAGGGGGCGGCTGATCAGATGAAAGGCGTGTCCCGTCTCTGGATTACCGTTATAGTTCTTTTCTCCTTTCTCTGCGCGATACTCCTTACGCCTACCTTCATGGGCGACAAGCTTCCCTCCTGGTGGGGAAAGGTTTTCTCGAGCAAGGGGATAAGTCTCGGCCTTGATCTCGAGGGCGGGATATTCCTTCTCCTGGGAGTGGAGACGGAGGAGGGCGTGGAGCAGGAGATGCTCATAGTCGAGGAGGCCCTCGCGTCGAAATTCAGGGAGGGGAGGATTCTCGTCAAAAGCTCCTCCGTTTCGGACGGAACCCTCACGATGCGTCTTTTCCCCGGCGCGGACATGCAGAAGGCGCTTGAGATCGCGCGCGGGGAGTTTGAGGAGGCGGCTGACATAAGTTCCGACGGCTTCCTGGTCAGGCTCTCGATAAAACCCTCCTACGTGGACGAGCTTGAGCAGAACTCGATAGAGCGGGTCCGCAACATAATAGAGAACCGCGTCAAGGATTTCGGTCTCGTCGAACCCAGCATACAGAAATCAGGCGACGACAGGATCCTGGTGCAGGTGCCGGGAGCCTCGAAGAAAGACAGGCAGAGGATAGTGAACCTGATCAAGAAGACGGCCGTTCTTGAGTTCAAGATCGTAAGGGCCGTCGGGCCGTCGCGGGAGAACCTCCTCGCGGCCGCCGAAGCGGAGACCGAAAAGCAGCTTGCGGAGGGGGGCATGGCAATCCACGGGGGGGACACGGGGAACGAGAACGAGAGGTTCTTTCTCACCGAGAGGCTCGCGAGCGTTACCGGGGAGTATATCTCGGACGCCCGGATAACGTTCGACAATTACGGAAATCCCGCGGTGGGGTTCACGTTCAGGGGGGAGGGGGCGAGCAGGTTCGGAAAGCTTACCGAGGAGAACATCGGCGAACGCCTGGCGATAGTTCTTGACGGCGTCATAAAGTCGGCCCCCACCATCCAGGACAAGATAACCTACCAGGGCACGATAACGGGCACCTTCACCCCGGAGGAGGCGAAGGACCTGGCGCTTATCCTGAGGTCGGGATCCCTTCCGGTTCCCGTGAGGGTGGAGCAGGAAAGGACCGTGGGTCCCTCCCTGGGGCAGGACTCGATAGAGAAGGGGAGGTTCTCCATGATCGTCGGCGGCATACTCGTTCTCGCGTTCATGGTGTTTTTCTACAGGATGCAGGGCGTCATAGCGAACGCCGCGCTTGTGCTCAACATACTTTTCATAATGGGCTTTCTCTCCGCTTTCGGCGTCACGCTCACGCTTCCGGGCATAGCGGGGCTCGTCCTCACGCTCGGCATGGCGGTTGACGGAAACATCATAATATTCGAGAGGATAAAGGAGGAGCTCGTCGCGGGCAAGACCGCGGTTCACTCCATCGAGACGGGATACGCGAGATCCGTGTGGACCATACTTGACGCAAACGTAACGACGCTTCTTACGGCCCTAATACTTTTCTGGCTCGGCACGGGCCCCGTGAAGGGCTTCGCGGCGACGCTCTCGATCGGAATAGTGTCGACCGTTTTCAGCAACCTGGTGGTGGCGAGGATCTTTACGAACATGATGTACAGGGACAGGAAAATGACCGAGGTAAGCATCTGAGGGCGCGCGAATGAGGATCATAGGAAAACTGAGCTACGACTTCGTTGACAAGATGGGGGGCGCGATGCGTATTTCCATAGCGCTCGCGGTCATTTCCGTCGCTTCCCTGCTGTACCACCAGGGGCCCAACTGGGGAGTGGAGTTCACGGGCGGAACGGAGATACACATAAAGCTCGCGAAGGGCCTAGAGACCAATGTCCTCAAGGAGGCGCTTGCCGAAAACGGCTTTCCCTCCGAATCGGTTCAGCGCTTCGGTCTCCCGGGCGACAACGAGCACCTGATACAGTTCGCGCCGGAACTCGCGACTTTTGACCAGATAGGCGGTTTCCAGAAAAAGCTCGAGGATCTCTTCGCGGAGTCCGAGAATTTCCAGGGAGCCTCCATCCAGAGAATAGACTACATAGGCCCCAGGGTGGGGAAGGAGCTCATAACCAAGGCCCTTCTCTCCATACTGATCGCGTGCGTCGGCATACTGGCCTACCTTGTGTTCAGGTTCGAGTTCGGTTTCGCGGTGGGGGCGGTTATCGCCCTTGTTCACGACACGCTCATAACCGTGGGGGCCATATCGCTCGCGGACAAGGAGTTCACCCTGGCGATCGTCGCGGCGCTGCTCACGGTGATAGGTTACTCGGTTAACGACACCATCGTCATATTCGACAGGATAAGGGAGAACATGGGGAATTTTCCCGAAAAAGGCTTCAGGGAGCTTGTGAACGACGGAATAAGCCAGACGCTCTCGCGTACGCTGCTCACGGCGATAACGGTGTTCATAGTGCTTGTTCCGCTGTTTTTTCTCGGCGGTTCGGTAATACACGATTTCGCGTTCACCCTCATGGTCGGGGTCGTCATAGGAACCTACTCGTCGGTTTTCGTGGCGAGCGCCTTCGTGGTCTACTGGAGAAAGAGAAAGGCGGCCGGATAGAAGCCGCTCCGGCGGGAGCTCCGCGTTTTGATAATCTTCTCCGCAGCGGTTAAATATTTTCCCGATTCGCCTCAAGGGCGCGCGTGATGGAAGAAACTCTGCAGCAGATAAGAAACGGGATAGATTCCGACCTCGACTCGGTTCTGACCGAGGCCGATCTCGTCAGGGTGAAGGCGAGCTACGTCGGCAAGAAAGGGTCTCTCACCGGGCTTCTTAGGTCAATGAAGGACCTTCCCGCCTCCGAGCGCCGCCAGGCGGGAATTCTCATAAACGCGACGAAAAGGGAAATCGAGGAACTTCTCGATAGGAAGTCCGACGAGATAAAGCGCAGGGCGATGGACGAGAAGCTGCTTGAGGAGGCGGCCGACTTCACTCTCCCCGGCCGCGGAATGCCGGTCGGCGCCAAGCACCCGATAACTCAGGTGATGGAGCGCATAGTCTATGACTTCGAGAGAATGGGATTCGAGGTCGCCGAGGGTCCCGAGGTCGAGCTTGACTACTACAACTTCGAGGCGCTCAACATACCGAAAAACCACCCCGCAAGGGACATGCAGGACACTTTCTACATCACGGACGACATGGTGCTGAGAACCCACACTTCGCCGGTGCAGATACGGATCATGCAGACCCAGCAGCCCCCGGTGAAGATAATAGCCCCCGGAAAGGTCTACCGGTGCGACAGCGACGTTTCCCACACCCCGATGTTCCACCAGATAGAGGGCCTGCTGGTCGACAAGGGCATAACTTTCGGAAACCTGAAGTCGGTGATCATCCAGTTCGTCAGGCTCACTTTCGGGGAGGACACAAACGTGAGGTTCCGCCCGAGCTTCTTCCCCTTCACCGAGCCCAGCGCCGAAGTGGACATAGAGTGCCAGATATGCTCCGGCAACGGGTGCAGGGTGTGCAAGAATACCGGCTGGCTCGAGATAATGGGATGCGGAATGGTCGACCCGGCGGTTTTCTCGAGCGTGAACTACAATACCGACGTCTATTCCGGCTTCGCTTTCGGCATGGGGGTCGAGAGAATCGCCATGCTCAAGTACGGGATAAACGACATAAGGCTTTTCTTTGAGAACGACGTGAGGTTCCTGAGGCAGTTCGTGTAGCTATTCGCGGCGAAGCGGGCTGCGCCGGGGCGGTTTCACTCTGGATATTTGCGCGGCAATCAAGCGCCCGGATTGACGGGCGGAGGAGGTTCTGGCTATGAAGAGGTTTGGTTTCGGGAAAAAGGGAGAGGGGAGTTCGTTCGTTAGGGGGGCGGTCGCGTCGGTTCTTGCGCTCTGCCTCGCCGCGGCGGCGGCTTTTACGGCGTGTTCCGACAAAGATGATGAGGCGGCTGAGATCTGGAACGGATATTTCGTTACCCAGGACACCGACGGGAACCTGAACTGTGGCACCGAGGAGATGAAGGTGACGTTGAAGGACCTGTCCGGGGGTTCGCTTTTCGACTCGATATCCGATTTCATCGGGACCGATCTTGTCTTCGAGTACACGGGGTACAGGACCAGGGTCGTGTACCGCGACGGCGCGGAGGGCGCGGAGTTCATTTCGCTTTCCTACGCGACCTATGAGGGCGACAACATAAAAAACCCCGGCGTGGTACACCTTAAAAAAGAGGAGAGCGGAAGCGGATACACGGGCTTCTGGGCGGGCAAGCCGAACAGGCCAGTGGGAACGGAGGGGCTTATCTGTCCTTACTACCTCATACGGGCCGCCGATGACGAAAACGGGCTTGAGTGCACCGCGGAGATAAAGGCGCAGCTCGGCACCACCTGCTATTTCACCGGCGCCGACGGGCGGGTGGATCCCACTACTCCGGTTCCCCTCACGAGTCCCTCCAACTGAAACCGGACGGGACGTCGCAGGCGCTTCGGGGGAACGGGTCCGCCGGAGAGGGATTTACGCCTTGGCCGCCTTGAATTCCAGGTGCAGGGGAGGGCGATTTCGCTCTGGACATTTCGCCCGGAAACCGACATAATAAACCGGCCGGGTCGCCCGCGCGGCCGACGCGGAACCTCCCTTATTTTTAACGAGCAAGGAGAACCTAAATGGGAATCAAGCCCGATCACTGGATAAGAAAAATGTCGCTTGAGCACAGGATGATAGATCCTTTCGTCGAGGGACAGGTAAGCAAAGGCGTGATATCGTACGGCCTTTCCTCTTACGGCTACGATATAAGGGTAAGCGACGAGTTCAAGGTGTTTACCAACCTGCACAGCGCCGTCGTGGACCCGAAGAATTTCGACTCGAAGTCTTTCGTAGAGATAAAGGATGAATGCTGCATAATTCCTCCGAATTCCTTCGCACTGGCGAAGACCGTCGAGTATTTCAGGATACCCAGGAGTACAGTTACCGTGTGCGTCGGGAAATCCACCTACGCCCGGTGCGGCATAATCGTGAACGTCACCCCCTTCGAGCCCGAGTGGGAGGGGTACGTGACGCTTGAGATATCGAACACTACCCCCATTCCCGCCAAGATTTACTCAAACGAGGGAATCGCCCAGGTTCTCTTTTTCGAGGGGGACGAGGAATGCGAGATCTCCTACGCGGACAAGAAGGGAAAGTACCAGAAGCAGACCGGGATCACGCATCCTAGGATTTCCCAGGCGTAACGGGCGTTTTATCCGAGAATTCCGGATAACCGGATCTTCCGGGACATGTTTCGGGAGCGGCTATTCCCAGTAGATTCTCTTACGTAGGTTTTTCTGTATCATCCAGCGGCTGTTGCACGGCCCTTTCCCCGAACCTGCGGGGCCATACTCAGTTTTAGAAAAAATAGTGTGCTTTATGTTACAATATGACTTTTAATTTCTAGTTGAAAATCATAGTTGCGCAGGATTATTAAGCTTGAACAAGAAGTGAAAGCGAGATGGAAAATTTACAGCCGGTTTCCGATGCTGAACCGGAAGAAGAAATAGAAGGAATAGATTCTGAGGATAGTTCTTGGGGAGATTATCCTATAGACAGTTTTCTTATTCGTACGGAAAACAGGACTATCCATGATGTCGTGCGGCGGATTAATCAGGGGGGTTACATTATGGATCCCGATTTCCAGCGAGATTTTATCTGGCCTGAGGACAAGCAAAGCAGATTAATTGAATCCGTAATCATGCGGATACCCCTGCCCGTTTTCTATTTGGCGGAAGACGATTCGGGGAAGATGGTCGTTGTTGACGGCCTGCAACGGCTTACCACATTCAAGCTGTTCGTTGAGGATAACCTAAAATTGAAGCTGCCTAGTCGCGAGGAACTCAATGGCAAAAAATTCTCTGATCTGGAAAGCAAGCTTCAGAACCGAATTGAGGACTGCAGTTTAACCCTGTACACAATCGACTCAAAGGTGCCGGAGAGAGCCCGTCTTGACATATTCGAGAGAGTTAATGGAGGCGTTCCTCTTACCAGACAGCAGATGCGTAACTGCCTGTTTATGGGAAAGGCGACTCGCTTTCTGAAGGAGGAATCACAGACCGGCATATTCCTTCAGGCAACAGATGGAAGCCTCAGAACAGACACTATGCGCGACCGGGAATTTGTCAACCGGTTCTGCGCGTTTCAACTCTTGGGTCTTGATGCCTACCGCGGCGATATGGATGACTTCCTCGCCATGTGTCTGCGCAAAATGAATCGTATGAATGAATCTGAACTGTCTTGCTTGTCGGCCGAGTTTAGAACAGGACTGGCCAACAATCTTGAGTTGTTTGGCCGTAACGCATTCAGAAAACTTCCAAAGAATAACGGTAGACGCAGTGTTTTAAACGCTTCCCTCTGGGATGTGATGTCCACGGGGTTATCCCGATACTCGGATGGTCAAATAGAAGGGTTGAAGGAATCTCTTTACGAATCTGTTTGCGAACTGCTGGATGATGACGAGTTTCAACGTGCAATCACGTATGCGACAAATGGCACCATAAGGGTGAGAAAACGTTTCAGCGAAATGAATAGGGTTTTTGAGGAGATTCTGGGTGCTCACGAGGATTGACCTGCAACATTTTAAATGCTTTGAAACACTGAAGTTGCCGTTGCGTCCACTGACTCTGCTCTCCGGTGCCAACGCGTCTGGAAAATCCTCTGTTCTGCAGGCACTGGTTCTCCTGCACCAGACGATGCGGGAGCACGAATGGTCGTCGCGTCTCATGCTAAACGGCGGGGGGGTTCGTCTCGGTACCGTGGCTGACGTTGTTGATCAGGTTCACGGACGTCGGCAATTTTCAATTACGCTTCTGGATGACGATTCAGACTGGTTTGGGTGGGAGTTCCAAGGTGAACGTGATGAAATGTCGATGATTGTGCATAGGGCCCGCGGGGAGACAGGAGATGGTGAGAGTTGGGATGTTGACAGGTCTTTACCTCTTCACAATTTGCTGCCGGCACAATTAACAGAAAATCCTGTTTGTCGTTCACTGACAGGTCGCCTTCGGAATCTTACATATCTGTCCGCGGAGAGGTTGGGACCGCGTGAATATTACATGTTTGACGATCCTCAGCTTACTCCTGTCGTTGGCCCAAAGGGAGAATACGCCGTCAGTGTTCTTCATTCGGGTAGTCATATTCAGGTGCGTGATAATTTGCTGGTTCAGGATTCGGATGTCCCGCCCACCCGTCTCCGACAGGTAGAGGCGCGAATGAAGAACTTCTTTCCCGGATGCGTTTTGGAGATTAACCAGATTCCCCGTGCAAGTGCCGTAACGCTGGGCATTCGCATATCCGACGACACGGAATTCCATCGGCCAGCCCATACAGGTTTTGGATTGACTCAGGTTCTTCCGATTGTGGTGGCGGCACTGTCGGCGGACAGTCAGGACCTGCTGCTGATCGAGAATCCCGAGGTGCATCTCCATCCCGCCGGACAGGCCATGATGGGGGAATTTCTTGCCGAAGTCGCATCATCGGGTGTTCAGGTCATTGCAGAAACTCACAGCGACCATGTGTTAAACGGCATCCGCCGGTCAGTCAAGAAGCGTGCTTTGTCGAGCGAGGATGCCGCCCTGCACTTTTTCCGTCCGCAAGGTGAGGACTCGTTGAAGGAGAAACCCCAGGTTGAAAGTCCGACTATTGATGCCGATGGCAACATAGACAGCTGGCCCGAGGGGTTTTTTGACCAGTTTGACAAAGACATGAACTATTTTGCCGGATGGGATTGACGTGGATTTTTTAGTCAACGACTTGTCAATTCACCGGCAGTTTTACAACATATCCTCTTTTCAGAATGCCTTTGCGCATCTGATGGAAATAAGCAGGATTGCTGAACGCTTCAGCCATGATTTCTACTTTAACAGGCTGATTGTGAATGCCGAACCGATGCCCGACATGACTATGCGACAAGCCATCGGCAGGTTCAGTAAAAATGAGCAGAGAGTGGCGATGTTCCGGCTTACCCGGGGCGGGCCGTTCTGGGATGATCTCCGAAGACACGGGAGAGATGACTGGATGGAAGATGAAAATGGAGAAATTGTTACGGACTCCGCAGTCGGCGAAGCCGCGTTTCGCACTTTGCATGGCGTACGTACAGACCTTGTCAGCGTCAGGCCGTCTGACTGGGATTATTCCCCGGTCCGAGTGCTCTGGAGGCGTAATGTGGGCGGACTGCAAAATCAGGATGTTGGTATCCAGAACTGGCGAGACGCGATTGATCTTGAAAACAGTTTGCGCAGTGTTCCTTCTTCGGTCTTGTCATGGTCTGATTTGGGGAACGTCTCAAGAAAACGCTATGGGCGGCTGGTATTTGCCGACAACTGTTTTGAGCCGCTTGAAGGGGTGCCGTTTTCGAAAAGCTCCGCGGACCGAATTATCTTTCTGCTCGGCGTTCTGGATAGTTTTGCCGGGGCCTTTGATGATGCGGGAATTCGCACATCTGAAGGCGTCCAGATGTATCAGGAATATTTTACCGGTGGCAACGCGCTGTTTTCCGACTCATCGGAAACGGAGAAACAGAAGTTCAAGACGAAATTGACATTTCCTCATCCGGATAATCGTAAGGAGTCTCTGTTTTGTCCGTGGCACGGTAAGGAGAGGAGCAATATTCTACGTTTGCACTTTTCATGGCCTATGCGGGCGGGTGAACCGGTTTACGTGGTATACGTTGGTCCAAAAATCACTAAAAAATGATTTCGGAGTTGGTGTGATGACCTTTCACCTTCCCCATTCAAGCTGCCTTGTTGCCTGTTTCGCTAGTTCCCACGCAAGCTTCGGTGAGTCCGGCCTATAAGCGTCACCATGAGACTGTGTTCCCCGGGAGGTTTTCCTGTATCATCCAGCGGCTGTTGCACGGTCCCTTTCTCGGTCCCGTGGGATCAAGCTTCCGGTAACCCTTGACGGGCAGTTCCGCGAGTTCGCTGAATTCGGAAAAATCATATCCCCAGTATTCAAGAATCCACCCAAGGCGCTTTGCCGTTGCCACATTCAGCCGCAGGGCGTATTCGACTATCCGCCCGATGTTCAGTCTGTCTCCTATTACGTTAAAGGCGTGGAGCACTTCCGCTAATCCGCCGCAGTACTGCGGACGGCAGAGACCGTCCAGCAGAGTGCGTTCCGGATCCGTTACTGATACCAGGGTGTTTCCGATCAGTATTTTTTCCGTACCGAAGAAGTGCTCGGGCCTCACCTGAATGAACCGGTATGAAGTGTTCCCGCTTTCATAACCCCTGTAAAACCTTCCCATGCTTTTGATTCCCCGAACGCGCGGAAAGGAGCTTTCCGTGGTTGTCAGGACAAAAATTGTTCTCGGAATCTGTTTCGTCAGGCCATGGTGGTTCATGGCCAGCCAGTGAGAAATGGCCGCCGGGCTTGCGAGATTCATGGCGATCTCGAACTCGTGCACGGGAAAACTCCCGGGAAAGGACAGTGCGTACAGCCCCCTGCGAATTGGGGCTATCCATTCATTTCTACGCAGGTGGTAGAGGGCTTCGCAAAGATAGGAATCCTTTACCCCCGCTTGGGGGGCCAATTCCCGCGCCCGGTCTATGGAGAATATTCTGTCTCCCTGGGAAGCCAGAAGCCTGACAAGCTCAACCCCGACCATGGACTTTTTTAGATTTCTTTTGGTCTTAATTTGATTTCTCCAATTTTTGCTGAATATTCACTATAGCCTTTTGTCTGCTTATGTGCTAGATATATGGTTAAAATTGGATAATATCAAATTTTTAGCATATTAAATCTATTTCAAAAAAGCGTAAGCTCATCTCGCCATTCAGGAAAATATTCATAGTCCTTGTTCAGCATGCGGCTTTTCAGTTGTAAGAGGGAAACTTGCAACATATCCACCTGACCGGATTGTCTCTCAGGAAATTCCGCTTTCCACACAAACTGCCCGATATTACGGACTTTTTCCTTTTTTTCAGGTATGATAATAATCACAATATCTCTAACCGGGAGGTACTTGTTTTGAGCGAGTCTCAAGAATCCGAAACAATGGGCGAATTGCGGCATGATAACGGTTCAGGCGACGATTACACCGCCGAACAGATAAAGGTTCTACCGGGCCTTGAAGCCGTAAGAAAACGCCCGGACATGTACATAGGGGATACCAATTCCCGGGGATTTCACCACCTCGTGTTCGAGGTTCTCGACAACAGCGTGGACGAGTCCCTGGCGGGCTTCTGCAGCAATATCTCAGTTACCGTGCACGTGGACGAGAGCATTACGGTCGAGGACGACGGAAGGGGAATCCCGGTCGACGTCCACGAGGAGACGGGAAAGCCGGCCGTTGAGGTCGTAATGACCATGCTTCACGCCGGGGGGAAGTTCGACAGCAAGGTCTATCAGGTTTCGGGAGGGCTCCACGGCGTGGGCGTCACGGTGGTAAACGCGCTTTCGGAAAGCCTCTCGATAGAGATCAAGAGGGAAGGGCAGGTCTGGTACCAGGAATACGAGAAGGGAGAGGCCCTCAAGGACCTCAAGAACACCGGGAAAACGAAAAAAAGCGGAACCAAGATACATTTCAAGCCCGATTCCGGGATATTCGAGGTCACCGAGTTCAATTACGACATACTCGCCCACAGGATAAGGGAGCTCGCCTTTCTCAACAGGGGCCTTCGGATCACGCTTAACGACGAGAGGACCGATAGGTCCCAGGAGTTTTTCTACGAAGGGGGGATCGTCGCTTTCGTCGAGGAGCTGAATCAGAACAGAAAAGCGCTTCACCCAGAGGTGATCTACGTTTCCGGGGAGAGGGACTCTACCACGGTCGAAGTTGCCCTTCAGTATAACGACACTTACAGGGAAACCATATTCTGCTACGCGAACAACATAAATAACATCGAGGGCGGAACCCATCTCTCGGGATTCCGCACCTCCCTCACGAGAACCATAAACAGGTACGCCGAGGAGAAGAACCTTCTCAAGAACCTCAAGATGGCGATCGCCGGGGAAGACGTGAGGGAAGGCCTGGTGGCGGTTGTGAGCGTGAAGATCCCGGATCCGAAGTTCGAGGGCCAGACCAAGACCAAGCTCGGAAACACTTCCGTGAGGGGAATCGTCGAGTCCCTGCTTAACGACAAGCTGCGGGTGTTCTTCGAGGAAAACCCCGCCGTGGCCAAGCGCATCGTTGAGAAGACGATAGAGGCCGCTAGAGCGCGCAACGCCGCCAGGAAAGCAAAGGAGCTTACAAGGAGAAAAAGCGCCCTTGAGTCCGGCTCGCTTCCCGGAAAGCTGGCCGACTGCCAGGAGCGCGACCCCGAGAAAAGCGAGCTCTACATAGTCGAGGGGGAATCGGCGGGAGGGTCCGCGAAACAGGCCAGAGACAGGCTCAACCAGGCCATTCTGCCGCTCAAGGGAAAAATACTTAACGTCGAGAAGGCCAGGCTTGACAAGATGCTCGCAAACGAGGAGATCCGCACCACGATCACCGTTCTCGGCACCGGGATAGGGGAAGGAGAGGGCGAGTTCGACATATCGAAGCTGCGCTACCACAAGATAATACTCATGACCGACGCGGACGTTGACGGTTCGCACATAAGAACCCTTCTTCTCACGCTGTTTTACCGTCATTTCAGGGAAGTGATAGAAAGGGGGTATCTGTACGTCGCCCAGCCGCCTCTTTATCTCGTCAGGAAGGGAAGAAAGGAAACCTACCTCAAGGACGATCAGGAATACGAGGATTTCCTCGTCAGCCTCGGAGTGGAAGGTCTTGAAATCGCCTCGCGGAGCTCGAACGGCCACGCGAGACAGATCAGGGGAACGAAGCTTTTCGATCTCGTGCAGAAGGCCATCAGGTACGGAAAGCTTCTTGACCGCATGAGCAGGTGGGGGAAAAACAGGGGGATAGTCGACGGCTTCGCCAGGAGGACCGGTTTCGGCAAGACCGACCTCAAGCTCGGCAATGAAGCCTCTCTCGACGCTCATCTTGCCGGGATAAGGCAGTGGCTCGGGGAGAACTATCCCGACATAGTCGATCTTGACTGGACGCTCGGAGAGGATGCCGAGCATAATTCAAACAGCATTGAATACGGCTTCAGGGAAAACGGAAGGCTGAGCTCCTCATTTGTTGATTTTAATTTCCTCGCCTCTCCCGATTTCAGGGAACTCAGGAAACTCGCGGAGTCGCTCAGCCCGCTCTGGGACTCCGCCTGCCATATCGTTGATAACGGCGGGGAAGAAGAGATCGGAAGCCTTGAGAGATTCGTCGAATTCATCATGGAGAGGGGGAAGAAGGGCCAGTTCATTCAGAGGTACAAGGGACTCGGGGAGATGAACCCCGAACAGCTCTGGTCGACGACCATGAATCCCGAGAACAGGGTGCTGAAGCAGGTCCAGGTTGAAGACGGCGTCGAGGCCGACGAGATGTTCTCAAAGCTCATGGGTGATCAGGTTGAACCAAGAAAAGAGTTTATTGAACGATACGCTCTTAGTGTGAGCAATCTCGATATCTGACGGCCGCGAAGCCGCCCGAAACAGATCCTATCTTTCCCAGTCAAGCCAGACGCTACCGTCGTAATAAACTTTTCCCGACTGCTTGAGGCCAGTGGAACCGTTTCTGATTTTTCGATGCATGTTCTTCGGAGGCCTGATCACGGTATCCCTGCCTTTCTCAAAGCTCTGCTCTTTTACCAGGGCCATGTAGGCCTTGTTCAGCAGAAGCGCCCTTTCTCTTGACGGGACGATCAGGTGCGTTATGTCGAGATCGCCCCCTGCGGACGCCCTTAGCACCTCTTTTTCGTTGATTTTCCCGCCCGGAAAGAATCTCTCAAGTATCTCGTCATTCGCCCTGAACTCGTCCCCGCCTGAAACTCTCATGAAGTAGGTCAGTATTTCGGGCTCGGCGTGGCCCGCCTGCGGGACATCCTTTATCTTGTTCAGATCCTGAAGCCGCCAGCCATCCTTGCCCGGCACCTTTCTCGCGAGGGTGAACGTGTGGTCGACCGAGGCGCCCACCGAGCTGTGGCACCCCATGCAGAACCTGTGTTCTTCCTCGGTCTGCAGCCTCAGCCTTCCGAATCTGTCCTCGATGAATCCCTGGAGCTGCCAGCCGAAGTCGTTCTGCATTCCGACAAGGGGCGAGCCCTTGAATTTCGGCAGGACCCCGTTCTGCTTGTCCTCCGCCTCTTCCTCGTACGCTCTAAGCAGTGCCCACTGGTCAAGCCACCTGACTTTTTTCGAATACCTGACTTCCTTCATCCTCCTGGGGGGCGAAGACGGGTTGTCGGGATCGATATACCTGACCGTGTGCAGAAATTCCGTGCCCTCGGGATACAGGTACCTCTTCAGGTTTCTCCCTTTCGCCTTGCCCGCGTAGCGGGGAGGTATCCCCCTTACTTCCTCCGCATGTCCCCGTATCGCGCCGTCTTTGTTGAGGTCCATCCCCGCGAGTTTCTCGTCGACAGGCTCCACCCTGCGTCTGCATTCGTCGTTTTTCGCTCCGGGGTCGCAGGTAATCAGCAGTTCGAGGATAGCCAGGTTGATTTTATAGATTTCCCTTGAATAGTTTCCTTTCTCGTCCCTCGTGAATTCATCGGGAAGCCTTATGAAAACGTCGTCAATGTTTCCGTTGGTCGGCCAGAAAGTACCGGGAAACGGCTTGTACCTGATCGCGCGCCAGAGACTTCCGTCTTTTGAGAAGCCTTCAGAATCGAAGCCCCGGCTGAAATCCAGGTCGGGCACCCACCACTTGTAGCCGTCAATCGATTCAATCTTCTTTTTCAGAAGCGAATAGTTGTCGAATTTTATGTATTTCAGAACTTCCCTGTCCGAAATTCCGCTTATCTGCTTCGAGCGGTCCACAAACAGGTTCTTCCACCGGTTCTCAAGCGCGAAGGCGCTGAAGGAGTATGTTTCCTGCAGTTTGAAATCTTCCTTGTAGTTCGGCATGGCGGAGTCCGTGTGGCATGTCCAGCAGGGATTCGAGACGCCGTCGGTTTTCGTATAGCACTGCGGCGGAACCACGGCTTCCATGTTTTTTGTCTTTCCGACGCTCTCGAGCGCCGCTTTCAGCGGGTCGTAATCCTTTTCGGCGCCGCCCGTGCCGCAGCACACGAGAAGGACCGCGGACAGCAGCAGCGGTTTCAGGTTCCGTCCCGCCGCACCTCGCGCACCCGATCGGATGGAAAGCGGAAAGGGGGAAGGGCGGTTCCCGTTCCCTTTTTCCGCAAGAGTTTCAGTCTCGGATTTCACTTTCCGGGCCAGCTGCTGGGAGCGTCTTCTTCCCCGGGGTGCTGGACGTTCAGAAAGACGGTATCCATGTTCGAATTGAACGCCGGACCCGTAACTTCCGAGTCGCTCGGCCCCGCGGCCACTCTGAAAGCCTTGCCGTAAGTCGGGTTGACGACGCCCTGGCGGCCTTCCGAGTTAGAGCGGTCAAGATCAAGATAGTAAAGCGCGTCCGCGGTTCCGTTCTTTCCGTAGTTCCCGTCGGTGCCGAACCACACTCCCCCGTCCCTGTCGATCATGGCGTTGTCGGGGTTGGCGGCGTCAAACGGGCCCGCGCCTTCCGTGCCGACAAAAACCGCGTGGAACGTGAAGGAAAGCGAATCCTCGGGGGATCGCGGGTTCTCTTCCGAGACGACGAATATCGACCCTACGGGGTCGGGGCGCACGAAGCGGTCCTTAAGGGGAACCGTTTCCTCGCTAGGCCACCGGACGCCGTCGTTCTTAAGTGCCGTCGGCTTTCCGTTCTTGGTGAATACCACGTACAGCCTGGGGCTGCCGCTCGGATCCTTCGAGTTCCATTCGAGATCTTCGGGCCTGTTAAGCTCCATGACGCCGATTTTATTAGCCGCCGTGAACAGGGCCATCCTGACGAAGTTGTCGTTCGGAAAACCGCCTATGCCGTTCCAGCCGACGTCCTTCAGGGCTTCTCCGACTTTTTTCCCCGCGCCGAGAGCCGGGGCGTTGGGAGCGACGTCCCTGTCGTTATCCACGCTCATCCTTATCCACCTGCCCCTGCCCGGGCTATCTTCGGCGGGCGGCCTGTCCGTTCCGGCGAGGTTGACCCCCGTTGTGTTGTCAAGGTCGGCGAAATGGGCGACGTACAGATCGCCCTCATCCAGCAGGGCTCTCACCTGTCCCCTGTTCATCCCGTCCCTGTAGGCGTCTCTGCTTACCCACTTGTACACCCTTCCGCTTCTCCTGTCGTTGCCTCCGTACATGACTATCTTTTTCCCGCTTATAAGCTTCCAGTTCCCGTCGACGACCAGGGTCACGTTCTCCCATCTCGCCCTGCCCATGGAGCCGATTTTCCTGTGGCCCAGCCCGTCGCCCCCCGGGGTCTTTACGCTCTCGTAGTAATTGCCGGGGTCCTGGCCGGGGTCCATCTCGACGAGAAAACCATAATAATCCCTTTTGTTCCTCTCGTCGGGGTTCGAGATCGACCCGAAATCAGAAGAGGCGCTGGGTTCAAGCGTCGGGCTGATGTCCGCCCCGGGATCAAAGCCCGCGCCCTCGACGAAAACCTGGTTGTCCGTCCAGCATGTTTCGAGGTCCCCGTAGGAATCCTGCACGTTCTCCTCGGCGGTTATTACCGTCCCCCACGGCGTCTGTCCGCCCGAGCAGTCGCTGTTGATGCCCGCGACGACGCCTTCGGGAAGGGGCCTGCCCCGGTCGTCGGTGTTTCCGGGGCTGATTTCAAAGCCGGTGACCTTGAGCAGAGTGCCGCCTGTCGCGTCGTACCTCCTGTTGGCGGCGGCCGTGTCGACTTTCCAGCCCGAAGCGGACCTTGCGACCTTAATCCAGCTTCCGCCGACCTGTTTTTTCCAGTTCCTTATGTATTCGTCGAGGTCCGCCTGGCTCCATGTGTCGGATTCAACGTCGTTGGTGAGAATTCCGAAGAACTTAAGAAACCTGGCCAGCGTCAGGTGCTGTCCGGTCGGAGCCGAAGTCGCCGTGGGAGCGTCGTTTGAGATGTATTCGTGGTTTGACCAGATCCAGCCTTCCGAGGGACTCCCGCCGAACTGCGGGGCGCTGCCCGTGCGGCCCCCGGCCCAGTCCGAGTCCCACCCCTCTCCGAAATACGCGATATAGTCGTTGTTCGCTCCGTACCTCGGGGAAGTTCCGGAATCGTCGGCCGTAAGGGGATCAAGCCATTTTACGATCACGTCGCGGGAGAGGCCGGGAATCTGTCTCACCGTGTCCGTCGTCGCGTTCTCAAGGGGGAATCGGACCCCTTCGGGCAGGTTTCCCCGCGCGGTCGCCCTGACAAGCGCCTTTACGTAATCCGCTATGTTGTCGTAGGAAGCCTGTCCCAGCCGGGCGCCGCCGCCATCGATCCGTATCGCGACCATGCCCGAAAGCGGCGCGTCCCCTGGCACCCCCCGCGCGGGATCCTTTGCCGAAGAGGCGGTGCGGCCGCCGTCATCGCCGCACCCCGCCGCGTAGAGCGTCAGCGCCAGTGCCGGAACAAGCGCCGCCAGGGCAATCAGGCAGAATCTTTTATGTTTTCCGGACATGTCTTCCTCGGGAAATTTTCTCGGTTGGCGAGAAGGGTCTCCGTTTTTTCAGCGATTTTTTTCTTTTCCTGACTCAGGTGTGTTCTTGTTGCGGCTGACCGCAATTATACACGCTCGCGCGGGCGCAGGCACGCCACAGGTCTCCTTCTCAGTTGAAAATGTCCCGAAATCGGAAAAAACGGGCCTGCCCCGTGTTTCTTGTTGCCCCCTGAAAAGGCGCCACAAACCCGGTGGGCACGAAACCTGCCCGGCAACTTTTGGCTCCGCTCCTGGTGCGACGCCTGCATTGAATTCCTTGGGAATCAAGGGCTTATTCCATCGCTTTGAAATCTTCATACCGCATTGCCAGGAGGTTTTTGTCAGGATGATGTTTCTCTAGCTTCGGAAGCCTGAGTTTGTTGCCGTCAAGTTTTTTGAGCGCTTCAAGCGTTGGACCATCATTCTGATCAAGCAGTCGCTTCGAGACGTGAAGTCCGTAATCAGGGTCAATGCCTATAAGGTGACCGTCAAACGCCGCGTGATGGATCTTGGAGAGCAAAAGGCCATTTGAAATTACTGGCTGGCCAAGTTCCGGATCCGTATCCGGGATTATATGGGCGGCGTCAAGCAGGCGTCTTTCGGAGATTCCGGACAGGGCGCAGCGCCCTTTATAAACAGCGAGAATCGATTCGCGAAACTGTCCCTGGTGGATCCGCTGTTTTACCATGCGAAAGGCGTAGCGTTTCTCCTCCGGTTCCGGGGTCTCGGGGATTTCATTCTGACGGCTGTCGGGCGCGTGGAAACATATCCTTGCTTTTTTTGAACGGGGATTCCAGTCCGTGACGAAAGTAGGCACTATCGCCTGGTAGAGCGCGGGAGCGATTCCGAGCAGGTAGATTACGGGAATCCGTTTTTCGCACGCTTCCCGAAGCCACCTGTTCGGGGCGGCGTCTTCGCTTCCCTCCATGAAATCGTAGTCGATTGATTCGGTGTTTTCAAAAAATTTCCTGTGAACGTCTATCTGGTCTTCGTACCATGCCCTGCGGCCGGTTCTGGGGAATACGGTCCTGATCGAGAGAAGAAATTTCATTTCTTTCGGTTTGAAGATGCCCCGCGGGCGGGTAGCAAGCGATATCTTCGAACCCTCGAACGAAAAGCCTTTATCGATTTCTGACCACGGGATGTGATCATGTACCGCCTCAAGGTCCCTGATCCGCTCAAAGGCGGCCAGACGCATGCGGTCATCAAGAGCGTCGCCGGAACTTCCCATAACGGCAGTATTGTACAGAAGGATTCACGGAACTATAAGAAAAAACCCGTGGCCGGGAGATTACGGCGGAAGGATGGCGCTGCCCGGCGGCTAGAGAACCCCGAGGACGATAAGAAAACTTACGATAAGAAGGTTTGCCACCGCCAGGGGAAAAAGCCTCTTCCAGCCCAGGCTCATTACCTGATCGTACCTGAACCGCGGCAAAGTCCATCTTACCCAGATGAACAGAAAGAGTAAGAAAAGGACTTTGCCGATAAACACAGCCGGCGGCAGATACCAGTGAGTGCCGATATCGACGCCGAACCACCCTCCGAACGGTAAGGGATACCAACCACCCAAAAACAGACAAGTTATCATGCACGAGGCAACTATCATATGAGTATATTCGGCCATGAAGAACATTGCAAATTTAATGCTGCTGTATTCGGTGTGATAGCCGGCGACTATCTCGGGCTCGGCTTCCGGCATGTCGAACGGGAGCCTGTTGGTCTCCGCGAACGCGGAAACGACGAAGACCACGAAGCCTATGAACGAAGGGATCATGAACCACATTTTCTCCTGCGCCTCGATTATGTCCCCGAGGCGAAGCGACCCCGTTATGGCTATCACCCCCAGTATGGAGAGACCCAGGGCGAGCTCGTAGCTTATCATCTGCGCCGCGGCCCGCAGGCCTCCGAGAAGGGAGTACTTGCTGTTTGAAGCCCACCCGCCGAGCACCACGCCGTACACGCTGAGCGAGCTTATTCCGAGAACGTATAAAAGGCCGACGTTTATGTCGGCTATCTGGAACCTTATGAACACCGGATACTGGAGAAACCCGAGGAGATCCGTGTGAACCCCCTTTCCTATGGGAATCACGGCGAGGGCTGCGAGAGCCGTGACGAGCGCGAACGCCGGGGCCATTACGTACATGGTCCTGTTCGCTTTCGGGGGAATGATGTCTTCCTTGAAGATGAACTTGATGCCGTCGGCAAGCGGCTGGAGCAGTCCCGACGGCCCGACCCTGTTCGGTCCGTAGCGGTCCTGTATGAAGGCGCTCACCCTTCTTTCAGCGAAGGTCAGGTAGGCGACGACCGTAAGGACGACGAAGAAGACAAGCGCTATCTTGGCGACCGCTATCGATATCAGAAGTGGAGTCATCTGCCCGCGCCGTGCTCGAGAACCTTTCCGACGGCACCTATCCTGTCGTGGCTCATCCCCCCGTATCCGGGGATATTGAGGCTTATGTCGTCCATCACTTCGGAGGCGGAGGAGTAGCCGAACAGTGCCTTGTCTAGCCTCTCCCCGATCATGCACAGTATCTCCCATCCGGGCCTGGCCTTTCCGGGAGGAGCTATGGCCTTTCTTATCTTCTGAACCCGCCCGGCGTCGTTAGTGAAGGTTCCGTCTTTTTCGTAGGGGCTTGCCGCGGGGAGTATCACGTGGGCGTGCCTAGCGGTCTCGGTAAGCCTGCAGTCGATAACGGCGAGGAAGCCGATTTTCTCAAGCGCGCGCGAAAGCGCGTACTTTTCTGTGGAGGAAACCATCTCGAACAGGTCCGCTTCAACGACGACCAGCGTGCTGATCCTGCCTGAAAGCAGCGAGTCCATCGCGGCTTTCGTACCGTCTCCGTTTGCCCGCGCCATTAAATTCCTGGCTCCGGCGCTGTTCGGATACGGGTCGCTGCTTACGAGGCCGAACTTTTTCTCCGGTTTCTCTCCTCCCGCGGCGCAGATCGCCGGGCAGTCTCCAAGTGCGGACGAGAGTTTCGCCGCGAGGAACATCTCCTCGTTTGTGAGCCTGGCCGATCCCGCAATCGCGCAGGCGCCCGCGCCGCCCGGCTTTATTCCCGAGAGCCTGGCCCCGACGCTGCCGACCGCGTTTTCCCAGGAAGCTATTTCGTAGTCCCCGTCGCTTTTCATTATGGGATCCTTGAGCCTGGCCGGCTCCTGGATCTCCCCGTAGTCGAATCTCCCCCTGTCGCATATCCAGTGCCCGTTTACTTCCTGGTTTATTCTCGGGCGTATGCGGGAGACCTTTCCCTTTCTAGGGTCGACGCCCACGGTAATGTTGCACCCGGTGCTGCAGAGAGAGCACACCGAGTCCGTGAATTCCATGTACCAGACCCTCTCCTCGTGGAGCGTGTCCCTGGGGAGCAGCGCTCCGACCGGGCAGATGTCGATCACGTTTCCGGCAAGTTCGTTGTCAAGCGTCTTCCCGGGAAAAACGGAGATTTTTTTCCGGAAGCCCCTTCCGGTGGTTCCGATCTCGTGGGTCATGGTCACCTCGTCCGTGAAACGCACGCACCGCGTGCACATGATGCACCTGTTGGCGTCGTACATTATGCGGTCGCTCAGGTAGCTTTTCTGCCTTACCTTCTTGTTCTCAGGGCCGCCGACCCTGCTGTAGCCGGGACCGTGAGCGAAAGTGGTCATCTGGAGCGGGCATTCCCCGCCCTTGTCGCATATGGGACAGTCAAGCGGGTGGTTTATCAGCGTGAACTCTACTGCCGCCTTCCTGGCCTCAAAGGCCTTTTCGGTGTCCGTCTTTACCACGAGACCGTCCCTTACGGTGGTGTTGCACGCGGGGAGCACCTTGGGAACGCCATCCACCTCGACGAGGCACTGCCTGCACTGGGCGACCACGCTCAGCGAAGGGTGGTAGCAGAAGTGGGGAATCTCTATTCCCGCTGTCGCGGCGGCCTGGATGACGTTCAGTCCGTCGTCCACGTCAAGTTCGATTCCGTCGATGGTTATCCTGGGCATAGAAGAGGGCTCAAGGGAAAAACGGTTGGAGTAAATACTATCCTAGAAAGTGCTTTTGACAAGTCGGAAGTTTCGGCTGTCGCCGGCGGGTTAAAAAGGCAGAAAGTCCGGTTTCCGGATAAAGCCGACGAGACCGCGAAGCTCCTTCGGAGTCCCGCATTGGCGCTTTGGCCTCGCCGGGGAGCAGGGGACTGTTCGCCCCGTCCGTACCGCGGAAGCTCCCCCAGACCGTTGCGGCAGAACCCTGCGCCCCCGGAATCTCTTCAGCGTCCCTCCGCCTTTCTCCCAAATCTTCCCGGAAAAACCGCAAGCAGCGCAAAAGCGGCCAGAATCAGTCCTAACGCCGCTCCGGGCCGCTCCTCTCCCGTCCCGGAAACCAGGGCGCATCCTCCTCCCGCTTCAATGTTCCCCGGATCAGCCGCGGGAAGCTCGGGGTCAGGAACCGGACTCTGTACGTCCTCCGGTTCACCTTCCCCTTGCCCCGCCCCGCCTCCTTCATCCGGCGACTGCGATACCGGAGGCGAAGAACCCTGGTTGCTCACCGGCGCCTGACAGGCTTGAGCCCCGGAACATGTGCCGTCGGTGAAAGTGATCCCGTCTTTCCAGGTCGTAAATGATTGATCGCTCGGAACCGTCATTCCCGTCGAGCATATGTTCACGGTCGCCAGCGTGTTGATATCCTTCAGCCCCAGGGGAAGCTCTCCGCTCAGACTGCTGTTGCACGAAAGATCAAGCCCCTCAAGACTGTCCAGAACCGCAATGCCTCCGTTTATCTTGCCGCTCAGGTTGTTCTCCGAAAGATCAATCCCCGTGACGTTGCCGCTGCTGTCCGTCGTTATCCCGTACCCCTGACTGAAGTTGCTCCCGACAGGCCAGCCGCTGCTGTTGGTCCACCCGGAACCCCCGGCGCTGTCGTATAATATCCATAACGCGGCCTTCTCCAGACTCAAGTCCAGTCCCGTTATCCTAGTCAGGTCCAACCCCGGGTTGCCCCAGAGACTGATCTCCGAAAGATTGCTGAGACTGCTGAGGTCAATTGTAGTGCTGTTGCTCAACTGGTTTTTGTGCAGATACAGATAGCTCACTCCATTGTCGAAATCATCAGCGTTAATCGTCCCGCTTATGCTGTTGCCGTTCAGCCACACCTGTCTGCCGACGGAACTCAGGTCGGGAATCGTCCCCGAAAACTGGTTGTTCTGAAGATAAAGATATGTAAGCTTCGTCATACGGGTGCTCAGGTCGGGAATGGCGCCGCTTAACTCGTTGTCGCTCAGATCAAGTATGTTCAATCCCACGGGGAAAAGAACCGCGGTTATAGAACCGTTTAAGCTGTTGTTGCTCAAATCGATGGCGTAAAGATTATTAAGGGAACTCAGGTCGGGAATCGCCCCGCTCAGGTTGTTGTTGCTGAGATTGAGCTTGCCCGCCGGCAACCGGCCTTGGAAATTCCGCATTTCTTCCGGGAAATGTGTCGCGGCCGGAATCGTTCCGCTCAGGTTGTTGTTGCTGAGGTCAAGATCGTAGTCGTCGACATCGCTCAGGTCTGGAATGGTACCGCTTAATTGATTGTCGTGAAGATACAGCTCCCGCAAATCCATATCGTTGAGCCATGTCGGGATTTCCCCGCTTATATTGTTGTTGTTAAGCTGCAGGACGCGGACATTGGTATTGCGGAGGTCGGGAATGGTTCCGCTGAGGCTGTTGCCGTCAAGCAGCAGGTATCTCAGGCTGGTAAGAGCGCTCAGGTCTGGAATGGTGCCGCTGAGGCTGTTGGTTGCTCCCGTACCTCTCGGGTCGTCGTTTCCGAGGTCCAGATAGGTCAGGCCGGTAAGAGCGCTCAGGTCGGAAATGGTTCCGGTGAGGCCGTTGTCGTAAAGCTCTATTTCGTAAACCCTGCCGTCGTTGTTCACCTTGACGCCGTGCCATGTGGCAAGAGAGTTCGCCGTCTTCCAGTTCGTATTGTTCGACCAGTTAGCCCCGCCCGCGCTGTCGTAGAAAGCTTCAAGCACGGCACAGTCGCTTACGCTGGACTGCGACTGCGAAGCGCAGGACTGGCTTGGAGGTGGAGGAGGAGTGCCCTTTACGATTTCGTTAGACCAGTCGGAAACAGGCGTCTGCCCGTTGTAAAGGAGGAATTTTACCCGGAACCGGAACTTGGTGTTGTCAGGCAGCGATGAATAATTCTCCTCCCAGAAGGTTTGAGAACCTTTACTAAGAAAAGACCCCGCTATGCCGTTTTCTTCCCGCTGTATTTCTATACTTGCTATCTGATCTCCAGGCGAACTCCATGTCAGCCTGACACAGTTGTTTGAGTACCATTGGCAGCCTGTTGTTGACGCAGTTAAGGTGATGGCGAAAGCGTCTTCAGTAAATGCCGCAAGAAAGGAAAGGCAAAGCGCCACCGAGGCCAGAAACGGAAAGACGCGGGAGAATATCCCCCCCCCCCGCCTGCCTCCGCGTTCGGGGAAATCCCGGAAACCGGTTTCAGAAAATTCCAAGTGATTCATATTCGTGCAACCTCCTTTAATCTCTTGCCGGATGCGAAGGATATCAGCCAAGTTACCATGGAGACGACTGTCGATCTCCACCTGGTTTTTCCTGTCTCGCACCGAAGAATACTTTGTACCTAAATACAGCCGTTCGGACTGATAGTCAATAGATATAACCGTTCGGTTTTAACGCAACTGTCTCAAATTGCTTGTTATATTTTTTAGACCGCCTGTTGAGCTGATGGCTTTAAAAACAGCTGTTCGCGGAAGACATGGGAAGCGGGAGGACTTGGTTTTTCTGGATGGTCGGATAGCAAACCGGGGGAGAGGTTGCGGGTTCAGTGCGGATCTTCAGTTTCTCTGCAAGGATGATGGGAGAGGCGGGGAAGCCCTGTTCCGGCCGCGGCGGCGGACTGGAAGACGTTCAGCCCGTTGTCAGCGTCAAGTCCGGTTCCGTCGATGCCTGTCTTCGGCACAGAATGAGGGCTCAGGGGAAAAACGGCCGGGGTAACTGCCGTCAGGGGGAGCGCTTCTGACAGGAGACGGTTTCCGCTTTTTCGGGACGCCTAGGACTTGGTCCTCTCGTCCGGATCGTCTTCAAACTCTATGTTCTTTTTGATATCGTCCTTGGCTCTCTGGAGTTCCCTTATCCCCCTGCCGAGGGTTCTCGCGACTTTCGGAAGTTCCTTTGGCCCCAGGACCACAAGCGCGATGAAAAGTATTATCAGAAGTTCAGCGGTGCCGAGCCCGAACATGGTTTCTTTCTCCCGCCATCTAATATAACCAAAACCGGGGGACTAACTACCCGTTGCCCCGGTTTTTTTTACGGGAGTCCTTATAAGAAGGGTCAGCAGGGCCGTTACGAAGGACGCCGCCATCGCCACGACAAGGGAGTTCTGGTAGCTCTGGGTCATGTCGAAGAGGAGTCCCGAGATGAGGGGGCCGCTGATCGCGGCGAGGGAGAACCCGGTGCCGAAGACGCCGAAGATGCTTCCGAGGGAACTGAGGCCGTAGAACCTTCCCAGTATGGTCGGAAACATCGGCACCCATCCGCTGTAGAAGAAGCCGAACAGGAAGCCGAACAGGTAAAGCGACCATACCTCGACGACCGACAGGATCAGGATTATGGAAACTGCCTGGAAAAAGTAGCAGACAAACAGTATGCGCACGTCCCTGAGGATGCCGGTCATAACTCCCGAGAAGAAAATCCGCCCGATAATGCTTCCGACCCCTATGAAGGCGGGCGCCCCGGCCGCCACGAGCGGCGTTATCCCCGAGCCCACGGAGAAATTGAAAAGGTTGACGATAATGATGAGAAAGGTGTTGAACCCGAAGAAAAAGGCGGCGTACATGAGCCAGAAGCTCGAGTGCGAAAACGCCTCCTTCGCGCTCCAGTCAGACGCCCCCGCATCCTTCGCCGCGTCTTCCGGATCCTCTCCATAAGGCCTGAGGTTCATGTCCTCGGGGCGGCTTTTCACCAGGAAGGCGGAACAGAGTATCGCGGTGAAAATCACCGAGAGGTAGACGAGGGCGCGCTCGTAGCCGAACGACTCTATGAGCCAAGTGGTAAGCGGATTCACCACCAGCCCGCTTACCGGAACCCCCGCCGTGGCGATCCCTATGGCAAGCGCCCTTTTCTTGACGAACCACCTGCTGATGATGGTGACGGGCAGTATGTAGAGAAACCCGTCCCCTATTCCCACCATCACGCTGTAGGTGAGGTAGAGCTCCCACACGTTTTCGGCATAAGCGGACAGAAGAAAGCCGAACGCTCCCACGAGACCTCCGAAGAAGGTGAGGTACCTCGCGTCGTGGGTGTCTATGAGCCTTCCCGCGAACACGAACGAAAATGCCATGCACACGCACCTCAGGGAAAAAAACGACGACCCGGCGGCGGTGGAGAGGCCGAAGGCCTCGTTCAGGTAAGGGAGGAATATCCCGAACGAGTAGAGAACCATCCCGTCAAGCGTTATGAGCAGGTGTCCCGCCAGGACTATGATCCATCCGTAAAAAATTCTGTTTCTAAGCATAGGCTTCTGGGCGGAAACGGGACTCTGTGCCGCGGGCCAATCAGAAGAGCTTCCGGAAATCTCCGTGCCCCCGCAGGCCGGCGAGCTTCTCGAGGGGAAACGTCCTTTCCTCTCCCGTTTTCATGTCGCGAAGCGAAAAGATTTTTTTCCGAAGCTCGTCCTCCCCGATGATCACGGAATACGCGGCCCCGGTCCTGTTCGCTTTTCTCATCTGGCTTTTCAGGCTTTTGTTTTCGTACTCGGTCTCGACCCGCATCCCCCTTTTCCTTAAATCGTGGGCTATCGCCGCCGCCTTGCCCCTGGCCTGCTCCCCGATGTGAATGACGCACACGGACTGTTTTTTCCCGGGGGCGTTCCTGCGCGTCCCGGTCTTCTCGAGCAGAAGCAGTATCCTCTCAAGCCCTATCGCGAATCCCACGGCCGGAGTTTCCGGCCCGCCCATGCGTTCCACCAGAAGGTCGTACCTTCCCCCGGCGGCCACGGCGTTCTGGGAACCGAGCCTGTCCGTCGTTACCTCGAAGACGGTGTCGGTGTAGTAGTCAAGCCCCCTCACTATCCTGGGGTTGATCCTGTAGGGAATGGATTTTTCGCCGAGCGATGACTCAAGTGCGCTTAAGTGCCCGGCGCTCTGCTCCGAGAGGTAGTCCAGGATTGAAAAAGGAATCCCCGAGGTCGCCTCGCGGCATGCCCCGGTTTTGCAGTCAAGCACGCGCAGCGGGTTCGCGGCGAGCCTGCTGCGGCAGTTCTCGCAGAGGGAGTCTCTCTTCGGGGAGAGGAATTCCACGAGGGCTTTTCTGTAGCGCCCGCGTTCCTCCGGCCGCCCTATCGAGTTGAGCTGGAGCTCCACGTGGTCCGAGAGCCCGAGTTCCGCAACCGCGAGCCACAGCATCTCGATTGTCTCCGAATCCGCGAGCGGGTCCCGGGAGCCGAAAAGCTCGGCCCCTGCCTGGTTGAAGCTCCTCTGCCTTCCTTCCTGGGGCTTTTCGTGCCTGAACATCTCTCCCGAGTAGTAAAGCTTCGTCACGGGCGACTTCCTGTGCAGGGAATGCCCGATAAAGGCCCTTACCACCCCCGCAGTCCCCTCGGGCCGCATTGAAACCAGCTCCCCGCCCCTTGTCTCGAACGTGTACATCTCCTTCTGCACTATGTCGGTGGTGTCGCCGAGACCCGTCGAGTAGACTCCGGAGAGCTCCAGAACCGGGATGACTATCTCGGAGAAGCCGAAGCGTTCGAACACCTCCCTGATCCTGCTCTCGACAAGGCGCAGTTTTTCCGCCTCGGGACAGAAGATGTCTTTGAATCCGTGAAGACGGGATGTTTTCACGGCAGATTTTTCCGCGGGCTTGTTCATGGAGGCTGGCCTGTAAGGTTATATGTTCACGGGCGAAAAATAAAGTTCCGCCTCTTTTCTCCCGGCACGGCGGGCGGCCGCGGATAATTGTCCGCACTTCGGGACTTGCCGGTTTTATGCGCTCTCCCGATGCCGCGTTGGGTTCCGGCACTTAAGTTCCGCAACGGCTTCGCCGTCCGGTTCCCTATCCGGGAGCACGTCGGATTCCCGCCCGATCCTTTAGGGTCGGCTGTACTGGTGTTGAGGCGCTTGCGTTATTGACTATATGCATATAGGTTCTGTGAGGGGGCAAAAAAATTTTGCCTCAGGATCTTCACCCCGAGACCAGATCAGTTTCGGTGAGCCGGGGGGAAGGGCAGCTCTCGACCGGGCGGCCACGTGAGTTCAATTACGCTTGATTTTTAAATTTCCGCTAAATCAAGCCTGACACAAAGGTGTCGGGGGGTTTGACAAAGAGGGGGAGTGGAATAAACTAACTAGCACCGAACGGTAGTTACAAAAAAGGTCGGGAAATAAAAATTTCTGTCAGGGGTTTGCTTTTATATTTTAGGTTGTGTATTGCGAAAAATCATATAAGCGCAATGCCTCAATGGTTATAAATCCTTTGACAATCGTCAAGATTTGTTGCTTAATTGAGAGGTATGACCTGTGCTTTCGGACCACGATTGATAAAGCGGGACCTGAGCGGAGGGTCGGCAATAGATCAAATTTGCCTGTTGCGCCGGGCGCCCGGATTTTAATGCAAACGTGTTATCGGCGATTCCGACCGGGGTCGCATGCGGGCTGGCCGCGTTTAAGAAAGGAGGATTCATTATGAAAAACCGTATCGTATCAATACTGGCGTTGAGCCTGAGCCTGTTGTTCTTTCCTTCCCCGGGGACGGCAGGAGGTCTGGACGAGAGCGACGCCGTTTCCGAGAGCGACGCCGTTTCCGCGCCCGCTCCGGCGGTGGAGCCCGAAAAAGCGTCTTTTCCGATCAGAATCGGCGGGGCGATGAGGGTGAACTATGTTTACGGGGACTACGACAATTCGCGCAGGGGCGAGGATATCGGGGACGTTGACCTCGATACCTTCCGGATTAACGTCGACCTCGACCATGAAAATCTTATCGGCAAGGCTGAGTACAGGTTCTATGACGGTTACAGCATGATGCATACCGCCTGGCTCGGATACCGTTCCGACGGCCTCGGCACTCTCAGGGCGGGCATAGTGCGCGTTCCTTTCGGACCAGGGCCTTACGGAGCCTCGGCCTCCTGGTTTTTCGACCAGCATTACTATGTCGGGCTTGCCGACGACATGGACCTGGGGGTCAGTTGGACCAAGCCGTTCGGCGACCTGACGGTCGACCTCGCCTACTATGTCCAGGACGAGGGAAACTGGGACGGGGACAGCCTCGACAGCGCGCGCTACAGCTATGACATTGTGAGAAGGAAGGCGGACGAGACAAACGGGGCGTCCGGGGCCGGCTTCGAGGAGTCTCACCAGTTCAACCTGCGCGTCATCTACTCCACCGACGGCGTGGGCGACCTCGGGGCCTCGTTTCAGTACGGCATGCTCAAGGGAAAGAACGTGGATGACGACGGCGCCGATCATTACGCGGTCTCGGCGCACGCCAAGACCCCGCTTGGCGATTTCACCCTCGTCTCGCAGATAACATACTACGAGTACGACATCACGGACAACACGCCGTGGGGAACCGGCGACCTTATTCCGATGGGGGCTTACGATTACGCCGCGCTTGTGGCGTCAAGGGCGGTCGTCCCGGCCCTGTCGCTTAGGTACGGCGGCATAGACACGTCGGGAATATCGTGGCTTGACGGCGTCACTCCCTACGTCGAGTGGAGTTCCATCATAAAGAGGGTGGACGGACAGAACGACAGCTCCATGGTCGCGGTCGGCGCGGCCTGGGCGCGCGGCGGCTGGTACATCTATACCGACATGATGTTCTCCGACGGCAATTACTTCGTTGGCGACACCGGTGATTTCGGGGCCAACGCCGACAACGAGTGGCAGAAACGCTTTAACATAAACTTCGGCTATTATTTCTAGGGGCGCGCCGGGGCGGGGGAGACGGATTCGCTCCCGACCGCCTGAAATATCATACGCCTTTTGGATAAACAAGGAGGGAAAGCACAGATGACAGCGGAGAAAAATCATTCCGGGGCTGGCGGCGGGGGAGGCCACAGGGCCGGGCAGGACAACATCAGGATATTCGGGCTTGACGTGCACGGCACGGTATTCGCCGTTTCGGGAATCACCATTCTCGCCTTCGTTCTGGGGGTTCTGATGTTCCAGGATGGGGCGAAGGATCTTTTCGGGAATCTCCGTCCCTGGCTGACGACCAACCTTGACTGGGTGTTCATGATAAGCGCAAACGCCGTTCTGCTGTTCTGCCTGTTCCTCATAGTCTCTCCCCTGGGCAAGGTGCGCATAGGCGGGCGCGACGCGAAGCCCGAGTACTCCTACCTCACGTGGTTCGCGATGATTTTCTCGGCGGGCATGGGAATCGGCCTCATGTTCTACGGCGTCCTTGAGCCCGTCTACCATTTTCAGAATCCTCCCCTGGGGATCTCCGCCACAGACACCGAAGCCGCGCGCTCGGTGGGCATGGCGGCGACCATCTTCCACTGGGGGCTTCATCCCTGGGCGATCTACGGCGTAATGGGCCTCGCCCTGGCCGTCTTCTGCTACAACCGGGGACTGCCGCTCACCATACGTTCCGCCTTCCATCCCGTTCTGGGCGAGCGGGTGTGGGGCTGGAGCGGGCACGTGATCGACGTGCTCGCGGTGTTCGCCACCCTGTTCGGTCTGGCGACATCCCTCGGCCTCGGAGCCAACCAGGTGACGGGCGGGTTCAGCTACCTGTTCGGCATCCCGGCGACCGACACGTTCAAGGTCGTGCTGATAGTCCTTATCACCGCGGTCGCCACGGTCTCCGTGATGACCGGGCTTGACAGGGGCATAAAGCGCCTGAGCCAGGTCAACATAATCCTAGCGGCGCTGCTCATGCTCTTTGTCATCATAGCCGGGCCGACGTCGGAGATTATCGGCGGCTTTTTCGCCGGGCTCGGGGCCTACCTGGCCAACCTGGTGCCGCTCAGCAACTGGGTCGGCCGCGAGGACACGGGGTTTCTGCACGGCTGGACGACGTTTTACTGGGCCTGGTGGATTTCCTGGGCCCCGTTTGTCGGCATGTTCATCGCCCGCATCTCAAAGGGACGCACGGTCCGCGAGTTCCTGATTTTCGTGCTTATCATCCCGACGGTGCTTTCCGTGCTGTGGGTGAACGCTTTCGGAGGCACCGCCGTCTGGCAGTTCGTCGCCGAGGGATACACCGGTGTGACCGATACGGTCGCGGCCTGGACCCCGGAGCTCTCGCTTTACAGGATGCTTGAGCCGCTGCCCCTGGTGGGCCTTGCGTCGGGGGTAAGCATATTTCTGGTGATCGTCTTCTTCATCACCTCGTCCGATTCCGGCTCCCTGGTGGTCGATACGATTACGGCCGGCGGCAAGCTCGAGGCCACCTCGACTCAGCGCGTTTTCTGGTGCACGGCCGAGGGTCTGGTCGCCATCGCGCTCCTGCTGGGCGGGGGTCTTGGGTCGCTTCAGGCCGCCGCGATAGCCGCGGGCTTTCCGATAGCGGTTCTGCTGGTCGTGCTGATTTTCAGCGTCTGGACCGTTCTGCGCGGGGAGTCGCGCTGATTTCCCCGGGACGCTCAGGCGTTCCGCGGCGGAACCGCGGGAAGGGGGAAGGATCAGCCGTTTTTTATCAGCTTTTCCTCGAATTCGCTTATGGGGATCGCGGCCAGGGTCTCTATGTGGATGGTGCCCCTTGAGCCGAGTTCTATGACGATCCTCGTGATCGTTTCGTTGTCCGGGGCGTCAACTATGTTCACGAAGTCGTAAGGGCCTAGGGCCGCGTACTGGGCTTCGACCTTGGCGCCCATCTCCTCAAGCTCCCTATTCACCTCGTTTATCCTCTCGGGCCTCATCTTTATGGTCCTTCTGCCCTCGTCGGTGAGATTGCTAAGCATTATGTATTTGCCCATTTTTCGCTCCCGCGCCCGGAAGATGCTAGCCGAGGGCCCTGTTCAGCACCTTCTCTATTTCGCTTTTCGGGACGGCGCCGACTATCTGCTCGGCGACCTCGCCGTTTTTGAAGACTATCAGGGTGGGAATGCTTCTTATGCGGAATTTCATGGTCGTCTGGGGGTTCTCGTCCACGTTCACCTTCCCCACCTTGACGCTGCCTTCGTAGTCATTGGAGATCTCCTCGATTACGGGGGAAAGGGCCCTGCAGGGACCGCACCAGGGGGCCCAGAAGTCGACCAGGACCGGGACTTCGCTTTCCATTATTTCCTTGTCGAACGCGGAATCTACTACTTCAACTATGTTTGAGGACGGCATCTTGATCTCCTTTGGGGATTTTATGCCTATATGCTAATACCAATTCGGAATAATACAAGGAGAGTACCGAAGATGTTTTTCGTCTATCGTACCTGTTGTCCGGTCGTGTATAATTTTCGGGGTTCCGAAACGCATCGGCGCCGTCCCGCGCCTCCAAGCGCGGCGCGCGCGGGTTCTTCGCGGCTGCCGTGAACGGGACGCCGCGATAAAGGAGAAAAGCCTTGGTTACGCGAACGAAAATACTGCTGTTCTTTTTATCCGCCTGTCTTTTTCCCGGGATCTCCTCCGCCCAGCCTCCCGACGTCCCCGTGGTGGTGTCCCCGGTTGTCGAGAGGGAAGTCGGCAAGCCCCTCAGGCTTGTCGGCGCGACGTTTCCCGCGAGAAAATCCGTCATATCGAGCGAGGTCGAGGGAGTCGTCGAGAAGATGAACGCCGAGGAGGGCCGGTACGTGAAAAAGGGCGGAACCCTGGCCGAGATAAGGAACGACAAGATCCGCTTCGCCCTTGAGCGGCTGAGAAACGAGAGAAAGGAAGCCCTCGCGAGGGCCGAGCTTTCGGAGAGGGATTTTGTGAGGATGAAGGAGCTTCACGAAAAGGGAATTATCTCCGACGGGGACTTCGACAGGGCGAGGACCCGGAGGGAGTCCGGCCTTGCGGGGCTGCTCAGTCTTGAAAGCCGCATCGGGGCGGCCGAGTACGATCTTGAGGCGTCGAGGATCTCCGCTCCCTTTAACGGCTACGTGACGAAGCGCCACGCCGAGGCGGGACAGTGGCTCGGTCTCGGGGACCCGGTGGTTTCCTTCGTGGACATAGACACGGTAGAGGTGATGGCGGGGGTGCCCGAGAGGTACATAGAGGACGTGAGGGAGGGCATGGATGTCGAGGTCATGCTTCCCTCCCACAACCGGCTGACCGTTCCAGCGAAGATCTCTTCGGTCATTCCTGACGCGGATCCCAGAACCGTGTCCTTTCCGGTAAGGGTGGTGCTTGAGAATCCGGACCACGCGATAAAGTCCTCGGCTTCCGCCGTGATCATGGTAAGGGTCGGCGAAACCGAGAAAATAAAGCTCGTGCCGAAAGACTCCATAGTAAGGTCTCCCCAAGGTTCCTCGGTTTTCGCCGTGAGGGAAGGGGCCGCTCACCCCGTGTCTGTGGAGGAGAGGGGCTGGTATGAGAGCTTCACCCACGTCGAGGGGGAGATAGGCGTCGGAGAGAGCGTGGTCGTGAGGGGGAACGAGAGACTCAGGCCCATGCAGAAAGTCAGGGTCACCGGCACCAAAGAGCAATGAACCTTATCGAGACCTCCATAAAAAGTCCCGTAACCGTGGCCGTCGGCGTCATATTCCTCGTCATCTTCGGGGTCATCTCGCTTTTCAGGATTCCCGTCCAGCTCACCCCAGACGTCGAGACGCTCAGGGTCACCGTGAGCACTTTCTGGAGGGGGGCGAGCCCCTTCGAGATGGAAAGCGAGGTGGTGAACGAGCAGGAGGACGAGCTAAGGGGCATAACGGGCCTCAAGAGGCTTGACAGCGAGAGCTCGGAGAACTCCTCCCAGGTGATACTCGAGTTCGAAACCGGCGCCGACATCGACTCCAAGGTGGTCAAGGTGTCGAACAGGCTCGACCAGGTGAAGGAATACCCCGACGAGGTCGAGCGGCCCGTGATAACCACGGTCGACCCCAGGGCGAACGCCATGGCGTGGTTCATCCTCAAGCCCCTCGCCGGCAACCCCGCGGATATAAATCTCTACTACGACTTCGCGGACGAGATAATCCGCACCAGGCTTGAGAGGGTTCCCGGGGTCGGGGCTTCGAACGTGTTCGGCGGAAGGGAGCGGCGGATGGAGGTCCTTTTCGATCCCGCCGCGCTCGCCCAGAGGAATATCACGATAGCGGAGCTTGCCGCCGCCATCGACAGGGAGAACGAGAATTTCAGCGCCGGTTCCTTCAGCGAGGGAAAAAGACAGTACCTGGTCCGCACCGTCGGGGAGTACAGAACCGCGCGGGACATAGAGAACATAGTGGTGGCCACGGCCGAGAGCGGCCTTCTCATTTACCTGAGGGATCTCGCCACCGTCCGCCTCGGGTACGAGGATCCGGGCTACACGGTAAGGCAGAACGGGGAGCCCGCCATCGCCGTCAACGTGCTCCGGGAAAGCGGGGCGAACTCGATAGAGGTGAAGGAGGCCCTGTTTGAGGCCGTCGAGGAGCTTAACTCCGGCGTCCTCAAGGAAAACGGGCTCCGCCTCCGCAACGTCTACGAGGAGACCGGGTACATAAAAAGCGCGATAAGGCTCGTGAGGGGCAACCTTATCATAGGCGGCGTGCTCGCCGTGACGGTTCTCCTTCTTTTCCTCAGAAGCGCGAGCAGCACGATGATCGTCGCGATCGCCATACCGTCAAGCGTCATAGGGACGTTCATAGTCTTCGAGGCCCTCGGGCGCACCCTGAACGTGGTCAGCCTCGCGGGAATGAGCTTCGCCGTCGGCATGGTCATAGACAACTCGATCGTGGTCCTTGAGAACGTGTACCGCCACATGCAGATGGGAAAACCGAGGGCCCGGGCGGCCTACGACGGCACGGCCGAGGTCTGGGGGGCGGTGCTCGCGAGCACCCTCACCACGGCCGCCGTGTTCATCCCCATAATGTTCATCGAGGAGCAGACGGGACAGCTGTTTCGCGACATAGCGATAGCGATAAGCGCCTCGGTGATGCTGAGCCTTCTCGTCTCCGTGACCGTCATACCGTCGGCGTCCTCGAAGTACCTCTCCACGAAGGGCTCGGAATCCCTAGGGCGCCTCGCCCCGATGTCGCGGCTGCTCGGTTTCGCGGGAAGGGTGTCGGGCTTCATAAACCGCTTTACCGAGCAGATAATGACGAGCGTAAGGAAAAGGGCGGCCCTAGTGCTCTCCTTCACCCTCCTTTCGGTGGTTCTAATAATCGCCGTCTTTCCCAAGACCGAGTACCTGCCCACGGGAAACAGGAACCTGCTTTTCGGGATACTCATCCCGCCTCCCGGATACAATTTCGAGGAATATACCGCCATCGGGGAGCAGATCGAGGCCGACCTCGAACCCTACATGAACGGAAAGACCGCGTCCGGGGAGGATCTCCCGCGCATAAGGAATTTCTTCTACGTCGCGAGGGGAAAGCAGATTTTCATGGGCGCGGTCGCCGAGGAAAGGGGGGAGATCAGGGAGCTTTTTCCCGTTCTCCAGCAGGCCGTATCCAAGATTCCGGGAACGTTCGGCGTGATAATCCAGCCCAGCATCTTCAACGCCAACATAGGCGAGGGGAGGTCGATAGACGTTAACGTCACGGGAGACGACCTGGACGAGATACTGAGGACCGCCAGAAGCGTGTTCTTCATGTCCATGGAGAGCATTCCCGGGGCGCAGGTAAGGCCGATTCCGAGCCTCGATCTCGGAAACCCGGAGCTCAGGATCGTCACCGAGCGGGAGGTGGCTTCCCGGCTCGGTATCAGCAACAGGGATCTCGGGTTTGCCGTGAGGGCGCTCATAGACGGCGTCGAGGCGAGCGAGTTCAGCCTCGAGGGACACGAAGTCGACATAGTCCTTCGGGCGCAGCAGGATTTCTCCGAGAGAACCCAGGACATAGAGAACATAATGATCACCTCTCCGGGCGGGCATGTGGTCACCGTGGGGGCCCTGGCCAGGGTCAGCCTCGAGAACGGCCCGGAACAGATAAATCACTACGAAAGACAGAGGGTGATAACCATACAGATAACTCCCCCCGAGGAAGTCACGCTCGAGGAGGCGATAGAGACCGTTAACGACGATATAATCTCCGTGCTCCGGGAAAGCGGCCGGGTGGGGGAGCGGACCGGTTTCGTCCTCGCCGGGACCGCCGACAAGCTCGCGACGGCGAAGGACGCGCTTCAGTGGAACTTTCTCCTGGCCGTGGTGATATCGTTTCTGCTCATGGCCGCTCTTTTCGGGAGCTTCCTCCATCCCCTGGTCATACTGGTCACGGTCCCGTTCGCCTCCCTGGGGGGGTTCCTCGGGCTTTTCATCCTCAACCTGTTCACGTACCAGCCGCTTGACATACTGACGATGCTGGGCTTCGTGATCCTGATAGGGATAGTCATCAACAACGCCATACTCATAGTCCACCAGGCGCTTAACAACATGCGGTCGGGAATGGAACAGCAGGCGGCGATACGCGAATCGGTGAGGGTGAGGATAAGGCCGATCTTCATGAGCACCCTGACGAGCGTGTTCGGCATGCTCCCCCTCGTGCTCGCCCCGGGGGAAGGCTCGGAGCTTTACAAGGGCCTGGGGAGCGTAGTCGTCGGCGGACTGGTTCTCTCGACGGCCTTCACCCTGTTTCTGATCCCTTCGGTCTTCAGCCTCGTGCTCGAGCTCCGCAGGAGGCCCTCCGCCTTATGAAACCGCTTCTGTTTGTGGCATAATAAACCCCCTGACTCAAATTGACGATTATCTGGAGGGAATCTCAGATGGCTAAGACGAAATACAGGGTGGAATCCGACTCGATGGGAAAGATGAAAGTTCCCTCGGACGCTTACTACGGGGCGCAGACGGCGAGGGCGGTAGAGAACTTTCCCGTGAGCGGGCGCACTCTTCCAAGGGAATTCATAAGGGCGATGGGCCTCGTGAAGCTGGCCGCCGCGCAGACGAACGCGGAACTCGGGTTTCTCAGGAAAGGCACGGCGCGGGCCATAGCGAGGGCCGCGCAGGAGGTTGTCGACGGAAAGCTTGACGATCATTTCGTGGTGGACGTCTTCCAGACGGGCTCTGGCACCTCGACCAACATGAACACGAACGAGGTGATAGCCAACAGGGCGACCGAGATGCTCGAGGGGAAGACCCGGGTGCATCCGAACGACCACGTGAACATGGGCCAGTCGAGCAACGACGTGATCCCCACGGCCATGCATGTCTCTTCCCTTGAGGCGATGGAGAAGGACCTCATACCGTCGCTTGAGCGTCTGCGCGACGCACTCTCCGCAAAGGCAAGGGAGTTCGACCACATAGTGAAGATAGGGCGCACCCACCTCATGGACGCCACCCCGATACGGCTCGGCCAGGAGTTCAGCGGGTACGCGAGCATGGTCGATCACGGGATCTCGAGACTGAAGGGGGCGAGAAACGGCCTCTCGGAACTTGCCATAGGAGGGACCGCGGTCGGCACCGGCATAAACACCCACAGGGACTTCGGAAAAAAGGCGGCGGCGAGGATAAGCGAGGCCACGGGGCTTCGGTTCAGGGAGGCCAGGAACCACTTCGAGGCCCAGGCGTCAAAGGACGCGGTCGTCCAGGCGAGCGGGGCGCTCAAGACGGTTTCGGTGAGCCTCATCAAGATAGCGAACGACATACGGTGGCTCGGAAGCGGCCCGCGCTGCGGCTTCGGGGAGATCCTTCTGCCCGCGATACAGCCCGGCTCGTCGATCATGCCCGGGAAGGTAAACCCGGTGATCGGGGAATCCGTTACCCAGGTGGCGGCACAGGTGATCGGCAACGACGCGGCGATAACGATCGGGGGGCAGTCGGGGAATTTCGAGCTCAACGTGATGATGCCAATGATGGCGGACAACCTTCTTCAGTCGATAAGGCTTCTCTCAAGGGTCTGCGCCGTGTTTGTCGACAGGTGCATCTCCGGGATAGAGGCGGACGAGGGGCGCTGCGGGGAGATAATCGAGCAGAGCCTCGCCATGTGCACGAGCCTCGCGCCGATCATAGGCTACGACAATGCGGCGGCGATCGCGAAGGAGGCCTACGCCTCGGGGAGCACCGTGAGGGAGGTTGCCAGGAAAAAGGGAGTGCTTTCGGACGAGGAGCTCGACAGGGTACTTGACCCGCTTTCGATGACGAAGCCGGTTTCGTAGCTCCATGGGCTTCGGATGGCCGCCTGGCGGCGTATGATGTTTTCGGCGGACTTTGAGAAATGAGAAAAATTCTTTTTGCTTCCCTGTTCTTTCTTGTGTTCCCGGTTCCTTCCTACGGGAAGGAAGGGAATTACAAGGCCTATACCGACATGGGGGAGCTTTCGCCGCCGGCCGTGACCATCCCGCAGGTTCTCTCCTCACGCGACGAGTTTCACAGGGAGATATTCACGCTCGAGGGGCAGGTGGGAGATCTGCGCTTTAAGAAAATGGCGAACGGGAGAAAATTTACCCTGTTCAAATTTTTCGAGAATGATCCGGAAAAAGGAATAAACGTTTACGCGAGAGGTTTCGTGGAAGGCATCGGGAACGGGAGCAGGGTGAGGATCTGGGGCCGCTACAGCAAGCATAAAAGGTATTTTCTCAGCAAGCGCAAGAACGTCATGAAGGCGAAGAAGATCCATATTCTCCAGGGAGTCCGGGAGGTCAAATGATTTTTAAATATCTACCTAGATATATGTTTGATTGACATTCCAGGCGGAGTCCCGTATACTCCAAGCACAAGACAGGAGGTAGGTATGGAAAACTTGCTGACCAACAAAACGGCTTCGTTAACCGAACTTCGTGATCCGAAGAGTGTGCTCAAAAAAGCTGGGGGCAGGCCTGTTGCCATCTTGAACCGGAACAAGCTTGAGGGCTACTTTGTGCCTGTATCCGCCGTGCACAAAAACAGTTTTGAACCTGCCGAGCCCGGCGAGGTCGAAGCTGCTATGGCGGAACTCAAAGTCAAGTTCAAGCCAGTCTTTGACTACCTGAAAGATAAATAGTTGTGAAATATCTATTATCTGAAGAGGTAATTGCCTTGCATGAGCAGGCCATTGAACCTGACGAGCTGCAAGGGATGGCCCGAAACAAGTCCATTGAGTCTGTTTTAGCCCGCATCGACAATCGCATCGCCTACGGATTGATTGAGGATGTGTTTGAACTGGCGGCTTGCTATGCCTGTTATATTGCCGTTGGCCGTGCGTTTAATGACGGGAACAAGCGAACGGCATTTGCAGCAATGGGAGCTTGCTTAAAGATAAACGGCATAGAGCTGGATTTCGATACTGTGGAAGCAGGCGACATGATCATCAAGGCCGCCCAGGGAATTGCTGACGAAAAAGAACTGGCCGAGTGGCTTAGAATCATGGCCCGGTAAAAATTTCCGGACTTGAGACGGTCAGGATGACTGGCGGTACTGACGGGGAAAACATTCAAAACGAGGTAACGTCCTAACCTTGAGAACCTCGGAGAACGTGTCCGTAATCCGGAGGGAGTGCTAAAATGAGAAAAAGTTCATCAATTGCGTTTTTCCTTGTTGCCGCGCTTCTCGGTCTCGGTCTTTCCGCGTGCGGAGGCGGCGGTGACGAAGCCGCTTCAGGGCAGATTTCCATAGGTGTCGTTCTTCCTCTTTCGGGCGGACTGGCCGATTCGGTCAGGGGCATCCACGACGCCATAAAACTGGCGGCCGAAGAGGTCAACGCCGCCGCGTCGGCATCAGACGCGAGGACGGTCAGGCTGGTTGCCGTGGACTCGAAAGGCACGAAGAACGGCGCCTGGGCCGCCGTGAACAGGCTTGCCGCGAATGACGAGATTGTCGCCGCGATCGGCCCGATCACTTCATCCGCCTCGGACTGGGTCATACCCTTTTCGGAGGAAAACAGGTTCCTGCTTGTCAGCCCCACCGCGGCCGCGGCCGGACTGGGCGCGAAGGGAAAGTTTTTCTTTCGGACCGTTCACGGCGTGGATGTCCAGATTCCCGAAACCTTCAGGAAAAACGAGCCGGCTTACACGAACGTGGCCGCGATAGTGAACGAGGCGGATACTTTTTCGATCAGCACCCACAACGCTGTCGTCAAAGCGCTTGAGTCAAGGAACATAGCCGTGACCGAGTACATCTTCAGACAGGTAATGCCGACGGCCGCTCAGCCCCCGGTCGATTCCCTCCTTATGAGCGTAAAAGCCGCCGACCATGACGCCCTTTACGTCTCGACTCTTCCACCGAACCGCATAAAGATACTCGTCGGGGCGAAGCGTCTAGGCATGGACATTCCCGTAATCATGAGAGGCCTTACGTCTGATTCCGTCACGGCGGCAAACGGCATGGAACCCGGTTCCGCCGAAGGCGCGATCGCTCTTACGAACTGGAATCCTTCCGGCGACACGCCGGGCAACGAGGAATTCAAAAAGAACTTCAGGGCAAGATACGCCTCCGAACCCGGCGCGGATTCCGCGGCCGCGTACGCCCTGGTAAACATACTTGTCGCCGCTGTCTACAATGCCGGCGCCGAAGCGCGCGATTCAGAGATACTCCGGGAAAAACTGCTTGAGACGGAGGATATCGACACCGTTCTTGGAAGTTTTTCCTTTGATGAGAACGGAGATCCGGAATACGACGCGTTTTTCACGCTGCGCGTAAATGACTCCGGCGGCTTCGAACCGGCCCGGTAGCCCGGTCTGCCTCCGCAAACGCCGAAACCGCCGGAATCCGGCTTTGGTGCCGGGTCTGCCGCCTCTTCCTCAATTGTCCGGGAAGACCTTCATTTCCTCTTCTTTTTGCGGTTGGATATAATTTACCCGTACAGTTCGCCCCTTGGAGTATTCAGTCATTGGGTTAAGAAGCGGCCTTTCTTGAAATCTCCGGCATTTCCTTGCTAGATGAAGCTGATTTATCACCCCAAAGAACTCACTTTCAAAAACCTCTTCAGAAAATACGGGCTCAGCCCGGCCGACGAAACGACCCTTTTTCTCCTTCCCGGGGTCTCGGCGGTCCAGGAAATGGAAGATCATTACTGCGGCGAAGGGGTCTGGGGAAAAAACCTCCTCACTTTCAACGAACTGTCGGATTTTGTGAACGAAGCATCGCCGAACCTGAAAAGGAAAAGGATATCGGGAACCCAGGCCCTGTCCGTAATCAGGAAAGCGGCGGATTCGGTTTCGGAGAGCTTAGAGGTTTTCGGGGAATTCCCGCGGAACCGGGATTTTCTCAGGTCCGCAGCCTCCATCGTCTCCAGACTCAAGCAAAGCGGGGTTTCCGCGAAGGAACTTGCCGGGCCGGCTGCCGGAATCGGGGCGGGAGGCCTTCGGAAGAAACTCTCGGACATAGGGCGCGTTTACGAAAAATACGAGGCGCTTGTCGCGGAGAGGGGCTTTCTTGACGACGCGGATTCCGTCCGCGTCGTTTCGGAAGAGCTTGAGAGGGGAGGGCTTGCCCCGTTTTTCCCCTCGGCGGAAAAACTCGTGGTTTTCGGCTTTTCCGATTTTACCCTCTGCGAGCTTGACGTCATAAAAAGCCTTTCCTCCGCGGTTTCCGAGACTTTCTTTTTCGTAAGCGATTTCGGCGACCTGAGCGAGTACAGAAGCTGTTTTCTGGGCAGGCTTCGCGAAGCTTCCATAGCCTGCGAGGAGGATTTCGCGGTGACGGACGAAGTCCCGGAAGCCCGGCCGCAGGTGGAGTTCCGGGAGTTTCGCGACCCTCACGACGAGGTTGAGCACGTCGCGAAGAGGATTAAAAAGCTTGTTCTGGACGAAGGGCGGAAGGCCTCGGATTTCAGGGTTCTTGTGAGAACCGCGCAGAACCGCGGCCGTTCCATAGCCAGGATATTCGAGAAAAACGGGGTCGCGGTTGACCTGAGAAACTCCGGGACGCTGGCCGGCAGCGTGTACGGACGCCTTGCGGGAGATATCCTTCGCCTGAAGTCAGGCAATTTTCACAGAACTGACCTGATCGCGCTTCTGTCTAACCCGCTTTTCGTTCTCTACCTGCGGGAGTCAGATTTCTCCCGGCGCTGCATCAACCTCCTGGAGGGAATTTCTTCTGCGGATAAAAACTACAGAACCATAAGCGGCATCCCGGGCTGGAAGAGAATTCTGAAGCATATAGTTGAGCGGGACGCCCGGCTGTCCCCGGTAGCCCGCGACATAGGCTCGGCGCTTGATTCGGTATCGTCGAAGTTCGGCAGAAGAAGTTTTGCCGCGATGACTTCTGACCTGAGGAAGGTTTTTTCGGAACTCAGGGTCTCCGAGAGTTCGGCGCTTCTTATAGAGGGAAACAAGACGACCAGAGAGTGTTTCGATGAGTTTTTCTCTTTCCTGAGGGAGCTTTCCTTTTCTTACGGCGAGTTCGATTTCCGGGTTTCAGACCCCGGAGAGTATCTTTTTCTTCTGGATGAGTTAATGGGAGAGAGGACTGTTTCCTATAAAACCCCCTGCGGCCCCGATTCGGAGAGGATAAGCGTTATTGATTTTTCCGCCGCGCGCGGCGTAAATCCCGGGTTTGTTTTCCTGATCGGTCTTTCGGACACTTCTTTTCCCTCCGCTCTTCCCGCAGACCCCGTGCTCAAGCCCAGGGAAAAGGCGGAAATAAACCGGGCGCTGAAAAAAAGGGTGTTTGATGAGGAAGGTCTGCATTACGAGAAGGAAAAACATCTTTTCTCAACCCTGGGCGCTTCGGCTTCCGAGAAGGTGTTTTTTTCCCGCTTCCGCTACGATCAGAGGTCAAAGGAGGTAAGCCCATCCGATTTTCTTGAGGAAACCGGGATTTCTCCCGCGACTCGGCGCTCTGATATCTTTCCTGGAATCCGGAGAGATATTTTCAGGGGAAGATGCTCTGTTTCACTGCTTTTCACCCTCGGGAGCGGGAAACGGCGACCCGAACATTGCGGAGGTTCTCAACAGCCACTACGGTTCAGATATCGTCGGTTGCCTCTCCGGCGGTATTTCCGCTGAAAGGAAAAGACTTGAGCTCGGGGGGGATTATACGGATTTTGAAGGTGTTCTTCGCAATGCTCCGCCGCCCTCAGACACCTTTTCACCCACGGAGCTTGAAACCTACGGGACATGTCCCTTCATGTATTTTTCGCAGAGAATGCTCGGGCTGGAAATGGTCGGAGACCCCGAAGAACAGAGGGTGTCGCAGCTCGACCTGGGCTCACTTGCCCACGATATCCTGAAGGAGCTTATGGAAACCGTTTTCGCCGAAGGTTCCGATTGGCCGGGGGAGGGCCATGTTTTCGATGTCTACGGCAAACTCAGGAAGAAATACGAAACAAGGCCCGGGCTTTTCTCCCATCTCCCGGGAAGCGTGGCCGAGATGGAGAAAAAGAGGTTCTTCGATTTTATCCTGCCGAATTTCATCTCCGACGAGATTCAAAGAATCGGAAAAGATGAGTTCGTCCCCCGGTTTTTTGAAAAGAAAGTGAAGTTTCGCATCGCAAATGCCGAAATCAGCGGAAAAATAGACAGGATCGACGTACGCGGAGACGATGAGGGAAGCGCCGCAGTTGTAGATTACAAGATCGGGGGCGTAAAAGGGAGGAAATATTTTGATTTTGAGAACCTGCAGCTCCCTCTTTACCTGAAGGCGCTGCTTGATGAGGGGATTGTTCCCTCACGGGGTTCTTATCTTTCAATCGGAAAGCCCGGAGACAGCGTTTCGTCTCAGGATCCTTCTCTGGATGAAGCGGTTTCGCTTGCGGAATACTATGTGGAAAACATAAAAAAAGGGTTTTTCCCTCCTTACGTGGGGAAAAAAGAGGGGAATCAGGAGATTCATCACCTCGAGATGTCAAAGAATCGCCCCTGCTCCTACTGCGATTACACTGACCTCTGCAGGGTAAAAAGCGGCGTGGTAAGAAAAACCGGGCATTCGCGAGGATAAGTCATGGATAGAGTTTCCGAGTTTCTGAATCTTAACGAGGAGCAGTCCCGGATACTTCGCCCGGCAGGGAGAGTGGCGGTCAGGGCGGGAGCGGGATCGGGAAAGACAAGGGCGATAATAGCCAGGTATCTGAGCATTCTTAAGGCCGGCGAAGCGGATATTCCCCAGATAGTGGCCGTCACCTTTACCGAGAACGCGGCTGCCGAGCTCAAGTCGAGAATAAGCGCGGAGATCTCAAGGTACATCGATACTTACGGTTACGGGGGAAATATCTCCGAGGGATGGCGCAGGAAGTTCTTTTCCGCCCCCATAGGCACCATTCACAGCTTCTGTTCCGGGATACTGCGGGAAAACGTCTTTGATTCAGGACTTCCGCTGAACTTCTCCGTGATTGAAGGTTCGGAGAAAGACGCTTTTTACGAACAGAACATAGGCAGGTTCATTCTTGCGGGAATCGGGAATGGCGACCCCGGGATTCAGAGACTCCTGGAGATGGAATCTTATGATTACGCCCAGATACTGAAGATCACAGCCATGATACTGAAAGAGGCGGCAAGACTTCACCTGGTTCCTCCTTTCCGCTACTGCGGAGAGAATTCCGGTTTCAAAAAGCCCGATTCACAGGCCCTTGAGTCCATGAACGAAGAGCTTCACGTGATGATTGAGGATTATATCTCCGTTCTTTCATCCCGTTCCGAGAAGAAAAAGCAGGTTCTGGATGACCTGAGCGGGAAAATAGACATGACTCTCGGCGTTGACCGGAACATCCGCTACCTGAAAGCCGTTTATGAACAGGCAAAAGGCGAGATGAAGAAGTCTGAAATCGAGCGCTCAAGGCTTGCGCTCGTTGACGCGGTCTTTTCGGTAATGGGGTATTACGATTCGGAAATCAACTCCATCTATCTTGATTTATCGGGTGAAGCCTATCGTTTTCTGAGACGGGCAAAGATCTCCGAGGAAAAAATAGAGTATGAGGACATGATACGTCTCACAATCGAACTGTTAGAAAAAAATCCTGAAATATTAGGCTATTACAGGAATTTTCTAAAGTTTATTATAGTTGATGAATTTCAGGACACGGATTCCCTTCAGCTTAGGTTGATGAAACTTCTTACGGGCGGCGGCTCCCACGGCAGTCTTATTGTAGTCGGCGACGTAAACCAGTCAGTTTACGGTTTCAGGGGCGCTGAGCCCGAGATGTTCGGGAACATACTTGAAAACGAGGATTTCGGGAAGATATCCTTTGCGGCCAATTACCGCTCCTGCGGCAGTCTCATAGAGTTCTTCAATCTTTTTTTCGCCGGCACTTTTCCCGAAGGATATTATGAAAAGATGACGGTCCCCGTTTCCCAGCCCGGTTCCCGTATGCCGGTTGAAATCATTGCGTGCGAAGGGGCAAAAGCCGATGAGTCGGTTGAACGGGAAGCCCGCGCCGTGGCACTCAGGATAAAGGAGATACAGGAGGAGTCTTCGGGGGAGATCGCCCTCCTGTTCAGAAGGTCTTCAAACGTTTCTGTCTACGAGAAGGCGCTTGCCCGGGAGGGGGTCAGGTTTCAGTCCCGCATTGGGCGCGGATTCTACGACCTTCCCGAAGTAAGGGATGTTGTGTCCATGCTCAGGTACTTTCTTGACCCGCGGGACAGGCTGGCGCGGGCGTCGGTTCTCAGATCTCCTTACTTCGGGGCCTCGGATGATGAGCTCTACTCCCATTTCTGCGAGGAGGAAAGCGGTTCCAGGATCGGGGAATACTTGCGTTTTCTTGATGAAAAAAGGGGGGAGTACGTTGACGGAGATACTTTCAGGACGGTCGACTTCGCCGTAAACGGCCTCGGTTATTCCGCCGCGGTTCAGGCGCTTCCGGACGGCAGGGGCAGATACCTCAATCTCAGGAAAGTTCTTCTGATGACGGAAAATCTGGTTTCACACAATGGGTACGGGCTTTGCCAGGTGGTCGAACACTTTGATTCCATGCGCGGAACTTATGAAGAGGAACAGGTGTTTGAGGAAACAGCCGACGACAGGGTGGTGAAGCTCATGACGGTTCACGGGGCGAAGGGGCTTGAGTTCCATACGGTTTTTCTCTGCAACACCAACTACCGAAGGGTGACGTCGTCTGAGAGGGTGATGGCGGATATCGAAAAAGGTTTTGTAGTCAGATATCCCGCATCCTCTTCGGATGACTGGGAGGAGCTTAAGTCCCGCGTCGAGGGAAGGGAAGCCTGGGAAGAGAGGAGGGCGCTCTACGTGGCCATGACCCGGGCCGAGCAAAAGCTTTTCATCTGTCTGAGCGGCCGCCCCATGGCCAAGGAAAGGCGCATTCAGGTTGAAAAAGGCAGCTTCGCCGAACTTATCGATTCAAAACTTTCCCTGTCTTCTCGATGTCTTGAGACGCCGGAGGGGTTTACCGACGAAACCTGGGGAATTTCTTTCCCGGGACTCTGTGGAGAGGAAATTTCCAAGGAACCTGACTCCATTGCGGATGTTTCCTCTCTGGAAACGGAAATTCCTCTGGACCTTAAGTACATGGGTCCCATTTACGGCAAGGAAGACAAGCCGAAACGGGCGGAGATTTCCCCGCTTCCCGACCTGTTTTCCCCTACCGACCGCTTAAGGGATCCGGAGAGGGCGGGAAGCATAATGCACAGGTTCCTTGAGATCTGGGATTTCAGGGAGGAAACCATCGAGAAAGAGATTGAATTCGTCCTGGGGGAATTCCTTGTCTCAAACCCGAACATGAAAGAACTGCTGCTGGAACTTTCCTCGAATTTCCTGGAATCCGAGCTCTTTTCCTTTATAGGCGAGGCTCGGGAAATCAGAAGAGAGCTTAAATTTGTCTTTGATCCCGGGGAGGGTGCTTCGAGAAGGGGCAGAATAGATCTTCTGACCGAAGAGGATAGGGGAATGCGCCTTTTTGACTACAAGTACAGAAAATCGATGAATGAAAACGCCCGTAAGGATTACGAAAAGCAGATGGACGGTTACTGCGAGGCCATACGCTCAAGATTCAAAAAACCGCTGCTTTCGCGCCACATAGTTCTTATCCCGCAGGTGGAGCTTGTCCCCATATAGAAGTTCCATGGAAAAGACGGTCGTGGTAATCCCGGCGCTTAACGAAGAGCGCTCCATAGGGCGGGTAATCGGGGATATCCCCCGGGATCTCGTTACGGAGATAGTGGTCGTCGACAACGGTTCGACCGACTCCACGGCACGTGTCGCTTCGGGCTGCGGAGCCACCGTCGTAAAAGAAGGGAGAAGGGGGTACGGGCAGGCATGCCTTGCGGGGATAGATTACATTAAGAATTCTTCGTATATGCCTGATATGATAGTGTTTCTGGATGGAGACTACTCTGATTATCCCCAGGAAATGAAACACCTACTCGCTCCGATAACCGAGGGCGGATACGATCTCGTCATAGGATCTAGAACTGTCGGAGAAAGACAGAAAGGGGCGCTTCTGCCCCAGGCGCTTGTGGGCAACTACGTGGCGACCAGGCTTATAAGGCTGCTTTACGGAGTGAGCTTTACCGATCTGGGGCCCTTCAGGGCCGTAAGGTACGACAAGCTTCTTTCTCTCGGCATGAGAGACAGGACTTTCGGGTGGACGGTCGAGATGCAGGTGAAGGCGGCTAAGAAAGGACTTCGCTGCACCGAGGTTCCGGTGAGTTACAGAAAGAGGATAGGAACTTCAAAGATAACCGGGACGGTCGCCGGAAGCGTAATGGCCGGGGCGAAGATTATCTGGACGATATTCAGGCAGCTTTTTTCGTAAGGTTTCCTGCTGGCGCGTCCCCGGCAGGATTCGAACCTGCGGCCTCAGGATTAGGAATCCTGCGCTCTATCCAACTGAGCTACGGGGACACAGAAAGGGAAATGAGTCTACCCGCTTGGGTTCCTGCTTCAAGGGGAATTGGAACCGATTCTTATCTCGAAAACCTCGGACCAGTTCTTTCCGGTGATATAGAAGGTTCCGGAAGAAGGTTTCCAAGCGATTCCGTTAAGCACTCCGGCCTCGTTCACGAGACTGAGTCTTTCTCTGAGCTGCCCCAGGTGTATCCGTCTTTTCACGATACCGCTTCCGGGGTCTACGACCACTATGTCGTCCGAGTGCCATATGTTGCAGTAGATTTCTCCCTTCACGTATTCAAGCTCGTTAAGCCTGGGAACTGCCGACCCGTTCTCCCTTACGCTCAGGACTTTCGTTACCTTGAAACTCTCCGGGGAGAGAAAATACAGTTTTTCGGTTCCGTCGCTCATTATGAGGCTCGTTCCGTCGTCGGTAAGCCCCCAGCCTTCCGTGGAATAGGCGAATGACCCCTTGCGCTTCAGGGTCTCCATGCCGTATATGAAGCCTTTCCCGGATTTCCAGGTGAGCTGATATATGCTGTCGCCCATTATGGTGAGACCTTCGCCGAAAAACCTCCGGGAAAGGTCTGCTTTGGCAAGTACCTTCCCCGTGGCCGGGTTTGTCTTTCTAAGAGATGATTTTCCGTACAGCCCGGTGCTCTCGTAAAGGAAACCGTCTCTGTAGGCAAACCCCTGAGTGAAGGCGGCCGGATCGTGAGGAAAGGAGTCAAGCACGGTGAAGGTGTTTTGGGGCTCTCGGGTCTTTTTCTCCGCATGCTCTATTTCAGCGGGAGCGGGCGGGTCACTGGAAGCGGGAGCTTTGTCAGGATTTCTTCCTGAGCTTTGCGTTTCGGAACAGGAGGAGAAGAGAAAGAGAGAAAAACAGAGAAAAACCAGAAGGCCCGGAACAAGGTCTTTTCTTCTGCCGCGGTGGTTTCTCATGAGGCTTATTCTAAGTCATAAACGCCTCTTTTTGAAATCCCGCATTTTTCCTTGACAGCGGGTTTGTTTTTGCTAGAATTAAAAACAAATTTAGACAAGGCTAAAATATTTTTTTGCCTGTTTGAATCTTAGGCGGTTTTCGCGGGGATAAAAGAGAAGAAAAGATGCTTTCACAGTCGATAGAGGATTACCTAAAGGCCATTTACGAGGTTGAGACTTCCGAAGAGAAGGTTTCGACAAGCGCGCTTTCGGAAAAGCTGGGCGTGTCCCCGGCTTCGGTGACCAGCATGATGAAAAAGCTCTCGGAGAGAAAGCTCATAACCCACAGGCGCTACCAGGGAGTGAAGCTTACTCCCGCCGGCAGGAAAATAGCTCTTGAGATAATCAGGCATCACCGGCTTATCGAGCTTTACCTCAAGGAGGCGCTCGGCGTTCCCTGGGACAAGGTGCACCAGGAAGCCGAGAAATGGGAACACGTGCTCTCGGAGGACCTTGAAGACAGGATCGACGAGTTTCTGGGTTTCCCGGTCACGGACCCGCACGGTTCGCCGATTCCGCGCCGCGACGGCACAATGATCGTGAGGGAGTGCGACGCTCTTGTGGACGTGGAGCCAGACACCCTGGTGAAGGTGGTCGAAGTGAGCGATCATGACCCGGAACTGCTTCGCTACCTGGGCGGGATAGGTCTTTATCCCGAGACCGAGATGACGGTTGTTTCGAAGCAGCCTTTCAAGGGCCCCATAACCGTCGAACTGACGGGGAAGGAACATCCCATAGGGCGAAACGCCGCAAAGTACATACTGGTCGAGAAGGCGAACAACTGAGAGAGGAAGAAATGAAAACGGCAACGGGCATAAGGTTTTTTCTGCTTTCCGCGCTGCTGGTGCTCTGCGGGGCCTGCGCCGAGAGCAGCGGAAGCGTGAAAAGGGAAGGGAGAATAAAAGTGGTCGCGACCACCGCCATTGTCGGGGACCTAGTCAGGAACGTCGCCGGGGAAAAAGCGGAGGTCATCTCGCTCATGGGAACCGGGGTTGATCCGCATCTCTACAAGGCAAGCGCCGGGGATGTCGAGAGGCTTGCCGGGGCCGACATGATTTTTTATAACGGTCTTCACCTTGAGGGCAAGATTACGGATGTTCTCGCGCAGATGAAAAAAAGCGGGATATTCACCGTGGGCGTCGCCGAGGGAATCGACAAGTCCCTGCTTCTTTCTCCCGAGGAGTACGAGGGATACTACGACCCGCATATCTGGTTTGACGTCGCTCTCTGGAAGAAGGCGGCCAAGGTCGTAATGGAAGCTTTCTCGCTCTACGACCCGCAGAACGCCGGTATCTACAGGCGAAACGCCGAATCCTATCTCGAAGAACTGGACCTGCTGCAGTCCTACATACGGAAGAAGATCGCCCTGCTGCGCGACGAAAGAAGGGTGCTCATAACCGCCCACGACGCGTTCGGTTATTTTGGAAGGGGCTACGGGTTCGAGGTGATGGGGCTTCAGGGGATAAGTACCGACTCAGAGGCGAGCGTCGCGGATATACGGAATCTCTCGAGGGTGATCGCCGAGCGGAGGATCCCGGCGGTCTTCGTCGAAACCTCCATCTCTCCAAGGTACATGCGAGCCCTCCGGGCCTCGGTGAAGGCAAGGGGCTTTGACGTCCAGATAGGCGGCAGTCTCTACTCGGACTCGATGGGCAGCCCGGGAACGGAAGAGGGCAGCTACATAGGGATGTTCAGAAGCAACGTGGATGCTATCGTCGAGTCCCTAGGCCGCAGCATCGAGGTTGCCGGTTCCAGGGCCGAAGCCGCCGGAGACGGGTGATGAGCGGCGGAGGGCAGAATCCTGCCGCCCCGGCAGTCCGCGTGACGGATCTTACCGTCGCTTACGGCGACAAGACCGTCCTCTGGGATATAGACCTTGAGGTTCCAGGCGGGTCTATGGTCGCCGTCGTCGGACCGAATGGCGCCGGCAAGACGACGCTCATAAAATCCATCCAGGGGCTTGTTCCGCGCGTCGCGGGGGTCGTCTCCGTCCACGGAAAGCCTTACGAGAAACAGAGAAGGGAGGTGAGCTACGTTCCCCAGAGAGGTTCGGTGGACTGGGATTTCCCCACCTCCGTGGTGGATACGGTGAAAATGGGAAGTTACGGGGATCTGGGCTGGATAAGGCGTCCCGGGAAAAAGGAGCATGAAAAGGCTCTCGGCGCCCTTGAAAAAGTCGACATGCTCGAGTTCGCCCGCAGGCAGATAAGCCAGCTCTCAGGGGGGCAGCAGCAGAGGGTCTTTCTCGCTAGGGCCCTTGTTCAGAGCGCGTCGGTCTACCTTCTCGACGAGCCCTTCCAGGGAGTTGACGCCACTACCGAGAAAGCGATAGTCAGGATACTGAAGGAGCTTGTCGCCGGGGGGAAGACCGTGCTCGCGGTCCATCACGATCTTAACACCGTTTCGGAGTACTACGAGCGGATCGCCATCCTGAACGTGGGGCTCGTGGCCTCGGGGAGGGTGGACGAGGTCTTTAATTCCGAGAATCTCATGAAGGCTTACGGCGGCAAGACCTCATTTTTCCCCGAAAGAAAATCGGCCGCAAGGGCGGTGTGATGCTTGAATTCGCGGCCGGGCTTTTCTCTGACTATACGGCCAGGACCATTCTCCTGGGGGCGGCTTCCCTGGGGGTTGTAAGCGGGGTGGTCGGCTCGTACGCGGTGCTTAGAAAGCAGAGCCTCGTGGGCGACGTCATGTCGCACGCCGCGCTTCCCGGAATAGTGCTTGCCTTCCTCGTAGTGGGAGTCAGGGAACAGCTGCCGATCTTTATCGGTGCCGCGCTCTCCGCCGTTCTGGCGGTCTTCCTGATCAACCTCGTCACCGCCAATTCGAGGATAAAAACCGACAGCGCGATGGGGATGGCTCTTTCGGTCTTCTTCGGGCTTGGGCTCGTTCTTCTCACCTACGCGCAGAAAATGCCCGACGCCAACCAGGCCGGGCTTGACAAGTTTCTTTTCGGCCAGGCCGAGGCGCTTGTCGAAAAAGACGTCCTCGTCATAGGTCTTACGGGAGTTTTCGCCCTTGTGGTCGTGGGGCTTTTCTGGAAGGAGTTCAAGCTTCTCTGCTTCGACCCGGATTTCGGGGGCACCATGGGCTTTTCCATGAAGTCCCTTGACCTGCTCGTTACGGCCGTCATAGTCTCGGCGATAGTGATCGGGCTTCAGACGGTGGGGGTAGTGCTTATGAGTTCGATGCTCATCGCCCCCGCGGTCGCGGCTAGGCAGTGGACCGGCGGCATGGGATCAATGGTTGTTCTCGCGGCTCTCATAGCGGCCGTTTCCGGCGTGACGGGCGTCGCGCTGAGCGCCGGGCTTGAGAACGTGCCTACGGGACCCGCCGTCATAGTCTGCGTGAGCGTTATCGCCTTTTTCTCGGTTCTTTTCTCGCCGAACGGGTTTTTCACCCTGAGACTGAGAGACGCCAGGAGCAGAAGGGAGATAAAAAAGGATTACATCCTCAAGGCACTGCACGACCTTGCCCTTGAACACAACGATCCCGGCTATGCGCATTCCGAGAGGCTGCTTGAGCTTGGAAGCGAGAAGGGGTTTAACGTGAGAAAAAGTCTTTCGCAGCTGCAGACGGCTGGATACGTGGAGAGAGCGGGGGAGGAGAACTGGCGCCTTACCCCGAGCGGCATCCGCGAGATCGCAAAGCTCTCACCGCTGGAGAAAAACAGATGAGCCCGCATCAGTTCGATATACAGCTGGTAGCCGTCATAGTTGCGGCTTCATGCGCCGTGCCGGGGGCGTTTCTTGTCCTAAGAAGGATGTCCATGATGACCGACGCGATCAGCCATTCCATCCTGCTCGGCATAATCCTCGCTTTTTTTCTCATAAGGGATCTTTCCTCGCCGATTCTCATAATAGGGGCCGCCGCAAGCGGGGTGCTCGCGATCTCGCTCATAGAGGCGGTTAACCGTGCGAGGCTGGTGAAAAAGGACGCGTCCATAGGGATCGTCTTCCCGTTTCTTTTCAGCGTGGCGGTCATACTGCTTTCCAGGTACGCGCGAAACGTGCATATCGACACCCACTCCGTGCTTCTCGGAGAGATAGCGTTCGCTCCTTTTAACCGCCTGATTCTCTCGGGGATGGATCTCGGGCCCAAGTCGGCTTACGTGATGGGTTCGATTCTTCTTCTGAACCTGCTTTTCATCTTCATTTTCTACAAGGAGCTCAAGGTGTCGACCTTTGACGAGAGCTTCGCGTCGTCAATAGGATTCCGTCCCCGCCTCATTCACTACCTGCTCATGGCTGTCGTGTCGCTCACGTGCGTCGGGGCGTTTGACGCCGTGGGCTCGATACTGGTTATAGCGCTTATAGTGATTCCGCCGTGCTGCGCCTACCTTCTTACGGATTCGCTTTTCAGGATGATTTCCCTGAGCGTGGTCTTCGGGGTCTCGGCTGCCGTTTCGGGATTCTGGGTCGCCAACTGGCTTGACGTTAACATAGCGGGCTCAATGGCTTTTGTGTGCGGGCTGTTTTTCCTCGCGGTTTTTCTCCTCGCTCCGCAGAGGGGACTTTTCGGCATAATGAGGGAAAAAAGGAGGCAGAGAATGGATTTTGCCGAGGCCTCGCTTCTCGTGAGTCTTTACAACCAGGAAAAAGGGGAGGCGGTAAAGGACCATCCCGACAGCAGGGGCATGTTCCGCTCCGCCGATTTCGCGTCAAAAGTGGTCGAATTCCTGAAGCGGAAGGGAGAAGTAGCCGTTTCGGGCGGAGGGCTATTTCTTACCGAGAAGGGGAGGGAGAGGGCGCGGATGACTCTGGAAGGAAGATAACGGAGACCGTACCTAGCCGGGCGGGCCTAGTCACTTTATTTCAATTATGGTCGCCTTTACCGTCTTGGACTCATTCGTAAGTTTCCCGTCTACTACAATATCGCGCCCGGAAGCTATCTGCTCGCACATGGGATCGTCTTCTCTGTGTATATCCGTATTGTCCAGCCTGACAGTTATTGTCACTGTTCCGCTGTCTTCTGATGATACGGTGACGTCTATTCGTCCGTCTAAATTCCCGTTTCCTTCGGTACAATTGTGGTTTTTGTCGGAAACTTTTCCGCTGAAGGTTATGTCGGCCTCCGTGCGATCATAATTTATGCTTCCGTCGGCCTCTATGGTAAGGTCTTCTATCTCGATCTTGGCTCCGGGAAAAATGTCTATTCTTGTTGAACCTATGAGGGAAGCTTCATCCCCGCTCTTGAAAATCTGAAGCTCAACTTCGGGGTCGAGATTCCCCGTCAGGGAGAATTCCTTGTCTTCGGATACGTCTTCCTTGGTGGCCCTGCAGTTCTCTTCTATGATTCCGTCCTTGACAACGCATGCTTTCACGACAAAGCTTGCTCCTTCATGCTCAGACGGCACGTTCTTTATGGTTCCTTCTATTGCCTCTTCATCCGCCGCGGTGCCGTTTCCGTCGCTTCCGTCTCCACCGAAATCGACATCCAGCCCGCATCCCGAAACTGCGAACAAGGAAATAAAGAGGAAAAACAGGTAGATTTTCACGGTGCCTGAGCAGGTTCTTGTGTGCATTGAGATTCCTCGATTTTTAATTTGCCTGAGATAAAAGATAACATGAAATTCGCATTAGTTTACTTTTCTTTTCCGCTTTGACGCTCCGGGGATTTTACCTCAATATCAGCCGATATGAAAAAAACAAACGTGCTTTTCATCAATCACTCGGTGAGGGACGGAGGACCGGGAAGAAGCCTCCTCTACATACTGAAGTACATAGACCGGGACAGGATAAACCCGTTCGTGCTCGTTCCGAAGCACGACATATTCTCCGAGAGCCTGAAATCAGAGGGCATCTTTGAAAACGTAATAGTCGACCCCAGGTTTCCGGAGAACATACAGAAATCGACAATGGTGGCGGACTCCACCCGGGCCCCGGGTCTCATGAGAGTTTTCTCCATAATCGTAAACATAGCGAACATGATCCGCCTGCTTTTCGGTTCCCCGAAGATAATCAGGGAAAACGGAATCGACATTGTCTACTGCAACGGGACCCTCGCTAAGATCGTGGGCACTCTTATCGGAAGGAAAAACGGAAAACCCGTTATCTGGCACGTGAGGAACATACAGCAGACGCGGTTCATGAAATCCCTGATGGAAACGCTCTCTGGGTTCCGGTGCGTGAGGAGGATAATATGCGTTTCCCGGGCCACGGCCGAGCCGTTCCGAAAAGCGAAAAGCAAGGTTCGCGTCGTCTATAACGGCATCGACCCCGGGGATTTCGACAGGGATTCCGTCCGGGGTTCCCTGAGAGAGGAGTTCTCCATACCCCCTGATGCCGTGCTTGTCGGAAACACAGGAAGGGTGGTTCCGAGAAAGGGCTACGTGGAATTCATCGACACCGTGAGCCGGCTTGTCTCAGACGGCGCTGTCGGGGAGAAGACAAAGTTCGTCATAGTCGGGGATACTCCGTGGTTCTTTCCGAAGAACCACCTGCGGGAGCTTGAGGATCACGCGGAGAGGCTTGGGGTGCGCGACAGCTTTGTCTTCACCGGGTACAGAAAGGACGTAAGGCCGTATCTCAGGGATTTCGACCTCTTCGTTATTCCGTCCAATTATCCGGATCCTTTCCCGAGGTCAGTGATAGAGGCGATGGCATTCGGTCTTCCCGTCGTGGGTTTTTCAATAGGTGGCATAGCGGAGGCTCTTGAGGACGGAAAGACCGGTTTTCTCTGCGCTCCCGGGGATTTTGAGAAGATGGGGGAGAGCATCTCGATTCTTGCGCGGGACGCGGCGGCCCGGGACGAAATGGGCCGTAACGCGAGGCGCAGGGTGATGGAGATGTGCTCCGCGTCCGAGCGGACCGCGGACATACAGGAAATAATACTCGAGGTCCTGTGACCTAGACTTCCTTTCCTTCCCTGTCCCGGAAGAGAAGCCTTATGGGAACCCCCTCGAAGTCCGCGTATCCCCTCAGCTGGTTCTCAAGAAACCTTCTGTAGTTCTCCGGGATGCCCTTTGCCGAGTTCGTGAAGATCGTGAATGTCGGCGGCGCGGTGAAGGGCTGCGAGATGTAGAAAAGCTTTATCTCCTTTCTCCTGTAGACCGGGGGAGGATGGCGTTTCGTAAGGTCTTCGAGGAACCTGTTGAGTTTTCCCGTGGATACCTTTCTTCTGAAGTTTCTCTCCACCCGCTCCGCGGCGTCAAAGATTTTCCCGACTTTGCTGCCGGTAAGCGCGGAGATCGTCAGCACGGGAGCGTAATCGACCCCGCCGAGCTTTTCCCTTACTGCCTCTTCAACCTCCTTGGGCTCGGCTATGTCCTCGGGGGCCAGGTCCCACTTGTTAAGCAGTATTATGAGGCCCCTGTTTCTGTCCTTTACCAGTTCCGCGAGGCGCGAGTCGTGGTGGGTGGGGCCCTCCTGTCCGTCTATCATCAGCAGCGCTATGTGGGATCTTTCGATGGACCTTATGGCCCGGAAGACGCTGTGCTTTTCAACCGCGGCGTCTATTCTCGACTTCCTTCTTATGCCCGCGGTATCGATAAGGACGTATTTCCTGCCGTCTTTCTCGTGGATGGAGTCAACGGAATCACGGGTCGTGCCGGGAGTGGGGCTTGTTATGAGCCTCCGCTCCCCGAGTATCCTGTTCACCAGGGTGGATTTTCCGACGTTGGGTTTGCCGATGACGGCGATTCTCGTCTCTCCGGGCTCTTCCGGTTCTTCTTCCGGCCGCCCGGAGGCTTCTATGCAGGAAGCGATCTGCTCCACGAGCTCGTAGATATTCTTGTTGTGAAGCGCGGAAATCGCCATGAAGTCATCCGTGCCCGCCCCGTAGAACTCGTATGTCTTCAGCACCTGTTTTATGTTTCCGTGATCGATCTTGTTCACGGCGTAGATGACTTTCTTTTCGGTCTTTCTGAGATACCGCACTATCTCCGAGTCCTGGGGCATGACCCCGTCCCTGCCGTCAAAAAGCATCACCACGAGATCGGCCTCCGAAATAGCCACGTCTATCTGCTCTTTTATGAGAGAGTAGTCCCGGTCGTCTTCGCCGAGAGAAAGTCCCCCGGTGTCAACCAGGGTGAATTCCTTTTCCTTCCACCGTGTGTCTTCATAGACCCTGTCTCTCGTGACGCCGGGGATGTCCTCCACTATCGTCTTGTTCCACCCTATTATCCTGTTAAAAAGGGTGGATTTGCCGACATTGGGTCTTCCGACTATGGCTACGACCGGTTTCTGCCCGTTCATTGCGTTTCTCCGTTGCCGTTCCCGGGATGCATCTTCCCGAAGTCCGGTTTCTCAGAAATTGAAATTGTAGAAAAAATCGACTCCGGGGTTCTCTCCGCCCATCTGGCTTTCAACCGAGAACCTTCTGTTCAGTCTCCATTCGAGGTTGAGCTTGTTGCGCATCTGCACCGCCTGGTCAAGCGAGGTCTTGGAGGGCGATCTCTCGTAGCCGACGAAGATGTCCCTTGTGACGTAAGAGCCGACTTTCAGCGTGCTGTCTTCAAACCCCCGGTCTCCTTCCTGTATGCTCAGGAGGTCAAGACCTATCTCCGAGCTTAAAAGCTCCGAGATTCCGCCCGCGGCGACCGCGGTCGCGAATTTCCCCACGAAGGCCCTCTGCTGGTTCTGGAGCCTGTTGCTCGAAGCTCCGAAAACTATGTAGGATATGATGTCGACCTGTTCAAGGGCGGGGTTGCTCGAGAGAGACAGGTCCGGTTCCCTCAGGTCTCCCGTGACGTTTACGTACACGTCGACATCGCCGGCGTCGTAATACGCCTTGACGTTGAGAGCGGGATTGCTCGATGCCCCCGTAAAATTAAGCGTGGCGTCCTCTATGTCGAAAAGCTTCCCGAAGACCGTGTAGTACCCCTCGGACGACACTATGTTCCCCTGCATGTCGAGGTCCGCGCCCGGTTCTTTCCTGAGCCGGAGTTTCCCGCTTGTGTTGAAGTTGGCTTCCTTGGTCTTGATCCACGTGCCCGAGGAGATGTCGACCGAGATGTCCATCGCGGTTTTCTCCCTGTAAAAACCGGCTTCGTTATGCGCCTCAAGTGAGAACTCATCGGCCAGTCTCGCGGTTTTCTCTATGAAGCTGATGTCCTTTATGCTTTTTATCCTGCCCGGGTACAGGCGGATCCTTCCCGCGGTAACCTTGGTCTTTCCCGTCACTTTCAGAAATTCGCCTTTTTTTTCTACCCTGAGATTGCCGGAGAGATCCGTTTTTATGGAGTGGGGGTTAAAACGGACTTTCTCCATCTCGAGATCGGCGCGGTAGGTGAGGTCGGAGATGTTCATTCTGCCCTTGAGGTAGGCTTTCCCCTTGTTTGAACGGATTTCCGTCCTCGGCAGCGAGAGTTTCGATCCGTCAAACGACAGCCTGGCGTGCCGGGTGAACAGGCCGTTTCTGAGCTGGGCCAAAAAGAGCCTCATATCGCTCAGTTCGAGCTCTCCTTTTGCCCGCGGTTTCGAGAGAGTGCCCTTCAGGGAAAGACCGCCGGATGAAAAGCTGCCCTCGATTTTCTTTATGGAGTTTGAAAAAATTCTGATGAAATCAAGGCCGTGCCCGCTTGACTTCAGCCCCAGGTCCATTGAAGTCTCCATTAGCGCCTGAAGCGGGCTCCGCGCGTTTCGCGGAACCAGCAGGTTTCCCCGCAGGCTGAGGTTTTCCTTCCGGTCCAGTGAGGACAGCAGGTCAAGGGAAAGCCTCCCTTTTTCCCCTCGGAGCCTGATTTCCACATCTCCGGATGCCGGGAATCCGTAGGAGAAGCCGCTCGACCTTATTTCGGCCTGAACGGAAGGAGCGTTAAAGGAACCGCTGGCCCGGACTTTTCCGTCGAGGGTTCCTCCCAGGTCGTGTCTCAGATTGAAAACGCTTGATATGATCAGCGGATTGAAGTTCGTTATGTCGGCCCGCAGTTCGATCGTTTTCTCCTTCCTGTCGATTTCTCCCAGAAAGCCTGAGATTTTCCCCTCTCCGTAAAGAAACTCATCTCCCCGGACGCTTGTTCTGTCAGAAGATATGCCAAGGAGGATATCCCCTCTGCCCCTAAACGGCTTTTCATCCAGAAGACCTTCAAGATATGTCACCCTCAGTCTTTTCTCGTGTTCGAGAAGGCCGCTGACGCTGAATTCCGAAGAGGCGTAGGAACCGTTCTCCTTCCTCAAAAGCACCCCCGCGTCAAAGAGAGTTTCCGTTCCCCGGAGCTTTGCCTCGATCGTGTCCGAGAAATTGCCGAGAACCCGGGCCCGCTCTCCCTGCAGATGTACGTCAAGCGATACCCTGGGAGCGTTTTTCAGGTCAATGCGCGTAGCTGACCGGACGGACATGTCCTGAACCATGAAATCTTTTCCGTAGGCGAAGTTCTCCACGCGCGAGTCCGCCTCGACAAGGGGGGTGAAAATGGTTCCGCTGATTTTTCCGCTTGAGTCCATTTTTCCCAGAACAAGGGGAATCCTTTCGTCAATCTCGGACAGAAATCCCAGATCCCGCGTCTCGAATTCAAAAACGCAGTCAAGACCCTTCTGCGTTTCTTTTGTTTTTTTCGCGGACAGGGAAAACTGGTCGGACAGGACCTTGAGCCTGTTTACCGTCAGGGTTCCTTTCCTGATGCTGCCGTCTATCCGGGAGCTTATGTTGGTTACTCCGTAGAATCCGTCTGTCCTGAGATCGGCGTTTACGCGCAGGTACTTGTCCTCAAGGAATTTGCCTTTTTTCGGCAGCGCTCCCTCAAAATCCGCGGTTCCGTCGACGTGGCTGTCAATTTTCATGTCGGGGAATCCGAATCTCAGCCTGAACCCCTCTGCCTTCGATGTCAGATCGAAATCCGTGCCGTCGTTTCTGAACGTCACGTAACCTCCGACCCGAAGGTTTCTCTGCTCGCCGTCCGTTACGTCGAGATGATCGGGTTCGATCCGGAGGGAATAGACCTCCCTGCTCGCCCAGCCGCCGCTTACCCTGAGACTCGAGCTTAGCTTCGAGTTGTCTCCGAACTTGAGCGGGTAGGGTGTGCGGTTAAGTATCTCGGTCAGCTCATCCGTGTTCGCGCCGTTTAGCTCCGCGGCGAAGTCAAACCGGTTCTTCTCTCCTCTTGCGAGCCATTTCCTGAAGTCGATGCTGCCCTTCAGGCTCGACTCACCGAATCCTCCGCCTACCGTGCCCTCTATAAAAGTCCTTGTCCCTTCAATCCTGATTGGTTTCAGGTCAGTCCAGAGCCGCTTTCCGTTAAGAAAGGAATCGGGGGTCGAGACCTCCACCGTGCCGACCATGTTGTCCAGGGAGTGCATCTTGACCTTCGTTTCCGCCTTGAGGTTTACCTCTCCCTTGCCGTTTATTCCGAGTTCGTCGAAATGCACGGTCATGTCAAATTCGGGCTTTCTCAGGTTCCTAACGGTTCCGCTTCCCCTGAGCGGCACGCCCTCAACCTTGAACCCGGCGTCCTTGAATACGCAGTCCCAGGAAGCTATATCGATTTTTCCCTTGAGGTTCCTTATCCTGATTCTGGGAGACACGTAGTCGAAATTCACGTCCCTTGCGTCAAGTTCGACTCTTTGCGTCAGTTCAACGATGTTTATCGAGAAAGACGACTCCTCGACCAGGTCGAATTCCCAGACCTTGTCCCTGGTGCGGTCGGCGATCGAAACGCGGGAATCGCGGATCCTGTTATTCGCGAAAACGAGGCTTATTCTTTCCCGCTTCGGGCCCGTGGCGGTCTTGTCCTCGTTCTTCAGCTTCTTGAAATTCCATACCCCGCGGCTGTCCTTCGCGAGAAAAAGCCTGAGACCCCGTATCTCCGTGTCGGACAGGTAGAGCTTCCTGCTCGAGATTATCGAGTAAAGAAGCGGAATCGAGTAGTTCGTCGAGAGCTTTTCGATCTCTATGAAGCTCTCTCCGTCTATCTTCACTTCAATGTCTTCTATCTCGATTGTGGAGATTATGCTTCCCTCGATATTTCCGAGGCTGATATGGAAATTGGGGATTGAGTTGAGCCTTCGCTCTATTAGGTTTTTCGCGTACTGGCGGCTTTCCTCAGTCCGGGAGAACAGGAAAAGCCCCAGGACAAGAACGCAGATTACTGCCGTTAATATAAAAAAAATCGTTCTTCGACGCACTGTCCTTAATGAAAACGCAGGGAATTTCTCTTCGGTCACGCTGCAGGGATCTGGATTTTCCTACCAAGCCTATTATACTTAAAAGCCGCCAAATAAAAACAGAACTCGCTTTAAGTGCCCGGAAGGTCCTTTCCAAAAAATGTTCTGCCTGCCGCGGGCTTTCCCCGCAAGGCCGGATCGCGCGAGTGGCGGGCTTGAGGTTCCCGAGGCGGCGCGGGGACGGAATTTCTTTCCGGTTCGCTTACGCTGTCCGGGCTGTTCTTATATGATGTGACAGGCGAAACTGCTGCGGTAATTCGAAGGAGGTCGTTTTAAATGCTAAAGGTGTCCGGAAAACAGGTTGCGGCTGTTTTTGGGATCGTGCTTCTGATCATCGCTGTCGTAAAAGTTATCTCCATTGCCGAGATGAGCCCTCCCGTGATATCCATTGAGCGGGATACCGGGATTCTCGGCTTAAAGCCCTTTGAGGTGACGGTGTCCGACGAGGGCACCGGGCTTTCCGAGGTGCGCATCTACCTGCTTGACGCTTACGGGGAATCCGTTCTTGTTGAAAAAGAGTACGGGAAAGGAACCAGAAGCGACGTGATAAGCGTGAGGATCAACCCCGAGAAGCTCGGCATAAAGGGCGGCGCGTCGGAGCTTTTCATAGAGGCGACCGACCGTTTCATGAATGGTCTTTTTCCCGGGAAAAAGACTGTTTTCAGCCGGAAGGTCACCCTGGATTTCATCCCTCCCGAGGTTCAGGAACTTTCGCCCATGCTGTACATAAGACACGGGGGCGCGGGAGTCGTCATCTACAGGGTTTCAGAGGACGCGGTCTCAAGCGGGGTCGAAATAAAGGATGTTTTTTTCGAAGGCTACCCGGGGCACTTCAAGGATCCCCTGATACACCTTGCCTTCTTCGCCTATCCGTATAACGCGGACAAGGGCGAGAAGATAGAAATTCTTGCGGCCGACGCGGCCGGCAACGAAGCGAGGGAATCCGTTTATTACCGGCTTCTCAGGTCCTCGTACGTAAAGGATGAAATAGGCATCTCCGAAGGGTTCCTCAAGAGCAAGGTGCTCCCGCTTTTCGCCAAAGTTTACGGCTATTCCCCGGTCGGGGATGACGGGGAACCCGATTTCCTCAAGGCGTTTCTGAAGATCAACAGCGAGACGAGAAAGGAAAACGACAACAGGATACATGAGGTCGGAAGACAGAGCGGGGGCGAGATTCTCTGGGAAGGGAAGTTCAACCAGCTCCGCAATTCCAAGGTGGGCGCGACGTTTGCTGACCACAGGAAATACCTAATGGACGGCAACGTGATTGACAACCAGTATCACCTCGGCTACGACCTCTCGGTCACTAAAAAACATCCCGTTCCCGCCTCTAACAGCGGAGTCGTGGTCTTCGCCGAACACCTCGGCATATACGGCAACACGGTTATCGTCGACCATGGAATGGGGGTTATGACTCTTTACTCCCATCTGAGCTCGATGGACGTGAGCGTCGGGGACAGCGTGGGGAAAAAAGATGTCGTGGGAAGGACCGGCACTACCGGGCTTGCCGTCGGAGACCATCTGCACTTCGGGGTTTACGTCCAGGGAGTTCCGGTGAGGCCGCTTGAGTGGTGGGACGCCAAGTGGATCAAGGACAACATACTGTACAAGGTTAACCACGTTAAGAGGAACTTCGGGGCAGGGGAGAGTACGCGTTGATTGTCTACGGCAGGAACTCCGTCGCCGAGCTTCTCCGCAATTCTCCCCGGGAGATAAGGAAAATCATGGTCTCGGAGAATTTCGACGTCTCTTCTGACCCGAGGATCAGCGCCTCGATCAGGAAATTCCGCATAAAACTCTCCCGTCTTCCCAAAAACGCGATTACGGATATATGCAGAAGCCCGAATCACCAGGGCATAGCGGCTGAAATCTCCGATTTTTCCTACAGTTCGGTTGAAGAGATCCTCGGCGTGGCCGAGGAAAGACAGGAGAGAGTTTTTCTTCTTGTTCTCGATCACATAGAAGACCCGCAGAATCTCGGCGCCATAATAAGGACCGCGGATTTTCTAGGAGTCCACGGAATCGTGATACCTGCGGACCGGGCGTGCGACGTGAATCCGACGGTGGTAAAAGTTTCTTCCGGGGCTTCGGCCAACATAAAGATTGCCCGGGAGACGAACCTCGGCAGGGTGATCGATGCTCTTAAGAAAAAAGGGGTCTGGGTCGCGGGAGCCGACGCGGGTTCAGGGGACGCGGTCTTTGACTGCGACTTCGCTTCGCTCGATATAGCCGTTGTGATCGGAAACGAGGGCAGGGGGATGCGAAGCGGGACAAGGCAGAAATGCGATTTTCTGCTTTCCATTCCCGGAGAGGGGAAAGTGGAATCCTTAAACGCTTCTGTCGCCGCAGGGGTTTTTCTCTACGAGGTTTACAGACAGAGGCATGGAACTAAAGCCCTATGAGGCTTTTCAGCTGTTCTTCTGTAATAACATCCGTTCCGAGGTCACGGGCTTTCTGAAGTTTAGCGGCTCCCGGATCCGCTCCGGAAATCAGAAAATCGGTTTTTCCCGATACCGAGTTAACGACTTTTCCGCCGAGCCTCTCGATCTCTGTTTTTGCCTGCTCCCGGGAAACCGAGAGAGTGCCCGTCAGGACAAATGTTTTTCCGGCGATCTTTTCGTTCTCGCCTGACGGTTCGGGTTCTTTCTCTATTCTCACCTGACGCAGAAGCGCTTCCACCACGCTTTTTCTTTCGGGATCCTCGAAGAATCCCAGTATGCTCTGCGCCACCTCCTCGCCTACGCCCTCCACGCGCAGAAGATCCTCGCTCGTGGCTCCCATGAGATTCTCCGGGGTCTTGAATTCGCGGGCGAGCGTCTGCGCGGTTCTTGTGCCCACGTGCTTTATGCTGAGAGAGTTTATGAATCTCTCGAAACTTATGTCCCTGCTTTTTTCTATTTCCTCAAGGAGGTTGTCGGCGGATTTCTCCGCAAATCCCTCGAGTCCGAGAAGCCGCTCCCTGCTGAGGGTGAAAATATCCGCCATGTTTCGCAGGATTTCTTCGCTTATCAGCTGCTCAACCCTTTTTCCCCCGAGCCCCTCTATGTCAAAGGCGTTTCTCGAAACGAAAAGGCTTATCCTTCCCCTGATCTGCTCGGGACAGGAGATGTTCGGACAAATGTGAAAAGAACCTTCTCTCTCAACCGGTGTTCCGCAGCGGGGGCAGTTCCGCGGCATCAAGAAGCTTTCTCCCCTTTTCCCACGCGAGGGAACCACCTCCACCACTTCCGGGATCACGTCTCCCGCCCTCTGCACCACCACGGTGTCGCCCGCCCTCACGTCCTTTTCCCTTAAGGTGTCCTCCGTGTGAAGAGACGCTCTTTTTATCTCGATGCCGGATATCTTTACCGGCTCAAGCTCGGCTACCGGGGTGAGGTGTCCCGTCCTTCCGACCTGGATGGTTATATCCCTCACTTTAGTGGTTATCTGCTTTGGAGAGAACTTTACGGCCACACTCCAGCGGGGGTATTTCGCCGTCGCGCCCAGGATTTCCTGAAGCCTTCTGCTCTTTACCTTCACAACGGCCCCGTCGACCTCGTAATCTATGGAATCTCTTTTCCGCTCAAGCTCCCTCGCGTACTCGATGGCTTGGTCGATGCCCAGGCAGTCTCCGGGCTCCTCGACAAGGAACCCCCATCTGCGGAAAGCCTCGAATATCTGAAGCTCGTCTCTGAAGTCCACTCCTTCGCAGCCGCCCACTCCCCAGGCGTAAAAATGCAGGGGGCGCCGCGCCGTCACGGAGGAGTCAAGCTGGCGGAGAGAGCCTGAAGCCGCGTTTCTCGGATTCTTGAACAGCATCCTCGGGGGTTTCGGTTTTTTGTTTTCTTTCAGAAGGGTTTCGTTCTCTTTTTCAAGTTCCTTATTAAGTTTCCTGAGCTCTTCGTTAAGCTTCGCGAACAGGCTTTTCGGGAATACGACTTCCCCCCTGATTTCAATCAGCTTGGGCTTGCGGCCCCGCCCCGGGAGAGCCAGGGGGACGGACCTTATGGTCTTTACGTTTGTTGTTATTTCCTCTCCCGTTTTTCCGTCACCCCTCGTGGCGCCGTGGCGCAGCTTTCCGTCAGCGTAGGTAAGCGATGCCGAAACCCCGTCGAACTTGGGCTGCAGGACGTACTCGATCTCTTCCTCGGTCTTGAGGAATCTTTTTATCCGCCTGTCGAACTCCCTGGTTTCCCGCTCGTCTACGGCGTTATCAATGCTCATCATCGGGATTACGTGAGAAAACGGATTGAACTGCTCGGACACCTCTCCCGCGACTCTCTGCGACGGGGAATCCGGGACGGCGAGATCGTGGGCCCGCTCAAGCTCCGCGAGCCTTCTCATGAGTCTGTCGTAATCGGCATCGGGAATCTCGGGATTGCTCTCCGCGTAGTAGAGGTGGTCGTGGCGCCTTATTTCCTCTCTCAGGCGGGATACTTCCGCCCGGGCCTGCTTTCTGGTGATTCGGGCCATTTTACGAGTCGTGGCCCGCGAGCCATTTGAGTAGTTCGGAAAGACCGTAGGTGTTTACGACGTCCGTTTTCTTCACCCATCCCCGCCTTGCCGTGCCGACCCCGAAAATTATTCTCTCGAGGTGCTGGGTCCTGTGGGCGTCGGTGGACACCATGATTTTAACCCCGGCCTCAACGGCCTTTCTGGCGTGGGCGTCCTTCAGGTCAAGCCTCTTGTAGGACGAGTTTATCTCAAGTGCCTTGTCGTGCTCTCTCGCGGTCTCGATAACGGCGTCTATATTGACTTTGTAGGGCTCTCTCTGCGCTATCAGCCTCCCGGTCGGGTGTCCCAGGGCGTCCACGTTGGGGTTCTCAAGCGCGCCGCATATCCGTCTTGTCATTTTCTCTTCTTCCATCGAAAAGGAGCTGTGAACCGACGCGACGACGAAATCAAGCTCCCGAAGCACCTCGTCGGGATAATCAAGAGAGCCGTCGGGCAGTATGTCGACCTCGGAACCCATGAGCACCCTTGTCGCTCCGCCCTCCGAGTTTATTTTCTCCACCTCCTCTTTTTTCTGCCACAGTCTCCTTACGCTGAGCCCGTTCGCTATCCTCGAAGAGGGCGAGTGGTCGGTCATGGCTATGTATTCGTAGCCGAGCGAGGCCGCCTTGTCCGCCATCTGCCGTATGGTCGACGCTCCGTCGCTCCAGGTGGAATGGGCGTGAAGGTCCCCCCTTAAATCCTCTATGGCAAGGAGCGCGGGAAGTTCCCCCGCGCGCGCCGCTTCGATCTCCCCGCGGTCTTCACGCAGCTCGGGGGGGATGTATTCCAGCCCGAGGGATTCGTAGATTTCTTCCTCGGAGGAGAAGTGCCCATTGCCGTTGCGGATGCCCGCGGGATCCGCCTCGAAGCCCTTGGCCGCCGCGATTTCCCTTATTCTCGCGTTATGGGAACGGGAGCCCGTGAGGTTCTGAAGCGCCGAGCCGTAGCGGCCCGGTTCCGCGACCAGAAGATCGGCCCGCATGCCGTTCCGCGTGAGGATCCGCGCGCTGTTTTCGGTTCTGCCGAGAACTTCCCTGGCGAAGCCGAGAGCTACGAATTCCTCTATGACTCCCGCCCCCTCATCCGCCGAGGCGATTATGTCTATGTTCGCGACGGTTTCCCTCATCCTTCTTAGCGAACCGGCAAGCTCGGCTTTAAGGACGCCGGGGATTTCCTCTATCTCCTCTTTTATCGCCGCGGCGAGAGGGTGGGCCTCCGTAAGCCTCATTCTCTTTTTCCCGCCCTCGAAAACCTCTATCGAGCGCGATATCTGCTCGATTTTCTTTTTTCCCATGCCGCCCACCTCGAGAATGTCCGGGCTGGCGACGGTTTCTTTCAGGCTTTCGATGTCCGTTACCCCGAAGTGCTTCACGAGGGTGCGGAGGAACTTCGGTCCGACTCCCCTTATGTCGAGAAGCTCGGCGAGTTCGTCCGGCACCTGCTTTTTTATCTCCTCGTGGTAGGCGATCTTTCCGGTGAGCCTGTACTCGATTATTTTTTGAGAAAGATCCCTGCCGACTCCCGGTATCGTCGAGAGTTCCTTTTCCCCCTCGAACTCCTCAAGGGAATCGGGCATTGAGGAAATATTGCGCGCCGCCTTCCTGTAGGCGTTTATCTTGAAGCCGTTTTCATCCAGGATATCAAGAGAATCGGCTATCCTTGCGAATATTTTCGCGATCTCGTTGTTTACGCTGTCCATAAAGTACGCGGGGTCTCAGGAGACTTTCTGGCTCTGCATCGAGTACTTCTTTATTCCCAGAATTATTCCGTTCACTATTCTTTCTATGTAGGCTTCGCTCTTGAGCCTTTTTTCCTCCCTGGGATTCGTTATGAAGGAGGCTTCAACCAGCAGGCTCGGCACGTCCGCGCCGATCAGCACCACGAAAGGCGCCTTTTTCACCCCCTTGTTGTTTACGTGCTTGTATTTCACGGAAACGCTCTGGATTATGGATTTCTGCACGTAACCGGCCACCTGCTGGGACTCCTCTTTCTTGGCGCTGAGTATGTACTGCTTGAGCGTGCTTCCGAGCTCGTTCAGTCCCTTGGTCGTGGTGGCGTTCTCTCTCGCCGCGAGCTGCAGGGAGGTCTGGTCGTCCGTGAAGCCCAGTATGTAGGTCTCTATCCCGTGCGCCTTTTTCCTTCTTGCCCCGTTGCAGTGTATGGATATGAAAATGTCGGCCTTTCTTTTTCTCGCTATGGCCGTTCGTTCCTCAAGGGGAATGAACCTGTCGCTGCTCCTGGTAAGGTAGACGTTCTCTATGCCGAAGCTCTTTCCCTCTTCTATGAGCCTCTCCCTGAGCCTCTTGGCTATCCTGAGGTTTACGTCCTTTTCCCTGAGGCCGCTCGGACCTACGGCTCCCGGGTCATGTCCTCCGTGGCCCGGGTCGATCACTATGGTCCTTACCTTGAGCCCGAGGGCCTGCTTGAGGCTCGCTATCTCCCCTTCGGGAATCCTTGACTCAAGGGAGGGTCCCCGCTTGCCGTACGAAGGAGCGTCCTCGGCGAATATCTTCTCGGGCTGCGCCCCCTTTCCCTTTATGTCCATTACGAGCCGGAAAGACGGGTTCTGTCTTGACTTTCCCAGGGAAAAAACCTTGTGGCCCTCAAGGTCCCTTATGTAGAGCACGACGCGCGACACTCCCGGGCGGTTGCTCGCGAAACTTATTTTCTCGAGGAGCCCCTTCGTGATGGGCTCGATGCTGACCGAATCCGAGAGGATGGTTTTTTCAAGATCGACGTAGAGGCGGGGAGGGGTTTTGAGCTCGGGATCGGGACGCAGCATCCTGGACGTGTACTTCACCTCCTTGTCGGTCTCTATCACGACGCGCGTGTAATCGTCCGTCGACCAGTGCCTTATTTTCTTTATGACGGCGTAGCCTTTCGGGTTCGGCGTGGGCGTGGCTTCCTTGCGCGGGGTCTCCTTGCGCGGCGCGGGTTCCGTTTTCTTCTGAATTCTCGTTCCCGTGAGCGCGGCCAGCTTTTCCCTGGCTATCTCGTAGGTGTCCGAGTCCTCCATTCCGTAGACGATTCTCTGGTACGCCGCGGCGGCTTCCTTCTTCTGCCCCCTGCGCTCATGTATCCTTCCCGCCCGGAGCCACGAGTCGTCGGCTAGGCTGTGGTTCGGATATTTCTTGGCGAACTCCCGCGAGTATTCGAGGGCTTTTTCTGAGTCCTGCGGCGAGTTGAATCGGAGGGACTTTATGTCATAGACCCTGGCTGCGGCGTAAAGGCAGACCGGGGCGTTTTTCCACCCGGGGTCCTGCGAGTACAGCCTGTAGAAAGTGCTCCCCACGAGATCCCACGTTTCGCTTCTCTTGGCTTTCTCGGAATCTGAGTCAAGCTGGCGGTAAAGCTTGAAGTTCTCCTCGTAGAGGGCCTTGTTTTTCTCATTCGCCGTGGCGGAAGAGATGGCAAGCAGGCAGATGGAAACTATGAGGAAGGGAAAAAGTTTTGTGCGGCTTTTCACTTTACGCAGAAAGTATATTGATTGTCACGCCTATGTAAATTTCTTTTCGGAAGATTTGTATGTATGTTGTTACAACATCAATTCTACCATGTTTGGCGTGTTCTATGAAGGTGAGAGTGCTCGGATGTGCCACTTCAACCGGCGTTCCCGTAGTGGGCTGCCGATGTGACGTATGCGCATCGGATAATATTAAGAACAAACGTACCAGAAGTTCCGTGCTGGTCGAGGCGGCAGGGAAGAAGATACTTGTCGACACCTCGACCGATCTGAGGACCCAGGCCCTGAGGGAAGGCATAACCAGGATCGACCTTGTCCTCTATACGCACTCCCACGCGGACCACACCCACGGAATAGACGACCTGAAGGCGTTTAACTTCATAAATTCGATGGACATAGACTGCTACGCGAACCCCGTCACCCTCGGCGACATAAAGCGGAACTTCGCCTACATATTCGATTCCTTCCCCGCCGCGGGGGGAAAGCCCAGGCTTAACTTCAAGGAGGTAAACGGGGAGATCGAGTTCGGGGGAATCAGGATAGAGCCCATAGACATCTATCACCACGACTGGGAGATACTCGGCTACAGGATCGGGTCTTTCGGCTACGTCACGGACTGCAGCGCCATCCCGGAGGAATCCTACGAGAAGCTCTCGGGGCTTGACCTCCTGATACTCGGCGCGCTCAGGTACAAGCCCCACAGGGCCCACTTCAACATAGAGCAGGCGGTAGAGGAAATAGAGAAACTGAAACCCAGAAGGGCGCTTCTTACCCACATGGGGCACGAGCTTGAGTACGAGAGGCTCCTCGCGGAACTCCCGGACCATATAGAGCCGGCGTATGACGGAGCCGAAATAGAACTCGGAGACCCCTGATGCTGTTCCCGCCGGGACGGCGGACAAGGAAGAAAAATGCAGGACCTGGTATCAAAACTTGCTGAGAAGAATTCCTCGAAGATAGTTCTCTGCGTTCTTGACGGGCTCGGGGGGCTTCCGGTTGACGGAAAGACCGAACTCGAGGCGGCCCGGACCCCGAATCTTGACCGGCTCTCTTCGGCCGGGTCCCTGGGGCTGCACGTGCCCGTTGAGAGGGGGATAACCCCGGGAAGCGGCGCCGCGCACCTCGCGCTTTTCGGCTATGACCCCGTCAGAAACGAGATAGGGAGGGGAGTGCTCGAGGCGCTCGGCCTCGGAATTGATCTCGGCCCTTCGGACGTTGCGGTGAGGGGCAACTTCGCCACCGTAAGGTACGAGGGGGATGCCCCGGTCGTTACGGACAGGAGGGCCGGCAGGCTCAGCACGGAGGAGAACAGGAGGGTGATCTCCAGGATTTCCTCGGCCGTGAGTGAGATATCCGGGGTAGAAGTAAGTTTCCATGCGGGTCTTGAGCACCGCTTCGTCGTGGTTCTATCTTTCCCCGGCCGGCTTTCGGAAAGAGATGCGTTTGTCTGCGACACGGACCCGCAGGCGGAAGGCAAGGCCCCCATCGGGCCCTGGGGGGGGAACTCCGGTTCCCGGAGGACAGCCGAAATTGCCGGGGAGCTGATTGACAAGGCCTGCGAGGTGATAAGTGATGAACCCGTGGCCAACTACATGCTTCTAAGAGGTTTTTCCATGAGACCGGACCTTCCGACTTTTGACGAGGCCTACGGGCTTCGGGCCGGGTGCGTTGCCGCCTATCCGATGTACAGGGGAGTGTCGAAACTGCTAGGGATGGATGTTCTTGAGGTTTCCGGGGATTCCATAGGTGATGAAATCGAGACGCTTTCCCGTAATTTCGGGGACTATGACTTTTTCTACCTCCACGTAAAGAAACCGGACAGTTACGGAGAGGACGGGAATTTTGCGGCGAAGGCGGGTGTAATAGAGGAATTCGATTCGCTTCTTCCCGAGATCACGGGACTTGGTGTAGACGTCCTTGCCGTCACGGGCGACCATTCGACCCCGGCGGCGATGAAGTCGCACAGCTGGCACCCTGTGCCTCTTCTGATCAGTTCTGAATACTGCAGGGGAGGGGACGTGGCGGGTTTTTCCGAATCGTCCTGTCTTTCCGGCGACTTGGGGATCATAAAAGCGACCGAGATAATGCCGCTTCTTCTCGCCCACGCGGGGCGGCTTCGCAAGTTCGGCGCTTGAAATTTGTTCCTTGCGTGATACTTTTTACAATCCGATTCTGTGCCGAAGTGGCGGAATAGGCAGACGCGCTATCTTGAGGGGGTAGTGCCCTACGGGCGTGCGGGTTCGACTCCCGCCTTCGGCACCACAACAAACTGTAACCCTTGAAAACAAAGGTGGTTTAGCGCGTAAGCTAAAACAACATCCCCTTGTATTCCACACTAAAAACGGACTGACTAAGGCTATTTTTTTAGATAAAACAGGAGAAAAAGATTATGGAATGTGGACAAACTAACGAATTAATAACTGGTCTTTTCACCCTTGGAGGTGTTATTTTGGGTTCAGGCATGACATTTCTAGGGCAGTACCTACTTGACAAGAGGAGAATCCAAGGTGTCTTACACGCACTTTACGAGGAGCTCAACTCATTCTGGAAGCAGCTTAAGGGAGAGGTGGACCCCTATTGGAAGATGTTTGAACGGGGAGCAGTAAAGCATTTTGACTGCCGTTTATCGCTTTCTCCAGATTATATAACCATCTACCGTTCAAATGCCAATTTTATCGGTCAGATCGGGGACTTAGAACTTCGACACAAGATAGTAGAGGTGTATATGTTGTTACAAGCCCTTATGCAAGGATATGCGATAAACACCAAGTTTTTGTATGAGTATCTTGAAGTGAAGGATAGGCACGAAGAAGTAGTAGCTAAGCGCGAAGACGCAGTAGCTAAGAGGGACGAAGTAGAAGCTAATAAGAACGCAATAGAAGCTAATGGGATTAAAATATTAGTAGAGAATTCCATGCGGCAACTTAGAATTTACGCACCACAACTAAAAAAAGAGCACGATGATTTTGCGAAATTAGTAGAAAAGCTTCTCAAGATGTTAAAAGAAAAATTGCCTCAACAGAAGCCTGCCATTTTGTACGGTTTTACTAAAGATAGCAAGTAATTCCTAATTCGAGGTATTTGCGTAGTAAGGATTTTTGGGGCTAAGATTTCCGTGACAGGAGCGGGTACTCCACGGCAACAGCCCGGCATTGTGGCAATCTGAGCTGATTCAGGCGGAATGCGCCGCCGATTTCCCGAAGAATCGCCAGACCCGACCAACTGCGGACGCAGCTGTCCCTTCAAGCTTAATCTCTGTTTAAATTGTTTTGTGAACAAGCAGAAAACCGCTACCCGGTATCTGCGTAACACCCGTAAACAAGCGATCTCATCTTCTCGGGCCTCCCCGCCTTTATGTGACCCACCGCAAGCGCCATCATCACTCCAAACGCTATACCCACACGGGAATTCATCTTCGCCTTGCCCCTGATGAAGTGCCTTTCGAACCTGAAGCTGTTGTCTATCCTCGAGTTGATGCGCTCTATGGCGTTTCTGCGCCTGTAAGCACGCTTCCACGACACGCTGCCCCGCGGGGTGGGAGTAAAAATACGAGGGTCAAATTCAAGAGGCACACGGATGACCCTGCCGTAACCGTTGGTTTTGCAGCCGGCGTCACCGTGACACTTCTTCCACCCCTCGCAGTCAAGACTGTACACAGCCGCGGGACAGCGGAACTTCAAGCCGCATCGCTCGGATTCGAAACCACTGAACGCCATCTTGCGTTCCGTCCCTTTTACCGGGCAGCGACACCATACCTCCGCGCGCTCCGTATAGAAGATATTATCGTGAACGCTCCCAAGGGGTCTCATGATCTTCTGCCCCTCCACATAGCTCTGTCCCTTCTTCTCTTCCCTCCACAGTTCCCTGTTGTCGATAATCGGACGAATCCGCCAGCTGTCCCAGAGCTTCTTCTTCAAAGAACCGCTGTCAAGCCCACGGTCAGCGCTCAGGTACTCGCACCGCCGAGCAAGCTCAGGCTCCCGCGTGAACAGCACACCCACCATGCGGTCAAGTTCCTTTACCTCCGCGACAGAAGCTTTCGTAACGCTGAAGGCAACCGGCAGTTCGTATTTAGTGTCGGCAATGATATGAAGCCCGTAGCCGAACCACATTTTTATCTTTGTCCACTCCTTGCCGCTGGAGTCAAACCCAGAGGTCTCGTGCTTTCCCCAGTCCGCCTCGGGGTCCGACGTTTCGCCTTTTTTGCAGTTCTTCCGTCCCGTTGAGTTGCTCCTCAGCGCCTTGCCTGCGTATTATCTTGTTTTCGGACACCAATTCTCATTGAAACCGGTCGGCAGTTCTCACTGAATTCGGACAGCAGAATCTCTCTTTTTTCTTCTTCCCAAACAGACTTTACCACGCCAGTAATTTTTCTGTCAAACGGCGAGTAAGAATCTGTCTTTTTTTCTTAAAAACAACCTCCTTTCTCTTCTGTTCGCGGCACTTGTTCCCCCCCCCCCGCATCCGGTTCCGGAACTCTACAGCGCCGGAAACGACCCGACCCGTACCCCTCCCACGCGTGAGATCGTCCGCTGACGAGCTTTTAAACGGACGCTTTTTCGGGAATCGGGCTGAATCAGGCATGAATCGTCTGTTTTCGGTCTTTTTCCTTCTGCGCCACGACTTTTCTCATCGATTCTCCTCCCAGCTCAAGGCGATAGGAGTTGTGAATGAGCCGGTCGAGAATCGCGTCGGCAACAGTGTTGTCCCCTATAGCCGCGTACCACTCGCTCACCGGAAGCTGGCTTATGATCACAGTGGAGTTCTCCCCGTAACGGTCATCCATTATCTCCATCAGATCGTATCTCTGGGCAGCGGTTATCTTGTCCATCCCCCAGTCGTCTATGATCAGAACTCCCACTCTGGCAAGCTTCGCGAGAAGCCTGCTGTAGCTTCCCTCGGCCTTTGCCTGCGTAAGCTCCACAAACAGTCTCGAGACCCTGTAGTAGCGAACCGCTATCCCCATCATGCACGCGTTGCGTCCCAGGGCGCACGCTATCCACGTCTTCCCGCTGCCGCAGGGGCCGGTAACGAGAAGATTCATCCCCCTTGCCGTCCAGTCCCCCTCGGCAAGCCGGGCTATCTGCGACTTGTCAAGATTACGGGGATGAGAGTAGTCAATGTCGGCAAGAGACGCCCTGAGCCTGAAGCGGGCGTCGCGCACGAGCCTCTGCTGCTTTCTCTGCTCCCTCTCTACGCATTCTCTCTCGACAAGCAGACCGATCCTCTCGGTAAAAGACAGGTCGTCATAAGTGCCGGGCTGCTCACATTGGCGCTCAAGCGCCCCCGCCATCCCTCCAAGCCGAAGCTTGCGGAGTCGGGACAGTGTCTGTTGCAAACTCATTAAAAACACCTCCTTGATTGTGATTTCATCTGAACTGCCGCGGCCCCCTTATGTTCTTGTGATCCTGGGGCAAAGCCCCCTCCTCCTCTTCAAGCAGCGGCAGCTTGTCCATGCTGTTTCTGAGAACCTCGCTTATCTGCCTTATTCTCATAAGTCCCTTTTTGTTGGCTACCCCGCACGCGTCGTTGAGCCTCCGGCCAGGGTATCTGCGGGCAAGATCCCTCAGACCCAGAAACGTCCTGTACGCCTGTTCGGGATGGTCTCTTGAGGCGAGCTGCGCGTCCACCCACCCGCGCACCTCCTCCCCCAGCTTGTCCGCCCAGTTCCTCAGACTCTCCGGATTCCACTGCCTGTGCCGCCTGTGCCCTTCGGGCATGTGAGCGGGTTCCGTGGCGGGACGCCCCGGCCTTGTACGCTTATGCTGCGCTATGAGCTTGTTTCTGAAGTAAATGCTGACAAGATTCTGTGAAGCGTGAACCTCCACCCTCTCTCCCCGGTAGTTGTAGGGAACCGAGTAGAGACACTTTTTATGCTCCACGTGGTAATCAATGTTCACCTTCGCGCGCTTTATGTCCGCGTACTCGTAGCGGTTAGCGGGCAGTTCCCCCATCTCGGGCAGGTCAATCTTCTCAAACTGCTCCCGGCGACACCCCGGAAGCTTCTGGAAGGGCTTTGTGTTCACCTCGGCCATAATCTGCTTTACGCGCGCGTTGAGCTGCCCGAGGGAGAAGAACTCCTCGTTGCGTATCACAGCCAGAACGCTTCTCTCCACTATCTGCACTCCGCTCTCCGCCTTGGCCTTGTCTTTGGGCTTGAGAGGCCTCGCGGGAATGATGGCCGCTCCGTAGTGGTCGGCCCATTGAAGGTAGGAAGAGTTGGTTTCGGGATCGTAACGCGACGCCCTGGTGACTCCGCTTCTGAGATTGTCGGGAACTATTACGCGGGGAACCCCGCCGAAGAACTCGACCATCCTCGTATGGCTCCCCAGCCAGCTCTCAAGGGATTGCGACTCCACGGCCTCGGCAAAGATGTAGTTCGACGCCCCCATCACCCCGACGAATATCTGCGCCGCGCTTACCTCGCCTGTGTCAGGACCCGTTATCCCCACCTTCATCCCGGCATAGTCCACAAAGCACTTCTCCCCGGCCTTGTGCGTCTGCCTCATCGAGGGCTCGCTGTTCTTCCTGAGCCATTTATTGTAGAGCTTGCAGAACTGCGGATAACTGTAGTGACGACTGCCGATATCCTTGTTTCTGTACTCCTCCCACAGAAGCTGTCTCGTCACACCCTTTTTTCTGAGCTCCCTTTGGACATAGGGAAAGTCCGGTTCCGCATTCCCCTCGCGGACGACCCCGGAGTTGGAGTAGAGCATCTCCTCAAGCCTTTGGTCGTCAATCTCTTTTGCCGCGGACCACTCAAGATCCGCACCCCTGGCCCTGCGGACTATATCGTTAACGCTGCTGCTGCCCTTGCCGACACTGCGGCCTATCTCCCTGGTGGAAAAATTCATGGAGTCAAGCCTCAGTATCTCTCTTATCGTTTTAATCTTCATTCTTGGTCTCGGCATCCTGCGCCCTCCTTGAGCAATAGAATCCCAAGCAGGGTAACAAGACGCTTTCCTGTATGTTCTTTGTGAAGAAAAAACGAGAAATTCGGGTGTCCGGTTTCAGTGAGAATCACTGTCCGAATTCAATGAGAATCACTGTCCGGTTTCAATGAGAATTACTGTCCGAATTCAATGAGAATCACTGTCCGAATTCAATGAGAATATGCACCTTGCCGTCATAACCCAGGTTCTCCCCGAAGTCCGCCAGCAGTTCCATCAGTTCTCCGCGCAGACTGTCGATCATCCTTGAGATAAGACCCTGCTCCTGCTCAATCCTGGCTACGTTCGAGAGGAATCGGGAGAAGTTGAAGCTTCTTGGAGCAGGGCTGCGCGGGGGAGGGTCTATAACCGTAACCCTGGCTCCTTCAGTCCTGTACCTGGCGCGGCTTTGCAGGGGCACGGAACTGAATCCGCAAAGCTCAAGCAGCGAAGAGTTGCGGTTAAGCTCCCGTACGAGTGACTCGATGGATTCGTGCTGGAGAACTATGCCCGCGACAACAGCCCTCCACATCGCCGACACAGGGTATTCGTTACGGCCGTTTTTACGCACGGCTCTGAGGGCGTCTATGATATCTGTGTCGGGAAGGGAATCCAGAACAAGACGAAGACGGTTGAGGTCTGAGAGCCTGTCGACTTGGTCCCAGGAAAAAGGTAGATTAGTTTGTGTCGCCATGGGTTTGCTCCTCCGGGAGAGTGTATTTGCAGATACCCTTAATTCTAACCCATGGCGACATTAAATCAAGTGATATCAGCAGGTTACTTATCCATCCGGTGAGTTTTTTCACTCCCCCCCCCCCATCATCTCAACTGATCCGAATCCTGGGGTGGAATTTACGGTTTCCGGCTTGAATCAGGCGGTTTTCAAGGGTTTTTATGGAAATCCTGGGGGAAAAAGTTTTTTTGCCCCTGCGAAAACCCCTGACCTGTATAGGTACTCCCAACATCGCAGGTGCCTCAATTCTTCGATCATCAACCCTTCCCCCATCTCAGTTACCACGCCAAGGTGGTTGTCCTTTCAAGGTTCCTTGATTTCCATCTGTAGTCACGATATAGTTACACTTGCGAATGTGAAGTTTTAAACGGCGCAGATAATCAGGAGACTGTTTCATGGAATTTGCTTTGCGACAGGCAAAGGCGCGTCTTTCCGAGTTGGTATCCGCTGCCGAGAAAGGAGAGCGCGTCGTCATAACGAAATACGGGGAACCCGTGGTTGAACTCGTGCGTCTGCGCGGGCGCGGAGGGATCGACCTTGAGAAGCTCGCAGAGGATTGCAATCGGGCCGGAATCCGGGAAAGCAAGGAAGGGTGGCCGAAAGAGTTTGACGATCCCGCGTTCAGTCGGAAAGTCCTCGGGCTCGGGTAGGATTGAATCGTTCTATGCGGATACTGCTCGATACGTCTTATGTCTACGCTCTGATGATGGCGCGTTGGGACCTTTCAGAAACGGAGAAACTGATTTTCTCCAGAAAAGACACGCGGTTCCATGTAAGTGCTGTGTCTATCTGGGAAATGCGCCTGAAATTCAATGCACGGGACCATTCGGGTAGGCGGAAAAGCGAATTTGATCCGGAAGACGTAGTAAAGCTGCTGACGGCGCACGACGTGGTTTTTTTACCTATGACTGCAGGTCACGCGGCCTGCAGACTTGAAACTCCAATAGCTCACAGAGACCCGTTTGACGAACTCCTGCTTGTTCAGGCTCAGCAGGAGAACCTGAAGTTTCTCACGGCCGACCGCCAGATAATCGGACATCCGTTGGCTGTTGGTCCGGACTTCATGCAGTAAAACCGCGTGCTGATCAATAATTGCCTTTCAGTGGCCCGGGTTAATTTGGCGTTTCCTTGCGGATTTTCTCTGCTTTTTCGGGCTTTCCGGTCTTTTCGTACACGAGACTCAGATGCCTTCTTGCTTGGACATAGTAAGGACTTTCGCTTCCGTCTATTTCCGAGAGATGCTCTGTGCTCTTGTCCCACCTCTCAAGCTTGAAGGCGGAGAGCCCGATCACGAGGTTCGCCCCGTCGCGGAAAATACCGTCTTCGGGGTCCTCGTCCAGGAAAAGCTCAAGATGTCTTGTCGCTTCCTCGAATTTCCCGAGCTGGTAGCTGATCATTCCCATCTGGTAAAGAGCCAGAACTGAAACGTCGGTTCCGGAATGCTCTTCGCGCAGCGCTTGCAGCTGCAAAAGGGAAGCCTCCATTTCTCCGCTGTCGTAGCTCTTAAGAGCCTTGCGGAGCTGCTCGTTCGCCATGATGTCTTTTTCTTCCTGCTGCGAGGAAACAAAGCAGATTCCGAGCAGGGCCACCGCTATTACGCCTATGCCGATAAGTATCTTGTTGAAGTGCTCCGAGAGACCTTCGAGGGATTCAGCCAGGAATTCCCTGAACCTGTCGGGGCGCTTGAGTTCCTTTGTCGTGTATTTTATCTTGGACATGGACTGTAGATTCCCGCCTGAGAAAAAAGCGGCAGGCCTGAGAGTTCCGCGTCGTTACTGCCGGATTTTTCTGCTGTGTTAAAATATTCCTGAGTGAACATGATACGTAGTTTCTTTAGACAATGTCAAAGGTTTTCGGGGAATTGCCGGGAGAATCGGCCGGGGTCTCCCTCCCCGGCCCGCGGGTCCGGGCGAAAAAGGGTTGTGCCGCGCTCGGGCGGGAGTCCGCTTCTACGCGTTTCGGTTTTCTTCCTGCTCCTCTCCGCGATTCTGGGTTACCAGGTATCGGCCGCCGACCCGGAGGCTTCTCCCCCGGCGGGAGAAATAGTCGAGATCGAGATAAACGGTTCCATAAATCCCTCGACCGTGGACTACATTAAAGACGGCCTCTCGGAGGCCCGCGCCCGCGACGCCGCGGCCCTGCTTATTCTCCTCGACACTCCCGGGGGGCTTCTAAATTCCACGAAGGACATAGTGAAGGTCCTTCTTAATTCCGAGATTCCGGTGATAGTCTACGTCTATCCGAGGGGGGCGACCGCCACTTCCGCGGGAGTTTTCATCACGCTCTCGGCCCACGTGGCGGCCATGTCTCCCGGGACCAGCATAGGGGCGGCTCATCCCGTGATGCTTGGGGGCGGCCAGAGGGGCCCGGGGAAGCCGGAGAAAAAAAAAGACGACAAGTCTTCTGACGTGATGAACGAGAAAATCGAGAATTTCGCGTCCTCTTTTATCGAGAGCATAGCCAGGGAAAGGGGAAGAAACGCGGAATGGGCCGTCGATTCGGTCAGGAAAAGCGTTTCCGTGACCGCCGACGAGGCGCTTGAAAAGAAGGTTATAGACATCATCTCCCCCGACATTCCCTCCCTTCTTTCCGAAATAGACGGAAGGGAGATAAAGGTGAGCGGCCAGAGCGCCCGCCTCGAGACGGCCGGGGCGAAGACGCAGCGCCTCGAGATGAGCCTGCGCCAGAAGGTCGTCAACATTCTGAGCACCCCCGACATAGCGTTTCTGCTCCTTTCGCTGGGTTCGCTCGGAATATTCCTTGAGTTCTACAACCCGGGAATGATTTTTCCCGGAGTCGCCGGGCTTATCGCCCTGCTGATAGGCTTTGTCTCCCTCCAGATACTTCCCTTCAACTACGCGGGCCTCATACTGCTTTTCGTCGCCATGGCGCTTCTTATATCGGAGGTGTACGTGACGAGTTACGGCCTCTTGAGCCTTGCTGCGCTCGCGTGCCTCGTGTTCGGGGGGCTCCTGCTTTTCGATACCCCCGACTCCGACCTCAGGGTGAGCAGGGGAACCCTGGCCGCGGCGGCCGTAAGCATTGGATTGCTTTCGGTTTTTATTGTATATTTAGGCGTGAAATCGTTCAAAGTTCCCGTTCAGGGCGGTTTCGAGGGGATGGTGGGCCAGAAGGGGGAAGTCGTTTCCTGGTCCCAAAGAAGCGGAAAAGTCTACATCGGGGGAGAGTACTGGGAAGCGACGGGCGAGCGCGAGTTCTCGCCCGGGGAGAAGATAAAGGTAATAGAGAGCACAGGAGATCTCGTCGTCAAGGTTTCTGATTATGACGGCAAACAGTGACGCGCAATGTCGATAACCGCGATTGTAATTCTCGTAATTGTTTTTCTCATCATCATATCGGGTCTCAAGATCCTCTATGAATACGAAAGGGGCGTGATATTCCGCCTCGGAAGGATAACCGGGGTCAGGGGTCCCGGGTTCATTATCGTCATCCCGTTTCTTGAGAAGATGGTCAGGGTGAGCCTTCGCCTCGTGACCATGGACGTGCCTCCCCAGGACGTGATAACCAAGGACAACGTTTCGGTGAAGGTGAACGCGGTCGTCTATTTCAGGGTGGTCGAGCCGAGCAGGGCGATTCTTCAGGTTGAAAACTACCTCTACGCCACTTCCCAGCTTGCCCAGACAACCCTTAGGAGCACGCTCGGGCAGGTGGAGCTCGACGAGCTTCTCTCGGAAAGGGAAAAGCTTAACGTCAAGCTCCAGGAAATTCTCGACAAGCAGACCGACGCCTGGGGGATCAAGGTCACCATGGTCGAGGTAAAGTACGTCGACCTCCCGCAGGAGATGCAGAGGGCCATGGCCAAGCAGGCGGAAGCCGAGAGGGAGAGAAGGGCCAAGGTGATAAGCGCCGAAGGGGAGTTCCAGGCCTCCACCAAGATCGCGGAAGCCTCGGAAATACTGGCCGCGAACCCGGTTTCCCTTCAGCTGAGGTTCCTCCAGACGATAAACGACGTGTCTTCAGAGAAGGCTTCGACGATCATTCTGCCTCTTCCGATCGACATGCTGAAGGCCTTTACGGCAAAAGACGAAAAGAACTGATTCACGGACCTAGTGCCGGATCGAAACTCTTTGTAGAAACCTCAATGGGAAAATTTCTGCGTCTCTTTGCGCTCGCGTCGCTGGTCGCGTCCGCGGGGTTCTTCTCCGCCGGATGCTCCCGGAGCACGGACTGCCAGGATAAAAACGATAACGCCTCCCTTGCCGGCAACGCGGACCCGAAGTCTTTTTCCGCCGGGGGTTCGCTCATAAGGGAGCTCGGCGAGGAGCCCGCGACCCTTAACCCCGTTATAGCCACGGATGTCTACGAAGGCATCGTTAACGGCGGAATCTACGAGACGCTTATAAGAAGAAACAACGAAACCCTTGAATTCGAGCCCCTCCTCGCAAGTTCCTGGGAAGTTTCGGGGGACGGGCTTTCCTACACTTTTCACCTGAGAAAAGACGTGAAATGGCATGACGGCACCCCTTTTACCGCCGATGACGTGGTTTTTTCCTACGAATCCATAAGGAATCCGAAAGTCGCCGCCGCCCATCTCCAGAGCTACTATCAGGACGTGAAGTCCTACACCAGGATCGATTCCCACACCGTGAGGTGCGAGTACGGAAAACCCTACTTCCGCGCCTTTGAGTTCTGCGGGGGAATTCCCATAGTGCCGAAGCACGTGTTCGGGAAGGGGGATTTCAACGCGAACCCCGCGGGCAGAAGCCCCGTCGGGACGGGACCCTACGTGTTTGAGCACTGGGAGACGGGAAGGGAGATCAGGGTCAGGAGGAATCCCGGTTACTGGGGCGAGCCCGCGTGGCTGAGCGAAGTGGTCTACAAGATCGTGCTTGACCCCACGGTGAAGCTTCAGCTCCTTAAGAAACAGGAGCTTGATTTCGGGGGCCTTCTTCCGCTTCAGTGGTCAAAGCAGAGCTGCGGGCAGCCGTTTCGGAAAAAATTCCACAGGGCCTCCTATACCACCCCGGGCTACAGCTACATAGGCTGGAATTCGAGGAAGCCCTTTTTCAGCGACAGGAGGGTGAGGCGGGCGATGACCCATTTTGTCGACAGGGAGACCATACTGAGGGAGATTCTCCTTGGCCTGGGGGAGATAGTGACCACGACTTTTTACGTGAACAGCCCCGAGTACCCCAAGGACATAAAGCCCTATGCCTACGATCCCGAAAAGGCGAGGGCGCTTCTTGACGAGGCGGGATGGCGAGACAGCGACGGCGACGGAACGAGGGACAAAGACGGCGTCCCTTTCCGTTTCGAGTTCCTGCTGCCCACGGGTTCTGAAACCGGCGAGAAGATAGCGACCATACTCAAGGAGGAGCTTTCCCGCTCCGGCATAGAGATGAGCATAAGAAAGATAGAGTGGGCGGTTTTCATCCAGAGCATAACCGAGCGGAAATTCGACGCGGTGACCCTGGGGTGGAGCCTGGGAGTGGAAAGCGACCCCTATCAGCTATGGCACTCCTCCCAGGCCGAGGCGGGCTCTAATTTCGTGGGATTCAAGAACCCCCGTGCGGATGTCCTGATTGAGGAGGCGAGAGAGGAGTTCTCACGGCCTGAGCGGATAAAGAAATACGAGGAGTTCTCAAGGATTCTCCACGAGGAGCAGCCGTACACGTTCCTGTTCGCGAGAAAATCCACGGTGGCCGTGCACAGAAGGTTCCATAACGTAAGGCTCTATCCCCTTGGATTCGATACCAGGGAGTGGTTTGTTCCGGAGGGTTTACGCAGATACTAGAGGCTCACTCCGGGACGGTTCAGGAAAAGACAACCTGAATATCCGTATATTCCATCAGACCTTCCTCTGCGAATTCGACACCGAAGCCGGAGCGTTTTACCCCGCCGAACGGGGCGTTGGGCTGGATCATCCCGTGCTTGTTTATCCAGACCGAGCCGCATTCCATCCGGTTCGCGATTTCTCTTGCCTTTTCTATGTCGCGGCTCCAGACCGAACCACCGAGACCGTTGGGATTGTCGTTCGCCTTCTCGATCGCCTCCTCGATCTGGCGATAGCGGATAATCGGCAGAACCGGTCCGAACTGCTCTTCGTCGACCAGAGGGTCTCCGTTTTCAAGATCGGCTATGATCGTGAGCGGATAAAAATATCCCTTCCCGCCCGTCTCTTCCCGTATTTCTGCGGGGTCTCCGCCCAAAAGAACGCGTCCCTTGGACTCCGCGCTTCTCACCAGGCCGGCCACGATATCGTATTGCCTGCGGTTCTGGACCGGGCCCAGAACTACATCCTCGTCCGTGCCCTCGCCAACCTTCATCTTTCGGGCGAGCGCGACCAGTTCATCGCAGACCTCGTCGTACACGTCGTCATGCACGTAGAGCCTTTTCAGCGCCGCGCAGGTCTGGCCGCTGTTGATGAACGCGCCCCAGAACAGCCCCTCGGCGACCTGCTTAGGGTCGACGTCAGGGAGAACGATTCCGGCGTCGTTTCCGCCGAGTTCAAGGGTCAGCCGCTTCATTGTTTCCGCCGAGTTCACCATGATCTTCCGGCCGGTCGCGCAGGAGCCGGTGAAAACGATCTTGCCGATCCCTTCGTGCGCCGTCATCGCGGCGCCCAGCCTGTCCCTGCCGGCGACGCAGTTGACCACGCCTTCCGGCAGCACCTCGTTCATGAGTTCGACAAGGCGCAGCGTTGACAGGGGCGTAAAGGGGGAGGGCTTGGATACTACGGTGTTGCCCGAGAGAACGGCGGGAACGATATGCCAGACCGCGATCAGGACCGGGAAGTTCCAGGGAGTGATAGAGCCCACGACGCCGATCGGCTTGCGGTGAAGCTCGACCCTGCCCTCGTCGTTGTCCTGGAGAACTTTCACCGGCAGGGAAAGGCCGGCCGTATAGCGGGTCCAGGCTACCGCGGCGCCGATTTCCCAGCGCGAGCCGAGGCCGTTTAGGGGCTTGCCCTGCTCGGCGGTCAGGATCCGGGCGAGTTCCTCGGCGTTTTCCTCGATTTTCGAGGCAATTTCAAGACATGCCGCCTGTCTCTGCGGTTCGGGCACTTCGCGCCATTTCTCAAACGCCGTCCGGGCGGCCCGCACGGCATCATCCAGATCTTTTTTTCTCGCAAGCGACGCAAGTCCGGCCACTTTTTCGTTGGCGGGATTCAGCACTTCAAAGCATCGCCCGGTAGGGACCTTCCTGCCGTTGATGATAAGGTGGAATGGTTTCGTTGCTGGGCTCATTCAGCTTCTCCTGTAAATCACTGCAATAAGTTGCCTGCATATAGATCACACTATCTGATACTACCATATTCCAGCCGGTAATGTTCAGACCGAATGTCAAGGGGTTTCGATTTTCTGCCAACATTGTATAATGCTCCCGGCAATGTTTTCGCCGCGTTAACCAGGTTTTGGAGCGATCCTTTTATTCAGCCGAGTTAAAAAAGGGGAGCATTAATAAAAATTTCGCCAGAAATGGGTTCCACTGTAGAAAGCAGAAGCGGATCAGCACTTTTTATGTTCGCGCCCGCATTGCTTGTTTTCTTATCCGGTGCGCCTCATCTCTGCGCCCGCGAGGACATGCGATGAGCAAAGCGCCAGGCGGCGATGTAGGGGTTGAAGGTGATCTCCGCATGTCACCGGAACAGATGCTGGAACTTGCACGCCAGACGGCGGAGCTGGTGGTGCGGCGCATAGAGAGCCTGCCCGGAGAAAGTGCCTGGGAAGGAGAGTTCCGACTGGAGCTTGAGGATCGGCTGCTCAAGCCTCCGCCCGAGGAGAGCCGTTCGGCCTCCCGGGTGATCGAGGAGGCCGCGCGCGAGATACTTCCGATCGCGCTGAGCCTGGACCACCCGCGTTGTTTTGGATTTATCCCTTCGCAGCCCACCTGGCCCGGAGTGCTGGCCGACTTCATGATTGCCGGATTTAACGTCAACCAGTGCTCCTGGCTGATTTCGAGCGGTCCGAGCCAGCTCGAGCTCGTCGTGATCGACTGGTTCCGGCGCTGGATCGGCTATCCGGAGAGTGCGGGCGGACTGCTGACGAGCGGGGGCTCGGCGGCGAACCTTGACGCCCTTGTCGCGGCGCGGGAGGCCGTGGACCACCCGGAACGCGCCAGTTTGTACATGAGCGACCAGAGCCACAGCGCCCTCGTCAAGGCGGCCAGGATCATAGGTCTTCGTCCGGAATGCATTCGCATGATTCCGACCGACGGGCGTTTCCGCATGGACATGGACGCGCTTGTCGAGACCGTGGCCGAGGACCGGGCCGCCGGACTCACTCCCATCGCGGTGTGCGCGAACGCCGGAACGTCCAGCAGCGGAGCCGTCGACCCGTTGGAAGCGATGGCGGACTACTGCGAGGCTCAGGATATATGGCTTCACGTCGACGCCGCGCATGGAGGCTTTGCCGTCGTGACCGAGGAAGGCGGGAAGATCCTGAGCGGAATCGAGCGCGCCGATTCAATCGTGCTTGACGCGCACAAGTGGTTTTTCCAGCCCTATGAGGCGGGCGGCCTGATGGTGAAGGACATGCGCACGCTCGAGCGGGCGTTTGCCGGCAAGTGCAGTGTTCTCCAGGACACGATCTGGGGCGCTGACCATCCGAATTTTTCGGACAGGGGCCTGCAGCTCAGCCGCTCCGTCAGGGCGTTGAAGATCTGGATGTCGGTTCAGACTTTCGGAATGGCCGCGTTCCGGCGAGCCGTATCGCACGGGATGGCGCTGGCGCGCCGGATTGAGGAGTACGTCGAGGACAGTTCCGTACTTGAGATGCTGGTTCCTGCGGAACTGGGGATCGCGTGCTTCCGCGTAAACCCCGCGAACGCCGATCCTGGCGAGGACGCGCTGGAGGAAATCAACAAGACCGTGCTCGCCCGCGTCTTCTGGGAAGACCGCGCGTTCATATCATCGACATCTCTTCACGGGAAGTTTGCGCTCAGGATGTGCGTCATCAACTACTCGACGACCTGGAAAGACGTGCGCGAGACACTGGAAGCCATCTCGAAATTCGGGACGGAGAGCCTGAGCCGGACTGACTGATCCCGGTTGACCGCGCTTGACCATGCGCGCATAAACAAAGACTGTTATGTGTATAATTTTCCCCCTGAAGTTCAACGGACGCAATGAAAGACTACATCCTGAAAAGGCTTCTGCTGATGGTCCCCACGCTGTTCGGGATCACCCTCATCACCTTTCTCGTGATCCAGCTCGCCCCGGGAAGCCCCGTTGAGAGCAGGATGTCGCTTGACCAGGGAATAAAGAGCGACCAGGTGACCAAGGAGATAGTCGAGCAGACCAGGAAGCTCTACGGTCTCGACAAGCCGGTTCACGAGAGGTACTTCATCTGGCTCCGCCAGATCGCGACCCTTGATTTCGGGAATTCCTACAAGGACCACCGCCCGGTAATGGACAAGATAGCGGAAAGGCTCCCGATCACCCTGATACTTAACGTGCTTTCGATCTTCCTCGTCTACCTGATAGCCATACCGGTCGGGGCATGGTCCGCCGTTCGGCAGTGGAGTTTCGCGGAGCGCGCCACGACCTTCGTCCTGTTTCTTCTCTACTCGATTCCGAGCTTCTGGATGGCCGTGGTGCTTATCTATTTCTTCGGCGGCGGGGGAGCCCTCGATATCTTTCCCATATACGGCGTGCACTCTAGGGGATACGAGGACCTTCCCTTTATCGAGAGAACCCTCGATTTCCTGTGGCACCTCGTTCTTCCCGTGTTCTGCCTTACCTACGCGAGCTTGGCGTCGCTTTCGCGCTACCAGAAGGGAAGCCTGCTCGAGGTGCTAAGGGAGGACTACATAAGGACCGCGAGGGCCAAGGGGCTTTCGCCCGACAGGGTGCTTTTCAAGCACGCCCTCAGGAACTCGCTCATCCCAATAGTGACCATAATCGCCTCGATTCTTCCCGCCATGATAGGGGGAAGCGTCATCATAGAGACCATATTCTCGATCCCCGGGATAGGAAGGCTGGGATTCGAGTCGGTGCTCTCGAGGGACTACCCCGTCATAATGGCCGTCGCCACCATATCCGCCTTCCTTACCCTGATAGGCATTCTCATATCGGACCTTACCTACGCCGTGGTCGACCCCAGGATAGGCTTTGAGAGGAAGTCATGAAGCAGGTCTCGGGCGTCGGATACTGGGACAGGGTGTGGACCGAGTTCAAAAAGGACTCCCTCGCGTACGCCTCGTTTTTCTTCGTGGTGCTCCTCGCGGCGACGGCGCTTTTCGAGAGCTTCCTCGCCGGCAACAGGCCCATAGTGCTGGTTGAGGAGGGCAGGTACTATTTCCCCGTGCTGATCGACTATCCCGAGCTTCGCGGGCAGGATCTGCGGGCCGCGTACCTTGACGATGCGGATTCCTTCGCGATATTTCCCCCCGTTAGGTACAGCCCCACCGAAAGCGATTTCTTCTCCGTCCTCGCGGCCCCCGACGGGAACCATTTCCTGGGGACGGACGACAGGGGAAGGGACGTTCTCAGCAGGATGATTCACGGGGCGAGGATATCGCTCTCGATAGGGGTGGTCGCCGTCGGCATAGCAATGGTGATAGGAATAATGCTGGGAGCGATCGCGGGCTATTACGGCGGCTGGATCGATTTCGCGATCTCGAGGCTGATAGAGGTGATGATCACCTTTCCCGTTTTCTTTCTGATCCTCACGATCCTCGCCTTTACCGAGCCCAGCATCTACAACATCATGATAGTGATAGGCGTAACGGGCTGGACGGGCGTGGCGAGGCTCGTCCGCGGGGAGTTCCTCAAGCTTCGCCGCACGAACTACGTGGAGGCGGCGTGGGCGCTTGGAAGCGGGGACCGCAGGATCATACTGAAGCACATGCTCCCAAACGCTCTCGCGCCCGTTCTGGTGAGCGCCACCTTCGGGGTGGCGGGAGCCATACTGGTCGAGTCGAGCCTCAGCTTTCTCGGGTTCGGGGTCACCCCCCCGGAACCCAGCTGGGGGGAGATAATCTCGCAGTCCCAGAAATACGTTGATTTCGCGTGGTGGCTTGTCCTTTTCCCGGGGCTTGCGATTTTCGCGACGGTTACGGCGCTTAACCTGGTGGGCGAGGGGTTCAGAAACGCGATAGACCCGAAGCTAAAGGAAAGATAATATTACGTGATGGCGAATTCAGACCTGCTCGAGATAAGAAACCTTAGCCTGTCCTTTCCCTCGGAGGGCGGGGAGCTTGAGGTCCTGGGAGACGTGAGCCTCAGCATAGGGGAGGGGAAGATAGTCGGGGTCGTGGGGGAAAGCGGCTGCGGGAAGACCCTCACCGCCCTTTCCGTCATGGGGCTTCTGCCGGTGCCGCCCGCGAGGGTGAACTCGGGGGAGGTCATATACAAGGGAGAAAACCTGCTCTCGCTCACCGAGCGGGAGCTGAGGCACTACCGCGGAAACAGGATTTCCATGATATTCCAGGAACCGATGAGTTCCCTCAATCCGGTTTACACCGTGGGAGACCAGATAGGCGAGGTCATAAGGGTTCACGAAAACGTCTCGAGGAAGGAGGAGAGAGAAAGGGTGATCGGTCTGCTCGACACAGTCGGCATCCCCTCTCCCGCGGAGAGATACTCGAGCTACCCGCACGAGCTGAGCGGGGGCATGTGCCAGAGGGTGATGATCGCGATGGCCCTTGCCTGCGGCCCCGAGCTTCTGATAGCCGACGAGCCCACGACCGCCCTCGACGTGACCATCCAGGCGGGAATCCTCTCCCTCATAAAGAGCCTCCGGGACAGGATGGGGATGGCGGTCATGCTGATCTCGCACGACCTGGGGGTCATCTCGAACGTCGCCGACGAGGTCTACGTTCTTTACGCGGGGAAGGTGGTCGAGCGCGGAAGCGTCGAGCAGCTTTTTTCCGCCCCCGCCCATCCCTACACGATAGGGCTTATAAACTCGATTCCCGGGCAGTCAGCGGGCGAGGAGCTTTACTCGATAAGGGGAACCATTCCGTCCCCCGGGGAGTTTCCGGGGGGATGCAGGTTCAACAACCGCTGCGAGTACGCGGAGGGAAAATGCTTCGAGGAGCAGCCGGATCTCTACAGCGTTTCCGATTCTCACGGTTCTGCCTGTTTCCGCTACGAGATGTTTCTCAAGAACGGACCGGGTTTCTGATTTTGAGGGCATGACCGGAGCCAGGAAAATCGTACAATCAGTTATACTTTGCGCGCGTTAACCGGGATTTCGCCATGGGATTGAAGATCACCGACATACTGAAAGGCAGGAGAGACGGCGTCGCCGCGCGTATCGAGGGTTTCGAACGCCGCCGGGGCGGCGCGGCGCGCGAAGGCGCGGACGAGAGCGAGACGGACCGCCGGAGTCCTCATCTCGCCTTTTACGACCTGGTCACGGACTTCATCGAGTACGGCTGGGGACAGTCCTTCCATTTCGCGTCGCGCGCCGCAAACGAAAGCTTCGCCGCGTCGATTGCCCGCCACGAGCACTACATAGCGCTCCGGCTCGGCCTCGGGCCCGGCATGACGGCGGTCGATCTGGGCTGCGGCGTCGGCGGCCCGCTGATCGAGATCGCCCGCTTCTCAGGCGCCCGGATCCTGGGCGTAAACACCAACGCGGTGCAGCTCGAACGGGCCGAGAAGCGCTGCAAGGCGGCGGGGCTCGACCATCTGGCCGACTGGCTCCATTGCGATTTCATGAAGGTCGACGCGCCGGACGCTTCCTTTGACGCCGCCTATTCCATCGAGGGGACCTGCCACGCGGCGGACAAGGCGGGCGTTTACGGCGAAGTCTTCCGCCTGCTGAAGCCCAGCGGACATCTGGCGGTCTACGAATGCTGCATGACCGACCGTTTTGACCCCGACGATCCGGTTCACCGGCGGCTGAAGGGCGAGATAGAGTACGCCGGGGCCCTGCCGGATCTCCCCCCGCCGCATGAGATGGACGACATCCTCCGGAAAGCCGGATTCGAACTGCTGGAGGCCCGCGATATAGCGGCCGACGCCCCGCCCGGCATTCCCTGGTATCAGCCCCTGGTCGGATCGGGCCTGTCATTTGCAGGCTTCCGAAGTTCGGCGGTCGGGCGCCGGCTGACCCACGCTTTGCTCTGGCTGCTTGAGCGTCTGAGAGTCGTGCCGCGCGGCACGACCCGGGTTTCGGGCATGCTGAGCTTCGCCGCGGCAACTTTTGCGGAAGCGGGGCGCCTCGGCATCTTCACCCCTATGTATTTCATCCACGCGCGCAAGCCGGAATAGGGGAATTCGGATCCGGAACGGGTTATAGCTTTGGCAGGGGCATGTTCTTCTTCCGGTAACCGCTCTCTGCACGTATTCAGATTCTTGGATGATAGAGGTACTAACAGAAAGGTCTGGGGTGTCATGAAATACTTCACGTCCTCGCTTTCTTTTCTGGATATTCGCTCTTCATAAACTCCTTGTTTATGACAACATGAGATAGATATGATAAGATCAATTGTAAGGTAATATCTAAGGGAAGATGGACCAAGTTTCCAACCAAATGTCGTTACTGTTTATTGCAGAAGTTCTTCTGCTAGTTATCGTGCTCATATTTATGCCAATTTACTCGCGTTGTGCGGGGAAATGCCAATCAGGCGATGAGAAAGTGCCTCTGAAAGGGCTCAATATGCCGCAAGGTTCCATTCGTGGCATGTTAGCGCTGCTGAGTGTCGGTTCTTTCCTTTTGTTTCTGGTGCTGGGGCCTCAGGTTCCTGAAATGAAGGAGTATTTTGATAAGGTGTTAGCATCTTTTGGAACGCTGACCGGAGCTATAATCGGATTCTACTTCGGTAATCGAGGATCAGATAAGAAATCTTGAATGAAACATTCCTCAGAGCATAGTGACGCGACATAATGATCACTATTTGTTGTTGGACCAAATAGGTAGTTAGTAATTACGATAAAATTGATAACATGGAAGTTGCTTTAAAATCAGAAACCTCAGTTAACAGCCAGCCTGTCTTGGAATGTGAAGATAACTTAGTTTTCATGAAGAGTCTTCCCGACGGGTGGATGAAATTGATTGTTACTTCGCCTCCCTATAATCTGGGCAAGGATTACGAAAACAAGACTTCACTTGATGCCTACCTTGAGGCACAAGCTTGTGTCATCAGTGAGTGTGTAAGGATTCTTCATCCCCAAGGATCAATCTGCTGGCAGGTCGGCAACTATGTCAGGGACGGGGAAATCGTTCCTCTCGACATGGTTCTTTACCCACTGTTTCGTGATCAGGGACTTAAGCTCCGCAACCGGATCATCTGGCACTTCGGGCATGGTCTGCACTGCACTAAGCGGCTATCCGGGCGGTACGAGACCATTAACTGGTGGACAAAAAGTGATGATTACACATGGAATCTGGACCCTATAAGGGTTCCGTCAAAATATCCAGGCAAACGTCATTTCAAGGGACCAAACGTCGGCAAATTGTCTGGAAACCCGAAGGGCAAGAATCCGAGCGACGTTTGGATATTTCCAAACGTCAAGAATAACCACCCGGAAAAAACTATTCATCCTTGTCAGTTCCCTGTTGAACTGGTGGAACGTTTGGTTCTCTCCATGACAAACGAAGGAGATTCCGTATTTGATCCCTACATGGGGGTTGGGTCATCTGTTGTTGCTGCGCTTATGCACGATCGCACGGCCTATGGCTGTGATACTGTTCAGGAATATGTGGATATAGCTTGGCAGAGGGTACGCCAGTTGCGCGAAGGCGGTCTTCGCACTCGCCCAATGGGGAAACCTGTCTATGACCCAACCAAACCCAAGGGAGGGCATTGATGCAGATCAAATCTCGCTATTCACACCTCAATGGCGAGGAATATATGCTGGTTCACCACCCGAAGCTATGGACAGACATACGGGCTGTAATAGCAAACGTTGATGCCGAAGCCTGCCGAACCAAAGTTTCCAAAGAAAAAAACAGGAAGGGCGAACTGTTATTTTCTCCCGAAGATATGAACAAAAAGTTCAAGGAAGGTTTTGAAGAGAGAGGATGGCAACAGCGAAGAGCGACTTTCTGGGTAACGCACAACGAAAAGCTTCTTCGCAACGTACACGGCATGTCTGGAGATGAGCAAAGATATGAAATCGAAAAAGCCGGGTATGAACCGATCATGTCTTATAACCAGACCGATTTCGTAAAGGATCGAGTGGCGGTGGAAGTACAGTTCGGCAAGTACGCTTTTGTTGCACATGATCTGTTTGTGAAACACCTGAGTTTCTACGTTTCTGATATTATTGATGTGGGGATCGAAATACTCCCCATGAAAGAACTGGAGCGGGAAATGTCTTCCGGTGTTCCTTACTATGAACGAGATCTGCTTAATGTGCTTCGACAGGGACGAGGAGTCCCGGCAGTTCCCTTTATACTCATCGGGATAATCCCCTAGATGGTTAAGCACCCGAGCTTTATTTGTGAGGGGGCTGTTAAAATGGAATTATATACCTGTTTCTCCGTATACTGTTTCCGTCAGACCGACGGCGGGTCGTATTATTTCGGGGTAAGCCGCCGCGGAGGAAGTAAATGAATCCCAGGAATGGAATGAGGGCCGTGCACCCGGGCGAGATACTTCACGAGGAACTCGACGCGCTCGGGCTGTCGTCCGACGTGTTATCGAAAGAGTTGGGCGTGTCGGCGAACCAAATCAGGATGATTCTGAACGGTCATCGGGGCGTGAGCGCCGATACGGCATCGCGGTTGGCCGGTTATTTCGGGACAACCCCTCAGTTGTGGCTGAATCTGCAGAAGACATGGGAGCTTAGACGGACTGTGGATCAAGGCGGGTTGTGAAATTGCCCGGTGCGTTACACCTCGCGAAACGGCGGTGTAGCAGAAAGTTGATCCATGGCTGTCCGGTTATAAACCATGAATGAGACAATAGTAAGCATAAAGGGGCTAAAGAAGTACTTCCCCGTCCGCAAGGGGATTCTCTCAAGGGTTTCAGACTACGTCCGCGCCGTTGACGACGTGGAGCTTGAAGTGAAAAAAGGCAGCACGGTGGGTCTCGTGGGGGAAAGCGGAAGCGGCAAGACGACGCTTGGAAAGACGGTGCTGAGGCTTCTCGCCCCGACCGCCGGGAAGATTTTCTTCGAGGGGGAAGACATAACCGAGCTTGACTCAACCCGGCTCCGTTCCCTCAGAAGGGAAATGCAGATGATATTCCAGAACCCCTACGGCTCCCTTAATCCGAGAATGAACGTGGGCTCGCTTGTTTCCGAGGGAATAAGCATCCACAACACGGTAAGGAAAGAAGAGCGCGGCGAGTTCGTGGCCCGGCTTCTCGGCGAGGTGGGTCTCGGCGCCGACGTCATGAGCCGCTACCCCCACGAGTTCAGCGGGGGACAGCGCCAGAGAATAGCCATAGCGCGCGCCATCTCCCTTCACCCGAAGTTCGTCGTCTGCGACGAGCCCGTCTCGGCGCTTGACGTGTCGGTGCAGGCGCAGATAATAAACCTGCTCAAGGACCTGCAGAAAAAACACGGTCTCTCCTACCTGTTCATATCCCACGACCTGCGCGTCGTTAAGCACGTAAGCGATCTTGTGGCCGTGATGTACCTCGGAAAAATAGTCGAGATCGCTCCCAGCGAGGAGATCTACTCTGACCCCGCGCATCCCTACACCAGGATGCTTATCTCCGCCATTCCCGAGATAAGAAGAACCGGGAGCAAAAACGGCGGCGAAGCGTCCATATCGGGGGAAATAAGGAGCCTCGCGGATATTCCCTCCGGGTGCAGCTTTCATCCGAGGTGCCCTCTTGCGACCGAGGTGTGCTCAAGGGAGACTCCGCAGCTCGAGAAAAAAGGGACCGACGGGCGAAGCGTCGCCTGTCATAACGTTTGAATATGCGCGGAGAGCGATTTTACCTCTTTTCAAAACAAACAAGTTTTCGTTGTTTGAATCTCAGTCTCCTTTCTTCGTAGCTGGCGGAGAAGCTGGCGGTGGGGGATTTGGCGGCGGCGGCGGTCTTAAGTTTTTCGGTGGTTCTGGATTTACACCGCGGCCGTTTGCTACCAACTTATCGGCTGGCCGAAGCGGAGGAGGAGGATTTGAAGCTTTTTTACCCATTTTGGTTTTCCTTGGGTCCTTCAAGAAATTCAACCCATCTTACATCTTTAACGTCTATCAAAATATTACTTACGCCGGTTATCCGTTCTTCTTTTCCCTCTTTGCTGATCCACGATGGGTCAACTATAGAAAAATGCCCTTTTGTTGGTTCCGATGGCCATTCAGCTGGCCACCCATATAACCTGCTTCCATCGTTAAAGTGCAATATTACAAAAGCCGGCTTTAGGAACGAACTGAACCATTCCGATGGAAACGATGTTTCCTTTGTTATTCCTATACACCTAAGCCACTTATGAATTGTATCGTTGTTTGCTAAATATGACAAGACGAGACCAAAAATTACGGCTATTGCTATTGAAGAAATGAAAGATAAAGTACCCCTGTTCCATTCCTCTATGGAGTTAAAGTTGCCTGTTTTGATGAACAGATATCCTGTGATAATTACAGTTGCTTTAATAAACAGCGTGAAAATTAAAGCCTGAATTACTCTTTCAAATTGGGAAGGTTTGGGATAAGACGTCAGGCTATAGAATATTGCGGCGGCAACAAACCCTGGCAACAAAAATAACAAAAGTTCCATTACTTCCGGCATGTTTTCCATTCTATCAGTTTCTGTTTTATTGGCAAGACAGCAGCTACTGCACCTGGGTTTCTCATTCAGTTCTGCATCTTTGCTTCATGGCTAATTAAGGGAATTAGATACATCAAAGCATCTATAATTGGCTGGTATTGGGTGAGTCTTTCTCGTATTTTCCCGAATAACTTGCAATAAAGCGATTGTGGTTTATATTAGAGCAATTTTTCAAGCGGGGTTTCCGCGAGATGGTAGTCAACGTATCGGAAATAAAGGACGGGGGACTGAGCCTTGATTTCACGAGGGGGCCGGGATGGCTCGGCGGTTCCGAGGAATCGGAGGTCGCGAGCCTGGATTCCGATATAGAGTTTCATATCGACCTTCTGCGCACGGCGGGCGAGATAAGCGTGCGGGGGGAAATCGGATTCTCGGCGTCCGCCCGGTGTTCGCGCTGCCTGGGCGACGTGAGCGTCAGCACGAATCTTTATATAAAACTCATTCTTTCGCCTTCCGAGGCGGAAAGAAAAGAGGAAGCGGGCGGAGACGTGGATTATGAGACTTACCGCGGGAGAACGATAGACCTTAACGATTACATGAGAGAGCAGGTGAATCTTTCGCTTCCCTACAAGGTGGTCTGCGCCGAGGACTGCAGGGGACTTTGCGGCGGGTGCGGACGGAACCTAAACGAGCAGCAGTGCGGCTGCGAGACCCGACCGGAGGACTCGCGCTTCGCGGCGCTTAAAAATATAAAGATATAGCTTCAAGCCAGGAGACTGAGATGGCATTACCCAAGAGAAAGACTTCCAGATCGAAATCGAGAAAAAGAAGAACCCATTATACACTCGCGGTGCCGGGGGCTTCATTCTGTCCCGAGTGCAACGAGATGAAGCCTCCCCACAGGGCTTGTCCCAGCTGCGGTTACTACAAGGGAAGGAACTTCTTCAGACAGGCTCCCGAAACGGAAGCCGCGGCGGAAGACTAAAGACGCGCTGAATCCATGATAGCTTTTCTCTTTCCAGGGCAGGGTTCCCAGTACATAGGCATGGGCGCCGATTTCTGCGCCGGGTTCGCGGTCGCCAGGAGGACTTTCGAGGAAGCGGGCGACGCTCTCGGGGTTGACCTGGCGAAGCTCTGCTTTGAGGGCGAGGCGGCGGCCCTGGCACTTACCGCGAACGCCCAGCCTGCGATACTTGCCGCGAGCGTGGCCGCGTTGAGGGTGGTTCTCGAGGAGACGGAAATAAGGCCCGACCTGGTCGCGGGACACAGCCTAGGGGAATTTACGGCCCTTGTCGCCTCCGGGTGCCTCGGGTTCGGCGACGCCGTGCGCACCGTGAGAAAAAGAGGGGAGTTCATGCAGGAAGCGGTTCCCCCGGGAGTCGGAAAAATGGCCGCCGTGCTGGGTCTTGCCTCAGGAGAGGTAAGCGGGATCTGCGCCGAGGTTGCCGGGGGAGGATCCGTGGTCTCCCCGGCCAATTTCAATTCGCCCACGCAGACCGTCATCTCGGGAGAGGCGGGGGCCGTCGAGGCCGCGTCTGAGCTTGCGAAAGAAAAAGGGGCGAGACGGGTCGTCGAGCTAGAGGTGAGCGCGCCTTTTCACTGCTCCCTAATGGAGCCCGCGGCCGCGCGCCTGAGGGACGTTCTTTCGGAACTGGATTTTCACCCCATGAAGTACCCCGTGGTTACGAATACAGAAGCCAGGGCCAACGCGGATTCCTCCAGGGTGGCGGACATCCTTGTGGAGCAGGTGGTAAGCCCGGTGAGATGGGCCGAGTCCCTTGAGTTCCTTAAGGACTCGGGGGTTTCCGGGTTTCTCGAGATCGGCCCCTCCAAGGTCCTTAGCGGGCTCGTGAAAAGAACCCTCAAGGGCGTTTCCTGCGCGGGTATTGAAAAAACTGAGGAGTTAAATCATATTAAAGCAGATGGAATTCAGTAAACAGGTTGCGCTTATAACCGGCGGGTCGCGCGGGATAGGGAAGGACATTGCGAAGAAACTCGCTTCGCGCGGGGCGTATGTTCTCATTAACTACATCACCAACAGCCAGGCGGCCGAGGAGACCCTCGGGGAGATAGAGCGGGAAGGGGGCGGGGGCAGGGCGGTCGGCTTTGACGTATCGGATTTCGACGAGGTTCAGCGATGCGTGGGGGAGCTCTCCGGCGAACTGGGCGGAATACATATACTTGTCAACAACGCGGGAATAAGGAATGACGGGCTTCTGATGAGGATGGGGGAGGAGGACTGGGACCGCGTCATGGACATAAACCTCAAGGGAGCGTTTAACTGCACCAAGGCGGTCTCAAGGGGAATGTTCAAGAACCGTTACGGAAGAATAATAAACATCACCTCGACTGCCGGCGAGGTCGGAAATCCCGGGCAGGCGAACTACGCCGCCTCGAAGGCCGGGGTGATAGGCCTTACGAAGGCGACTGCCAAGGAGTTCAGCTCAAGGGGGATAACCGTGAACGCGGTGAGCCCCGGTTTTGTCGAAACCGACATTATCGCGGACATTGGCGAGGACATGAGAAAAAAATATCTGGAAGCCATACCTCTCGGCAGGTTCGGGCGCGTTGAGGACATCTCAAACGTGGTGTGTTTCCTGGTTTCCGGGGACGCGTCGTACATAACCGGGGAGGTTATAAAGGTTAACGGCGGAATTTACATGTAAAATTTAGAGGAGGTTTGACTCGCATGTCAAAGGAAAATGCCGAAATTTTAGCTAAGGTAAAGGAGATGGTCGCGAGCCATCTCGGCAAGTCCGAGGAGGAGATAACTCCCGATTCTTCCTTTATAGAGGATCTCGGAGCCGACTCGCTTGACCTCGTGGAGCTCATAATGTCCATGGAGGACGAGTTCGGGCTTGAGATCTCGGATGAGGACGCGGAGAACATAATAACCGTTCAGGACGCGATCAACTTTATCCAGAGCTCGATTGAGTCCGCTTCGGAGGACGGCTGAGGGGGAAATGGGAAGAAGGGTAGCGGTTACAGGAATAGGGCTCATAACGCCCGTCGGGGTGGGCAACGACGCAACGTGGTCTTCGATCCGCGAGGGGGTTCCGGGGGTGAGCAGGGTTTCGTCCTTCGACCCCTCGGATCTCAAGACGCAGATCGCGGGGCAGGTGCCGGATTTCGACCCTGAGCTCTACATGGAGCCTAAGGACGCGAAGAGAAACGACAGGTTCATCCAGCTCTCAATCGCGGCCACCAAGCTTGCGCTTGAGGACGCCGGGCTTGAGGTTACCGACGACATCGCCGGGCGCACGGGGACTTTCATCGGGTCGGGAATCGGCGGCATGAAGACCTTCTACGACACCGTCCTCACGATGGAGAACAAGGGTCCCGGCCGCGTTTCTCCGTTTTTCATACCGAACATAGTGACCAACATGGCCTCGGGATACGTCTCGATAAGGTTCAACGCCAAGGGTCCCAACTGTTCCTCGACGACCGCGTGTTCCGCAAGCGGCCACTCGCTCGCGCTCTCCGCCAAGATAATAAAGGACGGCAAGGCGGACGTCATGATAGCCGGCGGGTCCGAAGCTCCGCTGATACCCCTTACCTTCGCGGCCTTTAACGCCATGAAGGCGCTTTCGACCAGAAACGACGAGCCCGAGACCGCTTCGAGGCCCTTTGAGGCGGGGCGCGACGGGTTTATCCTTTCCGAAGGGGCGGGAGTGCTGATCCTTGAAGAGCTCGAGTTCGCGAAAAAAAGGGGCGCACGCATATACGCCGAGGTGCTCGGGTCTGGAATGAGCGCCGACGCCTTCCACATCACGGCGCCTTCGCTTGAGGGGCCTGCAAGCTGCATGAGCGCGGCCCTTGAGGATTCGGGCCTTAATCCCGGCGACGTGGACTACATAAACGCCCACGGAACCTCGACGCGCCTTAACGACGTCAACGAGACCAACGCGATCAAGGAGGTGTTCGGCGAGGACTCCCGGCGGATTCCGGTGAGTTCCACGAAATCCATGACCGGCCACCTGCTAGGCGCGGCGGGTGCGGTGGAGGCGGCAATCTGCGCGCTTGCGCTTCGGGACGGCGTTCTGCCGCCGACGATAAACCTTTTTGAGAACGATCCCGAATGCGACCTGGATTACGTTCCGCACACCGCGAGGGAGAGCGGCATAGAGGTGGCGCTCAGCAATTCCTACGGTTTCGGCGGGACGAACGTAAGCGTCGCGCTTCGCAAGTTCAACTGACGTCCCCGGGTTTGGAGAAAGCCGCTTGAGGTCCACAATCGCTTTATGTGTGCAGACAGAGTGAGGGATAATTTTATTGGGGATTATATACGTGACTACAAACCAAGTGCGAATGGGTGGACTTTTCGATCAAACTAAATAAACAGGAACCTCTTTCAATGGCTAGAAGCGAAACAATACTCAGTATTTTTGTGGCATCCCCAAGGGATGTATCTGAAGAACGAGACCGTCTCGAATCCATTATTGAAGAGGTCAATTCCACACACGCAAGGCAAACAGGCATTCGCCTTGAATTGCTCAAGTGGGAACGGGATGCGTCACCAGGCTTTGCTGAAGATGCCCAAGCCGTCATCAATGCCGAAATTCCACAGGACTACGATATTTTCGTCGGCATTTTCTGGCACAGAATCGGTACTCCCACTAAGCGAGCCAAGTCGGGGACGATTGAAGAGTTTTACTTGGCGAAAGCCCGGCATGACCAAGATGCGAACAGCATTCGGTTGATGCTCTACTTCAAGGATGCTCCCCCTTTAACTATGAATGATTTTGATCCCGATCAATACAAAGGCGTTGTCGATTTCCGCTCCCAAGTATCCAAGGCGGGAGGCTATTACAAAGTATTCGTCACACCTGATGATTTCACTAATGCTGTTCGGATTGACCTTACAAAATTGGTCTTGGGCTGGCAAAACGATGGACGCGATGCAGACGGCGAACAGCCAGACAGCGTTGAAGCCCAGCATATCAACTGTGGCGACGAGAGCGTTGACGAACTAGATGACGGTATTCTTGAGTTGGGCGAAATGTTTGAAGAAGAACTGGTTGCACTTAATGCCGTTGTAAATAGAATAGGCGAAGCCATTGTAGATGTTGGCAAAAATATGGAAGAACGAACCAAAGAACTCACGTCTCTTCAAGTGCCAGATGATCCAAAAGCTTTGAGTATTCAGGAAAAACAAAAGTTGCGAGCCAGAGCAAAACCACTTCTGAAACATGCTGCCGTCGATATGGATAAATTTGTAAATCGGATGAAGCCCGAATTGCCATTGTTCCGACAACACCTAGACCGGGCGATAAATGTGTTCACAAAAGCCGTTCCTATATACATTGAAATGGATGATGAGAGAACGGAGTTGAAAGGGGCCATAGGTACGATGCTTGAGTCGATAGAGGGCGCAATTGAGAGCATGGAAGGTCTCCATGGAACCGTTCATGGATTCCCTAGATTAACGACTCCATTGGCTCGGTCCAGAAGAGAAACCGAGAAAGTTGTCCAAGAGATTATAGACATTATGCGTGGTGGAAAAGCTTCCCTTGAGGGTGTCTTATCAATGTTGCCGTGAGATTTTATCTGTGTAGCCAAGTATAGAACTCCGATTTTATTTTTCCGCTTGTTTTGGTAAAATACCCCGCTAACTCCGCAAACGCGGAACCTTGAAGAGAGAGAGGTGCCATATGGTTTTGAGTAACAATCTTGATACTCTTTCCGACCTTTCGGTCGGCGACAAAACCTACAAGATATACTCCTTGGAGAAACTTGAATCGCGCTACGGCGTGTCGATTTCGAAACTGCCTTTTTCAATAAGAATACTGCTTGAGAACGTGCTGAGGAACCTTGACGGAGAGACCGTTACGGAGGGGCACGTCGAGTCCCTCGCCAGGTGGGACCCCTCAAATACCGAGGCAAAAGAGATTCCGTACAACCCCGCGAGGGTGATACTTCAGGACTTCACGGGAGTTCCCTGCGTGGTCGACCTTGCCGCGATGAGGTCGGTGGTCGAGAAAAAAGGGGGAGACCCCTCGCTCGTGAATCCCATAGTTCCCGTCGACCTCGTCATAGACCACTCCGTTCAGGTCGACTATTTCGCAAGCGGCGATGCTTTCGGCAAGAACGTGGAAGTCGAGTACGAAAGAAACAGGGAAAGATACACGTTCCTTAAGTGGGCCCAGGGGTCCTTCGACAATTTCAGGGTCGTGCCCCCGGGAACGGGAATAGTGCACCAGGTGAACCTCGAGTGTCTCGCGAGCGTGGTCGTCTCAAAGCAGGTCGGCCAGGAATCGGTGGCCTACCCCGATACCCTGGTGGGAACGGATTCCCACACGACCATGATAAACGGTCTCAGCGTCATGGGGTGGGGAGTGGGGGGAATAGAGGCGGAAGCCTGCATGCTCGGCCAGCCGCTTTACATGCTTATACCCGACGTCATCGGATTCAGGCTCACGGGTCGCCTCTCCCAGGGGGTTACCGCGACTGACCTAGTTCTCACGGTGACCGAGATGCTCCGGAAAAAGGGCGTCGTCGGCAAGTTCGTCGAGTTTTTCGGGCCCGGAGTGAGCAATCTCACGCTTTCAGACCAGGCCACGATAGCCAACATGGCTCCCGAGTACGGAGCCACCATGGGATTTTTCCCGGTGGACACGGAAACACTGAGATACCTCGGGACGACGGGCAGGGACGACGCGGCCGCGCTCGTCGAGGCCTACACTAAACAGCAGAAGATGTTCAGAACCGACGATGCGGAAGACCCGGTTTACACGGATACGCTCTCACTTGACATATCGACCGTAGAGCCTTCCCTTGCCGGCCCGAGCCGCCCCCAGGACAGGATATCCCTCGGGGATATGAAAACTTCCTACCACGAGAACCTCCGGGTGAGGGGACTTGCAGCGAACGGGGACGCCTCGCGCGCCGCGAACGGGATTTCGGACGGTTCCGTGGTGATAGCCGCCATAACGAGCTGCACCAACACGTCCAACCCCTCCGTCATGGTGGGGGCGGGACTTTTCGCCAAAAAGGCCGTCGAGAAGGGCCTCTCCGTCAATCCTTACGTGAAAACGAGCTTGGCGCCGGGATCGAGGGTGGTGACGGATTACCTCGACGCCGCGGGACTCACCCCCTACCTTGAGGAGCTGGGCTTCGGCCTGGTGGGGTACGGATGCACGACCTGCATAGGAAACAGCGGCCCGCTTCCCGACGACGTGGACGCGGCCATAAGGGAAAACGATCTTACCTGCGCCGCGGTTCTCAGCGGAAACAGGAATTTCGAGGGCAGGGTGCACCCGCTTGTGAAGTTCGCCTACCTGGCGTCGCCCCCGCTTGTAGTGGCGTTCGCGATAGCCGGCAGGGTCGGAATCGATCTCTACACGGAGCCGCTCGGGACCGGAAGCGACGGGGAGGACGTGTACCTCAGGGACATCTGGCCGACTCAGCAGGAGATAATCGACACCGTTTCGCGGTCGATCACCCCCGAGATATTCAACAGCCAGTATTCCCGGGTTTTCGAGGGCGACGAGACGTGGAAGTCCCTCATGGCTCCCCAGTCGGACATCTACGAGTGGGACGCGGAATCGACCTACATACAGGAGCCCCCGTTTTTCGATGATTTCCCGCTTGAGCCCGAAGATCCCGGGGACATAGAGGGGGCGAACGTGCTCGCGCTTCTAGGCGACTCGATAACCACTGACCATATATCCCCCGCGGGCTCGATCCCCAAGGACGGCCCCGCGGGCGGCTACCTAATCTCGAAGGGCGTTTCCCCGAGGAGCTTCAACAGCTTCGGCTCTAGGAGGGGGAACCACGAGGTTATGATCCGCGGGTCGTTCGCCAACATCAGGATAAGAAACAAAATGGTCGGGGGGAAGGAAGGAGGGTGGACCGTGCACGTTCCCACGGGCGAGGAGATGTCGATTTACGACGCGTCCTCGAGGTACATGAGCGATGGGACGGAGCTTGTCGTGATCGGGGGGAAGGAATACGGGACGGGAAGCTCCCGGGACTGGGCGGCGAAGGGAACCGCTCTTCTGGGGGCTCGGTGCGTCATAGCCGAGAGCTTCGAGCGGATTCACAGGAGCAACCTGGTGGGAATGGGGGTCCTGCCGCTTCAGTTCGAAGAGGGGGAGAGCGCCGAGTCCCTCGGCCTGACGGGCTTTGAGACCCTGGGCGTAAGCGGGATTTCAGAGGGCCTCAGTCCGGGCAAGCGGATGACCGTGACCGTGACGGATGCGGACGGCGGGCGGAGGGAATTTCACGCCACGTGCAGGCTCGATACGCCGGTTGAGGTCGAATATTACCGAAACGGCGGGATACTTCAGACCGTCCTTCGCCAGATGATATCGCGGTAGGCGGAGAGACCGATTTGAAAAGGGCGGTTTTTTTCATTATATTGTAAGATTTAAATTTTCGTTTAGCTAAAAAGGAGAGGTGTTCAATGACAGTCCCAAGCGGAGAAAAAATACAGATTGACGAGGGAAGCAGGAAGCTCGTTATTCCCGACAACCCGATAATTCCCTTCATAGAAGGCGACGGGATAGGCCCCGACATCTGGCGCGCGTCCCAGATAGTGTTCGACGCCGCGGTCGAGAAGACTTACGGAGGAAAGAAGAAGATAGCGTGGCTTGAAGTGCTGGCCGGAGAGAAAGCGTATGAACAGACCGGCGAATGGCTTCCCGAGGAAACCACCGAAACCATAAAGGAGTACATAGTCGCAATCAAGGGCCCGCTTACCACTCCGGTCGGAGGGGGAATAAGGAGCCTTAACGTCGCGCTCCGCCAGATACTTGATCTCTACGCCTGCGTAAGGCCCGTAAGATGGATCAAGGGAACCCCGAACCCTCTTCTTGTTCCCGGCAAGCTAGACGTCGTGATATTCAGGGAGAACACCGAGGACGTGTACGCGGGAATCGAGTGGGAGAGCGGCACCGAGGAAGCGGCCGCCGTAAGGGAGTATCTCGTCGAAAATTACGGGGTGAACATCCGCGAGCTGAGCGGAATAGGAATAAAGCCCATAAGTCCTTTCGGAACCAAGAGACTTGTCAGGAAGGCGATCGAATACGCAATAGAGTACAAAAGAAAGAGCGTCACCCTCGTCCACAAGGGCAACATAATGAAGTTCACAGAAGGCGCCTTCCGCGAATGGGGCTACGAGATCGCGAAAGAGGAGTTCCCCGACGTCACCATAACCGAGGATGAGCTCTGGGACGATTACGGCGGCAAGCAGCCCGACGGCAAGATCGTCATGAAGGACCGCATAGCCGACAGCATGTTCCAGCAGGTTCTCACCAGACCCAGCGAATACGACGTGATGGCCATGCCCAATCTTAACGGCGACTACATGTCGGATGCCTGCGCCGCGCAGGTGGGAGGTCTCGGAGTCGCTCCGGGCGGCAACATAGGCGATTACCTGGCGGTTTTCGAAGCCACCCACGGGACCGCTCCCAAGTACGCGGGGCAGGACAAGGTGAACCCGGGTTCCGTGATACTCTCGGGAGTCATGATGTTCCAGTACCTGGGATGGCACGAGGCCGCGGAGCTTGTTTTCAGGGCGATGGAGGAGACCGTTCTTCAGAAAACGGTTACCTACGACCTCGAGAGACAGATGGAGGGGGCGACCCTTCTCAAGTGTTCGGAGTACGGAGAGGCCATCGTGTCAAACATGAACAAGGTAATGGACTAGAGGGGCTCGCGGCGCGCAAATCTTTTAAAAAGGAGTGGACTCTTGAATAACGGCAGAGCGAAAATTTCTGTGATAGGTGCGGGAAACGTCGGCGCGTCGGCGGCGTTTCGGATCGTGCAGCTTGAACTTGCCGACGTGGCCCTGATCGACATAGTGGAGGGAATTCCGGAGGGAAAGGCGCTTGACCTCGCCCAGATGTGCCCGATCACGGGAAGCGACGTGAATCTCGTCGGCTCGACTAATTACGAAGACACGGCAGGTTCGGACGTGGTGATAATCACCTCGGGCATTCCGAGAAAGCCCGGGATGAGCCGCGACGACCTCATCTCGACTAACACCAAGGTCGTAAAGAGCGTCACGGAGCAGGTGGCCGCCCATTCCCCCGACGCGATACTCATACTGGTCACCAACCCGCTTGACGCCATGGTCTACGTGGCGCACAGGGTAAGCGGCTTTTCTGACAGCAGGGTGATGGGGATGGCGGGGGTGCTTGATTCCGCGCGTTTCCGGGCGTTTATCGCGACGGAGCTCGGGGTGTCGGTAGAGAACATAAACGCCTCGGTTCTCGGCGGGCACGGAGACACGATGGTTCCGCTTCTCAGCAACACCACGGTGGCGGGCGTTCCCATAGCGCAGCTTGTCCCAGCCTACAGGCTCGAGGCGATGGTCGACCGCACCAGGAAGGGAGGGGCAGAGATAGTGGCGCTCCTCAAGACCGGAAGCGCCTTTTACGCCCCGGCGGTGGCCGCGGTGGAGATGGCCGAGGCGATCATAAAGGACAAGAAGAAAGTGCTTCCCTGCTGCGTGTACGCGGACGGGCATTACGGAATAAAGGATACGTTCGTGGGCCTTCCCGTGAGGCTCGGCAGAGACGGGGTCGAGGAGATAATAGGGGTTGAGATCTCGGACGGGGAGATGGAGGCCCTGCACGTCTCGGCGGGCAAGGTGAAGGAGCTTTGCGAAGTGATTGACGGAATGGGAATCCTCTAGGGTTCCGCCCGCGTTCCGTCCCCGGCGCCGTCCTTGATCCGGGACGGGCGCTCCGGAAATATTTTTTGGAGGTTTCTGCAACATGGCTAACGGTACGGCGAGCAAGGCGCTCACCATGAGAAAGGACGCGTGGTGGATAGAGCCTCTCATAACCGGGGTGGTGCTCGGGGCTTTCGGAATCTACTCCACGTGGAGGGCTCTTTCGAACCAGTTTTACTACACCGAGCCCTATCTCTCGCCCTTTTATTCCCCGCTTCTGCTGTTTGACTGGTGGCCGGCTTCCCCGGCGATACTCATTCTCTGGGCGCCGCTCGGGTTCCGCGCGACCTGCTACTACTACAGAAAGGCGTACTACCGGGCGTATTTCTTCTCGCCCCCGGGCTGCGCCGTGAAGCCCGTAGGCAGGATAGGCCGCTACATGGGGGAATCGAGCTTCCCGTTCATCCTGCAGAATGTCCACAGGTTCTTTCTCTACGCGTCCGTCGTGATCCTGCTGTTTCTCTGGATCGACTCGTACGAGGCCTTTTTCTTCCATGACGGGGCCGGAGTGGGCGTCGGGACCGTAGTTCTTACCCTGAACGCGTTCCTGCTTACCATGTACTCGTTTTCCTGCCACTCGTTCCGCCACCTTGTCGGGGGGAAGCTTGACGTGTTCTCAAGCTGTCCGACCCGGTTTCGCCTGTGGGGATCTGTGACCGTCCACAACGAGATACATATGAAATGGGCGTGGACGAGCCTTGTCTTCGTGGCCCTGACGGACCTTTACGTGTTCCTGGTGGCGAACGGGACAATTACTGACCTGAGGTTGATATAGACGTGGAAAAATACGAAACGCACACTCATGACGTTATAATCATCGGTGCAGGCGGGGCGGGGCTCCGCGCCGCCATCGAATCTTCGGCAAAGGGCGCCTCGACCGCGCTCATATGCAAGTCGCTTCTCGGAAAGGCCCACACCGTGATGGCCGAGGGGGGCGTCGCGGCGGCGCTTGCGAACGTCGACACGAAGGACAACTGGGAAACCCACTTCAAGGATACGATGAAGGGCGGGAAGATGCTCAACAACTGGCAGATGGCCCTTTACCACGCGAAGGAGGCCCCCGAGAGGGTGAGAGAGCTTGAATACTGGGGAGCGCTTTTCGACAGGACGAAGGAAGGGAGGATAAACCAGAGGGCGTTCGGCGGACACACGTGGAAGAGGCTTGCCCACGTGGGCGACCGCACCGGCCTTGAGATGATAAGGACCCTCCAGGAAAAGGGGATACACTCGGGCATAGACGTCTACATGGAGTGCACGATAACCCATCTCGTAAAGGACGGGGACAGGGTCGTCGGAGCTTTCGGCTACTGGAGGGAGAGCGGGAAGTTCGTTCTTTTCAAGGCGAACGCAATAGTCCTCGCGACTGGCGGGGTGGGCAAGGCCTACAAGTACACCTCGAATTCCTGGGAATACACGGGCGACGGCCACGCGATGGCGTACGAGGCGGGAGCGGAACTCATAGACATGGAATTCATACAGTTTCATCCCACGGGGATGGTCTGGCCGCCCAGCGTGAGGGGAATTCTCGTCACGGAGGCCGTGCGCGGAGAGGGAGGCATACTTACGAACAGCGAGGGCGAGCGCTTTATGGAGAGATACGACCCAGAGCGCATGGAGCTATCAACCCGCGACGTGGTCGCAAGATCCATATACACGGAAGTTGAGCAGGGACGCGGTTCTCCCCACGGCGGAGCGTTTCTCGACGTCTCGCACAGGGGGGCCGATTACGTAAAGCGCAAGCTCCCGAGCATGTACCACCAGTTCATGGAATTTGCCGATATAGACATAACGAAAGGCCCTATGGAAGTGTTCCCGACCACCCATTACGTGATGGGCGGAGTCAAGGTTGAAGGAGATACCTGCTCGAGCACGGTTCCGGGGCTTTTCGCCGCGGGCGAGGTAGCCGGAGGAATGCACGGCGCGAACCGCCTCGGCGGAAATTCCCTCTCTGATCTTCTCGTTTTCGGGAAAAGGGCGGGCGAGGGAGCGGCGGCCTACGCGAGCGGAAAATCCCACGCACAGATACCCGCCGAGCTCGTTGAGGGATACGCAAACGAACTCAGGGAGCCTTTTAACAACACTCAGGGAGAGAACCCCTACACGATCCACCAGGATCTCCAGGACGTGATGCAACTCTACATAGGGGTGTTCCGCACGGAAGAGAACATACAGAAGGGCATAGACGAGATAGAGGGACTGAAGGAGAGGGCGAAAGTACTCAAGATAGAGGGCTCGGTGATGTTTAATCCGGGCTGGCATCTCTGCCGGGACCTCAAGTCGATGCTGATCGTTTCGGAGGCGCTTGCGAGATGCGCGCTTGCGAGGAAGGAGAGCAGGGGAGCTCACAGCCGGGTCGATTATCCTGAGAGCGACGACGAGAAATGGGGCAAGCTTAATTTCATTGTCTCCCTCAGGGAGGAGACGATGGACGTCGCGACGCGGCCGATCATGGAGATGCCTGATGAGCTTTCGAAACTGTTTACGGAGGATAAGTGATGTCGGTAGCCAAGCTGAGAGTTTTTCGCGGTGACGCGCAGGGGGGAGAGGAAAAGGAGTACGAGGTCCCGGTGGACGAGGGGATGGTGGTCCTCGACGCGCTTTTCTACATACAGGCGAACTACGACGGCGACTTGGCGATAAGATGGAACTGCAAGGCGGCCAAGTGCGGCTCCTGCAGCACCGAGATAAACGGAAAGCCGAAGCTTGCCTGCAAGACCCGCATGGACAGCTTCGCCGAGGGCGAAACGATTACCGTCTACCCGATCAAGGCGTTTCCCGTGATAAAGGATCTCGTGACCGACGTGTCGTGGAACTACGAGGTAAGCAAGAAGATTCCTCCGTTTACCCCAGCCGAGGACACCGAGTGGATCATGTACCAGGAAGACGTTGAGAGGGGACAGGAATTCCGCAAGTGCATAGAGTGCTTCATGTGCCAGAACGTCTGCCACATACTTCGCGACCACGACCGGAAGGACGCGTTCGCGGGCCCGAGGTTCATGATAAAGATCGCCGAGCGGGAGATGCATCCCCTGGACGTGCTTGACAGAAGGGAGTTCGCGCGCGAGGAGGCGGGAGTCGGCTTCTGCAATATCACCAAGTGCTGCACGGAAGTGTGCCCCGAGGACATACACATAACCGACAACGGAATCATTCCGCTAAAGGAGAGGGTGGTCGACAAGTACTATGACCCGCTTTCCTGGCTTCTGAGGAAGATCAAGGGGGAATAGGGGAGGGTTCCGGATTGAACGTACACGAATACCAGGCGAAGAAGCTTCTTTCTGATTCCGGAGTCAGGGTTCCGGGCGGGCAGGTCGTTTTCAGCGCGGACGAGGTGTCTGAGGTGCTAGATGCCCTCAGCTCCGCGAAATACGTGGTGAAGGCCCAGATTCACGCGGGCGGCCGGGGCAAGGGAGGCGGAATAAGGGTGGTTGACAATTCCCACGACGCCATGGCGGCCGCGGACGAGATAATCGGCATGAACCTTGTCACCCACCAGACGGGCCCCGGGGGAAAGACGGTGGGAAGCGTTCTTATCGAGGAAGCCTCGAGCATAGAAAAGGAGTTCTACCTAGGCATGGTGATCGACCGCTCCCGGGAAAAGGTGGTTGTCATGGGAAGCCCGGAGGGCGGGGTCGAGATCGAGGAAGTTGCGGCCAGTTCTCCCGAGAAGATAATCAAGGAGCATGTCGACATCTCTTTAGGCATCCAGCCTTACCAGTGCCGGAAAATCGCTTATTTCATGGGTCTTGAGGGCGGCGCCGTTAGGCAGGCCGTATCTTTTATTTCTTCTCTTTACCGGGTGTTTATTGAAAAGGACTGCTCCCTCGCGGAGATAAACCCTCTTGTTCTTACCTCGGACGGAAACATAGTGGCTCTTGACGCGAAGATCAACTTCGATGACAACGCGCTTTTCCGCCACCGCGACATCGCGGGGCTGAGGGACAGGGACGAGGAGGATCCGCTTGAGCTTGAAGCGAGCGACGCGGGGATAAGCTTCGTCAAGCTTGACGGGAACATAGGGTGCCTGGTTAACGGCGCGGGGCTTGCCATGGCCACCATGGACATCATCAAGCACCACGGCGGAGAGCCCGCGAACTTCCTTGACGTCGGCGGAGGAGCAACCACTGAGCAGGTGACTAAGGCGTTTAAGATGATACTTAGCGACGAGAACGTAAAGGCCATCTTCGTTAATATTTTCGGCGGCATCATGAAATGCGACACCATAGCAGATGGCATTGTGGAGGCCGCGGGAGAGGTCGGAATAAACGTTCCTTTAGTGGTCAGGCTTGAAGGAACCAACGTGGAAGCCGGAAGGGAAATCCTTTCAAACTCTGGTCTCGATATCCAAGCTGGAGCCGACATGAAAGAAGCCGCGTCCAAAGTGGTTGAGGCCGCTAAAGCTGTCTGATTTCAGCAAACTACAACTGTAGCGCTTGGGTTTTTTATCAAATTGTGGGTGGGTCATAACCCGTCAAGGCCGTATCTTCGCCGATTTTTGTGTTAATATATAGCTTCGGGTGGGGATATTCCTAGTTTTATGACAATTTTTAATTGTACTCGGCAGGAATATCAATTCTTTAATTTGAAGAAATTTTGATGTTGAAGCGAAATTGAGAAATGAAAATATCAAAGCTGAGACTTAAAAATATTAAATGTTTCAGAGATATTGAGATTTCGTTTGAGAACGACGGGGGTAATGTCAAGAACTGGTCTCTTATCGTGGGGGATAATGGACAGGGAAAAACAACAATCCTTAGAAGTCTGGCCGCAGGGCTGTGCGACAAGGAGGGAGCATCAGCTCTCTTGGCAGAACTGCATGGAGGGCTTCTTGGACGAGATGTAAATACTCTTAGACGAGAAGATGTAAACAAAGGGTCTATTGAGATTTGTTTAAAGGATGATGAAGGTGAGAAATATACTATTAAAACTTCTATAAAGGGCGATAACGAATCCGTTTCTCAGGATATCTTTCGGGGTGACCGTATAGGCAGGAAAGGCACCAGCGAGGCTAAAGATTTTGAAAGAGAAGAAGTTTTCGCGGTAGCTTACGGTGCCGGCAGATCTGTTACGGGTACAGAATCCTATGAAGAGTATGCGTTGGTCGATTCTGTGTATACGCTCTTTAATTATAAATATGCTTTGCAAAATGCGGAATTGGGAGCAAGCAGGGTTAAACTTTATTCCGATGAAGAATGGGGAAAACTCAAAAAAATATTAAAAAAAGTTTTAATGTTGCATGAAAATGATGAAATTTCTCTGGAAAAAACAGGATTATACGTTGAGACCAGAAGAGGTAAGGAGTCTTTTAATACTCTAAGTGATGGATATAAATCACTGACTTCCGTTATTTTAGATTTCCTAAGCTGGAATCTGATTTATAAAGAAGATGAAGATTTTGATTTAAAGAATATTTCTGGAATTTTCATCATTGATGAACTTGAACAGCATCTTCACCCAAAATGGCAACGGAAGATAGTAAAGATTCTTTCGGAGCAGTTTCCTAAAGTACAGTTCATATGTAGTACGCATACTCCCATATGTGCTTTGGGGCTTAGCGACTTAGAGTGCGAATCTTGGCTTTTCAAGACTTCTTACGTAAACGGACATAGTGACATCGAGAAATTTGATCTTCAAGAGGATTTTAAGGGTTACAGATCTGACCAGATATTGACCTCGGGTATTTTTGATCTTACAGACACAAGAAGTATTTCCGTGCAGGAGAAACTGGATATTTATGGAGAAATATATCTTAAGGAAGAAAGCGACAGGAGTCCCGAAGAAAAGCGTCAGTTTCGTGAGATTGAAGATGAGTTGAGAGATTTACCTATGTGGGATAAGGAAGAGGAAAAAATAGAAAGAAAAAAGTTAATTGAGTTGCTTGAGAGCCAAAAAAGAAATCCTAAATAATGATTAAAATCGAGCGTGGAAACCCCCCTAAAAACAATTCTGTAGACAAGAGAAGAGAGAAAGAACTTCGGAAAATTAGCAAATTAGCAGAGTCAAGGGAACTAAAATCTGGGCATTTTAAACTGAAGTTCCCCCTGTTTTTGGAAGAATTCAGCGCAGTTTCCGGCTGACTTCCACCCGGATGTTGCCCGACTGCAAGCAAAAGAAATTACGTTATATCAGGTAGTTGGAATAAACCCCGAACCCAAGGGACTCCCGCCCGCCAAGTCCATCTCTCTCAGCCGTTATCCTGCACGGCTACTGGGTACATATCCATCAGCTCAAAAACCCTGCTCTGGAACGCATTCTCCTTGGTATTTTCAAAAAACACTGCTTCCCCTCTCTACCGCGTCAATCAACATTGCACTAGCGCGACAATCAAGATGGCACTCTGGGGATGGGGCCTGAAACGGAAGGAGGGCGTAGCCCGACTGGAGTTTCAGGCCCCATAACGGGAGGAGCGACTGAAAAATTTCCTTCGGTGTTCGTTGCTGATTTGGTAAAACCTTCTGTTCATTTTTTTTGAACAGGAGGTTTTGATGCCGGGTCAACACATAACCGATGAACAAAGGAGGAAATTCATGAAACACCTTACCGAAGAAAAGCTCTCTGTAGAGACTGCCGCCGCCAAGTCGGGCGTCAGCCGAAGAATGGGTTTCCGAATCAAAAATGAACGTGCAGAGCTACAGGTTGCGTCACGCCATGGAAGAAAAAAAGGAGGAGATGAAGAAAAAACGGGGCAGACCTGCGAAATACGCTACCGGGAACAACTCGAAGGGTCTGACCTCGAAAACTGAGAATTGATATCTGTCAGATATGCCGGTATCGTCTCATAATCAGCGACACCAACAGTGCCATCTTGATTGTCGCGCTATATTCGGTAATCCACGAGGCAGACAATAGTAAATAGAATTAGAAAGGTACTGAGATTATGATACAATCGTATAAATCTATATTATTACTTGCTATCGATTTACATCTCGTCGTATTTTAATTCCTCAAGAGTTTCTCTATAAATTCAAAAGAGTTATGTAACTTCACTCCGTGGATAAATCGGAGGATTTGACCAAGGTGACGAAACGTGTCATAATGTCAAAAAAAGTCCCCAAAATATTTTAAGATTCATGGCACAAGTTTCAGGAATATCAGATTTCGTTCGCTTGCGAGAACGGGCCGGTCTGTCTGTCGAGGGATTGGCTGATCAGATAGGGTTTTCAGTCCGTACTGTATACCGCTGGGAGAATGGCGAAATTCCCCCAAGGAAAGTAGCGATTCGTTTTCTTGAAAATCTTGTGAGAGAAAAGCATGAGCAAATACCTAAGGACGCGATGTTCAGGTTCATTGACCTGTTTGCTGGCATCGGGGGGTTGCGCCGCGCCTTTGAACCCTTGGGAGGTAAATGCGTTTTCACCAGTGAGTGGAACCGTTACGCTCAACTCACTTACATGGCTAACTACGATTGCGACCACGAGATTGCGGGTGATATAACGCGGGTTCCTGCTGACAGAATTCCTTCACATGATCTTCTGCTGGCGGGTTTTCCTTGCCAGCCGTTCTCTATTGCCGGTGTTTCCAAAAAGAATGCGCTCGGGCAACCGCACGGCTTCCGTTGTGAAGCTCAGGGAACCCTGTTCTTTGACGTGGCCCGTATTATCGAGACCCATCGTCCCAATGCGTTTCTTCTGGAAAACGTGAAAAACTTGACTAGACACGACGGGGGCAGGACGTTTGATATAATCCACAGAACTCTTTCCGAGGAACTCGGCTATCAAGTTCACTGCAAACTTCTGGACTCGCGTCCGTGGGTTCCCCAGCGTCGCGAACGGATTTTTATCGTTGGTTTTCGTGAGTCAAACGGGTTTACGTTTGACGATCTTTATTTACCTGATCATGCAGGAGGGCCCCGACTCAAGATGGTTCTGCACCCCGAGGATGGAAGCGAGATACCCGAGAATCCTTATACTACCGGACCGGAGGCAAAAGTTTCCGGCAAATACGCTCTTTCTAGGCATATGTGGAAATATCTCAGGGGCTATGCGGCAAAGCACAGGGCTGCAGGTAACGGATTCGGGTTCGGGCTTGTTGGTCCTGAAGATGTATCGCGCACTCTCTCTGCCCGCTACCACAAGGATGGTTCCGAAATTCTAGTCAGTCGCGGGCGTCGGAACCCCCGTCGTCTGACTCCGCGGGAATGTTCCAGACTTATGGGTTTTGATGAACCGGACGGAGGAAAGCAGTTCACGATTCCCGTTTCGGACACGCAGGCCTACATACAGTTTGGAAACGCCGTGGTTGTACCGTGTGCTAGGGCAGTGGCGGAGCATATGGTTCCATGGCTCGGTATTGACGGGGTTTCTTACTCCTTGAACCGCCAGATGAGGTTGCCCCTAGTTGGCTGATATTGTTGACAGGAAAACCCGGAGTCGGATGATGTCAGGCATTCGTGGAAAAGATACCCGTCCTGAGATGTTAATACGCAAGAGACTTCATGCACGGGGTTTCCGGTACCGTCTTCACGACAATACTCTTCCTGGCAAGCCGGATATGGTCTTTGGGAGTCGTAGTGCAGTGATATTTGTCAACGGATGTTTCTGGCACGGCCACGACTGCCATCTGTTCAAATGGCCCACTTCACGCGCTGAATTCTGGAGGCAGAAAATCCTGCGAAACAGGGAAAAGGATGCAGAAACAGCGAGAGCACTGAGTATGAACGGATGGAGAATCCTGACGATCTGGGAGTGCGCGCTCAAGGGGCGGACCAAGCTTCCGGTTGATGATGTGATAGCAGACGCAGCGGAGTGGCTTCACAGAGGCAATGAGGACCATGAGATAACGGGATTCAGGGACAAATCCGCCCATGGAACCGAATCCGTTAACTGATTGTATACGTGATTGCCGGATATTTACGGTTACCGGTGTCTTTAATTTTCCCCGCTTTTATTTTCAAGCAGGAGTTGTCTGAGTTCGGCAGTCAGCATTGGAGGGTTTTGCCGGTGAAGCATTGAGTGGCAGTTTGGGCAGACGGGTACAAGGTCGTTGACGGGGTCAATCTTGTAGTTCGGGTTCATCTCCGAGACCGGAACGACATGGTGGACATGGATGAAACCACGGCCGATTTCACCATACCGCTCCTCGAAATCCAGACTGCAGACCTTGCACCGTGCGCCGTGGACAGAAATACATATAGCCCTGTTAATGCGACTGCGCTCGTATCTGTTGACTTCAACACGCCGCAAGGCTCCCTCCGGCAGGCCCGAGGATATTTCTTCTTCAAGAGGAAGAAGAGAAAGAACCATTCCCAAGAGCCCCCCGGCCCAGAACAGCACCTTGTCGCCTATATCCTCACCGCTTTCATGATCAATCATCACGGGAGTTCGTTCTATTTCAAGTTCCAGCCCGTTCCAGCTTTCAGGCCATGTACCGGGTTCAAGCGGATTGCACCGATTACCATTGATCCTGAACCTGAACTTGCCGTCTTTTCCAGACAGTTCCCGTGCCAGAGATGCGAATGTGTTTTTCTGTTCCCCGGAGGAACGGGACATTTCCCGAAGAAGTTCTGCACCGAATCTTCCGATTTCAAAATGGGAAACTATGCTGCGCCATCCCACTATGGTCCGGATCAGAAAACCTTCATTTTCGTGAAGATCTGCGGGACGGAAATCAAATACCGGTCCTTGGTCATCCCTCGAGACACTTGAGACAAGTGAAATGCCAAATCGTTCTGTCAGGACAGTAGCGAGTTTTTCAGGGTCAGGTATTGTCGTCATTGTTCTCCAGATCCGGTTCCGGCAAGTCATCTACGAGGCGGCGGAGAAGTCGGGATACCTCATACCGCAGTTCAGCGAAGTAGCGTTTCGTGGCTTCATTGACGGTTCCGAGTTCGGCTGCACAGAGTGCCCAGAGCAGGGAGTCCATCCCCTGTATAGTAACGCCGGAAGAGAAATTAGGTACGTAAACCTTGTGATAGTAGGGATGTCCCGTGTTGATGCGAACTGCTTTGTGACCATCTATGATACAGGGCTCCCACAGCATTCCGTCATCAATTCCCTCGGTTGGTTCTACGAAACACTGTCCTTCCCTGAGTGCGCTTGAAATCCTGAGTTTGAGCCTGACCTTACCTTCACGGTTTGTAACCTCAACGTCTCCTGTATTGTCGTCAATAATCTTAACGTCCGCCGTATCAAGTTCTTTTTCCTTGGTCCTGATACTGGCATTTGAAGTGTCATGAACGTCTACACTTTTCTTGGCCACCTTTTTTTTCATGCCCTTGCGGTAATGTTGCTCCGCAGCACGTCGCGGGGGCGGGAGAAATTCGTCTTTAAGCCAATTAAGAAGAGTTGCGTTAAGGGTTATTTTCGATTTTTTTATGTCTATACGGAATGCTTCATCAAGATCATGACGGAACGAGAACTCGACGCGTAAAAGTGAGCCGTGGGGTTCTTTCTGGTACATGCCGAGCCAGTCTGCATCGTGAATAAGGCGTTGCTCGCGATAGATATAAATGCCCTGCCGTTCGTTTGTGACCCTAGCAAGTTTCCTGGATTTGTCATCAGGAAATTCCTCTTGCCTTGGAAGAACGAAAGCGCGAACTGTGAAATCTGCCACTTCTCCGTCAGGCATTTCTACTTGTTGCGTATCTTCCGCGACGAGTTCGGAGTATTCTTTGCAGTAGGGATCCCAAGGTTTGATAGGTTCTCCATCAATAATTATCTGAAGATTCCGGGCCCTGCTGTCGTCGTGGTCGAGGAAACGCTGATAGACCATTCCGACATGTTCTTTCAGGGAAGTCGTCATTCTCTTCAGGGCATTTTGCGCAAATTTTCCCCTTGGGTCTTGGTAATCACGTCCGAACAGACGATCAACCATATCCCAAGTGACTACAGTTCCTGAATGATCCGGAGCTACCTCATTCAGAATATCTTCTGCTTCTCTATCAGGATCAGGAAGTAAAAGCTCCCATTCTCCTTTTCTGACTACATGATCAAGATCCCACGTTGCTTGCAGAACCGGGGATGAACTGTCGGGACGGGAAAGAACAGACAGACGCCTGCAAAACGCAGTGGAAGCGGTTTTCAGTCCCAAACCAAACTTCCCGAGACTGGCAGGGTCCTTTCGGTATTGCGACCCGTATTTCATAGCATTTATCAGTTCATCTCTCCCCATACCGATACCGTTGTCTGCTATGGAGATTCTCACTTCTCCACGAAAATCCATGGTTACGCGTATATCAACCAGTTCCGCCTTGGCGGCTATTGAATTGTCAATAATGTCTGCGACCGCAGTATTGAATTCATACCCCGTATCCCTCAGACCCTCGATCATTCTTCCCGCGTCTGGTGGCAGATTGATGGTTTCACTCATTTTGTCTCTCCCAGTTTTCTGTTTTTTCCTATTCTTATCGTTTTCCAGGAACTGCCGAGTTTCAGGTGACCGGCGGCAGTTCGCTGCGGAGGTTTTGCACGCTGGCACGTTATGTATTGTCTACCGGTATCCGGGTCGCGGCTCAGTATAACGCTGTCTCCAGGTTCAAGTCCATGCTGGTTAATAAAGGGTGTCATGCGGGTAAGGCGGTATTCATTGCGTGTTCCGCCGAAATATACATTGTTGTAATAGATAAAGGCAAACTCCCATCTGGTTCCATCGTTTTCATAGAACACAAGGTGGTGTCTTGGATTCTTGGTCTTTTTATCCAGAGGTGGAAAGAATGAAAGTATCTGTGGGTTCTTCGGAATCACTATTCCTGACTGATGCCCTCCCGTGGCGCCCGTGTCATTGGCACTCAATTCCTTGCTTATGGCAAGGGTTTTCTTTTCTCTGGTCATCCATTGTCTCCTATGGGTGATTTTTTCAGAGCCTCAAGTATCTGCTGCATATTGTCTCTGCGCCCTTCAGTCCCTTCTACCTTTCCGGCAAGTTTTCTTTTTTGTGTCAGGCGATCGTGCATGACCTCCTCAACCGTACCGGTATAAAATAACTGATGGACGGTTACAGGGCGGATTTGTCCCCGTCGCCATGCCCGTGCCGATGCTTGGTCCTCGACTGCAGGATTCCATTCCGGATTGTAGTGAATAACGTGATTTGCGGCTGTAATATTGAGGCCCGTGCCGGCAGCCCGGGGATTGAGTACAAGCAGCGCGCCGCCATGTACCTCGCTGAACCCATCGACTGTGCTTTGGCGATCCTCAACAGATGTTCGGCCGTCAATAAAAGTTGTCGGAACTGCAAAACGCCTTGGAATGTCCGTAAGCAGAATATCCGTCATTTTCCGAAATGAGGTAAACAGGATTGCCTTTTCTCCAGTTTGAAAGATTTCCTCGAGAATTTCGACAAGACGTCTGTACTTGACGCTGTCGCGTACCGGGTCACTTGGGATTGCCCCGGACAGAGAGGGGTGAGTACAAAATATTCTCAGGCGCATGAGGGTTGCGAGAGTAATCCGCTTGCCTTCACCGTGTTCATCCCAAACTGACTGGCGTACAGTTTCGTATTCCCTCGCCTGCTGGAGACCAAGTTCAAGTGCCTGCGGTATATCGATGCGGGGAGGAAGATCACCTGCGACATCTGCTACGCGCCTGCGGAGCAACACTGGTGAGACGAGAGCGTCCAGTTGTGAAGCAAATTCCTCATTATCCCTGTAGGTTGCCTCAAATTCGGACTGAGTTCCCAAAAACCCCGGCAGGATGAAGTCCATCAGCGACCATAGATCACTGAGACTGTTTTCTACCGGCGTACCCGTAACAGCGATGCCAACCCGGCGGGGTATTCGCTTCACGACCCGTGTCCGGCGGGTTTGCGGGTTCTTTATAGCCTGGGCTTCATCAAGAACTATGATATTCCAGTTAACACCCCTGAAAAGCGACGAGTCGCGAACGAGCGTGTCGTAGGATGTGACAACAGCACCATAATCGCGAAGCTCGCTCGGAAAACCAGTACGGTCAGACCCTCGATGAACCAATATTCCGAGACTGGGAGCGAACCGCCTGATTTCCCGTCGCCAGTTCTCAAGCAGTGTTGCTGGAGCCACTACGAGCGACGGATGCCTGTTTTCAGAAGTTTCGGCTACGAGAAGGACAATTACCTGTATGGTTTTTCCAAGTCCCATCTCGTCAGCGAGTATTCCTCCGATTCCTTGTGAAGCTATAGCCGTTAGCCAGCGCAGGCCATTTTTCTGATAGTCAAAGAGGGTTCCGGAAAAAGAATGTGGCGGCGGAAAGTCTGGTTGGTCCTTGAACCGTGAGGCATTTGCCGCCTCGCCCGATTCGTCCCTGATGATTTCAGAATCAGCGGAAAGCTTGCGGAGGTTCAGATACTGCCTGAGCGTGATTGGACCGGGGAGGGGAATTTCTGCATTGTCCAATACATCGCGAACTTCTTCTAATGCACCGGGAACAAGTGGATACCACTTGCCCGCGAAAACAACATGATCCGGCGCTTCGGAAGAAATATCCTGCAGGGGAACAGATATTTTTCTGTCGCAGGCGCGAACGATTACACACAACGGGGGAGAAATATTTTCTTCTATTGTTTCTATAACAATCTCTGTGAGCAAGGGATATTTGGAGAATGTGATTCCATCAGCAGTACCGTTCCTGTCAAGAGGCGGCAGGTTCCCTATCTGCTCCAACTCTACCGCAACACGATAGATTTCGTCAGCTGTCGGGATTTCCAGTGTTCCGTCAGGTTGACGGACACAAAGACAAGAGTTTGTGGTTTCCCATTTTGCTTTAGGGTCTATATCTTTTTTGCTGGGCAAGGGCTTCATTCTGCTGTCTTTAAATGTGGACTTTCCTCTGTTTTTTTTTGGAATTATATACTTGTTTACCCAAAATTTGACTTTTCACTGATTTATTTTTTTCGTGGTCTTTGTGCTTCGGTCAATCCCATTTTCTTATGGCGGCAACGGATACTCCAAGCGTGGCGAGCACGCGTAGAACTTTGCCGAGTTGCACGGTTTCCTTGCCTTTTTCCAGATCGACGATGAAGCGCCGTCCAGTGCCTGCCATTCCTGCCAGATCATCCTGACTCAGTTTCTGAGCCTTCCGTGCTTCTCGCACAACCCTGCCCATATCTTCGGCGTTTTTTATAGCTGTGTTCATTTCAAAAGTTTTTTAGTTCCCGCTCGGTATCGTTATACAGTTTCCAACGGAAAAATCAATCAAATTGTTACCGTTCTAACACAAAGGGATATTCTTTATATGAAATGTTCCCGTTCGGTGTAGTATATGCTTGGTGCTTATTCCAGTTTATTTGGACAGTAATTCCTCGGAACTGCTGTCCGAATTCAGTTGGAATATGCAACAATTTATCCGCACAGTTGGTAAACGGGTTTTAAGATTTGTACTCATGTGGTTGAAAGGTATCTTAGGAAAAAACTGAGATATAAATTTGGTTAAATTCTTGAATAAAATGGGCTGAAAAGAATACGAAACTTACGTATTGTAGACGGACAGGATGCTTCAACTATGAAAAAAATTGGTAGCGAATTTCACCTCAGTGCCAGCGACCTCGTAGGGTATCTAAATTGTCATTACCTATCCGCTCTTGACCGTGCTGTGGTTGAAGGGGCACTTGCCAGACCAAGTGTATGGGACCCGCTGCTCCAAGTCCTGTTGAAACGCGGTTCCATCCATGAACAAAATTATATCGTCCATCTGGAAAAATCTGGCCTAAAGATCTTGCGCATTGGTGGTTTCGATGTCACTGAAGGAGCGGTTGAAGAAACACTTTCGGCGATGAAACAAGGTGTCGCCGTAATTGCGCAAGGCGCACTTTCATATGCCGGTTGGAGCGGCCGTGCGGACATTCTTCGCCGTGTCGAAAAGCCTAGTGCCATAGGTGATTGGTCATATGAGGTAATCGATACCAAACTTGCACGCAAAACCAAAGCGGGAACGATTCTGCAACTATGTCTTTATTCCGATTTACTGACAAAGGTACAAGATATCGCACCTGAGTATATGTATATCGTTGTCCCTTGGTCTGATTTCAAACCGCAGCAATATCGCTTTGTCGACTATGCGGCGTATTTCCGCAAGGTGCAGCGGGAGCTCCAGAAATCACTGGTACATCAGGGAACGGAACAGGACTACCCCGATCCTAAAGAGCATTGCGATATCTGTCGTTGGCGGGAAAGCTGTGATAAACGCCGTCGTGACGACGACCACCTCTGCCTCGTAGCCGGAATATCCAAACTTCAGATTAATGAACTGTCGCGGCATGGCATCACGACGGTACAGAAATTGGCCGCACTGCCGTTGCCACTGCCATGGAAACCAGAGCGTGGCTCGGCCAACTCCTACGGTCGAGTGTGTGAACAGGCTCGCATTCAGGTTGAAGCAAGAAAAAGTGGTGAATGCAAATTCGAGTTGCTACCTGTTAAAAACGGCTTTGGCCTCACTTGTCTTCCAGAACCATCACCCGGCGACATTTTCTTCGATCTCGAAGGCGATCCTTTTGTCGGAGAACACGGACTTGAACCCTATATGTCAGGCAAGTTGTCGCGATTTTTGAATTTTCAATTCCCAGAAATTTAAATTTCTGGGAATTGAAAAAAGGAGGACAACTTAAATGCAGTACAGTTACGAATTCAAGGCCCGGGCAGTACAGAAAGCTCTTAACCGAGGCCCCGATGTTTCTTTCAACTCCGTGGCATACAGCTGCGGCATAGATTATTCTACTCTGCGAAGGTGGGTCACCAAATTCCAGGATCAACCTTTCGGGGAGGAGAATATGACCACAGAGAAAACACCTCGGCAATGGACCCCGGAACAGAAGCTTCAGGCAGTTATAGACTGCGGGTCCATGGACGAAGAACAAATAAGCGTCTATTGCAGGGAGAAGGGAATCTTTCCCCATCACGTCAAGTTGTGGAGAAAGGAGTTTACCGAAAGCTCTTCAAAACCCGCCTCTGAGAGCAGGGCGCAGATAAAACAGCTCACAGATGAGAACAAGTCTCTTAAAAAGCGGTTGCGAGTAAAGGAGAAGGCCCTGGCCAGGACCGCGGCTCTTCTTGTTCTTAAAAAAAAAGTCGACCGGATATGGGAGGACGAAGAGGGCGAATGACCGTGAGTGAAGACAGAGAGAAGATAATCGGCTTGATCAATGAGGCGGTGGAGGCAGGAGCGGGGCGCGCGGAGGCGTGTGAGGTTGCCGGAATAAGTCTCAGAACGCTTCAGAGATGGACAAAGCCGGACAATGTTCATGACGGGCGTCAGGACGCCCGTCATGAGCCTGCCAACAAGCTCAGCGAGGAGGAAAGAGAGAGCATAGTGAAGATTGCCAACAGCCCCGAGTACTCGGAGCTTCCCCCGTGCAAGATAGTGCCTTTGCTGGCCGATTCGGGGCGTTACATAGCCAGTGAATCGACATTCTACAGGGTATTGAGAGAGCAGGGACAGATGACCCATCGTCACCGTTCAAAACCCAGAAGCGCAAAGAAACCCCGGGAGCTCGCGGCAACGGGACCGAACCAGGTTTACAGCTGGGATATAACATGGATCCCGGCAAGGGTAAGGGGAATGTACTTTTACCTGTACATGGTGATGGACATATACAGCAGGAAGATAGTGGGATGGCAGGTCTATGAGCACGAGAGCAGCGCCTTGGCGGCGGATCTTATGACGGACATCTGTCACAGAGAAGGAATCGAGTCCGGCCAGGTAACCCTTCATTCCGATAACGGAGGAGCGATGAGGGGAACGGCTCTGGTTGTCACCCTGGAGAAACTCGGAGTGATTCCGTCGTTCAGCCGTGCGGGGGTAAGCAGTGATAACGCCTATTCCGAATCGTTGTTCAGGACAATGAAATACGTGCCGTATTACCCTGAAAGGCACTTTGAAGATATAACCCAGGCGCGCAGGTGGGTTCACAGGTTCGTTGAATGGTACAACTCAGAGCACCTGCACAGCGCTATAAGGTTCGTCACTCCGGCACAGCGTCACGAGGGTCTTGACAAGAAAATTCTCTCTCATCGCGCGTCTGTTTACGAACGGGCAAGGAAGAAAAACCCTGGTCGCTGGTCAGCCAAGACGAGAGACTGGTCTGAGATACGTGAGGTTCGGCTTAATCCCGATAACTGCGAAAAAGCCGCTTAACATGGTTCAACAGAACTTGACATGGAATTTATTGGAGGTAATCGTTAGGGCGGATGACAGATAATACGCGACAACTACCCTGAAAAACACCGTGAATACCTGTTTGGTTATATATTTGAAGATGATAGTGGGGACATCGTCTACAAAAATACTTGGGCATTTTCGCGCGCTGAGGAAAAACAGTCCTTTGAGAATTTCGTTGATTTTGTCATGGAACGTTGGAAGCAGTATCCCAGTTTTCACATCTACCATTATGCACCTTACGAGACCTCGGCCTTAAAACGATTGATGGGGAGATATGCCTCAAGAGAAGAAGAAATCGACCGGCTACTACGTGCCAGCGTATTTGTTGATCTGTATCAGGTTGTGCGTCATGGTATCCGTGCCAGTGTAGAAAGTTATTCGATAAAGCATCTGGAACAGTTCTACGGCTTCAAGCGTAATACGCAACTTCCAGATGCGAATTCAGCGCTCGCAAATCTCCAAGCCAATCTAGAACTGGGTGACGCTTCCTCAATTACAAAAGAGACCAAAGCTGTGGTTCTTTCCTATAACAAGGATGACTGTGCTTCCGTTTCAGGGTTGCAAGACTGGCTGGAAAGTCTGCGTGATCAGTTACTAGCAGATGGGGAGCATATACCGCGTCCAGAACCGGGTGATGGTTCGCCAACAGAAAGAATCACTGACTGGCTTATGAAAATTAATCCGTTGATTGAACAACTGACTGCAGGTATTCCGGCTGATCCAGAAAAACGGGATAAAGAACAACAGGGACTATGGGTTTTGGCCAACATAATTGACTGGCACCGCCGGGAAGACAAAGCGGTATGGTGGGAATGTTTCCGGTTGCGCGACCTTTCGGCAGAGGAACTTATGGATGAACGTACCGGGTTGTCAGATCTCACCTTTGTCAACGAAGTGGGAGGTACGGAAAAAGCACCAATTCATCGCTATAAATTCCCGCCGCAGGAAAACGAATTCCGCGGCGGTGAGAATCTTTGCAATTGTGGAAGCAGCAAAATAATGGCGAAGGTCGCTGCGATTTCTTTTGAAGACTACACCATTGATATAAAGAAACAGCAAGATAGCAAGGCGATCCACCCTCACGCTGTGTTCGCACACGATCGTGTCCCTATACAGGTACTTGCTGACTCGCTGGTGCGACTTGCAGAACATGTCGCCAGTGACGGCCTGCGTGGCGAAGGCAGATATCGGGCTGCGCGAGATCTCTTGCTGAAAGAAACCCCTCGTATTGGTGGACAAAACCTGCACCGTGAAGGCGAAACGACTGTTGACGCAGCCGTGCGGCTATGCGGTCATCTGGAAGGTGGGATTCTGGCAATTCAGGGACCGCCAGGCACAGGCAAGACATTTACCGGGGCGCAAATGATTTGTGAACTTGTGCGCCAAGGCAAGACGGTCGGTATCACTGCGAATAGCCATAAGGTAATCCGCAACCTGATTGACGCAGCCATCGCGGCGGCAGAAGAAAGCGGGGTGGATTTACGTTGTTGCCATAAGGCTAAGGCGATCGAAGATGAGCAACCTCGCCTCTGCTTTGCTAGGAAAAATGAAGAGCTGTTTGACAAGCTTGGAAATAGTGTCAATGTTGGCGGCGGTACGGCTTGGCTGTGGGCACGACCTGAAGCTTTTGGGATAATCGATGTGCTGTTTGTTGACGAAGCGGCACAAATGTCGTTAGCCAATGTGCTGGCGGTTTCGCAGGCGGCCAATACTGTTGTGCTGATCGGTGACCCACAGCAACTTGACCAACCAATGCAGGGTAGCCATCCAGATGGCACTAACGTTTCCGCACTTGACCACATTTTAGCTGGCAAGCAAACGATAAGACCTGAACAGGGTCTATTTCTTGAGGAAACTTGGCGGTTGCACCCCGACATCTGTACTTATACATCAGAACTTTTCTATGAGGGCAAGCTCAAAGCGAAAAAAGACCTGAGGCAGCAGGTAGTCAATGCACTTGGACCAATCGGCAGCGCAGGTTTGTACTATCTGCCTGTCGAACACAATGGCAATCAGAATTGCTCACCTGAAGAAGCACTGGCGATAGAAACGCTTGTAAAAGGGTTGTTGAATAGTAACGCAACTTGGGTGGACCGTGACGGTAGCGAAAGGCCTGTCACCCTTGACAATATCTTGATCATTACACCCTACAACGCGCAAGTCTTTGAGATTCAGCGACTCCTAGGGGGAGCTAGGGTGGGCACGGTAGATAAATTCCAGGGCCAAGAAGCACCAATTGCGATTTATTCAACTGCAACATCAAGTCATGAAGACGCACCGCGGGGGATGGAGTTTTTGTACAGCCTGAACCGACTTAACGTCGCTACCTCGCGTGCCAAGTGTCTGTCAATTATCGTCAGTTCTCCACAGGTCTTCGAGGCGGAGTGCAGAACGCCTCGACAGATACAACTTGCCAATGCTTTCTGCCGTTATCTGGAACTGGCGGAAGAAATTAAACTGGTGCCTTAAAGATGCTGGGAATATATCTATAAAAATGAAAAACTGTCCCAAGATTGAGGTCCACTTCTATCGGAGGCATCAAAATCCTGTTCGGTGCTTAGGGATACGGTAAGATGACAATTGCCTAAAAGGAAGCCTTTGCTTTTATTGACGTTGGATCGGTTGGATTGTGTTCTTCAAGGTAAGTACTTTGTGAACATTATTGCTCGGGTAATCAAAAAACCACTTCATTTTAGGAGACTACGGTAAATACTTAACTTGGTTTCTATCAGTTTCTCCCTGTTTTTTGTTTTATCCCAAAACCTTGACATAACCCTTTTGATGATTAGTTTGAGAAGTGGAGGTACTTGTTAGATGCAAACGGCGGTTGCAACGTGCGATTCTCTTTCGGTTTTCATGCGGGAGATGGAAAAACATCCGCTTCTCTCAAGAGAGGAAGAGTACGCGCTTGCGGTCAGGTATTACGAAAACGAAGATCTTGAAGCGGCCAACAGACTCGTGGTGTCGAACCTGCGGTTCGTGGTGAAAATCGCTTCTGAGTACAAATCTTACGGTTTTCCAATGATGGACCTTGTTCAGGAAGGTTCGATAGGACTGATGCGCGCCGTCAAGAAATTCAACCCCTATAAGGGCTACCGGCTCATATCCTACGCCGTCTGGTGGATCAGGGTAAGAATCCAGAACCACATAATGAAGTTCTGGAGCAGCGTGAAGATCGGAACCACGCAGTCCCAGAGAAAGCTCTTCCAGAGAATAGAAGGGGCGAAGCGCAAGCTCGGTATAACTGCCGCTCGCATGGAAGATGACGACATAAGTCGTCTGGCTGACCATTTCGGAGTTAAGGAAAAGGAAATCTCCCGGATGCAGGCCCGCGTCTCCGGAAGGGACCTTTCCCTCTCGGAGCGTCCCGCAGGGGACGACTCCTCGGCCACTTACGGGGAGATGCTCCCTGACCCGTCGGATAATCAGGAGCAGGTGCTGAGCGACCTTGGGTTCGACAGTCTGGCCAGGGAGAATCTGCGCGAAGCCCTCGAGACGCTTTCCGCTAGGCAGAAAAAGGTGATAAACGAGAGGTATTTCACCGAACCTCCAAGAAAACTCCATGAAATAGCCCGTGATCTCGGGGTTTCCCAAGAGAGGGTAAGGCAGATACAGGCCGAGTCCATAGGGAAACTCAGGGGATACATGGCCGGAAAACTTGAAATTCACCCCTAAAAAGAAGAGAAATCAGGAGGAATTAAATGGCTTCTAAGATAATAGGAATAGACCTTGGAACAACCAATTCATGCGTAGCCATCGTTGAGGGCGGCGAGCCGAAAGTGATAATCAACGAGGAAGGCGCGAGAACCACCCCTTCGGTGGTCGCGTTTCTTAAGGACGGGGACGAGGTTCTGGTCGGCGGACCGGCGAAGCGCCAGGCCGTTGCCAATCCCGAAAACACCGTCTACTCGAACAAAAGGCTCATGGGCAGAAGGTTCGAGGAGATATCGGGCGAGGCGGAGGGCCTTGCCTACAGCGTCGTGAAATCGGGCAAGTCGGACGCGTGGGTAGAGGTAGAGGGAAAACAGTACTCTCCCCCGCAGGTCTCTGCGCACGTGCTCATAAAGCTCAAGAAAGCCGCTGAGGATTACCTGGGTTCCGAAGTCACAGAAGCCGTTATCACTGTTCCCGCCTATTTTAACGACAGCCAGCGCCAGGCGACTAAGGATGCCGGCAAGATAGCTGGCCTTGACGTAAAGCGCATAATAAACGAGCCGACCGCGGCCGCTTTGGCCTACGGATTCGACAAGAAAAAAGAGGAGATGGTAGTGGTCTACGACCTCGGGGGCGGAACTTTCGACGTGTCGGTGCTCGAGGTCGGAAACAACGTCATAGAGGTAAAGTCGACAAACGGCGATACCCATCTCGGCGGAGACGATTTTGACAAGAGGGTAATAGATTACATCATCTCCGAGTTCAAGAAGGATTCCGGTATAGACCTAGGGGCGGACAAAATGGCCGTGCAGAGGCTAAGGGAAGCCGCGGAGAAGGCCAAGATCGAGCTTTCAAACACCGTCGAGACGGAAATCAACCTGCCGTTCATAACGGCCGACGCTAGCGGTCCCAAGCACCTGGTGCTGAAGATAACGCGTTCCAAGTTCGAGCAGCTGATAGAAGACCTCGTAAAAGGCACCCTCAAGCCCTGCGAGCAGGCTCTTCGGGACGCGGGGCTTCGCCCGGGTGAGATAGCCGAGGTAATACTGGTCGGCGGATCGACCAGGATTCCGCTTGTGCAGAAGGTCGTGACTGACTTTTTCGCAAAGGATCCTAGCAGGGGAATAAACCCCGACGAGGTGGTAGCCATGGGAGCCGCCATACAGGCGGGCGTGCTCGGCGGGGACGTGACCGACATGCTTCTTCTGGATGTCGTTCCCCTCTCGCTTGGCATCGAGACCCTAGGAGGGGTCATGACCACCATCATCGAGAGAAACACGACCATTCCCACCAAGAAAAGCCAGGTTTTCACGACGGCAGAGGACAACCAGAATTCGGTTGAGATTCATGTGCTGCAGGGAGAAAGGCAGATGGCGGCCGACAACAGGACACTTGCCAGGTTCATTCTGTCGGGTATCCCCGCGGCGGCAAGGGGCATTCCGCAGATAGAAGTTACTTTCGACACCGATGCGGACGGAATACTCCATGTTTCTGCAAAGGACAATGCAACCCAGAAGGAGCAGAAGGTGAAGGTTGAGGCTTCAAGCGGGCTTAGCAGCGACGAGATCGATTCCATGGTCGAGGAAGCCGAGAAGATGTCCGAGAAGGACAAGGAGAAAAGCGAGCAGGTTCAGAAGAGAAATCAGCTTGACGAGCTTGTCTACAGGACCGACAAGAGTTTTCAGGAACTTGGCGATGGCCTTTCCGAGGATGAGAAAAAAGAGCTTGAGCAGGCTCTTGAAGAAGGAAGAGAGGCCCTTAAATCGGATGATCTGAGCAAAATCGATCTCGCGACGGAGAGAATAACCGCCGTCTCTCACAAGCTTGCTGAACTGATGTACAAAAAACAGCAGGAAGAAGCCTCCGCGGGTGCCGGGGAGGGTGAGGTTGAGGGCCAAACCCCCGAGCAGGGAAACTCGACTTCGGGCGACGACGTTATAGACGCCGAATTTACCGAACAGAAGTAATCGGACTGCGTTGTGGTAAGCTCTGCCTCGTGGATTATATAAAGTGGCTTAAAGAATGTGGAAATACACTTAGAAAAACAAAAAAAATTGCCCTAACATTGGGGTTCACTTCTTTTGTCATTAACCTAAAATTGCGGTTGGGTGAATTCTCAGTGAGAGAATAGCCACTTAGTTCCAAGATGGTTATATTACAATCAAGATACCACCCTATTTATTTTACGTTAATTCTAGCTTGCTGTCCTCTATAGGAAAACTAAAACACAAATTCTGTTGGTTAGGTCTTTAGATTATAAAGAGAACTCTGATGAAATATATAAAGTTTACCATAATTAATTACAAAGGAATTCCAAAGATAGAACTGCAGCTAAACAAAAAACCTAGCCCAAAGATTTTTACTCTTGTAGGACTGAATGAAAGTGGAAAAACTTCTATACTGGAAGCAATTTATCTTTTTCAGAATGGTATTTCCAACCGAGATGCACATACTTTAATCTCGAAAAGTCATCAACATGCGTTTGACGGAGCGATTTCCGTTGAAGCAGAACTGGAATTAGATGATAAAGAAATAGAAGATATTCAAAATTACCTACGAAGAGAATATAAATTTCACGTAAAGACCTTAAGTAAATCGGTAAAAATCACCCGAAAATATGAGTTTGAAAGATCAGTTCCTGCTACGAATGGCAACTGGGAAGAAATTTTTTGGGACTTGGATATAGAAGGTAGCACGAAGCGCGGGAAAAGATTCAAGCAGCTTTACGAATGGAAAGAAGAAGCTTGGAATAACGTCGTAGAATTAATAAAAAGTGAGCATTTGCCTAAAATTTTGTATTATCAAGATTTCCTTTTTAAGTTTCCTGAAAAAATTTATCTTGAACCTTTTGAGAATGAAGGAGCCGAACAAGAAGAATATAGAAATGTTATACAAGATATCCTTGATTCAATCAAAGACGGACTGACCATAGAGGAAGACCTGTTGGAGAGGATGAGAAAAAAAGAGGAAAAATCCCATAAAGAGGCTCTTACTCAATTGCTTTCCAAAATGTCGTCTAAACTCAATAAGGAAATATTAAAAGAGTGGGATGCAATTTTTGGAGGAACACAGAGAAAGGAAGTGGATATTTCGTATGATAGTGAAGAAGATAACAATGGCGACGAAAGGTATTTTGTCGAACTGAGAATTAAACAAGGGCCAGACAATTATTCAATAAATGATAGAAGTTTAGGATTCAGGTGGTTTTTCAGTTTTCTTATATTTACAGCATTTCGCAAGTCTCGGTCAAGTGATCCTGGGGAAACTTTGTTTCTGCTTGATGAACCAGCAAGTAATTTGCACCAGCGTTCTCAGCAGAAGTTACTTGAATCCCTAGAGAGCATAGTCTCGGATTGTAAACTTATTTACTCAACTCACAGCCACTACCTAATAAACCCCAAGTGGCTTGCTGGAACTTATATTGTGAGAAATAAGGCGATAGACTACGATAACCCCGAAGGAGCCGATACAACCGAAACCGATATAAATGCAATTCTTTATAAAAATTTTGTTGCCGATCATCCAAATGAACAAGACCACTTCAAACCAATTCTTGACGCATTGGAATACACCCCGAGCAATCTGGAAGTCCTCCCCGCAACCATTTTTACCGAAGGCAAAAATGACTACTATATTTTTAAGTACCTATTAAATGTAGTTTTTGGAGGGAAGTGTGACCTACATTTTTACCCTGGTGCAGGTGTAGATAAATACGACTGTAAATTCCGTCTCTACTTAGCATGGAATAAAAAATTTGTTGCGTTGTTTGATTCGGACGAAGGCGGAGAGAAAGCAAAAAACAAATACATCGATGATATTGGACCGGATATGCAGAGTAGAATTTTTACATTTGAGGATATAAGCAAGCGTTGGAAGAACTTAGAAACCGAAGACTTGTTTGGCGAAGCTGAAAGAATCAGGGTGATACAAACTTGCTTTAAAGATCATAAAAAGGAAGACGGGTATATAAAATCCAAGTTTAATACCGCAGTTCAAGACTTATACATACATAATAAAGAGTTTGAATTTAATAGAACGACTATAGAAAAATTTAACAAGATATTTGAATTTCTGGAAAATAAATTGGAAGATTTAGACTGAATTTCTTGACGAAACAGATTGAAAGCGCGTTTTGTATGGATAATGGAAGAAGATCCTCAAGTATCGGAAGAAGAAGCTGAAGACCGGGAATGGATCGAATCGCTTGAATACGTGATCGAGAATTCCGGTCGCGAGAGGGCAAGCGAACTGCTGAGAAAGCTCCGGATATACTCCCAGAAAAAAGGCGTCAGCATTCCCTACGCGTCAAACACCCCATACGTGAACACGATCGCGCTTGAGGACCAGCCGCGCTACCCGGGCGACTACGAAATAGAGCGCACGATAAGAAGCATAATAAGGTGGAACGCCATGGCCATGGTCGTGCGCGCGAACAGGATAAGCGACGGCATCGGAGGGCATATCTCGACCTACGCCTCGGCCGCCACGCTCTACGAGATAGGGTTCCACCATTTCTTCAGGGCAGGCGACGAGAACTGGGAAGGGGACATGATCTACTTCCAGGGGCACGCCTCGCCGGGCATATACGCAAGGGCGTTTCTCGAAGGCACGGTATCGGTCGAGCAGATGCGCAACTTCAGGAGGGAACTGAGCGGAGACGGCCTCTCTTCCTATCCCCACCCCTGGCTAATGCCGGGCTTCTGGCAGTTCCCGACGGTCTCGATGGGGCTTTCCCCCATAATGGCGATCTACCAGGCCCGCTTCAACAGGTACCTCGAGGACAGGGGTCTCAAGCCCCGCACCGACGCCAAGGTGTGGGCCTTCATCGGGGACGGGGAGACTGACGAGCCGGAAACCCTGGGGGCCATCACCCTCGCGTCGAGGGAGAAGCTCGACAACCTCATATTCGTGATCAACTGCAACCTCCAGCGCCTTGACGGCCCCGTGAGGGGAAACGGCAAGATAATACAGGAGCTCGAAAGAATCTTCAGGGGGGCGGGGTGGAACGTGATAAAGGTTCTCTGGGGGGCGAGCTGGGACCCGATCCTGGCCCAGGACAAAGACGGCTTCCTGGTCGAGAGGATGGAGGAGGCCCTCGACGGGGACTACCAGAGGTACACCATCTCTTCGGGGAAGCACATAAGGGAGCATTTTTTCGGCACCCGCCCGGAAATCCTCGAGATGGTCGAGAAGCACTCAGATGAGCAGCTCGAGAAGCTCGCGAGAGGAGGCCACGACTCGGAGAAGGTCTACGCCGCCTACAGGGCCGCGGTCGAGAACACGGGCTCTCCCACGGTCATTCTCGCAAAGACCATAAAGGGCTACGGCCTTGGGGAAGCGGGGGAGGGCAAGAACATAACCCACCAGCAGAAAAAGCTTAACGAGGAGGAGCTCAGGCGCTTCCGCTCCCGCTTTTACATACCGCTTACCGACCAGGAAGTGAGAAGGGCCCCCTTCTACAGGCCCGCTCCCGACAGCCCCGAGATGAAGTACCTCCGCGAGAGAAGGGAGCCCTCGGCGGACCCATGCCGAAGCGGACCGTAAGGGCAGAGCCCCTTGAGAAGATCCCGGAGCGGGTGTTCGAGGAGTTCAAGAAGGCTTCCGGGGGCAAGAGAAAGGTGGCCACCACCATGGTGATCGTCCACATGCTCTCAAGGCTCATGCGCGACAGGGACATAGGAAAGCTGATAGTCCCCATAGTCCCAGACGAGGCGAGAACTTTCGGGATGGAGGCGCTTTTCCGGCAGGTGGGCATCTACTCGAGCGTGGGGCAGCTCTACGAACCCGTCGACGCGGACACCCTCCTTTACTACAGGGAGGCAAGGGACGGCCAGATACTCGAAGAAGGCATAACCGAGGCGGGCAGCATGTCTTCCTTCATAGCGGCCGGCACGGCCTACTCGACCCACGGCATAAACACGATCCCGTTTTTCATCTACTACTCGATGTTCGGCTTCCAGAGAATAGGGGACCTTATCTGGGCCGCGGCCGACATGAAGTGCAGGGGATTCATGGTGGGAGGCACCGCGGGGCGGACCACGCTTGCGGGCGAGGGCCTCCAGCACCAGGACGGAAACAGCCATCATTTCGCCTACGCCTATCCCAACCTCAGGGCCTACGACCCGGCTTTTTCCTACGAGATAGCGGTGATAGTCAGGGACGGGATAAAGAGGATGTACCAGGACGGCGAGGAGATATTCTACTACATGACGGTGATGAACGAGCGCTACGTGCAGCCCGCCATGCCCGAGGGGGTCGAGGAAGGTATAATAAGGGGAATGTACAGGTTCGCGTCTTCCGGGATCAGGGACTCGGGGAAAAAGGTCCATCTTTTCGGAAGCGGCGCCATCATGAACGAGGTTCTCTGGGCGAGGGAGGTCCTTGAGAGCGGCTACGGCGTCCCGACCGACGTCTGGAGCATAACGAGCTACAAGGAGCTCTACCAGGACGCCAAGGAGACCGACAGGTGGAACCGCCTCAATCCCGGGGAAAAGAGAAGGAAAAGCTACATTTCCCGGTGCATGGAAGGGGACAGACGGGGTCTTCATCGCCGCGACCGATTACCTGAAAAGCCTTCCTGATTCGATTTCCTCTTACTTTCCCAAGCCCCTTGTTTCCCTGGGAACCGACGGGTTCGGAAGAAGCGACACCCGCGAATCGCTCCGCGACTTCTTCGAGGTCGACTACCGCCACATCGCGGTCGCGGCGCTTTCAGAGCTTTGCAGGGAAGGCAGGATAGACGAGAAGACCGTGAGCGAGGCGATAAGCGAATTCGGAATCGACCGGGGGAAGCCCAACCCCGCGGTCACGTGACGAGGAACGCGAATTGATGGAATTCAGGCTTCCCGAACTTGGAGAAGGAATTGAATCCGGGCAGGTGATAGAGGTTTTCGTTTCGCCCGGAGACAGGGTTTCCCTCGAGCAGCCCCTGCTTGAGGTGGAAACGGACAAAGCCGCCGTCGAGATTCCTTCCCCCGCGGACGGAACGGTTGTCGACGTCTGCGTGAGCGCCGGGGACACCGTGGCGATAAACGAGGTTCTCGTGAGAATAAGCGGCGACTCCGGGGACGAAGAGCTTCCTCCGGAAGAACCCGATGCTTCAGTCGCGGCGGACGGGGCCGAGGAGAAAAGACCCCCCGCAGAGGAAAAACCCGCTCCGGCAGGGAAACCGCCGGAAGAAAAAAAGCGGCCTTCCCAGCCGGAAGCCGCGCGGGCGAGCGACGCGGCGGCGCCGGGACTGCTCAAAGTGGCCGCGGCGCCTTCCGTCAGGCGCCTTGCGAGGGAACTCGGCGTTGAGCTCGGCTCCGTTTTGGGAACCGGCCCCCGAGGGAGAATCCTCGAAAAGGACGTGAAGGCCCACGCGAAGGCTATAATAAGGTCTGTTTCTTCCGCCCCGACGGCACAGGCGCCAGAACCCGATCTTCCCGACTTCTCAAGATGGGGAGAGACGGTTGCAGAGAGTTTCTCGACCGTGAGGAAGCTTACGGCCGAGCGCCTCTCCCAGGCGTGGGCGGCCCCGCACGTGACGCAGTTCGACAAGGCGGACACAACGCGGCTTGAGGATCTCAGGAAACTTAACAGGGACAGGGTGGCTGAAGCCGGGGGGAATCTGACCGTGACCGCAATTCTGGTAAAGGCCCTTTCCCGGGCGCTTTCCGAGTTTCCGAAGTTCAATTCAAGCATACATATGGGCAGCCGCACGATCGTCTACAAAAAATACGTGAACATCGGGGTCGCCGTGGATACCGAAAGGGGACTTCTCGTTCCTGTGATAAGGGATGTGGACAAAAAGGACATAACTCGGATATCGGTCGAGCTTGCCGAGATATCTTCTGCGGCGAGGGAGAAGAGGCTCTCCGCCGACAGGCTCCAGGGAGGCGGCTTCACCGTGACCAACCTCGGAGGAATAGGGGGAACGTTTTTCACGCCGATTCTGAATCCCCCCGAAGTCGCCATACTGGGGGTCTCAAGATCCTCCCTCGAGCCCGCGCATGTCGACGGCGAGTTCGTGCCGAGACTCATGCTCCCGCTTTCGCTTTCCTACGACCACAGGATTATAGACGGGGCCGAGGCGGCAAGGTTTCTCCGATGGCTCTGCGGGATGCTTGAAAACTCCCCAGACAGCATATTCGAGGAGGCGGTGTAGCAGGCGATGGAGAGAATAACGACTGAAGTGGCGGTGATAGGGGCGGGCCCCGGGGGATATCCGGCCGCGTTCGCCCTCGCCGACAGGGGGAAGAAAGTCACGCTTATAGATCCCGAGGCAAACCCCGGAGGGGTCTGTCTCTACAGGGGATGCATACCTTCAAAGGCCCTTCTTCACGCGGCGAAAGTGGCGGACGAAGCAAGGGACGCGGCGGATTTCGGCCTCAGCTACGGGGAACCGCGGATCGACCCCGGGAAGCTTTTTTCATGGAAGGACGAGGTGGTCTCCAAGCTGACGGGAGGGCTCCGCACGCTTGTCCGGGCAAGAAAGATAGATTACCTGCGGGGAAGGGCGTCTTTTGCCTCTTCAGGTGCGCTTCGCGTCGAAACGGCTTCCGGAGAGGAGCGGGAAGTAGTGTTTCAAAACGCCGTTATCTCCACGGGTTCTGTTTCGAGGAGGATCCCGGGAGCGGATTTCAGCTCCCCGAACGTGGTCGATTCCGACGGCGCTCTCTCCATGGGAGAGATCCCGAAAACCCTGCTCGTGGTGGGCGGAGGCTACATAGGGCTTGAGCTCGGGACGTTTTTTTCCTCTCTAGGCACCGAGGTCACGGTAGTCGAGATGCTCCCCGGCCTTGTCCAGGGGGTTGACAGGGACCTCGCGGCCGTTCTCAAGAAAAGGCTTGATAAGAAATTCCGCTCCATAATGCTTGGGACAAAGCTGGTTTCCATCAGGGAGTTAGACAACGAAGTTGAAATCCTATTTGAAGCCGACGGGAAAAACTTTCAGGAAAAATACGAAAAGGTCCTGATCTCGGTCGGAAGAGTGCCCTTCACCGAGGGTCTCGGCCTTGAGAACACCCGGGTCATGGTGGACGCCGGGGGCTTCATAGAGACCGACTCGCAGAGAAGGACTGCCGACCCGGCGATTTTCGCGATAGGAGACGTCGCCGGGGAACCCATGCTCGCCCACAAGGCTACGTATGAAGGCAGGATCGTGGCGGAGGTCATAACCGGGGCCAAGACCCAGTATGACCCGAGAGCCGTCCCGGCGGTCATATTCACCGACCCCGAGATCGCTTGGTGCGGGGTCACCGAAACCGAGGCCAGGGAGTCGGGAATGGAAGTGGACGTGTCGAAATTTCCGTGGGCGGCCTCTGGCAGAGCCCTTACGCTTAACAGGACCGACGGCCTTACGAAGATCATAGCCCATCGCGGAACCCGGAGAGTGGTCGGCGTCGGAATCGTGGGAACGCAGGCGGGAGAACTCATATCGGAAGCCGTGGTGGCAATTGAAATGGGCGCGACGACCGAGGACATATCTTTTTCGATACATCCTCATCCGACCCTGACCGAAACCATCATGGAAGCGGCGGAAGGCATATATGGAGCAAGCACCCATCTCATTAGAAGGCGTCCGGGCAAGGGTTCACGGAAGTGACGGAGCATCCCGATGAGGTTTCTGGTAACCGGCGCGGCCGGGTTCGTGGGCGCAAAACTGGTGGAGCGGCTTGCGCGGTCGGATAAAGTGGACGGCATTGTGGCGCTTGATCGTCTCCCGGTGAGCGCATCCCACCCGAAAGTCGTGACGTTCCGGCGGGACATCCGGGAACCCGTTGCGGACATCCTGCGCGAGCATAGGATCGACGCCGTTGTCCACCTGGCCTTTCTGCTTCGGCCCGGCCATGACCGCGAGGCGGCGCGCCGGGTGAACATCGGCGGCACGGACCGGGTGCTGCGCGACTGCCGGGCCGCCGACGTGCGGCGCCTGGTCTATCTTAGCAGCACCACGGTATACGGCGCCCGCCCCGGAGCCGAACAGCCGTATACGGAGGAATCGCCCGTCCGGCCCGTCCGCGGCTTCCAGTACGCCGAGGACAAGGCGGAAACGGAACTCATGCTGGAGAACTTCGCAACGGACAATCCCGGCGCCTGCGTCACCGTGCTGCGCGGGTGTACGGTAATGGCGCCCCGGTGCGAGAACTCCGTCACGCGGGTCTTTTCCAGAATGGCGTCCATCCGCATTCCCGGCGCGGACCCGCAGATGCAGTTCATCCATATGGACGACCTGATGGAGGCGTTTGAGCTTTGCCTGCTGTGGCCCGTGCCCGGCGTCTTCAACGTCACGGGAGAGGGCACCGTCGCCCGAAGCGAGATCGCGCGCGTTGCGGGCAGGCGTCCGGTAGCCCTGCCGGCGCCGCTTCTCGCGTTCATCGCGCAGGCGACATGGATGCTCCGGCTGCAGAGCGACTCGCCCGCGTGCGGCCTTGCGATGGCGCGGTGGCCGTGGGTGGCCAGCAGCGAGAAGCTTGCGCGCGAGACCGGGTTTCGTCCGCGCTACACATCCCGGGAGGTGCTCATGGACTCGGTGCTGGCGACCGGACAGCGGCGACTAGTTATTCAGTGGGGATTATCGAGCTAGCTAGCCAAACATCCTTTTCCCAGTTCTTCCAACGTGTTACCTGTCAAATCGCAGGTGCTGCATATTCCGATTGAATTCGGACAGTAATTCCGAACGAATTCGGACACCCATTCCGACGAATAAACTGGAATAAGCAGGTGCTGGGTGGAATTACTTTTTTGCTTTGTCGCAAGCTTCCTCGTAGAAGTCTCTGAATCGCCTAGCGGAAAGTTTAGGTTCCTTAAGTCCACTGCAAATATACTCTAGGATTTCTGGTTTAACTGATTCTTTTATTTTTATTCTTCCCCGCCGACGTTTCTGTTCCAATTCCTTTACGGATATTATCTTGGCTTTAGCACGTAGTTGATGTAACTTTTGCTTTTGCGATCAATTGAAGGATGATCACCTGGACTGAGGGTGTATCTTTCGTCAATCCGTGTGGACGTTATGTTGACTATAAGGACTTTCTCTACGCCGTTCTTCTCTAAGGGGAGGGTCAAAACAAAGAACAAGTGATGCTTTCCACCGGATGGAGCTGAAAATGCCACTCCGGGGGAGGGAATAAAAAGTGTATTCATGGATAGGGGATTATGCCGGAAAAAGCTTGCTGGCTTCTCGTTGAGCTTCCAGCTCTTCTGCCATATTTTTGGATTCTTCCCCGTATCCTAATGCGACAAGAAGGCTTTCGTACTCGATCTCCTTAGAAGAACCATGCGGGTTTTCCCATTCAGGAAACTTGTGCGTATATTCTACGATGTCCTTTTGGGTCATCCGACCACACTGATTCCAGACTTTCTCAAGAACATCTAAAGTTGCTCCGTTCAGAAGGTCTAAGTCTTCCGGGTTATATTGTTTCGCCAATGAGACTCCTTTCATGTAACTTTGTTTCGTCTCATCCTTGAAACCCATTTGTTCCACCCGTTTTCTTTAGGTCCTGCTCCTTTCATGTAATCGTAAGTGACACTAAGAACCGGACCTTTGTCCATCGAGAAAAGATTGTCCTCAAGAATAGCGTAGTTGTTTTCCTCTATGGATGTTCTCTCGGCAATATAAAGCAACTTCATCAATTTCAGGTGAGGCATGGTTCCCCCTTCCTTGTGCAGGAACCACGCTGCCATTTGCCCTGCGACTTCTATGTCGAACATTCGCACTAACCTCCCTTCGTTAGTGTCTGTGCGTAAAAATTTACATGCATGTATAGCATATTTGATATCCATGTTGTCTAATTTGTCAAGGGCAAAAACCCAGTAAATGTCCGCTGGACATAATGTAACTTCCTGAAAATACTACAAGCCGCCCTTGGTCACCTGTCAGAAAAGTTAACTTCCGTAATAATTTCAAGAGCTTAGTATGAAAACAACAGGAATCCTTGGCCAGCTCGATAATTCCCTACTCAGTTTATTGACAATGCAGGGAGAAGATGTAGACTTAGACGCTCATTTGTAAACCCCGGAGGATTGTTATGGGCCTTAGAACGAAATCGGCGCAGAAAAAGCATCGCCAGAACATAAAGAGGCGGGAGAGGAACAGGTTCGTGACTTCCACTCTCAAAACCAAGATCAAGCGTTACTCGGAAGCTCTCGGGAGCGGGAATATCGAAAAATCGCAGGCCCTTCTGAAGGAACTGGTCTCTCTTACCGACAGGGCCGCCACCAAAGGGGTTATCCACAGGAAAAAAGCCTCAAGATACGTATCGAGGTTCTCAAAAAAGCTCTCTGACCTGAGCGGTTCCCAGGCTGCCGGTTCCTAGGCCTTCCGGGAGCAGATTCCCAGAAGAAGCCTCTCAAGAAGAATATAGCTGTCCCCGGAGCTGTTCTTGATTCCGAAGTCCGTTTCCTCTATGAGACCCAGTATCCTGCCGAGATCGTTCTCCCTGAAGTTGCGCACGCTTTTTTTAAGGTAGAAAACGGCCCCGCGGGAAGTCTTTATGGCCTTCGCGATGGCTTCGTCGGACTTTTTTTCCCGCAGATACTGCGAGACCTTGAATATCTGGCGGAATCTCCAGGCTATCATGTAGAGTATGGAGAGGGGGTCCTCCCTGTTTCTCTCGAGTTCCCGCAGTATCCTGAGGGAACCCCTGAGGTCCCTGTTCGATAGCGCGGTCGAGAGGGAAAACACGTTCTCCTTGCTCCGTTTCTCCATAAGCCCCCTCAGTTCCTTCTCGCCCACGGGTTTTTTCCCGTCCACATAGAGGGATATCTTCCCGAGCTCGTTGCTGATGAGGTTCATGTCCTCGCCGAGCATGGCTTTTACGAAGCCCGCCGCTCCGGGAGAAAGGGAGATTCCGAGTTTCTTCGCCAGGCGTCCTATTTCCCGCTCGGTGCTGCTTCCCCTGTCAAGGTCGACGAGCTTTATGCCGCCCGCGGGTTTAACTTTGCTTTTCCGGGATCCCCCCGAGAGAAGGACCAGCACGGAGGAAGAGGCCGGGGCCCCGGCGTATTCGTTAAGCAGCCCGATGTCGTCCTTTCCCAGGCCGTCATATCCCTTCGCCACGATCAGCTTTCTCTCGTGAAACATGGGAAGGGTCCTCGCGTCCTCGAGCACTTCCCGAAGGGACGTCTCGTCGAGGTTCCTGCTTTCGACCAGCAGCTTGGGAGAGTCCCCCGAGAGCTTTTTTTTCAGTTCCTCGATGAAATCTCCGGCAAGAAGAGGCTGCGCGCTTTTAAGCACGGTGACCGGATGAATTTCGGTTTTTTTCCCAGAAGACACGGCCTGCTTTTTCTCCCCGGCCGGGACGGCCCGCGGACGGGACCCTACCGGCTGTTTATTTCAAGCTCGCTGAAGAAATATCCTATTTCGTAGGCGGCCGATTCCGGCGAATCGGACCCGTGCACAATGTTCTTCTCTATGCCGGACGCGAAATCCTTCCTTATGGTCCCGGGATCCGCTTCCTCGGGGTTCGTGGAGCCCATTATGGCCCTCACCCTCGATATGGCATCCTCCCCCTCGAGAACCATCACCACGCACGGCCCCGAGGACATGAAGTCGGTGAGGCTCGAGAAAAAAGGCCTTTCCCTGTGCACGTCGTAGAACCCTTCTGCCTGCTTTTTCGAAAGGTGTGTCATCCTGAGGGCGACGACGCTTATTTCGTTTGCCTCGAACCTCCGGAGAACCTCGCCGATCAGGTTGGCCCCGACCCCGTCGGGCTTTACTATTGACAATGTTCTTTCCATTTTCTGCCTCCGTGTGCGTGTGTGGTCTGAATGACTGCCCGGCTGCGAGCTTCGCGGCGGGGGCCGGGGCGGGACGCGCCGCCCCGGGAGAACCCCGGCGCCGTACGGCTAGTATTCCTTCTCGAGCTTCCCCACCAGGCTCTTTCTTCTCCTGCGGCTTTTTATCCTGAGATACACCTTGTGCTTTAGGTCAAGGGTGACCGGAAGGCCGAATTCCCTGCTCACCATTTCGCAGAGCTCTTTTCCCTTGATGCCGGGTTTCCCGGAGATCGCGTCGTTTATGAAGGATCTTATTCTCCTTTTCCGGGCGCCCTCCGCCTTGTCCAGGATCTCGTCTCTCTCCGCGGAGCCGAGGTTCTTCAGGTAGGCGATTACCTCGGACCTGGTAGGCTCGCCGCTCTCCCTCCGGAACTTCTCTATCGCTATCCTTATGAATTCGCTTGAGCTTATGTCCCTGCTCTCGGCCGTGGAGCATACGTAGTTGTAGTCGCTCTCGGGAATTCTGAAGCTCACGAGCTTGTCTTTAGTCTCTGAAGCCATAAGTCACTCCGGAAAACCGGATTCCGGCCGGCAGGCGGAATCAGCGGCGGGCGGTCCCGCCCCCGGTTTCGGAACTAGATTCTAATTGCTGCGCCGTGAAGAATCAAGTGCCGCGCGGCTTTCACGCGGCATTCGCGGCCGCGCTCTGGAACAGGACGGTTTTCTGGGTTATCCTTCTAGCGTCCGGTCATGACTGCCTCTGCGGCGGCCGGCGGGATCTTCGGCCCGCGAAAGGCGGTCGCGCTTTCAGCGGGGGGAGGGGGACAGGAACTTCCCCGGAGGCAAGGACGAAAAGACGGTCTGATTATGAGGGTGAGCTCGGAACTGCACGTCATTGGGCGAAGCGAAGTGAAAAATTTTTCCGCCGGGCTTCTTTTTTTTCTGCTGACCGTTTTCTCCGCGGCCGCGTACTGCGGCGCGGTCACTATCGAGCCGATATACGGGGACGCCGAGGGGAGCGGGTTCAATGATGCGTCCGCGCTGACGGAGGAACAGAGGGAACTGTTCGGCGCCGGCGGCAATTACGCGGACACGCTCGGGCAGGCGAGAAAAAACGCCTTTGAGCACGCCGCCGGTCTGCTGGGAGGGAGATTGCCGGGTTCGAACGTCATCCGGGTCGAGGTGTCGTTCAGTTCCTTTGAGAATGAAACCACGGTCGCCAAGGCTTATATCGGGAAGTCCATAAGCTTCGGTCCCGGACTGCTGCACATAGGGTACCCGTCGGCGCTTGCGGAGAAAATCAGGGAAAAAGCCCTGATAGATGAATCGGAGCCTCATTTCACGGTGGAATTCTCCAGGAACTCGAAATTCCATTACGGTCTTCGGGGGGAAGCGCCTCCATATTCAATAGATTTCGTCGCCCTTGCCGCGCACGAGATTATTCACGGGCTCGGGTTTCATTCCTCTCTCAGGGAAGACGGTTCTTTTCCCGACGCGACCCTTGACGTAAGCGGCGGAAATCAGGGTTCCTCGGTTTACGTGGAGCAGTGGCAGAGAATCTACGACGTGCAGATGTATTCGGAGGAAGACCGTGAATTTATCACCGATCTTGAGCAGCAGGACAGGGAACGGGCCATTACCTCGGGCACCGGTCTTCTGTGGGACGGGACCGCGCGGCCCGGAAAAGAGAACGATCCATGCAGCTACGGGCGGCGCATGGCCGAGCTTAAGCCTGCCGGCGTCGCTCCGGACGGAAAACCCCGGCTCTACGCTCCCCCCACTTTTGAAGAGGGCAGTTCCGTAACCCATGTTCATCCTGACGCGGAAGACATCATGGAATACCTCTACCCCTTTCCCATGGACATGGACCTGAGCCTCGCCATGCTGAAGGACATGGGCTGGGATATAAGCGATGCTGCGGGTTTTCCGCCTTCCTGCGCGCCCACGGGAATAAGCGTTACGCCGACTTCCGGGCTTGTGACCACGGAGGGGGGAGGGGAGGCCGTGTTCCGGGTGAAGCTTGAATCAGAACCGGCAAGCAAGGTCGTAATTCCCCTGCGCAGCAGCGATCCGTCGGAGGGAACGGCCGATGTCCAGGCGCTTGAGTTCACGCCCGGCGACTGGGAGGCTGAGCAGACGGTGACGGTAACCGGCGCCGACGACGGCGACGGGGATGGTCCCGGCCTCTACGCTATAGTGCTCGAACCGGCGGAGAGCGGGGACAGGTTCTATAACGGATTTGATCCTGACGACGTATCGCTGATCAACGAGGATAACGATCCGCAGGCGGCCCCCCCCTTGCCGGGCGATTCCTCCTCGGGCCCCACGCCGACGTTTGGCGGAAGAACGGAACAGGGCGGCGGCGGATGTGCGCTTGCCCCGCGGGAGGATGCGCGAAATACGCCCGGAAGCGGGGCGTTTGCCCTGTTTCCGCTTCTCGGGGTCCTGGTTTTCGCGGTTCCGGGCAACGGCCCGCGCGGGGAAAAGCGCATCCTTGCCGGGGCGGGCCCCCGTTCTGACCGGGCCGACGCGCGCTGATGTGGACAACCCCTGTTTCCGTGCTGTATAATGTTGCCCCGGGAGCTTTGGGAAGAAAGAGGAACTGGCGCGAGGGGCTTGGCAGTCCTAGCCTGCTTTTCCTTATCTTTTTTAAATCATATCCGCATCTTACAATCTTGGAGGCAACACAACATGGAAAGGTTCGTTATTCCCCATCAGCATGAAATCACCAAGGAGGACAGAAGAAGGCTGAACGGCCACGGTTCTCTGATTCTCTGGTTCACGGGACTTCCGAGTTCCGGAAAATCCACTCTTGCCAATGAAGTCGAAAAAGAGCTTATACAGCGCAACCACCGCACCTACATACTGGACGGAGACAACGTCAGGATGGGTCTCTGCAAGGACCTCGGCTTTTCCGCCGAGGACCGCGAGGAGAACATAAGGAGAATAGGCGAGGTGTCCAGGCTTTTCATGGACGCGGGAGTTCTCGTCCTTTCCGCCTTTGTCTCTCCCTACCGCGCCGACCGCGACGCGATAAGGGAGCTTGTGGAGGAAGGGGAATTCGTCGAGGTGTTCGTCGACTGCTCCGTCGAGCAGTGCGAGCAGCGGGACGTGAAGGGGCTTTACAAGAAGGCCAGGGAGGGGGTCATAAAGGGATTTACTGGAATTGACGACCCGTACGAGGAGCCTTCTGACCCCGAAATCACGGTCGACACGGAGAAGCACTCGATCGAGGAGTGCAAGCGGCAGATACTCGATTACCTGGCCGCGCGCGATGCGGTGAACATGGGATAGGGGGGAGCCCGGAAGCCGTCTCCGCCCGCCCGTTTCTTTTATTCGCCGTTATGGATCATAATAATAGGAGTGCGTTAAGGTTTTCCCGAGGAACACGGATGTCTGCTTCGAACAAAGAACCGGGGTCTTCCGGCTCCATGAGCCCCGCCCGGCTGATCGGCGGTATTGCGGAGAATTCAAGAAAAGCCGCGAGAACCCTGGCTTCCGCCCCGTCTTCCCGGAAAAACGACTTTCTTCTGCGCTTCGCGGAACTCCTGGTGAAGGAAACCCCGGGCCTGCTCTCGGAGAACGCGAAGGACGTTTCCGACGCCGAGGAAAAGGGCCTCTCGGCCGCGCTTGTGGACCGCCTCAGGCTTGATCCTTCGAGGATAAGCTCCCTTGCCGACGGGCTTCGGGAGATAGCGGAGCTTCCCGACCCCGTGGGCAAGATATCGGCAAAGTGGGACAGGCCGAACGGGATTTCCGTCGAGAAAAAAAGAATTCCCCTCGGCGTCATAGGGATCATTTACGAGTCGAGGCCGGGCGTTACGGCCGACGCCGCGGGGCTCTGCGTGAAATCGGGCAATTCCGTAATTCTCCGCGGGGGTTCTGAAACGATAAGATCGAACCTCGCCATCTCCCGGCTTATGGCCGATTCCCTTTCCGAAAGCGGCCTCTCGCCGCATACGGCCCAGGTCGTCCCGGTTACGGACAGGGATGTCGTGACCGAGATGCTGAAGCTCGAGGACAAGATAGATCTCATTATTCCCAGGGGAGGGGAGGGCCTAATACGGTTTGTCGCGGAGAACTCCCGGATCCCGGTGCTTAAGCACTACAAGGGGGTCTGCCACGTTTACGTTGACGAGCACGCGGATCTCGGGATGGCCGGGGAAATCTGCCGGAACGCGAAGGTCCAGAGGCCCGGGGTGTGCAACTCCATGGAGACGATGCTCGTTCACTCCTCCGTGGCGCGCGACTTCCTGCCCGCCGCGGTAGAAAGGCTTGAAGGAGAGGGAGTCAGCATAAAGGGCTGCGAGGACACGAGGAAAATTCTTCCCCGCGTGGCCCCGGCGGCGGAAGGGGACTGGTACGAGGAGTATCTTGACCTTGTCCTGAACGTGAGGGTCGTTCCGACGATCGATGAGGCCATAAGCCATATACAGACCTACGGCTCCATGCATACGGATGCCATAGTTACGGAAGACCCTGAAAATTCAGAGAAATTCGTGAAGGAAGTGGATTCCTCCGCGGTCATGGTCAATACGTCGACCAGGTTCAATGACGGCTTCCAGCTGGGTCTCGGCGCCGAAATAGGCATAAGCACCTCGAAACTGCACGCGTTCGGCCCGATGGGGCTTGAGGAACTTACCACAGAGAAGTTCGTGGTAAGGGGAAACGGCCAGGTAAGAAGCTGAACCTTTCTTCGGCTCGGGGGGATTTTCGCGGAACCGCCCTGTTCCGCGAAGGCATGGCAGGGGGATTTGAAAACAGATGCTTGTTGAACTCAGGCTTAAGAATTTCGCCATAATAGACGAGATTTCCATCAGTTTCGGGGCGAACCTGAACATAATCACCGGAGAGACCGGCACGGGGAAATCCCTTATTGTCGACGCCATAAACATAATCCTCGGCGACAAGTTCACGGCGGACCACGTCAAGTCAGGCGGCAGGCAGACGTCGGTGGAGGCTCTTTTCGAGGTTCCGGGGGATTGCGGCATCGGGGAGAAGCTTGAGCAGTTCGGTATCGGGGACTCCGAAGGCGAGCTTGTCGTAAAAAGGGTTTTCAATCCGGGCGGGCGGAACAGGGTTTATATAAACGGCTCGATAGCGACGCTCGCGACGCTCTCTGAGGTGACTGACGGGCTTGTCAACATGTTCGGTCAGCATGAACACCAGAGCCTTCTTAAGAAAAGCAATTATTTAAATTATTTAGACTCTTTTTCTCAACTTGAACATGAAGTCTCCGGATACAGGGCCCTCTACGCCGAACTCGCGGGGGCGGAGGGCGAGCTTGAAGCTCTCAGGAAAAAAGAGCGGGAGGGGGCGGAAAAAGAGGATTATCTCAGGTTCCAGGCGGAGGAGATAAAAAAAGTCTCCCCGGAGCCGGATGAGGATTCGGAGCTTGAGGCGGAGAGAGTGAGGCTTGAGAACTCGGAGAGGTTCTCGTCTTCGCTCGCGAGCGCGACCGGGCTTGTGTACGAGGGTGAGAGCTCGGCTGTGGGTTTTCTGAAGGAGGCCCTTTCGGATCTTGAGAAGGTTTCTGACCTTGATTCGTCTCTCGGGGAGCTTCGCGACAGGATTGCGGCCATGCTCATAGAGGCCGAGGATGTTTTCTACGGTCTGAGCGAGTTCGCGGGAAAGATAGAACACAACCCCCAAAGGCTTGAAGAGGTGCTCTCGAGGCTTGAAGAGATAGGCAGGCTCAAGAGAAAGCACGGGGCTTCGATCGGGGAGATAATACAAAAGCAGCGGCGGATCGAATCCGAGCTTGAGGCACTTGGGAACTCGGCTGAGATGCTTGAGGAAATCGAGCGAAGGAGGGATTCCCTGAGGGAAAAGGTTTCCGCCGCCGCCTCTTCGATATCGGCCGCAAGAAAAGCGGGAGCCGGGAGGCTTGAGGATCTTTTCTCCGGACAGGCCGGGTCGGTCGGTCTCAAGAACGCCCGTTTCGAGGTTGAATTCTCGGAAAAGGATCTCTCGGGGGACGGCAGAGACAGCGTGCAGTTCCTTTTTTCAGCCAACCCGGGCCAGCCTCCGAGGCCCGTCAGCAGAGTCGCCTCCGGCGGGGAACTCTCAAGAATAATGCTTCTGCTTAAAAGTTTCGTTTCCACTGGGGATGCCGGCTCGATTTTCATATTCGACGAGGTGGACGCGGGGATAGGGGGAGTCGTGGCCGAGAGCATAGGCAAAAAAATAAAGAATCTCTCGGACCGAAGCCAGGTCGTGTGCATAACTCACCTCCCCCAGGTCGCGAAATTCGCCGACACCCACCTGCTTGTGGCGAAGCGGTTCGGCGACGGCGAAACGGACGTTTCGGTTAATGCCCTCGGCGCGGAGGAGAGGGTGATGGAGCTCGGCAGGATGCTTGCCGGAGAGAGCGTTTCCGAAAAGACTTTTGAAGTCGCCCGCGAGCTTATAGAGGGAGCGGGTGGCGATGATCTCCCGTGAGAGCGCTATAAAAAAGGGTTGAGTCCAGATGACCCCATTCTTATCTCTGGTCGAAACCGTCAAATTCCTCCGCCACAATGGCTTCAAGCGCGGCAACCTCGGTTTCCGTAAGTCTGGCGAATTCTTTCCTGCGGCGTTTCCCGGGGAGAGTACCCCCGTTGCGGCGAATGAGCATGATAACGTCTTCAGCTTCCCGCCCCGGCATTTCAAAGGCGTTTGTGATCCGTTTCACGGCGTCATCGTGGCGCTTGAGGTAGTCGATTTCACGCGGCAGGTCGGATTCTGTTGTCTGCAGAATGCAGCCGTACAGAAATTCCGCCTCGTTCGTGCAGTCGTAATAGCGGTAGAGATCCGAGGTGTCGTTTGTGACCTCCACGTTGCCGTCCGGCATCGCCTTCCAGGATATGAACCTCATCAGCGGACCGGAATGCGCCCGCAGCGTGGCTCCGTAGTCGTCTATGCGGCTCAGCATCACGGATGAAACGGGAAACACTATCTCCGGGGGCGTGAATTTGCGCTCCGCCAGGATCTGATGAATCAGGCAGCGGTGCAGGCGCCCGTTTCCGTCGGTAAACGGATGGATATATACGAACCCGAACGCGACGCAGGCGGCGTGGAGAACGGGGTCGATGCCTGAGCTGCGCAGGCGGTCGCCGCATTCATTGAGCCCGCTCATAAGATGCGCGACATCGCCGTGGCGGGCGCCTATGAACTCGGGCAGGGGCTCGTAGTTGCGGTTGCGGCGGCCCAGAAACACCTCCTCGGTTCTGTATCCCTCGGTTCTGAACCGGCCGTCGCCGATCAGGATGCCGTGGAGGCGATAGATTTCCGACTGGCGAAGGGGCCTCCTTCCTGCCTCCATGACCGCGCGTCCCCATCGCTCGAGCCGGTTAACCGGCGGGCGTTCTCCCTCGATCTCGAAACTCGCCCGGCTGTCTTCAAGCAGCACGAAGCTCGCGGCTCGCGCGGCGAGTTGCGCGCCGGCTTTCCCGATTGTATCCCGGGTCATTGCCGGGAGATCAAGATTGATCATTCTTTGAAGTTCCGGGGTTCGCCTTACGACGGGACACAGCGTCCCGTTGCCCAGGAGGTTGTCGCGGACCCGGTGTCGCGGCGAAACCGTCTGTTCGCCCGTGTAGTAGCGGTCTGGATCAATGGCATCGACGGCTGTGGCCGCCGGGGCATCCGCGATGTCGAGGCGCCTGCCGGTCAGGGTCTCAAAGAAGAACCATATCCTCCGCGTGGTGCTCCCCCTCGGTTTGGCGCGGATCATTTCGACGAGCGCAGTTTCGGGGACCGCCTGGAGAATTCTTTTGAGGACCAGAAGATCGATTGTCTCATGACGCATCGCGAAGGTCAGGTGTCCTTCAAGCGTAGGCTCCGGGCGGTACCTCCTGTCATGGACATTCCAGAAACCGTCGCTTCGTCTGCCTCCGCGAACATGCTTCTGGGAAACGCAGGAGGGATTGCGGACCGGCGCGGCAACGTCGAGCGAGTGAACGAGGGCGGACCAGCCTACCAGCTCCGTGCCCTGTGGCGGGGGGCTGCCCTGAAAGAAATCCGGTGTTGCGCCCTGTATCTGCATTGCTCGAAAACCCTTTATGGCTGTCGAAATACGCTGTATAAACTCCAATTATGTCGAATTTCGGTATTTTATCTTCTGTAATGTCGAAAATCAAGGATTTATGTCGAAAATCGTATTACTGGAGTCAGGAATGTCGAAAACCAGTTACACGGTTCGTGCCGTGAGCCGGGTTCGGGAAATCGCGGGGGCAAAGGGTTTCAGCCCCGGAAAGGACGCGGGACACACCCGTTCAGGTGAAATCCGCAATCCTTTCGCGTGGAACTCTTCCGCCCTGCTTCCTTGTGGGGAACGGGAGCTAACCGGTTGTCTTCGTCTCATAGGAGCAGAAGACCACCGCGGTAAGGACCGTTGTCCAGAGTCCGTTCTTGTCTCCTGTCGCGGTCTGCGTCACGTTTCTGCTTTTCACCTTGTGCCCGCTTATCTCCCATATGTCTTTCTGCTCGTCGTAACTTTTGTCGGGATCGAAGGGGGCGTCAAGCGTGGTGGCGAGCATGTAGGCGGCAAGGTCTTCGGCGTATTCTCCCGCGAGGGTTTCCTTCTGCCCGTAGCTGTGGTGTTCCGAGATGTACCCGTAGCGCGTCTTGTCCTTCGGGACCGCTAGCCCGATTGACGCGGCGATGAGCCTGCTGGGCTCGTTTGTGGAGTTCTCGCTCATCACCACAAACGCTATCTGCCCGGGGGAGAGCATGGTGAGGCCCTGCTTCCTGCTTACGAGCTGACAGCCCGGGGGGAATATGCTTGAAACCTTGACCAGGTTGAACTGCGCGATACCCGCGTTCCTCAGGGCAAGCTCAAAGCTCGAGAGCCTCTGCTTGTGCTTTCCCACGCCCTTGGTTACAAAAGCTTTTGTAGGGGTCAACCGCCCGCTCCTTTTAAGTCTGCATTCAAGTTATATTTACAGGATGAGTTTGTCAAACGGGGGCAGGACGCGATGAAATTCGGAGCGCATGTTTCAATAGCCGGCGGGATCGAGAATGCGCCGCTGCGGGCGAGGCAGCTCGGATGCGAGTGTTTCCAGATGTTCACCCGTTCGCCAAGAGGCGGCAGACCCCCTGAACTTGAAGACCGCCTGCTCGAAGCTTTTTTTCTTAACTGCTCTGAGGCTTCCATAAGCGATTACTACGTTCACACTCCCTATTTCATAAACCTGGCTTCCGGAAAGGATGACCTGAGAGAGAAAAGCGTGGACCTGGTAAGGGAGGAGCTTGAAAGGTCAAGCGCCCTGGGGGTGAAATACGTGATGACCCACATAGGAAGCGCGAAGGGGCTGCGGAGGGAAGAGGCGATAGGCAACGCGGCCGACTCCGTTTCGAGGATTCTCGGGAACTACGGCGGCGCGACGCAGCTTCTGCTTGAGAACACGGCGGGGCAGGGGGATACCATAGGCTCTAGCTTCGAGGAGATTTCTCTCATACTGCGAAGCGTCGCGCGCGACGATCTCGGGGTCTGCATGGATACCGCCCACATGTTTACTTCCGGATACGATATAAGGACCCGTAAGGGCGTAGAGGATCTGGTGGGGCGCATCGGCGCCGCGTTTGCCCCCGGGACCGTGAAGCTCGTTCACGCGAACGATTCCAAGGCCGAGTTCAACTCCAGCAGGGACCGCCACGAACACGTGGGAGAGGGGAAGATAGGGATCGAGTGCTTCAGGGCCATGGTCGGCAACCCGTTTTTCGAGGATCTCGACATGATAGTGGAAATGCCTCCTCCCGGGGTGTCAAGGGACGTCGAGCTTCTCAAGAAGCTGAGAGACGGGGGCACCTAGTCCCGGGGCGGGAGCGGAAACCCGCTTTTCCCCATCCGCCGGCCGTCGACATAGATGTTTTTTTCCCCGTCGATCGCTACCCTGCCGTTTGCGATCAGGTCGTGGACTACGAAGGGGAAAAGCCTCCATTCCCCCCGTTCTCTTATTCTTTCTTCCATCGCCGCGGCGTCGCCGGTACCGAAACCCCCAAGGGATATGTCGGCTGACTGGGCAACCGCGGTTCCGAACCTTGTTTCGGGGTCGTTTTCAAGGTAGACGGTGCATCTTATGGTTCTCTCGCCGTTTTCTACGGCCTGGACGCACGCGCTTTTGCCCCTTACGAGGTAATCCCTGGTCGTGTCCCCGGGGTAGAGGTTTACGATCCTGTCCGGGAACCTTTCGGTGAACAGGCGGCTCAGCCTTCTTCTGTATCCGGCCAGCACCACGAGGTCCGGCTCGAAAGCCTCCTCGACAAGGGAAATCACCGCCGAGTCATAGAGAATCCGTCCGCCTTCGTCGGAAGGGGGCTTCCCGAGATCCGCGAAGAACTTCTCCGAACTTACGGAGGAGGTCTCGATCCCGAGCGCTTCCGCCTTTGCGAGAACCGGGGCCCCGGGGTCGTTTGAGAAGACATGCTCCACGGCCCCGTAGTTTTTCCGGCCGTCCTGCTCAATTTCCGTCTGCCTTGAGCGTATTTTCTCGAAGTTCGTTCCTCTGCCCGAGGCAAGAACGAGAATTTTCATCGGGCGGGCGGTATCCGGGTAAAGCGGCGTTATTTGCATTGATTCCCTTATCATTTAATTTTTATGCGATTTCGCATAAGCGTGACGCGCCATGACAGAAAGCAGAAACCTGATCACGAGAATCGCCACGGCCGTAGTGGCCGTACCGATACTTCTTCTCATATTCTACCACGGGGGAGTGTATTATCTCGCCCTGATGTGCCTGATCGCGGCTCTCTGCTCCATCGAGTTCTTCGCGCTTGCGGGCCCGGATATCCGGAGATCGAGAAGAACTTACGTGACTGCTATTTCCCTGCTTCTGATCGTGAGCGCGTTTTTCGACTTCATGCTCATGAATCTTTTTTTCACCTTCCTTATATTTCTTTCCATAATACTGGAATTCCGCAAAAAGGATTTCAGCGACTGTTTGCGGGATCTCGGCATGACCCTTCTGCCGCTTATATATTTCGGCTGGATGCTTGCCCACGGGGTGCTGCTGAGAAACATCCCGGGCGGCGAGGGCGCTCTCAGTTACGGTTCGTTCGGCCGGGGCCCCGAAGACATAGGCTTTTTCCTGGTGGTGCTTGCGGTTTCCTGCACTTTTCTTAACGACGCGGGAGCGTATTTTTTCGGAAAGGCTTTCGGGAAGAAGAAGCTGGCCAGCCATATAAGCTCGGGCAAGACCGTGGTGGGGCTAGTAGGCGGATTCTTCGTCTCCGTCGTGAGCGCTTTCGCGGTGAATTTCATATTTGAAAGTCCTCTCCCGGCAGCCTGGGTAGCCCTTTACGCGATAATAATAGCCGCGGCCGCGGTTGCCGGCGATCTTTTCGAATCCACCATAAAAAGAGGGGCCGGGGTAAAGGATTCCGGCTCCCTGGTTCCCGGCCACGGCGGGGTGCTTGACAGGTTTGACAGCCTGATATTCGTCTTTCCCTGCACGTATTATGTTTCCCTGGTTTTCTTTCGCCTGAGCGGGACGGGCGCTGCCCTGTAAGAAGAGGTGAGAATGGAAATATCCATAGTGGACAGGGAGGAATTCATTGATGGACCGGGAAGGGAAGAGTTGGTGCGTTTGGTTGAAAGAATACTTGCGTATCTCGATCTCTCCTCTCGAAGCGAACTCTGCGTCTCGCTTGTGAGCGACGGGGACATGAGGGAACTTAACCGGCGTTACAGGCAGATTGATGCGACTACGGATGTTCTCTGCTTTCCGCAGAAGAATGATGCAGCCCCGATCTTCTGGGGGATATAGTTATATCCTACCAGACAGCCGTCCGTCACTCCCGGAGGCTTGAGATCACGGTAGGCGAAGAACTGCGTCTGCTAATAGTCCATGCGGTCCTTCACCTGCTCGGGTTCGACCACAAGAAGAAGAAGGAAAGAGAGATTATGCGCAGAAAGGAAAAAGAAGTGCTTGACCATCTTGCTGAGACGGGAGCAAAGGCAAGAGATGCCTGACGCCTTTTTTGCCGGGCGCTTCGGGGCGGGGCAGGGAGTTCCGGTTACCCGGGTTCCTTAAGATCCTCTTTAATCTTCTCGATTTCCTTTACCGTGGGCAGATCCTTCAGGTTCTTAAGGCCGAATGTCTCGAGGAAAAGATCAGTGGTTCTGTAGAGAAAAGGCTTTCCCGGAACATCCTTTCTTCCGGATATCTCGATGAACCTTCTATCAAGCAGCACGCTCACGCTGCTTGAGCAGTCCACCCCTCTTATCTTCTCAACCTCGATTTTCGTAACGGGCTGCTCGTAAGCCATTATGGCAAGCACTTCGAGGGAGGCCTTGGAGAGCCTGAACTTCTTTATTTCCTTGTTGAACTCGACTATGTACTGCGAGTACTCGGGGCGGGTCCTGAACTGGTATCCCCCGGCGACGACGCCGAGAATGAAACTTCGCCCCATCTCTTCCCACCGCTTCTGGAGTCCGTCTAGGGCGGCGGTTATTTCCTTTTTCTCGACATCTTTCAGAAACTCGGAAATTTCCTGAATCGTTAAAGGATGTTTGGAAACGAATATCAAGCATTCTATTATATTTTCTAAAGAACTTCTATCGTCCATTTTCCTCCCTCAGAATTATCTTTATGGGTTCTTCGAAGGTCGGCTGAAAAACATCCAGTACGCCGTCTTTCAGCAGCTCAAGTATCGAGAGAAAGGTTACCACGAGTTTCATGCGGTTTCTGTCCTCTTCGAACAGGTCCGCGAAGAGAACCTCTTTTTTCCTTCTCATTATCTCGATTACCTGGTTTTTTCTTTCCTCGACTGTGTAGGTCTGCGGGGTAAGGGATATTTCCTTCGTCTCGGCCTTCTCTCTGTCCTCGCATACCTTGGAGAAGGCGTCCACAAGGGACCAGAGGTCGAATTTCACGAATTCCGTCTCTTCCGTCGGCTCTCCGAACATTTCCCTGCGGTCATAACCCGCCAGGAAGACGTCTTTCCCGAGAATTTCCATTCCTCCGAGCTCCGCCGCGGCGCTCCTGTACTTCTCGTACTCAAGCAGGCGCCTCACGAGCTCCTCTCTGGGGTCCTCTTCCTCCTCTTCGCCTTCTTCCTTTATCCTGGGGAGGAGCATGCGCGATTTTATGTATCCCAGTTCGGCCGCCATGGACATGTAGTCCCCGACGATCTCGAGGTTCACGTCCTTCAGGAACTCAAGGTATTCAAGGTACTGCTCGGTTATGAGCGCGATGGGTATGTCGTAGATGTCCACCTCGTGTTTCTTTATGAGGTGAAGCAGCAGGTCGAGGGGGCCGTTGAATATCTCGAGCTGCACGCTGTAGGCCGACTGCGGTTCTTCCATTTTTCCGTTCCTCCCGGCAATCACTACGGGTTCATCGCCCGGATCACGATCTCGAGTTCGCCCGGGCTGAAGTTGCACATTTCTATAAAGATAACCACGGGGACGCGTATGAAGTAGCCCAGGAATTTCCCGCCGAACAGGAAAAAGGCGAAAAGAATGAATATTCCGTAGGTTTCGAATCTCGCGTACCTGTAGGCGAGACTGTCGGGCAGCAGTCCGTAGAGCACCCGCGAGCCGTCAAGCGGCGGGACGGGGATCATGTTGAAAACGGCAAGCACTATCCCTATGTACATGAACCACACGAGCATCCGCGCGGCCACGTCCGCTCCGCTTCCCGGGGGGATGACCGCGTAGTTCTCGAACAGGGCCTTTAGAATCACGGCCGCCGCAATCGCGGTCAGGATGTTTGACACGGGGCCCGCGAGCGCGACCATGAGCATGTCTTTTTTCGGGTTCCTGAAGTTCCTCGGGTCGACGGGAACCGGTTTCGCCCATCCGAAATGCACGATGAAGAGCAGCAGGGTTCCCAGCAGGTCGAGGTGCACCAGGGGGTTCAGCGACAGCCTGCCCTGTCTCTTCGCCGTGTCGTCTCCGAGCCTGTAGGCCACAAGCGCGTGGGCGTACTCGTGTATGGTAAGGGAAAAAAGGATTACGGGGACCAGTATTATGAGAAATTCGTAGTTCATATCGACAGTTTACGCTCTTGGGTGAGATTTTTCATGTATGCGTTTCAGCCTTTCCTTTTCGACGTAGGTGTATATCTGGGTCGTTGATATGTCCGAGTGGCCGAGCATGGCCTGTATGACCCGCAGGTCGGCCCCCCGCTCAAGCAGGTGCGTGGCGAAGGAGTGGCGAAGCACGTGGGGAGTTATGTGGGAGCGTATGCCCGCGGCGAGGGCGTAGTCCTTTATCATGCGCCAGAAGCGCTGGCGGCTCATCCTGGAGCCGGTTCTCGAGGTAACGAAAAGGTACTCGGATGCCCTGCCGCGAAGAAGCTGCGGCCTTGAGTAGGAAAGATACTCCCTTGTCTTCCTCTGGGCGGCCTCTCCTATGGGAACTATTCTCTCCTTGCTTCCCTTGCCGAGGGTAATGACGTAGCCGTGGTCGAGATTGACCCGGTTAAGCTCGAGGGCGATCAGCTCCGATACCCTGACCCCGGTGGCGTAGAGGACCTCGAGCATCGCGCGGTCCCTGAGCGCCTCGGCGGACCTGCCTTCCTCGGGCTCCCGGAGGAGCCTTTCGACCTCTTCCAGCGAAAGGGTGTGGGGAAGGGTCTTTGCGGGCTTGGGAGAGACGGTGTTTCTGAGCGGATCCTCGGTTATGACGCTTTCTGCGAGCAGGAACCTGAAGAACTGCTTTATGGAAACTATGTTTCTCGCCACGCTTCTCGGGGAGAGCTTCTTTTTCCTCAGGTGCTCGAAAAAGGCGGCTACCTCGCCTTCGCTTACGGCGGCGGGATCGGATACGCCTCTTTTCTCGAGAAAGGCCACAAGCGAGGATATATCCCTTGAATATGACTGAATGGTGTTTTTCGAAAGCCCCCTGTTCATCGTGAGATACACAAGGAACGAATCGAGGTGCTCATCCATTAATCTTATGTTCCCACCTGCCAGGAACTCAGGTATTTCTTCTGTTCGGCCGTAAGGGTGTCTATCGTGACTCCCAGGGTCTTAAGCTTTATCCGGGATATAAGGCTGTCTATTTTCTCGGGGACGTCGTGAACGTCGTTCTCAAGAGTCCCTCCTTTTTTCACCATGTACTCGCAGCAGAGCGCCTGGTTGGCGAAGCTCATGTCCATCACGCTTGAGGGATGCCCCTCGGCCGCGGCGAGGTTTATGAGCCTTCCCCCGCCGAGAACGTTTATTTTCCTTCCGTTCTCAAGCGTGTGTTCCTCGACGTACTCCCTTATCACTCTTTTCGAGGTCGTTATCTCGCCGAGGGCGTCGAGATCGAGCTCCACGTTGAAATGTCCTGAATTGGCTACTATCGCCCCGTCCTTCATCTTCTCGAAGTGCTTTTTCCTTATGACGTGTATGTTGCCCGTGACGGTGCAGAAGAAGTCCCCGAGCGGTGCCGCCTTCTCCATCGGCATTACCCTGAACCCGTCCATCGTGGCCTCGAGTCCCGCAAGCGGCTCGACCTCGGTTACTATGACGTTCGCTCCCAGGCCCCTGGCTCTCATGGCGAGCCCCTTTCCGCACCATCCGTACCCCGCGACGACGAAGGTCGTGCCGGAAACAAGCCTGTTGGTGGCGCGTATGATCCCGTCGAGGGTGCTCTGCCCCGTGCCGTAGCGGTTGTCGAAAAGATGCTTGGTATCGGCGTTGTTAACGGCGATTATGGGGTACCTCAGGACCCCGTCGTCCGCCATGCTCTTGAGCCTTATCACTCCCGTCGTCGTCTCTTCCGTTCCCCCGATCACGCTCTCCATCAGGTCTTCGCCCCCTTTGTGCAGCGTCGACACCAGGTCCGCCCCATCGTCCATGGTTACGTGCGGGCGGGCGGCCAGCACGGCGTTTATGTGCCTGTAATAGGTCCTGGTGTTTTCCCCCTTTATGGCGAAAACGGAGATCTTATGGTTCTTTACCAGGTAGGCCGCGACGTCGTCCTGGGTGCTGAGCGGGTTCGAGGCGCAGAGGTAGACCTCGGCCCCCCCGGCCTTGAGCGTGGTCATCAGGTTTCCCGTCTCCGTGGTGACGTGAAGGCACGCGGCGACCCTTACGCCCTTAAGCGGCTTTTCCTTCTTGAATCTTTCCTCTATCTGCCTGAGAACGGGCATCTCCTGGGCGGCCCATTCGCTTCTCAGTTTCCCCTGGCGGGAAAGCTTCAGGTCTTTTACGTGGTAATCCATTTGCTCCTCCGTTTGTGTTTTCGCGCTCAAAAGCTCCGGGCGCGTTTCGGCTCAGGCGTTCTCAAGAGCTTCTTTAAGTTCCGCTGTTCTGTCTGTCTTCTCCCATGAGAAGGTTTCTTCGTTTCTACCGAAATGGCCGTAGGAAGCGGTCTCCCTGTAGATGGGTCTTCTTAGCCCGAGGTGCGATATTATTCCCTCGGGAGTGAGATCGAAAATCTTCCTCACCGCTTTCGAGATTTTCTCTTCCGCCACGGCGGCCGTGCCGAAGGCGTCGATCATTACCGAAACCGGTTCCGCGACTCCGATGGCGTAGGCAAGCTGCACTTCACAGCGCGAGGCCAGGGAGGCCGCGACTATGTTTTTCGCCACGTACCTTGCCATATATGCCGCACTTCTGTCGACCTTGGAGGGGTCTTTCCCCGAAAACGCCCCGCCGCCGTGCCTTGACCATCCGCCGTAGGTGTCGACTATGATTTTCCTTCCCGTAAGGCCGGTGTCTCCCATGGGCCCACCGATCACGAAGTTGCCCGTGGGATTTATGTGAATTTTCGTGTTTCCGGAAACAAGCGGTCCGATGCAGGGATCTATCACGCTCTCCCTGATTCCCTCGACGAGGTCCGCGCGCGGGACCTCCTCTGAGTGCTGGGACGATATGACCACCGCATCCACTCCCGCCGGCTTTCCGTTTTCGTACCTGAAGGTGACCTGGCTTTTTCCGTCGGGCCTTAGAAACGGCAGGGTGCCGTCTTTTCTTGCCTCGGAAAGACGTCTGGCCAGCTTGTGGGCGTACAGTATGGGGGAGGGCATGAATTCCTCGGTCTCGTCGCACGCGTAGCCGAACATGAGTCCCTGGTCCCCGGCTCCTTTTTTGTCGACGCCGAGCGCTATGTCCGGGGACTGCCTGTCAATCGTGAGGAGGACCGAGCAGGTGTCCGCGTCGAATCCCATCGAGCTGTCCGTGTAGCCGATCTCTCTTATCGTGTCCCTTGCCACCTGCCGTATGTCGACCTGGCTTTTCGTCGTTATCTCGGCCGAAATCACCACGAGACCGGTTGTGATCAGCGTTTCGCATGCGACCCTGCTTCCGGGGTCCTGCTCGATCATGGCGTCGAGTATGGCGTCTGATATCTGGTCCGCGATCTTGTCCGGGTGGCCTTCCGTCACGGATTCCGAGGTGAATATGAAGTTTTTAGGGGGCATTAGGCGACCTCAAAAGTCCAAGTAATATAATTATTCTGGTCTTTCTGTCAACAATCCGTTTTTTGTATGAAGTCAACCGGATTTTCAGGTTAATTCGGTTGTCTGGTTCCCGGGAATTTATTCTGGTTGAACGCTTGAGGGAAAATTTCATGTATTATATAAAATTAGGACAGTACGGTACTGTAATGCGTTCTGACAACGCGGCAATTCTTGAGGAGGGATGAGCTTATGAAGGGATTTTTCTTGGCTGTAGCCTTGGTTCTGGCAAGTGGTTTTATTGCGGTTCCGTCTTTCGCGCATGGCGGGGATCATGAAGACACGACCTTGGCCAGCGCCGTAATGAACGGTGTTGACAATGACGAAAACAGGGATGCTCTCAAAAAATTCGTTATGCATGCGAAAGAGCATGTTGAGGAGGCTGGGAATCTTAAAGACCTTCTCATTCTCCTGAGCGAATTCAGGAACGGGGAAGGAGTCTGGATGGCGCATGGAGGTAGTATATACCTGTATATTTTCACGGCAGATGAAACCGAAGATGGTGAGCACGAAGAGATAGCTGTTTTCAACGCGATCAACCCCAGGGTAGAAGGCATTAACGTACATGAAATGACGGATGCCAACGGAGTGGAGGTTGCTCATGAACTCATAGACGCGGCAACGGAACCGGACGGAGATGGTTTTGGCTATTACACGTGGGATGATCCGAGAATTGAAGGGGACGAAGTGAACGAGGCCGGAAAAACCCCCGGTACTTCTGACAAGATCGGCTATGTTGAAGTTATAACTCTTCTTGATGAGCCGACAGTGTTTGTACTGGGTTCCGGCTTTTACCCGACCCCGTTGCCGGAGCCGATGGTGGATGATGATGGATGCGTGATCGCGGCGGTAGGAACCACTGGAAGAGACGGCCTCAGTTCGCTGTTCAACCTGTTCTTGGTGGTATCCGCCCTGTTTATTGCGGTCTCGTGGAGAATCCGCACGGTCACAAGATAAATCTGCGCACGACTGCAACTCGAGCGGTCGCGGGAGAGAGGGGAGTATTACGGTCTTTCCTCTCCCCCACAGCGTTTAGGGCGTGTTGTCGCCGGGCGGATGTCTTTCCCGGCATCTTGATTCCATAAAAAACGCGAACGCTGGGACGATCATCGGGTTCGTTTCCCGGCAGAAACACGCATAGTTTCGAGAAACTGTTCCTTCCCCGCTGTCGTCCCGGGATTTGCTTTTCAGCATGGAGTGACCTCGGGTTCCGCGTATGGGGCGCGTGGGTTTTTGACGTTGTTCGGGTAAAATACCAGAGAATCCCGTTGCGCTTTGCGGAGAAAACTGAATGAAAAAACTCCTGGCTCCTTCAATACTCTCGTGTGACTATCTTCGCCTCGAAGAAGAGGTAGATGCCGTCTGCAAGGCGGGGGCCGATCTTATACACGTGGACGTTATGGACGGGCATTTCGTCCCGAACATAAGCATAGGAATACCCATAGTGGAGGCGATCGCCCGGATGGAGTCGCCCCCCCAGATGGATATACACCTGATGATTGACAGTCCCGAGAAATTCACGGAAAAATTCATAGACGCGGGTTCTCCTCACGTGAAGATCGTCACGGTCCAGATGGAGGCCTGCAACCTTCTCTACAGCGCCCTTTCCTCCATCAGGTGGAGGGGGGTTATGACCGGGGTGGCCCTTAACCCCGCGACCCCGATCGGCGTGATAGAAGAGAAGCTGATGGAACTTATAGACGTGATAGTGATAATGACCGTGGAGCCGGGATTCGGGGGTCAGAAATTCATCCCCGAGATGCTGTCTAAAATAAGGGATCTCAGATCTCTTCTTGACCGGATGGACGGAAAGAAGCCGCTTATTGAGGCCGACGGCGGGATAAATCTCGGGAACATAGGGGAAGTGGTTGAGGCCGGGGCGGACATAGTGGTAACGGGATCCGGAATATACAAGACGGAAAACTATGCCGATACGATGTCGGCCATGCGCGAGATCATGGGGTAGGGGGCCGGACCCATGGGCCGCGCGTTTTTCCGGGAGAAGATGAAGTCGCAAGAGCGAAACTACATAGCCGACATAGAGCGGTACTTTCTCGGGCTTGCGGGAAAGGGCCTCATGCTCTCGGCCAGGGACTACGGTTTTATAAGGGAGCTCGGCGAAAGATCAGTCTCGAAGGAGATGGTAATTAAGGCCATAGCCTACGGCTTCGAGCAGAAGAGGCAGAGAGGTGCCCGGGAGCCGAGAGGGCTTTTCAACATAAGGCATGAAATTGAAGATTACCTTAAAACCCAGTTGGCGGAACCCGGGCCTGAAAAATCTGAACCTAAGACCGCCGCTTTTGCTAGAAGCAGTATGATAGAACAGGTCCTGAGGAGGCTTGACAGGATCATAATTGAGGAAAAAAGAGAGGATATACGGGGGAAATACAGGGAACTCAGGCGCAGGGTCGGGGAGACCGACAGCACGGGGTCCTATAACATATACAAGCAGTTTGATTTGCTGTGGCGGGATTTTCTTGGGGATGTTTTCTCGGGTCTTTCCGCGGAGAGACAGAAGCGGATAACCGCCGCTGCGCTGAGCAGGCTTCCCGCCGAGGCGAAGCTTTACGACGAGGATGTCAGGAGGAAAACCCTCGACGCCTTCAGGGATGAAATCGTATGCGAAACTTTCGGCATAAATAATGTTTTCATGATGAAGTAACATGGCCACCAGAAAACACATTGCTATGGGTTGTCGAAAATGCTCTGGAGGCGGATATACGATCTCCTCTGAGAACGGCCAGTACGCCCGCGCGAAGGTCTGCGGCTGCGTTTCCGAATGCGGTGACTGCGGCGGTTCGGGGACGGTCTTTTCGGTGAACGAAAGGGGTTACAGGTATCTTGAGCGCTGCGGGCTCTGCGGAATGGTGAGGCTTAAGGTAAGAAGGTACAACAACGCGAAGATTCCTTCAAAGTACGCCGGCGTTCTGCAGTCAGACGACATAGACCCCCGCGACAAAAGCCAGCTTGAGGCAATGACCTACGTGAAGTCGTTTGTCGACAAGTACCCGGAGGAAAAAGGCTTTCTGCTCATGGGAGGTCCCGGGCTTGCCAAAACGCGCCTGGCTGTAGGGGTCATAGCGGAGCTTACCCTTCAGAAGGCCGTTGAGTGCGTGTTCACCGATTTTTTCTTTCTGCTTGGGGACTTGCGGAAAGCCTATTCCGAGGGGATTCCCGAAAACGAGATAATAGGACCGCTGATAAACGCGGAAATTCTGGTTATAGACGAGATGGGAAAAGGCAAAAGTTCCGAATGGGAGCAGAACATCCTCGATCAGCTTATCTCCAAGCGCTACAATTCCTCGAAAAAGACCCTTGTCACTACCAACTACGTGGCTAGGGAGTCGCTGCCCAGAAAATCCAGGAATAAAACGGAAATACTTGAGGACAGGGTGGGGGAGAGAATAGCTTCAAGGCTTTACGAGATGTGCACTCCGCTTTTCATCGAGGGAAGCGACTACAGGAAAGATGGAATCTCCTCCTGAAATATTACCGGGTTCAACTGAAACCCGAAGCTGATGCACCACCGCCGGGGCGGCTGCCCTGATTTTTTTATTTTGACCTTTTTCGCAATTTCTATCTCGGACAATTTTCAGTAAAAACTAATAAAATTATTGAAACCTTGTAAAAACTATTGATGTTTGCTATTCTTTAGTGCCGGAGGTTCTATTATGGCTAAAGAGAGAAATAGATCATCTGAAATGGTAAATATCTCCGCGCAGATTCCTGCCGAAATTGCCGAAATATTAGGCAGGGTCTCGAGAGCGGAGGAAAGATCGAAAGAGCTATTACGTAAGAAAGGGGCTGGAGCTGTTTTTAATGGCCAGGCTGGAAGATCTTGAGGATTATGAAGATGCGGGAGCCTGAGCTTGCTCGGAGGTGCGAATACTTCAGCGCTGACCGCGGGCTTGACAGCGGTCCTTTGAAGAAAAAGGCTTCCAGAGCCTATAAGGAATTTCTGGCCTCCGGAGAAAAGACGGTTTCCTTTTCTGAACTCAAAAAGGAACTGAACCTTTGAAATTATGCGGAAGGTGGAGTTCAGCGAAAAAGCCGCGAAGCAGCTCGCCAGATTGCCTGGAAATATTCAGCAAAGCATTGTCAAGGCGATAGAGGAGAGAATGCTGGTTGACCCTGATTCTTATCTTTCCCGGCTGTCGGGTCATATGGGAAGTTTTTATAGATTCAGGGTCGGCAATTATAGATTGCTGTGTCTGAAGCGGGAAGAAGAGATATTTGTTATGGCTGTCGGGCACAGAAAAGATATTTACAGGAGCATGTTGACATGACCTGCTGCCCTAGAAGTCCCAGAATTTCGAGTAAATCCTTCTGATTTCCGAGACGGTGTGTTCGCATGTCGTCCGCCTGGGATCGAACCCGGTATCCGATACCTTAAGATCTAGTATCTCTTCTATGACCGACTTCATGATCGGTCCCATCTCCGCGGTGTTGTAGCCGCCCTCGAGCAGAAAGGCGATATTTCCGCGGCAGTGCTTTTCGGCAAGCCGCATTACGAATCTCGTAAGCCTGGCGAAACCTTCCGAGGTAACCAGCATTCCCCCCAGCGGGTCGACCTGGTAGGCGTCAAAGCCCGCGGAGATGAGAATGAATTCCGGGGAGTACTGCTCCGTTACGGGTTCGAGTATCTCGGAGAAGATTCTGAGGTAGTCTTCGTCTCCCAGCATCGCGGGGCAGGGGACGTTGACCGTGTACCCGAGCCCGTCTTTGTATCCGAGTTCCTTCAGGCTTCCGGTGCCGGGGTAGAACGGGAACTGGTGCACCGAAAAGTAGAGCACGCTGTCCGAATCATAGAAGATGTGCTGGGTGCCGTTTCCGTGATGCACGTCCCAGTCTATGATCAGGACTCTCTCAAGGCCGCAGTTGGCCAACAGGTGGGCCCCCGCGACCGCCACGTGGTTAAACAGGCAGAACCCCATCGCCCTGTCGTGTTCGGCGTGATGTCCGGGAGGGCGGGCGAGCACGAACGCGGTATCGATTTTCCCCGAGAGAATGTCGTTTACCGAGCATATAAGCCCCCCGGAACCGGCAAGCGCGGCGTCAAAAGAGACCTCGCACGCGGACGTGTCGGCATCAAGCTGCGAGAACTCCCTGCCGGAAGTGTCTTTGACCATGTCGAAATAGGGCCTGCTGTGCGCGAGGGTGATCTCTTCCTCCGTAGCGGGCCTTGTGCCGGCGGGAACGGTTTTCTCCATGAGGCCCGAGCTCTCAAGCGCCCCCAGAATGCTGGTCAGCCTTTCGGGGCACTCAGGATGCCCAGGAGGGTTCTGGTGAGCCAGGAAAAGGTCGTTACTTACTATGGAGAGTCTCTTCATTTTGGATCGCCCCTTTAAGATAACCTATCAGGTAAAAGGAACCACAGACGCAGGCCGCTTCTCCGTAGCCGAGAAGCTTTTCATATGCCTCCCGGGGGTCTTTTACCGTTTCGACCGAGTCGAATCGTCCGCGGGTAAGCGCAAGGATTTTTTCCGTTTCCAGGGACTTTTTGACTCCGGCGAGTTCCGTTACGATCAGTTTTCCAGAAACGCGGGAGATCGTCTCGGTGAACCCTCCGATGTCCTTGTTATCGAGCATTGTTATCAGGAAGTTGAATTTCTCTCCCGGATGGCAAGACTCAAGCGACCTGATGAGGCTCTCCCCCGCGGCGAGGTTGTGGGCGCCGTCGATTATGACGGGAGTTTCCCTGTCCAGGTATTCCATCCGCCCCCCCAGACTGACTTCCGCAAGAGCCTCTTTTATTTTCTCCGGGTCCGTTTTGTAGCGGGTGTGCATTGTCAGCAGCTCGGCCGCCGCTACGGATATGACGGCGTTTTCCACCTGGTGCGTGCCCGCGAGGGAAACTCTGAGTCCCGGAACGTTCCACCTGGGTCCCATGTAATCAAAGCTCAGGTCCTCTTTTTCCCGGTAAGTGAACTCTGCTCCGATTCTGTGGCATGTTGAGGAGTTCTCCCGGACCCTGCGCTCGATCACCGAGAGGGCCTCGCCCGCGCATCCGGTCACAACGAGGGAGTTTTCCTTGATTATTCCGGCTTTTTCTCCGGCAATCTCGCCCAGAGTGTTTCCCAGGTATTCGGTGTGGTCAAATGACACGTTCGTTATGACGCCTGCGAGATGATCGCATACGTTTGTCGAGTCCCATCTTCCGCCCATTCCCACTTCAAGCACTCCTACGTCTATCGACCGGGCGTTGAAATGAAGGAACGCGGCCGCAGTGAGCATTTCGAAATAACTGAGTTCAACGCCGATCCTGGCGCAGGCGGCAAAAACTGCGCCGAGAGTCTCTTCAAGCTGTTCTCTGGTTATTTCCTCTCCGCCCGCCTTTATTCTTTCCGTGACACTGACCAGGTGAGGGGAAGTGAAGAGACCCACGCGATAGCCGTTTGCCTCGAATATTGACGCGACGCAGGCCGCCACGGACCCCTTGCCGTTGGTTCCGGCAACGGCGACGTAATCCTTTTTCCCGTGGGGAGATCCCAGTTCTTCAAGAACCGCGGCAATTCTGCCGAGTCCCGGTTTTACGCTGTCCACTCCCTTCAGACGGAGCCTGTCAAGGTTCTGAAACATTTTCGACCTGCCGGGTTAAGGATAGCACATGCCGGCCTCAGATTCCGCCCGGATTGCAGAAGCGGTCTTTTCGAATCCGGAGGGCGGGACGGAGACCTGAATCCAGGCGATCAGTCCTCAAGTATGACTACGGCGACCGAGTATTCGCCGTCATGTGATATGGTGGTATGAATTCGGCTAAGGCCCCTCTGTTCGGCGATCTCCTTTGTGCTTCCCCGAAGGTCTATGAACGGCTTTCCGAGTTCGTCGCGCATGACCGCTATGTTGTGAAATTTTATGCCCCGCCTGAACCCGGTCCCGAGCGCCTTGACGAAGGCTTCCTTCACGGCGTAGTTGGCGGCATAGCTTATGTTCCTGTTTCTGCCGTTGCCGTTTCGCGAGAGCTCGTCATCGGTGAAGACTTTTCTGAGGAATTTCTCCCCCCATCTCTCGACAAGGGTCTCTATGCGGCTGTTGCGAACCATGTCGATGCCTATGCCTGAAACCATATCTTTTCGCCTTGCCGTGAAAAAATACTACAGCAGGTTGATCATGTCCCTTACGGCTTTCTCCATTCCCGAGAAGACCGCCCGTGAAATTATGCTGTGGCCGATGTTCAGTTCCTCAATCCCGTCTATCCGCGAAACCGCGGTCACGTTAACGTAGTTAAGCCCGTGGCCGGCGGATACCCTGAGACGATGGGAGAGGGCGTCTTCCGCTGATTTCCTGATCTTGTCGAGTTCCATCATCATGCCGGTCTCGTCGCGGGCGTTCGCGTAGCTTCCGGTGTGGATCTCGACCATGTCGGCGCCCGTCTTCGCGGAGGCGCTTATCTGGTCGGGGTCCGGGTCTATGAAAATGCTTACGAACAGCCCGGAGCTTTTCAGTTTTTCGATCCCAGCGGCGATTCTCTCCGTATCCCCGCGCACGTCAAGTCCCCCTTCGGTGGTCACCTCCCGCCTTTTTTCCGGAACGAGGGTCACGACGTCGGGAAGCGTCCCGCACGCAATTTCAATCATTTCATCGGTTACGGCCATTTCCATGTTAAGCTTCGTCCGCGCCGTCTGTCTCAGCAGAGCAAGGTCCCTTTCCTGGACGTGGCGGCGGTCCTCGCGGAGATGAACCACTATTCCGCTCGCTCCGGCGAGTTCGGCCTGCGCGGCGGCGGCCACGGGGTCGGGTTCATCTCCCATCCTCGCCTGCCTGAGGGTCGCCACGTGGTCGACGTTTACGTTAAGCCTGGTTTTCATCTACGGATTCCCCGCTCCTATGTTCTCGCTTATCACGGAAGATACGCGGGAGGCGATTCCGTTTATCAGGGTTTCGTCTTCTCCCTCCACCATTACTCTCGCAAGCAGTTCGGTGCCTGAATACCTGAGGTTTATCCTTCCCCTGTCTCCAAGGATCTTCTCGGATTCCCTTACGAGCTCGACAAGTCCCGGGATACGCTCAAACGGTTTTTTCTCCCTGATCTCAAGGCTGCTCAGAACCTGCGGGAACAGGTTTATTATCCCGGCGAGTTCGGAAAGCGGTTTCCCCTTTCTTTTCATTATGCCCAGGATCTGGAGCGAGGCCAGCAGGCCGTCTCCCGTGGTGGAGTGATCGAGAAACAGCAGGTGGCCCGATTTCTCGCCCCCCAGGTTCGCCCCCAGCTTTCTCATCGCTTCCACCACGTACCTGTCTCCCACGCGGGTTCTCTCAAGCCTGAGGCCCTTTTCGCCGAGATGGTTCTCAAGTGCCATGTTGCTCATCTGGGTGGCGACCACTGTGTCTGTTGCCAGGGTTCCGGCTTCTAGCATTTCGGACGAGCAGATCGCAAGCACATGGTCGCCGTCAACCTCGTTCCCGTTTTCATCGCAGAAAACGACCCTGTCCGCGTCCCCGTCAAGCGCTATTCCCATGTCGGAACCGCTTCGCACCACTTCTTCGCAGAGTATCTCGGGCCGCAGGCTTCCGCAGTCGACGTTTATGTTCGTTCCGTTGGGCTCCGTGCCGATCGTGATCACCCGGGCCCCGAGTTCCTCGAAAATTATGGGGGCGACCTTGTACGCCGCCCCGTTGGCGCAGTCGACCACGATTTTCACTCCGTCGAGCGTGAGATCGCCGGGGAAGGTGTTTTTGAGAAACACTATGTAGCGTCCGACCGCGTCCTCGATTCTCTTCGCCTTTCCCGTGAGGGAAGGGGGGCTTGGCCGCTCTTCTCCGAGAACCATGTTCTCTATCTCGGCCTCCGTTCTGTCCGGGAGCTTGAAGCCCGTGGAGTCGAATATCTTTATTCCGTTGTCGGTGTAGGGATTGTGCGACGCGGAGATGACCACGCCGGCCGTGGCTCTCATGTTCGAGGTGAGAAAGGCTATCGCCGGGGTCGGCAGGGGACCCACGAGCAGCACGTCCGCCCCCATGGACGTTATGCCGGAGGCTATCGCCTGTTCGAAGACGTAACCTGAAAGGCGGGTGTCTTTGCCGACGAGTATCTTCACGTGGCCGCCCGTTTTCCCCGACAGGTACCTTGTCAGCGCCTTTCCGAGGGCGAGCGATATCTCGGGGGTCATCGGGTAGGTGTTGGTAACCCCTCTTATTCCATCGGTTCCGAAAATCTTTCTCTCGGGAAATTCAGATGCGGAATTCTTCATGACTTACGTCTCGGGAGATTCCTCGACGGCGGGCGGCTTGACATTGACCCTTATCCTTTTCGGAGCCACGCTTGTAAGCTCGAGCAGGTTCGAATCCGGATAGTCGACCTTTACCTGGAGTCTTTTCTGTCCGCTCCCGCCCATCTCCGCCCCGTCTATGTAAACCTTGACGTCGTTGCTCGTGAGGTTGTTGATGGTCTTGTAAGTGCCGCTGAACACCAGCGTGGCCTTGAGTTCGGAAGCGATGCTGTATTCGAGTTCTCCGAAATTGCGTGGAACTATTTCGACGTCCCGGAACTCCTTGGTCAGTATTATTTCCTTTATGTAGACGGTTACGTTCACGTGGTCACCCTCGAGGGCTTCCATGTACTGGGAGGGGAGCTGCAGCTGCACCGGCGCCGTGAACTCGGCCTTTTCGCCTTCAAGCTTTATTTTCGCCGTTTCTATGGTTTCCAAATTGGCGAGCTGCGAAGCCGGTCCTCTTATCTTCACGAACCGCGGGACGATTTTTATCTTTTTCGATATCTCGTAGCCGGAGTCAGGTTCTCCGAGCACCGGTTTCACCCTGAATCTTTTCGTCGCGAGCTTGTCTATGTTGAGCGAGAGCTTCGAGGGCCGCGCCGCGACTATGTCGATTCCCCTGGGAGCTATCTGCGATGCCGCGCGCTTGAGGTCTATTTTGAGAACCCCCCGTTCGGTCTTCTGCAGGTCGACGGGAATTGACTTGTTTGAGAAGGCGAACGAAGAGAGCAGGTTTCTCGACCCCCTGAGGGAGAGGTCGACGTTTTCGGGCGCGTTGTTCACGATAATGAGATCTTCGGGCAGGCCGCTCAGGTGGAGCGGAATCCTGACGTCCCTTTCCACGTCAAGCTCGAAGTTCGTGAACGCCCAGAGAACTACCGCCAGCGCAAGAGCGATCGCTTTTTTCGCAATACCCTGAAAAAAAGGTTTTTTCTCCATCAGGCTTTTCCCGCCTGGCTTGCCTTTATGCCGTCTGGTCTCTCGGGGGTAAATTCGGAAACCAGGCTCGGCTTCAGCAGCCTGTCGCTGGCGATTCTCTTAAGCTCTCCGTCCGCCGCCAGCGAAATTTTTCCCGTTTCCTCGGACACGATCACCAGGACGGCGTCAGTCTGCCTGGAAAGCTCTATTGCCGCCCTGTGTCTCGTTCCGAGTTCCGTTCCCAGTTCAAGGTCCGTGCTGATCGGGAAAAAGCACCCGGCCGAAACAATGACGTCGTCCTTGATTATCACTCCTCCGTCATGAAGGGGGGTTGCCGGGTTGAAGATGGTTATGATCATCTCGCTCGACAAGGTGGCGTTAATGGGTCTTCCGGGGAACATCCTCAGGCTCTCCTGCCTTTCGATGGCTATCAGCGCTCCGGTCTTCGTTGAAGAGAGAAAAGAGCAGGCGTCCACCAGTTCTTCTATCACGGCTTCGTTCGGAGCGTGTTTCGCGAAGCTGAAGAGAAGAGGTTTTTTCCCTATGTTCGCAAGCCCCCTCCGTATATCGTCCTGGAAGAGAATTATTATTATGAGGATGGCGAAGCCGAGAAAGTGGGTAAGCACCCAGTTAAGCGTGAAAAACCCCCATTTCCTCGAGACGAAGTAAAGGACCGCCATTGCCACGAGTCCGACCAGGATCTGCGAGCTTCTGGTTCCCTCTATGGCTTTCAGTATGTAGAAGAATATTATGGCGACGATCAGGATATCCAGACTGTCGGAAAAAAATCGGAAGTTCTGTATGGTGGAGTCTGTCATCCGCTACTTGGCCCCGTATATGCTTTTTACCGTCCGAATCGCCTGCACTGTTTCAAGTACATCATGAACTCTTACGATAGAAATACCCTTGAGCATTGATATTATTACTGAACAGACGGATCCTATCAATCTTTGCTCGGCAAGCGGGCTCCCCAGGATTTCTCCTATGAAGGATTTTCGCGAGGTTCCGAGACAGACAGGGAACCCGAGCTGGCAGAATTCCTCGAGCCTTCTTATGATCTCGAGGTTCTGCGGGGTGTTTTTTCCGAACCCGATGCCCGGGTCGATTACTATGCGGTCCCGCGGCACTCCCGCCGCCATGGCCGTATGGGCCGAATTCAGAAGAAAGTCCGCTATGTCGGGAACAAGCGAACCGTACTGGGTTTTTTCCTGCATGTCGAGCGGCCGCGAACTTGTGTGGGTGAGCACGATCGCGGCTCCTTTCTCCGATACTTTCCGCGCTACCTGCGGTTCGAAGCTCAGCCCGCTTATGTCGTTTACCATCGAGGCCCCGCGCTCAAGCGCCTCCCCGGCGACGGCCGCTTTTGTCGTGTCGACGGATATCACGGCGTCAAATTCCGAAGAAGCCGCCTCTATTACCGGTATGACCCTGTCGAGTTCCTCTTCTGTGCTCACGCCGAGAGAGCCCGGCCTTGTGGACTCTCCCCCTATGTCGATGATGTCGGCCCCGTCTCTGATCAGGGAGGCGATTCTCCCGAGGGCCTTCCGGGGATCGTTGTACCTTCCGCCGTCATAGAAGGAGTCCGGCGTCATGTTCACGATTCCCATGACAAGGGGTTTTTCGCTCAGGTCCAGTTCCTTCGAGCCGAGTTTTATCAGGTGGCGTTCCGGCGGGCTCTTACTTGCCTTATGGGCTGAAGATTTTAGCAAACGGCTCTTTCTCCCGGTTCTGCGAAGACGGCCGAAAAACAGCGGCGGGGCAGGGGGAAGCCGCAGGGATCAGACCCTGCTGGTTATATCGAACGGCTTTTTCACTTCCGGCCTGAACTCCCGCGTTCTCGAAACCAGTTCGTCAAGTTCCGCCGAGTCTATGACTTCTTTTTCAAGAAGCAGGGAAGAGAGCTCATGCAGAAGATTCAGGTTGTCTCCGAGGAGCTTCATCACCTCGTCGTAGCTTTCGTTAACGATCTTCTTTGTCTCCTGATCGATCTGTATCGCGGTATCTTCGCTGTAATCGCTTTTTCTCGATATCTCCCTGCCGAGGAAAGGCTGCTGTTCCCCCTTGCCGAAAGTCACCGGTCCCACAACTTCGCTCATTCCCCATTCGCATACCATTTTCCTGGCTATGTCGGTAACTCTCTCAAGATCGTTTGCCGCGCCGCTGGTCCTTTCGGAGAACACGAGTTCCTCGGCGGCCCTGCCTCCAAGGAGCACCTTTACGGTGGAAATCAGGTAGCTCCTCGAAAGGGTGTACTTGTCTTCGAGGGGAAGCTGCTGGGTAACCCCGAGAGCCATTCCTCTCGGTATGATGGTCACCTTGTGTATGGGATCGGCCTCAGGGGTCAGTTTCGCCACGAGCGCGTGCCCGGCTTCGTGATAAGCGGTGATTTTCTTCTCTTTTTCGCTTATCAGCATGCTTTTTCTCTCGACCCCCATCGTGACCTTGTCCTTCGCGTATTCGAAGTCATCTATGGAGACCTGCTCCTTGTCGTTGCGGGCGGCGTGAAGAACCGACTCGTTGACCAGGTTTTCAAGGTCGGCCCCGGAGAAGCCCGGGGTGGACCTGGCGATCACCGAAAGATCGACGTCATCGGCCATCGGGGTGTCTTTCGAATGAACGACCAGGATGGCCTCTCTTCCCCTTACGTCCGGCCTCGGGACGACAACCTGGCGGTCAAACCTACCGGGCCTCAGGAGCGCCGGGTCAAGCACGTCCGGGCGGTTCGTGGCGGCCATGACTATGATGCCTTCGTTTCCTTCAAATCCGTCCATCTCGACCAGCAGCTGGTTAAGGGTCTGCTCCCTTTCGTCGTGGCCTCCTCCCAGTCCCGCTCCCCTGTGTCTTCCCACGGCGTCGAGTTCGTCAACGAAGATTATGCACGGCGCGTTCTTCTTGGCCTGTATGAACAGGTCCCTCACCCTTGAAGCCCCGACTCCGACGAACATTTCCACGAAGTCGCTTCCGCTTATGATGAAAAAGGGAACTCCCGCCTCTCCGGCTATGGCTTTCGCCAGGAGGGTTTTTCCCGTTCCCGGGGGGCCGACCAGCAGGACTCCCTTGGGTATTCTTCCTCCGAGCCGCGTGAATTTCTCGGGGCTTTTCAGGAACTCCACTATTTCGCTTACTTCCTCTTTTGCCTCCTCAACTCCGGCCACGTCCTTGAAGGTGATCTTGTTCTGGTCTTCGCCGAGCATCCTCGCGCGGTTTTTCCCGAAGCTCATCGCCTTCGTGCCCCCGGCCTGCACCTGTCTCATGAAAAAGACCATCAGGGCGACCAGTATGAAAAGAGGTCCCCAGTTTATCAGTATCTGGGTGAGCGAACTCTGCTTGCGGCGGGAAAAACTGAACTCCACGCCGTTTTCCTCGAGCTTTGCGATAAGAATTTCTCCCGCGGGTCCCGTGGTTGTGAATCCGCGGTCTTCGGGGTCGGCGTTCTTGAGTTCCCCCCTTATCATGTTCTCGCCGAACTCCACCCTTGCCAGCCTGTCGTTGTCCAGGTGTTCGAGGAACTTGCTGTAGGATATCTCAGAGTAGACGTTCGCCGAGGTGTTCATGAACTGGTACACGGCGAACACTCCGACGAATATGGCCACCCAGAGCACGAGGTTCTTGAAAATGTTTGCTGACATGCGTTATTCCTCTGTATTTACGCAGTTTTCACGCGGATAAACATATCCAGAGAATAAAATAACACAGTTAAATTTTCATTTCAAACAGGTTTTTGCAACATAAAAATCCAGCCAAAGATTCTTTTGATGATTTCCTTAATCTGCGTCGTGCCTGCTTTCTTCAAGACAGTTCACTGGTTGTGCAAAAAGTCTTGACTTATTAGTCGGGCCATTCGACTTGCCGTTGGAAGTCAGAGTGGGAAAGTAATTCTCTGGCTAATGTCTTCCCGGGAAATTGTACCAAGACCACCTGAAGTCCCGCTGTCCGCGCTAACTTCATTGCCGGCAAACAGTCAGTGTCGCCTGTGATCAGAACAATCCGTTCCACGGACCTATTGGCCGCATAGGTAGCAATGTCTAGACCTAGGCGCATGTCAACCCCTTTCTGCTCAAATCGGGGCTTAAAATCCTCATCTGATAGTGTGCTTGTAGAGAGAGAGGGATTTTCTTGGGCACAAATCCCCGGAACTTTAAAACGCCGAACCGAACAGCGAATTGTGGCTTGGCGGACAAAATCTTTATCCATTCATCGGAGCCCGTGAAATCCAATGGTTTGCCGGAGATGGGAAGCTTTGGACTTCCTTTATACGGCGCGCAGTCATAATAGAGAATGCGTAGAAGGAATTCGTCTTCTAAAAGACAAGAGTGTGCAATGGTTTCAATGTAGTCAGGTGTGTATTCAATGTCAGCCTCCCGAACTAACACCCGCAGATATCCACCATCAATGAAAATCGCTGTCTTCAAAAAAAAGACCTCCCACGGGTTTTAGCCTGTGGAAGGTCTCCACATACGTGCCCGCCTACGGGCGTAACGGATAGTATCATGGTTTTGCTGAAAGATTTTGTTAAAAAACGTATAGAAATAAAAGTTCTTGTCAAGATTGCCGTTTGCGTCGCGGGTTTGATTATAATCAGTCGCGACGATAAAACAATAACGGAGTTCCGTAGAAAAATGCGCTTCCTGCTTTTGCTGCTCAAACCGACTTTCTAATCGTAAAGGTGGGTTCCCAGATACATTTCTCCGCTGTCGCAGAAAGTTACGAGCACCTGGGCGCCGTCCCCGAGTTTTTCCGAGATTCCGAGGACCGCGCTGAGGCAGGCTCTCGAAGATATTCCGACCAGTATGCCTTCCTCCGAAGCCAGGGTTCTGGCGCGCTCGCGGGCATCTTCCGTCGAGACCGCGCAGACCCTGTCGATAACGCCGGTATCAAGTTTCTCGGGAATGAACCCGGGCGATATCCCGCAGATGCCGTGAGGACCTTTCTTTCCCTACCACGGAAGCTCCCCCGGGCCGTTGCGGCGGAACCCCGCGCCCCCGGAATCTCTTCAGCGTCCCTCCGCCTTTCTCCCGTATCTTCCCGTAAAAGCGGGGAGCAGGACAAAAGCGGCCAGAAGCAGTCCTGACGCTGCCGCGCCGGAACGCTCCTCGCCCGTCCCGGAAACCAGGGCGCAGCCCCCTCCCGCTTCAATGTCCCCAGAATCAACCGCGGGATCCGGACTCCGGACATCCTCCGGTTCACCTGCCTCTTGCCCTGATCCGCCTCCTTCAACCGGGGACTCATCCGGCGGCGATGACGACGGCGATACCGGAGGCGAAGAACCCTGGTTGCTCCCTCCGACTGTGCAGCCGGTCTTGAATTCACTGCCGAGGTCGGTCTTCCAGGTGTTAAATGCCGTATCGGCCGTCGGCACCGTTATTGCCGTGCAACGGATATCAACCGAGGTTATGTCGTCATTGTTCTTGAACTCCACGGGAAACGTTCCGCCGAGACTCGCGTTGTCTGACAGGTCAAGCGTCGTAAGACTGTCCAGAGCCGAAAGGCTTGTGCTTATCGCTCCGCTCAGGTTGTTGTCCGAAAGATCAATCCCCGTGACGTTGCCGCTGCCGTCCGTGGTAACCCCGTGCCACAGCCCAAAGTTGTGCCCGACATGCCAGCCGCCGCTGCTGGTCCACCCGGAACCCCCGGTGCCGTCGTATAATATCCATAACGCGGCCTTCTCCATGAACTTCAGATCCACTCCCGTTATCTTCGTCAGGTCCAATCCCGGGTTGCCCCAGAGACTGATCTCAAAAAGACTGCTGAGACTGCTCAGGTCAATCGTAGTGCTGTTACTCAACTGGTTGTCGTGCAGATACAGAAAGCTCACTGAATTCCTGAAATCATCAGCGTCAATCGTCCCGCTCAGACTGTTGCCGTTTAGGAACACCTTCCTGATGCGGGTGGAACTCAGATCGGGAATGGTTCCCGAAAACCGGTTGTTCTGAAGATCAAGAATTGCAAGTTTCGTCAGGCTGGTAAGGTCGGGAATGGTTCCGACTAACAGGTTGTCGCTCAGATCAAGTGTATCCAATTCCACGGGAAAATGAGCCGCGGTTATAGAACCGTTTAAGCCGTTGTTGCTCAAATCGAGGATGCGAAGATTATTAAGGGAACTCAGGCCGGGAATCGCTCCGCTCAGGTTGTTGTTGCTGAGATTGAGTATGCCCGCCGACCGCGACGGATACCGAATTCTCGGCTGTAACTCCCGCATTCCTTCCGGGAAATGCGTCGCGGCCGGAATCGTTCCGCTCAGCTTGTTGTTGCTGAGGTCAAGATCGTAGCCGCCGACATCGCTCAGGTCTGGAATGGTGCCGCTTAATTGATTGTCGTGAAGACTGAGTTCCCGCAGACCCTGGGTGTTAAGCCACGCGGGAATGGTGCCGCTTAATTCGTTGTCGCTAAGAAGCAGGGTTATCACCCCGGTGCCGCTCAGGTCGGGAATGGTGCCGCTCAGGCTGTTGCTGTCCAGTTTGAGCAGGTTCAGACTGGAGAGGGAATCAAGACTGGCGGTGGAGATGGACCCGCTCAGGCTGTTGTGGCCGAGGTCCAGCTCGGTCAGACCGGCGAGAGAACTGAGGTCGGGAATGGTGCCGGTGAGGGCGTTGTTGTAAAGCTTAATGGCAGAAACCCTGCCGTTGTCGCTCACCGTGACGCCGTGCCATTTGTGAAGCGCATTTGCGCTCTTCCAGTTCGTATTGTTCGCCCAGTTAGCCCCGCCCGCGCTGTCGTAGAGACTTTCAAGCACGGCGCAGTCGGCCTGCAGGTTCGTACCGGATTGACTGGAGCATCCCGACTGGGCGGCCACCGTTATGTTGAACTTGATCGAGGTGCTCTGATAGCAGCTATCATTATGGGCTGTATAGGTGTATTCAGTCTGCGCGGTCGGAGTTGAGGGCGTGCCGGACAAAGTCCGCGATATGAGGATATAACGGCCGCCGCTAAACGAAAGGCCCTGCGGAGGCGCGGGGGTGAGGGTGTATGATGAACTATGCACCGGGCAAAAGGGAGTATCTTGGTGTTTGCTTGGCGGCAGTGTGATGTTTACCGCCGTCCCCACGGTGAAGGTCTGGTCCGCGACGGTGCCGTTAAACTCAAGGGCGCGGGCCGCCTGCGGGACGGCTAGCAGAAAGGCCATCAGGCCCAAAGCAAAAAGATTCAAAAGTTTCATTGTTGTCATGCCTCCTGTTGTTGTCATGCTGTCATATCCTCTCATTGCCGTCAGCGCGGTCGTACTTCGCCGCGTCGGCGGATTGCGGCAGCCGAAGCGGCGGTTCCGGGCCCGTATGGCGGTAGGCCCGGTATGTAGTTGCAGAGTTCGGATCCTTGAAAAGCCTGAGCGCAAGCAGCTCGCGCCCCGTCGCGTCCACCTCGCTCAGCGCAGGCCCGCTCCCGCTCCCGCCCCAGGCGATCAGCCAGTTGCCGTTGGGAAGGAGCGATACCGCGCCGGCATACGCTGCCAGCCGGCCGGATTCATGGTGACGCACGAACGCCGCCTCGCCTCTGGGGTCAAGCCGGTACTCCACCACCCGGCTTGAAGGCCGGTCCCCGTCTGCGCACTGCCCGTTGTCGAACATCAGGACGCGTCCCGGCTCAGGCTCCAGCGTCGCGTGCTGGGCGCAGAAGCCCCCGCGCGGGTCCCCCGCTACCCTGTACCACGTCCGCTCAAAGACCGGACGGCGGCCGTCGTAGCCGTCGGGCGCGGCCGGGTCGCTGCCGCCCAGCTGCCAGAGCACCCGCCCCGACGGCCTCTCTATCTTGAGCACCTGCGAGCAGGCGCGGAACGATGCCACAATATCCCCCTCCGAAAGGCTGAGCGAGTTGAGCTTGGCGTACTCGCGGGGAAACTGCCTCCACATGTGGCAGTCAGAAAGCTTGATATGATCCCAAGAATTCCAGCGGAAAATTTCCCGGCCGTCCGGCGAAACTTCCTGGATCACGGAATCGTGTGTCGGCTCGGCGCTCGAAGGAGCGGATTCCCTCTCCCTCCCGGGATAGCGGCTCAGGTCCCGGACGGCCGGGTTGTTCACTATGAACAGGTAGTTGCCCTCGTCGGTGATCAGGAAGTCGTGCATCATGGCCGGGGCAAGCCCCCCGACGGTTCCCACGCGCCCGACCTCCTCCAGACTCTCGTCCAGCAGCACTACGTCGCCCGCGCCGTTCGGCAAGGTCTCGGCGTAGGAATAGCGGCGCGCGCGTTTGTGCCAGCGGAAGTTGTGCGCCCCGGGCGAAACCCGGCGCAAAAAACGCGGCACGCCGTTTTCGTCTAGCATGGCGAGGTAGGACACAAGCCCCCCCGACCCGGTCAAACTGTAATAGGGCGTTACCAGCAGCAGGCCCGGAGCCGTTCCCTGCTCCTTGCTGACGATCTCCACATCGGGAAAGTCGGGCGGCACGCAGTGCACCACGTAGGCGGTCCGCTCGTCCGTCCCCGGCCTCGAAATTTCCACCACCAGGTCCTCGTCGCCGGCGAGGCGCACCTGCGCGTCAGCAAGCCCGCCGTCTGCCGCCTGTCCGTTAAGCAGCAGACTGCCGCCGCCGTCGCCCTCGGCCGACACCGAAAGCGTCTGTTGATCCTCGCAGCGAAGGGCATAGTGGAACACGTGCGGCGAGAAGGCCGGAACCATCTCCCCGGCGCCGCTTACACGCAGGGAGGAAAGCCGCAATGGATCCGGGTCGGACCCGCCGGATGAACTCCCGCAGCCGTTGCCCCCGGACGCCTTGTCAGGTGCGTAGGAATTTCCCGCCACCAGGCTCGACAGCGCGAGAAACGCCAAGACCAAGGACAGTTCCGCCCGCCTGTTCATGGCGCGACACCTCCGTCTTCTCGCTGATACTGAACAAAAGCTGCATTTGCGGATGAGCGCGGAACATCCCTTGAAAAAGCGATGTCGCTACTGCTTTCGGTTTCCAGGAACGGAAAGACTTCGGGAGGATGCATCCGGCTTACAACTCCCCCCCCCCGCTTGCCTTCGCGTTCGGGGAGACCTAGAAAACCGGTTTCAGGAAATTCTAAGTGGTTCATATTCGTGCAACCTCCTTTAATCTCTTGCCGGATGCGAAGGATATCAGCCAAGTTACCATGGAGACGACTGTCGATCTCCACCTGGTTTTTCCTGTCCCGCACCGAAGAATACTTTGTACCTAAATACAACTGTTCGGACTGATAGTCAATAGATATAACCGTTCGGTTTTAACGCAACTGTCTCAAATTGTTTGTTGTTTTTTTTAGGCCGCCTTTTGAGCTGATGACTTTAAAGGGATCTGTTCGCGGAAAACGTGACAAGCGGGAGGAGCTGGTTTTTTTGGATGGTTGGATAGCAAGCCGGGGGAAGGGTTTCTGGTTTCAGTAGAAAAGCCCGCTTCCCGCTTTGCTGCTCAAACCGGCTCTCTAATCGTAAAGGTCGGTCCCCAGATACATTTCTCCGCTGTCGCAGAAAGTTACGAGCAGCTGGGCGCCGTCCTCAAGTTCTTCCGAGATCCCGAGGGCCGCGCTGAGGCATGCTCCCGAGGATATTCCGACCAGAATGCCTTCCTCCGAAGCGAGGGTCCTGGCGCGCTCGCGGGCATCTTCCGTCGAGACCGCGTAGACCCTGTCGATCACGCCGGTATCAAGTTTCTCGGGGACGAACCCGGGCGATATCCCGCAGATGCCGTGAGGAGCCTCTTTTCCCTCGGAAAGAGTAGGGCTTTCCGAGGGTTCGACCACCACTACCTTGAGACCGGGATAGATTTTCTTGAGTTCGGAACCCACTCCCATTGCCGTTCCCCCGCTTCCGACCCCGCACACGAAGGCGTCGAGATGCCCCGGTATCTGGTTCTTTATTTCTTTTGCGGTTTCCTCGCGGTGAATCTTTATATCCGCGGTGTTTCTGAACTGGTCAAGAAAACAGGAATCCGGGTTTTCGTGCTCTATCTCGCGGGCTTTTTCTCTCGATCCCCGAAGCCCCAGGCCGGGGTCGGTAAGAACCACCTTTCCCCTGAACGCTTTTACTACCTGGATTTTCTCTTTCGCCGTGTCCCCGGGCATGACAACGGTGAAGTCGTAGCCGCCCGCCCGGCAGCAGAGGGCGAGCCCTATCGCGGTGTTTCCGCTTGACGCCTCGACTACGGTCGTTTTTCCGGGTTCCAGCAGGTTTTCACGCTCCGCCTGCCTGAGCATGGCTATGCACGCCCTGTCTTTTATGCTGCCCGCGGGGTTGAAGTTCTCGAGCTTCGCCCATATCCTTGAGCGGCCGTTTTTCGGTACGCTTCCGAGCCTTATTACCGGGGTGTTGCCGATGCAGTCAATCAGGTTTGCCATTTGCGTGTTTTCCGCGCGGATTCTCTGTACCCGGTCAATACACGAGAAAAGGGATTATGTCTTTCAGCGCGCCGCCGTCTTTGCTTTTGATCTCGGCCAGTATCTCCCGTATCTGCTCCCACGTCACGTCTTCTTTTCTGATCTCGTTCTTGAGTTTCAGAACAAGCACTTTTATTTCCTGGTCCGTCAGGTCCTTTACGTATGAACTGAGAGCGGCCGTCGCTTCATCTTCGGAAAAATGTGTCATTGGTCCAATTGACGATTAGGATAACCCAAAAAGGTTTTTTAAGGTAACCTTTTTTTCAAGTTGATTTCCACGGAATCGTATACTCCCAGTGCAAATGAATCTTAATAGAGGGATCAATCTCGCCGGCGAAGAACCGGGCAGGCTTTTCCGTTACCGTTTCTTCGTGCCCGCGGCCTTCGCGTTTGCCTGCCTGGCCGGGATTCTCGCGGTCTATGTCTATTTCTCAAGAGACCTGCCGGACCTGCGCGACCTCACGAGATACCAGCCCGTTATCCTGAACGAGTTTTATTCATCCGGGGGGGAGCTGATAGCGCAGTCCGGGCTTGAGAGAAGGGCGCTCGTAAATCTCGAGGACATGCCCCCTCACGTGATAAACGCCTTCATAGCCGTGGAGGACAGGAGATTCTACCAGCACAGCGGCGTGGACGCGAAAAGCGTCGTGAGGGCCCTTCTGCAGAACCTGGTTACGGGGAGAATAGTCTCAGGCGGAAGCACCATTACGCAGCAGATAACCAAGAACCTCATTCTGGGTCCCGAAAAGGCCTACAGCAGGAAGATAAAAGAAGCCATTCTCTCCTACAGGATAGAAAGGAACCTCTCAAAGGACGAGATACTGTACCTGTATCTCAACCACATATACCTTGCCGACGGCGTTTACGGGGTCGAGATGGCGAGCCGGAACTACTTCGGAAAGTCGGCGAAGGACATAAACATAGCCGAGGCGTGCCTGCTTGCGGGAATTCCCCGGAGACCTGAGCTCTACTCCCCGAGAATCAATCCCTCAAACGCTCTCAAAAGGCAGAAAACGGTGATAAGCATAATGCGAAGCCAGGATTTCATAACCGACGCGGACAAGCGGGAAGCCCTGGCGTACAAGATAGAAATCATCCCGAAGCGGGAACCCAGGGGGGAATACATCGCCCCTTATTTCATTGAGTACGTAAGGGAATACCTTGAGAAGAAGGTCGGCAGGAAGGCCTATGAGAAGGGCGGCTACAAGGTTTACACGACCCTTGACATGGACCTTAACCTCGCGGCCTACAGGGCCGTCAGAAGGGGAATACGCAACACCGAGAAAAGACAGGGCAGAACCAGGTTCACCATTGCCAGGCTCAGGACCACAGAGAAGATCGAGGAATTCAAGCAGCAGCAGCGCCACCTTGTTTTCCAGGACGGAAAGACTTACAGGGCCGTCATTACCGTCACGGGGGACATAGACGGGAAAACTTCTTTCGCGACGGCGGAGGCCGGCGGCGAAAAACGGAAATTCACCTACATGGTCGACCCGGAGAGATATCTTCCCCCTCCCGACGGCACGTATCTTCTTCCCGGGAAACTGCTGCCGGGAGACGTCATAAGGGTGAGGGCGTCCGTGAGCGGCGAGGAGGTGACGGACATGATTCCCCTGTTCTGGCCGCAGACCCAGGGGGCCCTGCTCGCCATGGACGCGAGGGGCAACGTCATCTCGATGGTGGGAGGGTATGATTTCGGACTCTCTGAGTTCAACCGGGCCGTTCAGGCGAAAAGGCAGCCGGGCTCCGCGTTCAAGCCTTTTCTCTACTCGGCGGCCATAGACAAGGGGTATACCCAGACGAGCAAGCTTCTTGACGTGCCGATTATCGTGGATGACTGGGTTCCCGAGAATTACGACGAGGAGTACATGGGGTCGATCTTCTTCAGGGAGTCTCTCGTCAATTCAAGGAACCTTTCTTCGATCAGGCTTATAATGGACGTGGACCCGCGGTACGTGGCGAGTTATTCGAGGCCCTTCGGCTTTCGCTCCAGGATCAATCCCTATCCCTCGCTCGCCCTGGGAAGCTCCGAGGCGACCCTGCTGGAAATAACCGCGGCATACTCCGTTTTCGCGAACTCCGGCGTATACAGGAAACCGAATTTCATACTCAGGATCTATGACAGGAACGGAAGCCTGATTGAGGACAACACCGGGGAGGTGTACCTCCGGTACGAGAGGAGGCTCAGGCAGGGAGAGGAATCGGGGGAATGGCATTACCAGGAGCGTCTTTCGCCGCAGTCCCGGGAGGGAAGGTCGCAGTTCCTGGGCCTCCTGGCCGAAGACCAGAGAGATTTCGTTACCGCGGAGGAGTTCGGGTTCTTCATCAGGAAGATTCCCATTCATTACTTCGGCAATACCGAGGAGTTCAAGAGGGTCATAAGCCCCGAGACCGCGTATATAATGACGGACATGATGAAAGCGGTCGTGTCGGAGGGGACGGGGCTGCTCGCCAATCCGCTCAATTCCAAGGCAAGGATCGCGGGCAAGACGGGAACCACGAATGATTACACGGACGCGTGGTTCATAGGATACAGTCCCATGGTTGTCGCCGGGGTGTGGGTCGGGAAGGACGACAACACCTCTCTTGGGGACAAGGAGTCGGGATCCACGGCCGCCGTCCCGGTCTGGAAAGAGTTTATGAGCAGGGCGCTTGACAAGTACGATGAGCGCAGGGAATTCGAGGTCCCGTCCGGCATAAGAATCAGGAACACTCCGCTGGGGGAGATCTCGTTCAAGGTCAAGCCGACCATGTCCAAGGACGAGGTGATCAGGGGGTTAAGGATGATGGCGGTGGAATCCGGGGAAAAGAAAGCGGAGCGGTCACGGGAACGCGACTACAACAGGATAAGGTCTCTTTTCAGACGGGGTGAGGAAAATGGGGAAGAAGATGATGATGAATAACGGGCGGAAGGGCGGATAACGGGGAAACGGATGAGCGAAATTCATCTTCTCGAATTTCTCGCCGCCTCAAACTGCGGGGGAAATATCGGCTTGAGAACTCCAAAGCTCCGGGAAGCTTCGCGGGTCATTTATTGAACATTATCGTTCTGTTCTTGTATATGAGAATTTCCCTGTTGATGTGAGACCAGATTGCTTTTGAAAGAACCTGTTTCTCCAGGTCCTCTCCCTTTCTCACCAGGTCTTCTATGGAATCGTTGTAGTTTACCCGTATTACGTCCTGCTCTATTATGGGTCCGGAATCCAAATCCTCGGTTACGTAATGACTCGTTGCCCCGACGATCTTGACGCCTCTTTTGTAGGCGTTGTGGTAGGGACGTGCTCCGGGAAAGGCGGGAAGGAAGGAATGGTGAATGTTGATTATCCTGTTTCTGTAGTGTGAGACAAAATCCTCGGTAAGTATCTGCATGTACCTGGCAAGCACTATGAAATCCACTTTATAGTCCGCGAGAAGCTCAAGCTGGCTGGCTTCCACTTCCTCTTTGTTCTTTTCTACATCCGAGAACACATAAAAATCCATGCCGTAGCGGTCAGCAACGGGCTTGAGGTTAAGATGATTGCTTATAATGAGGGGAACTTCCACATTCCACTCCCTGACCCTTAGCCTGTATATAATATCGGAGAGGCAATGCGGGAGTTTTGAGACGAAAACCGCCATGCGCAACGCTCTCCCGGTGAAGAATATGTCGAATTTTATATCGAATTCCGAAGCTACTTCCTCTTGGAAACGTCCGGAGAATTCCTCTTTGGGAATGGAAAATTTCTCCATTTCCCACTTTACGCGGACAAAGGTGACCTTGTCATCCATGTCTATGCAGTGCTGCATTTCATATATGTTACCGCCATACCTGGATATGAAGTCGATTATTGCACGTAGAAGACCCGGGCGGTCGGGAGAATGCGTAAGCAGTACTGCTTGTTCAGATTTTTCCGGCATGAACCAAGGTTCCTTTGTAGTTAAACTGGTATTCTACATTAAAAAATTCTAAAGTCCTATACAGACAGGCTCCTAGAACAGTCCCCGCAGCAATCCCCCGTCAACCTGTATGGTCGTCCCGGTCATGTAGCTTGCTTTCTCGGAGGCAAGGAAACAGGTTAGGGCGGCCAGCTCTTCAGGGGTTCCTATTCTTTGCAGGGGAATGTCCTTTTCCATTTCTTCTATGGCTTTTTCGTATTCAATGCCCGCCTGCGCGGCTCTTTTTTCCGCAAGCGCTTTTATCCTGTCCGTGTAAATCCTTCCGGGACAGATGTTGTTCACCAGGATATTGTCTTTTGCCAGCTCGTTTGAAAGAGTTTTAGAGAAGCCTATGAGCCCGGCACGGGAAGTGTTCGAGAGTATCAGCCCGTCTATCGGCTGTTTAACGGCTATCGAGGTTATGTTGACTATTCTTCCCCAGTTCCGTTCTCTCATCAGGGGAACCGTTTTTTCCGCCAGGTAAATACCGCTTAGAAGGTTGAGTTCCAAGGCGTTCTGCCAGTCGGGGGACTCGAAATCTTCAAAGAAGCCGAAAGGAGGGCCTCCGGCGTTGTTTATCAGAATGTCAATTCCGCCAAGTGTTTTTACCGTGTTTTCTATTACGAGGTCAATCTGCTCTTTGTTCGTCACGTCGGCCGCAGAGGCTAGAACATCCACATCGAAACGCGCCCTTATTTCGGAAGCCGCGCGTTCTATTTCGTCTTCTGAACGGGAAAATATGGAGAGATTTACCCCTTCATCCGCAAGGCCGGCAGCTATTGCCTTTCCGATTCCCTTGCTTGATGCCGCCACCAGGGCGACTTTTCCCTTTATTCCAAGGTCCATAAGCTATTTTTTCTTTTGCTTTGACTTTGCTTTCTTCGTATCGGACTTTATCGAGTCATATGTCTGGCTGGAGCCTGAAACAGCAGCTTGTTCCGTTGGAAGAACGGGACTCTCGGAAGCGGCAGGGGCGGGGGCTTCTCCTCCGACATCGTGATCTTTCAGCTGTTTGGGCTCGGTTATCTTTTTCTTCCCGTAATCGGTTTCATACCATCCCGAGCCTTTCAGATGAAAAGCTGAAAGAGAGATTATTCTTTTGAGTTTTCCTCCGCATTCCTCGCATTTTCTGGCGGGCTTTTCATCGAAGCCCTGCAGTATCTCGAAGATGCCGTCGCACTTCTGGCATTGATATTCGTAAATAGGCATGGCTCATAAATCTCCTGTATTTCCAGAAAATCATCCGCACATATGAGAAAAAATCAAGAACACGGGCGAAATAGGGCGCTTGCCGCTGGTTCCCCGGGCTTTGTCCATGGATTTATATAAGTTTACATAATATACATTATCGGACGTTGGGTATTTTCGCCGGGGAACTCGGAACGGAGGATCATTCGGGCTGTATTTATGAGTAATTGAAGGTAGTTAAAGATAAAAGCTCATAGATTTTTCAGACAATTATAGCTATCGCTCTTTCCGGACCATGAACTCCCAGTGTAAGGTTAAGCTCTATATCGGCCGTTCTGCTTGGTCCGGTTATAAAGGAAATGCACGTACACAGTTCATCATAATTTTTTTCATAAGACTCTCCTAACTTTGCGAACAGACCGTGAATGTCCGGAACTATGCTTTCCTTTCTAAGTATTGCCAAGTGTACCGGAGGCAGTAGCGAAGTGAGTCTCGGCTGCTTCGGACCGGACAGCAGGACCAGCGTCCCGGTGTCGGCGATGGCGAAATCAGCCCCGGTTATTCCTATATCCGCGCTTGCAAGATCGATTTCAGACGTGATTTCAAGCGATTTCAAGGGTTCCATGTTCCAGAAAGAAACCGACCGGGCGTCAAGTTCCCCGATAAGTTCGTTTATTTTCTCAGTCAGACCCTCTTTTTCTCCGAGAAGATGCACTTCACCGGATACCATCTCAAAATTCGCTATAAAATCGTTTTGCAACCTGCTTTGATCAATAGATAATTGAGGGTTCAGAAAGGTTCTTTCCGTACTTCTGTCTGCATCTTTGCCTGTTGTTGCTGCAGAACGTAAGTTTTGCAGTATAAGTGCCTTGGATTCTTTGGAAATCATCTTGGTGGAGTCCTCTCTTTGGCGCTGTATTTCTCTTTCCATATTTTTCTGAAGGGTTTTTTCGAGAAAGCCGGAAAATTCTTTTCTCTGGTCCACTTTGAGAAAGGATACGGAAGTCCCTGCAACTCATTGCCTTTCTGGTAGAAATACTGCAGAAAGACCATCACTCTCCCCGTAAGGTTGTAGTAAAACGGCTTGCTGAAGACGAAGCTCCACATCCGGAAGGCGATTTTCTCCGTAAATTCCGCCGGAGCCGGCTTTTCCCTGCCCTTTTCCACTACTTTCTGCCTCAGGGAGAGAAGCACGTGGGGAAAATCGATTTTTACCGGGCACACGTCCCTGCAGGCCCCGCAAAGGGATGACGCAAACGGCAGATCCGCCGTTTTCCCCAGGTCGTTTAGCTGGGGAGTTATTACGGCGCCTATCGGTCCCGAGTAGACCCATCCGTAGCTGTGCCCTCCCACCTGCCTGTAAACCGGGCATATGTTGATGCAGGCTCCGCATCTTATGCAGTAGAGCGATTCCCTAGTCTCTTCCGATTTCGCTATGTCGCTTCTCCCGTTGTCAAGAAAAACGAGGTGAAACTGCCGGGGGCCGTCGCTCTCCCCTTCCCTTCTCGGGCCCGTTATGAGGGAGACGTAGGTGGAGGATTTCTGGCCCGTGGCGCTTCTCGCTAGCAGGCTGAGGAAAATGGACAGCTGCTCAAACCTGGGAACGATCTTCTCTATTCCCATGATCGCCACGTGTATGTCCGGAAACGTGGTTGCGAGCCTGGCGTTGCCCTCGTTTTCCACTATTGCTATGGTTCCGGTCTCCGCCACGGCGAAATTCACCCCGGAAACTCCCATATCGGCCGAGAGAAACTTTTCCCTCAGTTTTTCTCTCGCTATTTTCGTAAGTTTTTCCGGCTCTTCATACTCGGGCACTCCGAATTTCTCGGAGAAAAGCTTTGAGATGTCATCCTTGGTCTTATGGATCGCTGGGGCGATTATGTGGAAGGGATGATCGTCGCAGAGCTGAACTATGTATTCCCCCAGGTCTGTTTCCACGGTGCTTATTCCGTTTGATATGAGATGCCTGTTAAGCTCTATTTCCTCGGTCGCCATCGACTTGCTCTTCACGACGTTGCGCACATTGTTTTCCTTGGCTATGCGGACTACTATTGCGGAGGCTTCCTCGGCGTTTTTCGCCCAGTGCACGTTGCCGCCCATCCTGATGACGCTTTCTTCAAGCTCCAGGAGATAGTTGTCCAGATTCTCGATCACCCCTTCTTTTATCCTTCTGGCCTCGGACCTGAGCTCTTCCCACTCGGAGACCTCGGTTACCGCTTTCCGCCTGAAGGCCCTTGATCTGTCGGTGAAATTCACGAGAGCCTTCTTCAGCTTGGGATCCCTGAGGGCTTCCGAGGAATTTTTCTCGAAGTCTATGCGCTCGGTAATCATTTAGAACCCTCAAAAGCAAGGAGTTCGGCCAGATGAAGCACCTTTACGGGCAGTTTCTTTCTGGATACAAGCCCCTTTATGTTCATAAGACACCCCATGTCGGTTGAAACCACTGCGTCAGCACCTGAATTCATAATCGAGTCCGTTTTTTCCTGAAGCATGGATTTCGATACTTCCGGATACTTGATGGAGAAAGTTCCTCCAAAACCGCAGCAGGCATCCGCCATTTCCATTTCAACCAGATTAACTCCACTTAGGGATTTGATAAGTTCCCGGGGCTGAGAGCTTATCCCGAGTTCCCGAAGTGCGTGGCAGGAATCATGAAACGTAACTCTTCCCCTGTAGGCGGAGTTGAGACTGAGAGCCTCTTTTCTCTGGAAAGCGAATTCGGAGAACTCATAGATGTTGGAAGAAATCTTTTCCACGTGGGACAGAGCTTCTGGGTCGTCACTGAAAAGCTCCTGGTAGTAGTTTTTAACCATTGACACGCACGAGCCCGAAGGACACACAATCGCTTTATCCGAGTCACCAAAGACATCGAGGAAGTGACAGGCAACTTTCTCGGCCTCTTTTCTGTGACCAGAGTTAAAAGCGGGCTGACCGCAGCATGTCTGCTCTGGCGGAAATTCGACCTCAAGCCCCATGCCCGAGAGAACTCTCAGCATGGCTTCTCCGACTTCGGGAAAAAAATTGTCCACAAGGCAGCTTATGAAAAGACGGACCTTCTGTTTTTTTTCGGGCGGATTCATGTCTTCTCTATTATAAAATACCCTTTGCTGAACAAGAGCCCAATTCAGAGTCTGAAAACATTTGCGAAAATCCTCTTCTCTCCTCTTCGGTCGGTTCTGATTCGGTGGCGGATAATTCTATGCGAATACTTTTTTCTCCTTGTTCGTATAAACAAACAAAGAGCCGGACACGGACTTAGACAAAACAGCACTTCCAAGGAGGAACAGTATAATGAAAAAAGCATTGTTATTCGGTGTTTTTGCGGCAATTTTGATGGGAGGGACCTTGCCCGCTTTAGCCGATGTGCAATCGGGTCACGCTGACAAGATCTTTGAGGAAAAGGATGCAAACTCTGACGGCGTTATAAGCAAAACAGAATTTCTCGAGCACTCGGAAAAAAGGTTTTCCCAGATGGACATTGACGGCAACCGGAAAATTACTCAGAAGGAACTAGATAACTTGAAGGAAGATCTGGGCGGAGGGAAATCTTCCGGTCGCGGAGCCAAGCTGTTCGCTAGGGCGGACACAAATTCCGACGGAGCCATAAGCGAAGAGGAGTTTCTCGAACGCTCGGAGAAGAAATTTGCCAAGATGGACGGCGACGGCGACGGAGAAATTACCAAAGAGGAAGCAGAGAACCACCGGGCCGAGATAAAAAAGAAGCTAGAGAGGCTTAAGAAGTTCAGAGAAAGACGCGGGCAGTAAAAACATTAAGCGGTTATAATCGGTGGCTTCAAGTCACAGCTTCGGAGGAGTTGCATGGCTGCGGAGTCACCGAATGATGAAATTCTGTTAGATGAGATACGAAAAGGCGACAGTTCGGCATTTGCCTCATTGGTAAGGAAACACGGCAGAAAATATTACGGTCTGGCCTATCGTTATATGGCAAGCCGTGAGGATGCGGAAGATATTGTACAAACGGCATTTCTAAAACTGTGGGAGAATCCGAACGTGTGGGATCCTGGAAAAAACGTTAGGTTTACCACGTGGTTCTATCGAATAGTGGTAAACCTCTGCCTTGACAGGAAAAAGAAGCGCAGGGAGGTTGCGATTCCCGAGTCGTTCGAAGCGGGTGATGAAAATCGCAACCAGGAAAGAAAAGTAGGCGAGAGCGAAGAAAAAAGACTGCTTGCAGAAGAAATAGCGGCGTTGTCCTCTAGGCAGAAAGCGGCTCTGATCCTCTGTTTTTACGAGGGTCTTAGTCACGAAGATGCGGCAAAAACGATGAACATGAGCGTTAAGGCGCTGCAGTCTCTGCTGATGAGAGCCAAAACATCTCTGAAACGGAACATGCGGCGATACCTTTAGAAAGCAATGATGAACGAAGATACGAAACTGGAGAAACTGATGCGGGAATATGAAGTCGTTCCCCCGAGCAGGGGTTTTGAGGAAAGAATAATAAGCGCCGCTTCCGGCATCGAGCAAAAACAGAGCATATGGCAATGGGTCAGCGAGACGCTTGAGGAGTTCAGATTGCCTGCGCCCGCCTTCTGCCTCGTCCTGTTCCTGGTTGTCGGTTTCGTGGCGGGCGTTGTTGCCTACAGTGAAACGTATAGAGCTTCTGATAGTGTTATGGAACAACTTTTATATGAAGGAGAGATATTTTTGTGAGCAGGAGACTTAAATCGCTGATATTGATATCAGTTGCATTGAACATCCTTTTAATCGGCTTTGTTCTGGGCATAGGTTCCCGCTGTTACCACACCGAGCTCAAAAGAACTCCCGGTATCGCTGTGCTGCTGGAAAATTCGTCCGTACCGGAAGCCAGGCGCACGGAGCTTGAAAAGAAACTGCAGGCACTGTTTCCGGATGCGGAGAAAAGAAAGGCGAGCTGCGGTTATACAGAAAGACCAGTGAAATCCTGAAAGCGGGGGAATTCGATTCTGATGCTTTCCGCGAGCAGTTGGATAAAATGTTCGAGTATCGCCGTCTTAACAGACAGAAAAGAATCGAAGTCATAACCGAGATCGCATCCGAACTGAACCAGGAAGAACGCAAGGTTCTGGCAGAGATATTCGGCCGCAGATTCGTGCGCGAATAATCGGCCTCGCAAGCACTTCCGAGTCCAGCGGATATAATACTGATATGAATACTATCTTCTCGCAGATAATAAACAGGCAAATCCCGGCTGACATAGTCTATGAGGACGAGTTCTGCCTCGCTTTCAGGGATATAAATCCTCAGGCCCCGGTTCACGTGCTTTTGATACCGAAAAAGAAAATAGTTTCAATGGCTACTGTTGAGATTGAAGATCAGACGATTCTTGGACACCTTATGGTTAAGGCTTCGGAAATAGCTTCGATGCTCGGCCTTAGTGAGAGTGGGTACAGGCTTGTCGTAAACACGAACGAGGATGCGGGACAAAGCGTTTTTCACCTGCACATGCATATTCTCGGTGGAAGGACCCTCACTTGGCCTCCAGGGTAATTTCATATGCTCTGAGGTGTTAGCGGACTAAAGCCCAAGCGCTGATGCATCCCTCTGGCTGAGAAATCTTCCATTTGACCTTTTCTTTACTGTTTTTCCCCTCTTCCAGGATCGCTCGCATCTAGGCTCCTGGGAAAGATCCGTAAGTTCCACATGGATTTCTTCTCCCGCAAAGACCTCAAATCTGCTTACCCCGCAGAGATCTTCAAGTTCCGGTTCGAACTTCTTTATATCGTTAAAGAGATCTTTGTTAACCGTCACTGAAAGAGCAGCGTCAAGGGGATTGTTTATGCCGCTCTCTCCTCGCGCATCCTCAAGGGCTTTTAGGCATAGTTTCCTTATATCCATAACATCGTTCCAGGTTTTATCGGCCTCAACTTTCTCAACGCGTGGGAATGTTTCAAGGTGCACGTTGGCATCGTCGTCTCTTTTCAGGGATTTATAAGCTTCAAAAGAAGTATGGACCAAGATTGGAGCGAGGAACTTTATGATTCCATCGGCTACCTTGTACATGACCGTCTGGGTGCGTCTTCTTTTCCTGCTGTCCTTTTTTTCGCAGTAAAGCCTGTCTTTTATGCACGCGAGGTAGACGGCGCTCATCTCGTCGCAGCAGAACGAGAAAACAAGATCGCTTGCCTGCTTGTAGCCGAAGCCCGAGTAGGCATCCGCGGTTTCGTTCGTGAACCTGGTGAACTCGCAGTACGCCCAGTGATCAACCGAGTATCTGTCGTCCTCTTCGAATTCAACGCTGTCCCGCGCCGGGTCGAAATCACTTAAGTTTCCGAGCAGGAACCGTATGGTATTCCTTATTTTTCTGTATTCGTCCGCGGCGATGTCGAAAAACTCCCAGTCGACTTTGATATCGTTTGAGTAGCTGAGCGAACTTACCCACCACCTGCATATGTCCGCCCCGTATTTGCTCAGGATATCTTCAACCTCGATCGCGTTGCCGCCGGATTTGCTCATTTTTCTGCCCCGGGCGTCCACCATGAATCCATGGGTAAAAAGCGCGCGGAAAGGAGGCTCTCCGGTCGCTCCCAGAGCCACGAGAAGCGAGGACTGGAACCATCCCCTGTGCTGGTCCGAACCCTCGAGGTACATATCCGCCGGGTACCCGAGGTCTCTTGCGTTGAGGACCGAGTTCCAGGACGAGCCCGATTCAAACCATACGTCAAAGACATCGCCGCCCTTGAGGAGGCCTTTTATGTCCTCTTTTGAGTTAAGCCAGTCCGGGGCCTGGGGGTCGTCCTGCGGATCGTAGCCGTCAAGAAGCTCCCGCGGCTCGGAGAAAAACCAGACGTCAGAACCCTTCTCCCTTATTTTTTCGGCGACGGCCAGAACGATTTTCACCGTCATGACCGCCCTTCCCTCTCCGTCCGTAAAGTACGGAAGCGGAAGCCCCCATGATCTTTGCCTGGATATGCACCAGTCGGGCCTTGACTCAAGCATGCCGCCGAGGCGGCTCCTGCCCCAGTCGGGATAGAAGTCAATGTTTTTCCCGACTGCGTCAACGGCGGTTTCTCTCAGGGTCTTTCCGGTCTGGCCGAACGGCCTGTCCATGTGTATGAACCACTGGTCCGTCGCCCTGAATATTGTAGGAGTCTTGCTTCGCCAGTCATGCGGATAACTGTGGACATAGGGTTCCGAATGAAAAAGGTTCCCGGTCTCCGCAAGTCTCCGGGTTATCAGTTCATTGCTTTCCCAGACCCCCTTTCCTCTGAGCCACTCAGGTGCCGTATCATCAAAAGTGCCGTCCTCCCTGACCGGGCAGTAGATATCAAGCCCCTCCTGAAGACCGGTTCTGTAGTCCTCGTCGCCGTGACCGGGAGCCGTATGCACGCACCCGGTGCCGGTTGAGAAAGTCACGTAATCGGCCGTTACAACGACCGATTTCCTGTCAATAAACGGGTGGTTGCATGATACCCCGAGCTGCGACAGCTCCTCTCCCAGGCAGGAACCGGTTTTTTCGTAGTCTTTTCTTCCCGATTTCTCGAAAACTTCCTCGCAGAGCGCCTCGCCGATAATCAGGTCTTCACCTTCCGGGGACCTGTAAAGACCGTATCTCCCCTTCGGGGCCACGGCAATGGCGAGGTTCGCCGGAAGGGTCCAGGGAGTCGTGGTCCATATCATGAGGGATACCCTCCCGGACTGCTGCGCGCTAAGGGACGGGGGCAGCGCCGCCGGGTCGTCAACTTCAAAGAGCACGTAGACGCTCCTGTCCTCCCTTTCGTGGTATTCGAGTTCAGCCTCGGCAAGGGCGGTACGGTTTTCGATTGACCAGTGGACGGGTTTCAGGTCCCTGTAGACAAGTCCTTTTTCAAGCAGTTGCGAGAACGCCTCCAGAACCCCGGCTTCATAATCAGGGGTCATCGTCAGGTAGGGTTTTCTGTAGTCGCCCAGAGTGCCGAGACGGATCATCTGCTTTGACTGCATCTTCACGTATTTCGCCGCGTATTTGCCGCAGCTGCGCCTGATTGAGAGCGCCGGCATGGCAGTCGCGTCTTCCCCCAGCTCCTTTAGGACCTTGTGCTCTATCGGGAGACCGTGGCAATCCCAGCCGGGAACAAAATCCACGTCAAACCCCTCCATCATCTTTGACCGCACTACCAGATCCTTGAGAACCTTGTTAAGCAGGTGCCCCAGGTGAATGGGGCCGTTTGCGTAAGGGGGTCCGTCGTGGAAAAGGAACTTTTCGCGGCCGCGGCTTTTTTCGCGGATTTTTCCGAACAGGTTTTCCTTTTCCCAGGATTTCTGGATGAGAGGTTCTTTCTGCTGCAGGTTGGCCTTCATCGCGAAATTCGTTCTGGGAAGGTTAAGAGTGTCTTTGTAGTTTATCTTCTGCTGCATTTTATTTGGTAGAAGTATTCGCGGCGAGGTCCGGGGATCAGGGGTTTCCGGCCGGTTCGCCCATATTAAGGATTATCAGACATTATCGAAAAAAGATTCAAATTCTTCAAGCAGGGCATTTGAAAACTCCACCCATTCTTCCCATTCGTCCATGTAGTCTCTTGATTCGTCGACTTTTTTCTTGACGATTATTCCGTTGTTGAAGTTTTCCACAAGAAAATACCCGACTTTCTGGAGTTTTTTTTCAAGTATTGAAGAGTACTTGTGAAGGATGAGTATTTTTTCTTCCTGGGCCTCCCTGTATTCCGCGATAAAATAACCGTTGTTCTGGGGTGAAGGCATATCCATTGTTACATGCTTGAACATGGTTGGATTTATATTCTCGGCCTTCATTGATATATAGAGCTCCATTCTTACCTCCGCCGAAAGAGAATTTTACAATATTTTTCGAATAATTTCTTGAAGCGGGATTCGTGACTTGTTGATGACGGATTCAGGTTTATGAACCAGACTTAAATCAGACCTAGAATTTGCTTGCCCTATCTTTATCTGTTTGGTTTAATCTATGTTCTGGTGTTGCGAAATTCTTAAAAAACAATATGGTTTTTTATCTTGGCGCCGGTTCAGGTTCAGGGCTCTGAGGAGAAAAACAATGCAAGACAAAACTAAAAGTGACGGAAAAGGATACGAGAGAATACTGCGTATCCTCGCAAATTACAGGATGTTCAACTTTATGTGCGCGCTGGTGATTCTGCTGGTCCTGACAGCAGTTTTGGAAGGTTATCACTATGCGCATTCACTGTTAAGCACTCTTGGTGTGGTTGTATTTGTCGCCGGCGGGTACGCGGCGTGTACGAGCAAAAGATCGCTGGTGATTCTGCTGGTTCTCGCCGTTCCGTGGATATTAGCCGAATGGTTTTTCCCGGAGAGTGAAGTTGTCTACATGAGTTCCTTTTTCTTTTTCTACTTGATCGTGCTTCTTCTCAGGATGATTATCGCTACGGATGAAATAACGTCGAATGTCTTGTACGGCGCAGTCTGTGTTTATCTTCTGCTTGGAATTCTATGGGCTACGATATACGGATTTATTAACGAGGTGTTTCCCGGGTCGATCTTCTTGGGCATGGTCCAGGACACTCACCACCACCATGAGGAGATCAACCAATTCCTTTATTTCAGCTACACGACGTTAACGACGTTAGGATACGGGGACATAACGTCCGTAGCTCCCGTGGGAAGACTGATGGCCGTTTTTGAGGCGATGACCGGGCAGCTCTTCCTCGCATTCCTCGTCGCGAGACTTGTAAGCATTTATTCATTGTCTAAGCATCTAAAGAAGTAGGAATTAGAAGTCTCTCTCTGATTTGGGCAGATTTTAAAGCATTGCGAGAAACTCTTTGGTATGGAGCATCTCCTTGAGTGCGGCGAGAAAAAACCATTTTGAAATATTATTCAAACCACCTATTATAGTGAGTTAAAACGGTACTTCCCGAAGGAGAACAGAAATGAAATTTTTTATAGATTCCGCGAACCTGGAAGAAATCAGGAGCGCCGCGGCTTTCGGAATAGTGGACGGCGTAACAACAAACCCTTCGCTTGTCTCGAAGGAAGGAAGCCAGGGGAGCTTCGAGGACCTGGTCAAGGAGATATGCGACGTGGTGAAGGGTCCTGTGAGCGCGGAAGTGCTGAGCACCGAGTATTCCGAGATGATTTCGGAAGGCAGGAAACTGGCGGACATAGATGAAAATATAGTCGTCAAGCTCCCCATGACCGAAGATGGCGTAAAGGCCACGAAAACCCTCTCGGACGAGGGGGTGAATGTTAACGTCACCCTTGTTTTCTCTCCTTCCCAGGCGCTTCTGGCCGCGAAAGCGGGAGCCGCCTACGTAAGCCCCTTTGTCGGAAGGCTCGACGACGTGTCATCTGACGGAATGGACCTTGTGCTTGATATCTGCGAGATCTACGCGCAGTACGCCTACGAGACCGAGATACTGGTCGCGAGCGTGAGGCATCCGATGCACATAGTGGAAGCGGCCAAGATGGGAGCCGACGTAGCCACTTTTCCCTACAGGGTGTTTACCCAGCTGTTCAAGCATCCTCTCACCGACATAGGGCTTGAGAGGTTCCTTAAGGACTGGGGGAAGAAGTAGGCGCAGTCCACGAGGCGCAGACAAGGAACTCCCTGTTGCCTCCGGCTCCTTTTATGGGGGATTCAATCAGGCCTTTAACTTTGAAACCTAACTCGCTGAGATAAAGCGTTATTTTATCGTTAACTTCCTTGAGTTTGTCCTCGTTTCGCACTATCCCCTTCGTTCCGACATCTTTTCTGCCTACCTCGAACTGGGGTTTTATCAGGGCAATAAGCGTCGCGTTGTCGGCAAGCACGGAAACGGCGGGTTCCACTATCATCGTAAGCGAAATAAAAGAGACGTCGACTGTGACTATGTCGACTTTTTCTCCGACGTCTTCCGCCCGCAGGTACCTGCAGTTTATCTTTTCCCTTACTATGACCCTTTCGTCGTTTCTGAGCTTCCAGTCAATCTGCCCGCGGCCCACGTCAAACGCGTAGACCCTGGATGCCCCGAAGCGCAGGAGGCAGTCGGTAAAGCCGCCGGTCGAAGCTCCTATGTCAAGAGCGACCTTTCCCCTTACATCTATATCGAACTCCGTTATTGCCTTCTCAAGCTTAAGCCCTCCCCTGCTTACGAATCGCCTGGGGTCATGCTCCACGGCAACTTCGGAATCCTTCTTTACCGCCGTTCCTGGTTTTTCTACTTTTTTCCCGTCCACCGTGACCCGACCCGACATTATGAGCGCCCGGGCCTGGTTTCCGCTCCGGGCCAGGTTTTTTTCGACAAGCAGGCTGTCAAGCCTCGTTTTATTCTTCTCTTTCACTTAACCAGATGGCTATTTCTCTCAGGGGATTGGGAGTTTTCTGAAAACTCTCGAGCTCCGCTACGGCCTGGCTCGTAAGCTCGGAGACCCTGGCCTGTGATGCCCGGACTCCCATGACCGATACGTAGGTGTGTTTCTTCGCTCCTTTTTCGTCTTCCGGCTGCTGTGCCGTGACGTGACTTGCGGCAGCATCCAGGATGTCGTCTTTTATCTGGAAGGCGACACCTACTTTCTCCGAGTAGGATTTAAGCTTCAGAAGCTCCTCCTCTCCCGCCCCCGCCAGCACCGCTCCGCTGAGAATGGACGCCTCGATCATTTTCGCCGTTTTCATCAGGTAGGTATCGGAGATTTCGTTAACTGACGGGTGTTCCCCCCCGTCCATTTCAAGGTCAAATGCCTGCCCGAGAACCATTCCCCCTGATCCCGCCGCCTCGGAAATAATGGAAATAACCCGCAGTATGAGCTCCGGCGACACGCCTCCCCCGGGGAGTTTTTCCGTTATCAGGCCGAAGGCGTCGGTTAAAAGGGCGTCTCCCGCCAGCGTGGCCACGGCTTCTCCGAAGACCCTGTGGTTTGACGGTTTTCCTCTTCTGGTGTCGTCATCATCCATTGAAGGGAGGTCATCATGAATGATGGAATAGGTGTGGATCATCTCGATCGCGCACGCCGCGGGCAAAACGCTTTTATGACTTCCGCATACAAGCTCCGCGGCGGCGAGACACAGGATCGGTCTCAGTCTTTTTCCGCCTGGATGGACGCTGTAGGCAATTGACTGACGGAGCTTCGTCTCGGTCCTGTCGGGGGGAAGGTATTCGCGCAGGCTGCGGTCAATGATCTCTTTTCTTCTGTCGAGGTAATCTTTTGTGTCAAAACTCATTTACTGTTCTTCATCGCCGAAATCTTCGAGATCGAAAGTACCGTCGTTTTTTTCCACTATGAGGCTTATCTTCTTTTTTACGCTCTCAAGATTCAAGTAGCATTCCTTTATGAGGCCTGCCCCGCGTTCGAATTTTTCAATGGATTCGTCAAGAGGCAGTTTTCCCGTTTCAAGCGTATCGACGATTTTCTTTATTTCATCCAGCAGGTTCTCAAAGGATTTCATCTCGGAACTCATCTTCTCCTCACCCCTACACTTCAATCAGCTCTTTTTTGGTTTCCCCGAGAATGCCGGGGCTTGTTGAAACCGGGTCCACGTCGAGAATGGATACAACATCCCCCGCTTCAAGATGGAAACCTTCATGGTAAACAAAAATCTCGTCGGTTCTCGCTCTCTCCACGATAAGGGGAATCAGGTGCTCCGGAAGCGATTTTTCAAAGTCCATCTTATCGACCGTTTCCTTTCTGATCCGGGATCTGAAGACAACGTATTCTTTTTCGGCAATTTTCGAATATATGTCCATTACGTCGATTTTTTTTCCGAAAGCGAGGGGAACCCTGAACCTCTCCATGTCCTCGGTCTCGGAAGCGCTCGCCATCCTGTTTAAAAGCGCGCATACGCTATGGACCTTGAAATCTATTCTCACCAGGCGGCAGGCGAGAACATTCACGTGATCGCTCGTTGTAAGGGATATGAGAGTGTCCGGGGAAGAAATCTCCGTTTTCTCAAGTCCGTCCACGGTCAGGCTGTTTCCTTCAACCGCCCTCAGTCCCTCCGACTTGGAAATCTCAACAAGCCTTCTGTTCGTGTCTATAAGGCGAGTGTCCTTGCCGGCTCTCTCAAGCAGTCTTGCCAGGAGTCTTGAGAGGTTGTTGGCCCCTACAATCACCACCTTGTTTCTTTTATCGTTAACCCCGAGCATTCTCGAGACCATGCCCCCCGCGCCTCCCTGGAGCAGAACCGAGATTGCTATTGTGAGAAAAACCAGCCCTTGGACGGTATTGCCCCCTTCAACCTGATGCTGCTGGAGCTCAAGGGCGATAATGGAAGCTATTGAGGCGGCAATTATTCCTCTGGGGGAAACGAACGAGAGAAACAGCTTTTCCCTGATCGAAAGACCGGAACGCACGCACAGAAGAAATATCTCCACCGGACGCACGATAAAGAGCAAGCAGAACACGACCAGAAGGCCGTAGATTCCCAGATCCTTTATGTAGTCAAGTTCCAGTCCTGCCGCGAGAAAAATGAAGAGCAGCGAAATGACAAGAATCGTAAGCTTGCCCTTGAATTTCTTCATTTCCTCTTCCTCTGGAATATTCAGGTTTCCGATTATGGCCCCGGAGACGATGGCCGCCACAAGTCCGGCCTCCGGGGTCAGCATCTCGGCAAACCCGTAGACGGCAAGGGCGGAGGCAAGCATGAAAAGATCTACAAAATCCTCCATGTAGATATAGAATCTCTTAACGGCGAAAGTGGCCGCGTAACCTCCGAGGAGACCTACAACCCCTCCCACTATGAACTTGTAAGCGACGAGAAGCACTACCCGGCCTATCTCCGTAATGTGGCCTCCGAATCCGATGATCAGGCCGGACGCGGTATGGCTGCTTTCGATGAGGACCACCTCGACTACAAAAATAGCTATAAGCGCCCCGATGGGGTCAATCAGCACTCCTTCGTATTCGAGTATGTGCTTGAGGTTGGGCTTGACCTTGAATCTTCTTAGCAGGGGCTGAACAACGGTCGGACCGGTTACTATGACCAGGGAGCCGTAAACAAAGGCCATTTCCCAGGAAAGATTGCCCACGTAGCGCGCGAAGGCCGCTCCGCCTACCATCGTGATCAGCCCGCCCACGGTTATCAGCAGCAGTATTATGTTTCCGTGGCTGAGCGCGTCTTCTTTGTTCAGGTTAAGCCCCGCTTCGAAAAGAACGATGGCTACGCAGAGTTTTATTATTATTTCAAGCCCTTCTCCAAACTCCGAGGGATGGACCAGAGACAGAAATTCGGGTCCTACAAGAACCCCGAAAATGAGGAAAAACACAATACTTGGAAACCCTGTCCTGATGGAGAGCATCTGACCGATTACTCCCAACACCAGGGCGAGGGACACCATAACAAGCAATAGAGATATCCACCCTTTTTAGGAAGTGAGGTTTCTAAAAAGAACCCTTAAGCGTAAATTATAACCCGAGCGGGCTTAAAAATGAAACAGGAATTACCCATGTAACATAGCGAACCGATGGGCCGGAGCAATCATGCAGGGTGGTTACGGTTTTCAAAAAGGCTGTGGCAACAGGTTGGTAGCGGGGGCGGGATTTGAACCCGCGACCTTCGGGTTATGAGCCCGACGAGCTACCAAGCTGCTCCACCCCGCGACAGAAACTATGAAATAGAAAATCTAATTAAGACGCCGATTATGTCAAGCAGAACGCCCCCGAGGAACATCTCCCCGGTCGTTTTGGACTTTCTTTCCCAGAGTATCAGGTTGTTGATCTCGGCAGTTATTTCCTGGTTGGTTCACCGATTAAAAATCCGCGGGAAAACGGTATTTTCTATGGCTTGCGTGACTGGCGGTATTTCATTCCACGGGGAGACAACAAAAGGAGAGCCTGTCGTTCACGCAAGCACTGTCGGAGCGAAGAAACTTTCAGAGGGAGTGATGCTGACCATCGTTCCCGAACCGGGTGCCGGCACGCGCTAGGAAAAAGACTCGGAACAGTTGAATCTTAAACTCTAAAGCCCCGCCTGTTTCATAAGGTCCCTGGCCATAAGAGATCCTTCGGCGGATGCGCGCTAGGAAAAAGACTCGCGAACAGTTGAATCTTAAACTCTAAAGCCCCGACCTGTTTCATAAGGTCCCTCGGCCATAAGAGATCCTTCGGCGGATGCCTTTTCCGCGTCGCACTTCCACGTGTTCCTGAAAACTGCCTTTTTCTCCATATCTATAAAAACGGAATCCGCCGATATCTTCCCAAGATGCACTCGCGCGCAGCATCCAAGCGGAACCTGACAGTCTCCGCCGAAAGTCTCGAGGAAGGAGCGCTCAAATGCCGCCGCGGTTTCTGTGTCCGGGTGCGCGATTGCGGATATGAAGTCTCTTGTCTCCGCGTCGTCTTCCCTGCATTCTATGGCGATTATTCCCTGACACGGGGCCGGAACCATGTAGTCCTGCGCAAGATACTGCGTAATGCGTTCGGAGAGCCCGAGCCGGTTGAGTCCCGCCGCGGCCAGGATGATTCCGTCAAAGTTTTCTGAGAAAATCTTCCTCAGCCTCGTATCGACATTTCCCCTTATGGGAACAATTTCCAGGTCGGGAAACCTGAAGAGCAGCTGGGCTCTTCGTCTTATGCTTCCGGTTCCCACCCTGCCCTCTCCCCGGAGCTGTTCAAGAGCGCGGCCGTCCGCCGAGACAAAAACGTCTCTCGGGTCTTCTCTTCTGAGCACGGAACCTATGACGAGTCCGTCCGGAAGAACTGAAGGCATGTCCTTCATGCTGTGAACGGCGATATCTGTTTCGCCCGAGAGAAGGCTCTGCTCTATTTCTTTTACGAAAATCCCCTTGCCGCCGATCCGGGAGATATCCGCTTCCAGGTTCATGTCCCCCAAGGTCTTTATTTCCGTTATTTCCGTCCCAAGCGAAGGGAAAGCAGCGCGAAGTTCGGTTTCGACAAGGCGGGCCTGGCGCAGAGCGAGTCTGCTACCCCTGGTCCCAATTCTCAGCTTCGTCATAAATGTCCGTTGCGTCCCGCGAGGCATCCGCCGGGTCGAGTTCAAAAAGTCTTCTCGTCACCTCCGAGTAAAGGGCCGCCTCATAGCCGGAAGTTCTTTTCTTCAGGTTGGTGACCGGGTCGTGAAATATCTTTCCGATTATGGAACTTGCCAGGTTCTCTATAATCTCCTTCTGCGCCCCGGTGCCGCCTTCGAGCTTCCGAAGCGCCTTCTCAACCTCGGTCTTTTTTATTTTCTCGAATTTCTGCTTGATGTCGATTATGACGGGAAAGACCTTGAGGCTTTCCATCCAGTCGGTAAAACCCTTCTCTACGTTAAGGACTATCTCTTCGGCTTTTTTGAGATTTTCCTTTCTGGAATTCAGGTTCTCGCCCTGAACGACTCTCAGGTCGTCTATGTCGTAGAGATAAACTCCGGGAATCCTGTTTATCTTCGGATCTATGTCGCGCGGGACGGCTATGTCAATCATGAAGACCGGATCGTTTTTCCTGAGCCTGAGAGACTGCTTTACGTGCTCGCTTCTTATTATGTAGTCGGAAGACCCGGTTGCCGTAACGAGAATGTCAACGTCTTTCAGACGGTAGAGCATCTCTTCGAACCTTATGGGCCTGGCGCCCAGAGATCGTGAAAGCTTTTCCGCGTTGCGGAAATTCCTGCTCGTCACGTAGAGTTCCTTTATGTTGTTCGAGATCAGGTGTTTTGCGAAGAGCTCTCCCATTTCCCCGGTTCCCACCAGCATGGCGGTGCGGTTTGCGAGGTTCTCGAATATTCTTTTCGCAAGCTCCACCCCGAGGTAGCTTATCGAGACCGCCTGGGAGGATATTCCCGTTTCTGCCCTGACTTTTTTCCCGGTCAGAAAAGCCCTGTTAAAAAGCCTGTTAAGTATAAGTCCGACCGTATTCTCGGAACGCGCCGCGCCGTATGAGTTTTTGAGCTGGTTCAGGATCTGGGTTTCCCCGATCACCATGGAGTCGATGCTGGCCGCCACCCTGAAAAAATGCCTGACTGCGTCAGGTCCCACGCGGGTATGCATGTAGGGATGGAGGCTCTTGTCGGCAAGATCATGAAAATCGAGAAGAAAGGACTTTAGTTCCTCCTCGCATTTTCCGCGGTTCTCGGTCACCGCGTAGATCTCGACGCGGTTGCAGGTGGACACTATGAAGCATTCGAGCACGTTTTCCCTCAGACGGAGGGTCTCGAGCGCCTCTCTCATGTCCGCGTCGGAAAAAGAGAACCTCTCCCGCACTTCCACGGGGGTCGTCTTGTAGCTGATTCCGACTGAAACTATCTCTATCATCTGCCTTTTCCGAAACCGGTCTCTCGCAGTTATAAACTACCCGTGGATGGAACTATATCAATTTCGTCTATGTTCGCCTCGCGGGGCTGGTTTATGACCGACAGGACCGTTCTCGCCGTAACCTCGGGAGACATCATCTTCGCCCTGTCCCATTCTCCGGCAAGAGAATCCCAGATGTCAGTCCTGGTCGGACCCGGCAGGACGGCGGAAACCTTTATCCCTCTGCCCCTTACCTCTTCTCTCAGCGAATTGGTGAAGCCAAGGACGGCGAACTTAGAAGCGCAGTAGGCCGCCCATCCGGGAAAGCCTTTTTTCGAAGCGTTCGAGCCGATGTTCACGATATGGCCTCCTCTCGGCATAAGGGGAAGCGCGTGTTTCACCATGAGGAAGGTCCCTTTTGCGTTTACGGCCATCATTTCATCCCACTGTTCGGCGCCGGTCTTTTCTACCGGGCCGGTGTGGACTACGCCCGCGTTGTTGATCAGTACGTCAATTCTCCCCTTTTCTTCCCACACGCCCGAGATGAACCTTCTGACTTCCTCCTCGACCGATATGTCAACGGAGGAAACCGTGAATTTCCCCGCGAAAGACGATATTCCGGCCTCAAGGGAATCCGCGCCCCGGCGGCTTTTCGAACAAAGCGCCGTGAAAAAGCCCGCCTCGAGCAGTTCAACTGCGATCGCTCTTCCTATCCCTCTTGCCGCTCCGGTCACAATCACGACTTTCTCAGGCATCCCGTTTCCCCCCTGAGTACTCGAAATAGCTTTTCGGGTTTTCCCATATCCTTATGTGATCGAGTTTGCCCGGGATGATTTCCGTGAATTCCTGCCAAAGGTATTTCCCGATGTTCTCAACAGTCGATATGTTCTCCTGAAAGAAACGGATATCCCTGTCTATCCATTTATAGTTGAGTTTTTCTATTATCGGCGCGGCCCGTTTCTCAAAATCAATGCGGTTTATTACCATGCCTGTCTCATCGTCTATTTCCCCTCTTATTCCCACTTCCACCGTGTAGTCGTGCCCGTGCCCCGCGGGGTTCGCGCATTTGTCAAATATGGCGAAGTTCTCTTCCTCGGACAGACCTTCCATGTAAAGCCTGTGGCTCGCGGAAAACCTGAATACTCTCGTAAGAAGCACCTGCTCTTTTCTCTCTAGCATTTGCGGTAGTCGACGAAAAGATCGTCCGTTTCATACACCCTTATCTTGTAGAGACGACAGTCGTCCCTCTCAAGAATTTTTTCCTCGACCATCTCCCAGAGAACTTTGGCCATGTTCTCGGTTGTCGGTATGAGATCCTGAAAACGGGGATTGTCCTCGTTCAGGTTCTTGTGGTCAAAATCGGCCAGGACCGACGAAACTATCCGCTTGAGGTCAAAGAGGTTGATTATCATGCCCGTCTCCGGGTTTATTTCTCCTTCCACGGTAACTTCAAGCACGAAATTGTGCCCGTGTCCGCCGGGCAGGCTCGACCTGCCGTAGAATTCGCGGTTTTTCTCCTCGCTCCAGTTCTTGTTCCAGTACCTGTGAGAAGCGGAAAACTCGACTTTTTTCGTTATGAGCTTTTTAAAAGACATTGATCCTGGTCAGGCTGGCAACCGGTTTTACCTTGGGAGCGGCCATGACTCTAAGGCCTGTTTTTCCGTATCTCCGGCACTGCGGCGTCCGCGCGGAAGGCTTCCTGCTGCTTTGCGTCTACCATTCTTGTTATCGTGGGTTCCATTTTTGAGAGAAAAGGCTGCGGGTAGATTCCCATGAGGAATATCATGACGGCAAGGGGAACCATGAGGGCTATCTCCCTGGGATTAAGGTCCGCAAGCCCCGCGTTTATTTTCTTTACTATGGGTCCGAACATCACCCTCTGGTACGCCCAGAGCATGTAGACGGCTCCGAGCACGAGCCCCGTGGCTCCAAGCGCCGCGTAGAGGTAACTCTCCGCGAACACCCCGAGCAGGATCAGGAATTCCCCTATAAAGCCGTTCAGGAGAGGAAGCCCTATCGAAGAGAGCATGGCGATCATGAAAAACAGCGCGTAGATCGGCATTACCTTCGCGAGTCCGCCGAACTCGGAAATCATCTTGGTGTGACGTCTTTCGTATATCATCCCGACGAGGATGAACAGGGCTCCGGTTGAGAGACCGTGGCCTATCATCTGGTAGATCCCGCCCTGTACGCCGTGGAGATTGAAGATGAACACGCCCAGCATTATGAGCCCCATGTGGCTCACGCTCGAGTAGGCGACCAGTTTCTTGAGATCCGTCTGCATGAAGGCCACCATCGCTCCGTAGATTATCCCGGTGATCGAGAGGGCTATCAGAACCCCGGTGTACGTCTCTATCGCCTCCGGGAAAAACGGGATAAGGAACCTTATCACCGCGTAGGTTCCCATCTTGAGCAGGACGCCGGCAAGTATTACGCTCCCGGGCGTTGGGGCCTCGACGTGCGCGTCGGGAAGCCATGTGTGGAAAGGAAACATCGGAACCTTGATTGCGAAGGCCAGGAAAAACGCCAGGAACACAAGCCCCTGGGGACTCAGTATCCCGTCAAAGGCAAGACTGGTTCTCTGGAGGTCAAAAAGATTCATTGACGCGAAGCCGAACTGGTCTATGTGGGCGTAGTACATGTAGATGATCGCGACCAGCATGAGCCCGCTCCCGAGCGCCGTGTAGATGAAGAATTTTATCGCCGCGTAAATTCTCCTGGAGGACCCCCAGATTCCTATGATGAAATACATGGGAATCAGTACCGCTTCCCAGAATATGAAGAAAAGGATCATGTCCAGCGCGACAAAGGTCCCTATAAGCGCCGATTCAAGAAAAAGAGTAAGACTGAGGAATGCTCTCCATCCGCCTTTTATCGCGTTCCAGGAGCAGAGGACCGTAATAAAGAAGCAGAGGACCGTAATGGGGAAAAGAAAGGTCGTGAGAAGCACGAGCAGGAGGCTGAGACCGTCGACTCCTAGATGATAAGACACCCCAAGTTCCGTAAGCCAGGGAACCTTCTCCTCGAACTGCATTGTGGAAAGCGAACCGTTGAAGCGGAAAAAAAGCGGAAGAGATATCAGGAATTCTACTAAGGTTATTACGAACGCAACCGCCTTTAACTGGTAATCGGAAACCTTCTGGAAATACGGCAGGACCGCAAGCACCACGGCTCCCAGAAGGGGAAAGAATACGAGCAGGGACAGAATGTTGTTATCGAGACTCACGTTCAGGCGGACCGAAGCGAAAAGAATAAATTTGCCCTAAATTATACTTTCATAAAATTCCGTTTCAACTGTGCATGTGAAAATTGCAGGAAGGAACATAGCGACACCCTCCGCAGCAAGTGAAAAATAATGAGGGAGGAGGAAAAGAGCGGAGAATAGCTGGCATTCTCCGCTCTTCCAGTCTGCGGAAAACCTAAGAATAAGCTTTAGCTGTTATCTCCATTACCTCTAAATTGCTCTGTTTTCCTACCGGCCCGGGGACCAATATGGCGAGATCGACTCCGGCCGCGAAATGCTCCTCAAGCTTTTTCTTGCAGTCATCGGGCGTACCGGCAAGCGCCACCGAATCTATAAGCTCATCGGTGAAGACTTCGGCCGGATTCGCTCCGTCCTGCACCTGGTCGATTATGTCCCCGAAACCTATGTTCCTTATGAGCCTCTGGTAGAAAGGAAACCTGGCGTACGGGCCGAGCCCTCTTTTGGCTGAGGCGACGGCCGCGGCTCCATCATCCGAGACAAAGGACGGAATGCCGTTTGTAATCGATATGGCCGATGGATCCCTTCCCGCCTTCGCGGCGCCCGCGGCAACATGCTCCTTCAAGGTAGCTATATAGGCGGGGGAGCACAGGTACGGCATTATGCCGTCGGCAACCTCTCCTGCGAGCTCAGCCGCGGCTCTGGTAAGGCCGGCTATGTAGACCGGAAGATCGGGCACTTTTCTTTTGAGAGAAAGCCTCGGAGAAGTCCCGTCGGCCAACGCTCTCACTTCCCCCACGTAGTTTCTCATCGACTCAATCGGATCGCCCATGTCTATGTCGTATCTGCTGTTGACGGGCTTGTGGCTCACTCCGAGTCCGAGAATCATCCTTCCGTCCGTTATTTCCTGTATCGTAAGTGCTGTCGCCGTGGCGACTACGGGCTGGCGCATGTATATGTTGGCTATCCACGTTCCGACGTTTATCCTCTCCGTGCACTCAGCGAACACCTGAGCGTTCGTTATGGAGCTGTAAGGCGGCACCTCCGGAGAGAGTATACCGTCAAACCCCGCTTCTTCCGTGATTCTGGCAAGCCCCCTGAGGTCGCTTACGCTGCATCCCCAGACCGGTGAAGTTGTTGCAATTTTTCCCATTTTAGCCTCCTTGAGTTTTTTCAGTACTGGTTTACCACGTCTCTGTAATAATCCGGACGAAGGAAAGCCTCGTCCCTTGTCCTTAACACTTCTTTTATCTCTTCAAGAACTCTGTTTTTTTCCTCGGGGAACTTCGCCCTGACGGGAAGATAATTCGATATGTGGTTCGAGTAGAAGTAGCCGTCGGAGAGTTCAGTATTTTCGACTATGGTCTCAAGCTCTTCTATCATCTGGAACTTGTCAGGAAGCTCGAAACGGCCTTCCTGCCATTGCTCGTAAATCGGCGCTCCGGGACGGAGCTGGAGAGAAAGGGCTCCGACGTATTCCGGGTCACACTCGGTAAGAAGCTTCCCGGTAGCCAGGGCGTGTTCCCTGCTTCTCTCTTTCCCGCCGATGCCGAGAAGTACCATGACGGAGTTCATTATCCCCGAGGCCTTCAGTTTTCCTGAAGCCTCGACGGTCTCGGCAAAATTCGCCCCCTTCTCTATTCTATCGAGAACCACATCGTCTCCGCTCTCAAAACCTATGTAGACCATGCTGAGGCCGTTTTCCCGGAGACGCCTGAGGTCTTCAACTGATTTTCTGAGTATGTCCCCTATGTTCGCGTACATGGTTATTCTCTCAAGATCCGGGGCCTTTTCATGCAGATAATCCATTATTTCCATCAGCTTGGCCGTGGAGAGCACAAGCGCGTTGCCGTCCGCGATGAAGACTCTTCGCTCAAGCGAACCGCTCTTTGCCGCGGCATCAACAATTTCTTTTATCTCGCCCATGGGTCTTACCCTGAACTTCTGGGTTTCCTTTCTGTACATGGCACAATAGGTGCACTTGTTATGGGAACAGCCGATGGTGGCCTGCAGAATGAAGCTTTTGTGCTCGCTCGGAGGGCGGAAAAAAGGCGTTACGTATTCGATCATTACCGTAAGAATCTAACAAAGTTTCAGAATCTGTTCAATAGAACTTTGCAATGACAAAAAGCATAGGTTATTCTTCCGCCGTGATGTTTGATCTAGAACCGCACGAAAAAGAAGGGTTTCACTACATCCTTGGCGTACCGCTGCTTATAGGGCTCATAATGGTCATTGCCTTTCTGACGCACATCGTCCTTACTCCCTAGCCCGTACCCCAGCGGATTATCCGCAGGACAAGTTCGCGGATTTCGATCTCCATTCCCGTACTGTCCCGGAAGAGATAACCCCCGTCTTCCGCCTCTTCCCAGGCCGCCCCGAGAAGTTTCAGGTTCTTCTTTTGGTTCCGGGAGCCGGGGTCGATTTTCCTCCCGACAAACGTGACGGCGTTCCCGTCCCCGAAAAGGACCATTACCAGTCTTGAAGTTCCGAAAAGCAGCAGAAAACCCCGGGTCTCCGAGTCGGCGTCAAAAACCGCGCGCAGAAAACCCCGTGGCGGGGCGACCACGCTTATCGCGTCCCGGCCATGTTCCCTGTTAAGAGACTCAACGCGGGTCTCAAAGCCGCGGCGGAGAAAATCCGAGACCTCTTCCTTTTTCCCGCATGTTTTATCCGGGTCGGCCGAGGTTTTCTCCTTTTCGTAGAACTCGGCGACCCACGGCTGTTTTTCCGTTTCCACGGCGCATTCTCCCGGCTTTCCGCTTTCTGCCTTGGGTTCGTGGACAGAGAGCTTCATCGTCTTAACCACTGAAAAATATGCAGACCGGCAAGGTTTTTCCCGTTTCTTTGCCGAAAACGCTTCAAATTTCCCGCCCGATATAATAATATATGCTCCAAGGGGAGACATAAAGATAGACAGAATCCACGGAAACACCTCAGGTCTCACCAGAAGCGACCTGAAGAACCTGCTCAGGATATACAAGAGGAAAATTCCTCAGGACCGTCTGGTAACCCTTGAATTCACCCGTACTCTCCTGGCCTTCTCGGCGGAACTCCAGAAAACCATAACGGCGTTTATCGACCGCAAGGGAAAGGTAAGGTTCGTATTCATCGGAGAACCCTGCGATTTCCCCTTTGAAAAGCTGCTCGGGAGGAGGAGAAGAGCTAAATACAGGCTCAGGGGGGTTCGCGCCGTGAGAACCAACCTCAAGGGGGCTGGCCTCACGAATTCCGACCTGACGACCCTGGCGAACGAAAGACTCGACCTGGTGGCTTCGGTGTCTTCGGGCCAGAACGGTTCCGCGGGACGCTTTGAGTACGCGAACCTTATCCCCCCGGACGGAGAAAACCGCGCGAAATGGGAGATCTCGAAGTTTCCTGACGTGGGCCGCATAAACGTTAACCTCGAGCAGGAAATAAACGGCGTAGAACAATCCCTGAGAAGCGCTTTTCTCAAGAACGGGGGCAGGGAGAACAGGGAGGGAGTCATGCTTGTGGGGTTTGGCACCAGGTTCCGCTACGTGGCCGAAAAATCCCTGGAGGAGCTTAAGTCCCTGGCTCTCTCCGCGGAAAAGGTAGTGCTCGACAAGATGGTCCAGATAAGAAGGAACGTCGACCCCCGCTATCTCGTCGGCAGGGGGAAACTCAGGGAGATCGCTCTTCACGCCAAGCACCTCGGGGCCGACACCATAATCTTCGACACGGAACTTACCCCCGCCCAGGCAAACGCCATCGGGGAGGAATCCGGTCTTGACATAATGGACCGAAGCCAGCTGATAATACAGATATTCGCGAAACACGCCAAGACGAACGAAGGAAAGATCCAGGCAAGGCTTGCCGAGTTCCAGTACAACCTGCCGAGGCTCAAGGGCAAGGGGACGGCCTTTTCCCAGCTGGGAGGCGGAATAGGCACGAGAGGTCCCGGAGAGAAGAAGCTTGAGCAGGAAAGAAGAAACATAAGAAAACAGATCGAACAGCTCGAAAAGCAGATTGACGGCCTTTGCAGGAGAAGGGAGCACACCAGGAAAAACAGGAAAACCTCGAAAATCCCGACCCTGTCTTTCATAGGGTACACGAATGTCGGCAAGTCCACGCTTTTTAACCGCCTGACCAAGGCTTCCATCGCAACCCAGGACAAGCTTTTCTCGACCCTTAACCCGACGACGAGAAGGGTCATGCTTCCCGGGGGAAGGCACATACTCATGACCGACACCGTGGGATTTATAAGCAAGCTTCCCAAGGAACTCATAAACGCGTTCAGGGCCACGCTCGAGGAGATAGCCGAAGCCGACCTGCTTCTTCACGTCGCCGACGCGGGCGACCCGGAAGTCAGGGACAAGATAGATTCGGTAATGAAGATAATGGAGTCCATGGAGTGCGAGGGTATTCCCAGCGTCCTTGTATTCAACAAGACTGACCAGGCGGACGCGGACACACTGTCCGCTCTTCGCGAGACATTCCCCGAAGCGCCGTTCGTGTCGGCAAGAAACGGAAGAGATTTCAGAGAGTTACTTCTCTATCTGGAGAAATTCGTTGAAGAAGCCGACGTGGATGTCGGACTCGGGGACTTTAAGCCGGAAGAGGAACTGAAAGACGGTTTCCCGCCTCCCCTGCTGAACGGCTCGCCTTAGTTTTTCCGGGGCTCCGGGCAATCCTGTTCGTAAAGGCAATAAAAAAGGGGATACCCGCCCGCGCGAACATCCCCTTTCTGTCTTTTACTTCCGCGACCTTTACCAGGGCTTGGACTTATCGTCCACTCCTTCTAGATTCTGGAGCCACTTTGTATGGTCATAAAACGCGGCGTTGAAAGTAAGAGCCAGAGTAGCGATTATAATACCGATGTCGGTATTTTTGGTCTGCTCGGCCCTTCTCTTTATCTTGTCATGAATCGGATCTGGAATATTCAGCGTTATCTCTGCCATTACCAAAACCTCCTTGTTTATTTTTGATAAGAACTAGTCGGCATCCCCTATGCCTTTTTCTTCCCTGTACTTCTGGATCTCCTCCCGCTTTACCGTCGGTTTGAGGGTAAAGCCTGAGGGGTCGGCGGACGCGCCCGCGACCGTAGCCTGAACTTCCTCGGCACTGAGGGGGCTAGGCTTCGTGTCTCCCGCAAGGTCTCCAAGCATGGAATCTTCAAGCTGCCAGTCCGTAAGCCACTCGTCTCCGAGACCGAAGCGCTTGGTAAGCTTGTTGATTTCCTCAAGTCTTCCGGGAAGAGGTCCTGCCGGCTGAAGCATGTTCAGATCCTCAAGAAGCTTTACTACCTCGGGATCTCTCGGGAAGGCGTTTCCGACCTGTTTTTCAAAGAACATGGTTTCAAACGGGGGACGACTTCTTGCTCCGCCGCCGTCTATGCTCTCGGCGGGATAGCCGACGGTCATAAGCCAGCTGAACACGTAAGTGTCTGGAAGATTGAACTTCGCTTTGGTGTTCCTTCTGGCTCCGCCGCTGGCGCCGTTAAGGCAGGTCCCGAGACCCAGGGACGTCGCAACAAGACAGGCGTTCTGTATCGCGTTTCCAAGATCGATCGCGGCAAGCCGGTGCAGTACCGCATCTGGAAGCATTGCGGGAAGCGGGAACAGCCTTGATACCCTGTCATATTCCCATCCGTGCGCCTTGTCGAGTGCTCCAGTTCTTAGAAGGTCGTGGATAGACTGACCCATTGTGTCGTAGTTGGCCATGTCATAGCACCAGAAGATAAGCACGGGAGCCATCTGCGTCGTGATCTGACTCCAGTCGGATATGAACTCCCATATTTCGGGATCTTCATCCCTGTATACAACTATTGCCCTTTGCCCATTGAAGTTGCCTGCCGTAGGAGAAAGCCTGGCAGCTTCCAGCATGGCCTGAACCTTCCATTTCTCAACGGGCTGATGCGGCTCATACCACCTGATGGACCTTCTCAGCCCTATGGAGCTGAAGGTGTCCATGATACTACCAACTTCGCTGGCGCTTGGTACATTACTCATATTAATAACCTCCTATCTAAAGTATTGTTTTCAGAGTTGAACTCCATAACCTCTCCCGACATCATACCATTAAATCACAGAAATTTCATCATCAAAAATCAAAATTCCTTAAATTTTACAACACGGATAATTTGGTATACATTTATCGCCGAATTTAAGCGCAAGCAGGAGGAGTCATTAATGAGAGACGTATACATCATAGGAGTGGGAAACACCGCCTGCGGAAGATTTCCCGACAAGCCGGCCCACATTCTCGCGAGAGAAGCCGCATGGGCCGCGATACAGGATTCGGGAATTCACGCGCGAAAGATAGAAATCGCCTTTTGCGGCCATGTCTACCAGGGCATGGGAGTCGGGCAGAGAGCGCTTAAGGATATAGGACTCGTAGGCCAGCCTACCATAAATGTGGAGGGCGCCTGCGGAAGCGGAACGCTTTCCCTGTGGGAAGCTTGGAGAACTGTGGCCTACGGCCAGTACGACATAGCGCTCGCCCTGGGCGTTGAGAACCTGAGCAGAATTCTCTCTGGAGGTCCCCTGCCTCTTGAAGAAGACGACCTGGAAGTATCCATCGGCATGGGAATGCCCGGACTCTACGCAATAAGAGCTTCGAAATACATGAGCGAATACGGGGTCACGCTTGAGCAGCTGGCCGAAGTCGTAGTGAAAAGCCGCTACCACGCCTCGCTCAATCCCCTTGCCCAGTACAGGAAGCCTACGACCGTGGAGGAAGTGCTGAACGCGCCGGTTATCGCCGACCCGCTTACGCGCAACATGTGCTGTCCCGTCGGAGACGCCGCCGCAGCCGCGGTGCTGTGTTCCGAGGAGCATGTCGGAGAGCTCGCCAAGAAGATGCCGGTAAAGATCCTTGGATGCGTCGCTCAGTCGGGCAAATATAGCAGCCCCACGGGTCTTACCTGCGATCCTTCCGAGAACGTCTGGAGAACTTCCCAGATGGCTTACGAGATGGCGGGACTGGGGCCCGAGGACATGGACGTGGCTGAAATTCACGATGCTTTCTCAATAGCGGAAATGATGGTCGTTGAGTCCCTCGGCTTCTGCGAGAAGGGAGAGGGAGCGACCCTCATAGACGATAAGAGCACGTGGGTCGGAGGCGACAAGGTCGCGGTCAACCCGAGCGGAGGACTGCTTTCACGGGGACATCCGGTCGGAGCTACAGGACTTCTTCAGACCGCCGAGATCGTAAGGCAGCTGAGAGGGGAAGTCGAGCCGGAGCGCCAGGTAGAAGATGCGGAAGTCGGCATCATCGAGACCATGGGAGGTGCCCAGCCCGCCATGGACGGAATTACCTGCGTCGTGAGTATCCTCGGGAAATAAGGCAGACTCGCTTTAATCAACGTTTTTTAGCATCTCACGGCTTTTTCCGTGCGGTCGAGTTGCGCGTACGGTGTCTTACCGCACTCAGAGGGACTGTTGCGCAATCTTTTTGTCCCCCCCCCCCGGTTTTCAGTCTCGGGTAATTCCTTGATTCCGCACAAAGAAGAATTATCTTGTGTGTGAGATGATTTCGCCCGAAAAACTCACCCTGAAGGCCCGGGAAGCCGTTCTGGAGGCGCGAAACGCAGCCGCCGACAGCGGAAACCAGGTAATTGACCTGCCGCATCTGTTCGCGGCCTTGGTAAGCCAGCCGGGAATGCCGACCAGGATTCTGGAGCGGCTCGGATCCGACCCCGGGGAGCTTGCGCGGACGGCCGCCGGGCAGATATCGAAGCTCCCCAGGGTGAAAGGGGAATCCGGCCAGATATACATGAGCAGGGAACTCGATTCCGCCATCCGGTCGGCCGACAGGGAAGCGCAGAGTCTTGGAGACGCGTACGTAAGCACGGAGCACCTTCTGATCGGAGTGGTTTCTCACGCCGCCGGGGCCCTTAAGGACGGGTTTTCGGGATCGGGCGTGACCAGGGAAGGGATTTTAAAGGTACTTAAGGAAATGAGAGGTAACCAGACAGTGAACACGCAGAACCCCGAAGACACCATGGAGCCGCTTCGCCAGTACGGAAAGGACTTCACCGAACTTGCCCGAAGCGGGAAGATAGACCCAGTCATAGGAAGAGACGACGAGATAAGGAACGTGATCCGGGTGCTTCTCCGCAGAACGAAGAACAACCCGGTGCTCATAGGGGAACCCGGAGTGGGAAAAACGGCCATAGTCGAGGGGCTCGCCCAGCGCATAGTCGACTCCGACGTTCCCGAGGGGCTTAAGGACAAAAAACTGATTTCCCTCGACCTGGGATCGCTGCTCGCGGGAGCAAAGTACAGGGGACAGTTCGAGGAGAGGCTCAAGGCCGTGCTCAAGGAAGTCACGGAATCCCGGGGAGAGATAATCCTTTTCATAGACGAGATACACACCGTGGTCGGAGCCGGAGCGGCCGACGGAGCGATGGACGCGTCAAACATGCTGAAGCCTGCCCTCGCGCGGGGAGAACTTCACTGCATAGGCGCGACCACTCTTGATGAATACAGAAATCACATAGAGAAGGACGCCGCCCTTGAGCGCAGGTTTCAGCAGGTCTACGTCGATGAACCCTCCGTAGAGGAAACCGTGTCGATCCTGAGGGGCCTCAAGGAGAAATACGAAGTTCACCACGGAGTGAAAATCAAGGACGAGGCCCTCGTCGCCGCCTCCCGGCTTTCAAGCAGGTATATCTCCGGGCGGTTTCTGCCCGACAAGGCCGTCGATCTCATGGATGAGGCCTCGGCGCGGCTCAAGATGGAGATTGACTCCGTGCCGACGGAGATAGACGAGATAAAAAGAAAGATAATACGTCTTGAGATAGAAAGGGAGGGGTTCAGAAAAGAGCAGGACCCCGAACTTCTGGGAAAGCTTGAAGAGCTTGAAAAAGGCCTCTCGAAACTGAAGGAGGAATCGGAGGTGCTTCAGGCGCACTGGCGGAAGGAAAAAGACTGCATATCGAGAATAAGAAGGACCAAGGAGGAAATAGAGAACGGAAGAATGGACGCGGAGAGAGCGCAGAGGGAAGGAGACCTCTCCCGCGCGTCCGAGTTTCTTTACGGCAGAATCCCGGAGCTTGAGAAGAATATGGAGAGCCTCGGCGCGGAGCTTTCCGGGATACAGAGCCAGAGGAAAATGCTCCGCGAGGAAGTAAGCGCCGAAGATATAGCCGCGGTTGTGTCGAAGTGGACGGGAATACCGGTATCGAGCCTGGTTGAGGAGGAGGTCGAGAAGCTCGTTCACATGGAGGAAAGGCTCTCGAAGCGGGTGGTGGGACAGCCGGAGCCGATAAGGCTGGTCTCAAACGCGCTTCGCAGGTCAAGGGCCGGGCTCTCCGATCCGAAAAGGCCGATAAGCTCGTTCATATTCCTCGGACCTACCGGGGTGGGGAAGACCGAGCTCGCCAGATCGCTTGCCGAGTTCATGTTTGACGACGAAGACGCGATTGTGCGGATTGACATGAGCGAGTACATGGAGAAGCACTCGGTATCGAGGCTGATCGGAGCCCCTCCCGGGTATGTCGGATACGAGGAAGGGGGACAGCTCTCGGAAACCGTCAGGAGACGGCCCTATTCCGTGGTGCTTTTTGACGAGATAGAAAAGGCGCATTCCGACGTGTTTAACCTGCTTCTCCAGATTCTTGACGACGGAAGGCTCACCGACGGACAGGGAAGAACCGTGGACTTCCGCAACACGGTGATAATAATGACCTCAAACCTCGGAAGCCAGTACATACGGGGATCGTTGGGGAACGGCGGGGAAACCGAAAACAAGATAAGTGAAATGCTGAGGAATTATTTTCGTCCCGAGTTTCTGAACAGAATTGACGAAGTTGTCATATTCAGCGGTCTGGAAAGAGCGGACCTCGCAAAAATAGCCGAGATCCAGATCGGATACCTGAGAGAGAGGCTCGCGGAAAAAAACCTCGCCATAGAACTGTCCGGGAGGGCCGTTACAAGGCTGGTCGATATTGGTTACGACCCTGTTTTCGGGGCAAGACCGCTTAAACGCGCAGTACAGAAATACATACAGGACCCGCTTGCAAACGAGATACTGAAAGGAAATTTCAATAGCTCGGCCGCTGTAAAAGTGGATCTGGACAAGGAAGGAAACTTCACTTTCGCAGGAAAATAGCGGCGTATCAGAGTTCGAACCTGGCAGTGAGAAACAGTGTCCGTCCCAGTATGGAGTCAAGATACAGCGCCCGGTCTTCATCCTGATCAGGACGGGACTGACCCTCGTTGCCGATGTTCAGCATGCCTCCCGTAAGCTCAAGCCGGTCAAGGCCGAACGCGTTTTCCCAGTTAAGCGCGACATCGTGTCCGACCCAGCGCTGGTAGCGCCTGCTCCCGTCGTCGCTCCGGTAGCCTGAGACCGCCTGCAGATCCCATTGCGCGGTCATGCCGCCCCGCCCCGCTCTTAGCAGAAGGTGCAGACGGTCGCGGGGGATGTCCCCGGGCTGCGCCTGCCCGGCTATTCGCCTTTCGTAGTTCGTTACCCTGAGCCAGTTGGCGCTGAGCATGAAATCCGCCCAGCCGATCTCCCAGTCGGTCTTGATTCCGACGTCAACTCCGTCAATGTCCGATTCTCCGCTGTTGGTAAAGAGGTTCTCGATTCCGCTTAACCGCCCGCCGCGGCGCATCACCTTAACCCCCGGGTAGTCGCCGAGTTCTCCTTTTCTTTCCAGGGTCACGATAAACTGCGGGTCCAGCATGCTGGGTATGCCGGAAGTCCGCAGGCGAAACCAGTCGGCACTCGCGTAGAACGGTCCCCCGCCCGCCGAAATTCCGGCCGCAAAGCTCTCGGTCTTGTCCGGTTCCAGGTTCGGGTTGGCATTTTGCCTGAGTTCAACCTGCCGCGTGGGGCAGTCCGCGGTCACCGTGTCCGCATCGCATACAGAGGGATAGGTGAGGGATTTCTTTTCGTACAGCTCAGACAGCCCCGGAAACCGCGCTCCCCGGCTCCAGGATGCGCGAAAGGCCAGGTTCGGCGTTACCCGGTAAAGGCTTGCCATACGGTGCAGAAATACTGTCGGCAGATCCTCCCAGTTCTCGTACCGGCCGGACAGCGACAGATCCAGCTCATCGCCGAGCGGCACCCATACGTCGCCGAAAAGGGAGAGATTCCGGCGACCGACCGCTACAGAATTCGGAGTTTCTCCGAGCGCGTCGCCAGGGTCGACCGGATGGTCATGACGGTCAAGATATTCATAGGTATTGCGTTGCTTGTTATACGAGAGCTGATAGCCCGCCAGCCAGCTGAGTCTGTTGCCCAGGATCTCAAACAGCGGGCCATCCAGAATAACTATTGACTCAATGTGATGAAACTGTTTCTTCACATATCTTTGCAGACCGCTTTCAGCGATCGCCGTCTTATGCTCCGCGGCTTCTGAAAGAGGGTTCCGGATATCGTAATTTCCGTTTTCAATGGCGGCTCTGATTGTCGGCATGTGAACGTAGGCGCCGCCTCTGTCTATATACTCGTAGCGGTTGTAATGAATATCCGCGTGGTAGTCTATACCGCCCTTGATTTCACCCTCAAGACCCACCGAGATGTCGTAATCTTCTACGTCCGTGTTCCATTGACGGTTCCCATGTCCCAGGAAGCTGTGCTCAACGCTGATTTCCGGCGGGAAATTTCTCTCGTCAAGACCTTCAATGCTGCTGATCATGCTCTGCCTCAACGTCCCGGTCGGCGTGAATGATAAACCGCCTGATTCCGGCGCCTGAAGCAGTTTCGTTCTTGATCTCGCGGCTCGGGCTTTAATGTTAATAACGGTCGCGTCCCCGACGGGGTACCGGAAATCCATGAATGCGTTATCGTTTTCCCTGCGCCGCAAATGCCACGAGATGTCGGCATGGGCGAAACCGCAGACACTCCCGGGCATATTATCCCCCGATGAGGTCGTCAATATTCCCGCGTACGCGCTTTCGTCGCAGTCGCCAAGCGGCGCCGTTACTTCCCTGCCGTCGGCTGTTGCGAGAAACAGGGTGTTGCCGCCTGCGGACACCCCCCGGGCGTCCGCCAGGGAACCGCCGGGGGGATATACCGCGCGGCTGTAGTCACGATCCGCGTCACGAACTTCATCGCGTCTGAACATCTCCGCGCCGAAGGTTATGTGGCCTTCTCCCAGACTCCTTCCCCAAAGAGTGCCCAGGTATTCCGAATCTCCACCCTCAGCGCGCGGACGCGCGATGCCTGAGCGGATTTCAAGGCCTTCATAATCGTTTCTGAAAACTATATTTATTAAGGCGCTGGTAGCTTTTCCGATATAGGGGGCGCTTGCGCTGTCCTTGAAAATCTCAATGCGTTCAATTGCCGAAACCGGGATCAGGTCAAGATCAATGTCAAAACTTGTGGCGTGCTTACCGTTTACCACGACCGTATAACGGCCGGGTCCGAGTATAAAGGGTCTATGTGAACCGAAATCGTTAAAATTGGATCTCCGCGACAGAAGATCGCTTAATTTGGTTATGCCGGAGAGTTCAATGTCGCGCCGGGTGATCACCGCCATGGGGTGGAGCCTCTTTGACATGACTTCTGAATGCGGCCGGCCGCCTACAAGGACTTCATCCTCTCCCTCTTCCTCCCCGGCCATTGTCTGTTCAGCTGCCAGGGCAAAAAGCGCCAGGGCCAATGCCAGAACCGCGACCAGACCGCCCACTTTGCGAAGCCTGCAAGTCACATCTTCAGCTCTCTTCCTGTTGATTACATGCCTGCGAAACACGGGAATAACACCCTGTCTTCTCTCCTACTTTTGGTTGAAGAGTTGGTAGTACGGAAAAGTACTAGAAAGGATTTTAACAAGTGTTTTTACGGCTTTCCAGTGACAGGAGGCTTCTGTCCCGGGTCATGATCATTCATCTCGGGCCAGAAGAGCGGCAATTTCTCCCGGAACTTCTTCTACGGCAACACTTGTTCTCTCGCCGGAGTTCCTGTTCTTTATCTCCGCCCTGCCTTCCTTAAGGCTTCTTTGCCCGACGATAACCTGAACCGGGATTCCGAGCAGGTCCGAGTCCTTGAATTTCACGCCGGGAGTCTCCGCCCTGTCGTCAATAAGAACATCCGTTCCGTCGCGGAGAAGCGCCGAGTATATTTTCTCCGCCGCGTCCCTTACGTCCTGCTGCTTCGTGTTTATCGGAAGCACTGAAACTTCAAACGGAGCCAGGGGAACGGGGAATTTTATTCCATGCTCATCGTTATTCTGCTCTATCGCCGCCGCTACCGTTCTTCCTATCCCTATTCCGTAACAACCCATGACAAGCGGCTTTTCCGCCCCGTTCTCATCCGTGTAGACAGCCCCCATGGCTTCGCTGTACTTGGTCCCCAGCTTGAAGACATGTCCGACTTCAATGCCTCTTGACGCCCTGAGAACTCCGTTTTCGGAAACCGGGCACGGGTCCCCTTCCCTCGCCACCCTTATGTCCGCGTAGGAATCGGCTTCAAAATCCCTCCCGGGATTAACGCCGGTTATGTGGTAGCCGCCTCTGTTGGCTCCCGTTACGGCGTTTTCGATGTTGCGGACGGACTTGTCCGCAACCACCCTCACGTTCTTTCTCCTGAGCCCCACGGGTCCGCTGAATCCAAGCGGTCCTCCCGAAACCTCAAGAATTGTCTGCGGGTCGGCAAGTTCCGCCACGTCGCACCCGAGAAAATTCCGAAGCTTGGTCAGACTGAGCTCCGCGTCTCCCCTCACGAGCGCGACTACCGGTTCCGTTTCGGTGCGCACTATAAGGGTCTTTATCAGTTTTTCAGGCCCGACCCCCAAGAGCCGCGCCACGTCCTCAACCGTCTTAAGGCCCGGCGTATGGATCTCGGAGACCTCATCGAGCCCGGATGCCGCTCTTCCCCCTTCCCTTTCGTCTTCTGAAATGCCGATTTTCGCAAGCTCCAGGTTGGCGGCGTAATCGGCCTCCGTGGAACTCATTATTACGTCTTCCCCGGTGTCGGCGGTCACCATGAATTCATGCGAGAAGCTTCCCCCGATGTTTCCTGAATCGGCGGCAACCACGCTGAACTCGAGCCCGCATCTTTCAAATATGCGGACGTAGGCGTCGTACATCGCCCTGTAGGAGCGGTCCGCCCCCTCGTCCGAAACGTCGAAGCTGTAGGCGTCCTTCATTATGAACTCGCGCGCCCTCATAACCCCGAAGCGGGGACGGATTTCATCCCTGAACTTCGTCTGTATCTGGTAAAAATTGACGGGGAGCTGCTTGTAGGAGCGGATTTCCCTCCTTACTATGTCCGTTATTATTTCCTCGTGCGTGGGTCCCAGGCAGAAATCCCGCTCGGCGCGGTCCTTGAAGCGGAGCAGCTCCTTTCCGTAGTAATCCCACCTGGCGCTCTCGATCCAGGGTTCGGCAGGGAGCACCGCGGGCATGAGAAGCTCTATGGCCCCGGCCCTGTTCATCTCTTCCCGCACTATGTTCTCGACCTTTCTTATGGACCTGAGCCCCAGGGGAAGGTAGTTGTAGATCCCGGCCGCAAGCTTTCTTATCATGCCGGCTCTCACCATGAGCTTGTGGCTTATGATCTCGGCATCCGAAGGGTCTTCCTTGACCGTGGGTATGAAATAGGAAGAAAACCTCATGCGTTTTTCTCCTTATAAAGCGATTTGGACTCGGACGGAAAGCGGTTTCGCGGGGTTTCAAGGTCAGCTGACGTAATTTCTCTCTATTTCCTTGACAAGCTCCCCCACCAAATCGGCTTCTCTGAAGGATTTTATCAGTTTTCCGTCCCGGTAAAGCATTCCCTTTCCCCTTCCGCCCGCTATTCCTATGTCGGCTTCAGACGCCTCCCCCGGCCCGTTGACGACGCAGCCCAGTATGGCGACCTTGACCGGTCTCGGAAGGTCAAAGCCGGAAACGCCCTGTTCAACTTCCGAAACCAGCTTCTCAAGATCTATTTCAAGCCGCCCGCAGCCCGGACACGAGATAAGCTCAATTCCGTTGTTCCTGATTCCAAGGGACCTCAGTATGTTCATTCCGACGACTATCTCCTCCACCGGGTCGCCCGTTAGGGACACCCTTATGGTGTCGCCTATCCCCTCGGCCAGGAGCGCCCCGATCCCTATGGCGGATTTCACCGTTCCCATTCCCGGGGTTCCCGCCTCGGTGACTCCGAGGTGGAGCGGGTATTCGGTCCTGTCAGCGAGCATCCTGTACGCGGCGATCATCTTTCTCACGTCGGTGGACTTGACCGAAATCTTTATGTCGAGAAAATCAAGGTCCTCGAGTATGCGCACATGCCTCATCGCGCTTTCAACCAGGGCCTCGGCGGTCGGATGCTTGTGCTTTCTGAGTATGTCTTTTTCAAGGGAGCCTGAATTCACGCCTATTCTTATGGGAACTCCTCTTTCCCTGCAGGCGTCGACCACGGCCTTTATCCTGTACCTGGCGCCGATGTTCCCGGGATTTATTCTCATCCCGTCGACTCCCTGCCTTATCGATTCAAGGGCCAGCCTGTAATCAAAATGTATGTCCGAGACAAGGGGGATGCTTATCTGTTTTCCTATCGCTCCCAGGGCCTTCGCGGCATCCATGTCCGGAACGGCGACCCTGACGATGTCGCAGCCCGCCTTCTCTAGTCTTTTTATCTGGGAAACCGTTGACGCGACGTCTCTCGTGTCGGTGATGGTCATTGACTGGACCGACACGGGAGCCCCCCCGCCTATTTTGACGTCGCCGATTGATATCTGCCGGGATTGCCTCATAACTTGCGGAGAATGCTATTGAATAGTTATTATAGTGTCAAGAAAGCGTAAGGCTGGACGCGTGTTTCAAAGGCTTTTTTAACTCGGCTGATACCCCGAGGTCTTTATTTCTTCTGAGGAGTTCGGCAAAGTATAGGAAACAGCCTGAAACGGCGTGAGAAAAAGCCAGCTCAACAAGTTTCTTGCGGTCATCAATTAAAGAGAAAACCAGGAGGCGAAAATCATGGGGATGAAAAAGATAATCCAGATAGACAGGGGCGGTCCCTCCGAGGATAAAAGCTCCGTGTCCTTTACCAAGTTCGGAAAGAAGAAAAAACCCGAAGAGAGCCCCGAAATAACGGAAGAAACGGTCTACGGCGCTCTTAAGGACGTGTACGATCCCGAACTTCCCGTGAGCATAGTGGATCTCGGGCTTATCTACGACACCAAGATTTCCGGGCGGAACGTCCAGATCAAGATGACGCTCACAACCCCGGGGTGCGCCATGGGAGCGCACATAGCGGGCCAGGCCGAAATGGCCATCAAGAACGCGGGAGCCGACAACGTTCTCATAGAGGTGATATGGGATCCTCCCTGGAACCCCGACATGATATCCGAGGAAGGAAAAAAGAAACTCGGTATCGCCTAGGGGGGAACTTTCCGCGTGGAACTGACCAGAGAACGGATAATAAAAGTTCTTAAGGGCGTTAACTATCCGGGATTTAACCGGGACATAGTATCCTTCGGCCTCGTAAAGGACATTCTTGTGGAAGGTTCGAAGGTAACCCTCTCCATAGTGCTTCCCAAACCCGACCGGGAGCTTCAGTCCGCAGTCGAGGAAGAAGTCAGAAAAGCCGTCTTCGGCATACCCGGAGTCGAGGATCTCTCGATGAAGATCGGTTCGCGTGCGCAGAAGCAGATAACCGCCGACGCCGGCGGGGAAAAAAGCAAGCTTCCCGACATAAAGTACTACATAGCCGTCGCGAGCGGCAAGGGAGGAGTCGGCAAGTCGACGATAGCGACCAATCTCTCCCTGGCAATCTCAAAGAAAAGACAGAAGGTCGGGCTTATGGACGCCGATATCTGGGGGCCGAGCGCTCCCCTGATGATGGGAATAAGCGAAAAACCCCGCGCGACCGATGACGACAAGATCGTTCCGATAGAAAAATTCGGCCTCAAGGTAATGTCCATCGGTTTTCTCGTGAACGAGGAGGACGCCGTGATATGGAGGGGTCCGATGGTGCACGGAGCGATAAAGCAGTTTATTGAAGACGTCGAGTGGAGCGGAACGGACTACCTGGTAATTGACCTTCCCCCGGGCACCGGGGACGCCCAGCTTTCCCTGGCGCAGACGGCTCCGATAAGCGGGGGGGTTATAGTGACCACTCCTCAGGATGTGGCCCTGGTGGACGTAAGAAGGGGAATACTGATGTTCAACAAGCTGAATATTCCCATTCTCGGCATAGTGGAGAACATGAGCTATCTCGACATGCCCGACGCGGACGGCAGTATAGACATATTCGGCAGGGGCGGAGGAAGACGCATGGCGGAGAGGTTTGAAGTTCCCTTTCTCGGGGAAATCCCGATCGACCCGCGGATAAGAATCGGCGGCGACAACGGAACCCCCATCGTGGAATCCGATCCGCAGAGCGCGGCCGGAAAGGCTTTTTTCGAGATCGCGGACAGGATACTCGAATCCATAGAGAACTGACCGGCAGTTTAACCGTCCTCGCCGGCTTTCAGGAAGCTGCCGGCCGGTTCCCGCCGGGAATCCGGGCAGTCTTCCAATCAGGTTTACGAAGACCGTCAAGGAGACATGATCCCGATCAGTTTGTTTTGATCTCAAGTAGTATTATATTGAGCATGAAAAAACCGGAGCTTCTATTTTCATGAATGCGGAAAAAGATCTCTACGCGGTGCTCGGCGTACCGCGAAACGCGACGCAGGACCAGATAAAGAAAGCGTACAGGGACCTCGCGAGAAAACACCACCCCGACATGAACCGGGGGGACAAGAAATCCGAGGAGAAGTTCAAGGAAATTCAGCACGCTTACGAGACCCTCTCCGACCCCGAGAAGAAAAAAACCTACGACATGTTCGGGACAAGCGGCTTCGGCGGACAGAGAGCAGGCGGGGGAAGCTACAGGCAGTATTCACGGGGCTTTCCCGGCATAGACGAAATCTTCAAGGATATCTTCTCGCAGGGAGGCGGAGCTTACGGCATGGGCGGAGCGGGGGGAAGTTTCGGAGATATTTTTGATTTCGGCGGCGCGCGGCAGCAGCCGAGAAGACCGAAAAACATCCAGCATGCCGTAACCCTTGATTTTGAGACCGCGGCAAAAGGCGGAGAGAAGGAACTTCTGATCAGGTCCCCCGAGGGCGGAACCAGGAAAATAACGGTCAGGATTCCGGCCGGAGTGAAAACCGGGTCCAAGGTAAGGCTGCCGGGCAGAGGCGAGCAGCTGAATTCCATGGCCGGAGATCTCCTTCTGGAAATAAACGTCCTGTCCCACCCGGTTTTCAGAAGAGAAAACGACGACATATACATTGATATTCCGCTTACGGTCTACGAGGCGGCGCTTGGAACGCTGATCGACGTGCCGACCGTAGAGAGTCCCGTAAAACTCACTATTCCGCCCGGCGTGGGAAGCGGCACGAAAATGAGGCTCAGGGAAAAGGGAGTGAAGAACCCCAAGACCGGCAAGCGGGGGGACCAGTTCGTGGTTGTTCAGATCGCGATGCCGGAGGAATCCGGCGAGCACGTGAAGAAGCTGATGGACGAGATCAGAGAGAAATATCCCTACGACCCTAGAAAAAAGCTCCGCCAGTATCTATAATTGATCAGGCGGCGTCAAGAACTTGCCTGCAAGGAGAGCGGTTTACCGTGAGCGGCGGAAAAGAAGAACTGAAGATGGACTTTTCGGGGTTTATCCTCTCGCTGAACGCTTCGGCCCTGATTCATCTGGGCGAAATTCCAGACCCCCACTCAAAAAAAAGAGAAGTCAACATTCCCGCCGCCAAGCACACCATAACCATACTCGAGATACTGGCGGAGAAAACCGAGGGGAATCTGACTGAAGAGGAAAAGCAGCTCCTTGACGACATGATTTACAATATCAGGATGAAATACGTAAAGTCCCTGAGCTGATCTTCTCTTCTACATGGTCGAGAGCCTGAGGAACTGCGCGTATCTCTGCTCTATTTCCTCTTGCCGCAGCGAGCCCAGACGTCTTACGCTGAAATCCTCAACCGTGAAGGAAGCCAGCACGCTTCCGTAGGCGACCCCCTTTTTAAAACCGGCAAAGTCAAGGTCGTTGCCCGCGGACGCCACGTAGCCCATGAATCCTCCGGCAAAAGTGTCTCCCGCTCCCGTCGGGTCAAGCACCCGCTCAAGCATGTAGCTGGGGGCGAAAAACAGATCTTCCCGGGAAAAAAGCAAAGCTCCGTACTCTCCTCTCTTCACAATCAGGAATTCCGGTCCCATGTCCATTATCTTTCTCGCCGCCCTGGCCATCAGCGGTTCTTCAGACAGCTGTCTTGCTTCGGAATCGTTTATTATGAGAATGTTGACCCTGCCGAGAAGCGTCTTCAGTTCCTCCAGCTTGTTGTCTATCCAGAAGTTCATGGTGTCGCAGGCCACAACCCGGGGCGAGCTTACCTGCTCAAGGACCTTCATCTGGATTTCAGGGTCAGTGTTGGCCAGGAAAAGGTAGTCGGCGTCTCTTGATTTCTCGGGAACCACGGGGTCAAACGATCCCAGGACGCCGAGGGTGACCGAGACGGTTTCCGGATCCTTCATATCATAGTCGTACCTGCCTTCCCACCTGAAGGTTTCCCCGGCGCTGACCGCTATCCCCTCCGTATCAATGCCCCTTGAGCGAAGCAGCTCGGAATGGGCCGGGGGAAAATCGTCTCCGACGGAGGAGACCATATGAACATCCGTAAAGTTACGGGCCGCCAGGGAGAAATAACAGGCGGAACCGCCGAGAACATTCTCTTCTCTTCCAAAAGGTGTTTCTATGGTGTCAATTCCTACTGACCCCACAACGACAATACTCATTGGGACCTCTGCATGTATTTTTTCACGATAAGTTCAAACCTGTTCCTGGTCTCTTCGGTCACGCAGTCCGGGGACGTTATTATGGAGTGACCCAGCGCGCCCCCGCAAGGACATTCTCTTTCTTCGGGGATAGCGTCAACGACGGCAGCCACTATTTTTTTTGCCGCTTCGACGTTTTTATTCATGATTTCGATTATATCCGAAACCGTGACGTCGTCATGATCTTTGTCCCAGCAGTCATAATCGGTGCAGAGGGCTATTGTGGAGTAGCAGATCTCAGCTTCCCTGGCAAGTTTCGCTTCCGGCACCGCGGTCATTCCTATTATGTCCGCTCCCCATTCCCTGTACAGGTGGCTCTCCGCCCTAGTGGAGAACTGGGGGCCCTCGATACAGACGTAGGTTCCTCCGGAGTGGACCGTCCCTCCGAAGCCAAGCGACGCTTCCCGAAGATAACCCGACAGTACGGAGCACACGGGGTCGGCCATTGAAACGTGGGCTACCATGCCGCCTTCAAAAAACGTGGAAGACCTCCGCCTGGTGTTGTCAATGAACTGGTCAGGTATCACTATGTGTCCGGGTTCTATTTCCTCTTTCAGGCTTCCCACGGCGCTTACGGATATAATCCGCTCGACTCCCGCAGCCTTCATCGCGTATATATTCGCCCGGAAGTTTATCTCGGACGGGGATACCGTGTGTCCTGTCCCGTGCCTTGGAAGAAAAACCATTCGCGCGCCGCCCAGGGTTCCCGTCAGCAGGCTTGAGGAGGGTTTGCCCCATGGAGTATCCATGGAAACGGCTTTGACGTCCGAGAGGCCTTCCATTTCATAAAGACCGCTTCCTCCTATTACTCCTACGGTTTTCAAACTTCCGTCTCCATCTGCCGGGATACCGGCTTTGCGACAATAACCACCCTTTTTTCACCTGAAAAAGGCAATTCAAGCTCTTTTGTCAGAAGAAGTTCCATATCTTCCGGGTGCCGGTTCGCGTAATCTTCCCATTCCTTCTTTCCCCGGGGCCCCTTCATTATAACCATCTCCCCTCCTATATCCAGATAAGGAGCGCCGAGAGCCACGACCGTGTCCACGTTTCCAACGGCCCGGAACGTCACCCGGTCAAAGCTCCCTCTCATCCCTGTTACTGCTTCCTCGGCTCTCCCGTGGCGGATATCGATGCCGCTGAGTCCGAGAGACCTTTTCGCGTCCTTTAAAAAAGCGATTTTCTTCCCCACCGATTCAAGAAGCGTAACCTTGAGGGACGGGTCGTGTATAGCAAGCGGAATTCCGGGAAACCCGGCCCCCGTGCCTATGTCAATCACCCTTGAGCCGGGAGGCATGAATTCAGCCACCGTGAGGGAGTCAATCAGGTGCTTGATTATGATTTCCCGTTCGGTGAGAACCGAACTCAGGTTTATGCGCCTGCCCCATCTGCGCAGGAGATCAACATACGAGAGGAAAAGACCGGTCCTGACGTTCCTGATGCCTATTCGTTCCGCGCCTTCTCTAAGAAGTCGTTCGTTAGTCATTTCGGTTCGCGAGCGTCGACATCGCCTGTTCCCTTGAAGGCGAAGGTGAGGAATCCCGTGTGCGCCACGGTTCTGTTATCCGGGCGGGTTTTCCCCTTTTTCACCTGGTAGCTCCTCATTATAAGCTCCACCGTTTCGATTCTCACAAAACCCGTTTCCTCAAGCGATTCCGCGGTTCTTTCCACCTGGTTGTATGTCGGGGAGATGCTGGCGATTCTCCCTCCGGAAGCAAGAGCCTCGTAAGCCGCCGGAATCCCGTACCATGGAGAGGGGAGATCAAGCACCGCGACGTCAACATCTCTTTCCTCAAAGCCTTCTCTGGCGTCGCCGCAGTTAAATTCCACGTATTCTGAAAGCCCCGCCCTGCGTACGTTGTCCCTGGCGTTATTCATGAACTGTTCCCTCTTCTCGTACGTATAGACTTTTCCGGAAGGGGCCACCGAATTCGCAAGGGCAATGGTAAGGGCTCCCGAGCCGGTTGCGGCTTCGACGACCCTTGTTCCCGCCCTCACGTCCGTTTTAAGGAGAATCAGGGCCGCATCCTTGGGATAAACGATCTGGGTAGCCCTTCTCACTTTCATGATCTTCTGTTCCACGGTGGGGTTAAGCAGCACGAAATCGTTTCCGAGACTTGAAACTATCGTCTCTCCCCATTTTCTGCCCAGGGCGGACGAAAGGTCGAGTATTCCCATGTGGGAGCTGAACGACTTGTCCTCTTCCACCACCACCATGAAGCTTTTGTCGTCGGGTGAAACGAGGAGAATGGTGTCACCGGATTTTATTTTCATGAAAGACGTGTCACCCTCCCCGCGCTTATGAAATATTTATAGGTAAAGATTATGCACCCCGCAAACACGAATATTCCCGTTGCCAAGTACATGTTCGAAAAACCGTAATCGCGCGCTATGAGTCCGAGGGCAAAGGCAAAAAAGTTTATACCGATGCTAAACGACATGTTAAATGCGCCCATCGCCGTTCCCCTCTCATCATCAAGCGCCCTGTCGATAATCATCGCGCTTATGGTGGGGTAGAGAATTCCGTAACCCAGGCTGAAGACAAAAGAAACCAGAACGGCGCTCAAAGTGGAGTTTATGGAAAAAATCATGAGCAGGGACAAAACCATGATAAGCATTGAAGGGAGGGCTATTTTTCTTCTCTCGACAATATCCGGGAGCTTCCCGCCCAGAACCCTGATTAATATGACGGTTACCGAATACGTGAGAAAAAAGCTCCATGCGTGAATTCCGTTTTCCTCAAGAAAAACGGAGAAGAAATTGAGCATGCTTCCGAGCCCCACGGCAATTATAAGATTGGTCAGCAGAAGCACGCGGAACCTAGCGGAGAAAACAACGTCGAAAAAGCCGCTGAAGATGGATTTTTCGGATACCCTGAATCTTCCCTCACGCGAGAGGAAACAGAGAATAAAGGCAAGCAGGCTGAAAAGGGAGGTATAGAGAAAGAAGACCGGGTAGCTGAATCTTTCTATCATGAGTTCTCCAATGGTAGGTCCGACCGAATAGGAAGCTATCGTGAAGGCGCCGAAAATGCCGAGTCCGTAAGCCCTTATTTCACTGGGAACATAATCGGAGACCGCCGTTGCGGCCGAGGTGAAAAAGAAAGCGAAAGCTATTCCCTGCATGAGTCTCAGGATGAATATTTTCACGTCAATGTCCGATATGAAAATATAGAGAAGGGAAACCAGAAACATCAGGGAAGAGCCCGCAAGCATGAATCTTCTTCTCCCGTAGTGGTCTATCAGAAAGGCTACGAAGGGGATAGCCCCTATTGAAGTTACGCCAAAAGTTCCCATAACATACCCTATGCGGGCCTCGTCGCCCCCGATGTCCCTTATGAAAAGCGGAAGCAGGAAAAAAGAGGAAAAATTGCAGAAAAAGAAAAAGTTCCCCAGAGTGACCAGGGAAAAATCTCTGTACTTTTGCAGAAAAGACATGCTAAATGGTGACCTGAAAAAGAAAGTCAAAAGGGGGAGTTTACATGATTTTATGCTTTCTATCAGGACAGCTATGGCTTTTTTGACATGAGAGAAGCCCGTGATATAATACGGCGTTTTCTGAGCCGTTAGCTCAGCTGGTAGAGCAACTGCCTTTTAAGCAGTGGGTCACAGGTTCGAATCCTGTACGGCTCAATTCTCGCCGTCCCCGTCGTCTAGTCAGGCCTAGGACATCGGCCTTTCACGCCGGTAACAGGGGTTCAAATCCCCTCGGGGACGCCAGAGAAAAATTCCCGGCCTCGACTTTTGAGATCACAATAAAGACAGTGAGTTAGAGCTGGTTGTTAAAGTACTCTCTACAACTGCGCATTTCGCTTATTCCAATGCCGGCTGCTCACCCATGATTGCGGTTATATAGTATTTGTAAGCAAAAATAACGCACCCAGCGACCAGGAACAGTGCGGTTGATAAGTACATGCTGAAAAAGCCGTAATCGCGCACTATCAGCCCGAGAATGATGGCCGAAGAATTTATTCCTGTTCCATAGGACATGTTAAATATGCCCACGGCGGTTCCTCTCTCACCGGCGTGCGCCCTGTCAATGACCATGGTATTTATCGTGGGATAGGCAAATCCGTAGCCTATGCTGAAAACCAGAGAAAACAGCACCAGCTGTTCAAAGGAACTCACGAAAAAAGCTATGGGCATCGAGAGAACCAGAAGAAAAAGTGCGGGCAAGGCTATTTTTCTTCTCTCTATAACATCTGAGACCTTTCCCCCAAAAACCCTGATCAATATCGCCATAACAGCGAAGATGACAAAGAAAGTCCCCATGTGAAGGTCGTATTGGTGCAAATGAACATGGAAGAAATGAACCAGAGCCCCTAAACTGACGGCAATCATCAGATTCATCAGGAAAAGCACGCTGAACCTGTCAGAAAAAAGAACGTTGAAGAATCCTTGGAAAATAGGGCCTGTGGATTCGCCTCGATTTGTCTCTTTCGAGAAAAAGCAAAGCACAAATACAATTACCTGATAGCTGGAAGCGTAGATAAAAAAGGCGCGGTAACCCAGCTCTTCAATGAGAATTTCTCCGAAAAAAGGTCCGATGGCGAAGCACGCTATCATGGTAATACCGAAAGTGGTCAGGCAGGAATGCCTTATCTCTCTGGGAACAGCGTAGGAAACCGCCGTAGCCGCGGAAGTAAAGAAAAGACCGAAAGCAATACCCTGCAGAAGTCTCAGGATATATATTCCCAGACCGATATCTACTATAAACAGGTGCAGAATAGAGGATAGAAACATTAGCAGTGAACCAAGAAGCATGAAGGTCCTCTGCCCGTAGCGGTCTATCAGGAAACCGGAAACCAGGGCGGTGCCGACTGAGGCGACTCCAAAAATCCCCATGACGTAGCCTATGGATGCTACGTCGCCTCCAAGGTCAGTTATAAAAAGGGGCAGAAGGAAAAACGTGGTGAAACCACACTGAAAGAGAAAATTTCCAAGAGTGATCAAAGAAAAATCTCTGTATTCTCTTATGAACTCCAGCATCTTGAAAGTTGTCTCGAAAAAAGAAGTCTAAAAAGTAAATTGTACACGATTTTATACTCTTGTTGACTGTCCGGCGAAAATTTTTCAACCTGGAAAGGCTTGTAACGACACGTGCGGTTTTTAACAGTTGGCTTTGCTGCCAAGCTGACACCGTCCTGCTGTCTGGAGCGAATCTCGACTGAAGAAAAACAGTTCAGGAGAATGCGAAATGGCTTTTTGCAGTTTGGCAGCGTCCTCCGCCAAATGCCCGCTTAAGCTCTAGACATACTTTTTGTATTCTTTCTCGAAAAGGTCCGACAGAGTACGAGCTTTGCTGTCATATTCGTCCGGATCATCCCATGAAAGCCGAGGCTGCAGAAGAGTCGAATCAACTCCAGGACAGTCAAGCGGCACGGACAGATCAAGTATAGGGACTCTGACGAACTCTCTGTCGTCAAGCAGACCGCTTACCGCTGCTGTAACAAGAGCTCTTGTGGACGGAAGAGGCATTCTTTTGCCGACTCCGAAAGGCCCGCCGGAAATCCCGGTATTAAGAAGCCATACGTTTGCCTTATGCTTTTCCATCCGTTCTTTCAGCATCGCTCCGTAGAACTTCGGGGGTCTTGGAAGAAAAGGAGATCCGAAACATGAACTGAAAGTCGCCTGAGGTTTGCTCACCCCTCTCTCGGTGCCGGCAACTTTCGCCGTGTAACCCAAAAGGAAATAACGCATGGCCTGGGCAGGGTCAAGTTTCGAGATAGGGGGCAGAACTCCGAAAGCGTCATAAGTCAGCATAAAAATACTCTTGGGAATACCTCCTATTCCTTCTGGAACAATATTCTCGAGCATATCGATCTGGTATGCGCCGCGGGTGTTCTCCGTATGCCTGTCGCTGTCAAAATCTATCTTTCCTGTCTCAAGGTCAAGCTCGACGTTCTCAAGAACCGAACCGAAATTAAGCGCCGCCTGATAAATTTCGGGTTCCGTAGCCGGGCTGAGCTTTATGGTCTTCGCATAGCAACCGCCCTCGAAGTTAAAAACTCCTTCATCAAACCAGCCGTGTTCGTCATCTCCGATAAGCGCCCTTTCGGGATCAGCGGAAAGCGTGGTTTTGCCGGTTCCCGACAGCCCGAAAAAAAGCGCCACGTTTCCGTCTTTTCCGATGTTTGCCGAACAGTGCATCGGAAAGACATTTCTTTCCGGCAGAAGAAAATTCATGGCGGCGAAAACGGATTTCTTCATCTCTCCCGCATAGCGGGTGCCGCCGATAAGTGCAATTCTTCGGCTTAGGTTAAGAAATATGAAGGTTTCGCTGTTAAGGCCGTATTTTTCCGGGTCGTCCGCCTTGAAGCCCGGGGCGGAAATGACGGTAAAACCCACTTCCTCGTGGGGAAGTTCAGAAGCGTCGGGTCTTATGAAGAGATTATTCACGAAAAGGTTGTGCCAGGCGAATTCATTTATCACCCTCACATTTGTTCTGTAGTCAGGATGGGCGCAAACTTGAAGGTCCCTCACGAAAACATCCCTGCCCTTGAAATAATCCATCACCTCTTCATAAAAGTGATCGAATACTTCCGGCGATACGGGTTGGTTTACCGGTCCCCAGTCTATGTTTTTTTCCGTGGAAGGCTCTTTTACCACAAATCTGTCCTTGGGGGATCTTCCAGTATGAGGAGAAGTGAAACCCACGAAAGTTCCACTCTCACCAATGTGTCCTTCGTTTCTCTTTATCGCCTCTTCGTAAAGCCTGGGAACGGAGAGGTTGTAATATATTCCCGAAGGTTTCTCAAGCTGGTGTTTTTCTGAAAGCTCCTTTTCGATTGAAAAATTCTCGGACATGATCGTCGCCTCCAAATTCCCTGTCGCCTACAAGATTTATGAGTAAAAAACTAGGAAAAAGCCAACTGTTTTATTAAAGGAGTTGTAAGATATATAAAGTTTCCCTTTTTGCAAGAACAAAAAACAGAACAAAAAACAAACTTGGCACTGTATCCCGGCCCAATTTCCCGGAACCCCGGAACCCGAATGGGGAACTCATCCGGTCTTACGTCTTTGCGCTGACTTCCGATATCCATTTCGTTATGGCGTCTATCGAGTCTTCGGGGTTCTCCACGCAGTCGTGCTTAGCTCCCGGTATGTAGCGCAGCGTCACGTCCTCGTTGCCCGACTGGTTCATTATGTTCTTAAGTTCATTGGGCTCCCACACATCAACGACATCGTCGTTCTCTCCGTGGATGAACAGAACCGGAACCTTCACATTTTCTATGATTTCGCAGGTTTTCGCGTAGTAGGCCTGAGGTCCCCTCATGTGCCACCAGGTCCTGTAAGTGAACATCTCCCCGTCAACCGGGTTAAAAGAATCCCCCCAGGCCCTGTAGACGATGAATATCTGGTCGTTTTTCTTCTTCTCCGGATTCGGACCCAGAACTTCCCTGGCTTTCAGATAAATATCCTCGTAGGATGGAATGCTCCCGTTTCTCTCAAGCCTTCTTTGCTGCGAATAGGGCAGAGAATAGGAGCACCCCTCCAGTATAAGCCCTTTTATCCCGGAAGAACCGGTCTGGGACGCGTAGTAGACGGCCATGTTGGCCCCCAGGCTGTAACCCAGCATGAAAATGTTGCGAAATCCTTCTTTCTGAAGAATATTCACCGATTCTTTCATTTCGTGAATCGTGTCGGGAAAAATCCCCTCGCCCATTATCTGGCCCATAAACGCCATGCGGGTATTCACGGAAAGCGTGCTTATATTTTTTTCCTTGAGGAGAGGAGGAAGTCTGACGGGGGTCCCTCTCGTGAGAAAATGCCCCAGTACTCCGTAAAGGTTTATGATTATGGGGGATTCGTAAAGGTCTTCTTCCGACGCGAACTCCGGGGTAACGAGAAGAGAATTCACTTCGAATCCGTCTTCAGTCTTGTAAGTAAGGAGACTCTTCTGCTCGTTTATCATCGCGGAATCAGATGAATCTTCTGTCAAGCCATCTTATTATAATATCGCCCATCTCCTCTTCTTTTCCGTCGAGAGTATGGCCGGTATTGAGATAATACGCGGAAACGTCGTCATTTCCGTTATCTATGGCTATTTGTGCGAGATTGTGGGTCTCATCGGGTTTTACAAACGTATCGTTCCAGCCCTGCATCAGAAGAATCGGCAGCTTTATGTTCTTTATCTGCTGATAGCTCTTTACGGCTTCCGCCTCCGGACCGGCGAGAAACCACCATGTCTTGTAAGTATATATTTCGGTGTGCTCCGGCCTGTAGGAGTTCCCCCTGGCCCTGAAAATAAGAATCGTTCTGTCCTGCTTTGAATCATGGGGATTATCGCCGAGTATCGTCTTCGCTTCCTCGTACACCTCGTCGTAGGAAGGCTGGCTTTCCCATTTGTTCCATCTTCTTCTTATCGAGTCTGGAATGGAGTACGGAGTAGCGAGGGCAATCACACCCTTTAGCAGCTCCGACTCGTCGGAATCCGGTTGGCGGCTTTTTGCGGAAAGGTACCTGAGAATCACTCCTCCACCCAGGCTGTAACCCGAGACAATGATTTTCTCGTAACCGATTTCCCCCAAGTATCTCACTACGCCGTCTATCTGCGAAATAGTGTCGTCCACTATCCCAAAGCCGAAGAAAAGCCCGAAATTGGCCATTCTGGTATTTATCGCAATAGACGAGTAGCCTGCCTTGGCAAGGATCGGCGGCAAGAATCTCTGGCTTCCGTCAAGAAAGTTCCCCAAAAACCCGTGAACATGGATAATTATAGTCTTTCTTTTTTCGGAGTCGTTATTAAGCGCTCTGTAGTAAAGGGCGTTTACCTTTCCTTTCCCGACAGGCACGGAAATAAGTTCCTGTTCTACGTATTTCATCGTCAGACGCGGTTTTCCAAAAATTAACTCATATTATAAAGATCGCCCGGGCAAGTCAATAGTCCTGCCGAAGACCCGGGACGCCTCCATCCTGTGTGTAGGCAGCGATTCTGTTTGAATTTTACGGGGAGCTGAAATGGCTATTTCCTCTGATCACTTGTACAATGGTAGTCATGCGACAGATCATCCCGACACAACCAGCCTCATTTCTGCCTGCGAGATGTCGTTTAAGAGTAGCCGGTTCCGAAGAATCCCCCAAGCGGTGAAGGGATTGACAGCATGAGGAGGAGATACATATGAAGTACGCAGCGGCAACCGCGTGTCTTTGGCTTGTGGCGGCGCTCTTCATTCTGGACCCGTCATCGGCTTCGGCGGAGGGAAGGTTCTATGCCGGGCTTGAAGCGGGTTTTTCAAAGTCGGGAGACCTGGATATTTCCCAGTCCTTCGTCAGCCGCCCGACCCGGTGCGATCCCTTTCTTTATCCTTCCGGTACGGCTCCGCCGGCTGACCCGGCGTGTATGAACGATAAGATATCTTTCTTAGGAGACGTTTTTACTCCAGGCGCCGGTTTTGCGGGAGGCGCGGCTCTTGGCTACGCGCTCGGAAACGGGCTGCGTTTCGAGGCTGAGTATCTTAACCGCCGTCAGGGTTCCGAAAGGCGACCTGTGCCTCTCGGTTTTGACAGCAACGACCCGCTTAGCTGGCTGAGCAGCGAGTGGGACTCGCAGGATCCTCCCTGGGCGCAGATTCGGAACCTTAACGTCCATCACTTCTTTCTGAACGCCTACTACGACCTGCGCAACGGTTCGCCTTTTACGCCCTACATAGGAGGCGGGGTGGGTATGGGTTCCATGGAGGTTCGCTACTCGAGCGTGTGGCTGCGCAGGGACTATCTGGGCCCGGAAGCGTGGCAGATGGCCGCGGCAGGCACGGTGAGCTCCGTGCATACGAAGCTTGGGGGAACCAGCTTCGGCTTTCAGATTATGGGAGGAATTGACTACGCACTTGGAGATGATTTTTCAGTCGGCGCCAAGATCCGCTGGATACGTACTGGCGGTTTTGACCGCGACGATGTGCCCTGGGAGAAAATCAGGGATCACAAACCCGTTTACGCCGACGGGGTTACGCTGTTTGCTCCCGATTTCAAGGTGGATGACTCGGATAGCTGGATATTCACGGTCGGGCTTAGGTATTATCTCTGACCCCCGCTCTGTCTGGCGGGAAGCGTTACCATGAGCTTCCAGCCTTCTTCTCCGAAAACCCCGCTCGGGTCAGCAACCGTCAATTTCCGCGGCAACCGAATCGGGATTCTGCATCAGAAAATCTGCTTTCTTCTTGGCCTCCGTCCAGTCCGGAGTCTCTCCGATCTTTACGAGTGCGTTTTTTGCGGTGGCCTTGAGAAAAAGATGGCCGGTTTTCTTGTTCCAGAAAATCTGCCAGTTATCGCCCCGGAAGTTTCTCAGCCATCCGAAGGGAAAAAATCCAGAATAATCAGCGCCGGACTTCATCTGTTTTCTCTCTCCATGAGTTCCGTGGTTACGGTGAAAACCAGGCGAAAATACCCGGCTGCCGCGCACCCGGAGCGTTTTCCGGAAATCTCTTTGATACTGATAGTTGTCACGATGCGTAAAGCTCCTCGAAATAAAGACATACGCGGGATATCCCGCACTTCGAACACACGGGCTTTCTCGCCTTGCAGACATTTCTCCCGTGATCACCCAGGGAATTTGAAAAAAACGTCCAGTCCTTTTCAGGAATGCTCTTTCTAAGATCAAATTCAATCTTAACGGGGTCGGAATTCGAGGTAAGACCGATTCGGCGGCTTAGCCTCATTATATGGGTGTCAACTATTATTCCGGGTTTTCTGAAGTAATTGCCGATTATAACATTTGCCGTTTTCCTTCCGATTCCCGGAAGCTTGACCAGTTCCTCCATTTCGCAAGGGACCTTTCCCTTATGTTTTTGTATTATCTCCCTTGAACAGCTTATTATCGCTTTTGCCTTGTTTCTGTAAAAACCTGTCGGTCTTACATCGTTTTGAAGTTCTTCTTCTGACGCAAGGGAAAAGGCCTCCAGGTCCGGGTACTTCTCGAAAAGTCCCGGGGTTATCATATTTACCCGTTTATCCGTACACTGGGCGGAGAGAACAGACCCGATCAGAAGCTCTGACGCATTCTTGAAAACAAGATGGCATTTTGCGTCGGGATAAGTTTTCTTCAGAAACCGAAGCACCTTCCCTGCTTTCTTTTTTACATCCTGGGCATTCATCTTGAACAGCAAAGTATATACGCGAAACTTTTCAAGCCGCAAGAGCTGATTCGGTCTGAAGCGCAAAGGAAGCTCTTTTGAACTTTTTCCGCACTGCCGTCTTATCCTTATAGAAGTGAAGACATAAAAAAAGGGGGAAATGAAACTCTCAAGTCCCCCTTTTCAAAACACACACGTTCTTACTGAAGTTCAGTCATTTCTGGCCGGTTCAAGGCCTTCTTTGCCCTCGAAGAAGTCTTTGTTTATGTCAATGAACTTCTGCCATTTTTCGGGCAGCTCATCTTCGTGAAATATGGCATCCACCGGACAGGGGTCTACGCACGCTCCGCAGTCTATACATTCATCAGGATGTATGATCAGCTGATCATCTCCCTCGTATATGCAATCAACCGGGCACGCCTCGACACAGGCCTTGTCCTTAACTCCGACACATGGTTCGGCAATTATGTATGCCATCTCTGAAACCTCCGAACTGACACGCTACCACTGCATTAACTTATCATCTCTATACTAACTAAAGCGTTTTCAAATAAAAGGCATCTGGATATTCATTCCCCTTCCCGAGAAGGCTCCGGCGGTTCTCCCGAAGGTTCTTCGACAGGCGCGGGGAATTCCTCAAACACCTCAACCGGCGATTTCTCCACCACCGAGCCTGATATCGATTTTATGGAAGCGTAACCGAGAAAAAGCGAGGTAATCACGAATATGAGTCCAAAAAGCCTGGTCATCTTCACGAGAAAAGGCATTGCGCCGCTCGAACCGAAAAGCGACTCCGAGCTCCCGCCTCCAAACATTGAACCTATGTCTGATGACTTGCTCGGCTGAAGCAGTATGATCAGTACAAGAAGGACGCTGACAACAATATGAATAATTTTCACCGACGGTATTAAGAACTCCAATTTCTAACCCCCCACGGACTTTATTATTCTGAAAAAAGAGTCAGCTGAAAGACTTTCTCCTCCAACCAGAACCCCATCAACTTCATCAACGGACATTATCTCTTCTATATTACCCGTTTTGACGCTTCCGCCATATAAAATTTTCACGCTGCCGCCCAAACGGGGAAACATCCTGGTTAAAAGCTCCCGCATGTACCCGTGAATCTCGGCTATTTCCGAAGAAGCGGCATTTTTCCCCGTCCCTATGGCCCAGACCGGCTCGTATGCCATGACGACATCCGAAATCCGTTCTTCATCCAGGCCGCGCAGCGCGTTTTCCATCTGGGTCCTTATCGGCGAGAAGAGCAGTTCTTTTCTAGCCGAAATGTCTTCTTCGCTTCCGCAGACCGCTTCTTCCCTCTGGACTTCGGTCTCCCCCACGCAGAGAATTATTTTCAACCCGCAGGAGAGCGACAGCGAAAGTTTTTCACGGACCTGTTCGTCAGTCTCCCCGAGTATGTGCCTTCTCTCCGAATGGCCAACAATAGCCCAACTGCATCCGGCGTCCAGAAGCATCGGCGGGGAAATCTCTCCGGTGAACGCCCCGCTTGTCCTGCCGAAAACGTTCTGGGCCCCAAGATATATGTTTGAACCCGAGATGCGTCCTCTCACCGCGTCGAGAACCGTATAGGGAGGCACGAGCACTACCCCGCATGCGTCGTAGTCTTCTCCAAGCAGGCTGACTATTGCGCCGGCCAGCTCCAGTGCTTCTTCCCGAAGCAAATTCATTTTCCAGTTTCCAACGACAAGCTTCTTATCCATTTGATACCCAGTGACGAAAATCCGTCTTGCCCGGAAAAATCGAGAAACCTACTCCCCGATTACAATTAATGCAAGCCTTCTTTCTCTCCAAAAAATACCTAACCCAGAAATTCACCCAGCCTTCTTATTCCCTCCCGTATGGAGTCAACCGAAGTCGTGTAGGAAAACCTGAGGTAATCCCTTCCCCTGTCGCTAAAATCTATTCCGGGAGTTACGCCCACATGGCAGTTCTCAAGAATATCAAATGCGAGGCTCCAGGAATCCCGGCTCCATCGAGAGGAATTCACGAAAACGTAAAACGCCCCCTTGGGCTCAACCGAGATATCAAATCCGACCGAGGAAAGCCCCTTTATCATCTCCTTCCTTCTTCTGTCGAACTCAGCCACCATCGCCTCGCTTCCGCCGCCTTTTTTCACTTCCTCAATAGCGGCAACTCCTGCTTTCTGAACGAAAGATCCGGCGGAAATAAATAGGTTCTGCTGAAGCTTCTGCACGTACCTCACAAGGTTTTCCGGAACTATCATGTAGCCGAGACGCCAGCCCGTCATGGAGTAGAATTTAGCGAAGCCGTTTATAGCTATGGCGTTGTCGGTGAATTCCAGGATGGAGTTAGTGCGCGCGCCGTAGGCAAGACCGTGGTAGATCTCGTCTGAAATCACAAAAAGGCCCGTCTCGGACAGTTCCCTGAGAACTTCCCTGTCCATGACGGCCCCGGTGGGATTCGCGGGGGAATTTACCAGGACAGCCTTTGTTTTTCCGCCGATATTCTTTCTGATTTCCGCGGGGTCGACCTGGTAACCGTCACTTTCGTAAACGGGCACTTTCCTTGCAACTCCCCTCGCAACGCTTATTATCTGCGGATAACACGCGTAATGCGGATCCGTTATCAGTATTTCATCTCCGGGGTTAAGAACGGTCAGCATAGCCAGCAGGAGCGCCGGGGAGCTGCCTATGGTTATTATTACCCTCTCATACCCCACCTCTATTCCGTAAGTGCGGCTGTAATCCTCCGCGACGCTTTGTCTGAGCTCGTCAATCCCGAGGCTGCTTGTGTACTTCGTGTAACCTTCTTCCATCCACCTGGCGGCGGCGGAGCGTATTTCGTCGGGAGTGTTGAAATCGGGTTCTCCAACCTCGAAATGTATGACGTTCCGGCCTTCATCCTCAAGGCGCTTCGCCCTCTCGAGGATGTCCATCACGTAGAAAGGTTCTATGTTTTTAACCAGATCTGAAATCATGTCGTGAAATCGCTATCGGAATCAGGCAGAACAAAAAATCAATCCCGCGCGGAGACGAACCGCTGGTTGATCCGTTTTACCAGAAGATCTCTTTTAAGCCGTCTCAGCCTGTCAAAGAACAATATACCATCAAGATGATCAATTTCATGCTGAAGCACCCTTGACAGCATTGCGTCCGCGTCAATCGTGAAACGCTTTCCCTCCCTGTCGAGGGCGGATACGCGAACATGGTTTTTTCTTCTTATGTTTGCGAAGAATCCAGGCACGCTGAGACAGCCCTCCTCTCCCGTCTGGAACCCCCGGGAGGAAACAATCTCGGGATTCACAAGCTCGTAGAACTCCCTTTCATCACTCTCGGGCAGGGGTACGTCAACTACCAGGACCCGGATATTCCTCCCGACCTGCGGAGCCGCAAGTCCGACGCCGTCCGCATCGCGTAGCGTCTCCGTCATATCGTCCAGAAAACGCCCAAGGTCTTCGCCCGTTTCCTCCACGGGCAGGGACTTTCTCTTTAACTCGGGGGCGGGATAAACAAGGATATCGAGCAAAGGCATCTGCGGCACTTATAAAAGAAGAGGGTTTGTTGGCAGACCCAGCCGCGGTCTGTCATTCATCACTGCTTTTTTCCGTAAGTTTCGGAGCAAGCCAGCTGCTTACCCTGAACAGTGGAAGGGTTTTTTCGCCGATGTGTATTTTTTCGCCTGTTCTGGGGTTTCTCCCTTCATAAGGCTCGTAATTTTTTGTGAAGAAACTTCCGAAATGTCTTATTTCTATTCTTTCCCCATCACGAAGCATCTCGGTCATGGCGTCAATTATGGTGTCCAGAACCTTCCTGGATTCTACGGAATTGAGATCAAATTTCCGCGAAAGCTCCTTTTCAATATCCGATTTTTTCATGACGTTTTAAAACCAGCAAGGTCAGGACATGATTTCTCACTGTAGATATTTTAAAGCCGTTTGTCAAGTAAGTCTGTGATTTATTCTCAGTACCCGAGATTCGGCCGGAGCCATTTTTCCGCCTCCTCAAGAGCAATTCCTTTTCTTTTCGCGTAATCCAGAACCTGGTCTTTCAGTATTTTCCCGAGAAAGAAATATCTTGATTCGGGATGGGCCATGTAGAACCCTGAAACCGAACTCGGCGGAGTCATGGCGAAGCTTTCGGTAAGCGATACGCCGGTGTGTTTTTCCGCATCCAGGAGATCCCAGAGAATCTTTTTCTCCGTGTGGTCGGGACATGAAGGGTAGCCGGGAGCGGGCCTTATGCCCCTGTATTTCTCGTTTATCAGGTCTTCGGAACTGAGCTTCTCATCCTTTCCGTATCCCCATAGATCCCTCACTTTCTTATGGATCATCTCAGCAAGGGCTTCAGCTATCCTGTCTCCCAGCACGCTTGCCATGATCGAGTTGTAATCATCCCCCTTTTTCCTGAAATCCCCGGAGAATCGCTCAACCCCTTCGCCGGCAGTCACGACAAAGCCCCCCATGTAGTCTTCCCTGCGCGAGGCACCCGGCGCTATGAAATCTGAAAGACAGTAATGGCGACCCTGCTTGGAGCGCGTCTCCTGCTGCCTCAGGAAATGAAACATCGCCAGAACCTGTTTTTCCTCTCCGTAGATCTCGACATCGTCTCCGACGCTGTTTGCGCGGAAGATTCCGACAACGGCGCGGGGAGCAAAAACCTTTTCCAGTATTATCCGCTTGAGGAGCGCCTGGCCGTCCCGGTAAAGCTTTTTCGCCTGACTTCCTCTCTCGGGGTGCTCAAGTATTTTCGGGAAAACCCCCTTAAGCTCCCATGCCCAGAAAAAAGGAGACCAGTCGATGTAGCCTGTGACCTCTTCAAGGGAGATGCTGTCAAAGACGAAGACTCCGAGCCGCCCGGGGCGCTCTATCGCGATATTGTCCCAGTCGGTCGGAAACGCCTTTTCCCTTGCTTCCTCTACGGAAGCGTATTCCGTCCGGCCGCGGGCGCTCTCGAAACGCCGTTTCTGCTCCAGGTTGCTTTCTTCCAGTCTCTCCATGTAAAGCCGGGCTTTTTCAGGATTCATTATGTCGTTGCACACGCCTACCACGAGCGAAGCGTCGGGTATGTGGTCAACTATGCCGCTGTATCCGGGAGCTATTCTTATCGCGGTATGAGCCCTGCTCGTGGTCGCCCCGCCGATAAGAAGGGGTATGGTAAACCCTTCCCTCTCCATCTCTTTCGCGTTATGCACCATCTCGTCGAGAGAAGGCGTGATCAGCCCGCTCAATCCTATGAAATCCGCGCGATGTTCTCTTGCGACGTTGAGTATCTTCTCGCAGGGAACCATTACCCCGAGGTCTATCACCTCGTAGTTGTTGCAGCCGAGAACCACAGACACTATGTTTTTTCCTATATCGTGGACGTCCCCCTTTACCGTCGCTATGATGAATTTCCCCTTGACTCCTCCGCTTCCCTTTTTTTCCTCCTCCATGAAGGGCTGAAGGTACGCGACGGCCCTTTTCATCGCCCTGGCGCTCTTCACCACCTGGGGAAGAAACATCCTGCCGTCGCCGAACAGCTTCCCGACCACTTTCATGCCGTCCATGAGAGGTCCCTCGATAACCTCAAGCGGGGCCCCGTATTTAACCCTCGCCTCTTCCGTGTCGTCCTCGATGAAATCCACTATGCCGTTTACAAGGGAGTGCTCAAGACGTTTTTCAACCTCGAGCTCTCTCCACTGCCTGGTTTCCTTTTCCGCGCTCGCGGACGCTACCCCTTCAAAATGCTTCGCGTACTCGACAAGGCGCTCCGTGGCGTCGGGGCGACGGTTAAGAAGCACGTCTTCCACCCTTTCGAGAAGCTCGGGTTCAATGTCGTCGTAGACGGCGAGCATTCCGGCGTTTACTATTCCCATGTCGAGCCCGGCCTTTACGGCGTGGTAAAGAAACGCGCTGTGCATGGCTTCACGCACCATGTTGTTTCCCCTGAAGGAGAAGGATATGTTGCTTACTCCGCCGCTTGTGAGCGCTCCGGGACAGGATCTCTTTATCTCCCTTACGGCCTCTATGAAGTTCACGGCGTAGGAATTGTGTTCCTCGATCCCGGTTCCGACGGTAAGTATGTTCGGGTCAAAGATTATGTCGCAGGAATCCATGCCCACTTTTTCAGTCAGTATGCGGTAGGCCCTCTTGCAGATTTTCACCTTGTCCTCTTTCGAGGTCGCCTGGCCCTCCTCGTCAAAAGCCATTACCACGACCGAGGCGCCGTAGCGCATTGCCGCTTTTGCCTGCTCGCAGAACACTTCCTCGCCTTCCTTGAGGCTTATGGAATTTACGATGCACTTGCCCTGAATGCATTTGAGTCCCTGCTCGATAACGGACCACCTGGAGCTGTCTATCATCACCGGAACCCTGGTCACCTCGGGTTCCGACGCGATAAGATTGAGGAAACGCTTCATGCAGGCTTCGGAGTCAAGAAGCCCTTCGTCGAAATTGACGTCTATTATGTTCGCCCCGTTCTCCACCTGCTGAAGGGCTATCGAAACGGCTCCTTCATAGTCTTCTTCCCTTACAAGCCTCGCGAACTTCGGGGAACCCGTAACGTTGGTTCTCTCCCCGACCATTATGAAAGGCCCCCCGGCATCGGAGGTTATGGTCAGGGGTTCAAGGCCGCTCAGCCTGGTCGCGTTCTCGCGAACGGGAATCTCTCTCGGGGGGATGTCTCTCAGTTTTTCAACCACCATCTCTATGTGCTCGGGAGTGGTGCCGCAGCATCCGCCCACTATGTTGACAAAACCGCTTTCGGCAAAATCCAGAAGAAGGGTGGAGGTGATTTCCGGCGTTTCGTCGTATCCCGTCTCGCTCAGCGGGTTGGGAAGCCCGGCGTTGGGATAGCAGCTTATGCGGCAGTCGGCTATCCGCGAGAGTTCCTCTATGTAGGGACGCATGTCCTCCGCCCCAAGCGCGCAGTTTATGCCGACGCTGAACGGCTTCGCGTGGCGAACGGAGTTCCAGAAAGCCTCCACCGTCTGTCCCGAAAGAGTGCGCCCGGAGCGGTCCGTTATGGTAACGGAGATCATGACCGGAATCCTCTCCCCTCCGCGCGAATCGAAAAAGCTCTCAACGGCGTATATGGCTGCCTTCAGGTTCAGGGTGTCAAAAGTGGTTTCGGGCAGGAGTATGTCCACCCCTCCCTCGACAAGGGCTTCCGTCTGCTCCCTGTAAGTCTCGACCAGCTGGTCAAAGGAAACCGCCCTGTACGACGGATCGTTCACGTCGGGGGACATTGACGCCGTCTTGTTGGTCGGACCCAGCGCTCCGGCGACGAGGCAGGTCCTACCGGGATTTTTCTCCATGAAGTCAGAGGCCGCCTTCTTCGCGAGTTTCGCCGACTCGACGTTAAGGGTTCTCACCCAGCTCTCAAGGCCGTAATCGGCCTGGGCTACCGAGGTGGAGCTGAAGGTGTTGGTCTCGACTATGTCGCAGCCGGCTTCAAAGTATTTTCTGTGGATTTCATATATGACGTCGGGCCTGGTAAGGGAAAGCAGGTCGTTATTGCCCTTGAGGTCAACGGGGTGGTCTGAGAACAGGTCTCCCCTGAAGTCCTCTTCTTCGAGGTTTTCCCTCTGGATCATCGTGCCCATGGCGCCGTCGAGGAAAACTATCCTCTTTTTCGAAAGAGCCTCGAGCCGCGCGGAGATTTTCGTGTCGCTGTTTTCCGTACTCATTCTCCCTTCCCTTGCTGAAAGGCCTTGTATTTTTCCCCTGCCGGCAAACGCCGCTTTTCGGGAACGGGGAAAACCACGGAGTCTACCACATGTTCCTGAGTTCTCTTAACTTTATGAAAACCGCCATCGGATCATCCCCCAGGGACGGGTCCTTTTCCCTGAGCGAGTCCAGAATCTGCGGGTCGCTCGTTCTCATGAAGGGATTGTAGGTTCTTTCCTCTCCCAGGGTTGAACGGGGAAACCTGTCCCCGGGGATTTCCTCAAGTTTTTTCCTCGCGTCCCTGTTCCCAGGCGCAAGCTCAAGAGCGAATCTGAGGTTGGTTTCCGCGTAGTCATGACCGCAGAACATCCTGAGGCTGCCGGGAAGACCGGAGAGCTTAAAGGCGAATGTCTCGTACAGATCTTCGACTTTCCCCCTGAACTTCACGTTTCCGCATCCCGAGACAAATACCGTGTCGCCCAGAAAAATATTATCCCCGATTATGAAGGAGACATGTTCCGGGCAGTGTCCCGGGGTATGAATCACCTGAAGCCTCTGCTTTCCGAAATCTATCTCGTCTCCTTCCTCTGTGCCTTCGCTCCTCGGGGCCACATAGTCAAGCGCCGTCGGATGAATAAGTATCTTCGAGGAGAGGAAAACCTTTATTATGGGGTTGTTTCCTTGAATGTGGTCCGGATGGGCGTGGGTATTCAGGACGTACTTAACCCTGTAATCCCTCTTTCTTATGATTTCAAGAAGAGTGACCGGGTCAAGAGGGTCTATCACCACGCACTGCCCGGTTTCCTCGCACGCCACCAGATAGTTATAGTTGCTGTCGCTCTCGCCGACCCTGAAGCCATGTATTGAGAATCCGTTCTCGCTGATTACGTCCATCAGGACCTCCTTTTTGCGTGAAAGTGTACCTGAAAGCCTGATTGCGAATGAAAAAACCGGGGTCGCCGGCTGCGGGCGGTATGAGCAAAAACTTCCTTGGGACCCGCGGCGCGAGCCGCAGAATTTCTTTGACATCAAAAGCTGTTAAGGTAGTTTTTACTCCCGATTGACCTTTTGGAGACACCATGGGCTTCGTAGAATCTCTTAAGTGCAAGGAATGCGACGAGCTTTATCCCAAGGAACCGAATCATGTCTGTGAGACGTGTTTCGGTCCCCTAGAAGCCGTATACAACTACGACGAGATAAGAAAGCATATCTCAAGAGAAAAAATAGCTTCCCGCCCGCAGAACATATGGAGATACAGGGAGCTTCTTCCGATTGACTCAGAACCCACCCTTGGAACCCAGGTGGGATACACCCCGCTTGTGCGGGCAAAAAACCTCGCGAAGGCGCTCGGGGTTTCCGAGGTCTACGTGAAAAACGACGCGGTCTCCTACCCCACCCTCTCCTTTAAGGACAGGGTCGTATCCGTGGCCCTCTCAAAAGCGAGGGAGTTCGGGTTCGACACGACCGGCTGCGCGTCCACGGGAAATCTGGCAAACGCGGTATCCTCGATTTCCGCTTCTGGAAACCTGAAAAGCTACATACTGATTCCCCACGATCTCGAACAGTCAAAAATACTAAACACCATAGTCTACGGAGCGAATCTCATAGGCGTAAAAGGCACTTACGACGACGTTAACAGGCTCTGCAGCCAGATAGCCGACAAGTACAACTGGGCTTTCGTGAACATAAACATGAGGCCTTACTACTCCGAAGGTTCCAAGTCGTACGCGTTTGAGGTGATGGAGCAGCTCGGATGGAAAGCCCCCAGGCACATAGTGGTCCCCATGGCGAGCGGATCTCTTCTCACCAAGGTCTGGAAAGCCATAAAGGAGTTTGAGCTGCTCGGGATCGTGGAGCCCCAGGGTTCAAAAATATACGGTGCCCAGGCGACGGGATGTTCGCCCATATCGACCGCGTTTAAGAACAACTGGGAGATGTTCAAGCCCGTAAAGCCGGATACCATAGCGAAATCTCTCGCCATCGGCACCCCGGCCGACGGTTACTACGCGATGAACATAATAAGGGAAAGCGGCGGAGCGGCCGAGGACGTAAGCGATGCCGAAATAGTGGACGCGATAAAGCTTCTCGCGAGGACCGAAGGCATTTACACAGAAACCGCAGGCGGAGTGACTCTGGGAGTAACGAAAAAGCTCATAGACCAGGAAAAAATCCCACGCGACGAGCCCATCGTGGTATCGATAACGGGAAACGGTCTCAAGACCCAGAACGCCGTCGAGGGAAGCCTTGGAAAGCCCGCGGTGATAGGACCCTCCATCGAGGATTTCGAAGAGCTGTACAACAGTAAAAAACTCTGACGTTACGTGTTATAGTCATAGTATCCGGTTAGAAACGAAATTTCGGATAAACCTAGGAAAAAACGGGAGAAAGACATGGTATCGGTAAGAATTCCAACCCCTCTCAGAAAGCTATCGGGAGACAGGGACGAGCTTGAAATAGAAGCGTCCACGGTATCCGCGCTCATAGAGGAACTTGAGAGCGAATGTCCGGGCATGAAGAACAGGCTCTGCGATGAGAGCGGAAACGTGAGGAGATTCATTAATCTCTACGTGAACAATGAAGACATAAGATTTCTTGACGGAGTGGACACGAAGCTTAACGACGGGGATGTCGTATCAATCATTCCGGCAATAGCCGGAGGATAAGTCAGGTATATACGGCAAAAGCCTTAAAATATCAGACAATACTTCAGGTTCAGTGAATTAACTCCTTTATCTTATTGAAGTATCTCTCAATCAAAGGTTCCTTTTCTTTTTTGTAGCTCCCGGCGAATTCCATTAAAATTTCCTTTTGCTTCTTGGTAAGCTTTTGAGGTATTACCACTTTTACCACTACATACTGGTCGCCAAGACTCCCGGATTCCACGTCCACGAGTCCTTTTCCCCTAAGCCTGAAGGTCTGCTCCGGCTGGGTTCCGGCCGGGATTTTCATTTTGGTAGTGCCCTTTAGGATCGGGACTTCCACCTCGTCTCCAAGTGCTGCCTGGGTGAAACTTATCGGGAACTCACATACTATGTCATTCCCCTCCCGTGTGAAAATAGGGTGTTCCCGTACCGCCACCTGTATGTAGAGATCTCCCGGAGGGGCTCCCCGCGCCCCGGGTTCCCCCTCCCCTCTTATCACAAGCCTCATTCCGCTTGAGATTCCGGCGGGTATGCTGACCTGCACCATCTTTTCGGTGTACGAAAGCCCTGAACCTCTGCAGTTTCTGCATGGGTTCGTTATAACCTTCCCGCTTCCCCCGCACGAAGTACATCCCTGACTTATTGAAAACGGGCCCTGGGAAAAAGCGACCGACCCCCTGCCCCCGCAGCGGTCACAAATCGATTCTCCCCCGACCGCGGCCCCGGAACCGGAGCAGTCATCGCAGAGCTTTCTTTTTCTGACCTTTATTTCTTTCTGTGTTCCGAACGCGGCTTCGTCAAAATCCACTTCAAGATCGTACCGTAGGCTTTCCCCCTGCCGGGCCCTGCCTCTCCTGCCCATACCTCCCGTGAAGACGTCGTCAAAGAGATCGCCGAAAAGGTCGCCGAATCCCGAGAAACCGCCCATTCCATCACCCGACATATGGCCGAAACTGTCATAGCGGGCCCTTTTCTCCGTGTCGTTGAGCACTTGGTAGGCCTCGTTTATTTCCTTGAACTTCTCTTCGGCACCCCTGTCCCCGGGATTGCGGTCGGGGTGGTACCTGAAGGCGAGGTCCTTGTAGGAACTTTTTATGTCTTCAGGGGAGGCGTTTCTTTCAACGCCTAGTATTTCGTAGTAGTCTTTAGCCATCTGGGAGTTGCGGGACGGGAGTTTTTGTCAGTCCTTTTCTTCAGAATCTTCCTCGGAGGGTTTTTCGGGACCCTGGGACACTGATACCATCGAGGGTCGGAGCAGTCTGCCGTTCAGAAGGTAGCCTTTCTGGACCTCCGAGATTATGGTTCCGCTTTCGTAAGTCTCCGAGTGCTCCTTGTAAACGGCTTCGTGGTAGCTGGGGTCGAAAACAGTTCCTTCGCCTGAATCTATTCCGGTAACGCCGAAGTTTCCAAGACCCGAAAGAAACTGCGCACGAACAAGTTTTATTCCGTCAAGAAAAGCTACGAAGTCCGTTTTCTCGCCGTGCGATTCTACGGAAAGCTCAATGGCTCTTTCAATGTTGTCGAGAACGAAAAGCAGCTCCTTCAGCCTCTGCGCGTTTCCGAAATCGCGTATTTCCTGCTTTTCCCTCGCAAGCCTTTTCTTATAGTTGTCAAAATCCGCGGAAAGCCTGAGGTACTTCTCCCTCAGGGCTTCAAGCTCGGCGGAAACATCTTCTTCGGTCTCTCCTTCCTGCGCCTCAGCGTCTGGCCCGGGGTCTTCTGAATCCTCTATGCCGTTTTTCTTGTTCTCTTCGATGTCCGCTGCCGTGTTCTCACTCATTCCGTAATTTCTCCGTTAACCCTCTTTGTGACCATTTTCGCCGTGTAGTTCACAAGCGGGATGATTTTTGAATAGTTCATTCGCGTGGGACCGAACACCCCCAGGCTCCCGTAGCTGTTTCCCTTGTAATAAGGCGCCGCCACTAGGCTGAAGCCGCGGGGCATTCCTTTTTCCGACCCTATAAAGACCTTTGAGCGGCCGTCCCTTACAACTGACTTCAGAAGACTGGAAAGAAGTTCCTGGTCCTCGAGTATCTCTATTATGGTCCTATAGAGGCTGGAATCTCCGAAATTCAGAGATTCGATAACCGAAATCTTCCCCTCCACGAATATCCCCGCTTTTCTTTCCCTCTCGAAAAGCTCGCTGCTTATCCTGAGCACTTTTTCGAGGATTTCGCTGTATTCGGTAGTAGTTCTCTTTATTTTCTCGAGCACCACCTTGCGCACCTGCTCAATCGTAAGGCCCAGAATCAGGCGATTAAGGTAGCCCCCTATCCTCTCGACCTGGGAATCCCGAATGGGCTTGGCAAGCCTGATGTAGGTTTTTTCCGTGAGACCGCCTTCAAACACCAGAAAGATAAGGCATTCCCTGTCCCCCATCTTGATAAGCTTTGCGGATTTAACCCTGAGGGTGTTTCTCTGGGGAAGCATCGCGAGGCCCGCAAGCTTGGTAAAGTCGGACAGTATCGAACTTGTGGCGCTTATCACGTGATCAAGCGTGCCGTCGATACCTTCATATTTGTTCTCAAGGGACTGCAGGCTGAAATCCCGCGGTTTTTCCAGGCGGAGAATGTTCTCCACGTAATAATTTATTCCCTTCTCCGTCGGGAACCTGCCCGAAGAAACATGACTCTGGGCGAGAAACCCCGCCTCCATGAGTGAATTAAGTTCCTGACGGACGGTGGCCGGAGACCATTTTATATCGTATTTCGATATAAGGGTCGAAGAACCGATAGGGTTTCCGGTCTTAATGAAATGATCCGCTACAAAACCCAGAAAAGCCTCGCTTCTTGGAGAGATTGGTTGTGTCATTGTTTCTGAAATATAATTTCCGCCCGCTGCATTGTCAACGGAGTTAAAGGCAAACTTGCGGCGCTTCACCCATAGTAATATTTCAGGTCACAAAATCAAGGTAATCACTTGGGGTTACGACTTCGTATGTAGCGTCGGCATATGTCTTAAGCCATTCTGCGGGTGGTTTTCTCCGCTTCTCTCCCCACTTGAACTCATACCCGTAAAGCTTCCCGGCGGTCTCCTCTATTAAATCAACCTCCTTCCGGTCATAAGTGCGCCAGAAATAATAGTCTGCCGAGGCATTGCTGTACGCGTTTCTCTTAATTCTTTCAATGATCATGAAGTTTTCCCAGAGCTGTCCGATGTCAAGATCGTTAAAGTTGGCGATCAGGGCGTTTCGGATGCCAAGATCGTAGAAATAATACTTGCTCATCTTGCTGATTTCCTTGCGAAGATTGCGGGAAAACCCGTCGAGCCTGAAAAGGACGAAAGACTTCTCGAGCAAATCCTTTTTATGTTTTCAAGATCACACCTTGCAAGACTATGGGCGAATTCAAGGCTGTCGCCGCTGTAAGCCGCGTATTTAAGCCGAGTTCCCGATAGAAATTCTTCAACCGAGGTTGCCTTGCCAATCTGGCGGGGTCCGTAAATGACAAGAACCTTGTTTCTTTCAAGATTCTTTTCTATGTCTATCGTTCTCCGGATCATAATTCAAACCTTCCAATTCCGGTAATTCACCTGATTTGCCGGAACCTGATTCCGGTAATTTAAGACAACTACCTGAATTTTTTCTTCAAATTAGCATGTCCCCTGAACGTGGCAAAATTTTTTCGTCGGCACCGACCGAATTCCATATTCCAGATCTCGGTTGTTTTTAAGATACTGCCCCAGATCCTGCGGAGAACAATACAACACTTGATTGCCTAAAAACCGTAATTCAAGTCCGCCGATTAAGCAGAATAACCGGATATACATTCCGTAATTGTTCAACCCAGGGTTTCTCCACGAACACGGATTCTCGATACCGGCTCTTTTCACTCGTTTCCTGTAAAGCGATCTACCCTGTGAACAGCACTTAGTATCGTGAATTCGGTATTATTAAACTCCAACTGCAAATTACTGAAAGAGGACAGAGGCAATCTGTTAAATGGAAAACACCAAAAATCACAAAATTCACCGCGTTGCGGAAAGGGTAAGACAGCTTAAATTACTTGATTCAGAATTTGAGATGGGAGAAGAGTTTTATCCCGCGCATCTGTCTGTGGCTCTTATCGATGCGGTCTTCACCCCTCGAAGCCATTACGAGAATCACGTTCTACCGGTAATCCGGCGCTACTGCGAGCACTTCGACATAGAACGAACCCGACCGGAAAAGAACCGGGAACTTCTTCCGCCGACTCACAAGCAGGAAACACTCAAAAAACTTGTCTCCCACTACAAAACCCATGGAAAAAAGCACATGAGAGAAGAAATATTCAGGGCTGGGTACAGATCACCCGGGACAAAGACTTTCAAGTCCGATAATGTTTATCGCGCCGCGAAAGAACTGCTGAAAATCAAAATCAATAATCTACAGGACGCCTCTTCGGCTCAGCCGGGCGAGATCAAGGAGTCTCTTTGTTCGATAAAGGGAATCGGCGCCGCTACGGCGCACATGTTTCTTATGTACTGCGGCAGGGATGACTACGTAAAGGGAGATGTTCACGTCTGCGCTTTTGTCGCTGAAGCCCTGGGTACGGAGAAAGTTGGACCGCGAGAGGCCGAACAGATCGTAATAGGAGCCGCCAGGGAGATTGACATCACTCCAAGGGCCCTTGACTACGCGATGTGGAAATACGGATCGAACTTCTCTGGCAGACTCGTAACACCAGAACATTTCGTATCTAACAGGACTTTTTGTTCCGCCCCGGCAGACAGCTCCCGCCCGCTTTGACGACAAGCCAATTACAAATATAATTACCCCGACATGGAAAAATTCGACCTTGCAGTTATAGGATCCGGTCCCGGGGGATACATATCGGCAATAAGAGCCGCGCAGATGGGAATGAAAGTTGCCGTCATAGAGCGCGACAAACCGGGCGGGGTATGCCTTAACTGGGGATGCATACCCTCAAAGGCAATCCTGAAGTGTGCCGAGATGTACTCGCATTTTCTTCACTCGGAGAGTTACGGAATCACCCACAAGGGGCTTTCCTTTGACTATTCGGAAGTAATTAAAAAAAGCAGAAAAGCCTCTTCTTCTCTTAACAGGGGCGTAGAGGGACTTCTCAAGAAAAACAAGATCGCCCTTATAAGCGGCACGGGAAGGCTCACCTCAAAGCATGGAATTTCCGTTATAGGAAAAAAATCACAGGATATAGAGAGCGAACGGATACTCCTCGCCACGGGATCTGTCCCCAGAACGCTTCCCGGCCTTGAAGTCGACGGAAAAGTCGTAATGACAAGCGACGAGGCGATAATGCACCCCGAGGTTCCCCGTTCCGTCGTCATAATAGGCGGAGGGTACATAGGAATGGAATTTGCCTATGTCTACAACTCTTTCGGCAGCGAGGTGACCATAGTGGAGATGGAAAAACAGATCCTGCCGGGGGCCGACGAGGAAGTGGCTAAAGAGGCGAAGAAGATATTCACGAAGCAGGGAATGACTATCCTGAACGAAACCGTGTACAAGTCCCTCAGGAAAACCTCGGGTTCCGCGACCGTTACGGTGGAGAGCACGGTCTCGGGGGAGCAGAGCGCCCTCAAGGCCGACATGGTGCTTGTCTCAGTCGGGAGAAAAGCCGTGGCCAACGCGGCGCCGACCTCTTTTGCCTTCTACGGCACGGGCGACAGTATGGGTCTTGAAGACGTGGGGGTCGAGCTTGACGAAAGAGGGTTTATAAAGACGGACGAGGACTACATGACCACCTGCGCCAATATCTACGCGATCGGGGACGTGATCGGAGGCCCCATGCTCGCGCACAAGGCCTCTGAGGAAGGAGTGGTCGCGGTTGAAAGAATGAACGGGATAAACTCCAGGGTTCATTACAACTCAATTCCCGGATGCGTTTACTGCCAGCCGGAAGTCGCCATGATCGGCCTTACGGAAAAACAGGCGAAAGACCAGGGGTATGACGTAGATATAGGGAAATTTCCCTTCAGGGCCGCCGGAAAAGCGGTCGCGGTGGGAGAAACCGACGGCTTCGTAAAAATGATTTTCGATTCGAGGACGAAAGAACTTCTCGGAAGCCACATAATAGGCCACGGAGCAACTGAGATGATCGCTGAAATCGGAGTGGCGAAAACCCTGGAGACGACGCCTTACGAAATAGCCACTACACAGCACGCTCACCCCACGCTTTCCGAAGCCGTAATGGAAGCGGCACTCGACGCGCTTGGAAGAGCAAGGAACTTCTGAGGCGCAAAACGTTTTTGTCACTGCCCCAATGAGCACCCTGGACATATACGAACTCGGGACGGTTCCCTACGAAAAGGCGCTTGAGTACCAGGAAAACCTTCTCGCCAGAAGAATCGCGGAGGAAATACGGGATTCCCTTATCCTGCTTGAGCATCCGCCGACGATAACCACCGGAAGAAAGGGAAACACCGAGCACCTGCTCGTAAGAGAGGAATATCTTAAGAAACACGGAATTTCCTTCGTACACGCGTCAAGGGGAGGAGACATAACCTTTCACGGTCCCGGTCAGATCGTGGGCTACCCGATACTTAACCTCAAGAATCACGGAATGGATATCCGCAGGCACCTGAGAATGATCGAAGAAATGATCATCCGGACTCTTCGCGATTTTGACATCGAGGGCAGGAGAGTGGACGGGGTCACCGGGGTCTGGGTGAAGAGAAGCAAGGTAGCGTCCATAGGGATAGCCATCAGGAAATGGGTGACCTACCACGGGTTCGCCCTTAACGTCAGCACTGACCTCGATTATTTCGACCTGATACTCTCCTGCGGAATAACGGACGTCAGGATAACCTCCATCGGAAGCTGGCTCGGAAACAGGGAGAATGTGAGAATGGATGACGTCACGCGCTCGGTCATAGAAAACTTCATGGGCGTTTTCGGCTTTGAAAACTTCATCCTGAAAAATGAACAGGAAATAAACTGAACATTACCGGAATCGGAGCCGGAAGTTAGAAAAATGTCGGAAGAAAGAATTCAGAAATTTAAGAAACTGCTTGAGAAAAACCCCTCAAACCCCCTTGTTCACTACAGTCTTGCGAATGAATATTTCAAGCTTGACCGTTACAAGGAGACCATAGAGACAATTGACTCCTACCTTCGTCTTAAGGACGACGAGGGGGCCGCTTACAGGATACTTGGTCATTGCCACGCCGAACTTGGAATGCCGGAGCGGGCGAAGGATGCCTACGAAAAAGGCATCCGGGCGGCCGAGAGACACGGGCATCCGGACATGGCTGAAGAATTCCGCGACTGCATGGAATCCCTAGATATCCAGACGCCCTAATCCGCAAGCAGGTTCCACTCAATCAGTATGGAACCGATAACGATAAAGGCGATTCCCGTAATTCTCATGGGTCCCGGGCTTTCTCCTAGGAAAAGATAGGCGTAGATGGCCGTAAACATGGGAAAGGTGGCCACTATCGCGACAATTTTTGACGTATCCGCAATCTGAAGAGCCGTGAAATAGAGAAAAAGACCGATCAGTCCCCCGATCAGTCCCGAAAGAAGTATCCAGAAAAGCGTCCGGCCGTCGACATCGATGACCTGTGCGAACCTGCCCGTAGCCAGCACCAGGCACACCAGACACAACGCGGTGAAAACAAACCTTATAGTGATTACCGAAAGCGGAGAAGCGTCCTTCAGGCTCAGTTTTTCAAAGATGGGATTAATCCCGAATATCATTGCCACCAGAAAAGCAATCAGAGTAGCTTTCATTTTATTCTCCTTGCTGTTTTTTAGCTGTTTACATTCTACCCTACGCCACGGGCAATCAGTCTTGTTCAGGTTCCGTAAAATCAGCAACGTCCGCGAAAAACCGTTAGAATTCATTATGTTCCTTTTCCGGGACTATTGATATGCCTAAGGAAAAAGATTCCAACAGTCGCGATGATGAGAATCCCGAGAAAAACAATCTGCGTGGTGGCCGACGACATGTTTTTCTCGTCAAAGATCGAGAACGCGGCCAAAGATCTTGATATCGGTGTGATAAAGGTAAAAAACCGCGATGAACTTCTAAACAAAATTGAAGGAAAAACCCTTGATCTTGTGATTATTGACCTTGCCTCAAGAAAAATTGACTCCGAGAAGGTGTTTGCCGAGCTGAAGAACTCCAAAGAACACGGCAAGGTCTTCTGCATAGGATACCTTCCCCATGTGGAACGGGAGCTTGCCGGAAAATTCAGGGAAAAGGGAGTAGACCTTGTCATTCCAAGGTCAAAGTTTTCCCGGGAAATGAGCGCAATAATCAAAGAGCATCTGAAATCCCCGTAAAGGAAATGCGTTTCCGCTTCTGGATTTTTAGTCCTATCCGTCAAGCAGAGATGCGTATCCGGGCAAAAATCTTCAGAAATTTGGGTCTTGTCTGTAATCGCCCCCCAATCCTCAACCAAGCTTGACAATGAAAAGGGGAATAATAATAATGTTTCCAAAGTTTTTTCCCCGATCCGTGGTAACAACTTATGTCAGCCGACCAATCCAAAATATGGTTTAACGGAAAAACAGTGCCTTGGGACGAGGCGAACGTGCACGTGCTTACCCACACCCTGCACTACGGCCTGGGCGCGTTTGAAGGCATAAGAGCTTACAAGTGCTCCAACGGAAAATCGGCGGTCCTGAAACTCACCGAGCACATGGAAAGACTTTACGCCTCGGCGCACGTGGCCGGCATAGAAATTCCGTATGATATTAAAACCCTTTGTGACGCGGTGGTGGACCTTCTGCGCGAAAACGGACTTGATGAAGCCTACATCAGGCCCATAGTTTTTATCGGGGACGGAAAAAAGGGGATCCTCCCCGGAGACAACGCCATAAACGTGGCGATAGCCGTATGGCCATGGGGAACATATCTGGGAGATGAGGCTATTGCCAACGGAATCAGGGTAAAGATATCCTCCTACACGAGAATGCACGTAAACTCCTTCATGAGCAAGGCCAAGATATGCGGAAACTACGTAAATTCGGTAATGGCTAGGCAGGAGGCCGCCGACCTCGGCTTTGACGAGGCAATACTGCTCGATTCGGAAGGTTACGTGGCCGAAGGAAGCGGGGAGAACATCTTCATCGTAAGGAACGGAACCCTCAAAACTCCCCCCTTAACTTCCATACTGGAAGGGATAACCAGAAAATGCGTTCTTGATCTCGCCGCCGACGAAGGCATTCCGGTAAAGGAGGAACGTTTCACAAGGGACGAGCTGTACATCGCGGACGAGGCATTTTTCACCGGCACCGCCGCCGAAGTAACTCCGATCAGGGAAGTTGACGGCAAGAAAATAGGGTCAGGAAACCCCGGAGAAACTACAAAAAGACTCCAGGAAAGATATTTCGCCGTAATAAAAGGAGAGGACGAGAAATTCAGGCACTGGCTTGATTACGTCCCCTGAACCGTCTTTTTTCCCTCAGGCAGACGCCGACCGGCAAAACCCCTACCTATTCATCAGGTAGTTGACCAAGGTTCTCACGCCAAACCCGGTTGCCCCGTACTGATACCACTCAGAAGATTTCTCCACGTATGAGGGACCGGCTATATCTATATGGACCCAGGGAACATCCGAAACGAAATTCTCAAGGAAAAGCGCCGCGGTTATCGCCCCGCCCCACCTGCTTCCTACATTCTTGACGTCCGCAACGCGGCTTCTTATCTCCTCTCTTAACTCCGCATCAAGAGGAAGTTCCCACATCTTCTCGCCGACATCGCGCGCGGAGCCCAGAACCGACTTTACGAGGTTCGCGTTATTGCCCATAACCCCGGCGTTGTGAAGGCCGAGCCCGACTATGCAGGCGCCGGTAAGGGTCGCGAGGTCCACTATCTCGGAAACCCCGAGGCGGACCGCGTAACTGAGCGCGTCGGAAAGAGCCACCCTGCCCTCCGCGTCGGTGTTTATGATCTCTATCGTCTTGCCGTTAAGGGCCGTCACCACGTCATCCGGCTTGTAGGCGGAAGCGCCGGTCATGTTTTCTGTGGCCGGGACAAGGCCGTGAACGTTAATGTTCGGAGTCAGTTCTCCAAGCGCTTTCATGGTGCCAAGCACGACCGCCGCTCCCGACATATCCATTTTCATCGTTCTCATGCTGTCGGCGGGCTTAAGGCACAGTCCTCCGGAATCGAAGGTTATGCCCTTCCCCACAATAGCGACTTTTTTACGGGATTTTGCGGGAGAGGAGTAGGAAAGGTGGATGAATCTCGGGGGCTCGCTGCTTCCGAAAGAAACCGCGGAGAGTCCTCCCATTCCCATTTCCCTTATCTCTTCCCTGCCAAGAATCTTGCAGTCGATATGCTCTGATCCTTCGGAAATCGAAAGCGCGTTCTCCGCGAGAATCGAGGGAGTAAGAATATTCGGAGGATCGTTAACGAGATCTCTTGAAAAAGCCACGCTCCTTGAAACAGCGTCGGCGTGCGCGGCTTCCGCACTGAAATAACTGGCCGAAATCCTCCTTGACGCTATACATACTTTCTCTATCCGGTTCTTTCTTCTTCCTGAGGACTTGAATTTCCCGTATTCATAGACGCCGCAGGCCATGCCCTCCAGAAAAACCTTGAGAAACTCCCTGTCCACGCCGGAAAAATCAACGGAAACGGTGCGGGAGTGCCGGCCGGTTCTCGCAACCGCAATGTTCGCGGCGCGAAAAGCCTCAAGCGCCCCGAAATTTTCCTTTTTCCCGAGCCCGAGGAGAACGATTGTTTTCATGTTGAAATCGCCCGGGGTATCCACGATAACCGTTTTTCCGAAAGCACCCTTGAAATCGGACGACTTCGCCTTGCCAGAAAGAAACCCACCGAGTTTGCGGTCAATCTTCCTCGCGGCGGCGGGAAGCCTCTGTCCTTCGTAGCAGAGAAAGACAACCGAATCCGACTCAACGTCGGCAACATCACCTTTTACAAGAGAAAATTCCATTTTATCTCTCCTATCAATCGAGATTTCAAAACACAGCAGCCGTGGCGGTATTTCGATAGAATGATAATTCTACACTACCAACCCCGCTTGGAACAAAAACACAGATGTGGGGAAAGTTCTCCTTCCGTAAACGCAAAAGGTGCAGGTAGTTTGCCGAGTGGTTCGCGGCGAGCACATGAACGGGCTGGTTTCCGCGAGAACTTGGTTTTTCCGAGAATGGGATCACTCCCGATCAGTGCATGGAGCACAGAAAGTCCAAGGGCTACGGAGCGACCGGTCTGCCTAGGAAAGAAATCCGAATTAAACACGATCATTTCAAGAAAGACTGCTGGAGAATTGTCTGCCGAACCCTAGAGCGATCAGCGGTAGAAAACATGCCATCCAAAACAACTCTGTTCTTAATCAATTGTGAAATATATTCAGCCACTTCGTCTGGATTCCTTGGACGGAAGCGCAAATATAAAATACCTGCGGGAACCGGCAATTTTCGACGAAAGATCAATTCTCCGTAATCTCGATCGAATGTGACGATTATCCGGTTTTCTGTGCAAGCGACCTGAAGAACATCTTCATCTGAAATCCCCGGGAATCGCTCGGAAATCGAAATGATGTCATACCCGCTGCTGCGCAGAGACTGGACACTTTTCAACGGTATATTTTCATTCGCAAGTAATTTCAGCTTTTTACTCACTTACTAACCGCAAAAACCAGTTCATCCCGCATACATTCCGCCGCAAAGGCGAATACCGCCTGCAACGCCTCTCGTGAAATCTGCGGGTAATTTTCAAGAATTTTCTGTTCGGTCCACCCCTCCGCAAGCAATCCCAGCAAGAACTCAACGGATAGCCGGGTACCACGAACTACAGGTTTTCCTGACAAAACAGATTGATCGCTATGAATATAGTCGTGCCATTCCACAGAAACACCTCCAATCCACGCAGCAGAGCAATTCCCCAATTCTTGCATGCTAAAAAATATTGCTTACGTGACTATAGAATTTCCAAAATCATTCCCGCTTTGATAACTATTTTAAGATAACCGACTCGTTTAAGATTATGAATTCCAAGTTTTACCAAATTGGCGGAAAAATCCGTTTCATGCCCACCACGGCAGTTACAAAAACCCGCCACAATCCTCCGCGTTCCGGTTCCATATCTGCCGAACTCCAATTTCTGATTCCCAGAAAAATGTTCAGCCTAAATCGTTACTTCCTAACACTACTTAAATTGCTTACGACTGGAGCAACAGCCACCAGACAGATTTCGCACCCGCTGATATATGACACCTAGCACGGCACATTGAGTAACGCAGTCTATATCAATTGACCGATCATATCATTCTTGATACATTTACCTGTGGTTCAAGTACTAAGGATGTCAGCGTATTTTTGCCGCTCAGAGAGAAATCGAGAACTGGTCCGTGAATGGTTGAGGAGTCTGGATCTCGCGGACCGCAAGATAATTGGTAAAGATATAAAAAAGAGGTTGAATTTTCCTGGCCACTCGGCATGCCGTTGGTATGCTCATTGGGACGAGATCTTTGGGGAGTACGCAGCAGGCTGATTGATGGAAGGACGTCACGGATAATATTCTGCGTAGATAAGAGTAGAATGGTATTACTACATGGCTTTATAAAGAAAAGCCAGAAGACTCCCAAGAAAGATATAGACCTTGCTCTCAGGCGAAAAAGGGGGGAAGGCTTATGAAAGAGAAAAATATCGGAACATCTTTTGACAGCTGGCTGGATGAAGAAGGTATCAGGCAGGAAGTCACCACCAACGCATTAAAACGCGTGTTGGCACGCCAAGTGGTGGCAACTATGAAAAAAGATGGTCTTACCAAAGCCGCTATGGCAAGGAGAATGCACACCAGCCGTGCCACTATCGACCGTCTATTAGACGCAGAAAACGGATCGGTTACCCTGACAACCCTGCAGAAAGCCGCCACGGCGGTAGGACGTGAGGTGCGCCTGGATCTCGTATAAGCTCTCCGCAGTTTCAGACAGCCAGTACATGTGTTCTTCTCGTGTGAGCCAGGCAGTTCGAAACATATGGACAAAGACATGTAGGACGGCAATGATTCATTAATCATCCAGAAACAGTAAACCGACCCATGATCCGCGAACAAAGAATGACAGAACACCTGATGGATATAATACGGATAGACAGTCCGTCCAGAAGGGAAAAAGATGTCGCCGCAAGGCTCGAAAAAGAGATGAAGGATCTCGGCGCCGAATGTTTCTACGACGACGCAGATGAGAAGATCGGCGCAAACGTAGGCAACCTGATAGTCAAGCTTCCCGGAACGAAAAAAGATGTTCCGCCATTTTTTCTCTGCTCCCACATGGACACCGTAAGCCCCGGTGAAGGAATAAAACCGAGAGTGGAAAACGGGGTAATGAGAAGTGACGGCACGACGATACTGGGAAGCGACGATAAAAGCGGCGTGTCCATAATAGTCGAGGTGCTAAGAACCCTTAAAGAGAACAACATTCCCCACGGAGATATAGAAGTCGCGTTTACCATCTGCGAGGAAGTCGGTCTTCTCGGAGCGAAGTTCCTTGATGCCTCGAACTTTAAAAGTTCCTACGGAATAGTTCTTGACAGCAGCACCCCGCAGAGACTTGTCCTGCGGTGTCCGTGCTCGGACATCATGGACGTAAAAATACACGGCGTCGAAGCGCACTCCGGGCTCTGCCCCGAAAACGGAATAAGCGCGGTTGAGATCCTGAGCGACGCCGTCTCGAAAATGAAGCTCGGAAGGATAGACCAAGAGACGACGGCGAACATAGGAAAGGTGAAGGGAGGGTCCGCGACGAACATAGTTCCAGGCCTGGTTGAAATAACGGCAGAGGCGCGAAGCCACGACGAAGGAAAGCTTGACGCGCAGGTACGGCACATGCGCGACTGCTTCATAGAAGCGGCAGAAAGCAGGGAACTTTTCCTGGACGGAGAACGGCTCGGCGCGCGGGCAGAGATCGAGATAGAGCGCGTGTACCCGGTAATGAACGTCTCTCCGCAGGCAATAGTAACGAAGCTCGTGCTTGAAGCCGCCGCGAACCTTGACCACGACATAGAACTGCACACAAGCGGCGGCGGATGCGACGCGAACTTCATAAACGAAAAGGGGATCGAGTGCGTAAACCTCGGAACGGGAATGTACGAGCTTCACACCGTAAACGAGTATCTCCTGATAGACGAATTCCGTAGGTCGGCGGAGATAGTGCTTGAAACCGTGAAGCTCCACTCGGAAAGAAACTGAGCTGATGAGGGCCCTGATACTGGTTGATCACGGAAGCACCGTGGCGGAGGCGAACGCGCTTCTTGAAGAAGTGGCCGACAGGGCAAGAACCTACCAGGACTCGCCGTTTGACATGGTTGAGCACTGCCACATGGAACTCTGCGAACCCTCGATACAAGATGCTTTCCGCAAATGCGTAGCGGCCGGCGCAAAAGACATAACGGTCCACCCGTATTTTCTCGTGCCGGGAAGACATTCGAAATCCGACATACCCGGGATGGTGGCGGAGGCGGCGCGGGATTTTCCGCAGGTAAGTTACAGGGTCACGGAACCGCTGGGACTCCATGACAAGATAATAGAAGTCATATTCGAAAGATCGCTTGGGTAATCCTCGCATAGAACCTGATGAAAAAATATTCGGCGGTGCTTTTTGATCTTTTCGACACGCTTGTCATGTTCGAGCCGTCCCTTCTGCCCGAGGTAACGCTTAACGGAAAAACCTGGAACTCCACCGCGCGGCATGTCTTCGCGCAGATGCGAGGCAGTCTCGGCGAAATGGAGTTTACGGATTTCTACGAACCTTTCGTTGAAAGCCACAGGGAACTTCTCGAGCTCAGGAAAAAGGACCTGAGGGAGTATCCGAACAGGAAAAGGTTCGAGATATTCATGGAGAAAACGGGCTTGAATGGAGACGACGGCCTGCTTGAGCGGTTCGTACGCTCGCACATGGAAGCCCTCCGCGGAGCCATGGTATACCCGGAGCGTCACACGGAGGTTCTTCTGTACCTCAAGGAGAAAGGATACAGGCTTTCGGTCGTTTCAAACTTCGATCACGCTCCCACTGTTCTAGAACTGCTCGGAAAATTCGGAATCGCGCATTTCTTCGAACAGGTAGTCGTCTCAGAAGACGTGGGCTGGAGAAAACCTCACAGGAAAATATTTGAATCCGCCCTCGCCTCGTTGGGCGAAAGCCCCTCGGACGTCATTTTCATAGGAGATAATCCAGAAGCTGACATAATGGGATCTTCTGACTGCGGGATTGATTCCGTGTGGGTAAAAAGAAGAGAACAGCTCACCGGGGCAAAGCCGAAATTCATCATAAAAGACCTGAAAGACCTGAGGGAAGTAATCTAGAAAGACACTGCTTCGATGAAAAGACTCACCCGCACGGAAAAAAGACTCCCCACCATAAGAAACGCAAGCCGGATAACCACGATACAGGGGATGCTTGAGAAAAAATCCTCTCTCTATGCTGACAGGACCGCGTATTCCGTAAGAAAAAAGGACCTGTCGGTAAACTCGCTTACCTTCAGAGAGGTTTTCACGCTTTTCACCGGGTTCTCGGCCCGCCTCAGGGCCCTCGGTCTCAAAAAGGGAGACCACGTGGCCATAGTGGGGGAAAACAGCCCCCAGTGGGCGATTTCCTACTTCGCCGCGATCTGGGCGGGCGCCATAGCCGTCCCGCTTGACGCAAGAGCGAGAACAGAGCATATAAAGCAGGTGCTGGTGCTTTCAGATTCAAAGTTTCTCATCGCTTCGGCGGGGTTTACGGAAGCTCTGAGCGACACGGGGGCGGTCGAGCACGTAATACCGATGGAGGAGTCTCTTGAGATCCGGCCGCACGCCGAAAAAACCGCGCCCGCGGAGAAATCGGAGCCCGGAGATACTGCCGACATAGTCTTCACCTCGGGAACCACCGGCAACCCCAAAGGCGTGATGCTCTCCCACGCAAGCATAATGTCAAACCTGGAGGCAGCTTACAGCGCTTTTCCCATAACGGAGGAAGACACGGCTTTTTCCATACTGCCCATTCATCACGTATATGAAAGAATAGCCGGAATACTGCTGTCTTTTTACTGCGGGCAGAGAGTGTTTTTCTCAAGAAGCATAAAACCGAGGGAAATGCTCTCCGACCTTAAGGCCGCAAGACCGACCGTATGGCTTAACACCCCCCTGATACTCGAGAGACTGCTTCAGAGAATCGAACAGAGCAAGGCAAAGAATTTTCTCACAAGAGCCCTGCCCTCCGGACTTTTCGGCAAGATGGCAAGAAAACGCCTGGGTCTTGACCGCCTCAAGCTTATAGTGAGCGGCGGGGCCGCCCTCTCGGAAGCGGCTTCCGAGGGACTCGAAAAATACGAATTCCCCCTCCTGCAGGGATACGGAATGAGCGAGACGGCCGCGGTTATATCCGCGAATCCTTTTTCAAGACCGAAGAACACAAGCGGCGGCATGGTGTTTGAGAACAGCGAGGTCGAGATAAGAGATGTGGACGCAGAAGGAATCGGGGAGATATGCGTGAAGGGTCCAAGCGTAATGAAAGGCTATTACAAGAACCCCGGCGCGACAAAAGAGGTTCTCTCGGATGACGGCTGGCTCAGAACCGGCGACCTCGGTTATTTTGATCACGAAGGCTATCTGTACATAACTGGAAGGAAAAAATCGGTTATCGTAACCAAGGGAGGAAAAAACATTTCCCCCGAGGAAATCGAGGAAAAGCTCACCCCGCTTGAAACGGTTGAAGAAGCGGTTGTATTCAGCCCGGATGACGAAAGGATACAGGCCGTGATATTTCCCCATGCGGAGGGAATTTCCAAAAAACTCGGACAGTCCCCGCAACACGGAGACGACGAGAGAACCTGGGACGTCCTCAAGGGCGAGATAAGCGAACTTAACCGTCGGCTTGAGCCCCACAAGAGAATCAGTCATTTCGCGGTTGCCAGAGAGGAGCTGCCGAAAACAACCACAAGAAAAGTAAAAAGGTACCTTTTCAGGGACATGCACATACCCAGGACAACAAAGTTCATCCAGCCCCCGGAGGACAAGTGAAGAACAAAGCATCTCTCCAGTTCGCCCTGGACCACGGCCTCACCGAGGGAGAGTACGAAAAGATAGTCGAAACCTTGGGCAGGGAACCGAACCCGACCGAAATCGGAATTCTCGGAGCCATGTGGTCTGAACACTGCTCCTACAAGAGTTCCAAGGCGCACCTCAGGAAATTCCCCACAGAGGGAAAACAGGTCATACAGGGCCCCGGAGAAAACGCCGGAGTGGTGGACATAGGGGACGGCGACTGCGTCGTTTTCAAGATGGAGAGTCACAATCATCCATCCTTCATAGAGCCTTACCAGGGCGCCGCGACCGGGGTCGGGGGAATACTCCGGGACGTATTCACCATGGGAGCAAGGCCCGTGGCGCTTTTAAACTCCCTCCGGTTCGGAAATCCGCATCTTCAGAAAACGAAATTCCTGGTTGAAGGAGTCGTGTCGGGAATAGCCGGCTATGGAAACTGCATGGGCATCCCCACGGTAGGAGGAGAGATATATTTTGACGACTGCTACAACGGAAATCCCCTGGTAAACGCCTTCGCCCTCGGGGTAACCAGAAAAGACAATGTTTTCCGCGGATACGCCTCGGGCGAGGGAAACCCGGTAATATACGTCGGGTCGAAGACCGGAAGAGACGGGATACAGGGAGCCATCATGGCATCGGATACCTTTACCGAGGAAACCGAGGAAAAAAGGCCCGCGGTGCAGGTGGGAGACCCTTTTACGGAAAAACTTCTTCTTGAAGCCTGCCTGGAGCTGTTTAAGACGGATTGCGTCGTCGGCATACAGGACATGGGAGCCGCGGGACTTACGTCCTCTTCAACGGAGATGGCTGACCGCGCGGGAACCGGGCTCGAAATCGAAATTGACAGAGTTCCCAGGCGGGAGGAAAGAATGACTCCTTATGAAGTGATGCTTTCCGAATCGCAGGAGAGAATGCTTGTAGTCCTGGAAAAGGGCAAGGAAGATACGGCCCGGGATATTTTCAGGAAGTGGAACCTTGATTTTTCAATTATCGGCAAGGTGACCGATTCGGGGAAATTGACCATTGTGGAAGAAGAAAACACGGTTGCGGACCTGCCCGTAAGTCTTATAACCTCGGGCGCGCCGACTTACGAAAGACCCGTAAAAACGCCTGGATACCTGAAGAAAATAAAAAGGCTGGATTCAGAAAATCTTCCTGAACCTAAAGACATCCATAGAGTTTTCCTCGAAATCCTGTCCTCTCCGACCGTATCGAGCAAGAAATGGGTTTACGAGCAGTACGACCACATGGTAAGAACCGACACAGTCTTGGGACCGGGAGCGGATTCCGCGATAATAAGGCTCAAGGGGACTCAAAAAGGGATTGCGATGACATCTAATGTGAATTCTAGATATTGTTATTTAAATCCGCGTGAGGGAAGTAAAATAGCCGTTGCGGAAAGTGTCAGGAATCTGGCTTGTTGCGGCGCTTCTCCCCTCGCAATCACCGACTGTCTTAATTTTGGAAATCCCGAGAATCCCGAGATAATGTGGCAGTTCTCAGAAAGCGTTGAAGGCATGTCGGAAGCCGCGAGAACGTTCAATACGCCGGTTGTGAGCGGAAACGTCAGCCTTTACAACGAAACCGAGGGCGTCGCCATATTCCCTACCCCGACTGTGGCGATGGTGGGCCTCATAAAGGATACCGCCAAAATCGTTACTTCCTGGTTCCGAGATCCCGGAGACCTAGTGATACTGCTGGGAGGAGCCATAGAAGAAGACATAGGGGGAAGCGAGTATCTGAAAACTGGACATGGTGTGATCGATGGCGAACCGCCTTCAGTCGATCTTGACAAGGAAAAAAGGCTTGCCGAAATGTTGATTGCGTGCGCTTCTCAAAGTATACTTAAATCGGCGCATGATATATCTGAGGGCGGCTTTGCTGTAGCGCTCGCGGAATGTTGCTTTAGTCCAGACGGCACGAGGGGGGTCCTGGTAAAGGCGCCCGACGTAAATGAGAATTCTCTTAGAAGCGACCTGTTTCTTTTCTCCGAAACCCAATCCAGAGTAATAGCGAGTGCAAGCGAAACCAATTGGGAAAGAATAAAGGAGATGGCGAGCGATTACGGCGTTCCCGCGCTGCGTGCCGGAGTAGTCATTGATGACGACAGGTTCTGCGTTGAAGATTTAATCGACATGAAAATCTCGGCAGTTCACGATGCATGGTCTATGGGCTTTCAGAGAAGCCTTTCGGTCTCAGAGGGGTGAAAATGGCAAAGCTACGCGAAGAGTGCGGAGTCTTTGGAATATATGATCATCCGGCCGCCGCCAACTTTACCTATCTCGGCCTCTACTCTCTCCAGCACAGAGGCCAGGAAAGCGCCGGCATAGTGTCAACCGACGGAGAGAAGCTTTACTCCCACCGGGAGATGGGTCTCGTAACCGAAGTTTTCGATGAAGAGTCCATATCGAAGCTCCAGGGCACAACGGCAATCGGCCACGTAAGGTATTCCACAACAGGCTCAAGCAACAACAAGAATACCCAGCCCCTGATGATGAATTACGAAAAAGGGGAGCTGGCGGTCGGGCACAACGGCAATCTTACAAACGCGAGAGTGCTGAGACACGAGCTTGAGAAAGAAGGTTCCATATTCCAGTCAACAACGGATACCGAGGTGATCGTACACCTCATAGCGAGATCAAAGGAAAAAACCTTCCTGGGAAGGATCATAGAAGCCCTCAGCGAATGCAAGGGAGCTTACTGCCTTCTTTTTCTTACCCCCAAAGGGCTGGTAGCCGCGCGCGACCCCCACGGATTCAGACCCCTTGTTCTCGGAAAGATTGATAATTCTTACGTGGTAGCCTCCGAATCATGCGCTTTTGAACTGATAGAGGCCGACTATATAAGGGAGATAGAACCCGGGGAAATAGTGTTCATAAATGAGAGCGGTATCAAGTCGTTTAATCCCCTTCCGAAAAAACAGCACAAATACTGCGTATTTGAGAACATATATTTTTCGAGACCCGATTCGTTTCTCCAGGGGAAAAACATCTATCAGATGAGAAAGAACATGGGGAAGCAACTCGCAATTGAATGTCCGGCGGATGCAGACCTTGTCGTGCCAGTGCCGGATTCGGGAACGCCGGCGGCCATGGGATACGCCGAGCAGCTGGGGATTCCCTTTGAAACCGGGTTCCTGCGGAGCCACTACATCGGAAGAACCTTCATTCAGCCTCAACAAGCAATAAGGAACTTCGGAGTGAAGCTGAAACTCAGCGTCATAAAAGAGGTCATAGACGGAAAAAAAGTAGTGGTGGTCGACGACTCCATAGTAAGAGGCACAACCAGCAGAAAAATCGTCAAGATGATACGCGATGCCGGAGCCAAGGAAGTTCATATGAGGATAAGCTCGCCCCCGATGAAGTTTTCATGCTACTATGGAATAGATACTCCTCTCAAGGAGGAACTCATAGCGCATTCCCTTGAAGTGGAAAGAATAAAGGACTACATAACATCCGACACCTTGGGATATCTCAGTCAGGAAGGGATAACAAAAGCGGTTACAAACGGCGGCAAGTCACTTAACGGAAGATCAAGCTACTGCTTCGCGTGTTTTGACGGCAATTATCCGGTGGAAATAACGGACGAGAAAGTGTCGCATCAACAGATGGATCTTTTTTAAAGAGAATTATATCCCCGTTTTCCCATACCATATCGACCCGCAAGCCTTGTCACCATAGGAAGAAACATGAAAAAAACTTTCGTAACACGTCTTATTATTCTTATTGGGCTTTTGCTCCTAGTCCGAACTTCATTTAACAAAAAGGCACATTGCTCAATAATGACGGGCTGATCCGTAAATTCAACCTGTCAGTTTACTGGAAACAAATTTGCCGGGGTCTATTCCCAGCAGTTCAAACGCTTCTGCCTGCAGCGGTGTTGGCTCCGTTATTACGGGGAAACGGTGATCGGGCTGCCCCGGCAGCGTTACCTCGTTCAGATTCACCGTGGCCAGATCTTCCATGAGAGTCCCGAAACTGTGCACGCAGAAACCCTCCCGCGTCTTTTTCGTGCCGCTTTTCGCCTTCGCGCTGTCGGATACCACCGCTTTTCCCACTGGACTCTTCCGTTTCCTCGCCGCCCCCTCCCTGTCATCATCCTCGAACAACAGCGGCGCCAGCGCCCTGCGAAGGTGCCACTCAAGGTAATAGGCAAGCATGCACAACAGAACATGACCCCGAACATGGTTCTCGCTGTATACGTACATGGGTCGTATCTCCAGAGATGCGGTCTTCATTGAACGAAACGCCCGCTCAACTCCGCAGAGCTTCTTGTACGCCAATACGGCATCCTCCGCTCCGAGCTCCGATGACTCCAGGCTGGTTCGTATTATGTAGATGCCGTCAAGCCTAGCCTCCGCCTCTATCTTCCCCAGGTTGCGTGACCATACGATATCATTGTCGGTGACCGTAATGTCGAAGTGCTTCTCCACCTTCCTGCGGTTCGCTTCACGCCCCACGCGCCGGTTGATCCTGTCTTTGCCCCGCAACGTAGAACCCTTCCGGCGAACAACCTTTGCTATATCCTCAAGAATACGCTCAGTGGAAAGCAGAAGCTCTTCCCGCCTGCGCGCCCGCTCCTCCTTCAAACGAGGGTTAAAGCACACTATGAGGCGTTCTCCCGCAAACTTCGGACTCTCTATCTCCCCGACCCCGTCGGCAGCCAGAGCTTCCGGCCTAAGGGGAGCTTCCCCTTCCTTCGGTTTCTTCACCAGCTCCCGTATGTCTTTTGACTTAAGCGCCGATATCCAGTCAAGCCCCCAGGGTTCAAGGTCTTCCCTTATCCTCGCCGTGGTTATCATCCCGCGGTCTCCCACCAGCGCCACCTTGTCAATTCCGAACCGCTGACGAACCTTCTCCACCTGGTTCCTTACGGTCCTGGGGTCCCCGGTGTTGCCCGCGAACACTTCCACCGCGACCGGACAACCCTCGGCCGAGCACAGCATCCCGTATACAACCTGCTTCTTCCCCCTCTTGCCGTCCCTGTTGTGACCGAAAGCAGCCAGGGGACACTCCTTGCCCTCCACGTAGCTTGAACTGACGTCGTAGAGCACCAGGGTCTTTCCCTTGAGATGGCGGTTGGCCAGACTCTTTTCTATCCACTTCTGGCGATCCACGAGCCAGTCGAGCATCGAGAGCACTTCGTTGCCCGATACCTCTCCGAGACCCATGACAGTTCCGAGACTCGTGCTTGCGGTCTCCGGGGACAACCCGCGGGAAGCCGCAAGCTTGGAACCGGGACTGAGAACGCGCATTGCTATGGCCCCGAGGCATAGTTCGCGCATGCGCGAACTATGCCTGTGAAGAATGCGGTCAAATCCCAGCTTCCTGGCGGTGCCCAGCACCGCTGCCACGTGTCCGTGGGGCAGGGAACGCTTTATGGGGAAAGCTTCTGCGATACTTTTGTAAACCACCCCGCCTTTTAGCATGTCGCGGATGCCGTCAATAATGACTTGGGGCATGCCGGTGAGATTAGAGATGGTTTTTCTTCGTATCTTCTTCCCCTCTCTCCAGGCTTTACGGAAAAGAATGGCGGGCGGACTTTTACGGTTGGGAATTACATCTACATGATAGGACATGAGCACCTCCGGCAATTACATGGAAACAAGTACAGGTAAGAGTATAATGAATAAAATGTATAGTGCAAGGCAAAAAAGAGAGTTTTCTTGTTTTTTGGAAAATGTTTAATACATGGAAACAAATATGCAAGCTAAAATTGCTCTTACTTCCAAAAAACTGTGTTGTTACAGATGATTACGGAGATAATTGAGCTTTGGATTAAATGAAGTTCGGTTTAAACATGTTGAGACAGGTGTAACACCTGTCTCGGAAAATGGAATGCACAGAATTTATATGAAATATCGAGCTCGCAACGGATTCGGCGGGATGAATGTTGGTATGGCAACAGGTATGTATAGAAATGATAATTGTTCTTTTAGTATCCTTTCAATTGAATAGAAAAGTGCAGTTGGGAAATCCATATTAAAATCAGAAGTTCCAGTTCGGTTATACAGCCGAAAGTTTCCCGAGAATTTCCTCAAGCTTTTTCTTGTGGCTCTGAAATTCATCCAGTTTTCCCCTTTCCTTTTCCACGACATCCTCGGGAGCGCGGTCGATAAAATCCTTGTTCGCAAGCTTGCCCTCGGTTTTTTTAAGTTCCTGTGAAACTTTTGCCAAATCCCTGCTCAATCTGGAGATTTCCTTCTCGAGATCAAGCAGATTCTCAACCGGCATGATTATCTCCACTCCCGAAACAACTTCCGAGACTGCTTTGCCCTGAACATCCCCGCCGCAGACAACGCAATCCCCAAGAGATGCCATGCCCAAGATAATCTCGAGGTTTTCCCTTAAAACATCCCCTGCCCCGCTACTTTCGGAATTAAGATGAACTGATACCTTCTCCGAAGGATGAACCCCCACAACGGCCCGCAGGTTTCTTATTCCGGTTACAACGCTTTTTACAAGTTCAATCTGCCCGGACTCTTCCTTGAATACCTCGCTTGCGTCCGGCTTCGGATACCGGGCTTCAAGAATGCTTTTTGAATCAAGACCCTCTCCTTCAGGAAGACTGACTCCCTTCTCCCTGAATATTCGGAATATCTCCTCCGTAATATAGGGCGTAAAGGGATGAAGCGCCCGCAGGGAGCGGACAAGAACCCGCACGAGTACGTTAAGAGTGGTCTTTTTAGACTTGTCATCGTCCCCATAAAGCGAAAACTTCGATATTTCAAGATACCAGTCGCAGTAATCATCCCATATAAAGTGATAAAGAGCTTGGGAAGCCTTGTCGAATTCGTAGCTCTCAATGAACTCCTCGACTTCGCCAAGAGTGAAGTTGAGCCTGCTGAGAATCCATCGGTCAGGAACGCTCAGACGAGAGCTGTCGAGGTCGGAGCCGTGAATCATCTCCGGCTCAAGGTTCATGAACACGAACCTGGTAGCATTCCATATCTTGTTCATGAAGTTCCTGTATCCCTCGATAACAGGAAAGGTGAGCTTTATGTCCCTTCCCTGGGCGGCAAGCGCCGAGAGCGAGAAACGAAGCGCGTCGGCACCGTATTTTTCGATCACGTCAATAGGATCAATCACGTTGCCCGTCGTCTTGCTCATCTTGCGGCCTTTCGCGTCCCTTATCAGGCCATGCACGTAAACATCCCTGAAAGGCACGTCTTTCATGAACTTAAGCCCCAGCATTATCATTCTTGCGACCCAGAAGAAAATAATGTCAAATCCCGTGACCAAGCATGATGTCGGATAGTAATGCCTGAGCTCTCCGGTCTCCGCCGGCCACCCGAGGGTGGAAAAAGGCCAGAGTCCGGAAGAAAACCACGTATCCAGCACATCCGGGTCCCTGACTAGCTTGACCTCCTCGCCATAATGCTTCTTCGCGGAAGCGGCGGCTTCGCGCTCATTCACGGCAACGAAAACTTCCCCGTCAGGCCCGTACCACGCAGGTATCCGGTGACCCCACCAGAGCTGCCTCGAAATACACCAGGGCTCTATGTTTCTCATCCACTCGAAGTAAGTGCTTTCCCAGAACTCGGGATAGAAACGTATTTCACCCCTCTCCACGTATGAAATGGCTTGGGCGGCAAGTTCTTCCGTGTTTACGTACCACTGGTCGGTTAGCCAGGGTTCCACGACCACCCCCGAGCGGTCGCCGTAGGGAACCGTGTGGACGGTCTGTTCGACCTTTACCAGAAAACCCCCTTCCTCGAGATCCCGGACAACCGCTTTTCTGGCCTCGAACCTCTCAAGTCCCGCGTATTTTTCGGGGACATCCCCTACTGTATACGCCCGCTCGTCAAGAATGTTCAATACATCAAGACCGTTGCGCTTTCCGACTTCAAAATCGTTAAAATCATGCGCCGGAGTTATCTTTACGGCCCCCGTACCCTTCTCTGGATCGCTGTACTCATCGGCTATTATCGGAATCTTCCTTCCCACAAGAGGCAGTACCGCATTCCTGCCCACCAAATCGGCGTATCTAGGATCTTCAGGATGAACCGCTACCGCGGTGTCTCCGAGCATTGTCTCAGGACGCGTTGTGGCTACAGTAACGGACAGGCCGTCGTCTCCTTCTACCGGATATCTTATGTGCCAGTAGTTCCCCTGGGTCTCTCTCTGCTCCACTTCCAGATCCGATATGGCCGTACGAAGCTTGGGATCCCAGTTGACAAGTCTTTTGTCCTTGTAAATGAGCCTCTGGGAGTAAAGATCGACAAAAACTTTTCTCACCGCCTCCGAAAGACCTTCATCAAGGGTGAACCGTTCCATTTCCCAGTCGGGAAGCGCTCCGAGTCTTTTCAGCTGCTCCGTTATCCGGCTGCCGGAATTCTCTTTCCACTGCCAGATCCGCTCAAGGAATTTTTCCCTGCCCAGATCGTTTTTGGTGAGTCCTTCGGACGCGATATCTTTTTCAACCATCATCTGGGTGGCGATGCCCGCGTGGTCCGTGCCCGGGACCCAGAGAACGTCGAAACCGTTCATTCTCTTGTACCTGACGAGAATGTCCTGGATGGTGTTGTTAAGAGCGTGGCCTATGTGCAGCGACCCCGTCACGTTGGGCGGGGGGATTACAATTGAAAAGACCTCGGCCGAGTCGGTTATTTCGGACTTGTGAAGTCCCGACGAGATCCAGAAATCATAGACTCTCCGTTCAACCTCGGCGGGGATGTAGCTTTTCTCCATGGCTACTGATCAAAAGAAAGAACAGACCGCGGGGGAAACATCAGCTTTCCAGCAATACGTCTTCGCTTTCCTCTTCGACTTCCTCTTCGACTTCCGGTACGGGTACGGGTATTTCCGGCGCCTCGGTCTCTATGCTTATGTCCCTGTACATGGGGAGGCCGGTGCCGGCCGGAATCAGCCTGCCCACGATAACGTTTTCCTTGAGCCCCCTGAGGTCGTCTTCCCTGCCCTCGCAGGATGCCTCGGTAAGAACCCTGGTGGTTTCCTGGAAAGACGCGGCGGAAAGCCAGCTGCGCGTGCTGAGCGAGGCGCGGGTTATGCCCAGAAGAAGCGGCTCGGCCGCCGCCGGGGTTCCGTCTTCCTCGACGATCTTTTCGTTTTCCTCAAAGAAAACATTTTTCTCTATAGCCTCGCCGACAAGCATCGTGGTGTCGCCCGGATCCTTTATCTTGACCCTTTTCAGCATCTGCTTGACTATAACCTCTATATGCTTGTCGTTGATCTTCACGCCCTGAAGCCTGTAGACTTCCTGAATCTCGTTGACCATGTAGTTGGCAAGGGCTTTTTCTCCCATGATATTCAGAATGTCGTGAGGATTGACCGCGCCGTCGACGAGCTGGTCGCCGGAAGAGACGAACTCCCCTTCCCTGACCAGGATATGCTTTCCCCTGGGAACCGTATATTCTTTAGGTTCCCCCATCTCCGGGGTTACCACGACCCTCTTTTTCCCCTTTACGTCTTTTCCGTAAGATATGATTCCGTCGATTTCGCTTACAACGGCCGGATCCTTGGGCACCCTGGCTTCGAAAAGCTCGGCAACCCTGGGAAGGCCTCCGGTAATGTCTTTTGTCTTCGAGGTCGCTCTCGGAATCTTGGCAAGCACGTCCCCCGCCTCTATGTCATCCTTGTCGCCGACTTCTATTATGGCACCCACGGGAAGCGAGTAAGGCACTTTCTTGTCCTTCGGCAAGGAGTCGATCTCAAGAGATTCCAAGTCCTCCGTTTTCACCTCGACATCCAGAGTGGGATGCATTTCCAGGTCCTTGGTCTCAACCACCACTCTCATGAGAACGCCCGTTACTTCATCCACCTGTTCCTTGTACGTGACCCCGGCTTCAAGATCCCTGAACTTCACGGCACCCGGAACCTCCGAAATTATGGGGGTCGTGTAAGGGTCCCACTCAGCGAGCATCTTCCCCTTCTTCACCTTGTCCCCTTCATTCACGTTGAGCCTGGCCCCGAGCACAACGGGACATTTTTCCCTCTCATATCCCTTGCTGTCCTCAATTGAGAGCACGCCGCTTCTGCTGATAACAACCAGCTTGTTGTCACGTCCCTTGACCGCCTTTATGTTCTTGAACCTGACTATTCCCTCGTGCTGGCTCTCAAGGGTGCTTTCAGCCGCCCTCTGGCTCGCGGCACCGCCTATATGGAACGTTCTCATGGTAAGCTGAGTACCGGGTTCCCCGATTGACTGGGCCGCTACGATACCTATGGCCTCGCCCATGTTCACAAGCTTTCCGGTGGAAAGGTTCCTTCCGTAGCAGAGTCTGCAGACGCCGCTTCTTGTTTCACAGGTAAGAACGGAGCGGATGCTGACCTCGCTTATGCCCGCTTCATCCATCTTGGCAACCGCGGTCTCGTCAACTTCCTCGTTTGCGTGAACAATTACCTCTCCGGTCTGGGGGTCCTCTATATCTTCAAGAACGACCCTTCCAAGAACTCTCTCTCCCACCTTTTCGATTATTTCCCCGCCTTCCACCAGATCGCTGACCCTGATTCCCTCTATGGTGCCGCAGTCAAGTTCTGTAATCATTACGTCCTGGGCCGCGTCAATCAGCCTACGCGTCAGGTAGCCGGCATTCGCCGTCTTGAGGGCCGTATCCGCAAGCCCCTTCCTCGCGCCGTGGGTGGAAATGAAATACTGGAGCACCGACAGCCCCTCGCGGAAATTGGACGTGATGGGGGTTTCTATTATTTCTCCAGACGGTTTAGCCATAAGGCCCCTCATGCCGGCAAGCTGCCTTACCTGCGTCTGGCTCCCTCTCGCCCCGGAATCAATCATCATGTATATCGGGTTCGAGCTCGGTCCCGAAACCGTGGTGTTCTTCCCTGTCCGGACTTCCTCAGAAGAAATCTTTCTCATCATCGCCTGAGCGACTTCGTCGCTTGTCTTCGCCCAGATGTCTATTACCTTGTTGTATCTTTCTCCATCGGTTATCAGCCCCTGGGAATACTGGCCCTGCACTTTCATGACTTCCGTCTGGGCGCTCTCCAGCAGGTCCTTCTTCGATTCGGGAATAATCATGTCCGTGATCGAAATGGAAGCTCCGGACTTCGTCGAGTACTTGAATCCGAGGGTCCTCAGGCTGTCGGCCAGCAGGACCGTGCTTTTGCCGCCGGTTTTCCTGAAGCACTCATCCACAAGAGCCTCTATGGCCCTTTTGGTCATCGGCTTGTTGATAAGTTCAAAGGAAACGCCCTCGGGAACGACCTCGTACATCAGCACCCTTCCGACGGTCGTGAGGTGATTCCGCCCTTCAATCTTCACGGTCACGCTGTCATGCAGGCCGACTTTCCCCAGTTCGTACGCGAAAACCACTTCGCGCACCGAGAAAACGCGGCCCGGCTCGGAACCTTTATCCGAAGCCGCATCCCTCGTGAGGTAGTAAAGCCCCAGGACTATGTCCTGAGTGGGGAGTATTATCGGCTTTCCGTGCGCGGGAGAAAGAATATTGTTCGTCGACATGACGAGCGAGCGGCATTCGGTCTGGGCTTCGATTGAAAGCGGGACGTGGACCGCCATCTGGTCGCCGTCAAAATCCGCGTTGTAGGCGGGGCATACGAGAGGATGAAGCTGAATGGCCTTGTCCTCGATAAGCACCGGCTCGAAAGCCTGTATGCTGAGGCGATGAAGGGTCGGGGCCCTGTTGAGAAGCACCGGATGTTCCTTTATCACTTCGTCAAGAGCGTCCCACACCACCGGAACCTCGCTGTCAAGCAGCTTCTTCGCTATCTTTATCGTTGCCGCCTCGCCCCATTTTTCAAGCTTCTGGTAGATAAAGGGCCTGAAAAGCTCAAGTGCCATCTGCTTGGGGATTCCGCACTGGTGAAGACGCAGGTCGGGACCCACCGTGATCACCGACCGGCCCGAGTAATCGACCCTTTTCCCCAGAAGGTTCTGCCTGAATCGGCCCTGCTTGCCTTTTATTATGTCGCTCAGGCTCTTAAGCGGCCTGTGGTTGTGGCCCAGAACGGGCCTTCCCCTTCTCCCGTTCTCAAGGAGTGCGTCGACGGACTCCTGCAGCATCCTCTTTTCATTTCTGACTATTATGTCGGGGGCGCCGAGTTCGAGGAGCTTTCTCAGCCTGTTGTTTCTGTTGATCACCCTTCTGTAGAGATCGTTAAGATCGGAGGCGGCAAACCGTCCTCCGTCAAGAGGAACAAGGGGTCTCAGATCAGGCGGCAGAACGGGAATAGTGGTCAGAATCATCCATTCCGGACGGTTTTTGGACTTGCGGAACGCTTCGCATATTCTCAGCCTTTTCGCGATGCGGGCTTTCTTGATCGGAGACTTGGTCTCTTTCATGCTTATCCTGAGTTCCTGGGAAAGCTCGTTCAGGTCTATGGTTTTCAGCATCTCCCGTACCGACTCGGCCCCCATGCCGACTGTGAATTCGGAACCGAAGCTCTCGCGCTCGTCCCTGTACTCGTCTTCGGTTATCACCTGGGCGAACTTGAGGTCGGAAATTCCCGGATCCATAACTATGTAGGCCTCGAAGTAGAGCACTCTTTCCAGGTCCTTGAGAGTCATGTCGAGGAGCATTCCTATCCTGCTGGGAATGCTGCGAAGAAGCCATATGTGCGCGACGGGAGAAGCAAGTTCTATATGACCCATTCTCTCCCTCCTCACCTTGGAGGAAATCACTTCCACGCCGCATTTCTCACACGTCACTCCCCTGTGCTTAAGTCTTTTGTACTTTCCGCAGGTGCATTCGTAATCTTTCACGGGGCCGAATATCTTGGCGCAGAAAAGACCGTTTCTCTCGGGTTTGAAGGTTCTGTAGTTTATGGTTTCAGGTTTTTTTATTTCCCCGTTTGACCATGACCTGATTTTTTCCGGAGAAGCTATGGAAATTTTTATGGTCGAGTAATCGGAAGGGTTTTTCGGCTTTTCAAAAAGCGTGTCTATATCCATGGTGTGATTCCCTCCAAATTAATAGTTCGGAAGCGGCTCAATCTCCACTTCCTTCTCAATAAGATCCACGTCAAGCCCCAGCGCCTGCAGTTCCTTGCGCAGCACCTTGAAAGATTCGGGAAGACCCGGTTCAAAGTTCATGTCGCCTCTTACGATCGAGTCGAATATTCTCGTCCGTCCCGCCACGTCGTCTGATTTTATGGTGACGAATTCCTGAAGAGTGTAGGCGGCCCCGTAGGCTTCAAGCGCCCAGACCTCCATTTCTCCAAGTCTCTGTCCGCCGAAGTGGGCCTTTCCGCCAAGGGGCTGCTGCGTCACAAGGGAGTAAGGCCCGATCGCCCTCGCGTGAATTTTCTCCTCGACAAGGTGATGGAGCTTCAGCATGTACATTATCCCGACACACACTTTCTGATCGAAAGGCTCGCCGGTCTGACCGTCAAAAAGAACGGTTTTTCCGTCTTCGTCAATGCCGGCAAGCTGCTGGATCCGCGCGATTTCCGCCTCGTGGGCGCCGTCAAAAACCGGGGATTTCACCGGCACTCCGTCCTTAAGCTCTCTTGCCAGCTCGACGAGGCCGTCCCTGTCGAGCGACTCAATAAGCTTGCCCGTCTGTGAAGAATCCGAGTATATTTCCAGAAGCTTTTCTCTCAGGGTTTCTTCATTGAATTCCTGCTCAATATATTCATTAAGCTGTCTTCCCAGCTCTCTGCCGCCCCATCCGAGATGGGTCTCCAGTATCTGGCCGACATTCATTCTTGAAGGCACGCCGAGCGGGTTAAGAACCATATCGACCGGCCTCCCGTCGGAGAGATAAGGCATATCCTCCTGCGGAAGTATTTTCGATACGACGCCCTTGTTGCCGTGCCGTCCCGCCATTTTGTCGCCGACCTGGAGCTTTCTTTTAACCGCGATGCGGACCTTGACCACTCTCAGAACCCCGGGAGGCAGCTCATCGGGCTTCTTCAGCTTTTCCATGCGCTGTTCATAGGCGGCGGTCACGTAATCAATGCGTTTCAGAACCCTGCCGATTATTCCGGCCAGTTCCTCGCCCGCTTCGGGAAGGTCCTTTATCCTGACGTCAACAAGCTTTTCCAGGGGAACGGCATCAAGTATCTCTTCAGTGATTTCCTGTCCGCTTTTAAGAACCGCCTTTCTGTTCGCCGTGATCTTGGAGAGCGAAGTTTTGCCGAGAACAATATGCTTTACCCTGTCGACCGCATCCCGCCTGAGAATGCTTACCTCGTTTTCCCTCTCCTCCATCAGTTTCGAGATCTCCTGATTCTCGATGTCCTTGCTCCTCTCGTCCTTGTCCACGGAGCGGGACACGAGAGTTTCAACGTCTATCACGGTACCGTACACCCCGGAGGACACCTTGAGGGAGGAGTCCTTGACATCCCCGGCCTTGTCCCCGAAAATCGCCCTCAGGAGCCTCTCTTCCGGAGAGAGCTGGGTTTCGGCCTTCGGAGAAATCTTTCCGACCAGTATGTCTCCGGGTTCGACCTCGGCGCCTATCATTATTATTCCGCTTTCATCCAGGTTCCTAAGCGACTCTTCCGACACGTTCGGTATGTCCCTGGTTATGTCCTCCCTCCCGAGTTTCGTCTCCCTCGCCGTGCACTCAAACTCCTCAACGTGGATTGAAGTGAACGCGTCGTCCTTTACGACCCTCTCGGATATCAGGATCGCGTCTTCGAAGTTGTATCCTCCCCACGGCATAAAGGCGACAACCATATTCTGTCCGAGCGCGAGTTCGCCGCGGTCCGTCGAACACCCGTCCGCTATTACCTGCCCTTTCTTCACCCGCTGCCCCTGGCGAACTATGGGATTCTGATTCCAGCAGGAGCTCTGGTTCGAGCGGTGGAACTTTATCAGGTTGTAGATATCCACTCCGCCCTCGCGGCTTCTTTCCGTGGACTTGACCACGATCCTGACCGCGTCCACGGACTCCACCACGCCGTCCCTGCGCGCGACGACCGTAACGCCTGAGTCCTTGGCCACCTTGCTTTCAAAGCCCGTCCCCACAAGCGGCGAGGCGCTTCTTATGAGCGGCACGGCCTGGCGCTGCATGTTGGAACCCATAAGGGCCCTGTTCGCGTCGTCATGCTCAAGGAAGGGAATAAGGGAAGCCGAGACCGACACAAGCTGCGAGGGGGACACGTCCATGAACTCGACCCTCTCCCTCTCAACCATCATGAATTCGCCATCTCCCCTGGCGGAGACGAAAGGCAGCTTGAAGGATCCGTCCTCTTCAAGAGGGGCGTTCGCCTGGGCCACGATGTAATCCTCTTCCATAAGCGCGTTCATGTAGACTATTTCTTCCGTAACGCGCCCGTCCTTAACTTTCCTGTAAGGAGTCCGGATAAACCCGGATTCATCTATCTTCGCGTAAGTGCTCAGGCTGGATATAAGTCCGATATTGGGACCTTCCGGAGTTTCTATGGGACATATTCTCCCGTAATGGGAAGAGTGGACGTCCCTTACCTCAAACCCAGCTCTCTCCCTGGTAAGACCGCCCGGGCCGAGAGCGCTCAGCCTTCTTTTATGGGTTATTTCCGACAGGGGGTTGGTCTGGTCCATGAACTGGGAAAGCTGGCCCGTGGTGAAAAACTCCTTGAGAACCGACGTAACGGTTTTCGGGACCAGCACTTCATTAGGCATTAGGTTCTCTATGGTCTGGTATCCCATCTTTTCCTTGACGAACCGGGCAAGCCTCTCAAGACCGTGATAAAAACGGTCCTCTATGAGTTCCCCGACGGTTCTTACCCTCCGGTTGCCGAGATGGTCTATGTCGTCGGTAGACCCCCTGCCGCCTTTGAGGTCAAGCAGGTATTTCACGGTCAGGAGGATATCTTCCCTGTCCAGGGTAAGATGATGATCGCTCACGCCTTTTCTTTTGAGCTTGTAGTTGATCTTGATCCGACCCACCTTCGAGAGTCTGTACGCGTCCTGGGTGAAGAACATGTTCTCAAAGAAAGTCCGCGCGACTTCATCGGAAGGAGGGTCCGTAGGCCTGAACTTCTTGTATATCTCCGTTATGGCTTCCTCGCACGAATCCACCCTGTCGGAAAGAAGCGTGGTCCGAAGAGAAGTCACGAACAGGGTCTTGTCTATGTAGTAGACCCTGAGGCTTTCTTTGCCGACCCTGCGCAGTTCCTTGAGTTTCTCTTCCGTTATTTCCTCGTTGAAACCCAGTATTACTTCCCCTGTTTCGGGGTCGGAAACCACTTCGGCCGAGGGTTTTTCCATTATCTCCTCATCGGAAACGGGTATGGAAGTCATGCCGGCTTCTTCCAGTCTTGGAAGAAGATTCTTCAGCCTTCTTCCCTTCCTGCCTATAAGCTCGCCCGTCTCCGGGTGGCTTATGTCCACAGTCGCCTTCTGATAGGATATTATCTCGGCGGTCGTTTCCTTCTTGAAACCCTCCGCGCCCACTTCAAAAATTTCCGCGGTTACTTCCTTCCGGAGTTCCTGCGGTTCTATATGAAAGGTCTCCACGGGATAGAAAAAATCCATTATCTGCCGCTCGTCATAACCCATGGCCTTTAGAAGAACGGTGACGTGGAATTTCTTCTTCCTGTCTATGCGCACATGGAGCATGTCCTTGAGATCATATTCAAAATCAAGCCAGCGACCGTTCTGGGGAACGATTCTCGCTATAAATGACCCTTCTTTTCCGGACAGCTGGTTCTTGCTCTTGTCCCGGTCGAAAAACACTCCGGGAGACCTGTGGAGCTGGTTTACTATCACTCTCTCGGTTCCGTTCACTATAAAGGAACCGCTGGGGGTCATAAGCTGCACTTCCCCGAAGTATATCTCCTGCTCCTTGATGTCGCGGAACTGTCTTTCGGTGTCCTTCTGTCTTTTTTCACCCTCGGGAATGTCCCAGATTATAAGACGGAAAGTCACGTAAAGAGGAGCGGTGTAGGTATACCCCTTGAGCCTGCATTCGGCGAAATCATACTTGGGTTCGTCCAGCCTGTAGCTCAGATATTCCAAGGAAGCCTTGCCGTTATAATCCTCAAGAGGAAAAACGGCCTTGAAGGCTCCGTGAAGGCCGGTATCCGAACGCTCGTCCGGAGGAACATCGGCCTGCAGAAAATCTTCGTACGATTTTATCTGTACATCAAGCAGGTGGGGGATATCCAGAACCTGGGGGATCTTCGAAAAATCTTTCCTTAATTCCTGAGACTCTATATTCTCTATGCTCAACGCGCACCCCCTCGTTTTTTGATTTAAGTGAAAAGAACCGAAGAAAATTATGGTCAGCTGACTTCAACGGTCGCCCCGGCGTCTTCAAGCTTTTTCTTGATATCTTCAGCCTCATCCTTGCCGACTCCTTCCTTAACGGGCTTGGGAGCTCCTTCCACAAGCTCCTTGGATTCCTTTAGTCCGAGACCCGCAATTTCCCTCACCGCCTTTATGACCTGTATTTTCTTGTCTCCGAAAGAACTGAGAATTACATTGAACTCGGTCTTCTCCTCGGCCGCGGGAGCGGCTTCGGCGCCGGCAGCGGCGGCAACAGCGACTTGAGGCGCGGCGGCCTGAACACCGAACTTTTCCTTTATTTCCTCTATCAGTTCGGATATCTCAAGCATGCTCGCCTGTTCAAGATAGGTGACAACATCTGCTCTGCTAATATCGGGCATTTTTATTCCTCCTTGATAAAACAGTTCTACAGCTTTTTATTCAGTCTTTTTTTTCTTCAAACCTTCTAACACATTGACAATATTCGAGCGCGCCTGCTCCAGAACTCCCACAAGGTTGCCCATCGGAGCGCTCAGCAGGCCCACAAACTCGGAGATAAGCTCCTGTCTTGACGGAAGCTTCGCTATCTGCTCTATTCTGGATACATCAACCACTTCTCCCTCGAATATACCGCCCTTTACCCTGATCTCAGGGAAATCCTCGCTGTAATCAATAAAAACCTTCGCCGCCGCGGAAGACTCCCCGTCGCAGATGGCCACCGCCGTGGGACCCGAAAAAAGATCTTTCATCTTTTCTATGTCCGTTCCCAGCGAAGCTTTTTCCAGAAGGGTGTTCTTTACAACCCTGAACTCCGTATTGGTCTGCCTGAGTTTTTTCCTGAGGACATCCATCTCCTTCACCTTGAGTCCCTGGTATTCGACAACGAACACCGAGGAAACGGAATGGAATCTGGATGCCAGGTCGTCAATTACTTTCTGCTTTTCGGCTTTACTGAGCATAGTCTCTTTCTTCCCGTATCTGGTTTAGCGCTGCGTTCACGCCGCGATTCCCATGCTTTTAAGTTCGTTCCTGATATCCGCCACGCTCACCCCGATACCGGGGCCCATGGTCGCCGACACCGAAACTCTCCTCAGGAAAACGCCCTTGGAAGCGGCAGGTTTCTCCCTGATCAGGAAACTCATGAAGGCGAGGAAGTTCTCCTTGAGGTTCTGTTTTCCGAAAGAGACTTTTCCTATGGGAGCGTGTATAACCCCGCTTTTGTCATTCCTGATTTCAACGCGACCGGCCTTTGATTCCCTGACCATGTCGGCGACGTCTGAAGTCACGGTGCCTACCTTCGGACTCGGCATCAGTCCTCTCGGCCCCAGGATTTTTCCCAGTCTGCCGACCTTCGACATCACGTCGGGAGTGGCTATGGCCACGTCAAAATCAAGCCAGTTCTCCTTGGAAATCTTCTCTACCATGTCGTCAAGACCCACATAATCGGCCCCGGCATCTTTTGCCTCGGCCGCCTTGTCGTCCGTCGCGAACACGAGGACCGTCATTTTTTTCCCGAGACCGTGAGGCAGCACGAGCGCGGAACGGATCTGCTGGTTCGCATGCCTGGGGTCTATGCCGAGATTCACGGCTATATCGACCGTCTCGTCGAATTTCGCGTAATGGGCCTGCGCCACAAGTTCCATGGCTTCATCAACCGTATACTCCCTGTGGGAATCCACCTTGGCGCTCGCGTCGCTGTATTTTTTTCCTCTGGTGCTCATGAAGTCTCTCCAAACTTTATCCTTCTATGTCAATTCCCATGCTTCTCGCGGTGCCGCGCACGACCATCAGGGCCGCATCAACTTCATCAGTGTTGAGATCCTCGAGCTTTCTCTGCGCTATCTCCCTTGCCTGCTGCTCCGTAATCCTGCCGGCCTTGGTCCTAGGAGTGGAACCCGAACCTTTCTCCACGCCCGCAGCTTTTTTCAGCAGGTAGGAAGTGGGGGGAGTCTTTATCTGAAGATCAAAAGACCTGTCCGCGTAAACGGTCACCGTAACCGGAAGAAGCCCTTCGGAAGAAGAGGTCTGGGCGTTGAAGGCCTTGCAGAATTCCATTATGTTCACGCCTCTTTGCCCCAGCGCGGGACCCACCGGAGGCGAGGGGGACGCCTTTCCCGCCTCAATCAGCAACTTTATGTAACCGCTTATTTTCTTCATCTAGATTTTCTCCACCTGATTGAAATCAAGCTCTATGGGGGTGGTTCTGCCAAAAATGCTGACCAGCACCTGCACCCTGGCTTTTTCGGGCTTTACGTCTTCTATGATTCCGGAGAAATTGGCAAAGGGACCTTCTACAACTCTTATGGATTCTCCTTTTTCAAAAGCGACACTCGGCTTGGGCTTGAGCGTGCCCTCCTTTGCCCTTGTCTTTATCTCATTAACTTTCTCTTCCTCAACTTCGGGAATGGAATCAATATTTATCTTTCCGTCAACCGGGCGGCCTCCCACGAAACTTATGACTTTCGGTATCTCCCGTACGAAATCCAGAGTTTCCTTGTTAAGTTCCATCTTGAGCATTATATATCCGGGAAAAAATTTCCTGATAGACGTTCTCTTCTTCCCGCCTTTCTGCGTTTCAACTACTGTCTCGGTCGGGATGAAAACCTCGTCAATGGCAAGGTTCTCACTGTTCATGCTCTCTATCCCGTTTTCTATCTGGGTTTTAACCCTTTCCTCAAAACCGGTATTTACGTGCACTATATACCACTTGCTCGGCATCCGAAAACTGCTCCCAATTCGCTCTTTAACTCAGTATAAGACCAAACAGAAAAGAGAACACGTAATCGGCCAGCATAAAAAAGAGCGCGAAGAACGCGGTAATAATAACAACCACAAGGGTTGACTTAACCGTATCCTTACGCTCGGGCCAGGTTATTCTTTTCAGTTCCGTAGCAACACCGCCGAGATACCTGGTCGTATCATCTTTGATCCTGTCAAATCTTTCCATGACTTGGCTTTTCTGCAGGGCAGGAGGGTCTCGAACCCCCAACCTGCGGTTTTGGAGACCGCTGCTCTACCAATTGAGCTACTGCCCTGTAAAGTCCCCTATCACTCAATGATTTCCGTTACCACGCCCGCGCCGACAGTTCTTCCGCCCTCTCTTATCGCGAAACGCAACTGCTCCTCCATCGCCACTGGCGCTATCAGCTCAACGTCCATGCTCACATTGTCCCCCGGCATCACCATCTCAACTCCCTCGGGCAGTATCACTGACCCCGTAACGTCAGTCGTCCTCAAATAGAACTGCGGCCGGTACCCAGGGAAAAACGGCGTGTGCCTTCCACCCTCCTCCTTCTTGAGCACATAAACCTCCGCCTTGAACTTCCTGTGAGGCTTTATGCTCCCAGGAGCGCTAAGCACCTGCCCCCTCTCCACCTCGTCCTTCCCAACTCCCCTGAGCAGTACCCCGACGTTGTCCCCAGCCTGAGCGTCATCCAGTATCTTCCTGAACATCTCAAGACTCGTGGCCACGGTCTTAGAAGTCTCCTTGAACCCCACTATCTCTATCTCGTTCCCAGCTACTATCCTCCCCCTCTCGACTCTCCCAGTTACCACCGTGCCCCTGCCCGATATCGTGAACACGTCCTCTATCGCCATCAAAAACGGCTTGTCCATGTCCCTCTCAGGCTCAGGCACGTAACTGTCTATCTCGTTCATAAGCTCCACTACCTGCTCAGCCGCCCCCGCGTCCCCCTCTATCGCCTTCAGCGCGCTTACCTTCACCACAGGTATGTCGTCCCCCGGAAACCCGTACTCGCTGAGCAACTCCCTTATCTCCAACTCCACAAGCTCAAGCAGCTCCTCGTCATCAAGCATGTCCACCTTGTTAAGAGCCACCACTATGTACGGAACCCCCACCTGCCTAGCAAGCAGTATGTGCTCCCTCGTCTGCGGCATCGGCCCGTCCGGAGCGCTCACAACCAGCACCGCCCCGTCCATCTGCGCCGCCCCCGTTATCATGTTCTTCACGTAGTCAGCGTGCCCAGGACAGTCAACGTGCGCGTAGTGCCGCCCGTCCGTCTCGTACTCAACGTGCGCTATGTTTATCGTTATACCCCTCTCCCTCTCCTCCGGCGCCTTGTCTATGTTGTCAAACTCCACGTACTCCGCCTGCCCTCGCTTTGACAGTATGTTCGTTATAGCCGCAGTTAACGTGGTCTTGCCGTGATCCACATGCCCTATCGTACCTATGTTCAGATGCGGCTTCCCCCTCTCAAATCTCTCCTTAGACATCGCTTGTTGACCTCCGATCTTCTTTAATATTCTGCAAACCGCCAAGCATCAAGCCCACGAGCGGACTTGAACCGCCGACCTCGTCCTTACCAAGGACGTGCTCTACCGACTGAGCTACGTGGGCGTCCCTGAAAACGAGCGGGAGACGGGGCTCGAACCCGCGACCCTCAGCTTGGAAGGCTGATGCTCTAGCCAACTGAGCTACTCCCGCGCGAAATTTCTGGGGAGGGCAGGATTCGAACCTACGTAGGCTTTCGCCGGCAGATTTACAGTCTGCTGCTTTTGTCCACTCAGCCACCTCCCCGGTGTATTCATCGAACAGAGAGCTGGCGAAGGGATTCGAACCCCCGACCGGCTGATTACAAATCAGCTGCTCTACCCCTGAGCTACGCCAGCTTTTTATTTTTATGAATTCTGGATTCACTTGTCTGACCAACTTGAAATTGGGTAAAACAACCCTTTTTACAGTAAACGGTATATAATATTGCTATAAACGGAAAAGTCAATAATCAACAAGGGAAAAGATAATAAAAAAGTAACGGGGATTCGGAGTGAGAAAACCGACTGTGAATCATACCAGACAGGCGGTAATTTCCGCCTCCGCCACCTGTTTTCCATCCACGGAAGCCTTCCCCGAGAAAAAAATTATTCTTGATCTTCTTCTCACCAGTTCCACCTCGAGAATCACCCTGTCGCCAGGAACCACCGGCGCCCTGAACCGGCAGCGGTCAAGACCCATCAGATAGGCGTTGTCAAAACCCTCTTCCTTGAGCTCTTCTCCGAAAGAATAATTAAAAAGCACTCCTCCCGCCTGGGCCAGCGCTTCGGTAACTATCACTCCCGGAACTATGGGGTTGCCGGGGAAATGTCCCCTGAAAAAGAATTCTTCCGGAGAAAACAGCTTCTCGGCGGCAATCTTTCTGCCTTTTTCAATCTCCAGAACGGAGTCGACGAACAGAAAAGGCTCCCTGTGAGGAATAAGTTCCTTTATTTCATCCACGCCCAACTTCATTTATCTGGAAGCGTCGTAAACCGATATGATTTTCTTGGTTATGTCCGTAGCCGAGCTGCCATAGAGAACGCCCGCCTCGGTTTTCTCGACGATAAGGTCGAATCCTTCCTCCGCGCCTATTTTGTTGACTATACCCTCTATATCCTTAAGGACATTCTGGGTCAGCTCGAGGTCCTTTCTCTGAAGCTCAATTCTTATGTCCTCTCTCGTCCTGTCCAGGTCCTTCTGCTTTTTCTCTATGGTTTCGGCAAGATTTCTTCTTTTGCTCTCGCTCATCACCGCCCCGTTCTGTATGACATCCTGTCTCATGTCTTCAAGAGCTTTTCTCTTCTGCTCTATCACGACCCTTTTGGCGTCAACCTCCTTCTGGAAAGAAGCATTGGCGGCCTTTCCGGCCTTTGAATCCCTGATAACCTGCTTAATATCTATGTAAGCCACTTTCTGCTGAGCGTAGGCAGAAAATGTGAACAGCATGAAAAATCCGGCGGCAAGCAACAAACATTTTCTCATTTAACCCAATGCCTCCTTAAGAAATAGATTGCCTGATCAGAACAAATTTCCAACGGTAAACTGTACTTCATACTTTTCCTCATCGCGAAGCCTTTCGCCTATCGGGAATCCGATATCAAGCTTCATTGGTCCCAGAGGAGATATCCACCTTAGGCCGAAACCAGCATCCTTCCTGAGGTTCGAAGGATTAAGGCTGAACTCATTCTCGTCAAACGCATTGCCTATGTCAAAGAAAGCTACGGCCTTAAGCCCGACAGTTTTGCTTAACGGAACAACAAAGTCAAGTGACGCAAGAACCTGATGGACACCGCCAATTATCACATACCCGCCCGAGTCCGTGGGCCTTCTGGGACCCACCCTCCTGTACCGGAATCCTCTCAGGGTGTTCGGACCGCCGAGAAAGAACCTCTCCTCCACGACAAGATCATCGCCGGCGTCTATGAGATGCAGAAGCCCGTAATTCGCCTTCGCGGCGAAATAGGTGCTTTTCCAGAACGGAATCCAGGACTTGGCCGTGGCGTTATACTTTACAAACTCGGTATTGCCCGCGAAAAGCCCTGCGTACTCAACCGCCGTGCTCAGAAGAAAGCCCTTCGTGGGATCGAGATAGTTGTTTCTTTTATCCCAGGACACCCCTACTCCGGTCGAAACTATGGTTCTCTCCGTTTCTGAGAGGACGAGCAGCGCGTCACCCCGGACGTTGTGCACATCCTGTTTCGAGAATTCCTGGAAAACCCGGACCTGGAAATATCTCTTTATCCTTCTTCCCACGCCCACGGAAATGCCCCTTGCCGCTCTCTCAAAATCCCTGTAGTCCCTGTCATGGGCGTACATGCTGATATCCAGGAGCCAGTTGGTGCCGAAAAAATACGGGTCGCGGTAGTTAAGACTCAAGGATTTGGTTACGCCTCCGATCTGGGCGTCAAGAGAAAGGGTCTTGCCGTACCCGAAAAGATTGGATTCCTGTATCTGCCCCGCGAAAAGGAAATTTTCAACGGAACTCACTCCCCCGCCCAGGCTGAAAAATCCGGTGGGACGTTCCTCGACCTTCACGTCGACGTCCAGAAGATCCTCCGTTCCCTCGACCCTGTGGGTCAGCACCTCAACATTGTCCTCGAAGTAGCCGAGGCGGGTGGCCTCGTAGCGGGCTGCCCTCAGCTTGGAGACGCTGTAGAGGCTCTGCTCCTCAAGTGAAAGCTCCCTTCTTATGACATGGTCCCTGGTCCTGGTGTTATCCAGAATATTTATGTTCCGTATGTATACTTCCTTGCCTTTTTCAATCGAGTAATCGATGCTGACAAGGTTGTTTCCCTTGTCAAGCCGCACGTCAGGAGTCACGTTGGCGAAAGCATATCCCTTGTCCCCGTAGAAATCGGTTATTTTCCCGATGTCGCCCTGCAGGGTGAAACTGCTGAAAACGGAGTCCGGCAGGAGTTCGAGTTCCGGGCGGATCTCATCCTGGTCTCCGGCCAGTTCCCCGGAGAAAGTTATCCCGGACACCTTGTACTCATCCCCTTCCTCTATCGAGAAGCTCACGACATAGCCGTCTTTTTCCTCATCGTAGCGGATTCCGGGTTCGGAAACCTTCACGTCAAGATATCCGTTATCAATGTAGACCGCCTTTATCCTGTCGGAATCCCTCTTTATCTCCTCGATCTTGAAAAGCCCCCTCTTCGTTATGAAAGAGAAGAAATACTTGGGCTTTGAATACATGTTCTTTCTGATTTTCTTCGTCTCGACTTTGCTGTTTCCGGCAAGCTCGACTTCCTTTATGTACTTTTTTTCTCCCTCGTCGATCCTGTAAACGACGTCGACGACTCCATCCCCCCTGGGCTCGATCTCGTATTCGACCTCGGTTCCGACCAGACCCTTCTCGGAAGCGAGGGCAAGGATTATCTCCCTGCCTTCGGTTATCTTCCTCAGGCTTACGATGCGTCCTTCCCTGAACGCCACGACTTCCTTTATGTCGTCTTCTTTAAGCTTGTCGTTTCCGGAAAGCTTAAGATCCGCAAGTATCGGGTTCTCCTCGACGATGAATTCAACCCTGAGCCCGTCTTCAGTCCGCTCCACGTCAACGAGAACCTGCTGGAAGAAACCAAGCTCGTATATTCTTTTCAGGTCCTCTTTCACGGTCCGCGGGGAATACTCACTGCCCTGCCTGGTCTCTATGTTGAGATCTATGAGGGAGGTTTCGGTTCTGCGGTTGCCGGAGACTACCACCTCGGCGACCGTGCCCTCAAAGGACCGGCGCTTCTCAGGCTCTTCTCCCGAAGCGGGGCTCTGCGCCATGGAACCCGCGGCCGAGAGCGTCGCCACGGCAAGAAAAACAGCCAGATGAAATACAAGACCTCTAGTTCGCATCGGCAACCATCCCGTCCGATATTCTAACAGTTTTTTTCATTCTCTTCGCAAATTCGTCGTTGTGCGTCACCATGACGACCGTAACCCCGTAATCCTCGTTAAGCCCGCAGAAAAGATCGAGAACCGAGAATCCCGTCTTCTTGTCAAGATTCCCGGTGGGCTCGTCGGCGAGTATCACCTTCGGCCCCCTGACAATTGATCTGGCGACTGCCACCCTCTGCTGCTCTCCCCCCGAAAGCTCTCCGGGAAGATGATCGAGACGCCCCGAGAGTCCGACTTTCTCAAGCGCATCGCAAGCCTTCCGTCTCGCCTCTTCGGAGCTCTGCCTGTCTATGAGACACGGCATCATGACGTTTTCAAGCGCCGTGAATTCGGTAAGAAGGTAATGAAATTGAAAAATAAATCCAATTTCCGAGTTCCTGAAAGCCGAAAGCGCCTTCTCGTTCCGGCTGAAAAGATCCTCTCCCCGGTAGAAAACCGAACCCCCGGTCGGCGGCTCAAGGGTGCCCAGTATGTGAAGAAGAGTGCTTTTCCCGGATCCCGAGACCCCCACCACTCCGACGGTCTCTCCGGCGAGAATGTCCATGTTCACTCCCCCGAGAGCGCGCACGCCTCTTTCCCCCTTGTCGAAAACCTTCTCAAGCCCCCTCACCCTGTACAGCGGTTCACTCATATCTCAACGACTCCACGGGGTTTTCTCTCGAAGCCCTGTAAGACGGGTAGAGGGTGGCGAGAAAGCATATAAGCAGGCTTGACGCCGCGACGACGAGAAAATAAACCGGCTCTATCTTAACAGGAAATTCGGAAATGGGATACACGTTGTCGTCAAAGGGAATCATTTCCTTTATGAAGTTGCTGGTTTCAAGAAAGCGGCAGATCAGGTATCCGAAGAGCGTGCCGAGGAGCGTCCCCACGGTGCCTATTATCATTCCGTCGTAAATGAATATCCTCCCGATTCCGCTCCTGCGGGCCCCCATGGACATGAGCACGGCCACGTCCCTTTTTTTCTCCATAACGAGCATGGTAAGCGTGCTGACTATGTTCAGGGCGGCCACGAGGACTATAAACCCGAGAAATATTCCTATAGCCATCCTCTCGAGGCGAAGCGCCCTGAAAAGGCTTCTGTTCGAGTCCTCCCAGTTCTTCGCGTAGAAGGGAAAGCCGAGAGTTTCAGCTATCCTGTTCCCCGTTTCGCGCGCCCTGTATATGTCATCCACCCTGACTTCTATGCCCGTTATCATGCCCCGGGTCTCGAAGAAATCCGCGGCATCCTCAAGCGACACGTAGGCAGTAGACGAATCGTATTCAATCATGCCGTAGTCAAAAACTCCTATCACGCCGAATTTCCTTATCTTGGCAGTCGGGCCGAAGGGGCCGATCTTCCCGTAAGGGGAAACCAGGTTGACCGTGTCGCCGGTTGCCGCGCCGATCAGATTCGAAAGTTCCCTGCCTATGATGATCGGAGGGTGCCCGGAAGCGGTCCTGCGCGAAAGCCCAGAAACAATGCGGGCGCCTTCCCCGGAAAGCTCGTCGCGGTTTCCGCCTCCCCGGGGCAGACTGCCCTTCCCCACCGCCTCGGCCACGGCGGCGACCGAGGCCGGATTGCCGGGGTCCATTCCCCTTATGACCGAACCGGAAGCCGCGTATTCCGTGACCAGCATGCCGTGATTGTATATGAAAGGACTGGTGGAGACCACGCCCGGCATCCCCGCGAGCTTTTCCTCCACCTGCGCGAAATCCGCGAAGTTCCCGTCATAGCTCATCACGACCACGTGGGAACTCGCGCCGATTATCTTGTCCCTGAGCTCATCCTCAAACCCCTTCATGACCGAGAGCACCACGTCAAGCGACGCCACTCCCAGGAAAACGCCCAGAACGGAAATGAGACCGATTACGGAGAGAAAACCCCGCCCGGTTCCCGATTTGAGATACCTGAGGGAAATTAGTGATTCGTAGCTCATGCTAGGGCCTGAGGTGAGGGAAGAAAATCACCTCTCTTATGGAAGAGGAGTTCGTGAGCAGCATCACGAGACGGTCGATCCCTATGCCGGCCCCGGCCGTGGGGGGCATTCCGTACTCAAGGGCCGACACGTAGTCGTTATCCATTTCGTGATACTCGTCCTCGCCCTTTTTCTTCATTTCGACCTGCTCCGCGAACCGCTTTTTCTGATCAACCGGGTCGTTAAGCTCGGAAAAGGCGTTGGCTATCTCCCTTCCGTATATATAAAGCTCGAACCTGTCGACCACTTCAGGATCGTCGTCGTTTTTTCTGGCAAGCGGGGAGACGTCAAGAGGGAAACCGTAGACAAAAGTCGGGTTAACGAGACTGCCTTCGAAGAGCGCCTCGAAAATCTCCGTGAGGGCCTTTCCCCTGATCCCGTTATGGTTTATTCCCATGGAATCCGCCCTCGCGAAAAGAAACTGGTCGTCTTCCGTTATTTCGGAACCGAATTTCTCCCGCAGGGCCTCGTATATGTTAATTCTCTTCCAGGGTCTCCCGAAGTCTATCCTGCCGTCTTCATACTCAACCAGCATGTCCCCGGCCGTATTTTCCACCACCCAGCAGACAAGCTCCTCTATGAGACTCATGAGGTCCTCGTAAGTCGCGTAAGCCTGGTAGAACTCGATCATGGTGAATTCCGGGTTGTGCCTGGTGGACACTCCCTCGTTTCTGAACGTCCTTCCAAGTTCGTAAACCCTCTCAAGTCCCCCGACGACAAGCCGTTTCAGGTAAAGCTCGGGAGCTATCCTCAGGTAAAGATCCATGTCAAGGGCATTGTGGTGAGTAATAAAGGGTTTCGCCGCCGCGCCTCCCGCGATCGGGTGGAGCACCGGGGTTTCCACCTCAAGGAAATCCCTTTCGTCAAGAAACCTCCTTACGAGATTTATCACCTTCGACCTTGTCTGAAAGATCTCCCTGGTTCTCCGGTTGGCAATCAGGTCCAGGTAGCGCTGGCGGTATCTTGTCTCCACATCCTGGAGGCCGTGCCATTTCTCGGGGAGGGGTCTGAGCGCCTTCGTGAGAAAGAAAAGTTCCCGAACCCTCACCGTGAGCTCCCCGGTCCTGGTCTTGAAAAGCTCTCCGCGCACGCCGGCGAAATCTCCCACGTCAAGCAGTTTGCGAAACAGCGTATGGGTTTTCTCGTCAATGGAGTTTTTCTGTATGAATCCCTGGATTTTTCCGGTGCGGTCCGAGAGATGGAAGAAGGCACTTTTTCCGAAGTCTCTTTTCGAAACGACCCTGCCGGCCAAGCTGAATATCTGGCCCATTTCCTCAAGCTCTTCGGGAGACTTCGAAGCGTGCAGAGAAACCAGTTCTCCGGCGGCATGCTCCGGCGTGAAACCGTTTGCGTAAGGGTCAACGCCCATCGCCCTCAACTCTTCCAGCTTTGATTTTCTCAGTTCAAACTGCTTATCTTCCATTGCGTTGAATCTCTTTTCCGCTGGCTATAGCAAAAGATAAAACCTAGCCGCGACTGAAAACAACCTTTCCCGAAACTATCGTATTGTTCACCACCCCTTTGAGTTCCCATCCGGAAAACGGAGTGTTGCCGCTCTTTGAGGAAAATTCCTCAGGGTTTATCGTTCGGCTCATGCCGGGGTCAAAAACCACGAGGTCGGCGATTGAGCCGGGAATAAGCGTCCCTCTTTCTATGCCCACTATTTCGGAAGGAACGACGGTAAGCTTCTTTATCATCTCATCAAGGGTGATGACCCCTTTTTCCACCAGTTCAAGCGAAAGCGAGAGGGCGGTCTCAAGACCGACTATGCCGAAAGGCGCCAAGTCGAATTCGACGTTTTTCTCATCCTGGCTGTGGGGGGCGTGGTCCGTCGCTATAACGTCAATGGTTCCGTCGGCAATGCCTTCCAGTATGGCCTCCACGTCTTCCCGGGTCCTGAGCGGCGGATTCATCTTGGCATCGGTGTTGTAACCATATACTTCCTCGTCCGTAAGAGTGAAATGGTGAGGAGTCGCCTCCGCCGTAACCCTGGCACCTCTTTTTTTCGCTTCGCGCACGAGCCTTACGGAACCCTTGGTCGAAACATGGCAGATGTGAAGAGGAGTGCCAGTCAGCTCGCAGAGAATTATGTCCCTGACCACCCCGACCTCCTCGGAAGCGGCGGGAATTCCCCGAAGGCCGAGTTCGGTCGAAACGAAGCCTTCGTTCATGACGCCGCCCGCCGAAAGCCCGGTGTCTTCTGCGTGCGTGATAACCGGAATGCCGAAAGGCTTTACGTACTCCATGGCCTTTCTCATGAGCCCCGAGTTCGTGACCGGCATGCCGTCGTCCGAAATGCCCACGCACCCGGCTTCGCACATCTCGCCTATGTCGGCAAGTTCCTCTCCCCGCTCCCCCTTGGTTATCGCGCCTATGGGAAACACGTTTACTACGCCTTCGGTCCTCGCCTTAAGGAGTATGTACTCCGTAACCGAGGCGTTGTCGTTTATGGGATTCGTGTTAGGCATGCACACTATGGAGGTGAAACCGCCCGCGGCGGCCGCGAGGCAGCCAGTCCTTATCGTCTCCTTGTGCTCGTATCCCGGCTCCCTCAGGTGCACGTGAATATCCACGAACCCGGGGGCCACGACCTGCCCGCTCGCGTCTATTACAGTGTCCGACTTGCGCGGGGTGTCTATGCGCTTTGATATTTCCTTTACCCTGTCTCCCTGGACATATATGTCCGAGACCATGTCGAGGGACTGCGAGGGGTCGATAACGCGGCCGTTTTTAATTAGCACTCCCATCTATAGACTCTCTCCCAGGCCAACAAGATATATCATGGCCATTCTCACGGCAATTCCGTTCGCCACCTGCTCAAGTATGACGGCCCCCGGGTCATCGGCTATCTCGGAAGTAAGCTCAACCCCCCGGTTGATCGGACCCGGATGCATCACTATCACGTCTTCTTTCGCCAGCCCGAGCTTCTCCCTGGTAAGCCCGTAGAGCCCCGAGTATTCCCGAAGCGAAGGGAAGTATTCAAGGGTCTTCCGCTCGCTCTGAATCCGCAGCATTATCACCACGTCCACATTTTCGATCGCGTGTTCAAGGGAGTAGAAGATTTCCGCTCCCATCTGGCTGAAATATTCGGGAACCATGGTCGCGGGCCCTGCTATCCTCACGTTCGCCCCCAGTTTCCTGAGGCCGAAGATGTTGGACCTGGCGACCCTGCTGTTGAGAATGTCGCCGACAATAAGGACGTTGAGGCCCTCGATTCTCCCCTTTTTCTCCCTTATCGTGAAGATGTCTATGAGAGCCTGGCTGGGATGCTCGTGGGAGCCGTCTCCGGCGTTTATCACCGAGGCGCTTATCTCTCGGGCAAGGACAAAAGGCGCACCGGACATCCCGTGCCTTATGACCATTATGCTCGCGCCCATGGCCTCGAAATTCCTGGCCGTGTCAACGAGGCTTTCGCCCTTTACGACGCTGCTCTGGGAAGCGGAGAAATTCAGCACGTCGGCGCTGAGTCTTTTCTCCGCGATTTCAAACGACGAGCGGGTCCTGGTGCTGGGCTCGAAAAAGAGATTCACTACCGTCCTTCCCTTGAGAGTCGGGACCTTCTTCACGTCCCGGGTGGAAATCTCCTTCATGGACTCCGCGGTGTCGAGAATGGTTTTAATTTCCTCGGCCGAGAGTTCTCCAAGACCCAGTATGTGCTTCTTGTCAAACGCCATTTTCTCTGGTTATCTCGATTTCCTCCCTGCCGTCCACTTCCTCCAGGTAAACGTTGACCATCTCGTCGTCCAGCGTTTCGATGCTGATTCCCGCGTAGTCGGGCTGCACGGGAAGTTCCCTTCCTCCCCTGTCAACGAGCACGGCGAGCTTCACCGAGGCAGGCCTTCCGTAATCCATGATTGAATTTATCGCGGCCCGCACCGTGCGCCCCGTGTAGAGGACATCGTCGACAAGTATTATGTTTTTTCCCTGCACGTCGTCGGGGATGCTGGTTCTGCGAAGCTGCGGCCAGTTTTTCCTGTTCTTAAAGTCATCCCTGTAGAGAGTAATATCTATAGTCCCGAAGGTAACGTCCACTCCCGTCCGCTCGCTTATGCGCTCAACCAGCCTCTTGCCCAGGTATTCCCCTCTTGTCTTTATTCCTATGACGATAAGGCTGTCAAGCCTCTCGGGCGGTATGTCGTCTATGATCCCGGAGAAAAAACTTTCGGCCCCGTCCTCAATCGGCTGTATTTTTTTCCTAGTCTCCATAATCCGCAAAGAGGATACACCGTAGAGCAGTTATTGAAAACAGGTTTTTCGCATAGTAGGGGCTGCCCGCAGCAGCGCCCGCTGAAAATGCCCTAAAACCGTCTTTCCTGAAAACAGCCGGCAAGCTCATTCTATCCCCGAAAAAATCCTTCCCCACCTCACCTTGTCCGCAAAACCCGGGTTGGAAAAGTTCCACGACCAGTGAATCATAAACGCCTTGCCGTAAACGTTTTCCACCGGAACGAATCCCCAGAACCTGCTGTCGTAGCTGTTGTCCCTGTTGTCGCCCATGACGAAAACCCTGCCCTTGGGAACGACAAGGGGAAAGCTCATCTTCCCGCTCGTCGTGGAACTGCTCCCCTTTTTGTATATGACGCTGAAATTCTTCCCGGAAAGCGACTGCTCGTACCTGTCGGCGACGGAAGAGAATTTCCGGTCCGGATACTCGTAGTTCCCGGCGTAGGACTGCTCCACGGCCCTGCCGTTTATAAGGACGTTCCTGCCGCTTATGTCTATCTCGTCCCCGGCAATGCCCACGGCTCTTTTTACGTAGAAAGCCCCCTTGCCGGGCATGGGAAAACCCGTCGCGTTGTCTTCGCTTAGCTTGAAGACTATGATGTCGCCGCGGTCAACCTCGGAGAAGGGAAAGAATATCTCGTTGGTAAAGGGAATTCTCGTTCCGTAGACGAACTTGTTTATCAGGATATGGTCGCCCACGAGAAGCGTCGGAAGCATCGAACCCGAGGGAATCTTGAAGGGCTGAATCACGAAGGCCCTTATGGCAAGAGCGAGGGCCACGGCTATCACTATGGCTTCGGCGTTCTGCCGCAGGGAGGATTTGCCGTAGGACCTGAGATTGTCCTCGAAAAAAATCCGAAGGGCTTTCCTCGACGCCCTTATTTCGTGCAGGGAGCCCCGTTCTATCGCCTCTTCGCAGGCAAGTATTCTTACTTCGGCGTGGTCAGCTTCCCTGGGAGCCATGAACCTCCCCTTTTTGCGGATGATGCCCCTTGCGGCGCGGACAAGATTCCTTGAACTTCTTACGGCAAGCTTTTTTCTTATCCAGGTTACGATCATGGCAAAAATGTCCGAACGCGCGCGAATGCCTTTTCAGTTAAGGTCATTCAGCTGCGGATGCGAGGTTTCCGTTAATCTCTCGACCGAGATCACTCCCCCAAGATTCTTAAGGGATTCAATGAGTTTTTCAAGTTGCCCGATGTTTTCCACCGCCACCTCGAACCTCGCGTCTCCCTGCCCTATCTCATCTTCGCTCACGTCGGCGCTTACAATGTCGACGTTGAGGCCCGAAACCGTGCTTGTCAGTTCGGAGAGAATGCCTTTCCTGTTCTCGCACTTCACCGAAAGACCGATAGGCATACGCCCCGAGTACTCGTCGTTCCAGGCGACCTCTATCCTCCTCTCGGGATCCACCTCGAGCAGCCTGGGGCAGTTGTAGACGTGCACGGTTATCCCCCTGCCCCTGGTTATGAAGCCTATGATCCGTTCCCCGGGGACCGGGTTGCAGCACTTGCCGAACTTTATGAGTATGTTGTCGTATCTCCTGACGAGCACGGCGTCTTTGTACTCGTCCTTGGATATCCTGTTCATTATGCTTTTTATTCTCTTGCTTTTCTCGGCACCTTCGGCGAACTTCCTGGGATGCATGGCCTTCAGAAGATCGTTCACGGCGGCATTGCCGAACCCGACCGCCCTGTAAAAATCCTTTATTCCCGGGAACTGGAGCTTCGCCAGGGGGTCGTCTAGCTTTTTCTTCTCGAGCAGGCTGCCGAGCCTGAGTCCCGCCGCGGCGAACTTTCTCTGGGCTATCGCCTCCCCGATCTGCTCGGCTTTTCGGTTTTCCTCCTGCCTAAGCCAGCTCCTTATCCTGTTCTTGGCCTTCGAGGTGACGACGAAGTCAAGCCACTGCCTGTTGGGAACCCTGTTCTTTGAAGTCACCACTTCCACCATGTCCCCGGTGCTGAGCTTGTAGTTAAGGGGGACGAGCTTGTGGTTTACGAAAGCCTGGGAGCAGTGATTGCCTATGTCGGTGTGAATCGAATAGGCGAAGTCGACCGGAGTCGCGCCCACGGGAAACTCGAGGAGATCCGCGTTGGGGGTGTAGACGTACACGACGTCCAGTATGAGCTCACCCTTTATGGCTTCAAGGTACTCGGTCGAGTCCTTTATGTCCTTCAGCTCGACGAGGTGGCGGAGGTTCGAGTAGATCTTGTCGTTTCCGTTCCCAAGCGAGTCTCCCTCCTTGTACCTCCAGTGGGCGGCGACGCCGTATTCCGCGATCCGGTGCATCTGCTCCGTCCGTATCTGGATCTCCATCTGCTCCCCGAACGGTCCTATCACGGCCGTGTGAATGGACTGGTAGTTGTTGGCCTTCGGAAGGGCTATGTAGTCCTTTATCCTCCCAGGAATCGGTTTCCAGAGGGAATGCACCGCCCCCAGGACCTGGTAGCATTCGTTCTCGCTCGCGGTGACGATCCGGAAACCCAGTATGTCGTAAATGTTGCGCAGGCTTATGTTGCCCTTCTTCATCTTGCTGTAGATGCCGTAGAGATGCTTGAACCTCCACGAGACGTCCCCCTTGATTCCGAATTCCCTCATCTTGGCGTTAATGAGCGAGACGATCTCGGTGGTGTATTTCTCCCAGTCTTTTTTCTTCGCGGACACGGTCCGGCTGATGCGTTCGTACTCGCCCGGCTCGGAGAACTTGAACGCCAGGTCCTCAAGCTCGACCGAGATCCAGTTCATCCCGAGGCGGTGGGCGAGCGGCGCGTAGATTTCCATCGTCTCGACGGCGATTCTCCTCCGCTTGTCCTCGGGCAGGTACTGAAGCGTCCTCATGTTGTGCAGCCTGTCGGCGAGCTTTATCAGCACGACCCTTATGTCCTCGGCCGTGGCGAGTATGAGCTTGCGGAAGCTCTCGGCCTGCTTTTCCACGTCGGAGACATGGGGAAGGCGGCTTATTTTCGTGGTGGCGTCGACGAGAAAAGCTATCTCGTCCCCGAAAATCTTCTCGATCTCCTCGCGGGTCGCGAGGGTGTCCTCTATCGTGTCGTGAAGGAGCCCGGTGACTATGGAGGGAATGTCGAGTTTCAGGTTCGCGAGTATGGAGGAGACCTCCAGGGGGTGGCTCAGGTACGGCTCCCCGGAAACCCTTTTCTGGCCGGAGTGAACCTTGGCCGAATACACGTAGGCCTTTTTTATGGAGTCAAGATCCTCGTTCCCGATATCGGAGTAGGAAGAGACCTTGTCGATTATGTCGTTAAGCCTGATCAAAGCGGCGCGAACACCTCACTTGAGCCCGAATTTTCCGAGAAAATCGGGGCCGTACACATTTTCCGTCCTCACGTCCCGGACGGCGGCGGGCATCCGCCGGCGGGAGTCTCCCCCGTCGCCCTGTCTCCGCGAGAGGATAACGGCCTCGATTCTCCCGGCCGCGATATCCGCCTCGTCGTTAATTATAATATAATCATAGCACTTCGAGCAGGCCACCTCCTCCTTCGCGATCCCGAGACGGATGGAGATGTCCCCCTCCCCTTCCGATTTCCTGTCCCTGAGCCTCCGCTCGAGAATCTCAAGGGACGGCGGGACGACGAATATGAAAACCGCGTCGTCAAACACGCCTCTCAGCCTTCTCGCTCCCTGAACATCTATGTCCAGAATGACGTCAACGTCCGTTTCGGTCCATTTTTCTATGCCGGCCCTCGGCGTGCCGTAGAAATTTCCGTGCACCTCCGCCCACTCGGCGAAGAAGCCCCGCTCGATCATGCCCCGGAACTCCTCCCTGGAGACAAACTCGTAGTGCTTCCCGCGGACTTCCCCCGTGCGCATTGATCTTGTCGTGTAGGAAATGGAGAAACGGAGGTTCTCCACGTTTGACAGAACGCGGGTGACAAGCGTTGTTTTCCCGCTTCCCGACGGACCGGAGATCACAAACAGCTTCCCGCTCATGGTATCAGATTATAAACGCAAAAACCTCAATGTTAAAACGGCACCCGCCGCGCCACGGTCTTTGATTTTTTGTCGACTCGCAATCAGGAAGCATCAAAGCGGTCAAGATTCATGACCTTGGTCCAGACGGCGGCGAAATCCCGCACGAAAGCTTCCTCCGAATCATCGCACGCGTGAACTTCCGCAAGCGCCCGCAACTGCGAGTCGGACCCGAATACGAGATCGACCTCGGTAGCGGTCCACCTGATCTCACCAGTCACCCTGTCGCGGCCTTCATAGATGCGTTCAGAATCAGCCGAGCGCCCCCATTCAGTCGACATGTCGAGCAGGTTGACGAAGAAATCGTTGCTCAGCGTCCCGGCCCTGTCCGTGAACACTCCGTGCCGCGACCCTCCAGCGTTTGCGCCGAGCGCCCTCATGCCGCCGAGCAGCGCGGTCATCTCGGGCGCGGTTAGCGTCAGCAGGTGAGCCTTGTCGATCAGAAGCTCGGCAGGCGACTGCCGACGACCGTTCGCGACATAATTGCGGAAGCCGTCCGCTTTCGGTTCAAGCACGTCAAAGGCGGCCGCATCCGTCTGCTCCTCGGTGGCGTCCGTTCTGCCGGGCGTAAAGGGAAGATTCAGCGAATGCCCCGCGGCCTCCGCCGCCGCCTCGACCGCAGCACAGCCGCCGAGCACTATTAGGTCCGCGAGCGAAACGCGTTTTCCGGTCGTCTGCGCCCTGTTAAAGCGCTCCCTTACGGCCAGCAGCGAAGACAGCACCTTGGCAAGTTCCCCGGGATCGTTCGCGTCCCAGTCCTTCTGGGGAGAGAGCCTCACGCGCGCGCCGTTTGCGCCTCCCCTGCGGTCGGTGCCCCTGAAGGTGGAAGCAGAAGCCCATGCGGCCCGAACCAGCTCCTGGACCGAAAGCCCCTGCTCAAGTATCTCCTTTTTGAGAAGCGCGACGTCATCCTCTTCGACAAGCTCGTGATCAACGTCCGGCACCGGGTCCTGCCAGATCTGAGGCTTGTCCGGAACCAGAGATCCGAGGCCGCAGCAGTAAGGACCCATGTCGCGATGGGTAAGCTTGTACCACGCCTTGGCGAACGCCTCGGCGAACTCATCCGGGTTTTCGTGAAAACGCCGCGAGATCGGCTCGTACGCGGGGTCCATGCGCAGCGAGAGATCGGTGGTCGCCATTATCGTCGGAACCCGTTTTCCGGACCCGTCAGGTTCGGGGGCGAGATCCTTGTCGGCAACATCCTTCGCCGTCCACTGCCAGGCGCCCGCGGGGCTCTTCGTAAGTTCCCACTCGTAACCGAAAAGCATGTCGAAAAAGCCGTTGTCCCATGCCGTCGGATCGGGGGTCCACGCACCCTCGAGGCCGCTTGTTATGGCGTCGGCGCCGCGTCCGCTCGCATGCCCGCTCGTCCACCCGAGACCCTGCCCCTCTATGCCGGCGGCCTCCGGGTCGGGACCGACGCAGTCCGCGTCTCCGGCGCCGTGGCACTTGCCGAACGTGTGTCCGCCCGCAATCAGGGCGACGGTCTCCTCGTCGTCCATGGCCATGCGCCCGAAGGTTTCGCGGATGTCGCGCGCGGCGGCAAGCGGGTCGGGCTCGCCGTTGGGTCCTTCTGGATTGACGTAGATAAGTCCCATCTGCACGGCGCCAAAAGGATTGTCAAGCTCGCGGTCGCCGCTGTAGCGCTCGTCGGCCAGCCACTCGGTCTCGGGCCCCCAGTAGATGTCCTCTTCCGGCTCCCATACGTCCTCGCGGCCGCCCGCGAAACCGAAAGTTTTGAGCCCCATGGACTCGAGAGCGCAGTTGCCGGCGAGAATCATAAGGTCCGCCCAGGATATCTTGCGGCCGTATTTCTTCTTTATCGGCCAAAGGAGCCTGCGGGCCTTGTCGAGATTCGCGTTGTCGGGCCAGCTGTTGAGAGGCGCGAAGCGCTGCGTGCCGGACCGCGCTCCGCCGCGCCCGTCGTGAATCCGGTAGGTTCCCGCGCTGTGCCAAGCCATGCGGATAAAAAGCGGCCCGTAATGACCGTAGTCTGCGGGCCACCAGTCCTGGCTGTCCGTCATAAGCGCGTAGAGATCCTGCCTCACAGCTTCAAGATCAAGGGTCCGGAACTCCGCGGCGTAATCGAATTTCTCGCCCATGGGATCGGCGAGAGAAGAATTCTGGTGAAGGATTTTAAGATTGAGCTGGTCCGGCCACCAGTGCCGGTTGGCCATGCTGCCGGTCAGCTTTGAACTGCCTGCGCCGTGGCTTACCGGGCACTTCGAGGTGTCTTGGTTTTTATCCATGTTTTCTCTCCAAAGTTAAAACGTCGGGATGTATATGAACGCGTGGAGACGCGGTGAAATCAACTTTAGGACGTTGTTCCGCGCGCTCTGCAGAAAAATATACCACTACCGCCACGCAGGCTCAAGTTAAGGCGCCCGGGCGTAGAAAACAGACGGGTTGAAACGCAGACAAGCCCCTGCCCTCTCCGCGGATATGCCCCATTAAAAACAGGCTCCTTTTCAGGACATCCTGAACATCCCGGGGAAATCGTCGATGATTTCGGAGAAGCTTTCCGTTACCAGGTCGGCAAGCTCAAGTTCGCCGCCGGAGCACGAGTTGGCAATCCCGACGCATCTCATCCCGGCCCTCTTGGCCGCCAGAACACCGTGGGGGGAGTCCTCGAACACGACGCACTGGGCGGCCGTTATGGTGCTGTCATAGTCTCTTCTGAGCCTCTCAAGGCATTTGAGGTAAACCTCGGGGGACGGCTTCGGGTTCTCAGTATCGTCGGCCCCTATTACAAAACCGAAAAACCCGGAAAGACCCTTCCGCTCCAGTATGAAATTGATCTCTCCGCTCAAGGCGCCCGAACCTATAGCCGTGTGGAATTTGCCCCGGATGGACTCAAGAAACTCGACGACCCCGGGGAAAATCCTTATGCTCTCCCCCATCATCTCCTCGAAGCAGACGCCTTTTTCCTCGACGAGCCGGGCAATCTCCGGCTCCGTTCCCCGTCGCCCGTTATTCTCGAGGAATTTCCTGAAAAAGGTTCTGTCGTCGCAGGCAAGATACAGCGAGTAATAGTCCGCGGGCGAGAGCTTCAGTCCGAGAGTTTCCACGGTTCTCTGGAATGCTCTCAGGTGCAGGGGCTCGCTGTCGACTATCACCCCGTCAAAATCGAATATAACTGCTTTTATCATTAGTGTTTTCCCGATCTGCAGGATACTTTCTCAACCAATGGGGTCCCACCGCCCCAACCTGGTGTCATCAGGTGTCGACGCACGGGAATATTATAAACCTTGCGTTAGTTTCTTTAACGAGGTTCGCTCTCTATTCACTGTCTTTCCCTGTTCGGATCTCAGGTTGAACCTGAATCAGTACCGTCTTCCACGTAAAAATGGCTGTTTCATCCCCGCATGGTGATTTTTCGGCACGCTCATTCAACTCTGACAACATCTTACAGGTTTTCACAAAACATTTCCCGTCCAGATTCACTACCCGTCCCACAGCCTGAGTTTTTCCAGCATCCACCGCAGGCCGCCGTCGTGCCGCGCGGCGCGCCTGATATCTTCGATTCTGAACCGTTTTCGCAGTTCCTCAGCGGACGCCGGTTTATCGTATTGCGGCCAGAATTTCCGCAGCTCCCGTTCCGCGCTGTCCGCCGCCGGAGACCGCTTTTCCTGACCGGGATGAAATTTCAGCAGTGTCCCCTCAATGTTCGGTTTCAGGTAAACCAGCTTCAGGTTTTCGGTATCCGCTTCCGGTCCGGGGTCGCGTCCGGACCGTCTGTCCTGTTCAATTCGGTCGTGATCAAGGAGAATCCACGCGTTTGAAAACGGTCCGTAGAGACGCCTGCGTCTGCGGTATTCGCGAACCGCGTGCTCGGCAACAGCCAGGCTGTCTCCGCCGCCGCAGACAACAATGTCAAGGTGAAAGCTGAGACCCTGTTCATCGCAGAGGAGATTAAGCCATCTGGCAAGCGAGCGTTCGCTCTCTCCCTCCGCGCCGATGAAAACACGTTTTCGCTTGGGAACCCGTGGGCGTTGTCGGACCATCGTCAGCCGAAGACAGGCAACCCTCCCAAGTATCCGCCGCGGTACTGTTTCTGAAGGCTTACGTCGCGGCGCAGGCCCCGAACATCGCGCAGGCCATGCGCAGACGTAACGCCGTCAACGTCCTTCTCGACTATATAAATCTCTTCTTTCTCCAAGTCGTCGAGGATGGACGGATTGTGCAGTGAGCAGATGAGCTGGGCCTTGTTCGGGTTGGTTTCCTCCACCCGGAACCAGTTAAGAATCTCCAAGGCAAGCTCCGTATGGAAATCGGAGTCAAGGGAATCCATGACCGCGAGGCCTCCCGTTCCGAGAACGTATTCAAGCAGGGGGAACATATGCGCCAGATGGCGCGCTCCCGCCGACTCGGCATGAAGCATGACGGGTACGGTCAGGCCATGATGCCTGAAAACCATTTCCGATTGCTTATCGGATACCGGCACTATTTCCAGGCCGTCAATTCCCAGGTCGAAACGTCGCAGTTTTTCCGAAACCGCGGCCGCAAGGTCGGGTCTGTCACGATATAAGCGAGTTATCGAATCCGTATCCGGGCGCCACGGGTCCGGACCCGCTATATTGGTTGACATGTTACGGAGGTCCTGAACAAGTCCGGAAAACGGCCCTACTCCCATTTTTCCTAGCGCCGAGATTGCCGAGGCCCCCGGTGGAACAGACATGAGGCGATCATCCTTCCGGCTTATCCCCAACTCTCTCGCGATATAGATCGGGTGGTTCGGATGCCTCTCAAGCAACCTGAAAGGCCTTCCTTTAGGAAAAGCATGAATCGCCTCGTACGCGACGACGGGACCTGCGGAACCGCCGTTTCTGGCAACTTCAAGAGTATATCTGTAAAGAAAACTGCCTCCGTTGCCCGCAGGGAGCCATTTCCCGTCAATATACGCCTCAACCCGCGTAGGGTAATTCGCCCTTTCCGCGGTCAGAAACGGAATGAACCTCCCAATGTAGCCCGGCTGTTCGTACGAATTCGCAGCAAAACCCAGAGTCAAGACTAGGGAACGCAGCAGTGTCGTCTTGCCGGAACCGTTAGACCCGAACAGCGCGACCACGCTCGGAATGCGGGCCTCGGGTCGCGACGGACTTCTCTGGAAGCAGGGCAACTCGGGGCTTGTGCCGGGAACGCGGAAATCAATGGATATCTCTTCCCGGATAGATTGAAAGTTAGAAACACGAAACTGATGTATCATAAAAGGATCTCTGCAAATTTTTGTTATATATTGATAATAACACTATAAAACAGCAGAAGCAACAGCATTTCTTGGAAAACATCGACAACATCCCGGATCTTTCGCAAAACCCGGAACGGGTGAAAACGCGAAAAATCGGTTTGGTTTAAGACGGCAGCGTTGCCCGATACGCGCCCTATAACCATTGAACGGCCGAAAGACAGTTCGAGGCCGGATCAATTTTCCTGCTCCCGTGTGAATAAGGCGGGATTATGGTATTTTACTGAAAAGAACCTGCGCGGAACGCAGAAACGGGAGAAGAAAAAAGATGGATTACTATAACCCCGAGGATCTCAAGAGATTTCCCGAGGTCGGAGAGTTCGGAGAAGATCTCATGGACAAGTTCTTCGAGTACTACAACTCCGCCACGGGAGAGGAAGGGGCCCTTACGAAAAGGGAAAAAGCGCTCATAGCCCTGGCCGTGGCTCACACCGAGAAATGCCCCTACTGCATAGACGCGTACACCACGCGGTGTCTCGAGACGGGAGCGGACCCGGAACAGATGACTGAAGCGGTGCACGTCGCCGCCTCGATGTCGGCCGGCATAAAGCTCATCCACGCGGTCCAGATGCGCAACACGCTTAAGAAGAACAGCGCCCTCTAGAAACGCGGACGGGAAGAGAGAACGCGCCCGAACGAGGCAGGGCAGGATGCCGGGGAACGCGCCGCGCCCCGGGAAGAAACGAAGATGCAGAGTCACAATTTTTCCCGCAAGCTTACCGATCAGGGTCTCGACATTGACCCCGTCACGGTCAAAACCCTCCAGGTGAACATAACAAAGCTCTGCAACCAGGCCTGCACCCACTGCCACGTGGACGCCTCGCCCTGGAGAAGCGAGCAGATGAGCCTCGAAGGCGTGGACAGGTGCCTTGAGATACTTGCGGAGAACGACTGCATAAAGAACCTCGACCTCACCGGAGGAGCCCCGGAGCTTAACCCGCATTTTGACTACTTCGTCGAGAAAGCAAGGGGTCTCGGCAAGCACGTGATGGTAAGGCACAACCTGACCGTCACTCTCGACGGAAACCCCCGGACGGGGGAGGAGAAAACGTACATACCCGGGTTCTTCGCCGAAAACCGCGTCGAGGTCATATCCTCGCTTCCATACTACAGCAGCTACTTCACGGACAGGCAGAGGGGAAAGGGAGTTTTCGAGAAAAGCATAGAATCGCTCAGGATGCTCAACCGGGAAGGCTACGGGAGCGGGGAGCTGAGACTCAACCTGGTATACAACCCCGTCGGGACTTTTCTTCCCCCGGACCAGGGGAGCCTCGAAGCGGACTTCAAGGCGAAACTCGAAGAGAACCACGGAATAAGGTTCGACAATCTCTACACCATGACCAACATGCCGATCAACAGGTTCGAGAAGGAACTCAGGAAACGGAACGCCTACGGGGAATACATCGAGAAGCTCGCAGACGCGTTCAATCCCGAAGCCGCGGGCAGCATAATGTGCCGCAACCTCGTAAGCGTGAGCCACGACGGGAAAATCTACGACTGCGACTTCAACCAGATGCTCGGGATGCAGGCCCGAAACGGCAACGGGGGGCTGACCATATTCAATTTCGACCTGCGCCAGGCGATGAAGAGAAAGATAAGGTTCGGCGTTCACTGTTTCGGCTGCACCGCCGGGGCCGGAAGCAGCTGCGGCGGCGAGACGGTATCCTGATTCGGGGGCCCTGCTGAATGTCGCGAAAAAACGGTAACGCCCTGATCGTTTTCCTCAAGTATCCGGAAGAGAAAAAGGTGAAAACGCGCCTGGGAAAGGACATAGGGGACCGGAAGGCCGCGGAACTCTACCGCGAAACGGCAGGCTTCATAGCCGATGCCTTCTCAGGTTCTGAGAACTGGACGACTTTTTTCTTCTACGCTCCCGGGGAGAGGAAAAAGGAAATCCTCGAGTGGCTGGGCGACAGGGACGCGCTTTTCTTCGCGCAGGAGGGAGAGTCCCTCGGGCAGAGGATGTCCCGCGCGTTCGGGAAGTGCTTTTCGCTCGGATTCGGAAATGTCGTCATCATAGGCACGGACTGCGTGATGATAACCGAAGAGGACGTGGAAACCGCGTTCTCGCTGCTTTCGGGAGGCGGCTTTGAAGCGGTGCTGGGCCCGGCGACAGACGGCGGTTACTATCTCCTCGGGCTCCGCGGGGAAACGGACGCGGTTTTCCAGGACATAAGGTGGAGCAGCGCCCGCGTATTTGAGGAAACCGTAAGGCGGATGGAGGAAAGCGGTCTTCGCCACGCCGTCATGAGAGAGCTTGCGGACATTGACCGGGAAAAGGACATAAGGATGAAGGATATAATGACGAGGGACGCGGAACTCGCCCGCAGGCTGCGGCAGGTTCTTTCGAGAGGCCGGGAAATCCGTACCGGGAAAAACAGGGAGAGGAAGCCTGTATGAATTCCGAAATTCTTGACGTTGGAATAGTCGCTTCTTTTTTCGCCGGGGTGATCGCGTTTCTTTCCCCCTGCATTCTTCCGCTCATGCCGGGCTACCTTTCAGTGGTAACGCATCTTTCGTACGAGGATCTCTCAGACGCCCGGAACCTGCCCAGGTTCTCAAGGGTCGTCGTGCCGAGTCTCGTCTTCATACTGGGATTCTCGACTGTCTTTGTCTCCCTAGGCGCGTTTTCCTCCCAGCTCGGGGGGGTAATCTCGGGCAACAAAACCTTTCTGCTCAGAATAGCCGGAATATTCATAATCCTTTTCGGAATATTCGTGATGGAGATCGTAAAGGTCCCGTTTCTTGAGAGAGAACATAAGATATCCCTTCCGCGGGAAAGGGGAAGTCTCCTCGGAACTTACATTCTCGGCCTGGCGTTCGGCTTCGGCTGGACGCCGTGCGTGGGACCTATTCTCGGGTCCATACTCCTTTACGCGAGCACGGTGGAGGGAACGCTGAACGCGGCGGGGCTGCTCGCGGTCTACTCGCTCGGAATCGGCATACCGTTCATGCTGGTTGGTCTTGCGTTTAACGGCGCCATGAGATCCTTCGCGGGCATCAGAAGGTATTACCCCTATTACAAGTACGTCATAGGTTCCGGGCTCGTGGTCATAGGGATAATGATGTTCTCAAACGATATCCACTACCTGAACATCTACGGTCAGAAGATATTCGACGCGGTGGGAATAGATTTCTGGAAAAAGTTTTAGAATCTGGCAACCTCCCTGCAAACGCAACCGGGATGCTCAGATCAGAATGTTCGTATCAGGCGTGGTCGTCTGTCCTTTTTTCGTTATGGTAGATTCGGTCATTGCGTCACATCCTGTCGCATCGCAACGTAAAGCTCAATCCTGCTGAAGTCAGAAAAGAAAGCGTTTCAGCCGTTTCACGGTACTTTTATTCTGGAAGCATTGTATTTTCCGGTACAGAAAGATCAAGTTTCCTCAACGGACGGGCCGAGAAGGGAATTGTTGCTGACAGACCCGGTAACACCTCATCGCTCCAGGGAGGGTCGCTCGCATTCCGGATTACGCATCTCCGCAGCTCAGGATTCCGTAGCTGTACACGCCGGCGAGGGCGGCGACGGAATCCACGGCTTCCGGGGCAACCCGCTTTCCGACCTCGAGCAGCTCCATCGATTCCTCCACCTTCATGCCGTGGCGCTTCTCAAAAACGCTCAGGTCATCAAACCCGGTCACCCAGGTCACGTTGAAAGTCTCCTGAAACATGTCAGTCGCCCTGATAACCTCGGGGTTTTCGTAGGTCCTGTCGATGACGCTCAACGGATAATAGTCAAAAGCGATTTTGAACGAAGGAATCCCGGCGCGCAGACTGTCAAGGAAACCGTGGATCAGTTCAACGGGGAGATACATGCTGTTTCCTTCCCAGAGAAAAAGTATCGGAGAGTTTACGTCAAAGCCCGCCCTGGCGAGTTCTTCCGGCAGGTCCGCTTCAAGATAGTTGCACGGTATGTTTGCGCACGGCGTAACTCCGTGGCTCTCAAGAACCTTGCGCTTGAACTCAAGGACGGCCGGCTGGTCGATGTCGCAGAAACGCACTCCCTCGGTCTGGAATACCAGGGAACGCATGTCAAACCCGCAGCCGAGTATGGCAATCTGTTTCATGCCGGCCTTAATCTCGCGTCTTGTGATTTCATCCAGTATGCAGAAGCGGTAACGGAGAATTTCAACCGACTCCGGAAGAATTTCCGTCACCCGGCTCACCTTTTCCCTGATCTCGTTCGTAACGAACCACTGGGCGTACGGGTCGTTGAACACGCGGTGTTCGCGGGTTCTTTCCATTTCCCTGTAACAGGCTACGGCAAACGCGGTTGCCCCGACTTCATTTATGTCCGACATGGCATGCTCCTATAAGATTACGCGGGCTGTGAGCAGAGAAGGTCCGCGGGACCAGCAGCCCTGCTATCAAGATATGCTTTATTGCGGCGTTGGCAAGTAAAAAATCTTTTCCGGACTCTGCGGCAAAATACCCGAAGCTAGCAGGAAACGAAAACGGGAGATACACAAAATCTCTCAGTTAAAAACTTCAGGCCATTTGCGTAATGTATGCATGACGGCAAGAACCATCACTCAGTTCTCCTCCACCGCATAACACAGCATGAAAGGTAAACTTGGAACTGTCAGTTCGCGGGTATTGGGAACACGGCCCGACCTTCCAGTTGACAGGAAGTCCACCAGTCTGTCGGCCACTTTACAAATCAAGCTTCCAACTCCGGAAGCTGCTTGAAAGTCCCGCTCCCTTAGCCCAAAAGCCCTTCATACGGGCGCTTCGCCTTCATTATCCCCGCCCCAAGAACTAAGCCACCGGGAAACTTCATCATTATCAGAAAGCCGTCCGGATTCAACATCTTCAAGCCCTTTACGGATTTCACCGACCTGCCAGGAATGCAGGTCTAAATATTTTCGTAAAGCCTCCTTTATGTGCCATGTCTTGGGCCGGTCGGTTGCTTCTACCAACTGGTCCAGCAGCCTGTCAATTTCTTTATCCGCACGGAAGGAAATCAGTTTTGAAGTTGCCATAGAAGTCTCCAAGGGGATACCTTTTGGTATTACGATAACATGCCTTGTTGCGCTTTTGAATCAACGTAATGCAACCCTGGAAACCACGCTGAACCGGCTTTCACAAGGTTCAATTCAAAATCCTTTTCCGGCATATTGACTCTAAAGGAATATTTTTTATATTTGTTACGGTTAGAATGGAGGTAAGGATGCCTTTATACGAATATGAATGCTGCGACTGCGGAGAAGAATTCGAAGTGCTGGTGCTTGACTCCGGCGAAACCGTAAAGTGCGTGAGCTGCGACTCGGATAACATCGGAAAGCAGTTCTCGACTTTCGGGCTCGGCAGCGGCGGCGGGAGTCCCGAGATTTCCGAGAGCGGGGATTCGGGAGGCTGCTCGCAGTCGTCCTGCTGTTGCTGCTGCTGATTTCCCGGTGCGATTGCACAAAACTTATCTCTGTATATAATTAACTCTTCATTTTAAAACACCCGATGGAGGATCGGTTCACAAATGTGCGAAGGCGATAAAAACATGAAGGAAGCCGCTCTTGAATATCACAGAAGCGGAAGAAAAGGAAAACTTGAAGTCGTACCGACAAAGCCCTGCGACACGGCCTGGGAACTCTCACTCGCGTACTCTCCCGGAGTCGCCGAGCCCTGCAGGGAAATAGACAAGGACGAGGACCTCTCCTATGAATACACCAACAGGGGGAACCTGGTCGCGGTAGCTTCAAACGGCACCGCGGTGCTGGGACTCGGAAACCTGGGCGCCCTGGCGGGAAAGCCCGTAATGGAAGGGAAAGGGGTGCTTTTCAAGAAGTTCGCGGATGTTGACGCCTACGACATTGAAATAGATACCGAGGATCCCGACGAATTCATAAAGACCGTGAAATATCTCGAGCCCACTTTCGGCGGGATCAACCTCGAGGATGTAAAGGCCCCCGAATGCTTCTACATAGAGGACAAGCTGAAAGAGGAGATGAACATACCGGTTTTTCACGACGACCAGCACGGAACCGCTATAATATCGGGCGCGGGACTCCTTAACGCCTGCGAGATTACCGGGAAGAAGATGAGCGATCTCAAGATGGCGTTTAACGGCGCCGGGGCGTCCGCTATCGCGTGCGCCGAGTTTTTCATAGCGCTCGGAGCAAAAAGGGAAAACATGATAATGTGCGACAGCAGGGGCGTGATCTACAAGGGAAGAAACGCGGGACTGAACCCCCAGAAGGAAAGATTCCTCGTCGAGACGGACAAAAGGACCATAGGGGACGCGCTGGTCGGAGCCGACGTGTTCGTCGGGCTCTCAAACGGCGGAGCCATAAACCAGGAAAACGTAAAGAGCATGGCGAAGAACCCGATAATATTCGCCATGGCGAACCCCGACCCCGAAATACTCCCCGCGGAGGCGAAGGAAGCCAGAAGCGACGTAATAACCGCCACGGGCCGCTCCGATTTTGCGAACCAGGTGAACAACGTCCTGGGATTCCCCTTTATCTTCAGGGGAGCGCTTGACGTAAGGGCGACGAAAATAAACGACGAAATGAAAATTGCCGCGGCGTACTCCCTCGCGGCGCTCGCGAAGGAACCCGTGCCGGATAAAGTGGCCAGGGCCTACGGAGACCAGAAGTTCGAGTTCGGTCCGGATTACATAGTCCCGAAACCGTTTGATCCCAGAGTTCTCGTATGGGAATCGGCCGCTGTCGCGCAGGCCGCGATGGAGAGCGGCGTTTCCAGAATCAACATCGATCTTGATTCTTACAAAAAGTCCCTGGAAGACAAGATAAAGGATCTGCTCTGAGAACCGATAACCGGCTTTTCTCCCGGTTCGCGGTTATTTATCTTCCGCCTTGCGGACAGCGACGCTCCGGCCTCTATCTGGTCCATTGATAAAAGCGGTCATATTCGACATGGACGGGGTCATAATAGACAGCGAGCCCCTCTGGGAGAAAAGCGAGTCCATTATTCTCAAGCAGAAGGGGTTTTCGGGCAACGAAAGTTACAGGAAGGAATACAGAAAGAAGATAATGGGTCTTAACCAGAAGGACTCCGTAGCTCTTCTCAAGGAAACTTTCGGCCTTGATGAATCCCCGGAGGAAATTCTCTGCGCCCGTATTAAGATACTTCTCGGACTTTACGAAAAGGAACTCAGGCTCGTTGACGGGATTCCCGAAATCCTTCAGGTTCTGAGTGCGGAGAAACAGATGAAAACGGCTCTCGCTTCGGGCTCCCCTATGGAAGTGATAGAGTTCGTTCTCAAGAAATTCTCTCTTTCGGACACTTTCAGAATAAAAGTCTCTGGAGACTGCGTGGAAAGAGGAAAACCTCGCCCGGACATATACCTTGAAACCGCAAGACGTCTCGGGGTCAGTCCCGAAGAATGCGTCGCGATTGAAGATTCCATAAACGGTATAGTGTCAGCCAAAGAAGCCGGCATGCGCTGTATTGCGGTGCCCGACCCAAGAATCGCCCCGGAAGACTACCCCCGGGCCGACATCTTCAGAAAAAGCGTCTCGGAAATCCGCCTTGAAGACATAAAGAGCCTTGCTTAAAAAGGCCTAGGGCCGGGAGCCATGAATTCCGGACCTATGGGATCGGGGACGAAAGCATCGAGTATCGCGTCTATTTCATTCATGGAGTCATCGTCTATAGTCCACCCTACGGTGCCCGCAAGATCATCGAGCTGCCCCGGGCGCCTAGCTCCCCAGAGAGTGATATCGTTTCCGCATTTATCGAGAACCCATCTCACGGAAAGTTCAAGCACGTTCTTTCCGAAACGCTCGGAGGCAAGCTCCTCCAGCTTCTCGACCGCGCCGAGGTAATCATCGTAGACGGGCTTTTGAAACTTGGGGTCGAAATTTCTTATGTCGTCTCCCGGGAACTCAGAGCCAGTGTTCAGTTTCCCGCCCAGAAGCCCCCTGCAAAGAGCCCCGTAGAGAAGCATTGTAACCCCTTGCTCCCCGCACCAGGGAAGCACGTCCTCCTCAATCCCCCTCTCGAAAAGATTGTAAGGAGGCTGACTCGAGTTAAGCGGGCACACGGAACGGAAAATCTCCATCTGCTCAACCGAATAGTTGCTCACTCCGACAGCCCTTATCTTTCCGCTTTCAATGAGTTCCGCCATGGCTTGCGCGGTTTCCTCAACTGGGGTAAGGGGATCGGGCCAGTGAATCTGGTAAAGATCTATCCGGTCGGTGCGCAGTCTTCTGAGAGAATCGTCGACTTCCCTGCGTATCCTCTCTGGGAGGGAATTTCTGAATATTCCTCCCCTCTCCCACTCAAGCCCCACTTTCGTCGCGATTATCAGTTCGTCCCTCATCCCGCTCTGAGAAACCGCCTCTCCAACGATTTCCTCTGAAAGACCGAAGCCGTAGATAGGAGCTGTGTCAATCAGATTCACCCCGTTATCAAACGCCCTGTATATCGTTCTCACGCACTCTTTCCTGTCGCTTCCCCCCCAGAGCCACCCTCCCATCGCCCAGGTTCCGAGACCTATTCTCGACGAATTCATTTTCGTGCCGGCAATCTCTGCAAACTCCATTATCTCCGTCTCCCGTTCTTTGTGGTTTGAGAAGGCAGACCCTGCATCTCGCGGGTTGCCTCCGCCAGCGAGAACAGAAGGTCCCTCGCCTCGGCGGTCGAGCGCACCCTGTACTTGGCTTTTGACGGCCCGAAACCCACCTTTATGGAATAGGCGTCCTCGGGAAGCTGCCCGAAGGTATCCTCATCCGTCCAGTCGTCTCCTATCGATATGATGAGGTCCCATTTTTCCGCTTTCAGCCACTGGGCGGCCGCCTTGCCCTTGTTTACGAAAGAACCCTTGACTTCCACGACCTTGTTTCCCTCAAGCACGCCGACCTCAAGATTCGCGGTTATGTGCGACAGCATGTCCTTAAGCTCCCCCACCCTCATGATCGAAAGCGCCGGGTCGACCTTCCTGTAGTGCCATGCCAGGGAAAAATTCTTCTCCTCGATAAGAGACCCCGGAGTCCTGTCTACAAACACTTCCAGTATGGGCCTTATTTCGTCTTTCCATCCCTCAGAAACAACATCGAGCATCTTCCACTCCCCGCGCCTCAGCCAGAGACCGTGTTCCGCCGCAAGGCCGTTCGTCACGTCTCCAAGCCATTCTGTAAGAGTCTTTCTGTCCCTGCCGCTTATGATTACAAGCTCGTTTTCCTTCCTGGAGGAAAGTGCCCCGAGTGCGGAATAGAGTTCAGGGTCGGGCTTGGCGTCCTGCGGATTATTCTTGAAGGATACGAGGGAACCGTCGTAATCGAGCAGGAAAAGACATTTTCCGCTCGCCCTGTATTTTTCGATCAGTTCGCCCGTCATCTCCGGACTGAATCTCCGGGCAAACATCTTAAGCTGCCTCGCCTTCGTTTCATCAAGCCTCTCCATGAAGTCCGCCGTCCATGTCCTGATATCGTATCTGCTGAGGCGCCTCTGCATTGCCTTCATCCGTCTTTTCTGCTCCGTTTTGGTCATGGCGAGGGCGGTTTCGAGGGCCTGTGAAGTGGATTCGAGGTCATTGGGATTTATTATTATGGCCTCGCTCAGCTCCTGTGCAGTTCCGGCCATCTCGCCGAGTATGAGCACTCCCGCCTTGTTCTGTCTCGCGGCCACGTACTCCTTGGCAATCAGGTTCATGCCGTCGCGAAGGGGAGTAATGAAAAGGATGTCCGCGGCCAGGTAAAGGGAAATCAGGTCCTCGAAACCGAAGGATCTGTACATGTAGTGAATGGGGTTCCAGCCGATCGTTCCGTAGCGGCCGTTTATCGCGCCGACCAGATTGTCGACTTCATTTTTCAGTATCCTGTAGTGAACCACCTCGGTTCTTGAAGGCACCGCGACAAGCAGGAGAACCACCTTGCCCCTTATCTTCGGGTTTTTCTCAAGGAAAAGGTCAAAGGCTCTCAGCCTCTCCGGAATTCCCTTTGAGTAATCAAGACGGTCTATCGAGAGAATGGCCTTCCGGTCGGTTCCCAGAAGGTCTATGAACTCGTCTTTTCTTTTCTGGACGCTTCGTTTCTTCGGCGCGGAGGAGAATTTCTCGTAATCGATTCCCATGGGAAAAGTATCGGTTCTTATCTCCCTTTCCCCGATTATGAACCGCCCCAGAGAATGCTCGTGCCCGAGTATCCTTCTTACGCTCTCGGCAAAATGCCTTACGTAGTCAAAGGTGTGAAAACCTATGAGATCAGCCCCGGTAAGCCCCTGTATTATTTCGCGGCACCACGGAATAAGCCTGAAAATCTCAGAAGACGGAAAAGGTATGTGCAGAAAAAAACCGATGCTTGATCTGGGCAGCCGCTTTTTCACGAGATCCGGGACGAGCATCAGATGGTAATCATGAACCCAGATATAATCCCCTTCGCGGGCCACGTCTAGAATGGCGGCGGCGAACTTGGTGTTCACGCTGATGTACGATTCCCAGAACTCTTTCTTATAGGTTCCGTACTGGACGAAATAATGGAAGATAGGCCATATTACTTCGTTGCAGAACCCCTGATAATAGTCTTTCACCTCTTTGGCGCTCAGGCCCACGGGATAGAAGTTTTCCTCCGCGAGCCGGCGCTCCATTTCCGAAACCTGCTCCCCTGACAGGCTCCCGTAATCTATCCCCGGCCATCCTATCCAGCATTTTTCGTAATCGGTATCCAAGGAGCTGAGCCCCGTGGCCACACCCCCCACGCTCGGGTCAAAAGAGAGCTTTCCGTTTTCCTCCCGCACGGTCGTCGGCAGTCTGTTGGACACAATTATCAGCTTTTTCATGAAAACCTATTATAATAAACGGGGCAGTTGCAGGAATAATAACCAAAAGAAAACTTAAGGCTAGAAAGAACAGGTTCTCTGCATGAAAATACCAGACGCGGCGGCGAAGATTTTTACCGTCCTTATCATAGCCCTGCTCGCATACACGCTCTGGAGCGGGCTTTCGGGCAGGGGAGATGTTCAGACCCCCTCGCAGCTTGTGGGAAAACCCGCGCCCGGGTTCGCGCTGAAATCGTTTGGCGGCGAAGAGGTAAGGCTTTCCGATTTCCGCGGAAAGACGGTACTTGTGAATTTCTGGGCGTCCTGGTGTCATCCCTGCAGAGAGGAGGCTCCCGTGCTCGAGAAAACCTACATATCTCTTGCAGGCAGACAGATTGAGTTCATAGGAATAAACATAATGGACGACAGGAAAAACGCCGAGGAATACGTAAAATCGTTCGGGGGAACCTTCGTCAACGTTTACGACCCGGAAAACAGGGTGCACCTTGATTACGGAGTGGGAGGGGTTCCTGAGACCTTCTTCGTAAATGCCGAGGGGACCGTAACCGGCAGGCACAGGGGGCCGCTTACGGAGAAAATGATCATGAGCTATATAGAGAACGCGGCTCTTCACGACGGGCAGAGCGGGGGGGCCGAAAACCCGTGAACTCTCTTTTTCGCAAAATCCTGGGCGCGGGGCTCTTTCTGTCCCTGGCCTTTCTCGTCGCCTTCGGGGCGGACGCGGAAACGCTTGAAGACCGGATAGCTGACATCTCGGGAGAACTCATGTGTCCCGTGTGCGAGGGGCAGAGCGTCGCGGAGTCAAACGCACAGCTTGCCAGGGACATGAGGGCCGTCATAAAAACAAAGCTTCTTGAGGGAAACACCAAAGAAGAGATAATAGACTATTTCGTCTCAAGCTACGGAGAAACGATTCTCGCGTCCCCCCCGCCCAGAGGATTCGCCTTCATATTATGGCTCCTGCCCGTACTTTCCGTAATTATCGGCGCGGCGATAATCCTGAGAACTATTCATGCATACAGGGTTGAGGAAAAGAAATAGCCGAAGTCGGCATCAATTGCCTTTCGATACCTCTCTTGATTTAATTTCAACCATCAGTAAAATAATGGTTAATGCCTTTATCCAGACTTTAACATCAAATTATTGCTGTTTACAAGAGAAAGAGGGGAATTATGAGCAAAAAGAATTTTTATGCCATGACCGACTCAGCCATAGCTCGAGAGTTCGGGCGCAGACTGGAGCAGATTCGCCTTGAGGCTAACAGGCCGCAAAAGGAAATCGCCTACGAACTCGGTATCTCCGAGGGAACTTATCGCAAAGCGACCATGGGCAAGGCCAGATTCGAGATCATTATAGGCATCATGAGAATACTGGAGCAGCTTGAGAATCTGGAGGACCTGCTGCCTGACCGGCCTTTCAGTCCAATTGAAATGCTGAAGCTTCAGGGAAAAAAGAGGCAAAGGGCGGCATCGAAAAAATCCGGCAATACCCGAACTTCCGACGAGGATGCGAATTGGTAGCTCACAACGTAGCGCGAGTGGAAATATGGGGACGAACCGTAGGAGCCCTTTCATACGATAAAGATACCGGCATCTGCTCTTTTCAATATGATCCGTCGTGGGTCAGTACTGCAATAGAGTTAAGCCCCGTAAAACTGCCCTTATCAAATCGAATCTATCAATTCCCCGCTTTGTCCAGAGAAACATACAGGGGATTGCCGGGCACGTTCGCCGATTCACTCCCGGATGATTTCGGCAACGCGTTGGTGGATGCGTGGCTAGCCCGAGCAGGTCGCGACAGGGATTCTTTTTCCGGACTGGAGCGCCTGCTTTATACCGGCAGAAGAGGAATGGGAGCGTTTGAGTATTTCCCGTCCTTAGATACAGGACTTGAATCTCCCGAAATTGTTGAACTGGAAAGCCTTATCGATATGGCCCAGTCCGTGCTTAACCAGAGAGCAGAACTATCGGGGACACTGGCAAGCGACACAGGCAGCAAATCGCTTTACGCGCTCTTTCAGGTGGGCACTTCCGCCGGAGGAGCAAGACCCAAAGCCGTCATAGGAATCAACAAACCGCGCACGGAGATCCGAAGCGGGCAAGTGGATCTGCCCGAAGGATTTGAGCATTATCTCTTGAAGTTTGACGGCGTGGCCGAAAGTTCCGGAACAAAAAAGACATTCGGCGAACCGCAGGGATTCGGCCGGATGGAGTACGCTTACTACAGGATGGCGAAAGACGCCGGAATCAACATGTCTGACTGCGAGCTGCTGATGGATGGTCCCAGAGCCCATTTCATGACCAAGCGATTTGACAGGACCGGAAACAAAAAAGTGCATTACCAGTCGCTGTGCGCCATGGACCACGCGGATTACAAAAAGCCCGGACACTACAGTTACGAACAACTGTTTTCGCTGATGCGCTCAATGAGACTAAGCAGAGCGCAGGCGCTGGAACTGTACAGAAGAATGGTATTCAACATCGTCGCCCGCAATCACGATGATCATACAAAAAATTTCGGTTTTATTCTGAACGAAGAACACGGCTGGGAACTGGCCCCAGCGTTTGATATGGCCTACAGTTACAGACCGGGTTCAAAGTGGCTTAACTCACACCAGATGTCCCTGAACGGCAAGCGAGACGATTTCACGCGAAAAGACCTGCTCGCTCCTGCCGAAAAATTCAGAAAAGAAGCAACCCGGATTATCGATGAAGTTATCGAAATCGTGTCCCAATGGCCCAAATACGCAAAGGAAGCTGAGGTTTCTCCCGATTTCGCCAGAGAAATTCAGAGTACGCACGAACTGGATATGTAAAGAAGAAATCAGTCAAAAAATACAGAACACGCAGCCAGCGCCAGACCCTTTTCTTCCGCGGAATCAAACCAGTTTATGCCCTCATCCGCGCGAAGCCAGGTGGACTGTCTTTTGGAAAATTTTTTAGTGTCCGTCTTTATGCTCTCCACCGCTGCCTTGAGATCAAGCCTGCCGTCCAGAAATTCGTTTATCTGCCTGTAGCCTATGGACTTCATAGGTTTCAGGCCGGGCCCGTATCCCATGGTTCTTATGGCTTTTACTTCTTCGACCCAGCCGCGGCTGATCATCGCGTCGACCCTTTCGTCTATGGAGAAGCGCAGCCGCTCCCGGTCCCCGAGAAGGCCTATCTTAAGGGCGTTGAATCTCTGTTCCGAAAAACCGTGGCGGCGCTGATGATCCGACATGCGCTCTCCCGTTGCGTAGTAAACCTCAAGCGCCCGCTCGATTCTCACGTAATCGTTCGGATTTATCCGTCCCGCGGACACCGGGTCCACGGACTCAAGCCTTTTGTGAAGCCGCGCGACCCCTTTTTCATCCCTCTCTTTCGCTAGGCGCTTTCTGAATTCCCGGTCGACCTCAACGCCCTCGAGAAGCCCGTAAAGAAGGGCCCTCACGTAAAGAAAAGTTCCCCCGACCACGACTATTTTCCGGCCGCTCTCAACGAGCTTTCCGATGCGCTCAAGGGCAAGTCTCATGTACCTGCCGGCGTTAAAATCCTCGTCGGGATCCGCGACATCTATGAGAAAATGGGAAACCGCGCGTCTCTGCTCCCGGGTGGGCTTGGCGCTGCCTATATCGAAATGCCTGTAGACCTGGACGGAATCGGCACTTACTATGCAGGCGCCGGTTCTGCCGGCTATTTCCAGCGCCATTTCGGTCTTGCCCGAAGCCGTCGGCCCCAGAACAACGACCAGCTTCGGTTTTTCCTGGGAAAGACTCAACTGCGCGGGTTAGTCGGAAATCCTGTAGTCCTCTATGTTCTGGTCAAGCGCGGCTTTTCTGCTGAGCCTCACCCTGCCGTCGCGCTCAACCGCGAGGCATTTCACGAGAACCTCGTCCTTTTCCTTGAGGATATCGGTTACGTTCGCGACCCTGCGGTTCTCAAGCTCGGAGATGTGAAGAAGCCCGTCCTTACCTGGACCTAGCTCAACTATCGCTCCGAAATCGAGAATGCGCTTGACCACGCCGACGTAGAGCTTGCCGGCGACTATATCCTCAACGATTCTCTTTATGATGCTCTCGGCCTTCTTGCAGGCTTCATAGTCGGGGGAAAAAATCTTCACCAGGCCGTCATCCTGTATGTCTATCTGCGCTCCGGTGTCCTCGACTATCTTCTTTATGGTCTTGCCGCCCGAACCTATCACGACCTTCACCTTCTCGGGCTTAAGCTGCATCGTGAGAATTCTCGGGGCGTAGTCGGAAAGCTCCTCCCTGGGCCCGCTGATCACCTCGTTCATTTTCCCGAGTATATGCATCCTGCCGTCCCTTGCCTGGGCAAGCGCGGTCGTGAGAATATCCTCCGTTATGCCGGTTATCTTGATGTCCATCTGCAAGGCGGTGATGCCGCTTGGGGTGCCGGCCACCTTGAAATCCATGTCCCCGAGATGGTCCTCATCGCCGAGAATATCCGAGAGAATGACGAAATTGTCCCCCTCCTTTATAAGTCCCATGGCTATGCCGGCCACGGGAGCGCTTATGGGCACGCCCGCATCCATAAGAGACATCGAGGAACCGCACACGGTCGCCATCGAAGAGGAACCGTTTGACTCAAGGATCTCGGAAACAATCCTGATGGTGTAGGGAAAGTCCTCCTTGTCCGGCAGAACGGGCTTTATCGCCCGCGCGGCAAGCGCGCCGTGTCCTATCTCCCTTCTTCCCGGACCCAGACGGTTGCTCGTCTCTCCGACCGAGTAGGGGGGGAAATTGTAGTGCAGCATGAAACTTCTCGTCTGGTCGCCTTCAAGCGCGTCTATTCTCTGCTCGTCGTACGAAGTTCCCAGGGTGGCGACAACTATGGCCTGGGTCTCTCCGCGGGTAAAAAGCGCCGAACCGTGGGTTCTCTCGAGAAATCCCACTTCTCCCCATATGGGCCTAACCGTCGTGTAGTCCCTTCCGTCCGGTCTCGTGCCCTCGACTATCCCGCTTCTCACCGAGTCTTTGATCAGCTCATCAAACGCCTTGTCAATCCTGGATCTGTCTTCCGAGCGGTCCTCGACAAGCTTTTTTGCCGTCTCTTCGTAAATCTGCTTTATAAGTTTTTTCCTGCCGTCCTTTGAATCGGTCACTATCCCCCGCTCAAGAGAAGGGAGCACAGATGAACGAACCTCGCCCTCTAGCGCATCATCCGTTTCGACAACTGGAATCTCTCTTTTCTCCTTCCCTATTCCTTCAACAAAACGGTTCTCGAAGGAGACGATTTCCTTAATCCCGTCATGGGCGAACATGAGGGCTTCGACCACCTCGGCCTCGCTCACTTCCCTCGCACCGCCTTCAACCATAACGATGGCCTCCGAGGTGCCGGCGACGGTTATCTCCATGGTGCTGGTCTCAAGCTGCTCGGGAGAGGGATTCACGACAAGGCTGCCGTCGACTTTCCCGACCGTGAGAGCCGCTATGGGCCCCGCGAACGGAATATCCGAAACCATTAGGGCCGCTGAAGACGCTATCACCGACAGAACGTCGGTAGCGTTTTTGCCGTCAGCGGAAATAACCGTAATTATAACCTGAGTCGGGTAACAGAAACCCTTGGGTATGAGCGGCCTTACGGGCCTGTCGATAAGCCTTGACGTAAGAATTTCCTTTTCGCTGGGACGCCCTTCCCTCTTGAAATAACCTCCGGGAATTTTCCCGGCCGCGTAGGATTTCTCCTGGTAGTTAATCGTAAGAGGCAGAAAGTCCTCTTCTATTTTTTCTTCCGAGGCAACTACCGTGGCAAGCACTGTAGTTCCTCCGCAGGAAGCGAGCACCGCCCCGCTTGCCTGCTTGGCAAGCCTTCCCGTCTCAAGGCGCAGCTTGTTTCCGAACAGCTCCGCCTCCATCTCTCTTGTTTGTTCAGTCAATTCATTTCCTCCAGAATATTACTTCCTCATTTCCTTAGCCCAAGGGTCTCAATCAATTTTCCGTATTCCTGCGGTCTCACCCTCTTTACGTAATTGAGCAGCTTCCTTCTCCTGGCGACCATTGAAACCAGTCCTTTTCTCGAATGGTTATCCTTGGGCGCCCTTTTCACGTGCTCGGACAGTTCCTGTATCTTCCCGTTCAGAATCCCTATCTGAACCTCGGCCGAACCAACATCGTTCCCATGTTTCTGGAACTGGCTTATAATTCGCGCCTTCTCTTCTTTCTGCAAAGACATAAACTACTTCCTCCTGGACCCTCGCCTGATCAGTTAAACACTCTTAAATGCCGGAACACTATATCCTTATCTGCCATATACTCAAATTCATCCGAATCGGCTTCCGCCTCGCAGATGGAAAGAATCTTTTCCCGGCAAAAAACGATAATTATATCCCTATTTTTGAATTCGGGCAATTCCACGCCCGAAAGAGACCCCCGGCAAAGCTGGATTCCGTTGCGCACGCTCTCGCACAGAGACCCCTCCAGACGAATCCCGGGATAGCCCCCGAGAACCTTCTCCAGAGAAAGAATGCTGTAGTTTCCGGATTCCACATCCTCAATGCTGCTGGCCTCGCTCAGCGTGAAGGGGCCGCTTCTGAGTCTCCTAAGTTCGCAAAGATGGGCTCCGCAGCCAAGCTTCCTCCCGGCATCCGATGCAATCGCCCTCACGTAGGTTCCGCGGGAGCACCTCACGTAGAAAGCCGCCCTGGGGTAGGAAAAGCGAAGAAGCCTGATTTCCTCTATGGTGACCCTTTTCGGTTTTCTTTCGACTTCCTTCCCGGCTCTCGCGAGGGCGTAGAGCTTCGTGCCCGAAACCTTCGCGGCGGAATACATCGGGGGAACCTGCATTATCTCCCCCGCGAATCCTTCAATGACCTCCTCGATCTCATCCCTGCCCAGATGCCCCGCGTCCGCCCGCCCGGTGACCGTGCCGGTGCCGTCCATGGTGTCGGTCGATATGCCCAGGATCATCTCGGCCTCGTATTCCTTTACATGGTCTCCGAGGTAGGGAATGGCTTTTGTCGCCTGGTTAAAGCACACGGGCAGCACCCCCGTCGCAAACGGGTCCAGGGTGCCCGTATGGCCCGCCTTTTTCGCTCCCAGAGCCTTTTTCACTCTGTTAAGCGCCTGGGCGGAGGTACAGCCCCCGGGCTTGTCGAGAACCATGATTCCGTCCATCAGATCGCTTCCTCGATCGAACTGCGAAGCCTCCGCTTGACGGTGGCGAGCGGGGCGGAAATCACGCAGCCGGCGGCCCTCCGGTGCCCTCCCCCGCCGTAGCGCCCGGCAATCCGCGCCACGTCCACGTACTCTTTTGACCTGAGGCTCACTTTCCAGCCGAGGGCGGATTCCTGTCTGAGGAAAACCGCGACCTCAACCCCTTCAATCGATCTCGCCATGCTGACAATGCCTTCCGTGTGCTCCTTTTCGGTGCCGGTCTGGCGGAACATCTCGCTCGATACGTGGAGAAAAGCGATTTTCCCGTCTACCTCGAGGGTGTTCATCGCCAGGGTTCTGAGCATGACCTTCCTGAGAGGCTCGTTGTCATAAATGAATCTTGAGATCTTCTCGGGGTCGGCCCCAAGGGCGACCAGGTCGGCGGCGATGGTGAACGTCTCGGAACAGGTGTTCGAATACCGGAACGAACCCGTATCCCCGACTATGGTCGAAAAAAGACACTCCGCAACGTCCGGGCTTATGAGAATCCCGAGCCGTTCTATCATCCTGTAGAGAATAACTCCCGTGGAAGACGCGTTTTCATCCACAAGGCAGTACTCGGAACTTGCACCGTTGCTCGCGTGGTGGTCCACAAACGCAAAGGTGAAACCGTTTTTTTTCTGGATGAAATTCTCAAATTCCTTTCCGGGCCGCGAAACGTCGGCACAGTCAAGCAGCATGACCACATCCACCCCGTTCGCGACGCGATCAAGGGAATCGGTAACGCCGGAGCATCCGGGAAGGAAACGCAGGTGCTCGGGTACCCCGTCTGTGTTGTACATGATTACGTCCTTCCCGAGCTCGCGGAGAACCAGCGCCATGGCTATGGTCGAACCCAGGGCGTCGCAATCCGGATTCTCGTGGGAAACGACAAGAAAGCTCTGGCTATCCCTTATGAGGTTAAGGATATTATCAAGCTTATCCATCCGACAGGTCCTTTATCAGTTCGTCGATTCTCGCCCGCTTCTCCACCAGGCCGTCGTACTCGAATTCTATGCTGGGAATTTTTTTCATCCTCAATTTCCTTGAGAGCACGCTTCTTATGTAGCCGGTGGCGTTCCTCAGTCCCTCGAGCATCTCCCGGGGGTCTGAGCGTTCATCAAAGGAGGTGAAGAAGACCTTCGCGTAGCCCATGTCGTCCGTAACCCTCGCGGCCGTTATGCTAGCCGACGACACTCTGGGATCCTTGATCTTGCCGCGCACCAGCATCTCGGATATCTCCTTTATGAGAAGATCGGATATCCTCGCGGATCTTTTGTAGCTGTGAGGCATTTTCAGCCGCTCAGAAATGGATGATCTCCATCTCTTTTTCACCCATGCGGAAACTTCCCGTGCTCTCTATATGGGAAATCACCTTGTCAAGAACGGAATTTACCAGTGAGACATCGTTTGAAACATACCCGAGCCCTATGGTGGCCTTGTCTTTCAGGTCCAGGGAATCGACTTCAGTCAGCGAGAGGCTCGGGAATTTCGACCTCGCCCTTTCCACAAGGCTTTTCACCAGGCGTCTTTTATCCTTCAAGGACCTGTTGCCCGACATGTAGAGTTCAAATCTGGCTATGCCCACTACCATTTAAGATCCGGACGTCAAAGCTCCTGCTTTATCTCCTCGAGCTTGTAGAGTTCAAAGACGTCCCCCTGCTTCACGTCGTTGAAATTCTCTATCGTTATGCCGCATTCGTAACCCGAGGGAACCTCCTTCACGTCCTCCTTGAAACGTCTGAGGGAACTTACCTTGCCGTCAAAGACGACCGTGCCGTCCCGAACCACCCTGATGCTGTTGTCCCTGCTCACCTTGCCGTCAGAAACCATGCATCCCGCGATGGTCCCCACTTTCGACACGTGGAAAAGCTCCCTTACGTCCATGTGGGCCACCACGACTTCCTTGCTGATGGGTTCGAGAAGTCCCTCCATCGCGCTTCTCACCCGGTTCACCACGTCGTAAATTATTGAATGAAGCTCGAGGGAGACCCCCTCCTTCTCGGAAATCCTGAGCGCGTTCGCGTCCGGGCGGACGTTAAACCCTATCACAACCGCGTTCGAAGCGCTCGCGAGAACCACGTCCGTCTCGTTTATCCCCCCTGCCCCGGAGTGAACGATTTTCACCCTGCACTTCTCGGTGGAGAGTTTTTCCAGGGACTCCCTCAGGGCCTCGACCGATCCCTGGGTATCCGCCTTTATAATGAGCGAAAGTTCCTTGGCTTCCTCGTTTTCAATAGAGCTGAAAAGGTCCTCGAGGGAAAGTTTCGGAGCGGCGACGACCTTGCGGGACCTGATCTTGTCAAGGCGGTGGGACGTTATCTCCTTGGCTGTCTTCTCATCCTTCACCACGTGGAATTTTTCCCCGGCTTCGGCAACTCCCGAGAGACCCATGATCTTAACGGGCATTGAAGGGCCGACGCTTTTCGCCGATCTGCCCCTGTCATCGGTAAGGGCCCTTATCTTTCCGCTGTGAACCCCCGATACGATGCAGTCCCCGACCCGGAGAGTTCCCTCCTTGACGATAACGGTGGAGACCGCTCCCCTGCCCTTGTCAAGCTCCGCTTCCACCACCACGCCGTTTGCCTTCTTGTCGGGCGACGCCCTGAGTTCAAGTATGTCGGCCTGGAGCAGGACAAGCTCGAGGAGTCCGCTTATACCCTTTTTCTTTTTCGCCGAGACTTCGGCAAAAAGCGTGTCTCCTCCCCACTGTTCCGATACGAGGTCTATCTCGGAAAGCTCCCTCCTGATCTTTTCGACGTCGGCGCCTTCCTTGTCAACTTTGTTTATGGCCACTATGATCGGAACTCCGGCCGCTTTCGCGTGATTAACCGCTTCGACCGTCTGGGGCATCACTCCGTCATCCGCCGCCACTACCAGGATCACTATATCCGTTATGCTCGCACCGCGGGCCCTCATCGAGGTAAACGCCTCGTGCCCGGGCGTGTCCACGAAAACTATGGTCGAATCCTTTATCTTCACCGCGTAGGCGCCTATGTGCTGCGTTATTCCGCCGGCCTCACCCGCGACAACATTGGTCTCCCTTATGGAGTCAAGGAGCGTGGTCTTGCCGTGGTCAACATGTCCCATGACCGTAACGACCGGCGGGCGCGGCATTTTCTCCGCATCCTGCGATTCATCCCGGTCAAAAAGCAGATCCTCCTCGACAAACCTCTCGACCGTCACGTTAAAACCGAACTCATCGGCGACAAGCTCGGCGGTATCGCTGTCAATTGACTGGTTGATCGTGGCACCCGTACCCATTGTCATGAGTTTCTTGACGACTTCCGTCGCCTTTACGCTCATCATCTTCGCAAGCTCGGAAACCACTACCGTTTCGCCGACCTTGATGTTCCTTTTCGAAGCGTAGGCCGGAGAAGCGGGAATGACCTGCGCGTCATGGCCGTCTGCCGGGTAAGCCCCCCTGTTTCTCCCAAGTCCGTCAAAGTTCTGCCTCAGCTTGGGCTTTTTGTTCTGTATTACGTATTCCTTTCTGCTGGGAACCTTGGTCCGAAACGCTCTTTTGAGCTGCTCCAGTGTCTCCTCATCATGTATTTCCTCTTTGAGGGGCTTGCCCTTCTTTGCTTTTTTCTTCTGCTTCCGTTCGCCCTGATCATCCGCTTCCCCGACAACCTTTTCAGGTTCGGGGGGCGGTTCAGGCCCCGGTTCAGCATCATCTTCCCGCGGAACCTCGGCTTCGGGTGGCTGCTCGGCTTCAAGCGCTTCCTCGGGCGCCGCTTCCCTCTCGGCGCCGGGAACCTGGAGCTCTTCAGCCTCGACGGGTTCGGACGGAACGGCAACCCCGGGTTCCGGCTCGATTTCCGCAGGTTCCCCGGCGGCCGCGACGGCCTCCGCTTCAACGGGCTCGGGCTCCGGCTTCACGATCTTCTTTCTTCTTCTTACGACCCTGGAGCCCTTTCTTCTCTCAACGAGGTCATGACCGGCTTCGGATTTGAAGACCTTTACGGTTTCCTTCTGCTCTTCCGCCGTTTCCGGAGAATCGTCCTGCGGGACTTTAATAAACGCCTTTCTTATCCTCTCCGCATCCTCCGCCGAGACTATATTCTGATGACTCGTAACTTTCATTCCAAGCTTTACGCTCTGGCCTATTACCTCTTTGCTGCTTACTCCCAGCTCTTTGGCTATCTGATGTATTCTGACCTTAGGCATATTCCAAAAAAGCCCGCTCTCCAAACGGGGCAGGACGGCGGTTTTTCCTACTCGTCGCTTTGCGAATCCTGTACCTCTGTGCCGGTCGGCGATGATACCTTAACCTCTTCGGTATCAGAAACCTCCTTGGTATCCGAAACCTCTTCGGTCCCGCTCTCAACGGGCATTTCCTCGAGTTTTTCCATAAGAGCCACGCGGGCCGCTTTCTGGAGCGTGGAAACCTCTTCTTCATCAAGGCTTCCGACTTTCATGAGCACGTCCGGTTCGCAGAAAGCTATATGTTCGAGAGAGTAGAATCCGTCGTTGTAAAGCAGGCTCGCCGTAACCTCGCTTACGGACGGCAGACTCGTGAGGAGGGAAAGGACTTCCTGCTGTTCCTGCTTGACCCTTGACTCGGTCTTTATGTCTATCTTCCACTCGGTAAGCTGCGATGCCAGCCTTACGTTCTGCCCCTTTCTCCCGATCGCGAGGGAAAGCTGGTCATCGTCGACTATAACCTCCATGGAGCGGCTGTTCTCGTCAATCACGACCTTGTTCACGACAGCCGGAGAAAGCGCGTTGCAGACGTAGCGGGCGGGGTCTTCCGACCAGGGCACTATGTCCACCTTCTCGCCCCTTAGCTCCTGGATGATGCTCTGCACCCTGGAACCCCTCATGCCCACGCAGGCGCCGACCGCGTCCACGTCCGAATCGTTTGACGCCACGGCTATTTTCGTTCTTCCGCCGGGATCCCTTGAGATGGCCTTTATCTCCACTATCTTCTCCGCGATTTCGGGGACTTCCGATTCAAAAAGCCTCATAACGAAACTCACGTGAGCCCTTGAAAGGATAAGCCTCGGCTCCCCGCGGGGGGACTCCCTTATGTCAAGAAGCACGGCGCGTATCCTCTCCTTCATCTTGTAGTACTCTCTTGGCACCTGCTGTTCGGGCGGCAATACGGCCTCAACCCTCCCCAGGTCCACTATTATGTGCCTTCTGTCGACCCTTCTCACTATGCCCCCGATTATGGTTCCCTTTCTGCCGATAAACTCCTCGTATATGACCTTGCCCTCGGCCTCCTTGAGCTTCTGAAGGACCTTCTGCTTGGCGTTGTGAATGGCGATTCTCGTGTATTCGGGGCTTATCTTGACGCCTATCATGTCGCCGAGTTCGGTTTCAGGATCGAGCTCGGTCGCTTCGGCGAGCGAGATCTCAATTTCGGGGTCGGTTACGGCTTCCACGACCTCCTTGTACTCGAAAAGCTCCACCTCCCCCTCCTCGGGGTTATAGTAGACATCGAATTCCTTGTCCTGGTTCTTTGACTTGAGAAGCTTCTCGGCGGCGGACAGAACCGCCTCCTCGACCGCGCTTATTATGCGTTCCCTGTCAATGCCCTTGTCCTTCCCTACGGAATCTATAACCCTCGTCAGTTCCGTAATCATTTTCTCGCTCCTTTCCCAAGATCAATTTCCAAGTTCGCCCTGCTGACGGAGCCGAAAGGCACGCTGTAGGAACGGCCGTCAACTTCCACCAGAATCATTCCCCCCTCCATTCCGAGAAGCGTCCCGGAAAAAACCTTCCTGTCCCCGACCGGGTCCGCGGTCCTTATCTTCACCTTTCTTCCCTTGAACCTCTCGTAGTCGCTCTGCCTGTTAAGGGGCCTCCTGAGGCCCGGAGAAGAAACCTCAAGCGTGTAGGAATGCTGCGGCATTATGTCGTAGGCATCGAGAACCACGCCGAGCTCCCTGCTCACGTTCGCGCAGTCATCAACTGTAACCCCGCCCTCCTTGTCAAGATATATTCTCAAGACCCTGCCGCCTCTTTCCCTCAGATACTTTACATCCACAAGCTCGCAGGAATTCTCCTCGACAATCGGGTGGAGAACCTCCAGAACCGCTTTTTCAAGCCTGCCGTCAGCCTTTTCCACAAAAATTCTCCATGTCTTTCAAACCCTTCAACAAAAAAGAGCGGGCAAAGACCCACTCTTTCCAAAGCGGTTTAAATTCTACATAAAACAAAAAAATCGGCAAGGAAAGAGGTGCTTGTGTTGTTGACTATATGCATACAGGTCAAGGGGTTTATGAGGGGACAAAAGAATTTTACCCGGTACTTTTCCATAAAGACCCATGAAAACCGGCTGATTCACGCCGGGGTTACCTGTATCAGCTCCGTTGGTCTTCGGTTCCGGATTTTACCTGAGTCCGGACGATGTGAAGAAAGAAAACTGCGAGAGCGCCGACGATGATGGAGGGTGCGCAATCGCCGGAACCGGCGGCGCGCTTCAAAGCACCTTGCTTAACCTGTTCCTGGTAGCATCCGTTCTGCTCCCGGCGGTTTTTCTCAGAAAACGCGCTTAGTGAGAAGAACAGATTTCTCACTGAGAAAAAATACGCCGATTGTCGCGCTGTCACGCGAGACTTTCGGCGTATTTTAGTTCAAGTTCCTGCAGCTTCTTTATCCTGTTTCTGAATTCGGCCGCCTTTTCGAACTCAAGCTTCTTCGCGGCGGACTTCATTTCCCTTGAGAGCTTGGCTACGGCACCGGGAATCTTGTTCGGGGGGATATCTAGGATATCCTCTTCCTCGGCGCCTGAAATCCTAAGATAGTCCGACTCGTATATTGAGCCCAGCACGTCGGTTATGTTCTTTTCGATGCTTCTCGGGACTATGCCGTTTTCCGCATTGTACTCCATCTGGATATCTCTTCTCCTGCGGGTTTCCGCCATGGCGGCGCGCATGGACCCCGTCATGGCGTCCGCGTAGAGAATCACCCTGCCCGAGACGTTCCTCGCGGCCCGGCCGAAAACCTGGACAAGAGACGTTTCCGAGCGGAGATACCCCTCCTTGTCGGCATCAAGCACCGCGACAAGGGAGACCTCCGGGATGTCGAGTCCCTCCCGAAGAAGATTTATTCCGATCAGGATGTCGAACACGGCCGCCCGCAGGTCCCTCACGATCCTTATCCTCTCTAGGGTGTCAATCTCGGAATGCAGGTACTCGACCCGCAGGCCGAGCTCCCTGTAGTAGTCCGTCAGGTCCTCGGCCATTTTCTTCGTAAGCGTCGTAACCAGGGCCCTCTGTCCCGACGCGGCAACCTTTCTGAGCTCGTCGAACAGATCGTCCACCTGGTTCTGGGCGGTCCGGGTCTCAATCAGGGGGTCGGCAAGTCCCGTCGGCCGTATGATCTGCTCGACGACATTGTCGCGGGCCCGCTCGAACTCATAAGGCCCCGGGGTGGCCGAAACGTATACAACCTGCCCGACCTTGGCCTCGAACTCCTCGAAACTAAGGGGGCGGTTATCAAACGCGGACGGAAGGCGGAACCCGTTTTCGACCAGGGAACGCTTCCTGCTCCTGTCGCCGAGGTACATGCCCCGAAGCTGCGGAATCATCTGGTGGCTCTCGTCGATGACGCAGAGAAAATCCTCGGGGAAGTAATCAAGAAGCGTGTAAGGGGGCTCTCCGGGGCGCCGCCCCGAAATGTATCTTGAGTAATTCTCTATACCGGGGCAGAAGCCCATCGTATCGAGCAGCTCAAGATCGAACCTGGTCCTTTCCTCAAGCCGGCCGGCCTCAAGCTCCATGCCCCGGCCCCTCAACTCAGCAAGCCTGGATTCAAGTTCCCGGTCTATGTTCTCCACGGCCTCCTCGAGAACGCTTTTGGGAGCCACGTAATGAGAGCCCGGGAAAATGGAGACCTCCCTCACCTCCCGGACCGTCCGTCCGCTCAGTGGATCTATCGCGCGTATCGTCTCTATGGAGTCCCCGAAGAACTCGACCCTTAGCGCGACCGATTCCTCGTGCGAGGGAAACACGTCCACCACGTCCCCCCTCACCCTGTAGGTACCTCTTTCAAGCTCGTCGATCTTTCTTTCGTAACGCACTTCCTCAAGCCTCAGGGCGAAATCGTTTCTTGAGAGATCCATTCCCACTTCGATCTCGGTAAGCATGCCGTAGTAAACCTTGGGCGCGCCGATTCCGTAGATAGCCGAAACGCTCGAGACGATTATCGCGTCCCTTCGCCTGAAAAGGGCCTTGGTGGCCGCGTGGCGCATCCGGTCTATGTATTCGTTTATGGAGGCGTCTTTCTCTATGTACGTGTCGGTCTCGGGGATATAGGCTTCGGGCTGGTAATAGTCATAGTAGCTCACGAAATAGTGAACTTCGTTGTCGGGGAAAAAATCGCGCAGTTCGGCGTATATCTGGGCGGCCAGGGTCTTGTTGTGAACAAGTATCAGCGCGGGACGCCCGGCATCACGGATAACATGAGCCATGGTAAAGGTCTTGCCGCTTCCGGTAACTCCGAGGAGAACCTGATCCTTGAAGCCCAGCTTCAGCCCCTTACCCAGTGCGGAGATGGCTTGGGGCTGATCTCCCTTGGGTTCAAAAGGGCTTTCGAGATTGAATAAAGGTTTCCCGGAATCCATATCACGGACTATTCTAACCACCAGCGGGACTATCTTGAATTTCTTGCAAACAGAAAAACATCTCGGACATCTGTTTGCAAGCAGACGGCAAGACCTTCCATGGTTAAGTGGAAGCGGAGCGGTTCTAACAAATGCACTTGATCTTTCTCCACCAGGTATTTGTTGCTTTGCTGTTAGCGATTTTACAGGAATACCTCTATGAGAAATAATGTTTGGAGCAGAGGGGAGACGAAAAGCGGTGTCGCGACTCCGTTTTTCCCTTCACGGTGTAATGTATAAAAAAAACGGGCAGGTGAATTTTTCCGGGGTTTCTCCCGAGCGGTCCAAGGTTCCATGAGCGAGAAAAAAGGCAGGGTTTATCTTATCGGCGCGGGACCCGGCGACGCGGGCCTTCTTACCCTCAAGGGAAAGGATCTGCTCAGTAAAGCACAGGTGGTAGTCTACGACTCTCTTGTAAATCCGCAGATACTAAGATTCTGCCGTCCCGACGCGGAACTCGTCTTTGCCGGCAAGACGATGGGAGAGGCGCACATATCCCAGGAAGAGATAAATGAACTCCTTATAAACAGGGCTAAAAAAGGGGAAACGGTCGCGAGGCTGAAGGGAGGCGACCCTTTCGTTTTCGGAAGGGGCGGAGAGGAGGCAGAGGCGGTAGTTCAAAACGGCATCGATATCGAGATCGTCCCGGGAGTAAGTTCCGTCACCGCGGTGCCCGCTTACGGGGGAATCCCCATTACTCACAGGGATTACAATTCATCATTCGCGGTCTTTACCGGGCATCACCAGAGAGAGGATTTCGCCTACGACCCGGCTCAAATAGAAACGGTGGTATTTCTCATGGGACTTAGCAACATCGGGAGCATAATGAAAAAACTGCTTGAATCCGGAAGGGAGCCGTCCACCCCCGTTGCCGTCATATCCTGTGGCACGCTGCCCGAGCAGACATCCATCGTCGGAACTATTTCCGACATAGCGGAGAGAACCAAGGTCCTTGACATGCAGACCCCGGCCACCATAGTGGTCGGAGAGGTTGCTTCGCTCGCAGGAGCGATAGGGTGGTATGAAAAAAAGCCTCTTTTCGGAAAAACCGTAATGGTAACGAGAGAAAAGGAAACGTCATCCGAGTTCGCGGGGCTTCTCGGCTCCTGCGGGGCGAAAACCGTCGAATTTCCCACGATCGAGATAAAACCCGTAAGGGATACCAGGGAACAGAAGCTCTCGGTAAAAAACCTGGAAGACTACGATTTTCTGGTGTTCACAAGCGTAAACGGGGTCAGCAACTATTTTGACGTGCTGGCATCCCACGGAAAGAGTTCGCACGACCTGAAAGGCAAAAAGGTAATAGCCATAGGGGAAAAAACATCCGAGGAACTTCTAAAGTACAACCTTAGGCCGGATTACGTGCCCGCTGTCTATACGGCCGAAGGGATAATCTCGCTTGCCGAAAACCTTGACCTCGACGGCAAAAAAATACTTATCCCGAGAGCGCTTGCGGCAAGAGAACTTCTCCCCGATACGCTGCGGTCTATGGGAGCCTCGGTGGAAGTGCTCTGCGTTTATGAAACGCTTGTTCCCGACTACTCGAAGCAGGAGCTCCGTGCGATAAAAGAAAAATTCTCCGACGCAAAGATAGATCTCGTAACGTTCACAAGCTCCTCGACAGTGACGAATTTCTTTTCGCTTTTGGGAAAAGACCCCGGGCTTTTCAGTAAGACCGGATTTGCCTGCATAGGTCCGGTAACGGCCGCGACGCTGCTCGGCTGCGGTTTTACCCCATCCGTAACCGCCGACATTCACACGGCCCGGGGACTCAAGGAAAAAATTCTGGACCTGTACGTCCCGTAAGAAGGCAGGCGGCCTGAGATGCCCAGATTTCCGATCAGAAAAGACCCCTACCCGGAAGACGGCGGGATACTTCGCGGAACAATATCCGAGAGCGACTCCACGCATATAACGAAAGTACTGAGACTCGGGGCCGGGGACCGCATAACCGTTTTCGACGCCGAATCCACCGAGTACGAGGGCACGATAACGGATATCTCTTCCGGAACCATCGCCCTGCGGGTTCACGACACCCGCCTGCTCCAAACGGAACCTGAACTGGAGCTGATCCTCTTCCAGGCAATCCTCAAGGGAAACAGGATGGACGGGATAATCAGCCAAGCGACTCAGCTCGGCGTGTCGGGGATTTTTCCGGTAATTTCAGAAAGAACCCAGGTAAGGTCAACAGCCAAGGTAGACAGGTGGAACAAGATAGCCCGGGAATCGACAAAGCAATGCGGAAGAGCAACGCCGCCTTCGGTTTCCGAGCCGGTTGATTTTCAGGGTTCCTTCGGAATCAGGGAACAGAGCGAGATGAAAATAATACTTTATGAAAATCAAGACGAGCTGCTCGGAGACTACATGCGTTCCCTCACAAGACCCGTAAACAGCATAAATGTCTATATAGGTCCCGAAGGAGGTTTTTCGAAAGAAGAAATCACCTTGGCCGAGGAAAACGGCTGCATGGCCCTCGGGCTTGGAAAAAGAATACTGAGAGCGGAAACGGCTTCAGTGGTAAGCCTGGCGCTTCTCCAGTCCCGCTTCGGCGATATCTGACCACGGGGTAAATCGCACGCCGTGACGGTAAAATATTCCCGCGGAATCAGTCAACCAGAGTATAGATAGCGGTGGCCTTCGCCACGCAGACACCCGAATTCAAAACCTCGCTCTCAACGGGCATTATTCTCCCCTGCCTGAGCACCCTGGCACGGCAGACAGTAACACCTTCCCTTATGGGTTCCAGGTAACTTATATTCATTCCGGACGTAAGGAACTTTTTCCCCTCTCTCGCGACGCTGGCGACGGCAACTCCGCAGGCCGCGTCCGCCAGGGTGAAAATCGCTCCGCCGTGGAGCATTCCGTAGTGCTGCGTGTATTCCTCAATAAACGGCATGGAAAGCTCCGCCTCCCCGTTTTCCATGCGGAGAATCTCTATTTTCATCGTGTCGAAAATCTTCGGGTGCCCGGAAGGAAGCCTGATAGGTTTTCCGCTCATACTTTACGCTCCTTCAACGCGGAACTCCCGGCGAAGAATAAAAACCCCAGGAATACCATAAGCGCTATCGAGACAAACATCGCCCTGAACCCGAAAAGCTCGGCTACCACTCCGAAAACAAAAGACCCCAGCATCCCGCCGCCCGTGAATGAAACGCTGCTTATGGCGAAAGCCTTCGCCCTCGCCTCCTTCGGGTTCGATTCTATTATGATTGAATATATTGAAGGATACACGAATCCGTGCGCGCAGCCGAACATGATTCCGCAGAGAACAAGAAGCTTTACCTCGTGCACGAAACTCAGCATGAAGACACTCAGTCCCAAGAAGAAAACGAACGGGGAAGCGACCCTCCACTTGCCGTACCTGTCGGGGACCCAGCCGAGAAACAGCCTGATCGCAAGCACCGAAACCGTGTAGGAGAGAAAATAAACGTGAAAGTTCTCTATGCTTATTGAAAGCGAGAAGATGGAGATAAAGTTAAGCGTGGTTATAAACGCCGCCCCGCATATAAAAAGCGTAGCCGAAGATACATAAGTAGCCTTGCCCCGAAGGCAGTCCAGATAGCCCGGCCCCGTGTCTTTCGGAGCAGTTGTTTTTTTCCCCTCTCCTATCAGAAAAGAGACTCCCAGGCCGACAAGCGCCGTAACGGTCAGGAAGAAGATGAAGAAATCAAAACCGAAGTTCCTTATCAGGATGGAGCCCACGTAAGGGGCAATCGCGTAGTTTATTATTGTGAAGACGCCGTATATGCCGAGCGCCTGCGCCCTTCTCTGCTCGCTTGAGACATCAACCATAAGCGCCCCCGCGGCGACGAAGAAAAGGGAAAAGGAACAGCCGTGAACTATCCTGATGATGTAGTAGAGGTAATCGACCCTGTCCAGAAAGGCGAGCGGAAACGTCGAGGCGGCAAGCAGCGCGAACCCCAGCAGCACAAACAGTTTCTTTCCGTACCTGTCGGTTATGTGGCCGGCGTAGGGGGTAAGGAAAAGGGTGCTCAGCCCCGCGACGCCCATCACGAATCCCACTATTTTTTCCGTTCCTCCCAGCTCGGAAATCCTGATGGGCAGAAGGAGAAACGAATGGAAGTTAAAGAAGTAAAGGCACCCGAGGAAGGTTACAAGCACAAAGCTCCTGTTAAGCAGGGGTGGCGGATTTTTCTGCGCGTCGCTCATTTTTCAGAAAAAAAGGATTCCTCCAGTCCAACGGTTTTTACCTTTCCGAGCCCATGTTTGAAAGCCAGGTTCTCCCGTAGAAAAAATACATGACTCCCGCGGCGGCAAAGGCAAAAAAGAGTATCGCCGGCAGGTATTTGCCGAGGCTGCTCTTGAGAAAGGAGACATTGGGGACGGATACCGTAATGCTGCCGGGGTTTAGGCCGGACAACTCGTATTTCAAAAACTCCTCGTCATGAATCATGATCTCTTCTGCAGCCGCCCCGGGCCGCTCAAGCCGGATCCCGAGTCCTGTTTTTCTTACAAACACGCCGAGATCGGCGACTTCATAGTCAAACCCTATCTGAAATTTCCCCCGGATCTGCGAAAGAGGGAGGGAGTAGCCAAGAGCGATCCTTTTCATCCCTGGAAGAAAAGGAAGTTTGCTGTAAAGCTTTTCCCCCTCTCTCTCCACCGCTTCCGGATTGACTCCGTCTGAAAAAGTGACGTCCACCGCCTCCTCGGGAATCGAAAAAACAAGGGTCCTGGTATCCGGGCCCGTCTGCTCTCCCGTAAAAACGGTATCGCCCGAATTCTCGAAAACATAAAGGGAGGTTACGTTCACGTCGGCACCCCCGTTATCCGGGTAGACAATCAGGTTAAGCGACCGCAGGGAAACGTTCTCATCAGAAGCCGTGGTATTGTAGACCGGGAGGTCAAGGGTGATTTCGTCCTTTCCGGGAAGAAAAACCATCTTCCCCGAAACGTACTGAACTCCATTGTGAAAAAGCACGATCTCGTAGCTTCTGTCCCAGCGCAGAGAAGGAAACAAGAAATCGCCCAGGGAATCCGACTTGGCGAAGTGCCTCTCCTGCTGCCTGTCTCCCATGTATGAAACCAGAACGACGTCCCGCTCCGCTTCGGGTTTCGCAGTAGTGATATTCCTTACGCGACCCTTTATAGTCCCGTTTTCAGCGAGATCGGGCGGGTGCGTATAACCCAGGAGGTAATCAGCTACCTTTCGGGCGTCGCTTTCTGACAGGTTCATCGGAGGCATCGGCGGATAGCCGTCGTTTACCGGTTTTTTCTTCTTCTCCGCGTAGATGCTCTCCGGGTCCCGGGCCCACCTGATCAGCTCATCCCTTGAGTACCTCTGCCCTGCGCCCAGAAGATCGGGACCTACGAACCTTCCCCTTCCAAGCGTATGGCATCTTGCGCATTTCTCCCGCGTGAAGATTTCCTCGCCGGGGGGCGGCTCCTGCGCGGAAACGGAACCCTGCTGAAAAACAAGAAAAAAAAGAAACGTAAAAACTGAAAAGCCGAACGCAAACGCCTTTTTCATAACCATTTCATCCAGGACGGTCTCGGGTCCGCCTCGTGCGCAACAAAAAACTCCCGCAGTCCTTGGGGCCGCGGTCTGATCGTATCTACGGTGCCGCAACGCCCAACCTGCCTTGCCGCCCCAAGCGGGATTCCTTAATAACGATTTCCACGTCCATTCCGAGAAACGTCAAAAGGCGCAGGAGGTGTTTCACGGAGTAATCGTGAAAATCCCCCCGCAGGAGCCGTGAAATCTCGGGCTCGGGACAACCCAAGTCCGCAAACACGTTGCCGCTGCCACGTTCAATCTTAGTTTCCATTAATCCTCCCCGCGCCGTCTACGGTTACATAGTGCCGTTTTTTCATGTTCCGGCCAGTCACGAAACCGGAGCCTGAAAAGAAGATGTTCCCGGTTCCTCTTCGGTCTTTTCGTTTTTCTCCGTGGACTCAAGTTCCGATATCAGCTTCGTGACGACCGCAGCCTTTTCCTTGTACCTTGAAATAAGCTCGGCGTAGTCCTGCTCGTTTAGCTTCCCCATGTCGCGGTCAAGCTCTATATCCCTTATGGATGAGTAATAGAGGTCCCTTTTCTCGTAAAGCCGCCCGACCCTGCTGATCTCCGGGCTATCCGCGCCCCGATTCCCTCTCCTGTAACCCAGGAAAAGAGGATAAACGGTAAAAACCGAGACCAGCGCCACAAGCAGAAGAGAAACTATGTATTCGCTCACGCGCCAAACTCCTTTTTTCTTCGCCCCTCGGGCCACATGGTGACAACCGCTCCGAGGACGATGACAAGACCTCCGGCCCATATCCAGTTCACCATCGGGTTAAGCAGGGCCCTTATGTTCACCTTTCCACTCCCGTCGACCTCGGAGAGTATGAGATAAAGATCGTCCCTGAAAGTGGAGCGGAGCGCGACCTCGGTTTCCTGGTTTATCTCCCTGTTCCCCTCGTACTTGTAGATATTTTTTTCGGGATACATGGTCGCGACGCTCCTTCCCTGGTTCTCGATCGAGAGTTCTGCCGAAAATCCGTCCTTGGCGTCGTTTGAGATGAAGCGCACTCCACGGAAAACCAGATCGTACCTTCCCAGGGAAAAGGAATCCCCCTTGTCCAGAACAACTTCCTTCTGGGTAACGAAAAGAGAAGAGGCAGTGATTCCTATCACAAGCAGCACCACCCCCAGATGAACTATGTATCCGCCGTAGCGCCTGCGGTTCCTTGAGATGAGATTAAAGAATGCCGAAGCGGGGTTCTCTCCCCTGCCGCTTCGCACCCTTACGCCCCTGAAATACTCCAAAAACACCGTCGTCGCGACAAACCCGCAGAGCGCGAAACTCAGAAGCGCTACCGGTTCCCTCATGCCGAAGACAGAAAGCGCCAGGAGAACCGCCAGAAAAACCACCGCGGGGAAAACGAAATTTCTCCTGAGGTTTGCGGTCGAGGCCTTCTTCCAGGATATAAGCGGGCCTATGCCCATAAGCAGGATGAGCACAAGTCCTATCGGCACCCCCACCGCGTTGAAATACGGAGGGCCGACCAGGATTTTCTTCCCGGTGAAAGCCTCTGAGAGCACGGGGAAAATGGTTCCCAGGAATACGGAGAACGCGGCCGCCAGGAAAAGAAGGTTGTTAAACAGAAAAGCGCTTTCCCTTGAGAGCACCGAATCGAACCTTTCCTCGCTTTCCAGCTCTTTTGACCTGTAGGCAAGGAGAGAGAAGGAGAAAAGCAGTATCAGGACCATGAAGCCGACAAAAAGCGGGCCTATGTCCGAGCGCGCAAACGAGTGAACCGAGGACACTATGCCGCTTCTGGTTATGAAGGTGCCGAATATGGAGAGAAAGAAGGTGATTATAAGCAGAATGATGTTCCATTTCTTAAGCATCGCCTTTCTCTCCTGAATCATGACGGAGTGAAGAAACGCGGTTCCCGCAAGCCATGGCATAAACGCGGCGTTCTCAACCGGGTCCCAGGCCCAGTATCCTCCCCAGCCGAGTTCAAGATATGCCCACCTGGCCCCGAGAAGGAGCCCCGCGGAGAGAAACATCCAGGAAAAAAGGGCGTATTTTCTGCAGTTCCTTATCCACTCGTCCCCCAGGCGTCCGCTCAGCAGTGCGGCCATGCCGAAAGCAAAAGGCACCGTAATCCCCACGTATCCCACGTACAGGGTGACCGGGTGAATGGCCATGTATCCGTTCTGAAGAATCGGATTAAGCCCCCTTCCTTCCCCGACCGCCACGCCCAGCTTCCCGAAAGGATCCTCCACGTAGGCTATGAGGAAGAGAAAGAAAAGCGAAACGGCGCATAAAACGGCATTTACGTAAGGGTCCCCGCCCTTTTCCCTGCTTCTGAGGACTACGAAAGCCGCGTACAGGGAGAGAACGAAGCTCCAGAGAAGCAGGGAACCCGCCTGGCCGGCCCAGAGGGCCGTCACCCTGTATATCACCGGGAGATCGGTGCTCGTGTTAAGTGCCACGTACCTGAGCGAAAAATCAAGGGTCACAAGCTCGTAGACAAGGCAGCATACCGCTACCAGGAGAAGAAAGGCAACCGAGACAATGCCGTTTCCGCCGCTAAGCGCAAACGCGCGGCTTCCCGTTCTCGCGGCAAAAGCACAGGCGGCAAGACTGTAAACGGTGATAAAGAAGGAAAGAAGTATCGCTATACTTCCTGTATCAGACATCTCTAACCTTTTTTTCTCTGGTAGGGAGCTTCTTCGGATTCATACTTGGTGGGACATTTCGCAAGCAGAAGATCCGCCGTGAAGACGTTATCTCCCGAAAGCCTGCCTTCAACGACCGCCTCAACCCCGTCTGTGAATATGTCGGGAATTATACCGTCATACTCAACGTCAAGCCTGCCCTCACCCGCCTCGATGGTGAACCGAAGAGAGTCGTCGAGTTCGTTTTGGATCGAGCCGCTAACCACCGTCCCCGAGACCCTCACCTTCTGCCCGTAAATGTCCGGGACATCCTCAAGCAGTTCGTCAACCGTTACGTAGTAGACCATGGAATCCCTGACCCCCGCAAAGACAAGCCAGGAAATCAGAGACACTATAACAACAAGAGGCAGAATGAATTTCAGTCTCGCTTTCAACCTTCACCTCCGCTTCCGGATCCATCCCCGCCCGGAAGCAGCCTTTTCCTCAAGGAAGCCGACTTCGCGCGCAGGTAGAGCACGTAGGCGATAAGAGAGACCCAGACCGTTACGCTTGACCAGAGGAAATATTCCATCTCAGATTAACCGCCCTGCCCGCTCCGGGCGTAAAGTGCGTTTTCCATGTTCATTATCCTTGTTCTTTCGCCGAGAAGTAAAACGAAAAGAAGCGTGAATCCCAGCAGCGTGACCAGAAGAGTGTGCATCATGGCGGGATCTATGCCGCCTCCCCCCGGCCCGAAAACCACAGGCGATATGCCCCTTTTTATACGGGCGGAAACATAGACCACGGGGAGATCCACGTATGCTATTATGGCGAATATGGCCGAGTACCTGGCCTTTTTTCCGCGCCCGCCGGCCCCTGAACGCAAAACCAGATAAACGGCGTAGAGAACCCAGAGAATGAACGTGGTCGTAAGCTGCGGGTCCCACGTCCACCAAGTTCCCCAGACCGGTTTCGCCCATATGCTGCCGGTAATGATCGTAAGGGTAAGGAGCAGCATGCCTATCTCGGCCGAGCAGTAGGCAAGCGTATCCCATTTAGCCGTCTCTCTTACCAGATAATATATGCTCGCCACGAAAACCACCGTAAACGCCACCGTGGCGGCCCAGACCGTGCCCATGTGGAAGTAGAAAATTCTCTGCACATGGCCCATAACGGCCTCGGTAGGCGCGTAAAAGAGCGTCATCCAGGTAGCGAGAACCATCAGCCCAAACGTCAGGAAAAACAGTATGTTTCGCATTTTTAAGAAAGAAAGCGGGTCAGTCCCCGCTGTCCTCAATAAGATACTCAAACAGAATAGAGCATAAAAGGATGAAGATTATATCGAAGGAAACCAGCACCTGCAAAGAAAAAGCGTAGTAGCCCGGAGGCCTTCCCTCCAGTATCGAGGAGCATATTCCGACCGAGGTTATCACGACGGGTATGATGAGGGGAAAAACCAGCAGGGGAAGCATCATGTCGCGAAGCTTCGTGTTAAGCGCCATCGAGGAAAAAAAGGTGCCGAGCGACACGAATCCTATCGTTCCGAGAACCATGACTCCGAGAAAAGGAAGTATGGCCCCCGTCGGCGAAAGCGAAACCCCGGTTGCGTCAGAAAGAAAAAACAGAAGAAAAAGCGGAAGTATGAACAGCTCGGAGAGCAGGACCATAACCACGTTTGAAAGCAGTTTTCCGAGATAGATGCAGCTTCTGCTCACCGGGGTAAGAAGAAGAAACGCGAATGCGTTATTTTCCTTTTCAAGCGAAAAGGACCTTCCAAGAGCCAGAAGCCCCGAGAAGATAAAGGTTATCCATATAACGGCCGAGACCGCCCGGGAATCAACATCCGAGCGGAATTCGAAAGCGACATTGAAAACCAGGAGAAGCAGAAGCGAGAATACGAACATCGTGGGGAATATCTGCTTTGAACGCCACTCCACCAGAAAATCCTTTCTGAATATGAGCAATATGTTTCTCATTGCCCGCCCCCGCTTCCTACGCAAGACATGTAGATATCCTGAAATTCCTCGCGGGCGGGCTTCTGCGCAGACCGATAGACCACCTCTCCTCGATCGAGAATCGCGACCTTGTCGCACAGCGAAAGCCCCTCGTAGACACTGTGGGTCGTCATGACTATGGTTTTGTCCGCTTTCATTGAATCAAGAATCGAGGTAAGGATGGCGGCTCCGCCGTAATCAAGGCCGCTGTACGGCTCATCCAGGAAAAGTATCGGCGGGTCGTGAAGAAGCGTTCTGGCAATGGCGAGGCGCTGGCGCGTTCCGAAAGAAAGGGTGCTCACCAGCGCGTCTTTCTTCGTGTAGAGCTCAACCTTCTGGAGAATATCGGAGCATCTCTGGCGGAGATCCGGAATTTCATAGAAAGCCCCTATGAATTCAAGGTTTTCCCGGGCGGTGAGGTTTTCGTAAAGCATCGTGTTATGAGAGATGAACCCTATAAGTCTTCTTATCCGCTGTTTTTCCCTGGAAACGTCAAAGCCCGCCACGAAGGCCTCTCCACCCCCGGGCTTTATGAACGTCGAGAGAATGGAGAGCAGCGTGGACTTGCCGGCGCCGTTGGGACCGAAGACCGTGAGGAATTCGCCTTCGCCGACGGCAAGATCAACTCCCCTTAAGACAGGGAAAAAACCGAACCGCTTCTCAAGTCCCCTAGTTTCTATCCGGCAGTCACCGCTCCGCACGTCACTTCCCCCTTCCCAGCAGCTCTTCATAACCGCCTATCTCTGAAATCCACTCCGCAAGCCCCGCCATTCCCTCCTCATAGCCGCACACTGGTTCATACCCCAGATCCCTTCTGGCTCTTTCTATGCTGTAGGTTCTGCTCTTTGAGAGAGCGGAAACGCCGAAGCGGGTAAGGACGGGCGGGGTCTCCGACCTCCTGAGTTCGAAGATTTTCTCAAGGACAAACGCGACCGCATACCCCAGAGTGTACGGTACGGTGATTCCCGGCTTCCACTCAATTCCTATCGACGCAAGCTGATCCGAGACAAAATGGCGGTTATCAATCCGCGCTCCGTCGTTTACAAAGTATATTTTGCCCGCCCCGGCAGAGGACACCGCGGAAAGCACGGCGGCGTGAACAAGATTGAGCACATGGCAGGGGGAGACAATCTTCTTGTTGAAACCCATGTTAACCAGAAGCCCCTTCAGGCAGGCATCGGCTATTCTCGGGAGTATGACCGTATCGCCGGCTCCCCAGACGTTTGACGGTCTCAGTATGACTGTTTCAAGCCCCCCCCGTCCGTTATATTCTCTCACAAGTTTCTCGGATAAGGCCTTGGTCTCATTATAGAAATTATGATGGCTTTTCGGATACGGATAGCTCTCGTCTATATCCCGGAGATTTACTGTCCCCAGAAAAGAGGCGTTCCAGATCACGGTGGAGGAACTCATGTAGACGAACCTCTTCACCCCCGCCTCGCGCGAAGAGTCAAGAAGAGTTTTCGTCGCCTCAACGTTCTGGCTGAAAAAATCATCCCTAGGTCCCCAGTCAGAAACCTTGGAAGCGAGATGAAAAACGTAATCGCACCCTTCCGGAAAGGTCTGAAGCGACTTTGAGTCGCAAAGATCCCCGTGGACAAGCTCTGCGCCCAAAGAGCGCAGCTTCTCCGTATCGCTCGTTTCTCTTACCAGGCATCTTATCGAAAAACCGTCGCCTATAAGTTTTTCAGCAAGCTTGCCGCCGATAAAACCCGTCGCCCCGGTTATCCCCGCCTTTATGTTTCCGGAGGTTCCCATAAGCTTATTTCTTTATTTCCTTTTCCCAGTCCGCTTTCCTGAATCTCTTTTTCGTCTCGACGTCTTTTTTCGAGGGCATAACCTTGCCGGGCCTTTTGGAAACGGGTTTTCTGGTTTTCGGTTTTTCTGCCTTCTTTCCACTCATCTTACGCCTCTCCGCAACCCCTTTACCGCCTGCGGAATCACACAGTATAATAATTAATGAGCAAAATCGGACAAACCGGGCAGGCATCCACATGAGATATCTCCACACGATGATAAGGGTCGGCGACCTTGAGAAGTCGATCGCGTTTTATACAGACATCATCGGTCTTGAGTTTCACAGGAAGACCGATTACCCCGAAGGCCGTTTCACGCTTGCTTTTCTCGGTTACGGCGGCGACACGGAACCTTTCCTCGAACTCACGCACAACTGGGACACATCCCGGTACGACCTCGGAGAAGGTTATGGTCACATGGCATTCGGGGTAGAGGACATATACGCTACGTGCGAGAAGATAGAACAGGCCGGGGGGCGGGTAACAAGAGCCCCGGGGCCCATGAAACACGGAACCACCGTGATAGCTTTCGTGGAGGACCCCGATTCGTACAAAATCGAGCTCATACAGAGAAAAAGCTGATTTCCCCGGTCACCCTTTTCTCTTTTTCCACCTGGCGTCCAGATACTTCTTGAGGTTAGCCTCCCTTCCCTTGTCGGTGGGTTCGTAGTAAACGCTGTCTTTTATCTCCTCGGGAAGAAAATCGTCCTCGACGAAGTGGTCTTCGTAGTCGTGGGCGTACTTGTAGCCCTTTTTGTAGCCGAGATCCTTCATGAGTTCGGTCGGCGCGTTCCTCAGGTGAAGCGGAATCTGCAGGCCGGGATTTTTTCTAACGTCCTTTTCCGCCTTCCGTATGGCCCTGTACGCGGCGTTGCTCTTGGGACAGCTGGCAAGGTAAGTGGTTACCTGGGAGAGAATTATGCTGCTCTCGGGCATCCCAACGTAATTGACCGCCGTGAAACAGTCGGTCGCCAGGGTAAGCGCGTAGGGCTCGGCGTTTCCTATGTCCTCCGAGGCAAGTATCACAAGACGCCTTGCGATGAACTTCGGATCCTCTCCCGCCTCAAGCATTCTCGCCAGGTAGTAGACCGCCGCGTCGGGGTCGCTTCCTCTCACGCTTTTTATAAAAGCGGAAATCGTATTGTAGTGCTCCTCCCCGGCCCTGTCGTAGAGAAGGCCCGTTTTCTGGAAAATTTCCCTTACGAGATCGGTGCCAACCTCAGAAAGCTTCTTCGCGCGAAGAAGGGAAGAAGCGATCTCAAGGGCATTCAGCATGACCCTTGCGTCTCCGCCGCAAAGCGCGACGAGTTCATCCCTGGCCTCGGGAGAAATGTCAGCTCCGGCCAGAAGTTCATCCTCGGAGAAGACTTTTTCGAGTATGCGGCCAAGCTCCTGTGCCGAGAGCGGGTTAAGGACATAGACCTGGCAGCGGGAAAGAAGCGGGCTTATAACTTCAAACGAAGGGTTCTCCGTGGTGGCTCCTATGAGCACCAGAACCCCCTCTTCCACGCTTTTCAGAAGCGCCGCCTGCTGCGCCTTGTTGAACCTGTGTATCTCGTCGATGAAAAGCACGGTCTTTCGCCCGGAGTAAAGAGCGTCTTTTGCCGCAGCGACTATGTCTCTCAGTTCCTTTACTCCTGAGGAAATAGCGTTTATCTGCACGAATCTGGCGCCCGCCCTGCCCGCGATGAGTCTTGAAAGCGTCGTCTTGCCCGTTCCCGGTGGGCCCCAGAATATCATGGAATGCGCTCCCCCGGCCTCAAGCGTTTTCGTCACAAGTCCATCTGGCCCTATCAGGTGCTCCTGACCCACCATCTCTTCAATGTTCCCGGGTCTCATTCTTTCGGGAAGAGGAAGAGATTCTTTCGCGGGTCTGAAAAGACCGGGGTCGTCGGGATTCAAGTCCGTCTCCTGTTCTTAATTCGCGCCTGAGTGAAAAACCGCTTCAAAGCCCTGCCACGGCCGGCCGCAATAGCTTTAGCCTGTCTGAAAAGGGCGTCCGGGAGTTCAACAGTGGTTTTCATACTGCCATATTACCGCAGTTATGAGAGTCTCGTCAAGACAGCTGATTGCAACCGTTGCCACCCACCAGAAGTCAACAACGGAAACTCAAAAACCGACTTCGCGCAGGACTGTACGCAGTTCCCCGCAAACCGACCTGAAAAACTTCCGTTCCTCTCCGGCGGTTTTGGAAAAGAGGGCCGTTTGGTTATAATCAGCCCGTTATGGATATAAAACTCCTAAAGAAGCTCTGCGACACTCCGGGAATGCCCGGGGACGAGGGCCTGGTCAAGGCGATTCTGCTTGAGGAAATAAAGAAATTCTCAGAAGACATCACCGAAGATGTCCTGGGAAACGTAATCGCCCGCATCCCCGGAGACGGGCCCACCCTCGTTCTTGACGCTCACATGGACGAAGTGGGGTTCATGGTACATCATATCGACGGCAGGGGGTTTCTGAGGGTAACCCCGCTCGGGGGAATGGACGCCAGGGTCTTTTACGGACAGCGCATCGTGGTATGGGGGAAAGAACCCTTAAAGGGAGTGGTGGCGGCGGTTCCGCCCCACGTGACAAGGAGCAGCGGAGGCGCCAAGGAGGTTCCGGAAATCGAGGACTGCGCGGTTGATCTCGGGCTCAGCCCTGAAAAAGTCGCCGACCTAGTGAAGATAGGGGACGTGGCGTCGTTTGACACTTCCCTCGATGAAACCGGGGATTCCGTGATCTCCAAGGCCCTTGACGACAGGATGGGTCTTTTCGTGATAATCGAGGCTCTTCGAAAGACCCCGAATCCGGGCTGCGATCTCATAGTCACCTTTACAGTGCAGGAAGAAGTCGGGCTTCGCGGGGCGAGGGTGATAACGCCGGTTTACGAACCGGACTTCGCCGTCGCCCTTGAGGGAACCGTGGCAATGGACATACCGGGAGTTTCGGAGAGCAACTCCTTTGCCAACATCGGCAAGGGGCCCGAGATCAGGCTTTCCGACAGGTTCCTGGTGGCGCACAGGCCATTCAGCTTTTTCATAAAGGAGCTTGCGGAGAAAAACGAAATACCCTGCCAGGTAACGGTAAAAAAAGCGGGCAGCACGAACGCGACCGCCATGCAGGTCACCGGAAAGGGAACCAGAGCGGCAGTGCTTTCGGTTCCGACAAGGTATCTTCACAGCCCGAGTTCCATCGCCTATAAAAGCGACATCGGTCACACGATAGACCTGGTCTCGTGCCTGCTCGGGGACATAGGAAAATTCAGCCCCTCAAACCGGCATCGGGACGCCCGGCAACAATGATGGAAGAACTGCTCCGCGTATTCGAGGAAATCGCAAGGGAAAATTTCCCCGAACTCGATCTAGAGAAGTTCTCCCTGGCGCTTCGCGGGGAGATAAAAAAGAAAAAATACGATCTTCAGGACGAAGCCCTGCTTGAGACGGCCCTTCGGGATGACAGGGACGCTTTCAAGAACTCTTTTCTGGAAATGCTCGAGGAAAGAGCGGCGCGGGAAAACAGCGGGAAAGCGTTTATTCTGTCGCAAAGAGGCCGCGACGAGGCCATCTCAATCCTGATAGCCAACACCGAGCACACGATCGACTACTATTACAACACGATAATAGGAAAGCACTTCTCGGCAAGCTGAGCGCAGGCGTCTCTCCACCCTCTCCCCGTTTTCTCCTCAGCCGTGATTCCGGGCCGGCGGAGTTACTTCTTGCGCCTTCTGCTCATCGCCACGTACTTCCTGTTGTCCTCTCCCAGATAGACCTGCCTCGGCCTCGCGATCCTGGTTTCGGGATCGTTCAGCAACTCAAGCCACTGGGCAAGCCACCCGGCCATTCTCGCTATCGCGAAAAGAACGGTGAACATGCTGGTGGGAAGACCTATGCTCTGGTATATGAGTCCGGAGTAGAAGTCGACGTTCGGATAAAGCCTTCTTCTCACGAAATAGTCGTCTTCAAGGGCTATTCTCTCAAGCTCAAGCGCTATGTCGAGCAGAGGATTTTTCCCGGTGACCTCAAACACGTCGTGGGCTATGTCCTTTATTATCGCCGCTCTCGGGTCGTACGCCTTGTACACCCTGTGCCCGAAGCCCATGAGCCTGAACTCTCCCTTCTTGGCCCTTTCTATGTACTGCGGAATCTTGTCAATCGAACCTATGTCGGCGAGCATCTCAAGCACCGCCTCGTTCGCTCCGCCGTGAAGAGGACCGTACAGCGCGGCAATCGCGGCGGCCGCCGCGGAGTAAGGATCCGGATGGGAGCTCGCGACGTTTCTCATCGCGCTTGCGCTGCAGTTCTGCTCGTGGTCTGCGTGGAGGATGAAAAGAACATCTATAGCCTTCTCTATCGCCGGGTTAGGTTCGTACTTGGCCTCGGTCATCTTGAACATCATCGAAAGGAAATTCCCGGCGTAGCTGAGTTCGTTGTCGGGGTATACATACGGAAGACCCATAATGTGCCTGTAGGAAAATCCGGCTATGGTAGGCGTCTTCGCTATAAGCCTTCTTATCTCGAGTTTCTGCACGTCGGTGTCGAATATGTCCTTTGCATCCGGATAGAAAGTCGAGAGGGCTCCGACGGTCGCAAGCAGCATGCCCATCGGATGCGCGTCGTAGCGGAATCCGTCCATGAGCTTCCTTATGTTTTCATGCACGTAGGTGTGGTGGGTTATGTCGTGAACCCAGCTTTCGTATTGCGATTTGTTGGGCAGCTCGCCGTGAATAAGGAGGTAGGCGACTTCAAGGAAGTTGCTTTTCTTCGCCAGCTCTTCTATCGGGTATCCCCTGTACCTCAGGATTCCCTTCTCCCCGTCAATGAAGGTAACCTTGCTTTTGCACGAAGCCGTATTCCCGAAAGCGGGATCATAGCTCATCATGCCAAAGTCTTCGTCCTTAACCCTTATCTGGCGAAGGTCAGTGGCTTTTATGGTGTCGTTGTCTATAGCAAGTTCGTATGTTTTACCCGTTCTGTTATCCTTTACAGACAAAGTGTTCTTCGACATTTGTAAATCTCCTCGCAGTAGTGAAGTTGTTTAAATCAAGTTGCCGGCTGAATCGGATTTCCGCATGTGAACCACCCTCTTTTTCACTCCAACCGATCAGGGTAACTGTAACAGACTTTTCCGCTAAACGCAAAACTGCCTAACCGAACTCCACGATACTGATGGGGACAGGGGTAAAACAGGAAATGAAAATAAGCAGCGAGAGAAAAGCAAGCGCCTTCCTTCCGGCGCCGATATCGGCATCGCTTGATACGGTCGGCGGATGGGACGTGCCGATCACCAGAAGCAGTATCGCCCAGAAAAGCCAGCCGACCCAGCCCTCGAACATAAGCCATTCGGGAAGGCCGCCCAGAGCCCACAGGCCCATATAGTCCGCAAAGTCCAAAAGAGGCTCCGTCCCCACTCCCATTATTACAAGAAAAATGACCGTAGCGGCGGATATGGTTCTATGCCACTCCGCCGGGAAGACGCAATATACGACATGCCCTCCGTCAAGCTGTCCCGCGGGCATGAGATTCAGGACGGTTACGAAAAGACCTATCCATCCCGCAAACGCAACGGGGTGCAGCAGGATTTCGTGCCCCTGAGCGACTTCCCCGACAGCCATTTTTGAGAAAAGGGCGAATACGAGAGAATTGCCGAGAGACATGGCCGTCCGCATCTCGGAGAGCCTCCCGGAATCCAGGGCTACCACGTCCGAGAAAAGCAGCCCGACAAACAGGACCGGAAGAGCTACCACAACTCCGGCTATGGGACCGGCGACGCCTATGTCGAAAAGCTCCCTTCGGCCGCGTATCCGGGACCTTATCCTTATAAACGCCCCGAACGTCCCTATCGGGGAGAGGAAGGGAGGAGCGGGAATAAACCAGGGAAGGGTCATGGAAACGCCGTATTTCCTGCCGTAGAAGTAATGACCCATTTCATGGGCTCCGAGAATGGCGACCAGGGAAACCGAGAAAAGAACGCCTCCCGCATGGGTTCCGCTTATCATGTAGCCGGAAAGAAAAGTCGTGGCTGCCGTGAGGACAAAAAGCGCCAGCGGGATAAGGACGGATCTTCTGATCATGGCTACTCTACTTCGAGCAACATCGGGTCTATGGAGTTAAGGACATCCTTTAGGTATCTCTCTATGTCAGACTCTTTTGAGAGCAGCAGCACGTCGGACCTGATTTCCTCAAGCATCCCCTCGGAAAGCCTGTCCGAAAGAAACTTCACGTAAGGAAACCGAAGCGGGGAAACGCTCAGATTACGGTAACCGAGAGCCAGTATAAGGAGCGTACCGGAAGGAACTCCCGCTATTTCTCCGCATATTGAAAGCTCCTTTCCGCCTGAGAGGACCTGCTCTCTCGTAAAATCCAGCATTCTCACCACGGAGGGATGAAAGGCGGAGTAGAGATGCCCGACAGCGTTTGAATTCCTGTCCACCGCGAGCAGATACTGTATCAGGTCGTTTGTCCCGACGGCGACAAAATCTATCAAGTCCGCGTAATCGCCGAACTGATACGCGAGTGCCGGAACCTCCATCATTATTCCGAGCTTCGGTATGTCAAGCCGGTTAAGACCGACTTCGGCAGACAGTTCCTCGATTATCTGCGCCGCGGTCTCAACCTCCCAGACATTCGACACCATGGGAAGAAGAATCCTGAAATTCCCCCCTTTTTTCGCCGCCAGCAGGATGGACTTCACCTGGTCCCTGAAAAGATCGAGATACTCCATTGAAAAGCGTATTGAGCGAAGGCCAAGAAGGGGATTTTCCTCCCTGGGCATTTTCAGATAGGAAAGTATCTTGTCAGAACCCACGTCCAGGGTCCTGATGGTCACTCCATCCTCAAAATCAGCCGAGATCTCCTCGTATATCTTCAGCTGGGACCTTACGCTGGGCCATTTCTTAAACCTTGCAAAGGCAAATTCCGTTCTGAAAAGCCCCGCACTCCTGATGCCGTAACGCTTGGCCACCTCGGCGTCGGCCGGAATTCCGACATTCGCCGTTATCCTGACCTCAAGGCCGGCGCCCGTACTTTTTCCGGCTTCAGTCTCTATGAAGTTGCGGAGCTCGACGGCTTTGCGGCGCATGGACAGATACTCGTCCTTCAGCACCTGGTCGGGATTCGTGAAGATGAAACCGCTTCTTCCGTCAACTATCATGTCCTCCCCCGGATGTACCAGATTCACGATGTTGTCTATGCCGACGACTACCGGAATCCCGAGCGATTTCGCTATTATGACAGCGTGCGAAGTCTCCCCGCCCTTTTCAAGCACTATTCCCCCCACTTCCCCCTCAACGGCCGTGACAAAAGAAACGCCTATCTCTCTTGCAACAAGTATGGAGGAGGCCCCGTCGGCGGAAGCGGAAATATTCTCGTCCTTTGAACGGGTGAGATCCCTGAGCATCCTCTCGCCTATATCTCTGAAATCGTAGGCCCTCTCCCTCATGTAGGAGTCCGGCAGGGACTCAAAACGCAACGCCTGGGATTCGAGATACTCAACCACCGCGGCCTCGGCCGAAACACTCTTCTCGTCTATGAGCCTGTCGGTGCCTTTCTCCATGTCGCGGCTGTCCACTATCATCAGGTGCGAGCGGAAAATATCCACTTCGGTTTTCGACAATTTGCCCTCGGAATCCATCTTCTGAATCGTATTCCTAAGGTCCTGCGATATGTTCCTTATGGAATTCCTGACTCTCTTTTTCTCTGTCCCGGGAGTGCCGGCGGTCATCTCCATCGTGGACATCTGACGGAAAAGCCCGCGGAACGTAACCGCCTTCCCGACGGCCACTCCTTCGGAAACTCCTTTTCCCTGGTAGGTTCTCGTCTCGTGTTTTACCATTGACGGAGGTTTCAGGCGGTCAAGAGTGTTTGCAACTTCCAGAACCCCCGCAAGCCGCAGCGCCACGATCTGAAAAAGGGTCTGTTCTGCCGGGGTTATCTGCATGGGGGTCCTGTTCTGCCCCACAAGCACCCCGACGCACACGTCGTGAAGCATTATGGGAACGCCCATGTAGCTTTCGTACTCCTCTTCGCCTATTTCAGGAAAATACTTGTAATTCGGATGCTCCGAAGCCGGCATGGCAATCAGAGGAACCTTCGTTTTATAGACCGTTCCCGTGAGACCCTCGTCAGAGCGCAGGAAGATACCATTTTTCGGCTTGACCTGAAGACCCCTGTTGGCAGCGAGCCTGAGAACCTCTTTCATGTCATCCCAGACGTATATGGAAACAACATCGTAGTTTAGCGAGGACGAAATTTTTCTGACCACCCTGCCCAAAACGGTGTTAAGACCCACGGACTTGTTGATCAGGTCGCTTATCTCGTGAACCACCTTGAGGTGGAAATGCTCCCGCTCCACGCGGTCTTTAACAATCATAGGATCACTCCGCCACACACCAAGAAACCAGTATTATACCACCATCAGACCCGGTTAGCCGAAAAAGGAGCGTCTGAAAATTTCCTGCCAGAAACCTGAAGAAAAAGCTTTCCCGGCAATAGATTTATGGAATATTGCATATATACTTCCCACGGCATGAGCCATGAAACAATAAAAGTCGCCATAATAGGATCGGGACCCGCGGCTTTCTACGCGGCCGACCATCTGCAGAAGAAACTCGGCGACCGCGCCTTCATAGACATGTTCGAGAAGCTCCCGACTCCCCACGGTCTCGTCAGAAGCGGGGTAGCTCCCGACCACCAGAAGATAAAGACCGTGACCAGGGTTTACGACAAGATCGCCTCAAATCCCAAATTCAGGTTCTTCGGGCTCGTGGAGTTCGGAAAACACGTGACGATCGAGGACCTGAGCAGCCGCTACCACCAGATAGTTTTCGCGACAGGGGCGCAGACCGACAGAAAAATGGGAATACCGGGAGAGGACCTGAGCGGGAGCCGCACGGCGACGGAGTTCGTAGCATGGTATAACTCCCACCCGGAACACACGGGACTTGATTTCGACCTCTCGGGGAAAAAAGTCGTCATAGTGGGGGTCGGAAACGTCGCTGTGGATGTCGCGAGAATTCTCTCCCTTACGAAAAGCGAAATGGAAAAAACGGATATAGCCGACTACGCGTTTGAAAAACTGGCTGAAAGCGGAATAGAGGAAATACAGGTGCTGGGAAGAAGGGGGCCGGCGCAGGCGGCTTTCACCAACCCCGAACTGCGGGAACTTGAGAAGCTTGAGGACGCGGATCTCCTTACGCTGCCGGACGAAGCGGAACCCGACCCTCTTACGCTCGAGGAACTTGAACGCAAGCCGGACAGGGCGGCCCAGACGAAAATAGAGCTTATAAAAAAGGCCTCCGAAAGAGTTCCCTCCAAATCGAAAAAAATCGTCATAAGATTTCTGGTCTCTCCGATAGAGATAATCGCGGGGGGAGACAACAGGGTAAAAAGCGTCAAGGTCGTGAAAAACAGGCTTTACAGGTCCGACGACGGCTCTCTCCGGCCCAGGCCCACGGGCGAGACCGAAGAAATTCCCGCCGACCTGGTTTTCCGCTCCGTAGGATACCGGGGAATACCTCTTCGGGACGTGCCGTTTGACGGTGATTCGGGGGTAATTCCTAACGAGAGGGGAAGAATACTTGACAAAACGGGCGGCAGCCCGCTTTGCGGACTTTACGCCACCGGGTGGATAAAACGCGGACCGACCGGCGTCATCGGCACGAACAAGACCGACTCAGGCGAGACCGTGAACTGCATGATCGAGGACATTGAAACGGGAAACACGCTGCGTCCCGAATTCACTTCGCCTGAAAGCATAAAGGAACTGCTTGAGGAAAAGCACATTTCCTACGATGAGTGGCTGCGGATTGATTCATTCGAAAAGGAAAAGGGAGAAAAGCAGGGAAAACCGAGGGTGAAGATCTCGAGACTTGAAGAAATTCTAAGGGTTCTCGAAAAAACTCCCTGAAGCGGGCGCTCTTTCCCGCCGCGACAGCACGTGCTTGTTTAACCCGGGTTCCGGCACACCGAAAGCTAAGCCGGGCTCACGCGTATCCTTCTTCTGAGAGGATCCGTTCCCCAAATGGACAGGGAGAGTTCGCTTCCTATGTCAAAAACCCTGCCGCCCGAGTTAGAAAGCGCGAGTTCGATCAGAAACTCCGGGATATAAACGTTAAACCCGTTATACCCCCTTGAACTTACGTAGCCCGTCGCCCCTTTTATGTTTTTTTCCAGAAGATGGCGGATAAGCCAGTACCTGTGCCTGCTTCTCTGCGCGTTTTTTATTTCCCTGGTGGCGAGGCTGACCCGCGTGTTCATGTCCTCAAGCTCGCTTTCCGAGTAGCAGATCCTCTGCTCCTTGAGCCAGGATATAAGCTGGCGCTGCATAAGAAGATCCGTGCACCTTCTTATCGGAGAAGTCATCTGCACGTAGCAGGGAACCCCCAGGGACTTGTGGACTTCGGGAGCAAAGCCGACGAAAGAAGGCTTTAAGTGCTTTCCCACCTTCACCGGAAAAAGGACGTCTTCGGGGTCAAGCTCCCTGGCTTCAGGCTCAATATCCTGAGGCTGGGAACGAAAGAGCGCCGGAATTTCATTCTTGCCGAAAAAGTCCCCCGAAAGCCGGTTCATGAGTATCATGCACTCGGAGACGACGTTGTGGGCGGGAGAATCCATGTAATCTTTGCTGACCGAGATTTCGTCCCGGTCCGTGACCCCGATATTGAGCTGGGGAAGCTGAACTATGAAAGCTCCCCTCTCAGCCCTCCCGTTTCTAAGCGAGTCGGCGAGGGCCAAGAGGGATTTTCCCCACTGGGTCCGGCGGAAGATTTCGGTCGCCTCGGCGTAGGCAAGATTTTCCGAAACCCTTATTACCGTCGGTTCAAAGCGATAATCAATCAAGGCGAAGTCTTCTTTGTTAAAAGTGGCGAAAAGAGAAAGCGCGGGCCGGAGGTCGCCGGCAGTCAGGCTGAGTTTCCCGCTCACGAGGTCCCGGGGAAACATATCCACGCGTCCCTCGGGGAAGTAAACCGTCTCGGCGCGCTCAAGTGCCCCCTGATCAAGAAAACTTCCCCTGCCCACAGCATGGGCGACATTCGATATGTGCACTCCCAGGGTGATCCGGTCCCCGTGCACGTCAAACGAAATGGCGTCATCGATGTCCTGCGTTGTCTCGCTGTCAACCGAAAAAGCTTCAATGTCCGTCCTGTCGGCAAGGCCCGCGAAGTTCTCCCCGGCACTCAAGACAGCTTCCACCTCCTCAAGCGCTCTCTGGGAGTGTCTGAAATGAAAAGCGATTTTTTTTGACTCCGGGTCGTCGTCTTTTTTCCAGAAGCCCGTTTTTATAAGAAATTCAACCGCCGACTCCACTTCCTTAAGCCCCGCTTCGTAGAGAAAGCCCTTGGCTTCCTTGGCCCGCTCGTAACCGTCAAGGTCAATGACGTACCGCTCGATCAGCTCAAGGAACTCGCCGTGGCTCTCATCAACCGCCGCGGGAATTTCGCCGCTCAGAACGGAACGCACCCAGCTTACGGTGGCCTGCGCTTTCCGTTCCCTTTCCTTTCTGAGTTCAAGGGTGCGAAGCGTGCCGGAAACATCATCCCGCGAGCGGACGAGATAACCGTTTTCGCCTCTTGCGAGGTAGACGGTGTTCTTGTCCACGGCCCAGAAAAGCAGGAACCTCTGTTCCGGAGAAACCCGCTCCGCGCCCGAATACAGATCCAGCATCTCCTCAAAGCTTATGGTCTCCCGCTCCTCCACGACGCACTCCCACAGCGTTTCCACGTCAACGGAGTCTTTTCCTTGCTCGAGGTCTCTTCTCCATTTTCTCATCTGAAGTTTTTTCTCGGAGTCGGTCAGGGTTTCGGAAACGGTTATTCCGGTGAGCAGCACGACCTTCTTCGGTTCAACCGAGTAGCGTTTGCCGTCTTCTGCGAGAACGGAGAGTTTGTCGGGATGGGCGCAGAGGACCACTCCCAAGGCGGGCTCCCTTCTTTTTCTGTAGGCAATAAGTTCGTTTATACCAGGGAGATTCATCGAACAGAGCAATTCGATCAGCTAGAAGAATCCTTGTACCGAAGCGCCCCTCTTATGAAATCCCTGAAAAGCGGGTGGGCTCCGAGGGGCTTTGACTTGAATTCGGGGTGGAACTGGCAGCCGACAAACCAGGGATGGTCCTTGAGTTCCATGATTTCAACCAGATTTCCATCCGGCGAGAGGCCACAGAGAACCATTCCGTTTGACTCAAGGATTTCCCTGTAGCTGTTGTTCACTTCAAACCGGTGGCGGTGTCTTTCGGAGATCTCGGAAGTCCCGTAGATGCTGCCGGCCAGGGTCTCGGGCTTTATGACGCAGGGATAGGCCCCGAGCCTCATCGTCCCGCCCTTCTCGCTTATGTTTTTCTGCGATTCCATTATGTCTATAACCGCGTTCTGCGTATCGCCGTTGTTCTCGGCCGTATCCGCGTCATCTATGCCGCAAACGTTCCTTGAGAACTCAATAACGGCAAGCTGCATGCCATAACAGATTCCGAAAAAGGGAATCCTGTTCTCCCTCGCGTATCTGGTAGCGCCGACCTTGCCGTCAATCCCCCTCTCCCCGAACCCCCCAGGAACAAGTATGCCGTGAACATCGGAGAAATAGTCGTCCGGAGAAGCGCCGTCCATTTCCTCCGAATTCACGTATTTTATCTCAACGGTCGAGTCGTTGGCCAGACCGCCGTGGTAGAGAGCCTCGTGGAGGCTCTTGTAAGCGTCTCCGTGCGAAACGTATTTTCCGACAACCGCTATGCGCACGGTTTTTTTCATATTCTTCACTCTTCGAACGAGTTCTTCCCACTCTCCCATGTCGGGCTTCTTGGTCCACATGCCGAGATATTCAACGATTATCTCGGCAAGTCCTTCCTTTTTGTACATAAGCGGCACTTCATATATGTGCTCAACGTCCTTGGCCGTGATCACGGCCTTTCGCTCGATGTTGCAGAAAAGGGCTATCTTCCTCTTGACGTCCTCGGGAAGAAACTTGTCCTCTGTGCGGCACAGGAGTATGTCGGGCTGGATGCCTATCTGGAGGAGATCCTTCACGCTGTGCTGCGTGGGCTTTGTTTTAAGCTCTCCGGCGGCGGCGACATAGGGGACGTACGTGAGATGTATGAAAAGAGTGTTCTGCTTGCCGAGGTCCGACCTCAGCTGCCTTACCGCCTCGAGAAAGGGAAGACTCTCAATATCTCCCACGGTGCCGCCGATCTCGACTATGATGACATCGTTTTCGTCCTCAAGGGCAAGCACGCGCGACTTTATCTCGTCCGTTATGTGAGGGATTACCTGAACCGTCTTGCCGAGAAACCTGCCTTCCCTTTCCTTGGAAATAACGGAGTCGTAGACCTTGCCGCTTGTAAGATTGTTTTTCTTGCCGAGCTGGGCCTTCGTAAACCTCTCGTAATGACCGAGGTCGAGGTCCGTTTCCGCCCCGTCATCCGTAACGAACACCTCCCCGTGCTCAAAAGGGTTCATCGTGCCCGGGTCAACGTTTATGTAGGGATCAAGCTTCTGTAGGGTGACCCGGAGACCGCAGCATTCAAGAAGGAAGCCTATTGAGGAAGCGGAGATGCCCTTTCCCAGAGAAGACATAACTCCGCCGGTAACAAAAATAAACTTTGCGCTTTTCACGCGGAAAACCCCTTTATCAAGTTAAAGCAGCCGCAATAAACAAAGGTCGGAATTTAAATATATTCAATCGGGAAGCAGCTTACAATTAAAACTTCCAGGAAAACCCTTTCGGAACCTGTTTATCTCCGCGAATCCGCTTCAGGCCGCCAGCGGCGAACCTTCTAAATCTCCGGCCGTGATTCCGCTTCTGCCTTGTCCAGATCATAATCCCTTTGCAGGTTAATCCAAAGTTCGGAGCTGGTACCAAAAAACCGTCCAAGTCTCGAAGCGACATCGACCGTTATATCCCGCTTCCCGCGGATGATCTGTGAGATGCGGCCGGGCGGCACACCAATACGACGTGACAACTCAGCCAGCGTCACTTCAATCTCCTTAAGCTCATCGATAAGAAGCTCACCGGGATGAATAGGTTCTCTAGACATTGCCGTTACTCCCTCTTTTTCTTTTTCCCCAATGATAATCTACAATTTCGACTTCACAGGCAACCTGTCAATATGGGCACACAAATACTACTCCAAGCCGAAGAAATACGACAGGAGCTTTTCCGAAGCCATGGCTCTGTGGCTTATCCTGTTTTTTATGTCGGGGGCGAGTTCAGCCATGGTCTTTCCGTATTGAGAAACATAGAAAACCGGGTCATAACCAAAACCGCCCCGCCCCCTTTTCTCCTGGATGATCTGTCCGAGGCACTCGCCCTCAAAAAATTCCCGCGTTCCGTCCGCAAGCACCAGGGCGATACAGCAGACAAACCTGGCATTCCTGTTTTTCTCCCCCTTGAGCTCGGAGAGCAGTTTTTCGTTATTATCATCATCCGAGGCCTCTTCGCCGGCGTACCTTGCCGAATAAATCCCCGGAGCCCCGTCCAGAGCGTCCACGACCAGACCCGAGTCATCCCCGATGGAATCCATTCTGAGAAAATCAGAGGCCGCTTTCGCCTTGATATAGGCATTCTCCCTGAAAGAAAGGCCCGTTTCCCTTATCTCGGGAACTTCATCAAAGTCCGCAAGGGAAAGGATCTCGTCATAGGCGTCAGCGAGAATTGACCTGAATTCTCTCAGCTTGCCCTTGTTCTCAGTGGCAATCACGATAGTTCTGCGCTTCATTATATCCCCGGCCTTGACACTCGGCTGGATAAAACAGCCCCCGCAGGAGGCTTATGATTTTTCGTTTTGAGGGTTTATATTCTAAGAAGTGACGCTTTAATTCTCTTTTGGTGGAGGCGCCGGGAATCGAACCCGGGTCCGGAAAAAGTTTCACTGGACTTCTACATGCTTATCCTGTCTTTTGAATCAGACGGCAAAATCACCGGCAGGCAGGTTTTTCACCGCAGTCCCGAGTAAAATCTCGCTGGCACGCGCCCCGGGAATCACTTGCCAGCCATCCCGCTTGAATTACGCCTCAGAAAGCCCAGCGGGCATGACGTTCTGAGACGTCGCAGTTTCTTTTAGGCTGCGAGTGCGTTAATTGGTTCGGCACTTATCGTGCTTGATCAGTTTTACGAGTTAACCAAGCTCGGCATGCGGCACAAGCTTCCCTGTTTCCCGTCGAAGCCGAATCGCCCCCGTGTATAAAGCTATGAACGTTTCAAAGATCGTCTGACGGCCTTCTGCATATCCCTCTGGGCCTCGCGACGCTTGATATCCTCTCTTTTATCCCTCGTCTTCTTGCCTTTGGCAAGGGCCAGTTCGAGTTTTGCGATGCCGTTCTTAAAATAAATCTTAAGAGGAATTAAAGTGTACCCTCTAATACTGGTTTTTCCAATCAGTTTCCTTATCTCATGGGAGTTCAGCAGAAGCTTTCTCTCCCTCGTCGGTTCATGGTTAAGCCCGCTTGCGGCGTCATAAGGGGCTATGTAGCAGTTAACGAGCCTGGCCTCGCCCTCCCTTATGAGAGCAAAACTTTCCTTTACGCTGGCGTTTCCGTTTCTGAGGGATTTAACCTCGGAGCCCCTGAGTACCAGACCCGCTTCGTACTTCTCCTCAAATATATAATCCCTGTGAGCGGTAGGATGACTGCATACGGTCTTCATCTATCCTAATAATAATCCGCCGCGGCGAAATAACCAGTATGAACTCAGAAATCCCTGGAACTGTCGATAAGAAGCGTAACGGGACCGCTGTTCACCATATGAACATCCATTGCCGCCCCGAATACGCCGGTTCTGACCGGAATTCCGCGCTGCGCGATCTCGGCGATGAAAAGTTCGTAGCACCGCCTCGCGGAATCTCCACCGGCGGCCCGCGCGTAAGAAGGTCTTCTGCCCTTTCTGCAGTCACCGTAGAGGGTAAACTGGGATACGGCCAGGATTTCCCCTCCCGTATCCCTGATACTCAGGTTCATTTTGCCCGAGGAATCCTCAAATATTCTCAGCCCGGCTATCTTCTCCGCAACATAGGCAATGTCTTTTTCCGAGTCATCCTTCCCGACTCCGACAAGAACCACCATTCCCGGTCCGATGCTGCCGACTACATTTCCGTCAACGCTGACTGACGCTTCGGTTACTCTCTGTATGACGGTTCTCATCTGCGGATTTTCCTCGGATTAACCAATAAGAATCATACGTAACGCCTCGGGACCCTCGGCGAAATCCGTGACAGGACTTCGTAGGATATGGTCCGGGCCCAGGAGGAGACATCCTCAACGCTCACGAGCCCGTCTCCGAAAAGCACCGCTTCGTCCCCGACGCAGACACCCGGAATGTCCGTCACGTCGACCATGATGAAATCCATGCAGACGGATCCTATAAGCGGAGCGAGTCTCCCGCCGAGAGAAACTTTTCCCCTGTTCGAAAGGGCTCTCGGGTACCCATCCGCATACCCGACGGGAAGGGTTGCGACCAGCGTTTGTTTCCCGGCGACGAAAGTTCCCCTGTAGCCGACCGAAGTGCCCGGGGGAACTTCCCTGAGCTGCACTATCCTTGTCTTGAGCTTCATAACGGGCCTCAGGTCGACCTCCCCCATGCCGCCCGAACCGTAAAGCATTATCCCGGGTCTCACGATATCCATGTGAGAATCCGGAAACCTCTGTATGGAGGCGCTGTTCGCGGAATGGGCGAAGCGGTATTTAACTCCCAGCTCGTCAAGGAAAAAAAGACCCTCGCGGAAAACCCCGAGCTGATAATCCGTATAGTCGCTCTGGTGAACCTCGGAGGACGCAAGATGCGTGAAAACGCCCTCAAGCATTACTCCGGGAAGCCTGGCGGCCGAAGCGAAAAAAGATTCCATGTCTCCTGCCCCCACTCCAAGCCTGGTCATGCCCGTATCGACTTTCAGGTGATAACCGACCGTTTTTCCGCACCCGACGGCGGCTTCCGAAAGAGCCTCAAGCACATCAAGGGAATAACACGCGGGAGTAAGGGTGTTCTCCACGACTGCCCCGGCTTCCCGGGGGTCAATTCCTCCCAGAAGAAATATTCCGCCTTCTATGCCGGCTTCCCGAAGTTCCATCGCCTCCGGCACGGTGGCCACCCCCAGCATATCCGCCCCGCAGCCAAGAGCGACTTCACTTAACCTTACCGCGCCGTGCCCGTAAGCGTCGGCTTTGACAATTGCCATAATACGGACATTTTCCCCTACAAGCCTTCTTACTTCGCCAAGATTTGACTCAAAAGAATCAAGACTGATTTCAGCCCAAGTAGGTCTCATCGCTTGGAAATTTCTCCAGAAGCCGGGAGGGAAGGTTCATTCGGACTGTCCGCCGGTTCCGTATTCCCTCAGCCCAGCTGAAATTGAGATTATACCACGGCCCAAGGCAAGTTTCAGTCCCGCCTCGCGCGGGAAGCGCAAAAAGACGCCACGGATGTAATGTTCTCCGAATTTTTTACTGTTTTAGAGAGTTCTGCCATTGTCAAACGTGATAAATACCCTATCTTTCATTGAACCGGTTTTTTAACTGTCCCGCTCGAAACGAAGCCGGAACGGGGAATCCCGGGAAAAACGCCATGAAACTGAACAGATATGAGCTTCGCTCCGTTTTCGTAATAGGAACAGTAATTGCGCTCAGGCTTCTGGGAATATTCCTGATAATTCCCGTTTTCAGCATATACGCCGTAAACTACGAGGGAGCGACCCTCTCATCCGCCGGAGTCGCGTTCGGAATATACGCCCTTACCCAGAGCCTGCTGCAGATACCTTTCGGCATGGCGAGCGACAGGTTCGGAAGAAAGCCGGTAATAGTGGTGGGGCTTCTGATCTTCTGCGTCGGAAGCGTCCTCTGCGCTTTCGCAGACAGCATATGGGAGCTGATAATAACCAGAGCGATCCAGGGAAGCGGCGCGATAGGAGCGGTAGCCATAGCTATCTTGGGGGACTGCACGAGAAACGAGGTAAGGGCCCAGTCCTTCATGCTGACCGGAATAATAGTCGGAACGGCGTTCATAACCTCGCTCATAGTCGGTCCGGTGCTCGCGGCGAAATTCGGTTTTGAAAGCCTTTTCTTCATCCTCGCGGCCCTGGGATTAATCGCGGTGCTGGTTACTCTCTTCATGTTTCCGGAACTTCCGAAGAAAAAAACAAGGGACAGAAAAGAAATTCTTCTCAAGCTCAGGGAGCCGGAAGTGGGAAAAATTCTTTCCTCAACCTTCATAACGTCCCTCTGCCTCAACCTTATCCTGTTCATCTATCCCCTGGACTGGAAAAATATCGGCACCGGGCCCCAGGACCTGTGGTTCGTCTACCTGGTAATACTCTCCCCAAGCGCGCTGCTGGCCAATGCCTACATAAGAATTTCAGAAACGAGAAAAAAACTGAAACAGGCAACCAGGCTGGGTCTTTTCTTCCTGGTAGCCGCTTTTCTGATCTACCTGCTCCGGGAATCCGACAGCATCACTCTCTACCTGACGGGGGCGGTGTTCTTTCTCGGATACTCCATATTTCAGTCCATACTGCCCGCGTTCGTTACGCAAAGAGTCTCCTCGGAGAACAGGGGCGTGCTTTCCGGTTTTTTCAACCTGGCGAATTTTATGGGAGCCTGCGTGGGCGGAATGTCCTCCGGCATACTTTACGAGACCCACGAGTCTCTGCCCCTGGTATTCGGACTCCTGTTCCTGATACTGTGGAAGTTCGTCGGGCTTCCGGGACCGCCGCTTGAGCAGGCGGAGAAAAAATGAAGATATATACGCTTGAGAGAACGGAATTCCTGCCGGTTTCCATTGAAACAGTCTGGGATTTTTTCTCCGACCCGAACAATCTTCCCGAGATAACCCCCTCGAATCTTAACCTGCGGATAACATCCGAGGCGGAAGAAAAAATATATCCCGGCATGATAATCACTTACACCGTAACTCCAGTACCACTTATCAAGACCAGCTGGACGACGGAAATAACCCAGGTCGACCCGCCGCGCTACTTCGTCGACGAGCAGCGATTCGGACCCTACAGATTCTGGCACCACAAGCATTTTTTTACGGAGGCAGGGGAAAGAACGCAGGTCCGGGACCTTGTTCACTACTCCCTGCCGTTCGGACCGGTCGGAAGGCTGGCAAATCCGCTCCTTGTAAGCGGAAAACTGGACTCGATATTCGATTACAGAAGCGCCCGCATTCGAAAGATATTTGGAAATTGAGGCAGGAATGCGGATTCTTCCCGGTCCGGCACGGATTGAAGCAGAATATAACGCAGGGTATATTTTAAAGACAAGGTTCGCGCGTAAAGAGATTCAGAAACCGCTTTAGAAAGGCCATGCATCAGGACTCAAATCTGCTGTACGGCAAGTATCGGCGCGCGCTGCCGGAATTGCAAGAGGCAAGGAGACAGCAGATTGTCCGAGAATGACCCTTCAGACTCCGCACAGCCAGCCTTCGATGAAAGCCAGAGAATAAGCGTTACCGCAGTCCGCCAGATGGTCATTTCCACGGCCATAATGGCGCTCGTGCTGGTGTCATTGACCCAAGCGTTCGTCATGATGAGAAATTCTCAGCAGGTGGCTCAGGCGGAGGAAAACAGATACGACTCATATCTCCTGGCCGATGAGCTGCGCCAGAGCTCAGATGACCTCACGCGCATGGTGCGCACTTACTCCCAGACCGCCGATGAGCGCTACGTCGAGTATTTTCGGGAAATTCTCGATATCCGGAACGGAATCGCTCCCCGTCCCGAAAAATATCACAACATATACTGGGATTTCGTGGTAGCAACGGGAACGCCCCCGCGTCCAAGCGGCACCCCGGTGGCTCTCAAGACGCTTATGAAAAAATCAGGGTTCACCGATACCGAACTTGACCTCCTGCAAACAGCCGAGAGGCAATCAAATGCCCTTGTCAACCTGGAAATTCAGGCGATGAACGCAATGGTCGGCCTCTACAGAGACGCTTCCGGCAATTACACGGTCAGGGGCAGACCGGACCCCGCGCTCGCGCGCCGACTGCTGCACAGCAACGAATATCACCAGGCGAAAGAACGTATTGTGCATCCTCTTGAGAAGTTCTTTAACGCGGTAGACGAAAGAACGTCAAAAGAAGTCGAACGCTTCGAAAAACGGGAAGAAATACTGGTTTTCCTGCTGATAGGAACAACCAGCTTTGCGGGCCTGCTTTCCATAGTCTCCATTATAATGATGGCCGGTTCCGCAAGAAAGCTATGAACGCCCGCTCTCAAAAGATCGGAAGAAGTGGAATTCATTCTTGATTACGGAAGTTTCGGACTTTGTAAACCCGCTGGAGATTGAAAGAAAGACTGCACTGCAAACTCTGACTCGAGGAAAAACCGTGAATTTTTCTGAATACAGGAACAAAAAAAAAGATTCTCCTCTTATATCCTTCGAGGTCTTTCCTCCGAAAGACGACCCTGAATTCGAAAAACTCAAGGATACTCTTGCGAAACTCGCCGGACTTTCGCCCGGCATAATAACGGTAACACACGGCGCCATGGGAAAGGGGCGCAAAAGAACCGTTGAAGTAGCCTCCTACATAAAAAACGTCATCGGGACGGAAAGCGCCTGCCACCTGACCTGCATAGGCTCTTCCGAAAAGGAAATAGACCTGATGCTCGGGCAGATCGAACGGGAGAAAATACGCAACATAGTAGCCCTCAGGGGAGATATTCCGAAGGAAGACGGCGAAAAGCTGCTGTCCGAGGGAGCTTTCCGGCACGCAAACCAGCTCGTGGAACACATAAGAAAATACGAAAAAGAAAAACCGCGGCAGTTCTCCATAGCGGTCGCCGGCTACCCGGAAAAACACATAGAATCCCCGAGCTTCGAGGAGGACATATCCAATCTCAAAAAAAAGGTTGACGCCGGAGCCGACATCATAATCACCCAGCTCTTTTTCGATAACCGTTACTATTTTGATTATGTCGACAAGGTAAGGGCGGCGGGAATAGACCTTCCCGTAATCCCGGGTCTTATGCCCGTGCTCTCATCGAAGCAGGTGATAAGAATATCGTCTCTCTGCGGAACGGAGATACCCGAGACCCTGAGAAGGAAGCTGGAAGACGCGGGAGATGATAACCGCAAGGCGGTGGAAGTGGGAATCGCGCAGTGCAGAGACCAGACAAGGGAACTTATCGCCGAAGGAGTACCCGGAATCCATTTCTATGTTCTCAACAGGACCTCCCACATAGAAAGAATCCTGGAATCCGTCTGATGCCTGAAACGAAGAGAATTTTCGATGAAGTAGCAAGCCACTACGACTGGCTGAATACCCTGTTCAGCCTTGGAATTCACAAACTCTGGAGAAAAAAGCTGGCAGAGCAGCTGCGCGGCGCCGAGCACAATCTGGACATAGCGACCGGGACGGCGGAAGTTGCGATCGAAATCGCTAAAAAACACCCCGCGACCAGAACGGTCGGGATCGATCCCAGCATGAACATGCTCCGGATAGCAAAAAAGAAAATCAAAGACCTTGATCTGATGGGCAAAATAGCGCTCGTATCGGCCGCGGCTGAAAATCTCCCCTTTGCGGAGAAACAGTTTGACTCCGTCACCATAGCATTCGGCATAAGAAACACAGTCGATTACGAACTTTCCCTGAGAGAGATGAGGAGGGTAATGAGGGAAAACGGAAAACTTCTCATACTTGAATTCGCGATTCCGAAAAATCCCGTTTTCAAGCCCGTATACATGTTTTACTTCAGAGTCCTGATGCCCCTTGTCGGGAGCATTTACGGCAGAGGCAAGGAATACAGGTATCTCGCTGAATCCGCCGCCGCGTTTCCTCAGAGAAAGAATTTCATACGCCATCTCGAAAACGCGGGATTCCGGGACTGCCGGTACTCGGAACTCACCATGGGAGTGGTGGCGCTCTACCGCGCAACCAGGTAATCAGGGGCTATCGATCCTTTTTTCCGCGGGCTACGGGTAAAGCCTGTCTATGCTCCAGCCGCCGTCGGGGGAAGGAACATAGCTGAAACGGTCGTGAAGCCTGTTCCTTCTTCCCTGCCAGAACTCAAAGCGCACCGGACTCACTACGTAACCTTTCCAGAAATCGGGCCGCGCTATGCTTTTCCCTTTCCATTCAGAGCGGAACCGGTCGTATTGCTCCTCAAGCAGCTGTCTGCCCGCAAGAACTTCGCTCTGTCTCGAAACACACGCCCCTATGCGGCTCTGGCGGGGTCTGGACGCAAAGTATTCATCGGCTTCCCGTTCGGGCAGAAGCGAAACTTCGCCGTCTATTTTCACCTGCCTTTCAAATTCAGGCCACCAGAAGCAAAGCGAAGCAACCGGATTCCCGGCCATGTTCCGGCCCTTGCGGCTAAGAGAATTTGAATAAAAGGAAAAGCCCCTTTCGTCATAACCCTTCAGAAGCACCACTCTTGAGGACGGAACGCCGTCCGCTCCCGCCGTGGAAAGAATAAAAGCGTTCGGAAAATCGGTCCGCGCTTCGAGAACCTCCCCGTACCAGAGATCAAACTGAACAAACGGATCTTCGTCAAGATCTTTTCTCTCAAGCTTCAGTTTCAGGTACTGGCGTGAATGGAACTTATCTTTCTTCGACATCTTATCCGGGGATAACATCCTCAAGCGCGCAACCCAGGTCTTCGTGCAGGAACTCGTAACCGGAGGAAAGAAGCTTCTCAGGGAAAACCCTGCTGCCGGCAAGCATCGTGGAGCGGCCCATCTCTCCGAAGAAAAGCCTTACGGCAAACGCGGGAGTTGAAAACCATGCCGGCCTTCCCAGCACCGACGCGAGCGCGGCGGTAAACTGCCTGTTGGTCACCGGATTCGGGGATACCGCGTTAACGGGCCCGCTTACTTCCCCGTGCTCCGCCAGATAAATAATTATCCGCGAGAGGTCCTCTATCGATATCCAGCTCAGGTACTGACCGCCGCTTCCAATAACTCCCCCGAGACCCATTCTGAAAACAGGCAGCAAGGAACCCAGTATTCCGCCCGCAGGGGTCAGCACAACGCCCAGGCGCAGGTTTATGACCCTTACGCCGAGGTCCGAGGCCCTGTTGGCCTCGTTCTCCCACTCGCAGCAGACATCGGGAAGAAACCCGGAACCGGGCGCGGAGCGTTCAGTAAGTCTTTCTTCCGCCCTGTCCCCGTAGTAACCGACTGCCGAAGCGCAGATAAAGGTCTTGGGGGGATTCCTAAGTCCGGAGAAAAGACTCACCAGGTAGCGGGTACTGTCCACCCTGCTCCGCCGTATCGAATTCTTTTTCTTTTCAGTCCATCTGCATACTATATTTTCCCCCGAAAGATGAACGGCGGCGTCAAAACCCTCAAGCAAGGACGGACCGTCGACATGGCCCCCCTCGGGGTCCCAAAAAATCAGGTTCTCCCCTTCCGTCCGCGATCTTACAAGGCGCCATATCTCGGAGGAATCCGGGGGAATGGAATTAAGAAGATGGGTCCCCACGGTTCCGGTCGATCCAGAAACAAGTATTTTCATTTTCCCAGCCGAGAAACCCGGACCTCACGAGGCAAAGGCCTCGATCAGTCGCTCCTGGTACTCCCTTACCTCCCTGAAGTCAAGAAAATAATGAGGGGCGCTGAGCACGGGAAGATCAACATATTTCCTGTACTCTTCCACCCTCTCCCTGCAATGTTCCGCATCCCCCACAACGGCAAACGCATCGATCATTTCATCACTGACGCCCTTTATCATCGCGCGGACATCTTTTCTGCGAAAAGCATACCTTATTCCTTTGACCTCATCCGTAAAACCATGAAACCTGAAAGGAGGATCGTAGGCTTTTACCGTGGCGTAAAAAGCTATGGTCGCCCGGGCGGCCTCTCTCGCCCTTTCCCAATCATGCGAAACAGCGCAGGTAATAATCGAGCACTTGGTGAAATCTCTGCTTTTTCCGCGTTTCTCAAGTCTTTGCTCAAGCGAAGGTGAAACCACCTTTTTTATGTATTCAAGCGAACAGACCACATGTCCCATGTAACCGTCCGCGATTTCGGCAGCAACGCCGACCATGTTGCTTCCTATGCCGGCAACGAATATAGGTATATCTTTTCTGACGGGTTCGAAAGCCCTTTTGTAACCCCTCGTGTTTACGCGGTAAAACTGCCCTTCGAGAACAATATCATTGCCCGTATGAGCCCCGGACAGAATCTCCCTTATCAACCCGACGCATTCCCTTATCCTCGCAACCGGCCTGTCTCCATAGAAAACACCGTGGAAATCCTCGTTTGTTCTCTTTGCCCCGGTACCGAGACCAAGTATCAGCCTCCCCGAACTTATCTCGTCAAGATCAAGAGAAGTAATGGAAGTAACCAGCGGGCTTCTCACAAACGCAAGAGCGACAGCGGTGCCGAGCTTTATTCTGGAAGTAACAGGAGCAACGGCCGAGAGCTGCTGAAAAGGGGTCCTGTAAAGTTCCGTGGCCCAGACGGAGTGAAAATTCGCTTTTTCAGCGGCAACAGCAAGATCCTTGAGTTCCTCGATTGATCTCGCATCAAGTATAAACCCGACTCTTTTCATCAGGTCTATTATAAATAATAGGAAACACGGAAAAAACCCGCCCGGATCGCACAGGGGGGAAGCGGAGGAATTCAGTCCTCAGTTTTTTCGGAAGAAGCAGACTGCTCTTTAGGTTCCGGGGACTCAGCTTCGGTCACTTCCGCTTCGCCCTGTTTGTCCGTTCGGCTCTCGGCGGTTTCTTCCTGCTCGACCAGACCGAGTTCTTCCGCGGATTTTTTCTTCGAGCTTTTCTTCGGCGCGCTCTGGGCCTCGGCCTTGGGTCTTGCCTTCCGTCTTTTTCTTTTGACCTTGTACTCCTCGGTCACGAGCTCAATAAGAGAAATAGGGGCATTGTCTCCTCTTCTGTAGCCAAGTTTCACTATTCTCGTGTAGCCGCCGGGACGCTCCATATACCTCTGGGCAAGTTCGGAGAAAAGCTTTTCCACAACCGCGCGGCTCCATATACCTCTGGGCAAGTTCGGAGAAAAGCTTTTCCACAACCGCGCGGTCCCTTATGTATCCCAGAGCCTTTCTTCTCGCGTGAAGACTCCCGTTTTTACCCAACGTCACCAGTTTCTCCACAACTCTCCTTATTTCCTTGGCCTTCGTGTCCGTCGTATTTATCCTGCCGTTGCGCAGAAGGTCCGTGGCCATGTTGCGGAACATGGCTTTTCTGTGTTTCGTGGTAACCCCGAGTTTTCTTCCCGATTTTCTGTGTCGCATTTCCTTACCGTATACGGACCCGGACCCCGATTACTCCTCGGAACTCTCAGAATTCCGTCTCTCTTTTTCGTTTTCAAAGACCTCGGCGTCTATGGCCATCCCAAGACTCAGACCCATTTCCTCAAGCCTGGCGTTCACCTCTTCAAGGGAAGTTTTTCCGAAATTCTCAAGATCAAGAAGCTGGTGTTCCGTCTTCTGAACCACTTCTCCAATGTATTTTATCTCCGCCTTTTTAAGGCAGTTTATAGACCTCACCGAAAGTTCCACATCCTCCACGGGGATAAACAGCTTGTCATCGGTCCCGCTTATGCCCATGGACTCTTCCTCTTCCACCTTGTCCGCAAGTTCCTCATCAAAATCAATGAAGACGTTCAACTGCTGCTTAATAATTTTTGCGCTGTAGGAAAGCGCTTCTTCGGGAAGAATCGTACCGTTCGTCCATATTTCAATGGTGAGCTTCTGATAATCCGTCCTCTGACCTACCCTGGCGTTGGTAACAGCGTAATTGACTTTTTTGACGGGAGAGAAAAACGCGTCGACATGTATCAGGCCTATTGATTTCTCCGTCTCTCTTCTCGATACCGGCTCGTAACCGCTTCCCATCTTCACCGTCAGTTCCATTTCAAGCTTCGCGTCATCGCCCAAGGTCGCTATGTGCTGTTCGCCGTTAACCACTTCCACCATGTGGGTAGTAGCTATGTCTGAAGCTTTGACTTCCCCGGGACCCTGCGCGTTCAGAGTCACCGTCTGCGGTTCATAGGTATGCATTTTGAGATCCACGTTTTTAAGGTTCAGTATGATCTCGGTAACATCTTCCATGACTCCCGGTATGGTAGAAAATTCGTGCCGTACCTCGTCTATCATGACGGCGGTAATGGCGGGACCCTGTATTGAGGACAGGAGAACCCTTCTAAGCGCGTTACCAAGAGTAATACCGTAACCCGGTTCGAGAGGTTCGCAGATAAATTTGCCGTAGAAGGGAGTTGATACCTGCTCGTCTTTTTCAAGCGCTTTGGGATACTGCAAATCTCTCCAGTTTTTCTGAAAATTCTCCAAGTTTCACACCTCCGTCTGTGCCAAGCTTTTCTTAGACTCTTGAGTAGAACTCAACGATCAGCTGTTCATCTATTGGAACCGTCACGTCCTCTCTCTCGGGAAGCTTGGTTACAACCCCGCTGTAATTTTCCCTGTCAAGCTCGAGCCACTGGGGGAAACCCCTTCTCTCAAGACCTTCAAGAGACTGGTTAACATGCGGGTTACTTCTGGTTTTTGCCCTGATCTCTATTTTGTTTCCCTGCTCAACGCTGAAAGAGGGAATATTGACTCTTCTGCCGTCCACGAGAACATGTCCAAGCCAGACCAGGTGCCTGGCCTCGTTGCGGGAACTCGCAAACCCGAGCCGGTAGACCACATTGTCAAGCCTTCTCTCAAGAAGCAGTATGAGCATGGCGCCGGTCACCCCGCTTCTCCTCGCCGCCTCGGCGAAATAACGGCTGAACTGCTTTTCGGTCAACCCGTAAATACGCTTGACCTTCTGCTTTTCCCTCAATCTAATTCCGTAGTCGGAGAACTTGGAACGGCCAATCGCGGCCCCGTGAACTCCGGGTCCGCGGTTAGGCCTTTTCTGTATGGCGCATTTTGACGTATAACACCTGGCGCCCTTAAGAAAAAGCTGTTCGCCCTCTCTCCTGCAAAGCTTACAAGACGGTCCTCTATATCTAGCCAATTACCTTCTTCCTCCTCGAAAACAACGTGAACACAGCCTCTCCCACAATGCCTACACCCTTCTTCTTCCAGGGGGTCTGCAACCATTATGGGGAATCGGGGTGACATCCTTTATCATCAGCACTTTCACCCCGGCAGCCTGAACGGCTCTTATCGCCGGCTCCCTTCCGGGACCGGGACCGCTCACGTAAACATTGGCTGACTTAAGCCCGAAGGTCTTCGCCTTTTTCGATGCGTCATCCGCCGCCACCTGGGCCGCAAACGGCGTCCCCTTCCTGGTGCCCTTAAACCCCCTGTTGCCGCCGCTTGACCAGGCTATGACGTTCCCATTCATATCGCTGATGGTGACTATGGTGTTGTTAAAAGTAGCCTGTATGTTGACCACTCCATGCTCAACGAACTTTTTTGTTTTCTTCTTCGTGAATTTTCTGCTCATCTGGAAAAACCCTTATTTGCCGGCTTTCTTTTTCTTCGCTATCGCAGTACCCCTGCGACCCTTTCTCGTTCTTGCGTTCGACTTGGTTTTCTGCCCCCTTACCGGAAGTCCCGTCCTGTGCCTGATACCCCTGTAGCAGCCTATCTCCACCAGGCGCCTTATGTTGAGCTGAACCTCCTTTCTCAGGTCTCCCTCAACGGTGTACTCGCCTTCAATTATCGTCCGCAGTTTTGTCACTTCCTGATCGTCGAGATCCCCGGACTTCTTGTTCACGTCTATACCGGCCTTGGAGAGTATGACGTTTGAAGTCGCCCTACCTATACCGTAGATATACGTAAGACCTATCTCCACTCTTTTGTTAAGCGGTATATCAACACCTGCTATTCTGGGCATTAAGGCATATCCTCCTCGTCGCTATCCCTGTCTCTGCTTGTGCCTTTTGTTGACACAGATCACCCGCACGACCCCCTTGCGCCTGATGATCTTGCACTTGTCGCATATTTTTTTTACCGACGCCCTAGTCTTCACTTCGCTTTCGCCCCCGTCTTCACTTCTTGAGCCTGTAGGTGATTCTTCCCTTCGTAAGATCGTAGGGAGATATCTCAAGCCTTACCCTGTCTCCGGGAAGTATCCTTATGAATCTCGTTCTCATCTTGCCGGACACGTAAGCCAGTACCTCGTGATTGTTCTCTATCTCGACCATGAACATCGCGTTGGGCAGAGCCTTCGTTATGGTTCCTTCAAACTCTATTTTCTCTTCCTTCTCCATCACCCGTTCCTAGTGAATCCTTTCGGTAAGAATTTCAGGGCCGTTATCCGTAAGAGCCACAGTATGCTCAAAATGAGCGGAAAGTTTACCATCATAAGTAACCGCCGTCCACCCGTCTTCAAGTATCTTCGTTTTCTCCGACCCCTCGTTCACCATGGGTTCTATGGCCATGACCATCCCGGAACGAAGCCTCGCTCCTCCTCCCCTGCCACTCGGAGGAATGAAATTCGGCACCTGCGGTTCCTCGTGAAGCTCCCTGCCTATTCCGTGACCGACAAAATCTCTGACTATGGAAAAACCCTCATTTTCAACATAGGTCTGTATCTCTTTTGATATGTCCAGAATCCTGTTTGAACTCTTCACCATGTCTATGCCCCTGTAGAGGGAATCCCTGGTAACCCGAAGCAGCTTCTCGGCAACAGGCCTGACTTTGCCGACCGCGACCGTTATTGCCGAGTCGGCGTAATAACCGTCCAGCAGCACTCCGAAATCTATTCCCACTATGTCCCCGTCCTTAAGCACCTTCTTCTTCGAGGGAATGCCGTGCACTATCTCCTCGTTAAGGGCAAAGCACACCGACGCCGGATAATTCGCGTAACCCTTAAAGGCGGCCTTAAAGCCTCCCGCCGCGCACATTCTTTCCGCAATCTCGTTAAGCTCCAGGGTGCTCACTCCTTCCTTTGCCTCTTCCTCAAGCCTCATAAGCACCTCGGAAACCACCCTGCCGGCGGCCCTCATGCGTCTGAGCTCTTCTCTGTTCTTCAAGCGAATCATTACTGCAGCTGCTTCAGCACACCGTCTATTCTCTCGGCGATATCCGATATCTGCCCTACTCCCTCGACCGCGCGCAGAACCCCGGCCTTCTGGTAAAAATCCTTGAGAGGAGAGGTCTGGTCCTTGTAAACCCTGAGCCTGTTCCTTATCACATCCTCCGTGTCGTCCCGCCTGCCCTCTGTTTTCTGGCGTCTGGTTATCCGCTGCACGACCTCCTCGTCGGGAACCTCGAGGAAAATAACCGCGTCAATGCCGATTCCCGCATCAGCGAGAATACCGCCGAGAGACCTTGCCTGCTCCAGAGTCCTGGGAAAACCGTCAAGCATGAAGCCTCCCCCGCCGATCGCGGAGATTTTCTGTCTTATTATTTCCGTCACGACTTCATCGGGCACGAGCTCTCCCTTATCCATAAACGACTTGGCGTAAAGCCCGACCTCGGTCTCGTTCTTCATGGCTTCCCGCAGCACATCCCCGGTCGATATATGCTCAACCCCGTATTTCTCCCTTATGAAATCAGCCTGCGTCCCCTTTCCGGCCCCGGGCGGTCCAAACAGTATCAGTCTCATAGTCTCCGGCGTTCTCCCCCGCGTCAGAATCTGTATCTCTGCGGTTCCTTCATTCCCCTCTTCTTCATAAATCCTTCGTAACTGTGAGTTATCAGGAAAGATTCGATCTGCTGCATGAAATCAAGCGTCACCCCTATCACTATAAGAAGCGACACGCCTCCGAAGTAAAACGGCAGGTTAAAAGGCTCTCTCTCAAGAAACGCCGGCAGCACGCAGACCGCCGCCACGTATATGGCCCCTATGAAAGTAATTTTTCCGAGCACGCCGCCTATGTATTCCGATGTCTTCCTGCCCGGCCTTATTCCCGGTATGTTTCCGCCGTTTTTCCTCAGGTTGTCCGAGAGATCGTCCGGGTCGTATATTATCGAAGTGTAGAAGAAAGCGAAGAATATTATGAGTACTGCGAAGATCAGGTTGTATACGAACACGTTCTGAAACACGAGGTCGGAGAATGTGCGAAGGGCCGGAAAATCGGCAAACGTGACAATCGTAGCGGGGAAAATAAGGAGCGAGGAAGCGAAGATCGGAGGAATTACTCCCGAAGGATTGGTTTTTAGAGGCAGATGCGAACTCTGCCCTCCCATCACCTTCCTCCCCACGACCCTTCTGGGATACTGAACCGGTATTTTCCGGTAGGAACGCTCGAAGAAAACTATAAGACCCATGAGAAAGCCCAGGAAAATAAAGATAAGCAGAACCCCCAGCACGGTGATATCTCCCGTGCCGACGAGCCTTGATAGGTTCCAGAACGCCCCGGGAATACTGGCGATTATCGATGCGGCGATAAGAAGGGACATCCCGTTTCCGATTCCGTTCTCCGTTATCTGCTCTCCAAGCCACATAACAAAAAGTCCGCCCGCGGTGAGCGTAAGAACCGCCGTAATCTTGAACATCAGGCCGGGGTCCGTAACGGCGCTTCCGACAGTAGCCGCTCCCACTCCGCCGCGCTCAAGGGTAACCGCAAGCATAAAACCCTGAACGAGACATATAAGAACGGTGCCGTACCTTGTGTACTGATTTATTCTTCTCCTTCCGGCGTCGCCTTCCTTCTGCATCGCTTCAAGCGAAGGAAAAGCCTTCACCAGAAGCGACATGATGATCGAGGCGGTGATGTAGGGCATGACTCCCAGGGCAAAGATCGACGCCTGCTCAAGCGCCCCCCCTGAGAACATGTTAAGTATGTCGAATATCGTGCCGCGGGTCTGCTCGAACATCTTGGCAATCTGGTCCGGGTCGATCCCCGGAATCGGAACGAAAACCCCCGCCCTGTAGACAATGAGCATTGCGGCCGTGAAAAGAAGCTTCCTGTTAAGCTCCGGGATCCTGGGAAGTGACGCGACATTGCTGCTCATACTATTTCCACTTTTCCTCCCGCGTCGCTTATCTTGCGCGCGGCCGCCTCGCTGCAGGCGTTAACCGTTACGGAAAGCGCCGAGGCAATCTGGCCGACAGCCAGAAGTTTTACGGGTTTTTTGCCACTCACTATTCCCGCCTCGGCAAGCGTCTCGATCGTAACCGACTCCGCGTCCGCAAAACGCTCAAGATCCTTCAGGTTGACTATGTCATACTGTTTTTTGAATATGTTCGTAAAGCCCCTTTTCGGGCTTCTCATCTTAAGCGGAGTCTGACCCCCTTCAAACCACCTGGATACCCCTTTCCCCGAACGGGACCCCTGGCCCTTGTGCCCTCTCCCGCTGGTTTTCCCCTGGGAACCCGCGCCTCTTCCAACCCTTTTTCTTTTTGTCCTGGATCCCTTAACCGGTGAAAGTTCGTTTAACATTTTCTTCTGCACTCCACTGTCAAGCACGCGTCCTACTGAACCGCATCATAGTAATTGGGAAGATCGAGGTCCTTTATCTCCTTGTTCCTCGTCTTCGCGATCTCTTCGGGAACCTGCAGCTCCGAGAGTCCTTTTATAACCGCCATAACAACGTTAAGCGGGTTTCTTGACCCGACAACCTTGGAGAGAACATCGTGTATGCCGGCAAGCTCTACCACCGCGCGCACCGCGCCGCCCGCTATAACGCCCGTACCCGGGGCAGCGGGCAGGAGCATAACCTTGCTTGACACATATTCCGTGTGAACTCCGTGCGGTATGGTGACACCGTTGCGCGGAACCCTGATGAGAGTTTTCTTTGCTTTTTCAACCGCCTTTCTCACGGCATCGGGAACCTCGTTCGATTTTCCCAGGCCGGCCCCCACAACTCCGTCGGAGTTCCCGACCACGGCAAGAACGGTAAAATGGAACCTCTTCCCGCCCTTGGTCACCTTGGCGACCCTCCTTATGTGAACCACTTTTTCCTGTAATTCAAGTTCCGCCGGATTTACTCTCTCCTCTGCCAAAACCAAAGCCTCCTTTAATTTTTCTCCTAAAACTCCACTCCCGCCTCGCGGATCCCGTCGGCAAGCGACTTTATCCTTCCGTGGTAAGCGTAGCCCCCTCTGTCAAAACGCACCCTGGTTATACCCTTCTGAACGGCCATCTCCCCGAGATGCTTCCCAACCTCTTTGGCAACCTCGGTTTTCCCCATGCTTTCGGCAGACAGTCTCTTTTTCGTCTCGGAAAACATCGTTGACGCCTGAAGAAGGGTGACTTCCGCGGTATCATCTATCAGCTGGGCGTATATGTGCCTTGCCGAACGGAAGACGGAAACCCTGGGAATCTCCGCGGTGCCGTTTATCTTCTTCCTCACGGCAATGTGCCTTCTTTTACGCGCCAGATTTCTGCTTTTCTTCTTTATCATTGCTTGGCCGCTCCAGCTTTTCCGGGTTTAAGCCTCAACCTCTCGCCTTCGTAACGAACGCCCTTGCCCTTATAGGAATCGGGCGGTCTTATCTTTCTTATGCGCGCCGCGGTCTCTCCCACGAGCTGCTTGTCAATTCCATGAAGCGAGAGCAGGGTGCCCCGTTCCTCCACAGTCGCCTCCACGCCCCGGGGAAGGGGAAAATCAACCGGATGGGAGTAACCGAGCGAAAGCCTGAGTTCCGCTTTCCCCACGAGATCCGCCTTGTAACCCGTACCGGTTATGCGAAGCACCTTGGTAAATCCTTCGCTCACCCCTATTACCGAATTGTTAATAAGGCTTCGCGTAAGACCGTGAAAAGACTTGATCCTTTTCTCTTCGCCCTGCCTGGAAACAACCACGGTTCCGTTCTCAAGCACGGCTTTTATTCCTTCGGGCACGGCAACCTCAAGGCTTCCCTTCGGTCCCTTGATTTCGATAGCCCCCTGTTTGGGCGTCGCCGTCACCCCGTCGGGAATAACCACTGGTTTTGTTCCTATTCTTGACATCCGTCCGTCCTCAGATCACCGTGCAGAGAATCTCCCCGCCTATCTTTTTGCCCCTCGCGGCAACCCCCGTCATTATTCCGCCTGAAGTGGAAAGTATCGAGATTCCCATTCCTCCCCTGACCCTCGGAATATCATCCTTGCCCACGTAAACCCTTCTTGACGGCTTGCTTATCCTCTTTATCTCCTCTACGGCCGCCTTGCCGTCAGGACTGTATTTCAGCTTTATGGTTATGGTTTTCTTTACCCCTTCTTCGGTAATCTTGTAACCCTCCACGTAGCCTTCCTCGGTAAGAACCCTGGCAATCTCGCCTTTTATGGTCGAACCGGGAATCTCGACACGGTCATGGCCCGCCATGAGGGCGTTCCTTATTCTGGTTAGCATATCTGCTATCGGATCTGTCATTTTCTCTCCAACATGCCTCCTAGAAACTCGCTTTTCTGACGCCCGGAAGATGTCCCCTGCTGGCAAGAGACCTGAAACAGACCCTGCAGATGCCGAATTTCCTCATAAAACCCCTCGGCCTTCCGCAAAGTCCGCAGCGGTTAACCGCGCGCACGCGGAACTTTGGCTTTCTCTTCGATTTCTCAAGCAATGCTTTTCTTGTCATGATCCCTCTCTTTTAATTTGTCGCAAACGGCACTCCGAGGCCGGCAAGAAGCTCCATTGCCTCGGCATCGGTTTTTGAAGTTGTAATCAGGCTGATATTCATTCCCTTGTTGTACTGAACCTTGCTGTAATCTATTTCGGGAAAAACCAGATGCTCCCTTATTCCCAGAGTATAGTTGCCGGAACCGTCAAAAGCCCGCGGCGGCAGACCCTTGAAATCCCTGACTCTCGGAAGGGCGAGGTTCACCATACGGTCGAAAAACTCGTACATTCTCTCCCCCCGGAGCGTAACCATGCAGCCTATCGGCTGGCCTTCCCTGAGCTTGAAACCCGCAACCGACTTCCGCGCCTTGGTAATCACCGGCCTCTGTCCCGTTATGTCGGCGAGTTCCGAGACGGCCTCATCTATTACCTTTGTCTGCCTCCCGGCCTCGCTAAGCCTACCGAGCCCCATGTTCACCACGATCTTCTCAAGCTTCGGAACCTGCATAGCGTTTCCGTAGGAAAACTTTTCAATCAGCGCGGGCACGACCTCGCTCATGTACAGAGTTTTTATTCTCGGAACCATTTTCTCAGATTTCCTTTCCGGTCCTTCTGTTGTACCTTACTTTCCTGCCGTCCTCGCCGGTTCTGTACCCGACCTTTACCGGCCGGTTGCTCTCAGAATCGTAGAGCATCAGATTCGAGACGTGGATTCCGGCCTCTTTCTCGACGATGCCGCCAGCGGGGTTTTTCTGCGTCGGGCGGCTGTGCCTCTTTATGATGTTGAGCTTTTCCACAAAGGCCTTTTCGACATTTCTGTCAATTCTCAGCACTTTGCCTGTCTTCCCTTTCTCCCTGCCCGCGACCACGTAGACCGTATCCCCGGCCCGTATGTGAAACTTTCTCTTTCCGGCGGACATGCTCAGACAACCTCCGGGGCAAGCGAGATGATTTTCATAAAACCCTTTAGCCTCAGTTCACGCGCGATCGGTCCGAAAACCCTCGTACCTATCGGTTCGTTTTCCTTGTCTATTATAACGGCGGCATTGTTGTCAAAGCGCACATACGTGCCGTCGGGCCTTCTCTGCTCCTTCCTAACCCTGACTATGACGGCCTTGTAAACAGAACCTTTCTCCACCTTGGACTTCGGAATGGCCTGCTTGACCGAGACCACGACAACGTCTCCCAGCCGAGCGTACTTTCTTCCGGAACCTCCCAGGACCTTTATGCAGAAAAGCCTCTTGGCCCCCGTGTTATCCGCCGAGTCCAGATATGTGCTTGACTGAATCATCTTTTTCTCCCGTAGCCCGAAGAATCAGAAACCGCGCCCTAAGCGCCCGCGGCCTGACTGACCACCCTGCTAAGCCTCCACCTCTTGGTTTTGCTGTGGGGCCTTGACTCTATGATCTCCACCTTGTCTCCCACGCCGCACTCGTTGCGCTCGTCATGGACCTTGAACCGCTTGCTGATTCTTATCTGCTTTTTATACCGGCCGTGACTCTTGATCCGCTGCACCTCCACGACCGCCGTCTTGTCCATCTTGTTGCCTACCACGATCCCCGTTCTGGTCTTTAACTTTCCTCTTTCCATGAAATCAACTCTCCGAAGCCGTATCCCGCTGCTTTTTTATGGTAAGTATCCTCGCAATCTCCCTTCTCAGCTGCTTTACCCTCGCGTTGTTGGGGTTCTGCCCGGTGGCAACCTGTATTCTGACGTTGAAAAGCTCCTCGTTCGCGTCACGATGGCGTTTGTTCAGCTCCTCGGGCGTGAGGTTTCTCAGTTCTTCGGCATTCGTCGCCATCAGACAAACTCCTCCTCGCTTCTGACCACTATCCTGGTTCTAAGAGGAAGCTTGTAGGAAGCAAGTCTCAGGGCCGAGCGCGCAAGCTCTTCGCTTACCCCCGATATCTCGTAAAGGAACTGTCCTCTCTTTACCGGCGCCACGTACCTGTCCACGTCCCCCTTGCCCTTTCCCATCCTGGTCTCCGCAGGCTTCTTGGTGACGGGCTTATACGGGAATATCCTTATCCAGAGGTTCGCTCCCCTTCTCACGTGCCTTGTGATCGCGATACGGGCGGCCTCTATCTGCCTTGAGGTAATCGTCCCGTTTTCCAGCGTCTGAAGAGCGAGGTCGCCGAAGGCGAACGTCGTTCCCCGGGTCGCCGCTCCCCTGTTTCTCCCCTTGAACTGTTTTCTGTACTTTGTCTTCTTAGGCTGAAGCATCGGTATCTACACTCTCAGGAACCTCTCCTGCTCTTCCTTTAGTCTTTTTCTGTATTATCTCGCCCTTGAATATCCAGACCTTCACGCCTATCACTCCGTAGGTGGTCGACGCTTCGGCGACCCCGTAGTCAAGATCCGCGCGGAGCGTGCCGAGAGGCACCCTTCCCTCCCTGTACCACTCTCTTCTCGCTATTTCGGCTCCGCCGAGACGCCCGGCGACCATGACCTTTATTCCCAGAACCCCGGCCCGCATGGAGGATGAAAGCACCCTTTTCATGGCCCTTCTGTACGCGACCCTTCTTTCAAGCTGGAGCGCAAGGTTCTCGGCAACAAGCTGCGCGTCGGTTTCGGGTCTCTTCACTTCCCTTATGTCGAGAAATATGCCTTTCCCGGTCATCCTCTGAAGTTTTTTCTTCAGCTGCTCTATCTCCTGACCCTTTCTCCCTATGATGATCCCGGGCCTTGCCGCGTACACCAGAATCCTGACCTTGTCCGCCGCGGCCCTTTCAATCTCGATGTTAGAGATGGCCGCCTGATAAAAGGTCTTCTTCACGTAGTTGCGGATGTCTATATCTTCCTTGAGCAGCAGCCTGTACATCTGTTTCTCTGCAAACCACTTGGAATCCCATGATTTGGTTATTCCGATACGAAGCCCTATAGGATTAATTTTCTGTCCCAATTCAGAATCCCCTCTGTTCAAGCACTATCGTTATATGACTCATCCTGGTCGTGCGGGCAAAGGCCCTTCCCATCGCCCTGGCCCTGAAACGCTTAAGCGTCGGACCCTGCGTCGCGTAGACTTCCTTTATGTAAAGGGAGTCAATGTCGCTGTATCCTTTCTCAGAGGCGTTGGCCACAGCCGATTTAAGCAGCTTGGAGAGCAGCGGCGCAACCCTCCTGCGGGCGGAAAGAAGAATCGAGGAAGCTTCCTCCACGCTTTTCCCCCTTATGAGGTCAAGAACCACCCTGGCCTTCTTGGGCGACACCCTGGCATACTTATGCACTGCTTTAGAAACCATCTGCTATCTCTCTTCCGTCGCTATCTTTTCTTAGCCTTTCTATCACCCGCATGACCATGGTAGGTCCTCGTGGGAGAAAACTCGCCCAGCTTATGTCCGACCATCTGTTCTGACACGAATACGGGGATAAACCTCGTTCCGTTGTGAACCGCGAAAGTCATTCCTATCATCTCGGGTATTATCATCGAGGCCCTTGACCAGGTCCTGATTATCTTCTGACTTCCGGAACTCTGCGCCCGCTCAACTTTCTTCATAAGCTTTTCGTGCACGTACAGTCCCTTTTTGCTTGATCTTGCCATCTGAAGCTCCCGCGATTAATCCATTCCGTAGCCGACCCTTCTCGGCTTGACTATATACTTGTCCATTCTCTTGTTGTTTCTCGTCTTCTTTCCTATCGTAATCCATCCCCAGGGAGAAACAGGATGAGGGTTTCCCTTGGTCGCCTTGCCTTCTCCTCCGCCATGGGGATGATCAACCGGATTCATCGCCACCCCGCGAACCGTGGGTCTTATGCCCTTGTGCCGGGACCTCCCCGCCTTCCCCCAGACTATAAGCTCGTTCTCGGGGTTTCCGATCCTTCCCACGGTAGCCATGCACCGAAGATGAATCAGCCTTATCTCGCCGGAAGCCAGCTTTATCTGGGCGTAGTTGCCGTCTTTTGCGACAATCTGCGCCGCAGAACCCGCGGAACGAACCAGTTTTCCCCCGCCTCCGGGCCTCATCTCTATGTTGTGAACGACCGTGCCCACGGGAATATGCTCTATGGGGAGGGCGTTTCCGCTTGAAACCTCCACCCCGGGCCCGGAATTCAGTTCGTCACCCACTTTAAGGCCTGCGGGGGCTATGATATATCTTTTTTCGCCGTCGGCATAGGCAAGAAGAGCTATTCTGGCCGAGCGGTACGGGTCATACTCAAGCGAGACGACCCTGGCGGGTATGCCGTGCTTGTCCCTTTTGAAATCTATTATCCTGTAGCGTCTCTTGTGACCGCCGCCTTTTCTGAAGCTTGTAATCCTTCCGTTCGAGTTGCGCCCCGAGTTCTTCTTGAGGGAAACCGTGAGGGACTTGTGGGGCTTTTTCGAGGTTACCTCCTCAAAATCGAACCCGGACATGAACCTTCTTCCGGGAGATGTGGGGTTGTATTTTTTTACTCCCATGATCAGACTCCCTCAAAGAGGTTGATTTCCCCTTCCCTGAGCTTGACGTAAGCCTTTTTAACCGCCGACCTCTTTCCCACGACCCTGCCGAACCTCTTCACTCTTTTTCCGGGCAGCACAAGGGTTCTCACCTTGTCCACCTTGACGCCGAAAATCTTCTCGACGGAATCCTGTATCTCTTTTTTGTTGCATCTCCTGTCGACGGAAAAAACATACCAGCCGTTTTCCCTGGCTTCCGTGCTTTTCTCGGTAATCACGGGAAGTTTTATGATCGAACGGGGATCTTTCACGACAGTCTCTCCTGGATTTTCTCAACCGAATCCCGCACCATGACTATGTTGTGGTGCCTGAGAAGATCGTATACGTTAAGCCCGTCATCCCTGAGCACCTTCACGTAAGGTATGTTTCTTGCCGACTTGCTGAGATTCTCGTTATCAGAGCTGACAACCACAAGAGCCTGGGAAAGTTCGAAATCCTCCATGAATTTCGCCACCTGCCTGGTCTTTATCTCAGGAAGCTCAAAACTGTCCAGCACGACTATGGCGCCTTCGCCGAAACGGCTTGAGAGAGCGGAAACAAGCGCCCTTTTCCTCACCTTTTTCGGAATCGAGTAGGACCAGTCCTTGGGTTTCGGCCCGAAGACCACTCCGCCCTTGCGCCAGATCGGGGAACGCCTGGATCCCGCCCTCGCGCGGCCCGTGTGTTTCTGCTTCCACGGCTTTGCCCCGCCACCCCGGACTTCAGCCCTAGTCTTGGTGGACGAGGTTCCGGCCCTTCTCTTGGCAAGCTGCCAGTTGACTACCTCATGGAGCAGGTGCTTTTTCACCGGAGCCTCGAATATTTCGGAGCGAAGTTCCATTGTCCCCACCTTTTTCCTGGCGATGTCATATACGTCAACCTGAAGCATCTTTCGCCCCCTTTGACGTGCGCCGGAGAAAAACCGTCCCTCCCACCGGGCCGGGAACCGACCCCTTTACGAAAAGAAGATTTTTCTCGACATCTATATCAACCACCCTGACGCCCTGAACCGTCACGTTCTTTCCGCCCATCCGCCCCGGCATTCTCAGCCCCTTCCACACCTTGGCGGGAGATGACGCCTGCCCTATGGAACCGGGCCTTCTGTGGGCCATGCCGCCGTGGGACATCGGCTGCCTTGAGAAATTGTAACGTTTTATGGTGCCGGCGAAACCCTTTCCCTTGCTTCTGGCCGTGATGTCCAGGACATCTCCAACCTTGAAAACGTCAGCCTTTACCACGTCCCCGACCTCGTAATCGTCAACCGTGGCGGAAAATTCCTTGAGCTTCGCCGAGGGGTTCACTCCGGCTTTCGCGAAATGTCCCTTCATGGGGCCGGTGAGCCGCTGGGGTTTCACGTCCCCGAAACCGAGCTGAACGGCGTCGTAGCCGTCTGAGTCCCTGGTTTTCTTCGAAACCACGAAGCACGGGCCCGCTTCAACCACGGTAGTGACGACCTTCACCATGTCCTCGTTGAAGAACTCGGTCATCCCTCTTTTTCTTCCTATGAGTCCCTGAATCATTTTTTACGAACCCGTCAGTTTTATCTCCACTTCCACACCCGAGGCAAGATTCAGCTTCATAAGTTCATCTATCGTCTGCTGGGTAGGTTCAAGTATGTCCACAAGCCTTTTGTGCGTTCTTATCTCGAAATGCTCTCTTGAATTCTTGTTCACGTGAGGACCGCGCAGCACGCAGTACCTGTTTATGCTGGTAGGAAGCGGAACCGGACCCGCTATTCTCGCGCCGGTTCTCCTGGCGGTATCAACGATTTCCTCCGTCGAGTTATCAAGAAGCCTGTAGTCAAAAGACTTAAGCTTTATTCTTATTTTCGAAGCCTTGCTCATCACTCAATGATTTCCGTTACTACGCCCGCGCCGACAGTTCTTCCGCCCTCTCTTATCGCGAAACGCAACTGCTCCTCCATCGCCACTGGCGCTATCAGCTCAACGTCCATGCTCACATTGTCCCCCGGCATCACCATCTCAACTCCCTCTGGCAGTATCACTGACCCCGTAACGTCAGTCGTCCTCAAATAGAACTGCGGCCGGTACCCAGGGAAAAACGGCGTGTGCCTTCCACCCTCCTCCTTCTTGAGCACATAAACCTCCGCCTTGAACTTCCTGTGAGGCTTTATGCTCCCAGGAGCGCTCAGCACCTGCCCCCTCTCCACCTCGTCCTTCCCAACTCCCCTGAGCAGTACCCCGACGTTGTCCCCAGCCTGAGCGTCATCCAGTATCTTCCTGAACATCTCCAAACTCGTGGCCACGGTCTTAGAAGTCTCCTTGAACCCCACTATCTCTATCTCGTTCCCAGCTACTATCCTCCCCCTCTCAACTCTCCCAGTCACCACCGTGCCCCTCCCCGATATCGTGAACACGTCCTCTATCGCCATCAGAAACGGCTTGTCCATGTCCCTCTCTGGCTCAGGCACGTAACCGTCTATCTCGTTCATAAGCTCCACTACCTGCTCAGCCGCCCCCGCGTCCCCCTCTATCGCCTTCAGCGCGCTTACCTTCACCACAGGTATGTCGTCCCCCGGAAACCCGTACTCGCTGAGCAACTCCCTTATCTCCAACTCCACAAGCTCAAGCAGCTCCTCGTCATCAAGCATGTCCACCTTGTTAAGAGCCACCACTATGTACGGAACCCCCACCTGCCTAGCAAGCAGTATGTGCTCCCTCGTCTGCGGCATCGGCCCGTCCGGAGCGCTCACAACCAGCACCGCTCCGTCCATCTGCGCCGCCCCCGTTATCATGTTCTTCACGTAGTCAGCGTGCCCAGGACAGTCAACGTGCGCGTAGTGCCGCCCGTCCGTCTCGTACTCAACGTGCGCTATGTTTATCGTTATACCCCTCTCCCTCTCCTCCGGCGCCTTGTCTATGTTGTCAAACTCCACGTACTCCGCCTGCCCTCGCTTTGACAGTATGTTCGTTATAGCCGCAGTTAACGTGGTCTTGCCGTGATCCACATGCCCTATCGTACCTATGTTCAGATGCGGCTTCCCCCTCTCAAATCTCTCCTTAGACATCGCTTGTTGACCTCCTTGTAAAAAAGAACATGAAAATATCAGCTGACATTGGCTGCCTGTTTCAACTCTTCGGCTATGCCGGCAGGCAGGGTGAAATAATGGGAGAATTCCATAGTGAACAATCCCCTGCCTTCGGTCATCGACCTTAAATGGGTCGCGTAACCGAACATTTCGCCAAGCGGGACTTCCGCCTTTACCGCCTGCATAGCGCCTCTCATTTCCGTACTGCTTACTCTTCCTCGCCTTGAACTCAGATCACCTATGACGGTTCCCATGTGAGCTTCGGGAACAACCACCTCGAGTTTCATCACGGGCTCAAGCACAACCGGAGAAGATTTGTGAACCGCATCCTTGAACGCCATGGAACCGGCGATCTTAAAGGCGATCTCCGAGGAATCGACGTCGTGAAAAGAACCGTCGTAAAGAGTGACCGCCACGTCAACGACCGGATACCCGGACACGATCCCGGTCTCCATGGCCTCGACTATTCCCTTCTGAACCGCGGGAATGAACTCCTTGGGGATCACCCCTCCCTTTATCTTATCGTGGAACTGAAATCCTTCGCCCCTCTCAAGAGGCTCCACCCTTATCTTCACGTGGCCGTACTGGCCGCGTCCGCCGGTCTGTCTTATGTATTTCCCTTCGGTCTCGGAGGTGCCGGTTATCGTCTCCCTGTAGGCGACCTGGGGCTTACCCACGTTCGCGTCGACATTGAACTCCCTTCTGAGCCTGTCGACGATTATCTCGAGGTGAAGCTCCCCCATGCCGGAAATCACGGTCTGGCGGGTCTCCTCGTCGCTTTTCACCTTGAAGGAAGGGTCCTCCATGGCAAGCTTGCCGAGCGAAAGGCCGAGTTTCTCCTGGTCGGCGTTTGACTTGGGCTCTATGGCGATCGAAATGACCGGGTCCGAGATATGAAGGCTCTCGAGTATGACGGGATTCGAATCCGAGCACAGGGTATCGCCCGTAAGAGTGTTCTTAAGCCCGACCGCGGCCGCTATGCCGCCGGCCTCGATCTCCTTTATGTCCTCGCGCTTGTCCGCGTGCATGCGAAGAAGTCTTCCGATTTTTTCATTCTTGAGATTGGATGAGTTGTAGACGGTAGTGCCTGATTTCAGTTTCCCGGAATAAACCCGGAGGTAGGTAAGCTGGCCGACGAACGGGTCCGACATGATCTTAAACGCAAGCGCGGAGAAGGGTTCCTCCTTGTCGGGCTTTCTCTCGACTTCCTCATCAGTTCTGGGATGAACGCCCTTCACGGAGGGCAGGTCCACGGGAGCGGGCATGTATTCCACGACGGCGTCAAGCAGAAGCTGCACTCCCTTGTTCTTAAAAGCCGATCCCAGCATGACCGGAACTATGGCCGCGGCGATTGTCTGCCGTCTTATGGATTTGCGGATCATCTCTTCGGGGATGTCCTCCCCGTCGAGATAAAGCTCCATTATCTCCTCGTCGTTATCCGAAAGAGCCTCTATGAGCTTTTCCCTGTATTCGGCCGCCTGCTCCTTCGTGTCCTCGGGAATATCTATGAATTCAAACTTGGCCCCTAGGCTCTCCCCGTCCCAGACCGCCATTTTCATCCTTATCAGGTCAACTATTCCAGTGAAGTCGTCGCCGTCGAACCAGGGAATCTGAAGACACACGGGATTGGCGTTAAGCCTCTCGACTATCTGGTCCACGACCCTGTAGAAATCCGCCCCGACCCTGTCCATCTTGTTAACGAAACACATTCTCGGAACCGAATACCGGTCGGCCTGCCCCCAGACCGTCTCGGTCTGAGGCTCCACTCCTCCGACGCAGTCAAACACGACCACCGCTCCGTCAAGCACCTTGAGCGACCTTTCAACCTCTATGGTGAAATCAACGTGGCCGGGAGTGTCTATGATGTTTATCCTGCAGTCCTTCCAGAAACACGTAGTGGTGGCGGAGGTGATGGTGATGCCCCTTTCGCGCTCCTGCTCCATCCAGTCCATGGTCGCCGCGCCTTCGTGCACCTCGCCGATCTTGTAGGTTATGCCGGTATAGAAAAGGATTCTTTCGGTGGTGGTGGTCTTGCCGGCATCTATGTGAGCGACAATTCCGATGTTCCTCACCCTGTCTATGGGAAATATCTGTTCTGACACCTTAGATCCTCCGGGGAATTACCACCTGTAGTGGGCAAAGGCCCTGTTGGCCTCGGCCATTCTGTGAATATCCTCTTTTTTCTTCACGGCGCTGCCCCTGTTGTTATGGGCATCGATTATTTCCGAGGAAAGCTTGTCTACCATCGATTTTTCCGGTCTTGAGCGGGAGGAGTTTATGAGCCACCTGATGCCAAGGGACTGCCTCCTGAAAGAGTTGACTTCCATGGGAACCTGGTAGTTGGCTCCGCCGACGCGCCTTGACCTTACCTCGACCGAGGGCTTCACCTTGTCGATGGCCTCGTGAAAGACTTCAAGCGGGTCCTTTCCGGTTTTCTCCCTTATCCTGTCAAGGGAATCGTAGAAGATTTTTTCCGCCTTGCTCTTCTTGCCGTCGTACATCAGGCTGTTTATGAACTTGGCGACCAGCGAATCTCCAGTTCTGGAATCCGGAGCCAGTTTTCTTCTTGCTACCCTACCTTTCCTCGGCATCTGCTGCTTCCCGCCCGTTACTTAGGCTTTTTGGCTCCGTACTTGGATCTCCCGTTTCTTCTGTTCTCAACCCCTGTCGAGTCGAGAGTTCCCCTGACTATGTGGTACCTGACGCCCGGAAGGTCCTTCACCCTGCCCCCCCTGACGAGCACAACCGAGTGCTCCTGCAAAGTGTGTCCTTCTCCGGGGATGTATCCAGTGACCTCTATGCCGTTTGTAAGCCTTATCCTGGCGACCTTCCTCAGCGCGGAGTTGGGCTTTTTCGGAGTGGTGGTGTAAACCCTCACGCAAACCCCTCTTCGCTGGGGACATCTCTGGAGGGCTCTGGCCTTGCTTTTCTTCTTGGCCGTCTCTCTTCCCTTGCTCAGCAGCTGACTTATCGTAGGCATAAAAATATCCTCTCCCAAAATTTGGGTAATCCGATCATTATAAGCCTAATAACGAACCGATGTCAATAAGCCTGCGGAAAAAAAACGGTTAAAGACCCAAATCAGGGGAAGGACTATATTACAGAAAGAAAAAAGGTTTTCAACAGAAACCGGCACATTCAGGATTTCTGCTAATTCCTGCCGAAAACGCAGCGGCCCAGCGGGGGGTAGTCTTGCCGCACCGGCGGGGCCCGTGAATCAGAACTACGGGAGAATCCTCCGATGTCTCGATCGGTCTTCGTTGCGAATGGCGAGGATAGAATACATGTTCGGCCAGGTGTTTATTGTAACTCTCAAAACATGTCTGATTGCAACCCTAGGGTATGTCTAATTGCAACCCTGAGGCATGTCTGATTGCAACCTTAGGGCATGTCCGATTACGGCCCGGGAGTCCTGATTCCATCAGACCCCGGCCACTCAAAGTACCGGTCCGCTCAGCCGCCGAGCCGCGAAAGCGCCTTTTTCCCTATATCCGTTCTGTAAACCAGGCTTTCCTGCGAGATGGAATCAACCGCGTCGTAAGCCTTGCGTATTGATTCTTCCATAGTATCCCCAAGAGAAGTAACTCCAAGCACCCTTCCGCCGCTGGTAACGATATCGTCTCCCGAAAACGCGGTGCCCGCGTGAAAAACCACCGTCTCGCCAGTATCGGCGAAGTCCGCGAGTTTTTCAAGCTCAACCCCCTTGTCGTAGCTTCCCGGGTAACCCCTGGAGGCCATGACGACGCAGACGCAGAACCCGTCTTTCCATTCCACGGGATCCGCTTTCATCTCGCCCCGGGCTATCGAATAAAGAACGGGGACGATGTCCGATTCCATTTTCATAAGAAGCGGCTGGGCCTCGGGGTCGCCGAAGCGGCAGTTGAACTCAAGCACCTTGAGGTCATCGTCCTTTATCATCAGTCCGGCGTAGAGAATTCCCCTGTAGGTTCTCCCCTCGGATTTCATCGCCCGCACGGTCGGAACCATGACTTCGTCGATTATTCTCCGCCTGAGCCGGTCGGTAACCACCGGGGCGGGAGCGTAGGCCCCCATGCCTCCCGTGTTCGGCCCCCTGTCCCCGTCAAAAATCGGCTTGTGGTCCTGGGAAGGCTCCAGGGGAAGCAGGTTCTCCCCGTCGGTAAAGGCAAAAAAGGAAGCCTCCTCGCCTGTAAGAAATTCCTCTATCACGACCTTCGTCCCCGCCTCGCCGAACGCTCCGCGCTCCATCATGGAGCGGACCGCATCCTCGCCCTCCGCCTGGGAAGCGCATATGATAACGCCTTTGCCGGCAGCAAGACCGTCGGCCTTCACCACGAAAGGGGGTTCGGTTTTCCTTATCTCGGCAAGCGCCTTTTCGATATCGGTAAACACGGAATATTCTCCGGTCGGAATTCCGTACTTCTTCATCAGGTTCTTCGAGAAAGTCTTGCTTCCCTCAAGCTCCGCCGGACCGAAAACCAGAAGACCCTCTTTTTCAAAAAAATCGGTTATTCCTTCGCAAAGAGGCTGCTCGGGACCGACAACCGTAAGGTCCACCGACTCTTCCCTGACGAACCGCGCAAGCGAATCGAAATCTCCGACACCGATGGCCACACACTCGGCATGGCGGCTTATGCCGGCGTTTCCGGGAGCGCAGTAGGTTTTCTCCACCAGAGGACTCTGACTTATTTTCCAGCAGAGGGCATGTTCCCTTCCGCCTCCTCCTACGACAAGTACTTTCATTCGAAACCTCTTATAAAATTAAATACAAGAATATCATCCACCCGGCGAAGACGTTATATCATTCAACCGTGACAACCTTGGCCAGATTTCTCGGCTGGTCCACGTCCGTTCCAAGAATATTGGCCACGTGGTAGGCCAGAAACTGCGCGGGGATGACCGAAACCATCGGGCTTACGAGGTAAGGGCTTTTCGGAATCACTATCTTCCTGTCCCTCCCGTCGGGAAGCTGAAGCTCCGTATCCGACGTTATGAAAATGATCCGCCCTCCCCTGGCCTTTATCTCCTGGAAATTCCCAAGGAGCTTTTTGTAATACACATCCTCCTCGGGAGCTATGAACACGACGGGCATGTTCCTGTCCACAAGGGCTATGGGACCGTGCTTCATCTCCCCGGCGGCGTATCCCTCGGCGTGGATGTACGAAACCTCCTTGAGCTTGAGCGCGCCCTCAAGAGCCACGGGGTAGTTGATCCCCCGTCCAAGATATATAAAATTCCTGTAGCCGTAGAAATCTCTTGAAAGCTCCCTGAGACTTTCATCGAGTCCGAGGGCTTCCTGCTGGAGCTTTGAAACCGATATGGCGTCGGCTATCAGCCGCCTCGCCCTCTTTGCATCAACCGCCTTCCTTGAGACCGCGAGGCATACGGAAAGAAGATAAAACGCCATTACCTGCGTCGTGAAGGACTTTGTGGAGGCGACTCCGATCTCGGGCCCCGCCTTCGTGGCTATGACGCAGTCAGACTCTCTTGAGATCTTGCTCAGCGCAACGTTCGTTATGCCGATTGAGTTCATGCCGAGTTCCCTGGCCTTGAGGAGCGCTTCCGAGGTGTCCGCCGTCTCGCCCGACTGGGAAACCGCGATAAAGAGTGTGCCGGGGCCGACGACCGGATTTCTGTACCGGAACTCGGACGCAAGCTCCACCTGGGCGCCCACTCCGGCCACTTCCTCTATCATGTACTTCCCTATGAGGGAGGCGTGGTAGGAAGTGCCGCAGGCCGCGATAATGATTCTCTGCGCCTGCCGCAGAAGCGAGGGATCGAGGTCCTCGAAAACCACTTCCCTCATGTCGGCCGTGAATCTTCCGCGAAGCGTATCGAAGATGGCCCCAGGCTGCTCGAAAATTTCCTTCAGCATGTAGTGGCGGTAGCCCGACTTCTCGGTCACCGAAGGGTCCCAGTCCACAACCGTCGGGTCCCTTCTGACGTCCCTGCCGACTGCGTCGGTTACGGAGATGCCGTTTTCGTCGAGAACCGCGAAATCGTTATCCTCAAGGAAAATAAACTCCTTCGTGTAGGGGAGAATCGCGGGGATGTCCGAAGCCAGGAAACATTCGCTTCCGCTGCGCGCTACTATGAGAGGAGAAAAACGCCTGGTGGCGACTATCTTCCCGGGTTCCGCGTCCGACATCACCGCCACCGCGTAGGAGCCCTCTATTTTCTCAAACGTCTTTCTCGTCGATTCAAGAAGGGAGTCCCCTTTTTCCGTAAAATCGCGGATCAGGTGACAGATGACCTCGGTATCGGTATCGGAGCGGAATTCATAACCCGCCGCGGCAAGCTCCTCCTTGAGCTCCGGGTAGTTCTCCACTATTCCGTTATGCACCACGCTTATAGGGCCGGACACCTGTGGGTGGGCGTTTCTCTCCGAGGGGTCGCCGTGGGTGGCCCACCTGGTGTGGGCGATGCCGAGCGGGGACGTCACCTCGCAGTCCTTAAGCCTGGCGAAAAGGTTTTCAAGCTTTCCCTCGCTCCTTATGACGCGGGAGCGGCCGTTCTCGACAAAGCATATCCCGGAAGAATCGTATCCCCTGTACTCAAGCCTTCCCAGGCTTTCGCAGAGAACGCTCTTGGTCCTGTCCGGACTTCCCACGTATCCCACTATTCCGCACATATCAGGATTTCCCCTTCTTAACCCTTTTTCTCTCCGCCCAGCCGGTTATTTCCTTCTGCCCGGCGCGTTCTATCGCCAGAGCGCCCGGGGAAACGTCCTTGGTTATCGTGGAACCCGCGGCCGTAGTGGCATCCTTCCCGACCCTTATCGGCGCGACAAGCATGGTGTCGCTTCCTATGAAGGCGCGGTCCTCGACCACTGTCCTGTGCTTGTCAACCCCGTCGTAGTTGCAGGTGATGGTTCCGGCGCCGATGTTCACTCCGTCGCCGATATCGGCATCCCCCACGTAGGAGAGGTGCGGAACCTTGGAACCGGCCCCTATTTCCGATTTCTTTATCTCGACGAAGTTCCCGATCTTGGCCCCGTCCTTTATCCTGGCCTCGGGCCGCAGGTGACAGAAAGGACCCATCACGACGCCGTTTTCGACCTCGCACCCCGTAAGATACGAAGAAAACCTTATCTCGACATCGTTCCCTATCCGTGAATCTTCAATGTACACGGACGGCCCTATGCGGCAGCCGTCGCCGATGCTGGTTTCGCCGTAAATATAGGTGTTGGGACACACGGTCGTATCCCTCCCTATGCTGACAGAGTCCGATATGTAGGTGGTTTCGGGATCCTCTATGGTAACCCCGTTTTCCATGTGGCGGCGGTTTATCGCCTGTCTCACGGTTTTTTCCGCCTCGCCGAGCTGCTCCCTGCTGTTCACTCCTGACACCTCCTTTGCGTCCGCCAGTCTAAAAGCCAGAAGCCTGCGTTTTCGGGAAACGCAGAAATCCACGATTCCCGGCAGGTAATACTCTCCCTGACTGTTTTCACTATCAAGTCCTCCCAGGCTCTCCCAGAGAAAGGAGGAATTCACGCAGTAAATCCCCGCGTTTATCTCGTTTTCCTTTTTCTCGTCCGCCGTGGCGTCCTTGTCCTCGACCACGCGAAGCACCTGCCCCCCGGCATTTCTCAACACCCTGCCGTATCCGGCGGGGCTCTCCACCAGAGTGGACATTAATGAAAGGTCAGCTCCGTTTTTCGCGTGAGAATCCGCAAATTCGCGCAGAGAAAAAAAGCTTGTCGCGGGAACATCTCCGCTCAGTATGAGAATATCTCCCGAAAAACCTCGAAGGGCATCCTCGCAGCACAAAACCGCGTGCCCGGTCCCAAGCTGCGGTTCCTGGATGACCGTCTCCACGGGGTAACCGGAGACCGATTCCTTCACAAGCTCCGAATCATGTCCCAGGACGAGCACTGTTTTCTCAGGCTCCATCCTCTGCGCCACCTCAAGGACATAGCGCAGCATTGGTTTTTTCAGGATGGGATGCAGAACCTTGGGGAGGTCCGAGTTCATGCGGACTCCCCTGCCCGCCGCAAGGATTATAACGGCCAGAGACATAATCTCAGTTTGTCAGTAAAAACCGAAAAATCAGAACGGAACGTCGTCATCCGTCATGCCGGCGCCCTCTTCGTAGGAGAAGTCGTCTTCAGCCGGGGGCGCCCCGCCGCTTCGCCTTCCGCTCTCCCCTCTGGGGGAGAGAAACTGCACGGTTCTTCCCACGATCTCGGTCGTATACCTCTTGTTCCCCTCCTTGTCGTCCCATGAACGGGTTCTGATAGAACCCTCCACGTAAACCGATCTCCCCTTGGCAAGATACTCTCCGCAGACTTCCGCAAGCCTTCCGAACACTACTATCCTGTGCCACTCCGTGTATTCCTGAGAGTTTCCGTCCCTGTCTTTCCGCGTTTCCGTGGTGGCAACCGAGAAAGTGGTAACCGCATTTCCGTCCGACGTATACCTTACTTCAGGGTCTCTTCCCAGATTGCCGAGTATTATAGCCTTGTTAACCGCTGCCATTAGCCTTGATCACCGCCGTTTTCAGATTTTGGAAATTCTACATGAATATCCTACATAATTTAAATACAAGGAAAAAGCGCCCGGATTGCGGAATCAGGAAAAAGACTCCTCATGGGCAGCAAGGTTAAGAAATCGGTTCGGTGCCCCGGTTGATAATATCAAGATACTCTTTGTACACAAAGATCTTATGGCGATCCTTGCCCGTAACCTCTTTCACAATCCCCAAGAATTCAAGACTCCGTAAACAGCGAAGCACAGTGGGCAGCGAAACTCCGCAAAACTCCTTGATCCCGGTCGTATTGCTGACGGGGGAGCGCTTGAGGCAGTCATGTATTTTTAAGACCCCTGGAGTCGACCTGCCGGAGGCCTCAATGCGAGTCTTATCCCTTTCGAACAGGTCCGTAACAGCTTTTGCCGTTTCAGTTGCCTGACCGGCCGTCTCAGCCACCCCTTCCAGGAAAAACCCGATCCATGCCTCCCAGTCTCCCGTTTCTCTCACGGATTGCAGGTGATCGTAGTAAGCCCGGCGGTTGACTTTGAAATAGAGACTCAGATAAAGAAGAGGTTCCTTAAGAATTCCATAAGCGCAGAGAATGAGAGTTATGAGCAATCGACCAACACGTCCGTTTCCGTCAAGAAACGGATGGATAGTCTCAAACTGCGCATGGACCAACGCCGCCTTGACGAGTACAGGCAATCTCACCGTGTCGTCATGAAGAAAATTCTCCAAGCTTCCGAGGCACTCCATGAGTTTCTCGGCAGGAGGTGGAACAAAACGCGCGTTTCCGGGTCTTGAACCTCCTATCCAGTTCTGCGAAGTACGAAACTCACCGGGACGCGCATGGCCGTCCCGCACGCTATCCATGAGTTCGGCGTGAATTTCACGAATAAGGCGCAAGGAGAGCGGAAGTTCCTCCAGGCGATCGAGACCATATTTCATGGCGGAAACATAACGTGAGACCGTGATGATGTCCTCGCCCGCGGGAGCTCCGGGAGCCTTCGTGGTCTCAAATAACAGCAAATCGGACAGAGAAGACTGCGTCCCCTCAATCTGCGAAGAAAGCACAGCCTCCTTGCGAACATACATATAGAGAAAAAGTGACGTGTCGGGCAAGACCGCACTCATTCCGTCAAGCCGACCCAGCGCCGCATTTGCCTGATCGAGCAAAGGGTAAAGCTCTTTCATGTCAAGAGGCGGTTCAGGCGGCAGAGGCTTGGGGACATAGGAATCATAATACTCTCCCGCTACAACTGAACTTCTGAGATATTTACCAATGCGTTTTTTCTTCTCCATGAAAAACTCTCAACTAACATAGATTGCATTTTATGTTAGTTAGATCAAAATAACTAACATGAATGAAACTTACAAGAGGACAACTAACATGAATGAAATTCTATGTTAGTTAAATCTGAACAACTGACACAAAAAAAAGTTCAAGGAAGGAACCAGGACATACAAAAAACTCCTGATATTCTCTCACCTCGCGAAACATCCCGAAATTTTCCTGAAGAATTCGTCGAGTATTCTCCCCGTAAGTCCCCATATTATGTGATTGCGGTAGGCAAACACGTAATCATCTATTGTTTTCCGTCCCGTTTTCTTTCCCTCACGACTCGGTTCCTCGGATCAATGAGATGGGAAACCGGTACGCAGAAAAATTCCGACACTTCGTAGTTGGGAGCAAACTCCACTTCACTGCCTATTACGGCCACAAAAGGCTTTACCGCGTACCGCCTGACGGAAGGAGTGTAGGGACGCACGAAATCCATTTCCCCGAGAATCTCCGCTTCCTCCCCGGCGTCAAAGCCAAGTTCCTCTCCGGCTTCCCTCAGAGCCGTATCGACAAGAGTCGCGTCGCTTTGCTTTTTCTTTCCGCCCGGAAAAGCCACGTGACCCGAGAAAGCGTCATCCCTGTATTCGGTTCTTCTTATGAACCATATTCCGTAATCTCCGCCCCGCTCGCAGAGCATAAGAAGCACGGCGGACGCGAGAAGTTCCCCACCCGGATCGAGGAGGGTTCCCGGAGGGTCAAGGACCTTTCTTATTTCTTCTTTCATGTTCATCGCGCCCATCGGAAAACTACGGGTCGAGGGTCGCTATAACGCTCCCGTAATCGTCCACTTCGCAGGCGGTACCGGGAGGGATAAAAGCGGTGGCGGTTCTCTCGTAAAGAACACAGGGGCCTTCAAACTGAAAACCCGGACGGAGCTTTTCCCTCTCGCAGCATCCGGCCTTGATCCTCCTTCCCTCAAAAACCACCTCCTTTGCTAAAAACCGCGGCTCCGCCCCCGCCGCGGAAACAGGAAGAATATTTATTTTGCGCTCCGGCATATAGGCCCTGAGTCTCAGGGTCACTATCTCGACCGCGGAAGATTCCTTCCTGTATCCGTAAGCTTTTTCGTGCTCGCGGTGAAAATCCGAAGCCATGGAACCGCTGTAGGGAATGGTGAGCTCGTGGGACTGCCTCCGGTACCTCGCGTCAACGTGTCTTTCGAACCTGAGGTCCTCTCTTTCGAGATCCTCGCGCGCGAGCTTTTCGAGATCCGCGAACTTGCGGTCCGTTTCCCCGAGACGGTCCTCGTCCGCCGGGGAAAAAAACGTGACTCCGTAGTCCTTGAAGGAATCGGCAAGAAGCATCCCGTAGGCGGAAAGCGCCCCGGGATTCCTCGGAAACACGACTTCCCTCATGCCGAGGGAGCGGGCGAGCCCGCAGGCGTGAAGACCTCCCGCGCCGCCGAACGAGACGAGCGAGAACTCCCTCGGGTCGTAGCCCCTGCCGACCGATATGACGCGAAGGGCCTTTTCCATGTTCGAGTTCGATATCCTGATTACGGATTCGGCGATTTCCTCCGCGGCGCGGCCCGGGGCGAGAGAGCGGATCGCCTCAAAGGACCTCTCGGGGTATATATTCATCTCGCCGCCCAGGAACCAGCCGGGGTCCATTCTCCCGAGAACCATGTTGGCGTCCGTTACCGTGGGCAGGACTCCCTTCCCGTAACACGCGGGGCCCGGGTCGGCGCCGGCGCTTCGCGGCCCGACCTTGAGTATGCCCCCCTCGGCAACATAGGCGATCGAGCCGCCCCCGGCCCCTATGGTCGAGATGTTTATCATCGGCACCTTGAGCGCGACGCCGCCCAGGGTGTTCTCGGTCGTGAAGCTTATTCTGCCGTCGCAAAGAGATATGTCCGTCGAAGTTCCTCCCATGTCGTAGGTAATGATTTTCCTTCTGCCGGAGAGAGCGCATATCTCAAACGCCCCGACCACTCCCCCCGCGGGACCGGAAAGAACTATTTTCGCGGGCTCCCCGGCCGCCTGCCCGGCGGATATGACCCCGCCGTTTGACTGCATGATGAAGAGAGATTTTTCCTCGAGGGCGCGGGAAAGCGAGCGCATGTACCTGTTCACTTTCGGAATCAGGTAAGAATTAAGGACCGTCGTCGAAGTCCTCTCGTACTCCCTGAATTCCGCGACAAGCTCCGAGGAGAGGGTAATCGGGATGCCGAGCCCCGAGAGCGCGGCCGAGACCCTGCGTTCGTTCTCGGGATTCGCGTACGAATGGAGAAGACAGACCGCTATCGCCTCGACGCCTAGAGAAGATATCTCCTCCCTGATTTCCTCCATTTCGGCTTCATCCGGACAAACAAGCACACGCCCTCGGTAATCCGTTCTCTCCGAAACGCCGAACCTGAGTTCCGGGGGCACAAGGGGGGCGGGCGGACTCCAAAGCAGATCGTACAGTCTCTCCCTGTTCTGCCGCCTGATCTCGATTACGTCCTCAAACCCCATCGTGGTGACAAGGCAGGTCTTCGCCCCATCCCGCTCCAGAAGAGCGTTTGTGGCCACGGTGGTTCCGTGGATGATTTCCGATATGCGGGAGAATTCGACGGGATGGGTCTTAAGCCCGTTCAGCACTGCTATCGAAGGGTCGCGGGGAGTGGAAGGGACCTTGTTCACCGATATTTTCTTTCCGTCGAAGAAAACGAAATCGGTGAAGGTTCCTCCCGCGTCTATGCCTACCGAGAGCATAAAAAGATCTTTACCTCGCCGTGCGCGGGTCAGAACCGCACGGCGCCGCGTGCGCGATCAGTAATTGTCTCTGTCCTTGGGATATATGACGTCTACCTTTCCTTCGGCTATCTCTCTTAACGCCGAGACAACATGCTTGTTGTCGTCGTTTTCAGAAGCCACCACGGTAGCTCCCTTGGATATCTGGCTCGCCCTTTTCATCGCCGCTATGGAAAGAGCAAACCTGTTCTCAACTTTCTCCAAGCAGTCTTCAATCGTAATTCTGGCCATTGACCGTCACCTTCCTTAGTCAGCATCTAATCTGGATATCGTACCCAATATCATTCGACTCTTCGCGACAATGTCAATAAACCCCGTCCTGATGTCCCTCCCTCCGCTGAAATTTCTGACCTAATTGTTAACGGGAACAAGTTTACGGTTCCCCGCACCGGGAAGCATTTTAAGAATCTTTGACGCGGAGTCCTTTACGCTGAACTCGGGTTCGCTGACCGTATCGACGTATATCCACTCGGACCGGGCTTCCCGCGGAGTGAAGCTCACGATCATGTAGCCGCGGTCACTCGTGTTTGAGTAGACGAGGTCGTCAATCAGGATTTCCACGGCCTGGGAGAACTGCGCCGCAAACTCCTCCGACAAACCCAGAAGAGCCTCAATGCCTCCCGACGTGACCGAAGAAACGGCGAACTCAACCCCTACCTGGTTGCCCCCCGCATCCTTAAGGTTGTTCGCCCACCCGTTATGCGTATCCCCGGAGAGCACAACAAGGTTCCTGTCCGCGCCGTAAGCCGCGCCCAGCAGCACCTCCCTCTCTACGGGATAGCCGTCCCAGGCGTCAAGATTGTAGGGAAGCGCCGTATTTATACGGTCCCGCTCATCCTGAGTCAGGGAAGGATCTTTCTGCAGCATCCGGCCTTTAATCCCGGTCAGTTCCAGGATATCAAGCGCGAGTTGCGGCGACGGATTATTCAGATGAGCCAGCAGTTCGGCCGGGAGACTCATTCCGCCTATGAGCACCTGCTGGCCCAGAACCTGCCAGGTGGCGGCCGAACCGGCCAGCTGCCCGAGCAGCCAGTCAAGCTGGGTCTTTCCGAGCATCGTCTGCGACTGCAAATCCATCCCGAACTTCTGGCTGTCGATTGCGCCAGTCGGCGTGAAATAATCCCGATAATCAAGCTCCTTGTCCCTCGCCACCAAGCGGGTCTCCAGCATGTGAAGACTCACAAGGTTCCCGAAAGAGAAACTGCGGTAGGCAGCCTCGCGGCCTTTCGGATTCTCGCGAATCGGCATCCACTCGTAATAGGCCCGAAGCGCGGCCGTTTTTCGCGCTTCGAAATCTCCCTCCCCGTCGTTGTGATTGTACGCGCCGTCTTTGTAGGAGTTGTCCGCGACCTCGTGATCGTCCCAGATCGCGATGAAAGGATGCGCCGCGTGCAGTCCCTGGAGTCCGGAGTCCGAGCGGTAGACCGCGTAGCGCCTTCTGTAATCATCAAGAGTCACCGCCTCAACGTCGTTGTCCGCCGGCAGACTTCTTACCACTTCTCCCGAATTATCAAGCGACAGGCCCTCCGTATCATACTCGTAGATATAGTCCCCCAGATGCACAACGGCGTCCACGTCGGCATCCTTCCCGTGGGCGTAGACGTTAAAGTAGCCCGAGGAGTAATCGGCGCATGAAAACACCGCAAGCCTGACGGAACTGACGTCCCCTACGGGCAGGGTCTTGGTGCGTCCGACCGGGGATGTCGCGCCGCCCGCACGGAACCTGTAGTAGTAAACGGTGCCGGCTTCAAGCCCCCCGAAATCAATCTTTACTGTATGGTCCCGCTCGGCCGTAGTGGCAGTCGTAACCGGATCCCCCGCAGGATGCGCGAATTCCGCGTCCGTGGCCACTTCGACCGTCACTTCAACCGTTTCCCGCGGCCCGGGCGGAGTCACCCTGGTCCAGAGGATCACCCTGTCCGAAAGCGGGTCGCCGCTCGCGACGCCATGCTCGAAGCTTACGTCCCCGCCGGAATCCCCGCACGAGGCAAAACCGAGAACCGCCAGGGCGGCCGCGAAAAACAAGACGGTAAAAACGGAGAAAAAGCGCTTTGCGGAAAACATTCCAAACAACCTCCTCGAGAAGCTGACAATGATTCACCGGCGCATCGCCCGCGGAGCTAGGGGCGGTCCGGAACAAGGGACATCGTAACCCCGGGCACGGGACGCTACAGAAGAACCGATCCTGAAAAGTACCTGATCCGGCATTCCGAATCCAGCGCATTTCCGCCGTCTCAAGCCCTCCACCCCGGCGCTGACGGCGACCGCTGTCCGGGCCGGCTCATTCGGAAACAGGCCCGCGGTTTCCCCTTCCAGCAGGTACGCCGAGCGTCTTCCGGCTTGAAGTCAGCTCCCTGAATTCCGGCCGCTTGACGGTATCCACGTATATCCACCGAGACCGGGCTTCCTGCGGAGTGAAGCTTACTACCATGTACCCGCGGTCCCTCGCGTTTGAGTAGACAAGATCGTCGACCAGCACTTCCAGGTCCCGGGCAAGTTCCCCGGCCTGCTCCGGCGTGAGCTTCAGATAGGTCTCAAGACCTCCCGAGGACACGGACGCGGTGGCGAACTCAACGCCTACGCGGTTGCCCGCCGCATCCCTGAGGTTGTTCGCCCATCCGTTATGGGTATCCCCGGCAAGCACCACGAGGTTGCTTCCCGCGCCGTAAGCGGCCCCCAGCACGGCCTCGCGCTCCGCGGGGTAGCCGTCCCAGGCGTCGAGATTGTAGGGAAGCACCGTGTTTACGCGCTTGCGCTCATCCTCGCTCACGGAAGGATCGTCCAGCAGCGCCCGCTTCTTGATCCCGGCCAGTTCACCGATAAGACCCGCAACCTGCGGCGTACGGTCGCCCAGGCGGGGAATTATCTCAGCGGGAACATTCATTCTGCCCATAAGCACCTGCTGACCCAGGACCTGCCATGTGGCGGCTGAACCGGCAAGCTTCCCCTGAAGCCAGGCAAGCTGGTCCCGACCGAGCAGCGTCCGGTCCGCAGAGCTGATATCTTCACGGAAACGCCTACCGTCAAAGCCGGTATCCGGGTCGGAATAATCCTTGTAGCTGAGCTGCTTTTCCCGTCCGGCAAGACGGGTGTCGAGCATTAAAAGTTCAACTAGGTTTCCGAAAGAGAAGCTGCGGTAGACCCGTCCGGAATCATTCTCTTTTACGGGGCGGACCGGCATCCACTCGTAATAGGCCCGAAGCGCGGCTTCCTTGCGCGCGCCGAAACTGCCCTCGCCTTCGTTATGGTTCTGCGCGCCCCCCGCGTAAGCGTCGTTTGCGACCTCGTGATCATCCCAGACGGCGATGAACGGATGCGCGGCATGGAGAGCCTGGAGCTGCGGGTCGGTTCTGTACAGGGCGTAACGCCTTCTGTAATCGTCAAGCGTCAGGGTTTCCTTGTCGCCGGATTCCGGAAATTCCCTGCCGGATTCCCGGGGATTATCGTTTCCGGGAGCCGGAGCCCTGCCGTACTCGTATATGTAATCGCCGAGGTGCACCACGGCATCGACGTCAGCCGTTTCCGCGGCGTGGCCGTAGACGTTGAAGTAACCGCCATGGGATGCGGGATAGTTGGCGCATGAAAACACCGCCAGCCTGACCGAATCCACATCGCCCCGCGGCAGTGTCCTGGTACGGCCGATAGCGGATGCGGCCTTACCTGAGCGGAAACGGTAGTAATAAGCCGTTCCAGCAGAAAGGCCCCCGACGTCAGTTTTTACGGTGTAATCGCTCTTTGCCGCGGCGGTCTCAACAGAACTGTGGACAATGCTTGCGAACTTCTCATCCGAAGCGACTTCCACCGTTACCCTGACTTTTCTCCGGGATTCGAGCGGAGTGACTCTCGTCCAGAGAACAACCCTGTCTGAAAGCGGGTCACCGCTTGCGACGCCATGTTCGAAACTCACGCGCCCCGGACCGCCGAAGAGCGCAAAACCGACAGCAAGAAGCAGAAGGGCGAAAAGCGCAAGCGCCGAAGCATAAACGAGATGTTTTCTCAAGAACACAGATGCAGTTCCTCCCCGCGCAAAGCAAGTTTTACAGTTATATGCCCGAAATCAACAGTGATTCGGAAAAAAGCCGCCGGACGAAAAAAACAGCCGATCCGAAGCCTCAACGTGCCGGTTTCCCTGCCCCGCCAGTTCTTTGACAACGGAAGCTTTACAATTATTATCTTGACGTACTTTCAGCGGAACGAAAACCCGATGGACATGGAACTGGAAAAACTCAAATTCAGCGACGAAGGACTTCTGCCCGTGATAGTGCAGGACAGCTCAAGCGGACAGATTCTCATGCTCGCGTACGCGAACAGGGAAGCCCTCGAGCTTACCGTCAGGACCGGAAGGACCCACTTCTGGAGCAGGTCAAGAAAAAAGATATGGAACAAGGGGGAAGAGTCAGGCCATTTTCAGGACGTAAGGGAAATCTTCGTCGACTGCGACTGCGACACGGTGCTTGTAACCGTGGAGCAGACCGGGGCGGCCTGCCACACCGGGGAGCCGACATGCTTTTACAGATCGGGGGACATGGAGGAAAAAGCCGCCCCCGCGTTCGAGAAGGCGTCACTCGGAAAGGTATTTTCCGTAATAGAAGACAGGAAACGGAACCCCAGGGAAGGCTCCTACGTAAGCGGCCTCATGAAGGGCGGGATTGACAGGATACTCAGGAAAATCGGAGAGGAAGCCGGCGAAGTGGTGATAGCCGCAAAGAACGGGGACAGGGACGAACTCGTCTACGAACTCACCGATCTGTGGTTCCATTCCATGGTGCTTCTCTGCGAAGCGGGCCTTTCGCCCCAGGACATATCGGATGAGCTTGAGAGAAGGTTCGGCAGGCGCAAGGAAGAGTACGCCCAGAAGAAATAAGCATAAAGAAGCGCTGGAAGGCCGGACGGCGCCTTACTGTCTTTTGCCCTTGGGGGGCCTGTGCTTCTTGGGCCTGTCCTTTTCCTCTATGTAATCCCCTATGTAGGTCCTGTTTCTGACCGAAGGCGGCAGGTTCGAGAGATCGGGCTTCGGCATGTTGGTCGAGAGGTCCCTGGTAAAAGCGAAAGTCGAGATGACTTTCTCCACCTTCTTTTTCTCCCCGCAGCGGCACTTCACCTTTTTCTCGTCCCCCTCTTCGTATATAAGCTCGGAGAACCTGTAGTTCTGCATGTTGAAAAGCGCGAGCAGGGCCCCGTCCTCAAGGTAGAAGTCGCTGAACACGGAGTCCTTTCCCTTTCTTCCGTGCTTCGCGACTATTTCCTCGCGCTCAAGGTCGATGACCTCTATGGCGTGGATGTTGTCGTATTTCTCGACAAGGTTCCTTACGGTCTCCCTGTCCCGCTTTCTCTCAAGAGCCTTGAGTGATTTCTCAACGTTGCCTCTGCACTTGGTGCATTCGAATTCATAGAGGGGCATTTGCGTCTCCTATCTGTTGAAATACTGGTTCAGGTGATCCTGCCCTACCCAGTCGCTCGCTATCTCTTCATCCTTCTGCTGCTTGTATTCAAGATGCCACCTGAGCTCGTCCCCGGGACCCGGAGCCCTTTTGTTCTTGTCGTCGAATATGGCCTTGAAAGTGGAAAAAACCCTTCTCACCGCCTCCGAACCGTCGCAGAGAGGGCACCTGACTTCTTCCTGGTCGTCATCCCCGTACACGAGGTGGTCGAAACGGAAGTTCTTGAGCTCAAGGTAAAGAACCTTCCCGCTGTCGAGCTTGTAGCGGAACCTCCTCGCGCCGCGCACGCCCCTTTCCCCCAGCTCGAAAAACAGCTTTCCGCTCTTGTCGCCCGTGACTTCAACATAACAGAAATTGCGGTTCCGCCTGAAGATTCTCTTCGCGTTCGTCTTGGTGAGCTTGGCGACCAGACTGTCTATGTCCGTGTTGTAGCTCTCCATGCAGCTGTCGCACTCATATTCGTATAACGGCACCTTGGGCCTCCGGAAAAACTTTTAGTTCAAGAGATTATAAACAATATAATCTGAGTTTAAAGCCCCGAGGGCGAAACGCCCGCCGAGAGAAAGCCGGTTATGGTTAATAATTCAGGAGAATGAAAAAAGCCGGAAAGCAGAAAACGCCCCGAGGGCGGAACGCGAAGAACCGTATCTCGGCGGGCAAAAACCTGGATTTCGTCGCCGTTGACGTCGAGACCGCCAACTCGAACGTTTCAAGCATCTGCCAGGTGGGAATCGCCGTGGTCAGGTCGGCGGAGATCAAGGACGTATGGACTCAGCTTGTTGACCCGCGTGACTTTTTTGATCCGTACAATGTCGCCGTACACGGCATAGATCACGGGACGGTAAGCGGCTGCCCCCGGTTCGAAGAAATATGCGGCAGGGTCGCCCGGCACCTGGGAGAAATCGTCGTAAGCCACACGTTCTTTGACCGCAGGGCGCTCTCAAAAGCGTTTGAGGAATGCGGGAAATCCCTTCGTTACGGAACCTGGATTGACAGTGCGCAGGTAGCGAGACGCGCCTGGCCGGACAGATACGCCCAGAGGGGTTACAATCTCGGGAATATCGCCCGAGACCTCGGGATCCGCTTTCGCCACCACGACGCCGGGGAAGACGCGAGAGTCGCGGCGGAAATCGTTCTGAGGGCGTGTGCGGATACCGCGTTCGGAATAAACGGGCTCGTGGAACTGGGGGCCGGGGCAAAGCGCGGGAGGCGACAGGCAAAAACAAAACCGGTCCCGGCCGGATAAAGCCCGCCGGTTACGGAAAGATTCTCCCGGAGAACATCGCCATCCGCAGGGAGCGTACCCGTTTGCTCTAGGCCCATATTAATGCTATCTTTTAATATGTCGGAAACCGTCATCCGCTGTAAAGAGCAAGGTTTAAAAATCTTGACAGTGGGTGGGGGGTGTTATCCTTGATTATTTTCTGGAGAGACTGGCAATCTGGTCACGCCCCTTAAGTTTAACCTCAGGAGGCAGGACAAAGACCGTGCCGAGAAACCACATTATGAAAATCCCGCTGCTGAGAGGAGCTTTTACCTGCGCAGTGGCATTTGTCTGCGTTTTTTCCTACGCGGTTTCGGCATCGGCCCACGGGAAGCACGCAAACGCCAGCAAGGAAACTGCAACGGCCGGCAAGGCGGGAAACGGCCGAAGCGCCCTGAGAGAATTCGTGCTGCACGCGAAGGCGCACTGGGAAGTCCCGGTTCCGCGCGAACGGAGCCTTGATTTCTGGCAGCAGGTACTGCGCAAAGTAGAACGGCGAGGAGACTGGAAGTCCGGTTCCAACTACCTCATTCTGGTTGACAAGCAGGGCAGATCCATAGCTCACGGATATTATGAATCGGCGCCCGGCCATGACATATCCGTCTGGCGGGACTCAAGAGGGACCGACGTGGTGCAGGAACTCATTGAAGCCGCTCAGTCCAGCGAGCAGGGAGGGTTCGTTGATTATTACTGGGATGACCCCAATGATCCCTCAGACAACGCCACCTCGCCCAAATCAGCCTACGCGGTTAACTGCAAAGTCCCCGCGCTGGGAATTGAACTTGTCCTGATCGGGGGACTTCATCACGAGGAAGTAATCCCGGCCATGCTTGAAGTCCTCGAAAAATACGAGCCCGAAGTGAGGGCGAGCACCGTAAAAGATCCGGACACCCTGAAGAATTTCGTGGAGAAAGCGGCTGAATTCGTCAATCACGTGTATGAGACTACGCAGGGCAATATGGACATCACGGACCTGCTGGCAGCAAGCAACAGATACAAAGCCTGGAAACACAATGAAGTCTACCTCTTCGCCATCACCAAACAGGGTCTTGCGGTGTTTAACGGTCACGACCCGGATCTCATCAGAACGCTCACCTTTAATCCCATGAACGTAGTAGACGGAAACGGGCTCGAGGTCGGCAAGGAAATGGCCAGAACAGCGGAGAAGGGGGGAGGCTTTGTCTACTACCTGTGGGATAACCCGATGGTTGAGGGAGACGAGATCAACGAAGTCGGCAAGGCGAAGGGAACTTCATTCAAGGTAGGCTACGTAAAGGAAGTAAGGCTCGGTGACGACAGCTACATTCTCGGTTCGGGATTTTACCCGGAGGAAGGAGAGGAATACCTGACCGAGCTCAGTCACGACCACGAAAGCAGGTTTACGCGCGGAATCATTACCGTAGGCCTGATTTTACTTCTCGGATTAGGGGCAGTCTGGTGGAAGCTGCGCTCAGGCGGCAGGGAAGGATAAATTTTATCCGTCCGCGCCGGACAGGCGGCAAGAGGCCGGCCCTCCCATCCGCACCTGGACCGTAGCCGTCCCGGCCGATTCAACTCCCCGCCATGCATGCGTGTTATACTTGGTAGCGTGATGAAGGCAATGGTCCTGAGAGGCGCGTGCGACCTTTCTGAAAACGACGCTCCTCTTGAACTGCTCGAAATTCCCGCGCCGGAACCCGCCGAGGGAGAAGTCCTGGTACGCGTTCTGGCCTGCGGGGTCTGCCGCACCGACATGGACGAGGCGGAAGGAAGGGTGATTCCCCCGTCTCTTCCGATTGTCCCGGGACACCAGGCCGTGGGGGTGGTCAGTGAAAGCGGTCCGGGCGCGGAAAATTTCGACGCGGGCGACATGGTCGGAGTCGCGTGGATAGGAGGAGCCTGCGGAAAATGCTCCCTCTGCGCCGGCGGACGGGAGAACCTCTGCCATGACTTCATCGCCACCGGCAGGGACAGGGACGGAGGGTTCGCCGAATTCATGGTCGCCGACGCGGACTTCGTTCACCACATACCGGAGGGAATGGACCCGGTGAAGACGGCCCCTTTTCTGTGCGCAGGAGCTATAGGCTACCGGTGCGTCAGGCTCTGCGGAATAACGGACGGCGACCCTGTGGGGCTCATGGGATTCGGGGCTTCGGCGCATCTCGTCATACAGCTTCTCCGTCACTCATATCCCCTGAGCGAGGTGTTCGTATTCGCGAGAGGAGAGAGGGAAAGGATGTTCGCCATGGAGCTTGAGGCATCCTGGTCGGGCGGAATTGAAGAGCGCTCTCCCAGGCGGCTTTCAGCCATCATCGACACCACTCCGGCGTGGAAACCCGTTCTGCGCTCGCTTGAGAACCTTGCCGCCGGGGGGAAACTGGTCGTAAACGCCATAAGCAAGGAGAACTCCGACATCGACTCCCTGCTGAGTCTCGACTACCAGTCGCACCTCTGGTTCGAAAAAGAGATAAAGAGCGCGGCGAACGTCACGAGGGAGGATGTCGCCGGCTTTCTTTCGGTCGCGTCCGCCCTGGGAATAGAGGCTGAAGTCACCGAGTACGGGCTCGAAGAGGCAAACGCGGCGCTTTCGGAAATGAAAAGGGGAACAGGAAGGGGAGCCAGGGTCCTGAGGATAGCGGAGCGGTAGATCCTCCGTGACCGGGTCCCGAGGGGAGAACCGGAATCAGTCCGCATCCCTAAGCCATCTCGAAAGCGCCTTGTCCGGGTCGGCTATCTCCTCCACCGAACCGTACAGGTAAGCTTCCCAGCCCTTCTCGGGCATGCCGGCAAACAGCATCAGGTTCAGCGGATAGACCTCGCTGTCGGTGCATCTGCGGAAGTCGTCCCGGAAGAGGAACACCGGCTTCTCCCAGGCGATCGCCATTCCCAGCTCCACCATGACCCCTTCGTCCGGCGGACATCCGTTTACGACCGCGAACAGTCCGTCGGCCTCGCGCACGTCCCCGAGGTCCGCCTGCCCGACCCTGTAGGCCCAGCCGGCGGTGGCCTTGTCAACCTGATTGTTCCGGGAAAACGGCTCCCATACCTCGGCTCCCATTGATTCCAGCACCTCGACAAGGGCCGCCAGGGGGCCCCGGCGCTGCTGCGCGGAAAAGCCGTAGGGATTGGCCAGGTACAGGGTTTTTCGTTTCGTCATCTTAAAAATGCGGCTCCGCGCTGAGAGCCGGAACAATCAAGGTCTCTTCCCGCGGTCGGCCGGAAACGCTTCGGGCGCAGGCCGCTACTCTCTGCCCGTTCCGGACCCGCGGCGCCCTATCTCTTCAAGTTTCCCACGAAGCCCCGTGCTGTCAAGCGAGTCGAATGGAAGGACCAGAAACTCGGCGATACGCTCCTTCAGCAGCTCGTAGGTTTTCTTGAAAGCTTCGCGCTACCCGGTTTCAGTTCCCCCGGCGCCCGCGGGGTCCGCAAGACCCCAGTGAGCCGTCACCGGGCTGCCCGGCCACACGGGACAGGGTTCGTTAGCCGCGTTGTCGCACACCGTAAAGACAAAATCCATGGAAGGAGCATCCGCCTCCTCGAACTCATCCCAGGACTTTGAACGCAGGTTTTCAATGTCGTGCCCCCGGCTGAGCAGAAGCTCAAGAGCGTGAGGATGCACTTCTCCCCGGGGACCGCTGCCTGCGCTGTATCCGGTGAACCGTCCGTCGCCGCCGTAATTCAAGAGGGATTCGGCGATGATCGAACGGGCCGAGTTTCCCGTGCAGAGAAACAGCACCCTGAGTATCTGTTCATGCGACGGCCTGGTTTCTTTCATAACCCCCTCCCCCGGCAAGTATACACGCAAACCGTCGCGCGGGCACCGCCGGGAGTCAGGAAAACACCGGTTGCCTCAATTGAAACGGCTGTGAACGGCCGCCGCAGAAACCCGCAGGGCGCGTAGATCTGTCCCAACGTCTCGTCCTTGGGGGAATAAGCAAAGAAGTCCAATCTTGTAACAGAAATTGATAAACTTTGCTATCGCATTAGTTTTATTGTACGGGTACAGACTGATGAATGTTTCGTTGACACCTAAACTGGAAGAATTCATCCGGGAAAAAGTTTCATCTGGACTTTACAACAACGCAAGCGAAGTGGTGCGCGAAGCGCTGCGACTGATGGTAAAACGGGACAGTGCGTCAACCGGTACGCATTCCGCGAAACCCCTGACAAAAGCGGATATCCATAAACAGGTTCTGTCTCTGGAAAAACCGTTGCGCGACATGGGAGTGAAATCCATTTCTCTCTTTGGTTCGGCTGTTCGAGACCAAAATACTTCGTCAAGCGACATAGATGTTTTTATCGATGTTGAACCCGGATTCCGCTTCAGTCTGTTGGATCTGGTTGGAGTAAAGCATTTCCTTGAAGACAACTTGGGGCGCAAAGTGGATGTAGCGACGCGAGAAGGACTTAATCCGCGCATCAAGGAAAACATAATCAATGAATCTGAGCGGATTTTCTGAAATAATATAGTTGCGCCGACATTAAAAAACAACCCGGAGATCTTGTGGAAAATATGTCTCAAAGACTTTAAGAAACCTCCTGAGTGCAGTTGGGCGCATGCGCAAAATATTCGAGCAAACCGCTAATTCTACATAAATTAAGCACGCTAAAATCCCGTCTCCCACTTCCCTCTTAGACACCAAGCCTCAGTAATATATAATTTCGCCATGGCCGGATACAAAGAAATTCTCGTGAAGACCGAGGGTGCGATCTGCACTCTTACGATCAATCGCCCCGGGAAAAGAAACTCCCTTACCCCGGAAATCCTGAGACTCCTAACCGGGGAATTTTCAAGGCTGGGAAAAACCGCCGAAACCAGATGCGTCGTCATAAGGGGAAGCGGCGACAGGGCTTTCTGCTCAGGATACGACATAACCGCAATATCCGAGGAAGAAACCGCGATAGAAAACGGCCATCCCCTGACCGAAGCCATGCGAGCGGTCAAGTCCTGCCCCCTCCCGGTGATAGCGATGATAAACGGCCATGCCTTCGGGGCGGGCCTCGAGCTTGCGGCGACCTGCGACCTGAGAGTATGCGCCGACGACGTGAAACTGGCGATCCCGCCCGCAAAGCTGGGAGTCGCCTATCATTACGGCGGAATAAGACAGTTCCTGAACCTGGTGGGTCCCGGGTTCACGAGGGAACTGTTTTTCACCGGAAATCCAGTCGGCGCCCGAAGAGCGCTTGAAAAAGGCCTCGTCGACCATGTCGTGGGAAGAGACCGGCTTGAGGAGTTCACCTACGCCCTTGCCCGGGGGATAAGCGAAAACGCCCCCCTTTCCGTGATGTCTATGAAGAAGATGATAAACATCTGGGAAGAGGAAAACCCGCTTTCGAAAAAAAGCGAAGAGATCGTAAAGTCCCTTCTTGCCGAGGTAAGGGAAAGCAGCGACTCCAGGGAAGGGAAAAAAGCCTTTCTTGAAAAAAGAAAGCCCGTTTTCGAGGGAAAGTAGGAATTTCTCCGTTCAGCTTTCCCCAACCGAGTTCCTTCCGGCTCCCGACTCGCATATGATGTCGGCATCTGCCAGGCAGCTCATAACCCGGCCGCGCGCGGCCGCGAGGGGTTGCGGTTAAAGTCGGCATCGTCGCCGACAGCGGGAATGGCAAGCAGGTGCTCAATGAACGACTCGGCGACTGTTTTCTCAACCAGCCTGGTTCCCTTCTCGGACAGCTCCCAGGTTCCACGAGGCGAATCGTCCCGCAGGCAGCCTTCCTTGACCAACTCGAAGCGTTCCCGGCGGATGGCGTTTCGCCATCTCTTATCCCCGGAGGAGAAATTCTTCTGGTCTCCGGGCAACGAAACCGCCGCCATGAGTTTCTCCATTGCCGGATACAGGTCTTCTGTCCGCGCCGACCCTCCCATTTCATAGACCGCCCGCGACAAAAGCTTTCGAAACTCCCTTCGCGACAATCCGCCGACGGACCCGGAACCGTGACGCTTGCCGGAAGTCCGGATTTTCGCAGTATCCGCCTCCGCCGGGGTTCCGGCTGAGGCGCGGCGCATCCTCTCCGCCGCGTCAAGAGCCTTGCTGAGCGCCGATTCCGCAGCGTCTTCCAAGGGTTCGGCCCAGGTTTTGAGACGCCGCATGGTCCCGTCGGATATTCTGATTACCGGCACAGATCACCTCCCGGCTGGTTATGCAGTAACGTTGTAACTCAAGAAAAAGCAATGTCAACGCAAAAACGGCCGCACCGGAAACTCCCGGCACGGCAGACCGGAATGACGGGAAGTCCGCATTCCCGATTCGGCAGGCGGAGATTTTCCGGGTCAGTCCCCGTAACCGAATTCCCTTATCAGAAAATCGTTCTGCGTCCAGTTCTCCCTTACTTTCACGTAGAGGTCAAGAAACAGCCTGACTCCCAGCACCCTCTCTATCTCGGCCCTCGCCTCGGAACCGACGCGCTTGAGCATGCCGCCGCCCTTCCCTATCAGGATCCCCTTGTGGCTTTTTCTCTCGACGTAGATCTCGGCGTTTACCCTCAGCAGGTTCCGCTCCTCATCTTCGCTCCACCCGCATACCGCCACCGCTACCTTGTAGGGAATCTCCCTTCTCGTGAGGTTGAATATCCTCTCCCTTATAAGCTCGCTTACGTAGAAAACCTCGGGCTGGTCGGTGAAAACGTCGTCCGGGAAGTATTTCGGACCCTCGGGCAGGTATTTCTTGAGAAGCTCCGTGAGCCGACCGACCCCGTCGTCCTCAAGAGCCGAGACGGGAACGACTTCCAGGAACTTCCCGGAGAACCTTTCGGCGGCGGAGAGGATCGAGAGAAGCTTCGACTTCCTTACCGTGTCGATCTTGTTCACCACGAAGACGCAGGGCTTGGAGAGAGTTTTCAGTATGGATTCGTCGGCCGCCCCGAAAGGCTTTTCGACGTCGGTTACGAAAGCCACCAGGTCGGCGTCCGAAAGCGCCCCGCTTACCGCCCGGGCCATGGATTTTCCGAGCCTGCTTTTTTCCCTGTAAACGCCCGGGGTGTCGAGAAACACAAGCTGGGAATCCTCGAATGTCCTTACTCCCAGTATCCTGTTCCTGGTGGTGCTGGGCTTGTCCGAGACCGCGGAAACCTTCTCCCCGACGATGGAGTTAACCAAGGTCGACTTGCCGACGTTGGGCCGTCCGACCACGGAAATGAACCCCGACCTGAAGTTTTCTTCTGAACGCTCGCCTGACATGGAAAACCACCTCTGTTGCGCAAACAATTTCTGCTCTTCCCAGTATAATTTACCGCGAACCTTAACACAAAAGCCCGCGCCCCGGGAAAAAAGGCGGCAGATCCGGGACGGACAAAAATATGACACGGGACAAGGAAACCTCACGGCCGGTTATTCACTGGTTCAGAAAAGACCTGAGGCTCTCGGATAACCCCGCACTCTCGGCCGCGGCGGAATCCGGACGGCCCGTAGTGCCGCTCTACATACTTGAAGACACAGATTCTGACCCCTGGGCGCCCGGCGGCGCCAGCAGGTGGTGGCTTCACCACAGCCTGGAAGCGCTCGGCGAATCCCTGGAGGCTCTTGGAAACAGGCTTATCCTGCGCCGCGGCCGACCACGGGAGGTTCTGCGGGAGCTTGTGGCCGAGACCGGCGCCGCGGCGGTATACTGCACCCGGCTTGCCGAACCGCACGCCATCAGGGTCGATTCCGACCTTGAGGATATCCTTAACGGACTCGGGGCCGGGTTCAGGACATTTGACGGAAACCTGCTTTTCCCGCCCGGATCCGTAACGACAAAAAGCGGCGGACCCTACAAGGTGTTCACGCCCTTTTACAATGCCTGCTTCGGGAAATTTCCGCTTCCCTCTCCACTGCCCGCGCCCGGACAGCTTCCTCCTCCGGAAAAATCCGCGGGCAGCGACCTGCTTGACGAGTGGAAGCTTCTGCCGACGAAACCGGACTGGAGCGCGGGCTGGCTTGATATGTGGACGCCGGGCGAAGCGGGGGCTCTCTCGCGCCTGGACCCGTTTCTGGAACAGCCGGCGGCGGCATACGTAACGCAGCGCGACCGGCCCGACATCGAAGGGACTTCAAGGCTTTCGCCCCATCTTCACTTGGGCGAGATATCCCCTCTGGTGTGCTGGCACCGCGCGTTATCCGACGCAGACCCCGAAGCGGAAAACGGCCTGAAATCCTTTTTGCGCCAGATTATATGGAGGGAGTTCTCTCACCACCTGCTCTACCAGTGGCCGACATTCCCCGAAGAACCGTTCCGCCCGGAGTTTGAACGCTTTCCGTGGGCAAGGGATGAAGATATGCTCCGCAGGTGGCAGCGCGGGTTCACCGGCTACCCGATAGTCGACGCGGGGATGCGCGAGCTCTGGGCAACGGGCTGGATGCACAACAGGGTACGCATGGTAGCCGCATCTTTTCTGGTGAAGCACCTGCTCATCCCGTGGCATGACGGCGCGACGTGGTTCTGGGATACCCTGGTGGACGCGGACCTTGCCAACAACTCGGTGAGCTGGCAGTGGGTCGCGGGCTGCGGGGTCGACGCGGCCCCGTTTTTCCGCATTTTCAATCCGATTCTCCAGGGCCGGAAATTCGACCCCGAAGGCGCTTACGTGCGACGATGGGTTCCAGAACTCTCGCGGCTGCCCGACGCTTATATCCACGAACCGTGGAAGGCGCCGGAACGGGTGCTCAAACGCGCGGAAATCTCTCTAGGAGAAAACTATCCTCGCCCCGTTATCAATCACTCATTCGCCCGGGAACGCGCTTTGGAAGCATTCAGAAAGTTAAGGAAGCCGGACTGAATCCGCGACGCGGGAACCGATGCGGGGAACATCATAAGGAAAACGCTTCCGTTCTTTGAGGAAATGTTGCCGCTGGAACCACAAAAATCTCTCGTGTCCCGCCTTGCGGGAAATGCGGACCGGTTTCAGTTACATTGAACATACGCCGGATAAGCTTCTGGGTTCCTGTGGAGAAGTCAGATTTCGAGAGAATAGAAGAGGGACTAAAATGGCAGCGGGAAGTAAAATGAGTTCGAATCTAACGATCCCAAGGGAATCAATCGCCGAATTCTGTCGACTCAACCGGATATCCAGACTAGCAATTTTCGGGTCCGCTTTACGGGAAGACTTCAAACCGGACAGCGATATTGACATACTTGTCAGTTTCGAGCCAGGTGCCAGTCATACTTTGTTCGATATGTATGATATGAAAACCGAGCTGGAAGAAATTTTCGGACGGAAAGTCGATCTTCTAAGTCAGCGGGGTGTTGAAAACAGCCGCAACCACCTGCGTCGCAAAATCATCTTGGAATCGGCAGAATCAATTTATGAAGCGTGAAGAAGTAAGTCTTTTCGATATTCCCAATTCCGCTCAATTAGTAATGACTCATGTTGAAGGCATGACACGAGAGGAGTTTTTTCGGAATGTGGTACTGCAGGATTTCGTAATTCGACGCATTGAGATTATGGGAGAAGCTGTAAGTCGGGTATCGCCTGAATTCCGAGATCAAAAGCGTTGAGCTGCTGATACAGCCGCCAGAGAGCAGATGAATTCTGAATAAGAAATTTTCAGGGAATTGTTCGGCTTTCAGATGTGTTGAAATATCATGTCCCGGAATTTCAGATCATTTTTCTCCCCTGCTCTTGCCGAAAGGCGAAAAACTGACCGATACTCGCGGAGTATTGCTGCGTCCTAGTTTCCCCGAACCAATCAGCGACCCCCTTGCTCGCAACGCCCGGTTGCGGATATCTGTCATCCAAGCCGAGTCCATCGGCCGGGCCTTCGGTCACGATTCTCTGTCTTTCCGGTTTAAATGTCTTATATAATAGACAGAATAGAGTGTTCCGGTTATAATATAAGGCAGTTATGAGATCACAGGCACCGCATACACTTCCCCGGGCGGCACGGCGGGCACTGACGAAGCTTGGCAAGGACATAGCCGTCGCACGCAGGAAGCGCCGCATATCGACGGTTTCGATGTCGGAGCGCGCGTTTATCAGCCGCGCGACTCTCCACAAGGTCGAAAAGGGGGATCCGACGGTCTCGATGGGCATCTACGTAGCGGTTCTCGCCATTCTCGGGCTGTCAGAAGGCCTCGGCCAGATCGCCGACCGTCTGAACGACTCCCTTGGCCTGGATCTTGACGAGGAGCGCCTGCCCAAGAAAATCATGCCCGCGGGCCGGAGAAGGAAACGACAGTGAACGACACGATTGAAGTGCATATCGACTGTGGAAACGGCACCTGCATGGTGGGCCGATGCCGTTATTTCAGCAGGGGCCAGAAACAGAGCTCGGTGTTTGAGTACGCGGACGAATGGCTTGACGACCCAGATTCTTTTGCGATTGATCCCGAGAATCTGCCGCTGCGGGACGGGGCGTTTTATTTTTCTTCGGATAAATCGGCGCTTCCGGGAGCACTGCGCGACAGTGCGCCCGACCGGTGGGGGCGGCAGCTCATCAGGCGCGCGTTCGACAAGGCCGGAACCCGGCGCACTCTGTCGGAAATGGACTACCTGCTCGGGGTCGCGGACCACACGCGCATAGGCGCGCTTCGCTACAGAAAAGAAGATGATGATTCCTTTGAACGCGCAACCGGAAACTTCTGCGTGCCGCCGCTGATTCAACTTCCCGCGTTGATTAACGCGGCTGACGCCGTTCACGCCAACACGGAGACGGGGAACGACCTTAGACTGCTGCTCAACGAGGGTTCCCCCCTGGGGGGAGCGCGCCCGAAATCCGCCGTGGAGAACAAGGACGGGACACTGTCAATAGCCAAGTTCCCGAAACCCGACGACGACAGAAGCATTCCGCACGGAGAAGTGCTGGCGATGGTTCTTGCGCGCAGGGCGGGGCTGCGCGCGGCCGAGTGCAGTCTGCAGGATGTCGCCGGTCGGCCCGTAGCGCTCATACGGCGCTTTGACCGGCTGGGCGGAAGACGCATTCCGTTTCTTTCCGCCATGAGCTTTCTCGGGCTCAACGACGGAGACACAGCGACGTACACCGACATTGCGGAGATTATACGCATGCATTCGAGTGCGCCTACGGAGGATCTGCATGAACTCTGGCGGCGGGTTGTCTTCAACGTACTTGTCGGCAACCTAGACGACCACCTGCGCAACCACGGCTTTCTCCACGACCGGGGCGGAAGATGGCGACTGTCACCCGCCTATGACCTTAACCCGGTCCCGCTTGCGGAAAAAACCAGAGAACTTGCGACATGGATTTCAGAACAGGGGCCTGAAGCCGACCTCGATCTGGCGCGCGAAGCGGCACCGTTTTTCGCTCTCAAGAAGAAACAGGCCGATACTATAATTGAGGAAGTGCTTGCTGCCTTAACGGACTGGCAAAGCATCGCGAGGCGGATGGGGATGAACAGAAAGGATATTGCCGTGTACGCTACGGCGATTAATGTAGGCTAAGCTAAACCACTCTTTCCTCCATGCACAGTACAATTTCCAAGAAAATATAGATCCTACTTTTCTGTACAAAACGCACATGGTTCTATAAAACAACTGAAATTTTTTCTTGACAACCTGTCTCGATATAGAATAAGATTATTCTAGTCAATATTAGAGTTAATTAGAAGATTAAAGAGCAGGTGTAGAGTGTAGAATGATACTTAACAAGTTGCTTGGAAAAACTCTGAATATCTTGCCACAATTTACTCTTTCAATTTCTTATCGTACTTCACAGACAAAATTTGTCTTGCTTTTACAAAACAAATGCAAGATTACAAGGAAAAAGTAAGAATAAAATCTAAGAGAGGGAATTCTGAGTATAGAATTGACAGATTTCCTACAACTTATTTTCGAGGCAAAGTCACCTCGGCCTCATTGAAGCGAGTTTATGAGCAGATTTCCTTGAGACTTCGCCAAGAATATCCGAGACAACTTTGCCTCGGCTTTATCAAGCACTTTTCTTCAAGAACTTTTGTCAGAAGACTTGGTGGTTCGGGACTCCAGTTAGATACATTTTGTTCAGTGTGCTATAGATAGGGAGAAGGGTTTATTTGAAACTGTGAATATAAGAAAAAAGGTTAGTTTCAGGCACCGGTAGAGTGACTAGATATTCATCAAAAAGAGACAGGAGGTCTTAAACATGGAAGTCTTGAAAAATGCAATCAAACATGATGCCGCCATAAGACGTGTGCAGAGACTCCAGCCAGCAGGAGGTCAAGGGGACAAAATATTTCCGCCAACTTATCCTAGTGCCAATGGTAGAAGGGATGACCCGCCTCGCCATATTTTCGAAAAACGAAACATAAAAGGTGAAGTTGTTTGGAGTGTCCTCATTGACAGTGTACAAAGTCAGGCGAATCGACTCGAGGAAGTATTGTTGGAAGCTGCAAAGGCCAAAGAAGGAATACCACTTCCTTACGTTAAAGTTGATTTCAGTGGCAAGGGATTAGAACCATTAGACGAAATCACATCACTGGATGCACCTCACCGAGTCTACGATGCGATTCTACGAGATAGCTTCTTAGACAACGAACCCTTTATGAAAAGTAAGCAAGGCCAACGCCTAGTGGCAGCGAAGCCTGCAGATGCAACAGCTCTACTGGAAATTTCTCCCACTGCTCTTCTCTTTGGCGCATGGCACAGCCAAGGTGAGGGCGGTGGGCTTGGAGCAAAGTTCCCGCGCTCAATTGTCTCCGAGATCGTGGGGATTGACACACCAGTTGAGGAAGTTCTGTCAAACCAGCGTACTGGAGAAATAGAACCTAGAACATCCGGTCGACTTACAGGAAGCCGGATCGACCCACTTGGAGTTCTAAGAAAGGTAGAAGTATTCAAGGGAACTCACGGTTGGAGCACGAATAAGGAAGAAGCAGGACCAAAGGCAAAAAAAATTCGCCCCTCCGAAATCAACCACGGCAATATCCCTCCTTTAGTAAAGCCTCTTGGCGTTACCTGTGCCTATGCCGAACACAGGGTGGTAATTACGTTAGCTGGGCTCAGAAGACTACATTTTGGGGGTGGAGACCGGGATGTTACAGGTCGTACATTGATAGCGGCCCTTGGTCTGCTTGCAGTGTTTGAACAAGACTCTCGCGGCTATGCGCTACGCTCTCGTTGTGACCTAGTCTGCGAAAACCCTGCACCATTGGAACTCGTGCATGCCGACGGTTCAACGGAACCAATAGAGTTTGATACGGCAAAGGCGCGTGTTCTTTATAAAACTGCGTATGAGAGTGCTGTTTCGGCAGGTTTCAATTTTGAGTCACTAACTCTGACTCCGCAGCCGAAGCTTATCAAGATTGTCCAAGATAGTCGTAAGTTAGCACTTGAAGGTAAAGGGGGTGAGGAAGATAGCGAATGAATCTTATACTCGAAATTGAATTTCTGACCGGAATCTACCGTGGCACAACCGAACCAGCAAGTGATGCACCAGATTGGCCACCTCAACCGGACCGAGTGTTCTCTGCACTCGTTTCCGCCTGGGCTACACGTGGTGAACGGGTGGAAGAAAGATCAGCACTCGAATGGCTGGAGACACAACCCAATCCCTCCATTCACGCAGGGGAATCCGTTGCGAGAACGACTCCCAAGGTTTTCGTACCGCCAAATGATTTCCAAACTCCGAAGAATGACCTACAGAAGTTAAAGTGGTATCAAGATTTTTTAGGTAAGGAAAGACAACCTCCAGAGAAAGGGGGATACGAGAAAAGTTGGCAAAGGGTTCTCTCCATACTCCCCGAGAACCGTCAAAGAAAAGAACGCCTATTTCCTGCCGCTTACCTGAGTGACCCCGTTATGGCATTAGTCTGGCCTAAAGCACCTGATAATAACCTGCTTGAAAAACTGGATGCGATTGCGCGTGATGTCGGATATCTTGGACACTCAACCAGTTTGGTGCGCTTACGCTTCCTGAAAAGCAATTCCTTAACACAAATTCATTCGGCTCAAGAGGTGCGACGGTGCATCTACCCGGGGCGATTAGCAGAGCTGGAACAAGCATATATCGATAATCCCGTAAGGCCTGTAATCCGACCTGGTACTACGAATCCAAAATCAATTCCAAGGAAACAGACTGTTGCTTCGAGAAAATGGCTAGTGCTTGAAATAACCGGCGGAACAACTCCTGACATCCGTGCTACCAGCCTTGTCTGTCGTGTGCTCCGGCAGGCACTGATGAGTGGCTACCGACGCATAGGAATGGCTAATGAAATACCACATATTGTATCGGGACACGACTCAGATGGTAAGCCAACTCGACTTCCCCATATGGCAGTTGTCCCAATGGCATTTGCCGGTTTTCCCCACGCGGATGGACGGGTTTTTGGTTTTGCCCTTGTTCCCCCTGCCCAAACCGAATTGTCCGAGGTTCCTGGACTTCGCGCTGCCTTTGAAAAGATCGCCCCTTATGATCAGGATAAGGAAAGGCGTGTGCTAGTATTGAGCGGAGAACCTCTGGACGAGCAGCTAAAACTCTCCCCAGTGGGTGTGACCACTAAGCACTCGCTCTCAACCGAACCCTACTTAAAACCATCTCGCGTCTGGGCCAGCGTCACACCGGTTGTGCTAGACCGACATCTTAAACGGAATGATAACGCGGAAATACAAGAAATCATCGCAGGTGCTTGCGAAAACGCTGGATTGCCCCGACCAAACCTGAATCTTATCCATATTGGCAAGCACTCAACAATTGAGGGGTCTCCTCCGGCGCACATTTCCAAAAATGCGCCCTCATGGACCCGCTGGAAAATTCCACGTACGCTCTCCACCCGCTCATTAGTTCATGTTGCGATTGATTTTGAGTGCGAAACAGCTGGCCCCGTTCTCTTAGGTGCTGGCCGGTTCATCGGTATGGGTATGTGTAGAGGTCTAGGAGGATGAGCATGAAACTCGACCCTGTTGACTTCGCCGCCTTTTTCGACGGGATTCACGGCTATAGCCCGTTTCCTTGGCAACAAAACTTGGTTAATCGTCTCGCTAAGAATGATGAATGGCCGGATGTGCTGGACCTGCCAACAGGTACTGGGAAAACAGCAGTGCTGGACATAGCGGTTTTTCATCTGGCACTGCGGGCGGAAGCATTAAAAAGTGCCGCGGTAAGAATCGCGTTGGTGGTCGACCGTCGATTAGTTGTGGATAGTGCTTTTGACCGTGCGAGAAAAATCGCAGACACTCTTGCCAACCCCTCTCAAGCATCGAAAGAAGGAATATCCATTGTTGAGGAGGTTTCCCGACGCTTAAAACGTTTTGCATACGATGAGAACTACCCTCTTGTTGCCCAGCGTCTCCGTGGTGGAGCACCATTGGAGAATGACTGGGCACGAACACCCACCCAGCCGACAATTCTTTGTTCGACCGTTGACCAAATTGGTTCTAGGTTGCTGTTCCGGGGCTACGGCGTGTCGAACCGCATGAAGCCAGTACACGCCGGTCTCATTGGAGAGAATAGTCTGATTCTTCTTGATGAAGTGCATTTGTCTGAACCCTTTAGGCAGACGCTGACTGCCATTCAAGAGATCGAAAAAATAGGAACAAAAGTGGTTTCTCTTTCCGCCACACCGAGCATACAATCGAAGTCACCTTTTGGACTTACACAGATAGACCGTACCCACTCGGTACTAAAACGACGGTTAGAAATTACCAAACCAGTTCGAATTTATAAACCATGTGAAGACAATAAAAGGTTTGCTAAGTTTTCGGCTGAAGCCGCAACCGATATTGCGGACCGCCTACGTAAAGATGGTGGTGTATCCGCCCCGGCGGTTGCTGTCATCGTCAATCGAGTTCATCTGGCCCGCGAAATTTTCAAGGAACTAAGCGAATGCGAAAAAGAAGCAGAAATACTACTGATGATTGGTCGTTCTCGGAGTGCAGTACGCGATAAAATTGTCAGGGATAAGCTTGTACCTTTTCTGACCGGCGCAAAAGATCGTTCAAATGCATCCCCACTATTTATTGTAGCCACCCAGTGCCTTGAAGTAGGAGTTGACGTAGATCTTGACGGCTTGGTATCCCAAGTGGCTTCACTTGATGCATTACGCCAGCGCTTTGGAAGACTGAATCGCAATGGACGAGAAGTTTATGCGGAAGGCGCAATCGTGACACTTAAAGAAGATGTAGCAAAAAACGCCGAAGATCCTATCTACGGAGACCGTATCCGTTCAACATGGCAGACACTCGTGGATATAGCGAAAAATGACGTAGTGGATTTCGGCATTGAATCACTAGAGGCCCTGTTGTGCAGGGAAAGTGTTAACTTGTCTGATCTCATGGCACCGCAGACTCAGGCTCCCGTCTTGATGCCCGCCTATCTTGATCTTTGGTCTCAGACTTGTCCTATTCCGAATGTAGACCCGGAAGTGGGATTGTTTCTGCATGGCATGGAACACGCATCTTCTGATGTCTCATTAGTCTGGCGTAGTGACTTGAGTAAAAAAGACATGTCGGAGGAGAACACCGCTACCCTCAAGAAGCTAATTCAACTTGTTCCACCTCGCACAGCTGAAATGATCTCAATTCCTCTCTTGGTGGTGCAGAAATGGCTAACCGGAGAGCAAACCAGTCCAACATTATCTCCGACCGTAGCCGATGTTCCGGCAAAAGTTGCAGATAAAGGGAACCCCGATATCACCGCCGGAGAGCAAAGACAGGGGTTTCGCTGGGCAGGACGTGATGACCAGCGTACTAGCCTTGTGTCCCCAAGCGACCTGCGCCCTGGAGATGTGCTACTTGTCCCATCTGAGTACGGCGGTTGCGATAACTTCGGATGGGCACCAGAGCACAACAGTCCAGTAGAAGATGTAGCCGATGTAGCCGCAGAACCTTTCAGGAATAAGCGACATGCAGTCCGCATAACACCGGACGTCGTGCATGGTTCTGCTCAGTGGCAACGCCTATCGGCAGTGCTTGCTGATAACTCCGGTACTGCAGAACCCAACCTGATTGAACAACTTTTAGATGCGCTGCCAACCGAAGCGCAAATAAAATCAACACTTGAAGAGAGTTCTGACGATTTGCATGTCCGGCTAGTTAGAGAACCGATAGAGGCATTACGACGAGCTAAGGGACAACTTCAGATCTACTACCCTTATGCTAAATCAAGTTCGGAAGGAGGTGCAGTTATCGTAGCAGAAAAAGGACTGAAGGAAGAAATAATCAATATTGCATCTACTCCAGTGACTGAAGATGATCAGTACTCAAATACAGCATCCGTACGAATCTCAATTGACGACCACGCGGAAGATGTCGTCTGTTGGGTGGAAAACTTTGTCAAAAATCTCGATTTATCTCAAGATATTACAGAAGACTTGCTTCTTGCAGCATTTCTTCATGACGCTGGTAAAGCCGATCCCCGCTTCCAAATATTCCTACACAACTGCGACATCTGGAATCGGCCTGACGGTCCGCCGGTCGCCAAAAGTATAAATGGAGGACACGGGGTCGAGGCACAAGAACTTGCAGGATTACCGAAAGGTTGGAGACACGAAGCGTTATCAGTTCGAATGGCGCTAGCACATACTCGCTTTATGGAAGCAAATGATCCTGCTCTTGTACTTTGGTTGATTGGAACTCATCATGGGCTTGGTCGCCCGTTCTTTAACTTCGTCGAGGAACAACCGGAAGCAGACCTTCCCGCATGTCTTGGCGTCAAAACATGGAGACCTGCTTTGGATTCTGGACCACAGTCAATGGCTTTTAATTATCAAGGTGCTGATTGGCCAAGACTGTTCAAGCAACTCAAGCACAAGTATGGGATTTGGGGGTTGGCACATTTAGAGTCCATTTTACGCCTTGCGGACCACCGTGCCTCTGAAAAGGAGAGTGTATCATGAACACCCAGATAATTCACCGCCTTGAAGGTCTTGAACCTGACAACCTGCTGGCGTTCTTGGCCTTATTAGGTCTTCTGCGTACGATTGAAGAGAGTTGCTCAACCTGGATGCCTCTTGTTTGTTGGGATGTGAACCGACCTCCCATACGCCCTGTGCTAAGTTTAAGAGAATCGGTGGATACAGAAACCCTTGTGGCAACCATTGCCGATGGTTTGAATAATTTGGCACGTTGGCACGATTTCAATAATCTCAAAGATCCGACACTTTCCCCCGCAGACGCAACAAAAAAGCTCTGTACCGCATCTGAAAGCAATCCGTATACAGCGGAATTATGGGCGGCATTAATCAGCAACGCTGTTACTGACCGTGAAGGAAAGAAGGTAAAACCGACACCGCTATGTCTTATGTTCGGTCAAGGTCACCAACATTTCTTATCGCGCCTAGCTTCGGTTCCAAAAAGAACAGAACCACCCCCTAGAGGTATAGGTCGATCTAAGGCTGAGATTTCCGAGACGCAGTGCCTTAAAGAAGCCTTATTTGCTCCATGGAAACGCCCTGACAACACGGATTCGTTCCGGTGGGACCCACGTGAAGATGTACGCTATGCACTGCGTGCAACAGATCCTACTGACTCAAAAACTAAACAAACTACTCAGCACGGTGCCAATCGCCTTGCAGCAATCGGGTTATCAACTTTAACCGTGGTCCCGCAGATGCGTACCGGTGAAATACGACTCAGCATAATTGGTGGCAGCCACGACCGCAACGGTAGTATTATCTTCACTTGGCCAATCTGGCGCAACTTTATAAGTCTCACCGCAATCCGTAGTCTGCTCAGCCACCCGAGTCTTAGCGAACCGATGACACGGAAGGAACTCGGCATCTTTGAATGCAGAAGAACACGAAGAATTTCTGCTGGCAAGTTCATGAATTTTACCAGGGCTGAGTCAATATAAAGTGCCTCAACAAGAATTTTTGCTTTGCCAGAGAGATTATTTATTTAAATCATCCGCAATTAGATTAATTAAAAAGGAATTTTCAGAAACATCGGCATGAGCAACAAACAGCAACTTCCCCTTCCACTGCCTCCATCTCCGATCAAAGATGATACGCCTTTAATTCCGGCACGAATGGTCAACGAATGGGTTTATTGCCCTCGGCTTGCTTATCTGGAGTGGGTAGAGGGCGAATGGGCCGACAGCGGCGATACGGCTCAGGGTAAGCGAGTTCACGCCAGAGTTGACAGAGGCGGAAGACAGATGCCCTCCCCAGAAGAACTGGGTGACGAGACATACAAGATCCGCTCCATCACTCTTTCCTCGGAACGTCTGGGGGTTATAGCAAAAATGGATGTCGTGGAAATCAGCGAAGGAACGGCAATGCCCGTGGACTTCAAAAAAGGCAAGCGCCCGCATGTCGCCGTCGGAGCTTACGAACCTGAACGCGTACAGGTCTGCACGCAGGCGATGATACTTGAAGACAACGGCTACCAGGTTCCGCAGGGAGCTCTCTGGTACGTCGGCTCCCGAGAGAAAGTCCCCGTAATTCTGGACGATGAACTGCGCGCCAAGACCATTACCGCAATATCGGCTCTAAGGGATGCCGCCGCTTCCGGCCGCAGGCCGCCGCCGCTGGAAAACAGTCCCAAGTGTCCCCGCTGCTCACTTGCCGGGATATGCCTTCCGGACGAAACCAATATGTTCAGAAAGAAATACACTCCCCGCCCTCTGAATCCAGCCGACGATCCAGCCCTTCCTCTCTACGTGCAGGCGCCAGGAGCGAAACTGCGAAAAAGCGGCGAGCGACTGATCGTGGAAACCGAAGAAGACTCAATGGAAGTGCCGATGATAGATGTCTCGCAGGTTGTCCTGCTGGGACCCGTGTCTGTAACAACCCCCGCCCTGCATTCCCTTATGAACAGTGAAGTTCCCGTGTCCTGGTTTTCCACGGGAGGCTGGTTTATAGGTCATACCACTGGGACAGGCAACGGAAACGTAGCAGTTCGCGAAGCTCAATACCGATGCGCGTTCGACGAAGATAAATGCCTGTCCCTTTCCCGCAGCCTTGTGGCGGCAAAGGTGCAGAACTCGCGCACAATTCTGCGCCGCAACTGGCGTGCCGAACGGGACACGACCAACAAGGAACGAGCGCTGGAAAAATTAAAGCGTATCGTAAAGCAAGTGCCTAAAGCCAGCAATATCCAGCAGCTATTGGGAATTGAGGGCGAAGCGGCAGCAATCTATTTCGCTTCTTTTGAGAACATGCTGGCCGTGTACCCGAGAAAAAACCTGACGAATTTTTCCTTCTCCACTCGTAACCGCCGTCCGCCAACCGACCCCGTGAACGCCATGCTGTCACTAGCGTACGCATTGCTAACAAGAACTTTTACCATTACAATTTCGGCTGTGGGACTAGATCCTTACATGGGCTTTTATCACCGTCCGCGCCACGGTCGCCCGGCTTTGGCACTTGATCTGATGGAACCGTTTCGATCCATCGTTGCGGATTCCTGCGTAATACAAGCCATAAATAACGGAGAAGTTAAGCCGAAAGACTTTATTTTCAACGGACCTGCCTGTTCGTTGAAGACCAACGGGCGCAAGGCACTTATTGCCGCTTTCGAGCGCCGCATGGAACAGGAAACCACGCATCCGCTTTTCGGTTACCAGGTATCCATGCGACGGTTAATAAACGTCCAGGCACGATTAATGGCCCGGCATCTGCAAGGCGAGATTCCTGTCTATCCTAACTACTTACCACGTTAGCATGTCCAAAGAAAATCTTTACATAGTCACTTACGATATATCGGAACAAAAACGCTGGAGAAAAGTCTTCAAACTTATGAAAGGATACGGTCACTGGCTGCAGTTGTCCGTCTTCCAATGCAGGTTAACTTCCAAGCGTCACGCACAGATGTGCGCACGTCTGGAAGAACTAATTCAGCCGACCGAAGACCATGTGCTGATCCTTGATCTGGGTTCTGCTGACCAAATCAACCCTAATGTCGAAAGTTTGGGAAAGAACTACAAGATGCCGACAAGAGAGGCTATAATAATATGAGTATTGCATCTGAGAAGGTACTGCCTGACTTGTTACGAGAGCTTCAACAGGAAAATAATTGTGGAGAGTGCTCGCATATAAATTCCTCCTTATATTTCAGAGGGATAGCCAACACGATCGCAATTGTTTTCAAGTATATTTCGATTTCCATGGTAGAATGGGTAGGAGCCCTCGCAATATACAGGAATAGTTTAATCCTTAAAGCAAGTTATGTAGGGGTGGATTTCCGAGGCGATCTCGCCTCGGCCTCATTGAAGCTCTATGTCGGCGGGTCCGCCCGCCCCTTTCCGCACTAATTTCCGAGGCGATCTCGCCTCGGCCTCATTGAAGCGAAGTAGGCCGCGGGGTAGTTTCGCGGCGCGTAGGCAAATTTCCGAGGCGATCTCGCCTCGGCCTCATTGAAGCAACTACGTGCTGCCCCGGTTGTTCAACGGCCGCACAGAGATTTCCGAGGCGATCTCGCCTCGGCCTCATTGAAGCATCCCCGGAATGCCCACGCTCTTTCCCCATCGATACACATTTCCGAGGCGATCTCGCCTCGGCCTCATTGAAGCATCCCCGGAATGCCCACGCTCTTTCCCCATCGATACACATTTCCGAGGCGATCTCGCCTCGGCCTCATTGAAGCTGTGATTTCGCGTACCCGAAGCGTCAGTTTGCCGCCATTTCCGAGGCGATCTCGCCTCGGCCTCATTGAAGCTTCGCACGACTTCGGGAACTCCAAGCCGAACACGCATCATTTCCGAGGCGATCTCGCCTCGGCCTCATTGAAGCATTGGCGAGAAGGTGCTTGACCGCCGGGGGGTGGGGTTATTTCCGAGGCGATCTCGCCTCGGCCTCATTGAAGCAAGGAAATATATCCACATGTCTTCCGGCCACCGGCTATTTCCGAGGCGATCTCGCCTCGGCCTCATTGAAGCGAGATTTTTCGCGCTTGCGCCGCCGGGAGCGCTGAAATATTTCCGAGGCGATCTCGCCTCGGCCTCATTGAAGCCACTTCCAGAAAATACCGCCATTTACTTCGTGCGAGATTTCCGAGGCGATCTCGCCTCGGCCTCATTGAAGCCACCTTGCCGTAGAGCTCGCCCTTGATCGAGAGATATATTTCCGAGGCGATCTCGCCTCGGCCTCATTGAAGCCCTAACCACCCACCTTTGTGTTGTGTAACCTCGCCCGAGATTTCCGAGGCGATCTCGCCTCGGCCTCATTGAAGCAAGGTTGCCGTCGCCTCGCTCGTGCTTGGATTCGTGATTATTTCCGAGGCGATCTCGCCTCGGCCTCATTGAAGCTCCGCGGTTAATTTCTACACCTCTGCAGAGGTGGAAAAATTTCCGAGGCGATCTCGCCTCGGCCTCATTGAAGCATGTTCTGGCCGCATACTTCCGCGCGCGCGGAGTAATTTCCGAGGCGATCTCGCCTCGGCCTCATTGAAGCTGTTCGTGGTCGTTTCCAGTTCGTAGGGCAATACCTTATTTCCGAGGCGATCTCGCCTCGGCCTCATTGAAGCCGGCGCGCGTCGAGGCGTACGAAAGCCATACCTCCCACATTTCCGAGGCGATCTCGCCTCGGCCTCATTGAAGCCTCAAATTAACAAATGTACTGCGCCGAAGTTCTGTATTTTTATCTTAACTCCTGCAAGCAACTCAGCCACTTGGCAAAATGTGGACATTCCGCACATATCTTCTGAAGACCAATTTCCAAAGTGGCAAGCAACCCGTGTAATGGTTTCTGGTATTCCGGTATGAGTGCCGAGATACGCTTAGACGGAGCTGTGTCTGGAGAGTCATCAATCTGCTCCGGGTTCGGAAACCCATTCCGGATTTTTTGAAGAGAAAGAGTTATGTCAGGCCGGTCAATACTCGTTGCGAATCTCTCGCAATCGCTGAACAAAAGAGCCTCAAATTCATGCATCATCACGTACGGAATGAATCGACTCCGATCAAAGTCTCTTCCCATTTCATTGCAAATATCTTCGGAAAGCGCACCTTCAACCATGAGAACCTTCTCGGGAAAGGCGAGCATATCCGCCTTTTCTCTCCCAGGCCAAGCACCGAAGCCTTTTCTCGGCAACCCGTAGTAATCAACCATGGTAGTTATTACACATCCTTGATCTTCCCGAAGGTGGTGGACGATATCTCGTCGCACTTGGTTCCAATGCCTGATTCCTCCACGCCGGTTGCGTTGACGTGCGGACCCGATCAATCGAGGACGCACCAATGAAAAGCCGCAATCATAAAGATAGGGTGCCACTATCTCCTTGACGAAACTCTCCTCAGTATGACCCTCTACGTAAACAAAAAGTCGGGTCATAATTCCACGACGGGACGACCGCCTATCTCATTTTTCTCCCATAGCTGGCCTAGACTGTAGTCCTCAAGCCACTTTTGAAGTCTCTGTCCGTCCGGCCGAGTAAACTCGGTTGCCCCCTTAACCCGGTCGGCCACCAGAACATCTTCAGGCTGAAAATAGTCAAGTAGGATAGGAGATTGCGTGGCGAAAACTATCTGGGTCCCTATAGAGGCCTGCTTGACCAGCGACGCAAGCATTCCCGTCGCATACGGATGCAGCCCAAGTTCAGGCTCGTCCACAAAAACAACAGATGGGAGATACTGCTTTGGCTGAAGAAACAATGTGGCTAAGGCAATAAACCGCAGTGAACCGTCCGAGAGCGCCGAAACATCAAAATAAGCATCCGATCCAGTATGCCGCCATTCAAGGCGAATTTTATCTTCATTCAACGCCTGCGGACGCAGGTGGAAGTCATCAAAAAACGGTGCTACGAGCCTTAACGTACGTCTTATCATGCTATATGAACCCTTGTGCTTTTCTCGAAGTAAATAAAGGAAGGCGGCTAGGTTAGACCCGTCTGGCCGCAAATAACGGTTGTCGTCAACATCGACCGTTTTTTTTATGGGAGATACCGAACTTGTATCGTGGAAGTGATAGTGACGCCAAGAAGCGAGGCATTGACCGACATCTCCAATGTCTTCTGATTTCGAGGTAACAATTTCAGCTTCACCATTGCGACTATTAAGAAATTTTTCTGTGAAATCGGAAGAATGCCACCTGTCCTGAGAATAAACCATCTCTTCCAAGGGAAAGAGGCCGTCGGTTTCATCAGCAGCGAGCACAACCCTGTACTGACGGCTTTCATTCTGAAACGATACGTGAATCTTTATGTGGGATGTCGTTCGAGAACCAAAATGTAACACGCGGTCAGCTCCCCCCGCTCTTTCCACATAGCTTCTCAGCCTGCCGCGGCATATGGAGTTTAAGAAAGAGAAAATCTCAATAAAGTTAGACTTCCCGGATCCGTTCGACCCTATCAGGATGTTGATCGGGCCAAGCTCGAGCCGCTCGGTGCTTTTGATGCTTTTGAAGCCCTCAATAGTGATCCAATCCAATACGCACATAGCATTAATTAATCCGCCAGATAAAAAACCTCGGCAGACTTCAAAACAGCTTCCCGACGGATGTAATTCCGGCTCCTCACAACATCGGGTCGAAAGACCAAGTCCACTTCTCTTCCCAGAATATCGCCCAATTCTTTTTCCATGTCTAATATGCCGGAAATATCGTGCTTGGTCCCAGAACGAATATCCACAAGCACGTCTATATCGCTTCCCGGCCCGAAGTCATCCCGCAGAACAGACCCGAAAAACGCAAGCTTCTCAATGTTATATCGCTCGCAGAAAGCAACAATCCGCTCTCTCGGCACTTCTATCTGCAAACTCATCATCTCCGCTCTCAAAAATCCGTTTTGTCAGCGTAAAGCAATGTCAGAAAATCCCGCCTATAGATTTCACAAGGCCCGCCTGAAGATGCGGTTTCGCTTCCTCAAAATCAAGATTGGCCTTGTTGGCTACGCTCACCACCCTTGCCCTGTATATCTTCCATTTCACGTCGCTTACGCTTGAAGTCTGGCTTATCCGCGTTGAAGAACCCTGCGAGGCATCCGTATCCTGAGTCTCGTACACCGTCTCCCCTTCCTTGGCCCGTTCCCTTATCTGGATGTCGGTAACCATCGTGAAAAGATCGTCAGTCACGAGCGCGTCAAAGAGAAAACCCGCTACCCCGCCCGCAATGCCTCCGATGACGGTGCCCTTGTTGACCTCGTCAACGTCACCCCCGATGGCGCCGCCTATCACCGCTCCGATAGCCGCTCCCTCGATCACGCCCTGGTAACCCTCTCCGAGCAAGGCGTTCACCTCTTCAAGGTCGGTTTTTCCCACATTCAGAATGTTGGCTTGGAGAATGTAGGTCGCCTCTGCCGGGTCTTCCGTTATCCTGAAGCCGCTTGACGCTATCCTGCCCTTGATTCCGTACTCGACCCCGGAGAGTTCCTTGTCGGTAGTGTTCTTTATGTCGACGAAAACTACTCTCTTTTCGGGCGAGACGGGCTCGAGGAAAATCGTCTCCGACATCTTGGTCTCAACGGTAAGCTTTCTTTTCTCGATAAGGGTCCTGGTCGCCGCGCAGCCGTTTACGATGAAAACCAAGCAGACCGCGACCGCGAAAAACAGATTCCTTTTGCAGAGCATATTTTTTCTCATTTGCAGAAACTCCTTTGATTTTAGTGTCGGAGGAACAATCCCCGCCTTGTGAATTAAAATCGTATGTAAAAACAGGAAAAAAACAACACGGAAGAGAGAACACGCGGAAAACTCCCGGCGCCCGGGTCTTTTTCCCGGAAACGCGGCACGGGCAGCCGCGCCCCGCCATCTCCCCCGAAAACCGTTCCGTGAGCTTGCCAATGCCAATCAATCTAGTATGATTAGCCAATCCTTACCGCCGGGAGAATCCTGACCGAATGCTTGAACCCATGGGAGAGTGGAAAAGATCCGATTTCTGCGGAGAGCTCGGAAAAAAGCACGTTGACCGCTCCGTCACGCTCATGGGATGGGTGCAGTCAAGAAGAGACCACGGCGGGGTGATCTTCGTAGACCTCCGCGACAGGGAGGGGCTCTGCCAGATCGTTTTCAACCCGCAGCGCGACCCGGAAATCCACAGGACCGCCGAGGGTCTCCGCGACGAATGGGTGATCGCCGTCAGGGGAACCGTGACCCCGAGAACCGCGGAAACTGTGAACCCCAGCCTGAAAACCGGCGAGATAGAGGTAATGGCGGAGCGGGTAAGGATTCTCAACACCTCGAAAGTAATACCGTTCCTGATAGAAAACGAGGTAAACGCCGACGAGCTGCTGAGGCTCAAGTACCGCTACCTGGATCTGCGAAGACCGCCGATGCGGGACAGCATAATCTTCCGCCACAAGGTCGCCGCCGCGGTGCGAAACTACCTTAACGAAAACGGGTTTTTTGAGATCGAAACTCCCTACTTCACGAAATCGACGCCGGAGGGCGCGAGGGACTTTCTCGTTCCGAGCCGACTTAACGAAGGGCAGTTCTACGCCCTTCCCCAGTCGCCCCAGATACTGAAGCAGACCCTCATGATCTCGGGCTTCGACAGGTACTACCAGATAGTAAAGTGCTTCCGGGACGAGGACCTGAGGGCTGACCGCCAGCCCGAGTTCACCCAGATAGACATGGAGATGTCGTTTGTCTCCGAAGACGACGTGATCTCCACGGTCGAAGGCATGATAAAGACGGTACTCCGGGAGACCAGGGGAATTGACGTAAGCGTTCCTTTTCCGAGAATGCCTTACCAGGAAGCCATGGAGAGGTACGGAACCGACTGCCCCGACACCAGGTTCGGTCTTGAACTCAAGGACATCTCCTCCATATTCCGCGATTCGCAGTTCAAGGTGTTTCGCGGTGCCATTGAGAAAGGCGGAGCGGTAAAGGCGCTTAACCTCAAGGGAGGAGCCGGAAGACTTACCAGGAAGGAAATAGACGACCTTACCGAATACGCGGTCTCTCTCGGAGCGAAAGGGCTTGCGTGGATAAGGGTCGGCGAGGACGGGTGGAACTCCCCCATAGTCAAGTTCCTGAGCGAGGGAGAGCGCGGGCTTCTGGCCGAGACTCTCTCGATGGAGACGGGAGACATAGTGTTTTTCGGCGCCGACTCGGTCGAGACGGTAAACCAGGTGATGTCAAACGTGAGGCTCAGCCTCGGCAGGACTCTTTCGCTCGTTGACGAGGAAAAGCTCGAGTTTCTCTGGGTGGTGGATTTTCCGCTTCTTCAGTACAGCCCCAGGGACAAGAGATACGTAGCCGTCCACCACCCTTTTACCGCGCCTAGGGATGAAGATGTGGAGAAAATCGGGGATTCCCCGGGCGACGCGGCCTCGAAATCCTACGACATAGTCCTAAACGGAGTGGAGATAGGCGGGGGAAGCATAAGGATCCACAGAAAGGACATACAGCAGAAGGTGTTTGACACCATAGGAATCGGAGAGGACGAGGCAAGGGAGAAATTCGGCTTTCTCCTCGAGGCCCTTGAATTCGGAGCCCCTCCGCACGGGGGGATAGCGCTCGGTCTTGACAGGCTCCTGATGCTTCTTTCGGGCGGAGAATCAATAAGAGACGTGATTGCTTTTCCGAAAACGCAGAAGGGATCCTGCCCCCTGACGGAAGCTCCCTCGGAAGTCTCCCCCGAACAGCTCCTTGAGGTCGGAATAAGCGCCATGGCGAAAAAACCGGAAGGCTGACTCTTCTCCGGCCTCCGCGCAGCACACTGAACCATCCCAATCCGCCCTTTCAAGCTCAGCGGCAGTAATCCGGCTCCACCGGCATGCATGCGCCGCATGTCAAATACCGCATTTTGACGAAGCCGGAAAATCCTTGTTTGCTTTATATTTTTTTATGCTATGATTGTATCGGTTTACGTTAGAGCAGGCGGAAGGTGCATGGACATCTGGAAAAACTTTCACGGGCTCAATTCAGGCTACGTAATGGATCTCTACGAACGTTACGTAAGAGATTCTTCTTCAGTCGATCCCGCCACGAAAGCCATCTTCAGGGGATGGAAACCTGACAGCAAGTACTCGTCCCTCAGGGTCGAGATCGAACCCGAGATCGAGAAAAACGGTTTCAAGCAGTCATCCGTAAGGGACGTGAACAAGGCCGTCGCGATCGCCAACATGGCCCAGGCGATAAGACGCCACGGTCATCTGGCAAGCAGGATAGATCCCCTGGGAGGCCCCGTTCACGGAGACCTCACCCTGCACGCCGAGACGTTCGGACTTGACGAGGAGGAGCTCAGGGACTTTCCCTCGACGCTCGTGGGATGGCCTCTAGCGGAGAACTCCTTCGACGCGCTCGACGGAATAAAGAAACTGAGAAAAATCTACTCGTCCACCATCGGATACAACTACGACCACATCTACGAAGCCGACGAGAGAAGGTGGATGAGAGGAGCCATAGAGTCGGGCGTCTACCGCCCTCCCCTCAATCCCGTGGACGAAGTGGAGCTTCTCGAAACTCTCGCCAAGGTGGAAGTGTTCGAGAATTTCCTCCACAGGATCTTCCCCGGAAAATTCAGGTTCTCGATAGAGGGCGTCGACATGCTGGTGCCGATGCTGAACGAGCTCATACATCTCGCCGTCGAGTCCGACATACACCGGATAATCCTCGGGATGGCCCACCGCGGAAGGCTGAACGTCATGCATCACGTGATGGAGAAGGAGTACAGGTACACCCTGCTCAAGTTCAAGGATCCGGTCCTGGTAAGGGACTTCGCGGACGACATGGGGTGGACCGGGGACGTGAAATACCACGAGGCCGTAAGCCGCGACATCCCCAGGGGGGAGATGCTTGACCGCGACATGAGGATAACCATGGCCCCGAACCCTAGCCACCTGGAATCGGTAAATCCCGTGGTGCAGGGAATGTCTAGGGCGTTCGGGACAAGCGACGACGTGCCGGGTTCTCCGCGGTTTGACCCCTCGGCGGTAATCCCGGTACAGATTCACGGGGATTCGGCATTCATGGGACAGGGGATAAACGCGGAAACGCTTAACCTCTCCGCCCTTCCGGGCTACCGGGCCGGCGGAACGATACACATAATCACCAACAACCAGCTCGGCTACACCACTCTTCCCTCCGACAGCAGGAGCACGCTTTACGCGAGCGACCTCGCCAAGGGATTCGAGATACCGATCGTCCACGTGAACGCGGACGACCCGGTCGCGTGCATAGAGTCGATACGCCTTGCCTTCGGCTACACGTCAAAATTCGAAAAGCATTTCCTGATAGACCTGGTCGGCTACAGGAGGTACGGACACAACGAGGCGGACGAGCCGGGATTCACCCAGCCCATGATATACAAGAACATAGACGCCCATCCCCGGGTGATGAGCATCTGGGCGAATAAACTTGTAGAAAAAGGCGTCGTCTCGGAAAAGCAGGTGGAGGAGCTTCGGGAAAAGCATATCCAGAAAGTTACCGAGGAATTCGAATCGATCTCCCCCGAGGACTCCCCCGAGGAATCGACGGCGCCTTCCCCGGAGCGGGGAATAGCGAAAAAGACGGTCACCAGGGTTCCCGGCGAAACCCTGCGCGAACTGAACGATTCCCTGCTTTCGGTTCCCGAAGGATTCACGGTAAATCCGAAAATAGCCAGGATACGCGACAGGAGAAAAGACATTCTCGGCGACCCGAAAGAAAGGACAATCGACTGGGCAATGGCCGAAGAGCTCGCCTACGCGTCCATAGTCGCGCAGGGCACTCCCATCAGGATAACCGGACAGGACTGCGAGAGAGGGACTTTCAGCCACCGCCACGCGGTGCTCCACGACTCCGAGAGCGGCGCGGTGCATATTCCCCTGCAGGAAATCCCCCAGGCGAAAGCGGCGTTCGAGATAAAGAACAGCCCGCTCAGCGAGAACGCCTGCCTGGGTTTTGAGTACGGATACTCAATCGAGAGAACGAACTGCCTCGTGATATGGGAAGCCCAGTACGGGGACTTCATAAACGGGGGGCAGACCATAGTGGACGAATACCTCGTATCGGCGAGGGCGAAATGGGGGCAGACCCCGTCCCTGGTTCTCCTGCTCCCCCACGCCTACGAGGGGCAGGGACCCGACCACTCGAGCGGGAGGCTTGAGAGGTTTTTGATGTCGGCCGCCGAGTACAACATAAGGATAGTGAACTGCACCACGTCGGCGCAGTTCTTCCACGTGCTCCGCCGCCAGGCCCTGCTGCTCGAGAAAGATCCCCTTCCCCTGATCGTCATGACGCCCAAGGGACTGCTTCGGAACCCGGCGATAAACTCGTCCCTAAGGGATCTCTCCGGGGGGAAATGGCTCCCGGTAATCGACGACCCGATGAGCGCGAGGCAGGCGAAAAAGGCGAGGAGGCTCATATTCTGCAGCGGCAAGATATACGTCGACCTCGTCTCAAGCGAACTGAGAGCCAAGTCGCCCGACGTCGCGATAGCCAGAATCGAGCAGCTCTACCCGAGACCCAAGGACGAGGTAAGCGCCGTCTTGGAGAGGTATGGTAAACTTGAGGAGGTGGTCTGGGTGCAGGAAGAGCCCCAGAACGCCGGAGCCTGGAAATACATGCTGCCCTTTTTCAGAAGAAAGATCATCAAGAAGCGGCTTCCTCTAAGCTACATAGGAAGAAAGCGCTACTCGAGCCCTTCCGAAGGGCTTTCCTCCATGCACAAATACAACCAGGACCTGCTCGTAAAACAGGCGTTCAGCATAGACAAGGTAGTGGAAGGGAATGAGGAAAGCGGCATAACCTGGCACAGGGATATCTGAAACAAACGCGCAAGCGAGGGAGAAAATGGCCAAGAACATCGTCGTTCCCCATCTTGGGGATTCCGTAATAGAAGCAACGATAATCAAGTGGACCAAGCAGCAGGGAGACGCGGTAAGGCTCGGGGAGACCGTGGTTGAGCTCGAGACCGAGAAAGCCAACTTCGAAGTCGCCGCCGAAGCGACCGGCATCCTGGCGTCAATAGCTAAAGAAGCGGACGAGGACGTCGAGGTGGGAGACATACTGGGAAGCATCGAGGTGTCCGCGGGCAGAGAGGACGCGAAAGACGCCGCGGAAGAAGCCCCCGCCGCGCCCCGGCCGCAGGCTGAAGAGGTTCCGCGGCAAAAGCAGCCCGAAGAGGAACCCGCAACCCGCGTGACTCCCGTCGCGAGAAATATCGCCGAGCAGAACGAGGTAGACCTCTCCCGGGTAGCGCCCTCGGGAAACAGGATCACGAAGGACGACGTGGAGAGGCATATCGAGTCGCGGAGAACCGGGGAGGAAATCCCGCGGGAAGCTCCCCCGGAGGAGGAAATCTCCGAAACCCGGGTGTCGCCCGAGATATTCCCCTCCCTCTCGCAGCTCACCACCAACAGGGAAAGAAGGATGAAGATGTCGAGGCGCCGCAGGACCATAGCGAGACGTCTCGTGGAGGCTCAGCAGACGGCCGCCATACTTTCCACTTTCAACGAGATCGACATGTCGAACGTGATGGAGCTTCGGTCGAGGAAAAAAGACGCTTTCCGGGAGAAGTACGGAGTGGGTCTCGGGTTTTCCTCCTTTTTCATAAAAGCCTCCATCGGAGCGCTCCGGCTGTTTCCGGAGATAAACGCCGAGATCCAGGACGACGAGATAGTCTACAAGGACTACTACGACATCGGGATAGCCGTGGGGGCCGAGGGAGGACTCGTCGTTCCCGTGGTGCGGGAAGCCGACAGGAAAACCTTCGCGCAGATAGAAAAGGAAGTCAGGGAACTCGCCGAGAAGGCGAACTCGAACACGCTTTCGCTCGATGAGATTTTCGGCGGCACTTTCACGATAACAAACGGGGGAGTGTACGGTTCGCTGATGAGCACCCCGATACTGAACCCCCCGCAGGTCGCCATACTGGGGCTTCACAAGATAGAGGAGAGACCCGTGGCGGTTAACGGGGACATAGTTATAAGACCGATGATGTACACGGCTCTAAGCTACGACCACAGGATAGTTGACGGAAGGGAGGCGGTCCAGTTCCTCGTGAAGGTAAAGGAACTTATCGAAGACCCCGAGACCCTCCTTATCGAAGGATAGAACCGCGGGCGGCCGCGCAGGAAAGAACGGGCCGGGCCGGATTCAGAATACCGGGGGATGACAGTCCCGTTTGCGACAAGGCGGGATTATGCCCAAGGAGGCGCTTTTCATGCTAACGGACATCAGACTGCCGGGCGGTCTCGCCCGGTTCGGGTTGGCGGTTTTTCTCGTGTTCTGCGTCGCGGGCCAGGAATCGGACGCGATGGAGGGATTTTACGTAGGAGGAGCGGTCGGAGGAGAATATGCCGACGTGGATTTCAGGAAATCGGTGGGTCGCGTTTTTCCCGACACCCCCGTCGCTTTCGCCTCGGCGGGAGATGACGCCCGGGGCTGGACAGGCTCGTTCAAGGCCGTTTTAGGACATCGCTGGAACCTGCCCGGGAGAATGTATTTTTCAGGGGAAGCTGACGTCGCGCTCAGGCTGAACAATGACGTGACGGGTTATCTTGAGGGCATCACAGACTCTCCTGACGGCAACGTGTTCCCGGGAGACTGGTACCTTGACAAGAACCACAGCGTGGGTTTTAACGCCAAGCTCGGGTATTCGCCCGAGGGAATCAGTTTCTGGGGCGGGGGAGGTTCCGTCTACGCGATCGTCGGAATACAGCGGCTTGACGTGACCGCAAGGAGCGCGCACGAAGGCATACTGCCCAACGGCGAAGCGCTGGAAGGCGAATACGGCGGAAATTTCTGCGTGACACCGTGGCTTGCCGGAGTCGGCATGGAAATCGGAGGCGAACGAAGCCGTCTCGACCTAAGGGCAGTCCACATCAGGTATGACGTTGATTTCACGGTGGAGGAGTTCACCCCGCCAGACCTCCGCTTCGATCTTCCATACGAATACAATGTGAGAGAATGGGGAATCTATCTTGGTTACACCTGGTCCCTCGGATTCGGTCTGGGCACGTGAGTCAAGAAGCCACGCCAGCTTAACTTTGAGGATGAATAAACTATGACTCGTAGCCCTATACACCCAGGTGAAACCCTGCGTGAAGATCTGGAAGCCCTTGATATGAGCGCAGCCGAGTTGGCCCGCCAAATTGACGTCCCGGCAACGCGCATCACGGAAATTCTAAGTGGCCGGGGGAAAATTACAGGCGATACCGCATTACGGTTAGGTCATTATCTTGGAACATCCGGAGAATTCTGGCTTAATCTCCAGAAGCTCTACGAATTAAGACTCGCCGAAGGTTAAAAGGGCGAGCAGATTGCCCTCCTACCATCTCTGGATGCCGTATTGCAGGCGCCTCACGGAGAACCGGATCCGTCAGAACTGCCGGGCCGCGCCGCGGAAAACGACCAAAGGCTCCCATATTGACCGTTTAAAAAATTCTACGAACTCGTATCGAGTTCTAGCATGCTGCCCCATTTTGCCTTTACATGTCCGAAAAGCTTCTCGTATTTTCCGAGATCCCTCTCTTTGCCCATTAATTCGCGAGCCGAGTCCCTTGATTCGCTCAGGAGCGCCGAATCCCTGACCAGCTTGGAACCGGGACTGAGAACGCGCATTGATTCGCGAAATGCAATTCGCGAAACTGAAACCGGGAACGCCTGACTGTTTAGTTCCCATGAATTCCCCGGGGCCCCTGTTGGCAAGGTCCGACTCCGAAATCCTGAATCCGTCGGAGGTCTCGCCCATTATCCTGAGCCTTTCCCCCGAATCCTCTCCCGCCATGAATGAATACACTACGTAACAGGTCGACTCATGCTCTCCCCTGCCCACCCTCCCCCTCATCTGGTGAAGCTGCGAGAGCCCGAAGCGTTCCGCGTTTTCTATGACGATGACGGTAGCGTTGGGAACGTCGACTCCGACCTCTATCAACGTTGTGGACACCAGAATATCGCACCGCTTGGCAAGAAAATCTTCCATGATCGCGTCCCTCTCGTCGCTTTTTATCCTGCCGTGGATAAACGAGACGCGGAACTCGGAGAACTCCCCGCGCAGTTCCTCGACCATTCCGGTTACGTGCCTTACGCGCTTGAAATCCTCGTTTTCGGATTCCTCTATAAACGGATAGACGAAATCGCCTGGCGCCCCTCAGGTAAGACGCCTGGCGCCCCTCGCCAAGCTCCTTTCTTATCTGGCCGTAAAACCAGGCCCGGTTCTTCTGCGTATCGCTGAGGACAAAAGTCCTTATTCTCTTTCTTGAAGGAGGAAGCTCATCAATCACGGAGAGTTCAAGGTCCCCATACACCGTGATTGCGAGGCTTCTCGGAATGGGAGTAGCCGTCATCACCAGCACGTCGGGCGCCGTCGCCTTGCGCACCAGCCCGGCCCTCTGAAGAACTCCGAAGCGGTGCTGCTCGTCTATCACCACGAACCCTAGGGCCTTGAAATCCACCGCTTCTGAGATCAGGGCGTGGGTCCCCACCACGATATCGGCATCCCCGGTCCTTATCTCTTCATAGACGCGGGACTTGTCCGCTTTCGAAAGCGCGCTTTTAAGAAGAACTACGCTTGTTCCCGTGTTCTCGGTCATCTGCCTAATATTTCGAAAATGCTGCTCGGCCAGTATCTCCGTCGGAACCATAAGCGCGGCCTGATAGCCGGACTCAACCGCCCGGAGCATGGAAACAAGAGCTACAAGGGTCTTTCCGCTTCCCACGTCACCCTGGAGAAGCCGGTTCATCGGGCTTGGGGACACCATGTCGGCCGTGATTTCCGAAATCGCTTTTTCCTGCGCCCGCGTGAGGCTGAAAGGAAGGGAGCGGAGAAGCCTGTCCACCGCGGGGCAGCTGGAGTCAAACGACACGCCCCGGCTTTTCTCAACATTCCGTTTTTTCAGGAGAAGCCCCAGCTGAAGAACGAAAAACTCGAAAAAGATAACGGTCCTGTGAGCCCGCGAATCCGCGACCGACCCGGGGTCCTCAAAATCAACCAGAGGAAGGTCGCCGTCGGGGAAATGCACCTGCTCAAGAGCCTCGGGCAGGGGCATGAGGCTGTGTCTTTCCTGAATGTCCCCGGGGAGCAGCCCCTCGAAGTTCCGCGCGGAACCGTCAAGGGCGTTTCTTACCGACTCTCTCAGTTTTTTCTGCGTAAGGCCTTCGGTAAGCGGGTAGACGGGGACTATTCTTCCGAACTGAAGAGGGTTCCCGATATCTTCCTCGTGCTCTATTATCTCGATGTCCTGGGGAAGCGGATGAATTATCTGAAGGGTCCTGCCTCTGCCGGAAGCCTGCGACACCTTGCCGTGGATTATAAAATTTCTTCCTTTCTGAAAAAGTCCCCTCAGGTAGCGGGGGTTGTAGTTAAACCAGGTGAGACCGAGCGTCTGCGTTCCGTCACGAATCCTGACCTGGAAAAAGCTTCTTCGCCCCCTTCGTATATCCCCCGCGGAAACGACGCGGCCGCGGACCGTATAGCTCCCTTCGGGAAGCAGTTCGCAGATGTCGGTTATGTTTCTTCTGTCGTCGTATTTTCTCGGGCGGTAGAACAGGAGGTCGTAGACGGCGCGGACGGATCTCTTTTCCAGAAGGCCCGCGGCCCTCGCTCCGACGCCCGGGATGTCGGAAACACTCGCGAAGATGCCCGCGCCCCCGTTTTTCGGGGAGGGTTTTTTCGCGGGGCGCGCCCGTCCCGAAACCTCCGGTCCGGACATCCCGGCCAGGATGCCCCTTATTCCGCGAATGATTGCAAGGGCGGAATTTATCCTCTTGATTTTCTCCGGGCGGGCGAGTCTCCCGAAACCCGAAAAAGAATCCCGAAGCCCTTTTATCCGGGTTTCTATTTCCTCCGGAAGATCGGATGTAAGGACTTTCGTGGAAAGGATCCTCACATTCCCTTCCAGGTCGGCCATCCTGTCAAGATTCGAAAAATTATTCTTCGAGGCAAAATCAAGGGGGTTTTCCAAAGAAAGCAGGTTTCTTTCCAGTTCGCCCCGCATAATGGATCAGGCTTTTTCCGCCCTGGCGGCTTTCCTGACTACGTTGCCGTCCTTGTCGAGATTAAGGGTGCTTCTGCACTTGGGATAGCCCGAACAGCCGAGAAAGGGACCGCGGCGGCTCCGGCGGACCACCATGGGTTTGCCGCATTTCTCGCATTTTACGTCTTCGCGGACCACGGGAGCTTCCTTCTGCTTTATGACGATCCTGCCGTCCTGCCTCGTGAATTCCTTGGGGTTCTTGCAGTCGGGATACCTCGAGCAGGAAAGGAACTGCCCGTAGCGCCCCTCTTTTATAACCATGGGGGCCCCGCACTTGTCGCATTCTATATCATCGCAGACCTCGGGGTCGGCTTTCCTGCCCACGACTATCTTGCCGTCCTCCGCCCTTTCGAAGTCCTGGGCGTTTCTGCATTCGGGATACCCCGAGCAGGAAAGGAACTGCCCGTAGCGCCCTTCCCTTATGACCATCGGGGCCCCGCACTTGTCGCATTCTATATCGGTCGGAATCTCGAGCTTGCGCCCCTCGATTTCCTCCTCGGCCCTGGTCACGCTTTTTGAAAACCCGTCGTAAAAGCCCCGAAGCAGCTCGACCCAGTGGACTTCGCCTTCCTCCACCCTGTCAAGATCGCTTTCCATCTGCGCCGTGAACTCCTCGTTCATTATCCCCGGGAAGCCCTCGACGAGAAAATCGTTCACGGAAAAACCCAGGGAAGTCGGGACGAACCTTCCCTTCTGCCGCTCCGCGTATCCCCTGTCCTGTATGGTCGAGAGGATGGAAGCGTAGGTAGAAGGCCTTCCGATGCCCTTTTCCTCAAGCTCCTTTACAAGCGAGCTTTCCGAGTACCTGGGCGGCGGCTGGGTGAAATGCTGCTTGGGGTCAAGCTTCAGAAGGGAAAGAACATCTTTTTCGGAAAGCTCGGGAAGCCGCCTGTTCTCGTCTTTTTTCGAGTCCCTGTCCGCATCGCCGGTTTCCGCCCTTTCGGCGGCCTCCTCGTAGGCGGCCGTGAAGCCCGGGAACTTCATCACGTTGCCCGTGGCCCTGAAAACGGCTTCGCCCGCCGTGATGTCGACGCGCGTCTGATCGTATACGGCCGGGGTCATCTGCGAGGCGATGAATCTTTTCCATATAAGGGAGTAAAGCTTGTACTGGTCTTCGCTGAGAAACCTCCTCAGGTCTTCGGGCCGCCTTGAGGGAAAAGTGGGCCTTATGCATTCGTGGGCGTCCTGCGCGGATTTCTTCACCTTGAAGGAGTTCGGCCGCTTCGGCACGTAATCCCCGCCGTAATTCTCGGATATGAACCCCCTCGCTTCAGCCACGGCGTTACCGGACGCCCTCACCGAATCGGTTCTCATGTAGGTTATAAGTCCTACGGGCCCCTCGCTCCCGAGCTCAACCCCCTCGTAGAGTCCCTGTGCGACCAGCATCGTTTTCTTGACGGAGAAGCGGTGTTTTTTCGAGGAATCCTGCTGAAGGGTGCTTGTTATGAAAGGGGGAAGCGGCCTTCTTCTGCGTTCTTTCTTCTCGATTGTCCCCACGACAAAATCCTTTCCCGAGATCGCGGAGACTATTTCCCCTGACTGCTGCTCGTTTTCGATCTTCGCTTTTTTCCCCCGGAACGCGTGGAGCGAAGCCGTGAAGGCATCCGCATCGGGATCCGCGGCCCTCTTCAGAAGCGCGTCGAGGGTCCAGTATTCCCGCGGCTTGAAGGCCTGAATCTCCCTTTCCCTGTCAACGACGAACCTGAGGGCGACGCTCTGCACCCTCCCGGCGCTAAGCCCCTTTCTCACCTTCTTCCAGAGAACGGGACTCACCTTGTAGCCGACTATCCTGTCGAGAATTCTTCTCGCCTGCTGGGATTCGAAGCGATCCGTGTTAATGGCAAGGGGCCTGCTCATCGACTCCCTGACTCCCGCTTCCGTTATCTCGTGTATGAGAACCCTGTGGACCTTGTCCCAGAGATCAAGGCTGTTGGCGATGTGCCAGGCGATCGCTTCCCCTTCCCTGTCGGGGTCTGAGGCGAGATAGACTTTTTCCGCGCCCCGCGACGCTTTCCTCAGATTCTCAAGATACTTGGCTTTGCCCTTTATGACGGTATATTCGGGCTTGAAACCGTCCTGGATATCCACCCCGAGACTTCTGCTCGGAAGATCCACGAGATGCCCCGAAGAGGCTTCCACGCGGAAATCCCGGCCGAGATATTTCCTTATCGTTCTCGCCTTTGAAGGAGATTCGACTATGACAAGAGATTTGGCCATGAAAACAGTTGCTCCGCAAAATCTGTCTAAATCTTATAAAAAGCCGACGGGATCTGTCAATACCGGCGCAAATTATTTCCCGGGGCCGCCGAGGCGCATCAGACCTCTATGCTCCGCACAAGAGCCTCGTTCGCGTCATACCATTCAAGCGAGTTTTCAATGCCGCTCCCGATATCGAAGCGGGGCTCCCAGCCCAGGATTCTCCTCGCCTTGTCTATGTTCGCCAGCGTAACCCTGATATCGGAGGGATGCGGGGGGCCGCAGGCGACCTTAGCCTTTTTGCCGGTACCACGTTCTATTACGTTTATGATTTCATTCAGGGAAACGGAGGCGGCGCTTCCGAGGTTTATTGTCTCAAAGCCCAGGTTCCTCATCGCAGAGACCGTACCCGCCGCGATATCGTCAACGTAGGTGAAGTCCCTCCTCTGTTCCCCGTCACCGAGTATTGCTATCTCATCCCCTTCGTTTATCCACTTTATGAACCGGAAAACGCTCATGTCGGGCCTCCCGGCGGGACCGTAGACCGTAAAGTAGCGAAGCACCGAGACGTCTATTCCGTAAAGAGAGTTGTAGACCGAGCAGAGGCCTTCGGCCGATTTCTTCGAGGACGCGTACTGGGAGAGCTGGTAATCGGTCTTCATATCCTCAACGAAGGGAATCTCGTTCTCCCCGTAAACGCTCGAAGTGGAGGCGAGCACGAACTTGCCCACGGCTTCCGAGCGGCAGAACTCAAGCAGGTTGAGAGTCCCGGTCACGTTTGTGGAGTAATATATCCAGGGATTCTCGATGCTCTGGCGGACCCCGGCGCGGGCCGCGAGGTTGATAACGCAGTCAATCCGGCCTGCCCCGCAGAAAGCCTTTATTTCCCCGCACGCAGAAAGAAGCCCGGGATTGTCCGATATGTCGCACTCGAAAAAACTGAACCCCCCGAGCCTGCGAAGGGCTCCCAGCCTGTAGCGCTTCAGCCTCACGTCGTAAGCGTCGGACATGTTGTCGAGCCCGAAAACGGAATCTCCGCGCTCAAGGAGAAACTCGCACACCCTGGCCCCTATGAATCCCGCGCAACCCGAAACAATTACATTCATGATAGCAAGGACCGCTCCCGGCCCGTTCTCGTCACCTGCCGATCCGGAAATAGCTGAAACCCAGCGCCTCGAGTTTCATGTAGTCGTAAATATTTCTTCCGTCAAACACCACGGGGGCCTTCATCAGCTCCTTCACCATCTCGAAATTCGGCTGTCTGTACTGGCTCCACTCGGTGTGAATCACAAGGGCGTCCGCGCCGCCGCAGACGTCATAGTAGGACTCGAAGTAGGCCAGGCTGTCTCCGAAGACGGCCCTGGCGTTTCCCATTGCGGCCGGGTCGTGCACGGCGACCGAACATCCCGCCTCAAGGAGTCTTTCTATCACGTAAACCGAAGGGGCTTCCCTGATGTCGTCCGTGTTGGGCTTGAACGAGATTCCCCAGACGGCAATTCTCTTTCCCCCGAGGTCGTCATCGAAGAACCGGGCTATCTTGCTGAAGAATCTTTCCTTCTGAGAGGCGTTCACGCGGTCAACCGCGGCGACTACCCTGGGTTCGTAGCCGACGTCGCGCGCCATTTTCTCAAGAGCTTTCACGTCCTTCGGAAAACATGACCCTCCGTATCCGATTCCCGGGTAGAGGTAGTACCTGCCTATCCTGGAGTCGGAACCCACGACCGAGCGCACCTCGGATACGTTCGCGCCCAGAAGCTCGCACAGGTTGGCTATCTCGTTCATAAACGATATCCTGGTGGCGAGCATGGCGTTTGAGGCGTACTTCGACATTTCTGAGGACCGTATGGAAATCACGATCGTCCTGTCGGATGACATCATGAAAGGGGCGTAAAGTTCCCTCATGACCGAGCCTACCGATTCCTCCTCCACTCCTATGACGACCCTGTCGGGCTTGAGGAAATCGTCAATCGCCGCGCCTTCCTTCAGAAATTCCGGGTTTGACGCCACGCCGAATCTCTGATCGGTAAGGGACTTTATGGTGTCGCGCACTTTCTCGGTAGTCCCCACGGGAACCGTGCTCTTGGTTATGACTATCTTGTAGCCGTCAAGATTCTCTCCTACTGACCGCGCCACCTCGAGAACAGAGGAGACATCGGCTTCGCCGTTCTCCGTTTGAGGAGTTCCGACCGCGATGAATACGAGAAGCGACTCCCTTACGGCCGAAGCTATGTCGGTGGTGAAAGAAAGCCTTCCCTCGTCTATGTTGCTTCGCACCATGTCATCGAGACCCGGCTCGAAAAACGGAACCTGTCCGCGCTGAAGTCTCCTGACCTTGTCCTCGTCTATATCAACGCATATTACATCGTTCCCGCTTCCGGCAAAACAAGTTCCAGTCACAAGACCCACGTAACCCGTTCCTATAACGGCTATTTTCATCTGCTAAATCTCCTCGGAAAAGCCCGCGAACCAGGCCCGCGCACGCATTCTCGACAACTGAAAAGACAACATAGGGTACAACAAATCCCCGAAAAATAAACACAGCCGGGGAAAACCCTCGGCAGACAAAGTATAGTTACGGGAAAAAACAAGGAGGCGCATCTTGAAATCTCACACCGAGTATCTTTGGTTCAGCACGGACAAAAAAAGGGAGTTCGTTCACATTACTCCCACGGTAAGGCAGATCGTGGAGCGAAGCGGCATAAACGAGGGTTTTGTCCTCGTGTCCGCGATGCACATAACGGCTTCCGTATTCGTAAACGACCTCGAGCAGGGTCTTTTCGAGGACATATGGGAGTGGCTTGAAGGCGTCTCCCCCTTCAGGGAAGATTACAAACATCACCGCACTGGGGAGGATAACGGCGACGCTCACCTGAAAAATCTCCTCATGCACCACCAGGTGATGGTTCCCGTGACTGAAGGAGACCTCGACCTCGGCCCCTGGCAGGAAATCTTCTACGGGGAGTTTGACGGAAGGAGAAGAAAAAGGGTGGTCGTCAAGGCCATAGGGATATGAAAAGCAGCCGAGAGAGCAAAAAGCCCGGGATATTCATAGACAGCCGCGGCAGGTGGTTTCACGACGGGGTGAGGATAACCCACAGGTGGACGTACCTCGAGAACAACAGGAATCTCGACGTGGACGAGGACGGAAGATTCTTTGTTGAAGAATCGGGGAGCAGGGTTTACGTCGAGTGCGAGGACACACCCTTTGTCGTCACCATGGTCGCCAGAACGGAAGATGGTTTTTCGGTAAGGCTAAACGACGAATCCCGGGAAAAACTGGATTTCACCACTCTCACCATAGCCGAGCAGAACATACCTTACATAAGGGTAAAGAACGGGAAATTCGAGGCCAGGCTGCTTCGCGCGGCCTACTACGAACTGATGAGACACGCGGGAAAGGACGAAAAAGGCTTTTACCTGGAACTCGGAGGGGACAGACACTACCTGCGCACAACCCGGGAACCGTAAAAAGCCACGAGCAGGCTTATTGAGGGAATACAGTCAAGGCTTGCAGACTTCAAGGACTCTTTTTTGAACCACATAAAAAAACTCCAGAACAGGCTTGAGGAAGTCTCCGACGAGAAGACAAGAAAATGGTTTGAGAACTACCTGAAAAACGTCATCCCATGCAGAGGAGTAAAGACCCCTGCGATTGCCAGGATTGTCAGTCAATGGAGAGCTGACGAGGCCATTGACAGACTGCTTCTGGGAAAACAGACGGAGATAGCATGCGATCTGCTCAGAGAGAAAAAAGCCGAAGACAAGCTTGCCGGGATCCTGTATATACAGAAATATCTCTCGGGCAGGGTCGAGGCCGGCATTCTGCTTCGGAACTTCAATGTCCTTTACAGTCAGGGAGCTTTCTGTAACTGGTCAACCACCGACTGGTTCTGCGTCCGGGTTCTCGACCCTCTCATAATGAGGTCGGAGGATACGGTCGCACGGGAAATAGGTTCCTGGTACAAAAGCGGAAACCTCTGGCAGAGAAGGTCTTCAGTAGTTTCGTTCAGAGGCTCGGCCAAGGGAAACAGGCACCTGGCAATCATAAAAAGAAACATAGCCTCCCTGGTAAAAGAGGATGAAAGATTCATCCAGACAGCTATCGGCTGGCTGATCTCGGACTTATCCCGCCATTACCCCGGCGAAGCAAGTGATATAGTGTCAAGGCATTTCCCGGACCTTTCATACGAAGTGATTAACCGGCATACCAAGTACTTGCCGGACCATAAGGAACTAAAGAAGAGGAAAAGAGAGTCGTCACGGTAGCTGAAAATTCCGTTCAGAACAGGGGAGAAAAAGAGAAACAGCGCCAGATTCAAGAACCGTCCAATCAGAACTGTTTGAAACCTGCCGGGGCATGGATTAGACTGTCTCTGCAGATTATCGGCTCCATCCGCTCAGAAAACAGATTCCGGGGTGCAGGCCATAAAACCGTTTACGCTAATGATATACGCACTTGCGAAAACCCGTACGGGAATGCGTCATGGAGGACCGGGTTGAGCTGCTGGGGTTATACCGGGGCCGAAGGTCCCGATAACTGGGGCTCGCTCTCGCCGGATTACGCGGCCTGCGCTGTCGGACGCATGCAGTCGCCGATTGACATCACCCGTGCCTTTCCCGTCAAGGGACCGGCGCTGAAATTTGATTACAGGCCCTCTCCTCTTAAGATTCTAAACAGCGTACACACCCTCCAGGTAAATTACGCGCCCGGCAGCACGCTGACCGCGGCGGGTGAAGTCTACGAGCTGCTGCAGTTTCATTTTCACGTTCCTAGCGAACACGCCTTTGACGGTCTGCGCGCGGCGATGGAGGCGCATTTCGTACACAAAAACCCGGCAGGCGTACTGGCAGTGGTTGGCGTCATGATGAAAGCAGGCGCGCAAAACCACGCTCTGGCCGCGGTGTTCGAGAACGTACCGACCGAGGCGGGAACGGAAGTTGACGTTGCGGGCGCGACAGTGGACGCATCCGCGATACTGCCGACGGCGACCACCGGCTACTTCCATTACAAGGGGTCGCTCACCACCCCTCCCTGCAGCGAGGGAGTGCACTGGTTCATGCTTCCGGACGCAATTGAGGTGAGCGCGGAACAGGTCGCAAGCTTTGAGCGGATGTTCGGACACAACGCGCGTCCGCTGCAAGAGCGCAACGACCGTCTGCTGATCGTATCCTCGTAGCTTCCCGGCGCGGAAGCCGGAAACGACAAAGACGGCCGGTTCCCGCGCGCCGAGTCACTGACCCGGTATGAGAACCACGTGATCTCTCTCTATTTCCCTGTGGAAATTTTCGGGGAGACTCATCCAGTCGCGGGCTTCCACCAGAAACGGTATGTTCGATTCCCGAAGCGCTTGCGAGAGCGCTTTCATCCTGCCGGCGTCAATCCGCCGCAGCCCGGGCGCGCGCAGCACCAGGTCCAGGTCGCTTGCCTCGTGACTTCGGCCGTTTACGCGGCTTCCGTAAGCCCAGACCTCCGTTCCCGGCACGAGGCGACGAAAAAGTGTTTCCAGCATCTCGCGATGCCTGGGCAGAAGATGCAGCCTTTCAGTCATCGCCAATCCCCCTTATTGTGTCGGCCAGGGCCCTGGCGTCGGCGATAAAACCCGGCAGCAGCTCAAGCGTGGCTTCGGCAAAACCTTTTCCGCAGCTGTGCGCGGTGTCGTCGCGGTTGTCGCGGTACGAAAGCCAGCGCTCGCAGGCATTCAGGTCAATCAGGCCGCGCTTTGCGGCGTGGCGGAACAGGTCCTTGAAAACCAGGCGGTCCGCCTGGCTGCTGTCGGCGAAATAGGCGCCCAGAGCCTTCCTGAGCAGGACGCCGCTTTGCTCCAGAACTATCTCGAATTCTTTCACGCAGGCCGCGCGGTAGGGGTCGTAATCGAGTTCATCAGGGTCGGTCTACCCCAGTTTCCGCAGGCAGTGTTCCAGGGTTTCGAGGCAGCGGTCAAGAAATTCCGTGTCGATGTTCATAATCTCCAGTACTGAAACCCGGGCGCTTCCGCGCTCCCGTCCGTTTCAGCAAGTCCTGTCGCCTGGAAAACTACCCCAAAGGATAATGATTGCGAAATCATGCCTCCTCTCTTCTCCGTCAATGAAAAGCCCCGCACACCCTGGCCACGAGATCATCGGTAAACATCCTTCCCCTGGCGGTGAGCCTGATGCGGCCGCGGTCGGTGAGAATAAAGCCGTCGGATTCAAGGTGTTCGAAGCCAGAGGTATCAAGTTCGCAGCCAAAGCGTTTCTTTACGTCTTCAATTCCTACACCATCTTTCAGCCGAAGCCCCATAAGAAGAGTATCTTCAAGGGCCGTCGTCCGCGAGAGATCATAAGAGGCGCACGCGGCGCTTCCGTCGCCCGCGACCCGTTTCATGTAGAGTTCCGGGTTCCTTACGTTTGACCATCTTCTTCCCCACCCCTCTTCTCCGCCGCCGCGGACGTGGGAATGGGCACCGGCCCCCACGCCCAGGTAATCATGGCAGTTCCAGTAGATGAGGTTGTGCCTGCACTCGTAGCCGGGACGGGCGAAATTCGATATTTCGTAATTGCCGTACCCCTCTCCCTCGAGAATTTCCCGCGCGCCGCGCATGAACCCGGCCAGAACCGAGTCATCGGGAAGAGAGAGTTTCCCCCTGCGGCGAAGCGTCGCGAACTCGGTGCCGGGCTCGATCGTAAGGCAGTAGGCGGATATATGGGTCGGGGAAAAGCCAAGGGCGGTGCGGATATCGCTCTCAAACTCTTCCCGGGTCTCCTGTGAGCTTCCGTATATAAGATCGAGATTATAGTTGCGAAAACCGGCGTCGCGCACATCGGCAAGCGCGCGGACGCAGTCGTCGGGAGTCGTGAATCTCCCGTAGAAATCAAGCTTTCTCCGCGAAAAAGACTGCACGCCGACGCTTATCCTGTTCACCCCGACGCGCATCAGGGAAACGAGCTTTTCCCTGTCGGCGGTTCTCGGGTTTGCCTCAAGGCTCACTTCCGCCGCGGGCGAAAGGGACGCGAGCGAGGCGAGTTTCTCCATTACCGCCCCCACGCTTGCGGGCCTCAGAAGCGACGGGGTCCCTCCCCCGAAAAACACCGTGCTTATCTCCCTGCCTTCAATTATGCCCCGGGAGCTTTCAATTTCCCGCTCCAGGGCGCAGACGTAATCATCCTCCGGAAAGTTGCCATTAGTCCCATAAGAGTTAAAATCACAGTAAGGACACTTGGTAAGACAATACGGAATATGGACATATACCCCTAGGGGCGTTTGGTGTTTATCGATATTCTCTTTCCTCCGCACTCAAGCGACGCGACGCGGCTGCCACATGATGAGTATACCGAAAAAATTCCTCCTTCTTCTCGGTTCGCTGCTGCTGCTTTCCCAGACCGCGCGGGCGCAGGAAGTAATCCCGGTTGAACGGGCAGTCGAGATAGCGCTGCTCAACAGCCCGGAACTCAGGATTTCCCGTTCCGAGGTCGACATCTCGAAATCAGTGCTCAGGCAGGCAAAGTCCCCCCTTTACCCCCAGCTCAGCGGAAAGCTCGTAGTGCCGTTTGTCGGAAGGGAATCCGGCTTCTACGTCGACCAGATGATATGGGACTTCGGAAAGACAAAAGCCAGGATAAGGGCAAAAGAGCATTACCTGGAGTCCGCAAGACACCTGCTTTCGGGCTCGGAAACGATGCTCGTGCGCGACACGCACATCGCCTACTACCAGGCGCTTTCCGAGAAAAACCGGCTTGAGGGAGCGGCCACGGAAACCAGGCGCAGGGAATGGCTCCTTGAGAAGACGCAGGAGCTTTTCGCCGTCGGGAAAAAGTCCGCCCGGCAGCTGAGCCAGGCGGAAATCGACCTGCAGCAGGCAAGACTCGAGATGGTCTCAAGAGAAAACTCCTACGAACTCGCCATGCTCAGCCTGAGACACCTGATGAACGATCCCTCGCTCGGGCAATTCGATGTCCGCGAGGATCTCGCCTACGAGAAGGTGCACGAAACCAGAGAAGCTCTTGTCAGCTCCGCCCTTTCCGAAAACGCGGAGATAAAGAGCCTCCTGGCGGACCGCGGCGGAATAACCGCCTCGATCGCGGAGAGCCGGGGGAAATTTCTCCCGTCGGTATTCGGCAGGGCGGCGTACAGGTTTGAAGGAGAAGGCGCCCAGACGCCGGCTTTCATCGCCGGGCTCGGCGTCAGGGTCCCCATCTTCGAGGGATTCTCAAGGTTCGGCCGGATGGCGCAGTCAAAGGCCGAACTCGCGAGAAACGAGGCGCAGACCGAGCTGCTAAGAAACAGAATCGTTCTTTCGGTCGGGGAGCTCTACCTCGAACTCAGGCACCTTGAGAAAAAAATAAAAATACTCGGGGATTCGGAATCGATATCGGAGAGAAACCTGCTTGCGGTCAGGGAAAGATACGAGTCGCGAAGCGCTTCGAAAATAGAATTCGCGGAGGCGCAGGCGCTTCACCAAGAGGCGGTGGCGGACTACAAAAACTCCATATATGACTATAAAATAGTAAGGCTTAGGCTGCTCAGCCTCTGCGGAAAGAAGATGCAATGAAAAACCTGCCCCGCTCAAAGATCCTCTACGCCGTCGCCGCCCTGGTCATTATCGCCGGATACTTCATCTTCTTCGGAGGAGGGCAAGGCGAGATAAAGTACGTGACGCAGAAAGTCGAGAGAGGAGACATAACTTCCCTGGTAAGAGCCTCGGGAACCCTGAAACCGACCAAGGAAGCGAGGATATATTCGCAGATAAACGGAACGATAAGGGAAATCCGCTCCGGGGTGAACGACGAGGTAAGCAAGGGCGAGGTGCTCGCGCTCATGGAAGAGCCGGAGGGGCTCTCGGGAGACGTCGAGTATTTCAGGGAAATACTGAAAAAAGCCGCTACCGACCTTGAGATTTCGAACAACTCGCACGAGGCGAGCAGGAGGCTCTACGAAAAAGAGCTTATTTCCCGGGAGGAATTCAACCTGTCTCTCTCGGAGCGCAGCGCGGCGGTCGCGGCGCGAGAGAAAGCCCGGGCCGACCTGGAAACGGCGCAGAGAAAACTTGACGCGACGCGAATCACCTCAATGCTCGACGGCATGGTGCTTGAAAAGAACATCATAATCGGCGAGCAGATACATCCGAACAAGCCCGACCCCCTCTACGTGCTCGCGGAAAACCCCCGGACTCTTCACCTGGTCTCGAACGTAAGCGAAGCCGACATAGGAAAGATAAGAAAGGGGCAGGACGCCCTTTTCAGGGTCGACGCCTTCCCCGGGAAGAGTTTCAGCGCGAAGGTGAAGCAGGTGGCGAACTCCCCGAGCGTAAAAAACGACGTCGTCACCTACGACGTGACGTGCCTTGTGGAGAACCCGGAACTCGAGCTAAAACCCGGGATGACCGCCGAAGTCAAGATAGTCATATCGACCAAAAAAGACGTGCTTAAAGTTCCCACCGCCGCGCTTCGCTTCATTCCCCCGAAATCTTCCGCCGCGGCCGGGGCGGGCGAGAACGTCTGGGTGCTGAGGCAGGGGAAACTTTCCCCCGCGGGAATAGAAACCGGGATAAGCGACGATTTTCACACGGAGATCGTAAGCGGCCCGCTCTCAGAAGGAGACCCGATAGTGGTTGAGTACACCGTCTCCGGCGGAAGCAGCAAGGGGCCGGGCTTCGCGCTCCCCCAGCCGAAAAGATTCTGATGACACCGACTGTAATCAAGCTCAGGAACATCGGCAAAACCTACTCGAACGGAAAAGTCGAGGTAAACGCCCTTCGCTCGATAGACCTTGAGATCGCCCAGGGAGAATTCGTCGCCATCATGGGGTCCTCGGGCTCCGGCAAAAGCACCCTCATGAACATACTCGGCTGCCTCGACACCCAGAGCCGGGGAAGCTACATGCTCGACGGCACAGACATAATGGAACTTGAGACGGATGCGAAGGCGGAGATAAGGAGCACAAAAATCGGCTTTGTCTTCCAGAGCTTCAACCTGCTGCCGCGGACGACGGCGCTTGAGAACGTGGAACTGCCACTTGTCTATTCCGGGATGCCGGGAGCCCGGAGAAAAAAGCTTGCCTCGGCCGCGCTTTCCCTAGTGGGACTCGCGGAAAGGGCGGACCACCTTCCCAACCAGCTCTCGGGGGGACAGCAGCAGAGGGTGGCGATAGCCAGGGCGGTCGTAAACGACCCCAGGATGATACTCGCCGACGAACCGACCGGGAACCTGGACACGGCTACGAGTTACGAGATAATGAAGATATTCAGGGATCTCAACGAACAGGGAAAAACAATAGTGATGATAACGCACGAAGAAGACATAGCCTCTCACTCGAAAAGAATAATAAACCTGAAGGACGGGGAGATCATCGAGGACAGCCCGACTTGACCCTGTCGACCCTCGCAAGCCGCGGCGCCGCACGCGGGTGAAAAAAGCATCGTTAACGGCGCATGGATGCAAACTTGCAGGCAGATGCCTGAATTTCCGACGTCAAAGCGTAATTCTTGCGCGCCAATTCCCTTATTTCTTCCGGAAGAGCTTTCAAGCAGGACCAGAGACTCTATGTCGCTCCGTGCATCTAAAGTTTACTGAGTCGTCCTTGATTTTTTTCCGCAGCCGCCTATTCCGTCAAAAAATCGAGCTTGCCAGATGCCGAGTCCCTTTCGATTTCCTTATCCCACTGCTCCCAGTCCTTCCCGGAGAACCATTCGCGCAGACGGATATAATCCTCTTCGGACAGAACCGAAATGGCGGACTTTATTTCTTCTACTGTTGACATAACAAAACGAGTTTGATCCAGGTCTCTCCGCCACACATGGTTCTTGCCGCATTCGCAAAACCGCAGCTCGGGGCATCTCAACTGAGAACACAACAGGGTTGCAGCCTGCGGTCCTGGCCGGAGGGTCGCCCCGACGCCTTGTTCAGTCCTCTTCCGGCATCATCACGAATTCCGGATAGGCTTCCATGCCCAGTTCGCCCACGTCCTGGCCGATGGCCTCGACACTCTCTGAGACCCGCAGCCCCATGGTCCGGTCGATGAGAAACCAAAGCAGCATCGAAAGCCCGAACACAAACGCGCCGATGGCCAGAATGCCGATGACCTGAGCATAGAGGCTTCCGCCGGCGGCAATGCAGACCGCAAGCGTCCCCCAGATGCCGGTGCAGAGATGGACGGGGACGGCACCCACGACGTCGTCGATCTTTATCATTTCCAAAGACTTCATGGACAGCAGGCAGACCATGCCCCCGATCGCTCCGATCACCACCGCCCAGAGATGCTGGACGATATCAGGCGCCGCCGTGATCGCGACGAGACCGGCCAGAGCGCCGTTAAGTCCGGCGAACAGGTCGACACGGCCGAGCACGGGCCGGGAGAGGCTCAGGGCCGCCAGGACCCCGGCCGCCGCGGCCAGGTTGGTGTTGGAGAAGATGTTGCTCACCGCCACGGCGTCAAGCGCGCCGCTCAGGGCCAGCTGCGAACCTCCATTGAAGCCGAACCAGCCAAGCCACAGGATGAAGACGCCCAGAGTGACGACCGGAACATTGGACGGAGGGGTAGCCTTGACGCTGCCGTCAGCCCGGAACTTGCCCGAGCGCGGCCCGACCATGATAGCCCCCGCAAGCGCCGCCCAGCCTCCCGTGGAGTGTACCACGGTGGAACCGGCGAAGTCCTTGAATCCCAGTTCAGCCAGCCAGCCCCCGGCCCAGGTCCAGGCGCCGACGACCGGGTAGATAACCGAGGTCAACACGGCAATGAAGACGAAGAAAGACCACAGTCTCACGCGCTCGGCCAGAGCGCCCGAGACAATTGAAGCCGTGGTCGCCACGAACACCATCTGGAAGAACCAGTACGACATCGCCGAGTAGCCGCTCTCGACGACGGGCGCGACGGCCGTTTCCTCGCCGCCCAGCAGCGCCACTTCGTCGGCGGTCGTGCCGTACAGGAATTCGAGCGAACCAAACCAGCCGCCCGGCTCGACGCCGACATACATGATGTTGAAGCCGACCAGGTAGTAGGCCAGCCCGGCAATGGAGTAGAGACCGATGTTCTTCAGGCAGATTACCGAAGCGTTCTTCGTCCGTACCGAACCTGCCTCAAGCATTGTGAAGCCCGCCGCCATCCACATCACGAGGGCACCCCACACAAGGAACCCGAACGTATTGAAGACGAACTGCGCCTCGCCCTCGACGGCGGCTTGGGCGGACGTGGGCAAAAGGATAAAGACCAGCAGCATCGCGACAATGCCGAATCTGGTCAGAATCCAGGCGCCGGCACCCCGACAGCCCTTAAATAACCGAAAGTCCTGAGTGATCATAGCTGCTTTCTACCTCCTTCAATGATGGACGGCGGCCGCGCAACGAGCGACAGGACCAAGACGCGGCCTAAGAGAACACAGCGCTTTCCGGTGTTCGCGTTGAGAGCAGGCCCGAAATGATGCCGGATCGCCCGATTGCCGAAAAGATATTTCTCTATTCTTCTGCAATATGTTACCCGCTTTAAGCAACACCTCAATACAAAACGGCGCCTCCGGCGGTTTCACCATGGAACCCGGATGCCTGCAGCTTCCGGACATGACGGGAAGTCCCCGTTCCGCGCCTGAGACTGTATCCTTTGCGCCGCTGATTTTACGGCATGTTTGAAAAATACTTCTGATTCCGTACAATCAAACCCGAATCAGGGTGCTGCGCTTCACAGTCAAACAGCCGACCCGAGAGGAAATCAGGATGCCAGAGATAAGCAGAGTAAGAGCGAGGGAAATACTTGATTCAAGGGGAAATCCCACGATAGAGGTAGAAGTGCGTTGCGCGGACGGAGCGTCCGGGCGGGCGATGGTTCCCTCGGGGGCCTCGACCGGAGAACACGAAGCTCTTGAGCTTCGGGACGGAAACAAAGACAGGTACATGGGCAAAGGGGTTTTGAGAGCGGTGGAAAACGTCCACGACATAATAGCCCCGCGCCTTGCGGGTCTTGACGCGTCCGACCAGTCCCTTGTAGACCGGACCATGACAGAACTTGACGGAACGGAAACAAAATCCCGCCTGGGAGCGAACTCCATCCTAGGCGTGTCGCTCGCCTCGGCGAGGGCGGCTGCGAACTCTGAGGGAAAGCCTTTTTTCAGCCATCTCGGGGGCGAGGATGCCGACACCCTCCCCGTACCGCTCATGAACATAATAAACGGCGGCGCCCACGCGGACAACAACCTTGATTTTCAGGAATTCATGATAGTTCCCCACGGTTTCTCCACCTTCCGGGAAGCCCTCCGGGCGGGAGTGGAGACCTTCCACACGCTCAAATCCATACTGGGCGCAAGGGGCCTCTCGACCGCGGTCGGAGACGAAGGGGGGTTCGCGCCCTCCCTGGGATCAAACGAAGAGGCGCTTGAATGCGTGATGGAGGCCATACACAAAGCCGGGTACAGCCCGGCGGAGCAGATATCAATAGCCCTTGACGTGGCATCAAGCGAGTTCTTCCGCGAGGGAAGCTACCGCGTGGAGCGAAAGACCGTGCCGGCCGCCGGTTTAACGGAGATGTACGAGGAGTGGATAAGGAAATATCCCATCGTTTCCATAGAAGACCCCCTGGATGAAAACGACTGGGAAGGATGGAAGGCGCTCACGGAGAAAATAGGCTCCGCCGTGCAGCTAGTCGGAGACGATCTTTTCGTGACGAACACGAAGAGGCTTTCAGACGGAATAGACTCGGGCGCGGCGAACTCCATACTCATAAAGGTAAACCAGATAGGAACGCTTACCGAAACCCTCGAGGCTATTGAGATGGCAAGGCGGGCAGGTTATAGTTACATAATATCCCATCGCTCGGGAGAAACGGAAGACTCGACGATAGCGGATATTGCGGTTGCCACAAACGCCGGTCAGATAAAAACCGGGTCGGCGTCCCGAAGCGACAGAACAGCGAAGTACAACCAGCTTCTCCGCATAGAGGAGGAGCTTGGGAAACGGGCGCGCTTCGGGAATGAAAAGACGGCGCTCTGGAGCAGGTAACGATGGCGGGAAAAACTCTTTTTGACAAAATCTGGGAATCGCACCTAGTGCACGAAGAAGAAGGCAGGCCGTCCCTTCTCTACATAGATCTTCACCTCGTTCACGAAGTCACCTCCCCGCAGGCGTTCGAGGGCCTGAGAATCGCGGGACGGGAGGCGAGAAGGCCCGACCTCACTTTCGCCACGATGGATCATAACGTGCCGACCACCGACCGCGGCGTACCCATTTCGGATCCCGTATCCGCAAAGCAGATAGAAGCCCTGCGGCGGAACTGCAAGGATTTCGGAATAACGCTCTTCGGAATAAGAATAAACAGCCACTCCCAGGGAATAGTGCACGTCATCGGCCCCGAGCTCGGCCTCACGAAACCCGGGATGACCATAGTGTGCGGAGACAGCCACACTTCCACCCACGGGGCGTTCGGAGCGCTCGCCTTCGGCATAGGAACAAGCGAAGTGGAGCATGTCCTGGCGACGCAGTGCCTGAGACAGAACCGCCCGAGGGTGTTTGAAATAAGGGTCGAGGGCGAACGCCAGTACGGTGTTACCGCGAAGGACATAATCCTGGGAATAATCGGACACATAGGAACCGCGGGGGCCACCGGAACCGTGGTCGAATACCGCGGAGAAGCGATAGAGGCGCTTTCCATGGAAGAGAGAATGACGGTGTGCAACATGTCGATAGAGGGAGGGGCCAGGGCCGGAATGATAGCGCCCGACCGGAAGACCTTCGAGTACGTAAGGGGCCGCCGGTACGCTCCGAAAGACGGCAATTACGAAAAAGCCCTCCGCCACTGGCAGGCTCTCCGCACGGACCCCGACGCCGTTTTCGACAAATCAGTCACCCTTGACGCCCGCAGGATAGCCCCGCAGGTGAGCTGGGGGACCAACCCGGGAATGATGACGGACGTTACTTCAAAAGTTCCCGATCCCGGCCAGTGCGAGGACGCGAGCCGCAGAAAATCCATGGAGCAGGCCCTCGAATACATGGGTCTTCGGGCGAACACCCCGATAACCGACATACGCGTCGACAGGGTGTTCATAGGTTCCTGCACGAACTCGAGGATGGAGGATCTCGTGGCCGTGGCGAAGCTGGTAAAGGGCAGGAAAGTCGCCGACGGGGTAAACGCGATGGTGGTTCCGGGATCGCAGGCGGTGAAAAGGGAGGCCGAGGAGATGGAGCTTCACAAGATATTCGCCGAGGCCGGGTTCGAGTGGCGGGAATCGGGATGCAGCATGTGCCTCGGAATGAACCCGGACATACTCGCCCCCGGGGAAAGATGCGCGAGCACGTCCAACAGAAACTTCGAGGGACGCCAGGGAAAGGGGGGCAGAACCCACCTGGTAAGCCCGATAATGGCGGCGGCGGCGGCAATCGAGGGGCATTTCGTCGACGTGCGCGAGTGGGAGATCGAAAGGAGCCTCTGAGAAAATGGAAAAGCTGATCAGGGTATCGGGAAAAGTGGCCGCGCTCGACAGGATGAACGTCGACACCGACCAGATAATCCCCAAGCAGTTCCTAAAGCGCATAGAGAGAACGGGGTTCGGGGAATTCCTGTTTTTCGACTGGAGGTACAACGACGACGGAACTCCGAACGAGAACTTCGAGCTCAACCTTCCCAGGTACGAGGGATCCAGCATACTGCTTACAAGGGAGAATTTCGGAAGCGGAAGCTCAAGGGAACACGCCCCGTGGGCCATAAGGGAATTCGGCTTCAGGGTGATTCTCGCTCCGTCCTTCGCCGACATCTTCTACAACAACTGTTTTAAGAACTCGATACTTCCCGTAGTCATTTCCAGGGACAGAACGGAGGAACTCTTCCGCCTCGTACGGGAAAACGAGGGTTACTCCCTTGAGGTTGACCTGGCCGGAAGATCGATAGCGGGGGAAGGAATAAGCTTTTCATTCGAGATAGACGATTTCAAGAGAAAGGTGCTCCTTGAAGGGCTTGACGACATATCGCAGACCCTCGAGCTTGAAGAAAGCATAGAAAAATACGAAGGGCTTTTCGCCGGCGAGAGAAGCTGGGTCCTTCCCGACGACCGCGAAAGCCTCTGACCTCGCGGAGACCGCGACGGCGTCTTCCCGCTATTTCCTGAAGAAAAGCTTTCCGAGAAGCGTAAGCAGTACGCTCAGGACGATACAGGTCGCTATCGGGAAGTAGAAGCTGAAGTTCTCCCGCCTGATTCTTATGTCTCCGGGAAGTTTTCCGAAGAAATCAAGCTTCGCCGCGTAAGGCAGCGCAAGCCCGAGAGCCACGAGAGCTATGCCGAGAACGGTCATGATCTTCGCCGTTTCGTTTACGTTCACGGGGAAAACGATAACATTCGCAGCGTTTCAGTCAAAACGGGAAAACTCCGCTGATTCTCCATTTAAAAATTGCTGGAGGATAGATTCTTTGAGGTTTTTGAGATTGGCAAGTTTTTGTCCGGTCAGAGATATTGTTGCGCTGTATTTTTCATTAAAGGCATCAAAACTGCACACGATTTCTTTTTGAATATCCAGCTGAGGAAGCGGGATTAGAATTCCCTGTATCCCTTTCTTGCTTATTGAGGGAAAAGCCGCTCCGGCGCTGCCTGATATTTCAGACATCCTGTTTTTCAGGACGAAAAACAAGTATCTCTGGTTTACCTTGTTTGAATCTCCACGAATCGCGGCCAGCCCTCTTCCTATACATATTCTCTGCGTAGCGAAGTTGACCTCCCCTACAGGTGCTCTGACCGACATAAGGATGTCATCCTTTTCAGCAAATCTGGTTGCTTGAGAAGCCCATTTTCTCGGTTCGCCGATATACTCTTCCCTGAATTCGGCTTTCCCCTGGTAAAAAGGGATCCCTTCGCCGTCTGAATTACGATATTTCCCCTCAGGGGTCTGCCCGGGAACTACTTCACAGACTCTCCCCAACTCCACCACAGGCCACTTTCCTGAATCTGCTACTTGATAAAAAGTTTTCCCCACCCGCAGAACATGCTCAATCAAATCCAAATCTCGCAACTTGTTAAAAATGGAAATATCAAAGGTGTAAGGGGTGTTGAGGTCGCCTAACCTGCTCATCAGCGGATCTACGCTGTTGCCAAGCGTTAAATCCTTCCCGATGAGAGTCAGGTCAATATCCGACCCGACCTTATAATTTCCCTTGGCGCGGGAACCGTAAATTAAGACCTTCTCAATACAAGGAAACCCGGCTATGACTCTTCTTATATTGCGACGGGTGTCGACATCCAAGCCGAACATGATCTACAGACCTCTTTCGTCTTTCTCCTTCAGCAGAGCTTCTCTCAGCTGTTCAAAGGCATCATAATACTCTTCCACAATTTCATGAAAGATTTCCTCAGCCACTTCCTGGTTATACATATGGACGGTGTTGTTCCTGCTCTCCACGGTCCTAAGCAACGTTCCATTCTCATCGGACACAAGATTCATTTCAAAGGCAAGACTGAAAGCGTCCTTGCTTCCAAGTATCCTCACTTCGCCAATAGATTCAAAGAAATCCTTGATTACCTTCCATGCAAGTTCCCGTACAATTTCAAAACTTTTGATTATTCCTTTTTTCTCCAACAGGGATAACTCGCTGTAAGAGGCCATTTCGACTTCGTTTTTCAGATCATCGAGCGCCTTGCAGTAGCTTTTAAGTCGCTGAACCCATCTCACGTCATTTCTGCTCATATTAACTCCTCTATTGATTCCAGTAATTCTTTCGTCTCTTCATCCAGCAGTTTTATGCTCGCCAATATCTCCTGCGGATGTCTGACAGACGGCTCTTCCGGAACATGGGGATTCCTTACGGCCAGATCGAAATTCTCCCTGTTTACGTTCTTTACATCTACAGTCCACGATTGAGCGGATTCCCCGAAGTTCTTCTGCAACCTCGCAAACTCTCCCAGGTCATTCTCATTCAGGGGATTGGTTTTTCCAAGATTGCGGCCGGGATCAAGCTGATAGTACCAAATCTTTTCAGTGGGAACCCCCTTATCAAAGAATAACACAACTGTCCTGACTCCGGTTCCCGCGAAAACTCCTTTGGGAAGGTCGAGCACGGTATGAAGATCGCAGTTTTCAAGCAGTTCCCTACGCAGACCGATTGAAGCATTGTCAGTGTTTGAAAGAAAGGTGTTTTTAATGACCACACCGGCCCGGCCGCCCGGTTTGAGCATCTTAATGAAATGCTGCAGAAACAGATATGCGGTTTCCCCTGTTTTGATGGGGAAGTTCTGCTGAACCTCCCTGCGTTCCTTTCCTCCAAACGGAGGATTGGCAAGGATGACATGATAGCGGTCTTCTTCCCGAATATCAGCCAAGTTTTCTATCAGGGTATTGGTATGGATAATATCGGTGGCGTCCACTCCGTGAAGAATCATGTTCATCGTTCCGATTATATAGGCCAGTGACTTTTTTTCTTTACCGTAGAAAGTCCCTTTCTGCAGGGTTTCTATATCTTCGGCAGTAAGTTCCTTGCTCTCTTTCAGATAATTGAAGGCTTCGCACAGGAAACCCGCTGACCCCGCCGCTCCATCATATATTTTATCGCCGATCTCTGGAGCAACGACTTTGACAATGGTTTTAATCAATGGGCGCGGGGTGTAGTATTCTCCGCCGTTGCGCCCGGCATTTCCCATGTTTCTGATTTTCGCTTCGTACAGGTGAGACAACTCATGCTTTTCTTTGTGGGAACGGAAGCGAAGAGCGTCTATTTCGTTTATCACCTCTCTCAGGTTATATCCGCTTTGAAGCTTGTTTTTCAGTTCGCTGAAAATTTCTCCGATCTTGTATTCTATTGTATCGGAAGCCGTCGCCTTCAGTTTAAACCCTTTGAGATAAGGGAAGAGTTTTTCATTGACAAATTCCCTAAGATCATCACCGTTTAAGGCCTTATTTCGGTCAACTTCTCCACTTTCGGTTCTGGGCACCGCCCAGGCATCCCAACAAAACTCCTCGTCAATAACGGGTCTGTATATCTTTCCCTACAGTCCGGCAATGATCTTTCTGTCTTCCTCGAAATCATTGAGGTACTTTAGAAACAGTATCCAGGATGTCTGTTCAATATAATCCAATTCACTTCCGCATCCTGAGTCCTTCCAAAGTATGTCATCAATATTTTTAAAGACCTGTTCAAACAATTTATTGCTCCCACGACAGATTGAAAACCAGAATTCTAAAACAATTTTCTCGTTCCCTTGAACATATTTGCGCAGTCTCAAAACCTTTCCAGAGAATACGCAAAGAAATCTGTTATCCATATGGAATTCAGACTTTGCAATTATAACATCATTTACCCCTTTTTTACTTCAGCACGCCGCGCGTCTCGCACCGACAGGACAAAAAGTTTCTCAAACTCCCGCAAGTAATCCACAAACTTCCTGCGGATTCAAAAAAGATGAGTCTCAGGGAAAACGCCTTGCGAACAAACTCTGTTCACCGATGCTCGCTCCGGCTCTCTCCGAACGGTTTTTCTCTTGATTCCCACACTCCCTGACCGGCGCGGGAACACGACATTGCGCCCGGCCTGCTTGTCGGGGAAAATATGGAAGAAGTTGAGTCGGCAATGCGGCCGGTTCCCGGAAGATTCTCAGGAATGGAAGCGCTCAGAAATGCCCGGCGCGGAAGATGTCTTCAGAAAAGGAGGAATTCACATGAAACGCGGAAAAACTGTTTTGAGACTGTTTACTCTGGCGGTCGCGGCCTTGTTCGCGGCATCCTGCCACGGCGACGCCGATAAGCCCCTGACCATTCTCTACTGGCAGGCCCCCACCATCGCCAACCCCTATCTCTCCTCGGGAAACAAGGATACGGATGCCGCCTCCCTGGTTCTTGAGCCCCTGGCAAGCTACGACGAAAACGGAAACCTGGTTCCGCGCCTGGCCGACATAATTCCGACTCTTGAAAACGAAGGCATCGAGAAAGACCTTACCCAGGTCACATGGAGACTAAGAGAAGGAGTCCGCTGGTCAGACGGCACGCCTTTTACCAAAGAGGACGTCGTCTTCACCTACGAGTACTTCTGCTCCCTGCCCGATGCGAGACCCGTCTGCGACACCATCGAGAAAGTGGAACCCGCAACCGACGTCCCGCTCGTCAGAATCACTTTCACCACCCCAACTCCCTACCCTTACACGCTTTTCGTCGGAGCGGGAGCGCCCGTTCTGCAGAAAGCGCAGTTTGAAAACTGCCTCGGCGGGGAAGCTGAAAAATGTCAGGAGGAAAACCTCGCTCCCGTAGGCACGGGACCTTACAGGATCACCGATTTCGCGGTAAGCGAGTCCGAGGACTCCTCGGTCATCTCCTATGAAGCCAACGAGCATTTCCGGGCGCCCGAGCGGCTTTTCTCCAAGGTGGTAATCAGGGGCGGCGGGGACGCGGTCTCCACGGCCCGGGCAGTGCTTGAAACGGGCGAAGCCGATTACGCCTCGAACCTGCAAGTGGACCCGCAGACACTGAAACCCCTGCAGGAAGCCGGAAGGGGAACCGTCGAAACCGCCTTCTCCAACAACGTCGAATCCCTGTGGGTCAATTTCACCAATCCCGACCCGGACCTGGGAACGCTGCGCTCAGAATGGGAAAACGGCTCCAACCCCCATCCCTTCCTGGAAGACCCCGCCGTGCGCCGGGCGCTGTCCATGGCCATTGACCGCGGACGGATCGCCGAGCAGCTCTACGGTCCCGGCGGAAGCCCGACCTGCAACATCATCGCGGCGCCGAAGCACTACGCCACATCCGAGAACGACAGCTGCCTGAAGCAGGATATCGCGGGGGCGAAAACCCTGCTTGACGAAGCCGGCTGGCTTCCCGGCAGCGACGACATCCGCCAGAAAGACGGGATCCGCCTGAAGATTCTTTACCAGACATCCACCAACTCGGTACGCCAGGAGACCCAGAAACTGATTCAGCAATGGTGGCGGGAAATAGGGGTGGAAACCGAATTGAAGCAGATTAACCCGGGCATATTCTTCGGCGGCGACCCCGATAATCCCGGCACCCTCGGAAGATTCTACGCCGACATTCAGATGTTCACCCGCGGGTCCCCGCCCGAACCGCAGCAATACCTGTCAAGCTGGCAGACGAGCGAAATCACCGGCGCCGAAAACAACTTTCGCGGCGGAAACATCAGCCGATGGTCAGACGCCGAGTACGACAGCGCCTATGAAGAACTGAAAGAAACCCGTCTGGGCCCGGAACGCAACAAGCTGGTCATAAGGCTTAACAATCTGCTGGTGCAGAAACATGTCGCGATTCCCCTTGTCCACCGCGCGTCCGTGTCCGCCGTAAGCAGCACCCTGAAGGGAGTCAGGGTAAACGCATGGGACTCTGAACTGTGGAATATCCACGAGTGGCACAGGGAATAATCAAGCCGGGTGCCGCCCGGCGTGCCCGAACCGGCGGCTGAGGCTTACGGCATCCCCCAGGAACAGATAAACCGGACTGTCCCCCCTTTTCAGGCCGACAGATGCAAACCCGCGCATCCTCCTCCCCGCGTCGCGTTCCATTGCTTCAAGGGACGCGCCCGCCACGGGCGGCCGCAGACCGTGGTTCCCCGACGGGGCGAGCCGGGAACGGGACCCGGACCGCCCGTTCACAAAGCGGTTTTCCCGATGCCCGTCCCATGCCTCAAGTGAATCCGCCGGACCCCGGACAATTAAAATAAGGCCGAAATGGTGTTATAATTCAGAGAGGTTGGTTTCAAAGGATCCGGGAACCGGAAAAAGGAGAAAGATGACCTAAATGAGCGGATTCGGTCTTGCGCAGACCACTAACGCGGCACAGAAGCAGAAGCTCGTACTCACCCAGCATCTCAGGCTTTTTCTAAGCCTGGTGCAGATGAACACGGTTGAGCTAAGGGAGTACCTTGAGGAACAGCTCATAGAAAACCCCGCCCTGGAGGAAGATCCGGATTCACCCCTAGAGACGGAAAAAGAAGATCCGGGAGAATCCCTTCTGAACGAACTCGGCCCGACGGAAACCGATTATCCGGCGCCCGAAGAGTTCTCCGCGGAAACAGGCGAGAAGACCACCTGGGAGGAACTGATTCCAAACCAGGATTCCCTGTTCGAGCATCTTCACTGGCAGCTCTCAATGACCGATTTCAGCGAACTGCAGAAACAGATAGCTTCGCTTATCATCGGCAACATAAACGAGGACGGATACCTCGAGATCGGACTTGAGGAAATAGCAGGACTGCTCGAAGCGGAAGGCTCATCCGAGGCGGACGGCGACCGCATGGCGGAGATAACGCGGGTAGCCGAGAAGATACGCACCACGTTTGATCCCATCGGAACCGGTTCCCGCTCACTCTCAGAGTGTCTAGCCGCGCAGGCCTTGGATCTCGGTTACGAAAGGGAGAGTCCTCTTGTGCGGGCGGTAGAGAGTTATATCGACGATCTCGGCAGAAAAGACTACGATAATATCTGTGCCGGACTTGACGTAAGCAGGGAAGAGATGCTGGAAATTGAAGCCGTGATAACTTCCCTTGAGCCGAAACCCGGGCGGCCTTACTACACCAAGGACGCGACCAGAAACATCGTTCCCGACTTCTACGTGTACAAGGTGGGAGATGAGCTGCAGATGCAGTCAAACAGGAGCTTTCCGAAACTCAGGATAAGTTCCTACTGCAGAAAGATTCTCGCCGACCGCGCGAACCTGACGGGAGAAACCACTGACTATCTGCGGGAAAGAATCGAGGTGGCCCAGAGAATCGTCCGCTGCATTGAAGAGCGGGAGACCACGATACGCAGGGTTATGGAGAAAATCGTTGACGAGCAGAGGGAGTTTTTCGATCACGGAAGCGCCCACATAAAACCCCTGAGGCTAAAGGACGTGGCCGATACGGTGGGCATTCACGAATCAACCGTGAGCCGCATAACGAGCAGAAAATACATACAATGCCCCCAGGGAATCGTGGAGCTTAAGAAGCTTTTCTCAAGAGCGGTCCGCTCATCCAACGGACAGAAGGTTTCGCTCGAGAAGATAAAATCAATGATCAGGGAAATAGTTGATGAAGAACCGGCCCGGTGCGCGTTCTCGGACGAAGATATATCCAGGATACTTTCCATGAAAAATGTAAAAGTCGCAAGAAGAACGGTCGCGAAATACAGGAAAATACTCGGCATACCCAGTTCATCGAAAAGACTCTCAAAGGAGGTTTGAACCATGAAGACAGATATCATCACGAAGAACATTCCCGACAGAAGAAGGTCGGAACATTTCAAGCGCTACGCAATGAAGAAGATGCCGAAGCTCCAGAGGTACATAGACCCGGAGAGAAATCCCTCGGAAGCGAAGATAATTCTTTCGGCGGAAAAACTGAGGAACAACGCGGAGATAACAATCAGCTCGGGCCCCCTGAAGGCGGCCGCTTCGGTGGAAACGGACGAAATGCACTCGGCCATAGACAAGCTTTTCGACACGATCATAAAGCAGCTGCGAAGAAGGACGGACAAGCAGCTGACCCTTAGAAGAAGAAACGTATCGAAAACCCCTTCCGCGGCGCGCGCGCAGAGGGCCGAGGCGGAGAACAACCTGAGAGTGGACCGCCAGCACCTGAGCCCCAAGCCCATGAGCGTAGCGGAGGCGCTGCTGCAGCTCGACGCGTCCGAAGAGAGCTTCGTGGCTTTCAGAAACAGCGAGACGCTTGAGATGAACGTCGTTTACAAAAAAACCGATTCGAAAAAGGTAGGGCTTCTTACCCCCTGAGCGCGGAAAAAAAGTGAGAATCTCTGAATGCCTGGAGAAAAATTCCGTATTTCCCCGACTCGTTTCGACGACAAAGCCGGACGTGCTGCGGGAGCTTTCGGAAAAAGTCGCGGAAGCCGTGCCAGGGCTTAACGTGCAGAGGCTCAACGAAACCCTGGTCGAACGGGAGGGGCTATGCAGCACGGCGGTCGATTCCGGGGTGGCGATTCCGCACGTGAAACTCCTCGATATTCCGGATATAACCATGGCTTTTGCCAGGAGCGAAGCGGGGGTTGACTTCGGTTCGCTGGACGGAGAGAAAACCCGCCTTTTCGCCGTTCTGATAACCCCCGAGAACTGTCCCGCGGAAACCCGGATAACCCTGCTCGCGCGGATATCCAGAATACTCGGACAAAACGACGTAAGGTCAAAACTTGTTGCGTCGAAGGAGGCTTCCGATATTTACAGCCTGCTGATTGAAGAAGATGAAGAACTCTGAGAACAGCCACTCCCTGTCGGTCGGGGACTTTTACGGAAAGTTCGGAGAAAAGCTCGGTCTTGAATCCATTTCCGGGGAAAACGGGCTTGAGCGGCGCATTGTTTCGCCGAGCGCCAAGAAGCCGGGGCTTAGGATGATAGAAAAGAAAATAGAGCTTGAGAACGGGAACATACAGGTGCTCGGCAGAACCGAGATCTCCTACATAAACGGCTTTCCCGAAAGAACCCGGAAAAAGATAATATCAAGTCTCCTGTCAAACGACATTCCCTGCTTCATACTCTCAAAGGGAGCTTGTCCGGGAAAATCCTTTGCCGGGCATTTTGAAAAAAAAGGGGTGCCGCTTTTCTCGACAACCCTGGGCACGGGGAAATTCATAACCATTCTCAATGAACTGCTAGCCGAGGAATTCGCAACCTGCATAACGGTTCACGGAGTGCTTCTCGACGTGCATCACACGGGAGTCCTGATTCTCGGCAAAAGCGGAATCGGGAAAAGCGAATGCGCGATCGACCTCATAATACAGGGATCCAAGCTTATAGCGGACGACGTGGTCGAGATAAGGAAGATAGGCTCCCAGACGCTCGTCGGAGTGGGCCCCGAGAACATAAGGTACCTTGTGGAAGTGAGGGGAATAGGCATAGTGAACATAAAGGACCTTTTCGGAACCACATGCGTCATGGAGAAAAGAGAAATCGACATGGTCGTGGAGCTTCACCAGTGGGACGCCGAAACGGAGTACGACCGCCTGGGTCTGGACACGAAAACGTACTCCATACTCGACATAGAACTGCCGTACATAGTGCTGCCCGTGAGTCCGGGAAGAAACATGGCGTCCGTAATAGACGTGGCGGTGCGGAACCAGATACTCAAGGAAACCGGCAGGAAAATCGAGATTCCGTCGGGCACCCGGGAATGATGGAACGTATAATAATACTGAGCGGACTTTCCGGTTCGGGAAAAAGCACGGCGGCAAAAGCGCTTGAGGACCTGGGGTTTTTCTGCGTCGACAACCTGCCTCCCGAGCTTCTCTTCTCCTTTATCGACCTCTGCGGGAAATCTCTTACGCAGATAAAAAAAGCGGTCGCGGTCATAGACATACGGATACCTGTAAAAGACGTGCTTTATGATTTCGAAAAAGTGCTTGAGAAGATAAAGAAATCGGCCGAGGAAGTCGACGTTGTGTTTCTTGAGTGCTCGGACGACACAATTGTCAAAAGATACAAGGAGACGAGGAGAATTCACCCGCTCGGAAGCGGGAAGACGCTTGCCGAGGGAATATCGGAGGAAAGGCGGATCCTGGCGGACATACGGGAGCTAGCGGACAAGCGCGTAGACACAAGTGCCCTAAGCGTTCACGACCTGAGAGCGATCATGGCAAAGATTGCCGGGGCGGCCGACAAGCAGACCCCTCTTATCACCCTCCTCTCCTTCGGCTACAAGTACGGGGTTCCAGAAGACGCGGACCTGGTTTTCGACGTCCGGTTTCTGAAAAATCCCCATTTTACGGAATCCCTGAGGAGTCTTGACGGAACCAGCGGCGAAGTCGCGGACTTTGTTATGTCGGATAAGTCTTCGCCTGAGTTTCTTGAGAAGCTGTGCTCTTTTCTGCGCTTTCTGATCCCCAGGTATTCCGAGGAAGGAAAATCGTATCTTACCGTGGGGATAGGCTGCACCGGAGGGAAGCACCGCTCGGTGGTCATGGCCTGCGCTCTCGGCGAAAGCCTTTCCGAATATTCCGCGATTATTAGACACAGGGATATAAATAAGCTATAAAAGTCCTATGTTTTCCATAGTGGTGGTCACGCACGGAGAGCTTGCAAAGGAGCTTGTATCGGCTGTAAACTTCATTCTGCCCGAGAAGCCCAGGGTCAAGATGACCGCGGTCTCAATAGATGCCTCGAAGGACTCCAAGGATTTTGAAAAAAAGGTAAGGGCTTCTGTCGATACCGTTGACGAGGGAGACGGGATACTGCTTGTGACGGACATGTTCGGAGGAACCCCCTCCAACATAAGCCTGATGTTTCTTGAAAGCGGCGAGATGGAGGTGATTTCGGGGGTGAACCTGCCGATGCTTCTGAAACTCGGCACCGTTGAGGAGAAAACCACTCTGAAGGAAGCGGTGCAGCTCGCGGCCAAGGCGGGAAGAGACAACATAATAGTGGCAAGTGAACTTCTTGGCAAAAATGGCTAGGAACTGTATATAACAGTGTTCTAAGACCTTGAGTTCTCCAGCAAAATCGGGTAGTTTGTATTCATCCGAAAATCCAAAAAAGGGGTGAATATCTCAAATAGTTTTCCGTAGCCGACTATGATATGATCATAAGCGGGAGAGTTGTGTCGGAGATAAAACGCTGTGTCAGAACTGTTAGAACAACGAGTAGGGCAGATTGAGCAGAAAGTAGCGAACATTGAGAAGGACGTTTCGGAAATCAAGTTTACAATGGGACAGTTATCTACAACTGTCGAGAGAATAGAAACCAAGCTTGATGAAAGAGAAAAAAGATTTGAGGACCAGGTAAAAAGGGTCGACAGACTAGGTTTCTGATTCTGGGTATTCATCGGCATAATGATTACCGGATTGCTTTCCCTTATTCATAAAACCTATTTTTAAGGAAACCCTGAAGCAGAATGCGGAACGCAAGACTTGGAAGAGGGCACAACGGCCGAACACAAGACCGGGCGTCAGCAACCAATGAGAGCTTCGCCACTATTGTATATAATTCCCAACGGTTAGAATACGCCGGAGAGGACGCTTAAATGGACGTACACACGCTTGACGCCGTAATCGAGATGTACACGAATCATCTCCTTCAGGGCGAACTTGAGGGGTTCCAGATCGAGATAGCCCCCGAGATAAAGAATGAGATCGCGGCAATAGCCCTTTACCTTGATTCAAAGACCGTCAGGGCTTCCGGAGAAATAGAGGAGTTTTACGAAGGGTACAAAAGGGCCGCGTTTGACGTGCTTTCCTTCATGGGAGTCGAGTTTTTTGAAGACAGGGAAAACAAGCTGATCAGGATAATGAAGTCAGACTACGACACCCAGCTTCAAGAAGAACTTAAAAAGAATATCTGGGGATAGAGCGGCCTCCCCCGTAAAATTCCCGGCCCCCGTTATGGATTTTCAGAGTTCGTTCGATCATTTTGTCTTTGACCTGGACGGGGTCATATATTCCGGCGAAAAGGCCATCGGCAACTCTCCCGAGGTGCTGGAGGCATTAAGAAAGAGTAAAAAGGAGATACGCTTCATAACCAACAACCCCTCGCGGTCTCCTTCCGACTACGCCGGGAAGCTGAGAGGACTGGGAATCCGCTCGCGCGAAAGCGAATTCGTAACCTCTCCGATGGCGACCGCTTCCCTGATAAGGGAGAACCTTTCCTCGAAGAAGTGGGAAACGGTCTTCATAGCCGGAAGCGATTACCTGAAAAACGAGGTCAGGAAAACGGGACTGGCCGAGGTTTTTGGGGATGATTCTCCCGGCGCGGATCTCGTGGTGATAGGAAGCCACCCGGGATTTAACCTTGAGGAGATAAAGACCGCTTCCATAGCGATCGGAAACGGGGCAGGCTTCATCGGCACAAACGGGGACTACTTCTACCCCTGCGAACGCGGCCGGGCCCCCGCGACGGGAGCCCTCCTCGCATCCGTGGAAGCCGCGACGGGAAAGAAGGCGGTCACGGCCGGGAAGCCCGGAAAACACATGTTCGATCTTCTTGAGAAAAGCGGAGTGGCGCCGACGAAAAAAACCCTTCTGGTCGGGGACAGCCTCCGAACCGACATCGCCGGAGGGGAAAAAGCGGGGTACAGCACGGCACTCGTAATGACAGGAGTCACCAGGAAAGCCGATCTTGAGGGAAGCGCGGTAAAACCCGATTTCATCCTTGAGAACGTCTCTTTTCTCTTAAAACCGCTGTAATGGAAAGGTCATGAATGGGAGCAGTTGCATCACTTAACCGGGACTTAGTCCCGGGATGTTGACTTTTGATGACCGGGGTGTAGGTTTTGGTTGAAAATTTTTTCCCGCCGGAGGCAGTAATGCTCAAATTTATCAAAAAAGACGATGAAGATTCTCACTACCCGTTGGACATCTCCGACATGTTCGACGAAGATGACGAGTTTGAGGATGAATTTGCGGATGAGTTCGATGAGCTTTTCGAAGAAGTGCACTACCTTTACTACGATGACGATTCCGAGGATACCGCAAAGGAAGAGAGGGGAAAAAGGGTACTTCACTGAGTAAAGGCCTTAAGCGGAAAAGATACCCGAACCGGGTTCTTGAACTCTAATTCACTAAAAACTACACCCCGCCCTTGTCCAAGATTTCACGTGCCATTTCCAAAACGCCTATGGCTTCTGCGTCCTGTGAAACCGGGTAACGCTCTTCACCAGCATGGACAACGAAGCATTTGTTCGGCAGTATCACCGCCGGAAACAATGCAAGCCGGTCCAGAACTGTCTTGTATATTCTTCTTGGAATCAGACAACCTTGCCTATCCACTATTCACCAGAAACGCATGCGCGTAACCACGCCGAAGCTACGGGGCTGCCCCACTCTGCAGGCAAGCCGGGCTGGGTTATGCGGTCGCCCACGTACTGCCAGAGCACCGAGACGTAGCTTTCGCCGGAACCGAAAATCCCGGGCAGAGTATAAGCGCCGGATGCGGAGAACTGCCAGCCGGGAACCAACGCCAGCCGATTGCCGTCCTTCATGAAGAAGTTCGGGCTGAATACCGGGTGCGCGGGTGCCATTACGTGAGGTCCGTGGCTCTTTCGAACAGGTATTCGCAGATCGCCAGCCCGCAGGTCGCCGACTGACCGCTGACCGGACCTACCTCGCCGCTGGTAACGATATTGAGCGTGGTGGTTCCCAGCATTTCGACGACGGCATCCCTGAACGCGTCCACGTAACGGGAAGACAGGGCAAGGGGGCCGGCGATCACCACGTTCTGCGGCGCGACGAGATGAAGGAACTGGGCGATTCTCCACCCAAGCGCGTAGCCGGTCTCGGTCATAGGCGCGGCCATTGCCGGGTCGCCGTCCCGGTCCCGTTCTACCGCGTCAATAAGCGCGTCGGTCTGCTCGCTGAAGGACATGCCTGAAAGAGCCTCGTCGCCATAGATGCGCCGGAGAACGCCGTACCCGCTGGCAAGACGATTCAGCGTCTCGATTCTGCCGTTCTCCCCGGTCACCATCATGTTGCCGATCCCGCCGGTTTCGAGGTAGTATCCCTCGATCAGGCGTCCGTCCAAAAGCAGGCTGGCCCCGATCTGCAGAGAGCAGACGATCGCCAGCACGTTGTTCTGTCCCCGCACCGCGCCAAAGCGCGTTTCCGCAAGCGCGAACGCGGTCGTCATGGACTCGACTCTCATCGGCAAGTCAAGGATGTCGACGAGCTTTGAGCGCAACGGAACGTCTCTCCATCCAAGAGAGTGCGAGTAGCGCACGCTCCCAAGCGCCCGGTCCACCGAACCGGCGATCATGAGAAAGCCGCCGAGGAGATGGCTGCGGTCCTTGACGTTAAGGTCGATCAGCCGCCGGCTCTCATCGGCCACGCGCCTGATGACCATATCCGGGTCGTCCAGTCTTTCGAGCTTAAGTTCGGTCCCCGAGAGCGAACGATTCTTGAGGTCGGCAAGGATGAGAGTCTGGAAGGTCGGACCTATTCGGATCCCGAGCACGGTCCCTCCCCCCGGATCGACATCCAGATACACGTGCCGACGGCCGGGTCCGGCGCCTGACGCGTCGTCCGCTTCCTCTTCCACCACCCGCACCAAGCCCGCATTGAGCAACGGGGAGACGATACGCGACACCGACGCCACGCTCAGGTCGAGCTTGCGGGCGATCTCGGTCCGCGACACCGGCCCGCGCAGCACGATTTCCTCCATCACCGCCCGCTGGCTCCGGCGACTCAGGATGCCGTGAGTCCTGTCCCATCTCATCTAATCCACCTCCTAGTATACCGTTTCATTTATCTATTTACATGTATAACTGCTCTGGTTACACTTGTGATATACTAAATCTCACAGGAAGGTGTAACCATGTCAACAAGAAGCAAGAGACCGGAACTTGTTTTGAGTGAACAGGAAAAACAGAAGCTTCTTACAATAAGCCGTTCAAAGAAGCTTCCTCAGCGGGAAGTGCAGAGAGCCTCGATACTGTTATCCTACTGCGAAGGGAACACGATAGTTTCCATACATCGCAAGCTCAATGTTTCAAGACCCACAATATACAAGTGCGTGAATAAAGCTTTGGCCAAGGGGATAGAGGCAGGGCTCAGGGACGCTTATCACGGCACGGAACCTGTAATAAGCGATGACGCCAAGGCATGGGTGATCAACGTAGCGTGCACGAAGCCCACCGAGCATGGTTATGCTTCGGAGGTCTGGTCGTACAGCGCGCTTGCCAAGTACATCAGGGGCGCAGCGGTTGAGAAGGGATACGAATCTTTATCAAGGGCATCGAAGGCCACTGTGTGGAGGATATTGAATCAGGCGAAGATAAAGCCTCACAAGATACGTTATTATCTTGAGCGCAGAGACGAGGAGTTTGAGAGGAAGATGGAAGAGGTTTTAATGGTATATCAGGAGGTTAACATCCAGAATGAGCAGTCGGGAGACACGGGGCAAAGACCTGATGTGATAACCGTGTCGGTTGACGAGAAGCCGGGGATACAGGCTATAGCGAACGTTGCGCCTGACTTGCCTCCGAAGCCGGGCAGGCATGGAGAAATGGGAAGAGACTATGAGTACAAGAGATTGGGTACGGTGTCGTTGCTTGCGGCGCTGGATCTGCACGACGGAAGGATAATAGCGAAGGTGAGGGATCGTCATCGCAGCAGGGAGTTTATAGAGCTTCTCAAGGAGCTTGACGAGTATTATCCCAAGAAGAACACGATTCGGGTGGTGCTGGACAATCATTCTTCTCATGTATCGAAAGAGACGATGAGGTATCTTGAAACCAGGCCTGGGAGGTTCATATACGTGCATACTCCGAAGCATGGGTCGTGGTTGAATCTTGTGGAGACGGCATTCTCGAAGATGACCCGCAGTTTTTTACGGCATATTCGAGTGTCGAGCAAGGCTGAGTTAAAAGAGCGTATACTCAGGGGTATTGAAGAAATTAATGCGGACCCTGTTGTGCACAGGTGGAACAAGTTTGATCTTGAGGTAGCTTAATGCTGTAACCATAACAGCGAAACGCTGTACTAGTCATGAAAAGTCGGCATATATGCTTCCCAACATACCGTATAATGTCAGTGCCCGTCGGCACAAAAACACGGCAGGCGAAAACCCCCTGACAGGAAAGAGACGGCATGCACCGTTTAAAACAGGAAAGGTAAGCCTGAGATCACCTTGCTCGCTGTTCCGTCAGAAATGCATGCGTGTAACCGCGCCGAAGGTACGGGGCTGACCCACTCTGTAGGCAAGCCGGGCCCGTCCTCCACGCTCACGGTCAAATGAGAGCTTCACGTTTTCGTCCGTCACGTTCTTGGCGTAAAGAACGAATTCCCATCGGTCGTAAACGAGTCCTAAGCTGAGGTCGAGCAGGTGGTAGGGATCAAGTACCAAGTCCATATTGGTAACTTCATCGCCTGACATGCCGGCAAATTCGAACCCGTGACTGAAGACACCCGCGCCGGGCTGCTGGTCGCCGGGCTGGGTTATACGGTCGCCCACATACTGCCAGAGCGCCGAGATGTAGCTTTCGCCGGAACCGAAAATCCCGGGCAGAGTATAAGTGCCGGATGCGGAGAACTGCCAGTCGGGAACCGACGCCAGCCGATTGCCGTCCTTAACGCCTCCGACGACATTGCCCTCGCCGTCTGTCACGGTACTGTCAAACTGCGCCTTGACGTAGCTTCCCGCAAAGGTCACCAGCAAATTGTCGGTAGGAAAGGCGCGGATCTCAAGCTCGCTGCCTACAGCATGGGCCTCAGGCACGTTGAATGAAATACGTGATGAGCAGGTGCCGGCATCCAGAGTGACCTGAAGATCCTTGATGTCCGAGTAGAAAACTGCCATGTTCACGGCTGCCTTCTCAAAAAACGACTTGAAGCCGAATTCGTAGTTCCAGAGCGTCTCGTCATTGTAGGACTGAAAACCTCCGAAAGTCTCTATGTCCGATCCCGTGCAAAGAGATTTGTTGAGCGGATCGTTCACCCCGCCGAGACGAAACCCTCGGGAAGCCTGTGCGTTCACGGTAACCTGGTCGGTAAGCGCCCAGCTGGCCAGGAATCGGGGCGTGAAACCGTTTGACTCGGTTTTGTCCTTATATCTGTCGCTGTTTGAAAAAATTCCGCCTGAGATAAAGGAACGTTCTTCCTCCCAGTCATACCAGCGAAGACCTGCCGTCATGGTCAGGCCATCTGAGAGCTCAAGCGTCGATTCTCCGAACAGGGCAACCTGCCTGATGTCGTACGGAAGGTAAGATATGTAGGGAGAATCCTTCTCCGGGAAGCCGTTGCGCGCGCCGTCTGACGTCCCCTCTCCCCTGGCGGCATCCAGAAACCTGTCATACCCTGGAGTCGGCAGGGTCTGCTTGTAGTCGCGCTTGGTGCTCTGGTAGAACACGCCCGTTAACCACTGAAGCCTGCCGCCGTCATTGGAACTCAGGCGCAGTTCATGGGACCACTGCTCAAGATCCGTTGTGTCTAGCAGGTTTGACGGCACCGCTGCGGGCGCAAGTTTCAGATCCAGACTTATGCTGCCCGTAAGCGCGCTTCCGTCGCGGCCGACCAGGATGTCACGATTCAGGTAGCCGACCGCGTAGCTTACGGTGAAGATGTCTTCAATATCCCACTTGACCACGGTATCAAGTATCAGTGTTTCCTCTTCAAACACCTCGTCAAGCAGGAGGAACTGCTCTCTTTCTCCAAGCGGAGTCGGAGGGACGGTGTAAGGGTTAGCAAAAAGGTTAAATATCTCGTCCCGGTTAAAACCTCCGAGGTCAATGTTCTGGTACACGACCCGCGGGGTAATGGACAGGTTTTCGGTCGGTTTCCATAAAAGAGCAATGCGCCCGCCCTGGCGGGTGCCGTCGTTCACGTCCTCATCCACCTTCCCTCCCTCCTTGCGCGCGTCAATGAACCCGCCGTATTTAGTACCGTAAGCGACCAGACGAACGGCCGCGTCTTCGCCAAGGGGGACGTTAAGGGCCGTTTTCAGATGGCCCCCGAGAGAACCTTCGTCAAGATAGTTTCCGTCAATCTCGACTTTAGACTCGTTTACTCCCAGCATGGGCTGGTTAGTTATATAGCGGACGGTGCCGCCTATGGAACCTGACCCAAAGAGCGTGCCCTGCGGTCCTCTCAGGGTTTCCACGCGGTTGAGATCGAAAAGATCAATGTCGGGAGTAAAAAGCGACAACGATATGGGGGTTTCGTCAAGATAAACTCCAACCTGTTCCTTTACGCCAGGTTGGTCCCGCACAATCTGTCCGGAAGAAACGCCGCGGACCGTGACTACGCTCTGGCCCGGCCCGAGGTTCTGTATGGAGAACCCGGCAACGTTGCGGGAAAGGTCCTCAAGGTCGGTGGTGTTAAGGCGTTTTATGTCCTCTTCGGACTGAACATTCAGGGAGAAAGGCACGTCCTGGGCAAGCTGAACGCGCTTGGTGGCGGTCACAAGCATTTTCCGAAGAGTGTAACCGCTTTCTTCCACCGCGCTGGGACTTTCTTCCTGTTCATCCTGAACGCTGGATTCGGAATCCTGCCCTTCCTGCGCAACGGCGTTCAGCGAAAAAACCAGCGCAAACGAGAAAACAAGTGCAAAAACAGCTGCACTAAACTGAGTTCTAAAATCCATCTCCGAAACCTCCTTGGAATCAGTCCTTTGTACCAATCAGTCCTATTTATCACATAATATTTCGCATTTTAACACATTTGTCCCGGAATTTGCCAGAAAAAAAATGCCCAGGGCCGGACTCGAACCGGCACGGGAGATACTCCCGAGGGATTTTAAGTCCCTTGCGTCTACCAATTCCGCCACCCGGGCATTACGCTGAACGGAGTTCAGAACTGGAGGCGGCGCCCGGAATCGAACCGGGGTATGACGGTTTTGCAGACCGTTGCCTTACCTCTTGGCTACGCCGCCTCTGTAACGTGGGAGTTTAAATTCTACCGAAAAAAAAAGTTTTGTGAATTCCGCCAAGCGCGCCGCGTCCGGGTTTTCTCACGGCGCAGGGCTGACTTCGAAGCTTCCGGCGACAGCGGCCTTTCCCGACAGCAGAACCCTTTTCCCGAGAAGTTCCGCATGAACGATCCCCCCTCTTTGCGACGCCTGGTAGCCCGTGAGCTCTTTTTTCCCGAGCCTGCGGCTCCAGAAAGGACAGAGGCAGCAGTGAGCGGACCCCGTAACCGGATCCTCGTCTATCCCGGCGCCGGGCGCGAAAAACCGCGACACGAAATCGTAGCGCCGAGAACTTGAGACGCTTGTTATTATAAGCCCTCTCGAATCGAGTTTTCTGACGCGGGCGAGTTCCGGGACGGCGCTTCTCACCGTCTCCTCGCTCTCGTAAACGGCGATGTAATCAAGGCGGTTTCTGCCCACGTAAAGAGGCGCGGAGGGAATCGCCATGAGCAGGTCCTCCGGCGCCTTAACTTCCCAGGGATCCTCCGAGGGGAAATCCATCTCTATTAGGTCGCTTTTTCTCCTCGCGGTAAGAACCCCGCTTTTCGTGGAGAACACGGCGTCTTCCGTCTCGGGGAGGATTCCGAGAGTAAAAAGAACGTGGGCGCTTGCGAGGGTGGCGTGCCCGCAGAGGTCGACTTCCGTCTCGGGAGTAAACCACCTGAGTCCGAAAAGGCCTTTTCTCCCGAGCAGAAAAGCCGTCTCCGGGAGATTTACCCGGGAAGCGATCTCCTGTTTTGTCCGGTCCGGTATTTCCTTCTCAAGAATGCACACGGCGGCCGGATTCCCGGAACCAGGCCCGTCGGTGAAGGCATCGACGGTGTACACCCTCATCACGCCGGAAGTCCCGACGCGCCGCGGTGGCCGGGGCGGCGCTTGAGAGCCGAGATAGCGTCCTTTATTCCCGAGAGCGTAAGGGGAAACATGCTGCCTTCGCAGAAATCGTTCAGCATGCCCACGCTTTCGGTCCACTTCCACTCATCCTGCGGCACGGGGTTAAGCCACACCGTAAAAGGATATTTCGCCTTTATCCTGCTGAGCCACAGAAGGCCCGGCTCGTCGTTATTGTGCTCGACGCTTCCGTTCGGATACACAAGTTCCCACGGGGACATGGAGGCGTCACCGACTATAACGCACTTGTAATCGCCGTTGTACTTGTTGAGCACCGAGAAGGTGGGAATCCGCTCGCTGAAGCGCCTCGCGTTGTCTTTCCACACGGCTTCGTATATGCAGTTGTGAAAGTAGTAGAACTCAAGGTGCTTGAACTCATGCCTGGCGGCGGAGAAAAGCCTCGAGCAGAGCTCGACATGATCCTCCATTGAACCCCCGACGTCAAAGAACATGAGAACCTTGACGTTGTTCTTGCGTGAGGGAACAAACTCAAGGTCGAGCAGCCCCGCGTTTTTTGAAGTCCTGTCGATCGTTCTCTCGATGTCGAGTTCCTCCCCCACCCCCTCTCTCGTGAGAACCCTGAGCTTCCTGAGGGCCATCTTCATGTTCCTCACGTTCAGTTCCACCGAATCGTCAAGATCGCGGAACTCCCTTTTGTCCCACACCTTGACGGCCCGCCTCTGCCTGCCCCCGTCCTGCCCTATCCGGACGCCGGCGGGATTGTAACCGTACGCTCCGTAGGGAGAAGTGCCTCCCGTGCCTATCCACCTGTTCCCGCCCTGATGGCGTTTTTTCTGCTTCTCGAAAATCTCCCTCAGCCGCTCCATCAGTTCCTCAAGCCCGCCCATGGAACGGATCATCCGCCTGTCCTCCTCTGAGAGAACGTTCTCGAAGTTCTTGCGAAGCCACTCAAGCGGAATCTGCATGAACTGCTCGGTATCGGCAAGCTGGGCCCCCCTGAAGTAAGCGGAAAAAAGCCTGTCGAACCTGTCGAGATGCCGCTCGTCCTTCACCATCACGCAGCGGCTGAGGTAATAGAAATCGGTCGTGTCGTAACCGATCACGTCGCGGTCAAGGGCTTCGAGAAAGGTAAGATACTCCTTCAGGGTTACGGGAAATCCGTCGTTTTTAAGCAGCAGGAAAAAATCAAGAAACATGAGCCTGTCCCCCTACCTCCTGAATCTTCGCCTCATCGCCTCGAGCATCTCGTAGTCCGCCTCGTTCTTGATAAGCGCGCCCGAGTAAGGAGGAAGGCCTTCCTCAAGATCCACCCCCGGAAGTTCCCCCGCGGCCGCGCGGTCGGCCGCAAGCAGTTTTATCCAGTCTATGAGTTCGCTCGTGGAGGGCTTTTTCTTGAGACCGTCGATTTCCCTCACGGAGTAAAAGAGGGTGAGAGCGCTGTCCATGAGCTTCCGCTCAAGATCCGGGTAATGCACCCTGACTATTTTCTCGAGAGTCCCGCGGTCGGGAAAAGCTATGTAGTGAAAAAAGCACCTTCTCAGAAAAGCGTCCGGAAGCTCTTTTTCATTATTCGAGGTGATTATCACTATGACTCTTTTAACCGCCCTTACGGTTTTTCTGAGTTCGTAGCAGTAAAACTCCATCCTGTCTAGCTCCAGAAGAAGATCGTTCGGGAACTCTATGTCCGCCTTGTCTATCTCGTCAATCAGCAGCACCGCCTGTTCGGGGCTCTCGAAAGCCTCCCAGAGCTTTCCCTTCTTTATGTAGTTTGAGATGTCGTTCACCCTTTCGTCCCCGAGCTGGGAGTCGCGGAGCCTGGCAACGGCGTCATACTCGTAGAGGCCCTGCTGGGCAGTCGTGGTGGATTTCACGTGCCAGGTTATAAGCTGCTTTCCGAGCGCCTTCGCGACCTCGAACGCAAGCATGGTCTTGCCCGTTCCCGGTTCGCCCTTGACAAGAAGCGGGCGCTCAAGCGTAACGGCCGCGTTAACGGCCACGGCCAGGTCTTTTGTCGCTATGTAATCGTCTGTGCCTCTGAATTTCATTTTTCACCCGCCCGCGGAGGAATCGCAGAAACTCCCCCTACTTATTGAATACGATTGTCCTGTTTTTGTAAATCAGAATCTCCCGGTTTATATGGGACCAGATCGCGTTTGAAAGAACCAGCTTCTCAAGATCCTGCCCCTTTCTTATGAGGTCGTCTATCGAATCGTCATAGTTAACCTTTATGACATCCTGCTCTATTATTGGTCCCGAATCGAGTTCCTCGGTTACGTAATGACAGGTCGCTCCGACCACCTTGACCCCCCTTTCATACGCGGAGTGATAAGGGCGCGCGCCGGGAAAGGCCGGGAGAAACGAATGATGGATGTTGATTATCCTGTTGGGGTAGCGCGACACGAAATCCGCGGTGAAAATCTGCATGTATCTCGCAAGCACTATGAAATCCACGTCGTAACGGCGAAGAAGCTCAAGCTGCTCCGCCTCCACCTCTTCCTTGTTGTCCCTTACGTTCTCGAACACGTGGAAATCCGCCCCGTGAAGGCCCGCCACGTCCCTGAGATCCGGATGATTGCTTATCACGAGGGGCATCTCGACGTTCCATTCCCTGGCGCGGAGCCTGTAGATTATGTCCGAGAGGCAGTGGGGAAGCCTGGAGACGAAAACCGCCATGCGCGGCACGTCCCCCGTGAAGAAAACCTCGAATTTCATGTCGAATTTCCGCGCCACCTTCTCACGGAAAATCTCCTCCGTCTCCTCCCGGCAGAGAGTAAAGCCGTCCATCCCCCACTTGGCCCGGATAAAGGTCACCAGGTCGGCCGTATCGACGCAATGCTGCAGAGCGTGGATATTGCCTCCGTACTTGAATATAAAGTCGGTGACCGCGCGCACGAGACCCGGACGGTCCGGTGAGTGCACCAGCAGAACCGCTTCTTCCTGTTTTTCCGGCGTTTTCATTCAGAATCCGTTTCCCGGTTTTTCATGGCTTCCGCCTGAAGGCTACGACCAGGGCTCCTTGTAGTAGTAGGTAAAGTTAGCGACCTTCGGCCGTTCCGTCCACCCTTTTTTTCTGTAAAAGCCCCGCAGGTAGGACGGCTTGTCCTTGCCATTGGTCACCATCAGACGGTAAACGTCCCTTTTTCTGCCCTCTTCCATGACCGCCTCGATAAGGCGGCTCCCCGCCCCCATTCCGCTTGCCGAAGGACTCACGAACAGGTCCGAGACATAGCCCTCGCAGCTTCCGAGCATAACGAACGGCACCCAGTGAACGGCAGTGAACCCCAAAACCCTTCCCCCGGAATCACAGGCCACGTACATGGTGTGTCCTTCCGGATCTCCGTCGGCTCGAAGTATGAGATCCCGGATCGGAGACGACACTTCCTCAATCGCAAGGGAGTTCCTCCTCTCGGACCAGCCGATCTCCCGGAGTATCAGGGCCATCGCTTCCGCATCGCCGCCCGCGGCTTTTCTTACGGTGATTTTCTTCAAAATTCCTCCCGCGGTATTGTCACCGTTTCTTTTTCCCCAGAGTTTCAACCAGAGCCCCGAGGCTCTCCAGGACCCCCGGGCCGCGCAGAACCCTCGGAAGTTCCCTGTCAGCCTCGGCGCAGACTCCTTCCATGTTCGCCACGACCTCGCGGCGAAGAGCCTTCTTGGAGAAGGAGTAACCGGGAATAAGCGACGGGCCGTACTGCCCCGCGAACTCAACGCAGTGAGAAAGAAGCCCGTCCGCGTCGCGGCTTTCATCGAAAAAGCCGAGCCTGACGGCGTCGCGGGACTCGTAAAGAAAGCCTGTCGTCATGACCTGCTGCGCGATTGCCGTACCCAGCGCGTAAAGCACGATCTGGGCTATCGCCGAAGGAACGGGAAAACCTATGGTGATTTCATTAAGACCGAATCTCGCCCCCGAATCAACGCATACCCTGTAGTCGCAGCAGAGCGCCAGTATGAGTCCGCCCGCTATCGCGTGACCGTTTGCCGCCGCCACAACGGGTCTTTCATAGGTAAAGACCCGAAGCAGGGCCCCGCGGAAACGCTCGTACCACCGCCAGATTTCCTCTTCGTCCCCGGCGGTAAAAAGCGAAAGATGGTACTTAAGATCAAGGCCCGCGGAAAAAGCCCTCTGAGAGGAGGTAAGAACCACGGGGCTTTCCGCGTGATCGCTCTCAAGCGTAGAGAAAGCCTCTTCAAGGTCGCTGAAGAAACCCTCGTTCATGACGTTCATCGGGTTTGAGTTCATGCGCACGACCGCGACGCCGCCCGTTTTTTCAATTTCCCAGCTCATAATGTTTCCCAATCCGTGCCGTTGAGCACCAGTACTGGATCAGACAAAGATCACGGCAGACCCGAATTTAAGATGGACGTATTAACTTATCATGCAGAACGATAAAACTCTATTTTCTGCAGGCATTGACCGGGAAAGACGATTCCACCAGGTACGGTCGAGGGTGAGCCTGTACCGGCGTTGGTTCATATCGCATTCCGCATTGGTATGAATGGAATGGCGTAACTGCACCCCGGGGAAAGGGTAACATCAACGTCTGACCACCTTAAAATATAAAGATGATTATGCCGCTTCAGTCAGCATCAGCCACGGGCCGGCCGTTGCGGAGCAACCCCGCACCCCAGGGGCCTCTTCAGCGTCCCTCCGCCTTTCTCCCGTATCTTCCCGGAAAAACCGCGAGCAGCGCAAAAGCGGCCAGAATCAGTCCTGACGCCGCTCCGGGCCGTTCCTCTCCCGCACCGGAGACCAGGGCGCATCCTCCTCCCGCTTCAATGTTCCCCGGATCATCCGCGGGAAGCTCGGGGGCCGGAACCGGATTCCGTGCATCCTCCGTTTCGCCTTCCCCTTGTCCCGATCCGCCTCCTTCAACCGGCGACTCATCCGGCGGCGGTGTTGACGACGGCGATACCGGGGGCGAAGAACCCTGGCTCACCGGCACCTGACAGGCTTGAGCCCCGGAACACGTGCCGTCGGTGAAAGTGACGTCGGCGCCGTTTTTCCAAGTCGTAAATGACTGATCGCTCGGAACCGTCATCCCCGTCGAGCATATGTTCACGGTCGCCAGCGTGCTGATATCCTTCAGCCCCAAGGGAAGCTCTCCGCTCAGACTGCTGTTGCACGAAAGATCAAGCCCTTCAAGACTGTCCAGAACCGCAATGCCTCCGTTTATCTTGCCAGTCAGGTTGTTCTCCGAAAGATCAATCCCCGTGACGTTGCCGCTGCTGTCCGTCGTTATCCCGTGCCACAACCCGAAGTTATTCCCGTAAAACCAGCCGTTGCTGCTGGTCCACCCGGAACCCCCGGCGCTGTCGTATAATATCCACAACGCGGCCTTCTCAAGCTTCAAACCCAGTCCAGTTATCTTCGTCAGGTCCAACCCCGGGTTGCCCCAGAGACTGATCTCAACAAGATTGCTGAGACTGCTGAGGTCAATTATACCGCTGTTGCTCAACCGGTTGTCGTGCAGGTACAGAAAGTATATTCTATTGTCTAAATCATCAGCGTTTATCGTCCCGCTGATGCTGTTGCCGTTCAGCCATACCTCTCTGCTGATGGAACTCAGGTCGGGTATAGTCCCCGAAAACCGGTTGTTCTGAAGATAAAGCAGTGTAAGTTTCGTCAGACTGGTCAGGTCGGGTATGGCGCCGCTTAACAGGTTATCGCTCAGATCAAGAGTTCCCACGTTGGCCGGAAAATGCGCCGCGTTCATCACGCCGCCGAACCTGTTATTGCTGAAATCAATTTTGTAAGCCCCCAGAAGAGTACTCATGTCGGGTAGCGGCCCCGTCAGCCGGTTATTGCTCAGATCTATCCTGCCCGCGTCGGGAAGATTCCCTGCCGCGTTAGCATCCCCGCCCGCGCTTCGCCTCCCGGGGTTCTGCTCCTGCATAAGGCCTGAGGGAAAATACGCCGCCTGCGGAGCCGAGCCGTCCAGCATGTTGTTGCTCAGATCGAAATTGCTCAAGGTAAGGTTGCTCAGGTCGGGAATGCCTCCGCTCAGGCGGTTGTTGTCAAGACTCAGCTCCCGAAAATTCATATCGTTCAGCCATGCCGGGATTTCCCCGCTTATATTGTTGTTGTCAAGCAGCAGGGAACGGAGCTGGCTGCCGCTGAGGTCGGGAATGGTGCCGCTCAGACTGTTGTTGCCGTCAAGCTTCAGGGCGCCCAGGCTGGTAAGAGCGCTGAGGTCGGGAATGGTCCCGCTCAGACTGTTGTCCCCGAGGTCCAGTGAAGTCAGGCCGGTAAGAGCGCTCAGGTCGGGAATGGTGCCGGTGAGGGCGTTGTTGTAAAGATTTATGGAGGAAACCCTGTCGTTATTGTTCACCTTGACGCCGTGCCATGTGTCAAGCGCATTTGCGCTCTTCCAGTTCCTATTGTTCGCCCAGTCAGCCCCGCCCGCGCTGTCGTAAAGCGCATCAAGGACTAAGCAGTCGGCCTGCAGGGTAGCCGGAGACTGAGAGGAACACAGATTAGCGGAGTTCTTAAGGGTAATGGTCGCTTCCCCCGCGTCTCCGTCGTTTGTAGACTCGCCCCTGACCGTTATCGTCTCGTCACTCTCGCTAGCGTTGTCTCTCAGGGGAGTAAGCGTGAACGTACCCGTAGTCTGGGCATTGGCCGTTCCCGACGGCAGGGTGACCGTGAAACTCCCCGCCGTGTAGTCCGTGCCTTTCGTGGCGGTGTCTCCAGTTTTCCCCACGCTCCCGGTGTAAGTGACGCTGTTGCTTAGTGTGCGTGTTCCCTGGAGGTTAAGTGTCGCCGTCACCGTCACCGTCGTCGCCCCAGCATCTTCATTTAACTCCGTAGGAGAAACGCTCAGGTTCGCCTTGGGGTCCGAATCGTTCAGCGTAAGGTTTGCGGAACCATACGAATTGATGAGATCATATTTACAACTCTGATCGCTTGCTTTCCACGAATGTACCCGGATAGTCTCCCCGCCGTCGCTTACCGAATCGTCGGTCGCAGTAACGTCAAAAGTGGTGCTGACGGTGGTTGGACCAGAGAAGCTTACTAATTTGCGTGCTAAGGCAACGTAATCAATTCCCTCGGTGGCGGTCTGCTGACTTGGGCTGTGGGCGCCTACGTCAAGATAAAAGCAGAAGGAAGGATTTGAGATGCTGCTCACGGTCGCACTGACAGTGATCTTCTGCGCCCCGTCTTCTTCCGTGATGCTGGAAGGATTCAGGCTCAGGCTGACTGACTGGGCGGACGCGGGTTCGGGGAAAAGCAGACCCCACAGTCCACACCCGGCAAGAACCGCAACGGCCAGAAACGGAAAGACGCGGGAGAATATCCCCCCCCCCCGCCTGCCTCCGCGTTCGGGGAAATCCCGGAAACCGGTTTCAGGAAATTCTAAGCGATTCATGTTCGTGTGACCTCCCTTAATCTCTTGCCAGATGCGACGGATATAAACCCGATTACCATGGAAACGACAGTTGATCTCCACCTGGTTTTTCCTGTCTCGCACCGAAGAATACTTTGTACCTACAAATACAACTGTTCGGACTGATAGTCAATAGATATAACCGTTCGGTTTTAACGCAACTGTCTCAAATTATTTGTTGTTTTTTTTAGGCCGCCTGCTGAGCTGATGACTCTAAAGGGAGCTGTTCGCGGAAAACGTGACAAGCGGGAGGACCTGGTTTTTTTGGATGGTTTGATGGTAACGAGGGCGGCGCCGACGCGGATTCAGCACATATCTTAGGCGTTCTCGGACAATCTGTTACCAAGGTTCCATGAATACTTTCACAGCCTCAAGTAAAGAGGAAAGTCGCGCGAAAGCGGGAATCAGGCCCTTTTTCCTCCCGAGAGGCGGTTCCATGAATCCCTGAGGGAAACCGTCCTGTTGAAAACTGGCGCGCCGGGAGCCGAATCCGCGGAATCAAGTATGAAATACCCTTTCCTCTCAAACTGGTAGTTAGTCTCCCCCGGACAGTCCCCGAGAGCCGGTTCGGCCGCGCAGTTCTCAAGCGTCCTGAGGGAATCGGGATTCAGAAATTCGGTGAATTCCCTCCGCTTGTCAGCCATCGGGTTCGGAACGGTGAAAAGCCTGTCGTAGAGCCTTACGGTCACTCTGGAGGCGTTTTTCGCGCACACCCAGTGTACGGTGCCCCTTACCTTCCTTCCGTCAGGCGCGCTCCCGCCTCTAGTGCGAGGGTCGTATTCGCAGTGAACCTCCGTCACCTCCCCGCTCTCCGGGTCGCGCTCAAAACCCACGCATCTCACTATGTAGGCGTAGCGCAGGCGCACTTCGGAACCCGGGGAGAGCCTGTAGAATTTCTTCGGCGGATCCTCCATGAAATCGTCCCTTTCAATGAAAAGCTCTTTTGAAAAAGGGACTTTTCTTTTTCCCATGGAGGGATCTTCCGGGTTGTTCACCGCTTCGAGCTCCTCTTCCGTATCTTCGGGATAATTGGTTATCACCACTTTCAGCGGGTCGAGCACAGCCATGACCCTCTGCGCCCTACTGTTAAGATCCTCCCTTACGCTGTGCTCGAGAAGCTCCATGTCTATAACGCTGTCCTGTTTCGTGATACCTATTTTCCGGCAGAAGTCCCTTATCGACTCAGGCGTGTACCCTCTTCTGCGCAGTCCCGAGATCGTGGGCATCCTGGGATCGTCCCACCCGCTTACGTATCCCTCGGAAACCAGCTTCATGAGATTTCTCTTGCTGAGAACCGTGTAGCTGAGGTTGAGCCTCGCGAACTCGATCTGCCGGGAATGGTATATGCCGAGCTGGGCGATAAACCAGTCGTAAAGAGGCCGGTGATCCTCAAACTCAAGGGTGCAGAGCGAATGGGTGACGCCCTCGATGGAGTCGCTCTGTCCGTGGGCCCAGTCATACATCGGATAGACGGACCAGCAGTCCCCGGTACGGGCGTGAGGCTTCTTCATTATCCGGTACATGACCGGGTCGCGCATGTTCATATTGCCCGAGGCCATGTCTATTTTCGCCCGGAGTACGTACTTTCCGTCGTCGAAATCCCCGTCTCTCATCGCCCGGAAAAGCTTCAGGTTCTCCTCAACGGATCTCTCCCTAGAAGGGCTCTCCCTTCCGGGTTCCGAAAGCGTTCCCCGGTATTCCCTTATCTCCTCGGCGCTCAGGTCGTCCACGTAGGCCTTCCCCTCGCTTATGAGCCCCAGGGCGTATTCATAGAGCCGCCCGAAATAATCAGAGGCGTAGCAAATCCTGTCTTCCCAGTCAAACCCGAGCCACCTGACGTCCTCCTTGATGGCCTCTTCATACCTTACGTCTTCCCTTGAAGGATTGGTGTCGTCAAAGCGCAGGTTGCACGTTCCGCCGAATTCCTCGGCTATGCCGAAATTAAGACATATGGATTTCGCGTGGCCTATATGGAGATAGCCGTTGGGCTCGGGCGGGAAACGGGTAACGGGCTTTGCGATGCCGGACTGAAGATCCGTTCTTATCCTGGCCCTTATGAAATCCTCGGATTCCGGGGGTCCGTCCTTGTCCGTCTTCGGTTTCATGGCTATGCGCGACAGCGCCCGCGGAACGAGGGGATGAAGTTCCAGGTTTCGGACCCGGGGCGGTCCTTTTTTTCCTTCCGGGCGGTTCCACGCGGCAGGGAAAACCGCATTATTTCCATTTTATGTTGCACCCGATGCTCGGAACCTGCTCCCATTCAATTGTCCGGCCCTCTATAATGGAGTCGAGCGCCTTACGCATATCCTTTCCGGTAACCGGCTTTCCGTTTCCTGGTCTCGAGTCGTCGAACTGGCCCCTGTAAACGCATTTCAGGTCCCGGTCATAAACGAAAAAGTCCGGGGTGCAGGCGGCGTCATAGATCCTTGCGACTTCCTGCGTCTCATCGAACAGGTAGGGAAACGAGTATCCCTTCTCCTCCGCGACTTCCTTCATTCTCTCGGGAGAATCGTCAGGGTAGTTATCAACATCGTTTGAATTTATCGCTATGAAGGAGACTCCCCTCGGAATGTACTCATCGGCAACCTTCACCAGCCCGTCCTGCAGGTGCTTCACGTAAGGACAGTGGTTGCACATGAACATAAGCACCGTGGCGACATCCGACCTGAGGTCGCCAAGCGACAGCTCGCTGCCGCTTACGACATCCGGCAGCCGGAAGTCGGGAGCCTCGCTCCCCAAGGGAATCATCGTCGACAGAGTCTTAACCATTTTTCGTTTTCTCCTGGTTCTTTAGTTTATTTGTCGGTGAAACCGGCCCGCTTGTGCGACCCGTCGCAAAACGGCTTGTTTTCAGAAGCCCCGCAGCGGCAAAGATAGTAAGGGTCATCCCCCGAGAGCCCCGAATCATCCTCAACGCAGAGCTCAATATCTCCGCAAACCTCGTAGGGGCCGTTTCTAAGCGACCTTATAACCGCGTCCCCCTCCTTGGAGGCGACGGAAGATTCGCCGGGCGCAATACTGCTCTCAAACCCCGCCCCCCTGTGCGACCCGTCGCAAAACGGCTTGTTCCCCGAAGCCCCGCAGCGGCAAAGAGCGGTTTTCTTCTTTATCGCAAGTTCCCGCCCCTCCCCGTCTTCAAGCGACCGGAGGCCGCTTGCAATCAGGGGACCGTCATCCATGATCTCTATTCTTGTTTTTCCGCTCATACCGGGCTATCGGTTGAGGCGACCCGCCCGCTAAGACAGCCGCCGTCTACGCCTGAAGTCTACATTTTTTCGACAATCATTGCTATACCCATGCCGCCTCCCATGCACAGGGAAACCATTCCGTAGCCGCCGGGACGGACGTTTTCAAATTCATGAAGAAGCTTCACGAGCAGCACCGCTCCCGTGGCCCCCACGGGGTGCCCGAGCGCTATGGCTCCGCCGTTTACGTTCAGTTTCTCCTCCGCTATGGGAAAATCGCTCAGCACCGCGAGGGACTGCGCCGCGAAGGCTTCGTTCAGTTCGACCAGATCGATATCGTCGATTCCGAGCCCGGCCCTGTCAAGAGCCGCGCGCATCGCGGGAACCGGACCGATTCCCATGATCGCGGGGTCAACGCCGGAGACCGCGTAGGACCTGATCGACGCGAGCGGATTCAGGCCCAGTTTTTCCGCCCTGCCCTCGGACGTGACGATCAGGGCGGCGGCCCCGTCGTTAATGCCCGAGGAGTTCGCCGCGGTCACCGTGCCGTCTCTCTTGAAGACCGGTCTCAGCTTCGAGATGTTCTCAAGCGTGACGTCCGGCCTCGGGTGCTCGTCAGTGTCGAACTGAACGGAAGCGCCCCTTCGCCCGGGAACGGACACCGGAACTATCTGGGAGGTGAATTTTCCGTTCTCCATCGCGGCTTTGGCCTTCATCTGGCTTGAGCAAGCGAACTCGTCCTGGCGCTCCCTTGATATTTCATATCTCTCCGCGAGGTTCTCCGCCGTAACGCCCATGTGGTAGTCGTTAAACGCATCCATGAGCCCGTCGCACAGAATTCCGTCCACAAGCTCATCGGAAGGCGTCGACATCTTGTATCCCCACCTGGCCTTGCGAAGATAGAAGGGAGCCGCGCTCATGCTCTCCATCCCTCCCGCCACGACGCATTCGCAGTCGCCGGACTTTATGGCCTGAGCGGCGCTTACGACGGACTGAAGACCCGAACCGCAGACCCTGTTAACGGTAATCGCGGGGGTCCCGGCTTTTAATCCGGAATTAATCGATACCTGCCTCGCCGGGTTCTGCCCCTGTCCCGCTCCCAGTATGTTGCCCATTATGCAGTCGTCTATCTGTTCGGGCGGCAGCGACGTCCTGTTTACAATCTCCCTGACGACCGCCGTCCCGAGATCGACCGCGGAGACATCCCTGAGCGCTCCTCCGAACGTCCCTATCGCGGTTCTTAGGGGCTCTGAAAGCACGACTCTTTCCATTGCTACTCTCCTTTGAACTCGGCCGTTCTCTTCTCGACAAACGCGCTCATCCCCTCAACTCTGTCATAGGAATCAAAACACTGAAACCCCGTTTCCATCTCGTAGGCGAGTCCTTCGGAAAGCCCCGTCTCCGATCCCCGGTTTATCGCCTTTTTGGCGTAACTGACGGCAAGCGGACTGTTTTTCGCGATCTGCCCGGCTATCTTCATGACCTCATCCATAAGTTCTTCCTGCTCCGTTACCTTATCCACAAGCCCGAGGGCAAGCGCCTCGGCGGCGGTGACCATCTCCCCGGTAAAAATCAGCTTCTTGGTTCTTCCGGGCCCTATAAGTCTGGTTGATCTCTGGGTTCCTCCCCAGCAGGGGAAAAGACCGAGCTTGGTTTCGGGAAAGCCCACGCGGGCATTGCCGGAGGCGACCCTTATATCGCACGCGAGCGCAAGTTCAAGTCCTCCTCCCAGGGCGTATCCGTTTATCGCGGCTATAACCGCGAAAGACGCCTGCTCCAGGTAGTCAAAAGCGCCTCTTCCCAAGGCGCAGTAATCCTTGAATTCGTCCGTCGTCATCTGGCTCATCTGCCTTACGTCGGCCCCGGCGACAAAAGCCTTTTTCCCGGCTCCGGTCAGAACCAGCACCTTGAGATTTTCGGCGGGCAGCTTTTCGGTCACGAAGTCCCTGAGCTGTCTTATGGTCTCCCCGTTCAGGACATTCATGGACCTCTCCTTGTTAATCGTCAGCACTCCCACGCCGTCATCAGCGCTTTCAAACAAAAGATCCTTGTACATTTATGCCTCCTTTATTTTCTGCCGTATTCAAAAAAGCCTTTTCCCGTCTTTCTGCCCAGATTTCCCGCCCTAACCATTTCCCTGAGCAGCGGAGCGGGTCTGAACTTCGGGTCCCCGTACTCCGCGTAGAGAACGTCAAGCACGCTAAGGGTGACGTCAAGCCCTATGAGGTCCGCAAGCGCGAGCGGCCCTATGGGATGATTCGCCCCGAGTTTCATGGCGTTATCGATCTCCGCCGCCGCCGCAACGCCTTCATCGAGGGTGAAAATCGCTTCGTTGATCATCGGCAGCAGAATCCTGTTCACGACGAACCCGGCTCTGTCCTTTGCCATAATCGGATATTTATCGAGACTCCGCGCGAATTCCATCGTCCGCTCAAGGGTCTCGGGGGACGTTCTGGCGGTATTGATCACTTCAACCAGCTTCATTACCGGCGCGGGATTGAAAAAGTGCATTCCGACGACTTTCTCGGGCCTGGAAGTGTTCATGGCAAGCTCCGTGACCGACAGGGTCGACGTGTTGGTGGCGATAATGGCGTCTTCTGGGGCGTTCTCCTCGATCCTGGTGAAAACCGCCTTTTTGAGGTCCATATGCTCGCTTGCGGCTTCAATCACGATATCCGCGCCGCGGAAATCTCCGTAGTCTTCGGTCGGGTGAATCCTTGAGACGATCAGCGCGACCTGCTCCTCGTCGATTTTGCCCCTTCGCGCCAGCCTGCCGAGACTTTTTTCCGTTTTCGCGACGGCGCGCTCCGCGATATCTTTTTCAATGTCAAGAAGAACGACGCTTTTCCCCGCCGAGGCGACGAGCTCGGCTATGCCCGAACCCATGGTTCCGGCCCCCGCGATACCTACAGTTTTTATGTCTGACTCGGACATGCTTTTCCCCCGGTTCATAACTGATGATTAACTCTGAATTATAACACCTCAGAGCGACTCGGAAAGAACCTGCCTGGCGATAACGATTCTCTGTATCTCAGAGGTTCCTTCATATATCTCCGTTATCTTGGCGTCGCGGAAATGCCGTTCCACCGGATAATCGGTCGTATAGCCGTTTCCTCCGTGCACCTGAATGCCCTTGGTCGCCACCCACATCGCGGTCTCAGAAGCGTAGAGCTTGGCCATGGAGGAGTGCTTGGCGTATTTCTCCCCGCGGTCCTTCATCAGGGCCGCCTTGCAGGCAAGGAGCCTCGAGGCCTCGACCCTGGTCGCCATGTCGGCAAGCATGAACTGTATCCCCTGGAAATCCGAGATCTTCCTGCCGAAAGCCTCCCTTTCCCGGGAATACCGAGTCGAGGAGTCGAGAACCGCCTGGGCTATCCCCACCGCCTGGGCCGCCACCCCTATTCTTCCCGCGTCAAGCGTTTTCATGGCTACCTTGAAACCCTCTCCCTCCCCGCCGAGAACCCGGCTCGCCGGCACCTCGCAGTTCTCAAAGACGATCTGCGATGTGCTCGTCCCCCTTATGCCGAGCTTGCTCTCCGATTTCCCGATGGAGATTCCGGGAGCGTCGAGGTCAACGATAAACGCCGTGATACCCCCGCTTCTCTTCGTTCTGTCGGTCCTAGCGAAAACCACGGCGACCTCCGCCTCGCGGCCGTTCGTAACCCAGCTTTTCGTTCCGTTGAGGATGTAGGCCCCGCCTTCCCTCGCGGCGCTTGTCCTCATGCCCGCCGCGTCCGAACCCGACCCTGGTTCGCTGAGGGCGAAGCACCCCACGGCGCCCCGGCACATCCGCGGCAGGTACTCTTCCTTCTGCTCCCCGGTGCCGAAATCGATAATCGGAGCGCACGCGAGGGAATTATGGGCCATAACTATCGTTCCGGTTGACGCGCAGGCCCGGGATATCTCCTCAATGGCGATCACGTACGACAGACAGTCAAGGCCGCTTCCGCCGTAGCGTTCCTCAATGAAATGGCCCATGAAACCCAGGCCGAACAGTTTTTCCACGATTTCGGAGGGAAAAGCGCAGCCCCTGTCAATCTCGGAGGCAACCGGTCTGATTTCTTTTTCGGCAAACTCCGAGACGAGATTTTTAACTAAACGTTGCTCTTGCGTAAGAGCCGAAGCAAGCATGACTTAAAATCCCCTTTTTAGGATTCGGGTACGCAGAAATTCTAATTCACCCCCATGTAAAAGGCAAAAGCGTCTGACTGATTTCATTGTTCCGCGCTCGAACCGGGCTTGAAAGGATTCCGGGCTTCACGGAACAAGCCAGGTCAATTGCGGACATCATCAGTAATTCGTCTCCCATATGAGGAAATTCAAGGTCTACAATGATGCTTGACATTGTTATAGACAATTGTACAATTACAGTCCCGAGGGGCGGTAATATTGGATATCGTGATTGACACGTCGGCAATTATTGCGGTGATAATAGGAGAACCCGAGAGAGACCCGATCATCTCCGCGACGTCTGGGCAAGAACTTATCGGCCCCGGTTCCATACCATGGGAAGTTGGAAATGCTTTTACCGCAATGATGAAACAGTACCGGATTGAAGTTGAGGAAGCCCGGAAAGGCCTGCAGATTTTCGAACATATCCCGTTGCGATACGTTCACATCAATATGGAAAACGTCATGTCCATTGCGGCTAAATTTAACACATATGCATACGACGCGTATTTTCTGGATTGCGCCGTGCGGCATCGTGCGCCCTTGCTGACGCTGGATATCGCGATGAGAAACACGGCAGACCAACTCGGCATTAATCTCTTAGATGTGGAGGAATAAGATGGAAATCTACTCATACTCGGAAGCCAGACAGAAGCTGTCCAGCATTCTGGATAAAGCAGAGTCAACCGGAAAAGTATTGATACGTCGAAGAGACGGCAGGACATACGCGCTGGTGCCGGAACATGCGCCCACTTCTCCTCTGGATGTCCCTTCCGTAAAAGCGAATATGTCTACCAGGGAAGTCATCTCGCTTATAAGGAGCGAGCGAGGCAGAACCAGAGGGTAACAGCCTCTCAAGAATTCAGAGGAGGCAGGGCGCCGTCAGCATTCAAGTCGAACTTCATGAGAAGCGGCGGCAGGAGAAGGAAGTCGGCCATCAGGGCCAAGGTGATTACAAGCGCCGTGAGCTTCCCCATTCCCGAATTGAGCTCGAAACTGGAAAAACTCACCACGACAAAGCCCGCCACCAGCACAAGCGAGGTCGTGAGCAGAGCCTGACCCACGGTCCGGAAGGCGACCAGCACCGCGTCGGCAGAGGCGCAGCCCAGTTCGCGCCGGGTCCGCTGGTACCTGCTGAGAAAATGGACAGTATCATCGACCACGATACCCAGAGTCATGGCCGTTACCATCGAAAGCGATACGCCCACTTCTCCGACCGTCAGACCCCATATGCCGAAGCCCAGTGCCCCGGGAATCAGGTTCGGGACCATGCTCGTGATTCCGAGCCGCCATGATCGCAGCGCGAAGATGAGGATGCAGGAAATTCCAACGAGGGCAAGCGTGGTTCCGACGAACATGGCGATGATGTTTCGCTGGCCGAGATGGGCGAACATCAACGTGGTGCCGGCACTCACCGGACCGGCAATACCGGGCGCGTGGTCCGCGAGCCACTGCAGCGCGCGGCGATCAAGCGCGATCGCTTCGTTTGACGAGAGCGTCTGCGTTGACACTGTCATCCGCGTGGCTGACCTGTCGGCGGCGATCTGGTTGTTCAGGTCAAGACCATGGGGCAGAGAGAACTCGTAGAGAAGCAGGTACTGCGCGGCCAGCTCCCGGCTTGCGGGCAGCCGGTAATAGGCCGGATCGTCCCCGTTCATGCTCCTGTTGAGCCGCCGGAAGGTATCGGTGATGACGTTTACGTGTATCGTTTCGGGCTGCTCCCTGTACCACCCGGCAAACGCTTCGACATCGGAGAGATACGCCGGGTCGCTTACCCCGCCCGGGGAGCGCGACGGAAGAGAGTATTCAATCGCGTACAGGCCGGTGAGGTTATTCACTATGAAATCTGAGTCTCTGCGGAATTCGACGCTCTCGTCAAAGTAGTGGAGGAAGACGTCGTTTATCTCGTTCTGGAAAATCGATGCCACGAGCACTGCCACGACCAGCACGGAACCCCAGAGCAACTGCCTGCTTCGGCGCACGACGAACCTGCCGAACATGGTTATCGCGGAATTCTCCCGGGGCAGGGATCCGCGTACCCGAACCGGCAGCAGCGAGAGCAGCGCCGGCAGAAAAGTCACGGAGAGCACGAACGCCGCGCCGACCCCGAACGCGACGAAGCTGCCCAGATGGCGGAAAGGAGGCGACTCGGAGAAGTGCAGGCTCAGAAAGCCGAGCGTCGTGGTCAGGCTCGACAGGAAGACCGGCTGAAAGTTCACCCGGATCGACTCGACAATCGCGTCCCGCCTGGCACTGCCGCCGCGGTCCTCGGACATGCGGGACTGCGCATCGTGCATGTAACTGACGAAGGCTGAATAGATGTGGACGCAGTTGGCGATAGCTACGGTAAGTACGACGACCGGGGCGACCGCCGAAGGCGACGTCATCGGAAGCCCTGCCCAGCCCCCGATGCCCACGGCGGTCATTACCGACATCGTCACGACGAGTATTATCGCGAACGTCCCTGAGAATCCCCGCGTCAGCAGCAGGAGCATGAACGTCATTGCCAGGAAACTCGCCGGGATGAACGTGCTCAGGTCGCTCAGCGACACCTCCATGAGGGCCTGGTTGAAAGTCACCATCCCGGCCAGCAGCACGTCAACGCCGGGGAAACGCTCCCGAAAGTCCTCCGCGAGGCCGCGCGCGTACTCGGTAACCTCCGCACCTTCGCGCAATTCGTCCTCGCCCGGCAGCTGCAACGTGACGTTGATTCCCGAAACGCCGCCGTCGCGCGCCAGCAGGCGTCCCGCGAGAACCGGTTCCCCCAGGGCGATTGCGCGGATCCGTGACCGCTCGTCGGCGTCACCGTAGGCGCTCTCGTCCACCAGTTCACGCACCAGTATCTCGTCGCCGTCGGCCGTGGTATGCTGAAAGTTGGTGACGGAGTCGACGCGGCTCGCGAACGGAACCCGCCAGGCCTGTTCGGTAAGCCACTCAGCGGCTTCAAGGGCCAGAGCCGACGTGGCGTTCCGGTCCTCGGGCACGATGGCGAAAAAGACGTTCTCGCTCTTGCCGTACATGTCCTCCATCGCCTGGTACGCGAGGAGCTGAGGGTTGTTCTTGGAAAAGTAGACGCGGTGGTCGGTCGAGAACTCAAGCAGCAACGCGCCGCTTGCCGCAATCCCGGTCAGCAGGACGGCGGCAACGATGATCGGCCACCGCAGCGTGATGACCCAACCGCCCAGCCGTGACTCTATCTCGCTCAGCAATTTCATTATTGCCGGAAAAGGGAATTTGACCTGCGCTCAGGACCAAGGGTCACGCCCCCGGTTCCCGGGCCGCAGGAACCATCGGTATTCCGCCGTTTTTCATGGGCCTGATCAATCCAACCTGCGGAAACTCTCCGCTTGTCGCGCAGTACATTCACCCGGTTTCAGATCCGGCCGCTCCCGCGGGCGGCAGACCGGACGGGACAGTCCGCAAAACCTCTCTACCGTACCCGCTTAAGCGCCGTCCGGGTAAAGTCCTTGGTGTCAAGGTCGGTCCCGAACTTGTAGTCTGACCACAGCAGCACGGTACTTTTGCCCGTCAGCAGGTTTGTCATCGTTAACCTGCTGCTCCTCCAGAATCGATCAAGATATTTCGCGTAGCCCTCCACGACCATCGTCTTGAGGTGCTCGTCCCTTCGGTCGAAGTAGTGGATCTGAATTGTCCGGAGTTCCTCCCGGTCCAGCCAGATCAGCTGGCGGGAATACCCGGAATCCTTGCTTTTCGGGGTACGCTCCAGAACCAGACACTTGAGATCGCCGCAGGGCTCTTCGCGAACCAGCCGGTGAGTGAACTTCTCGACCTCAACCGCTCCCATGTCCTCGTAGGAGAATTCGCTGCCCATGAAGGAACCGGATTGTTTTGCCGCGCTGATGCTTTTCACCCGCTTCAGGGCGGGAAGATAGAGCCACTGCTGGTCCGACGCCTCCTTGTGGGAGTGGACGAGAAAGGCGGTTCCCTTGACGTCCTGCGGGCGGTCAAACACAAACAGGGTCCGGTCGCCGTCCTCCTGGACTTCAATGACCTTGAGGCGGAGCGAGCGCTGGGTTTCCTTTCCCTGCTTGTTGCGCAGCGTCATAGTCAGGCTCGCGGTGAAATTGCCGAAACCCTTCTGACGCTCACGGGATTCGGTCGCAATTCTGAGACCCGCCTCCTCGGGGGTGCCGCTCAGGAGATCGGAATACGACTCAAGCGGCCAGAAACAAACCGCTAGGAAGCCCCCGAGCATCGCAAGTATCATGCGTGGGATTGAAAACGGAATCATTGGTTCCTCCTGCTAATGGATATAAACAAAACCGGAGATATAGTCAAGGTCTATGGGGATGGGAACTGATCAGGCAGCGGCCCGGTCGCGTGATTTCACCTCGATTCCGCAACAGACCTGTGAGGTGCCGCTCGATATCAATTGGCACGCGGTGGAGAAGGGGTAGTGCCGCAGCCAGGCGAGTCGGACCGCGGCTGGCGCTTGCCGGCACGGTCACCGCCTCCGCGTCGTGCTTGCGTCCGGACCCGATTACCTTAGGGTCAACCCGGTTTGCGCGCCTCGTGGTAGTACATGGGCGTAAAAATCCCCAAGCGCCCCGCGGCCACGAGGCTGTCGGCCGCGATATTGAGAATCTTCTGTACCTCGGACGATCCCCTGGGTACGGCGCGCAGGCCTTCCAGAATGCGCAGGGTCGCCGAGGTGATTTTGCGTCCAAGGGCCGTTCTCGGCAAACTCCTCAACTTCAGGCTGTTGCCTTCCAGCGGTCGATACCACGGCGTCTGAGGGTCGGCGTCATGGGCGCGGTCGCGCGCCTCGACAAATTCGAAACCGACTGCCCGCAGACCGTCGGTTACCTCCGTGAATGAAGTGAGTTCCGCAGCGGCGTTGCTGTATTCGATTGCTTCCTTGTATTCCCGGTGTTCGGGGTTCCCGCTGTCGTACAGAGGAGTCATGCACCAGTCGTAGCCGACGAAGACCGCACCGGGCCGCAGTACACGGAATATCTCGGCATAGACGGCGATTTTATCCGGCGCATGAGGCAGGGCCTCGATATGGTAAGCCGCATCAAAGCTTCCGTCTTCCGCCGGTATATTCAGGAAATCGCCGTGCAGGACGCTGCAGAGATGGTCCAGGCCAGCTTTGCTGTTATACGCAGAGCACTTCCCGACCTGATATTCGCTGATGTTGAGACCCACAATCGAAGCGCCGAACTTTCTTGCGAGGGCGCGCTGGGGTCCGCCCACGCCGCATCCGAGATCCAGCGCCTTCATACCCGGCTTCAATCCAGCGGCTTCGCCCAGAAAATACTCATAGTTGGCAATGGATTCCTCGAAAGACTCCCCCACCTTCATCGGCGCGAAGTGAAAAGACTGCCCCCATCCATACTCGTAAAGATCGGTAACGAGGTCGTAAAATGCCGTTACCGTGGGGGCATACTCTTCCTTGCCCCCCTCCCAGTTTTTATGGTACTTCGACAGCGTCTCCGCCGTGTCCTCCGGCCGAACCGCCTTCGAAATTGGATTATGCAAGTCAGTTGCCACTCACTTCTCCCTCAGTCAGATCATTGGCCTGATAGTCCGGATAAAATTGCCGACACCACTCACGCATAATAGAACCTCTCGGTTCTATGGTAATACATTTCCCGCTGCCGTCAACGAAACAATCCCTGTACATATCTTGTGTAATCAGGTATATGATTTTCCAATTTGATAATCAAGGTAGCTTCTCAATGGACGACAATAAAGTCCGGATTCTGGTTGTTGACGACGAAACAGATCTGGAACAGCTTGTGCGACAGAGAATGCGGCGTGAAGTTGACGGCGGCCGTTACGAATTCGAATTTGTGCGCAACGGCGCGGAAGCTCTCGAACGTCTGCAGAAAGACAACCGGTTCAACATTATACTGTCTGATATCAACATGCCCGTCATGGACGGATTGACGTTGCTCGCGCAGATATCGGACGTAAAACCTGATGCCCGCACCATAATGGTCTCCGCATACGGCGATATGGAAAACATACGGACCGCCATGAATCACGGGGCGTTCGACTTCATTACCAAGCCGATAGACTTCACGGACCTGAAGGCCACAATCGAGCGCTCCATTGAAAACCCTGTTATCCGCGGCAGGATACAAATTTCGCGCAAGCTGATCGTTCCCGACCGGATGGAAGAAATCCGAACGGTTCAAATGGCGCTGGAGGAATTTTCCGAACAGCAGAATCTTCCCCCCGAAGCATTGTTTCAGACGCAGCTTTCCCTAGAAGAACTCTTCACTAACATAGTCAGTTATGCGCATAATGATGATCAGCAGCATGAAGTCGAAATTACATTTTCGATAGAAGATAAAACCTTAACTGTTGAGATAGTGGATGATGGATACCCTTTCAACCCTCTGGAAGACGCGCCGGAGCTTGACGTCGAAAGTTCACTTGAAGACCGCCGTATCGGTGGAGCGGGAATAAAGCTGGCGAAGCAACTGATGACGGAGTTGAACTATCAACGCGACAGTGATCGTAATCGTCTGATTATGACCAAGAAAATCTAGCAAAGCGATTTCCTTCTTCCGCCACTTCTGATGCTGTCTGAGTAGGCAAACCAAACCGGCGGGGAGATCAGGGAGCGGCTGGAAACCCCCACCTCAATACGCGTCCCAAGAACTCCGACAGGGCAAGCATCAAAAAGTCATTGATCCCCGCTGCTCTCGGGTTCTGTACCGATTCAGAAACTGTAGGCGAGATTGACCCTTATGAAACTGTCGCGCCGCACGTAGTATATGAAGTCGTCCTCGTCGATATCCAGAAAAGCCGAGGTCTCAATATGCAGGAGCCAGTTGTCCGAAGAAAGGCGACGCTTGAACTCGCCCACGACGACGCGACTGCTGTTGTCCAAGGAACCCAGAACGCTGACGACAAACTCGGTGCTCTGCGTATCGTTCAATCCGAGACGCGCGGCAAGGAACACGTCGTTCTCAAGCGCGTGCGTCGCCCACCGCCCCCTCCCGTCCCGAACCCATTCGGCAAACAGAACCAGATCAGAGTTCGAACCCAGTATGGAGTAGAACGTGTACTCGCTGCCCAGAATGAAAGCCGCGTAGTCCTCTTCCTCGAAATCATTGAGGGGCTGTATGAACCTGGCGTTCCTCGCGCCCGCGCGGTAGATGGCTTCCAGCTTAAGCAGCAGGGAGCCCCTGGTAAGCTGGGCATCCACGCCGAACTGGCGAATCTTCTCGTAATGCGGAGCCAGAACCAGTCCGGAGTCGACAAATCTCGGCATGAGGCTCGGCTCCCGGTTCGTCCCCCTGAACAGACTGAGACCAATGTCGAGCGGCCCTAAAAGACCGCTGTACCGCCCGGCAAGATCAATATTCCACTTTTTAGCGCCGGACTCGTATGAAACCATGTCCCGGTCCACCAGGAACTCATACCGCTGGCGCCCCCGTCGGCCCGGATAGGTGCGCGCACGGTGCCATGTCGTCGCAAACAATTCCAGCGCCCCCCAGCCACCCGACCAGGTGAAATGGGCCATCGGCTGACCCATCTTCGTCTTTTCGTTCGGATGTTCCGCGACATCGGCCTGATTGATGATATCCACAAGGGAACGCAACTCCGTGACGCCCCAGAACACCCGGTCGATGCCCAGACGCAATTCCCACTCTCCGTCGCCCGCGTCGCCGTACATCAGCAGATAGGCCTCGCGCAAATCAGCGTACGTGCGCTCCGGGTCCCCGGCATCGTACCGCAAAAAGGGTGTCAGCGTTATGCTCGTGCCCTCCTCGTTCTCGGCATAGACCGTCGTCTCAAGCGCGAGGCCGCCCGCATACGAACGCTGGCCGGGATACGCGGCGCTCTGGGGATACAGCCACGTCTCCGTCGAGAGGCGCCCTGAGAAATCAATCCCGTCGGCGAACCCGGCCGGGTATGCCGCGGTCGGAAGCACAGAGACAAGCGCCCCCAGCACCGCCGCAAAAATCAGCGGCAGGGACGAGGCCGGAACGCTCCCGCCGCTCTCAACGGGCGCGGTGAACGGACTTCCGATAATCCGGCGCCGGGTCTTTTCAGGCGACATGATGATGGTGCGCAAGCCATATTTCATTTCAGAATATTGTAACCTATAAATTCTCACATTCCGGGTCCTGAACCAGAACCATATTCAAATCGCGTACGAAGGTTCCGAAGAAAAAACAGCGTATCCGGTCGATTTGAATTCACCAGACAAGCAACGGGAGGGTACGCCACTATGGGCAGAAATATAAAGATTCCGAACCCCAAGGGCAAAAAGAAAAATGCTTATTAAAACCCTCGGACACCGCAGTATCGACCGCCTGAAGGCAGCAGCCTGAAGCCGAGAAGTCTTCCGAGAACAGCCCTTGGCCGCAGGACGTCCTGGGATTTTTACGCCCCTGTACCGCCGCAAGGCGCGCAAACCGGGCTGACCCGCGCGGCAACCGGGTTCCGGCCGCAAGCGCAATGCGGGCCCACAGCGGCCGTGGTCACCCTCCATGGACTCCGCAGGGAATCCTCTCAATAAACGCCGGGAAAAATCCGGTATTTCACCCGTGCCTCATACTCCGCCCACTTTTCGGCGCCGTATTTCTCGGCACAGTACGCGTCGTCAAAACGCTGACGGAAGGTGAACAGCGTGACGATGAAGACAAAATAGGTCCACGCCCAGGGATTAGTGAAGTGGCCGAATACCAGGGCAATTGAAAGGGCAAGGAAGCCTTCGCCCAGATAGTTCAAGTGGCGAGCGGCGCCCCACAGGCCGCTGCAGAGTATCTTGCGGTCGCCGGCCTGGATGTACTCAGGCTCGATGAGCCCGAGAAACTTGCGGTCGGGCCATCTCTTGAATTCGTATTTCTGAAGGTTGGCGCCGCGCGAGATGCCCCACCCGAACAGAAACAGCGCAGCCGTTCCGATGAGCCAGAAATACGTCCACCCCGACGAGAATCCGGGGTCCGGGTAAGCGGCCATGCCCCACAGCGGGAGGATGAAAAGCCACCCGTAGACCATGAGGCCGCCCCAGAACATCTTGAAGCCGAGACGTTCATGGATCAGATCGTAGGTATACAGCTGGACGCGCTCGAAGATGAAATAGTCCAGTATGTAGAACGTGAAGAACGCCGCATACAGGAAAACGCCCGGATTGGAGTTATCGCCAAACAGTTCGTAGTGATAAGCGGCCCCGGACAAGGCGTTAAGCACCAGCATCGTCCCGCCGACGACATAGAAATACATTTTTACATCGAGGCGGTCGCCAAAGAACGACAGCTCCTGTACCCGCCCGTCCCACAGCGCCAGGAGCGGGTTCTTTATCCTGCCCTGCGGCTGACTGAAGACCGCTATGATTGCAAAGACCGTGGTGAAAGCTGTTCCGCCGACCACGGCATAGACCGTGGACCGGTAGAACCAGTCGCGCGGCATCCCGGTGAGTTCGAGAGCCCACACGATCAGCGCGACTGCAAACACCACAATACCGTTTAGCCGATAATTGCGGGGCTTGCCGGTCTCAGGGTTAATAACGTAGCCGGGAACCCACTTTCCGGGCAGTATGAGCTGCGCCAGGAAAAACGCCGCGAAAACCGCCAGCGGGGTGAAAAAACCCGCAATCGCTTCCGTCCGGGAAAGCTCGAAAAGGTGACCAATACCAAGCCATTCAATCATAATTAAATCCTCCTTCCCCAGTGACGCAGTCGCCTATGAATATGGATACAGGGAAGATCAATAGCACACGACACTGGAATTCAAGTAATGTTCATAGTATACTGCATATAACAGAAGTAGTATTCGGGATTTTTTGCAAATTTAAGTTTTCGACATTTCTCCAGATTTGACTATATCTCGGTCGGAATATACGATTTTCATATTATGGACAATGGTTTCTAGGCCTTACAACTTCCTGTAATCGTTACTCCGCTACAGATTCAAATTGAAGGAGGCGACGGTCGATGAATGATTCTATTGAGAGCCAGTCTCTGAGTTTTCTCGACGAGTTCATATTGATGCTCCTCAACGAGGAGAGCGGCTACTTTTACCAAATACCCACCCAGAGAATGAATTGTGCTGTCATCGGTGCGGCACTTGCGGAACTCTCCATCATTTCGCGTATCGACACAGACATGGAGTCTCTCCTCGTTCTGGACCCGACAGAGACTGGCAACCCCAGCTTGGATCTGATTTTGAAGGAAATCGTCGATGAGCCAGTTGAGCGCAACGCCCGGTACTGGATCGAGAAGCTCATCCACAATGCGGAAACAATCATTGATTTGACTTTAGAGAACTTGACTAGTCTGGGAATCCTAGAATATCACGAGGGTGATTTCTGGACACTGGCACCTGGCAAACTATACGCGAACGCAGACGGCGACTCCGATGATGAAACTATAGGTCAGTTCATCAGAACCAGAATAGGTAAAGCCATCTTTTCAGACGATATTCCAGACCCGCAGGATATCATCATCATTTGCCTGATCGAAACATGCGATATCTTTCCTTTCATGTTCAAGCTCGACAAAAAGGCGCAAGAACGGATCGAGCTTATCTGCAGGATGGATCTTATCGGTCGTTCAATAGCGGATGCGGTCGAACAGAAAATGGATGATACGCTGTTCGTAAGCTTTCATCTGAGCAAAAAAATTCCTCGCGTCCCACTTCATCGGTTGCTGTTCAACCCGCATGCCCGTACCGGAAATCTTCCAGCACTTTTTGCAGATTTAGCAAAGCAGTATGGTCCGGTCTTTCAGATCAGTCCTCCTTTTTCAAAGCCGCATATCTTTCTTGCCGGACCAGAAGTAAACCGCTGGGTACGTCGACACGGACGGAAGCACCTGACATCAAGGGGCTACTTTGGCGAATTTGAGAAAGTATACGGGGCAGTAGGCGCATTACCTTCCCTAGATGGCGCGGATCATTTCCGGTATCGCAAAGCCATGGCCCCAGCCTATACCAGCGAGAGGCTGGCAGAGCAGCTGGATATGGTTTACCGCAAAGCTCGCGAATACATGGCAAACTGGAAAGTGGGCGAAAGCTATCCCGGAAGGGAGATGTGCCGAAAAATGATTAACGCTCAGATGTCACATGTATTCATCAGTGTTGATTCGCAGGATATCATGGATGATATAATTGCCTTCAAGGAGCGGGCACTCAACACCCATCTCTTAAACATCCTGCCAAAATTCATGCTGAAAACACCGGGAATGAAACGCAAGGCCAAGGCAATGGACACTTTGCTTGAACGGGTACAAAATGTCCAGACATCAGCCCAGCGGGCCGGTTGTCCGCGAAACCTGACGGATGACCTGCTAAGTCTCCGTGCGAACGACCCGCTATTGATGCCCGAGGCGAATATACGTTTCGCTCTATCGGCAGTGCTGCTTGCCAGCACATACATGGGTGACGGCTTCGGCTTCGGCCTTTATGCCATGGCATCACAACCCGCGCTTTACGACAAAATCAGAAGTGAAGCCGATTCGCTGTTCTCAAATGGCGACCCAGCCGGCGGAGACTTCACTCCTGCCAATATGGAAGTCACCGACCGCTTCATAAACGAATGCCTTCGGATGTACCCTATTGTTCCGATGTCTATGCGTGACGTTGTGAATACGTTCACGATCGAGGGCTACGAAATACCGCAGGGATCAAGAATAAATATTGCGCAGACCGTCACGCACTATATGGAAGATTTCTTCCCAGACCCCTTTTCATTTGATATCGACCGCTACCTGCCGCCCCGCAATGAGCACAGGAGCCTCGGATACGCACCATACGGACTGGGCCCGCACACATGCCTCGGCGCTCGATGGATGACACTGCACATGGCTGTCAACCTGATGATCATAGCGCATTACTTCACTCTTCGCGTACACCCTGAAGACCGGGGGATTCAGATCAGCCCGTTTCCGTCAATGAGCCTAGGCAAGAAGATTAAATTCCGTATCGCCGAACAGAAACGCGAACTGCCCATCCGACGTGCCATGGTCTCTGAACACATTGGCGCAGAGGGGGGGGGGGAGAACAGATAACTTTCATGGTACAAACCATGATCGTCAGCCTTGCAATTTCCCGAAATCATTTTCGACTGATCAGGCTGCGCGGATGCTCTGGAGTCCGAACCGTGTCACGGATTAAGGTTGAAGGAGACGACGACTGATGAATGATTCTATTGAGAACCAGCCACTGGGTTTACTCGACGAGTTCTTACTAGTACTCCTAAACGAAGAGAGCGGCTACTTTTACCAAGTTCCCGGCTTGAAAATGAACTGCGCCGTCATCGGTGCGGTGCTCGCGGAACTTTCCCTCCTCTCGCGTATCGACACGGACATAGAGTCGCTCCTCATTCTGGATCCGACAGAAACGGGCAACCCCGCCCTGGACCTGATTCTCAAGGAAATAGTTGACGAGCCGGTTCAGCACAACGCCCAATACTGGATTGAAAAGCTCATCAACCATGCGGAATCAATCACCGACCTGACTCTGGATAACCTGGTCAAGAAGGGAATCCTGGAACATCACGACGGCGATTTCTGGACACTGGCACCCGGCAAACTATACGCGAGCGCAGACGGCGACTCCCATGATGAAACGGCAACTGAGTTCATCAGAACCAGAATCGGCAAAACCATCTTTTCAGACAACATTCCAGATCCGCGGGACATCATCATCATCTGCCTGATCGAAACATGCGATGTCTTTCGTTTCATATTCAAGCCGGACAAAGTGGCCCAAGAACGGATCGAGCTTATCTGCAGGATGGATCTCATCGGCCGTTCAATAGCGGATGCGGTCAGACAGAACATCGACAATCCGCTGTTTGAAAAGTCCCGCCTGAGCAAAAAAATCCCGCGCGTTCCATTGCATCGGTTACTGCTCAACCCGCATGCCCGTAGCGGGAACGTTCCGGCGCTTTTTGCGGAATTGACGGAAAAGTATGGTCCGGTCTTTAATATCCACGTTCCTTTCTCAAAGCCGAATATCGTTATTGCCGGGCCGGAGGCAAACCGCTGGGTACGTAGACACGGACGGAAGCACCTGACGTCCAAGAGCTACTTTACCTCGCTTGAGAGAGCCTATGGAGCGGTTGGAACATTACCTTCTCTGGATGGCGCGGACCATTTCCGGTATCGCAGAACCATGTCTCCAGCCTATTCACGAGGGAGACTGGAAAGCCAGCTGGACGTGGCTTTCCGCAAGGCACGCGAACTCATGGCAGGCTGGGAAGTAGGCAAAATCTATCCCGCAAATAACATGTGCCGGGAATTGATTAACGCCCAGATGTCACCTCTTTTCATCAGCGTTGATTCGCAGGACGTCATGAATGACATAATAACCCTAAAGGAAATGGCGCTCACCACGCATCTCTTGCAAATCCTGCCGAAATTCATGATGAAAACACCGGGAATGAAGCGCCGTGCCAAGGCAGTAGACAAGCTGGTGGAGCGGGTACAGAGTGTCCACACAGCGGCCCAGCGGGCCGGCTGTCCGAGAGACTTCATGGATGATGTGCTGGACTTCCACGCAAGCGACCCGCTGCTGGTGCCCGAGGCGAATATACGTTTCACCGTATCGGCAGTGGTGCTTGCCAGCATGTACCTGGGCGACCAGGTGGGATTCGCCCTTTACGCCATGGCGTCGCGACCCGAGCTTTACGACAGAATCAGAAGCGAAGCCGATTCGCTGTTTTCAAACGGCGACCCGGCCGCCGAAGACTTCACTCCCGCCAGCATTGACGTCACCAGCCGCTTCATCAGCGAATGCCTCAGGATGTATCCGATTAACCCGATGTCCCTGCGTGACGTTGTGAATACGTTCACGTTCGAGGGCTACGAAATACCGACAGGATCCAGGATAACCGTTGCGCAGACCGCCCCGCACTACATGGAAGAAGTCTTCCCGGATCCCCTTTCATTTGATATCGACCGCTACCTGCCGCCCCGCAATGAGCATAAAAACCCCGGATACGCGCCGTACGGACTGGGCACTCACACGTGCCTCGGCACCGGGTGGCTGAACCTGCATATAGCTGTCAACCTGCTGATCATAGCGCATTACTTTACTCTTCGCATATATCCCGAAGACCGGGGAATCCAGATCAGTTCGTTTCCGTCAATGAGCCTGGGCAAGAAGGTAAAATTCCGTATCGCCGAACAGAAACGCGAACTGCCCGTCTGACGTGCCATGGCCTCTGAACACGTTGGGGGGAGGGTAGAATCTCAGCTTCCCGGGATAATGCCTGTCAAGATGATGCCCGGCAAATCTTTTTTCGTTCAATCCGCTGAACGGCCTCGGCCTTGCCCTGCGGAAGATTGATTCATTTCGCCCTTGTGTCGCAGCGCCTGACCGGGTGTTATAATGGGGAAGCGGCATCAAGAGGCCACTGTACCAGCTATGAATGAAACGGGAAAAACGAGAAAGGTTGCCATCATCGGCGGCGGAGTATCCGGGCTGGGGGCGGCCTGGGCTCTGCACCAACACCCTGACCTGTTCGAGTTCCGGATTTTTGAAGCCCAGTCCCAGCTCGGCGGCAACGCCATAACGGTCGACATGCCGCAAAAGGACGGAACCTCGATCCCGTTCGATATCTCCGTTACCGCGTGCATTCCGTCGGTATACCACCACATGATGCTGTTCCTGCGGCAGCACGGCATCGACCTGCTGGACACCAAGTTCAACTACAGCGTAAAGTACCGCGGCGGAATCTACGCTCACGATTTCGACTCGGACATCAGGAGGCAGCTGCAGCCGGAAATCGCCAGGTTCCAGAAACTGCTAAAACGCCTCAAGTGGTTCGGTCAGCTCAATCACTCCAGATCCCGGCTGCTAAACGCTCTCAATCCGTTCAACTACCTCAGCATGGGTGCGGTTCTCAACCTGGGCAGGTTCTCTGGAGACTTCAGGTACAAGGTTCTCAAGCCGATGTTCGTCAATTTCCTGATGGCGACAAACGTGTTCGACATGCCCGCGTCCCTGTTCGCCCGGTATCTTGAGTTCTTCGACATAGAAACCGCGACGCCGATGCAGACATGGGACATGGGCACGCGGCGCATATACGAGGAAATGTCCGCCGGATTCCGGGACAGGATATACCTTAACAGGCCCGTGAGGAAAGTGTACCGGCGCGCGAGCGGCGTGACCGTTGAAGACGAAAACGGAACCAGGGAGACATTTGACGACGTGGTTTTCGCGTGCAACGCGAACCAGACGCTGATGATTCTGGACAGCCCGACCTTCCTTGAGAGCTTTCTCCTTTCTTCGGTTCGTTACGAGAGCGAACTGCACAACCATACGGTCGTCCATTCGGATGCATCGGTCCTCCCGGACAACGCCGTCAAGCCCCTCGAGACCCGGAGCAACCACATCGAACAGTACGGCGTGAGACCGGACAACTACGAAATCACCTATATCATGCACAACCAGCAGCCATGGGCGAAGAAATCGGACAGGCCGTGCCTGGTGACCTACAACCCGATCAGCAGCATCGACGAAGGAAAGATCGTAAAGAAATGGTGGTTTCAGCATATCGTGCACGACGTGTTTCACGTAGCCTTTCTGGTCAGCCTGTTCCGTTTCGTTCAGGGCAAAAGAAGGACCTGGCACTGCGGCGCCCATACCCTGATCAACAGCCAGGAGACATGTTTCGTTTCCGGCCTCGTTACGGCGAGACAGATCGGAGCGGACTACCCGTTTCGGGATTCTGAAGCGAGGAAGTGGTTTAACTTTTACGGCCGCATGATGTACGGCTGGCGGTTCAAGAAGGCGTAGGACAGACCCGGCATCCCGGTTCCGGGAGGCGCCGCGGCAAGCCGTCAGTAGTCGTCATCGTCATCCTCGTCACCGGACTCATCGAGACTGTTTAGAAGCGCGACCGCTTCTGCGTGCAGTATCCGTTCGTAAGCGTCATTGGACGGCAGGCTGATGGCGCGCTCAAGCAGTTTCCGCGCCTTCTCCCGGTATTGGAAATCGTCGAGCGCAAGCAGTCCGAGCGCGTATTCCAGGGGCACGTATTTCGCGTTGGGAGCAAGGGCAAGAGCCTTTTCGAAGGAGGCGATGCCATCCTTTTTCCGCGCATCGTAAGTGACGCGGGCCACTAACGAACCCATCGCGCCGACCAGTTCCGAATGCCATCTCCCCAGGCTGAGATGCGCCGCCGCCAGTTCGGGATCAATTCGAAGCGCGTTTTCCGCGTATTCGCGTATTTTCTGCGCCTCGCCCGCCGCTTCGAGCATGCCGACAGTCTGCGCGCGCCGTCCGACAGCGCTTGCCATCTGCAGATGGGCATCCGCATTGCCGGGGCCGGAGAGAACCGCCTTTTCCGCCATCGCTACGGCGCGCTCAAGCAGCTTCTTCTTCTCGCCTGTTTTGGCGATGTAGTGGGCGTGAACCGACAGCGACCTTGCGGACAGCGCGAACCCCTCTGAAGTCCCGAGGCTTTCGCCGATCCGTGCCGCCTCGGTGAACCGCCCCTGCGCGTAGGCCGCCCTTGCCTCGCCGATGGTCTGCGCGTGGACGGCGCCGACCAGGAGCAGGACGCACGCAAAAGCCAGGCAGCAGGAAAAAAGCAGGCGCGACGCATTAACTGGATGATGTTTATTCCAACTGCTCATTGGACGGTTCCGGAGCGTTTGGCGTTTGCCGGAAAACCGGACGTCCGCACACCGGTTCGGGGTCATTCCTGATAGTGTACCGACCACGTGAGCTATATTCAAACCTGATTGTACGGATCAATTCTCTATACATAATTTGCGTGATCAGGTATATAACTTCCAACTTAATTAAGGAAATTCCTAAATGGACGACGGCAAAGTCCGAATTCTGGTTGTTGATGACGAAACAGATCTGGAGCAGCTCATGCTGCAGAGAATGCGGCGCGAGATTCGCCGGGGTCGTTACGAATTCGAATTCGCGCACAACGGCGTGGAAGCCCTTGAATGCCTGCGCAAAAACGATCCGTTCGATATTGTGCTGTCTGATATCAACATGCCCGTCATGGACGGACTGACGCTGCTCGAGAAGATACCGGACGTAAACCCCGATATCCGCGCCGTAATGGTCTCCGCATACGGCGACATGGAAAACATACGGATCGCCATGAATCGCGGGGCATTCGACTTCGTTACCAAGCCGATAGACTTCACGGACCTGAAAGTCACGATCGAACGTGCGATCGAAGACCTTGCCGCCTGGCGTAAAGCGATGAGTACGCGCGACAAGCTAGTAGCCCTCCAGAACGAGCTTGACGTGGCAACAAGGATACAGCAGGACATTCTTCCAAAATTTCTTCCGCATCTCCATCCGACCTCCAGCGTATTTGATCTGTACGCAACCATGGTTCCGGCCCGTTCCGTAGGCGGCGATTTTTTCGACGTTTATGAATTTGGCGACGGCCGGGTTGGCGTCGCAATAGCTGACGTGTCGGACAAGGGAGTGCCCGCGGCAATGTTCATGATGGCCAGCCGCACGCTGCTCAAGGCCTACGCGACGAACCTGGATTCCCCGGCCACCGTCCTGAAACGGGTAAACGCGATGCTGTCGGATGACAACGACAGCATGACATTCGTAACCATGCTGTACGGCATTTTCGATCCCGGAACGAACAAACTCGTGTACGCAAACGGCGGACATAATCTGCCGATAATCGTCAAACCGGATATGACAACCGAACTGCTGGAGTCAACGGACGGAGTCGCCCTGGGCGTGATGCAGGATATCGAATATCAGGAAAAGACTGTCACCCTTGAGCCGGGTTCCATGATTGTGTTATACACTGACGGGGTAGTGGATGCGGAAAAAGAAGACAGGGAACTGTTCGAAATGGACAGATTCCGTGAAATTTTCCAGGACGCCAATTTCAGCGACGCCAAGCAGGTTACGAACAAGATATTCGAGACGCTCAGAAATTTCGTTGGTGAAAATCCGCAATCCGACGATATAACCTGTCTTGTTCTGCGAGTCCCCTCGGAGGAAGACGGCGGCAGTCTGGTTTCACGCACGGTGGTCATTCCCAACCGGATGGAGGGAATCCGGATGATTGAAAGGACGCTGAAGCAGTTCTGGGAACAGCAGAAGCTTCCCTCCGAAGCACTGTTCCAGATGGATCTCTCCCTGGAGGAGTTCTTCACCAACGTGGTCAGCCATGCGCATGACGATGACCAGGAGCACGAAGTCGAAATCAGATTCTCCAGAGGGGACGGAACCATAACCGTTGAGCTGCTGGATGACGGAGGTCTCTTCAATCCCCTGGAGGACGCGCCGGAGTATGATGTCGAAAGTCCGCTTGAAGACCGCGATATCGGCGGAGTGGGAATAAAACTGGCGAAGCAGCTGATGACGGATCTGCACTATCAGCGCGACGGCACCCGCAACCATCTGACCATGACCAAGAAAATCTAGCCAAAATGCGGGTGCTGAACGGACTATCTCTCAAAAAAGCGTTTGTCGCTTCAGTAATTGCGCTGCTGGCGGGCGCGGCGTCAGGTGAAGCCGGAGAAGAAAAGCGCGCCGTGCCGGGCGTATACGGCGACCGTATCGTATTCGGACAGTCCGCCGCCTTCAGCGGCCCGGCCAGCAAGCTCGGTAAAGGCATGCAGGCCGGCATTCTTTCCGCGTTTAAAGAGGTTAACGACCGGGGCGGCGTTAACGGACGCCTTCTGGAACTGCGGTCAATGGATGACGCGTACGAACCGGAAGCGGCCATCTTGAATACGAACCGGCTGATCGGCGAGGGGGTTTTCGCGCTCATCGGCGCGGTCGGCACTCCCACATCCAAGGCCGCCGTGCCTGTCGCGGAAGCGCACGACGTACCTTACATAGCTCCCATGACGGGCGCGGAATTCCTGCGTGACAGCGCGCGCCGGACAGTCATCAATCTCCGGGGTTCGTATTACCAGGAAACCGAGGAGATGATAGAACGGCTGACGACTGATCTCGGAATTAACCGCGTTGCCGTTCTCTACCAGGATGATTCATTCGGTCGCGCCGGCCTGCGGGGGGTCCTTCTCGCCCTTGAGCGCCGCAAGCTTTCCGCTACCGGAACGGGAATATTTCCCCGCAATACCGTCGCGGTAAAGACGGCGCTTCTTGATCTGCGCGCCACCGGGCCGGAAGCCGTGATTATTATCGGTCCCTACAAGCCGACCGCGACTTTCATCAAGTGGGCGCGCCACATCGGCATGAACCCCGTTTTCATGACGCTTTCCTTCGTAGGCAGCAATGCCCTGGCAAACGAACTGGGTGACCAGGGGGCCGGAGTTCTGGTTACGCAGGTGGTTCCTTTTCCGACCGGGAACACGGTACCTGCTTCCGCTTCCTACCGCGCCGCGCTCAAGGCGTATGATCCGGCGGCGAAACCGGGATTTATATCTTTTGAAGGATATCTGGCGGGACGCCTGGCCATCTATGTCGTAGACCGTTGCGGCGAGCGGGTTGACCGCGGCTGTATCGATACGGCGCTGCGGACCGGCGACAACATCAGTCTGGATGGCTTTGCCCTGCGATACAGCAAGAATGACAATCAGGGTTCAGACAGCGTGTTCCTGACGATTATCGGTCCTGACGGCCGGTATGCGCCAATCGCGTCTCTGACCTCCACGACGATACTGACTGACGTTTTGCATAGGCAAAGGTGAGATAGACGGAATGCTCTCAAAGCTTTGGAACCGAATTTCTGCGCAAATTTCCACGCAGCTCTATATAAGCTTCGGAGGTGCCGTATTAATCATCATCGGCATCAGTCTGCTCGCCCTGTTCTTTCTCAGCCACATCGGCAGAGTTCAGCAGAACATTAACAAAAAGAACATACCCGAGATGACATCGGCATTCGCGGTCGCCCAGCAGACAGCCAAGCTCGTCGCCGCCGCTCCCCGACTCACCGCGAGCACGTCTGAGCAGTTCAGGACCGTAGCCGGGACGATCGACCTGCAGATGGATGAATTTGAAGCGCAGCTCTCGGTAATGACGGAAAATCAGGGAGAAAACGAACAGGCGCGGCAGATTCAGTCTGACGGGACCGCCATAATCAAGAACATCGAGCGAATCAAACTGCTCGTCAGGGAACGTTTTGACCTCCGCGAGAGCAGTCTAAATCTCAGAGACGAGCTTCAGGGCATCCAGAGTGAAATAACGCCGATTATGATTAACGAAATCGACGACCAGATGTTCTACGTAATGACCGGCCACCGGTCCCTCGACGGAGTGAAGTCACCCCGCCTAGTTCATTTCTCCGAACCGGAATTCCTGATCTATCGCCGCCTGTTTGAGCTCCGGGAAGCGGCCGCAGTTGCCGCGCAGCTGCTTGCAACCACATTTATAGTGACCGACGCGGCCATGCTGCAGCCATTGCGGGAACGGTTTGAAGCCGCAGCCGGCAGTATCAGCCGGTCGCTTGACGCGCTTGAGAAGCACAAACAGGAGGGAGACCGCGCTCACGACAGCCCGGACGGCGCCGGCCAATCGACTGACCCGTCTGAAAACGGCCTCCTTCACGACCGGCTGTCCCCGGTTTTCGAGGACCTGGTCTCATTCGGCAGAAGAGAGAACAACGGATTCGACCTGCGGAGCCGGGAACTCGCGGTTGACGAAGAATTGTCCGCCCTGCTTCTCGAGAATCAGACTCTGGGGATTGACATCGTGGCGCGGGTGGAAAGCGTCGTAAATGACTCAAGCTCGGCTACAGGGGAGATGACGAGCAAAGCGGCCGCGGTGACCGCTACCAGCACGAAGCTGCTGGTGGCTGTCAATATCGTCAGCATATGCGGCGCAGTCCTTCTGGGGTGGCTGCTTGTACAACGTCGCCTGATCCGGCGTCTGGAGCGGCTATCGAACCAGATGCAGCAGATGGCCGACGGCAACCTGGAAATAGCCGTCGATACCAGGGGCAACGACGAAATCGCGCGGCTGGCCAAGGCGCTTGAGGTGTTCCGGAATAACGCGCTGGAAGTACAGCGCCTCAATCTCGTGGAAACGCTTGCCAACCAGCTGCAGGAAAAAAACGAGGAGCTGGAAGATGCCAATGAACAGCTCAAACAGGCGCAGGATCAGATCGTGATGCGGGAAAAACTTGCCGCGCTTGGCCAGCTGACGGCGGGAGTCGCGCACGAAATCAAAAATCCGATGAACTTCATCATGAACTTCTCGGAGGTTTCGCAGGAACTGCTGGAAGAGCTGCTGGAGGAGGTAGCCAAGATCGGGACCGGCGGGGACACCGAAGAGGAATACGATCCGGAGTTAGTCGAGGAAGTAGTCGAGGATCTGACGGGAAACATGAAGCGCATCCACGAGCACGGAAGCCGCGCGAACCGAATTATAACGGACATGCTCAAGATGGGCCGCGGCGGCGGGGAATGGCAGCCGACCGACCTCAACGTACTGCTTAACGACCACGCGCTGCTCGCGTTTCACAGCGCGCGGGCAACCGACCCCGACTTCCAGCTGGAAATTCAGGAAGACTACGCGACGGACATAGGCGAGATCATGGTACAGCCCCAGGACATCGGCCGGGTTTTCCTGAACCTGGTTACTAACGCCTGCTACGCGACGGACGAAAAACGAAAAATGCTGGCGGCCGACGATGCCTCGAAGAAGGATTATCAGCCGACGCTCAAGCTGAGCACGCGGCTCACTGACGGCCGCATCGAGGTGCATGTCCGCGACAACGGAACCGGCATTCCCGAATCCGCGCTGGAGCGTATCTTCAATCCGTTCTATACGACGAAGCCCACCGACCAGGGGACGGGCCTGGGGTTATCGCTGTCAAGCGACATCATACGGCAGCACGGCGGTGAAATCCGCGTAGAAACGGAGGAAGGTGAATATACGGATATGATTGTCGTTCTGCCGCCCGACCCCGCGGCTTACCAGGCAGTTGATTCTTCAGAAGAGGCGGAGGAGGGCGAGGGTCAGCAACCGCTTCCCTCCGAGGGGTCTTAACCCGTTATTGCGCCTATGGCATCGGAACGCGATTGGAGCACGTCGATGATCTTGTCGAAACCCGCTATCTCGAAGATTTCTTTTATGGGAGCGGACAGGGAACACAGCATGAACTTCGTATTTCTGCCCTTGAGCGTTTTCGCGGTAAGCAGAATTGAACGCAGTCCCGCGCTGCTGATGTAGGACAGCTTTTCGAGATCCAGAACCACAGGATCGCCGGAACCGCCAATTTCCTTGTCCAGGTTATCGTAGAATTCCTGCGCGTTGAGACCATCAATACGACCGTCTACGCTTATTACCAAGACTCCTTCGACCTGATCGGCCTGCAATTCAAGCTGATTGTTTTGAGCCACCATTCTTCACCGGGGTAAATAGTACCTGACTATGGTACGACAATCAAAGACGGGACTTTCCTGCCCCCATCGTCAAGCATAATACCGGGTATTTCATGGAATGCAACCCCGGGAATGCGGGGGTTTGCCCACGCACCCGGATTTCCCGCCCCTTTGAGACTGTTTCCGGCCGTCAGACAGCCGTCCTGTGGCATGCTAACACTGCTCCAAAACAATATTCTCGTTTCACCTGTAAAAAATACTTTCAATAGTAAAAAATATGGCTACCGTATACCCCAAAGCGGATAATCCTCCATAGAGCATTTTTGTATAATGAGCATATTCCGGAATCAGATTCGGGATAAGATCAAAGACCACTGTACTGTTTATGACGGTAAGCAGAACAGCTAAAAAAAACGATATTGCGATAATCCACATTACAGAACTCAAAACCGTCGCGCCATCTCGTGCAGATGAACGCGGCTATCATTAAAAGAATTTCAGATAATCCCTTAACATGCGAATCATTATATTACCTGATATATATTCTGAAGTTGTCGAAGTTTTTGAAGACCGGGAGCTGTATGACGGTAAAATCACAATCTTCCCGCGCTCAGGGAATAAAATGAAGTCATAATCCGCGATCATGACGAAGGACATAAACTCAAAACATGCCAACAATACTGAATTCTTCATCGTGGTCATTTGCCCCTCCGGCCCCTGCATAATTCCCGGGGTTGCGCACACTGAAATATCCCGGTATTGTCTCTTCTGCCGCGGAACTGAAGTCCCGTGTCGTTTGCCGCCCCGTAATTATCCCGCGTCCATCGGATATCGCGCCGCCAAGGCGGACAGGGTCGGCGCGGAAGGCGAAGAGGCAATGCCGGATCTGGAACTTACGCATATCGCACAATTCGGAATGACCGCATGAACCACGTGGAATCCTTCATCGCAACGATCGTCGCCCGCCCCCGGCTGACCATCCTGCTATCCCTGCTTGTCGTGATCGCCCTCGCCGCGGGGAGCACGCGCCTTACCACGGTGGAAGTGGAATTCCGCAACCATTTCAGTGAATCCGACCCACACATTGTCGCGCTGGACCAGCTTGAAGAAAGGTACGCGCTGTCCGATGTCGTGCTGGTTGCCGTGGCGCCGCGTGAAGGCACCGTTTTTACGCGGGAAACGCTCGTCGCCGTCGAGGAGCTGACCGAGCAGCTCTGGCGCGCCCCGTACGCCACCCGCGTCGACTCCATTTCAAACTATACGCACAGCCAGGGGTTTGAAGACGAGCTGATTGTCGAGTCGCTTATCGACGACGCCGCATCCCTGGACGATACCGATATAGAACGAATCACGGATATCGCGCTCGGCACTCAGGAAATTGCCGGGCGATTCGTTTCCCGCGACGGACGGGTCGCCGGTCTGGTTGTCAGTATTGCGCTTCCCGAGAACCGGGAATCGGCCAAGCGGGAGGTTACCGACTACCTGTATGAAACTGTTGCCGACGCCCGGGAAAAGCATGCATCCATCGACTACCACCTTATAGGCGGGATCGTCCTCAATCGCGTCATTGGCGACGCGATTGACGATGAAACGGCCTTCCTCGGACCCATTGCTCTCGGAACCATGCTGCTTGTCGCCCTGGTTCTGATACGCTCGATATGGGGAACGCTTGCGATTGTGCTGATGATCGCCTCCGTCATCCCGTCCTCGCTGGGCTTTGCCGGGTGGGTCGGCCTGAGGCTGTTCGGTGAAAGCAGCGCCGCTCTGTTCGTGCTGATGGCCGTGGCCGTGGCTCATTCCGTGCACATTATCGAGGGAATGGGCGGGGGGCTGCGTCAGGGAATGACGAGAACGGAGGCGGTGGCTTATACCCTGCGAGTGAACATGTGGCCTGTTTTCCTTACCTCGTTCACAACCGCGGTCGGATTTCTGAGCCTGAATTTCGTGGATATGCCGCCGTTTCGGGTCATGGGCAACATCGTGGCGTTCGGCTCCATGTGCGCCTTCGCCTTTTCGGTGACCCTGCTTCCCGCACTGCTGTCGGTATTTCCCATCCGCGCCCGGAAGGTGCGCGAAAGCAGGCTGGACGTTTTCGATCGTCTCAGCCGTTTCGTCGTCTCCTATCGCATGACCCTTCTTTACTCCTTCGGCCTTCTGACTGTCCTGCTGGTCGCCGGCATCTTCAAGCTCGAGCTCAAGGAGAACTGGCTTGAGGTCGTCGATGAGAGCTACGAGTTCCGGCAATCCGCGGATTTCCTGAACGAGAACTTCCCCGGCGTGGAGACCTATGAGTACTCTCTTGACTCAGGCCGCGAAGGCGGCGTCACGAATACGGAGTACCTGGAAAAGGTCGACGCGTTTGCGGAGTGGTACCGTGCGCAACCGGAATTTGTCCATATCTTCTCGATTGCCGACATCATGAAGCGTCTGAACCGGAACCTCCATGGCGATGACCCGGATTACTACGTGACTCCCGACAATACCGAACTTGCCGCCCAGTATCTTCTGCTTTACGAATTCTCTCTTCCGGTGGGCCGCGACCTGAACAACCTGATCGACCATGACCGGAGAGCGACGCGCGCAACGGTCTCGCTGAAAAGCATGTCAAGCCGGGAAAAGATCGATCTCGACAACCGCGCGCGCGAATGGCTGCGGGAGAACGCCCCCGGCATGGAAACCTCCGCCACGGGAATTCCGATTGTGGGAGCCTATTCGGTTCAGAGGAACATTGAAAGCATGCTGATGGGCACTTTCGTGGCGATGGGCATCGTTTCCCTGCTGCTGTTCGCCGTATTCAGAAGCATCCGCCTGGGGCTGCTCAGCCTGATCCCCAATTTCCTCCCGGCCGCCATGGCGATGGGACTGTGGGGCTATCTGGTGGGAGAGGTCGGAGTTCCGGCATCGGTCGTCACCGCCATAGCATTCGGCATCATCGTGGACGACACGATCCATTTCATGACAAAATATACGGAAAACAGAAAAGCGGGGAAATTCCCGTCGGAGTCCGTCCAGATGGCCTTTCGCTCGGTGGGCAGGGCGTTGCTTACAACTACCCTGGTGTTCGGGCTGGGATTCATGGTGTTCGGAGCATCCGGGGTAGTCGGAAACCAGGTGCTCGGCCTGCTGGTGGGAATAACGGTAATTATCGCCCTGGTGGCGGATTTTCTCTTTCTCCCGCCCCTGCTTATGCTGCTTGACGAAACCAAGGAAACCAGCGAGGAGATCAGGGAGCGGTTGAGAGGATCCCCGGCCGGATAGACTGACGCGGTCGATTCACCGCGGTCCGGCGGACTGTATATCAGGAAAGCCCCTGCCTTAATGAATCCCGCGAAACGCGACATTAACGAGGCGGGGGGAAACATAGAAATCATAAGCGGAAGCTCCTCTCAGGCGGGAGCGGAAGCGGACGAGGCGAGCCTGCCCGAACCCTGGCGGACCCGGGGATCGCGGCACGGCACAAAAGAAGGAGGAACACACCATGCTAACCAAGCTGCCCGAGCGCTTGTGGAACGCATACCGAGGCTGGAACGTGGTCAAGCGCGTCGAGTCCCTCAACCGTTCGCTGGAGCGGGACGGCGGGGCGTCACAGGGCGCCGATGAGGACGACTACGATCACACCCAGACGGTGAACGAGTACTACAACCTGTGTACGGAGCTGATGGCGTACGGATGGAGCGAGTCTCTGCACTTCGCGCCGATGAAGGGAGGGGAGCGTCTGGACGACGCGATCATACGGCATCAGCGGCTGATGATCGACAAGCTCGAGCTCCGTGACGGCATGAGGATCATCGACGTCGGCTGCGGGCTGGGCGGGCCGATGCGCCGCGTCGCCCTCGAGACCGGCGTCAAGGTCGTCTGCCTCAACAACAACGAACACCAGCTGGAGCGGGCCAGAAAAAAGAACATCGAAGCCAATGTAGATCACCTGGCCGAATACGTGAAGTGCAACTTCATGGACATGGGGAGCATCGAAGCCGGTTCGTTCGACGCCGGCTACGCGATCGAGTCGACCTGCCACGCGCCGGACAAGGTAGGCGCGTTCCGGGAGATTTTTCGCGTCCTGAAACCCGGCGCGCTGTTCTGGGGCCAGGAGATGTGCATGACGGACCGGTTCAATCCCGATTCCCCTCGTCACCGGGCCGTCAAGGATGAGCTCAAGCGCGGAATCGCGCTTGCCGACATCGCATCCTTCGGCGAAGTGAATCGCGCTCTCGAAGAGGCCGGGTTCGAAATCGTCGAAGCGATGGACCGGGAAGTCAAGGATGGACCGACGACCCCCTGGTATCGGCCACTGGAGCGAAGGAGCGGGATAGCGAGCAACGCCCTTACCAGAACGTCGGCAGGAAGGAAGACGCTCATTGCCCTGATGTCGCTTGCGGAGCGGCTGGGATTCATCCCCAAAGGCACGCACGCCGTGGCCAGACTGATGGACCGCACGGCCGAAGCCTATATCGCCGGCGGCCGGGAGGGCGTCTTTACGCCGCTTTACTGCTTCCTGGCCCGCAAACCGGTTTAGAGCCCGCTCGGCTGCCGACCTTTCCCCGCCACCTTGCAACAAGGTCAGCAACCTGCCGGACGCCGCTCAAGCGGTATGAAAACAAAGACTGAATGTCATGCCGATTCCGGCACAGACACCCGTACATCTCTCTACGGGGTATAGTACTGACCGTCCGGATAGAACTGCTTGCAATAGCGCCGATACTTCCCGATAGGGCCGTCGCCGCTGCATAGTTTCGGACGTGACCGATGTTTCTGATTGCTCCAGATGACAACGTCCTGCATGACATCATGCACCTGGCCGGAAATGATGACCCTGTTCATGATGCGAGTCCTGAGTCCCAGGGGAAGGAGCCGCAGCCCTAAGCCCAGTCCCTTCGGACTACGAAGCTGCCGCACCTGGCTCACCATGGTAAGTTCAATAAATTCGCCGTCGACCGGCACCGCAAGCACCCACAGACGGCTTTCCATGCCGATCGAATATTCCTGAACCTCGACGAATGAATAGCCTAGCCCATGTATACTGGCGACCGCGGAGACATCGTACTCTAAAAACTTGATGCCGGCGACGGTAAGACTGCGCTTGAAGTTGAAACTGCTTGTGAGCAGTGTGCCGTCAACCGATACCGAACCGACCTCCTGCACGCCGTAGTAGTGGTGCACGTAGTTCAGGTGTGCGGGGTCCACGGAGTTCTCGGTAGTTTCCTGGGGGTGCCCCGTGAAACGGATGCTCCAGAATTCCAACCCGCTCCATTCGGCGCCCGCCGGAGGCGCCTCGGGCAGGTGCCACTGAGGCGGCCGACCGCCGCTTCCCCACCACGCAAAGACGAGATCCTGGATTTCACGTGTCTCGAACAGCTTAAGCTTGGCGGTCCTCGGCGCAGGGGCGTAGGGCGTCGCCACGCACTGACCGCTTACGTCAAACTCGAAACCGTGAAAAGGGCATACGAGGCAGCCGTTGCGCACCTGTCCCCCTGACTCGGGCCCGAGATCGGCTCCGAGATGCGGACAGACCGCCTCGGCGACGCAAATGTTCCCTTCGTCGTCGCACCAGACAACAATCTCTTCTCCAAGCCAGGTTTTCTTCAGGAGTCCCTGTTTTTCAATAGTCCTGCGGCTGGCGACGAAATACCAGCCTTCCGGAAACGGGTAAAGCAAGTCTTCGTCCTTGCGCATGTTCGGGTTTGGATTCATTTGCTGCTATCTCCGCTTATACAGCGTCAGGCACCACAAATGCATTGGCTTCGGAAATTATATATTCCAGGCGGGATATGGTCAAATCCGGCATACGGGGAAATGGTCAGGCGCGGCCTCCGGGGAACCGGGGGCCGGCACATCGCCGACGATAATCCGGGGATCGGAAGAGAAACGACCGGCGGGACATCCGGGGTCGCGGGCAGGACGGCACACCCCTTCCCCCTTTTCATCCAAAGCCGGAACCGGACGCCTGCCGACGTAACTAACTGACTGCCTGTATAGTCCGAAGGGACGTGAACACCGGTTCCGAGGGGAAATACATCTTGCAATTCTGAATCCGGTATGATTTGATAGGAACGTTAAGTGACTGCGACTGTATTCTATCAGAAATCAAGCCTGGACGGGGGACGGGGGATTAGATCGCGCGTATTTCAGGATCAGTTTATCGCCCCGCCGCAGCACCTGGACAGATATCAGGAGGAAAATCATGAAAAAACTGGTTCTTTTCTGCGTTATGCTGGGATGCGGGGCAATCCTGGTCTTTTCCGGTGCGAGCCCCTGCCTGGCGCACGGTTTTCACGGCGACTCCGGAACAACGGTTAAAGATGTGACTGCTGCTAACGACGAAACAGCCATAAGAAATCTGCTGGAGCACGTGAGAAAACCGCATGCCGACGGTTCCATTAGCGTTGATCAGGGTGTCGCCTCCACGCTTGAGTTCTACAAGGACTACAAGGATGGGGGACATTGGAAGTCCGGTTCCTTGTACGTCATAGTGACTGACCTGGAAGGCATACGCCTTTTTCCACGCGAACTACCCGGTGATAGGCAAAAACGGCGGGAACCTGAGTGGCGTTAAGGACGACAACGGCAAGTCCGTAGTGCAGAAACTTCTCACGAAAGCGGCGGACACGGATCTCAACATGACCGTATGCGTCGACTATGTTTATAACGGTGAACCCAGGGTAAGCTGCGCATACCAGCACAAAGATAATGTTCTGGGAGCGCCTACGGAAAGGCTGCTTATCTTCGGTTTTGATCACGCCGAGGACGACGCGCTGATAACGTATGCGCCATGCCCCGACTTCACGCCTTCCATCACCGCCGAGCAGGTTATGGACGACGACACCCTGCAGAAGTTCGTACAGGAGGGGCTCCAAAAATACCTGCCCGTCTTGCTCGCACATACTAAACTTGACTTCAGCAAACTGCCCAACTATCGCCACTGCATGAGAAAAGAGCCCTGGAAATCCGGCGCCATATACATGTTTCTCATGACTTCAGCCACAACCGTGTTCTTTAACGGCAACAATCCGCTCCTTGAGGACACGAACCTTTATGTCGTGGATGAAGACGGGGTCAACGTCGGGGACGAGATCATCAAGACTGCCTCGGGGACAGGGGTAGGAGGCTTTGTCAACTATAAATGGGACCATCCGCTTATAGACGGCGATGAAGTCAGGGAAGACGGAAAAAGCCCCGGCACAACGCCCAAGAGGAGCTATGTTGAGGGATTCAATCTCCCGGGCCAAGATGTGGTTTTTATCCTAGGATCCGGTATTTACCCGGGGGATTATGCTGATGACGGCGGCGGATGCGCGGTCGCCGGGTCCGCAGACGCGTCCCGAAGCGCCGCGGCCAACCTGCTGATCGCTCGACCTCGCTCAGAAGGCGCGTATCGGGGAAACGGACATGATATTCCGCGACCGAACTTCGCTCATGAAGGCGCGCATCAGGTTCAAACGGACGGTGATTGACTCCGTTATTACGGGGAAACGGTGAAGCGTTACCCGTTCAGATTCACCGTGGCCAGCGTCCCGAAACTTGCACGCAGAAACCGCTTGCTGTCGGATCGCTTTTCCCACTGGACTCTTCCGGCGCCCCCTCCCTGTCATTTCGAATTCGCCAGCGCCCTGCGCTCAAGGTAATAGGCAAGCATGCACAGCAGAACATGACCCCGAACATGTTCTCGCTGTATACGTACGGATGCGGATTGAACGAAATTCCGCTTGTACGCCAATAATCTTCCGCTCCCGGACTCCAGCGGATGCCGTCAAGCCTCGCTCCGCCTCTAAGGTTGCGTGACCATACGATATCATTGTCGGTGACCCGAAGATGCTTCTCCACCTTCCTGCGGTTCGCTTCACGCCCCACGCGCCGGTTGATCCTGTCTTTGCCCCGCAACGAACCCTTCCGGCGAACACCTTTGCTATATCCTCGCGCATCAGTGGAAAGCAGAAGCTCTTCCCGCCTGCGCGCACGCTCCTCCTTCAAACGAGGGTTAAAGCACACTATGAGGCGTTCTCCCGCAAACTTCGGACTCTCTATCTCTCCGACCCCGTCGCCAGAGCTTCCGGCTAAGCTTCCCCTTCCTTCGGTTTCTTCACCAGCTCCCGGATGTCTTTTGACTTAAGCGCCGATATCCAGTCAAGCCCCAGGGTTCAAGGTCTTCCCTTATCCTCGCCGTGGTTATCATCCCGCGGTCTCCCACCAGCGGTCGATTCCGAACCGCTCGAACCTTCTCCACCTGGTTCCTTACGGTCCGGCCTGTTCCCCGCAAATACTTCCACCGCGACCGGACAACCCTCGGCCGAGGCATTCCGTATACAACCTGCTTCTTTCCCCTCGCCGTCCCTGTTGTGACCGAAAGCGGCCAGGGGACACTCCTTTCCCTCCACGTAGCTTGAACTGAATAGAGAACCAGGGTCTTTCCCTCAAGATGGCGGTTGGCCAGGCTCTTTTCTATCCACTTCTGCCGATCCACAAGCCAGTCGAGCATCGAGAGCACTTCGTTGCCCGATACCTCCCCGAGACCCATGACAGTTCCAAGACTCGTGCTCGCGGTCTCCGGGGACAACCCGCGGGAAGCCGCAAGCTTGGAACCGGGACTGAGAACGCGATTGCTATGGCCCCGAGGGTTCGCGCATGCGCGAACTACTGTGAAGAATGCGGTAGTTTCCTGGCGGTGCCCAGCACCGCTGCCACGTGTCCGTGGGGCAGGGAACGCAGGCTTCTGCGAACTTTTGTAAACCACCCCGCCTTTTAGCATGTCGCGGATGCCGTCAATAATGAATGCCGTTTTTCTTCGCAGGCTTTACGGAAAAGAATCTGGCGGACTTTTACGGTTGGGGATTACATCTACCGAGCACCTCAATTACATGGCGGGTACAGGTAAGAGTATAATGAATAAAATGTATAGTCAAGGCAAAAAAGAGAGTTTTTCTGTTTTTTGGAGAGTGTTCATACATGGCAAATATGCAAGCTAAAATTGCTCTTACTTCCAAAAAACTGTGTTGTTACAGATGATTACGGAGATAATTGAGCTTTGGATTAAATGAAGTTCGGGCTAAAGCCGGAGAGCGGTTTTCGAAACCGCCTCCGGCTTTTTCTTCATCCGGGCATGAATCCCGTGCCGGAGCGAAATTCCACCAATCCCCGCGCTTAAGAACACGTTTAATCGCCGACCATGGTTCTGCGCGTACAGGGCATCAATGAACCCTAAGAAGCCGCGCGCCTCGCAATTTCCCCGAGCATCCGCCTGAAAATAATCCAGTGGACGGGGTAGAGACCGTACCAGTAAAGCAGGCCGCCCAGGCCCAGGGGCTGAAAAACGGCCGTCTGCGTTATCCGGCTGCCCTTTTCAGCGGGTTCGACTTCGAACTGAAGCCACGCCTGACCGGGCAATTTCATCTCCGCTCTCAGGCTCAGCAGGCGATTCTCCTCGTACGCCTCAACGCGCCAGAAGTCCAGAGGGTCGCCCGGGCGCAGGTCGGTCGGGTGCCGCCTGCCCCTCCGCATGCCCACTCCGCCCGCCAGCAGATCAGCCAAGCCGCGCAGATACCATATCCAGGTGGCAAAATACCAGCCCCGGTCCCCGCCGATGCGCCGTATGGGCGCAAAGGCCCGGGCGGGTTCCGCGTCGACGACGGCCTGCTGGCGGTCGATAAGCCTCGAACCGAAACGCTTTCCTCCCCAGGACGGGCGATTGCCGCCCGAAGACACGGCATCGCTCCAGCGTGTCCGGGCAATCTCCATGTTTTCCCGTTTAAGAGCCCGCTCTATCGCCTGGCGCACTCCCAGGGGACGCACCGGGAAACGCTTCAGGGCCGCTTTATCGCGGACTATGGTCTCGTTGCGCAGACCGTCAACGAGTTTCCTGCCCACCCGGGCATAAAGGGGAGTCACAAGCCCAAGCCAGAGACTCGAGAGATTGGGACTCAGGACGGGCACCGGGATCATGAGACGCCGCACGCCGATCTGGCGGGCGTATTCACGCATCAGCTCGCCGTAGGTGACCTGGTCGGGTCCGGCGATTTCGAAAACCGCGCTGTCTTGCAGTTCCAGGTCCAGGCCGTGAACAAGATAGGCTATTACGTCTTCAATGGAGATGGGCTGGGTCAGGGTTCTCACCCAGCTCGGGGTGACCATAACCGGCAGCCTGTCGACCAGGCTTCGCAGCAGCTCGAAGGAAAGCGACCCCGAGCCGATTATGATCGAGGCGCGAAATTCCAGTGTCAGCGGACCTTCGGAGGCCAGAATGGCCCCCACTTCCCTGCGGCTCGCCAGGTGAGAGGAAAGTTCGCCGTCCCCGAACAGGCCTCCCAGATAAATGATTCGACGCACCCCGCGTCGACGGGCGACCCGGGCGAAGTTACGCGCCCCGGTACGGTCCTGCTCCTCGAAGCTGCCCCCGGAGCCCATGGAATGGACCATGTAGTAAGCCGTGTCCACGCCTTCAAGCGCGATCTCGAGAGAACCGGGGTCAAGCACGTCGCCGGCGACAATCCGGGTATCGGGAGAGAAACGGCCGGCGAGATACCCGGGATTGCGGGCAAGGCAGCGCACCCGCTCTCCCTTTTCCTCCAAAGCCGGAACCAGCCGCCCGCCGACGTAACCGCTTGCCCCCGTCACCAGCACGATCCTGTCTTTTTTCTTATCCTCGGACATCAGGAACGAACCCAAACGCTATAAAAAGCCTTTTGTTTTTTTGACGAAAAGGCGGGTAGAGGATTTTCCCGCCCGCTTCGTCCCGGACACAGGGAAACTAGGAAAGCAGCTTCCGGATTCTCTTTATCTTCTCTTCTTCCGTTTCCTCTTCCTCCGGGCTAGGAGGAATCCCCTTTCCTTTTATCACGGCGGGTCTTTCGCCCACCGCGGCGCGCCACCTGCTGAGATTCGGAAAATCTTCAAGGTCCATTCTGACCCAGTCGTAGGCGTTTATCCAGGGCCACGTGGCTATGTCGGCAATCGAATACTCCCCGGCAATATACTCCACCCTTGATAGCCTTTCGTCGAGCACCGAGTAAATTCTCTTCGTTTCCTCGGTGTACCTCCTTATGGCGTAGGGGATTTTTTCAGGGGCGTATTTCAAAAAGACGTTCAGCTGTCCCTGCATGGGCCCTACCGCCGACATCTGGAACATGAGCCACTGGACACACGTTGTTCTGCGCCTGTCCCCGAACGGCGGAAGAAAGCTTCCGAACTTGTCGGCAAGGTATATCAGTATGGCTCCTGACTCAAAAACCGCCGTGCCGTCGTCATTGTCGACTATGGCGGGTATTTTCCCGTTCGGGTTTATCTCGAGAAACCACGGCTCCTTGTGTTCAAACTCAGAGAGGTTAAGAGCGTGAACCTTGTAGGGGGCTCCCAACTCTTCAAGCATTATTGAAACCTTCTTGCCGTTCGGCGTGGCCGCCGTGTACAGATCGATCATTCTTTACCTTGGTTTATAAATAGCTTTCGGGCGTTTAGTTAGTTGACAATCCGAACCAAGAGCGTGAGTTCCATGTAAAATTTTCAGATTCCTCAGGCTCTTTGCTTCTTGAACCGAGTTCCCTTTTTCCAGAGAACCTCATGAAAGATCTCTGCTGGAAACCTGTGGAACTCCAGAGGTTATTTGAGATAAAATAATACCATCAAAATTGAAGAGTAACGACAACGGCGAAACAAGCAAGGAGGTTAAGAACGAAATGGTAAAGGAAACTTTCCGGTCATCCGTGCATGCCGCGCCACGGTGTTTTAATCAGTCGACAACCCGTTTGCACCGGCTTGCCGCGGCTTTAATCCTGGCAGCCTTCTGCTTCGCGTCGCAGCCCCAGACCGCAAATGCCGAGGGCATGGGAGGTTTTTACGTTGGGGCGGCGCTCGGAGGAGAATACGCCGACGTGGATTATAAGAAAACGGTAATTCACAACTTTCCCGACATGGAACCCATGTCGACCTACGAAAGCGATAAAGGCAAAGGCGAAATCGGCTCCATAAAGGCCATCCTGGGACATCGGTGGAACCTCCCCGGCCAAACCTATTTTTCAGGCGAACTTGACTTCGCTTTTAACCTGAACAGAAAAGTAGACGGACGACTTAAAGGAGTTGATAACACTTCTTCGCCGGACGCTCCCGACGTGTTTCCCGGAGATTGGGATCTGGAAAAGAACTACAGTGCGGGATTTAACGCGAAGCTGGGGTTATCGCCCCGGGAAGACATTCTGGGGAGCGGCGGTTCGATTTACCTGATCGGAGGCGTCAAGTGGGCGGACTTCACGTTTGACGGCGCTTATGACGGCATGGTCGTTCTTCCCGATGGCACTACCGAGCGGATTAAGGGCGTGGACCGCAAGGAACTTCGCGCGTGGCCATGGCTTGTGGGAGCCGGAGTAGAATTCGGAAGCGAACAAAACCGTCTTGATCTGAGGGTTACCTACTCCAGGTATGAATTCGACTCCAGCTCGGGAGACGGACTGACCTCCTCGACGGCGAAGGTTGATTATGATTTTGAAATCAGCGAATGGGGAGTCTACGTCGGTTACACCTTCGCTACCGGGTTCGGTCTGGGCATCTGAGTTCCCGAACAACTTTCGACGGACGCAGTACCCGGCGAAAAAGCGAGGTCCGTATGTGCCTGGCCGGTTCTGCAAGCCGGTATGCTGAGTGTTCGCATCAAGCTCAGGCATTTCCCCGTTTTTCCAGCGCACAGTGCGGGATTCATCAGGCCTGAATCTCGTCCGTTTTCTCAATATGTTTCGCGTATTCGAGAATTTCCGGGAAAAACCGGTTGAAATGCCCGTTCATCTCGTCGTAGTGCGCCACAAGCTCCCGCTCAGAGCCGGAGAGGGGATTTTTTCTCCTTACCCTTCTCGACATCCCCTCAAACACGACGCTGAGCCCCGAAACGCTCCGGTACTTCTCTATCCAGCCGTCCTCGATAATGGCGTTTATCCTGGCCGCCGCGCTCTCGGGGAAGATATCCGCCGCCCCTAGGATTATGCCATACGCCCTGTCAAGAAAGTCCCCGAGGCTCTCATCCGAATACCTCTCCCAGTTAACGGCGAGCAGGTGGTCGTAGAAAATGTCAAGAATAACCCTGCTCCAGCGCCTGCGCCCGGGACTTACAAGCCTGGCGCACTCCCTGGTTATTTCATGAGAATCCGTCCAGGCGTCAATCCTTCGGTGCATCACTAACCCGCGCCTTACGCCCGGGGCGTAGCGGTCCTCGGGCAGCCTGCCCTTAACGAAATCGCCCAGGAAATTTCCTATCAGGCATTCCGGGTCATCGCCGGCAAGCCGCATGTGGGCAAGGTAGTTCATCTGCGGGCATCATCCGGAACTCAGCCGCTCAAGCAGCCTGTTTATTCTTCCGACCATGCTCCCGGGATTCTCCATGTACCCGGCGGCCAGAAGCGCGTTATCAAAGAGCTGCTCAACTATGACTGCGGCAAATTCCCCGTCTTTTTCTTTCATGGAAGCAAGGTTCTTTATAAGCGCGTGCCTGCCGTTTATCTCAAGGCGGACGACGGAACGCATGTCAGCACCCGAGCTTATGTTCCTCATGATCCTTTTCATCCCCTGGGTCATGGCGGAATCGGAGTTAAACGCGGCCGCGGGACTCTCGACAAGCCTCCGGCTCATGCGCACGTCCCCGACCCTCTCGCCAAGCACTTCCTTCATCCATCCGCAAAGCGATTTTTCCTCCTCGGAAGGATCCCCGGAAGAACTCTCCGCATCCTTGCCCGCAACTCCTACGTCGACGCTGTCGGCGGAGACAATCTTTTTCTCCTTGTGCTCTCCGAGAGTAGACATCACGAATTCGTCAATCGGTTCGTATATGAAAAGAACCTCGATATCCTCCGAGCGGAAAAACTCCATGTGGGGCCCGTTCTCAAGCGTGTCCCTTGCGGAGCCGAACAGGTAATAGATCTCCTCCTGGCCTTCGCGCATCCCCGAGAGATAATCCTCGAAGGAAACCAGCTCCCCCTCCCCCTTGCGCGAGGATTCAAAGCGCAGCAGCCCCCGAAGCTGCTCTCTGTGATCAAAGTCAGAAGCCACTCCCTCCTTTATGAAAAAACCGAACTTGCCGTAGAAGTCGCCGTAACTCTTCGGGTCGTCGGCGGAGCCTTGCTCAAGGAACTTTATGAACCTTTTCGTAATGGCGGAATTAAGCTTCCTCACAAGGGAGCTGTCCTGCATGGTCTCTCTCGATATGTTGAGAGGAATGTCGGCGCTGTCCACCACGCCCTTAAGAAACCTCGCCCACTCGGGAAGAAGATTCTTGGGGGAGGCGTCTATAAGAACCCTTCTCGAGTAAAGACTCACTCCCGGGTCCATTCTCCCGAATCCCAGGCGCTCCATGTTGTCCTCCGGCACGAACAGAAGCACGTTCATGTCAATAGGGGCCTCCGATGAGAAATGAAGCCTGTATCTGGGTTCGTCAAAGGAGTTTGTCTGAAACCTGTAGAAGCCGCCGTACTCCTGATCCGTAATCTCGCTTCTGTTTCGGAGCCAGACGGCTTCGGTGGTATTTATCTGCTCGCCGTTCAGTTTAAGCGGGAAGGGAACAAACGCGGAGTATTTTCTCAGTATGTCCCTTATCACGTCCGGGTCGGAGTACTCCTTCGCATCCTCCCTGAGAGACACGACGATCTTTGTGCCCCTTCTGTGCCCCTTTCCCTTTGTTATCTCGAACACCCCGTCCCCGCTGCTTCGCCAGACAAGATGCTCCGAGTTCTTTCTGTAGCCGCGGGTGACTACCTCAACAGAGTCAGCGACCATGAAGGAGCTGTAGAAGCCCACTCCGAACTGCCCGATCAGGTCTCCCCCTTCGGTCCCGCTTTTCTCCATCGCCTCAAGAAAGCTCCTTGAGCCCGAGCGGGCTATCGTCCCCAGGTTCTCGACGAGTTCCTTTCTGCTCATTCCGACGCCGTAGTCGGTGAAGGTGATCGTGTTGTCCTCGCCCGAGGTGGATATCTCGATCTCAAGCGGGAGAGCCTCGTCGTATATCTCTTTGTCGGTAAGCTGGACGTACCTCAGTTTCTCAAGCGCGTCAGAAGCGTTTGAAACCAGTTCCCTGATGAATATCTCCTTGTCGGTATACAGGGAATTGATCACGATATCCATCAGCCTCCGCACTTCGGCCTGAAACTCGTGCTTTTCAGTTTTCTCCTTGGTCATCTGAAACCTCCGTTAAGTAGGCGGCAAATTCCACCTGGAAAAACCGCTTTCTCTTACTTAAAGATAAGACTGATTGCTTTGTTGACAAGTACGCGCGACTCTGGAATCGCATTTTTTTATACGGCAGATTCCCGAGAAAGCGGGCTATTATGGAAAGCTCTGAAGAAAGATATGGGGTCAGGTCTTGGGCAAGATCCAGAAAACAATCCTATTTGCGCCCCGTCGCCTCCCCCCAGGCAAAGGCCGCCAGCGCTCCGGGGGTGTCTTTCCACCGATCAAGCGTCCGGCGCCAGCCATCGAACTGCTCCCGGGCAGCGATCCCGTATTTCACGGCCGCTTCAACGGTAGCCGGAGAGAGAAACCAGCCAAGAATGAAATCGTGAAGAAAATCAATGTCCTCGTCCGTGCAGAAGGGTTCAAACGAAACGCTCGCGCTTATATCCGAGAAACCGGCCTCGATAAACAGCCGCTTGAGTTCCCTGCCGGCCTGAGGGTGGCCCCCGTTAGCCTCGACAAGCTTCGCGAACGTTTCCCATGCGTCTTTCATCGCAGGCTCAAGAAACGAGGAGTCAACAAACATCTCCCGGCTTGAGATGATGCCGCCGGGCTTAAGAACCCGGCGCGCTTCCGCCAGAACATTCATCGTGTCCGGGGCGTGCATGAGCACAGCGTGGCAGTGCGCGACGTCAAACGAGTCATCCTCAAAAGGCAGGTCCGTCACGTCGGCGGTCAGAAACGCCGCATTTCGGTGTCCGCCGGCCTCCGCCGCGGCCCGCGCGATCCCGATCTGCGAGGCCTCCATATCGACGCCGAAAAGCTCTCCGGGCTCAACCGCCTTTGCCAGCCCCACCGAAATCGTTCCCGGGCCGCACCCGAAATCAAGAACGCGCATGCCCGGCTCAAGCTGCGGGAGCAGATGCGCGGCACTGGTCTCCGCGTTGCGGCGCTTGAGCAGTTTCTGAAAATCGTCGCTGTATCCCATGGTGTAGGAAGCGGAAGCATCTTGGGTCTTGTCGCTGTTCATGGATTTCTCCCCGGTATTTCTTGCAGATCATTATAGACGCAGGGTGGCGCAATTAAAAGTGCCGGGAATATTCATCCTTTGTTGACTATTCCCCCGGGCCTTTTATTATTTTCCGGGGGTTTCGCGCCGGGTATAGACGCCTTTCCTCCCAGGTCTGTAGAATCAGGACCGCAGAAGCCATGAGCACCGGAAGAAAACCTAAGATAAAAACGCCGGAGAGAGACATACCGTCTCTTGACCTGTCCGCAAGGCCGAGAAGAAACCGCAAGTCCCCTTCCGTAAGAAACCTGGTGCGGGAAACTACGCTTCTGGCGGGAGACCTCGTGTACCCGCTTTTTATCCACGACAAAAACGGCGATGAAGAAATAGAATCGATGCCCGGATGCAAGAGGTGGGGCATCCAGGGTCTTGTGGAGGAAGTGAGGCAGTCCCGCAATCTGGGCGTCGGGGCGGTAATGATTTTCCCGGCAATCGAAGACGGACTCAAATCTCCCTTCGCCGAGGAGTGCTATAACCCGAGGGGTCTTGTGCCAAGGGCCGTAGCCGCCATTAAAAAAGAGGTTCCGGAAGTCGCCGTCATAACGGATATCGCGCTTGATCCATACTCAAGCGACGGGCACGACGGCGTGGTGTCTCCGTCCGGGGAAATACTCAACGACTTAACGGTCGAGGTGCTCTGCAAGCAGGTTCTCTGCCACGCCGCCGCGGGAGTCGACGTAGTCGCCCCGAGCGACATGATGGACGGGAGGGTCGGGGCGATAAGGGAGATTCTCGACGAGGAGGGCCATACGAACGTTTCGATAATGTCGTACACGGCAAAGTACGCCTCTTCTTTTTACGGACCGTTTCGCGGAGCGCTTGACTCAGCGCCCAGGGGCGGGGACAAGATGACCTACCAGATGGACCCCGCCAACTCGAAAGAAGCCCTGAGGGAGCTTATCCTAGACGAAGAGGAAGGCGCTGACATGGTGATGGTGAAGCCCGCGGGATACTACCTTGATCTCGTATCCCTGTTTCAGGAAAACACCGATCTTCCCGTGGCGGCTTACCAGGTAAGCGGAGAGTACCTCATGATAAAGGCGGCCTGCGGGTCGGGGTGGCTTGACGAGGAAAAGATCATCCTCGAGAGCCTGCTCAGCGTAAAGAGAGCCGGGGCGGACATCGTAATCACCTATTTCGCAAAAAAAGCCGCCGAGATACTGAGCCGGTCTCGGCAACAGGGAAAAACCGGCACCGCGGCGTCTTGAACCAGACGGGGTCTCTCCATCAGTTCCGGAAGGAAACCAGAAGCCGTATCCTTTTCGACCGGAAATTCCTCATGTCCGCCGTAAAATTTCCGGCTGCCCCGATATGTCCCGAGGCTTGGCGGAGGCCGGATCTTGTTCCGGGAGCGACGCCATGCCCGATTTCGGCCGACTGCCTGCCAAGTGACCCGGGATATCCCATACAACCGGGGACGAGAGAGAGTTCATGAACCATTCATTTCCCGCGCTGAAGCTCCCCCTGATTGACCAAGCCGCGCAAAGTCGCTAGGGTTTAATGAAACCATGCATCCTGAACCTCGTAATTTCACATCTTCCGCGCGGGACAAGCTCCCCCGCCGGATCTTCGGCAGATGTCCTCTCGGGATACTGGTCGTCTGCGCTTTCGCGCTGGCCGCGGTCGTCCCGGGTTCCCCCGCAAGCGCCGGGGAGACCCACGAAGCGCTCTGGGGCTACGAGGGGAAAGGCGCTCCGGGGAACTGGGGGAAACTCAAGCCCGAATTCAGCTTGTGCTCCCAGGGGAAATTCCAGTCTCCCGTCGACATCCTGCCCACTTTTTCGGCGGACCTGCCCGAACTTGAGTTCGACTACAGGCATTCTCCCCTTGAGATTCTCAATAACGGCCACACGGTGCAGGTGAATTTTCCCGAGGGAAACACTCTCAAAGTTGACGGCGTCGTGTATCATCTTCTGCAGCTTCATTTCCACACACCCAGCGAAAATGCCGTAAGCGGCAGATACTATCCCATGGAAATCCACCTGGTGCATAAAACGGAGAGCGGACAACTGGGGGTCGTCGGCGTGATGGTTGAAGAAGGGAGCGGCGCGGCAGCTGAAAAAATCTGGAGGCACCTTCCCTTGCGGAAAACTCGGGCGGTCACTTACGAAGACGTCAGGGTGAGCGCGTCCGAGCTTCTGCCCGGCGACCTGCGCTACTACCGCTTCATGGGGTCGCTCACAACCCCTCCATGTACGGAAGGGGTGAACTGGTACGTGCTTCACGAACCGGTCTCTCTCTCCAAGGCGCAGATTCAGAAATTCAAGCGGGCCTTCCCCGTGAACGCGCGTCCCGCCCAGCCCCTGAACTCGCGGATGATTGTTTCCGGGCGGGCAGGATTCTCCAAATGACCGGGCGACGCACTTTACAAAATTTTATAGTAGTATAGAATTTCGTTTCCCGCGAAGGATGCCGGACAGATAAAATGAAAAAAGACATTCATCCAGATTATAACTACGTGGTTTTCAAGGATTCGTTCACGGGGCATATGTTCCTTACGCGATCGACCAGAACATCCGAGGAGACTACAAAATGGGAAGACGGAAACGAGTATCCGCTCATAAGCGTGGAGATCTCAAGCGACTCTCACCCTTTCTACACCGGAAAGGAAAAACATTATAAGAAAGAAGGCAGGGTCGAGAAATTCCGCCGCAAGTACCAGAAAAAGTCCGCCAAGGAAGAGACCGCGGAAACCGGACCACAGTAAAAAGGTTTCGGAATCCCTCCGTTTTTGCCGCAGCCGAGTGACGGTTTGATCAAGCTGCAAAGATGGTTTCACCATTTTCCCTTATGGTCAAGGTATCTTTCAAACTATAGATAAAGTTCCTTAATACGACTTTTATCCTCCAGCTCTTTGCTGCCTTTATAGTAGATTTCTATAAGTTCAATTCTGTTTTTATCTTCAAAATAAGCATAAACAACTCTGATTCCTGACTGAACTCCTTTTCCTTTTAGAGATTTAGATGCGAACTTTCTGACTTTATATATTTCGGGTTCCACAATCCCTAAATTGCTGATCTGTCTTATACCCAGATTGTCCTGATCCAAAAGATGAAATGGCTTTAACTGGTACTTAATGAAAGTTTCCAAGTCTTCTTCAAGTGTTCTGAATTTTTTCAGCAGCTTTTTAAAGTCCTTTTCAAAACACGGCAACCGTTCAATACTGATCTTCTTCAATGTACTGTCTCACTGAATAGGGGGAAGTTCTGTAAAAAACAGCTTCGTAATTGATTTTTTCCTTATCGCTCGTAGCAAGCCAGGGTATGTCGTTGTGCGAATATTCCGCAATCTGTCTTGCGTTCATATCGGATAATTTTTCAAGAACCTTATTAATTGTGTTCAGTTCATTCGCGTTCAGATCTGAAAGGTCCGCTTTGCGTAAGGGCAGATACTTGGTCTGCTCATGATAATGTCTGGACTTAACCTTGTCTAAATCTTCATCGTCAATCATTTCATCGACAACTTTTTTAAACTCAATTGGTGCCGGGCCGTATTTACTTTTTATGTAAGTTGCCCCGATTAGCTGCTCTTCGTGTTCTTCATAGTAATCAAAGTCAATGAAGTAGAGCATCTTTTGCAGAACGGACTCGCCCACGTTCGGTTTTGCTCCCACTTCATTCAGAATGTATAAAAATACTTCCTTGAATTTACTTAAATTCTTCTGAGGCACATTTATTCTCAAAGTCTCTTTTTCTGGCTTAGCCTTCCTGCTTTTTTCAATAATGATTTCCACACTTTCCTCGTCGCTTATCAAATCATCAATGGAGCAGTGAAAAAAACTGGCCAGCTTGCTTATTTCACCTAATTTCGGCATCCTCGCGCCGGTTTCCATGTTTGATACAACTTCCCTGCTCGTGCCAGTAACTTTTGCTAATTCCGCCTGAGAAAGTTTCCTGTCTTCTCTCAACCGCCTTATCCTTTTTCCCAGTTCCTTAGGTTTAATCATTATGATATTATTATAATATTGTAATGTTTTATTGCAAGACTCGTAATGTTTTATCGCATGAGATGTTTTTGATTTGGTATTAACTGTAGAAGATTCAAGCCCGCCCCGCCTTCAGACCAGTGCAACGATGAACAAACGGGGGAAGGGATAAAGCGTACGATTCCCCGAACCCCCGGGATAAGCATCCCGAAGCCGGCACTTGTATGCCTTTAAAAACCGGTTTCGTTCAGTATCGGACAGACCATTCAGGATCGGGCGCAGGCCGCTGCCCATAACCCATTCAAAAACAGGATCTTCGCCCTCCAGCACATGGAGATACCGCGTCTCCCAGATATCAAGGCGCCGCGTACAGGGAGAAAGTATATCGTAGTAGAACCCTGAATCCTCGACCCACCTGTTTGACAAGGCGGCAAGAAGCGAGGCGTCGCCGGCAGGCCTCCCGCCGGGACCGCGATTTGCCAGCGTATCCCTCATCAGGCGGTGAGACGGAAGATCCCAGCTAAGCGGCATCTGGACCGCGAGGCAACCTCCCGGCTTAAGGTAGCTCACCAGGCGCGCAAACAGCTCGGAGTGGCCGTCAACCCAGTGCAAAGACGCATTGGAATAGATAAGGTCGGGGTTTTCCTGGGGCACCCAGCTTCGGATATCGGCATCCGCCCAGCGCACGGTCGAAGGCTCCGCGGCCGCCTCGGCCAGCATCTGCGGCGAGTTATCAATGCCGCAGACCCTGGATGAAGACCAGCGCTTCGCCAGAAGACGGGTCACGTGGCCCGAACCGCAACCCAGATCATAGACCACATCGGGCGCCTCAAGGGGTATACGGTCCAGCAGCTCAAGGGCCGGTCGCAGGCGCTGCCGGGAGAATTTCAGGTACTGACCGGGAACCCAGCGCGTTCCGGCAACCTCGCCCTGGTGCGCTTTTTGCGACATGCGGTTTCCTCGCTCCACCCCCGGATATGTCCGCGCAGTCTTTGCGCGGAGCCGTCCGCGACGCCGTCTTTTTAACTTCAGGAACTGCGATCAGCCGCCGCTCAGGTAACTTACGACGTCATCCTGAATGGACTCGTCCACGAGTTCCCTCCACTCCTCATTGCCGCTTGCTATCGACTCGCGTATTTTGGTAGCCGATATGAACCCTATGTTCTCAGGCGGAAAAAACTCGTTCATCTCGTAACCGACTCCCCTGCCCCAGTTCACCGACTCAATGTCCGGAATTACCATCACGACCACGTCATCGCCCTTGCTCTCGTGATATTTTCTTATCATTCCGACAGTCTGTTCCGTGGTGAAGGGGTTTTTCGGGTCGGGAGGAATGTCCCTTACCATTATCAGGCACGGAACTCCCTTGTCGAGCTTCTGCCTGACAAGGCTTATGTGCCCGGCGTGGTACGGCTGATACCTGCCGATGAATATGGCTCTTCTGGAAGAAGAAGGCTTTATGTCCGGATGGCCGTGATTTTTACATTCCCAGTTGCTCATTATTTACCTCGTCGAGTGGATTAAAAGAAGATTCTCAGTAACTGAAAGACGCACGGATTATACACACGCCCGGTTTTTTTTCAACAGCGACCAGCAAGGAAGATGCCGGACGGTCAGCATAACCTGAAATTTTCTGGCTTAAACGGATGCGGAGAAGAAGTCCTCTTAAATGCTCTTGGCAGCATATGCGGTTTAAAGCATACTCATGTCTCGGTGAAAAACATTTTTATGGGCAGCTGATCAGGGAAGCGGATAAAGGGCTTGACGCTCATCTTGACCGGCTGAAACAGTTATAAGGAGGTGTATCGTAATGTCGACCCTGGAGGAGAAGATTAAAAGACTCCCCGCGACGCGTCGCAAGAAAGTAGAGGACCGGGCAAAAAAGCTTATTGCCGAAGAGATGTCCCTTCGTGATTTGCGCAAGGCTCGCAAATGAACCCAGGTGCGCGTTGCGGAAAAATCGGAATCAAGCAAGAAAACGTATCCCGGATAGAGAAGCGGAGCGACCTCCTGATATCCACGCTAAGCGACTACGTAACGGCAATGGGAGGGAAACTGAACCTGGTGGCCGAGTTCCCCGACCGACCGACCGTCACTCTTACCGGCATTGCGGACCTGGATAATGACAACCTTTCAGGGAAGTCATCCGAAAGAGACTGAACTCCGGCCTGAATGTAAAGCGATTGTTTCAGATACGTGCCGCAATAGCGACAGGCCGCCGACAGGGAGTATCAGACGGAAGGCATATGCGCCTTTTTCTCCGAGGCGCCCCCGAGCAGATCGATAAAACCCCGGAAAGTCCGGCTGCTGAGATCGGAAAGGGCATCTATGTGTTTCGGCGTCTCGGACCTTATAACACCGGGACTTATCCTGGCCGCCGAGGTCTTCAATTTCCTTTTTGTTCACCGGAGTGACGAGCCAGCGCTCTATCATGGGCGCGTCTACCTCAAGGTGGAACTGGAACCCGTACACCTTGTCCCCGTACCGAAACGCCTGGTTCGCACACGCGGCGGAGGCAACCAGGTGCACGGCACCCGGCGGAATGTCAAAAGACTCCCCGTGCCACTGAAAGACTTTTCGGTCGCGCCGAATGCGCCTACGAGACGATCCTTCCTCCCCTCCTCGGTAGTGGAAACGTCATACCAGCCGATCTCCTTCTCCGGGTTTTTTCGAACCCGGGCTCCGAGGGCCTTGGCAATCAGCTGCGAACCGAGACATATGCCGAGCACCGGAGCGTCCATGTCGATAAACTCCCTTATGGACTCGGTCTCCGGCACTAGGTAAGGATACTCGTCGGTCTCGTCCACGTTCATCGGGCCCCCCAGAACGACAAGACCGTCGTAGTTGCGGAGTCTGGGGATCTTGTAGTTCGAACGGCCGAAGTTCACGTAACGTATCCTGAAACCGGCGCCTTTTAGCATCGGGTCAAGCGTTCCCAGTATCTCGTGAGGTACGTGCTGAAAAACAAGTAGTTTCGGCATGAGGCAGGATTTTAACCACTGGAAATTATATGCTCGATTACCCGCAGGATAACCTCGCATCAATTTCACGGTTCGCAGGGACTGTGCTGATACCACAATCCTTCAGTACTTTTCTAAAAGTCTGAATCATAATTAATTTCACGGGTTGCCTGACCGAGAGCAGCGTAAACACTCCCGCGCCAAAGAGTGCCTCTGAGCACCAGTACTAGATCAGACAAAAATCACGGAAAACCCGAATCCTATATGGAGGTATTAATTTACATGAAGAATCGTAAATCTCTATGTGATTCTGCGATGGTTTTTGCTATTGTGATTCGGAAACGTGATGCTTCAGAAGCCCGGTATCAAGACCGTATGAGGTGTTTGGCATCGACATAACGACCGTTTGAAAGTCGTGAGGAAATGGCTCGGCAATGATACCTTAGTCTGCGGAACAAAGTGCGAGGATTTAACGAAAACATAGCCTTGCGGGAAACCGGATGCGGGAGAACCGTGAACCGGGCCTAATCCAGGGTGCCTTGATGGTATTCAACTCTATATTATCATGGAATGAAGCTACTTGATCACCGGTCTGTAGTCTTTCGGGTCTATACATTCGTCGTACGTCTTTTTATCTATCTTTATCCAGTCGGTGTCATTAATGCCCCGAGTGTCGTAGGATTCCGGATTGAAAGGAAAAGCGCTTGCGATCTTTATCCATCGTTCTTCCCTTTTTGCAATGGACTTTACGTCTTTTGCAACTTCGGAGAAATCCTGATCCTGACTGAAGATAACTGCGATGTTGCAGATATCTTCGGAAATCTCCCTGATGACGTCAAGAGCAAGTCGTACGTCAATACCCTTTTCCCGACCGATGAACTCCTGCTGTGAGGAACCTGAG